>NZ_CP087840.1:0-57500 GCF_025985205.1 Moraxella bovis
AATTTACCTTAAGGTTGTATCACAGGCTCTGCAGAAGCCGTTTTTTGTGATGGGTTATGTTTAACCAAACAGTTGAGTATTGGATTATATCCAATATGTCATTATTGATGTTTGGCGAAAAACCTACGTACTTTACCAAAAAGATGAATCAAAGTCAAGTTATTTTTTAAAAGTTTGGTTTTTTTGATGGTTTGTATTATGACATGTGATTTGTTCTGACTGTCAAAATGTAATAACTTTTAAATTATTTTAAAAGTTATCCACAGATTTTCTACTGGCTTATTTTTTATTTTAATATAAAAAATAATAATAATAAGGGTTTAATATTTCTGTGGATAAGTATTAAAATTTTATAAAAATCATATATTTGTATTGTTTATAAACCTGTATATAACTTGTGGGTAAAATGTGAATAAGTTCTTTGTTTTACTTATCAACAAATTTATCCACAAACTTATCCACAGAAAAATTATCGTTGCAAAATGTCAAATTTGTGGTATTATAGGCAAACATTTAAGGGCGGGCAAGTTGGTATTTGATTAAAAATCATACAATTACCAAGAATTGCAGGATTTTTCGCCTGACTTGTATTTTAATTATTTTTATCAAAAACTTATCGTTATGATGATTTTAAATCATAACTTTTAGTTTATAATGATGTTTGAGTGAATGTAAACATGAAAAGTGGGCTGGCTGTGTTCTGGCTAATCACTTAAATTCGTTTTCAGTTAGATTTTGCTTACCCAAGTTTGTTATTTGAGTTAATTTATCATGCAAAACATATCGCTATTTGATGAAGTTATGCCAGAACATCTACCGTCTGATAAGGTGGGTGCTGGTATGGATGTGAGTGTTGGTCAGAAAAATGACACCCCTGCTGTCGATGACAAAGGCGTGGCGGATAATGGGGTGGGTGATGACGACATGATTGGCGATGTTCAAAAGCATGATGTCGATGCTGAGCTGTTTTGGCAGTCGTGCTTATCTGAGTTAAAACATGAGCTAAAAGAGGGTGAGCTTAATCAGTGGCTACGCTCCTTAAAGCCTGTATTTGCTGATGAGATGCTGGTATTGTTCGCCATTAATGATGTGTTTATCCGTCGCATTGAGACGCATTATTATGACAAAATCTGTGCGGTGGTGGCACGTCTGGCAGATGGTGGTGGTCAGGATGTGTCAGGTGTCGCCCTTCGGGTCATGCCCCTTGTACCAAAAAGCGACAAGGCAGATAAAGCCCCTAAAAAACAAAAGCCCAAATCATCCAAAAAACCGACAAGCATCGAGGAGAGCCAACCCTTAGAAGAGCGGTTTACCTTTGAAAATTTTGTCAAGGGCAAATCCAATGCACTGGCATATAACGCCTGCCAAGAGCTAACCAAAAATCTGACCGATAAGGCTGCCAAGCACGACACGCATTTGTATTTTATCTATGGTTCATCAGGGCTGGGCAAGACTCATCTTATGCATGCGGTGGCTCATCGTTATGAGCGTGCTGGGCTTTTGGTGTGTTATTTTAGTAAAGATCAGTTTTTTAAGGTGACCATTAACGCCTTGCGTGGGGGTGAGGGTGGGGCGGATTCTTTGCTTCGGCGGATTTGTCAAGCAGATTTGCTCATCGTTGATGACGTGCACATGATTAACAACAAAAACGGCCCGAAAGTCTCGCAGTTTTTGATGACGCTATTTGGCGAATTCACCAAAGGTGATAAACGCCTGATTTTGGCGTCTGACAGACCACCGTCACAAATGCAGGATTTTGACACACGTTTTTTGTCACGCTTTGAGGGTGGATTGTCGCTTGCCATTGAACCGCCTGACATTGAAATGCGTATGCAAATTTTGCAAAAAAAGGCGACTTTGCTTGGCATGGAGCTGCCCAAAGACTGTGCGATTTTTATGGCACAAAACATGCCCCCCGATGTCCGCCGATTAGAAGGGGCGTTAAACCAAGTGCGTGCCAATGCTCTATTGGTGGGCGGTGAGGTGACACTCTCGCTGGTGCGTCACGCCATCAAAGACCGTATTGAAGCACGAGCAAGGGCGGTCAATGCAGAGAACATTCGTGACCTAGTGGCGGAGTATTATGGCGTGTCGGTCAAAGATTTGATTGGTAAAAAACGGGCTCGCAACATCGCTCGCCCTCGTCAGATGGCGATGGCATTGGTGCGTGAGCTGACCCAAGACAGCTTTCCTGAGATAGGGCAAGTGTTTGGCGGGCGAGACCATACCACGGTCATGCATGCTTGCGAGAAAATTAGCGAACTGCGAGCTGAGGAGTCATCGGTAGAAAAAGACTATCAGGCCTTACTTGCCACGCTTGAATTTGCTTGATGGTAATAGCCATCATGAAATGCGGTGTGAAGTTTGTTATAATAGATGTATTAGGGCGTGCTGAACATTGATAACATTATTTATGAAAACGATGAAAATTTAACGCTTTTGTCAATTTTTGCATGAAAAATGGCTATCCGACCACTTAATCATATAAATTTTTAAGATTTTAACTTAATTTTTAAAATTAAGTGGTCGGATTGTGGCTCGAAGTCAAAATCCTTGTTGATATTGTAATATCAACTGCGAACTTTTCCTTGAAAAACGAGCGATTTCTCCTATTTTTTATTGCAAATACCAATATTCAACACGCCCTACATTTTTGTAAATATTAAGGATTTTTATGAAATTAGTCATTGATAAAGCCCTGCTCATCAAAGCCATGACGCTCATCATTGAGGCGGTGGATAATCATCACCAAATGGCGATTTTGGGCAACCTAAAACTCGTGCTAGAACCACAAAGCCTGACGATGACCGCGTCCGATTTGGAGGTGGAGCTGACCAATGTCATCAGTCTGCCCGAGGGGGCGTGCGTGACGGCAGGGGCGGTAACCATTCCTGCGGATAAGTTCTTTGGTATTTGTAAAGCTCTGCCTGATAACATGGTCAGCATTGAAGTGGCGGGCAGTCGCTGTTACATCACCAGTGGTAAGGGTAAATACATGCTCAGCACGCTACCTGCTCAGGATTATCCAAGCATTGGCGAGCCACGCTCAGAAAAGCTGGTTAAAATCGGACGTGACACTCTATTTAATCTCATCAAGCACACCCGCTTTGCCATGGCGACCCAAGACGTACGTCACTACTTGACAGGACTGCTCTTTGAGATTGAGGGTGACAAACTGACCGCAGTGGCAACCGATGGACATCGTTTGGCAGTGGCGTATCAGACCTTGGCGGACAGTCATGATGAAACCAAAGTCATCATCCCGGGTAAGGCGGTCAGTGGGTTAGAAAAACTCTTGACCGACCTACTAAAAACCGCCGAAGAAAATGGCGACATGGTAACTTTGGGGTTAGATAATGACTTTTTGACCGTCAGTTTAAACTTTGGCGGGCAGATGATGATATCTTTGACCGCCCGTTTGATTGAGGGTAAATTCCCCGATTACCGCCGTGTCATGCCAACCAATAACGATAAAATCGCCATTTTTAATAAAGACAGCATGGTCGAGGTTTTGCGTCGGGTGGCGGTGGTAAACACCAAAGACTCCCCTGGCGTGTTACTGCACTTTGCTAAAAGCGAGACGGTGGATGTCATCTCAACCAACCGTGAGCAAGACGAAGCCAGAGAAGAGGTGGCGGTCAATTACACAGGTGAGCCGATTGAGATTTCATTTAATGAGTCCTATTTGCGAGCTGTGCTAAATGTGCTAGAGGGTGACATTCGCCTAGAAATGGTACATCCGACCAGTCCGACACGCATTTATCAAGTGGGCGATGACCACAATTATCAATATGTTGTCATGCCCATGCGTGTGTGATGGGCAGGGCATGATCACACAGCTTCAAATCACCCACGTACGCAACCTAGCTCAGATAAGTCTGACACTCGCTGATTGTAATGTGTTCGTGGGTCGTAATGGCAGTGGCAAAACATCGCTTTTAGAAGCGGTGTTTTTGTTGTCTCGGGGTAAAACTTTTCGTCATCATGAACCCAAACGTTACATCAGTCATCATCAAAAATCCTGCACGGTGTGGGCGATGACAGAGTCTGACATGTTAGCAGTGCAAAAAAACTTAGATGAGCGACAGCTGGCAACGACGGTGTTAAAACTCAATGGGCAAACCGTGACAACCCAAAGTCCACTGACTTATGCCTTGCCAGTGTTGCCCATTGACCCTAGTGGGATGACGGTGTTAGAAGAGGGTAGTCATGCCAGACGGCAGATGTTGGACTGGCTGACGTTTCACGTGAAACAGGAGTTTTATGGAGAGTGGCTTGCCTATCAGCGACTGCTTAAACAGCGAAATCTATTACTAAAATCGCCCCGTGTGCGTGAGCGAGCGGGCGAAGTGCGGGCATGGGACAGTCAACTGGCGTATCATGCAGACAAGCTACACCAATGTCGGCAGGCGGTCTTTGAGCGGTGGCAGGTGTGCTTTGATGAGATGATGGGGCGACTACTACCACATTATCAGGGTGATATTTACCTGTCTTATCAAGCAGGCTTTGATGATAAGACAGGACTACTCTCTATATTAGCGTCTCGCTTGGGCTCTGACATGGAGCTGGGCTATACCCGCGTGGGGGCTCACCGTGCTGATGTGATGGTGATGTTAAAGCAGTCTGGTGATGGCGGACACATCAAAAGTCAGGCGGTGGATGTACTCTCTCGGGGCGAGAAAAAACTGCTCATCATCGCCCTAAGACTCTCACAACTACAAGTGATGTGTGCGTATCAGCAGGTACAGCCTGTGGTGCTTGTTGATGATATTGATGCAGAGCTTGATGTGGGGGCGATGAATGTACTACTAGACACACTACTGTCACTGCCTTGTCAGCTCATGATAACCAGTTTGCAAGATGAGACGACGGAGATGGTCGCCCAAAAACTATCAGCCCTGCATGAGCCAAGGACCTTTAAAAAGTTTCACGTGAAACAGGGTGATATCACGCCAGATGAGTGTTCCACGTGAAACAAGAATGTGTAATAAATAAGCGATAAAAAGAGCTTGGTGTTCAAGCTCTTTTGTTTTATTAAGGCTTTTCCACTTATGCCTTAATCTCTTGGACGGCTCGCCACGCTTGGTTTATTGCCCCGTCCGCATAAGGCATCCAGTTGGCATCAGAGTTTGCCATGTGGATATTACCATGAGCTTGTTTGACGCTATCTAGCGTTTTCTCAGCAATATCATCTTTGTCAAATAAGACGTTGCGTTCATAGCTGTATCCATGCCCCCAGCGGTTGATGGTGATGGCAAGAATCTTGTCGTCAAGATTCTCTCCTACTACGTCGTACATCTCACGCAGTTGGTCAAGGGCTTGCTTTTCTAGGTCGTGATAACTGGCTCGGTACAGCTCGGAGCGTCCGATTTTACAAGCTTCACGCACGTCTTTGCCTGTACCATAAGGTACAGCAATGCGTGCCATATGAATAACCATAGGCTCGCTCGGGTCTTTGGGGTAGTGATAACCGCCCATGCTTACAGGATAATCTATCATGATAAAGCAATAAGGGGCTTTGGGGGCGTAAAACTGCCATGCACCGAGCTTTTTAAAGGCTTGCCAATCCTTGACCAAGATTTTGGTATAAATCATTGGCACTCGGATGTTTTGTAAGTGGTCATCCTTTTGCGTTTGAGGTAGGTCGTTATCGATAAATGGTATCATGCCATGCTGACATGCTAAGATGCAGTGATGAGCGTCCACACGGTGGAGCTTACCGTCTTTTTTGTAGCCTATCATCACGCCTTTTTTGTCGTCGGTTTCGATGTTTTTGACTTGGACGGCGGTGGCATTTAGGCGGATATTGACAGACTGCTCGGGTGTGTCAAGCTTGGTGTAGTCAAATTTGTCCAATACGATGACTTCCATCTCGCTTTTGCCGTTGGCGTGGTCGGGGTTGGCGACAACTGCGGGTATCATCTTTTTGACCAGTAGGCGAGCGATGGAGGCGTTGCCATCAGGAAAGTGAAAAATATAAGGTTCGCTCTCGCCATCGTTATCGGCTTCTAGCCCTGATAATTCAAGTCCTGCATAGCCTTCATAAAAGGCATCATAAGCTGACAGACCATCAATGTTAAATCCCCAGTATTCCAAACAAAGCTCTTCCATATACGCCATCGCTCCTTGGGGGAGTTTGACATGGTCTTTTAAAAATTTATCATAACTGATGGATTGTAGATAGTCTTCTCGCTCGCCCAGTGTCATGTCGCCCAAATAGTCTTTGGGAGTGGTGTATAGCTCTATCAAGGCGGTTTTGTCCGTATCTGATAAAGGAGCTTTGGCAAACAGCTCTGTGGCGTTGTCAGCATTGGGCTCATCGGGCAGTACCACGCTTTGTCCAAAGATGGCTTTGTTAAAAAACACGCCCTGCTTGTTCATGCCTAGGTTTTTAAAATAATCTTGGTCATAATAGGTGTAGAATTTTTGTACATCAATACCAAGCTCATTAAGCAGTCCCATGGCTTCATCGCTATAATCGCTTGGGGTATCGATGGATTCACTACCGCCATAACTGAGTCGAAAGATGTCTTTGTCATCAACACTCTCGCTAAACTCATTGCGTTTGGCATGACCGCCAAAGTCATCATGGTTGTCTAATACTAAGATTTTGGCACTGGGAAACTTTTTTTGGTAAAAATAGGCACTGGCAAGCCCGCTAATGCCTGCCCCGACCACGACCAAATCTACCGTCTCTGATACGCTTTCGCCTGAGACATCAAACTGTACTTTTTTCCATGCCATCTCATGAGCGACATCATAACTGCCTGCATGATTGCCACGCAAGCCTGTCAGTTCGGGTGGATAGTTGGAGCTGGTTTTGGCGGTTGGTGGTAGGGTGTTGCCACTGGTTTTGGGAGAGTCTGCCTGTGGCGTGGGAGTGTCATCACTGCAAGCGGTTAGTGTGCCTGTGGCAAGGGAGGTGATGAGTAGGGCTGAGCCGTTTAAAAAATCACGGCGAGTGATACGTTTGTTCATTATTTAAGCAGGTGATAAAAAGATAGATTGTAACGCAAAATTTTTAAAAATCAATGAAAAAGTGATGGGTATAGATAGAAGTTTTTGAAAACGATAAAGCCCCAACTTGCGTTAGGGCTTATCGTATGGGTTTTGTAGTCCGTCTATCATCCGTGGTTCATGTGTCAGCGGTCATCCGTGGTGGCGCATCCATGTGCCGTCTTCCTTGCTGATGGGTGTATTATGCCAAAAGTTATCTTGTAAGAAAATATGCAAAAATCGCAAAGTTTTGTAAGTATATGCTTACAAACGCAAATCATGCCCCAAACCCCTTTATCAATGCTCGCACACCCAATATCAGCAAAATGACAAACGTAATCATGGTGGTACCTTGTGTAAAATGGATGAAAATAGACAAATCGGGGCGTGGATTTGTGCCTATCAAACACCCCCAAAACTTGTTATAATAGCACATTTATCATTCTCATACAGTAGGATATTATGGATACCCAAGCCACAAGCCCTAATGCCATCAACCACACCGCCATCTACCAAAAACTTGCCACAGACCATGCCGTGCGTGCCGAGCAGGTTCAAGCCTTTGCCGACTTATTAGACGAAGGGGTGAGCGTGCCATTCATTGCCCGTTATCGTAAGGATAAGACAGGCGGACTTGATGATGATATGCTTCGCACCCTAGAAAAAGCCCTAACGCACGAGCGGGATTTGGAGGTTCGCCGTAACAAAGTACTTGACCTTTTGACCGCCCAAAACGCCCTCACGGACGAACTTGCCCTGCGTGTCAAAAACGCCATGAGTAAATTGGAGCTTGACGCCATTTATGAACCCTACCGCCCAAAACGCCGTACCTTGTCGGCTAAGGCGACTTTGGCAGGACTTCGCCTGATTGCTGAGCGGATTTTGGCAGGAGAGAGCTTGGACGCTGCTCTGTCCGACTACACGCCTGTTAGCACGGTAACGGACGAGCAGGGCGAGAGCTTTGATGTGGATTATAGCACTCGTGAGCTACAACTGGCAGGCGTGCAAGCGATTATTCTTGATGAATGGTCGCTCCATTTGGATTTGTTTGACAAGGTGCGGACGGGCTTTAACGCCACAGCAAGCATTCATTCAGAGCTTGTGGGTGAAGAAAAACGAGAAGCAGGCGAGAAATTCAAAGACTATTTTGACCATACCGAAACCTTTGCCAAGCTCTCCAATCATCGCCTACTTGCCATGCTTCGTGGCAGACAGGCAAACGTGCTTGTCCTATCCGTGCTTGGCGAAGATGAGCCGTTTGTCAATCAAATCAAAACCGCTTTTGGGGCGAGCGATACGGACGAGCGTGGGCAGTTTTTGAGCGAGACGGCAGACAGATTGTGGAATGCCAAATGGCGACCACAGATAGAGCATCGCCTATTGACCGAAAGACGACTGGACGCTGAGACGCACGCCATTGGCGTATTCGCCCAAAACCTAAAACACCTACTCATGACCGCCCCTGCTGGACGTAAAGTCATTCTAGGCGTGGACCCTGGTATCCGTCATGGTGTAAAAATGGCGGTGATTGACGGCACAGGCGATGTCGTGGCGACCGATACCGTGTACCCCTTTACCGACCCCACGACCGACAAGGCAAAGGCGGTGATTGCCAAACTCATTGCTGATTATGGCGTGGAGCTTGTCGCCATTGGCAACGGCACAGCAAGCCGTGAATCGGACGAGCTTGTGAGGTCGGTCATTAGCGAGAACAGCCTATCTGCCAAAGCGGTGGTGGTGAGTGAGGCGGGGGCGAGCGTGTATTCGGCAAGTGAGATTGCAAGTTACGAGCTACCCGAGCTTGATGTGTCGGTGCGTGGGGCGGTGTCTATCGCCAGACGATTGCAAGACCCTTTATCCGAGCTTGTCAAGGTTGAGCCAAAGGCAATCGGCGTGGGGCAATATCAGCACGATGTCAATCAAGCCGAGCTAGAATCTAGCCTTGACAAAGTAACCGAAGACTGTGTGAATGCAGTGGGCGTGGACGTGAACACGGCAAGCCCTGCTATTCTTGCCCATATCGCAGGGCTGAACAAAAATGTCGCCCAACAAATCGTGAACTACCGCCGTACCAATGGGGTATTCAAAAACCGTGAAGAGCTAAAAGCCGTACCACGCTTGGGCGTAAAGACTTTTGAGCAGTCGGCAGGATTTTTGCGTATCAAAGACGGCACTGAGCCACTAGACGCAACAGGCGTACACCCTGAGAGTTATGGACTTGTTTATGAGATTTTGCGTAAGGCGGACAAATCGCTGTCGGACGTGCTGGGCAACGAGACCCTTGCCAAATCGCTAAATGACAGCACGGACAATTTTAGCCAGCTTGCCACGGTGCTTGCCGAGCTTGCCAAACCTGCCCATGACCCCCGTGGCGAATTTAAAACCGCCAAATTCCGTGATGACGTGAGCGAAATGGGGCACTTGCAAATCGGCATGGAGCTAGAAGGTGTGGTAACGAACGTAACTGCGTTTGGCTGTTTTGTGGATATTGGCGTACACCAAGACGGGCTTGTGCATATCTCTGAGCTGTCCGACTGTTTTGTGGCTGACCCTGCGGACATAGTCAAACCCCAAGACATCGTCAAAGTGCGTGTGCTGTTGGTGGACGAGCCAAGAGGTCGCATTGGACTGTCTATGAAATCGCCTGACAAAAAAGACGTCTCAAAGTCCGATAAAGCGGATAAAGAATTTAAAGACAAGTCAAATACCAAACCAAACAACAAGCCCAATAATAAGCCAAAACGTGAATTTAACAAACCTAAAAACGAACCTGCCAAAGTAGGAAGTTTTGGGGCGTTGTTACAGCAGGCGGGGCTTAAATAGTTTGGGTTAGTCATTAAGAATAAAGGTGGGGTTGCCCACCTTTGTTTTGTCATGTACAAATCTAACAACAAAAACAAAGCCACAAATGGGGGTATTTGTGGCTTTTGTTATGTGGTTTTGCTACTTGCGGTGTTCCATGGTTTATCCATAATATCAGCGTTCATCCATGTTGGCTTATCCATTTGCCATCTCCTTGCTGATGGATGTATTATGCCAAAATGACGACCATAAGAAAATACGCAAAAATCGCAAAGTTTTGTCAGCATATGCTTACAAATACCTATCCCATATTTTTATCCAGAAGTGTCAATAACTCTTTGTCATTGGCCAGCACGTCAGCAAGGGTGTAGCCATCTAGCACCGCCACAAAGGCAAGCATGGCTTTATAAAACATGCCCTTTAAAAGGCAGGCAGGCGAGATGATACAGCTGTTGGTATCATCGCCGATATTGACTAAGCTGATTTTGCCGTCTGTGTTTTTGGAGTTGTCATCTAAGCATTCTAATATGCCAAAATCGCTCTCGGTATGGCGAATGAGTCGCCCGATGTTAATCTTGCTCGGGTCTTTGGCTAGGCGAATGCCCCCACCTTTGCCACGCACGCTCTCAATGTAGCCCAATTTACCCAGCTGATGAATGATTTTGGTGAGATGACTTTTTGAGATGTCGTAGGCTTGGGCGATGTCGTCAATGTTGGCAAGCCCACCATCTTTGGGCGTTACCGCCAGATAAATCAAAGAACGCAGGGCATAATCGCTATAATTGGTCAGTTTCATGTTGTTATTCTTCAAGTTAAAAGAATATTATAACAAATTTATGGGGGTTTTACTGTTTTTTGCTTGTTGCTGTTTGTGTGGGTTATGACGGAAATAATCAATGAAAAATCAATCAAAAGTGACAATAGGCATTTATTTTAAGCGTTTCCCGTCTTTGTCAAATATTCCGTATTTTTTACGCTGTGTAATTCGGTGTTGTCTTTCACCTTTGGCTTCTTCCAAAAATTCTGGGCGAATGCCAAACGGAGTTGAGCTTTTGCGTTTTATTCTTGGTTTATTAGGTTTGTCTTGTTGGTTGTTTTTGGAGTTTTTAAGAACAGTATAAAGACAGATAAGCGAAATGATAAAAGCCCCAATGCCAAAGATGAGTGCCATGCCTTGCGTATCAAAAACTGCGGTATTTTGTTCCGAAGGTGTGAGTTGGTGTGGTTTGATTGTGCTGGTGGTGACTGTATTATCAGGCTGTTCTGATAAGATGCGTTGATTGCTAAGTTCTTGAAATTCTTGCCAGTTTTGATTATTGGTGTTGTCGCTCATGATTTACGTTATGATAATTGCCATAAGGTTAGTATAGCAAGGTTTTTATCATTTGGGTAGCGTATTTGGAAGTAATGATTGTTGATTTTAAAGTGATTTAATCAGCTCTTGTATTCCAAGACCTGATTAAATCGTCAAAAGATTTGGGTAATCTAAATCTTACACGCACCGCCTTCACAGCCGTCATCATTGCCGCCATCAAATCCGCCGACCACGCTCACGTCCGCCAAATCGCCAAGCATGGTATCAAAGTCCAGCTCATCAAGGTTTAAATCGTCCAAATGAATTGCTTGTGAATTTGTCATGGGTGTCTCCGAGTTGGGTTTATAAAAATAAAAGATTGGATTGGCGAATCATTTCGCCCTTATTTGATTATATATCCAAAGGTTGCCATTCTTTACCCTTTAATGGCGGTAGATAGGCAAGCCCTTTTTGCTGATACGCCCAAAGCTGGTTTGGGATTTTGTAGATGTCGTTATTACGCTCGGGGTCGATGTGCGTGGCGATTTTGTCGGTGTCGCCTGTCTTTAATAGTGTGGCAAAATTGGGATTGGTTAGCGCTGCCTTACCCACAGCGATAAATTCTGCCCAGCCTGTATCATACGCACGTACCACATCATCGGCAGAGAGCAGACAACCCACGCCAATGAGCGGTAACTTGCCACCAATGCGGGCATGGAGCTGTTCTATGCGAGTCAAATTGGTGTCCGCCCCACGTCTTGCCTTTTTATAAAAATCCCACAACGAGACGTGCAAATATTGCAAAGGCTCATCTACCAGAGCATCAATCAAATCAAACGTGTTCGCCATTGTCAAACCATCATCGCCTGCTTCTTCTGGCGAAAAACGATAGCCTACGATAAATTCTGCCTTGTTGTGTTTGGCTTTTGTTTCATTGACCGTTGAAAACGCAAGCGGTTCTCCAAGCTTCCGCCCCATTCATCATCTCGCTTGTTGGCTTGGGGTGAGAAAAACTGCTGAATAAGATAATTATTCGCCCCATGAATCTCCACGCCATCAAACCCTGCTCGTATGGCAAGGTCGGTTGCCATGCCAAAGCCTGTGATGACCGCCTGTATCTCGTCCACGCTCATGGCTTTGGCGGACTGTTTGCCGTTATCCGTGTCAGACGGGGCGATGACTTCGCCAAACTGGGCAAGCGACTGATAATCGCCATGATGAATTTGCAAAATCGCTTTTGCACCGCCTTTTTTGATGATATTGGCGGTTTCGGTCAGGCTTGCCAAATGGCTCTCATTATAGGCGGACGGTTGCCTGACAAAGGCTTTACCGCTTGGGTGTACCAAAGTCGCCGCTGTGATAAATAAGCCAAAAACGCCCACTTTTTATCGGACAGTGTGCCGTCAGGGTTGGACGCATGGTGGGTCATTGGGGCTACGACAAGGCGGTTTTTGATTTCTACGCCATTATTTAGGGTAAACGGGGTAAAAAGTGGGGTGGTGTCATTCATAATTTTTCTCTTTAAAATAAAATGGTTAATTGATAAATTGGTGTTTTTAAATTGAACGGTAGGGTCGAATCACATTCGCCCTTGTAACATGTATTGGATTTTGGGTTCTTTATCCAAATACACTCTATAAAATGAAAAAGTACTACGGTTTTTCGTTCGTGGTGAGCTATGCCTGCCCATAATGGTTTTCCGCTACCCGCAGGCATAGCTCAGGGCGACGGAAAACTAGTTTTACAGGAAGTTTATTTAAAACATCAATCTTTTACCACATCAGCAAGCAATTCATACGAGCGAGCTTGTTTGTCTTTGTCATAAATATAGCTTACTGCCATAAATTCATCGGCATTGACTTGGCTTTGTAATTGCTCTAACTGAGCTTTGACCGTCTGTGGCGAGCCAATCACGCTACATGCCGTCATGCTCTTTGCCATAGATAGGATATGCGGTGGAATACGACTCTCGATGTCAGAGGTAGGCGGTTTCATGCCTGAGCGTTCGCCCGTTACCACGTTTAAGAGAAACTGCAAACTGGTGGTAGAAAGGAGCTTCGCTTCGCTGTCGGTATCGGCAACAATGGCATTTAGCCCAACGATAACTTTGGGCTTGTCAAGCACGTCAGATGGCTTAAATTCCCTGCGGTAAATCTCCACCGCCTGCACCAAAAACCGTGGGGCAAAATGAGACGCAAAGGCATAAGGCAAACCAAGCTCTGCCGCCAAATACGCACTCTCAGGGCTGGAACCCAAGATATACAGTGGCACGTTTAGCCCTTTGGCAGGGTAGGCTCGCACTTTGTCGCTGTCGTCATTGCCAAAATAAAACTGCAACTCTTTGATATCACTAGGAAAACTCATCGCAAAATCGTCTTGATGACGGCGAATGGCTCGGGCGGTGGCAGGGTCAGTACCAGGGGCTCGCCCAAGCCCCAAATCTACACGGTCAGGATATAGGCTTGCCAGCGTGCCATACTGCTCGGCAACGACAAAGGGCGAATGATTGGGGAGCATGACACCGCCCGACCCGACTCGGATTGTGCTTGTCTTGTCAAGCACACGCTGGATAAGTAGGCTCGTGGCGGAACTTGCCAGATAGGGCATATTGTGGTGTTCGGCAATCCAGTAGCGAGTGTAGCCTGTGCGTTCGGCAAGCTGTGCAAGTTCTACCAAATTATCAATCGCTTGGTTAAAAGTCTCGCCGTCTCGTAAGGGGGCTAGATTTAAAATAGACAAATCGGTCATGGTTTTTCTCGCTTTTACATTTATAAAAATTTAGATATGTTTTGGCAAAATTTTTGGGGTTATTTGATTAAGATGGGTGTAGGGGCAAATCACATTCGCTCAATTATCAACACACCGCAAAAGGCAAATTATTTTCATGAGACAACCTGCCAATCTCATCACGCACTTGGCGGATAAAGCCGTCCACACCGCTTGGGCAGTAGCGGTAATACGTCCATTTGCCAAGGCGTTTGCTCTCTATTAGCCCTGTTTGTTGTAGGCTATTTAAGTAGCTTGAAATCACCGACTGGGCAAGCCCTGATTTGTCGGCAATCACACCCACACAAATCCCACCGTCAAAACCCGTTTCGTCACAGCGTAAAGCGTCCGCCCCAAAATGCGTGGCAGGGTCTTTGAGCCACAGCAAAATCTGATAGCGGACATCGTTGGCAAGCACTTTAAAAATGTCGGTGGATTTCATGAATACAGATAATCTAAAAATAATATATCACTATATCTATAAATTTAGATATATCAAGCTCATCACGCTATCATAAATATGATAAAATGGCGTTAAGATAACGGGTATTATTAAAAACAAATACATAAGTTAAAATAACTCAATACTTTACCATAGAGTAAAAACCAATGAACGAAACATTTGATAGTTGTCCTAAATGTAAGCACAAACACTTTGTCAAAGCAGGTTTTAACAATGGCAGACAACGCTATAAGTGCAAAGGTTGCAATCATTACTTTTCAGTACATAAACCAACGCATCATAAAAGCGAAGCAACCAAGCAAATGGCAATCAATATGTATCTAGAAGGTTTGGGCTTTCGTTCAATTGGTCGCATATTAGGTATTAGTTATGGCACAGTCTATCAATGGGTTAAAAAACTTGGCGAACAACATCAAATCAAACAAGATAGCAATCAAGCGATAGATATCGTTGAGCTTGATGAGATTCATAGCTACACCAAGCATAAAAAACGCTTGCTGGACCCCGCTTGCCATTGACAGAACAACAAAACAAATCTTAGGTTTTGTTTGTGGCAGACGAGACACCAACACCTTTAAACAGCTTTACAATCAATTGAACATCCATAACATTCAACTGTTTTGTAGTGACTACTGGAAATCTTACCTTGAAGTCATTCCAAAATCAAAACATATGACAAGCAAAGCTCAAACTTTTACCATAGAGGGCTATAATAGTCCCATTAGGCATTTCACAGCAAGATTTAGAAGAAAATCAAAATGTTATTCTAAATCCGAGAAAATGATAGAAAACACTTTGAACTTACTGTTTGCTAAGTGGAATGGAACTTTGAATTATGTATTTTAGTTTAACAATGCCAAATAACGTAATCAAAAAACACACCATGCCCCACACCACACCGCCCATGAAAGACGGTATTTCTCCAAGTCGTCTTTATTTAGAAAAATTAAACAATCAGCCCGAGAGCCTACTGGCGTTTTTATGTCAAAAATTCCCCCATATCAGCCCTGATGAGTGGCAGGCACGCTTTGACAGTGGCGATGTTTGGGGAGATATTTCAGATAAGATGACAGGCGGTGTCGCCCCTTTGACGGCAGAGACGCCTTATGTGCATGGATGGACGATTTATTATTATCGAGCCCTACAAGATGAGATTGCAGTGCCGTTTGATCATCAGATTCTCTTTGAAAATGATGAGTTCATGGTGGTAGATAAGCCCCATTTTTTGGCGGTAACGCCATCGGGCAGTTATGTCAAACAGACCCTGCTTGCTCGCCTAAAAGCCGATACGGGCAATGCCGATTTGTCTCCCATTCACAGGCTAGACAGAGAGACGGCAGGGCTGATACTCATCAGTAAAAATGTCGCCACACGCCATCAGTATCAAGCCTTATTTGCTCATCATGCCATTACCAAAGTGTATCACGCCATCGCCACTGTTAATCATAACTTAATAATTCCGATAGATGTTCGCTTGCACTTGGAGCGTGGCGAGCCGTTTTATGTCATGCGCGTCAATGCTGAAAAACCTGCCAATACCCACACGCACATTGATATTTTGGCGGTCAAAGGCGACCTTGCCAAATACGAGCTTCGCCCTACGACGGGCAAACTTCATCAGTTAAGAGTTCATCTAAACCATCTTGGCATACCCATCTGTCATGACCCTTATTATCCATCAGTCCGTCATAAACCCAAAGATGACTTTATCAATCCTTTGCAACTACTTGCCAAACACCTTGTATTTAACGACCCCATCACAGGCGAGCGGTGGGAATTTACATCAAAGCAAAATCTAGCTTTATAAAAAACCCTGCGACTGGGCAGGGTTTTGGGGTAGATTTGCCAGTGTTAAATCACCAAAATAAAAAACTTACCCCAAGCAAAATAAGTAGCACGCATTGGAGTGTCAAAAAGGTTTGGTGTTTTTTTAAAAACGCCACAAGGGGCGAGTCGTGCTTTTTGTCGTCCATATTTTGGACGGTCAGCGTGTCAAGCTCTTGCTTGGTGGGGTGTTTGTTGTCGTTCATGGGGGCAACTGATTTCTTATTGACAAAATCATTGGGGCTCATGCTCATGACCATGTCAAATCTCCGTGGTACTGATGTTTGCTTTTTGCTCAATTTATTGTAATTTTATGTAAATAAATATTACGATAAATATTTTTTGTGTTATTTGTTGTACTATTATATCGGTTTTTTTGAAAAATTTAAATAAAAAATAGCATTTTTGTGTAAAATTCATCAGTATTTTTGTAAATTTCTATTTTTAACAAAACGAATGAATATTTCCAATCTCTTACCAAACACCCATTAAGCAAAATCAAATCAGACAGTCATGCCAAAAAATGATAAAATAGGCTGATTTGTTCATTTTCTTTTTATTAATAATATAGGAACTGCCATGACACTTACCGCCGACCAAGTCTTATTTGAAAAAGCCAAACGCCACATTCCAGGGGGTGTAAACTCGCCCGTGCGCGCTTTTGCAGGAGTGGGCGGTACGCCTGTGTTCGTGAGCCGTGCCAAGGGTGCGTATATGTACGACACCGAAGGGCGTGAATACATCGACTATGTGGGTTCGTGGGGGCCCATGATTTTGGGACATGCTCACCCCAAGGTCATCGATGCGGTAAAGCTCGCCTGTGATGACGGCTTGTCCTTTGGGGCTCCCACACCCTTTGAGACGACCATGGCGGATTTGATTGCCGATATTATTCCACACATTGAGCTCGTTCGCATGGTGTCATCAGGGACGGAGGCGACCATGAGTGCCATTCGTCTGGCTCGTGGCTACACAGGGCGAGACAAGATTGTCAAATTTGAAGGGTGCTATCATGGGCATTCAGATAGCCTACTTGTCAAGGCAGGCTCTGGTATGCTGGACATTGGCGAGCCGACATCCAAGGGCGTGCCTGCTGATTTTGCCAAGCATACCGTAACCTTGCCTTATAATGACATTGATGCGTTGCGTTCTGCCTTTGACAAATTTGGCGATGAATTTGCGTGCGTGATTTTAGAGCCGATAGCGGGCAACATGAACATGGTTATCCCAAGCCAAGAATTTCATAACACCCTGCGTGAGCTTTGCACCAAGCACGGGGTGGTGTTGATTTTTGATGAAGTGATGACGGGCTTTCGTGTGGGACTGCGTGGAGCAAGCAACCATTTTGGCATTACCCCCGACCTTAGCACCTTTGGCAAAATCATCGGGGCTGGCTTGCCTGTGGGAGCATTTGGCGGTAAGCGTGAGATTATGGAATGTATCGCTCCTTTGGGCGGTGTTTACCAAGCAGGGACATTGTCTGGCAACCCCTTAGCCATGCGTGCAGGTAAGGCGATGTTTGATGAATTAACTCGTCCGAATTTTTATGAAGAATTGACCGCCAAAACTGCCAAACTGGTAAACGGCTTACAAGCACTTGCCGACAAACACGGCATAGATTTTGCAAGCTGTCATGTGGGCGGTATGTTTGGGCTGTTTTTTGCCAAAGAATTGCCCAAAAACTTTAATGACGTGGCATGCGCCGACACCAAACGCTTTAACCAGTTTTTCCATGCCATGCTAAAACAGGGCATATACCTTGCTCCGTCTGCCTTTGAAGCGTCCTTTATGTCCATCGCCCATACCGATGACGACATTGAGCGGACACTTGTGTGTGCGGATAAGGCATTTGGTGAGCTGATTGGTTGATTTTTTAAAATTGACTACCATATAATTTGATTGTATTACTAGGGCGTGCCTACCCTTTATAACACTATTTACAATATAGACATATTTTAGAAAAACTAATCGTTTTTGCATGAAAAATGGCTATCCGACCACTTAATTTTTAAAATTAAGTTAAAATCTTAAGATTTATCAGATTAAGTGGTCGGATGTTTTTCATAATAAAAACTTGCCTGATAGAAAACTCACAGCCTCAAGTTTTTTCCTTGAAAAACGTGCGATTTTTCTCATTTTTCATTGCAAATATAAAAGTTCAACACGCCCTAATTAAAGTTGCTGTTATAAAATATTTTGCCCTGTGCAATTTGGAAAAAAACCATGTTAACAAAAGCCATCAGTGCTGTATTCGGCACCAAAAACGAACGTGAATTAAAGCGTATGCAAAGGCAGGTGGACAAGATTAACGCCCTTGAACCCACAATCTCAGCACTGTCTGATGATGAGCTACGCCAAAAAACCGATGAGTTTAAAAGCCGTCACGCCAATGGTGAGAGTCTTGATAAGCTCTTGCCCGAGGCGTTTGCCGTGTGCCGTGAAGCGTCCAAACGTGTGAACGGCATGAGACACTATGACGTCCAGCTCATCGGTGGCATGACCTTGCACGAGGGTAAGATTGCCGAGATGAAAACGGGCGAGGGTAAGACCCTAATGGCAACCCTTGCCATGTACCTAAACGCCATCAGTGGCAAGGGCGTGCATGTCGTAACCGTGAACGACTATCTGGCAGGGCGTGATGCTGAGCTAAACCGTGGGCTGTTTAGTTTCTTGGGGCTGACGGTGGGCGTGATTTATAGCCAACAGCCCCCCCATGAGAAATTTGATGCTTATCGTGCCGACATCACTTATGGCACCAATAACGAATACGGTTTTGATTATCTGCGTGATAACATGGTGTTTAGCAAAGATGAGAAAAAACAGCGTCCGCTCAATTACTGTATCATCGATGAGATTGACAGTATTTTGATTGATGAGGCTCGGACACCGCTCATCATCTCAGGGCAAGCCGAGGACTCGGCTCATCTGTATGCCTTGATTAACAACATCATTCCCCGCCTAAAAAAATCCGACAACGAAGAGGATAATAAAAACAACGTGGCGGAGGATTTTTGGATTGATGAGAAAAACCGAGCCATTGAGATTAGCGAAAAGGGCTATGAGAAAATTGAGCATTTTTTGGTGGAAGTGGGCGAGCTTGGCGAAAACGAAAGCCTATACAGTCCTGCTCGCTTGCCTCTACTGGCTCATGTGCAGGCGGCGATTAGGGCTCATCATCTGTTTATTAAAAACGTGCATTATATCATCTCTGATGATAATGAGATTGTCATTGTGGACGAAAATACGGGGCGTACCATGCCGGGCAGACGGTGGAGCGAGGGGCTACACCAAGCGGTAGAAGCCAAAGAAGGCGTGGAAATTCAAGCCGAAAACCAAACCATGGCGACCACCACGTTCCAAAACTATTTTCGTCTGTATGACAAGCTCTCTGGCATGACAGGGACAGCAGATACCGAAGCGGCGGAGTTTAAATCGACTTATGACATTGATGTGGTCATCATTCCAACGCACCGTCCGATTGCTCGTGTGGATTTAAACGACCAAATTTTCTTATCCAAATTGGGCAAATATCAAGGGATTATCCGTGAGATTCGCCAAATCACTGCCAAGGGCGCACCTGTGCTGGTCGGTACGGCAACCATTGAGGCAAGTGAGGAGCTGTCGTATTTGCTTGACCAAGCTGGCATTAAACACAACGTCCTAAACGCCAAACAGCACGAACGAGAAGCCGAAATCATCGCCCAAGCAGGCAGACCGTCTGCGGTAACCATTGCCACCAATATGGCAGGCCGTGGTACGGATATTATCCTAGGTGGTAACTGGCAGGCGGAGATAGAGGATTTGGACGCACTCACCGATGCCCAAAAGAGCGAGTTACAAAGCCAATGGCAAGCTCGCAACGAAGCGGTCAAAGCGGCAGGGGGTCTGCACATCATCGGCTCTGAACGCCACGAATCACGCCGCATTGATAACCAGCTTCGTGGGCGTGCAGGGCGACAAGGCGACCCTGGTCAGTCTCGCTTTTTCTTGTCATTAGAAGATGACTTGATGCGGATTTTTGCAGGCGACCGTGTGGTGTCGATGATGCGTGCCATGGGGCTAAAAGAGGACGAAGCCATTGAACATAAAATGGTGTCTCGCTCGATTGAGAACGCACAGGGAAAGGTAGAAGCTCGTGATTTTGACGCTCGCAAAAGCTTGCTAAAATATGATGATGTCGCTAACGAACAGCGTAAGGTTATCTATGGACAGCGTGATGGCTTGCTAGAAGAGGTTGATTTACAAGAGTCCATCAAAGCTATGCACCATGAGGTGTATAACGCTCTTATCACGCAGTTCGTGCCAGAGGGTTCGGTCGATGACCAGTGGAACATTGACGGGCTAGAAGATGAGATTGAGGACGCCTTTGGCTATTATATGCCGATTAATGATTGGCTAGATGCTGACCGCCGTCTTGATGAAGAGGGCTTGCGTGCTAAGATTATTGATTTTGCCATCGCCCATTATCAGAAAAAACGTGAGTCTATGGGCGAGCAAAACGCTGCCCGATTGGAGCGTGATTTTATGCTCCGTAACCTTGATCGCCATTGGAAAGAGCATTTGACCCAAATGGATCAGCTCCGTAAAGGCATTCATTTGCGTAGCTACGCCCAAAAGAATCCTGAGCAAGAGTACAAGCGTGAATCTTTTGATTTGTTCCAGTCCATGCTTGGGGCGATTAAATCAGACGTGGTGCAGGACTTGGCACGGGTGCATATCGCAACCCCAGAAGAGATTGCCCAAATGGAAGAAGAACGTCGCCGTCAAGCCGAGATGATGCGACTGCATTTCGAGCATAATGACATGGGGCTAGAAGGCGAGATTGTCACCGATGAGAGTCGCCCACGAGCCACCCAAAACGTTCAGCGTATCACGGTCAGTCTGGGCGGTGCGGCATCCATGCCGAACCTTTCGCCAAACGGTCACGTCAATACCAACACTAATACCAACGCCAATACTGGCACTGACACCAACCAAAGCATGGCAGATGTGAGCGATACCACAGCACCCCAAAGCATCGATGATGTCTTTATCCCTGCCAATATCAACCGTAACGCCCCCTGCCCCTGCGGTAGTGGCTTAAAGTATAAGCAATGTCATGGTAAGATTTAGCATTTAAAAACATAACCATCAAAAAAAAGGGCGTCATGCCCTTTTTGTTTTAAACTCTCACTTGCCACGCATGTCAATTATCCATACTTCTGCTTGTGAGCCCAAGCGCAACGGCACGCCCCAAAAGCCATAGCCTGATGAGACCACCACATGCGTGCCGTTGATTTTTTCGTGTCCGTATGCCACACGGTTGATGGCTTTGACGATAAAATTGGCAGGGAAAACTTGTCCGTTGTGGGTATGCCCTGATACTTGTAGGTCTATGGGTAGCTGTACATTTTGGACAATCTCGCTTGGTCTGTGGTCAAGCAATATCACAGGATAGCGAGTATCCACGCCACGCATGAGCTCGTGCGTGGGCAGACGGTCGGCGTAATGGTCATCATATCGCCCGATAATCGTCATTGGCACGTCATTGATAATAAACATCTGAGCGGTGTCATCAAGCAGTATCGCTCCGCTATCACGCACCGCCTGTACGATGGCATGGCGTTCTTTGGCGTTATACAGGTCGTGATTGCCAAGGCTTGCGATGAGATTGCCATTGACTGATTTGACCAAATTGTCAAAAGCGGTGTGCATTTTTTCGCCATGATAAACATGCGTGTCATCATCCATAATGTCGCCCGGCATGAGCAGTACGTCTGCTTTTTCACGTTTTAAAATGTCTGCCAAACGTTTAAGCTGGCGACTGCCGACCAAAGAACCCAAATGGGTGTCGCTTGCCACAGCGACCCTGACAGGATTCATCGGTTTGTCAATCTGTATGGATAGATGTCGCACCACAGGCGTGTAGGCGTTATAAACGGACAAGCCAACCAATCCAATAAAGCTTGCCACGCCAAAGGTACGCACCATCACCCCATCTACCCCGCCCATGATAGTACCAAAAGATGAGATGTGTTTTATGGCAATCACAAGCAGTGTGGTCATGATGATACTTAGCACACCAAGCCACAGCACCGCCATATAACTCATACCAAAGCGGAACATGCCCACAAACAGCGTAACCAAAAACAAATGCGTGATGACAAACATACCCACAAACACCGCCGTTTTGGCATTGGGTAATTGGGTAGATAAGGTTTGATAAGCCAAAATATGCCCTTTGCTCCGATGTAAGTAAACAGCTCAATGAGTAAAATCGTTGTGGCTAAAAAGAAAAGTCGTCTCATTGTCCCACCCCAAAAAACCCCATCACCTGCCGACCGATAAAGCCCGTATCAAACGAGCGAGTGCGATAATCATAATCCAAAAACCCAATATGCCCACCATATCTGGTGTCCAATAGACGCACATCATCAGACACGTCCGAGCGTTCGGCAGTTACGCCCAAAAATGGGTCGTCTTGGGCTGTGATGATGAGCGTGGGTTTGTTGATGTGGATAAGAAAAGGCAAAGCAGACGACTGACGATAGTAGTCGTTTTTGGAGCGAAAGCCATGACGGGGAGCGGTAAAAACATTGTCAAAATCACCCAAGCGTTTGGCGGATTTAAGAATATTCATCTCATCGGTGGTGAGATGGTTGTCTAGGGCTTTTTTAATGATGGGGTTTAGCAGGTATGGCGTGTAAATGTGTCGCCCTAAAAGTCGCTCCATAGCCACTGAACTGCTTGCCAAGTCCACAGGAGCGGATACCACCACCGCACGCTGACAAATCACGTCTGTGCCATATTCGCCCATGTATTTGGCAAGGGCATTGCCCCCAAGAGACACGCCAACGGCATAGATGTGGGCAAATTCGTTTTGTAAATGTGTCAAATTATGATGAATCTCGCCAGTATCCCCTGCGTTATAAAATACCTTGCCTGAGACCGCCACACCGCCACACGAGCGAAAATGAGCGACCACAAAATGACAATTTGCCCCGTGTACTGCAAAAGCGAGCGACTTGGCATAATGGCTTTGGCTTGACCCTTCCATGCCATGAAATAGCACGATGAGTGGTTTTTGGTATTTGCCGTCCACCTTGACATCGTCAGTCAGTAGGTAATCAAACGCCACATCGCTTTCATTCAAAGAATCTTTGATGAGCTTGCGTGTATAATTGGGCGTGTATTTGACGATGTAGCGGGGCAAAATGGTTTGTAGGTGGGGATTTTTAAGCCAAATGGGTGGGTGAAAGGTGGTTGTCATCATATTAATAATGGCTGATTAATAAAGTAGCTATTTTAGTACAAATGTAATAATTTTTCAATGTAAAATAAATTAAAGATTTGTATAAAATTAATTGCTTAATATCAATAACTTTGTAAATAAATAATTGGTAAAATAATACGATATTCTTTTTGGGTATTTTTATCATACCATAAAACAATAAAATTTATTTCACTGCCAATAACATAATAGCCTTTCTTTAAATATTTACCTAGCTTGGGAATAAACTTCGATTTAGAAAAAGCAAACAATTGTTTTTGGTCATAAAATACACCAGTATCATTTGCAAATAAGGCATCACCAGCATTCAAGCAATTTTTAATCAGTTCTTGTTTTTCTTTAAAATGACCCAAATTTACATCTTCATGGGTTAAATATAGTGCTAACTGTTTTACTTCTTTCTTGGTATGCGTATAATTTGCCATATCAATATTTTGGCATAACTCAAATAGCCCTTTTTGATTGCTTAAAATACTTAAATGCTGTTTGGCACGAGAAAACGCAACATATAGCACCCTTTTTTCATCGTCTGTTTGGTATTTAGGATTGTCCAAATATACAAAAACACTGTCGTATTCTCGTCCTTTGGCTTTGTGAATGGTAGAAACAAAAATACCGCCCGTTTCTACGTGATAAAAGTTTTCCAATCTTGATTCTTCTATAAAAATACGCCAATCTGACACATATTTTTGATTGGGATTTGCCAATTCAAAAGCATTGATTAAATTGTTTAGTAAAAATAGATTTTTACTGTTTTTGCAACGCTCGTTATTGGTTTTTTCTTTGGCGGATTGCCAAGTGGTATCATCAATTAAAGATTGATGTTCTGCAATCTTTAAATAATGGTCAAATACCCGTACTTCTAATAAATCTTTTACCTTAAATCCGTCATTGGACTGCACCAATTTACACGGTAAATTGTGCTGTCTTAATTGTCCTGCAATATAAATCGCTTCTTCATTGGTTTGGGTTAATATGCCAATACTGCCACCCAGCAAGATTTTTTGCTTTACCTGTTCTATTAAATAAGGCATAACATCGCCAGAATAATGTACGCCTTTTACTTTTTCTTGTGCATTATTAACAGCAATGATTTCTTCACTTTTTAAACGGTTGTGAATATTTTTAGCAAAATGATTGCAAAAATCCACAATGTGCTTTTGACTTCTATAATTATGCGTTAGATAATGGCGTGTCGCCCCCATATCGCACAACCGCCCCATATAATCAGGACTTGCCCCCATAAAAGTATAAATGGTTTGGTCATCATCACCCACCGCAATCACTCGCATTTCTTCATTTTTTGCCATCAAAGTTTGAATTAACTCAAATTGGGTTTTATTCATATCTTGGGCTTCATCAATGACCAACACTAACTTGGCAATACGACTTTCTTCTACTTCGCCCTTGTTAATTTTATCAATCGCTTGTTTAATGATTTTATCGGCGTCTTTCAAATCACCAACCCGTCCCAATAAATCAAAACAATAAGAATGAAAAGTCTTTATTTCAATAAATCGTCCTGCATTACCTAAAAGCTCCACCAAACGCGATTTAAATTCTATGGCGGCGGCACGAGAAAAGGTGAGCATTAATAATTGCTCGTGTTTAATGTCTTCCATTTGATAAAGACTTGCCAATTTATGCACCAGCACCCTTGTTTTGCCACTGCCTGCGGTTGCAAATACCACCATATGCTGACTTTGATTGTCATTAATAATAGCTAATTGCTCGCTTGATAGATTACCAAACCACTCATTAAAGCGTTGTTCGGTCATATTTTTATTTAAAACATCGCTGTTTTTAAAATAGGTTTTTAAAAACTTTTGATACTCTTGGCTAAAATAATCATTGACAAGTTGTAGGGCGGATTCTTGATTTTCGGTCATTAAATTGGCATATTTACCGACAATATGAATTTGCTCACGGCGAGTTTTATAATAATGATAGAGTTTTTTATAATCGTCTTTGGTGTATTGTTTTCTATTATCCATTTCTAGGCGTGTTAAATGTAGCCGTTGATACATCACCAAAAATCCACCGTCAATTTTAATTAATCCCATTCTGGAAATATAAAATAAAGCGTCTTCTAACTCATCAAAGCTAATTTTGGATTTTTGACCATTATAAAAAGCCGATTGTAATTCTCCCAATGAAAAATCAACGGGCAAAGTCTCATTACTTTTATCGCTTTTTTCTTTATTTTGTGCTTGTGCCAGTTGATATAAATAACCTGCAAGCCAAATGGCTTTTTCTTTTTTATTTTGCATAAAAGCCAAAATATCATCATAAGAATGATTTAGCTCATAATTGATTTCTTGATAAGACTCTTCGGCTCGTTTTATCCAGTTTTTTATTTTCCAAAAAGTAAGTAAAGATTTAATGGTTTTTGGACTGATTTTATCATGATGATATTGATTGGCAAATTTATGGTTGAGTGCTTTTAGGCTTGTGCATAATACCCCTTCGCCCAGTTGAAATTGTTCCAATAATAAAAGCTCAATGCCATACAATTCATTAATTTTATTAACAATCGGATAACTTCGGCTATTTTTAGGAATATAGGCTTGTAAATCTTGTTGGTCGGCTAAGATTTCTTCTTTTCTCATTAAAGTAATGAGTTTGACGACTTTTTCGGTTTGTAATCCCAAAACATCAGCAATATAGTCCACTCGGGATTCTGCTTGTTCATCGGTTAATTGCCTTTGACTTCTTTGTGAAAAGAGTTTTTTGATAATACGAATGGCGGTTTGTTTATCATCAAAAGCAATTAAAGTAGAATTGTTGATTTTTTCAATGGCGGTTTGGGTATTGGGCGACAAAATACTATTGGCAAAAACCTTTGGCATATTTTGCCCACGCTTAACATAACCAGATTCTTCTAGGGCATTAATCGCGGTAGTAACACGAGTTTCTATGTCATTAATTTCATCATTCCATCCTGCTTGGCGGGCGATTTCTAGGGCGGAAATGGACATTGCTTTATTTTTGGCAAACTTTTCTTTTAAGGCACGCCATATTTGCCCGATTTCTTTTTGTGATATTTTGGTTTGATTTAATAAAATAAAATGCTTATCCAAATCATCATTGGAAAATAACACATAGCATTTGGCTTGTATATTTTCATCTCGTCCTGCACGTCCTGCTTCTTGCACATAATTTTCCAAAGAATCGGATATTTCAAAATGCACCACCAAGCCCACATCTTTTTTGTCTACGCCCATTCCAAACGCAGAAGTTGCCACCATTATTTGCGTTTCGCCCGTGATAAAGCTATTTTGATTAAATATCTTTAATTCGCTGTCCATTTTGCCGTGATAGGGCAAGGCATTAAATCCGTCTTGGGATAATTGCGTGGCAATCTCTGCAGTTTTTTTGGTACGAGAAACATAAATAATCGTTGGACAGTCATAAATTTGAATCAGTTCTCGCAGTGTTTGGTATTTTTGTTCTTCATTATTTTGGGGAATGACTTGATATTGCAAATTTTTTCTTTCAACACTTGCCGAAAATAATTTTAATTCCAAATCCAATTGTTCTTTAAAATAATGTTTGATATCAAGAATGACTTGTGGTTTTGCAGTGGCGGTAAAACAAGACACAGGAATATTGAGCCCAACCATTTTTTGGCTTTGAATGCGGTTAATAAATTCGCCAATGTACAAATAATCCACCCGAAAATCTTGCCCCCACGCCGAAAAACAGTGAGCTTCGTCAATGACAAAACGAGCAACCGTACGACTGGCAATTAAATTTTCAATGGTGCGAGAACGCAAACTTTCAGGCGAAATGTATAATAAACTTGCCGTGCCGTCTTTAATACGAGTAATGGCTTTTTGGCGTTCTATGGGGTCAAGCAGTCCATTAATGGTAACTGCTTCGGTAATACCACGACTTTCTAAATTGTCCACTTGGTCTTTCATTAAAGATTGCAAGGGCGAAATAATAACCGTCAAGCCTTTTTTATTTTCTCCAGCCATTAATGCAGGAATTTGAAAAGTAATGGACTTTCCGCCCCCTGTGGGAAATACCGCTAATAAAGACTCACCATTAATGGCAGACTGTACTGCCTGTGCTTGTAATGGCTTATCATCATAACTTCTAAAATCATCATAACCAAAATATTTACCCAGTGCTTTTTTGGCATTTAATTTCTCATCACAATAAACACAGGATTTATGACACGGTGTGGCACGAAGTTCATTAAAAATATACTCAATTTCTGGGTGTTTATATAACACCCAGCTTGGGTTAATAGAATGGCGTTCATCACACTCAATGAGTGCCAAAACATGACACAGTCCAATCGGATATTTTTGAATAAACTCATTTAAGATGGAATGCTCGCAAATTTTATGTTGAAAGTGATTTTTAATGAGCGTAACGATTGATGAGCACTCTTGATTAAAATTAACAATTTTAAAAAATGGTGCAAACCCTGCTTTTTCTTTTAATAACTGATAAAAGATGATTTTTAAATTTTCTGATAATTGATGAAAAGCGATGATTTCTTGTTCTAACAGCTCTCTTATAATCATACAATCATTTAGAGGATTGTTGGAGTTTTCAAAATCGGTTTTATAGTCTTTATTTAGGGCGTGATACGGTCTTTTTGGAAATAATAAGGCGGACAAATAGAGCGTATCAATAATGTCTGTGGGATTTTTATTAATGCTTTGCAAATCCGATTGAATATAAGTATAATCGTGATTTAAAAAATTATGCCCACAGATAAAATCTGCGTCTTTTATTTGGTTGATAATCTCACTAATTTTGGCAGTATGTAGATTTTTATCGGCAAAAACCGCCCCAATGTCCATAATCTTTTTGGTATGGGTGTCAATTTCTAGGTCAAGGTAGGCAATGTAAGGCATGGGGTTTGGGTGCTGATGAATTTGGTTTAGTTTATAAAATTTTTGGGTAAAAATCCAGTCGTTAGCACTTTTCTATCCATGTATGTTAATTGGCAATCCGTATCACAAACCACACCCCCACACCCCCAATCGTGAGCTTGATTTGTGAGCCGTCTGTTAGACCTTGCGGGAGTGTGGTGCGAACGGTGCGACCTTGATGGGTAAAGGTGATTTGTCCGCCCTGCTGACTAAGCTCCCTACTGATGACGAGCGTGGGGAAGGTGTCTTTTGGGGGTTTGCTCGCTTCTTTGGCAGTTTGGGCGATGATGGTTTGGGCTTTGGCAAGTAGGGCTTTGGCATTTTTAAAAATGCCCTTATCCGCTTGCCAATCTCTTTGTAATTCGTGGATACGCTTTTCGGCAAAGTTGGCAAATCTTTGGGCGTTTGTTTCAAATTTTTGCAAATTTGCCATAACAGTGGGCGATTTTTGGATTTCTTGGTTGATTTTTTGGGTCAATTTGCCTACCGCACTAAAATAGACGGCGTGATACACGTCATATTCGGCACGTTTTTTGGGGTCTTTTAGGGTGGCGTAGGCTTCGTTTATTAGTACGATTTGTCCGCCTTCGCCTGCACGGTCGGGGTGGTGGCGTTTGGCAAGCTGACGGTAGGCGTGCTTGATGTCGTCCGTGCTGGCGGATTTTGGCACGCCTAAAATGGCATAATAATCGTGTTTGGGGGGCTGTTTTTTCACGACAAAGCATTCTCCAACGTTTCAAGTTCGTCCATTTTTAACAGTAAATTCTCTTCGATGTCCGCCACTTGTTTTTGCCATTCGCTTTGTTTGGCAAGTAGATTTAGCAATTTATCCTTATTGTCATCATCGTACAGACTTTGGTCGGATAAGGCGTGTTCAATCTCGCCAAGCTCGCTGGTGAGTTTATCTAGCTCTTTTTCGAGTTTTTCAATCTCTTTACGAAGTGGGGCGGTTTTTTGGCGGTTTTCGGCATTTTTTTTGCGGATTTCTTCTTTGGATAGGGCAGGTTTGTCGCTGACGGCCGTGGTGGTGTTGGCTTTGGTCTCTTTATTTTCTGCCTTGTTTTGGGCAAGTTTGGCAAGGCGAGCCTGTCTTAAATGCTCAGCATAGTCCGCCATGTCGCCTGTAAATTCGTCCGCTCGTCCGTCCGCCACCAGCATGAGATTGTCGCAGACGTTCATCACCAAATCCCTATCGTGCGAGACTAGGATTAACGCCCCCTCAAAGTTTTGTAGGGCGAGCATGAGAGCGTTACGCATGGATAGGTCAAGGTGGTTGGTCGGCTCGTCCAGCACCAGCACGTTGGGGCGTTGCCAGACGATAAGGGCGAGGGTTAGCCGTGCTTTTTCGCCCCCAGAAAACAGACGGCAAGGTGTGTCAATCTTATCGCCACGAAAATTAAAACTGCCCAAAAACGCCCGCAAATCCGCGTCCGATGTCGTGCCAGCCAGTCGCCTAAGCAAAATGAGCGGGGTGGCAGATTCGTCCAATGCGTCCATTTGGTGCTGATTAAAATAGCCAAGCATGAGATTATCAGACGCTCGGTGCGTGCCTGAAAGTAGCGGTAAATCGCCCACAAGTGCCTTAATCAGTGTACTTTTGCCTGCCCCATTTGCCCCAAGCACGCCAAGCCGTGTGTCGGGCGTGATTTGCAAATTGACCCTATTTATCAAGGGCTTATCATAGCCGATAGACGCATTATCTAGGCTGATGAGCGGTGATGATAAGGCGGTAGGTGGATAAAACGCAAAACTAAACTCACTGTCCGCCATGACGGGAGTGATGTCGGTCATGTTGGCAAGCTGTTTGACACGGCTTTGGGCTTGTTTGGCTTTGGTGGCTTTTGCCCCAAAACGGCGAATGAAGTTTTCAAGGTGAGCCTTAATCGCTTCTTGGCGTTCAAAGGTTTGTTGTTGCTGGGCTAAGCGTTCGGCTCGGGTGCGGATAAATTGGGCATAGTTGCCAGTGTAGAGCGTGATGCTCTCTTGCTCAATGTGGGCGATGTGCGTACAAATGGTATCCATAAAGGCTTGGTCGTGGCTGATAACGATGATGAGACCGTCAAATTTACCAAGCCAATCTTCGAGCCACAAAATCGCATCTAAGTCTAAATGGTTGGTCGGCTCGTCAAGCAGTAGCACGTCTGCTCGGTGCATGAGCGTGCGAGCTAGGTTTAATCGCATACGCCAACCGCCCGAAAACTCACGCACCATACGGGTATGTTCATGCTCGCCAAATCCTAGCCCTGACAAAATCTGACTTGCCTTAGACGGCGTGCGATAGCCGTCTATCTCATCAAACCTTTGGTAAATGGGGGCGATGTCATGCTCGGATAAGGCGGATTGGTTTTGGATTTTGTCGTTAAGACGATACCATTCATCATCGCCTGATAATACATAGTCTAGGGCGGTCTGCTCGCTGGCGTGGACTTCTTGTGCCATGTGGGCGATTTGCCAGTTTTTTGGCATGGACACACTGCCCGCGTCCGTGCCATGCTCGCCTAAGAGTGTGGCGAACAGCGTGGATTTGCCCGTGCCGTTGTTGCCAGTGAGTCCGATAGTTTGACCTTGATGAAGTTGTAGATTGACCCCGCTAAACAGCAGGCGACCGTCTCGGCGGACGGCGACTTGGGAGAGTTCTATCATGGTTTTTTGTGCAAATTATAAAAATTATCCATTATACCTTGTATCGCTAAAATTTGGGCTTATTATGGTATAATCATCCCTAAGAATTGTAAAAATTTTAAAAAGAGAAAAACCATGCAAAATGTCATGACCCTAACCGACAATGCCGCCAAAAAATTACAAAAACTAAAAGATGCCGAAGGCAATCATGAGCTCATGCTTCGGGTCTATGTCACAGGCGGTGGCTGTTCGGGTTTTTCCTACGGCTTTGATTTTGCCGATGAGCTAGACGATGATGATGCCACCTTTGACAATGGCGATGCCACGCTCGTGGTGGACAGTCTTAGCTATCAGTATCTACACGGCTCAACGATTGACTATATCGAAGGGCTTGAAGGTTCTCGCTTTGTCGTGGACAATCCCAACGCCACGACTACCTGTGGCTGTGGCTCGTCTTTTTCGATTTAGTTTGAGGATTCTTGGATTGGTAGCAATCAAACCGTCTTAATGGCGGTTTTGTTTTGCACGTTCAGTCTGACAAATCAAGGCAGTACAATATTAACTATCTGCCAGTCTAGCACTTGATGGCGGTGCATGATGATGGTATAGGGCTTATCTTTGATGGTGGTATCAACTTCAAAGCAGTTGATACCACAGTACGACAGCTTGGGCTGGGTTGGCTGTCCGATGTTATCGCTTGCCTTGGTAGCGATGGCGGTTTTTTGATTATTGATGGCGATGTTCATGTCGCCTGTGCTGATGTAGTCGGTGAGCAGTCGTTCGGTATCAACATAACCGCCAAATAAGGCAATGCCCACAAGCATGGGTTCAATCTCAGGCTGAACGTCGCCTTGGGCAAGCCGAGTTAGATTCTCAGGGGTAATGCCCTTATCCACGGCAGTATTGATAAAGCTGTGGGCGATGGTATTAAGCTTGGCACCATCTAGCCCAAGCAGTCCGCCAAAGAGTGGCAAACCCTGCACCACGTCGTTAGAGCCGAGCCAGTTATCGGTTTTGGTGATGAGCTGATGTTTTAGGTTTGGGCGTAGTGTCTCAAAGTCTATACTGTTAATAATGGGGGCGTAGTCGCCATTGTCATAAGCGTTTTTTAGGGTGTAGAGCTTATAATAGGGCGAGCCTGCCACGATGACAAGGGCGATGATGACAAGTGCCAAGAGCAGTTTGGTGATTTTCATAAACACATGATGATAATAGGGATGATGTGGGGTATTTTGCCATAAATTTTTGAAAATTGGTAAAAAATCACACCAATCACGCTTGATAAATGGCATAAAAGCACCATAAATAGGCAAGTTTTTATTTTTGCAAATCGTGACCTTTTTGGGTCGCCTAAGTAGCCAAAAGCCAATCAGGACAACACATGAGTAAAGATTTTTATACCATTTTGGGCGTGGACAAGTCGGCAGACGATAAAGAGATTAAAAAAGCCTACCGCCGTCTTGCGATGAAATATCACCCCGACAAAAATCCAGACAACCCAAGTGCCGAAGAAAAGTTTAAAGAAGCGACGATGGCGTATGAAGTGCTTTCGGATGCTCAAAAACGTGCCACTTATGACCGCATGGGACACAGTGCCTTTGAGCAGGGCATGAATAACGGTGGTTTTGGCAATGCTGGCGGATTTAGTGCCGATGACCTAAACGACATCTTTGGCAGTTTCTTTGGCGGTGGGGCTCGTGGTGGTTTTAGTGGCGGTGGCGGTTTTGGCGACATCTTTGGTGATATGTTTGGCAACTCTCGTGGCTCTTCTCGTGCTAGCAAAGGAGCGGATTTGCTCTACCAAATCAATCTCACCCTAGAAGAAGCGGTGGCTGGCTGTAAAAAAGAAATCACATACAGCACGAGCGTTCACTGTGAGACCTGCGATGGTAAAGGGGCGAAGTCTGCCAGCGATGTCGTCAGCTGTCCTACCTGTGGCGGACATGGTCAGGTGCGTGTCCAACAGGGCTTTTTTGTCATGCAGCAAACTTGCCCTGACTGCCGCGGCACTGGCAAAAAAATCAAAAACCCCTGCCACAACTGCCATGGCAAAGGCAAACAGCACAAATCTCAGACCCTAGAAGTCTCCATCCCTGCCGGCGTGGACAATGGCGACCGTGTCCGCCTATCAGGCAAGGGCGAAGCGGGCGACAGTGGCATGCCAAATGGTGACCTATATGTCGAGATTCATGTCAGACCGCACGACATCTTTATCAGAAATGGGGCGGATTTGCACCTTGATATTACTGTCAATATCGCCACCGCCGCACTTGGCGATGAAGTAGAAATCCCCACGTTAGGCGGTGGTCGCCTAAAAATCAAAGTCGCCGAAGGCACCCAAAGTGGCAAGCTCCTGCGTGTGCGTGGCAAGGGTGTAACGACCGTGCGTGGTGGCATGCAGGGCGATTTAATTTGTCGCATTATCGTTGAGACACCCACTAACTTGACAAGCGAACAAAAATCCCTGCTCGAACAATTCGCCAAAACCCTAAATGGCGACAACGGAGTAAGTGCCAAGAAAAAAGGCTTTTTTGATAAAATCAAAGATGAAGTTAAAGACATTTTTGATTAAACCTAACCTTTCAAATAAAACACGGTAAAATTTTACCGTGTTTTTTATTTTTGGTGGTAGCCTAAAAAGTATGCCAAACTAGGTTTTCCGTTCGCTCTGAGCCATGCCTACGGGTCGGAAAACCGTTATGAGCAGGCAATAGTTTTCCCTTGTAGCATGCTTTTTGAGCCAAAATCTTATTTTTTAAATTTACTTTTGGCAAATTTTTGGTTATCATCAAATCATCTTAAACTTTAATCCCAAGGAAAATCATCATGGCACTAAACATCGCAATCATGGGTGCATCAGGTCGCATGGGGCGTATGCTCATCCAGTCCACACTAGACAACCCCAAAGCCAACCTAGCGGGAGCATTTGTCCGTTCTATATCTAGCCTTATCGGCGTGGACGCAGGCGAGTTTGTGGGCGTGGGTAAATGTGGGGTTACACTCTCTACGCTAGATTTGTCAGGGGTGGACGTGCTCATCGATTTTAGTTTGCCCGATGCCTTAGATGAGGTGTTAGAGGCGTGTATCGCCAACAAAGTCGCCCTTGTCATGGGAGTAACAGGGCTTGACGAAGCCCAAGAAGCCAAACTGCATGAGGCAAGCAAACACATCCCTATCGTCTATGCTGGCAACTACTCCACAGGGGTGAATTTGTCGTTAAATCTACTTGCCACCACCGCCAAAGTGCTAGGCATGGACGCAGATGTCGAAATCATCGAACATCATCACAAACATAAGCTAGACGCACCGTCCGGCACGGCTCTCATGATGGCAAATGCGGTGGCAGATGCCCGTGGACAAACGCTCAAAACATCCGCTGTCTATGGCAGACAAGGGCAAGCCAAACGCACCGATGGCGAGATTGGCATTCATGCGGTGCGTGGAGGTGAGATTGTCGGTGAACATACTGTGGAATTTATCATGAATGGCGAGATTGTCGAGATTACCCACAAAACCCAAAGCCGTATGACCTTTGCCAATGGGGCAGTACGAGCTGGCTTGTGGCTCCATAACCAACCTGCACAGCTGTATGACATGCAGGACGTGCTTGGGTTGAAATAAATGGCTTGTCAAATGGTTTGACTGGTAATTTTTGCACACAATAAACCTACAAGCTCCTTTCTAAAAAAGGTTAAAATAGCTAAAAGTTACTTAAAAAGCCATTTTAACCTTTTATTTTTTATGAAAAAACCACTCATCATTTTAAGCTTTCTTGCCACGCTCGCCCACGCCAACACCCAAATGTATGTCATTCACACCTATGGCGGCCCTGCCCTACTTGACATCATCCAAGATGAGCTTGGCAATCGTGGCACGGCACGGCTATATCAAGACAAACTCATCATCAAGGCGACCCCTGCCGACTATGAGCGTATCTCCGCCCTTGTCCGTCAAGTGGATGTTGCCCCCACCCAGCTTAACATCTCGCTTGCCCTAAACAACCAAACCGCCCAAAGCAGTCAAGGCGGTCATGTCAATGTCGGCATCTCTCGGCAGGTGTGGATAAACGGGCAATATCACAACACCCAAAGCCAAAGCACCACAAATCAGCACTACACCGTACAAACCCTGTCAGGCTCGCCTGTGTCTATCACTCAAAGCACGCTCATCGGGCTTGTAGGTGGGCAAGCTCATCAGCGATATGGCAGAGTGTGGGTGAATTTTGGTGCGTCTTGGGTGGCGCTCACAGATGGTTTTTCTGCCAAAGCGACCGTCTCACCAAACGGTCAAATCCGCCTAAGTCTACACCAGTCGGCACGCACAGGCACGCTTAGCATCCAAAATCTATCCAATGACATCATGCTACACCGTGGACAATGGACAAAAATCGGCGACATTCGCACCGACAACACCACACGTGGGAGCTATGGCACGAGCCAATATTCACAGACCATGCCGATTTGGGTTAGGGTGGATTGATGGTAAGATATTGTATATGATTATCATTTATTATATTAGGCATGTCTTGAGCCATATTGGGTGTTTGCTTAAATCAATAGTTTTAAAAATTAAAAATAATCTTTTAAAAAAACCATACAGCTAACAAAATTGAATTTTACCACGGAAACTGTTCGCCCTGAGCTATTTTCCGTCATGGTTCGACAGGCTCACCACGAACGGAAACCGTAGCACTTTTTCATTTTGTAGAGTGTACATTATAAAAGTAATTGATTTTTATATAAATTTTTATTAAAAAATTGATTTTTCTATTTTTTCCGCACAAAATTTCAAAATAATGCTTGCATTTTATTTCTTGGTGTGGTTTAATACACACATAACAAAATGCTAATACATGATTTTGTTATGATATGACGATTTTTAGAAATTTGTTAATAGTCATTAAAATTTTAAATTAACTTGTTAATTTTAAAATATTTAATTATTGATAACTATTACTTAAATCGTCATTAATCTCAATATTAATTTGCTTTTTAAGGAATAGCATCATGGCTAAATTATCTCTTGACGGTCTAAGCGACATCGACGGTTTCATCGCAGCAGCATTGGTTGATAGCGAATCAGGTCTTGCCCTAGCTGCTTTGGGTACTGGCGTTGACCTAGAACTAGCTGCTGCTGGTAACACTGAAGTGGTACGTGCTAAGCGTAAAACTGCAAAAGCATTGGGTCTTAACGAGTCTATTGAAGACATCCTGATTACTCTAAGCGGTCAATATCACCTTCTCCGTCCACTAGTACGTAACGAGAATCTATTTTTGTACCTAGTGCTTGATCGTCAAAAATCAAATCTAGCAATGGCTCGTCACAGCCTAAAAGGTTTTGAAACTGAATTAGACTTCTCTTAATTCGAATTAAGATAATGATTAAAAAACACCTGTCTTTGGCAGGTGTTTTTTATTTTCAAACAATCACTTTGCCAATAATGCCAATTATTTGTCGGTTGGTCGCTATATTTGGTATTTTGGGGTGCCCTAGTTGTATAATAACAAAATAAATTCGCAAAAAATAAAAATCCTACAGACCGTCAATGGATTGTTGCATAATATGAGCTTTAGCATAAACAGGCTGTATTTGTATGTTTTTTGTATGAATAATGAAAGTAAAAGCCCTATTCCCCTAAAATTTGCGATATGTGGAATATTTTTGCAACAATTCTTTTATCTGTATTTATATTTGTATTTTTGTCCTAAAAAGCTGAGATTGTATGACAATTCGGCAAAATTATAAGGAATACACCGTGTCCTTTTCAGTATCTAGATGTGGTCATGTGGTACCATCTAAACAGTTGGGGTTTAGCTTGGTTGAGCTAATCATTGTTGTTGTAATTATAGGTGTCATAGCCACTATTGCTGCTCCAAATATCAATAGGTCATTAGAGAGTCAGCGTAATAAATCTACCGCCCAAACCATTGTCGCTGCCATGAAAGAGGCACGTGCAGAGAGTATGATGCGCCGACAGGATGTGACACTTACTCTGACGGGAAATAATGCGACATTGACGGTAGCGGGTACCACATTAAAGAATTTTAATATCAACACCTCAACGCCAGTAACAACATCAAGCGGTGCTGCCACGGTGGTATTTTTAGCAAACAAGCGAGTTAATCCAGCATCGACCTTTACGGTTGCTTGTGATAGTGAAAGAACTCGTGCAGGACGAGTGGTGGCGGTTGATGTTAATGGTAATGTTAGCTTACGTTCGGAGAATAGCCAATGTTAAGACAGAATACCTGTATTGGCCAACATGGCTTGGGCATGGTAGAGGTTATAGTATCATTACTACTGCTTGCTGTTGCTGTGCTTGGGTTTAGTGCCATGCAGATGAGAGCGGTAAAGGCAACAGATGAGACGCTTATTCGTAGCGATGCCATGGTAGCAGTACGTAATATTGCAGAGGACATGCGTTTGCATCCTACCGCAGACATGAAGCAAAGATATCGTGATGCCATCGCTGCACATGGCACTAGTGCAAACCCTGCCACTTATGCAGCAGCCATACCAGCTGCACCTGGCACAAACTGTGCAACATCCGCTTGCACTGCAGCACAGCAGGTGGATTATACTGCCCATCAAGCCATGAGACTGGCTGCAGATAACCAAATGATGCTAAACGCTTTGGACTGTCCTGGTGCAGGATTGGTGCGTGTTTGTCTGATTGCAAGCTGGGGAGAGACAACTCCGACCGTTGGTGGTGGCAATGAAGACTGTATTTCTGATCAAGGCACCTACAATCGTGGTTCAAGCTGTGTTGTATTGGAGACTTACTAATGATGAATAAACAACAAGGTTTTACTCTCATAGAGTTGATGATCTCTCTTGTGTTAGCTTTGCTTATCATCGCAGCAGTTGGTCAGGTATATGTGATCAGCGTACGTACAGCCACTGTCCAAGAAGCGGGTTCTAGTATCCTAGATGCCAATGTATTTGGTCTGCAACATATTGAGAATAATATCCGTATGGCGGGTTTGGGTCTGTCAGAGGCTTCCAAGGCCAGTGCTGTGGACAGTGGCGTATTAGCAGGTGGCGCTAATGCTGAGGCTGTTCGCGCGTTAGGCAATCTTACCACTGATCTTCTTAGTCGAGATGCATTAGATGCTACCACGACAAACACCAATGGTGGTGGTAGTGATCAGCTAACCATTCAGTATAGAGCACCTGTGAACATGCGTGACTGTGAAGGTAATTTGGTGTTAGGGCCTAGAACGGGTGTTTTAGAAATGCCAGGTAACCCTGTCGGGCCCATTGATGGTCAGATTATTATCGAGCGATACTTTGTCCGAGCCAATGGCGATACCTTAGAGCTTCGCTGTGATGCTGGTCTATATGTCTCTGATGTCATCGTTGAAGATGGTGGTCAGGGGACGGCAGATGCGACCATTCTAACGGGTGCCACCGAGCAGAATAACATCCATCGCTTTGGCGATGACGGGGCGTTGATTGTCTCAGGCATTGATGATTTTCAGGTGAGATTTGGTGTTGCCAATGGTGACGGTATTCATTATGTGACGCCGACAGAATATAATGGTATGGGAGCTAACACAGCAATCATCGCCATTCAGCTTGGTCTTTTGACTAAAGGTAGTGTCTCATCGATTGATGCTCCAGAAAATCCAACTTATACTATTTTAGGTAATCAAGTTGGGATGAAAGCTGATCAAGGCAGATTTATTCGTCGTGTCTATGAGACTAACATCATGCTACGTAATTCACGTGGTCGTTCTTAATCATGTCTTGGTGCGACTATGACAATACAACAATATAATAAAGGTGGTACTATGGTAAATCGCTCTGAATCTGGGGTGGCACTGATTGCTGTGCTCTTATTTTTGCTTTTGATTGCGATTGCAGGCATGATAGCGGTGCGTCAGGGTAGTTTGGATTTACGTGTTGCCACCAATGAACAAGCTGACGTGCTGATGTTAAACTCATCTGACTCTGTATTGGCTCATATCGAGACGGTAGCTGGCGATAATAATCACGTGCTTCGCCCCCAGATGATGTCTCAGACTAGAGGTGTGCTTGGCTACTTCATTCCCATCGGTGGTGCCAATGCGGACCCTAATGAGAAAGTAGACCATCAAGTGCGTTTTTGCTACACACCCAATGCACAGACATTTTTTGATGTCGAGAGAGCTCGTGTGTTACTGCCAGGTGGCGGCACCATGCGTACCAATGATGGTGCTTGCAACCCCAATAATGCCCAAGACTATATATCGGGGCGTAACACTGTTATGACTCAGGTGGTAACCCGTGGATTAACCAGTCAGACTGCCGATAGTGATAATTTTAAGTTAGCATTAGAAGGCGAGCAGACTGGTGCAGGCTTAACGTCGCCCAGCTCTCGCATTGCCATGCACAGTGTGTCTATGTTGCCTGGCTTGTCCAGTGCTGGCAGTGCTGATATTAGGAATTGTATGGATATGGCGGTCGGTGATATTACGAATGCCAACTATGGCAATAACTTCGGTACAAGAAATTTAACCACTTGTCTCCAAGAGCAAGGTGTCCCTGCCAAAGCCATCGTTGAAGAAGCTACTCTGCGCTTTGAAAGAGAGGCGGATGTCTGCGACAATGCTCAGCTTGCTGCAGACGGCACCTGTCGGGCACCTACACCATAAGAATCTTAAGAGTAGTTATTATTAAAATACCAAGGTAATATATGATGAAAAAATTTTCAATAAAACAGCTTAGTCACGCCATTATCGCCACCATGACGGTCATGAGTGCAGCGACACTACAATCTCATGCCAATACTGTCGAAAAACGCATTGGCGACCTAGAAATCTATGAAGCACCTACAGGTGGTGGCTCATCAGTCATGCTGATGCTGGATAACTCAGGATCGATGGGTCCAGGCAGTGTGGGCGTTGATTATCCTGGTAAAGGATGTCCCAATGCTCGATATATTCGGTCTGACAGTAACTCAGTTGTTGTCAAAAAAGATGATGGCAGTCCTGGCGAGCGTGTCAGTTATACAAGAAACTACTGCACCTCGACGGCGTATTATGATCGTATGGCACGTCTAAAAGATGCCATCATGCCACTGCTGGCCGATCCAGCCACAGGCTTTGGGGCTGACTATATGCAGTATAAGATCGGGCTGGGTAACTTTTTTTATAGAAGTGACGTTGATGGTGGCGGGGTCATCTCTTATCCTGTCTCTGAGCTGACTTATGAGCACAGACTGGCGATGGCGAAAATCATCGCGGGTCTGACAGCCAGCACCAACACACCCACCGCTCATGCCTATGCCGAAGCGGGGGCGTATATGCTAGGGACGACCACGAGTGGCTCAACAGAGATGGCGGACTTTTATACTTTGGTAACGTATGGTAACAACCCAGCGAACGGTACTCCCATGATTCGCTGTACTGCACCACAGCCCAAAGAAGGTCGGCTAGACACCACATGTCCGAATTATGGTATTATGAGGGCAACATTTAGCCGACAGCTATTAGCTGATCTTGGTGCGAATTATCAATATAGTAATGGACGGACAACTTTTTATTATAAAAAAGAAACCCTACCCAAGGGGGCTACAGGCAGTGGTTTTAACATGGCACACTCAAATGCCATCAAAGACAACACTTATGCCTCCCCGATTGGTAGTAGTCAATGTGACGGTCAAGGCATCTACTTTCTGACAGATGGTGAGCCCAACAACGCCAGCGGTAATGGCGTTGCTGACAATGCCACCACTTCCATCATGAATGCTGCCTTGGGGGCGAACCGTCTGTCTTTAAATGGTGGACTTTGCTCTATTAATGGCAAACCTAGAGATATCATTAGTGCTGGTAGTGGCTATGCCAGCGCTAGAAGCACCATCGGTCATCCTCAGTGGGAGTGTATTGGCGAGTTTGCCAAGGTATTGACCAGTAAAGATAACAAGGTGGGTAAGCCGATTTTGACAGCCACGGTCGGTTTTGGTAAGGTCTTCGAAGATGCAGGTAGATATAAGACCAACAAGGAGGTGGTGGATCTTTTCACAGGTGAAAAAAGCACCAGAAATATCTATGACTGCTCTCGCATCAAAAACCGTGATGCGAAAAACCTATGTTATCTGGGTGAGCGTGGTCATGGGTATGGTCAGGGCGGTTTTTATTATGCCGAATCTTCGAAAGATGTCGCCAGAAGTATTGTTGAATTTGTAACTAGTGTGACGGGCAGTATCTCAGCCGCTCCTTCAGGAACGGTGGCTGTGCCAACTGACCCATTATCTATCGCCAGCTTGCAGCCTTATGCCTATCTGCCCATGCTACAGGCGAATATTGCGGACGCCCCTGCGACCTGGCCGGGCAACTTAAAAAAATACCACACGCTAAACGGCACATTATATGGTAGAGATGGGGTGACCAGACTCTATCAGACGGCAGGAGGCTCCACCTTCCCCTATGCCACCAACCCTAGGGCTCTGGATATATGGCAAAAAGGAGATGCCGCCGATGGTGCCATTACCACAGGGGGTAGCTATGCACGCTTGCCCACGCCTACGGCAAACAACAAGAATACCGTGCGTACAGTCTATGTAGAAGATGCTGGTAAGATGAAGAAGGTAGGTGTCCAAAACGGTCAGCTATTTGGCTTTGATACCTTGTCAGCGAGCTACAGTGCCTTAGATAAGGCGTATATCCTGCATTACCTGGGCTTTGGTAATGTGTCTTTGTTAGAATCAGACTATCAAGGCACGCCAGCACAGCAGAATGCTAAACTACAAAGTGAGTTTAGCAAAGCACCTGTAGGCAAGCCGGTCATGGGTGGTATACATCACTCTGTACCAGCATTGGTGGCATACCAAGGTCAGTTTGACAGCACAGGCAACGTCTCATCAACACAAGGTCGTCAGGACTACGTGCTGTATGGCTCCATGAGCGGTTCTTTACTTATGGCAAATGCCAGCACTGGCGAAGAGGAGTTTAGTTTTATCCCTCGCAGAATGTTTGAAGATGACAAACAGCGTAGAGCTCTAAGCCCATCAGGAACAGGCACTTCTGGCGAGCCTGCCTTTGGGGTCGATGCACCTTGGGTGATTAATGCTAAATACAACTATGACTTTTCAGCTTCACCCACACGGATTACCACCGATGCAATTGCCGCTTCGAATAATGCAACAGCTCAGGGGCGAGGTCATATCTATGCCTACGGCGGTCTGCGTATGGGGGGTGAGGGTCTTTATGGCTTGGATTTGACCGATAGATCGGCACCTAGCATGCTATTTAGCATAGACAGCAAAACAGCTGGATTTGAACGCATGGGTCAAATTTGGGCGAAACCTGTTGTGGCAAAAATCAAAACCGGAACTGGCAGTAGAGGTGAAAGTATTGAGCGTGAGGTGTTGATTTTTGGCGGTGGCTATGACATGTGCTATGAGAACACCCTGTTCAAACTAAATGATGCTGACAATAAGGATACAACGTGTGCTAACAAAGCAGAGACCAAAGGTAATGCGGTTTATATGGTCGACTCAGAGACAGGACAGCTGGTTGGACGCTGGACAAAAGGTGAGAACATTGGTAATACAGGTGTTACAACCACTAGCGGGTTGGATTATATGAATCACAGCGTGGTGAGTGGCATTACAGCACTTGACCGCAACAATAACGGTTATATTGACCATCTGTATTTTGCCGATTTGGGTGGTCAGGTGTTTCGTGTTGACTTAATTGAGCTATCAGGCGAAAATAACGAGACAGAACTGACCAACAAGATAACCAGAGGTGTGGTCAGGGTATTTAACGCCAACGAGGGTGGTTTGGGCGAAAATCACATCCCTTATCGTTTTTATGAAGCACCGATTGCAAGTTTTTATACCGATCCTAATGATTCACAGCGTTTTGCGGTGGTCAATGTCGCCTCAGGGGACAGAAGTTCGCCACTAAGCCGTCGCCGTGGATTGTCAGACGCAAACCGTATCTATGGTATTATCGATCGTGATATCGCCAGCACCCGTGTAACCAACTCGTTGATTGGGGCAGATGGATTGATGAGCATCAACCTAAATAATTCAAATTTACGAAAAATGGACACCAAGGAGATTGCTGGAGCTCAAGACACAGAACAATACCGTGAGTCGCTCATCAAAACCATGAGAGACAAAAAGCTCAATGAAGAAAAAGAAGTTAGAGTGGGTGATACCACCATCAAACTGCCAGTATATGAGCACATGGGTTGGTATTATGACATGATTCGTTATGATGGACGTATTGATGTTGAGAACCTAAAAGCGGTCGGACCGGGCATGGTTGCAGGTGGCGTGTACTATAACAGTGTCTATAGTCCTGATTTTCAGTTTGGTAGTGGTGGGACGTGTGAAGCTCGTACCATAGGTGCAACAGAGCGTCAAATGTATTGTATGCCTTGGGGTGTCTGCCCAACCAATACTGCCGAAAAACCATCTGCAAATGGCACGTTAGGTTATGCAACGGCTGGTATGGGCATCCAAGAGTTGGCAACCGTCGCCTATACTTCAGAGCGTGATACAACCACAAACTTGCGTACCTTCCTAAGTGCTCAAACCGTACAAGAAAGAGCCAGTATGGCAAACACTAGCCCTTCCCGAGGTGGTGGTTCAGATGGTCGTTTCGTTGATACGGCAGGTACATCGGTTAATACTGGTGTCGGTGTTGATTTGCCCTCACAGCCACAGATTGACAGTGAAAGATACAACCTGCGAGTGAATCGTTGGTACGATTTCCAAAATGCGGAGAGATGATATGACTCAGAGGTTTTTCGTTAAACATCACGAGCAGGGTTTTACCTTGTTGGAGCTGATAATTGTGGTAATAGTTGTGGCGATACTTGCCAGCATTGCCCTTCCTAACTATCGCAACATGGTTGTTCGCAATGCAGAGTCAGAGGTGCAGTCTACCATGGGTAGAATCCAAGTGGATTTAGATAGATGGCGAGCATCTGCCATGACCTATCGTGGTTTTGTACCTGTCAGAGATGTCGATAATAACGGAAGATTGATTCATAGTTACGGTGATAATAATAACACCCCTAACGGTACTGTTATATTCGTGCCGTTAGGCAGTAACCAAAATAACTTTCGCTATCGTATTGAGTTAAGAGACGGTGATAATACAGCAGTCGGTCTAAATCCTGCCATTAATGCCAACATTGTAGGCTCGGGACGCTCTTGGGTGATGCATGCCACGCCAAATCCCAATAATGGCAGCATTAATAACGCCAGTGCTTTTGTACTGCGTAGCACAGGTTTTAAGTGTAAATCCAGCGCTGGTGCTAATCCGACTGTGGTAGGTCTAGCTACGACGACCTGTAATGCTGCAGGGCAGGAGACTTGGTGATGAATAAACAACAGGGATTTACACTGATAGAAGTAATCATTGTGGTGGTGATTATCGCCATCTTGGCAGCCATTGCCATTCCTAGCTATCAAGATTATGTTGTGCGTACTAAGCGTGCAGACATGATGACAGAATTACAAAATATTGGTAGGCAGTTAGAGGCAAGAAAGCTGGCGGTGGGACGGGGCGGTTACCGTGCTTTGGCAGCTAACAACAACCAAGCCATCCAAGATTTGCTTGGGGGCTATCCTCGCTCAGGTATTGCATTATATAATGTAACCATCGGTGACCTAGACTCTGGTAACTGGGTATTAACAGCAAATCCAAGTGCAGCTGGTACACAAGCTAGAGATGGTGCACTTGTTCTAAGCGCCAATGGTAGAAAATGCCGTGATAATAGCTGTGGCATGGGTGATGAATGGAGAAATTAGTAGCTCTGTTATTATCATTCTAAGTTGCTACTTAAAACTCACCCAATAATAACATATCGGGTGAGTTTTTATTAGACTTCTTTCCAAACCCCGATTTTTATAGATCTTTAAAAACTTCAAACCCAGTGTTTATAAGGGTTTATTTTTAGTTTAGAAAGAGATTTATTGCCAAATATTTATCAATCAAATGTATCGATTTGGTTCTCTATTGATATATTTTACCAAATGAATAAGCATCTTTTCCAAAAATTCTTTGCAGTCATACGCCCATCTCTATTATAATAGGAGTGTTGAACTTTTGTATTTGCAATAAAAGCAAGATTTAGCCATTTCATGCAAAAACATCATTTTATTTCTACAAAATTTCTAAATGTTAAATTGTGTTGTAAAGGTTCAACATCCCCTAGACACATTAATAGTTTAATACGGATAATATAATGAATCCATCTTTACATTTTACCCTGCCCACTTGGTTTAACTCAGCCCTTGTGGCGGGCATGAAGCGTGGCATAGAAAAAGAAGGTTTGCGTATGCAGCCCAACGGACACGCCTCCAAAGTCTTCCACCCTGCCAAACTCGGCTCAAAACTCACCCATCCCTACATCACCACCGATTATTCTGAAAACTTATTAGAACTCATCACCACACCCAAAGCCACCATCAAAGATGCCTTGGATATGCTTCGTGAGCTTCATGTGCTGGTGCATCGCTCGCTAGAATATGGCGAGCTGATGTGGCCGTTATCCATGCCGTGTATGTTGTCGGCAGATGACAGCGACATTCCGCTTGCTGATTATGGCACGTCCAACATCGGCAAACTCAAAACGCTCTACCGCTCAGGGCTTGGGGTGCGATACGGTCGCAAAATGCAGACCATTGCAGGATTGCATTATAATCTATCGGTGGGCGATGACTTGTTTAACAAATGGGCAAAGGCGGAAGTTTGCACCGATTTACAAGATTTTAAAAACAAAAAATATCTGGGGCTAATTCGCAACTTCAAACGCCTAACGCCACTTGTCTTATACCTACTTGGGGCAAGCCCGAGCGTGTGCGGATGTTTTTTGACAGGTCGCACGCATGACCTTCTACCGCTTGACAACGCCAAGCACACTTACTATCAGCCCAACGGCACAAGCTTACGCATGGGCAAATTGGGCTATACCAACAGCGTTCAAAAAGAGCTGGACATTCGCTACAACGATTTGGATGAATACATCAAAGGACTAAGACGAGCCATTGGTACGCCATTTGCCGACTTTACGGACATTGGGGTGGACGACAAAGACGGCAATCCTGTGCAGATTAACGACCATATTTTGCAAATTGAAAACGAGTTTTATAGTCCCATCCGCCCAAAACAAGTAACCCAATCAGGCGAGACACCCACGCACGCCCTACAAAGTCGGGGGATTGCCTATGTGGAGTTTCGTGCCATTGACCTAGACCCGTATAGCGACATCGGTATCACGACCGCTACGGCGTGCTTTTTGGAGATTTTGGCGTTGTATTGCTTGCTGTCCGAGTCGCCTGATTTGCTACCTGATGAAGAGCAGTATTTGGCGGACAATGTAGAAACGGTTGTCAATCACGGTCGCAAAAAAGGCGTGCGTATCACGACCGAGCAAGGCGAGCAGGAGCTACATGAATGGATTATGCGTACTTTGAACGAGATGCAGCCCATTGCGGACGCTTTTGATGAATATCACGAGGGCAACGACTATCGCAGTGCATTGGCACTCATGCAAGGCAAGGCAACCAATCCAAACTTTACGCTGTCGGCACAGATTGAGTCGGATTCAAGACGGCTTGGCAGTACATGGAAACTTGGGCAGTTTTTGGCACAAAAGCACCAAAATGAACTGCTTGGCTATGCCATCAGCAATGAAAACGCCTTTAATTATGCCAACATTGCCATACAGTCCTTTGCCGACCAACAGCAGTTAGAGCGAGAAGAGACCCAAGATTTTTATGAATACTTACAACAATACAGATAGCACCATGTTAAAACACCTAACTTTTCGCACGCTGTGTGCGTGCTTATTTGCCTTGTCGGTCGTGGCGACCTTTGTGGCGATTTTTTATTTTCAAAAGCATTTGGGTCTTGACCCGTGTCCTTTGTGTATCTTTCAGCGAATTGGCGTGTGGATAATGGGGGTGTTTGCCTTTGTTGGCATGCTTGTAAACCCCAAAAAACTTTGGGCTAAGCTTACCCTATGGGGCGGTATGGCTCTTGGGGCGTTGTGGGGGCTTGGGGTGGCAGGTCGTCATGTGTGGCTTCAACACCTGCCTGCCGATGAAGTGCCTGCCTGCGGCCCAGGGCTGAACTACTGGGTCGATACCTTGCCGATTTTGCAGGTGTTCCAAGAGGTACTAAAAGGCTCGGGCGAATGTGCTGAGATAGACTGGCAAATGTTGGGGTTTAGCATACCTGAGCTGACCCTTGCCATGTTTGCGGTGTTTTTGGTGATACTGGGTGTTGGGTTTGCCAGGATACTAAAAAAGCAGATGTAAGGTTAAGGTAAAAGAGAAGACGGAAAAATTTTTCCGTCTTTTTATTTTAGCCTTAAATTCACAACCCAACCGCAACACCAAATAACATAAAGAAGCGTTCATCAATTTAATGTATTATTAAGTCACCACACAAAATAAAGCATTAAAGAGCATGAACACTTCTTACAAACATCTTAGCATAGATGAGCGTGAAAAGATAATGGTTTTGTTATCTTTGGGTAAATCTATGGGTATAATTGCCAAACAATTAAACAGAGCCAAGTCCACCATTTGCCGTGAAATCAAGAGAAATGGCGGTGTTGACAATTATTTGGCAATCAAAGCAACTTGTCTTTACCAAACAAGAAGACAAGCCTGTCGCCCGAGCTTAAAGCTCACCAATCCGTATGTATTTAACTTGGTACAAGACAAGCTATTTAACCATCAATGGTCGCCTGAGCAAATACAGCATCGCTTAGCCCTTGAAGGTAGCCAAATAACGGTGAGTTATGCAATCATCTATCGGGGTTTGTATCAAGGCTTGTTTTGTTACTTTGGTAGATAGATGTAGTCGTTTTTTAATTTGCACAACCGTCAAAGCCAAAAAAGCAACCTTGGTCAGTCAAGCCATCATCAATGCCTTAGTGAATCAGCCTGTGCATACAATCACACCAGATAGAGGGAAAGAATTTGCCAAACATCGAAAAATAACAGACCACTTAAAAGCAACCATCCACTTTCCACCACCAAGACAGCCTTGGCAAAGAGGAAGCAATGAAAACACCAATGGGTTATTAACAGAATATTTCCCCAAAGGGTCTGATATTAACCAGTGGGACAATCAATACATACAAACAAAGGTCGCCAAACTCAATCTGCGACCTAGAAAATGTTTAAATTGGCGAACACCTTATGAGGTCTATTATCAAAAGGTGTTGCAGTTAGTTTGATGATTCAAGAAATAAAAAAACCGTCTTTTACCAAAATTTGCTATAATTTGCCAAATTATCATAGTAAGGCACCATCATGCACATTCATTTTTTGGGTATTTGTGGGACGTTTATGGGGTCGCTTGCCCTGATTGCACGTTCGCTTGGGCATACCGTTACAGGCTCGGACACCGCCATTTATCCACCCATGAGTACCCAGCTTCACAACGCTGGCGTTGAGATTTTGGAGGGCTACAAGTCAGCTCACCTAGACCCTGCCCCTGATTTGGTGGTGGTGGGCAACGTCTGCAAACGTGGCATGGAGGCGGTGGAATATATGCTGGACAAGCGACTTCGCTACACGTCTGCTCCACAATTTTTATCCGAACACGTCCTACAATACCGCCATGTCCTAGCGGTGGCAGGCACGCATGGCAAGACCACAACCACGACCATGCTTGCTTGGATTTTGCAATATGCAGGGATTGACACAGGCTTTTTGATTGGTGGCGTACCACTTGTGGCTACCGATGATGAACGCTTAAAATCTGCCTTTACCCACAGCTCGCATTTGGGTCAAGACTATTTTGTCATTGAAGCGGACGAGTATGACAGTGCTTTTTTTGACAAACGCTCAAAATTTGTTCATTATCGTCCCACGACTGCAATTTTAAATAACTTAGAATACGACCATGCTGATATTTTCGCTGATTTAAAGGCGATTCAAACCCAATTTCATCACATGATTCGCATGATACCGCCAAGCGGTCAAATCATCATGCCAAAAGGCGTGGAGAGCTTAGAAGATACCCTAAAAATGGGCGTATGGACACCTGTTTGGCGGACAAGCGTCGGTGATGAAGCAGATTGGCAAGCGACTTTGGAGCAAGCGGACGGCTCGGTGTTTCACGTGAAACATATCGGACAAACAGGCGATGAGACAGGTACGGTAACTTGGGGCATGAGTGGCGTGCATAATGTCAATAATGCTCTGGTGGCTATCGCAGGGGCGTACAGCGTGGGCGTGAGTGTGGCGACAGCGTGCAAGGCTCTGTCAAACTTTGCAGGGATAAAACGCCGTATGGAGCTCATCGGCGATATTGGCGGGGTGCAAGTGTATGATGATTTTGCCCATCATCCGACTGCCATTACCACCACGCTTGACGGTGCTAAGAAAAAACTCACAGGTCGCAAAATTTGGGCGGTCATTGAGCCACGTTCTAACACCATGAAATTGGGTGTTTATAAAGCCGAGCTTGCTCCGTCTGCGTCATTGGCGGACGGTGTGATTTGGTATGAGCCAAAAGGCTTGTCATGGGGACTAAAAGAAGCTGTTGGCGAGACGGGTGGGCAAGTCGTACTTGATAGCATTGATGAAATTTTGGCATTTATCAAGGCAAATGTCCGCTCAGGCGATGCCATCGTTGTCATGAGTAATGGCGGATTTGAAGGGATACATGGGCGGATTTTGGAAATACTGACTTAACCATCACAAAGACTTGCTTAGGCAGGTCTTTTTTATTGCTCTTTTTTACAAAAATCACTCACAATCATTGCATATTTGCTAAGATTTTAACCAAATCATCAAAAATCTGCCTAAAATTTGACATTCGTCCTACATTATTAACGTTTTTGGGGTAGTGTGGGCGGTAAGATTGGCTTACAATTCGTTTAACTTTTACATCAAGTAAAAAGCAGACAAAGCAAATTGGTCAGGTTGGTAAAGGTATTCTAAGACCATTGTTTAACCATGGTTTAATTGATTTGCCAAAGCATTTATGGGCTAGGCAGTTATAGGAGAGACATCATGAGTATTATTTGGACAATCATTGTAGGATTGGTTGCAGGACTGTTGGCACGTGCTATCAAACCAGGGGCAGACTCAATGGGCTGGATTATGACCGTTATTTTAGGTATTGTCGGGGCGGTCGTTGGCGGATTTTTGGCGAGTGTGTTGGGCATGTCAGTTGAGGGCGGTTTTGGTGGCTTGGTGCTGTCAGTGATTGGTGCCATCATCGTGCTGTTCATCTATGAGTTTGCCACGGGTAAAAAACGTGTGAAATAATTAAAAATAATTTAATCAAAAAATATTGACATTTTAAAATGTTAAATTTTGATTTGACAAAAACCTTGCTATGATATTGGCAGGGTTTTTGGTTTGTGTAGGGCGTGCCTAACCTTTATAACACAATTTAAAATATAGAAATGTTTTAGAAATAAAACAATGTTTTTGCATGAAAAATGGCTATCCGACCACTTAATTTTTAGGCTCTGGTTCAAAAAGTATGCTACAAAGAAAACCGTTCGTGGTGAGCTTGTCGAACCATAACGGTTTTCCGACCCTTCGACAGGCTCAGGGCGAACGGAAAACCTAGTTCAGCATACTTTTTGGACTACTATCAATTTTTAAAATTAAGTTAAAATCTTAAGATTTATCAGATTAAGTGGTCGGATGTTTTTCATAATAAAAGCTCGTTGGATAGAATGACCATCAAACTTCACTTTTTCCTTGAAGAACGGGCGATTTTCCTCATTTTCATTGCAAATACAAAAGGCAGGCACGCCCTATTTATTTTATCAAACCCCTTGATTTTTTAACAATTAATGAGTATTATTATCATCATCTAAATTCCTTATTTATAACATGGTTTTTTGATGTATGTTTAAACCAATGGAATAAGGGTAATTTCAATTTATTGATGTGGTTGGAAATTTTATGATGATACCTTCTTTTGAGTTAAAAAAATGGGCGACCTGCTTGGGGCTTAGCCTTGCTCTCATCGGCTGTGGCAACGACAAGCCTGCCGAACAAAAAACCGAACAAGCCCCCACACCCACCGCCCAAACCGACAAAATGACGGTGGTAACGACCTTTACCATTATTGAAGACATTGCCCAAAATGTCGCAGGGGACGCAGCAGACGTTCATTCCATTACCAAAGCAGGGGCGGAGATTCATGACTATGAGCCGACCCCAAAGGACATTGCCAAGGTCAAAGAAGCCGATTTGATTTTGTGGAATGGCATGAACTTGGAGCGTTGGTTTGAAAAATTCTATGCCGATGCCAAAGACACTCCTGCGGTGGTGGTAACGGACGGTATCACGCCCATACCTATCAAGGCAGGCTCATATAAGGATTTGCCAAATCCGCACGCTTGGATGTCTACGTCTAACGCCTTGATTTATGTGGAAAATATCAAAAACGCATTCATCAAACACGACCCCAAAAACAAAGACGTGTACATCAAAAATGCCGAAGAATACGCCAAAAAAATCAAAGCCATGGACGAGCCACTTCGTGCCAAACTTGCTCAAATTCCTGAAAATGAGCGTTGGCTGGTTACCTCTGAAGGGGCATTTAGCTACCTTGCCAAAGATTATGGGCTAAAAGAAGCCTATCTGTGGGACATTAACGCCGAGCAGCAAGGCACACCCCAGCAGGTCAAGGCACTTATTGACACGGTCAAAACCAACAAAATTCCTGTGGTATTTAGCGAAAGCACCATTTCGGACAAACCTGCCAAACAAGTCGCCAAAGAAGCAGGAGCGTATTATGGCGGTGTGCTGTATGTGGACAGCCTAAGCGAAAAAGACGGTGCAGTGCCAACTTATCTTGACTTGTTAAATGTAACGGCAAGCACGGTGGTTAAAGGGTTTGAAGACGCAAAAGCTCAAAAATAATTGACAAGGCGATTTGGCAAGATAAAATACGGTATCTTGCCAAATTTTTGATTTACAAAATATGGGAATATAGTGTTTATAAATTAGGCGGTAGGGGCGAATACAACGCCCAAATGCTAAGGGTTTTATTGGGCAAATTGCAATTTACCCCTACAAATCCACCATTGATTTATTGTGCTAATTTCAAAAATTTCTATCTTTTTTAAATCAATTTTTCACAATTATGACATACATTCACGATTTAACCGCCAGCATTAGTGTTCAGGATTTGTCCGTGCGTTACGCCAACGGTCATCACGCCCTTTTTGACATGAATTTTGCCTTAACAGGTGGGACAACTTGTGCCTTGGTGGGGGTAAACGGCTCTGGCAAATCCACGCTGTTTAAGTCCATTATGGGACTGATTAAACCTCAATCAGGGCAGATTTTGCTCTGTGGTTTGCCCATTAACACCGCCCTAAAACAAAACCTTGTCGCATACGTTCCCCAAGCCGAAGAAGTGGACTGGCAATTTCCTGTGTCGGTTTATGATGTGGTGATGATGGGGCGGTATGGCCATATGAATTTTTTGCGACTGCCCAAGGCAATCGACCGCCAAAAGGTAGCAGACGCCATGGCTCGGGTGGATATTTCTCATCTAAAAGACAGGCAAATCAGCGAACTGTCAGGCGGTCAAAAAAAGCGGGTGTTTTTGGCTCGCTCGCTTGCCCAAGAAAGCAAAATTATCCTGCTTGATGAGCCGTTTACAGGCGTTGATGTCAAAACCGAAAAGGCGATTATGGCTCTGCTTGACGATTTACGAAGCGAAGGGCATTTGATTTTAATCTCCACGCACAATCTGGGGACGATTCCAGAATTTTGCGACCAAGTGGTGATGATAAATCGCACCGTGCTGGCAAGTGGTACAACCAAAGAGACATTTACCCAAGAGAATTTGGAGAAGGTGTTTGGGGGAGTGTTACGGCAAATTCGCTTGGCAGGCAAGGACCTGCACGATGACGATGACAGTCGTGCGGTTACGATTTTGGCGGACGATGAAGTGCCTGCGGTGTTTTATGGGGTGCATGACGGCACGCCCGAGCGTAGCCACTGCGATGAGATCGCACAGGCGAGCCGTGTGGGGCAGGTCAATATGAATCAAAAACGGGCAAAAAATGACGACGTACAACTGTACAACCCTAAAACCGACACCACAACGCCCAGCCCCACACCAAATTCAAACCCAAATAAGGATATGCCATGAGTGAGCTGTTTGCCTTGCTTGCCGAGCCTTTTGCCTATGAATATATGGTAAAAGCGATGGTGATGTCGTCTGTGGTCGGTGGCGTGTGTGCGTTTTTGTCGGCATATTTGATGTTAAAGGGTTGGTCGCTTATTGGCGATGCCTTGTCCCATGCGGTCGTGCCGGGGGTGGCGATTGCGTATGCTCTCGGCTTGCCTTATGCGATTGGGGCGTTTTTTTCGGGGATATTGGCGTCTTTGGCGATTTTGTGGGTTAAATCTTTGACAAACCTAAAAGAAGATGCGGTGATTGGCTTTATTTTTACCACGTTTTTTGCCTTGGGACTGTTTATCATCTCTATCAATCCCACGTCTGTCAATGTTCAAGAGATTATTTTTGGCAATATTTTGGGTATTAGCGATACCGACATGATACAAGTGGGCATTGTCATGGCGGTGTCGCTTGGTTTTTTGCTCGTTTTTTGGAAAGATTTATTGCTTGTGTTTTTTGATGAAATTCATGCCAAATCGGTGGGACTGTCGCCCAAAGTGTATCAAGTGCTGTTTTTTAGTCTGTTGTCTGCGTGCGTGGTGTCGGCACTGCAAACGGTGGGGGCGATTTTGGTGATTGCGATGGTCATCACCCCTGGGGCAACGGCATATCAACTGACCGACAGATTTCGTCCGCTTATTCTAATCGCAGGATTTTTAGGCGTAACCACAAGTGGGCTTGGCGTGTATCTAAGCTACTATCTGGACGGGGCAACAGGGGGTGTGATTGTGTCCTTGCAGACGATGTTGTTTGTGATGGCGTTTTTGTTTTCGCCGAAGTTTGGGGTTTTGAGAAAAAATAGGGTTTCTTAAAATAAGAGTGGTGCTTATTTTAAGGAAATAAGTTTTCCTAAAATAACGATGATGTTTATTTTAAGAAAATTGATTTTCCTAAAATAGTGCGTTAAACTGTTTTAGGAAAAGTTTTTTTGGCTCTGGTCTAAAAAGTATGCTAAACCCAACCATAGTTAATATAATGAAACACCAACTCAAATGCTTTGAAATGGTTTTCTAGCTTTTTAGAAAAACAGCAAGTTCTCCTAAATGCTCGCCTGACGAAGGTTCTCAGTCTGGTGTTATTGCCTTCAATACCCACAGTAAAGCGTTTACCAACTTGTTTTAAAGAGTGCTTAAAGGCAGTTAAAAAGCTATCCCAATCATCACAAGCAATTTTGTTGAAAGTAATGCCTAGTTGGGTAAGTTGTATTTTGAGTTTTTTGGCAGTAGCAAGGTTTCGTTTGCCCCACACAAAAGCAACAATCTCACCTGTGCCTTTGTCATAAGCATAGATGAGCCAAACTTTGTTTTTCTTGTTACCAACATAAGTCCAAAACTCATCCACTTCTAAGGTGTCGTAATGTTGTTGTTTGGGTTTGATTTTGTGGTTGCTGTTTGTGAGTACACTTAGCACCTTTGCTTTGCTCACTTGTTCAATTACCACAATATCTGCAATGCTACACCCACGAGCAAGCATTAAGCGTATTTTGTTGTCTATGTGCGAATAACAGCCCTTGTAGCTTAGTTCTGACTGTTGGACAAACTGTCTGTGGCAATTTTTACAAAAATAATTTTGTTTGCCATAGCTTTTTACGCCATTTTTCTTTATACTATGACATAGGCAACTTGGGCAAGTAATGGTAATTGTCGTCTTCATAACCGTAAATTACCACTGTTTGGTTAAGTTGTCTTTTTAGTTTTTGTTACAGCATACTTTTTGAACCACTGCCGTTTTTTTAAATTCAAAACTCCAACCAATAGTTGGAGTTTTTAGACTATCATTTATTATAAAATAAAAGTGAATTTTGTAGGGGTGCTTGCAAGATTAAAACCAATATTTGACACCGCCACTCCAAGAGCAAGCACCACGCCTACTAAAACCGTAATAATAAGTATCGTCCCAGCATTGAGCGGTAGGCTCTTTGCTATATCCATAATGTTCTGATGGATAGTGTTTGTTTTTATTAGCGTATTGTTGTTGGGGGATTTGTAATTCTGGTTGCTGTGGTTTTGCAATCTCTATTGGGTTTTCAAGAAAGTATAATCTCGCATTTATATCACTATTTATTGTATAATTGGGCATATCTCTAAGTTTTTGAAACCAACTAAGTGCCAATTCCTTATTTTTCGCCACACCCAATAAACCGTCGTGATAGATGATACCAATTTTTTCCATTGCCTGAGTGTTATTATTTTCGGCTGATTTTATGTACCAATAAATTGCGTTATTGTTATTTTTGGGAACACCAGCACCATTTCTCCAATTTTCGGCAAGTTGAAATTGTGCATCGCTATTGTTTTGTATGGCAGATTGCTCATACCAATAACTTGCATTTTTTAAATTCGTTGGAATACCAATACCGTTTTGATAGATTTCGGCAATTTTGTATTGAGCTTCCGCATCGCCTTTTAGGGCTGCTTGCTCATACCAGTAAGCGGATTTTTGTAAATCCACATCAGAATCTAAACTAAGAAAAAAAGGATATCCGCGTTTGTATAAGTGAGCCAGTTCAAAGTGTGCTAATATATCTCCATTTTTTGCCATATTTTCATATTTTTGTATTTCTTTCTCAAAATTATATTTATTTTGAAATGGCAAACCGATAAATATATATAAAATAATCAATAAAAAAGCAATAAATGGAGTGAGATATATGCAGGCTACGACAAGATTTGCAGAAGGATTATCTTTCATAAATATTCCATTTTATATATTCTAATAATTCTACTGGTGTATTAAGATAAAATTATGTGGAAGTTTAATAATGCTTCCTTATTTGGTTTGATAAGCTGATTTGATGTTATAAAAATTACAGGTTGTTTTTGATAAACCGTCTGCTACTGTATCTGGAACAATCCTATCCCAATTACTAGATGAATAAGTAGATAGATGATTGTTCTTACCACTAACAACCAAATTGCCATTACTGGCATAAAATACCACATCACCATAATTTGATTTACCAGCTAAGCAATCAAAATACCAAAGCTCCTTTACTTGATGATATGAGCGACCGTCTCTTAGTTTTTGAGAAGTAGGGTAATCAAATTTTAACCAAGCAGTTACATAGTAATTGTTTTTATCATAGTTATTAAAATAATAACCTGATATGCTGTCAATATCTATCCAAATTATTTGTTTTTGCTCTCCTGTTACGCCTGTGTTCACCCAATTTACCGTCATTGCCACTTGACTGCTTGCTAACAATAAACTTAATAACATTAACTTCTTCATAAGATTTACCTGTATTTGATTTTTAATTTGCCAAAAATTTTCCCCTATGATACAATAATTTGACCAATCTTTAAACCAACCAAAACTTAGCATTTTCCAACTGACAGTATGCTTTTGAACATTTTTTTGAGAACATAAGATGATTGATTTTGAAAACATTCGTGAATTAAGGGAAAAACACCACTTAACCCAAGAGCAAATGGCGGAAAAGCTGGACATTACTCGTAATGGCTATGCTAAAATTGAGCAAGGCAAAAGTATGCCAAATCTAAAACGCCTAAACGAAATCGCCAATATTTTTGGGGTGGAATTATTTGATTTATTAAAAATGGACAATCAAAATATTGTCTATCAAATTGGCGAAAATTATCACGGCAATAATAATGATTATAATGGTAACGAAAAATTAGAAAAAGAAATCATTCAATTAAAATCCGAAATACAAAAATTACAACTTATTATTGCTCACAAAGATGAATTATTAGAACAAAAAGATGATTATATTAAGGTATTAAAGCAAATTGTAAATTCTGCTACACCTATTTTGGAAACTTTGTGATATTTTCTAGAATGTTTTAAAAGTAAAAGAAAAATGCCCCTAACTGACCTTCTCCTAACTCCCCTATCTTACCCTTTTATGCAACACGCCCTATTATCATCGGTCGTTGTTGGGGCGGTGTGTGCGGTGCTGTCGTGCTATGTGGTGTTAAAGGGCTGGTCGCTCATGGGCGATGCGATTAGCCATGCGGTGTTCCCAGGAGTGATTGTGGCGTTTTGGCTTGGGGTGCCGATGTCGCTTGGGGCATTTGTGGCGGGGCTATTTTGTGCCATATCGGTGGGGTTTTTAAAAAATAACACCCGTATCAAGGAAGATACGCTCATGGGCATTGTCTTTGCAGGCATGTTTGCGGTAGGGCTTGTTATGTTTACCAAAATAGACACCGACCAGCATTTAAAGCATATTTTGTTTGGCAATCTGCTTGGTATCAGCCGTGAAATGCTTATCCAGACCATGATAATTTGTGGGGCGATTTTGGGGGCGGTGCTGTTAAAAGGCAAGGATTTATTGTTGTACTGCTTTGACCCAAGTCATGCTCGTGTGGCAGGACTGTCGCCCAAAGTTTTGCATTATGGGTTGCTTATTTTATTGTCCGCCACAATTGTGGTTGCCATGCAAGCCGTTGGCGTGATCTTGGTGGTGGCGATGCTC
>NZ_CP087840.1:62500-2285000 GCF_025985205.1 Moraxella bovis
AAGCGAGAACACGCCACAAAAAATAATGGCAAAGTGCGAACTTTCTTAATGAACCGCATTAAATCACAGTTTGAGTCATCATAAAATGACAAAGTATCGTAAATAAGCTAAGTCGGGCTTGCCCGATCACTTAATTACGATGCGAAGCAGAGTGATTAAGTGGTCGGGTGACGGCGTACCTTTTGTATAATGGGTCAGCGACTTATATTCTGTAGCAAGGTTAACCGTTTAGGGGAGCCGTAGGGAAACCGAGTCTTAATAGGGCGATTAAGTTGCAGGGTATAGACCCGAAACCGAGTGATCTATCCATGAGCAGGTTGAAAGTGCCGTAACAGGCACCGGAGGACCGAACCCACTGTCGTTGAAAAGCCAGGGGATGACTTGTGGATAGGGGTGAAAGGCTAATCAAACTCGGTGATAGCTGGTTCTCCCCGAAAGCTATTTAGGTAGCGCCTCGGACGAATACCATTGGGGGTAGAGCACTGTTTCGGCTAGGGGGTCATCCCGACTTACCAAACCGATGCAAACTCCGAATACCGATGAGTACTATCCGGGAGACAGACGGCGGGTGCTAACGTTCGTCGTCAAGAGGGAAACAACCCAGACCGCCAGCTAAGGCCCCAAATTCCTAGTTAAGTGGGAAACGATGTGGGAAGGCACAGACAGCTAGGAGGTTGGCTTAGAAGCAGCCACCCTTTAAAGAAAGCGTAATAGCTCACTAGTCGAGTCGGCCTGCGCGGAAGATGTAACGGGGCTCAAACTAGGAGCCGAAGCTGCGGATTTAATTGTTTCAATTAAGTGGTAGGGGAGCGTTGTGTAAGCCTGTGAAGGTGTGTTGTAAAGCATGCTGGAGGTATCACAAGAGCGAATGCTGACGTGAGTAACGACAAAACGGGTGAAAAGCCCGTTCGCCGGAAGACCAAGGGTTCCAGTCCAACGTTAATCGAGGCTGGGTGAGTCGACCCCTAAGGCGAGGCCGAAAGGCGTAGTCGATGGGAAATTGGTTAATATTCCAATACTTGTTTATGATGCGATGGAGGGACGGAGAAGGTTATGTCAGCCTGGCGTTGGTTGTCCAGGTGAAAGGATGTAGGTAGGTTTAGTAGGCAAATCCGCTAGACTATTACTGAGATCTGATAGCAAGCCAGTTTACTGGCAAAGTGGCAAATACCATGCTTCCAGGAAAAGCTTCTAAGCGATAGTCATAAACAAATCGTACCCGAAACCGACACAGGTGGTCAGGTAGAGAATATCAAGGCGCTTGAGAGAACTCTGCTGAAGGAACTAGGCAAAATGGTACCGTAACTTCGGGAGAAGGTACGCTGCCGATGGTGATAAGACTTGCTCTTTGAGCTGTTGGCAGTCGCAGATACCAGGCTGCTGCAACTGTTTATTAAAAACACAGCACTCTGCAAACACGAAAGTGGACGTATAGGGTGTGATGCCTGCCCGGTGCTGGAAGGTTAATTGATGGGGTTAGCGTATGCGAAGCTCTTGATCGAAGCCCCAGTAAACGGCGGCCGTAACTATAACGGTCCTAAGGTAGCGAAATTCCTTGTCGGGTAAGTTCCGACCTGCACGAATGGCATAATGATGGCAGCGCTGTCTCCAGCAGAGACTCAGTGAAATCGAAATCGCAGTGAAGATGCTGTGTACCCGCGGCTAGACGGAAAGACCCCGTGAACCTTTACTACAGCTTTACATTGAACTTTGACCTAACTTGTGTAGGATAGGTGGGAGGCTTTGAAGTGGCGACGCCAGTTGCCATGGAGCCATCCTTGAAATACCACCCTGGTTATGTTGGGGTTCTAACTTAGATGTAACAACATCAAGGACAATGTATGGTGGGTAGTTTGACTGGGGCGGTCTCCTCCTAAAGAGTAACGGAGGAGTACGAAGGTGCGCTCAGAACGGTCGGAAATCGTTCAAAGAGTATAAAGGCAAAAGCGCGCTTAACTGCGAGACCCACAAGTCGAGCAGGTACGAAAGTAGGTCTTAGTGATCCGGTGGTTCTGTATGGAAGGGCCATCGCTCAACGGATAAAAGGTACTCTGGGGATAACAGGCTGATACCGCCCAAGAGTTCATATCGACGGCGGTGTTTGGCACCTCGATGTCGGCTCATCTCATCCTGGGGCTGAAGCAGGTCCCAAGGGTATGGCTGTTCGCCATTTAAAGAGGTACGCGAGCTGGGTTTAGAACGTCGTGAGACAGTTCGGTCCCTATCTACCGTGGGCGTTGGAAATTTGAGAGGATCTGCTCCTAGTACGAGAGGACCAGAGTGGACGAACCTCTGGTGTTCCGGTTGTGACGCCAGTCGCATTGCCGGGTAGCTATGTTCGGATGGGATAACCGCTGAAAGCATCTAAGCGGGAAGCCCACCTCAAGATAAGATTTCCCTAAAGAGCCGTTGTAGACTACGACGTTGATAGGTTGGGTGTGGAAGCATGGTGACATGTGTAGCTAACCAATACTAATTGCTCGTTTGGCTTGACCATACAACACCCAAGTGGTTTAGTATGAGATAAGTGTAAAGATTTTACCTAACAAGCTTGAATCAATCTTGAATAACTTAACTTAAAAAGTTAAAACTTTAAAAATTAAATTTAAAGTAAAAAATAAAACAACAGACTCATAAGCAGCGTTGTTAATCCTTTTACGCTGACGACAATAGCAAGATGGAACCACCTGATCCCTTCCCGAACTCAGAAGTGAAACGTCTTAGCGCCGATGGTAGTGTGGTTTGCCCATGCGAGAGTAGGTCATCGTCAGCACCTTATTTAGCCCTCTCTGTCATTGATAGAGGGGGTTTTGGTTTTTAAAATCCTTGAATTTGTGTATAATAGCTGACCTAACTTTACTTATAATTATTTATGTGAGTAACTTGCTTGTGCGTAGGGTGATATTAATGGGTGGGCAAAAGGCGTTTACGTTGATTGAGTTGATGGTGGTAGTGGTTGTGATTGGTATGATTGGTATGATTGCTTATCCTAGTGTGATGCGGGTTTTGCGGGGGATGGAAGCAAAGAATGTTACGTCTGTCGTTACTGATGCATTAAAAGAAGCCCGCAGTCAAAGCCATATTACTAAGCAAAACATTGTTATGTGTCCTGCCGATGAGTCAAATCGTTGCCATAAGCAGTCGGGAGTAAAAATTATCGTGTTTAGGGATTTAGATGGTAATGCCCGTCTTGATGATGGTGAGTTGATTAAAGAGTATGGGCTTAATTTAAAACATGGCAGAATTGACATGAGAGTGTCAGCATCTAGGCATTATATTAAGTACTTTGGGCTCAGTGCCAGTCCACGTGGTCATTTTGGACATATTAAGTATTGTTCGGTGTCCGATGAGTTGTCTTATAGGATTGTTTTAACGCATACAGGGGTTGTTAGAAAGCGTGTTGATGATGTGGGGTGTTAGGAGGATTATGATGGTAAACTGGCAATGAGGGAAGTATCAAAGAAAGGGTGATGGTCAGATGAGAATATCGTTTTAGTTTTGCAAAAATCTCTATTTACAACCTACTAAAATCAGCATATAATCATTCTCAATTTTCATTTTTTAAGGTAACAGGGGTTAGTTATGAGTAATTCTATGAAAGATGTGTTTTATCAAACCCTCCCCACCAGAGCCTTATCCGCTCTTTTTTTATGTCTATCTGTTGCCTTGACTGCTTGTAATGATAAATACCCTAAGGCAAATATGCCTGATACGCCATTAGAACAACCCTTAGAGATTATCATAGAACCCAAGAAAGTGGCGATGACTGCCACAACCGCCGTTGGTATAAAAGACGATGGCACATTATGGACTTGGGGAACAGATTATCTGCTTAGAAAAACCAAAACAGGACAAGACCCCACACCCACTAAGATAGAAGGCATAACTGATGTGGTTGCTGTCTCTGGTGGTATTGGACACATACTCATGCTTAAAAAAGATGGTAGTGTATGGGGGTGGGGAAGTAATTATGATGGCTATGTAGACCCCAATGATGACAGTAATTTTATTGATGAACCTAGAAAAATAGAAGGCGTGGGGGAGGTGGTGGATGTGGTGGCAGGCATTGGTGATTCTTTCTTTTTAACCAAACAAGGTGAAGTTTATACTATTAGTGAAAATGAAAAAGGCTGGATAAATGGTGTTAATCAACCCAACAAAGTTCCCACTAAAATTCCCAATCTTACCAACATTGTTCGGTTTGGGTCATTAGGCAATGTCTCGGTAGCACTCAATAGCCAAGGTGAGATTTATACCACAGGAGTTGATTGGCAAGGACTAGGGCGTGAAGTTGTGGAGCGTCATGACCATGATGAAATCGCCTTTTATCCTGCCAATAAGGTAGAACTGCCACACAAAGCGGTTGATTTTTTGTGACAGGTTCAGATGTTGGGGTATTGCTTGAAACAGGTGAAGTTTGGGTTTGGGGGGCAAATCCTGTAAGAATTGGCATAAAATCATCAGCCAGTAATAGAATAACAAAGCCAATCAAACACCCACAATTAAACCAAATCATTAATATAGGTGAAGGTTCTGCTGTTGCCAGTAATGGTGATTTGTATATATGGGGTGAACAAGGGTTTGGTGATAGTGTCACTTCACGCTCTCGCGTTTATATACATCATCCTATTTGTATTATGCAAAATGTTAAACCAAGTGAGTTGTATCTAACTTCAGTAGTTCTAAATAATGGTGAGTTGTGGGTGTGGGGCTCTAATCATCATGGCAAACGAGGAACGGGAAATGTTGTTAATACTTTCTATGAAGAGTACATATTAACCCCCGAAAAATCCCTATTTACAACCCACTAAAATCAGCGTATAATCGTTCTCAACTTTCATTTTTAAGGTAACAGGAGTTTTTTTTATGAGTAGTTCTATGAAAGATGTTTTTTATCATGCGTTATTAGCAAGAGCTGGATATATGTTGGCAGAAAATAGAAAGTAAGGTTTTAAATTAGGTGAGGTTTCAAACTACCTTAAAGAAGACCCTCAGTTTGACATGACCTCCGCCATGGTAGACTACCTAGTCAGCAAATTTGACTTTATTAAAGTAGTTGATGATGTGAGTGTCGAGATGGAGATGTCGAACATACCTATTTATCCCATTATACCAAAAATTAAGACAAAGGCAAATGGTTATAATGGTACTGGCTATCCAAGATATGTCAATACAGTTGGTTTTATGGATAAATCAATTAAGCTAAAAAGCAGGAAGAATGGAATGTTGTTTTCTTTTTGTCTATTGAACTGATTCTTGATTCCCAAATATTTAACCATGTTCAAAAAAACAGGGTAGCAATCACTACCCTGTTTTTTATCAGCTCTTTTTGGCTTGAAGCTTAATGGTCAGCATTCACCGCCCCACACTCTGCCAGTAGTGCCAAAATTTCATCGGTTTTGGCTTGTAATAATGCCTTGTCGCCTTTGGTTTCGATATTTAGGCGAATGAGTGGCTCGGTGTTGGATGAACGTAGATTAAACCGCCAACTGCCAAAATCTAGGCTTAATCCGTCTAGGGTGTTTTTGGCAGGGTTTAATGCGTGGTATTTTTGCTCTAACAGCTCGCTGATTTCGCTGCCGGTTTTTTGCCCTGAGCGAAAATTTAGCTCACCCGAACTGGGGAAATCATTGATATAGCCGTTTACCAGCTCGGATAGGGTTTTGCCCGTTACTGACAGAAGCTCAATCACCAGTAGCCACACAATCATACCGCTATCACAATAGGCAAAATCACGAAAATAATGATGAGCCGACATCTCCCCACCATAAATCGCCCCCGTCTCACGCATGACTTGCTTGATGAACGAATGTCCTGATTTACTGATGGCAGGTGTACCACCATTTTGGGCGATGACGTTCTCGGTGTTATAAATCACTCGGGGGTCATAGACGATGCTCTCGCCTTGATGTTTTTTCAAAAACACTTCGGCAAGCATGCCCACGATGTATGAGCCTTCGATAAATCGCCCATGTTCATCAAACAAAAAACAGCGGTCAAAATCGCCATCAAACGCCACGCCAAAATCCGCCCCATGAGCGATAACCGCCTCCGATGTCGCTTTTTGGTTGGCGATAATCATGGGGTTGGGAATGCCGTTGGGGAATGAGCCGTCTGGGGTGTGATGAACTTTGATAAGCTCAATGTTATCACCAAGACGTTTTTGTAGTTCATCAACCACAGGCCCTGCCGAGCCGTTGCCACTGTTTACCACGATTTTTTTGGGGGTAAATTTGGTGGTATTGACAAAGCTCATGAGCTTATCAATATAAGCGGTTTTGTCGGCGTTTAGGATAACCCTACCTTTGTCTGCCACCACAAATTCGCCACGTTCAGCAATCGTGCGAATGTCGGCAAGCCCCGTGTCACCACTGATGGGGCGGGAGTTTTCACGCACCATTTTTAAGCCATTGTAATTGATGGGGTTGTGGCTAGCGGTTACCTCAATACCACCGATGGCACTGTAATGACTTGTGGCAAAATAGACTTCTTCGGTGCCAACCATCCCCAAATCAATCACATCCACGCCTGCGTCCGTGATGCCGTCAATGGCAGATTGTTTTAGGCTCTCACTAGACGGACGGATGTCCGAGCCGACCACGATGACGGGATTTTCTTTGCCGTCATTAAGATATTGGGCGAACGCTCGTCCGATACGGTAGGCGATGGCGTTGTCGAGATTGACATCAAGCTCGCCACGCACGTCATAGGCTTTAAAGCAGGAGATGGTTATGGGGTTAAAAGCGGTCATAAATTATCCTAAATATGAACATGAAACAGCTTAATTTTATCATGATTTAGCCGTGGATATTGTGAAATTATTTAAATGCCAAAATAGAATAAGGCTTAACATTTTTTGCCTATAAATTTTCATAAAAATTTGGTATGCTAACCGTGTATCATTTTAAACCGACAACCTTTAACAAGGGAAATTTTATGAACATTGCCAAAAACATCACCGATCTTATCGGCAACACACCCCTAGTGGAATTAAACCGCCTAAGTGAAGGTTTGCCCGCTCGTGTCGTGGCAAAGTTAGAATACTTTAACCCCGCAAGCTCGGTCAAAGACCGCATTGCCCTATCCATGATAAACGAAGCCGAAAAAGACGGGCTTATCAACAAAAACACCACCATCGTGGAAGCGACATCGGGCAACACGGGCATTGGGCTTGCCATGGTGTGTGCGTCTAAGGGTTATAAACTTGTCATCACCATGCCTGAGAGCATGAGCTTAGAACGCCGTGCTCTGCTGCGTGCCTATGGGGCAGAGCTTGTATTAACCCCTGCATCAGAGGGTATGGGCGGGGCGATTGCCAAGGCGAACGAGCTTGCCAGTCAAGACGGCTATTTTATGCCACGCCAATTTGACAACCTAGCCAACCCAAAAATCCACCGTGAAACCACCGCCCTAGAAATCTGGAGAGACACAGATGGGCAAGTGGACATCGTGGTGGCAGGGATTGGCACGGGCGGTACGATTACAGGCGTGGGCGAAGTGTTAAAAGCCAAAAAGGACAGCGTACAAATCGTGGCGGTAGAGCCGTCCGATTCGCCTGTGTTTAGCGGTGGTGAGAAGGGGGCTCATAAATTGCAAGGGCTTGCCCCTGGTTTTGTGCCGAGCATTTTAAATACTAAGATTTATGATGAAGTCATCACGGTTACCACCGAGTCCGCCTTTGCCACGGCTCGTCAAATGGCAGAAAAAGAAGGTCTGCTCGTGGGCATCAGTGCAGGGGCGGCAGTCTGGTCAGCCCTGCAAGTGGCAAGTCGTCCTGAGAATGCCGGCAAGCTCATCGTGGTGGTCATTCCGTCATCGGGCGAGCGTTATTTGTCCACCGCCTTGTTTGAAGATTTGGCTCAGTAGTTTGCATAAAATAGGTGTGATAGACCCTGTTATCTAGTATAATGGGGTTTATTTTGGATAATAATCATGACTCCAACCAACCAATTTTCTGACCTGTTAGCACTCATGGCGCGCCTTCGTACCGATTGCCCGTGGGATAAAAAACAAACTAACGACAGCCTACAAAAATACGCCATCGAAGAAGTTTTTGAACTCATTGAAGCCATTGTAAGCGATGACAAAAGCCCTCTTGCCACCGATGACATTAAAGGCGAGCTTGGCGATGTGCTTTTGCAAATTGTCTTTCATGCCCATCTGTATGCCGAGCAAGGGCGGTTTGATATGGCGGACGTGATTTATACCTTACAAGAGAAACTCATCCGCAGACACCCCCATGTGTTTGACAAAGAAAATCTAAAAACGGACGAAGACGTCAAACGCCGTTGGGATGAGATTAAGCAAATAGAAAACCAAGACCGCCCAAAACGCCTATTATCCGATGTCAAGGCAGGCACGGCTCTGATGACCGCCCAAAACTTACAAAAACAGGCGGGTAAGGTTGGTTTTGATTGGGATAATCTGGGCGGTGTGTTGGAGAAGCTCCAAGAGGAGCTTAGCGAATTAAAAGCAGAATTACCCACGCCTGAGTTTAATTATAAAACAGATAAATTGGATGAAGCCCAAAAAGACAAAATCGCAGGCGAGCTTGGCGATGTGCTGTTTGTGCTGACTAACCTTGCTCGTCATTTAGACATTGATGCCGAGATGGCTTTGCAAAATACCAATGCCAAGTTTAAACGCCGATTTGCTTTTGTGGAAAAGTCGCTGATGGAACAAGGTAAAACCTTTGAACAGAGCGATTTGGCGGAGATGGATAAATATTGGGACATGGCAAAAGCCATGAAGGTGCTTGAGAGAGTCGGTCGCGATGATTGACTGATAAGTTGCACCATGAGCGAATCAACATACCTGTAAAAACCTGAATATTGGATGATATTGTCAGGATTTTACAGGTTTTGCTTTATCGTTTATTTTCTGGCCTCAATCAGTACGTATATAAGCATTAGAGGAATGGCGTAATGAATGGTGGCGTAGGAATCATCTCCTGAATATACCGCATATAAATCGATTGCCAGCAATAGCATTGATGCACTAACCAAAAATGCCTCCAGCCAACTTAAATGTTTCATAATTATCCGCCTTTTAATCTTGTGTTAAAGGATAAGTAATGACCAAAAAATCTTTGATCAAACTTATAAATAACCACCTCAGGAAGTTCATTTTCATCAAGAATACCAAATTCAACCAATTGAAGTATCTCCTCGTCTTTGGCGATCTGACATTTATTGCTAAAATCATAAATGCTACAATGCAATAAATCCATAAGATGTTGATGGTCTTTTTGGTTGATTTTTAAAAATAATTTATTTCTTAAATAGTCGCTACTGGATAGAGGTTTTGATTTAAATGGTTTTAGCAGAAAGTGGGTTTTTTGATATTCTTGAGCAATGCGAATATCGTATTGCTTATTTGGAGTAAGCAAGAGCGATAGTAGCTCATCTCTGGAGAATGCCGGATCATCCTTGGATGATTGATAGCGTATTTTTTTTATTGCGGGGTTTAATAGCAAGTGCTGTATAAAAAATAAGAATACTGCAGACAATATTATTTCTAAGCCATAATCCTTAATAAATAGCCTTAATGATTGGGAATGGCTTTGTGAATTTTGATTTTGAATATTGCTTTCTTGTAAGGTTAATGTATTTTTCTGGGTTTTAAGGTTGATGACGCTCTTTTTAAATTGATTCAAGTCATCAATTTTGGTTTGCACAGCTCCTTTTGAGCAGACTAAACCCAGATTACTGATATTGATATCGTGTATGCTTGATGGCGGGTCATTAATATCAATGGTCAGCAAATTTAGTCCCGCCAACTTACCTAATTCACGGTCTTTTTGCCATTCCTGGCAGGTATTCAGAACAATATGGTTGAGATTTTGTTGTATGTCATGAATACGGTTATTGTGTGATTTAATAGTGGCAACCAACTCTGTATCGAGCAGTGCTATTTCGTTCTTGATTTTAGAACGTTCGCTTGTGGCATTTTGATTATTCATGATATTTTGATAAGAATTCATACTCAAGCCAAGCTCGACGATAATAATAATAAGCACTTTAAATGCCAGATGCTCCAGTATTTGAATGCGTCTTTGGGCGTACAACCAAAACGATAATATGGTTAAAATAAAAGCACCTGCATAGATTGAAAATGTTAACAATGGATTATGAATATATAGCCTGCCAAAAATGATGGCATTGATGCCGAGCATTAAAAATACGCTTACCAAGGAGGCAATGCAGACAACTTTAAGCATGTGAGGATTGGGGGTGAATTTCATGTGTGACTCCTTTTTGTTTGTAATTAAGCTTTTGGCAAAAGGCCAAATGCCAAATCGGTTAATCTCATCATATTGGCATGACCACACCCTTCGGCTTGGCAGATGGGTTTATTGTTTTTGGCATGCACTCTAATCACGAGAGTGTAATTTTTTTGGTTGGGGCTTTTCAAGCCATAGACAGCAAGGTTGCCATAAACACCTTTTTCACCAGAGTTTTGTCTGACTGCCACAGTGCCCGACTTTGCGACAACCACGTCAATATCTGTTTTCTTGACAAACTGTTGAACATATCTAAGTGTGCCATCTTTTGATGTTGCCGATGATAGGGCTTGCTGGTTGATGGAGGTCATCTTGGGTTTGTTAGCTATAAGTGTGGAAAGCAGATGATGAATGTTATCGCTTGAGCCATTGACGCGTCCCTTGGCTGAATCAACCAATAGGTCGCTATAATTAAAGGTAATACCTGCTTGCATCATGTATCGTTCAAGACTTAGACCACTGGTTGATTGATGTGCAAGTTTTAAGATGGCATCATTATTTGATTTAGCCATGGCTTGTACCATACCTTGTGGATAGTGTGCTTGGATATCCAATAGCGTTATGAGCTTGGCGACAGAGGCGATATTGTATGTTTCATCGAAGCCACCATTTTGCATTATTTTCGAGCTGTTTGATATCAATAACACCAACTCGCCTGTAGTAGCATCTTTTAATGATATTTCGACATCTGCATTTTTAATTTTTGACATTTGCTCTATCGCAAACAACTTGTTATCTAATGATAAATGATTTGCCCCCATCAAATGCTGATGTAGCACACTTGGGTATTTGACCGTGGCTTTGGTTTTGAAGTCGCTTGACGTAAAATAACAGTCGTTTTGGGCGATTTCATCATAAACTTTTCTTAGCCTGTTGCATTGAACCGTTGAATAGTCAACTAAACGCTCAGCATTGTCTTCGGTAATTGGGTACCTAATTGAGCTAATGAGAATGATTCTCTCTTTGGCGGTTTTAGCAGGTCGCCCCCAAAGGGCACTGGCCACAAGTGTGCACCCAGTAACGTTATTGTACATACAAACCTCATTTAGCATAATGACATCTCTTTGAGCTTCATCCAACTCATTAATGACTCTAGCCAAAGCCATCTCTTTTCCTCGATTAAAAACCCTTCCAATAAAGTCAGGTTGCGCCACTCTTTGGCTCAACATCGAGCCGGCCGAACTAACATCGAGCGTACTCCCACCACCATAATGACCCACGCCAATCATGCTTAATGCGCCTTTAATAAGCCCTTTAGTTTTAGCAAGAATGCCATAACCTTCAACCGTCATCATGTATCTAACCAGTTGTTTATCGTACACCTCATACGCTAGCGGGAGTCGATAGCGTTCAATATTTTGTGGAGTGATTCTGGGGTCAGAAGCGATAATTTGCCCCTTGCCATTCACAAAAACCTCACTATATCGATGTTCTATCAGGTGCTTTTGTAGACTTTGTCTTGCCCAATGATCTTGCATGACATATCCCAACAGTGCTACAATAAAAGATGCTAGTAAGGCGATCACTTTCTTCATGATAAGCTCCTAATTAAACATTGTAAAATAATTTTACAATGTTTAATTAGGAGTGAACTAGGTGGAAAATTTGCTGATTTCACCTAGTCTTTTTGGGTAATTATGCGATAATTAGGAGTTCTTTGTGATGTACTTTTTAAAACTGGATACTGTTGGTGGTCATGAGTTTTTGTGGATTTATCATAGTGCTGATAAGGTCTTAAAATATATTCCACGAACACTAAAAGACGGCATGGGTAATGAGCAGACTTTAAAGCATAATGAGCATCAGCTATTGATGTACTACATCAATCATCCAAATAAAATCATCATAAGAAGGACATTGAAAAGGGCGTTGGATGTCCCAGATGATGTGGATTACCTAACAAATCATCGTGGCGCTATTGCTGATAAATTTGTTGAATCATCTGGCTTAAATATTCCTAATATCAAGCAAGACATATTTAAGAAGGGTCTGCATAAAAACTCCACAAAGACAATTTTTGCATTTGATGTTAAAAAAATTTCTGAAGAGGTTGCCAGTCAATATTGTAGTCGACACATTGATAATATCATGAAAAATAACCAATATTTAACCAATATTTATCAGGCGTTATCAGATATGAATGAATTGCACCAACTTGAAATGAGTGCCGACTATTTTGAATTGTTTGAGTATTTGTTGAAAAAATGTCCAGACGAAGCTAAAAATCTTTATCGTGTTGATGATGTGGTTTTGCCATTTATTATGCCCAATAACCCTAATATTATTTTTCCTATAAAGATTGAGAGGTAGACAGATGTAGTTAGACATGGGTATAAAGATTCTTTACTGGAGCAAAAGAAGTTATTAAATGCTAAATTATACAATGGATTTATTTATCGGCTTTTGGAGAAAAATCAACAAACAGGAGAATTAAAGCTTGCCAACTGCCGTTATTTTGATATTTTGGATTCTGCTGATTATCTCAGCTCACGTCTGAAATCCTACTATCAAAAGTCGCAACAACAAGATAAAGAGAATCAACAACTTTTGAGAGTTGTAAAAACATGGGCAAACAGAATGAATCAAGTTATGACTGGAGATTTTTCTCAATATAATGCCGGTCTAGGATTTTCTTTGCCAACATTTAAAATACTAGAATGCGGAGGTTTGCAGTTATTATGTGCCAAAGGATCGCAACAAAAAGCAACAGGAGCGGGAAAAAAGCACGTTTGCCCTGCAGGAATGCTAGAGTACTGGGGTGAGAGTAAAAATAAAGCTTTAGAATTCTCTCATTTTAAATCGATTGCAACCAAAGAGCTTTTAGAGGAGACATTATTAAGCGACAAGTTAATACGTGATTCCACCGCTTTTCGTTATTATTTAGACTGTTTCATGGATGATGGTTGCCCTTCAGAGATTGGAGTGGATTTTAACGTGATTGATTGTGCTGCAGAAACTATCATTGATAATTGGGAGAATATTTGGCAGGGGTTTGGTCATAAAAAATATAAACGACCAAGTTTAGATGCCATGCTAGAACTACGTAATTCTAAAGATAATGGTGGTGCATTTATGGTTATTGATGCTTTGAATTATAGACCTGAAATTATTCTGCCTCTTTATATTGATGGAGATTTAAATGGAATATTAAATTGGGAGTATGAAGATGTTTCTCCTGAAATTATTACATGGAAGAATATTGAGGAGCTACATGAATGGGTGAAATGCTACTATAAAGATTGGTGTGCGCCAGGCTTAGCGGCTGCCTATTTGGGGGCGAAACAATACTTTGAGGCTAAACACTAATGATGTTGGTGGTGAGATTGTGGTTTTTAATGATGGTGCTGACCATCTCCTCAGCATCCGCCAACCAATGCTATGGCGACCCAAAACTTGCCCACCAAGCCCTGCTGGCACAACAGGCTCACGCCCAAGCCGTGAGTGAACGCATCAACATCAACACCGCCACAGCAGGCGAGCTTGCAACCTTAAATGGCGTGGGGGCAAAGACCGCTCAGGCGATTGTGGATTATCGTGAGGGATTTGGGCGATTTGAGCGTGTGGACGATTTGACAAAGGTTAAGGGCATTGGGGTCAAAACCTTAGAAAAAAACCGTCACAGACTCACGGTGCATTAGCTTTTTTGGCAAAAACAAGGTACAATGAAGCTTATGATGGGTGGTTGTTAAAGGGTGTTTGATGGTCATTCTATCAAGCAAGTTTTTATTATGAAAAACAATCCGACCGCTTATAACCAATAAACTTTAAAATTATTACAAACATAATGATTTGTAGATGTAGGGGCATGCTGAGCATGCCTTGTACAGTAATACCATCAAAGAGTGTGTTCAGTACACCCCTACAAACCTGTGGTAAATATCAAGTTGGTTGGGTGTAATTAGGTAAATATGCAAGATTTTACCTATCTTTTAATCTTTTAAATGCAAGTGGTGGGATAGCCATTTTCATGTAAAAACAATTTAAAAGTGTAAATTTTCATAAATTCAAATAAATGTTATCAAAATTTAACACGCCCCAGTAAAAAATGAGTGACACAAGTCATGGCAAAGATAAAAGCGGATGCAAAACTCGGGCAGTCCCATGCTAGCTCCAAAAAAACCAAGAAAACCAAAAAAAGTCAAGCGGTCTAAACAGCCCAAACACCGCCAAACAGACAAACCAATGGCAAAGCACGCCATTGACCAAACATCAAAAAAGCAGTCTAAACACCTTATGCAAAAAAAACCAACCAAACACAAAACCCCCAAATCATCAGCGACCGTGCTGTCGGCACAGAAATTGGGGCTTGACAAACGCACTTTACCGCACAGTATCGTGGAAGTCATTAGCACGCTTAACAAGGCAGGTTTTGACGCCTATATCGTGGGCGGTGGCGTGCGTGATAGTCTTTTGGGGCTTACTCCTAAGGATTTTGATGCCGTAACCAACGCTCGCCCCCATGAGATTAAGGCGATTTTTGGCGGGTGTTGCCGCATCATTGGCAAGCGGTTTCAGCTCGCTCACGTCTATTCGGGGCGTGAACTTATTGAAGTGGCGACCTTTCGGGCTCCGCCTAAGGACGACACGCACACCACCGATGACGGCATGATTACCCGTGATAATGTGTGGGGGACGATAGAGCAGGATTTTGCCCGTCGTGATTTTTCCATTAACGCCTTGTATTATCAGCCGATTAAGGGTGAAGTGCTCGATTTTTGTGGGGCGGTTGATGACATCAAAAACGGCACATTACGCCTGCTTGGTGATGCCAAAGTGCGTGTGGAAGAAGACCCTGTTCGCTTGCTTCGTGCCTTGCGGTTTAAGGCAAAACTGGGCTTTGAATTTGACAAAGTCCTAGCCAAACAGTTTAATGACACAAGCTGGACGCTTTTGGAGCAGGTCTCGGCTCATCGGCTTTATGATGAGACCCAAAAGATGTTCACGGGCGGTTATCTGGCTCCGCTGTTACCCCTGCTGTATCAATACGGGGCGATGAGCAGTTTGATGACCTACGCTCAGCCCAAGCCCACTCGCCTTGCCCTGCAAGTTGCCAAAAACACCGATGAGCGGATTGCGTCAGGCAAAACCGCCAACCCTGCGTTTTTTTATGCGGTGCTGTTGTGGGAGAATTATTTGCATGCTTTGGCAAAGTTTAAGAAAAAAGGTCTGCCCTTTCACGAAGCCCAAATAAAAGCGTCTCGCAAGGTGTTTGATGCTCAGCGTATCAAGACCGCCATTCCTAAATTTGCCGAAGATTTTATCAGTGATATTTGGTTCATGCAACCCAAGCTCGTCAGCCCCAAACCCAAAGACGTGGACAGGCTAAGCTCGCAGGGTAAATTTCGGGCGGGGCTTGATTTTCTTATCATGCGTGAGAGTCATGATGACAGTCCGCTGTCTGAGCCGACCAATGGCATGGGGGTGTGGTGGCAACGTTATTTGGCGGTCGATGCGACCAGTCAAAGCCAAATGCTAAGTGCATTGGGGGGTGGTGTGACTCGCACTCGCAGACGACGTGGGGTAGATACAGGCATTGATATTGACAAAGATGCCGAACTTCTACAACTACAACAGCTCTCAGGGCGTGATGATGACAAGGCGGATGATGTGCCACAACCGCTACTGGTGGTGGATAATGCCAACACACCCAAGAGTACTCGCCCCACACCAAGAGCACGGCAGGTGGATGTGCCGACCTTTGAGCGTCGCACGTACAGCGAGAGTGATTTTGCCAAACTGCTGGACAATGACGAGCCTTATATTCCATCGGTGCGTTATCGCAAACGTCAGCCGTCATCAACACTCTCTATCAAAGAGCGTGAGCAGGGGCTGACCGAGAGTGACTTACGACCATCTGTGCCAAGCTCTGCCAAGCCCAAAACGCAGGCGAGTAAACGCCAAACAACAGGACGACAGCGGACAAGACAAAAAGCAGAGCCACAAGAAACCGCCCAAGATACGGACACGCCAAAACCCAAAAAACGCAAAAAATCCAATGCCAAGCCACGAGCCAAACACGATGACTGATAAGGTACAAATCTATCTGGGACTAGGTGGCAATATCGCCAACGAGCTTGGCGACCCGACCAGCCACATTTTGGCGGTGCGTGATACGCTTGATGCTGATGAGCGGTTTTGTGATGTGGTGCTGTCGTCTTTATATGTATCCAAGCCGTTTGGCGTTACCGACCAGCCTGATTTTGTCAATGCGGTGTTGTCCGCCAAGACAGGTCTTGATGCCATGAGTCTACTTGATTTTTGTCAAGACTTAGAGCAGGGGGCAGGGCGTGTGCGGTTACGGCGGTGGGGCGAGCGGTCGCTTGATGTGGATATTTTGCTCTATGGCGATGAAGTTATCCATAATGACAGATTGACCGTGCCACACAGTGGGATTTTTGAGCGAAATTTTGTGCTGGTGCCACTTTTGGAGTTAAATGATAAATTGATGATAAATGGGCAGGCTATCTGTGATTTGGCGTTGGCTCATGAGATGGATGGATTAACCAAATTGGCAAATAATTCAAACTAAATAAACAGATAGTAGTCCAAAAAGTATGCTGAACTAGGTTTTCCGTTCGCCCTGAGCCTGCCTGCGGGTAGGAAAACCGTTAGGTTTCCCAAGCTCACCACGAACAGTTTTCTTTGTAGCATACTTTTTGAACCAGAGCCAATAAACATAGTACCATGATTGGCAAAAATGTTGTTTATCAAACTGTTTTTACACAATGAATTAGGAAGATGAATGACCTACCTAACCCACGCCGCCCCCATAACCCTATCCACGCTTGCCAAATACAAAAAGCAAGGCGAAAAATTCTCTTGCCTGACCTGCTATGATGCCAGTTTTGCTTATCTTATGGCACAGGCGGGCATTGACGTGATTTTGGTGGGTGACAGTCTTGGTATGGTGGTGCAGGGGCAGGCGTCCACGCTGCCTGTTACCGTTGCCGACATGGTGTATCACACCGCCAATGTTGTCCGTGCCAACCGCCACGCCTTGATTATGACCGACTTACCCTTTATGAGCTATGCTACGTTGCCTGATGCGATTGCAAGTAGCCGTGCGGTCATGCAAGCAGGGGCGAACATGGTTAAGATTGAAGGTGGTAGCGAGCTTGCCGACACGGTCAAGGTCTTGACGGATAATGGCGTGCCTGTGTGCGTGCATTTGGGATTAACGCCCCAATCGGTCAATGTGCTTGGCGGTTATAAGGTGCAGGGCAAAACGGACACACAAGCCGACAAATTATTAAGAAACTGTGAAGTTTTGGTAAACGCAGGGGCGAGCATGATTGTGCTAGAATGCGTGCCTGCCAAACTTGCCAAAGCCGTTACCGAGCGGTTTGCCGTGCCTGTCATCGGCATTGGGGCGGGCGTGGACACGGACGGGCAAGTGTTGGTTATGCATGACATGCTTGGCGTTTATACCCAAAAGGTAGCCAAATTTGTCAAAGACTTTTTAAAAGATGACGGCAACGAGACAGGCGATATTTTGGGGGCGTTTGTTTATTTTCATCAAGCGGTCAAAAACAAAACTTTCCCTAGTGTTGAGCATACTTTTCACTAATGACGGATAAATAATGAAAATCTTTCATCATATCAACGACTTACAAACCGCCCTAAACAAGCGCCGCAAAGACGGCAAAACCATTGGTTTTGTGCCGACCATGGGGAATTTGCATGACGGGCATTTATCGCTTGTCAATATCGCCAAAGCCCATGCCGATATTGTCGTGGTGAGTATTTTTGTCAATCCCACGCAGTTTGGGGCAGACGAAGATTTTGACAGCTATCCCCGCACGCTGGACGCTGATTGCGAAAAATTGCAAAGTGTACAAGCGGACATGGTATTCGCCCCGAGCATTGATGAGATGTATCCGACTTATCCGCCCCATGTGCAGGTGCTCTCTGGCGAGATTAGCAAGATGCTATGTGGCAAATCTCGCCCCACGCATTTTGACGGCGTGGGCTTGGTGGTCGGCAAATTGTTTAACATTGTCCGCCCTGATGTGGCGGTGTTTGGCAAAAAAGATTACCAGCAATTAGCGATTATCCGTAGGCTCAATGACGAGCTAAATTTTGGCATAAAAATCATCGGTGGCGAGATTGTCCGTAATAAAGACGGTTTGGCATTGTCATCACGAAATGATTATTTAAATGATGATGAATTAACTACCGCCCCAATTATCCAAAAAACCTTGCAAAAAATTAAAGCCGATGTGATAAAATCGGATATAAATAATTATCCAACCATTATCCAAAAATACTACGATGAATTAACCAACATGGGATTAAACGTGGATTATTTGGAGCTTTATAATGATAAATTAGAGCCTGTTAAAGATACCGATAAAAGATTGGTGGTATTAACAGCGGTATATGTTGGTAAGGCACGGCTTTTGGATAATATAGAAATTGATTTATCGGATTTCCTGTAAAACTGGTTTTCCGTTCGCCCTGAGCTAAGTCGAAGGGTGAAAGAAAACCTTTTCATGGTTCGACAAGCTCACCACGAACGGTTTTCTTTAAATGCGGAGTTTTTAAGAAATCTGTTTAAATTGTTATAAGGAAAACCCCACTCTCAACTAACACACCACAACAAGCAGGGTGCTTGAAATAAAAACAACATAGCCCAATCCAATGTTTCACCACAAAACAGTCGAGGAGTAGGCTATGTCGTATGATGATTTTATCATTGTTGTCTATCTTTTGGTAGAGGCTTTGTATCAAAATATTGTAACCAAACCTCTAAGAAGCAAAGGCTTTTTGCCTGCCTTGTCTGACACAGAAATCATCACCATGGAGCTTGTGGGTGAAAGTTTAGGTTTTGACACTGACAAGGAGATTTGGGCTTACTTTAAAAACTGCTATCAACACTATTTCCCCAAATTAGGCTCATACCCAAACTTTGCCAAACACTGTGCCAACTTGGTTTGGGTTAAAGACAAAATGATGAAGGTACTTGGCTCTTTGTGTATTCTTGACAATCAAGACAGCCGTCCCACTAAGCCTTATTTGATTGACAGCTTTCCTTTGCCTGTCTGTGTCTATCAAAGAGCAAAAAGACACAAATCTTTTAAGGGGGTTGGGAGCTTTGGTTATTGTGCCAGTAAGAGCGAACACTACTTTGGGTTTAAAGCCCATTTACTCACAAACCAAGACGGTCAAGTGATTGCTTACACATTAACACCTGCCAATACAGATGACAGACAGGTAGTGTTTGAGTTGACACAGTCCTTGCAAGGAGGGCAAGCCAGTTTGGTCTTTGGGGATAAGGGTTATTTATCCAAAGCATTACAAGAGGAACTTGCTAAGTTGGGGGTTGATCTACAAACACCTCTTAGGGATAATATGAAAGAGGATAGAGGTCAAGGTTTTGTGTCTTATCTTAAACGAACAAGAAAAACCATTGAAACCGTCATCTCTCAATTATCACAAAGATTTAATGTTCAAACCACCAAGGCAAGAGACTTGTGGCATCTGTCCAACCGTTTTATTAGAAAACTCTTAGCTCACAGTCTTTGTGTACAAATCAACAAACAACTTGGCAATCCACCCTTAAGGTTTGAGATGATTTTAAGTTGAGAGTGGGGTAAGGAAAATAAATGTCAAACACCCAAATCATCATCGTATCAGGACGGTCAGGCTCTGGCAAAACGTCTGTTCTAAATATTTTAGAAGATTTTGGTTTTTATGTCATTGACAATCTGCCCTTGTCGCTTGTGGGGCAGGCGGTGGATGATTTGATTGGCAATGATGTCAAAAAAGTGGCGTTGGGCATTGATGTCAGAACGCCAAAAGCCGACCTATCCGCCTTTGAAAGCGTATATCAGAGCTTGACCGACAAGTACCATGAAGCGGTTAAAATCCTATACGTTACCGCCCAAGAGAGCGTACTGGTGGCACGTTTTGGGGCGACACGGCGAGTTCACCCACTCATGCCAATCGCCAATAACTTGCCCAACGCCCTAGCCCAAGAGATTGAACTGTTAAAGCCGATTGCAACCAATGCCGATATTAAGATTGACACCAGCACGCTCAATATTCACGAACTCAAAGAAAAAGTCCGCCAACATATCGGTGTGGATAATGTGGTGTCGGTCAATGTGTTGTCCTTTGGGTTTAAACATGGCACGCCCATTGACGCTGATTTTGTTTTTGATGTGCGGATATTGCCCAATCCGCATTGGCAAGAAAACTTGCGTCCGCAAACAGGGCTTGATGATGACGTAAAAGACTTTTTTGCCAATTATCCAGAAGTGGATACTATGGCGGACGATATTGGCAAGTTTTTGATAAAATGGCTCCCTAATTTTTTAAATAATAACCGTTATTCAGTAATGGTCGCCATTGGCTGTACAGGGGGTAAACACCGCTCTGTATATATTACCCAAAAGGTGGGCGAGTTATTAAAAAATCAGTTGCCTGATAATATGCCTATTATTGTCAAACACCGTGAAAAACGGTATTGGTAATGTTAAAAATAACGTATGAATTGACGAATAAATTGAATTAATTTATATTAAAAATTTGTATATTTTAGATAAAAATATTTTAAAATTTGCAAATGTAGGGGAAATTTATTCGCCCTGTTATTAAAAAATAGTGATTTATCCCAACTTTTTACAAAACATATTTTAATATTAAATTTAAAAAGAGAAATCTATGAATATCGACTGGTCAAAACAAGACATGAGAGTGTCTCGCACCGAAATCAAAAAAGCCCACGAACGTTTACAAGAATTGTCCGAACCGCTTGCCACACTCTCCAAAAAACAACTTGGCAATTTGCCAGTGAGTGAGTATTTTTTGGACGAATTAAAGCATTTGACCGAGATTGACAGTCACGCCGCCAAAAACCGCCAAATCAAACGGGTGGGTAAGCTCATCATTGAAGAAGACCGCCATGTTTTGACGGGGGCGTTGTTTGAGATTGTGTTTACACCCGAACAATGCACCAAGATTGAGACGTGGTTTAACCGTTTAACCCTAAGCAATGAGGGTACAATAAAGCAGTTTGTAAGGCAATTTAAAAAGGCAGAATACAACAGTATTTATCAGCTACTTTTGTGGATAGAATACGCCAAGCACTTGGGCGATGATGAACTTTTCGCGGAGAGCGTGGCGGATTTTGAAAGTTATGTCAAAGAAGTGGCGATTTTGTCGGTTTAGTTTTGGTATAATAGTACCTTTATCATTTGACCTGTAGGAATATCCATGACCAACATCACTTCCGACCGTATCCTAATCCTAGATTTTGGCTCGCAATACAGCCAGCTCATCGCTCGCCGTGTGCGTGAAGCAGGTGTGTACTCTGAGATGCACCCCTTTGACATGAGCGATGACGACATCAAGGCCTTTAACCCCAAAGGCATTATCCTATCAGGCGGGCCTGAAAGCGTGTACGAAGCAGGCTCGCCACGAGCGCCCCAAATCGTCTTTGAACTTGGCGTGCCTGTGCTTGGTATTTGTTACGGCTTTCAAACCATGTCCGCCCAGCTTGGTGGTTCGGTGGTGGCAGGGGCGGTCAAGGAGTTTGGCTACGCCCAAATTGACGTAGCGGTGGACGACAAACTACTAAACGGCTTAAAAGACGATAACGCCCAAATCCAAGTGTGGATGAGCCATGGCGACAAAGTGGCAAGCCTGCCAGACGGCTTTACCGCAACATCAAGCACGCCAAGCTGTGCCTTTGCGTCCGCCAGCGATGAAAGCCGTCAGCTCTATGGCGTGCAGTTTCATCCAGAAGTAACCCACACCGCCAAAGGCGTGGAAGTGATTAGCAACTTCGTGCATGGTATTTGTGGTTGTGGCAATCTGTGGAACCCCCAGAACATCATTGAAATGCGTGTGGCACAGTTAAAAGAGCAAATTGGCGATGAGCAGGTGTTACTTGGCTTATCAGGCGGTGTGGACAGCTCGGTGGTGGCGGCACTACTTCACAAAGCCATTGGCGACCAATTAACCTGCGTGTTTGTGGATAATGGGCTACTTCGCCTAAACGAAGGCGACCAAGTCATGAAAATGTTTGCCGATAACATGGGCATTCGGGTGATTCGGGCAGACGCTGAGAATCGCTTTTTGGACGCACTCGCTGGAGCGACTGACCCAGAGGTTAAACGCAAAATCATCGGACGAGAGTTTATTGAAGTATTCTCCGAAGAAGCTCGCAAATTGGACGGCGTGAAGTTTTTGGCGCAAGGCACGATTTACCCTGATGTCATCGAGTCTGCCAAAACCAAAAACGGCAAGGCTCACGTCATCAAATCGCACCACAATGTCGGTGGTCTGCCTGATGATTTGCACTTTGAACTCGTTGAGCCACTGCGTGATTTGTTCAAAGATGAAGTGCGTAAACTTGGCACAACGCTTGGCTTGCCCCATGAGATGATTTACAGACACCCTTTCCCCGGCCCGGGTCTTGGCGTGCGGATTTTGGGCGAGATTAAAAAAGAATATGCTGACATTTTGCGAGTGGCGGACGATATTTTTATGCAAGAACTTCGTGCGTCTGGCTGGTATGACAAGACCGCCCAAGCCTTTGCTGTGTTTTGCCCTGTCAAATCGGTGGGCGTGGTGGGGGACGCACGCCGTTATGCGTGGGTGATTTCTCTGCGTGCGGTGGAGACGGTGGACTTTATGACCGCTCGTTTTGCCCATTTGCCCTATGAGCTTGTGGATAAAATCTCAACGCGTATCATGAATGAGATTGCCGATGTCTCTCGTGTTGTCTATGATGTCAGTAGCAAACCGCCTGCCACGATTGAGTGGGAATAAACCGATAAAAACCGTCAAGAAATTGGCGGTTTTTTAACCATCAAAAAAGGGCATATTCTCGCCCTTTTTATCCTTTCATTACGCCTTTTTAACCACGCTGGATTTTAGTTTCATTGCCCCAAAGCCGTCAATCTTGCAATCAATGTCATGGTCATCAGGGGCATCATGAATCAGGCGAATGGATTTGACTTTGGTGCCGACCTTGATAGGTGTGGACGAGCCTTTGACCTTCAAGTCCTTGATGACCGTTACGCTGTCGCCATCATTTAACACATTACCCACCGCATCCTTGATGACGGGCGTGTCGTCCGTATCGCCATCGGCTGACCACTCGTGGGTACACATGGGGCAGATGAGCAGGTCGCCATCGGCATAGGTGTAGGTTTCATCGCATTTGGGGCAGGCAGGATAAGTCATAAATTTTTACCTAAAATAAAAGCATTATATCATTTTTGATACATTTTGGCTTGAAAATAAAGCCAAGCCTCCTTATTGAAATGAAAATGACAAATGATAAATAACAACCGAGAGTACCATGAGCCAATTTTCACAAATCACCCTAAACGGCAAAGATACCGCCAAATTTTTACAAGGTCAATTAACTGTCAATGTTGATAAACTCACCCATGATTTTTTGCCCTGTGCCATTAGCGACCTAAAAGGGCGTGTTGCCTTTGGGTTGTGGGTATCTCGCACCGATGATGAGACCTTTGTACTCATCACGTCGGCGGACTGCATGGATAATCTTACCGCCCATATCAAAAAATACGGGGCATTTTCTAAATTTAGCCAGTCCGCCCCCACGCCCATTTATCCTATCGTGGCAAATGGCGTGCCGACTTTTGATAATGATGACAGCCTTACCGACTTTGGGACGTGGGCGAAAGCGAGCATTGAGACGGGCAATGTGTGGATAACCCAAGCCACAGCGGGGCTGTTCCAACCCCAAGAGTTACGCCTGCACCAGCGTGGGGGCGTGGATTATGATAAGGGGTGCTATCTAGGACAGGAGATTATCGCACGGCTCTACTTTAAGGCAAGTCCAAAAGCCTACTTACACCGTGTGCGACTGCCTAAGCCTGTCCAAGACGGCGACAAGGTCGGCAAAGTGCAAATCGTCAATGGCGTGGTGCATGATGACGGCTTTGACGCACTCGTCATCGGCTCGCCTGAGCATGTAGTAGAGATTGGGGAGATTTTGCCGTTGCCTGATAACCTGATGGGCGATGTGGGGCGAGCAAAATAAGGGGCTGATGATGTTTTAAAGGGGTTTGTAGGGCAAATCACATTTGCCCTTTTAAAAAACCTTGATGTTGGGCGAATGCTCTTTGATCTGACACGCCCATTTTATCATAACAATTTTAATGGTAAATTATAAAAATCACACGTCAAGCAAAAAATTAATCGGGCCGTCATTGACCGCCACGACTGCCATATTCGCCCCAAATTCGCCTGTGGCAACCTCGGGATAGACTTGTTTGGCATAATTTACCAACTTATCAAACAATGCCCTTGCGTCATCTGGGGGCATGGCAGGGGCGAAGTCGGGACGGCGACCCTTGTCGGTTTTTGCCATTAGGGTAAATTGCGACACCAGTAGCAAGCCACCGCCCACATCGGACACTGATTTGCCCATTTTGCCGTTGCCATCTTCAAAAATGCGGTAGGCGATGATTTTATCCACCAGTCTGCACGCTTTATCAAAATCATCATCTTTGCCAATGCCGATATAGGCAAGCACGCCTGATTGGATTTGTCCGATGATTTGACCGTCCACACTGACATGGGCGGATTGGACTCGTTGGATTAGGGCTTTCATGGGTTTTTCCTTTGGGTTGGGTTTAAATGGGGTGTTGGGGTGATTTATTTTTTTTTGCTAAAATTTATTCTAGTGCAAATTATGATTTTTGGGCGAATAGATTGCCCCTACACGCCCATATTATTGCAAAAATTATTTTAATGGAAAGATGCCAAATTTTAACCATTTTAAAAATTACTCTGCCCGTATCTTATACCGCACCCAATCATAGCCCCAATTAAAAAGTAGCGTATATACCCCAATCACCGCCACCACGCCAATATCCATAACAAACGCCATCCACAGCAAGACATCTAGGGCGTAGGCAATCATCGGCACGGCTGCCAAAAACAGCCCACCTTCAAACAAGCCCACATGAACAAGGCGAGTGCCAAGCGAGCGGTAAAGGCGTTCGCCCGTTACCACTTTGTCAAACAAAAAATTAAACACCATGTTTCACACCACCGCCAGCACCGAGACTACCACCGCCAAGCCTGTAGCGTGGGCATGGCTATGGTTGTCGCCAAACAGGGCAAAAACAGCCACCGTCAGCCCAATCGCCCCAATCTCAAACAGCACGGCATGAAATAGGCGTTTTTTGGCAGTCATGGGATCGGTTGAGTGTTTGACATAAAATTTAGCAAAATAAAACGGTTATTATAGCAAATATCGGTTAAAATAGCCCAAACCCGTTTTTATTTTGGAAAAATCATGAACCTATTTACCCTAGCCCAAAACTTAGCCCCACAGCAAACCCTATCAGAAGTGGCAGGCTACCTTGCCAAAAGCCAAAATCCGTACATCAAAAAAGCCTTTGTTCATACTTTTGCCAAAGTCTATAACATTGATTTGGCAGAATATGAGCGTGGCAATTTGGATGACTATGACAGTTTCAACGACTTTTTTACCCGTGAATTAAAGAGTGGAATGCGTCCGATTGACGAGACGGCAGACGGCATTGCCTGCCCCGCTGACGGTAAAATCAGCCAAATCGGAGCAATCACAAACGGGCAACTTCTCCAAGCCAAGGGGCGAGATTATGACGTGGGGCAACTTTTGGCGGATTTTGAGCTGGGTAAAGCGTTTGTGGACGGTTCATTTGCCACGATTTATCTTGCCCCCACCAACTACCACCGTGTGCATATGCCCTTTGACGGTACGCTGCTTGCCACACGTTACGTCCCCGGTACGCTGTTTTCGGTCAATAACACCACCGCCGAGAACGTGCCTGACCTGTTCGCCCGTAACGAGCGGTTGGTGTGCGAATTTGATACCGCTTTTGGGCGTGCGTGCGTGGTGCTGGTTGGGGCGATGATTGTGGCGGGGATTGAGTCTGTGGCGACAGGGGCAATCAAACGCACGCCCTACATTCAGCACCGCAAGCATGACATCACGTTCAAAAAAGGCGATGAGCTCGGGCGGTTTTATCTAGGTTCTACCGCCATTATCGTGCTACCCAAATCGGCACATACCGCATGGGGCGATGAGTTTGTAAATGGTAAGACGGTGGTAATGGGGCAGAGGATTGGACAAGTTGCAAAATCCTAACAACACTACGCCTGACACTACTCCACTTGACAACACCACACTTGACAACACCACGCCCAATAACAATGTCGGTGCATTGGCATCAACCGTCGTTGGCTCAGTGCTGTTGGTGTGGCTTGGGCTATATGTTGGTCTTATGATAGGCGGTGTGGTGTTTGGGTTGTTCTTTGGCATGATGTTATCCTATCTGATACTTATCATGGTAAAGGCACAAAAGGCGGTTTGGGCGTTGGTATTTTTGATATGTGTGATTGTCAATATTATTGCATTGATAATTTTATCAAAATTTATTGACCTAAGAGACCCACAAATATTTGCCCTTATCATTATTGACATACTGATTTACACCTTGACTGCCTTAATGCTGTTTGATTTTTGTGGATTTAAAAATCTGGCTCTGGTTCAAAAAGTATGCTACAAAGAAAACCGTTAGGTTTCCCAAGCTCACCATGAACGGTTTTCTTTGTAGCATACTTTTTGAACTAAGACCAAAAAATAAAAAGACGTGTAGGGGCGAATCATATTCGCCCAAGAATATTTTGGGATAGGGTAAATGTGATTTACCCTGATAACCTGCCTAAATTGGGTTTGATAAATGGAATTGTGGGTTAAATTAAAACCCAACCCATTTAGCCCCAACCTAAACCAATCTCTCCCCACTCACAATCACGCCATTATTATCGGCATAGACCCAATCGCCGTCATGGACGACCACCCCACCAATCACAATCGCCAGACCTGTCTCGCCCACGCCCTTTCTTACGCTCTTTTTGGGTGTGCTTGCTAAGGCTAGCACGCCAAGACTCATCTTGGCAATCTCGTCCACGTCTCGCACACAGCCACAGATGATGACCCCTGCCCAGCCGTTATCCACAGCCGATTTGGCAATCATGTCGCCCATTAACGCATAGCGTAGGGATGCACCACCGTCCACGACTAGGATTTTGCCTTGTCCGTCTGTGGCGAGCAGTTCTTTGACACGAGAGTTATCCTCAAAGCATTTGACCGTAACGGCTTGCCCGCCAAAGGTTGTGATACCGCCATAATGCCTGAACGATTTGCTGTCTATCATGGGTGGTATGACGTGAATGGCTTTATCTTCGTTGTCGTCCAGTAAGTCGCAGGTGATGAAGTGGGTCATGGTTTTGTCCTTAAAAACGAAAATGATTTTTAATATAGCGATTTTAAAAATATTTGTCAAGACAATACTAGGGCATGCCTGCTTTTTGTATTTGCAATGAAAATCACGAAAAATCGCTCGTTTTTCAAGGAAAAAGCTCGTTTGATAGTCGTTCTATCAAACGAGCTTTTGACGAAGGAAGAAAAACAATCCGACCACTTCAATCAGGTAAATTTTTAAAATTTTAACTTAACTTTTAAAATTAAGTGGTCGGATAGCCATTTTCATGCAAAAACAGTTTATTTATTTCTAAAATATTTCTATATTGTAAATAGTATTATAAAGGGCAGGCATGCCCTACTTTGCTGTCAAAAACTTGACCAATTCATCATTTGCCACGTTGCCTTCAAACAACTCGCCATTTTCACCATAGACGGCAGGGGTGGCGATGATGGCAAGGGGGCGGACTTTGGCGATGTTGGATGACAGATGGTTGTCGTCATTACCGCATTGGTTGCCTGCCTTGACCCCTTTCATGGCAAGGTCTAGGAGCTTGGCGCGCTTGGCGTTATCACGCTCGCACCAGATTTGTCGCATGGGCTTAGGCGACTCATCATAGACAGGATAGCCGATGACCTTGACGGTAATGCCTTTGGCGGTAAGATTGGGAATGTTTTTGTGAAGTATCTTGCAGTAGGGGCAGTTGATGTCGGTGGCGACATAGACGACCGCTCGCTCGTCTTTGGCAGGATAGATGGTCAGGTTGGCAGGGTCTAAGGTGGCGAGCGTGTGGCGGTTTTTGGCAGTCTCAAAGGCGGTGTCAAGTCCGCCAAGTTTGACGTTGGCAATCACGCTGACATCACCCCCGATGACATAACGAGCGTCTGCACTGACCAAAAATGGCGTGCCATTTTGGGCAACCGCCCAAAGCAAGCCCTTGATACTCGTGTGAAAAAACACGGTGTCAGGGGTGACTAGGGGCAGGGCGTTCATGTTGGCAAGCAGGGCGATTTTATGGTCTTCGTCTATCGGGGTGCCTGTGGGCTTATCGCTCATGATGGTAGGGTCGATGGCGTGAATGGTGCTGGGGTTCGGTTCGGCGGTGGCGTTAATCACATAGCGAGCGTCAGGCGTGATAAGCAGACTCTCGCCCGTGGTCAGCGTTACCATCAAAAGCTCGCCAATGCCTGTCGGGGTGATGGTGCGAACGGGTGTGGCAAGTCCGATTTGGCGTAGGGTTTGTTTGATGAGTTGGTTGTCACTTGCGGTAATGGGGGTGGGTGTCTGGGCGGTGCTTGGCAGACTGATGGTGGCAGTTGTGATGGCAAGGCTTAGGGTAAGTAACGTGCTAAATGTTTTCATGGTTTATCCCAAAATGATTTGGCATAGATTATACCCCAAAATCTAAGCGAGCGAGAGCCGTTTACAACTTCCCCACAATCTGACAAGGTTGGGCAGTAAAGTATGATTGGCAAAAATCCATAAAAATTGGGGCGGTGATTTATTGCTCAAATAAACACACCAATCCGCCCAAATTAATCAAAACTGCCCAATCTCATCATCACTCAAAAAGCGACTCTCGCCCATCTCAAGCCCATCTAGCGTAATCGTGCCAATGCTTGCTCGGTGTAGCTCGATGACTTTATTGCCAAAATACGCCATCATGCGTTTGACCTGATGATATTTACCTTCGGTCAAGATAAGCGTGGCGTGCGTCTCATCTGTAAATAACAGCTCGGCAGGGCGAGTTTTTTCGGTATCACCTTCTAACAAAATGCCGTTTGCCACTTGTTTTATGGCATAGGCTTGCTCGTCTGGGGTCATCGGGTCGGCAAGCGTAATCTCATAGCGTTTGGGCTGATGACGCTTGGGACTGGTAACTCGGTGTAGCCACGCTCCGTCATCGGATAGAAGTAACGCTCCTGTGGTGTCCACGTCAAGCCGTCCTGCAATCCGCAAACTTGCCACTTCTGGCACGGCAATCAGCTCGGTAACAATGGGGTATTCTTTGGCTTTTAGAGTGCATTCAAAGCCGTCTGGCTTATAGAGCAAAATATAACGGCTACCGTCCGCCACCGACAACGGCTCGCCCGCCCACAGCACTTCATCATCGGCATTGATATGTACGCTACCGTCTTTGATGACTTTATCGTTTACCGTAATCTCGCCACGGTGCAGGATTTTTTTGCATTCACTGCGGGAGAGTTCAGTGGCTTTACTTAAAAATTTGTCCAGCCTCATTGTTTGGTCTTAGGTGTTTTAGTTTAAAAATAACGGTGTTTAGTGTATCATACTTATACATTTTTAGAAAATTTTCGCATGACCTACCATACCTTATCCGCCCCTTGCCAAGCGGTTTATGAAATCAAAAAAAGCGAATTTCTTGCCTTTGCCTATCCGATTGATAGCCGTGAACAATTAATGTTCCACGTGGAACAACTGCGAACCACCTACCCAGATGCTCGCCATGTTTGTTATGGTTATATTATCGGCGACCCACACAACACCACGCACGCAGGTTTTGACGATGACGGCGAACCAGGTGGCACGGCAGGCAGACCGATTTTAAATGTGTTGCAACACAAGGCAATTGGCGATTTGCTTGTGGTGGTCGTGCGGTATTTTGGTGGCATCAAACTTGGGGCAGGTGGGCTGACACGAGCTTACGCTACCGCCACGCAGCTGGTGGTAGATAAGATGATCCTTGTGCCATTTGTGTCAAAATCACAGGTCAAAGTCGCCACCACCTTCGCCCACGAAGTCCAAATCCGCTATCTGGTCGGGCAGGCTGGTGGCGAGATTTTAGGGGTAGACTATGCTCACCATGTCGTGATGAGCGTGGAGCTAGACAACGAAAAGGTGGACGAGTTTGGAGAGAGTTTGGGGGTGTTTGGCGAGCTGTTAAGGGGGGAGTAATTATAGTAAATTAACCCCAATTTGCACCAATGCTAAATATTGAAAAATACCTTTGTGGGAGCGTGCTTTCCACGCCTTTTGGTGGTGTATTTTGAAGTTAAACGATGATAAAAAGACATAAAAAAGTCCGCACCAATCATGGCACGGACTGTATGAGCAAGCTGATTATTTTTTCTCTTCACGCACTTTATTGATAAGAAAATCAACCACTTGGGTAACTTTGGCATCATCGCCTGCAACCACATATTTACCATGCACGACAACGGCAGGCACGCCAGTGAGCTGATAGTTTTTCGCCCCTGCTTTTGAGCGTTCTAGTTTGGTGGTAACGGCAAATGAGTCGTAAGTGGTATTAAACTTGGTTTTGTCCACGCCTTGGGTGGCATACCAGTCGGCAAGGGTTTCTTTGGATCTGTCCACACGTTTGCCGTCTTTGTGAATCGCGTCAAATAGGGCTTGGTGGGTTTTTTCTTCATAACCCATAATTTGGGCGGCATAAAAACCACGGGCAGGCACTTCCCACACAGGGTTCATGGCGGCAGGCGTGCGGAAAAACGCCACGTCTTTGGCACGGGTTTTTGCCCATTTTTGCATGTGTGGCTCTAAGCTGTAACAATGCGGACAACCATACCAAAAGAACTCACGCACCACGATGACATCGCCAGCGATTTTCTCAGGATTGGGCAGGACTTTGTAGTCTTGACCTTCAACAAAATTGGCATGAGCCATGCCAGATAGACCAACCGCTAACGCAAGGGCGGTGAATTTAAGGGTGTTTTTCATAAAAAATCCTAGATTGGCACAGTGCCAACAAATCGTTTTGGTAAAACCAAATATGGGTAAATAAAAATATCGCATAGTTTAACTTATTTTTGCCAAAATTGGGTAATAGAATTCTTAATCAAACGTTGTATTATGTAAATTTTTATGAAATATGCCTAAAATTTAAGCATTTTTAAATGAACAACACAAAATTTGCCAAAATCTGTATGAAAAGCAAGGGAAAAAGTGGTTAAAAATCGCTAAAAATGGTAAGATAAGCCAATTTATCACTTGGGATAGCTCATGACCGCACACACCGCCCACAATGCCGACTTTGATGAAATTGGCAAATTCACCCGCCTTGCCGATGAATGGTGGGATAGACAAGGGGCGTTTAAGTCCTTGCACGACATTAACCCCTTACGCCTTGACTGGATAGAAGACCAAACGTGCGCCTTTTTTGGCTCAAGATTAAACGGCAAAAAGGTGCTGGACGTGGGCTGTGGTGGCGGTATTTTGTCGCATTCTATGGCGGTGCGTGGGGCGGACGTGCTGGGTGTGGATTTGGGGGAGCAAAACCTGCAAGCAGGGCAGATTCATGCCGAGCGGACAGGCATGACCGACACGCTTGCCTTTCGCTGTGTGGCGATAGAAGAGCTTGCTAGCGAGCAGGCGGGGATGTATGACGTCGTAACGTGCATGGAGATGTTAGAACACGTCCCTGACCCGTCTGCGATTGTGCGTGCGTGCTTTGCCTTATTAAAGCCCAATGGCGTGTTTGTAACGTCCACGATTAACCGTAACCCCAAATCCTACCTATTTGCCATTGTGGGGGCGGAGTATGTGCTACGCCTTGTGGATAAAGGCACGCACGATTTTAACAAATTCATCACGCCTGCCGAGCTTGATGACATGGCTATCAGGGCAGGATTTGCCCGTGATAACATGACAGGGCTACACTACAACCCCTTAAACAAGCGGTTTTGGCTCTCCGACAGTAATGTGGACGTAAACTACATGATGTCGTTTGTCAAGGGTCAAAGCCCAAAGGCGGTGGGCTGACATGACAAGCACAACAAAGCTAAATGCGGTTTTATTTGACTTAGACGGCACGCTCATCGACACCGCCCCTGATTTTATCCGTATCATCAAGCTCATGTGTGCCAAGCACAATCACCCTTGCCCCACTGATACCGCCATTCGTGAGCAGGTCTCGGCAGGGGCTAGGGCAATGGTGCGTTTGATGTTTGGCGATGAGCTCATGAACGTGGCGGACACGGACGAGCGAATGCTTGCCTATCGTCAAGAGTTTTTGGATTTGTACGAGCAGGACATTTGTGTGGATAGCCGACTGTTTGACGGCTTGGACAGTCTACTTGACACCTTAGAAAATAAAGGCGTGGCGTGGGGCATTGTTACCAACAAACCTAGATATTTAGCAGAACAGCTTCTGGATAAATTAGACCTAGCCAAACGCTGTGCGGTGCTTGTTTGCCCTGATGATGTGGCAAACACCAAACCCGACCCAGAGCCGATGTTTTTGGCGTGCAAAAAGCTAAACATAGACCCCAAAAATTGCATTTATGTGGGCGACCACATCAGAGACATACAGGCAGGGCGAGCATCTGGCATGATGACGGTGGCGGTGGGGTTTGGCTATATTGTCCCTGATGAAAATCCCCATGAGTGGGGGGCGGATAAGGTGGTGGATACGCCTGATGAATTGAGGCGGTTGGTGTTGGGGTTGGTTTAAGCCGTTGCCAATTTGACAATGCCAATTTTAAAATGATTTAAATTTAACCGCTTTTAATTTTTCATTGATAAAATATGCGTGCCACACACCTTTTAAATAAGAAATGTATTTAATGAACTTAATATTTGCCACAGGCTTGTAGGGGTGGGCTTTCCACGCCCGTTGGTAAAACTAGTACACTCCTACGGTGGTATATTTTGAAGTTAAGCAAGTATAAAATTATTTAAATTTAACCATATTTTAATTTTTACTTAATAAAAAAATCAGCACCCAACCATGACGACACAAGACATTTTAAACTATACCCCGACCGCCGACAGCCTATCCGACAAGATTATTCTAGTAACAGGGGCAGGGGACGGCATTGGCAAAGTGGCAAGCCTAACCTATGCCAAATGTGGGGCGACTGTACTCCTGCTTGGCAAAACAGAGTCCAAACTAGAAGCGGTCTATGATGAGATAGAGAGTTTGGGGCTTGCCATGCCTGCCATTTTGCCCATGGATTTAGAAAAGGCGAGCTTTGCCCAGATGAATGAGCTTGCAACCCTAATTCAAAAAGAGTTTGGCAGGCTTGACGGCGTGCTACATAATGCAGGTGTGCTTGGGGCATTGACCCCACTTGAAATGTACGACCCTATTACCTTTGAGCAGGTCATGCACGTCAATGCCACAGCCGTGTTTATGCTTACCCAAGCCCTATTTCCGCTACTTGTCTCTGCCCCCAGTGGCTCGGTGGTGTTCACAAGCTCTGGCGTGGCAAAAGTGCGACCCTTTTGGGGGGCGTATGCCTTATCTAAGCAGATGATAGAAGGCATGAGTACCATTTTTACCGAAGAGACCAAAAACCACACCGCCTTGCGGTTTAACTGTATCAATCCAGGGGCGACTCGCACCAACATGAGAGCCCACGCCTTTCCAGGGGAGAATCCTTTGACCCTAAAAACGCCCGAAGACATCATGCCTGCCTATGTGTATCTCATGACCGACATGGCAAGCGGGGTAAAAGGGCAAGTGATACATTGCCAACCCAAATAACATCAGGGGCGAGTGTTCGCCCTTTTTTGTGGGCGTACGTCTTTGTACTTGAAATTTAAACGAAAATTGATAAACTACTACAAAACATTAAAACATTTTGAGCATTCACATGGATTTATTACAACATTTATTTTTAATCGCCATATTGATATTAGTATCAAGTTTTTTTTCAATTTCTGAGATTGCCTTAGCAGGGGCAAGAAAATTGAAACTAAAACTCATCTCCGAAGGAGGCGATAATCGTGCTGATAAAATCATGCACTTGCAAGAAAATTCGGCGGACTTCTTTGCCACCAGCCAAATAGGCCTAAACGCAGTCGCTATCCTTGGTGGTTCGGTGGGTGAAGGGGCGCTTCGTCCTTATTTTGCCCAGTTTATCGGACAGTTTTATCAAGGGCAGTGGACAGAGAGTATTGCGTTTTTTACGAGTTTTGCGGTGGTAACGCTCATCTTTATCCTATATGCTGATTTGATTCCCAAACGCATTGCCATGATAAACCCCGAAAAGGTCGCCCTAGCAGTCATCAATCCCATGCTCGTGGTCATCAAGGTGGTCAAACCGCTTGTGTGGATTATCAATGGCATTGCCAACGCCACGTTTCGCCTGTTCAAAATCAACACCGTGCGAGAAGAGAGCATTACCTTTGATGACGTCTCTGCCATTATGGATGCAGGGGCGGAGGCAGGCGTGGTGTTACAGCAAGAACAGCATTTTATTGAAAATGTCTTTGAGCTAGAAGAGCGTACCGTACCGTCATCGATGACCGTGCGTGAAGATGTGGTGTATTTTACGCTGGGCGAGTCCGAAGAGTCCATGCGACAAAAGATAGCTGAGTTTCCGTATTCCAAATTTTTGGTGTGCAATGAGACCATTGACCAAGTCATCGGCTATGTGGACACCAAAGACATTTTGGTAAGGCTACTCAACAACCAATCTTTTGTACAGCTTAACGAGAGTACCATTCGTAACGTGCTGATTATCCCTGATACGCTCACTTTGTCTGAGCTTTTGGATAAATTTCGTGCCAGTAAAGAAAAATTTGCGGTCGTCATCAACGAATATGCATGGGTGGTCGGGGTCATTACATTGTCCGACATCATGATGACGGTCATGGGGGACTGGGGGTCGCCCATCGAGGAAGAACAGCAGATTATCCGCCGTGATGAAAATTCATGGCTCATTGACGGTAGCACGCCCATCGATGATGTCAAGCACGCCCTTGATGTGGTGGAGTTTGAAGATTGGGATCATTATGAGACGTTGGCGGGCTTTATCATGTATCGCTTGCGAAAAATCCCACGTCCTGCCGATTTTGTCGTGCATGAAAATCTAAAATTTGAAGTGGTGGACATTGACCATTATAAGATTGACCAAGTGTTGGTGACTCGTCTGCTAAGTAATACCGAAGAAGTAGCGGATAGGGACTGGATGTAGGGCGAGATGCGTTTGTAAAAATGTTTAAAAATATTAGGGCGGAATAAATTCGCCCTTTTTATGCAAAATTTTTATGCAAAAATGCCAATCATCACCGCACCAGCCATGCTATAATAGTTGTTTCACACCCAACCGACATAGATTATGAGCCTATCTGACATCTTGCACCATCGCCGTGCCGTGCGTGAGTACCTACCCACGCCCATTGACCCCAACATCGTCAAGGACTGCCTAGCCCTTGCCACGCTTGCCCCGACCAGCTCTAACATGCAACTGTACGAGTGCTACCACATCACCGATAAAGCCACACTCGCCACACTTGCTAAAGCCTGCCTATCCCAAAGCTCTGCCACGACCGCTGACCAAATGGTGGTGTTCGTGATTCGTCCTGATTTGCACAGACAGCGTGCCACATCGGTGTTTGCCTTTGAGCGTGAAAACGTACGTACATACAGCCCTGTTCATAAGGTGGACAGGCGTATTAAAAAATTTGACCATTATTATAATCGTCTCATGCCCCTGCTCTACACCCAAGATGTGCCACTGGTGGGGACGGCAAGAAAGGGCGTGGCGTGTGCCATCTCAAAGGTTCGCCCCATGCAAAAGGACGTCTCAAAAGATGACATTCGTATCGTCATGCACAAAAGCTGTGGACTGGTCGCTCAGACGTTCATGCTTGCCATGAGTGAGCGTGGGCTTGATACTTGCCCTATGGAAGGCTTTGACGGGGCGATGATAAAGACCCTGCTTAGACTGCCTGCCATAGCCGAGATTAATATGGTGGTGTCGTGCGGTGTGCGTAGCGAGCAGGGCGTATGGGGCGAGCGGTTTCGTGTGCCGTTTGATGAAGTGTATCGGCAGATTTAACGCTTTGCAAGGTTGCTTGGCAACTCAATAAGTCCGGCACTAGACGGATAAAGCCATGTCTATGTAATTGCCAAAGACAGTAGGCACTTGGATAAATAGGGAATTGGCATACAGATAATCTTCCCCGCTTTCATCGATGATTCGCACCATGCCCAACTGCTCTGCGGTTGGGTCGTCTAGCTGTTTGTAAAGTTTCATAACTTCCAAACTGGCAGGGTAGTCTTTATTATTAATGCACAATAACCATTTCATGATAGTAACCTTTTGATTTTATACTCAACCGCACCAATGCCATGACATTCGCACCAATGGATTTCGGCTTCGGAGAGTGGAAAAAAACGGTACTTTTTAGTACCGTTTTTTGTGATTAGCCGATTAAATCAACCGCTTGTAGCTTGGTAGAGTAGTCAAGATGTGCATAACGCTGGGTGCTTGCGATGTCGCCATGCCCTAATAACTCTTTGACAGTGTAAATTGGCACGCCTTTTTGAACAAGCCAACTTGCGTAGGTGTGGCGTAGGTCGTGCATACGGCAGTTAATGCCAGCACGCTTTTTACAAAGTTGCCAGCCTTTGTTAAAGGACTTGATATTTTCGCCGGTTTTGGGGTTGGTAAAAACGTAATCGCCTTGTTTGTTGGCTTGGCGGTGTTTTAGTACGTTGTAAGCTGTATCATTGAGATACTTATACATGGTGCGTCTTGATTTACTGAGCGTATTTCTAACGATGAATTGGCGTTTTTCCAGGTGTACGTTTGCCCATTTTAGGGTTAATACTTCGGATTGACGGCAACCAGTCATGACAAGTAGTGTGATGAAGTCATGCAAGTCTGTGTTGTCAAATTCTAGGCTTGCGGTTAGTAGTTTTTCGTACTCTTGGGGGCTTAGGTAGTTTGGGATTGTGTCGGCTTCCACATATTTGACGTTGGCAAATGGGTTATTTAACGTAATCTCAAAATCTTTTGAGACTAGGTTTATTGCAGAGCGACAAAAGCCGATTTCTTTATTAACCGTTGCGTTAGATACCTGTTTTTGGCGTTCTAATGCCCATTTTTTAACGTCAGCACGTTTTAGGGTGGATAAGGGATAATCATCAAATGGGGCTAACAGAGCCAGTCTGTAAGTGTATTTGTACTTAGTCAAGTGGTATTCTTGATAGTATTTGATGATGTCGGATAATTTTTCAAAGTTCATGTTTTTACCTTATGTTGCGGTGCGACATTACACCGCAACACAGGGTAATTTATGCCATGCTAATTAAATCAGGGTTTTTGTCAAGTAATCTAATTAGGGTAATGGCTGGACCTGTTGGCGTTCTAATGCCCTGTTCCCAGTTTTTAAGCGTTTTAGGGCTTATGTGTAGCTTCTGGGCGAACTGGGTTTGTGATAGCCCTGTTTTTGCCCGAATATCTTTGATGTTTGGGCGTTCATAAGTGAATGTACGACTTGGGGAAATTTCGCCCTTAGCGATTGCCAGAGCCTCAGTCAATGAGGCTTTTAAATCATCGTAAAACTCATTTTGCACGGTAAATCTCCTTAATTGCGGTGGTTAGTTTGAGCATTTCTTTTTTCTCATCCGCCGATAGCGTTGTTTGTTTTGATTTAGGATAAGCCAAGAGCATAAAGAAAATGCCAGCACCATCAACAAAAAAGTAAATGATGCGACTGCCACCACTTTTGCCCTTGCCATCAATTGACCATCTTGTTTTGCGTACTCCGCCAGTACCACGAACAATGTCGCCTTGATGTGGGTTTTTCATCAAGTTTGTTTGTAATAGTCTGTACTCGTCATCATCCATTAAGTCTATGATTTGTTTAGTGAATAATGATGTTTCAGCAAAATGCAACATGGGAAAATCCTAATCTATTTAACGTGCATTATATACCCCATTGGGGTATAAGTCAAGAGCTGATTAAGATGGATTAAAAATAGGTTCTGTCTTTGATTTATCAGCAAATAAATACTCTTCGGTACTTGTGATTCCTTGTGTTGTTTGTTGTGGTTCTTTGGGTGGTATTTGTTGTTGATCTGATGTTTCTGTTGGCGTTGTAAAAGTAGTATTATTAAAACCGTTTCCTTCGGAACGATAAACTTTGCCAGTATTGATGTAATCTAGACATTCTTTATTTGATAATGTCATGCGGTCGCCATAAGAATTATAGGCGATGCAGTTATTGCCCATTTTCATAACACCCCTTACTTGTAACATGGGGTCTTGACGTCTGATGATGTAATCTTCTGGCAAATCCCTTTGGTATAAAAACAAGCGACGATTATGTAATTCATCTTGATGATGTTCATAGTTATTTTGAGTGATTGATTCACTTTGTGAATTGTTTTGACTATCAGTTGATAATGAAAATGTTGAATTTGTGGCATCGTCTTGCTGTGTTTTTTCGGTAGACTTTTGTTCTACACCATAAATTTTAGAGAAAAAGTTATCATTAAAAAATAGCATTTTGACAGCAAAATAGCCAAATAAAATCACACCCAAAATAATAAAAAATAAGTTTTTGGGAATGCGTTTTTTGTGGGTGTGAATGGTTGCTGATTTATAGTACTTATAAACGCTTTTATCATAATTAAAGCGTTCGGTGTGTTCGGCTAACTTTTTATTGCTTGGAGCATTTGGGGAATCAACACAATAAGCCCAATTAAAAATGGTCGCTGATGATAGACCCCACCCCCGATGTAAATGATGGTGCATACCAACAACCGCCCTAAAATTAGGATGTAGCAATACAGGAAATTGAGTAATGCCAAAAATATCATGCCCTGTGTGACGGTGTATTTGCAGGGCATCACAAATCTCATTATCATAACGAGATTTTTTGTAGGGTTCTAGCTGTTGTATTTCATCATAAAATATCACAGAACCGTCTGGTGTATCACGCCAATCAACGGGGGCAGGTTCTACTCCATCTATGTTTAAGCCGTCTATATTGGCGTAAATCATGCGGGGTTCTTTGCCCTGTTCAAGTAGTTTTTGATTTTGTTTAACGTACTCTAAAATCTTTGTAACAGCAAACAAAGTTTTGCCAGAGCCGGGCGTTCCAGTAATTAAGGTAATCATAATTCACCACATTAAATTAAGTTAAATGATTTAGCGGGCGGTTCGCTCCTCCGCCTCCTTCGTCGTTGTCGTCGCTCACCGCCCTTTATTTCTTTTTAATAAAAATGCCAGCTGAATTCATGGCGGCACGAGAAACAATGGCAGATAAAATAACCGAAAAAGCATAATCCATTTGAGACATGGACATCAAAGAAAGAACGGTATCAGGTATAGAATTGATATCCGAACGAATGCGAGCAACATAGCTATTAACCAGTGAAGTCATCACAACAGTACTACCAAATGTCAGACCAGCGCCCGTTAAAACGTTTTTTAGAAGTCCTGAACCCCAAGAGTCTAAAACCCTTGATAAAAGAGATGATAAGCCAGCAAATTTCATGATTTAATACCCGTTAGAATATAAGCGGCGATGATTGTTGATATGATTTTAACAATTCCGCCAAATGATGTTGCAATCCTACAAATTGGATCAAAAGACATGGAAAACACCATGGAGCGACCACCAATAGAAAATGAAAAATTTTTGGGGGTAGGGCATGAACCACCAAAACTAATGTTTACTGAGTTTGTGGGTATTGGCATTTCATCAATATCAATGTCAGTATCTTTTTTATCTATATCGCCTTCACAAAACCATGAAGCCCATTTGCAAAACTCTGGAAGTTCAAAAGGTTTTTCATCAGCGGGGTTAGCCTCATCGGGCTTTTTTTCTTCCACGCCAATGGGATTAACCTTAGGTGGTAGCGGTCTGTCCTGTGGATTTGGGCTAGGCACAGGCTTTGGCTGTGGCTGTGTTTCTGGGCTAGGCACAGGCTTTGGCTGTGGCTTCGTTTCGGGTTGTGTTTCGGGCTTCGTGTCGGGCTTTGCAGGGTCTAAAATCTCATTTTCGGGGGAATAAACGGTATAGCCTTGTTTGTAGTAGTGAATGCCAGCATTTTTTGGGATAATAATGCCAAACATATCGCCAAAGATATCTGATAAGTCCAAAGCCATGGCAGAGATGACCATGCCATTTAGTTGTTCTTTTTGTTCGTTATCCAAGTCCAATCTAAACAAGTCTTTGGCAGTGGTGCCAAGCTCATACATTTGCTTATTTGTAAATGTTTCCACGGAGCAGACAATATTAAGGGCATCAATAACCACATATTCGCCTTTTGTTGGTACACGTAAGGGCAAAAGGTGCGTTTCACCGCCTATTAATATTATCTGCTCTTGCACGGTTGATATTGTTTCTAGCATTGTTGAGTTCATTTGTTTTTCCACATTAAAACGTTTTGTAACGTACGGTGCCAAGTCTTGTACAGTGGTTAGTTTTGTTTACGCCGTATTACATAAGGCGTAAACCCAAAAATTTGGGTATTAGGTTTTGTCTTGTCTTTGGGTTTTTCGTTTGGTTTTCGCTACTCTTTGTATATTGGGGGAACAAAATAAGCGGTTTTTGTGCTTTTTGTTTTTGGGCGTTCCCCTGACGGGTCGGGCTTTTCGCTTCAATCCTTTTAAGCCAAAGTATTATTTTTCTAAGCAAAATTTCATTCTTTCTACCGAGAAATGAAATTTATCTAAGAAAAATATATCCTTTGTTTAAAAGATATTTCCGCTTCAATCCCTAACGCATCCAGGGCGGAGTAACGTACTAAACATAGGGTATATTCTTAACATTTGGGGGCTACACCCCCAAACCCCCGTGAATCCTTTTAATCATTAATTTAAAAAGCAAAATTAATGATTAAAAGGATTGATGATTCATTTATCGGAAGTCATCCAACAATCAAAATGAAAATCGTTGTATGATTCTTGATGTCCTAGCGGTTCGCCACAGAATCTACAAGGTGTTTGGTCGCCGTAAATTTCTTCTAAATTGTCATCTTTGCAGTTGTCGCAGAGTTCAAATTCACTATTGGGAGGAATGCTTGTGCCACAAACCATGCAATCCCAGTTGTCAGGTGAATGGTCTAAATAGTCATCATCAAAGTCATCATCAAAATCATCATCAAAGTTCATAATGCACCTATTAAAAAAGGCGGTAACACTGCTATAATAAGAATGCAAACCCAAATTAAAGAGTGTTACCATGAGTGAATAAATTGCAATTATCAGAGATGATAAAATCATCAAAGTAATGCCGAAAAGCGAATATGACAATGAAGTCATATTAAATCATCAATTCTTAAACCAACAGCCGATATACGTCGAGCCACAGACAGAGACACAAACACAGGCGGTAATGGTTGCTAGTAGCGAGCCTATACTAAGCGAAACGCTACAAACCAGAATGGTAGAACCGTTCCAAAAATTTGCCTTGTTGTTGGTTTTTGGTCTTGTTGTTTTTGTTGCCGTGATTTTTGGCTACAAGAAAGTGACTGGAAGGCGACCCAGTAGGGAAGCCATGAACTTTTTGCAAACCATAATTGTTGTCATGGCATTTTTTGCCTTTATTAAGCTTATGTAAAAAAGAGTCGCCCCGCCCCAAAAGGGGCGATGTGGAAGGGCGACAAATATTCAAACTTCAAAAATGGTGGTAGCCCTGTTATACTGTTATGTTGCGAAAATTAACAAGTGATAGGGGCGACCATGAGCGAAACTGTCAATTTATCAGCACTGGCGTTTATTTTTGGAGTTGGTGCTTTTGCCATATCGCTGATATGCGTGTATGCGGTTATTAAAAAACCACACCAAGAGCAAGAGCAAAAAGAGATTGAAAAAGAAGTAGAGCATGATTTATTTAGCAAGAAAAATATATTTATGCAAGTAATACAAATTCTACTTTGGATATCTCTCGTTGTTTCAATCGCCAATTTACTGAGCAAAATTTTTTAAAAAATCCGCCCCACCCCATAGGGGTGGATGTGGATGGCGGAAAACTGTAAAATTAGGTGCTTAAGCGGTGTTACAGCACCCCTAAGCTGATTAAAGCCCACAACCAATTTTTGGAGATATTACTGTTAAACTTGCCAAGATTTTCGGTTAGGGGTATAATCGGAATTTATACACCGATTTTGGATTAAAATCCATTTTTGGATTATTCATAATCAAAAAATAATCCATATTTGGATTTAATAAAATAATAATCCATTTTTGGATTTTTTGCAATGGAGTTTACAAAATGTTACAAAACTTAATTAAGCAAGCAGAAATAAAGGCAGGTTCACAAAAAGCATTAGCATGTAGGTTTGATGTGCTTTATCATCGCTTTGGAGATTATAAAGCAGGGCGGAGAACGCCTGATGACGCACTTATTTTTAAATTAGCGGAGTATGTAGGGCTTGACCCAATGCAGGTATTTTTTGCTGTAAAGGCAGAGACAGACCCCGAAAATGGGGAGTTATGGAATAAATGGCGTGCCTGGCGGGAATTGAACCCACGACCTTTGGCTTCATAGACTTCGTTGTTTATTTTGACAAGGCAAAAGCCCTTGCATTTTTCCAATTGGTTCCCCATAGGTGCGTTTTAGGCGGTTGATGTCTCTGATAGCACCCATTTTGGCAAAGCAATCTTTACCAGTAATGGGTGGTATGATGTCAAAATTCATGGGTTATTTTACCATTTTTTTAAAGCGGTTTGGGTCTGCATTGTAAAACAATCACTCCCCATGCTTATCTTCAAATGCCTGATGTTCGGCTTGATATAACTTGCCCAGTCGCTCTTGGGTGGGTTTGTCAAGCAGTTCTCTGGCTTCTTTAACAAACTCATTTTCTTCTTCTTTTAAATGGTGCAAGTCTCATCAATAAGCTCTTGTGCCGTCTTAAAGAATCGCTCGTCCCCTGTTCGCCCATCGGACAGCACCGCCATCATCTCGTCCATCTCATGATGTTCGGCAATGGCGTGGCGAGAGAGTTCTAACCCATCATCAAACGCCATCACAGGCACATACAGATGACGCTCTTCGGCGGCGGCGTGGGCTTCTAGCTCATTTTTTAGGGGGATAAAGGCACTCTCTGCTTTGGGGCGGTCTTGTTGGGTGATGGCATGTTGAAAATCTTGACACAGCTTACGCTGAATGTCGTGATGATGAATGAGTGTACTAAAAATGTCTGACTGGCTCATGGCTTGTCCAATAAATAAAAGAGATATGATGGCTAGTAAGTATAATCATCATAACAAAATAAGCCATGCTTGACAACGCAAGCCCGCCCATCTGTACAAAACAGCGACATTTTAAAATAAGTAATTACAAAAAAACCGCCCCGTAAAGAGCGGTTCGGGGGCATGACACACAATTATTTGCGTTTTTTACCGCCTTGCACGGCTTTAAAACGGGGGTTGGATTTGCAAATGACAAAGGTGCGACCACGACGGCGAACCACTTGGCAATCTTCGTGGCGGGTTTTGGCGGATTTGAGTGATGATAGTACTTGCATGATACTCTCCTGTCAGAGCTGGGATAAATAAAATGTTATAATATACCAAAAATAAGCAAAAAACAAGAGAATTGAGAATAATTCTTGTAAATTATTCGTGTAAAGGGGGGTTAAAATTTGCCCAATCTTAAATTAAAATGGTAACTTACTGATTGTCGGTTATTTTTTTCTATAAATTCATCCAAAATATCATCAATAAACAATGCTCTTTATTTTAAAATTGATAACAAGTGTTTTATCTCAGTGCTTTTTTTAATTATATCTAACGAATTTGATATTTGCCACAGGATTTGTAGGGGCATGTTGAACACGCCCTTGATGATGTAATGATTTTATCGGACGTGCAGAGCCAGTCCCTACGCCCACATATTGTAAATTTGTGGTAATTTTAAAGTTCTTTATTTATATAATGATGGATGATTAAGTCATCTTGCCCTAACTTGATGATTTAAACCTAACCTAGCCATATCACGGAGAAAATGATGAAATTATCTTATCTACTGCCTGCTGTCTTGTTATTCGCCAGTACCGCCCATGCAGAGAGCTTAAACAGCCTAGCCAATAAACAAGCCAATAAAACGGTACACGCCATGAATCAAGAAGAGATAGAGCATAATGGCGAAGATGCCTATACGTACGCATTGTCGCAAAAAGACATTATTTATGCTGACATCAATAAAGATGGCAAAAAAGATGCGATAGTCTCACTGTATTATTGCGAAGAGCTAAACTGTCATAATACCACAGGCAGTTTTGAAGTGGCGACATTTTTGGCAACGGGAAAAAATCAATACAAAAAAGGCGATGTGCATTCGGCAGAATTATCAGGCAATGTTAAAGTGGTCAATGGCATTATCCATGTTACAGAAGTATCTTATGCCGATAGCGACCCGAGCTGTTTCCCGTCAAAAAAGCGAACGGTTAAACTAAAATCAAATAATCAAGGCAAATTGGTTAAAGTGAAATAATTCTGCCAAGTCTATCTATAAAAAGCCCTGTTCTAAGACAGGGCTTTTGGATTTTTATTACGCCCAACGCCTAAACACCAAACTACCATTCGTCCCGCCAAAGCCAAAGCTGTTCGAAATGGCATAGTTCACACCACTCACCGCCCTTGCGGTATGGGGAATATAGTCAAGCGTACAGGCAGGATCTGGGTTGTCTAGGTTGATGGTGGGGGGTAGGGTTTGGTGCTGTAAGGCAAGCACGGTAAAGATGGCTTCTATCGCTCCTGCCGCCCCGAGCAAATGCCCTGTCATGGATTTGGTGGAACTCACCAAAATGTTTTTACCAAATAGGCTTTCAATCGCACTGCTTTCTGCCACGTCCCCTGCGGGCGTGGACGTGCCGTGGGCATTGATATAGCCGACTTTGTCGGTACTGATACCGCCGTCTGCTAAGGCGTTTATCATCGCACGTTTTGCCCCGTTACCGTTTGTTGGTGGGGCGGTGATGTGGCTTGCGTCATTGCTCATACCAAAACCTGCCACTTCTGCCAAAATCGTTGCCCCACGAGCCTTAGCATGAGCAAGGCTTTCTAGCACCAACGCCCCTGCTCCGTTCCCAAGCACAAAGCCATCTCTGTCCTTATCAAAGGGGCGAGACGCTCGGGTGGGTTCATCGTTGCGAGTGGATAGGGCGTGCATTGCCCCAAAGCCCGACAGTCCAAGCGGTGTGCTTGCCTTTTCGCTACCGCCCACCAACACCGCATCCAAATCGCCACAGGCGATGAGCCTTGCCCCAAGCCCGATGGCGTGCGTGGATGTGGTGCAAGCGGTGGACGTGGCAAGGTTCGCCCCTTTTAGGTTATGGCGAATGGCGATGAGCCCTGCGGGCATATTGACGATGGAGCCTGGGATGATAAAAGGTGAGACTTTTTTTGCCCCGTTATCACGCAGGGTATCTCGGCTATTCTCAATGGTTTGTATGCCACCAATCCCTGACCCCATCACCACACCAAATCGCTCGCTGTCCACATTAACAGGCAAACTTTCGCCCTTAATGCTATCTATCAGTCCAGCGTGATACAAGGCTTGGGCGGACGCAACTTGGGCGTAGTGCACAAACTCATCAAAACGGCGAATCTCTTTGGGGTTCAAAAACTCTTCGGCATTAAAATCCTTAACCAGCCCTGCAATCTTTGAGCGAAACTCACTCATCTCCAAGCCGTCAAAATCAGGTATGGCACGAATACCGCTCACGCCATTTGTTAAGTTTGCCCAAATGGTGTCCAAATCATTGCCCACAGGGGTAATCGCCCCCATGCCTGTGATGACCACTCGCTCGCTGTCGGCTCGCTCAAAATGAGGTTTTTTCATCGTTATATTCCTTGCAAATGTTTTTGAAAAATTTGTTTACAATTTAAAGAGGGTATTGTAACAAGATTTTTTTAAAAATAGAAGTTTACAAGTGTATTATTTTGTAAAATAAAACTGCCATAAATAGCATTTAACCCCATCATTTTTGGGTGGCGTTGTCATGAAGGTTAAATTGTTTGCGAAATTCATGGGCTGTAACACCTTGCCATGTCCTAAAAAACTTAGCAAAATGGGTGCTTTCACCAAAACCAAGCCGTTCGCCGATTTGTGTTATTGTCAAATCACTGTGGACAAGCAGTCGTTTGCTCTCCAATAATAACCGCTCAAAAATCAATGTTTTGGCGGTTTTTTGGGCGTGGGTTTGGCAAGCGGTGCTTAGTGATTTTGGTGAGCAGGCGAGCATTTTGGCATAAAATTGTACTTGATGATGAGTTTGATAATGTTGCTCTAATAATGCCAAAAACGCCTGATGACGAACCAAACTTGGGCTGTTGGTCAGCGTTGCTTTGCCAAAACAGCACTGTAAATATAATAAAAATGCCGATAGCTGATGTTGTAAAAACGCCACCTTTGTGGTCAAGTCGGTCATGGTTAAGCCAATTTTTAACACTTCGCCAAAATTGTGCAGGGCGATTTTTTCTTGCTCATCAAAGACTTGCACGGACGGAAAAGTCTCACACGACACCGATTTTACCAAAAATTCATCTCGCCAAGTCAAAATAAAACCATCAAAACCGTCGGTGTGGTTCATCTTGTGTAGCTGGTGGGGGCGGATAAATACCGCTTGCCCTGCGGTGGTGGAAATTTTTTCAAAATCAATCACTTGCTCGATGGTGCCACTGGTGCAAAAAAACCAAATAAAAAAATCAAAACGGTGTGTTTTGTCCATTTGTGCCATCAGATTGCGATGATAATCGTCAGCGTTGGCGTTTAGTTTACTGATGAGTCCACAATTAAAATTGAGTGAGAATTGGCGTGGTGGAATGAGTGGTATGTCAAAATTTCCCATTTTTACCCTAAAAAAGTATGATTTTGACCTATTTTAATAAAATTTTTGTCAGTATAATAGCCATTCTTTGTATCAATATCATCAAAAATACACGATGGCGGATAATGCCCAACTGCCTCATGGGTATTAAGGTGTTGTTGCTTAATTTGACCCAGTTAGTTTATCTAAGCTGATTTGTCTGGGTGAATTTATGGGCGAATTTACCCAAAACCCATTTATCTAAATCAATTTATCCAAACCCAATTTTAAGCTCATTTATCCCAATCAACAAACCCTATGGCACTTCAAGACAACGGCTACATTTATAAACCTGATGAACAGCCTTTTATGGCTGGCTCGCCTGCCTCTCCGATTCACACAGGCAAAAGACAGCTTGCTTATGTGTTGATTGGGCTGTTATTGATTTTTTGTGCAGGGTTACAAAACGGGCTTTTGACCGCCAACATGGGGGCGGTGCGTGGTGAGCTTGCCTTAGACACCATGCAGGGCATTTGGGTGCAGTCGGCATATTTGATGGGCAATGCGGTGATGGGCATAATGTGGCTAAAAATTCGCCAACATTATTCTTTACAAAAGTTTGTTCGTTGGACGCTGATTTTGATGTTTGTGAGCAATGTGCTCCAAACTTTTGGTGGTCGCTTTGAGCTCGAACTCGTCGCTCGTTTTATCATGGGTGTGGGAACGAGCGGGCTTTTGACGCTGGGTATGTTTTATGCCATGCAAACTTTTCGGGCAGGCAAGGCACTCATTCCACTGGCGTTATCAGCAGGGCTCATGCAGGCGGTGTCAAGCCTTTGTTATATGATGTCGCCCACGCTACTGGCGGACGGCAATGTGACAGCGATGTTTGTGTTTCAGCTTGCCATCACCCTCATTTGCCTATCTGCTGTGCTGTATTTGCCCCTACCAAAAGGCTATCACGAGCCTGCTTTATCATGGAGAGATTGGCTCAGTTTTGGGCTGTTTTCGGCAGGGGTGGCGTGTCTTTGTGCGTATTTGAGTTTGGGGAATGTGGTGTGGTGGACGACCACTTGGCTGGGGTTTTTCTTGGCGTCTGGGGTGCTCTTTTTGGGGCTAGCGTTGTGGCTGGAAGCCTATCGTGACAAACCACTCATTAACTGGCATTGGATTTCTGCTCGGCAAATCAGTTTCTTTTTGCTCATGGCAATGCTGACACGACTGTTTACGACAGAGCAAAGCGTGGGGGCAGGGGGTGTTTTGGCGTTGATGGGGTTAAGTAGTGAACAGCTTTATGGGTATTATAAACTCATTTTTATCTCCTCTTTATTTGGACTCATACTAAGTATCATCACCCTAAACCCCAAAGATGTTCGCCGAAATACCATGATAGCCCTGCTGGGGATTGCGGTGGGGGCATATTTGGACATCGGTGTGTCGTCCGTTACGCCTGTCAGTCATTTTTATGTCAGTCAGTCATTGATTGCTTTTGCGACCTTTTATTTTGCAGGACCTGTGATGTTGGAGGGCATGGTGAGAGCGATTGCCGAAGGGGTAGAGCAGATAGCGGGCTTTGTGGCGGTGTATTCGGCGACACAGGTGTTTGGCGGGCTTTTGGGGAATGCCATTTTTGGGGCATTTGTGCAAATTCAAACACAAGCCCACCTACAAAACCTGCTTGCTCAAATCACCCTCGATGATGGCACCATCACCACCGCCAACTACGCCCAAGCGGTACAAATGGCAAATCTAGAAGCAAGAATCTTGGCATATAACGATTTGTTCTTTTGGGTTTGGGTATTTGCCAGTTTGGGCTTTGTGGTGTCTTTTGTCTTTTGGGCGTATCGCCGTTACCATCAAATTGATGTGCTAGAAGTGGAAATGCAAAAATTGCAAGCCTATTTGGCAGACACCAATCGAGGCAGACGATGATGGTTAAGTTATCAAGGGCGTTATTTGCCCCATCACCAATATTTAATTAAAAACCAAATAAATGCAATAGAGTAAAAAATGACGCAATCTACACCAATACAAAATGAAGAACCCCAAACAAACCCAAATGAGCCACAAACTTGGCAACCCAAAAAGAAATCTCCCTTGAAGAAATTGTTGGTGCTAGGTCTTTTGCTCTCGGGCGTGATGGGGATTTTGTATGCTTATCAATTACCACCTTTTTCTCCCAATTATATCGAGACCAACAACGCCTACATTCGTGGTAAGGCGACCGTGATTAGTCCCAAAGTGGGTGGCTATGTCAAGGAAATTTTGGTGCAGGATTATGAGTGGGTGGAGGCTGGACAACCGCTTGTACAGATTGAGACGGAGCAATATGAGATGAAGGTGGCTCAGGCGAGTGCAGGCGTGCTTGCCCAAGAGACGGCATTGCAAAAAATCAAGCAAGCCCAAACTTCGGCGGTCGCTAACATCGCCGTCATGGACGCAAACATCAGCTCGGCACAGGCAACCCTTGCCAATGCGCAGGCACAATTTGGCAGAATGGCAGAGCTGATTAAGATAGACGCTGTGTCTCGTCAAGCCTATGATGACGCCCAAACCAATGTCAAAAAAGCACAGTCGGCACTTGCCCAAGCCATTGCTCAGAAAAAAGCCTCTGAACAGCAGGCGATTGATGTGAAGGTGAATGAAAAAAGTAATCTGGTGGCGATTGACAATGCCAAAGCAGGGCTTGAACTTGCCAAATTAGATTTGGAGCAGACCTTGATAAAATCACCCATCAGCGGACAGCTTGGCGAGATTACCGCAAAGACAGGGCAACTGGTGGCGGTGGGGACGAATTTGATGACGGTGGTACCACCTGATTATTGGCTGATTGCCAATGTCAAAGAAACCGAAATCGCCCAAATTGGCATAGGGTCACTTGCTCACATTGAGATGGATGCTTTGGGCGGAAAAACCATATTAACGGGCAAAGTTACTCAAATCGCCCCTGCCACAGGGTCGGAGTTTAGCACTGCCAAAACCGACCCCAGTACGGGTAATTTTATCAAAATCGCTCAAAGAATTCCTGTCAAAATTGAGTTTGACCCTAATCAAAGTGCGGTAAAAAATGTGAGTATGGGCATGTCGGCGGTGGTAAAAATCGATAAAGTCAATGAGGTTGCTGTTAAATGACGATGGTTAAAAAACGCCATTTTCTGATAACGGCGTTTTTGTGGGTAGTGGTGGTTAAGTTCGAACTGCAACACCTTGATTTTTAAGGTAACTTTTAAGCTCGCCAATCTGTATCAACCCCTTATGAAACACACTTGCCGCCAACGCTCCGTCCACATTGGCTTGCACAAATACATCATAAAAATGGCTCATTGCCCCCGCCCCACCTGACGCAATCAGTGGCACAGCACAAATTTCACGCACTTTGGCAAGCTGTGCCACATCGTAGCCAGCCCTTACGCCGTCTTGGTTCATCACATTTAGCACAATCTCGCCCGCCCCCAAATTTTGGACTTCACGCACCCAGTCCGCCACCTGCCACTCAGTTTTTTTGGTCTTTTTTTCATCGCCTGTATATTGGTTTACCCAATAAATCCCCGTGCTTTTATCGTACCAACTGTCAATGCCTACCACCACCGCCTGCACGCCAAAGCGTTTGGCAAGCTCGGCAACCAGACTTGGATTTTCAAGGGCGGGCGAATTGACCGAAATCTTGTCCGCCCCATATTCAAAAATCACTTCGGCATCGACAAGCGTACGAATGCCCCCCGCCACACAAAAGGGAATGTCAATGACCCGTGCCACTTCACGTACCCACGCCTTGTCCACCGTCCGTCCGTCTGACGATGCCGAAATGTCATAAAATACCAGTTCGTCTGCCCCTTCATCGCTATAAAACTTGGCAAGTGGCACAATGTCGCCAACAATCTCGTGATTTTTAAATTGCACGCCTTTGACCACTTGTCCATTTTTGACATCAAGACAAGGAATAATGCGTTTGGCTAATTCATTTTTTTGTTTTAAAGTTTCTAAAATCAACATTCTATCGCTTCCTTTAAATCAACTTTCCCTTCTAATAACGCTCGCCCAACAATAATACCACTCACGCCTGTATTTTTAATCGCTTTAATATCATCAAGATTGCCAATACCGCCCGATGATTGGATTTTTAAAGTGGGGTATTTTTTTATTAAGTCTTGATATAGGGCAACATTAGAACCCGTTAATGTCCCGTCTTTGCTAATATCGGTACAAAGAACATGAACCAAGCCCACTTGCAAATATTCATTGATAATATCATCAAGCAATACCCCGCTATTTTCTTGCCAACCGCTAATGGCAATATAGGGGTTATTGTCAATGACATTGACATCAAGGGCAAGGACAAATTTATCCGCCCCATAAGTATTAAACCACGATTTAACCAGAGCCTTTTCTTTAATTGCCAATGAACCAATTACCACCCGTCTTGCCCCAAGGTCAAATAAGGCTTTGATTTCGCTCTCATTTCTAATACCGCCCCCGACTTGAATGTCGGCACTCGTTTGTTTAATGATTTGTCCAATCAAATCAATTTGGCGTTTGTTTGGGTCTTTTGCCCCTGTCAAATCCACAAGGTGCAAATAATTTGCCCCATCGTTAATATATTCTTGGAATTTTTTAATCGGGTCAAAGTCATAACTCGTTTGTTTGGCATAATCGCCTTGATGTAAACGCACAATTTGCCCGTCTATTAAATCAAGTGCGGGGATAATTAAACTCATTGATATATTCTCCATCATTTGTAAGGTGCGTAATACGCACCGTTTTTGGACTTAATATTTTTTTAAAATGTGGACTTTGCGGGCAAATTATATTCGCCCCTATGATTTAAATATTTTCCACAAAGTTTTTTAATAATTGTAAACCAACCTTGCCAGATTTCTCTGGGTGAAATTGCATTCCAAAAAAATTGTCTTTATTGACAATGGCACTAAATGCCTGCCCATAATGGCTTGTGGCAAGGGTAAATTCATTGACACCCATTGCATAACTATGAACAAAATAAACAAAATCGCCATTGTTAATGTTTTTAAACAAAGGATTATTTATCTCATCAAAATACAGTTTATTCCAGCCCATATGCGGTAAGGGCAATTCACCCACTTCTAGTTTATGCGTATTGTTGGCAATTAAATTTAGCGTGTTAATATTGGCAGTTTGCCCCTCAAGAGAATACTCGCCCAATAATTGCATTCCCAAACAAATGCCAAGCGTGGGTACTTTGATTTGTCTAATGGTATCAATTAAACCTTTTTTGCTAAGTTCATTCATTGCAAATTCAGCCGTTCCCACCCCCGGTAATACTATCTTTTCGGCGGATAAGATGATTTCTTTATCGTCCGAAATAATCGGGGTAATACCCAAGCGTTCAAAGGCAAATTTAACCGAAGTTAAATTGGCACAGTTTGTGTCTATAATTACTAATTTCATTTTTTATCCTGTTTAACTAAAATCATATCATTCATTTATTTTAATTTTTTGGTGTGTAGGGGCTTAGCTTGGCACGCCCTGAAAATAATATTCTGATAACTGGGCGTGTGCAACACGCCCCTACAAATCCACTCAAAAAATAATCAATAAACAATTTAAAAATCACAAAACCCCTTTACTACTCGGTAATTCATTCCCTTCAATTCTAATACATTGTCTGAGTGTTCTGCCAAACACTTTAAATAAACTTTCTATTTTGTGGTGGTCATTGTCGCCTTTGACTTTTAAATGCAAAGTTGCCATCATTGCATACGCAAGCGATTGAAAAAAATGTTCGGTCAATTCGGTGCTAAAATCACCCACTTTGTCTCGGCTAAATTTGCCTTTAAATTTTAAAAATGGTCTGCCCGATAAATCCATCGTGCATTCGGCACGGCATTCGTCCATTGGCAAAACAAAGCCAAAACGGGCAATGCCTTTTTTATCGCCAATCGCTTGTTTTAATGCCTCCCCAAATGCAATGGCGGTGTCTTCTACCGAATGATGTTCGTCAATCCACAAATCGCCTTTGCAGTCAATGGCGACTTTAAATCCACCGTGCGTGGCAATTTGGTCTAACATATGGTCAAAAAAGCCAATGCCTGTTTTAATGTCATTCACGCCCGTTTCATCAAGCCAGACTTGCACTTTAATGTCAGTTTCTTTGGTTTTACGGATAACTTCGCCATAGCGTTTTTCTCGCTCGCCAATATTAGTTGTCGCTTGTCCCAATAACTTTTCGCTAATTAACGCCCAATTTAAATTATCAGGATTATATTTAAGTCCAACAATACCCAAATTATTCGCAAGCTCAATGTCGGTATCTCTATCGCCAATCACAAAGCTACTCTCTTTATCAAATAAATTATTATCAATATAAGATTGTAATAGTTTGGTTTTTGGCTTTCGGCAGTCGCAATCATCGTCTTTAAAATGCGGACAAATCAAAATATCATCAAAGACAATGCCTTGTGATGTAAAAATATCCAGCATTTTATTGTGCGGTTTGTCAAAATTTTCCTTTGGGAAACTGTCCGTGCCCAGCCCATCTTGATTGGACACCATCACAAGGCGGTATTTTTTTTGTAATGCCAACAGGGCGGGAATCACACCTTTTTCTAACTTTAATTTTTCCAAACTGTCAATTTGAAAATCGGTTTTGGGTTCGTCAATTAAAGTGCCGTCTCGGTCAATAAATAGAGTAGGTTTCATTTGTTGTTCCTTTAAAAAATAACTTGGGTTTAAGCGTAAGGTGCGTAATACGCACCATTTAGGGTTCTGATTTTAAAGGGTGCGTGGTACGCACCTTACGAGTTCAAAAATTAAAATTTCTTTAACGTATTAATTAACGCCAAATTTTCATCTTGTGTACCAATGCTAATACGAATACAATTTGCCAAATTTAAGGCGGTATGTTGGTTTCGGACAATAATGCCTTGTTCCCAAAGTTTGTCAAACACCGCTTGACCATCTTTAAGTGTTACCAAAATAAAATTGGCAACACTTGGGTAAATGTTTTGTACAATTTCTAAGTTTGATAGTTCATTTTCCAGCCAAGTTTTATTATCGAGCGTAATTGCAAATTTATCTTGCATTGCTTGAATGCCAATATCTGATAAAGCAAGTTCGGCGATTGATACACAAGGCGTGGGAATGGGATAAGGGGCGATGATTTTTTGTAAACTTTGGATAATCCATTCATTTGCCAAAACAAAACCACAGCGAATGCTTGCTAAGGCAAAGGCTTTTGAAAGCGTGCGAATGATGATTAAATTATCAAAATGATTTAATTCATCTACAATACTGTTATCCAAACAAAAATCAATATAGGCTTCATCAACCACCACAACCGCTTTGTTTTTGGTCATATCAAGTAATTGAATAATAACATCTTTGTTTAATAAATTGCCCGTTGGGTTATTGGGACTGCAAATAAAAATAACTTTGACTTTATCCAAATTATTTTCAATTTCAGCTAAATTTAATTGAAACTCAGCCGTTAAAGGTATGGTTTTGGTATTGATATTAAGCGTATCGGAGCTGACCTTATACATTCCATAAGTGGGCGGACAATAAAGTACGCTCTCATCATTTTCACAAAAGGCACGGATAATCAGCTCAATGCCTTCATCGCCACCCCGAGTGATTAAAATTTGATTATTATTCACCCCTGCATAATTGGCATAGGCAGTTATTATGCTTTGCGGTTGTGGTTCAGGATAGCGATTTAAATTTTCCAAAGATAAATTGGTTAATAATTCATTGGGCGAAATAGGATATTCATTGGCATTTAACCAAATGGTGCCATTACCGCCAATTTTACGGGCGGATTGATAGGGGGTTAAGGTTTGTACGCTTTTTTTAATTAAGGTTTGCATTGTATTTTTTCCATTTTTACATTTAAAAAAATAACCATTTTAATTCATTGGCGTGTAGGGGCGAATTGCAATTCGCCCTTAAAAATCCGTTAAAATGATAATTTATTCCCCCAATTCTTTTAACCGCACTTCTACCGCCAATTTATGAGCGTCTAACTGTTCGGCACTTGCCATTGTCGCAACGGTGTTCGCCAAATTTTTAAAGCCGTCCACGGACAATTCTTGCACGGTCATTCGTTTATAAAAGTCCGCCAAACCAAGCGATGACTGGGTGCGGGCGTAGCCATAAGTCGGCAAGGTGTGGTTGGTGCCACTGGCGTAGTCGCCCATACTTTCAGGCGTGTACGCCCCCAAAAACACCGAGCCTGCATGGCTGATGTCGTCCAGATATTGACGGGGATTGTCGGTATTGATAATGAGATGCTCAGGGGCGTAACTGTTTGAAATTGAGACACATTCTGTCAAATTATCAGCGATGATGATACGGCTTTTGGCAAGGGCAAAGCGTGCGGTGTCGGCTCTTGGCAGGCTTTTTAATTGTGTGTCAATCTCGCCCAAAACCTTATCGGCTAAGGCGTGGCTGTCGGTCAGTAAAATCACTTGACTGTCCGCCCCGTGTTCGGCTTGCGAGAGTAAATCGCTTGCCACAAAGCTAGGATTGGCAAAATTATCCGCAATTACAAGTACTTCCGATGGGCCTGCGGGCATGTCAATGGCGACACCGTCCGCCATCGCTTGGCGTTTGGCTTCGGTAACAAAGGCGTTGCCCGGCCCAAAGATTTTATCCACTTTGGGAATGCTGTCCGTGCCGTACGCCATTGCACAAATCGCCCCCGCACCGCCTACCGAGAAAATCTCGTCCACGCCACAGCGTTTGGCGGTGTATAGAATTTCATCGCAAATCGGGGCGGGCGAGCAAAGGACGATTTTTTTGCACCCTGCGATTTTGGCAGGAATGGCAAGCATCAAAACCGTTGAAAACAAAGGAGCAGAGCCTGCTGGAATATACAGACCCACTTTTTCAATCGGGCGAGTGGCGACAGAACAGCGAACGCCTGCCATTGTTTGGGTGTCAATGGGCGTGGGGATTTGGGCGGTGTGAAATTTGTGAATGTTGGCATAAGCGGTGTCAATGGCGGATTTTAGCTCGTCTGATAGGGTGTTTTGGGCATTGTCAAGTTCGCTTGGGGCGATTTTTAGGCTGTCCAATTTGACTTTATCAAACTTTTCGGCAAGGGCAAACAGAGCAGTATCCCCTTGATTTACCACTTGATTTTTAATATCAGCAACAATCGCGGTAATCTCATTGCCAAGCGTTTGGGCGGGGCGAGTTAGGGCGGTTTGGCGTTCTGTTTGGCTTAGGTTTTTCCAGATTAGGGTTTGCATAGTTTTCTCTTTAAAATCAGTTAATTAGGTGTAATTGGTAAGGTGTGTGCTTTTTTAATAACCGTATTCACCATTTAAAAAATCATTGTCCAAAACGGTGCGTGCTACGCACCTACGATTGATGATAAATTATTGAATTAAATCATCATTTTTTCAATGGGCAACACCAAAATAGAACTTGCCCCCATTGCTTTTAAATTTTCCATCGTTTCCCAGAACAGCGTTTCTTGGCTGACAATGTGCACCGCCACTTTGCCGTCATCTTGAGCAAGGGGCAAGATGGTCGGATTTTCGGCACAGGGCAGAAATTTGACAATCTCAGGGAGCTTGTCTTTGGGGGCGTGGAGCATAATGTATTTGCTTTCTTTGGCTTGCTCTACGCCTGTCATTCGAGTTAGAAGTTTGTCCACAAGGGCTTGTTTTTCGGCGGATAATGGCTCGCTTTTGACAATTAGGCAAGCCTTTGAGCGGTAGATGACTTCCACTTCTTTTAAGCCATTGGCTTCTAAGGTTGCCCCGCTGGAGACCAAATCGCAAATGGCGTGGGCTATCCCTGCACTGGGGGCGACTTCTACCGAGCCTGTCAGTAGGCAGTTTTTGAAGGGGACGGTATTGTCGTCCATATATTTTTTTAACAAATTGGGGTAGCTGGTGGCAATGCGGGCGTTTTTTAGGCTTGCAAGTGATTGATAATCAAAGTCCTTTGGCACGGCAAGCGACAGACGGCATTCGCCAAATTCAAAGACTTTAAGTTTGTTAAAGCTGGCGGTTTCGCCCTTGTTTTGGCGGTCAAGCTGGCATTCGCCCAGCACATTTTCGCCCACAAAACCCAAATCCGCCACGCCATCAAACACAAGGGCGGGAATGTCATCGTCTCGCACCCGAAGTAGTTCAATGGGCTGATTTTTGGCATAGACGATGAGACGGTCTTTGTTGTAATGAAATTTGATACCACAGGCTTTGAGTAGCTCTTGGCAGTCATCGCTTAGGCGACCTGATTTTTGAATGGCGATTTTTAGACGATTCATAATTTTTCCTTTAAGATTAAAAAACAAAAAACCCTTGAAATTGCTTTCAAGGGTTGATACCGTCTTTTGTGCCATCGCCTTGAAAGTCTTTTTTCTTTCAAGCAAAGCCACACGCCCAAAAGAAATTTAGGAGTGATGGTGATGATGACGAGTGGCGATAACGGGGTAATTCATGATAAATAAGATATAAAAAGTTTTTTAATATAGGCGTTATCATAAGATATTTTTTGCTAAATGGCAAGCGTTATTTTTGTAAAATGTTTGATGCTTTTTAAATTGGTGATGGGGTATGCTTGTATTTTCACCTTATTTTATAATTGGCTCTGGTTCAAAAAGTATGTTATAAAGAAAACCATTCGTGGTGAGCCATGCCTGCTCATAACGATTTTCCTACTCGCAGGCTCAGGGGGGAACGGAAAACCTAGTTTGGCATACTTTTTGGACTAATACCTTATAATTTAATAAAAACGGTAACAATGGCAAGCATGCCCTAATGTTTACATGTCCCAACCATGACCATAAAATCCCCCAATCGCTTGGGGGATTTTATGGTCATTTGTTAAAAGACAGGATTATTTGCGGTCTTTCACCTTAACAAAGGCACGGTGCATCTCGCCAGTATAACGCTGACGTGGACGACCGATTTTGAAGGCTTCTGAGTGCATTTCTGTCCAGTGAGCAATCCAGCCTGCCGTGCGAGCTAGGGCAAAGATAACAGTGAACATAGACGTTGGAATGCCAATCGCTTTTAGGATGATGCCAGAGTAGAAGTCTACGTTTGGATAGAGCTTACGCTCAATGAAGTAGGGGTCGTTTAGTGCGATTTTTTCTAGCTCCATAGCAAGGGCAAGCTTGGGGTCATTTACGCCCAAGGCACCTAACACTTCATCGCAAGTCTCTTTCATGACTTTGGCACGGGGGTCAAAGTTCTTATAGACACGGTGTCCAAAGCCCATGAGCTTGGCTTCTTTGGTCTTAACTTTTTCCATGAATGGAGCAACATTTTCGATAGAGCCAATCTCATCAAGCATGGTCAATACCGCTTCGTTGGCACCACCGTGTGATGGCCCCCATAGGGCAGCGATACCTGCTGCGATACAGGCATAAGGGTTGGCACCTGTTGAGCCTACCAAACGTACGCTTGATGTTGATGCGTTTTGCTCGTGGTCAGCGTGTAGGGTAAAGATTTTGTCCATCGCTTTGACCAGTACAGGGTCTGGCTTGTAATCTTTGTCACCAGGGGTGGCAAACATCATATATAGGAAGTTTTCGGCGTAGCTAAAATCCTTGCGTGGATACATGAACGGCTCGCCAATTGAGTATTTGTAGCTCATGGCAGCAAGCGTTGGGGCTTTTGCAATCAAGTCCACACAAGTATCATCACGATGCTGTGGGTCTGAGATGTCTAGGTGGTTGTGATAAAACGCTGACAACGCACCGACCACGCCAAGCATAATCGCCATTGGGTGGGCATCACGGCGAAAACCTTCAAAGAATTTACGCAACTGGTCATGTACTGCCATGTGGCTTGTGATGCGTGCGTAGAATTTGTCTTTTTCTTCGGCATTTGGCAAGTCGCCATAGAGTAGGGCGTAGCAGACTTCTAGGTAGTCGGCATTGTCCGCAAGCTCGTCAATGGCATAGCCACGGTGCAAAAGCTCGCCTTTGTCGCCGTCAATATAAGTGATTTTGGATTCTACTGGGGCGGTCGCCATGAATCCTGGATCATATGTCCAAAGACCTGCTTTTGCCACCGCACTTACGTCCAATACAGGGCGACCCAAGGTGGATTCTAGGACTGGCATTTCATATTCCGTGCCATCAACGACTAATTTCACTTGTTGTGTCATAATAATAACCTTAATTTAACGGTGCCTAAATCCTGACCCAAAAGCCTTATCCTGCTTGGTTTGGGCTAATTTGGCATTGTGAATTTGCATGCTGGCAGGTAACCGAGCATGATGTCCTTGGTCTTGTTGGTCGCTGAATTCCTTGCAACGTGCGTCCGTTTGCCAAAGCAAAGGCATATTGCTCATCATCGCCATCAAGTATCATGATGATACAAAAACTTTGCCAAACTTACAAGCCCTAGCACGATAAATTCCTTAAAAAATTGTAATTAATCTCCAAGCCCTTACACTCATTCACTTTTTTGCCTAAGCTTATCTTGCTCCGACCGTCCAAATCGTAAAAACCTTAGCCATCATACGGATTTTTGACATATTTTGTAACAATATTATCGTCAAAGTGGTTCAAATTTTAGCAAAAAATTTGACGTCAGTTACATAAAAGTTGTAATTTTGTTTGTAAAATTTGTTCAAGCGTTTTATAATTTATCTGTTTAACTTGGCAGGTCATTTTAAAAAACGATAATCAATTTCATTGTCAATAGGGTAACACGACATTTGATAAATTTTGTAATAAGTTTTGTGATAATTTCACAAAAAGTTTGGTAAAAGTCTGTGAAATTTTACTGATAAATACTCTCAAATGTGCTGTTTGGACAAGGTTTTTAAAAGATTAAAGATTTTTAATGATTTGTAAAAGTAAAAATAGCGAAGTGTTTAAGCCTGATGGCTTTTGCATGGTTGCTTGGCACGCTGACACTGCGTGACACAAGCGACATTGATTTAACGCTGTGTTCAGACTTCTTATTTTTAAAGACAGCCTGACGGTGTGATTTTTTGCGTTTAAAAATTTAAAATATCCTTAATATACTCATGCCAAATCATTTAGGGTGATTTACTAGATTTGGCAGATTAAAATCAAAACCGATGTTTTAAGTTTTTAATTTTACAATTGAAAGGCCGTTTTGTATTTTAATTGTGGCAAAAATCACCCAAAAAGCCAGCTCTCCTTGCCGTCTTGTTCGTTTTGTACGGCTCATTTTGATAAGGACGCCCGCTCGTGAAAGATAACCGACCGATTAACTTACCCCTAAGTCAAGTGATTGCGGTGAACTCAAAGTCCCCAATCGCTATGGCTTCTATTTTGCACCGTGTATCAGGCATTGTGCTGTTTTTGCTTGTGCCTGTCATGCTGTGTATTTTACAGACGTCACTGTCATCGCCAGAAGGGTTTGAGACGGTGCTAAATAATATCGCCCTTAGGTTTGTGGCGTGGATTTTTGTGGCGGCAACCGCTTACCATTTTGTCATGGGAGTTAAGCACTTACTTGCTGACCTTGGCATGAACGAAGAGTTCAAATCAGGTAAGACGGCGGCGATTGTGAGCTTTGTTATCGCATTTGCCTTGATTATTGCGTCCTTTGTGTGGGTGATGTTCTAATGAAAAGAAACAATTCAGGCATTAAAAGTGCCACAGGTCTGACAGGTTCAGGCTCTCGTGATTGGGTGCTACAACGTATCAGTGCGGTGGTGCTTGCCCTTTATTCTGTGGTGTTGGTAGGATTTTTCCTATTTAATCAAGTGGATTATCAAGCATGGCATGGCTTTATGATGAGCTTGCCCATGAAGTTATTTAGCCTTGTGGCGATTTTGTCGCTCGTGTTTCACGCATGGGTGGGTATGTGGACGGTATTTACCGACTATGTCAAATCGTCAGGCTTGCGTATTGCTCTACAAGGCGTGGTCATCGTTGCCATTTTGGCGTACCTATTTTGGGGCGTGATGATTTTTTGGTAATTTTCCAAAATCGTCCTTCTTAAATATTCATAGGAAAAATAATTATGGCATTAGCACCAGAAAAACCCATTGAAAATATCCCCACCCTAAACTTTGACGCGGTCATCGTTGGCGGTGGCGGTTCAGGCATGAGAGCGTCTTTACAGCTCGTTGAAGGCGGTATGAAAGTTGCCGTTTTGACCAAAGTATTCCCAACCCGTAGCCACACTGTTGCCGCCCAAGGGGGTATCGGTGCGTCATTGGGTAACATGAGTCCTGATAACTGGCATTTTCACTTTTATGACACCGTCAAAGGCTCTGACTGGCTGGGCGACCAAGACGCCATTGAATATATGTGCCGTGAAGCCCCAAAAGTCGTGTACGAGCTTGAGCATATGGGCATGCCGTTTGACCGTAACGCAGACGGCACGATTTATCAGCGTCCGTTTGGTGGACACTCTGCCGAATACGGAGCAAAACCTGTTCCCCGTGCGTGTGCGGCAGCCGACCGTACAGGACACGCTCTTTTGCACACTCTGTACCAAAAGAACCTAGAAAAAGGCACGCAGTTTTTTGTGGAGTGGATTGCCCTTGACCTTATCAAGGACGCTGACGACAACATTAACGGCGTGATTGCCCTTGACCAAGAAACAGGCAACATCTCGGTATTCCAAGCCCAAACAACCGTACTGGCAACAGGTGGTGCAGGACGTATTTTCCGTGCCTCAACCAACGCCTACATCAACACAGGGGACGGTCTTGGCATGGCGGTGCGTGCAGGTATTCCATTACAAGACATGGAATTTTGGCAATTTCACCCAACGGGCGTGGCAGGAGCGGGCGTGCTTTTGACCGAAGGCTGTCGTGGTGAAGGTGCGATTTTGCGTAACAAGCATGGTGAGCCGTTCATGGAGCGTTATGCACCGACACTAAAAGACTTAGCCCCCCGTGATTTCGTCTCTCGTTCTATGGACCAAGAGATTAAAGAAGGTCGTGGCTGTGGTCCGAACGGTGACTATATTTTGATGGACATGACGCATTTGGGTCTGGACACCTTGATGAAGCGTTTGCCGTCTGTGTTTGAGATTAGTCATAACTTTGCTAACGTGGACATCGCCAAAGAAGCGGTGCCTGTTGTGCCTACCATTCACTACATGATGGGCGGTATCCCAACCAACATTCACGGTCAAGTAACCGTGCCTGTGCTTGACGGTCATGTGGACGAACAAGGTCTATATACCGAAGGTCGTGTGGTCAAAGGCTTGTACGCCATTGGCGAATGTGCGTGCGTGTCAGTACACGGTGCAAACCGCCTAGGCACGAACTCGCTACTTGACTTGGTGGTGTTTGGTCGTGCGGCAGGTCAGCATATCCTAGATGAATTTGCCAAATCAGACCGCAGTTATAAGCCACTTGACCCACGAGTGTTGGACTACACGCAGTCTCGTCTTGACAAGCTACAAAACTCTACCGAAGGCTACAACGCCCAAGAAGTTGCCGATGAAATTCGCAATATCATGCAGTCTCACGCTGGGGTGTTCCGTACGCAGGCACTTATGGATGAAGGTGTAGAAAAAATCATGGCACTGGCTCCAAAAGTTGCCCAAATCCACCTAAAAGACAAATCAGCCGTCTTTAACACCGCTCGCATTGAGGCACTCGAAGTTGCCAACCTTTACGAAGTGGCAAAAGCGACCATGCTATCAGCGTCCTTGCGTCATGAATGCCGTGGGGCTCACAGCGTGCTAGATTATGAAAAGCCAGAAGATGACAGCTACGCCCCACTAGGACGTAACGACCATGAGTGGATGAAACACACGCTTTGGTACTCTGAGGATAACCGTGTGATTTATAAGCCTGTACGCAAACAGCCTTTGACTGTGGAGTATTGTGAGCCACGAGTGCGTACGTTCTAATTTTGACAAATTGATAAGTTGGGTGTAAAAGCCCAACTTATATAGATGATTTGCAAAATGTATCATTTCAAATTTAAATTAGGTCTTTTTTAACAAAAACAGTTAAAAATCCCAAATTCCCAATGGAGAAACCCATGAGTCGAGGCAAACGCATTGTAGAGATTTATCGCTACGACCCAGACAAAGACAAAGCCCCTTATATGCAAACATATGAGATTGAGCTACTAGATACCGACCGTATGTTGCTTGACGTATTATTGCGTCTTAAAAAGATGGACGAAACCTTGACATTCCGCCGTTCATGCCGTGAGGGTATCTGTGGCTCGGATGGTATGAATATCAATGGCAAAAACGGTTTGGCGTGTCTTATCAACATGAACACCTTGCCCGAGAAAATCATCGTTCGCCCCCTACCAGGTTTGCCAGTCATCAAAGACTTGGTGGTGGACATGAACCAATTCTACGCCCAATACGAAAAAGTTCATCCATTCCTAATCAACTCACAACCCGCTCCGCCAAGAGAGCGTTTGCAGTCGCCAGAAGACCGTGAGAAGATGAACGGACTTTATGAGTGTATCTTGTGTGCGTGCTGTTCTACGTCTTGTCCGTCATTTTGGTGGAACCCAGATAAGTTCTTGGGGCCGTCAGCCCTGCTTAACGGCTACCGCTTTATCATTGACAGTCGTGATACCGACACTCAAGCTCGTTTGGCCAGGCTTGATGACCCATTTAGCTTGTTCCGCTGTCGTGGTATCATGAACTGCGTGTCTGTCTGCCCTAAGGGTCTAAACCCCACTAAGGCTATCGGTCATATCCGTAATATGCTATTGGATACGGCGGGTTAATCACGCTTTTCACACTTTGATGTGTAGCATGGGTAATTGGATAAAACCAGTTACCCATTTTATTGGGTGTTTATGTGCCAAAATTTTTAAAAATTTTCTTAAAAACAATGGGTTATTTTATCTCCTTATTGCTGACGTATGGCATACTGATGACCTGTGCGACTTTTTTACCAAGCCAAATAAGTAAATATAAGCTCACCAATGATGAGCCTGCCATTGATATTTATGTGATTTCTAATGGTGTGCATACGGATTTTGTGCTACCAACTGTCAGTAGTCAGATGAACTGGACAAGCGTCTTTGACCCAAGCCCCAAGACGGCATGGCGGATAACTGGGTGAGTATCGGGTGGGGCGATAGGGATTTTTATCTAAATACCCCCACGTGGGCGGATTTGCAAGCGGATACAGCGTTTAATGCCTTGTTTGGGCTTAGTACGTCTGTGTTGCACGTCAGTTTTGAGCCTGACAAAACGGTACAAACCTGCCAAAAATGTCGCAAAATCACCCTAACACCCCACCAATACCAAGGTATCATTGCCCATATTCGTGCCACTTTGCCTGCCGAGCGACCATTCGCAATCAGTAATGCACGCTATTGGCATAATGACGCTTTTTATCCTGCGGTGGGTAGTTATAATGCCTTTTATACCTGTAATTCGTGGGTCAATCACGGATTTCAAAAAGCCGATGTCAAAACCGCCCTATGGACGGTGCTGGATATAGGGGTGATAAAAGAGCGATAAGTCATATCGTGTTGTGTATTCTTGGAACTGGTGTGTATTTTTCAATGATTTGTAAAATATCATTGGCGATATTTTCTACCGTTTTGTTATGGCAATCTACATCTATCCAATTTATCTCCTTGCCAATATATTGAATAACATGAGATTGTTTTAGCCAATGATGAATTTCTGCAAGGTTATTTGATATTTGATGTAAAGAATGTTTATTTTCCTCATGTTTGCCATAATTTCTTTGTCTGCAATGATAACGTGTTAATAATTCATTTTCTGGTAAATGAAGTTGAATGACAATATCTGGTATTTGAATGGCATATTCTTTTTGTCTAATTTTGGAAAAATAAGCCATTTTATCAGTATGCTTATGCCATCTGATAGATAGACTGGTAACAATTCCTCTGTCGCTAATGATTAAATGATTATCATGCCAATCAATAGATTTGGCATGATAATTTGAACGGAAGTGATACAAATAAGCTTGATAAAAATCGAAATATTTAAATAATGGAAATAACCTCTCCAAAATATGATTTGATGGCATGGGATGCGTTGGGTGTAAAAATAATAATTGGTAGTTGGCATACTCTTGTGATAAATATTTAATCACGGAGGATTTGCCAACGCCTTTTACACCTTCAATTGCTATATACATAACATCAAAATCTTTTTTTGTGAAGTTTATTGACTTCTATTTCCCAAGATTGAGAACCTAAAACCAACTCATCAGATATTTCTCCTTCTTGCAATCCCATAATAGATTTGGCGAGTGGGGTATTATAGCCAATTTGTTGATTATCAATGTCGGTTTCATCAAACCCCATAATTTCCCAATCCTCGTCAATTGAATCGCCCGTTAATAAATTCCAACGTGTGATACTGACCCATGAGCCAATGGCGACGTGCGTAGTTGGTCTGTTGTCGTTATTAATCACAATGGGTTTGGCTTGCGATAATCTGTCGGTTAATTCTTTAACCAAATGATTTAGGTTTGCCTCCATTTGTTGCTGTCTGTTAAATTCGGGGTTATCGTGCCAGCCATCCCCCGACAATTCAAAGGCGACTTGCCTATCTGTTCTTACTTGAGCGTACTCTTGCTTTTTTCTCTCTAAGAGGGCTTTAAGATTATTAAAACCAGTTTCTGTTAAGTGTACAATATTGTCTTGCATAATAAGCTCCTAAAATGTTAAAGGGATTGTAAAAATGATTGGCAATCTTGTGCATCATTTTTGCTATAATCATTGAGAATATCAAGCATTAACTCACAGGATTTTATGTTAAAATCCTGCTGATAAAAATTGATTTTCTTTTTGATTTTATGACGCAAAGAAACCATAAGTATCAAATCATCTTTTGGGTATTTATTTTCAAGAATGGTAATTAAGGTTTGGTGTGGATGATTGTCTGTTATTTTTAAATTATGCTCCAATAAGTGCAGGCACACATGGCGAAAAATTCTGTCATAAAAATTTAAATAACAATCGTATTTGTTTGATAAATTTTTCTTTCTTAATATTTTTAAACTTAATTGTTCCTTATTGATGAGATGGTTTATCTCATTTTGATTGTGTATTTTCTCTACTTGATGATTGTTAATCAATTTTTGATAAAAGGTATTATTTTTCATGATTTTTCCATGGACTGAGTGTGAGTAATAAAAGTATTTAGATGTTCTTTTAATTGATTGGTTGTGATATAAGTTGGATTAATGTTTGGATTGTTGCTGGTGGGAAATAATAGGTTTTGTAGATTGGTTGTGGGTGTGGTGCAAATAATGGTTGCGGTCATGCTTTTTTGCCCAGCAATAATTTTGTGTAGTGTGTTTGAGCTTAGATGATAAGTATCGCCACAGACATGGTGGTGTGTTTTGGTTTTTGTGAGGTATTTTTTGCCAAGATATGCTGTTTGTGCTGGTTTATTTTGGGATTTTGCTGTATAGAGATAGCAATCCAAAGGTTGAGCGTTATCGTGATGTGGAAAACTTTCTTGCCAAGTTTCGGAATTTAATTCCCCAAGCAGAATATGAGAAGTATAATCCCAGCGATGATTGTGAATATTTTCCTCAGCAAGTACGCCCTCAAACCAAATATGCAATCTTAGTTTGTAGGCATTATCAATAAGAACAACTTTAAGAAAGCCATTGCCGTGAAAGTAACTGTGTTTGGCGATTTGTTGGAGTGTTTTTTCGGAGCTTAAAATGTCATTTTTGATGATGTGTATGATATTATCTAAATGACAATGCTGTTGTACTAGATGGGATAGGGCGTGTAGGTTGTGGGTTTGATGGTTATCAAAGAAAGTGTCAAAGATGGCTTGAAGCTGGGCAAGAGTTGCCCTAGAATGGTTGGTTGGTTGGTTGGCATGGTTATTCCCTCGGTCTTTTTGTGGATTTTAAGCGTAAATGGTTATTTTGTCAATGATTGGGTGGATAATCTTGATATTTTATGTGTTTAATGTTATAACTTGGTGATTTTTAATGTTATTAGAAGCTTACCATGACCGAACTCGCCACCGATTTAACCACCTACATGACCGAAGTGGGACAAAAAGCCAAAACCGCCTCCGCCCTCTTTGCCCGTGCCGACACCAAAATCAAAAACCACGCCCTAATTTGTATCAAAAACCAAATCATCGCCCACAAAGATGAGATTTTATCCGCCAACGCCAAAGATGTCCAAAACGGCAAGGATAAAGGCTTAGAGTCTGCCTTGCTTGACCGCCTTGTGATTAGCGATAAAGTCTTTCACGGCATTTTAAGCTCGCTTGATGATGTGATTGGCTTGCCTGACCCCATTGGCGAGATGAGCGAGCTGACTTATCGTCCAAGTGGTATCCAGCTTGGCAGTTATGAAAAGCGTGATGGGAAAACAGGCATCATGGGCGATGTGAATTTTAACTTTCATGGTGTGTACACCAAACATCTCGATGGTGTAAAAAATACAGATGACAGATTGCCAAATCTACAAGGCTCTGGGCGTGTCCGAAGTCTAAACGAGGCGATGGCATTGTCTACCCAGCTCAAAGAGATAGTAACGGGCTATCTAAATGCTAAAAGCAAAGAGGAACAGTTGTCAATGATGAACGGTTTGCTCAAAGCGTGGGCAAAGACCGACCCTGAGTATCAAGACTATAATAAACCGATTCTCTTGTCGATGAGCAGTTCTCTCAAAAAGGAGCGGTAAGAGTAGCAGGTGGTGGTACTTCAATGCTTGACCTGACAGGCATGGCAGAGTTTGATAAAATCAAATATAAAATTGGCGTGATTGACAGTTTTATGAGCACAAAAACAGATAACATGTTTTATGCTAACGTCAAAGACTTTGAAAAAACAACCAAAATTATCAATCATACTTATGATAGGCTGATTAAGTCTGTTTATAGTAGACTCTATCCGCAAACTGTTCAGAATCGTTATGGCGATTTGATAGATATTGTGGTAGATGTCAAAGATGGTAATATTCTGTTTGGTTTGGACATTAACCGACTGGTGAGCGACTTTAAGGCAAGGTTGGATGTAGGCGGTCAAACCGCAATGCCTGCCTTTGGCGATATCATGGAGTATTTTGCTTATCTTCAAGTGCAAACACAACCTAACATGGTTGGCAGAGATAAGTTGGTTAATTTGATAGAGCATGTTGTATCTAACGTGCCAAAACATGAATTGGATGGTTGGATAAATGGTATTGATTTTAAGATTGATAGAGAATTACCAATTAAGATGGGCGATGCACAACATAATCATTTAAATGGCGGTGCTGTGTTTGCAGGTGCTGTTAATGATCGGTTGACTGGAACTAAAAATTCTGACCTCCTATTTGGTCAAGACGGCAACGACAGATTGATAGGCGGTAACGGCGATGACATCTTAAATGGTGGTGCTGGCGATGATTATTTGCAAGGAGGTGCAGGAGCGGACACTTTTGTGTTCTCTTTGGACGTGGATTTGGTGGTAGATGTTAGCCAAATTGGATTTGATAAAATTGCTGATTTTGATCTAAAGCAAGGAGATAAGATTGATCTAACAGGACTTTTTGCTGACAAATCAATCATGGACAATTTTGGTGATTATATTCATTTTGAAAAATCAGGTGCCAAAAATATTACGATGATGATTGATATTGATGGCAAGGATGAGATGTTTGAAAAAATAGCAATCGCTGACATATATTCAAATAACATCGATGGTGTGTTGAACCAACTCAATCAGGGTGAAGGTTTGATTTTGTAAAGTAATCATAAAAAAATAAGGCATCATCAAATGCCTTATTTTTTTATGATTAAAGCGAATTATTCCATGCCATATTTTTGAGCAATGGTTTTTATCTTGCCATTTTTGACTAACTCATCAATGCCTTTATTGAGTATTTGTGGTAGTTTGGTGTTATTTTTATTGGCTAAAAAGTGTAGTTGGCTTTGTCGGAGTAGGGTATGATTTTTTTGCTTGCATCCCTGTTTATGTCTGATAAGGGGTTAGGGTGGTGCTTGCTAGTTTTGGGTTATCAGCAAGATAGAATAATATAGATGTTTTGGCATAATAGGCATTGGGTGTACCGTATTTTGATGTGCACTTTTCGGTTTGGAAAATGGCAGTGGTACCATATCGCTGATTCTAGAATCTAATTTCGGCAAAATAAGCTTTCAGATGTTGTTGGTTTAAATTGAATGTTAAGCTTTTTGTTTTTGGCAATGCAATACACCAGAATCAAAACCTGTAATGGCTCCTTTTCCATCAGAAAAATTAAAAGGTGCAACGTCTGAGATTGTTGCTATTGTTAATTTTTTAACATTGGAGGTGTTTGTGTCAAAACTATTTGTCTCTGTGTTGGTAATGGATGTTTTAACCGACATTTTTATTTTTGCGTATGGCATTGGTATCGACAGACAGGTTAGTGGCATGGACGTTAAGTTGATTTGATGGTAGCGGTACTCTCCTTGGTGCTAGAATGGGCAAAATGACCAGTTTCGATTAAAAATTTAAAATAATGTTTTTTAAAATATAAATCTATTGAAATTTTAGATTGAAATAAATGTAAAAACATATGTTTTTTTCAAAAATTAAATCCTATTCACATTTTTAAAACCATTGCAACTTGTTATATTTTGTCAAATGACGTAAACTATACAGTATTTATTTGATGAAGCTGTCTTTGGCTTAATTTGGGACGGATTCATGGATAGATTTTAGAGTAAGCGAGATGATTTTGCCGACAGACGGTTTTGCCATGCTCATCATTCGCTGACCTAATGCAACAATGTATCAAAATTTTCCTTAAAAATAATATGGCGAATATTATGACAAAAAGTAGCAAAGATACGGTGGCTTATCAAAGCACCGAACTCACCGCAGATGGTGCAGCGTATATTGAGGCGTTGTACGAGGACTATTTGGCGGATAAGGCAAGCGTGAGCATCGAGTGGCAAAAATACTTTGCCGATTATGAGCAAGCAGGCGATGCCCCGCACAATGCCATTAAAGAGCAGTTCTTGCTCCTAGCCCGCAACCAAACCAACGCTCGCCCTATTGTGCAGACCGTTGGGACAGGTGACTGCGACCCCAAACAGATGGCGGTGCAACAGCTTATCAGTGCCTATCGTCGTCGTGGACATCGTGTCGCTAAGATTGACCCCTTGGGACTACAAAAGCGTGATGGCATTGAGGACTTGACCTTGGCTTATCATGGTCTGTCCGAGGCTGACCTTGACACGACGTTCCCAACCACGCTCATGCATATTGGTAAAGAGTCAGCAACACTGCGTGAGATTATTGAGATTTGTGAGCGTATCTACTGCGGTAGCATTGGCTATGAGTACATGCATGTCTTTACCGCCACCGAGAAAAAGTGGATTGAAAAATATATTGAGCAAAATCAAGGATTTATCAGATTTGATAAAGACAAAAAATTAGAAATCCTTGACCGCTTGACCGCCGCCGAGGGTCTAGAAAAATACCTGGCTCGTAAATACACAGGCGTTAAGCGTTTTGGTTTAGAAGGGGGCGAGAGCTTCATTCCTGCGGTGCATGAGATGATTCAGCGTGTGGGAACCTATGGCACCAAAGAAGTCGTCATCGGCATGGCTCACCGTGGTCGCCTAAACCTACTTGTCAATATCATGGGTAAAAACCCATCTGCCCTATTTGATGAATTTGATGGTAAAGTTCAGCCAACAGTCGGTTCGGGCGATGTGAAATACCACAATGGGTTTAGCTCAAACGTCATCACCAAAGGCGGAGAGATGCACCTTGCCTTGGCATTTAACCCGTCTCACTTAGAAATCGTCTCTCCTGTCATGCTAGGCTCGGTGCGTGCTCGTCAAGCCCGCCGTAGTGAGGCTTATGGCTATGACATTGACAACAGCACGGTACTGCCCATCGTGGTGCATGGCGATGCGGCGTTTGCAGGTCAAGGTGTCAACCAAGAGACTTTCCAGATGTCGCAAACCCGTGCTTACAAAACAGGCGGTACGGTACATGTCGTCATCAATAACCAAGTGGGCTTTACCACGTCTCGCCCTGATGATGCCCGCTCTACCGAGTACTGCACGGACGTTGCCAAAATGGTACACGCCCCTGTCCTACACGTCAATGGCGATGACCCAGAGGCGGTGGTGTTCGCAAGCCAGCTTGTCTTGGATTATCGCACCGAGTTCGGTCGTGATGTTGTGCTTGACATCGTCTGCTATCGCCGTAACGGACACAACGAATCGGACGAGCCGTCAGCGACTCAGCCACTTATGTATCAAGTCATCAAAAAACTGCCCACCACTCGCACTCAGTACGCTGATAAACTGGTTGCTGAGGGTGTATTGACCAAAGAAGAATCTGCCCAAATTGAAGACGACTATCGCATCGCCCTAGACAATGGCGAGGATGTGGCTCACGGGCTTGCCAAAGAGCCTGATACCAGCTTGTTTGTGGATTGGTCGCCTTATGTGGGTCATGGCTTGACTGATGACGTCCAAACTGGCGTGCCTGTTGAAAAGCTCAAATCCTACGCACAAGCGATGGCAAAAGTACCAGAAGGCTTTGAGTTGCAACGCCAAGTTGCCAAGGTGCTAGAGCAACGCCTTGCCATGCAAACAGGTCAAGAGCCCCTAAACTGGGGTGCTGCCGAAACGTTGGCATACGCGTCACTTGTGGATGAGGGTTCGCTTGTGCGTATCACAGGTGAGGACGTGGGTCGTGGGACATTCTCGCACCGTCATAGCGAGCTGTACAGCCAAAAAGATGCCAGCCTATATCTCCCGTTACAGCACATTCGTGAGGGGCAAGCCCGTTTTGCCACCTACAACTCACTGCTATCAGAAGAAGCGGTACTTGCCTTTGAATACGGCTATTCTACCACCGTGCCAAATGCTCTGATTGTGTGGGAAGCTCAGTTTGGTGACTTTGCCAACGGAGCTCAGGTGGTCATCGACCAGTTCATCTCATCGGGTGAGACCAAATGGCAACGTCTGTCGGGTCTTGTTATGTTGCTGCCACACGGCTTTGAAGGTCAAGGCCCTGAGCATTCATCAGCTCGTTTGGAGCGTTTCTTACAGCTATGTGCTGAGGATAATATGCAGGTCATCACCCCGACAACGCCTGCTCAGATTTTCCATGCTCTACGCCGTCAAGTTGTCCAAAAAGCTCGTAAGCCACTTATTGTCATGTCGCCCAAATCGCTACTTCGTCATCCGCTTGCCACGTCTCAGCTTGACGAGTTGGCAGATGGTAAATTTGAAAGTGTGTTGCCTGAGATTGACAGCATTGACAACAGCAAGGTAACTCGTGTGGTGTTGTGTGGCGGTAAGGTGTATTATGAACTGCTTGAAGCTCGCCGTAAGCTAGGGCTTGACCACATCGCCATTGTGCGTATTGAACAGCTTTATCCATTGCCAGAAGAGCGTATCTTGGCAGAGCTTGCCAAATACCCAAATCTTAGCGAAATCATCTGGACGCAAGAAGAGCCACTTAACCAAGGTGCGTGGTACTATCTACTGCCAGAGCTACACCGCTTGACGGAAGGTAAAGCCAAACTGCTACCTGCGTCAGGTCGTCCTGCGGCGGCGGCTCCTGCGACAGGTTCGCCAAAGATTCATGTGGCACAGCAAAAAGCTCTGATTGCCCAAGGCCTAGGCGTGAGCGAAGACCAACTATAAGTAAGTGTCAGGATAAACTCATGATTTGTGGGTTTATCTGTCTTTTCATTTTATTTATTAATTTATCAAAACTGCAAATTAATTCTTAGGAGTTTATCATGGCTGACATTAAAGCCCCCGTATTTCCAGAATCGGTACAAGACGGCACCATCGTAGAATGGCACGTTAGTGAGGGCGACCAAGTTGCCCGCGACCAACTGCTTGCCGAGATTGAGACCGACAAAGTTGTGTTAGAAGTGGTTGCCCCTGATGATGGCGTGATTAGTAGCATTACCAAAGGCGTGGACAGCACCGTGGTGTCTGCTGAAGTTATCGCTACCTTTGAGGCAGGTGCAACTGCTGCTCCAAAGGCTGAGAGCGAAGAGCTATCCAAAGACGAAGCTGACAAAGGCACAACCATTGACCCAGCCAGCGTTGCCGCTCCTGTACAGCCAAAAGCCGAAGCAGAAGGCGACTTTAAAGACCAAAGCCCTGCCGTGCGTAAAGCTGCCAAAGAAACAGGCGTAAACCCAGCAGACGTACAAGGCTCGGGTCGTGGCGGTCGTGTTACCAAGTCTGACATGGTGAACCCCACTCTAAAAGGCGACAACGGTCAAGTCATCGCTACTGCCATCGGTCAGCGTATCGAAAAACGTGAGCCAATGACTCGTCTGCGTAAGCGTATCGCCGAGCGTCTATTGTCCGCCACCCAAGAAACAGCCATGCTTACGACCTTTAACGAAGTAAACATGAAGCCACTGATGGACTTGCGTGCCAAATACAAAGACCAATTTGAAAAACGCCATGGCGTAAAATTGGGCTTTATGTCGCTATTTGTAAAAGCAGCCACCGAAGCGTTGAAGCGTTTCCCTGCGGTGAATGCGTCTATTGATGGCGATGATATTGTATATCACGGCTACTATGACGTGGGCGTGGCGGTGTCAAGCGACCGTGGTTTGGTTGTGCCTGTCCTTCGTGATACTGACAGCATGGGTCTTGCCGACATCGAAGGCGGTATCCGTGATTACGCCACCAAAGCCCGTGAAGGCAAATTGTCTATTGAAGAGATGACTGGCGGTACATTTACCATTACTAACGGCGGTGTGTTCGGCTCGCTCCTGTCTACCCCAATCATCAACCCACCACAAACTGCTATCCTAGGTATGCACGCCATCAATGAGCGTCCTATGGCGGTCAATGGTGAAGTGGTTATCCTACCGATGATGTATCTTGCCCTGTCTTATGACCACCGTTTGATTGATGGTAAAGATGCGGTGCAATTCTTGGTAACGATTAAAGAGCTTATCGAAGACCCAGCCCGTCTGATTTTGGATTTGTAATGTGTTATAATGCCTGCTCAAAGGGTGGGCATTTTATTTTTAAAATAAGAGAGAATAATGATGAAAAATTCATATGATTTAGTGGTTATCGGTGGCGGCCCTGGTGGCTATGAAGCTGCCATTCGTGCAGCTCAACTTGGCTTTAGCACCGCTTGTATCGAAAAACGCATTCACAAAGGCGAGCCTGCCCTTGGTGGTACTTGCCTAAACGTGGGTTGTATCCCGTCGAAAGCCTTGCTTGACAGCTCACACCGCTATGAAGCAACCCGCCATGAACTTGCCGAACACGGTATCACGACAGGCGATGTGGCGATTGACGTTGCCAAAATGCTAGAACGCAAAGACAGTATTGTCAAAGGCTTGACCGCAGGCGTGGCAGGTCTATTAAAGGGCAATGGCGTGGACTGGCTACAAGGCGTGGGTACCTTGCTTGACGGCAAATCAGCCGAAAAACAAGTCAAATTTACCGCTCATGACGGCACCGAGACCACCATTACTGCCAAATATGTGATTTTGGCGGCAGGTTCTGTGCCAATTGAAATCCCAGTTGCCAAAACTGACGGCGAATTTATCGTAGACAGTACAGGTGCCTTAGAATTTAGCGAAGCCCCAAAACGTCTTGGCGTTATCGGTGCTGGCGTGATTGGCTTAGAGCTTGGCTCGGTATGGCGAAGACTTGGCTCAGAAGTGGTAGTGTACGAAGCCATGCCAGAGTTCTTGGCAGTTGCCGATAAAGACATTGCCAAAGAAGCAGGAAAACTCCTTAAAAAACAAGGTCTTGACATTCGTGTCGATACCAAAGTGACGGGTGCTGAGGTGGTGGGTAGCGAAGTGGTTGTAACCACGGATGTCAAAGGCGAAACCAAAACCGAAACCTTTGACAAACTTATCGTGTGCGTGGGTCGCCGTGCGTACAGTGAAGGCTTGCTTGCAGACGGCTGTGGCATTGAGCTGACTGAGCGTGGACTTGTGGCGGTAGATGACCAGTGCAAAACCAACCTAGATGGTGTGTATGCCATTGGCGACTTGGTGCGTGGCCCAATGCTTGCCCACAAAGCGATGGAAGAAGGCATGATGGCGGTAGAACGCATTCATGGCGAAAAAGCTCAGGTAAACTACGATACCATCATCAGTGTGATTTATACGCACCCTGAGATTGCGTGGGTGGGCTTGACCGAAGAGCAAGCACGTGCCCGTGGACATGAAGTCAAAACTGGCTCATTTAACCTATCTGCCAACGGTCGTGCCTTGGCACAAGGTGAGGGCGTGGGTGTGATTAAGGTTGTGGCTGACGCCAAGACTGACCGCTTGCTAGGCTTACACATGGTAGGTGTGGGTGCTGGCGACATCGTCCACCAAGGCATGATTGCCCTTGAATTTGTGTCAAGTGTAGAAGACCTACAGCTCATGACATTCGCTCACCCAACCGTATCAGAAGCGGTGCATGAGGCGGCATTGTCAGCAGACGGTCGTGCGATTCATGCGATTCAGCGTAAGAAGCGTTGATTAGTGTAAGAGATTAATAAACATCTGTTGAAAAACAGGTGTTTATTTGCTATTATAGAAATATTTTACTTGTTTAATTATTGGGTTTCTTATGAGCAAGGTTTTGATTGTTGGTCATCAGTATTCTAATTATCAAAAATTAGAAGAAATATTAAATTTTTGTGGAATGGCAAAGGCATTGCCTTCCAAAGCTTACAGTATGACACCACAAGACATTAATATCAAAATTGGTAGTGTTGCTATATCAGTGCCACAAAAAGTGTTATCAACTCGACAACAGAGATCGGCCGCTAGTAGACTCTCAAAAAACCAAAAAACCCTTGTAGTTCGTCATGCTCAATCAGAAAGTTCTTATGTTCAAAAAAAGCCTAAAAAAATGTGGGATAGTCTAGCTTTTGATTTGATTATGGCAAATGATGAACAGTCATTATGGGGCTGGGCAGACTCTAATGCTATTAGCCTGTTAGAGTATTGGGCTGATTTCGACGAAGACATGGTTTTTGTCTTAACTTATGATAAGCCCGATGTTATTTTAAAGCACCTACTTAATGACGTTGAAGTCCAGCAGTTGGAACAATCAGTTATCGATGAAAAAACAAAAGATTGGTTTGAGTATAATCAAGCTTTAATTAACTTTTATCAAAAAAATAAGAATCGCTGTCTGCTTGTTAATGGTGAACAGGTATTGGATTCGGCAAAAGATTATGTTCATTCTGTTGCTAAAATTACTCAAATTGAATTTTCTTCAGGCAGTGAAGAATTGCCCACGTTGCAAGATGATGTTTCACTAGCAGATTCTCTGACATTAGATTTCTTGATTCGTGAAGTGCTTGCTTCTAGTGATGATATACATCAAATGTTTAATAGACTTCAAAACTTGGCAGATATACCACTTGTTAGTCAGGCTCAGATTGGTAGTGCGTTAGATTTACTCAAAGAGACAGTGAGCAAGCAAAAAAAATTACTACAAATGGATGCTGAGCAAGAAATTCAGAGCAAGTTAATGATTAGCCAGCAAGAAAACTCACTGATGATTGAGCAATTGCACCAAACACAAGCAGAACTTGAAAAATATTATCTTGAGAATAAAAAGTCATCAGATTTGCTACGTCAAGAACAAGAGAAGGTTAAGAGTTTAGAAAAACAGTTGACTAATAAACAAGAGTTATTAAATGCGAATCAGCTTTCACCGCAAATCAAACAAGAAAATGATTTATTAATTAAACAGCTTCAGCAGACCCAAGAAGAGCTTGAAAGATATTATCTTGAGAATCAGAGATTAAAATCTCAAAAGCAAGAACCTGCTAAACCTGTTTATTATGGAGCGGCAGATAGGGTGAAAGAAGATTTGCCTTATCGACTCGGAGCTACCATGGTGAGTCATTCTAAATCCGCCAAAGACTTGGCGATATTGCCACTGGCTTTGGCGAAGGAATATCGTGAATTTCAAAAACATCAGCCAACTGATTTGCCTGCAATCGAGGAGTATCAAGATGCTCACGAGGCGGAGAAAGCAAAAAAACATCTATCCTATCGACTGGGTAAAACGCTGGTCGATGGGGTAAAATCAAAAAAAGTATTGGACCTACCTGTGAAGATGGGTAGGGAGATTGTTGGGTTTGGTAACAAATAGGTTTTGCTGAGGTTGATATTATGGCAAGTTTTGTAGAAGCAAATCGTTTGTATAATGAGGGGAAGTACCAAGAAGCTTATGATATCTATGTTGAATTGGGTAAAGTATTTGGCGACTCAATAATTCAGTACCAACTGGAAATATTAAAAAATAAGATACAAAATAAAGATTCAGTTGTGATTATTTCTCAATCAAACGATTTGGATAATGCCACCAAAATTATGTTATCCAATATGGGAGAATCTAAACTTTCAGATGAGGAATACAAGGACATTTTAGAGACTTGGTATAAAAAAACAAAAAATAAATCTGCAGATGCGGACATTAAACCAATCAATCCAATTCCTAGTGATTGGCCAAAAGATTTAGTCTTGCCTAGTTTGCCAGAAGGGGTGAATGATTTTTTTTGGAGCAATACAAGAAAAAATAGTAATAAAAAGACATCTAATTTTGGACTGTCGGTGATTATACCTACCTTTAACAGAGGCCACATCTTAGAAATCACACTATCTTGCCTGATTAACCAAAAAACACAATACTCTTTTGAGGTGATTGTTGCTGACGATGGCAGTAGAGAAGACATTTGTGCTATCGTCAGGAAATATGAAAAAGATTTAGATATTAAGTATGTGCGTCAAAAAGACTACGGCTATCAACTATGTGCTGTCAGAAATTTAGGTCTAAGAACGGCTAAGTATGATTTTGTCTCGATATTAGATTGTGATATGGCACCAAATCCTCTGTGGGTAGAATCATACATGAAACTTTTGGAGAAGAATGATAATGTTGCATTGATTGGTCCAAGAAAATATGTAGATACACATAATATTCAGCCAAGTGAAATTATAAATAACCCCGCTTTGATCGAACAATTGCCCGAAGTTCAAACCAATAATTCTGTATCGGGGAAAAATGACGGTGAAATTTCAGTAGACTGGCGACTTGAACATTTTAAAAAGACTGAAGATTTGCGTTTGTGTGATACACCATTTCGGTTTTTTAGTGGTGGCAATGTTGCTTTTGCACGGAAATGGTTAGAGAAAGCTGGTTATTTTGATGAGGAATTTACTCATTGGGGTGGAGAAGATAATGAATTTGGTTATCGCCTATTTAAATACGGTTGTTTTTTTCGTGCTGTTTGGGGTGGTATGGCATATCATCAAGAACCGCCTGGAAAAGAAAATGAGACGGATAGAGCCGAAGGTAAAAAAATTACAATTAATGCTGTAAAGCAAAAAGTTCCTTACTTTTATCGAAAAATCCAATCCATTAATGAGGCACAAATTTACAAAGTGCCTTTGGTAACCATCTACATTCCTGCCTATAATTGTGCAAATTCTATTCAAAGATGTGTTGATAGTGCCTTAAACCAAACTGTTACTGATTTAGAGGTTTGTATTTGCAATGATGGATCTACCGATAATACTCTAGAAGTTGTAAAATATTTATATGGCAACAATCCAAGAGTTAAGATTATTTCTAAAGAGAATGGTGGGATTGCATCAGCTTCCAATATAGCAGTTCACAATGCTAACGGATATTATATTGGTCAATTGGATTCTGATGATTATCTGGAACCTGATGCAGTAGAGTTATGCTTGAAAGAATTCTTAAAGGATAGATCACTTGTTTGTGTGTATACAACTAATCGCAATGTAAATTCTGATGGTAGTTTGATAGCTAATGGGTATAATTGGCCTGAATTTTCAAGGGAAAAGCTAACTACGGCAATGATAGTTCATCATTTCAGGATGTTTACGGCAAGAGCATGGCACCTAACCACTGGTTTTGATGAGAAAATTGAAAATGCTGTTGATTTGGATATGTATCTTAAATTAAGTGAGGTTGGGTCATTTAAGCATATCAATAAGATAAGTTATAATCGGGTATTGCACGGAAATAATACATCTATTAAAAACTTGGGCATTCAAAAGAAAAATCATTTTTTAGTTGTTAATAATGCTTTAAATCGTCAAGGAATTACTAACTATCAATATAGTGCTGCTGACAACGATGACGGTAGTAGAAAATATTCCTTTATCAAAAATAGTGGCAGTAATATATCATCTGATTTAGTGTAGGTAAAACTGGCTTTTAGCCTAGTTTATCCTGATCGGCTGGATGGGTTATTGAGGAAATTGGATAATATTATTGAATATAATTTTGGTATAGTTGTTATCATTCTGCATTTAAATCCAAAATTTATCAGTATTGATATCTCTAATAAACTATATGAATTTGAAAATCAGCATAACGTCAAAATAATTATCAATTCTGAAATTTCTTATGAAAATTTCAAATATAAGCAAGTGGAATATTATCTAAGCAACTTCAATCAACGATGACAGATTGAAAGAAATTCAGGAAAATTTTATTTCTGGAAGTATTGTGCCAGAAATCAACAATAGAGATATTGTCGCTCCAACTATTTTGCTATTTCTATCAATGTTGCCGTTACATTCTGACAAGCCATACCGACAAGAGGCGATGTTGGCAAATGTTTTGAGATTGTATTATCAATATTTAAGAGTAAAATAAAATGAACATCACCATCACAGGCACAGGCTATGTCGGCCTATCCAATGCGGTATTATTATCCCAAAAATACCCTGTCATTGCCTTAGACATTGATAAAAATAAAGTAGATAAAATTAATAATCGCCAATCTCCGATTGATGATAAAGAAATCAGCGATTTTTTATCCACCAAATCATTAAATCTAAAAGCAACGACCGATAAAAATATCGCTTATCAAAATGCTGATATTGTCATTATTGCCACGCCAACCAATTATGACAGTCAGACAGGTTATTTTGATACCAGTAGTGTGGAGGCGGTGATTGATGATGTGCTTGCCATTAACCCAAAGGCACTCATCGTCATCAAATCCACCATTCCTGTTGGTTTTACCCAAAACATTCGTCAAAAATTAGGCGTGGACAACATCATCTTTTCGCCAGAATTTTTGCGAGAGGGTAAGGCATTGTACGACAATCTTTATCCGTCTAGGATTATTGTTGGTGAGCAGTCAGAGCGTGCCAAAGCATTTGCCGATATGCTTCTTGATTGTGCGATTAAAAAAGATGTTGAAATCCTATTAACTGATCCTACCGAAGCGGAGGCGATTAAGCTCTTTGCTAATACTTATCTTGCTTTGCGCGTGGCGTATTTTAATGAGCTGGACACCTACGCTGGAATACACGGTCTAAATACTGCCCAAATCATCAAGGGTATAGGGCTAGATCCTCGCATTGGTAATTATTATAACAACCCCTCTTTTGGTTATGGCGGTTATTGTTTGCCAAAAGATACCAAACAGCTTCTTGCCAATTATAAAAATGTCCCTCAAAACCTCATTCAGGCGATCGTCGATGCTAATGCCACTCGTAAGGATTTTATTGCCAAAGACATTTTAAAAACTAATCCCAATGTCGTGGGTGTGTATCGTTTGATTATGAAAGCAGGATCAGATAATTTTCGTTCGTCTGCGATGTTTGGTATCATTAAACGCCTGCGCGCCAAAGGCATCGCGGTAATTATCTATGAGCCAAAATATGCGGGCGATGAATTAGATGGAATGCAGGTGATTTCAGATTTGTCAGAATTTAAACAAAAAGCCGATATCATTATCGCCAATCGCTTGACCGATGAGCTATCTGATGTGTTAGAAAAAATCTATACTCGTGATATTTCAGGGGTAGATGATTAGTGTTTTTTAAAACACAACATAAAAAGCAGGATAATATGGCATGTCAAGTGGCAAATTATCCTGCTGTGTTGCGTTATAAAACCCCAAAAAGCTACTGGCAAGCAATGCGATTGGGGCTTTATCAAACAGTTTTAAATAATACACCCATTATTCAAACAAAAAAATCATTCATTACCAAAAAAATTGCTCAATTAAAACGTTTTGTTATTTCTGATGAATATTTGCAAATAGAGATTTGGCAAATACTATCCAATGATGATTTAAAAAAATATCACAAAGAATTTATCAAGGAAGCTTTTTATTTATATCCTAAAATTTTTGTAGAATATTTTTTAAATCATAGAGAATGGCTTAGTGATCAATATTATTTGGGATTGGCATTATCGTATGCTAATGATAATAATATTTTAGAAGACTTTGAATCAGAATGTGGTGAATTTTTTAAACATTTTGATACGATTGATAAGCAATGCTTACATGCCAATATTTATTTAAATACCAATGATAAGAAAATCACTCAACTTAATCATATTTTATCAGAATATCACTTATTATCATTATCTTTAAACAATGATTGTTTTTGTGTTAATTACTTGTCATCCAATATTGATAAAGCACAAGAGCATTCATCAAAGGTTAGCGTGATTGTTACGGCTTATAATGCCCAAAACACCATTAAAACTTGTATTCAAAGCCTATTAAATCAAACTTACGCCAATTTAGAAATCATCATCATCAATGATCATAGTGATGATGATACATTAAGCATCATTCAAGCTTTGGCAAGACAAGATGGTCGCATCAGATGGATTGATTTGTCAAGAAATACTGGGACTTTTGTTGCCAAAAGTATTGGAGTAATGTATGCTACTGGCGAATTTTTAACTTGTCAAGATGCTGATGATTTTGCTCATCCCCAAAAAATCGCCATTCAAGTTGAACCATTATTAAAAAATGAACATTTAGTTGCTACAACTTCTTATTGGCTTAGAATAGATAATAATGGTAATTTTTATGCAAGGCAATATTATCCTTTTTTGAGACAAAATCCTGCATCGCCCTTATTTCGCCGTCAAAAAGTCCAAAATGAAATTGGGCTTTGGCATATTGCCAGAACAGGTGCAGATAGTGAATTTTGGGCGAGATTAAAGTTGTGTTATGGCGATGATAAAATATTACCTATTAAACAGCCTTTAACTTTTGCCAGTCATCATAAGGATTCTTTGATGAATTCGAATAAATTTGGCGTGCATAACCGACAATCGGCATTAACACGGCTGGACTATTGGGAAAATTGGCAATTATGGCACATTGATTGTTTGACAAAAAAACAACCTTTAAAAATGCCTGACATTCAAGAGCAAACAATCCAAAAAATATTTGAAATCCCCCATTCTTTGGTTGTGGATATAGATGATATTCGCTATAATTTAAAGTATCATAAAACTGATAAGGCTATTTAATGACCAGACACATCACCCACGCCATCATCCCCACTGCAGGCTTTGGCACTCGTATGTTGCCACTCTCCAAAGCCGTGCCAAAAGAGCTTCTGCCACTTGGCGACAAGCCCGCCATTCACTATGTCGTCATGGAGGCGGTGCGTGCTGGCATCAAAAATATCGTGCTTGTCAATCACGCCCAAAAAAGTGCCATTGAAAATTATTTTGACATTAACAGCGAACTAGATACCCAGCTTCGCTCAAAGGGCAAAAATGAGCTGGCGGACAGTCTAAACTTTTTGCCTGATGATGTGCGGATTGTCAGTGTTCGTCAAGGCAAACCGCTTGGACTGGGACACGCTGTCTTGCAAGGGCGTTCGGTCGTGGGCGACAACCCCTTTGCCGTGCTGCTGCCCGATGTGGTGCTAGACCCCTTTAAGACCGATTTTAAGGCGGATAATTTGGCGTACATGCTGGATAAGTTTGCCAAAACAGGTCGCTCACAAATCTTGGTAGACCCTGTGGCGGACGATGATGTGCACAAATATGGCATTGCTCGCCTTGCCGATAAGCAAACCATTGCCAAGTCGGATACCAATCAATCTTTTGATGTTAAGGGTTTTGTAGAAAAGCCCCCGCTAAAAGACGCTCCGTCCAACCTTGCGGTGGTGGGGCGGTATGTGTTTAGCCCAGAGATTTTTGACTTTTTGGCAAAAGTTGAACCGTCCGTGGGCGGTGAGATTCAGCTTACCGATGCCATTGATGCCTTGATTGATACAAAAGGCGTGGATGTAACGACAATGGTGGGCGATAGTTTTGATGCAGGCGATATGACCAGCTATATGCGTGCATTTATGTATTTTGCCCAAAAGCAGTTAAATGCTTAAAATCCCCAAAAATTATATAAAGCATTGATAATCAAGGATTTTTATGACCCCTTGGCAAACCCTACAATCCCACGCCGCCACGCTCCCCGATTTAAACACTTTATTTAAATCCGACCCTGCTCGTGGCGAAAAATTTACCGCCAACGCTTGTGATATGTACATGGATTTTAGTAAGCAAGCGATTGATGAAGTGATCTTAAAAGACTTGTTAAAATTAGCCAGTGACTTTGACTTATCCAATAAAATCAATGACTTATTAACAGGAAAAAAAGTAAACGACACCGAAAACCGCCCTGCCTTACACACCGCTTTACGCCTACCAAAGGGCGAAACTCTCATCGTGGACGGCACGGACGTAAATACCCAAGTCCACGACAGCCTTGCCAAAGCCGAGACCATTGTCAGCCGTATCCGCACAGGCGTGTGGCGTGGCTATGCAGGACACGCCATGACAGACGTGGTAAATATTGGTGTAGGCGGTTCGGATTTAGGGCCTCTAATGGCGACCACCGCCTTGTCAGAGTGGGCGGACACGTCCATTCGGGTGCATTTTGTTTCCAACATGGACGGTACTCAGCTTGACAGTCTGTTAAAAGTGCTAAATCCCCAAACCACGCTATTTATCATTTCATCAAAGTCATTTGGCACGATAGACACGCTCTCCAACGCCAAAACGGCCTTGAGCTGGCTGTTGTTCGCCCACGACAACAGACCCACGATTTTACGCCGTCATTTTATCGGCATTTCCACACGCCCTGACAAGATGAGCGAGTGGGGGATTCATGAAAACAATCAGTTGCTACTGTGGGACTGGGTCGGCGGTCGGTTTAGTATGTGGTCGGTCATCGGACTTGCCATTGCCATAAAAATCGGCATGGACGGCTTTTATGAGTTACTATCAGGGGCGAACGACATGGACAGGCATTTTGCCACAGCCGATTTTGCCCAAAATATGCCCGTCCTACTTGGGCTGTTGGGTGTATGGAACAGCACTTTTTTGGGGATTAACGCCCACACCGTGCTACCTTATGACGGCAGATTGTCGCATTTTCCCAACTATCTGACCCAGCTTGAAATGGAGTCCAACGGCAAATCGGTCGCCAGAGATGGTCAGCAGGTCGGCTATGACACTTGCCCGATTTTGTGGGGCGACATTGGTTCAAATGCTCAGCACGCTTTTTATCAGCTCCTTCATCAGGGCACGCAACGGGTCTCTTGCGACTTTATCACGCCCATTCATCGCTATCATCAGCACCAAACTGCCAATGCTCATTTGTCCGAACAGCACAAGCTTTCCTTGTCAAATTGCCTTGCCCAGTCGCAGGTGTTGGCATTTGGCAATCACGCCTTGCCTGATGAGTTGCAAAAAAATGACGATGATTTTGCCAAATTCAAACAATATCGTGGCAATCAGCCGTCCACGACACTTTTACTTGACAGCCTAACGCCAAAAACGCTCGGCTCGCTCATCGCCCTATATGAGCATAAAGTCTATGTGATGAGCGTGATTTGGGGCATCAATCCGTTTGACCAATGGGGCGTGGAAGTGGGTAAAGTCATGGCAAATCAAGTCTATGATGTGTTGTGCGACAAACAAAGCGTGGGGGCGTTTGATTCATCAACCAATACGCTATTGAATAAAATTAAGGGTAAATTTTAAAAAGCATTTTTAATAAAAATCACGGTAAACAATAATGAAAACACACGACACGGTCTATATCATCGGAGCAAATCATGAAGCGATTAACGCAGGGATTTTGCTTGCCAGTTTAAATAAAAAAGTGCATTTATTAAGTATTAAAAATGCCATTGATGAGACATTGTTTCATTATCATTTTGACCGTCAAATCAATGCCTTGTGGTCGCTGTATGTTAATGAAAATAAAATCATTCATCATCATAAAAATAGCCGTGATGATGTAATTGATTTTATTAAAAAATCACAGGGTAGTTTAATTTGGTTATTTGTTGATGACATGAGTGATGATGAATTGGCAGTGTTTACCAAAACCCAAGACAATCCACACAGTCAAATTATCCTAAGTGGTATTGATACGATTGGCAAAATGGAGCAAATCGCCGATGAGATGATTAGTAAATGGGTGTATTATTTGCCGTTTATTTTTATGAAAGACGGAGCGAATTTTAGCAGTTTTTATCAATCGGATTTGGTATTGATTGGCGAAAAAACAGGAAATAGCGTGGCAAATTGTGAGATTATCTCGTTTATCAAATCCCAAGCCAAACAATGCCAAATTGACACCATTAAAACCATAGAATTTGCTCGCAGTGCGATTATGGCAATGCTTGCCACTCGCTTGTCGTTTATGAATGAAATGACACGCCTTGCCGATAAAGAAAACGTCAATATCAAGCACATTGAGCGGATTATGGGCTCGGACAGTCGTATTGGTTCGGCATATTTGGCGGCAGGTTGGGGGTTTGGTGGAAAGACCTTGCCTAATGAATTGGCTTTATTAAAAAGTCAATTTGACAATCAAAACGTCAAATCGGATGTATTAAATGCTGTGATTGATGTTAATGCTGACCAAAAAGAGCTGATTTTTAGAAAATTTTGGCGATATTTTAATGGCTTTATAGAAAATAAAACCGTGATGATATGGGGGGCAGGTTATCGCATTGGGGCGGGGCTTAGTACCAATAGTGCCATTCACCCTTTATTAAAATTGTTGTGGTCTTATGACATAAAAACGGTGGTTTATACCAATAATACCACGATTGAATTACAAACGATGTATGAAAATCAAGCCTTATTTGCAATAACAAATAACCCTTATGAATTAAATGGTGTGGATAGTTTATTTATCATTAATTGGTCAGGATTAACACCGCCTGATGTTTATGAATTAAATAAATACAATGTACCGATATTTGATGCCAAAAATATTTTAAGTGATGATGAGATTAAATTATTAACCGGTGATTATATTGGCATTGGTCGTAAAAATCACTAAGCCCATTTTTAAGAGAGTACGACATGAAAAAAATCCTAGTAACAGGCGGAGCGGGCTATATCGGCTCGCATACCTTGATTGAACTGATTAAAGCAGGTTATACGCCTGTGGTGTATGACAATTTGTCCAATTCTAGCCCTGTGGCGATTGAGCGTGTGCAAAAGATTGTCGGTACAGAGATAGCATTTATCAAAGGCGATGTGCTAGATAAGGCTCATTTGGAGCGGGTATTTGATGAACATGATTTTTTTGGTGTGATTCATTTTGCAGGGCTAAAAGCGGTGGGCGAGAGCGTGACAAAACCGCTTAAATACTACCAAAACAACGTAACAGGCACGCTAAACCTACTAGAAGTCATGAAAGACAAAGGCGTAACCAACTTTATCTTTTCATCATCGGCAACGGTCTATGGCGACCCAGAAACTTTACCAATTACCGAGACCGCCAAACGCTCATGCACCAACCCTTATGGGCAGTCCAAGCTCACGGTGGAGTATATCCTAGAAGATTTGGCAAAATCCGCCAAGGGTAGCCAAGTGTGGAATATCATCTCCCTACGTTACTTTAACCCCATTGGGGCGGACGTATCAGGGACAATCGGCGAAGACCCAAGCGACATTCCCAATAACCTCATGCCTTATATCAGCCAAGTGGCGGTGGGTAAATTAGAAAAATTATCCGTCTTTGGTGATGATTATGACACGGTGGACGGCACAGGCGTGCGTGATTATATTCATGTGGTGGATTTAGCAAAAGGTCATGTGTCGGCACTGGATTATATCGCCAAATGTGAGACGGCTTTTGGCTTTGAGCCGATTAACCTAGGCACAGGCAACGGCACAAGCGTACTACAACTGGTTAATGCCTTTATCCACACCACAGGGCAGTCCGTGCCATACGTCATCGCCTCAAGACGAGCAGGGGACATTGCCACTTGCTATGCCAGTAGCGATAAAGCCAAAAATTTGCTTGGCTGGACGGCAGAATACGACATCGAGCGTATGTGCGTGGACACATGGCGTTGGCAAAGTCAAAATCCCAGAGGGTATCATGCCTAAACAAAAACCGCCCAAAGGCGGTTTTTGCGACATTATGACAGTCATGTCCTATTCACTATGCTTCTTAACCTGCTCAATCCGCTTATCCGTCTTGGGGTGCGTGGACAGTAGCGACCAATGTCCTTGACCATTGCCATGTTCTTTTTTCATTTTTTCAAAGAAGTTGGCAAGGTGCATGGGCGATATGCCAAGGCGTTTTAGCTCATCGATGGCAAATTTATCTGCTTCCATCTCCGCATCTTGGGAGTATTGGGCGGCGACGAGCATGGTGGGTAGGGCGAGTATCAAATCAGACGCATCGCCTGTGATGACGATGACCAGTGCCCCCACACCAATACTGCTAATCGCCTGCTCTAAGCTATGACGATGCACCAAATGCCCCTGCTCATGAGCAAGCACGGCCAGGATTTCGTTGTTATCCCCACTAAGCTCGATGAGCTCGTCTGTGATGACGATGGTATTACTCGGTATGGCAAGAGCATTTGCCCCGATGACCCCGCCCCCACGTACCAGCACTTTGGCTTTGGGGTTGCTATCTAGCTTGTTATACAGAGCGACGATTTCATCTTGGCGAGCCTGTGGCAGCTTGCTTGGCTCGGTCAGCTCCATGACGTGCTCTTCTGCCTTTTGTCCGACTTCCATCAAGACATCAGGGGGCAGGGAGTGGGCGATGTGGTGCGATGCCAATGGCACGCCAAATTTGAGTACGCCTGTCATAAAAATAACAACAGCGACCAAGCTTACCAAAATCCACCCAAAACTACTCTCCATGATGGAGATTTTTTGAAATAGGCGTTTGTTGTGCAGTTCAAGCCAATCAGGTACACCGCCAATCAGCTCAATCCGCTCACCCCCACCAAAGGCAAGCACCCCTGCCGACCGCCCAACGCTCGGCACAAATTCACAGTCGGCAGTCTGATACACTCCGCCAAAGCCTTCGCCTTCTAGCACAAAGCTATCAGGGCTTGTGCTTGGGCGGATATGGGCGGTATGGGCTTTGCTTGTTTTGCCATCAAAATAGCGTACGATGATTAGGCGTGTACTCATGACAACCTACCATGACACGTCAATGTCAAATACATCGGCAATCTCTTCACCCAAAGCGGATTCTTCTACCATTTGGGGCGTGATAATCTCGTCAAAATTCTCATAACTTACCAAAGACAGCGTCTCGGTCTTATAGCGATGAAGTCGCACTGCCGCCCACGGGGTAAATAGCCCAAGCGTCAAGCCAATCAGCAAAAAGTTGGTAAATTGAATAAAAGCAAATCTAAAAATGCTAAACTCATTTAGCACAAACTCACTCTCGCCAATGGTCAAATTGCCCCACACGACCTTGTGCAAACAGGCTTGGGTGAGCGGTACGATAAGTAGCATCATAAGGTACATACCAATCAAGGCAAGCACTGCAACTCCCACACCAAAATCCGACCCAATCACTGCCCCAAGACCTATCATGACCACACCACCAATAGAGGCAAGGATAGCAATCCCAATCGGTATCAACACCGCCTTGTACACATCAAGCATACTGGCGTGCCACTCAAATGCCATTTCGCCAAATTGGGTGTTGTCAAACTGATAACTCTTAAACAATCGCCACGCAAATGGAGCAAGCAGAGCAAAGCCAATCATGATTATCATCATACCAATCACATCAGCCACGTCGAAATTTATGCTCAAATACACCGCCCCAGTGATAATCAGATTGGCAAAAATAACCAAGCCAAACAACACATAAGCGGCAAGCAGACTGCCTACAAAAGCAAAGCGGACATTTTTGTATTGGCTATTTCTTGCCCGAAAGCGTAACGTAGAACGCACAAGCCACGGAAACAAAGCCATCAGCAAAAGACCGCCCGCCGCTGCCACCATGGGCGAGAATTGCCCCAAGACACTAATGACAACATACACCCCAAGAGCGATGAGTCGCCCAAGTAAAATCCGCTTGGGATTAGCGGTAAAGTCAAATGGCTCATCCTTTAGCTCGGTGTTGCCATAAAAATACCGCAGACGGCGAACCTTTGCCCACGGCGAATAAATCCCAAGCGTGATAATCGTGAGCAGTAAATTGACAATCCAAATCTTAAAATACTCCGTCCCTGTTCCATAAAAATAAAAGTCGTATTGATACGGCTCATCGGGCAGGGCAGGGGGTGTGGGTGTGTCATAATTGGTAGGGGGTAGGGTGTCGTAGGTATTGAAGGTATTTTGGTCGTCTTTGGGGATTGACATACAATGTCCTTATGCTTAATGTGAGAATGGCTTTTGTTTTTTTGTACACAAATTATACCAAAATCAAACCAAAAATACAAAAGTTAAGATTTGATTAATTTTACTGATTTTATGATAAAATAAGACATCTAAACTTAGGCTTAATTTTTTATGAAAAAACTTATCCTAGCAAGCAACAACCAAGGCAAACTTGCCGAATTTCAAACTCTTTTTGATGGTGCAAATCTAGGCATTAGTATTATCCCCCAAGGCGAGCTTGGCATTACGGACGCTGATGAGACAGGACTGTCTTTTGTCGAAAACGCCATCATTAAGGCTCGTCATGCCAGTTCTGCAAGCGGACTGCCCGCCCTAGCGGACGATAGCGGACTTTGTGTGCCTGTGCTTGGCAATTTCCCGGGGATTTATTCGGCTCGCTATGCCAGTTTGAATAATATGGGCGAAAAAGGCGATGATGGGGCGAATAATCAAACACTACTTGCTAAATTACAGCCCTTTTTTGAAAAAGGCGAAATGGTGGACGCATTTTTTGTCTGTGTGTTGGCACTTGTTCGCCATGCCGATGACCCGTTGCCGATGATTGCCCAAGGATTGTGGCGTGGGCAGATTTTAAAAGAGCCGATAGGCGAGCATGGCTTTGGTTATGACCCCTTATTTTGGCTGCCAGAGCTTAATAAAACTTCGGCACAATTAGAAAAGAGCGAAAAAAATGCAATCAGTCATCGGGGGCAAGCCCTAGATAAGCTCATCGCCCATTTAAAATAGGGCGAATTTGATAGGTTGTAATTTTGCCAAAAAAAAGCTATACTACTTATCTTTTAGGATTTTTGTGGGCGTTTTTATAAAATGCTTACCCAGATTTTTGAGAATTTCACTAAGTAAGTGATTGAATTTTAACAAATTTTAAGGTAGATTCCTCATGAGTAACTTAGACGTTGCTGTAAATGTCATCTCAGACAAAGAAACCCAACTGACCGTTAAAGTACCTGTTGGTACCATCCAGAGCAAAGTGGAAAGCCGTATTCGTAGCCTTGCCAAAACTGCCAAGATTGATGGCTTTCGTAAAGGTAAAGTGCCTGTGAGCCACATCCGTGCTCAGTATGGTGCCGGCATTCAGCAAGAAGTCATCAATGATGTCATTCGTGACACCGTTTTTGAAGTATTGGCTGACAAAAAAGTGCGTGCCGTGGGCGTGCCTAGCATTGATGATGTCAAGCTAGAAAACGAATTTTTGGTGTACCAAGCGTCTGTTGAGACCATGCCAGAAGTGGAAGTTAAAGGTCTTAGCGAGATTGAAGTGGAGCGTCAAGTTGCCACCGTGTCTGATGAAGACGTGGACATCATGATTGAAAACCTACAAAAACAACGCCAAACCTTTGAAACCAAAGATGGCGAGTTGGCAGACGGTGATGAAGCGACCTTTGATTTTGAAGGCTCAATCGATGGCGAGAAATTCGAAGGTGGCAGTGCTGAGAACTATCGTCTTATCATCGGTTCAGCTCAGATGATTCCAGGCTTTGAAGACGGCATGAAAGGCATGAAAGCGGGCGAAGAGAAAACCATCAAGGTAACTTTCCCAGAAGATTATCAAGCCGAGAACCTAAAAGGCAAAGAAGCAGACTTTAAAATCACTGTTAAAGAAGTCAAAGAAGCCAAACTACCTGAGCTAAACGATGAATTCTTTGAGCTGTTCGGTGTGAGTGAAGGTGGTCTTGATAAGCTAAAAGCGGATGTTCGTAAAAACATGGAGCGTGAGATTAAGAGTGCCGCTCGCAACCAAGTCAAGCAAGCTACCTTTGACGCGTTGGTTGAGAAAAACGAATTTGACGTGCCAAATGCCATGCTGGCTGGGGAGATTGACCGTCAGCGTAACCTAATGCTACAACGTTTTGCCCAGCAGTTTGGTGCCAACCCAAATACCTTTGACAAAAACATGCTACCTGATGAGCTGTTTGAAGACCAAGCGTTGCGTGCGGTACGTCTGGGCGTGCTCGTGGGTCAAATCATCGACAAGCAAAAGCTAGAAGTTGACCAAGAGCGTGTGACTGCCTTTATCGCAGAAGCTGCCGAAAACTACGAAGACCCTGCCGAGGTCATCGAATACTACACCAACGACAAACAAGAGCGTGCTGGTATCGAAGCGGTCGTACTAGAAGATCAAGTGGTGGAATATATCCTATCACAAGGCAAAGTGACCGACAAAGAGGTCAAATACCAAGACCTATTGGCGGCAGCTCAGCAAGCCCAAATGTAATTTGCCAAAATGACACAAATACCCTAACAAAAAGTGTTGGGGTATTTTTATTTTGTGGTAAAATAGCTTGATTTCATTTGAATTTTTAAGGGCGTGCCTGCCTTTTGTATTTGCAATGAAAAATAGGAGAGATCGCCCGTTTTTCAAAGAAAAAGTGAAGTCTGATAGTCGTTCTATCAAACGAGCTTTTGACGATGAAAAACCAGATTTAGCCATTTTTCATGCAAAAACAGATAGTTTATTTCTAAAATATTTCTAAATTTTAAATTGTGTTATAAAGGGCAGGCACGCCTAAGACTTAACAGGATATTGTATGAGTGATTTTCGCAAAAACCCTTTTTATGACCAACTCGTCGACACCTTTCACACTGCCCCACAGTCTGCCCTTGTGCCTGTGGTAATTGAGCAGTCAGGTCGTGGCGAGCGTTCGTTTGATATTTTCTCACGTCTTTTGCGTGAGCGTGTGATTTTTTTGACCGGTCAAGTCGAAGACCACATGGCAAATTTGATTGTTGCCCAACTGCTATTTTTGGAAGCGGACAACCCTGAAAAAGACATTCATCTATACATCAACTCCCCCGGTGGCGTGGTAACGGCAGGCATGGCGATGTTTGATACCATGAACTTTATCAAGCCTGACGTTTCTACCATCTGTCTGGGGCAGGCGTGTAGTATGGGGTCATTCCTGTTGGCGGCGGGTGCCAAGGGTAAGCGTTATGCCCTTGCCAATAGCCGTGTGATGATTCATCAGCCATCGGGCGGGGCTCAAGGTCAGGCGACCGACATTGAGATTAGTGCCAAACAAATCCTAAAAATCCGTGAACGCCTAAATGCCATTCTTTCCGAGCGTACCGGTCAGCCACTTGAAAAAGTCGAGCGAGACGTTGAGCGTGATTATTGGTTAGATGCTTTTGAAGCCAAAGAGTATGGCTTGGTGGATGCCGTGCTTGAAAAACGACCTGTGTAGCAAATGACCGATAACGGCAGGCTTATCCTGCCTAGCAAAGATGTGTAAAAGGAAAACTGATGATTAAGACCAAAGAGCCGTGCTGTGCCTTTTGTGGCAAGAAAAAAGATGAAGTCAAAAAGCTCATTGCCGGCATTGATGAGAATACCAACATCTGTAACGAGTGCGTGGAGCTGTGTGGCGACATGTTGGGCGGTATGGATTTGAACACCAAAAACGAGCAAGGCAAAAAACCAAGCCATGCCAAAGCCAAAACCGATGATAAAGACTGGGCGAGTGCCGTGCTACCCAAGCCCAAAGAGATTCGTGAACATCTAGATGAATACGTCATCGGTCAAGACACCGCCAAAAAAGCGTTGTCCGTGGCGGTCTATAACCACTACAAACGCCTAAAAGTGTGTGCCGATAACAAAATCTCGCCCGTGGAGCTTGCCAAAAGTAACATCCTGCTCATCGGCCCCACAGGTTCGGGCAAAACCCTGCTTGCTCAGACCCTTGCCAAGATGCTAGATGTGCCATTTGCCATGGCGGACGCGACCACACTCACCGAAGCGGGCTATGTGGGCGAGGACGTGGAGAACATCGTCCAAAAACTGCTCCAATCTGCCGACTATGACGTGGAACGCACCCAGCGTGGGATTATCTACATTGATGAGATTGACAAAATCAGCAAAAAAGGCGAGAACGTCTCTATCACTCGGGACGTGTCGGGCGAGGGCGTTCAGCAGGCTCTGTTAAAACTCATCGAAGGGACGGTTGCCAACATTCCGCCCCAAGGTGGACGTAAACACCCCAATCAAGAGATGATTCAGGTGGATACCAGTAACATCTTGATGATTGTCGGTGGAGCGTTTGCAGGGCTTGACCGTATCATTCAGCAACGCACTGAGAAGACGGGCATTGGCTTTAATGCCGATGTCAAAGCCCAAGAAGAGACCAAAATCAGCGAATTATTTAAAGAAGTCGAGCCTGAGGACTTGATTAAGTTTGGTCTTATTCCTGAGCTTATCGGACGTCTGCCTGTGATCGCCACATTAGATGAGCTAGATGAAGATGCCCTGATTCAGATTCTCACCGAACCCAAAAACGCCTTGACCAAACAGTACGAATACTTATTTGACATGGAAGGGGCGAAGCTGACCTTTGAAGATGAAGCCCTAACGGCAGTCGCCAAGCAGGCGATGAAGCGTAAGACAGGGGCAAGAGGTCTGCGTTCTATCATCGAAAATGCCCTGCTTGACACCATGTACGAACTGCCAAGCATGGAGAATGCCAAAGAAGTGGTGGTAACTCGTGCGGTGATAGAAGACGGCAAAGAGCCTGTGATTAAATAAGGTGCATGAAATAAAAAAGCGGACGGTGGTTCGCTTTTTTATTGGAAATTTATTGGAAAATGACCAACAAGTCAATGTTACAAAATGGTCATTGCCTAAATGATTGTGATATAGTAAGTATGCACTACCAGTGATGGACTGTGGGCGAGATGGAGATGACAGATGTGATTTGTTATTTTGCCTGTATCGGTCGATCATGAGTGATATTTAACCAAACCCCATTGGGGGACATAACAGGAGTAATCATGATTTATAGTGGAAAATCCATACAAGTCAGCCGAATAGATGGCGACATTGTCAAATTTCATTTTAATAATGAGGCCGAGTCGGTCAATAAATTTGACCAAGCCACCAATGCTGAGTTCAAAGAAGCCGTAACCGCCTTGGAGCAGGACACGAGCATCAAGGGCTTGATTGTAACGTCAGGCAAAAAGATCTTTATCGCAGGGGCGGACATTACCGAGTTTGTCGGTTATTTCAAAAAACCCCAAGAAGAATTGGAAAATTGGCTACTTGACATTAACAGTGTGTTTAACCGTTTTGAAGATTTACCATGTCCTAAGGTTTGTGCCATTAATGGCGCAGCGTTGGGCGGTGGATGCGAGATGACCCTTGTGTGTGAGTACCGTGTCATGGGGCAAGCGGCTCAAATTGGCTTGCCTGAGACCAAACTCGGTATTTTCCCTGGCTTTGGTGGTAGTGTGCGTACGCCACGCATTATCGGCATTGACAACGCCCTAGAACTCATCGCCACAGGCAATCCACTAAAACCTAACGATGCCCTAAAAGTGGGTTTGGTGGACGCTGTCGTGGCGGACGAGAGTGTGGAGCAGTCGGCTCTGGATTTGGTCAAAAAGTGCATAAATGGCGAGCTTGACTGGCAAGCCAAACGTGCCGAGAAGTTAGAACCTGTTAAACTTAACCGAACCGAGCAAGCCATGGCCTTCAATTCTGCCAAAGGTGTGATTTTTGCCAAAGCTAATCCCAAGCATTACCCTGCCGTTGCCCTTGCCCTAGATGCGATAGAAAACCACGTTAATTTGGGGCGTGATGAAGCGATTAAGATTGAAGCGACTAATTTTGCCAAATCCGCCAAAACCCTACAAGCGGCTGCTCTTGTCGGTGTATTCCTAAACGACCAGCTTGTCAAAAAACGTGCCAAAGACCAATCCAAATCCGCCCACGACATCAATGAAATGGCGGTTCTTGGGGCAGGGATTATGGGCGGTGGTATCGCTTATCAGTCGGCGGTCAAGGGCTTGCCCATCATCATGAAAGACATCAAATCTGAGCAACTTGATCTAGGAATGAATGAAGCGAGCAAGCTCCTTAGCAAAGAAGTAGAACGTGGCAAAATTAGCACTGCCAAAATGGGCGAAACCCTATCCAAAATCCGCCCAACCCTAAACTATGGCGATTTTTCTACGCCTGACATCGTCATTGAAGCGGTGGTGGAGAACGAAAAAATCAAAAAATCGGTGCTTGCCGAGACCGAAAGCCTGATTAAAGACACGGCTGTTCTTGCGTCCAACACGTCCACGATTAGTATTACCGAGCTTGCCAAATCGCTAAAACACCCCGAGAATTTTGTGGGTATGCACTTTTTTAACCCTGTTCATCGTATGCCCCTTGTGGAGATTATCCGCGGCGAGAAGACGAGCGATGAAGCGGTGGCGACTACGGTTGCCCTTGCTCAAAAAATGGGCAAAACGCCAATTGTGGTGAATGACTGTGCAGGATTTTTGGTAAACCGTGTGCTGTTCCCTTATTTTGGGGCGTTTGATTTACTTATCAAACACGGGGCGGATTTTGTCAAGATTGATAAAGTCATGGAAAAGTTCGGCTGGCCTATGGGACCTGCCTACCTGCTTGACGTGGTGGGCATTGATACAGGCGTGCACGCAAGTGCGGTCATGGCGAACGCATTCCCTGAGCGTATGAACCCTGATTATAAGAGTGCCACGACTGTCATGTTTGAAAGTAACCGTCTAGGTCAAAAAAATGGTGCAGGCTTTTATAAATATGAGCTTGACAAAAAAGGCAAGCCCAAAAAGAGTGTGGATACGACCACTTATGAGCTGTTAAAGGCGGTGCAAGACGGTAATGCCGATTTTGACGAGCAAGAAATCATTGACCGCTTAATGGTGGCGTTTTGTACCGAGACGGTACGTTGCCTAGAAGATAGCATCGTGGCAAGTGCAGGCGAGGCAGACATGGCGATGCTGATGGGGCTTGGCTTCCCACCGTTTCGTGGTGGTCCGTGTCGCTACATTGACCAAGTGGGCGTAAAAGAATTTGTCGCCTTGTGCGATAAATACGCTCATCTGGGCAAGGCGTATGAAGCTCCTGTATTGCTAAGAGAAATGGCGGAGAGTGGGAAGTCGTTTTACGCTTAATCATAAGCGTAATGTGGCTTGGTAGTGGGCGAACTCAAATTCGTCCACTACAATTTGCCAATAGTATTTGGGAATAAAGTTAAATGAATATTAAGCACATGGATTTGGTTTTGTCATTTAACTCAACGCACAAAGATGAAGTTTTGCAATTTGTTCATCATCACCCATTTAAAGATAAATTTACTTTATTAGAGGATAATAAGGGCATTTGCTTGATTTTGAATGAGACCAAAATGCAAAACTTTACTTGTGGTTAAATGAATTAATTGAAATTATCAATTATGACAAATATCAATCATTTTATGAACTTTGTGAAGGTAATATTTTGCATTTATATTTATCCGCTCAACACAAAAACGATGAATTTGATTTAAAATTATCGGCGAGGCATTTATTATTATTTTGGCAATTGGGTATTGTGATTGATATGGATTATGGTATTGGCTTTAATCCCAAAACTTAATGCGTAAGGTATTTTTCTAAAAGTACGCACCAATTAAGGTAATGAACAATGAATGATGAATTACTAAATGAAAATGATTTGGAAAATACAGAAGTTTTATTAACTTTGTCATTGCCATTTGATATGCATCATTCATTATGGTATTGGGCGAGCCAAGTAAAAAATTGTTCCATAGAACAAATTGCCATCGATGCAATTGATGATTATTTGAATGAAAAGTTCAATTCTGATGAATATAAAAAATGGGTAGAAAATCGTGTGATGACTGCTTATAAAAATTTATCGGACAACCCCAATCAAGGTGTAAATTCAAATGAAGTGCGTGATGCTGTGTTGGCAAAAATTCAGGCTCGCCAAAATCATTAATAACTGAATTTGGGTGCTTTGTCTGTATTTCCTAGTCCAAATAAGGGAATTTATGTTAAAATGAAAGCTTAGAACAACCAATTACCCATGTGGAAATTTGATTTATGAAAAAAGCCTATCGTCTTATTGTTAATGACAATCATAATACCAAACAAGTCATTACCTTAGAACAGCAAAAACCCATCAAACTCAAAGCTCGTGGCAAAATGTCTTATCAGGTCGTTGATGAACAGAACCAACCAACCGATGAGGTGCGAGTTGAGCAGGTGGGCGATGATGTTTATGCTTATTTTGCAGATGATGAGCTTGCCTTTGTGATTGAGGATTTTGGTGCTTATGTGTCGGACTTTGCCACTTCGGTTGCTCAGACTGCCACCGATGTCAGCACCATCAAGGCTGGTACTTGGCTGATGGGGGCGTTGGCGGTTGGCGGGGTAACTGCCTTAAATAAAAAGTCTGATGCCAAAACACCAAACACAGAAAGAAATGAGGCTGAGGGGGTTAATAAAGCCGAGCAAGAAGTAAAAGCCAAAGCCGAAAAAGAACAAGCCGAAAAAGAGCGTTTGGAAAAAGAACGCCAAGAGAGGGAGCAAGCTGAAAAAGAACAAGCCGAAGCGGACGAGCTTGCCAAAAATCCGCCTAAAATTACCTTTGATGGTATTACTGATGATAATATCATTAACCTATCTGAAAGTCAGGCGACTTTGGCGGTTACAGGCACGGTAACAAACAGCAAAACAGGCGATGTTTTGACCGTAATGATTGGCACGGCAAGCCAAACCGTTGTTATTACCGATGGCAAATTTAGCCTAAATTTGGACGGCAAAACCCTAATCATCCACAATGAAATTTCGGCAAGTCTTACCCGAAATGGCAAAGATATTGGCACAACTACCCATACTTATCAAGTAGATACCAACATTGCCATGCCCACGATTAGCTTTAATAATATTACCGATGACAATGTCATCAACCTAAAAGAAAGCGAAGGCAAAATCAGCGTTTCAGGCACGGTAGAAAATGCCAAAGATGGCGATGAAGTTACCCTGTCTTGTGGTTGCCCAACCTGCACGGGCGTGGCATGGGTGGACATTAAGACCACCATTCAAAATGGCACATTTAGCGTGGCATTTGACGGCTCAGAGATGGTGGCGAGCGGTCGCACGGTGGTTAAGGCAAGCGTTACTACCACAGACGATGCCAAAAATACCGCCACAGGCACTGCCGAAAAATCCTATGGCGTGGACATCACACCGCCCGACCCAAGTTTTGTTTATGAAAAAATTGGCAAAGATGGCGTGATTAACCGTGAAGTCGCCAAAAACCATATTGTTTTAAAAGGAAAAATTGCCAATCTGGGCGAAAATGAAACCGTTGCTGTCAAAGTTTCGGTCAATGGCAAGGAACATATTGCCACCAAAAATAGCGATTATTATCAAGTCTCTATCGCAAGTGGCGAATTTGCCAGCGGTCAAGCCGTGAAATGGCATTTAACCGCACGAGATAAAGCAGGAAATGAAAAGATTATTGAGCAAAATCAATCTTATACTTACGATGTTACGCTCAATCAGCCAGCGGTAGAAATCGCCACAAACAACCAAACGGTCAATAGTCAAAGTAAAGGTTTAACCCTTTCAGGTAGCCTGAATTTTGATGCCGATGTGGTGCAATCGTCCGTAAAAGTTGATGTGATTTTGAATAATCAAACGCATTCGGCAATGGTAAACGGCAAATCGTGGACGGTAAACCTGCCTGAAAATATTGCCAAACAAAATCAAGGCAATAATGATTTTGTCGTAAAAGTGAGCGTTCAGGATAATGCTGGTAATGTGGCGGAAAATCAATCCGTTGGCAAATTTGTTGTGGATACGATTGCCCCTGATTTGATGGTAGGTTTAGACCCAATTTCCACAATCGCCCAAACAGGTACTGATACTGTTACCCTAACAGGGACGGTGTCAGGCGAATTTAAGCCGACCGACAAAGTCAAAGTATCGGTAAATGGCACGGAATTTACGGCAAATGTCGCCCAAAATGGCACATTTAGCGTAGAAGTGCCACGAACCGCCTTAATCCAAAATGCCAGCAAAAGCCTTTCAGCCAGCCTTGAAACCAGCGACACCGCAGGCAACATCGGCACGGCAACGGTTGAACAAAATTACACGGTCGGAGCGGTCGTTACGCCACCCAATACGCCAAAACCAATTAGTATTCAATTAGATAGCTTAACCAGCGATGATGTCATCAATGTAACCGAAAGCAAAATCGCAACGACCAAAATCACAGGCACAGCAAACGGTGCGGACGGTCAAATGGTTACTCTGCGTTTTGGCGACAAAACGGCAACGGCAACCGTACAAAATGGCAAGTTCAGCGTGGACATCAGAACCCAAGATTTGGTTGAAAATCAAAGCGGTAAGATGGTTGCGACTTTGGGTAGTAAAACCATTGAGCGTGCGTATTCGGTAGATAATTTTGCCTCTGCCCAAATCAAAATTAGCGAAATGGCGGAAATCAATCCAAGCGAAACTGTGAGATTGACAGGCAAAATTGAGCTTACAGGGCGATATGCCCAATATCAAAATCCTACGCAATTTCAATCCTTTGTCGCCAAATTAAATGGCAAAGAATATGCAATTGGCATTAACTTAAAAGACCAAACATTCTATTGGGACATTAGCCTTGCCGATTTGCAAAATGCCAAAGGACAAGAGATTAGCTTTGAAAATAAAGGCGGTTGGAGCGTTTATTATTTGGAAGACGGTAAAACTCGCTATGAGCTTTTGCCACAATTGGACAAATCCGCTTATCAATTTAACCCAAATGCTTATATTGAAAATGGGGCGGTCAAAACCAATTTGCCCAATCCGCAAACTTTGATTAAAGGCGTGGTTTTGGGTTCTGCCAAAGTGGGCGATACAATCACGCTTGATATTGGCAATGAACGAATTGAAACACAGGTCAAAGATGATTTGTCTTTTGAAACTTTGGTGGACAACGGTATTTTAAAACAAAGCGACAAAGTGGTTGCCACCTTGACAGGTAAAAATCATCAAGGGCAAACCATTGTCGTCAATACCGAACACGCCTACAAAACAGGCAAAGACAACTTAACAGGCGATTTTGTTAGCACTTTTGAGCATTCTAACAGCGAAAAACCGTATTTTATCCAAAGCCTAGAATACCGAGACCAAGCGTCAGGGTATTTGAAAAATTGGCAGATTGGCAAAGGGGCAACGATTAGCTATTCTTTTAACAACGAATATTCAAATGCCCTTGATTGGACAGAGGGTAATCGCAAAGCCGTGCGTGATGCTCTTGATACTTATGAAAAATATGCTGATATTAAGTTTGTGCAAATTGATGACAATGCTGGTGTCAATACCACCAACGGCGAGGGGCGTGCGGACATTGGTTTTCACCATCGCCCATTGAGCGGTTCGGCAGGGGTGGGTTATTATGGCGGTAATGTGCATTTTAGTGTGAACCACCCAGAATTGGGGGTGTTTTTGATAATGCACGAAGTTGGGCATTCTTTGGGTATGAAACACACGCACGAAAATCCGACTTTGTCCTATTTTGAAGAACATACTGGTATGAGCGTGATGTCGTACAAAACCACCAATATGGAAATTAACCGTTCGGATTTGCGACTGTTTGACATTGCTTTTGTGCAATACCGTTATGGCGTAAACAAAACGCAAAGAGCTGGCAACGACACTTACACCTTCAAAACCTTTAATCCGCAAAGTCCTGACGGCAATATTTACATTTGGGACGGGGCTGGCGTGGATACTTTTGATGCGTCCAAAGAAAATGAGCGTGTAACGGTGGATTTGACCGCGGGTTCGTGGATTTATCGTGGCGATAAAGCAGAACGCTTGGCAATACAAGACTTTAAAAACTTTACCCCAAGCACTTACTTTACAGGATACGATGGGGCGGTTACGGATAATTGGCGACTGTTTAATGGTAAAGTTGGCGATTACACCTTTACAGACGGTCAAGCCTTTATCGGCTATGGCACGCAGTTGGAACGCTTAATCGGTTCGGAATATTCAGACAGCCTAAAAGGTAATGTCGCTGATAATGAGATTTTTGGCGGAAATGGCGATGATTTGATAGAAGGTCGAGATGGCAACGACTACCTAGATGGCGGTCGTGGCAATGACACCATTCACGGCGGAAAAGGCGATGATATTTTTGTGGTGGATAATGCCAATGATGTGGTGGTGGAAAATTATCTTGAAGGGATAGACACCGTCCACAGCTATGCTCAAAGTTATACGCTCTCGCCTAATGTGGAGAACATCAGCCTGTTTGGCGTGGCGGAGATTGCGATTGGTAATGATTTGGATAACCGCATTACAGGCAATGAGCTGTCCAATACCTTGACAGGCGGAGCAGGGGCGGATACTTTTGTATTTAGCAATCTGTTAAATGGCTCGGTGGATACCATTACTGATTTTAATGTGAATGAGGATAGCATTGCATTGGCACTCCGTGTATTTGATAACTTGACCGCCGATAATATCAAAGAGCATATCAAATACGACAGCCAAACTGGGGCGTTGTCCTATGATAAAGACGGGGCAGATGTGGCGGATGCGGTGGTGTTTGCAACGCTTGATAAAGGACTTGATGAGAATTTGATTGTGTATCAGGTTATCTGATACAATGAAATGGGGTGTGCCATATGGTGTGGTATACTGTGTATTAATGTTGCTTTACTATTTTTTTAAGGAAAAACTTATGACAACCCTAAACCCGAATGATGTCGTCATTGTGGATGGCGTACGCTCAGCAATGGGCAAATCTAAAAATGGTATGTTCCGCAATGTGCGTGCCGACAACCTTTCTGCCGAAGTGGTAAAACAGCTTTTGGCTCGTAATGAATTTGATTTAAACCTTGTGGAAGATGTGATTTGGGGGGTGGTAAACCAAACGCTTGAACAAGGCTGGAATATCGCGCGCCACATTGGGCTTTTGGCTGGCATTCCCAAAAGTGCAGGCGGACAAACAGTCAATCGCCTTTGCGGTTCGTCAATGCAAGCCCTGCACACCGCCGCCGCCCAGATTGCAACGAATCAAGGCGATGTGTTTATCATCGGTGGGGTGGAGCATATGGGACACGTCAATATGATGCACGGCGTGGATTTAAATCCCAAAGCAAGCAAACACTATGCCAAAGCCTCCAATATGATGGGGCTAACGGCTGAAATGCTGGGACGGTTAAATGGTATTAGCCGAGAAGAGCAAGACGAGTTTGGCGTAAAATCACACCAAAAAGCGTGGGACGCCACCATAAACGGCAGATTTAAAAATGAAATTGTGGGCGTAGAAGGACACGATAGTGACGGCAATTTACAGATGTGCCTTGTGGACGAAGTCATTCGCTCGGACGCCAATTTGGATACTTTCAAAGCCCTAAAGCCTGTCTTTGACCCCAAAGGCGGTACGGTAACAGCAGGTACTGCATCCGCATTGTCGGACGGTGCGTCAGCAATGCTATTGATGTCTGCCCAAACTGCCCAAGAGCTTGGGCTAAAACCCCGTGCCAAAATCCGCTCTATGGCAATCGCAGGTTGTGATGCTGCCATTATGGGCTATGGACCTGTACCAGCTACCGAAAAGGCATTAAAACGAGCAGGCTTGACCATTAACGACATTCAGACCGTAGAGCTAAACGAAGCCTTTGCCGCACAAGGCTTGTCGGTGTTAAAAGGCTTAGGATTGTATGACAAGCAAGACATCGTCAATCACAATGGCGGAGCGATTGCATTAGGACACCCACTGGGCTGTTCTGGGGCGAGAATTACCACAACCTTACTCAATGTAATGGAACAACAAGACACCACGCTTGGGCTTGCCACCATGTGTATTGGGCTTGGGCAGGGGATTGCCACCGTGATTGAGCGGGTTTAGTTTAATAAATAAGGGCGTAGCGATACGCTCTTATTTTTTTTGCTTATATGTAGGGATTATGCTAGAATATTTGGGGAAATTTTTGTAAAAATGACTTATGAGACTTGACATTAGTAAAATGCTCACTAAAATAATTCGCAATTCGCAATTCGCAATTCGCAATTCGCAATTCGCAATTCGCAATTCGCAATTCGCAATTCGCAATTCGCAATTCGCAATTCGCAATTCGCAATTCGCACGGTTAATGATTGTTTAATTAACCGTCCATTCTTATTTTTTAAAAGCTCGCCTAATGACGGGCTTTTTTCGTGTTCAAAATTTGTCCAAATCCCATCAAGCAAGGCGGTGCAAAATGACTGATACCGCCCCAATACCAACCAATAATAGACAAGTCAAATCCAAAAAACGAGTGGCGGATTTTGGTGAAGTGTTTACAGCCGAAAGGGAAGTAAACGCAATGTTGGATTTATTGCCTAATGCTATTTGGCAGGCAGGTAACAAAGAGGCTATTGGAAAGACCTTTTTGGAGCCTGCGTGTGGTAATGGTAATTTTTTGGCGGAAATTCTAAGCCGAAAACTTAGCCTTGTTTTAAAATTGGTAAAAATCAAGAAAAAAGGTCAAAAATCTTACACATACTCAAAATCTGATTATGAAAGGAATGCTATTTATGCCATATCGTCCATTTATGGCATAGAAATTTTGTCAGATAATTGCATTGAATGCCGTAAGCGATTATTGGATATTTTTACAGAACATTATCAAAGCCATTTTAAAGATATTGATGATGAAATAATAAGAATAGCTGAATTTTTATTAAATAAAAATATCATAAATGGTAATGCCTTAACCCTAAAAGATTTAAATGAAAATCCTATTGTATTTAGCGAATGGAAGTTTACTAGTCATATTTTAGTACAAAGGCGTGATTATGTCTATGAAAATTTGGTAGAAAAACTAGACAACGCTTCGCCTATTGATAAAGGGTTTATTGCTAAGCCTATTCCCCCTGATTATACAGAAACTGATTTTAAAAAATTAAGAGAACAAAAAAATGAAATTTGATGTTATTAAAGATGTAAATTTAGAAAGAAATCTAAATTTATCTGAAAGTTTATACAATGACGATGTGTTGAATTGTCTTGCCGTGTTAAATGTCGATGATAACTTAACAAAAGAAGTTATTAATAAGGTTCTAGATTTGTTTTCTAGTGATCTTTGGTCTAATCCGAATATTAAACTTTTAGATAATAGTTGCAAATCTCAAATATTTGTGAGTGAAGTAATTAAAAGACTGGATAAGGGTTTAGAGAGTCAAATACCTGATAAAAAAACTCGCATTAATCATATTCTAAAAAATCAGATAGCAACCCAAAGCTGTAATGTGGGTTTTGATGTATTAATAGATAAAGGTAATTTATAAATGGAAAACTCAAACTTTCAAATAGACAGCAACATCATTCCTGATTTGGATAATATCGGCAAGGGTCAATTAAATTTATTTGAATTGGCTTATAATCCTGATGTTTTGGATTGCTTGTCCAGTCTTTCCAATGATGAAGTATTTACTTCGCCAAAACTTGCCAATCAAATGCTGGATTTATTACCGTCTGATATTTGGCAAAATTCAAAGGCGACATTTTTAGACCCTGTATGTAAATCAGGGGTATTCCTGCGAGAAATTGTCAAACGCTTGGATAAAGGCTTAAAAAGTCAAATTCCCGATAAACAAACTCGCATTAACCATATTTGTAAAAATCAAGTATTTGGTATTGCCATTACTGGGTTAACCGCCCTATTATCACGCCGTAGTGTGTATTGTGCCAGAATTGCCAATTCACCCATTTCTATTTGTGATGAGTTTGACAATGAAATGGGCAATATTATTTTTGGCAATGTCAATCATACCTTTAAAGATGGTAAATGCAGTGAATGTGGGGCAAGCCAAGAAGTATTTGGTCATCGGCAAGGATTGGAAAACCACGCTTATGCATTTATTCATAGCGATAAAGAAACAATTTTTAATGAGATTTTAAAGATGAAATTTGATGTGATTATTGGCAATCCGCCTTATCAATTAGATGACGGTGGAGCAGGAGCAAGTGCAAAACCCATTTATCATTTGTTTATTGAACAAGCTAAAAAATTAAATCCCAATCATCTGATTATGATTACGCCAAGCCGTTGGTTTGCAGGTGGTAAAGGTCTTGATGAATTTCGGGATAATATGTTGAATGATAAACGCATTAAAGAAATTCACGATTTTCCTAATTCAAAAGATTGTTTTGATAATGTGGAAATTAAAGGCGGTGTCAGTTATTTTTTATGGGATAAAACTCATAATGATGATTGTATGGTATTTACCTATGATAATGGTCATTGTATTTCGCAAGTAAAACGCCCTTTAAAGGAAGGTGGGATTGATATATTTGTGCGTTATAATAATGCTGTTTCTATTTTAAATAAAGTTAGAAAATTAAAAGAAAAAAGTTTTTCAGACTTTGTTAGCTCATTAAAACCTTTTGGACTAAGAACTTTTGTAAAAGGAAAACCAAAACCTTATGTAAATTGTAATGAAAATGTAGTTTTGTTCCAAAACGGTGGTATTGGTTATATCAAAATGTCAGAAATACTGAAAAACCAAGAATGAGTTCTAAAACATAAAGTTATTGTACCAAGAGCATTTGGTACAGGTGATAGCAAAAATGATTTACTAAAACCAATATATGCAGGTATAAATACTGCTTGCACAGAGACTTATTTGGTAATTGGTTGTTTTGATAGTGAGCAAACTTGTAAAAATGTAATGAGTTATATCAATACGCAATTTTTCCATTTTCTAATTACACTTATAAAAAATACGCAAGATGCACCAAAAAGAGTTTATCAGCTTGTGCCAATGCAGGATTTCTCAAAACCTTGGACTGATGAAGAGTTGTTTGCAAAGTATGGGTTTAATAATGACGATATTAGATATATACAAGAAATGATACGCCCAATGGATAATGAGACTGGTGTAAAGCCTAAAAAATCTCGTGGTAAAAAGACTAAACAAGCAGATTTATTGGAGAATGATGATGAATAATGCGATTAGAATTGAAAGTATTGAGCAATTTGTTGAGCAAATTTCAAAATTGGAGTTGTCAAAAAATCACACAAGATTTTTCCGTGGACATTCTGATAAAAAATATTTGTTAGAGCCAAGCATTTATAGAAAAAACAAGGATACTGGCAAACAAGAATTGATTAAAAGTGAGCATTTAATTACCAAAGATGTTTTGACGGAATGTGCCGAATATTTTTCACCACACGACACACTTTTTGATAAATTGGTAAAAATGCAACATTATGATTATCCAACAAGATTATTAGATATTTCTTATAATGCATTGGTTGGCTTGTATTTTGCTGTCAATAATAATTATGGTAAAGACAAAAAAACGGTTAATTGCCAAGAATGCAATCAAGAAAATATTATTAATGATGATTTAAAAGATGGCGAAGTGATTATTTTTGATATTCCAAGTAGTCAAATAAAATATCACGATAGCGATACGGTTGCTATTTTGTCTGCATTATCCTTACAAAATAATGATTTTGATATTGAGTTATATCAGAAAATATCACAAGAAAATTTATTAAATAATTTAGATATTCTTAGAAGAAATATGGAAAAAAACCCAAATTTTCTACTAGATAATACACTTAGCCCAGAAAGATTAAGTAAAGAAGTTGATGATGAAGTTCATCAAAGAAATTGTTTAAGTTTTAATAATATCCCGTTTAATGCTATCAACAATGAATTAAATAAAATTCAAGAAATAATTAATCTATTAAATGACATTCGCAAAGATAAACCATATTTTTTATCAAATATAGATTATCGTGATTTTTATAAAGTAATTTGTGTAAAGCCAAGATTAAATAATCCAAGAATTGCTAAGCAACAAGGGGCTTTTTTAATTTTTGGCATTCAAAGCAACAAAACCAGTCAAGCCAATGTTAATCCAGAATGGGTTAGAGCAAGATTTATTATTGACGCTAGTAAAAAAGAATATATTTTAAAACAGTTAGAATATTGTGGTATCAGTCATCAAACCCTATTCCCAGAATTAGACAAACAAGCTACCCATATTATTGACCGTTACAAGGATATTTAAAATGAATCCAACCTTTACCCAAATCCACGCCCCAAAAATTTATGTCTATTCAGACAGCCGTTATCCAAATTGTCTTAAAGTAGGCTATACCGCCCAAGAGACCGTTATGGAGCGAATGAAACAACATTATCCAACCATTACCCCAAGCCAAAGTTGGAAACTAGAATTTGAATCGTTGGCGATTAAAGATGATGGCGGTTATTTTAAAGATTTTGCCGTGCATAAAATGCTAGAAAAAATGGGTATAAAACGCATTGCAGGCGAATGGTTTGAATGTGATATAGATACCATTAAAAACGCCATTTTAAATATCAAACAATCCAAAACTTTTGAAAGGCAACGCACACAAGATTTTAAAATGCGTCCAGAGCAGTTATCGGCTGTACAAAAAACCGCCAATTATTTTAATCTTATTAAACAAGATAAAAATAACCACCGCACACCGCATTTTTTATGGAATGCCAAAATGCGATTTGGTAAAACGTTTGCTACCTATCAATTAGCCAAAAAAATGAATTGGCAACGGGTGCTCATTTTAACCTTTAAACCTGCGGTAAAAAATGCGTGGGAAGAGGATTTGACAAGCCACATTGATTTTAATGGTTGGCAATTTATCAGCCGTGATAGCGAATTAAAAATAGATAATTATGATAAAACCAAACCAATGGTATATTTTGCTTCTTTTCAAGATGTGCTTGGCAAAGATAGATTTGGTAATATCAAAGCCAAAAATGAATGGATACATACGATAAACTGGGATTGTGTGGTATTTGATGAATATCATTTTGGGGCGTGGCGTGATAGTGCCAAATCGCTTTTTGCCAAAGATGATGAATTGGCACAAATGCAAAATGAATATCAAGAAATGGAAATTGGCGTAGAAAATTTTAATGAAAATGAATTGCCGATTACCACAGAGCATTATTTGTATTTATCAGGTACGCCATTTCGAGCGATTGCGTCTGGGGAATTTATTGAAGAGCAAATCTTTAATTGGACTTATGGCGATGAACAAAGAGAAAAATTAAATTGGGACAAAACAAAAGGCGATAATCCTTATTTGTCATTGCCCCAAATGATGTTACTTACTTATCAATTACCAGAAAATATTCGCCATATTGCCACACAAGGCGAGTTTAATGAGTTTGATTTGGGCGAGTTTTTTAAAGCAGATGGTAATGGGGAAACGGCTAAATTTAAACACGAAAATTATGTACAAAAATGGCTGGATTTAATTCGTGATAATCTTGATGAAATGATTGTTACCAATTTAAAACAAGGCAATGCCAAACCGCCAATGCCATTTAGTGATGTGAATTTATTAAATAGCTTATTGCATACCCTTTGGTTTTTGCCAAGTGTGGCGAGTTGTTTTGCAATGGCGAATTTATTAAAAGCTCCTAATAATAAATTTTATCACGATTATGATATTATCGTATCGGCAGGCAATAATGCAGGAATGGGCGATAGGGCGTTAATTCCTGTCAAAAATGCAATGACAAACAATCCTTTGGCAACCAAATCCATTACGCTGTCTTGTGGTAAATTGATGACGGGCGTATCTGTGCCTGCGTGGACAGGGATTTTTATGCTTCGTAATTGTAGCAGTCCTGAGACTTATTTTCAGGCGGGGTTTCGAGTGCAAACCCCGTGGACGGTGCGGGGCGATGATGGGGTAAATATTATTAAAAATCAGTGCTATATCTTTGATTTTGCTCCCAATCGTGCCTTACGCCAAATCGCTGATTATGCCCACAAACTAAACCCAAAGGAAGGCAATCCAGAGAGTAAAGTCGCTGAATTTATCGCCTTTTTGCCTGTGCTTGCTTATGATGGCAGTGCAATGCAACAAGTGGACGCAAAACTACTCCTAGATATGGCGATGAGTGGCACAACGGCGACTCTTTTGGCAAGGCGTTGGCAGTCGGCACTTTTGGTCAATGTTGATGATATTACTTTAAAAAATCTGATGGCAAATAAGGACGCATTGGACGCATTAGATAAATTGGAAGGTTTTCGTAATTTAAATGAAGACATTCAAATTGTCATCAATCGCTCTGAACGCATTAAAGCCATTAAGCAAAAAGCCAAAGAAAATGAATTGTCCGATGATGAAAAGAAAGAGCTTAAAAAATTAACCGATGAAGAAAAGGACAAAAAATCCAAACGCCAAGAAATCAAGGAAAAACTGATTAAATTTGCCACTCGCATTCCGATTTTTATGTATTTGTCGGATTTTCGGGAGCACAGTTTAAAAGATGTGATACAAGAGCTTGAACCTGAATTGTTTACCAAAGTAACAGGTTTAACACAAAAGGATTTTCAATTATTGGTATCCTTAAATGTCTTTGATGAAAGTGTAATGAATGATGCTGTTTATAAATTTAAACGCTACGAAGATTCTAGCCTTGAATACGCAGGGATTGATAAGAAGACGGTGTATTTAGGGTTATTTAATACGGTCGTTAGCCGTAGCCAATATGAAAGTCTGGGGGTGTGAATAAAGTTAAGGGCGTAGTGATACGCTCTTATTTTTACCGAGAAATAACAATGTAATATTTGGCATGTGCTAAAATACACGCCCCTTTTCTTATCTTTTATTCTATGTTATTAGCCATTATTGCGATGATTGTCGGCATTGCTTTGCTTGTGCATAGTGCCGAGTTTTTTATTGAAGGGTCATCTAGTATCGCCCTAAAATTTGGCATGCCTAAATTGCTGGTAGGCATGCTTGTGATTGGTATCGGCACGTCCGCCCCTGAGATAGTCGTGTCGGTGCTATCCGCCCTAAACGGAGCCCCTGGTTTGGCACTGGGTAATGCGTACGGCTCAAACATCACCAACATCACGCTCGTACTGGGTGCAACAGCGTTGGTCAGTCCTTTATTTATCCAAAAGTCCTTGGTCAAATCCGACTTTTTGATACTCATCGGCATTACCGCTTTGGCGATTTTTCAGTTATTGGACGGACAAGTGAGTCGTCTGGACGGGGCGATCCTCCTTGGGGCGTTGGCGGTGTTTTTGACATTTCAGATTTATATGGCAAAGCTGGGCAAATCAGCCAGTGATGATGTGCCTGACACGGTGGATTTTCGCATGGGTATGGCGCTCGTCAAACTCATCGGGGGCTTGGTGGTGCTGGTGCTAAGTTCACGCCTTGTGGTGTGGGGAGCGGTGGAGATTGCCAAAATCGCAGGGCTGTCCGAGCTTATCATCGGTCTTACCATCGTGGCGGTGGGTACGAGCTTACCTGAGCTGGTCTCATCCATCATCGCCGCACGCAAGGGCGAAGACGAGATGGCATTGGGTAACGTCATTGGCTCAAACATCTTTAACACCCTAGCGGTCGTGGGCATTCCTGCTGCCATCATGCCCATGGCGGTGGCTCGTGAAGTGGTGAGCCGTGATATGATTGTCATGGGTGGGGTAACGGGCTTGCTGTTTGTCCTGTGCCTGTTTGCTGTGCGTGGCAGTCAAAAACTCGGGCATGGCGTGGGTGCGGTACTGTTGTCTATCTTTGTGGGTTATACGATATGGTTGTTTGTGGGTGGTTAAGCCACGCCCTAAAAAACGACCATACACATGATGGTTGTTTTTATTGGGTGTCAGATGACCTTACTAAACCGTCCGCTGTGCTTTTGGGTTAGGTATTCATCAAAGACCATTGCCACGTTACGCCCCAGTATCCGCCCTTTGGGTAGGATTTGTACACCCCCCTCATCGATAAAGACAAGCCCGTCTTCTGCCATTTGGTGTAGGTTTGCCAGCTCTGGCTCAAAATAACGGCGACTGTCAATGCCAAATCGCTCATCAACATCAGCAAAGTCCAGACGGTCATGGCATAGTAAGTTCATGATGACATAACGGCGAAGTTTGTCTTTGTCATCTGCTTTGATGTGCTTGATGGCAGGGAGCGTGCCGTCATTAATGCGTGCTTGATATTCTGTTAGGTCGGTGGGGTTTTGTAGGATATGTTCGCCAATCTGACTGATACTGCTCACCCCAAATGAGAGCAGGTCGCACTCGCCTAAGATGGCATAGCCTTGAAAGTTGCGATGGAGCTTGCCTTGGCGTTGGGCGATGGCCATGTCATCATCAGGGCGAGCAAAATGGTCAATGCCAATATACTGATAACCTGCGTCCGTGAGTGCCTTGATGATGTTGCCAAACATGGTGAGCTTGTCGGCAGGACTAGGCAGGTCGTCATCTTTGATGCGGCGTTGGGCGGTGAATCGCTCCGGCAGATGGGCGTAGTTAAACACCGATAAGCGGTCAGGGGCTAGGGCGATAATTTTGGCGACCGTGTCCGCCATACTCGCTACACTCTGATGGGGCAAGCCATAAATTAAGTCAATATTAATCGAACCAAAGCCCAATTCTCTGGCTTCACGCATGACCGCCTGCACCATGCTGTGGGGCTGTACACGGTTCACAACTATCTGTACGGTCTCGTCCAAATCCTGCACCCCAAATGATAAGCGATTGACCCCCAGCGAGCGTAAGACCGCCAAAGTCGTCTGTCTAAGCTCTCGTGGGTCAATCTCTACCGAATAATCCCCGTCATCAGCAAAGTCAAATTCATCTTGTAAAAACCGCCACAATATGGTTAGCTCATCATCACTTAAAAAGGTTGGTGTACCGCCCCCCAAGTGGACTTGTTTGACCTTTGCATTGCCGTTTAGCAGGGATTTTTTATGGCGAATTTCTCTAAACAGATAATCCAAATAATCGCCCGAGTCGCTGTTTTTCTTGGTGATGATTTTGTTACAGCCACAGTAGTAGCACAGATGACGGCAAAAAGGGATATGAATGTAGAGCGATAGGGGGACGGCAGGGTCTTTTTGCTGTAAAATGCTCATCTCCACACCGTCTAGAATGGGGGCGAACTCTAAAACGGTCGGATAGGACGTGTAACGAGGGCCTTGACGGTTGTATTTTTGAATCAAGGCTTCATCAAAGCTGACTTGGCTAAAATGGTGCATGGCGGTTGTCAATAAATGGATATTGGAATGTTATTATAACCGTTTGGGTGGTGAGAGACAATAATACTTTTGGGGATTGATGTCGCCAAAGGGCATGAAAAGTACGCCCAACAAGACCACTGTTTTAAAAATGCCAAATGGTGCGGATTTGGGCTGATTGGTAAATTTATTCAATAAGTAAAAACAAAACCCCAAAACAAAAGCTCTGGGGTTTTTAAGCAAGCTGTTAGCTTAGGCTAGGGCAGATTTTGCTTTTTCGCAGATTGCCGTGAACGCTACTGCGTCATGCATGGCGATGTCTGCTAGGATACGGCGGTCAATCTCAATGCTTGCCTTTTTAAGACCATTGATAAGACGGCTGTATGACAGACCATTTAGACGAGCACCTGCATTGATACGAGCAATCCACAGACGGCGGAAAGAGCGTTTTTTGTTACGGCGGTCTCTATATGCATATTGACCTGCCTTCATTACCGCTTGCACGGCAACACGATACACACGAGAGCGTGCACCATAGTAACCTTTTGCACGAGCCAAGACTTTTTTATGACGGCGGTTAGCCTGTACACCACGTTTTACACGAGCCATTATATTCTCCTAGATATTAAATGTATGGGCACATACGGCGGATTGATGGAACGTCAGCGACGTGAACCATGACGCAACCACGCAATTGGCGGATACGCTTAGGAGATTTTTTGGTCAAAATGTGGCGTTTGAACGCTTGTTTGCGTTTAAAGCCGTTGGCGGTTTTTTTAAAACGCTTTGCCGCACCACGTTTGGTTTTTAGTTTTACTTTCATAAGTAGCCTCTTTATTAAAGGTTGGCAGACCAACCGATGAACCTTTTTGCCAATTTATTTAAAAATAAATAGCGGAAGGTGGGACGTGCATTATAAAGGGTTTTTGGGTGGATTGCAAGATTTTGTGTGCAATTATTCTTGAGGTTCTTTATAATAGCCCCTTTATCTGCCAAAATTATGACCGACCAACTTCCCAAAAACGCCCTTATCAAGGCTCTGCCCCCTGCCGTTCGGCGGTTTATCGCCCGATTTTTTGTAACCCGTGCTTTTGTATGGCTTATCTCCATTGCCTTTACGCTCTTTGTTGGGGCGAGCAGTTTTTGGCTACTGATGGCACTATGGGTGCATAAGCCCTTTGGCGATGTGGGTACGCAAATTTTTATGGTATTTTTGGCGTGTTTGGCAATGAGTTTAACGGGCTTTTTATCACTCGGGCGATTTTTAGACGGCGGACGGATTTGGCGGTGTATCTTATCTGCTTTGGCGTGGGGCTTGGGTGGTATTTTGGCATGGACGCAAAAAACGACCGCATCTGGCATGATGAAGTCGCCAGAATCATTCAATACGAAAAACAAGGCGACATGGTTACCCTGCACAATGTGCGTAATTTTCGTTGGTATGATAAGGACAAATATGATGTAAATTGGGAAACTCGCCAGTATAACCTACAAGAGCTAGAAACTTTTGAGCTTATCATCTCGGATTGGGGCTTGGATAAAATCGTACATATGATGGCAAGTTTTGGCTTTAAAAATAGCGAAAAATTAAGCTTTTCTATTGAAATTCGTAAAGAGTCGCATGAGAGCTTTTCGGCGATTGGGGGATTTTTTCGCCAGTTTGAGCTTGGGCTTGTCGTGGGCGATGAGAAGGATTTGATATACTCTCGCACCAACGTGCGTGGCGAAGACATGTACATTTATCCTGTTAATTTGCCAAAAGAAAGCGTGCGTGAGCTGTTTTTGCTTTATTTACAAAAAGGCGAGAGTCTCAACCACGAAGCCCGTTGGTATAATACGCTGATTAGTAATTGCACCACGTTGATTTTTGATATGATGGGGGAGATTGAGCGGATACCTGTGGATTATCGGGCACTACTTGCAGGGCTGTTGCCAGAATATCTGCACGATGAGCAGGCGATTGACACAAGCTACACGGTGGATATGTGGCGAGCCATGGCACGCGCCAATCCTTATGTCGAGCATTTGAATAAAACGGACATGGAAAGTCGTGAATTTTCAAGACTTATTAGGCAGGGTTTGCCAAAATCTGATTAGGGCGTACCCTAGCATGATTGGCGGATTTTGTGATAAATTTATGATAAAATACCCCAAAAGGAGACGATGATGAGCTATCTTGATGCCCTAAATTTTAACGCAGACGGACTAATTCCTGCCATTGCCCAAGACCATAAGACAGGGCGGATACTGATGATGGCATGGCAAAACCGTGAAGCTCTGGCGATGACGGCACAAACGGGGCAGGCGGTGTATTTTAGTCGCTCTCGTGGCAAGCTGTGGCACAAGGGCGAGACGAGCGGACACACCCAAATCGTTCATGAGATTCGCACCGATTGCGACAGGGATGTGATTGTGCTTATCATCACGCAGATTGGGGGGATTGCGTGCCACACGGGGCGGACGAGCTGTTTTTTTGAAAAATTGGACATGGCGAGCCTTGATTGGGTGGCGGTGGATAAGGTCATTAAAGACCCTAGCGAAATTTATGGTAATACGGTAAAAGTGGACGCACCTCAGACGCTGATTAAGCCAGACAATAGTAAAGTCATTGGCGAGCTTGACCGTATTTTAGATGAGCGAAAAACCGCCGACAAAGACAGCTCTTATGTGTCAAGTCTATACCATAAAGGGCTTAACAAAATCCTAGAAAAAGTGGGCGAAGAGACGACCGAAGCGATTATCTCCGCCAAAGAATTACAGCTGGTGCGTGCCACAGGCGACAATGACGAACATGCCAAAGCGGACGTGGTCTATGAAGTGGCGGACATGTGGTTTCATAGCCTTGTCGCCTTGCACCAGTTAGGGCTGTCGGGCGATGATGTATTGACCGAGCTGGCAAGAAGGTTTGGGCTGTCGGGCATTGATGAGAAAAATGCACGCACGACAAAAGGGTAGCATTTCATCATTTTGTCAAAATTTTATGTTAGACTAATTTTTTTAAAATTTAAAAGGGTAATATCATGGGCGGATTTTCTATCACACATTGGCTGATTTTATTGGTGGTGGTGGTCATCGTGTTTGGCACAAGCAAACTTAAAAATGCAGGCAAGGACTTAGGCTCTGCTGTCAAAGGCTTTAAAGATGCGGTCAAAGAAGACGACAAGCCCAAACTTACCCAAACCGATGACACCCAAGACGTCAAAGTAGAAGAGGTTAAGGTCAAAAAAGACGAGACGGTCTGATAGGCTATGTTTAATCTGGGCTTATTTGAGCTTGGGCTGTTTGGGGTCATCGCACTCATCATCTTAGGCCCTGAAAAACTCATCATCACCGCACGCACGCTTGGCAAATGGTACGGTAATTTTCGCCGTATGTCGGCACGCCTACAAAGTGAGCTGGTGAGCGAGCTTGAACTCACCGAAGTACAAAACGCCCTAAAAGCGGAGATTGATGAGATTCGTGCGTCCGAAGCCAAGATGAAAGCCCAAATGCAGGAACTGCAAGCCAAAATCCGCCAAACTGACCAAATGGCACGCACCAACCAAAGTGCGATTTTGGAGAATTGGCAAGAAACTCAAGACACCAAGCAAGACGCTCAAGACACTGACACAGACAGTGAAAACCCCCAAGCAAATACCTCCCAATACGACACCTTACCTTTAACTTATCGCTTTTTTTTATTGGGCGATTATGACAAAAAACGCCGTCTGCCCCCCGCCCCATTTTTGCCCAATTATAAAGCCGACAAACTCTTATATCAGGGGGACGTGTGAGCGAGTTAGATAAACAGACCGCAGATGGCGATATGCCACTCATGGCACATTTTGCCGAGCTTAGAACCCGTTTTATCCGCATGGCGGTGGCGGTGCTTGTCGTGTTTTTACCGCTCATGTATTTTAGTCGCCCCTTGTATGACTTGATTTCAAGTCCGCTTGTCGCTCTGCTACCCCATAACGCCAGTATCATCGCCACCCAAGTGGCGTCTGGCTTTTTGGCTCCGATAAAACTGGCGTTTTTTGTGGCGTTATTCATCTGCGTGCCATTTATCATCGCTCAGATTTGGGGTTTTGTCTCGCCTGCTCTATATAAGCACGAAAAACGGGCGGCTCTGCCACTTTTGCTGTCCGCCATTGTCCTGTTTTATGTAGGCATGGCGTTTGCGTATTTTGTGGTGCTGGTGCCTGCCCTAAAATTTCTCGTCTTATTCGCCCCTGACAACGTCCTGCCGATGACCGACATTGAGAGTTATTTGGATTTTGTCATCAAGCTGTTTTTGGTGTTTGGACTCATGTTTGAGATACCTGTGGCGACCATGCTGCTGGTACTCATGCGTATCGTAACCCCTGAATGGCTCGCCGACAAACGCCGATACATCATCGTGGGCTGTTTTTTTGTCTCGGCAATCATCACACCGCCTGATGGGGCAAGTATGCTCATGCTTGCCATTCCCATGTGTATTTTGTTTGAATTGGGGCTTGTTGTGGCAAGAATGATTGTGAAGCCTGATAAACAGATTGCTGATAATGGGGCGTAGGGATAAAGTGTAATTTGCCCAAGTTCATTTAAACCTAACAAGCCCAATATTTGCCACGGGTTTGGTAGGGGCGTGCTGAGCACACCCTTTGTTGGGGCTGTTTTATAAGGCGTGCTCAGCACGCCCCTACATCAATTGGCATAAAAGGCGTGTTTATCACGTCTTTTTTCTGATTATTTTTTTGACCTATTTGACAAAACAAACAGTTTTTTGGTAATTTTTAATGGTTTATGCTACAATGTCAAAAATTTTTTATCTCTTTTAAACTTGTCTAATTTGGCACCTGTCATGTCCATTGAGCTACCCCCATACCGACCGATAAAAAAACGCAGTGGACTGGCCGTCATGGGTGCGGCGTTTCATGCCCTACTCATGCGTGAATTACAAACCCGTTTTGGCAGTTATCGTTTGGGTTATCTGTGGGCTCCCTTAGAAGTCATTTTGCAAATGGCGATTATGATGATTATCTTTGGAGCTATCATGAAACGTGCCTTGCCTGGCATGGATTATATGCTGTTTTTGGTGGCAGGGTTTACGCCGTTTTTTATGATGCAGAAAATCGCCACTCGCTCACTAGGAGCGGTCTCTGCCAATGCTGGATTGCTCATGTATCGGGCGGTACGGCATATTGATGTGATTATCGCTCGCTCGTTTTTGGAGCTGGTGATTTATTTTATGACCTTTGTCATCTTGTTGTGTGGGCTCGCCTTTTTTGGCATTGGGTTTAGTACCGAGCATTTGGATATGGTGCTGTTTTGTTGGCTGATGATGTTCTTTTTTGCCTTTGGGCTTGCCATGATACTCATGATTGTGGGGCATTATGGTGGTGAGGTTAGCAAAATTATTAGCATTATCTTTACGATACTGTATTTTACCTCAGGGGTGCTGTATTCGGTGCATATGATACCCGAGCCGTATTTAAGTTATCTGATGTATAACCCTTTTATGCATAACTTAGAGATGATAAGGCACTCGCTGTCGCCGACATATCCGATTTATCATGTGGACATGTGGTATTTTGCCAAATGGACGGTGTGTGTGAATTTTTTGGGACTGCTATTGTATAAAGCCTTTGAGCGTGATTTGATTCGTGCCAAATGATGATAAGAGATGATTGAGATTAAAAACATTACCAAATCCTTTATGACCCCACACGGTCGGCACTATCTTTTTAAGGATTTGAATTTGACCATTGCCGATAAGCAGTCGGTAGGACTGCTTGGGCGAAACGGGGCGGGCAAATCAACCTTGCTACGCATCATCTGTGGGCTAGATACCCCCGATAAAGGCGAGGTGGTTACTGATAGTACCATCAGCTGGCCGGTGGGCGTGGCAGGGGGCTTTCAGGGCAGTCTGACAGGCAGGCAAAACGTGCGTTTTGTGTGCCGTTTGTATTCAAGTGGTGATTATATCGATGAGAAGATTCGCTTTGTTGAAGAGTTTGCTGATATTGGTAAATACTTCGACATGCCAGTCAAAAGCTACTCATCGGGCATGCGTTCACGGCTGACCTTTGGGCTGTCTCTTGCCTTTGATTTTGATTATTATATGTTAGATGAAGTGGGTGCGGTCGGTGATGCGGCGTTTCGTAAACGTAGCGAAGAGATATTGGAAGCCCGCCGTAAGCAGGCAGGATTTTTGATGGTGTCGCATAACCTAAAAGACATCGAGAAAAATTGTGATATTGGCATTGTGCTGATGGAGCAGACCGCCAAAGTCTTTGACGACCCCAAAGAAGCCATTGAGGTGTATAACGAACATGTTCACAAAGCTAAAAAATAAGCGTAATCGCTCAGTCATCATCTTGTTTATCTTGGTGGTGATTTTGCCGTGGATTGCCATCAGTGCTTATACACTCGTATTGGCTCACCCACGCTACGTTAGTACATCGGATGTGGTCATCAAGCAAGTCTCCGAGCAGGGCGTATCCGCCACTGGCATCTCATCATTGCTTGGGGTTAATAACACCAACCGTGAAGATGCTCTATATTTGACCAAATATATTCTGTCTAATGACATGATAGATAAACTGGATGCAGAATTTAAGTTTCGTGAAGCCTATCATGTTAATGGGGCGGACTTTATCAATGAAATCCCAAGTGATGCTACCCAAGAAGAGCTAAGAGAGTACTTTAAAAAACGTGTGTCGGTGTCGCTTGACGAGCTAAGTTATGTACTTACGGTAACAACAGAGGGCTTTGAGCCAGAATATGCCTTAAAGCTCAACCAAGCCATCTTGCGTGAATCTGAAAAATTTGTCAATAACATCTCAAAAGATGTGGCAAATGAACAGCTTGCCTTTGTCTCCGCCCAAGCTGCTGATGCCGAGCAAAAGCTTAATGACGCCAAAAAGGCGGTGATTGACTACCAAAACCAAAATGAAATCTTTGACCCGCAAGTCAATGCCCAAATGGTCAATCAAGTCATTGGTGCCCTACAAGGACAGTTAAGCTCGTTGCGTACCGAAGAGCGTCAACTGCTCAGCTATCTTAATCCAGAAGCTCCGCAAGTGGTGAGCCTGCGTAGTCAGATACGTTCGGTAGAAAAGCAAATCAAAGATGAACAAGCCAAACTTACCTCCCCACGAGATGCCAAGCTTAACGCCAAAACGGTGGAGTTTGAAACCTTAAAAGCAGAGGCGGAGTTTGCCAGTGAGCTTTATAAAATCGCCTTGACGTCCTTAGAGAGTTCTCGGGCAGAAGTCATGCGTAAGATGAAAAACTTGGTGGTCATCACCTCCCCTCATCGGGCAGAAGATGCCTTATACCCCCGTGTGGGCTATGTGCTAGGAACGTCGCTTGTGCTACTACTCATCTTGTATGGTTTTATCGTGTTGGTACTGGCGGTCATCAAAGACCACGCCAAGTGATTGCATAGGAAAAATAATGAAAAAATTGATAAAAACCCCTTTGGTCATTGCTTTGGTTTTGACGCATACCGCCTTTGCCAATACCAATTTTGCCACGGACAATAATACAGGCAGACTGGCAGGCGTGGTCAATGGTACGGGCGTGCCGTCAGAGGCAACCACCGCCGAAGCGGTGGCAATGGCAAGCATGCCGACCAATGCCATCATTAACAATAGTCCCGTCATCCAAAATGTCAAAACAGACGTGCGTATTTTTGGTGAACAGCTCTTTCGTGGGGCGTTCTCTACCACGTCAGGCTCTACCTTTAATGACAGTTATGTCATCAATGTCGGCGACAACGTGCAAGTGAGGATGTGGGGGGCGTATCAGTATGCCGCCACGATGACCGTTGACCCGCAGGGTAATATCTTTTTGCCAAATGTCGGGCCGGTACGGATTGCAGGCGTGCAAAATGGACAATTGCAAAGTGTAGTACAGTCGGCGATAGGACGGATTTACCGCTCTAATGTGGGCGTGTATGCGTCTTTGGAGCAAGCCCAACCTGTCAAAGTGTTTGTCACGGGCTTTGTCAATCAACCAGGGTACTATGGCGGATTGGCAGCCGATAGTGTCTTATCCTACCTAGACCGTGCAGGGGGAGTAGACCCTAAGCGTGGCAGTTATATTGATGTGCAAATCCTGCGTGGCGGTCAGGTTGTCCAACAAATTAACCTGTATGATTTTCTTATCATGGGGCGTTTGTCGCCATTTTCGTTCAGAGATGGGGATGTGATTAATGTCGCTTCCCAAAAACAGACCTTTGCCATCTCAGGTCGAGTACAAAATGAATATGTCTTTGAGTTTGGGGTCAATGATTTGACCATCTCAGACGTGCTCGCTGTTGCAAACCCCCTGCCAGATGCCACCAACGTCAGCATTACCCGAGCCTCAGGCAAAGCCAAGACGGCAGAATACTATGCTCTAAATGAAGCACAAAACATCCCTGTCCAAAATGGTGACACGCTCGTGGTCACCTCCGACCGTCATGCAGGGACGATAGCGGTGCAAGTCACGGGGGCTCATAAGGGCAATGGGGCGGTGGTATTGCCTTATGGGGCAAGATTAAAAGACGTGATTGCACAGCTTGAACCGTCTAGCCTTGCCAATGTCAATAACTTGACGATTTACCGTGAGTCGGTCAAGGCAAGCCAAAAAGCGTCTATTAATAGAGCCTTAGACCGCCTAGAAGAGATGACACTGGTTACCCAGTCCACAACCCGAGAAGAAGCCCAGCTACGCTCTCAGGATGCCAAACTGGTGGAGCAGTTCATCAATAAGGCTCGCCGCATTGAGCCGACAGGGCGTGTGGTGGTCGTGCCAAACTCATGGCAGGACATCATCTTGGAGCAGGGCGACATCATTCATATCCCTGCCCAAACATCTGTCATCACCGTAAATGGTCAAGTGCGTAACCAGGGGGCATTGACCTTTAATGCCGATTTGACGTTGGGCGATTACATCGCCAAGTCAGGCGGATTTGATGACAATGCCGACAGCGAAGAGATTTTGGTCATGCATCAAAACGGCGAAACCAGTGTCGTTAATACCGCCTATCGCATTCAAGAGGGCGATGAGATTATGGTCTTGCCAAAAGTCAAAACTCGCAAAGTGGAAGTCGCTCGTGGCATTGCACAGGTTATCTATCAGCTTGCCGTGGCGACAGGCGTGATTGTCAAACTCTGATGGTGCGTTTGTCTTGTGCCACCAAAGGGATTATTAAAAATAATCCCTTACTTGGCGTGGCACTTGGGGCGGACATTGTTTATAAAGACAAAACTGCCCAAGCCGTGCTAGCATGGGGGAAAAAACCAAGCCGTAGCAAGGCGGTGTCCTTTGCCGACACGCATAACTTAGCACTCACCACAGTAGAAGACGGCTTTTTACGCTCGCTTGGCAGTGGCATACACAGCGTGGGGGCAAGCTTTATCAAAGACGATTTGGGCGTGTATTTTGATCTAACCACCCCTAACCGCTTGCAAGCACTTATCGCCGACTGTATGGCACAGTGGAGTGATGATAAAGAGCGACACGCACAGCGGTTAATCAACAAAATCATCACGCACCAATTATCCAAATACAACCAAACCACCACCGCCCCTGATTTATCGGCATTGGCAAATAACGACAAGCCCCACATCATCATCATCGACCAAGTGGCAAATGATGCGTCTATCACAGGAGCAGGGGCGAGTGCGGACAGCTTTTTTGCCATGCTCGCCCACGCCAAAGAGCGGTATTCCAATGCTAATATCTGGATAAAGGCGCACCCTGCTGGCAAGGGCTATTTTACCCCGACCGACATCGCTCCGCCGTTCTATTTAGATACGCCCTGCAACCCTATTGCCCTTATCCGTCAAGCCTGTGCGGTCTACACAGTCAGCTCGCACATGGGTTTTGAGGCATTAATGCTTGGCAAAACAGTGCATAATTTTGGCGTAAACTGGTATGCTGGCTTTGGCTTGACCGATGATGATTTTGTCAAAAATACATCTATGTATCAAAACCTTATCTGCCATTATCAAACGCTAAACATCACACAAGCAAGCCTTAATCAGCTTTTTTATGCCAGTTATGTGCAGTATAGCCATTATGCCAATCCTGCCACAGGACGAGCGTGCGACATAGAGACGGTTATGGACTATCTCATCGCCAGCCGTGATTGGCAAAATCGGCTTGGTAGCGAACTGCTTGTTTATGATTTTAGTCGCTGGAAAGTGCCATTTGTGTGGGGATTTTTGGGGTTTGATAAGGTAAATTTGACCGTCAAACCCAAAACCAAATGGTGGTTTTTTTTGCCATATGGTATCAATGAAAAACGTGCCAAACGTGCCGACAGTAAAGTATTTAACGCTTTATCTAATACTACCGATTATGTCGTATGGGGGCAAAAATCCAAACGCCTGTTAAAAGACAAGCTTGCCAAACGTGGCATGACAAATCCTGTCATTTGGTGCATGGAAGACGGCTTTATCCGTTCAAATGGCTTGGGGGCAACGCTCATCGTCCCGTTGTCGGTGGTCATGGACGATGTGGGGATTTATTTTGATGCGACCGCCCCGAGCCGTTTGGAGCAGATTTTAAACAGCATTTGCCTAACTGATGACGAGATACAGCGTGCCAAAGGCTTGCATGAACTGCTTTTAACCAAACGAGTCAGTAAATACAACCTCCCCACCAAAAACCATGATTTTATCAAACAAATCAACGGTTTGAAATCAAACCGCCCCATTCGTCTGGTGGTGGGACAGGTTGAAGATGATGCGTCTGTGCAGACGTGTACGAGCTTGATTAAAAAAAACAGCGAGCTTCTGGCAAGGGTGCGAGCCGATTTCCCTGATGATGTGATTATTTATAAACCGCACCCCGATGTGGAAGCAGGGCTAAGGGTCGGCAAGGCGGATAATCATCATGTGGTGGACATGGTTGCCCACGATGTTGCCATGCCCGACTGCCTAGATGTGTGCGATGTGGTGCATACGATAAGCTCTTTGACAGGGTTTGAAGCCCTGCTGCGAGATAAAAAGGTGGTGTGCTATGGCTTGCCGTTTTATGCAGGTTTTGGGCTGACCGATGATGTGGTTGAGTCTGATAATACCTCCAAAATCAATGCTTTAAACAGACGTACCCGCCCCAATCTACCCGCCTTGACCCTAGATGGACTCATCTATGGCACGCTTATTAGCTATCCCATGTATCATCTACCGCATGGAATAGGACTTGCCACGCCTGAGCAAGTCATCGAGTATTTGTACAATCAAGCTCATACCGCCAAGCCAAGTCTTGCCAAACGACTGACCCAAAACGTCAAAACCACCGCCATGCAATTACGAAAAATCATCATACGGTAAAAAATTGTATAAAAACTATGATACAATACGTCAGCCAACTGTTTGTATTTTAATCAGTTTTTATTTTCATTTGTTAGTTTTTATCATCTTTTTACTTTTTTGATTGTCTATGTCTTTAACCTTAAAACGTCTGCTATCTCATGATGACATTTTGCTACTGCAAGGCAAAATGGGGACGTTTTTTTGTCGTTTTGCCACATTTTTGATGAGTGAGGACAAGCGAGTGCATAAGGTTAATTTTAATGCAGGCGATGCTCTTTTTTATTGCCATAAGGACAAGATGAGTAATTTTCGGGGGCGTCAAAGTGAGTTTGATGAATTTTTAACCAAACTCATTGATGACAAACAGCTAAAAGCGGTGGTTTGTTTTAACGACTGTCGCCCTTATCATGAGATTGCACGACAGGTGTGCAAGCGTCTGGGGGTTGCCTTTTTTGTCTTTGAAGAGGGTTATCTGCGACCTGATTATATCACCCTAGAAGAGCATGGCATTAACGGCTATTCACGACTGGACTCAACGCTCATTGATACCCTGCAACGGGCAAATGACAAGCCAGAATTTACCGACAACCGTTTTTATCGGCTGTGTGTGGCGAGCATGGTGTATTATGTGGCGGTGTTTGTAGGGCAGTGGCGATATCCGCATTATGAGCATTATCGGGGCTTGTCCCTATGGGCGGAAGCGTGGGCGTGGGTCAAAGCCCCTGTGCGTAAGTTTACCCGTTATCATTCGGACAAGCGTTTGCAAGAGCGACTGGTTGGGCAAAAAAACTTCTATCTCGTTAGTTTGCAGGTGCATAACGACTCACAAATCAGCCATCACAGCGACTATCAGGACGTGCGTGATTTTATTAGCGAAGTCATGATAAGTTTTGCCAAGCATGCCCCCAGTGGCACGAGCCTGCTGTTTAAACATCACCCCTTAGACCGTGGACATCGTGACTACACTCGCATGATTGCCAAGCTCGGTGATGAGCTTGGGGTGCAGGGCAGGGTGTTTTATGGCTGTGACATGCACTTGCCGAGCCTGATGAAGGCAAGCATTGGCATGATTACGGTAAACAGCACCACCGCTTTGCAATCAGTATATCATCAAAAACCCACCAAAATCATGGGGCGTGCCTTGTATGATGTGGCGGGACTGACCGACCAAAAGCCTTTGGCTGAGTTTTGGGCAAATCCGACCGCCCCTGACCGTGATTTTTATCTAAAATTTAGGGAATATCTCATCGAGCAGACGCAGTTGAACGGCTCATTTTATGGCAAAGCCCCGTGGGAGCTGTCGGGCTTTTATCGAAGTTTGGCACAGGATGCGATAACAACCAAATAAGCCCAACCCCTTTTCATAACCACCATATTTATCATTTATCACGCCGTGATGAATTTTTATAGGCATTTTTTTAAAAAACTGCTACAATATCCTGTTATCATTTAAATTTTATAGACATCATGACCGCACTTTCTCATATCCGTAATTTTTCTATCATTGCCCACATCGACCACGGCAAATCCACCCTTGCCGACCGTTTTATTCAGGTGTGTGGCGGTCTGTCTGACCGTGAAATGCAGGCTCAGGTGCTTGACAGCATGGATATTGAGCGTGAGCGTGGCATTACCATCAAGGCTCAGTCGGTAACGCTATATTACAATCACCCAAGTGGCGAAAAATATCAGTTAAATTTTATCGACACCCCAGGACACGTGGATTTTTCTTATGAAGTATCTCGTTCGCTCGCTGCTTGTGAAGGGGCTTTACTTGTCGTGGATGCAGCCCAAGGCGTAGAAGCCCAAAGCGTGGCAAACTGCTACACCGCCATTGAGCAGGATTTAGAAGTTTTACCTGTTTTAAACAAAATTGACCTGCCACAGGTTGAGCCTGAGCGTGTCATCGAGGAGATTGAGGACATCATCGGCATTGAGGCGGTGGACGCTCCACGAGTATCCGCCAAAACAGGCGTGGGCATTGATGAATTGCTACAAGCCTTAGTGGAGAAAATCCCTGCCCCACAAGGCGACCGAGATGCCCCCTTGCAAGCCTTGATTATTGACTCATGGTTTGATAATTATCTGGGCGTGGTGTCTTTGGTGCGTGTGCGTGAAGGGCAGGTCAAAACAGGCGATAAGATTTTTATCAAATCCACAGGCGAGAGCCATTTGGTAACTTCCATTGGCGTGTTCACCCCAAAACGCTTGGAGACAAATATCCTACAAGCAGGCGAGGTGGGCTTTATCATTGCAGGGATTAAGGACATTGCAGGGGCTCCTGTGGGCGACACCATTACCCTTGCCAAAACGCCTGAGGTAGATAGCATTGCTGGCTTTAAAAAAGTAACTCCGCAAGTGTATGCAGGTATGTTTCCCATTGATTCGTCTGATTTTGAAAAATTCCGTGAAGCCTTGCAAAAGCTACAAATCAACGACTCTGCTTTATTTTTTGAGCCTGATACGTCCGAGGCGTTGGGCTTTGGTTTTCGTTGTGGCTTTTTGGGCATGCTCCATATGGAGATTATCCAAGAGCGTTTGGAGCGTGAATACGACCTTGATTTGATTACGACTGCCCCTTCCGTGATTTATGAAGTCGTCAAAAAAAATGGCGAGATTGTCTATGTGGATAACCCGTCCAAGCTCCCCGATACAGGCGTAATCCAAGAGTTTCGTGAGCCGATTGCCCGCTGTAATATTTTGGTGCCACAAGAATATCTGGGCAACGTCATCACGCTTGCCATTGAACGTCGTGGCGTGCAGGTGGACATGAAGTTTATGGCTCGCCAAGTGCAAGTCGTCTTTGATATTCCGATGGGCGAGGTGGTCATGGACTTTTTTGATAAATTAAAATCGGCATCTCGTGGTTTTGCATCCTTAGATTATGGCTTTGAGCGTTATCAAGCGGATAAATTGGCTCGTGTGGACGTACTTATCAATGGCGAAAAAGTGGACGCCCTTGCGATGATTTGCCACCAAGAACACGCTCGCCGTCGTGGTAATCAGCTGGTTGAAAAAATGAAAGAGCTGATTCCAAGACAGATGTTTGATGTCGCCATTCAAGCGGCGATTGGTTCGCAGATTATTGCTCGCTCCACCGTCAAAGCCATGCGTAAAGACGTTTTGGCAAAATGTTATGGCGGGGACGTGAGCCGTAAGAAAAAACTCTTAGAAAAACAAAAAGCAGGTAAAAAACGCATGAAACAGGTGGGCAGTGTAGAAATCCCCCAAGAAGCGTTTTTGGCGGTGCTAAAAGTGGACGGCTAAGGCTTTCTAAATTGGTATAAAACTTGCAGATATTTATGACAAAGGTGGCTTGTGGAATTTGACATTAATTTAATCTTGGTGCCTGTTACGCTGGTGCTACTGGTGGCGTATTTGGCGGATAAATTTGTGTTAAAACAGCATAAATTGGTCGCCAAACAAACCAAGCTCATCTTACATGCTCAGACTCATTTGGAGCAAGTGGAAAAAGAGTTTAAAGCGACACTCGTGCGTTTTGGACATGATGAGGCACCGGCTGAGTTCATCGGCAATGAACATACGCCAGAGATGCTCAAAAATCAGTCGCTTGTCTATAATGAAGCCCGACGCACTCTAGCCGAGGCACAAAAGCAGGCAGGGATGAACGTGGGCGAACCGGCGGTTGAGCCAAAATTGGTGCAGTGGGCGTATGAGTACCTGCCCATCTTGCTCATCATCGTGTTGGTGCGTTCGTTTGTGGTTGAGCCTTTTAATATCCCATCAAGCTCGATGGTGCCAAGCCTATACACGGGCGATTTTATCATTGTCAATAAATCCTCCTATGGGCTAAGATTGCCGATTACGCACACCAAGATTTTAAATACAGGCAATCCCAAGCATGGCGATGTGGTGGTGTTTCGCTATCCTAAAAATCCCAAGCGCTACTACATCAAACGCATGATAGGTCTGCCAGGGGACACGGTGGCATTTAGTAATGGCGTGCTATCCATCAATGGACAAGCGGTAAATACAACACCCGTGGATTACCAAATGGCAGATAAGCTTAATGCCAAGCTGATGCCGGCTGTGATTGAGAATCATCGCCTGTCCGATGAAGAGCGTGCCAGATATGGCATGGAAGAAGAAAAGCACGCTCACTATTATCGTGAAACATTGGGTGAGCACGACTATACGGTGCGTTATTTGGGCGATTTAAATAGTGCGTCCATTGCTCCATTCTTATTAAAAAACTCACCGCAAACTGCCACATCAGGTGGCACAGCATGGCAGATTACCGTGCCAGATGGACACTACTTTGTTATGGGTGATAACAGAGACCGCAGTGCAGACGGGCGGTTTTGGGGCTTTGTGCCAGAGAGTCATTTGGCAGGCAGAGCAACTTATATTTGGATGCACAAAGAGCCTGGGCTTAATCTACCCAGCTTTGGGCGAGCAGGAGCGATTGATTAATCGCTTAACATAAACTTAACAGGTGCGATATGCAACAACTAACTTCATTAACCGACCAACGTGGGGCGAGCGTTACCACGATTATTGTCGGTTTGGCGATGGCAGGTATCATCATCAAGCTGGGACTTGGGATTATTCCTGCTTATATTGGTGATTATCAATTCACCAAATTGGTGGCAGGCGAGCTTAAAAAAGCCAATGATGCCAAGCAAAACGAGCGTCAGTTCATGCAGAGCTTATCTCAGCAGTTGTCTATCAATGCCAACTATAATACCAAGCCAGAAGAAATGATTATCTTTACCAACAAAACCCCTGGAGCGTTGGCGGTCAAAAGCCAATACGAAGTAGAAAGTAATTTCTATGGCGAGACCTTTATTGTCAATCGCTTTGAAAAAGAGATTACCGCAGCCGATGCTAAGTAAGAGTTATGTCTAAACACACCACATTGCCGACACACTTTACCAGCTTTGAGCAGGGCTACCCTGTTCTTTGTTCAAAATTGGGCTACACCTTTAACGACCCCAATCTGTTAAAGCGCGCCCTAACACACCGCTCGTATGACCCTAAGATGAGCTATGAGCGGTTGGAGTTTTTGGGCGATGCTCTTTTGGGAGCGGTGATTGCCGAGGCGTTGTTTACCTTTTTTCCCCGTCATGATGAGGGCAAGCTGACCCGTATGCGTGCTACATTGGTACGCCAAGAGACCCTTGTGCAAATTGCCGAAAAATTGGAGCTGTCATCTCATCTGATACTGGGCGTGGGCGAGCGTAAAGGCGGTGGGCGACACCGTGCCAGTATTTTGGCTGATGCGGTGGAGGCGATTTTAGCATCTGTCTATCTGGACAGTGGCGACATTGAACGGGTGAAAGGCTTGGTTAAATGCTGGTATGAGACCTTGATTGGTGAGATGGGCGAAGAAAAAGTGCTAAAAGATGCCAAATCCCGCCTGCAAGAATGGCTTCAAGGCAACAAACTGCCCCTGCCGACTTATACACTTATGGATACCATTGGCAACGCCCCCAATCAAACCTTTGTGGTGGCATGTACTGTGGCTGTGGCGGACTGCACGCCCATTACCGAGACGGGCGAGAGCAGACGTATTGCCGAGCAAAAATGTGCCGAGCGAATGATAAATCAGCTCAATAAATTAGAAAAGCCTAAGGCGTTATAAAGCATATTTTAAAAATTGAATAGGTAGGGGCAATTCATTCGCCCAAAAATTAGTGCTTTTATATAGAGCAAATGTAATTTGCCCCTACAAATCCACAATCTCAAAAAATAACACCAATCATCACCCATTTTTAATCATCCACATTTTAAATTCCCAAACCAACCGACATTTACAAATACCATTTGCCCCGCCTGTGTTGTCGTTATATAATGACAACATTGCCCTTATTTTGAGAATTTAGGAAAACCATGACAAACGCACACGACCAAAACCAGACCAATAATGAAAATACCATTTCCGCCTTTTTTAATGACAATCCCACGTCTGTGGTTTCTGATGACTTTAAAGCAGGTTTTGTGGCGATTGTCGGTCGCCCCAACGTGGGTAAATCCACGCTCATGAACCATTTGCTTGGTCAAAAATTATCCATTACCAGTCGTAAACCACAGACCACACGCCATCGCATTCATGGCATTTTGACCAACGACACTTGCCAAATGGTGTTTGTCGATACTCCTGGTATTCACACTAAAGAAGTTAAGGTAATCAACGAGCGTATGAACAAAACCGCCGTGTCCGCCTTATCAGATGTGGATTTGGTGTTGTTTGTGGTGGACAGTGTCCAGTGGCGAGAGGACGACCTTTTGACCCTTGAAAAGTTGTCAGCGACCAATCTGCCTGTGGTGCTTGTCATCAACAAAGCTGACACCATTAAAGATAAATCCAAACTTTTGCCACTCATCGGCGAATACCAAGAAAGTTTTGATTTTGCCGACATTGTGCCTGTGTCCGCCTTGCGCGGGCATAACTTAGATAGGCTTATGGACGTGATTGCAGGCTTTTTGCCGACCCGTCCGCCCATTTTTGACCCCGAGCAGATTACCGACCGCAGTGAGCGGTTTTTGGCGAGCGAGATTATCCGTGAAAAAATCATGCGAGCGTCTGGCGATGAAGTGCCGTACGATTTGACCGTGCAAATTGACACCTTTAAAGACGAGCCTGCTCACAAAGACCCTGAGACGGGCAAATGGCGACGTGCGGTAACGTTTATTGATGCGACCATTTTTGTGGAGCGGGCAGGGCAAAAAACCATTGTCATCGGCGACAAAGGCTCACGCATTAAACAAGTCGGCATAGAAGCCCGTCAAGACATGGAAAAGCTGTTTGACAAAAAAATCATGCTCACCTTGTGGGTCAAAGTCAAAAAAGGGTGGAGCGATGATGAACGGGCGTTAAATAGTTTGGGGTATTAAGTTGGGCTTTTAAAATTTGCCAATGTGGGGGCGAATTGCAATTCGCCCTTGATAAATCCATCACTGATACAAAGTTGAGAATAGGGCAAGCCCCTGTATTTTGATACATGCCATTTTACGACATCATTTAACAAGGAAGACATTCATCATAAGGAAAATCCATGTTCCACACCCTAAAGCACGCTTGGGCAAAGCACCGCCTACCTGCAGGCTCCCCTTATCTGCCCTTATATGAACCGCACCTTGATGAACTGGTTAGCTTTGACTGTGAGACCACAAGCCTTAACGTCAAAGAAGCCCATATCATCTCTATCGGAGCGGTTAAGATTCGGGGCAATCGCATTTTGACAGACGAGAGCTTTTATGTGCTAGTTAAACCCGAAGGCATCATGAGTGCCACTAATGTAACGATACACGGACTACGCCCCAAAGATTTAAAGGATGGCTTGGACACCGAAACGGCAATACGGCAGTTTTTGGACTTTGTCGGTGGGCGACCGCTTGTGGGTTATTTTTTGGAATATGACGTGGCGATGGTCAATAAATTTTTAAAACCAATGGCAGGGATAACCCTACCCCAAAAACAAATAGAAATATCAAGGATTTACCACGCCCAAGAAACTCGCCATAAATATTATGACGCCGAAATTGACCTAAAAATGGCAACGATGATAAACGCCCTAGGCATTCCCGACCTGCCACGCCATGATGCCCTAAATGATGCCATCAACGTAGCGATGATGTATTTGGCTCTTAGGTATCGCAGGGTTTGATGATAACCATTCTTTTTATTAACAAAAAAATTTTGTATAGACTATTGCAATTGCTCACAGTTGTGCTATTCTAAATCAAGGTGTAAGAAACACCTGTAATTTGCAAGGAAGCAATGAATTATTCAAGGGAGAAAACCCATCAAAATCTGCTTTCTTTGCTTTTTTACCAACTTTGGAGAAAGCAATGTCAGAAACTTCAAACACCACTCACACCCCAACAAACACCCCGTCACCCAATGCCCCAGCAGATGCCCAAGGCTATTGGCGTGCCAACGTGCGTATCATCATCGGCTGTTTGGTCGTTTGGGCGGTCGTCTCGCTCGGTTTTGCCATCTTACTTCGCCCCGCCTTGATGGGTATTAGCTTTATGGGAACGGATTTGGGGCTGTGGTTTGGGCAGCAGGGGGCAATTTTGACCTTTGTTGCCTTGATTTTCTTTTATGCATGGCGAATGAATAAATTGGACAAACAATATGGCGTTGAGGAGGACTAAGGATGAGTCAATTTGCCATTAACTTGATTTTTGTGGGGCTGTCCTTTGCCCTGTATTTTGGGATTGCCATTTGGGCAAGAGCAGGCTCCACCAAGGAATTTTATGTCGCAGGTGGCGGTGTTCACCCTGTCGTAAACGGCATGGCGACAGGAGCCGACTGGATGAGTGCCGCGTCCTTTATCTCGATGGCGGGCATGATTGCGATGGGCGGTTATGTAGCGTCTGCTTATCTGATGGGCTGGACGGGTGGATTTGTACTGCTTGCTTTGCTACTTGCTCCCTATTTGCGTAAATTTGGTAAATTTACCGTGCCTGACTTTATTGGCGACCGTTTTTACTCAAAACCTGCTCGCTTGATTGCGGTGGTCTGCCTTATCCTAGCATGTACCACTTATGTCATCGGACAGATGACAGGAGCAGGCGTGGCGTTCTCTCGCTTTTTGGAAGTGGATAAAAACACAGGGCTTATCATCGCTGCCATTGTCGTGCTGTTTTATGCGGTACTTGGCGGTATGAAAGGCATTACCTACACGCAGGTGGCTCAATATGTCGTTTTGATGATTGCTTATATCGTTCCTGCGATTTTTATCTCGCTAAACCTAACAGGCAATCCTATTCCTGCTCTTGGTATGTTTGGCACGGTAGAAGGTGGTGAAACCATGCTTGCCAAGCTCGATGGACTGATTACCGACCTAGGCTTTGCCGCTTATACTGCCGATGTGCCTGATAAGCTCAATATGTTCTTATTGACTTTATCGCTTATGATCGGTACGGCAGGTTTGCCCCACGTTATTATCCGCTTTTTTACGGTAAATAAAGTCTCGGACGCTCGCTCATCAGCAGGTTGGACGCTGGTATTTATCGCCTTGCTATACACCGCTGCCCCTGCCGTGGGTACGATGTCTCGCATGAATTTGGTGGATACTGTATATCCAAACGGCACGCAGTCTGCCCCCATTGAGTACGAAGCTCGCCCTGAGTGGATGAAAAACTGGGAACAAACAGGTCTTTTAAAATTTGAAGACAAAAATAATGATGGCAAAATTGACTACTATAACGACAAGTCAAAAGACGAAGCTTTCCTTGCTGCCGCCGAATCAAAAGGCTTAAAAGGCAATGAACTTGATGTAAACAACGACATCATGGTACTTGCCAACCCTGAGATTGCCAACTTGCCACCATGGGTTATCGGTCTGATTGCCGCAGGGGGTATCGCTGCTGCTCTATCTACCGCCGCAGGTCTACTGCTTGCCATCTCGTCTGCCATCTCGCACGACCTTATCAAGATGGTTATCAAGCCTGATATTAGCGATAAAGGTGAGCTCAATGTCGCTCGCGTCTCGATGATTGTGGCGATTGCGATTGCAACATGGCTTGGCATGAATCCCCCTGGGTTTGCCGCCCAGACGGTTGCCCTTGCCTTTGGTATTGCAGGCTCGTCCTTGTTCCCTGCACTCATGATGGGTATTTTCTCAAAACGCATCAACGACAAAGGAGCGGTGGCAGGTATGCTGGCAGGTCTTATCGTAACGTGCGTGTACATTTTCCTATTCAAAGGCTGGTTCTTTATCCCTGGTACTAATATGCTTGCCGATGACGCATCAGGTTGGATTATGGGGATTAGCCCACTAGGCTTTGGTCCAATCGGAGCGTTGATTAACTTTGTGGTTGCCTTTGCGGTATCGTACATGACCGCACCGCCATCACAAGAGATTCAAGACTTGGTTGAAAGCGTGCGTTATCCAAAAGGAGCGGGTGCTGCTGTTGACCACTAATCGGCTCTTACCAAAAACTGCTTAAAATCTCGGTTTTAGGCAGTTTTTTATATGGATTTGATTTATAATGATAAAAATTTGGGTGTTGTTTAATACGATAATGTTGAGTTTAGACACTGTGTATAACTCTATTTTTTTAAAATATATTTTAAGGGAAAAACATGATGTTTTGGGACATTACGGCAATGATATTTGCAGGCTTTTTATTTGCAGGGCTTGCCATGCCGATTAAGATTTTTTATAAAAAAACGCCAAAATGGTTCATTCCCATCATGGCAGGGCTTGGTATGATGAGTTATCAGGTGTACAGCGAATACCGATGGTTTGGCGATACCAGTGCCAAACTGCCCGATGGAAGCGTGGTGGTGGCAAGCGTGCCAAAGACAACGTGGTTTCGTCCGTGGTCGTACGTTAAGCCCCAAGTGTTTCAATTTGTGGTGCTAGATACCGCCAATGTTGTCAGCCTTGATGAAACAACCAAACAAGCTCAGGTGTATTTTTTTGAAAGACGCTTGCCTGCCCAAAAATTGGACGTGTTATTTGACTGTCAAAAAGGCGTGCAAAGTTATGTGATAAATCGGGATTTTAGCCGTCTTAATTGGCAAAAATTGGACTATGCCGATAAGGCGGTAGGGCTGGTGTGTCGCTAGGCTAGAGCGGAACAGGAAAAAGGGAGGGAAACCAAAAGTATTGTTGATTTTGCCGAAAAATCCGTGTCTAAATGACTTGCCATTAAGACACGGATGTTAAATTGAGAAGTATTCATTGTGATAAGAGCTTGGCAAAACCCGACCCCTGCCCATCATCAAATCACGGTGTTTTGGTAGGCGTGGACGCATCAGCCACAGGCACATCTAGGCGTAGTTGGTCACGGGCTTCTTGTTGGGCATGATAGCCCAGTGCCAAGCTTGTGCAGAAAAATATGGTGGCAAGGATGGCGGTGGTGCGAGTTAGAAAGTTTGCCGAACCTGCCGCCCCAAACACCGTGCCTGCCGCTCCAGAGCCAAAACTTGCCCCAGCATCCGCCCCTTTGCCGTGCTGAATGAGTATGAGACCTGATAAGGCAATGGCGACAATGATATGAATGGCTAAGATAAATGTAAACATGGTGTTCTCGTTATTTTGATTGGCTAAATGCGTGGATAATGGCGGTAAAGCTGTCGGTTTTCAAGGAAGCTCCACCGACCAATGCCCCATCGATGACATCTGATTTGGCAAAGTTGGGGGCGTTTTTGTCGTTCACGCTACCGCCATATAAAATGGGGGTGGTCATACCAAATGTAGCTAATTCGTCTTTGATAAAGCGGTGTGTTTTTTCAATTTCATCAAAGGTTGGGGTAAGCCCCGTGCCAATTGCCCAAACAGGCTCATAAGCGATGATAAGTTTGGCAGCATCGTCATCTGCTTGATTTACAAACGCCTTTAAAATGGCTAATTGGTTTTTTAAAATCCCAAACGTCTCGCCACGCTCATACTCATCTTTGGTCTCGCCAATGCAGTAGATGACCGATAAACCGTGAGCAAAAGCGTGGGCGATTTTGGCGGATAAAATCTTATCGGTCTCGCCATGATATTGACGGCGTTCGGAGTGTCCCACAAGGGTAAAAGTCGCCCCAATATCCGCCACTTGGCAAGCCGATACATCGCCTGTAAATGCCCCTGTCTTAGCCGTCTTATGGGCGATGTCTTGCACGCCGAGCAGGATGCCGTCCGCCAAAGCTGATTTGACAGCTGATAAATGCACAAGGCTCGGCACCACGCCCACAGTACAGCCATCATTGGCAGGCAGGCTTGTGGCAAGGGCGGCCGCGTCTGATACGGCGGCAGGGTTTAACTTCCAGTTGCCGATGACGTATTTTTGACTCATGGGATTTCCTTTGGCTCTATTGTAATTTTAACCTAACAGCATATTATAGCAAACATTCCCCAAAAAACCAGCACACAAATGATGGGCGGTATTATTGGCGGTGTTTTTCCGATAATCCTAAAACTTTGCCCTTTGAGTAAAATTTTATGGCAAAAGCACAGCAAATTTTGTATTTTTGGAGTAAAATAAGCAAAAATATATGCAATTTTCACGCCAATTTTTATCTGATGACACATTTCTTTTAAAATTTGTCGCTCATTTGATTTTAATAAACATTGGCAAATGATTTAGGAAAATATTATGTCCGCTCCGAATTTTGGTGGTTTGGCACACATTTTGGTGTCAAATGGCTTGGTTGCCCCTGATGCCATGACCAAGGCTCTGACCGAAGCCCAGCAGCAAAGCATGGCGATTGTGCCATATTTGGTAGAAAACAAAGTTGCCCCTGCAAATAAGATTGCCAGTCTGCTTGCTCATGAATTTGGCGACCCATTATTTGACCTAAATGCACTGTCTCCTGATGCGGTCAATAAAGAGCTGGTTGATGAGAAAATCATTAATCAGTATGGGGCATTGCCACTCTTTAAACGGGGTAATAAACTTTTTGTGGGTTTGTCCGACCCCACCCGTCTAGATGCCATTGATGCCATCTCCTTTAACGCCAAGCTGACTGTTGAGACCATCGTTGTCGAAGAAGACAAGCTCAAAAAGATGATTGAGAATGTCTACTCAGGCGGTGGCGGACTGGGCAACCTAGGCGATGTTGACCTGTCAGGGGACTTTGATGGTGGGTCAGGTGATGAAGATGATGAAGGTGCTGACGTCAATTCAGGCGGTGGTGAAGATGCCCCTGTGGTCAAGTTCGTTAATAAAATGCTCCTTGATGCCATTCGTATGGGAGCATCGGATTTGCACTTTGAGCCGTATGAGAAGTCTTACCGTGTGCGTTTTCGTGTGGATGGGGTTTTGCAAATCATTAATCGCCCACCAGTACAACTGGCAGGTAAAATCGCCGCTCGTCTTAAAGTCATGTCGCAAATGGACATATCCGAACGCCGAGCTCCCCAGGATGGTCGTATTAAGCTAAAAATCTCCAAAACAAAAGCCATTGACTTTCGTGTGAACTCCTGCCCTACGCTCTTTGGCGAAAAGCTCGTACTGCGTATTCTTGACCCGTCATCAGCGATGCTTGGTATTGATGCACTCGGCTATGAGCCTGACCAAAAAGAGCTGTTCTTAGAAGCTCTTGATAAACCTCAAGGCATGCTACTTATCACAGGTCCGACAGGTTCGGGTAAAACGGTCTCGCTCTATACTGGTCTTAACATCCTAAATACGCCCGAGACCAACATCTCTACCGCCGAAGACCCTGTGGAAATTAACTTAGAAGGGATTAACCAAGTAAACGTCAACCCCAAAGTGGGTCTCACGTTCGCCTCCGCCCTAAAAGCATTCCTACGTCAAGACCCTGACATCGTCATGGTCGGTGAGATTCGTGATTTGGAGACTGCCGAGATTGCCATTAAAGCCGCCCAAACGGGACACATGGTATTATCCACCCTGCACACCAACTCCGCTCCTGAGACCCTAACTCGTCTGCGTAATATGGGCGTGGCATCGTTTAACATTGCCACATCGGTAAACCTAGTGATTGCCCAGCGTCTGGCTCGCCGTTTGTGCAAAAACTGCAAAAAGCCGACCAACGTACCTAAGCAGAGCCTGCTAGAAATGGGCTTTACCGAAGAAGATCTTGCCAATCCTGATAACGTCATCTATGAGCCTGTGGGCTGTTCTGAGTGTCGTGAAGGCTACAAGGGGCGTGTGGGTATCTATGAAGTCATGAAAATCTACCCAAGTATCGCTCGGATTATCATGGAAGACGGTAATGCCATTCAAATCAAAGACGAAGCGATGAAACACGGCTTTCGTGATTTGAGACGCTCGGGTATCATGAAAGTCTTGCAAGGCACGACCAGTATCCAAGAGATGTATCGGGTAACTTCTGAATAACATCGCTTAAACAAAAGCCCTTGTATATTCAAGGGCTTTTGATTGATAAAAACAGGGTAAAAAAGTAAGGGCAATCACGCCCTTATTTTTTGATTATTTACCAGCCTTTAACCACACCGTCTTTAAATTGGTTTTTGGCTTCGGCTTCTACCTCATCAGACTGATAGGCTTGAACGAAGTTTTTGATGGCGTCCGAGTCTTTGTTGTCGGCACGGGCAACGATGATGTTCACATAAGGCGAATCTTTGTCTTCAACAAATACGCCGTCATTAGCGGTTAGACCCACTTGACCTGCATAAGTGTTGTTCACCACTGCCAAATCCACGTCATCTAAGGCACGAGCGGCGACTGATGTATCCACTTCTTTGATTTCAAGTTTTTTGGGGTTCTCTACGATGTCAAGCGATGTTGAGAATAGGTTGGTGTTGTCTTTTAGCTTGATAAGCCCTTGTTTTTCAAGTAAAATGAGTGCACGAGCTAGGTTTGACGGGTCGTTTGGCACTGCCACGATAGCACCGTCTTTAAGTTCGCTTATGCTTTTGATTTTCCTAGAATAGCCCGCCAGTGGATATACAAAGGTATTGCCTACGATGACCAGATTATCCAGCTTTTTCTCTTGGCTGTCTTTGTCAAGATAGGGCTTGTGTTGCATGGCGTTGGCGTCTAGGTCGCACTTGGATACGGCGGTGTTGGGTAAGGCGTAGTCGTTGAACTCAACGTATTCTACCACCAGACCGTATTTTTCCTGGGCGACTTTGGCGGCCACTTCGGCAACTTTATGTTCAGGTCCACTCATCACGCCCACTTTGATTTTGTTAGGGTCGCCAGCAGGGCAAGCTTTTACCGTTGTGGTTTGGGTGGTTGTGTCGGTTTTGGTGTCGGTTTGGGTAGGTTTGTCGCCACCACAGCCGACCAGGGCAATGCCTGACGCTAAGGCACACAGACCAAAAAATTTGTTTGCTTTCATAAGGGTTCTCTGTTTAAAAGGAATGATATTTATCTGTTTGTCAATTTAAAATCATTGAATTTATCAAATGACAAAATCATGACAACAATAAATTTTAGTATATTAAAGCAAAAAATTAGCCAAACTTCAATATGAATTTTGGCTAAAATTTTGACAAAAGGTTATGCCATTTTGGCATATCATCTATGGTCAAACCGCTCGGCAAGCATATCCCCCGCCTTTTGGCATATCATGACAATCGCCACGATGATGACGGTCGCTATCCATTTGACATAGACCATACCACGATGTTCGCCATAGCTGATAGCAAGGTTGCCCAGACCGCCACCGCCCACCACGCCTGCCATTGCCGAGTAGCCGATGAGCGAGACGAGAGTGAGCGTTATGGCGTTGATGAGTATGGGTAGGCTTTCGGGGAAGTAGTATTTGGTGATGATTTGCCAGTTGGTCGCCCCCATGGCATGAGCCGATTCGGTCAAGCCTGTGGCGATTTCTGCCAAAGCATTGGCGGTAAGCCTTGCCACAAAAGGAATGGCGGCCATGGCAAGTGGCACAATGGCGGCGGTCGTGCCGAGCGTTGTCCCCACAATCAGACGAGTAAAGGGCAATAAAATAATGAGCAAAATGATAAACGGCACCGACCGCCCCACGTTGATAACCACGTCCAATATGGCAAATAAAGGCTTGTTCGCCAAAATCCGCCCCTTGCCCGTCAAAAACGCCACAAACCCAAGCGGTAGCCCCACCAGCACCGATATGGCGGTAGAGACCAGTCCCATATAGACCGTCTCGTAAGTGGACTTATAGACCATTTGCCACATTTGGGGGGTCAGCTCGCTCATAAAGCCTTGATAAATCTCATGCCACATGGCCTAACACCTCAAATCCAACATGATGTTCTGTAAAAAACGCCAACGCCTCCACGCACGCCGTCCGCTCGCCAATCATTTGGCTTATGGTTACGCCAAACTTGACACCGCCCACATAGTCCATTTGTGAAGTCAAAATGTTAAATGCCACGCCAAATCGCCGTGTCGCCTCCGAAAAGAGCGGACTGTCCACCGTTTTGCCACTAAATTCAAAGCGTATCACAGGATAAGTGCCGTCCGTCTCATGGGTGTGCAGGCGTGCCAAAAATTCATCAGGTAGGCTTACATGAAAAGTCGCCTTGATAAAGTCATGGGCAAGCTCGGTTTGGGGATTGGCAAAAATCTGCCCCACCGTGCCTTGCTCCACCAACACGCCCTTGTCAATGACCGCCACTTTATCACAAATGCGTTTGACCACGTCCATTTCGTGCGTGATGAGCAGTATGGTGATGCCAAGCTCGCTGTTGATTTTTTTTAATAAATCCAAAATCGCCCCTGTTGTGGCAGGGTCTAAGGCACTGGTTGCCTCGTCGCAAAGTAGTACCTTGGGGTCGGTTGCCAACGCTCGAGCAATGGCGACACGCTGTTTTTGACCGCCTGATAAGCTAGACGGATAGGCGTGATGACGCTCGGATAAGCCCACCAAATCAAGCAGGGAGCTTACCTTTTCTTTGATGACGTGTTTGGGCGTGCCAGACAGTTCAAGGCTTAAAGCGACATTATCAAACACCGTGCGAGATGAGAGCAAATTAAACTGCTGAAAAATCATGCCGATATGACGGCGAGCCTTGATAAGGGCGGTGTTATCTAGACTCATCAAGTCCACACCGTCCACAAACACGTGTCCTGTCGTGGGGCGTTCTAGGAGGTTCACACAGCGAATGAGCGTGGATTTACCTGCTCCGCTGGCTCCAATCACACCAAAAATCTCGCCCTTTGCCACCGTCAAATCGGTCGGTTGTAGGGCGGTAAAGGTTGTGGGTTTGCCGTCTTTTTTTATGGCGAAAGTTTTGCTAACGCCTTGTAATCTTATCATAATGGGTAAATTTGGGGAAATTAGCTATTATAGCATGGATTGGGCGAGTGTTATGGCAAAAATTGATGAATTGGTAGGTTTGTGATAACAATTGTCATGTTGATGCTCGCTTGCTGATATCAAAAACATCAGTGTCAATTTTTAAAGAAGCTTTCATGTGGTAGACTGTCCAAAATTTACGCAAAATTACATTTTACCGAACGCATTCGCACAACCACGACAGTTGCAACAATATAGTAACATTTTTAAAATTTCTAGGTTAAATCACGCACAAGACTGCCGATGATTTTACATTTTGTGGCTATCACACGCCCCAAAAATCCCCTATCATACATCCATCGCCAACGAGAGATGAATACTAAATGAATGCTTGATATCTGTTGAACCAAGATGATAAGCATGAATGACGTAACATGGTTGGTGCCGTGGGTAAAGCTAATTTTGGATGATTTTAATGATGATTTGCTAGGTTGTTATGTTAGTTTAAATAATGAATAAAATCAACGTTAAATGAAAATAGAGTTTCACTTCGCCCAAATCAGTAATAACCAAGTAACAAACCCATTTTAATAAGGAATTCATCATGAGTAATTATGACCATATCGATCGTGACGTTGTAAAAAATATGTCCGATGAGACTAAAGCAGACCTAAACGCTGACCCAATCACAGGCGAGCCAGGTTCACACCCAGTGGGCACGGCAGTCGGCGGCTTAGGCGGTGCAGCCGCAGGGGCAGCCATTGGTGCATTGGCAGGTCCACTAGGGGCGCTTATTGGCGGTGCCGTGGGTGCAATCGTTGGTGGTGGTGCAGGCAGTGCCGCAGGCGAAGCCTTTGACCCAACCATTGAAGAAGCCTACTGGCGTGCTCACTATGCCACATCGCCCGCTTATGTAGCAGGTTATGATTATGACCGTGACTACCTACCTGCTTATGCCGTAGGTTATGCTAACCGCCCACATTATCCTGCTGATGCTCGCTTTGAAGATCATGAAAATGATTTGGAGCGTTCATGGAATGAAGTTAAAGGCGAATCACGTCTGGCGTGGGAACAAGCCAAACTTGCTGCTCGTGATGCATGGTATCGTGTAAAGTACTAAGAAGTGCTAAATAATAAGTTAAATTTGCCTGATTAATTTTAATTGGGTTCATAAAATAAAACCACTTAAATGCTCTGCATTTAGGTGGTTTTTTGTGCTGTTTTATCATTGTAAATTTTGGTTATTGCTATTTCAAATTTTAAAAATACCCCCATTTATAAACCTATCGTATTTTAAATACCTAAACATTTATCAAAATATTAAAAGGCATATCATGGCACACGAATACATCAGTATCAAAGGGGCAAAAACCCACAACCTAAAAGACATCAACGTGGACATTCCACGAGACAAGTTAGTCGTGATTACAGGTTTATCAGGTTCGGGCAAATCATCGCTCGCCTTTGATACGCTCTACGCCGAAGGGCAAAGACGTTATGTGGAGAGCTTGTCCGCTTATGCTCGCCAGTTTCTATCGCAAATGGAAAAGCCTGACGTGGACAGCATAGAAGGCTTATCCCCCGCCATTGCCATTGAACAAAAATCAACCAACCATAACCCCCGCTCCACCGTCGGCACGATTACCGAAGTGTATGATTATCTGCGTTTGCTATTTGCTCGTGTCGGCACGCCTCATTGTCCTGAACACGGCTTGCCCATGGTCGCCCAAACCGTGAGCGAAATGGTGGACGACATTCTTGCCAAACCTGACGGCACTCGTCTCATGCTCCTTGCCCCTGTCGTGCGTGAGCGTAAGGGCGAGCATATTGCCCTATTGGAGGGCTTACAGGCACAGGGCTTTACCAAAGTTCGCATTGACGGGGTAGTCTATGACATGGACGAGCTGCCCACCCTTGCCAAAACGCACAAACACACCATAGACGTGGTGGTAGATAGATTTAAGGTGCGAGGTGATTTGGGCAATCGTGTGGCGGAGAGTTTGGAGACCACGTTACGTCTAGGCTCGGACATTGCCATTTTGCATAACATGGACGATGAGAGCGAGACGGTGCTGTCCGCCAAGCACTCTTGCCCTACCTGTGATAGGGCGGTGAGTGAGTTAGAGCCACGCCTGTTTAGCTTTAACAATCCCGCTGGAGCGTGTCCGTCCTGCGATGGGCTTGGCAAACGCCAGTATTTCTCTGCCGAACGTATCGTTACCGAACCTGCCAAATCCTTAAATCAAGGGGCGATACACGGTTGGGACAAACGCCATGCGTATTATTTTGGGCTATTGACAACCGTTTGCACGCATTTTGGCATTGACATGGATAAGCCGTGGCAAGACTTAACCAAAAAAGAGCAAACTATCATTTTAAACGGTTCGGGCAAAGAAAAACTGACCTTTAATTTTACCGATGAGCGTGGGCGTAAAACAACCAAAACCGTGCCATTTGAAGGGATTTTACCGTACCTAGAACGCCGTTATCACAGCACCACAAGTAACATCGTGCGAGATGAGCTGGCTCAATATTTATCCGATACGACTTGTAACGTGTGTCATGGTGTTCGCCTAAATGACATCGCCCGCAACGTCAAAGTGGACGGACGGGGCGTGGGCGACATCATTGCCCTGCCAATAGGGCAAGCGTGGGAATATTATGAAAACCTGCACATCGGCGGACACAAAGGCGAAGTAGCGGATAAGATTTTTAAAGAAATTCGTGAGCGTTTGGGCTTTTTGACCAAAGTGGGGCTAGAATATTTGACCCTTGCCCGCTCTGCCGAGACGTTATCGGGCGGAGAAGCTCAGCGTATCAGGCTAGCGAGCCAGATCGGGGCAGGGCTTATGGGGGTTATGTATGTGCTTGATGAGCCGTCCATTGGCTTACACCAACGAGACAATGACCGCCTGCTATCCACGCTGACGCACCTGCGAGACCTAGGCAATACCGTCATTGTCGTGGAGCATGACGAAGACGCCATTCGCACCGCTGACCATATTATTGATATTGGTGTGGGGGCAGGCGTGCATGGGGGACGTGTGATTGCCACAGGGACGGCGGACGAGATTGCCAAAAATGATGATTCATTAACAGGACAATATTTATCTGGCAAAAAACGCATTGAGATTCCCAAAATCCGCCACAGTGCCAAGACAGGCGAGATTAAAAAAGGCAAAAAAACCATTACCGAACCCTTATATATCCGCCTAGACGGAGCCAAGGGCAATAATCTAAAAAATGTCAACCTAGCCATCCCAATCGGTGTCATGACCTGTATCACAGGCGTATCAGGCTCAGGCAAATCCACGCTCATCAACCGCACGCTGATGCCACTGTCTGCCACGCACCTAAATAACGCAACCACGCTTGTGCCTGAGCCGTATGACAAAATCACAGGGCTTGAACACCTTGATAAAATGGTGGACATAGACCAAAGCCCAATCGGTCGCACGCCACGCTCCAACCCTGCCACTTATACGGGCGTGTTTACGCTCATCAGAGACCTGTTTACCCAGACCCCCGAAGCTCGAGCAAGGGGCTATAAGGCAGGGCGGTTTAGCTTTAACGTCAAGGGCGGTCGCTGTGAAGCCTGTCAAGGGGACGGTATGATAAAGGTGGAAATGCACTTTTTGCCCGATATGTATGTGCCGTGCGATGTCTGTGCAGGCAAACGCTACAATCGTGAGACCCTAGAAGTCCACTATAAGGGCAAATCCATATCGGACGTGCTTGCCATGACGGTAGAAGATGCGTTGGCGTTTTTTGAAGCAATCCCTGCCATTCATCGCAAATTAGAAGCCCTGATGCAGGTGGGCTTGGGCTACATTCAGCTTGGGCAATCCGCCACGACATTGTCAGGGGGCGAAGCCCAAAGGGTGAAACTTGCCAAAGAGCTTGCCAAACGAGACACAGGGCAAACCCTTTATATCCTAGATGAGCCGACCACAGGCTTGCATTTTGAAGACATTGCCAAACTGCTTGACATTTTGCATGCTCTGCGTGATAAAGGCAACACGGTGGTGGTTATTGAGCATAACCTAGACGTCATCAAGACCGCCGACCACATTGTGGATTTAGGTTATGAAGGTGGCTCGGGTGGGGGCGAGATTGTCGCCACAGGCACGCCCGAACAAGTGGCACAAGACGAAAAGTCGCATACAGGGCGGTTTTTAAAAATGGTGTTGGATAAGGGTTGATGAAAAAATCCAAACTGCTTAAACTGACCCTAACCGCCTTGGCATTGTTATTGATACCAAGACGAAGTAGTCTCAATCCGCCAAAAAGGTAGCCCATGTACTTATTTGACACCCACACCCATTTTGACGTACCCGAATATGACAATAAGCGAGATGACTACAACCGCACCGCTTTTACGCATGGCGTGCGTCATGTGGTGCTTATCGGCTATTTGGCAAAGTATTTTGACAGAATGAGACAGGTCAAATACTATGCCGATGACCATTATTCAATCAAGCATCATTTGGCGTGTGGCTTGCACCCGTTATATATCAAAAAGCATGGCGATGATGACTTGTATATTTTAGATAATTATCTAAACAAATATCCCAACATTGCCATTGGTGAGATAGGGCTTGATACTTATTCTGATGAATTAAAATCGGTGGATAATTATAATAAGCAATGCCGTTTTTTTATAGAGCAAATCGGCTTATCAAAAACGCATGATTTACCCATTTTATTGCACATTCGCAAATCACACGCCGATACCCTAAAACTTTTAAAGATGCAAAAATACAACGCCTACAATCAAGGCGGTATTGCTCATAGTTTTAGCGGTGGCGAAAATGAAGCGTTGCATTTTGCCAAATTGGGTTTTAAAATTGGCATTACAGGGCAAATCACCAACCCCAATGCCAAAAAATTACGCCAAGCAGTAAAAACGGTTTTTGATAAAATTGGTATATCTGCTTTTGTTATTGAGACCGATTGCCCTGATATGAACCCTATTCCTGCTCAAATAGGCGGTAATTATTTTAATGAGCCAAAAAATTTAATATATGTTTTAGATGAGTTATCGGTATTATTTAATATGGATAAAGAAAAATTGGCATATAAACTTTGGCAAAATAGCAATGACGCATTTAAAACTAATTTTGACTATTGTTAAATGATTTTTGAAAATGATAATAAGGTAGGGGCGAATTGCAATTCGCTCAAAATGTAAAGTAAAAATTGGTAGGGTGTGTATTACGCACCATGAAATGATTTAATCTTAATTTAAAATACCTACTCATCAATTATTTAATAATTATTTTTAGGTTATAGGGGTAATTTATTTACCCAAAATTTAAAGAGTAAAAATAAAATGATCAACCGCAGATTTACAGGCACCTGCACGCTATATCAAGATGATTTTGATAAATTTAGCAATGCCCACGTTATCATCATCGGTATCGGTGGCGTGGGGTCGTGGGCGACAGAAGCCCTTGCTCGCACCGGCATAGGCGAGCTGACGCTCATTGACATGGACGTGTTGGTGGAGAGTAATGTCAATCGCCAACTGCCCGCCCTAACGGACACCTTTGGTGAATCCAAAATCGGCGAGATGACAAAGCGAGTGGTAGGCATCAATCCTGCTATCAAAATCAATGCCATTGATGAATTTATCACGCCTGATAATATCGATAATCTATTACCAAGTATTGATGTCATAAAAGAATACAAAGCCAAAAAAAGACCGCTCATTATATTAGACTGTGTGGACGATATGAATGCCAAATTGGCAATCGCCTTATACTGCCGATTTAATAAGGTTAAGCTCATCATATCAGGCGGAGCAGGGGGCAAAATTGACCCTTTACAAATAAAGGTAAGTGATTTAAAAGACGTCTATCAAGACCCCTTACTTGCCAAATTACGCCAAAATCTAAGAGATAAAAATATCAATAAATCTTTAAAGGAAAAGTTTGGCATGAAGTGTGTCTATTCATCCGAACCCCTAAAACTTGCCAATGCCTGCGAGAGTGGGCTTAACTGTGGTGGCTATGGCTCGGCAGTAACGGTAACGGCAAGCGTGGGCATGATAATGGCAAGCGAATGTTTAAAGATGATTGGTAATTTTTAACTTTATCTGTTATTATCTCAATTTGGCAATTAATAAATTCACAAAAAATGAAGTTATCTTATGAAAATTTTACAATCCAAACATTATCATCCAAAAAAGATTTTTAATGAAGTCTATATGGACAATCAATATCAAATCGTGGCACAGGATTTGGAGCGTTCTACGTCCACGCATGACAACCCTTATTATCAGCTTTTATCGTCCATTTTACCCAGTGTTGATTTTCATGATATGGTGATTAAAAAAGACAAATTAGTGGATTTTGTTAAATGTACCGATTATCATCCTGTGGCGTTTGACAAAAAGAACCATGTATTTTATGAAAATGAAATTTGCTATTTTTATGATAAATATGACTTATTTATTGTCGCCAGCGAAAACCTAAGCAATGAATATGACAAAACCATTATTGAATCAGGATTTTTGCGAATAGACCATATTTTTTATGACCCAAGAAATGAGCATTCATTAACCAATATTCGCTCTTTTTTTTAATGAGTATTTGCAAAAATACATCTCAAAAGATAGTAAAGTATTGCTATTATTAAAAGAAGGGCGAGATTTGGTATTTAAGCATCAAGGCATTAAACCTTATACGCTTGATTTGCAGACAATGTATAATGACGACTTTTTGCCTGTTCATGCTAAAATTAAAGATGAATTGGCACAAGGAAAAAAAGGCGTGGTGTTATTGCACGGCTTGGCAGGGACGGGCAAGACTAATTATATCAAATGGCTCACCGCCCAAATTCCCGATAAGGATTTTATCTTTGTGCCAAATAATATGATTGGCGAGCTTGCCAAACCTGAATTTATGAGTATGCTTATTGAGCAAAAAAATTCGGTATTGGTATTAGAAGACTGCGAAAATTATATTGCCGAGCGTGTCGGCGGTGGCAATCAAACGGATGTGGTGGGCATTATTCTAAATATCGCTGATGGGATATTGTCAGACGTATTAGAATGCCAGTTTATTTGTACCTTTAATGCCGATTTAATGGATATTGACCATGCTTTATTAAGGCGTGGGCGACTCATTGCTGAATATCAATTTGGTAAATTGTCTATTGAAAAATGCAATGCCTATCTAAAATCCATTGGCAAAGATATTACAGTGGATAAAGAGATGACCCTTGCCGAATTAACCCATATTGATGAAAAAGAATATAAAGCGGTTGATGATAAAAAAGTGGGATTTGGGTTTGTTTAAATCTATTGGTGTTAAATTTTAGATAGATGAATAAGGGTAATTAAATTTGCCCTTATTTTTTATATTAATTTTTGGCAGTGGTTCAAAAAGTATGCTGTAACAAAAACTAAAAAGACAACTTAACCAAACAGTGGTAATTTACGGTTATGAAGACGACAATTACCATTACTTGCCCAAGTTGCCTATGTCATAGTATAAAGAAAAATGGCGTAAAAAGCTATGGCAAACAAAATTATTTTTGTAAAAATTGCCACAGACAGTTTGTCCAACAGTCAGAACTAAGCTACAAGGGCTGTTATTCGCACATAGACAACAAAATACGCTTAATGCTTGCTCGTGGGTGTAGCATTGCAGATATTGTGGTAATTGAACAAGTGAGCAAAGCAAAGGTGCTAAGTGTACTCACAAACAGCAACCACAAAATCAAACCCAAACAACAACATTACGACACCTTAGAAGTGGATGAGTTTTGGACTTATGTTGGTAACAAGAAAAACAAAGTTTGGCTCATCTATGCTTATGACAAAGGCACAGGTGAGATTGTTGCTTTTGTGTGGGGCAAACGAAACCTTGCTACTGCCAAAAAACTCAAAATACAACTTACCCAACTAGGCATTACTTTCAACAAAATTGCTTGTGATGATTGGGATAGCTTTTTAACTGCCTTTAAGCACTCTTTAAAACAAGTTGGTAAACGCTTTACTGTGGGTATTGAAGGCAATAACACCAGACTGAGAACCTTCGTCAGGCGAGCATTTAGGAGAACTTGCTGTTTTTCTAAAAAGCTAGAAAACCATTTCAAAGCATTTGAGTTGGTGTTTCATTATATTAACTATGGTTGGGTTTAGCATACTTTTTAGACCAGAGCCTAATTTTTAATTGCTCTTAATAAACACCTGCATACCCATAACGCTGATTATTAACCTGAGCAACAAAGGTGATGCCATAGCGTAAATGGGCGTTATCATGCCATTCATAAATTAAAGCTATACGGCTTATAAAATTGATGTGTGTCATGCATGAGAGTTAAATGCAGTCGCTCTAAATCGCTAATGTCTTCGGTGATAAGGCGGTCATTATCAAGATAAATAAAATGGCATTGCGACTTTGCTTGTGGCGTGGTAAAAATTTGCTCACTAAAATGATAGTGGCAATATACCGCTTTATCCTGTCCGATATTAGGCGGAGCATAGCTGACATAATCCACGTCATTAGGAATGTGGGGTGCTAATTTGGGATTGACGTGCTTGGCGTGGTAGTTAAGATTGGAGATATGGCAATTATCCGCCCCCGAGTGCGTATTTTGGATTTGATTAAATTCATCTTGGATTGTTTGAATGGTTTGTTTGTCGCCAATGATGTCAAGGGCGGGCATATCAAAATCGTGATTGGTCATAAAATCCGCCCCATGTTTTAGGGCAATCTTGCTAAGCTCTTTATGCATGCACATATCATAGCCGATATGGGTAAATTGGCTTTGACTATTAGACGATGGCATAATGGCGATAATCGCCACGCATGATAGGGCGATAAGTAAGGGAGTGATAAATTTCATGATTGGCAATCTTTTTGATTTATCCTAAATCAGCCAAATAATTTTGTCAAGAATGGAGAATGCCTGCCTTTTAAACGGATGTTTTCGTTGTAAATACAAAGGGTGGGTAAGATCTATGTTTCATGGCTTTTTAAAAACCACTAAACAAAAGATTGATTTATTACAAAAGATAAAAAATAAAAAACAGCTTATAAGCAATTTTAAGCTGTTTTTTTTGTGAAAAGGGTGTCCCAACCACAGCTTATCGAACGTATCAAAACGGTTGTCAGATTGCTTTATTTTGGCTTATTTGGCAACTTCTTTGGGGTCTATGCCTTGTGTTAACTGCTCTTTGATTTCTATATTTTTGGCTCGTGCTTGTGCCAACGATAAGGCAGGGTATTTGCCTAATGCCTTTTCTTTTTACTTGCCATTGTGGCTGTAAATTGATATAAAAACTTTTGTGCCTGTATGTCGCATATAAAGCCATAGCCCATTACCATCACTGATTTTATTGGGCTTATTCGGTGTGCATTTATCGTTAGGCTGTAGGCGTTTAATGGCGGTATCTGTAAGGCTCATTTTTGGTATATTTTGGTTACGAACTCGTATACCAGTTTTTTATGGATAGCAATAGATTATGACGGACAGCCAAAGACAAGAAAAGAGCTTAAAGCCTAGGAAAATCTAAGGCTGTCGTACGATGACGGACAGCCCTAGATTGTTGTTTGGTCGGAGTGGCGGAGTTCGAACCATTAAAATTTATCTATTATTTTCAATCACTTAAAAAACAACAATCATTTTTATACCAACAAATATACCAACAATAAAAAAAGTCACCCTCATTTTTGGCTAAAAACCAATCAACATAACAAAACAACCTATTATCGTACTGCTCGCAAAAACCAGTTTCGCATTTCAAATGCGGAATTACTCTCGCTCTCGTACTGCTCCGAAAAGTCTTTTTTATACTGTAAAAAAATACCCCTTGCATGGGGTGGTTTCGCATTTGTCTCGCGCGTGCGTACTTGTCGGAAAAGTCTTTTTTATACCCCCTTTACTGGTCAGAAAAGTACACCAACGGCAGGCGTGGATTTTGGTTTTTAAATCTAAAATTGCCATCATGAAATGTTTCTAAAATTACATAAAATTACCGTTTTTTTGCCCATAAAAAAATAAATTTCTGTATCTGCATTTTTTTGTGGTGTACTTGGTGTACTCGGTGTACCGGCCTTATGTGGCAAGGCTTTGACGATTTTAAAAATGGTGTACTTTATCAAAAAAACGGTGTACGGTACACCGTTTTGAAAAAATTAAAAAAACCCATGATTTAATTATGGGTTTTTTGTGTTAAATTATGTTGCTATGGCTCATTGTCTAAAAACGTCAAAATTTCATCTTTGATGGCATAAAATAAACGTTTTTTGCCATTGATTTTCTTTTGGTATTGTTGTCGGTGGCTTGCCGTGGTAAGATTGACCGCTTTTAGCATTTGGTAGGCTTGCCTAATCGGTAGCGGTTCGCTGACTTCGCTAAACCCTGCACTTGTGAACAAATAAAGGCGGTTTTTTTCATCAATACAGCCTAGAAAATTGGGTTTACCGTCCGTCCAGTTATTTTCTAGGTTCTCGGCTTCGTGTCTTAGGCTTGCCATGCGTGAATATTGGTGTCGCTCTATGGTGTGGACGATACGCTCCACTAGGGCGGTTAATTCCAAATCGCCATGCTTGCCATGTATGGCTAACCAATCATCAAAACACGCCTTGACCGCTTGTGTGGCTTGTCCTGCCTGCCAATCTGTAACCCCTGCGACTGTGGCAAGCTCGCCCACGCCTGCAACGATAGCAAAGTGTTTACACACTCTCATTGCCTGACTGCTTAGCCCATCATACAAATTAGTAAAATCATGAATAAAGGCTTTAAGCTGTGCCAAATAGTCGTGGGTGGTAAGATAATCAAGCCATGCAACCCCTGCCGTGCCGTGATAGCGTTTGGCATTGTCTCGCAAACGCTCGGCTAACTCATGACCGCTTTTAAACCCTGCTAGGCTGTCAAACATGCCGTATTTTGCTTCGGCATTGATGTGGGCTAGGCGTACCGCTTGACCTGCCTTTATGCTTTGCCCTGCTTGCTTTAAAATGCCGTCTAAGGTGGTCTCTCCTGTGGATAGGTAAGCAATCCGCCATTTTTTGCTGGGGCGTGTGGTGGTGTCTTTGTTCATGCGTGTTTTGCCTGTGCCATTGCCTAGCATATACACCACGCTCCCAACTTGCTTAGGCTCGCACTCGCCCAATTCATCAAGGGCTAAAAAGCCGTCATTGTGCATGCTTGCGACGCTCTCCATGCCGTTGCCTGTGGCTTTCCATGTGCGGACAAACTCACGTCCGCCCCACACGCTTGCCCCCATGTTTAGGGCAAGGGATTTACCCATGCTAGATGGACCCACAAAATGAAAACCTAGGCTATCCGCCCCCAATGGCTCTAACACCGCCCCTGTGAGTGATACACACAAGGCAAAGGCTAAGCGGTTATGGTTAATACATGGCTTGGATATGTGTTCTTGCCACTCGGCTAATGTACCCTGCTCACGATAGCCATGCTCTATCTGCTCGGCTTGTAATACCACGCCATCGCCCCAAATCTTGTGTGGTAGGGCGTATGCCGTGCCGTGCCAACCTACATTATCCACACACAAAAGTTTGTCGGTACATGGATGAAATTGGATATAAGCGGTTAATAGGGCTTTGGCTTTGGCGGTTGTGCCAATAACAAGCCCCATGCTGGCAAGCGGTCTTAGGTACTCTCGCCCATCACCCATCAATAAATCATTTGGCATTGCCCATGTCTTTTGTGTGCCGTCTGGGTCGGTAAAGCGTAACAGCTTGCCCCAATTACCGCTTGTCTTGTCTCGGGTTTGTCCGTCAATGTACAAGGCATTTGATAAAAATGTCTCGGTGGTGTGGTCGGTTTTGCTATCTAACTTGGTATAAAACAGCTTACCATCTTTGATGACAAAATGACCGCCCAAATAGGGATAATCAAGCTCTTTGATGATTTGGGTGTCTGTGTCATTACCCTTCAACCGCTCTATGGTGTTCTCCACGGGGTCTAGGCAGGCGTGTATCTCCACGTTTGGCAAATTGCCTATTTTATTTTGTAGCTCGTCCGCTTGGTGTTTGCCTATGGGCAAGATTAGGCGGTGTGTTTTGCAAAAGGTTTTGGCAACCTTGTCAATATTGCCAAATGCCATCAGTACACAAAACCGCTCTCCCATCTCTTTTAGGGCAAAAGACAAATCTAAGGCGGTGAATAAATCATCTACTAGGTAAGCACACTCCGCCCCCAAATCGCCAAACACGCCTGCCCCTACCTTTTCACGGTGGTTTAGCAAATAGGGCTTGGACGGCTTTAAAATTGCCAAATTGACCGCTTGCCCTTTGGGGTTTTTGACAATCATACCTAGATTATTGGCGGTTTTGATGGCATTAATATCATCATCAATCCACACAAAGGATTTGGGGGATAGCTCCCCCATGCCCTGATAGATGGCGTTAATCTGGTCGGTGGTGGCAGGCGTGTAAGTTTTGATAAGCTCGCCAATGGTGTTAATCTCGCTCATGCTTGCCCCCCATTGTCATTATCACAATCATCAAAAAATAACGATACTTTGGCTTTCTCAATGTGGGCTTGTGGGTAGTCCTGTGCAAGCTGTGTGGCGAACGTGTGGGCGGTGTCAAAGTCGCTAAACTCTTGGTAAACGTTTGGCTCTTTGCATAGGACGGTATAAATGACTTTAACCGCTGTGGTGTTTGGATTGCGGGTGGTGGGGGTGGTTTGAGTGTTTAGCATGGGAATGCTCCTAGTAATGTTTTGAGTAGAATGCCCTAAATTAGGGTGGTGTGGTCTCACTCTCGGCTTTACTAGTAACCGCTTCGCATATTTGCCAAATGGCTTATTTTGCAATATCAACCACACCATAAAGGATAGACGAACGCCTGTATATGGTGGGATTGCCAAAGATTTTTGACAATAAAAAAGCCAATTTAAACCGCTTGGCATAACGGCTAGTAAATTTTGAGAGAGAATTAAATTATCCCTACTTTTGGCAGGCGTGGCAAGTGAAATAATTTCACTCAATTTTGATTTACATTGAATTTCATTCATAGTAAAATATCCTTGTGGTGGATTTCCCCTTGCAAAGATTGGCAAGGGGTTTTTTATTGCCCTGTTTTCGCCTGTGTTGCGTTCTGTGGCGGTTTAGGGCGGTGGGTGGTGTCTTTGCCTATGGTGGGGCTTGGACGGCTAAAAAGGGGCTTTCATGGGGTTTGTTTCTCAAATGGGCGTTTATCGCTCGCCATGGGGTTGTTTCTCATTCAAAGTAATACCCTTGCCCAACTTTGGGCAACCCCATTTTTTCGCTTGTACAGTATTTCCCGAAAAAGTCTATTGCTTAACCAACAAATGCGGTTCATCAATCACTTCTTGGATATATTCGCTATGTTCTCTAAGCTGTTTGGCGTGTTCAAGGCAAATTATGGCATGGTCTTGATACATGGTATCGCCTTTTAGTTCATGGGCTTGCAAAAATAGCGTTGCCATGCAGTCGTTTTTGTCGGCGTGTGCGTTTAGGGCATTCACAACTTTTTGCAGGTAATCAATATCAATCATAAAAATTTACTCCCATGGGGTTGGTTTGAATATCAACTTTTGTCAAGTTTTGCCCTGTTAGTCAATGTTAGTATTACTGCCTGGCTGATTTTGCCTAGTAGCTCGGTTGTGGTATGTAGGTCGTGGGACAGTTTGGTTAAATACGCTTTTATCATGGTTTATGCTCTGTGTTGTGATTTTCCTAATTTTGAGAAAACGGCTTTCATAAATTTGTGGTGGCGGTTTTCCCCAGTTTTGTGGAAATGAATGTTAGGTTTTGACAGGTTCCAAAAAATCTTGCTTGGATTTGAAAACGTGGCAAAGGGTCGTATCTGAAAATACAGCCCTTTGGTTAGCAAACAAGTTAGTAAGGTTTTCCATGGACTTGTATGCGTACTGGTGAACAGCAAAGTGAACAAGGAAATGCTTGGTTAGCAACTTGGTTAGCAAGGTTTTTCATAAATTTATGGAATACAAAAATGAAAAGTATTAGTTTCCAAAAAAGTTTCCACGGTACGCAAGCTGGTACGCAAGATTTACACGCCATAGCCTTTAATCTCGCCTGCCTTGACTTTGGCGATATAGGTTTTATCTAGCCAATAGCACGCATAACGTTTGCCATCGGCATTCTCTACCGTCTTTGACAAAATGGGTACACCAAAATGCCGTCTAAGCTCGCCTAGTCGCTGTGATAGGGAAAAGCACCCAAACAGATTAAGGGCGGTGATGGGCGTGATTGATGCCCCTGTCATTAGGTGGTTGTAGATGTCCTGGCGTTGGCTCATGCTTCCCCCTGTGCTTGTAACCATGCGTGAATGTCGCTGTTTCGCCATACGGTTACGGTGGGGGATAGCTTGATAGGCTGTGGGAATTTACCTTGCTTAACCCACGCCCAGACGGTGCTTTTGCCAATGGGCAAAAATGGCAGTAATTGAGATAATCGGCTCATGCCGTCATGGGGTAGTGTTTGTTGGTTCATGTGATACGCTCCTAAGCTGTAATGGATTAGGGCGTATTGTAGGCGGTGGGGAATACAAAAAACCCTTATAGGGATTTGGGTAAATCCTTATAAGGGTCATTTATTTTTTAACTGTATGATTTTATGTGGTATTTTTTTCTACAATCCTTTGCTTATTTTTTCGCTGATTAACTCTATCAAGGTTCTATAAGCGGTTTCCTTTAAATCTCTATACCCCAAAAGGTCTAGCTGGTCATTGATTTGTTGTAATTGTTTGCTATCCATTTTATTTTTACTAAAATCTAATGGGCTTTTAATTTGATTGATTGCCAATAACAAACGAACAAAATTATTTAGCGTTCTTACGTCCAAATCGTCCAGTGTTTTTTCGGTATTGGCATTTTGGTATTTTCTTTCTAGCTCTTGATAATCATGATACAATAGGGCATATTCATGGGGCAGGCATTCATAATATGCCCCTGTTTCGTCTTGGTGATCATCATCTGGCACAAATGATTTAGCTTGTGCGATTAACTCATCATTCACAAAAATCCCTATCTTTTCCAAATTGGTTAAGGTGCGTTTTCGACTAAATCCATAATCATGCAACAAATCATTATGGCGGTTTTCTAACTTATCCAAAATTGCCTGTTTCATGGCTTTATAGCTTGGCTCGCTTGCTTGGTCTATTCTGATAACTTCTAGGGCATAACCATCTTTAACCATGCAAGTTTGATTGGCAAAGAATTTGGCGTTTAATAAGTTTGGTATATGGTCTTTGCTTTCGCTATCATATTCTAAAATCAAATTTATCAACTTATCTACACTAATAAACGTGGCATTACAATTATTTTTCATTTCATCAAATTTACTCATCTTGCCGTCTCTCTTGCACTGAACGAACTAGGGAATTAAAGGATGATATGATAGCACGCTAGACAATATAAGGGTATTGGAAAAGATGAAATAAATCCCTTGTGTTTTTTATAAAATTGTGATTTTGGCATATTGGATAATTTTAACACCGCTCTAACTTTGGCGGTTTGTGGCTTTGCGGATTGTCAATAGTTTTTAAAAATAAAATAAGAAAATGCACCCTATTTAGGGTGCTAACCGCCTTTTGCTACTCCTAGCCTGCCTGAATTCAAATTTGACGAACATTTAAAATCAATCGCAATGGATTGGCGGTTGGCACAAATCCAAACTGTTCATAATATTGGGCTAATCGCTCATCTTTGGCATCTATCACGATAACCATAACGCCTGTTGTTATGCTGATGTGCTTAATTGACTGTATGGCATGGGATAGTAATACCTTTGAATATCCTCGCCCCTGATGGCGATTATCCACGCCCATTCTGCCTATCATAATGGCAGGTGTGGAACGTGGATAGCCCTTTAAATCAAGCTCAATGCTAATATTAGCAAGGGTATAAAATCCCATAATGGTTTTGCCGTCTGCCAATACATGAACCCTTGCTACGCCCTTTTTGTGGTGTTGGCTTGCCATTGTCCATAAGTAGCGGTTAATCTCATCTTGCCCACAGTCAAAGGCGGTGCGGTCGTGGTGCTTGTCCAATAACTCAAACTGCATGGGTTAAATCCTTGATGCCGTCTGTAAGTGTTAATAACTCTTTCATGGCAGGCGTGGGCGGTGGCGGATTGTCCAATAACTCTTTGAGGATTGCCTTGTCTTGGTCGTTATCAATTTGCCAATTCTCGCTAACCTGCTCGCCTTTTTGTAGTAGTTCAAGCGATTTTTGATACATGGTGGTTAAGATAAAATGGCTCATGCTTACGCCCATTTGTTCGCTCGCCTGTTCAATCACGGCTTTGGCGTGGGGCGTGGTTCTTATGCTGATACGCTCGGTAGCTTGCATGGAATTACCCTTTTGTGTGTTTGGTGTGTGTACATTATAAATCTAATTTTACCAACAATCAAGCTCTAACCCTTGATTTACAAGCCTTTGCCAAAAATGGTGTACGGTACACCACAAAGTACACCGTTTTTTTAATAAAGTACACCGTTTTTTAGTATAAGTACACCGTATTTTTAACCCTAAACCCTTATAGATAAAGGCTTATACACCGTTTACACCGTTTTTTTATGGTTTCTGCTACACAATTTTTTATTTTGCTCATAAAAAAGCCCCCAAATGGGGGTTAAAAAGTGAATTTAGCCCTTTCATCATCTATCAAATTCGCCCAATCATTCATCATCTGAATGCGGTAATCTAGGTACATTGCCCCATTATAGGCAAGGCTTACCTTATCCGCCTTGCTGTGGGCTAATTGGGTCTCGATGGCTTGGTGGTCGTATTGTAGTTCGTGTAGTTTGGTGCTGGCAATACCACGAAAGCCATGCCCTGTCATACGCCCCTTATAGCCTAGATTGCCTAAGGCTTGGGTTAAAAAGTTCTCACTTACTGGGGCTTTGGATTTGGGGTTAAAAAACACCCATGTATCAGATAGCCCCATTGCCTGTATCTGCCGTAAAATGGCGATGGTTTGGGGTGCAAGTGGTACAATGTGGGGCTTTCGCATTTTCATCTTATCGGCTGGAATACGCCATAAGGCATTATCCCAGTCCACTTCTTGCCATGTCATGAACCTTAGTTCTTTGGTGCGTACGAACGTTAGGCAAATGAACATAAAGGCAAGTTTGGTAAGTGGTTCGCAACTGGATTGCTCAATGTCATTTAGCAGGCGTGGCAATTCGTGAAAGTCTAGGCGTGCAAAGTGTTCTGATTTGCGTTTGGTTAGGCGTTTTTCCAGTCCGTCTGTGGGTGGCATACGGTCATAGTGTCCTTTATCCCTAGCATGGCGAAAGATTGCCCCTATTTGGCGTATGGCTCGCTTTGCCATGTCATACGCTCCACGCTGTTCTATGCGTTTGGCAACATCAAGCACCATTTGCGGTGTGATGGCATTGATGTCGATATGAGCAAGGTGTGGGGCGATGTCGTTTTGGTATTGGGCAAAGTCTCGCTTGTGGGTGGTGGGTGCTACGGTATGTTTGCCTTTATTGGCTGGGTTATTGGGGTCTCTTTGGGCTTGGTACTCGCTTGCCATTTCCCCAAATAGCACCGTATTGGGCTTGGCGGTCTTGGGGTCTATGCCCTGTTTTAGCTTTTCTTTGATTTCTAGGGCGTGCAGGCGTGCCTGTGATAGGCTGATGGTGGGATAATCCCCCAAAGTGATGTTGGTTTGTTTGCCATGCTGACGATAAGCAACAATCCACTTTTTAGCCCCTGTATGTCTTACCCATAATTGTAAGCCGTTGCCGTCTGAATGCTTATCGGGGCGGTTGGGGGTGCATTTATCAGACGGTTTAAGCCGTCTTATGGTGGTATCTGTTAGCATGGTTTGCCCTAAGTGTTGGTATAAGGATTTTTATACCAACAAATATACCAACAAAAAGCATAGATTTCAATGGATTGTTAAAGACTGTGCAAGACAACAAAAAGGCTGGAAAGTAAGAAAAATAAAGGGCTATCGCACGATTGTGGATAGCCCTAGATTGTTGTTTGGTCGGAGTGGCGGGATTCGAACTCGCGACCCCTTGCACCCCATGCAAGTGCGCTACCAAGCTGCGCTACACCCCGAATAGGCGATTATTATAGCAGGTTTTTGGTAGATTGCAAGCGATTTTTAACTTGTATTGTGATTGTAAAGCAAAAACCGCCCAATAAATTTGGGTGGGTTTGTATGGCGGTTTATCCTGCTTGATTGTCATCAGATGATGGGGTATCAAGCGGGGTGTTGTCATCGGCTTTGGGTTTGCGTTTGACGACTTTTGCCTTTTGGGCTGCCTTAGATGTTCTCTTGGCAGGGGTTTTGGCAGGTTTTGGAGTTTTTGTTTTGGCAGGTTTGGGCTTTTTGGGCGTTACCAAATTCAAAATCCCTGTTGGTTGTAGCAGTTGACCCGAGACGCTCTCAATCATGTCCTTATAGCTGGCAGGACTGGTTTTGGTGGTCTCATCATTTGTCTTATCGTCAGTCTTATCAGCTACTTTGGGGGCTTTGGCATCTGACATTTTATCGTCGTCTTTGGATTCATCAGTTGGACTGATGATATCATCCAAGGCTTGCACCAAAGATTCCAAGGCGGACTCAGCGGATTCTAATACTTTATCCATGGTGTCGCTGGCAGACTCTAACAAGCTTGGCTCGGTAGTGTCATGTGTACTAGGCTCCGCCATGTCGCCTACTGGCAGGTCAGGGCTGTCCACAGGCTCAGGCTTGTGAGTTTCTGTGGCAGGGGTTGGCGTCTCGTCTGTAATCGTACTCGGGACAGATTCGCCTGTTGTCTCATCAAGGATGGGACTTGTGCCTAAGTCAGGGTGTTGACCACGGGGATCGTTGCTGGCACGCTGAGCGATGGGGCGTGGCATGGTTTTGGTTTTGCCTTGTCCGATGTGCCATGCACGCTGTGCGGTGGTATGCTCGGCAAAGTCCGCCAGATATTCGCTTGAGAGTGGAGCGTAGCCATAGTTGGCGAACTGCTTGGCGAACGCCTGTTCAAACTCTTGCTCTCCATCTGTCGCAGAGTGAGTCTCTGTGGGTTTGTCAGCGTGAATGGCGTCTACCGCACGCAAAAAGTGTGCCACAAAGTCATCACGCCATGCTTGGGGCAGGGTGTCGCCCAGTACGCTTTGGATGAACTCGCCTGCCGTGCCTGTGATGGTCGGGCGAGTTGTGGTGGGGGCTGACTGTGCTTTGGTCAGACCAAGCTTCTCACGCAGGGCGACCGCCACGACTCGGGGGTCGTTGATTGCCTTATTCATCTCTTGGGCGAGCGTGGTTAGGCGTTCTGCACTCACGACATCAGCGGTTGGCATGTCTGCCTGCTGTGTCATGTCGCAAGCATTAGCACTTACTCCACCTACTTGGGTGGATGTGGCTTGCCCTTTCTGATTTACCCCTGTATCATTGGCAGGTGTGGTAACAGGAGTGGTAACACTGTCATCCACACTGATGGTTTCTGTTACCACTTCTGCTTGCACCGCCAAGTCTACCACTTCGCTGTCTTTGTTGGGTTTATCGGCGGGTTCGGCTTTTTCAGCTCTGGTGCGTTTTGGCTTGGGTTTGCTGTTGTCTAGCGAGACATGCACCACATCGCCTGTCATTTCATGCTGGATGATGGGACTGATGTATAGCACCACTTCATCGGGGTTGGCAGATTTGCGTGTGCTACGGTCAGCTTTGGCAGGTTTATCAGCACTCTTGTCTGCTCTTGGCTTATGTTTTGATTCTGGCTTTGGCTCATCGGCTTGGGGTTTGGTTGCCGATCTGTCCATGCCCTTGTCTATGCCTTTATCCGCCCCTTTGTCCGCTTTGTCGGCAGGTCTTAATGTCTCGCCACGCACCATTTCGCCACGAGATTCACGCTGAGAGTTTGGCTCACGCTTGGGATAGTCTGGCTCTTTTCTGCGACGGTCGGTTTTTTCGTTTCTGTCCTTATCATAGTTTTCGCGTTTGTCGGTCTTGTTCTGACTGTCACTGTCGCTGTGGTCACGTTTGGTCTTTTTCTTGTATTTGTCATCACGTTCAGAGCGAGCAAGGCGTTCTGTCTTGTCATGATGTTTGTCACCGCTCTTGTCGTGGGTTTTGTCGTCAGCTTTTGCTTCTTTGTGTTCTTTTTCGGGCAGAGCTAGGGTGCCAAACGAACCTAGGCTCACGCCCCCACCATTGACGATGGATTCGATGGCAGCGGCAGCGTCTTCGTTATTTAGGGTGTGAGCAAGGCGTGCCTGTGGTTTGGGGGCAAATAGGTTGGATAACCACGCCACGGCTTTTGGCTCATGGATAGGTTTTGTGTCTTTGGCTTTGGGCTTGTCTTTTTGGGTGTTTGGGGCGGGCTTTTGTTCGGTTTTGTCCCAATGATTTGCCCCTTTTGGTGTGGCAGGTTCGGGCGTTTGCCAGTTCACTTCATAGCCACGGTCAATGTTTTCACGCTCTTCAACATCAACAATCCGCTCATAGCTTGACGGGGCAAAGCCGTCTGGGTTGAAGTGCAAGCTAAAATTGGGCGATTCTAGATGAGCATGGGGCAAAATGGTAATGCGTGTGCCTGAGTCTTGCTCTAAATACACAAGGCTTTCACGTTTTTCGTTAAGCAAAAAGGCGGCAATCTCGGTCGGCACTTCGGCTTGAATCTCACCCATACGCTCTTTTAGGGCAATCTGTTCAATCTGACGCATGATAGACAGAGCAAGCGAACGCAAATCCCGTATCATGCCGTTGCCATGACAACGAGGGCATAGATAGCCTGTGGCTTCTTCTAGGGACGGACGCAGACGCTGACGGCTCATCTCCATCAGCCCAAATTTGCTAATCTCGGCAAACTGCACTCTGGCACGGTCGTAGCGTGTGGCATCAATCAAGCGTTTTTCCACATCCTTTTGGTGGCGTGGGTCGTTCATGTCAATAAAGTCAATGACGATGAGTCCGCCCATGTCTCTTAGGCGTAGCTGGCGGGCAATTTCATCGGCGGCTTCTAAGTTGGTGTGATAAGCGGTCTCGGAGACGTCCGAGCCTTTGGTGGACTTGGCGGAGTTGATGTCGATTGCCACCATGGCTTCGGTTTGGTCGATGACGATAGAGCCACCAGATGGCAGGCGTACTTCACGCTGATAGGCGGTCTCAATCTGACGCTCTACCCCAAAACGGCTAAACAGTGGCTCATAATCGGTATATTTACGCAGTTTGCCCATTTGGGTGGGCATGACGGACGCAATAAAATGCGCCGCTTCGTTATAGGCGTTCTCGCTGTCAATCCATACCTCGCCGATGTCATCTCTAAGATAATCACGCACGGCACGAGTGACCACGCCTGCTTCTTGGTGGACAAGGCAGGGGCTGGGGCGAGTGCGGTTTTGCTCTTGGATAGATGACCACGCATCGAGCAGGTGGTTTAGGTCGTTTTGTAGGTCATCAAAGCCCTTGCCAATCCCTGCCGTTCTCACAATCACGCTCATGCCACGGGGTATGGACAGACTGGCGATGATTTGCTTCATCTCATCACGGACTTTGCCTGAGATTTGACGGCTGATACCGCCTGCCTTGGCGTTGTTAGGCATGAGTACCAGATAACGCCCAGCGAGCGACACATAAGTGGACAAGGCAGCTCCTTTGTTGCCACGTTCTTCTTTTTCGACTTGAACGATGACGCTGTCGCCTTCTTTGATGATGTCTCTGATGTTGTCGGTGCGTGGGTTGCCTTTTAGGTACTCTGGGGCAATCTCTCTGAGGGGCAAAAAGCCCTGACGAGCCGAGCCGTATTCGACAAATACCGCTTCTAATGACGGCTCAACACGGGTAATATGCCCTTTGTAGATGTTGGCTTTTTTTTGTTCACGCGTACGATTTTCTAGGTCAAAATCGTAAAGGTGGTGGTCTTTGCACAGTGCCACACGAATCTCTTCGTTGTGGGTGGCGTTGATAAGAATGCGTTTCATTGATGTTTCCTTAACATAAGGCACATCAAAGTGGTAAGAGGAGGCGTTGCCTATTAGACAAAAGTGGTTGGGTTGTGATTGACTTTATGCTTTAAAAATCAATCACGCAACATAAAATTTACATTTAAAAACCCATTTGGCAAATGATTGCCAAATCAGTTCAACGCCTAACATTGGGGGAGATTTGATGGTATTGTGAGCGTGCCAATGTGGTTTGGTGCGTGTAGGCACCACGATAAATTGGGCATGATGATAAATACAATACAAAAAATTTCCTAAAATATCCGTATCATCGCTTGCACCGATGAGCCAAACCGCCAATTCTCCGACCACAGTGTTTGTCTTGTGTGGTCGTGTGGGTTTGGCAAAAATTCTTACGCACTTTGTGTGCAAAATAAAAAATAGGGTGATTGCCGTGATTTAAGTTTGATGAATGTGGGTATGACACCCTTAAAAAGAAATTTGCTTGAAATTTTTAAACATACGCCATGATTGGCAAAATTGACATTTTCTCATCACTTTATTGGGCAATGTGCTAAACTATGTTATTAGCGGTTGGATTTTAACAGATTTGACCGATTTTTCCTACCAAAATTTTTACTTTTTACAAATTATGCAAAAACCATTTTCCAAATCGCCCAAAAAACCAACGCCCAAACCCCAATCAGCGGACGATGTCATCACCGACTTTGCCAAAGTCAATTTTATCAGCGTAACGCCCAACCAAGACGGACAACGCATTGATAATTTTTTGCTCGCTCGCTTAAAAGGCTTGCCACGCTCGCACCTATATAAGCTCATCAGAGACGATGAAATCCGCATCAATAAAAAACGCTGTAAGCCCCATGACCGCATTAGTACAGGCGATGTCGTGCGTGTCGCTCCCATTCGCCTGTCGGTGCGTGATGAACCTGTGGTGTCAGATGACTTTGCTAAAAGCTTGCTTGGACGAGTGGTGTTTGAAAATGACGGCTTGATTGTGCTAAACAAACCGCACGGCTTGGCGGTGCATGGCGGAAGTGGCGAGAGTTTTGGGGTGATTGAAGCCATGCGAGTGGCAACGGGCAAAAAATATTTAGAACTTATCCATAGGATTGACAAAGATACGTCAGGGCTACTGCTTATCGCCAAAAAACGCAGTACATTAAAAGACTTACAAGCCCATTTTAGAGAAAAAACCATACAAAAAGACTATCTGTGCGTGGTGCATGGCACGGTCAAGAGCGGTCAAAAAATAGACAAGCCGCTCCTTAAATATACCCTAAAAAATGGTGAAAGACGGGTCAAGGTAGATAAAGACGGCAAACCGTCCCAGACTGTGATAGAGGTGCTGGCGACTTTTGAGATAGACGGCATGGCGGTAAGCCTTGTCAAGGCAAGTCCCTTGACAGGACGCACGCACCAAATCCGTGTGCATATGGCAAGTATCGGTCATGCCTTGCTTGGCGATGACAAATACCAATCGCCCACGCAAGCAAGCCTTGCCACCCAAAAAGGCATAAAACGGCTGTGTCTGCACGCATGGCGGATTGCTGTGCCAAGCGATGATAATGTGCAGGTGTTTGAAGTGGATATGCCTGATGATATGAGGGGGTTTGTGGGGGATAGGGTTTAGGATTGTGTGCGATTATTTAACATGGGTTAAGAGCTAGTTAAGAGTAAGTAAGGTGCATACCACGCACCACTATGTTTTTAGGCATTGTTAATGGGTAAGTTTTTTGGATAAATTGGTAGGGAAAAATTGCAATTTGCTCCTACAAATCTATCCAAAATTATCATCAATTAGCAAAGGCTTAAAAAATATTGGTGCGTAATACGCACTTTACCATTACGACAGACAAACATAGAACGCTTCCCCAAATCAACCCAATTTCCCCAAAAAGCCCTAGACAATTTGCCAATTTTATTTTACAGTAGTCATTTATATTTTTTGGAAAAACGCCATGAAACCTGTAATGATAGACACGACCGCCCGCCATGAAGCGATTGCCAAATCCATTTCTGACACAGGGCTGTCCCGTGATGAACTTTTGGGGGCGATAGACTTGGGGTCAAACAGTTTTCACTTGGCAATCGCTCGGCTTGACCATGGGGAGGTACGCCGTATCGCCAGCATTTCTGAAAAAGTGCAATTAGGGGCAGGGCTTGACGAAAACAACGTCCTATCTGAGGAAGCCATGGAGCGTGGCATTGATTGCCTAAAACGCTTTTTGCCCCATGTCAGCGAAATCAGCCCCGACCGCCTAAGGGTGGTGGCAACCAACGCCCTAAGAAAGGCGGTGAACGCCCAAGAATTTATCCGCCGTGCCAATGCTTTTTTGCCAAAGCCCATTGAAGTCATCGCAGGGCGTGAAGAAGCTCGCCTTATCTATCTTGGCGTGTCGCACTCTAACGCCAGTACCGACAAACGCCTTGTGATTGACATCGGTGGGGGCAGTACCGAATTTATCATCGGACAAGGCTTTGAACCCATTGAAATGGAAAGTTTGCAAATGGGCTGTGTGTCTTTTACTCGCAAATTTTTTGCAGACGGACGTATCAGCGAGCGTGCGTTTGACGGGGCGATGACGGCAACCCAAACCGAGCTGTTAAGTATCGCCAAACGCTACAAAAAAACAGGCTGGGACAACGCCATCGCGTCATCTGGCACAGCAAAGGCGTGTAAACTTGTGCTAGAAGAGCTTGGATTTGCCAAAGATGTCATCACGCTGGACGGCATGATAAAATTAAAAAAACACCTTATCAAACTTGGCAACATTGACAAAATCACCTTTGAAGGGGTAAAAGCTCATCGCCAAGCGGTATTCCCAGCGGGAGTGGCGGAGCTTTTGGCAATCATGCAAACGCTTGATATTAAAGACCTTTATTATTCAGACGGGGCGTTGCGTGAAGGCGTGATGTATGACATGCTGGGGCGGCTTGACAATGAAGACGTGCGAGACCGTTCGGTGTCCGCCCTTGCTGAGCGGTATTCGGTGGATTTTAAGCAGGCAGGGCGTGTCATGACGACTTGTGGGCGACTGTTTGACATGGTCAAGGCGGATTTGGGCTTTGATGATGAAGACAGAGACTTGCTCCGCCGTGCGTCCAATTTGCATGAGATTGGGCTTGCCGTGGGTCATAGCAACTATCAGCGTCATAGTGCGTATTTGCTTGAATTTTCGGACATTGCAGGTTTTGCCCAAACGGGTCAAGCGAGCATGGCTCAGATTGCCCTAAACCACAGACGCAAACTCAAATCCGAAAACCTAGATATTATTGAAAACTTAGGCGGTCGCAAACTTGCCTATCTGTGCCTGATTTTACGCCTTGCCGTTACCGCCAACCACTCACGCACCATAAAATCCGCCCCCATTTACCTATCCATTTTGGACAAAAACAAAGACCATTGGCAAATCACGCTGGGAGACGGCTTGCACAAAGAGCTTATCGTTAATGAATTAAATAATGACATTGCCCAATTTGCCAAATGGGGGGTGAAATTGTCGGTGGTTGGCTAATCCATGACCGTATACAAGAGCAATGATGACATTTCAAGCCGTATGAGCATTCCCTTGCCGTTTGTCATCATGCGTGAGAATGCTACCAAAGCGCGATTTGCAGAGTATTATAAAAAAGACAATCTGCATGGTTGGTTGTTTTGTGCTTTGGTGGTGATAGGACAACTGTTTGTGTTGGGTCTTTTGTTATCTTTGGGTAATTCGATACTGGATATTATTTGGTTTTGGCTTCTACTCATCGTGATGTTTGCAGTCATTTCAATGATTGACAAATACCAATATAAAAAGCAATTAAAAGTAATTAAAAATCTACCAAAAATCACTCCTTTTATTACCATTCATCATCAAGACATGCGTGTGTATGACCCTTTTGGTGAAGAGCTTGTGGCTATGCCGATTGATAAGATAGGAAGTGTTTATATTCTGTCTAAGGGCAATCTGTCGTTTGCGATAAGTTTAAAAAAGTCATTGTGGCATGATTTTTCTTATGTAATCAGTTCCAATGAGATGGGAGCTATTTTTTATTTTACCCATCAAAATGAAAGATACATTCCTGAAAACCTAAGAAGTTGCATTTGGATAATTGACAGTATGGTAAAAATGCTCCAACAAGACCCAACCGCCAGCCATTTCCCTTTTGTCAAGAAAAACTACACCAATGGGCGAGCGTGGGACGACCCCTAAACCATTTCCCAAACGCCAAAAAATATGCTAAACTATATAAGTTTACATTTGTACGAATGATAAGGAAACATTATGAACCAACCTGTGAGCGTTTGGGAAAGTGTCAAACTTGCCCGCCATGCCGACCGTCCGCTGTTTTTGGATTATGTCAAGACGCTATTTACTGAATTTGATGAGTTGCATGGCGACCGTGCTTTTCATGACGACCGTGCGATTTTGGGCGGTCTTGCTCGTTTTGACGGCAAGCCTGTCATGGTCATCGGTCAGCACCGTGGGCGTTCTACTCGTGAGCGGATTACCCACAATTTTGGTATGGCAAGCCCCGAAGGTTACCGCAAGGTCATTCGCCTTGTGCAGATGGCAGAACGCTTTGGCTTGCCTGTTTTGACATTCATCGACACCCCAGGGGCGTACCCCGGGGTGGGAGCAGAAGAGCGTGGGCAGGCAGAAGCCATTGCCCGTGCCATTGCGGTATTTAGCAGTCTTAACACCCCAATCATCGCTACCGTCATTGGTGAAGGCGGTTCGGGCGGAGCGTTGGCAATCGGTGTGGCGGATAAGGTCAATATGCTCCAAAATAGCATTTATTCGGTCATCAGCCCCGAAGGCTGTGCCTCTATCCTGTGGAAAACCGCAGAAAAAGCCCCTGATGCGTCCGAAGCGTTGAAACTGTCGGCAAATAATTTGCACCAGTTGGGACTCATTGACGAAGTTGTGGACGAAGGGGCTGGTGGACATATTGAGCCTGATGTGGTGATGACAAATTTAAAAAATTTGTTAAACGAGCAATTAAACGAGCTTGAAATGCTGGGCAAAAATGAGTTGCTCGCTGGGCGGTATGAGCGTCTTATGAGATTTAATTCTAAGACTTCGCTGTGATTGTGATGTCAGACAAACCGCCAAAAAGGGCGGTTTATTATTGCCAAAACTACCGACAATGCAGGCAAAATTTGCTATAATACCACGTTTTATCCAGACCGACCGCCATGACCGCATACGCCCCTACCGATGAGCAATTATCCGCCCTAAATATGGCGATGACAGGCGATTCCTTTAAAATCGTGGCGTATGCAGGGGCAGGCAAGACCACGACACTCAAACTCATCAGCGAGAATTTGCGTGGGCGTGGGCTGTATTTGGCATTTAATAAGTCCATCGCCAGTGAAGCCCAAGGCAAATTTCCCCCCAATGTCAAATGCCAAACCTTTCACTCGCTCGCCTATCGCCATGTGCCGCGGGGCATTACCGCCAAAGTGAGTCTGCCACGGCTGACCCCTGCTAGACTGGCAACGGAGCTTGGCTTGAGTGCCATCGAAGTGGAGCGAAGTTTTGACGGGGTTAAAAAATCCGTGGTGCTGACCCCTGCCAAACTTGCTAATATCATAAGCGAAGCCATCATCACGTTTTGTAAGACGTCATCTGCCTATCCTGCCCCACGCCACATCACGCCCCCGTCTTGGCTGTCCGATGCTGACAAGGTGCGATTGCAAGAGCTACTCTATCCTGCCTTTGAATATCGCTGGCTGTCGTCCATCGACCCCCGCCATCAAGCAGGGATAGGGCATGATGTCTATCTAAAACTGTGGACGCTCTCAAATCCCATCATTCCTGCCGACTTCATCCTGTTTGACGAAGCCCAAGATGCCGACCCGCTCATGATGGGGGCGTTATTACAACAAAATAAGCAGACCATTTATGTCGGGGATGCTCATCAGCAGATTTATGAATGGCGGGGAGCGACCAACGCCATGAAACGCTTGCCGTATCCTGCCACGCTACTTACGCAGTCGTTTCGCTTTGGCGATGAGATTGCCAAAGTTGCCAATATTTTTTTAAAGGCATTACAAGAAGAAATCCCCCTAAAAGGCAACCCTGCCAAACATTCGATGACCGCACGCCTGCTGGCAAATGGGCAAAAAGATGCCATCCTTTGTCGCACCAACGCCAACGCCATGGCTCGTCTGTTGGCAGGGCAAAAGATGGGGCATAAAGTCGCCTTGCAAGCCGACAGTGCAAGAATACTGCGATTTTGCCAAGGGGCGGACAGCTTAAAACATGGCAAATCCGCCTATGGCACGCCCGAGCTTGCCTTTTTTAGTCATTGGGGCGAAGTCCAAGAGTTTAGCGAGACAGGCGAAGGCAGTGACCTAAAAACATGGGTGCGACTCATCGAAGAGCATGGCACCAAGACCATCACATCCGCCATCAATAACCTAACCACGCATTCACACGCTGACTATGTCGTCTCTACCGCCCACAAATCCAAGGGGTTAGAATGGGGCAGGGTGCAGATAGATGATGACTTTTTGTACGATGTCAATCGCCAAACCGTCAAAATCAGCCCCGAAGAGCTACGCCTGCTCTATGTCGCCTGCACTCGGGGCAAGGACGTGCTGGACGTGGACGGCATTAAGGAGCTGTTGGCAGGACTGGTCAGCGGTAAGAAATTGGTGTATGGGTAGGGTAATGGGTGTAGTGATTTAAATTGGGGATGGCATGGGGCGATTTGTTACATCCATTTTAAAAAGGGACGTGTAAAAAAGAGCATGTATGCCACGCCCCATGCATTATGCGTTTGATGAATGAGATGTTATTTACCAGACTTGCCAAAATTTTTACCAAACGTCTTATTGGTAAAATCAACCGCTTTATTTATATAAGGACGAGCCTGCTCAAAATACGGCTTGGCTTGTTTGACATAATCAGCATAAGGTTCAGGCAAGCTCGCCCCCTGCTTGGCAACACCTGCAAACCACAGCACGAGCTTATAATCGCCCGAGATGACCACATCGCCATCTTGGATGGCACTCATAAAACTGGTGATGTCGCCTTTGGCAAGCAGTCGCACGCCCGTCATGGAGTTTTTAAAGTCAATGGTCAAATCAGCATGTCTGGCAGTCCCCAACGCCTGCCCAAAATGCCCATCAACAAAGCGGTAGTAGCGTGCCACGTCATCGCCACTTTTAAATTGAATGGCAAGCTCTTTGTCTTTGATAAGGTTGTGATAAGTCTCGTTATCGCCCTTGGATAGGGCTGACAGTCGCAGTCCTAAGCCGTACAGCAGGGCATCCAAAGGGTCGGTTTTTACGTCGATGATGGGTAAAGTTGGCATGATGTTCTCAAAATGGCAAAATAAAAAATAATACTCTAACGCAAATCCGAGCGTTTAAAAGTGTTTTTTGGTAACTTGGATTTATCAGTGCTTATCAAAGCGATGACCCATGGCGTACAGCACGCCTTCTAGTCCTGTGATATTGACCGAAGTGTCAGCTTTAACACGCACGATGGGCTTGGCTTTATAGGCAACACCAATGTCGCTAATCGCCATCATGGGCAAATCGTTTGCCCCATCGCCCACGCACACTACTTCTTCCATGTCTATCGCCATCTTATCAGCGACATGAGCGACGATGCGGGCTTTGGCTTTGCCATCAATGATGCCACGCTCGACTCTGCCTGTCAGCTTACCGCCTGTTGCCAGTAGGGGATTGGCATGATATTCATCCATGCCCAACGTCTCGGCAACATATTTGGCAAAGGGGGTAAAGCCCCCTGATATCAGCACCGTGCGACAGCCTTTGCGTTTTAGGGCTTTGATGGTGGCAAATGCTCCCTCTGAGAAGCTGATGTGGTCTTTGATAATCTCATCAACCACCGAGACATCCACACCCTCTAAGAGTGCCACACGTTTGGCAAAACTTTCATTAAAATCTATCTCACCACGCATGGCAGATTCGGTAATTTCTGCAACCTTGTCCGCCACACCGGCAATGCGTGCCAACTCAACGATAACCTCTTGATGAATGAGCGTTGAATCCATGTCAAAACAAACAAGTTTATGACGGCGAAGCATTTGGGCGATGGATAGGATATGAACGTCAATATAGCCTTTTTTGAGTTGTGCCATCTGCTCGGGGGTAAGTTCGGATACTTGCCCTGTCTCATCAACTTGAAATTGATAGTTGGGCTTGGGCTTTAAGGTTTTTCTTAGATAAGCGGTCAGCTGTTCATCGATGATGTGGGCGACCGCCTCACGCTTGTCGGCATTCATCTCTTTGTGGTCGGTTGGGATGAGTAGATAACGATATACCGCCACGTCAGAGAGATGCTCATGAGTGCCAATCAGATGTGCATTAGCAACCGCCATCTCATCATCAGCGACCACCACAGCTTGCCAGCCCCTTTGCTCACTGCTCCATGTTTGCACCACGTCATCCATCTGCCGACCACTGTCTGTCAGTTTATCAACTGCTGTCTTTGCTACCACCACAATAATGGCAAAAACGGGCAACTGTTTTAGAGCTTGAATACTGCCTGTTGTACCCTCAGGCAAAAGATGTGCCACGCGATCAATGGCATTTTGCCATGCCTTAGAATCTTTGGGAAATGCGTAAGTATTCATCGTTAGTACTCGTTATTGTTGATGTTGCGTTTTATTGTAACATTTTTAGCTGGGCAATGAAAAGTTAAAATTGGCATGGACATGAATTATTGAAATTTTATAACAACTTGGTCAATATTATGTAAAAATTTTATCCAAATCATGCCAGTATGAGTTTAAGTGCTTAAAATTTCACAAAAAAAATGATAAAATCTATACCCTATTTGTCCACATGCCCAATGAACGATTCATCATGACCTATCCTGCCCCTCGTCATGGCTTATTTGCTGTTTTTATTTTGGTAAGCCTAACCCTAAATTTGCTGTTTTTTGTCATCAGTGCCGAGCGACAGCAAAAAGAGCGTTATGAGCGTAGCATACAGGCAGAAGCGGTGGCGATTGCCGAAGAGCTGTCCGCACCGCTTAGCATTAACGACCGCATCAGCATGAGCGTGGTGGCAAATCGCTACATTCGGGGCGATGACGTGGCATTTGTGGGGGTGTATGATGTTAATGACAATCTGCTCGTGCCTGTGGGCAAAGAGACAAATGGGCATGCGGTCAAAGAAGTGGTGACAGGCAGTCAAAGCGTGTTGGGTCATGTGACGGTGCAGACGCATGAGATTAATCGAGCCAAGATTATCTCTGATAACTGGATGTATCTGGTGGGCGTGGCGTTTTTACATGCACTGCTATTGCTTATTTATGGCTATGTGGCACGCCCGACCGACGCCATTTGCACAGAGATTTCCCATGACGTGCGTAACCGCCTGCTTGCTAAGGGACTGCTGTATGATGTCAATCAAAAGAACCACGCCCACAGCAGTGGCGACCCCATCGGCACTCAAACAGGCTCATCTAGTACACATCACGCCAAGTATGATACGCCCCCCGCCCAATCTGAACCGTCACATCAAACACAAAGCGAGCATACCTATGTCATCCAAGCCCGCTTTGACGACCCCAACGACCTGCTTGCCACGGTGAGCAATCAGACCAAAAACGTCTATTTTTCACTGTGCCATCAGCTACTGAGTAAGGCGACCACAGAACTGCTTGCCCTGCCGGTGTTTCATGGGGTCAGCGTCGAGAGTATCTCGCCCTTTGATGACCAAGGCTGTCGTATCGTCCTGTCAGGCAAAGACAAATACAGCAAATCTGCCCTAGCATCCATTCTGCTGGCACGACTGGCACTCATGCTCAATCAAACCATCTATGACAAGCACCGTGAACTCAAACGCTTTGCCCTACCCATACGTACTTATGTCAGTGACGTCGCCCGTCAAGATGAAGTGGTGAGCGTGGGCATAAAACACCGCAAAACACCACTGGTGCTGATGCCAAATCGTGTCATCACGGATTTATCGTCTCACGGTAATTTTCTAAAACTTGCCGACCCGATTAGTGTCGCCGAGCGTGAATGCCGTCATCTAAGACACGTGAGCGTCTCCCATGCCGAGACATTGGAGCGAGTGCGAGACAAGGTATTGCTGTCTGGCTGATGGATAAAAATGGGGAATGGTGGTAATATTTTTAAAAATTTACTTGACAAAAGATGATTTTACCTTTATAAGGATTTTGAAATTGGGTCAGTTTGTTTTTGCCAAATTGATTTAAAAATAAAAACAAATTTATCCATATTGCCCATTATTTACCCCAACCCATTTATCCAAAAGGAGTTATCATGAGCGGTCTTGATGATGATTTTGATGATGATAATTTTGAAGAAGATGCCGATGCCCAACTGGCAGACGACACCAAAGCCAAACCCTTAGAAAAACGCCTTAAAATCGACGCCATGCTCGAAGAGCAACGCCTAAATAAACTCATGCGTGCCTTAGAAGATGACGATGATTTTGCCGAATTTGATGATTTGGACGATGATGATTTTGATGCCTAAACTTGCCTTAGGCTAAGTTTGGTGTTGTCATTTGCCTGTCATCTAATTATACCACTTTTAGCCATGCTATTTTAATCCCAAACCCTAAGAGTACACCCATGACCCGCGATGAATTAATAACGCTACTATACAGCGAAGAGACGAACCCTTATGGCTTTGACCCTGTTGCCACGCATGGGTTTTTGACCGCCAGTATCGTCGGCAAGCCTCTGCCAAATTGGCTGTCTGTGTATTTTGATGGGCATGAAAATGAGGTGAGCGATGATGTCAAAACCGCCCTGACGGCATGGCGAGATGGGATTTATCAAACCCTAAAAGACGAAGAGCCTGTTGAACTGCCCTTTGATGCTGACGACGACGAAGAAGACTTTGGCGAAAATTCAGACGTGGTGGCGTGGTGTATCGGCTTCATCGAGGCGATGTATGGCGATGAGTCTGTGGATTGGTTTGATGATGCTGACACCGAAAAAGACGTGGCGGAGCTGACCTTGCCGATGGTCATTTTGTCAGGCATGGATGAAGAGAGTGAAGAGCTTGGCATGATGAGAGGTGACATTGACATGATGGTGCAGCTCGCCAATAGCTTAGAAGGCAATGTTACTGAGCTGTTTTTGTTGTTTCATACCAATGATTGATGTTGGTCTTTGATATTACAAATCTTTGTGATGGATGCCCTAAAATCAGCTGTGTTTTAGGGTGTTTTTTATGTACAAAAATTCTTTACAAGTGTTTTTAAATGAGTTATGCTAAGCCATCAGTCTTAGGATGGATAATTTTAGGATTGTTTTAGGATTGATGACTTTTGATTTTTATCTATTTGTAAGGACACATCATGCACGACCACATTCACGGCTATGAAGCCAGCCTTCACGCCTATCCTTTTCCACTCATTATCAAACAGCTGTTAAACCGAGCCAAAACCGTCTCGCTTGACCAAGAGATTTTTTATGCCGACAAAGCCCGATTTACTTATCGGGAGTTTTTGGGGCGGATACAGCGTTTTGCCAATGTTTTGACCGATTTGGGGCTAAAACGAGGCGACGTTGTGGCAGTCATGGACTGGGATAGTCATCGCTATTTAGAAGCGTATTTTGCCATTCCCATGCTCGGGCTGATTTTGCAAACGGTTAATATCCGCCTGTCCCCTGAAAAAATCCTATACACCCTAAACCACGCCAAGCCCAAGGCGTTGCTCCTTAACTCTGAATTTATGCCGATGATTGGCAATCATGTCCATGACGTGCCAAGCGTTGAGAAAATCATCTGGCTTGATGACCACACCACGCCTGCCCCTGATTTTGTGGTGGGCGAGTACGAAGAGCTGTTAAGCCGTGCCGATGATGTATTTGAATTTGAAGATTTTGACGAAAACACCATTGCCACGACTTTTTATACGTCAGGCACGACAGGCGACCCCAAGGGCGTGTTTTTTAGTCATCGTCAAATCGTCCTGCACGCCATGGCGGTGGCAATGGGGGCAAGTCTAAACCCCGATGAAGTTGGGCTTAGATACTCGGACGTGTATATGCCGATTACGCCAATGTTTCATGTTAATGGCTGGGGCATTCCCTATGTGGCGACCATGATTGGGTTAAAACAAATCTACCCAAGCCGTTATGTGCCAAGCCTACTGGTAGATTTGGCAATCAAACACAAGGTAAGCTTTACCCACTGCGTACCGACTATTTTACAAATGATGCTAAAAGAAGCAGGCGAGCGTGATATTACCTTTGACGGCTTAAAGATGATTATCGGCGGCTCACGCCTGACCGAAGGGCTTGCCAAATCCGCCCTAGCCCGTGGCATACAGGTCTATACCGCCTATGGCATGAGTGAGACCTGCCCTGTGATTACGGTGGCAACTTTTGACAAAAAAGAGCCTTTAACGCCCGAGAACTCACTTGCCATTCGGGTAAGTACGGGCGTGCCTGTGCCACTCGTGGACTTGCAAATTTGGAATGAGCACGGGCAAAGCCTACCCCAAGACGGCAAAACCGCAGGCGAAGTGGTGGTGCGTACGCCGTGGCTGACTCAGAGTTATTTTAAAAACCAAGACGCAGGCGATGAGCTTTGGACGGGCGGTTATCTACACACCCAAGACATCGCCCACATGGATGATAAAGGCGTGGTGCGAGTTACCGACCGCCTAAAAGACGTCATCAAGTCAGGGGGCGAGTGGGTGTCATCATTGGAGATTGAGACGATTTTGTCGTTGCACCCGTCTGTAGCGGACATTGCCGTCATCGGTATTCCTGATGACAAATGGGGCGAGCGACCTTTGGCGTTGGTGGTCAAAAAGCCAAATCATGAGAACATTACGCCTGATGACATTTTGGCACTGGCACACCAAGCCTATGAACGGGAGATTATCCCCAAATACAGCATGCCGAGCGAGCTACGTTTTGTTGCCGATATTCCCAAAACCAGCGTGGGCAAGCATGACAAAAAGGTGATTCGCACGCTTGTGGCGGATGGTGAGTTGTAACAAACGCAGGGCAGGCGGTCAAGACAACTGGCGATATCTGACCTGTTCTGCCCATAACTTACGACTGTTTAAGGGCTTGTAGTCAAGTAGGTAGTCTATCATCGCCCGATGTATCTGTCCGAGCAGTGCCAAGGCGGTGGGGCTTGGCTGATGATGGTCTGTCTTGCTGACCGCCCTAATCACTGCCCCTGATGTGCCAGTGTCGTCGGTGCTGACAAAGCCCCGTGTGGGGATAAAGTCATAATATGACTGCACATCAATCGCCTGCCCTGTCTCATCTGTACCCCAGTCAATGCCTACGCCCAGCTCATCAAACAACGCTCTCTCAAACTGCCGTAGTGTCCGTTTCATCTTGTTCATGTTGCTCATCTTATGAGCGGTACTGTTGCCCGTTTGATTATTTTTATCATTGCCCATGTCATGACTGACAGCTTGGAGTTGTGTCACGCTGTCATGGTAGTGTTGCCATAGGGCGGGGCAGGGGTTTTCGGGGGCGATGAGTCGGCAGATGAGTTCATTAAGATAGAGTAGGGCGTACTGATTTTGCCCCAAAGGGCGTGGGGGCGATGTGGTCGTGATGTGAATTTGGGTGAAGTTTTTTAGGGTGTTTTGTCCACTGGCAAACAGCTCAATGACTGCAAAGGACGGCATGCCACGCACGCCTACGCCATGCACCACGCCATGTTCGGCACTAAAAAACTGATAAATCGCCCGTTTTTCTTGATAGGCTCGGGCATGTAGTAGATAGCCGGTCAGTGGCTCGTTTTTCATGATGGGTCGCTTGATATAAAAAGAAGTTAGCGATAACTAAGTGCTTCCGCCAAATGAGCCATGCCCACCCTATCCGCCCCTGCCAGATCAGCAATGGTGCGAGCCACTCTTAGCACCCGATGATAGCTACGAGCGGAGAGATTGAGCCGTGATTGGGCGGTGGCTAGGAGCTGTTTTTCTGCCGTGCCAAGCGGTATGTAGGTATCAATCTCGCTTGGGGTCAGCTCGCTGTTGGCTTTGCCTTGACGGTCTAGGGCAATTTGGCGAGCCTTTGCCACACGTTCACGCACCACAGCAGACGGTTCGCCTTGTGGGGCGTTTTGTAGGTCGTCTATCGGCATGGCAGGGACGTGGATATGCAGGTCAATACGGTCAAGCAAGGGACCTGAGATTTTGTCCTGATAACGGCGGATTTGCTCAGGCGTACAGCGACAACGGTTAGACGGATCGCCATGATAGCCACACGGACACGGATTCATCGCCCCGATGAGCTGAAAATTGGCAGGATAATCCACCTGTGAGTTGGCACGACTTATCGTGATGGTTTTGGATTCTAACGGCTGTCGCATGACTTCGAGCGTTTTGCGGTCAAACTCGGGCAATTCATCAAGAAAAAGCACGCCTTGATGAGCAAGGCTAATCTCCCCTGGTTTGGGGCGTGATCCACCGCCCGACAACGCCACCGCACTCATGGTATGATGACAAGAGCGAAACGGACGTATACCAAATTCATAAGGCACGCCTGCCACTGAATAAATGCTTGCCACTTCTAGGGCTTCATCGTCAGTCAAGGGCGGTAAAATGCTCGGCAGACGGCTTGCCATGAGTGTTTTGCCCGAACCGGGCGAGCCTTTAAACAGCATAGAATGCCCACCTGTGGCACAAATCTCCAGCGCTCTACGGGCGTGGTGTTGCCCTTTGACATCGGACAAATCAAGCGGATAAGTCGCCACTGTTTTGGCGGTCGGTATGGCGGTTGGGGTAAGTTTGTCGTCTGCATGACCGCCATTGATAGCATTTAGATGACGGCAGACTTGGGCGAGATTCTCCGCTCCCAGCACGCAAATATCCGCCACTTGCACCGCTTCGGACGCATTGGCACTTGGCAGGATTAGCGTCCGCCCACCGCCTTTTAGGGTGCGAGCCACCGACAGTGAGCCTGTTACCCCACGCAAATCGCCATTTAGGGCAAGCTCGCCCACAAATTCAAAATTATCCAGCACCGTCTCATCAATCTGCCCACTTGCCGTCAAAATCCCAATGGCAATCGGCAAATCAAGCCTAGCCCCGTCTTTTGGCAGGTCAGCAGGGGCAAGGTTAATCGTGATACGGCGATTGGGAAAATCAAAACCACTGTTGATAATCGCCGAGCGGACACGGTCTTTACTTTCACGCACAGACGCTTCGGGCAAGCCGACCATGGTTAGGGCAGGCAAGCCTTGGGAGATATGGACTTCCACCGTAACAGGCGGTGCGGTCAGACCGATGACAGAACGGGTGTGGATTTGGGCGAAGGACATGGGTTATACAATCGCCTTTTGATAAACGCTGGACAATTCAGTCAAATTCACCGCATATTGCACGTTTTGGTAAGCCTTACCAATCTCGCTTTGTAATACGCTCATCACACGCCCGACCAAATCCGCCTTTATCTCATCACTGCGACCTGCCATAATCGCGAAATGTGCCACCACAAAATGCTCGCCGTCATCAAACGCCAGTCCGATAAGGCTGTCTGTGGCATGATATACACGACTTTTGATGTCTTTGGACTGGGCAAATTGACCGCTTTCAAATAGGGCAGTATTTAGCTTTAATAACAAATCAGCTTCATCGGCGATTTTTAGGTTTTTGGATAATTCTAGGGTAAGATGGGGCATAAAACTTCCTTTTGGATTAATCAGGTTTGACACAAATCAGTACACGAATGCTGTCAGGTACGAGCGATAGATTTGCCAATGCCGACAGTCCCTGCTCTTTCATCTCAATGAGAGTCTTTATTTCATCATCTCGCACGTTTGGATTGATGGCTTGTAGGCGTTGCAGTCGTCCTATCTCTTTATCCAGATGGTCGGCAAATTGGCTTTGGGCGGACGCACTGATGGCGGACAGCTCATCGGTTGCCTTAGTCTTGGCTAGGGCGGTGATGTTGCCGATGACTTCATGTCTTGCCTTGATGACTTGACGGGCTTTGGCTTTGTCTAGTCTGTCAATGATGGGCAGAAGTTTGTCGGGGGTTGCCACTTTGGTTAGGTCATTGCCATTTTCGGCAAGTAGCACACGGATGATTTGCCCTGAAAGATAGGCAGATAGATTTAGGTGTTTGGGAGCGATGGCTTCGACTCGAAAGTGGTTTTCGATGAGCATGAGACCCTGTGGCATGGCGGATGATTTTAATAGCACCACGCTGGTGTTGCCAAACGTGCCTGACTTGATGGACTCTAACACGCCCGTCATGAGCGGGTGTTCTAGGGTCATGTACGCCATGTCTTCACGGGTCAGGGCTTGGGTGCGGTCAAAAGTTAGGGCCATACCGTCTTCGTCAAGGGGCAGTCCCGAGATGTCCTGCACTTCGGTGCTGTCAATGGGATGAATGACCCACGAATCATCACGGCTAATACTATAATCGACGTTGAGTGCGTCCAGATAGCGGTCAAGAAATACTGGCAGTATCTGCGTGTTGTCCAGCTCATGCATGGCTTGCACGATACGTCCTGCCACGCTAGGACGGCATGAGTTATGTTCTAGCAGACGGTCTCGCCCTGCTTGTAGCTCTTCTTCGAGCTGTATACGCAGGGCGGTTGCGTCCGCCACCAGTTCGGCAAAGTCATTGGGCGTGCCTTGCCCTTCTAGTAGTGGTTTTAGGTCAGCGATGAAATGCTCTTGCACTGTTTGGGCGGTGGGACTGATGTGGTTAAAGATGTTTAGAGCATGGTCATACCAATGATATAGGCGTTCTTGGGCGGTGCCAACGACAAAAGGGACATGCAGGCGGATTTGGGCGATTTGTCCGATGCGGTCAAGTCGTCCGATACGTTGCTCCAAGGTGTCAGGGTTGGCAGGCAAATCAAACAACACCAAATCTTGGGCAAATTGAAAATTACGCCCCTCCGAGCCAATCTCGCTACACAGCAGTATCTGAGCCCCACTCGTGTCAGCAAAGTAGGCAGATGCTTGGTCACGCTCCAACAGGCTCATCTGCTCGGTAAAGATGGCGGTCTTAATGCCAGCGTGCAGACGTAACACCGCTTCTAAACTCTCAATGGTCGCCCCAGAGCGAGCGATGAACAGGACTTTGTTGTGTTTTAAGTCGTTTTTTAACAGCTCAATGAGCCACGGCACTCGGGGGTCAGCTTCTAGCCATGAGCCGTCGGGAAAGCTTTCTTCGCCCCACAGCTGTTCACGCAGTTTGCCATGGGTGTAAGGGGTGTTTTGCCACGCTGTCGGCAGGGGTAGTGGGTAGGCGATACTTGTACGTCCATAAAAACCCTGCACGCTGTCTCGGGTGTTTCTAAATAGTACACGTCCTGTGCCGTGGCGGTCTAGCAGTTCGTTGATGATGTGCTGGCGGAGTTTGTCATTGGTATTGATGTCGGCAATCTCGCTGACATCAAAGCCGAGCAGTCCTGCCACTGCCGTGATTTGCTTATCGGTCAGATCTTTGCCGTCTATCAGCAAAGTTGCCACCATTGCCACGTCCGCAAAGGCGTCTTGGGAGGCAATAAAATCATCCAAATCATCAAAGCGGTGCGGGTCAAGCAGTCGCAGGCGGGCAAAATGACTCTCCACGCCAAGCTGTTCTGGCGTGGCGGTCAGTAGTAACACCCCTGCGATGTGCTGGGCAAAATCTGCCACCAACTCGTATTTGTCATTACCGCCTTGTTCGCTGTCCCAATGCAGATGATGGGCTTCATCCACCACAAGCAAATCAAAGCCCGATGCATACGCCTGCTCATATAGGTCGTGATGGTCAAGCAACAAATCAATGCTGGCGATGATGAGCTGTTCGGTGCCAAACACGTTTTCATCAGGGTTATGTTCTTTGATGGATGCTGTCCGTACTAGGTCAAAAATGGCAAAATCTAAGTTAAATCGGCGTTTTAACTCTATCATCCACTGATACTGTAAGCTGTCAGGGACAAGGATAAGCACCCGATTGGCTCGCCCTGTGATGAGCTGTTGATGAACGATAAGCCCTGCTTCTATCGTCTTGCCCAGCCCCACTTCATCTGCCAGTAGTACTCGGGGGGCTAGGCGTTTGCCGACTTCGTGGGCGATGTAGAGCTGATGGTTAATGATGTCCACTCTTGCCCCGATGAGTCCACGAAGCGGATGACGGGTGAGCATGGCGTTGAGTTTCAGGGCGTCTTGACGGACTTCATAATGCTCATTATGCTCAATGCGTCCTGCCAGCAGTCGCTCCAAGGGCTTGGCGAGCGTGATGTTTGCCGACAGGCGAGTCTCCATGAGACTTTTGCCACAGGTCAGATGATAACGCATGACATCGGCTATCTCTTCACAGCTTGCCACCACGAACTCTTGCCCGTCTTGGTCAAAAATGGTGTCGCCACTGCCAAAGACCACCCGTGACAGTTGAGCGGACGCTTTGGCATACACTCGTTTTTCTTCGCTTTGGGGGAATAAGATGTGAACACAGCGGTCGTCCACTTCGATGACCACGCCCAATCCCAAATTACTCTCAGAATCGGACAAATAACGCTGACCAATGGCAAATACGCTCATAAAAATTTAACGCTCGGTAAAGATGTGATGAATTTATGTTTATGGGGGCAATCCCCATTTTATAAAGGCAAATTGATTATTTTAAGTGAAATGGGTAGGATTTTGCAATAAAAATTTGTTGTGGGTGGGGTGGGGTAAATAGGGTAAATGATGGTTGTCCTATTTTTAGGCGTGGTTTGACAGGGTTAAGTTTGATGGGGCTAAATGTGGCAAGATTAAAATAGAAAGATTTTATTTGACAAGGCAAAATAAAATAAAAACTGCCTAGGATAAATCAAATACCTTATCCACATTAAACGCCAATCCATCAAAAATAACCGAATGGGCGACTTGGTTCTCGCCTTGTACATAAAGACGTTCGCCCACATAACTGCCATCTTTTAACACATAAATCAAAATCGTGCGTGCTTTGCTGTCCACTATCCAATATTCACGCACACCTGCTTCTTGATATAGATCAAATTTTATGCTCATCTCTTTTTTTGAGTTGCTTGGCGATAGAATTTCCACAACCAAATCAGGGGCTCCCACACACCCTTTTATCATCCAGTTTTGACAAATCACACACCACACACAAATCAGGCTGAACCACCGTCTCAATCTCGGGGCTATCGCCTGTTAGCCGTACATCAAAAGGGGCAAAATAAACCCGACACGGCTGTTTGTCAAAATAATCACCAAGCACACGGCTTAGATTCCATGCAATGTCTTGATGAAAGCGAGTAGGGGCAAGACTCATGGCGATGATTTTGCCTTTGATGAGTTCAATTTTTTCTTTTAGTTGCCATGTCAAATAATCGGCATAAGTATAGCGATGATTAAGATTAAGCTCGGACAGGCTAGTGATGGTCATGACAGCTCCTAATGGTCGCCTAGGGGTCAGTAAGATTAGCATAACACGCCCAAAGCGTGACTGCAAGGTTTTACTGTCCGATTACTGCTTTTTAATCCCTTCAAGTAACCCCAAAAACCCCTTCACATACGCCATATCCATACTACTTGCACGCACCCCTGCATACAGCTGACAATGCACCCCCGCCCCGAGCGGACGTGTTACCACCCAGCCTTTTTTCTCATATTCGCTCGCCACCCAGTCGGGCAGTGCCGATACACCCCGCTCGCTTGCCACCAGCTGAATGAGCATGGCGGTAAGCTCGGTCGTGCGAATATGTTTGGGGGTAACGCTATTTGGCTCTAAAAATTTGGCAATGACATCAAGGCGAGTCTGCTCCACAGGATAGGTGATGAGTGTCTCGTCCGCTAGGTCGGTAGGAGTTATCACGCTATGGCTTGCCAAGCGGTGCGTGGGTGACATCACAAGGCGACTTTCGTAGGTAAACAGTGGCTCATAATGGATACCGTCTATCGGCAAATCGCTTGCCGTGATGAGTAGGTCAATGTCGCCGTCTAGGAGCATTTGGTGTGGTTCGGGTTCAAAGCCAGAGGCAAAATCCAACTCCACATCGCTATACTCGTTACGATAGACATTTAAAATCGGCATGAGCCAATCAAAACAGCTATGGCACTCGCTTGCCAGTCTTAGTTGCCCTGCTTGTCCGTGTGCCAAACGCCTTATGTCGGCTTTGGTGCGAGCGACTTGCGGTAGGACATTATCGGCAAGCTGCAAAACCAAGCGACCTGCTGGCGTAAAGGTTACAGGGCGAGTACGGCGATTGACCAGCGTAATGTCATAATAGCTTTCTAGTTCTTTTAATTGATGAGAAATGGCGGATGCGGTCAAATTAAGCTCATCGGCAGTCATGGCAAGCGAACCGAGACGGTCAAGGGCAGAGAGCATTTGCAAATGGCGGATTTCTAGCATGGCGGTTTTGGGTTAAAATTTTTCATTATTTTATCATAAAATCAAAAATTTTTCAGGTTAAAAAGGTTGGTAATGAGAATAAGTAGTGATTGATAATGGGATGTGGTTTGTTGTACGCCCAATGAATTTGATATTTGCCATAGGTTTTGGGGGTTGGCTTTGCGTGTCCATAGAAACATCCGCCCAATCATATCAAAGCCCCATGACGGGGCTTTGATGATGGTATTTAATGATGATGGTCATGGCTGTGCTGATGCCCATGGTCATGATGATGTTTATGCCCTGCATGAGTGTCTTGGCTCATTTGATGATTGTGTTCGTGGTGGTGTTCACCGTGTGCATGACCATGATTGCCATGCCCGCCATGATGATGACCGTGCATGAGATGCATGATGGTGGGCGAGAGCATGACAGACAGTCCCGAGATGAGCATAACAGCTCCACTAAATTTACGCAGGTTAAAGGCTTTAACCTTCTGTTGTAGCCATGACAGTGCCGCCCCCGTCATGATAAGCATGGGCAACGTACCAACCCCAAAGGCGAGCATGAACAGCACGCCCATGATGGGTTCATGCCCTGCCGCCGCCACACTCATCGCCATGACCAGTGCCCCATAGACCAGACCGCAGGGAAGTAGCCCCCACAGCAGACCCGCTCCCAAAGCCTTAGGCAAGCTGTCCATGGGCAGTACCTTCTGGCGGACAGGGGCAAGGCGATTCCACAGACCCAGTCCCACTTTTTCAAGGCGATTTAAAAATGGCACGCCAAGCATGAGTAGGGCGGCAAACACAATCGCCAGACCCAGCACGATACGGGGCAGGGCGTTATCGGTCATGAGCGGAGCAAGCACGCTCTCGCCAATGAGAGTGGCAATGAGCCCAAGAGCCATATAGCTCATCAAACGTCCTGTATGATAGGTTGCGATAAGCATTCCACGCTTTTGGGGGCTTAGGTTTTTCATCGAAATGCCAAAAGCAGTCACAATGCCCCCACACATGCCCATGCAGTGTGGCGACCCCAAAAAGCCCATGGCAAGGGCGGGTACTAATAGAGCGATACTCATGCGTTATCCTTGTGGTGTTGGTTATTTTGGTTTGCCTGGCGAGCGTGATTTAGGGTGTCACGTCGGGCTTGACGGTCGTCTAAGATGATTTGGTCGGGGGCGTTGTCCAAGTCTTCAAACTGGTTGGATTTGACCGCATACACAATCGCCCAAATCGCCACAACGAACAACATAAGACTTAGTGGAATGAGCAGGTAGATACTGACCATGTCATCTCTTTTATAAAAGGTGTTAAAGGTAGAAAGGTGTAAATCCACTCTTGGTTAATGGCGTATTTATTGATAAATTTGGACAAAGGGAAAATGCCCCAGTGCCAACCAATCAACACAAACCAAAATAGGGGTAATATTCTAACATATTTATCCGCTTTGGCGGTTAAGTTTTTTAAAAATCCACAAAAAATTTATGGTTTTAGGGCGTGCCTGCCTTTGGTATTTACGATGAAAAACAAGATTTAACCCCACTCTCAACTTAAAATCATCTCAAACCTTAAGGGTGGATTGCCAAGTTGTTTGTTGATTTGTACACAAAGACTGTGAGCTAAGAGTTTTCTAATAAAACGGTTGGACAGATGCCACAAGTCTCTTGCCTTGGTGGTTTGAACATTAAATCTTTGTGATAATTGAGAGATGACGGTTTCAATGGTTTTTCTTGTTCGTTTAAGATAAGACACAAAACCTTGACCTCTATCCTCTTTCATATTATCCCTAAGAGGTGTTTGTAGATCAACCCCCAACTTAGCAAGTTCCTCTTGTAATGCTTTGGATAAATAACCCTTATCCCCAAAGACCAAACTGGCTTGCCCTCCTTGCAAGGACTGTGTCAACTCAAACACTACCTGTCTGTCATCTGTATTGGCAGGTGTTAATGTGTAAGCAATCACTTGACCGTCTTGGTTTGTGAGTAAATGGGCTTTAAACCCAAAGTAGTGTTCGCTCTTACTGGCACAATAACCAAAGCTCCCAACCCCCTTAAAAGATTTGTGTCTTTTTGCTCTTTGATAGACACAGACAGGCAAAGGAAAGCTGTCAATCAAATAAGGCTTAGTGGGACGGCTGTCTTGATTGTCAAGAATACACAAAGAGCCAAGTACCTTCATCATTTTGTCTTTAACCCAAACCAAGTTGGCACAGTGTTTGGCAAAGTTTGGGTATGAGCCTAATTTGGGGAAATAGTGTTGATAGCAGTTTTTAAAGTAAGCCCAAATCTCCTTGTCAGTGTCAAAACCTAAACTTTCACCCACAAGCTCCATGGTGATGATTTCTGTGTCAGACAAGGCAGGCAAAAAGCCTTTGCTTCTTAGAGGTTTGGTTACAATATTTTGATACAAAGCCTCTACCAAAAGATAGACAACAATGATAAAATCATCATACGACATAGCCTACTCCTCGACTGTTTTGTGGTGAAACATTGGATTGGGCTATGTTGTTTTTATTTCAAGCACCCTGCTTGTTGTGGTGTGTTAGTTGAGAGTGGGGTAGATTTAGCCATTTTTCATGCAAAAATCAATTGAAATTGTCAAACTTTCATCTTATTTTATAAAAATGTTATCAATGGCAGGCACGCCCTAGATAAACATCACTTTTTCTTAAAAATAGATGAAGTTAATTTAATAAGTAGACATCAATAATCTTAGTATTTACAAACAGCCATGCACCAAATTTTTATAAAACCACTTGCCACAACCGTAAATTTTTGCGAAAATAAGCCAATTTAACCTTTTGTTTTACACCTGATAAAGAGTCGCCATTTGTCACTAGAATCCCTAAAAATCCAATCCCTACCAAGATTTTCTCTAAACTTTGCCGCCAACATCGTCGCTGCCTTGTGGATGTTGGTGGGGTCGGTGCGTGCCTTTAATTGGGTCAAGCCCACGTTTGGGCAGTTTGCTCTGTTTGCTCTGTTGGCGTTGGCGGTCAATATCTTATTGGCGTGGCTGACGGCAAATTTTGGTAGCGACTTTAACGAGCAGGGGCTGATTAGCTACTTGATTTGGCCGACCATCATGCTCATTGCAGGGATTTTGCTTGCCAAGCGTACGCTTAACTACTCACTGCTGTTTGTGCCTGTGATTTTGTGGCTAGTGGCAGATACGCTACTGATTTTGGTGCAAAGTGGCATGCAGTTTTTGAGCTTGCAAAACTGGCTACCAAATTGGATGTATCGCATTTTGCCCGATTTGTTCGTGGCACTGTTTGTGTGGCAGACGGCGGCACTACTGTTGATTTTCGCCAAGCGTTTGCACTGGCAGTGGTGGGAGCGAGTCATCATGATGATAGGGGCGATTGCCCTGTTGGTGGTGTGGCAAAAAAACGTGGCAGACCAACCCATTTTTAAGGTAAAAAACCAAAACCCGACCATCAGCGAGACTGCCTTTTATGCCCAGCCGATGATTTTGGCAGACCATTTGGCGAACATTGAAAAGTCTGAGACGGGCGAGACCGACTGGTACTTTATGGGTGTGGCAGGATATAGCGAGTTGGATGTCTTTACCAATGAGATAGAGCAGGCAAAACAGCTGTTTGATGTGCGTTTTGGCACAAAGGGCAAATCAATTGCACTCATCAATAACCCAAACACATGGCAGTCTGACCCCATCGCCACTAAGACCAGTATTCACGAGACGCTCCAAACCATCGGCAAACAGATGAATGCCGATGAAGACGTGCTGTTTTTAACGTTAAGCTCACACGGGGCGGTGGATGAGAGCGGTCAGATTTTGGGGGATTTGGTGCTGGATAATCCGCCACTGGATTTGGACGACATTGACCCTGTGTGGCTCAAAGAGACGCTTGACGCATCGGGCATTCGTTGGCGGGTGATTGTCGTCTCATCGTGCTACTCGGGTGCGTTTATTGAGAGTTTGGCATCACCGACCACGCTCATCATCACCGCATCGGCTGCCGATAGAGCGTCTTTTGGGTGTAGTTATAACGCCGATTTGAGTTATTTTGGGCGGGCGTTTTTTGCCGAAGGCTTGCGTGGCGATAAAAACACTTTTGATAATGCCTACGCCTACACCAAAAAGCGGGTGGGCGAGCTAGAAGCACTCATGGGTTTTACGCCATCACAGCCACAGATGTATGTCGGTAGTCTCATGAAAACGGCACTGCCCGAGCTTGAGCAAACGCTTTTTGACAACAGCCAAGAGCCGACCATGCCAGTAGATGGCAAACCTTAACAATAGCAAGCCCTAATACATGCGACATATTAAGGAAAAACCATGAAAACTCCCCGACTTGGTGTCAATATTGACCACATTGCCACACTCCGTAACGCTCGTGGCGTGGATTATCCGTGTCCTGTCAAAGGGGCGGTGGTGTGTGAGCAAGCAGGGGCGGACGGCATTACCCTGCATTTGCGTGAAGACCGCCGTCATATCAAGGACGCTGACGTCTATGCCATGAAAAAAGCGATTGGTATTCCGATGAACCTAGAAATGGCGGTAACGGACGAGATGCTTGCCATTGCCTGCGATGTTCGCCCCCAGTGGGTGTGTCTTGTCCCCGAAAAACGCCAAGAGGTGACGACCGAAGGCGGGCTTGATGTCATGAATAATGACAAATTACCTAGCTTTATCAAAGACTTACAAAATGTCGGTATCAAAGTATCGCTTTTTATAGACCCTGATACCGCCCAGATTGACAGAGCGATAGAGCTTGGGGCAGATGCCATTGAGATTCACACAGGGGCGTATGCCGAGCGTTGCCTTGAAAATAACCAAGACAAAATCGCCCATGAGCTAGACCGTGTCAAAAAAGGCGTAGCATTTGCTTTGTCTAAACACCCGAGCTTTTTGGTAAACGCAGGACATGGACTGACAGTGGATAATGTCGCCCCCATTGCCCAAATTGACGGCATTCATGAATTAAACATCGGGCATAGTATCATTGCTGATAGCGTGTTTGTGGGGCTGGATAAAGCGGTAAAAAACATGAGACAAGCATTCTCTGATTAATCGTTATTGCCATTTATCGCTAAAAACCCCTATTTTATTGTAAAAGTTGGCAACTTTTATGTAATAAACTGTATTTTTTATCAAAAAAAGGTTGTCAAATTCTTATTTTGCCGTTAAGCTATCTCCATCTGTCAGAAAGCTGAATTATTTTTGTAATTTGTATTGAAAAATATTTCCGCTTAATGTTAGAATAGACAGTGATAGTCTAAGTGTGTTTGACTTTATCAAAACCATCCTTTGGAGGAATTTATGAAACTTAATAAAATCGCTTTGGCATTGGTTACCGCTACTGCTACCGTCGCATCTGCTGGCGTGACTGTAACCCCACTAGTTGGTTACCAATATCAAGACGAAGCTCACAAAAAGCAACGTGAGATTTTCAAGGTTGAAGGTGTAGACTTTAATCCTAATAAAGCAGGTGAGCAAAATGGTGTTGCTCTTGAAAGTGACCTGTATACTGGCGTAGCCCTAGGTGTGGAACTTACCCCATCTACTCAATTCCAAGTAGAATATGGCGTAACTGATACTGATGCGAGAGCTTCAAAAGCTTCTGCCAATGCTCATCCTAGAAACGTATTTGATGCCAAAGAAGAAATCATCTCTGGTAACTTCCTAATCGGCACTGAGCAATTCTCAGGCTACACTAACAATAAGTTCAAGCCTTATGTGCTTATCGGTGCAGGTCAAGCTAAATATAAAGTAGAAAGCCGTGAACAACTTCGTGATGGTACTCCAGCTGGCATAGAAGTATCTGAGTCAAAAGACACCATCGGTAACCTAGGTCTAGGTGCTCGTTACCTAATCAACGACGCTCTAGCTCTACGTGGCGAAGCTCGTGCCGTTCACAACTTTGACAACGCATGGTGGGAAGGTCAAGCCCTAGCAGGTCTTGAAGTGACTCTAGGTGGTCGTTTGGCACCTACCGTACCTGTGGCACCTATTCATGAGCCAGTGGTTCAACCTGTACAAGTACAAGTTGTTGAAGAGCAGTTCATCGACAGTGATGGTGATGGTGTTGCTGACCATCTAGACCTATGCCCAAATACTCCACGCAACGTTGTGGTTGATGCTAATGGTTGCCCAGTTGAGACTGCGGTACAAGAAGACCTACGCATGGAACTTCGTGTATTCTTTGACCGTGACAAGTCAAACATCAAACCACAGTTCCGTGAAGAGGTTGCTAAAGTTGCTGACAAGATGCGTGAGTTCCCGAACGCAACTGCTGCCATCGAAGGTCACGCTTCTAAAGACAGCAAGCGTTCAAGTGCTAAGTACAACCAACGCCTATCTGAAGCTCGTGCAAACGCTGTGAAGTCTATGCTATCTAACGAGTTCGGTATCGCTCCTAACCGTATCTCTGCGGTAGGTTATGGCTTTGACCGTCCTGTAGCACCTAACGACACTGCTGAAAACAAAGCACTTAACCGCCGTGTTTATGCAGTTATCCAAGGTAACAAGGTAACTAACGTTGTAGAAACCAAATAATCTTCTGATTATTCAAAAACCATCCAAAGTAATTTGGGTGGTTTTTTATTTTCTAAAACTTGGCATTTTATATTATTATTGGTCAAATCCATGCTATAATAGACAGCTTTTGTGTAAGTTCTTAATCTGCACCCCTATTTTTATTTAAAATTTTGAGATTTTATGTCAAACAATATCCAACATCTACGCAATATTGCCATTATTGCCCACGTTGACCACGGTAAAACAACCTTGGTTGATAAACTTTTACAACAATCAGGCGCCTTGGGCGAGCGAGCGGGCGAGATTGAACGAGTCATGGACTCAAACGCCCTAGAAAGTGAGCGTGGTATTACCATTCTTGCCAAAAACACCGCCATCAAATGGATGGACAAACGCACCAACACCGAATACCGCATTAACATCGTGGACACCCCCGGACACGCCGACTTTGGTGGTGAGGTGGAGCGTGTGTTATCTATGGTGGACTGTGTGCTACTGCTTGTAGATAGCCAAGAAGGCCCCATGCCACAGACTCGCTTTGTTACCCAAAAGGCGTTTGCCCGTGGTTTAAAGCCGATTGTGATTATCAACAAAATTGATAAACCTGCTGCCCGTGCCGATTGGGTGATCGACCAAGTGTTTGATTTGTTTGATAATCTAGGCGGTACAGACGAACAGCTTGATTTTCCCATCGTTTATGCCTCAGGCATTAACGGCATTGCAGGGCTGTCGCCTGATGAGCTTGCTCCTGACATGACACCATTGTTTGAGATCATTGTGGACATCGTTGAACCACCAAAAGTGGACGTGGACGGTGCATTCCAAATGCAAATTTCAAGCCTTGACTATAACAGCTTTGTGGGTGTGATTGGTGTGGGGCGTATTCAACGTGGCTCTATCAAGACCAACACGCCTGTGGTGGTCGTGGATAAAGACGGCAACAAGCGTAACGGTCGTATCCTAAAAATCATGGGTTATCATGGACTTGAACGTGTGGACGTGGAGTCTGCCCAAGCTGGCGACATCGTCTGCGTGACAGGTATTGACAATCTTAACATCTCGGACACCATTTGCGACCCCAAAGAAGTCGAGGCTTTGCCGGCATTGTCAGTAGATGAACCGACTGTATCGATGACGTTCCAAGTCAATGACAGCCCATTTGCAGGGCGTGAGGGTAAATTTGTCACGTCTCGTAACATTCGTGAACGCCTAGACCGTGAGTTGATTCACAACGTTGCCTTGCGTGTTGAGGATACCGACAGCCCAGACCGCTTTAAGGTGTCGGGTCGTGGTGAGCTACATTTATCTGTCTTGATTGAGAACATGAGACGTGAGGGCTTTGAGCTTGGCGTGTCTCGTCCGGAGGTTATCATCAAAGAGATTGATGGCGTGATGTGTGAGCCGTACGAGAACGTAACTTTTGATGTAGAAGAGCAACATCAAGGGGCGGTCATGGAACAGATGGGCAACCGCAAAGGCGAACTGACCAACATGGAGGTGGATGGTAAAGGTCGTATCCGTATCGAGGCGACCGTGCCATCTCGTGGGCTTATCGGTTTTCGCTCGGAGTTCTTGACCATGACATCTGGTACAGGTATCATGACATCAAGTTTTAGCCATTATGGTGAGATGAAAGAGGGTGCGGTTGCCAAACGTCAAAATGGTGTGCTGATTTCTATGGTAACAGGTACTTGCCTAGGTTATGCTTTGTTTAGCTTGCAGGAGCGTGGGCGACTGTTTGCCAAACCACAGCTTGAAGTCTATGAAGGCATGATTGTGGGTATCAACTCTCGTGGTGATGACATGGTGGTAAACCCAACCAAAGCCAAACAGCTCACCAATATCCGTGCGTCAGGTTCGGACGATGCCATTATTTTGACCCCTGCGTTGGAGTACAGCTTGGAGCAGGCACTTGAATTTATTGAAGATGATGAGCTTGTGGAAGTTACGCCAAAATCTATTCGTATCCGCAAAAAGTATCTGACCGAAAATGACCGTAAGCGTTTTGGTCGCAAAAAGGATGCTTAATTGACAAAAATGATGTCATTATTTAAATATTCTGGTAGTAGTCTAAAAAGTATGTCAAACTAGGTTTTCCGTTCGCCCTGAGCTATGCCTACGGGTAGGAAAACCGTTAGGTTTCCCAAGCTCACCACGAACGGTTTTCTTTGTAGCATACTTTTTGAACCAGAGCCACTTTATCATTTTGGCGTTCATTGTATTTATGCTAATCAAAGGCATGAACAAAATGCGTAGACAAGCCGAAGCAGAGCCAGAAGCTCCTGCCGAACCATCAGAAGAAGTATTGCTACTGCGTGAGATTAGCCAAAAGCTAAGCAAATAATTAGCATGTACCACATCCAAAACCCATCATCTGATAGATGATGGGTTTGTTATTTTAATGGGTTTAGACCTCCTTTTCAAACCGCACAATACTCTCAACATGCCCCGTATGACAAAACATATCCATGACCCCTGCATGAGTCACCCGATAGCCCTGCTCGGCAAGGCGGACGCTATCTCGGGCGAGCGTGGCAGGGTCGCATGAGACATAGACGATACGGCGGGCGTTAAATCGCCCCAGATAATCCATAACCTCCCACGCCCCTGTGCGTGGCGGGTCGATGAGTAGGGCATCCACCTGTCCTACCCACGGTTCGCCTGAAAAATCTTGGGTCAAGTTTTGGGTAAAAAATTCGGTGTTGGTAAGTCCATTGTCTTTGGCATTCATCTTAGCACGCATGACCATATCACGACCACCCTCCACGCCAATGACTTTGCCCGTATCTCCCACGCATTTGGCAAGAGTCAGCGAAAAGTTACCCAGCCCACAAAACAAATCCAGCACCCGCTCGCCTTGTTTTAAATCAAGGAGCCGACAGGCGAGATTTACCATTTGCCGATTGACGGATAAATTAACCTGCGTAAAGTCTGTAGGGCTACTTTGTAAGGTCAAATTAAATTCAGGCAAATGATAAAACAGTCCGCCTGTCGGGGGTGTGGTGTGGCTCATGGGTAGTATCGCCTTGTCGGTGCTGTCAATGCGATAAATGCTATCTACCCCTTTGAGCTGTAAATAGATTTGCCAATTTACCAATTTGCCAAAATGGATAAGTTTGGCGGTGTCAGCTTTGTTGATTGGCTTGGTGTGGCGGACGATAAGAGCCACGCTTGGCAAATCGCCCACTTCTTTGCCTGCATTCTCGCCCACAGCAATTTCTAGGTGGGTAATACTTTCCTTGACTTTTAGCGTTTTTAAAAGGCGTTTTAAGTCATCTAATTTATCGCCCACACGCTGATCCAAAATCGGACAAGTGTCAATGTCTGTCAAAAAATTGCTTGCCCGCTCACGAAAGCCCACAATGAGCCTGCCTGTCTTGGGTAGATAACGCACGCCCAGACGAGCTTTGGTGCGATAATGCGTTCTGTCGCCCACGATTGGCGGTAGCCACGTGGCAGGGGTAATGCCTGATTTGGTAAGGTGGTTTTGTAGGACAGACTGTTTGTGCCGAATCTGCTCGTCCACGTCAAAATGTTGCAGGGTGCAACCGCCACACACCCCAAAATGCGGACAAATGGGAGCGGTGCGGTGAGGGCTTGGGGTTAGCACGCCCGAGCAGTCGGCTTCATCATAGCTTTTTTTGGATTTGGTAAGATGTACCGTTACCGTCTCAGTGGGCAGGGCGTGGCTTATGAAGACTTTTTTGCCCGATTTGTCGCCATGCGTGTCGTCATAGGTTGCGATGCCACGTCCGTCATGGGTTAGGGCGGTGATGTGTAGGGTGATGGGCGTTTGGGTTTGCTCGAATTTGGTTAAATGGTGGGTCATGATTGCCTATTTTGTTGGGTATCATAAAAAGGGCATTATATCATTATTGTGGGTGGGCATTGGTATTTTTAGTGTTTGGCATCATAATAATCAAATTCTTTTGATGTTTTGAAAAATAAACATCATCAAAGTCAAATATGCCCATGCCAAACCATTTATTAGGAAAATTATGTGCCAGTTATGTAACATCAACCTCTTTGTCATTCATGACGCCCTAGTCGATGAGCATGACAATACCAAGCCGTCTGCTGATGAAAAAAGCGATAATGAGAATCCCGACAGCGAGCAGGCTTACCCTGTATCAGGCGGTGCGTTGTGATTTTTGCCAGTCATGAGCCGTTTTTGCAGTCCAAGGCTCAGATGCTCATCATGCCCGTTAGTACAGACGGTAACATTGTCCACCCTGTCATTGCACGGTGCAAAGGCTTGTATGCTGACAACTACGAGCATTACCAAAAAAAGGCAATCGGGGGCGAGCTGTCGCTGGGCGATGCGATGGTGTTTCGCATCTCTAAGCAGACCACGGGGCTTGGCGTGCAGATGGGTGGGGCGGAGTATGTCGGTAGTCTTGTTATCCAAAAATTCCCCGAACAGCCCATCAGCGTGCGAATGCTCAAACACTCCCTGACTGCCCTAAAACCACACGTTTATGAACTCATGCGATATAAAGGGCTAAGGCGTGTGGCGATACTGGGGTCGGCTCTGCTTGTCAAGAACGCCACCGCCCAAGAGGGCAGTACGGTAGAATGGCTCACCGCCGAGCATATCATGAACGTGTGCCAAGACGTGTTAGGGGACGTGCCAAAACTTACCGTCGAAGTGCATTTTGGGCGAAATATACCTCTATCTTTTGCAAAAAATGCTTGAAAATGGCGATGGCTTCGGCTATAATGCACACCACTTGCGAACGTGGTGGAATTGGTAGACACGCTATCTTGAGGGGGTAGTGCTTCACGGCGTGAGGGTTCAAGTCCCTCCGTTCGCACCAAATATTCCTTTAAAAATCAAAGGCTTAGTCTGTATAATAGGGCTAAGCCTTTTTTGTAGTTAAAATTGGGTTGTAAGGCTTTATTTGCAAGGGGTTGAGTGTACTCATGCAAATGTAGCATGACAAAGGTGAATTTGCAAGCAGTGACCACACAAAGCAAGAAAACAAGATTCTTAATTTCTATAATACGACTAAACTCCATTTATCTTTAAGTCAGAAAGATGAGATTACAGGAAAAACTTTGACTTTTACGCCTTATGAGTAGAAATTTATTTTAGACAAAGCGTAAATAACTCTTGAGTTTCTTACAGCCTTAATGAGTTGTCATTATTATTTATCATTTACCAAAAAATCCGCCCCATGCAGAGCGGATTTTTTGCCAAGGTTGGTGATTAACCACCAAAGTCATCAAGCAAGATGTTTTCATCTTCTACACCCAAGTCTTTGAGCATTTTGATGACGGCGGCGTTCATGACAGGAGGCCCACACATGTAGAATTCACAGTCTTCTGGGGCAGGGTGGTCTTTTAGGTAGTTTTCATACAGAACGTTGTGAATAAAGCCTGTATAGCCTTCCCAGTTATCCTCAGGTTGTGGGTCGGATAGGGCGACATGCCATTCAAAGTTGTCAAACTCAGCGGCCAGACCGTCATAATCTTCAACATAGAACATTTCACGCTTACTTCTGGCACCGTACCAAAAGCTGATTTTGCGGTCGGATTTTAGGCGTTTTAGTTGGTCAAAAATGTGCGAACGCATCGGTGCCATACCTGCACCGCCCCCAATGAATACCATTTCGGCCTCGGTGTCTTTGGCAAAGAACTCACCATAAGGGCCAGATACGGTAATTTTATCCCCTGGTTTTAGGCTAAACACATACGATGACATTTTACCGGGAGGAATGCCTTCTGGACCTCGTGGCGGTGGGCTTGCGATACGAATGTTAAACTTGATGATGCCTTTTTCTTCGGGATAGTTTGCCATAGAGTAGGCACGAATCACAGGCTCATCAACCTTGGACGTATAACGCCATAGGTTAAAGTTGTCCCAGTCTTCGTGGTATTCTTTGGCAATGTCAAAGTCCTTATAATGCACTTCGTGCGGTGGGGCTTCTAGCTGTACATAGCCACCTGCACGGAAAGGTACGACTTCGCCCTCTGGGATTTTCAGGGTAAGCTCTTTAATGAATGTTGCCACGTTATCATTAGAGATAACCTCACATTCCCATTTTTTAACATCAAAAAATTCAGGGTCAATCTCGATTTTCATGTCTTGCTTGACGGCAACTTGACACGCCAAACGCATACCCTCACGAATCTCGCCTTGGGTAAAATGACCTTCTTCGGTAGGTAGGATAGAACCGCCACCGTCCAATACTTTACAACGACATTGACCGCAAGTACCACCGCCGCCACAGGCTGACGACAAGAAAATGCCTTCGCCTGCAAGGGTCTGCAAGAGCTTGCCACCTGCGGCGGTTGTTACGTTGTTGTCGGGATTGTCGTTAATGTTAATTGTTACCTTGCCTGAGCTGACAAGGCGTGAGCGTGCCACCAAGATGACCACCACCAAACCCATGATGATGGCGGTAAACATGATGACACCACTGATTGCTGTACCAAACATGGTTTCTCCTTATAAGCTCATACCGCCGAATGACATAAAGCCAAGCGACATCAGTCCGACAGTGATGAAGGTAATGCCAAGACCACGAAGGGGGGCGGGTACGTCTGAGTATTTGAGCTTCTCACGAAGTCCTGCCAATGCCGTAATCGCCAATGCCCAACCAAAGCCAGAACCCACGCCATAGACGATAGATTCACCAAAGTTGTAATCACGTTCTACCATAAATAGCACGCCACCCATGATCGCACAGTTTACCGTGATAAGTGGCAAGAATACGCCTAGGGCGTTGTAGAGTGCTGGCATGAATTTGTCCAAAAACATCTCTAAGATTTGGACGGTTGCCGCAATCAGAGCGATGTAGCTAAGTAGTCCCAAGAAAGACAGATCGGTATTTGGCATGCCTGCCCACGCCAATGCCCCGTCTTTTAGTAGGAATTGGTAAAGCAGGTTGTTTAGCGGAACAGTAACCGCCATAACCACAACGACCGCAACGCCCAGACCGATGGCGGTTGAGACCTTTTTGGAGACAGCGATGAACGTACACATACCCAAGAAAAAGGCAAGAGCCATGTTTTCAATGAATACGGACGTGATGAATAAACTGATATAGTGTCCCATTAGTGTGCCCCTCCCTTAGAATTTGGTGCGATGACAAACTCCGCAGGTTCTTGTTGCTCAGGTTTCCAGTAACGCACAATGGCGATGAACAGAGCGATGACAAAGAACGATGACGGTGGCAACAACAGCAAGCCATTTGGGATATACCAACCGCCGTCTGTGGCTTTTTCTAAAAGCTGAATGCCAAACCAGCTACCGTTACCGATGATTTCACGGATACTTGCCACAAAAATCAGTACGGTTGAGTAGCCCAAGCCGTTGCCAATACCGTCAATAAAACTTGGGATTGGTGGGTTGCTCATGGCGTAGGCTTCGGCACGACCCATAACGATACAGTTGGTGATGATAAGACCGATGAACGCACCTAACGATTTGGCGGTGTCATAGGCGACTGCTTTTAGGATTTGCTCAACCACAATAACTAATGACGCAATCACGACCATTTGTACGATAATACGAATCGATGACGGGATATTGTTACGAATGATTGAGATAAAAAAGCTAGAAAATGCCGTAACGAGCGTGAGTGCAATACACATGACAAGGGCGTTTTGCACGCTCGTGGTAACCGCCAATGCCGAACAAATACCAAGGATTTGCAGGGCAATGGGGTTGTTATTAAAAATCGGCGTGGTTAAAATCTTTTTGGTATCCGCCATGATTATGCTCCTTTACCGCCAGCTGTGCCAGCTTTTAGGTTGTCTAAAAACGGCTGATAACCGTCTTTGCCCAGCCAAAACTGAATCATGTTATGCACGCCACGACCTGTTAGGGTGGCACCACTAATGCCATCTACTTCGGTAGGTTTGGCAGTGCCTGCTTTGGCAACACCCATGATGACCTCACCGTTATCGTTGTGAACTTTTTTGTCCAACCATTGGGCACGCCAAGGCTCTTCGGTGATACGAGAACCCAGACCGGGGGTTTCTTTGTGCTGGTAGAAGTTTACGCCTTTAATGGTGTTAAAGTCCTTATCAAGGGTAAGCAGTCCATAGATTTGACCCCATAGACCCGCCCCATGAAAAGGCAGAACGAGCGTCTCAATCTCACCACTGGCGTTTTTGGCGACATAGGCTTTACCGAATTTTGGCTTGCCACCAATGGCAGCAATGTCGTTTTCAAGTGGTGTGCTAAGGCTTGGGGTGCGAGCCGCTTTGGCAATGTCATAGTTTGCCACGTCTGTGATGCCTGCACTTTGGGCTTCTTCTTCGGTGGCAAATTTGCCGGTTTCTAGATTGACAAGATGAACTTCAAACTCTTTAAAGCGTTCTGCCACCACCGCATTTGACTCAGTATTTGGGTCAAATTTACCTGCGGCGATAAGGACGTTTTTGTTAAAATCTAGGGTGCTGTTGGCAGTTTGCTTGGGTTTTAGACCCACCGCAACGGCTGACACCATGACCGAACAGACAAGGCACAGCACCAAAGCGGTTACAAGGGTTGTAACGTTACTATTTTTGGCTGACATGAGCTAGTCTCCGTGCTGTTTGACGTTTGATGTTGGCTTGTTTGACAAAGTAGTCAAATAGCGGTGCAAATAGGTTGGCAAACAAAATGGCAAGCATGATACCTTCTGGGAAAGCAGGGTTTACCACACGAATGGCAACCGTCATAAAGCCGATGAGCAAGCCATAGCACCAGCGACCTGTGTTGGTGTGGGCGGCTGATACTGGGTCTGTTGCCATAAAGACTGCACCAAACATAAAGCCACCTATGACCAAATGCCAATGGGGGGCAAGGCTCATCATTGGGTTGGTCTCAGAACCAATCATATTAAAGATAAAGGCAGTTACCACAAGACCGATGACCGCCCCTGCAATCACACGCCAGCTGGCAATTTTGGTGTACATGAGTACCGCACCACCGATAAGAATGGCAAGGGTTGAGACTTCGCCGATAGAGCCTTGCATGTTGCCCAAAAAGGCTTGACCCCAAGAGATGGTCTGACCATAAGCGTCTGCAAAAGCATTAGACGGCACACCTGCGGCAGCTTGACCTAGGGGAGTTGCACCGCTATAACCGTCCACGTTGTTTAAGCCTTTAACAGCCGTCCACACCGCATCGCCTGACATATAGGCAGGGTAGGCAAAGTACAAGAACGCACGACCTGCCAAGGCGGGGTTAAGAAAGTTCTTGCCCGTACCACCAAAGACTTCTTTTGCCACGACCACACCAAAGCTGATGCCTAGGGCAACTTGCCAAAGCGGAATGTCAGGCGGTAGCGATAGGGCAAATAGGACAGACGTAACGAAAAAGCCTTCGTTTACTTCGTGTCCACGCACCACGGCAAAGATAATCTCCCACAAGATACCGACCGCAAAGGTGACGATATAAATGGGCAAAAACTGCATCGCCCCATAAACCACACAAGCAAGGATGCTATTTGGGTCATAGCCGACCATGCCTGTAATGGCAGTACGCCAGCCTGTTGGGACAATGCCAAAATGCTGTATGGCACTCAAGGCCTGAAAGCCGACATTGTACATCCCCCAAAACATGGCAGGGAAAGTACAGAGCCACACGGTAATCATCATCCGTTTTAGGTCGATACCATCACGGACGTGGGAGGCGCTGTATGTTTGTGAGCTTGGCTGACGAAAAAATGTGTCAAACATCTCAAAAACAGCATAGTATTTTTCGTATTTACCGCCTTTGGCAAAGGACGGCTCCATACGGTCAAAGATATTGTGAATAAATTTCATCGTTTAGCCTTCCTGCTCAATACGGGTCAAGTTATCACGCAAAATATCGCCAAACTCATATTTACCAGGCGATACAAAGGTGCAAAGCGCCAAGTCTTCTTCGTCAAGCTCTAGTGCACCAAGCTCCACCGCTTCGACGATGTCGCCTACGATGAGCGAGCGAAGTAGCTGAGTGGGTAGGTAGTCTTGGGGCATGACGGTTTCAAACGAACCGATTGGCACCATGGCACGGGGTGAGCCGTTGGTACTTGTGGTAAAGGCGTATTTTTTGCCTTTAAAAAATTGAGAAATATAAATCGGTAGCGTTGAAAAACGGTTGGCACCTAAGGTAAAAAAGTGCATGGCAGGGCGTTCACGACCTTCGACCAGCACCGAGACTTGATTGTGAAAACGTCCAAGATACGCCACCGCACCGCTTGCCTTACGACCTGACAGCACCGACCCTGAGATGATACGGTTGTCATCGCCATTTAGCTCGCCATGGGTTAAGGCGTTCAAATCCGCCCCACGAGTGGTTTTGATAAGGCGTGGGTTTTTGACGACCGTACCAGCTAGGCTAATGGTGCGTTCGGTGTGAATCTTACCTGTGGTAAAGAGCTTACCAATGGCAATCACGTCTTGATAACCGATTGTCCACACGGTTACGCCACGAGCTAAGGGGTGCAAAAAGTGAATGTGCGTGCCTGCGTTGCCAGCAGGGTGAACGCCGTCAAAACCGTGATATTCAACACTGCCTGCAATATTGGTGGCTTTGGTTGGGGCGGTTTTGCCATGACAAACAAGCGTTTTTGGCGATAGGGTAGAGATGACGGCAAGACCACTGTTAAAATCATCAATATTGGCATTGATGATATCGGCAGGGTCAGCACTTAAGGGGTTAGTGTCGGTTGCGGTAACAAAAATCGCTGACGGCGTGCTGTCAAGTTCAGGGGTACGGCTAAAAGGACGGGTACGAAACGCTGTCCATTCGCCAGCGTCATTGAGCTGTGATATCACTTCTTCACGAGATAGCTTGGCAAGGCTGTCTTTGGCGTGGGTTTTAAAGCCAATCTCATCGCCTTGGGCAACTTCAATGACGAGGCTCTCAAACACACGTCGCTCGCCACGGTTGATGGCGATGACCTTACCTGAGACGGGGGCGGTGTATTTGACCCCCAGACGCTTTTTGTCTTCAAACACCACCTGTCCTTTGGCGACCGTATCGCCTTCCTTGACGTGCATGGTCGGACGCATACCGATATAATCATAACCGATAAGGGCGACATGAGTAGGTGTGTGTTCGCTAATTTCTTTGGTTGGCTCGCCTGTGATAGGCAAATCCAACCCCTTTTTTATGGTAATCATAAGCGGATACTCACTCTGAGTGAAATGACCATGCCAGACTCCTGTTGGTACACACGAGAGCTTTAACGCTGACCTTAAACTCCTTAACAACACGTTAATGCTTGTAGTTACAGTGGCGACTGGCTACCTGTTTTGATGAACGTTTAGGGCGTGTTAATTAAAATTTAGATGAATAAGACTTGACAAATCTCTGTCCATGACCGTAACTCATCACGTTTAACACGTCCTAACAATCGTTCTCTTGCCCAAATTAGGCATGAAGATTCTATCTATTATACGCTAAACTTTGATAAATTTACAGAAATTTTTGAGAAATATTAAGTGTAAATGGTTGATTGTCATGATTATGTCAAAAAGATATGAGACAAGATGGGGCGTAATTTTACAAATGATAATTGTTTATAAAAATATCACCCAAAACGGAAAAACGCCCCATTGATGACAAATGCCACGCTCCACACGCAGATAAGTAGCACGTGAAATCCCATGACTTTTAATGTATTGGCGGTATGCGTGCCATTTTCTAGCTTTTTAACTACCCGAAAACGGGCGTGCAAGGCGGTGAGTATCGTCAAGATAAGCCATGTTAATTTACCATGCACAAGGGCGGTCAGCATGCCCATGTTTTGCCCCCAAAGTGATGGGGGTAGTAGGGTTGTTAGCATATAAAAGCCTGTTATCACTTGCACGGCAAGGGCGGTCATGCCCAAGGGTTCATAGCTTTTTTCAAAGGCTAAAAATCCTGCCACGTCATTGTGGCGGATAAAATTAGGCATTAGGCGGATAAGCAGGTATAAATGCCCACCCACCCAAATGCTGGCTCCAAATAAATGTACAATCAAGGCAATTTTATACATGGTTTTTTCCAACTTGGTTATATGAGTGTGATAAATGATTGGGTTTTTTGAGTGGTTTTATTTTAAATTTATTTTAAAAACTATTTTCTCCGACCTGCTCTAAATACAAAAGGGTCATCATAAAAATCAGGGTTGGCATTATCCCAAAAATACGGTGCACCCAATATCGGCAGAGGATTTAATTGGCGTGGTGTAATATCATCTTTTAAAAAGTTATTTAAATGTTCTGATAATTGATTGTCCAACATGGCTAATTGCTCGTTGAGTGATTTGGCAAAAAATGACGAATGAACTTTGATAATCACGGTATGGCTACATAAGGATTTGTAGGGGCTGATGAGTTGCTCCAATAACGCATGACCGAAGATAAAGACTTTGGCTTTTTTGTTGTTGTCATGATGATAATCTGCCCAATATTCACGGTTATCCACCAAGCACGTTTGCCAATCAAAACCCACCAAGGCTTGCCTAATGGTAGTGCCAATCTCATCATCGGCGACAACAAGTATCGCCCCATTTTCATCAAATACGGTAATGGTATCTCGCACACGGTTACGTCCGTTGGCGGTGTGGTTGTCGCCCATGTGGGCGAGATGTTTGGTATTAAGTAGCGATTTGGTATGGGGAAAAACCGACCACACGCACGCCCCAAACCAGTCGTGCAGATTATCACGGGTTGGGATTTTGTGGTGTTGTCCGATGTGGGTTTCGTACGCTGTGCCGTGTTCTAGGTCGTTTTGATGGGTAAAGGCAAGTGGGCAGTTTTGGTGATTTTTTAGGGCAATATCATTGTCAGCAAAATAGCCATTTAACCACTCAAACAGTGGCAGGGCAGGGCGGTTGGCATATGCTTGATGAATGGGCAAATACGGGGCAAGCCAAGGGGCGGACGGGTCAATGGTGGCAAAGTCGTGCAAAAAGTCGTGTGAAAAATCGGACATGATGATATTAACAGGCGGTAGAATCATCGTGAGCATAGCATATTTTGTAAGCTTTGGGTAGTCGGCTTTTGGGAGTAGGGCGTCATAAAAAACTTGCATATTTTCGCACTTGCGTTTAATATGGCGATTATTTATAAAGATGAGAGTATATGATGACCCTATCGCAAACATTTGCCCCTAAATTCATGGCGTTGGCACTGGTCGGCACATTGGCATTGTCAGGCTGTTCGGTGTTTCGTGTGTATACCATTGATTTGCCCCAAGGCACGCCCATCACGTTCGCTCAGGCATCGCAGGTGCAAGTAGGCATGACCGCCGACCAAGTGACTTATCTGCTTGGTAGCCCTGCCATGAAAGATACGCTAAACCCGAACCGCTTTGACTATCTGTACGACTACACCGCAGGCACAGACGGCAAGCGAGCGGGCAAAAAAGACATCAAAAACGCCAGTCAGTATCTGTCTATCTTTTTTGAAAATGGGCGTGTGGTGCGTATCGCAGGGCGTGAATCACTGCCAAGAAGAAATCAGTAATTAGGGCGTGCCTGCCCTTTATAACACAATTTGTAATTTAAATATTTTACAAATAAATCAACCGTTTTTGCATGAAAAATGGCCAAATCTTGTTTTTCATCGCCAAAAACTTGATTGATAGAAAACTCACAGCCTTTGTTTTTTCCTTGAAAAACGTGCGATTCCCCTGCTTTTTTAAACAGGCATTTTTCATTGCAAATACAAAGGGCAAGTACGCCCTAGTAAGCTAGATAAAAAATCAGGCAAAGTGGGATGCTTTGCCTGATTTTTTATGTGGTTTTTAGAATTATTATCTGTAAAAGCTATAACGGGCGATAGCCAAGCTTTTTTAGGCGAACTTTGGATTTGCATTTGCGTCGTGCCATCGGGTCGTAGGATAAGGGGCGATAAATCTCCACCCTATCGCCATTTGACAGCACCGTGTCTAAGCGTTTTTTTTGGCTGTATATGCCGACATACCACGCCTTGTGGCTAGGGTCGGCAGTCATGTGCGTGTCGCACCATGCCCCAAAGTCGATAAAAGTCGGCAGACTCAGCCAGCCTGCATGAACTAGGGCTTGGTATAGGGTTGTTCCGTGGGGCAGGATAAGTTCTTGATAGTAGTGCCTGTCCCCGTCTGCATACGCCAAAGCGATGTTTATTGTAGCCATTGCCCGACCCAGCCGATGAGTGCGATGATGATGGCAAGTGGCACGCCAATACGCACCAGCACTCGCCAGATGTTATAACGCCCTTCGCTTTTAAAGTTAAAATTTTTGCGTAAATGGCTGATTTTCATCACAAAGCCAGAGAACACCGCCAAGATAACGACCGTCAAGAGACTGATGACGACCAGTGCCATTAGGGCGATGTTGGCAGGTAGGGTGGATAACAGCATGGCAAGCACGATACCAGCAGATACGCCCTTGATGAGTCCAAAGCGGATTTTGAGCTGACTGATGGCATAGTAAACCAAGAAACTGGCGATGAACAGCATGCCCACACTCGTCACAGCAAAGGATGTTGGCGTGACAAAGGCACTGCCGACCATCAGAGCAAACGCCCCAAACACAAGCTGAGTGAGCCAGATGGGCAATATCAATCCCGATAAGGGCTTTTTGTTGTTCTTATCCATGACTTGTCGGGTCATGTCCACGCCCAAGAACCAGTACAGACCTGTACCCACGCCCACCGAGAGTAGTGCCAAAGAGACCGCCTTTGCCCACTCGCTAAGCGATACAGACGTGATGGTTGGCACACTCACACCGCTAGCTAGACCGCCATCAAAGAGCGAGATAAGCCCACCGATGATGACGATGATGACCCCGACCCCAAGTAGGCGAGTTTTGAGCAGGCTTAGGATGAGTGCTACTATCATCGCCCCTGCACTAAGCCCAACGCTTGGCACACTAAGGTTGAGCTGGGGTAGGTGCTGATGAAGTCCTGTTCCAATGCGTGCGGTCATGGTCGCACTAATGAGTAGTGAGACCAACACCGACAGCCCTGCAAAAGCTCGCCATGTCATCTTGGCATCGGCTTCACGGGTAAGCTTTTGCATGCCAAGCCACACACCATCGCCACTGCGAGCAGATAGGGCAAGCTCGGCAAATAACACGGGCAGACCCACCACGAGCATGGCAATCATCCACAACAGCCAAAAATCTAGCTCATGAGCCATGCTCGGGGCAATCTGATGGGCAAATAAGAGTGGTAAGGCACATGCCACAAAAAACACGGTATAACGAGATAACATAGCAAGCTCTGGTTGGGCGATTAGGATGGATAAGGGTAAGCAAAAACTAAATAGGGGCAAAATCAAGCAACGACAAAACCCCAATCAAGGGGTTTTATCACACACAAGTCTAAGTCTGACAAATCAGTGAACGGCACTGATAAATTCAGAAAGCATCTTGATGTCTTTATCAGACAGTTTGGCTGCCACGATTTGCATCATGCCTTTTTCGTCTTTTTTGGCAGAGTCGTTGGTACGAACCTGTTCTGCCATGAGACCTTCATCTTCACGACCTGCGGCACGGAACAGTTTTAGCTGAGTTGAGATATAGGTAGCATGCTGACCGCCAATGCGTGGGAACGCCGCCCAGCCATTGCCTGCTCCTTTGGGGTCATGGCACCCTGCACAAGGGATGATACCACGACTCTTGTCGCCACCTAGGTAGAGTTTTTGGGCGGCGGCGTTCGTGGCTTTGTTGCCATAACCTGGTAGCCACGGGGCTTGACTGGCATAGTATCCTGCTACGTTAGCAAGGTCTTGCTGGGTAAGTCCTGCAAGTTGTGCCTGCATGATGCCATTTTTTCTGGCACCTGTTTTAAAATCGACCAGTTGTTTGTATAGGTATTTGATGTTTTGACCGCCCAAATTTGGCTGAGCTGGGGCAACCGAGACACCATTGGCACCGTGGCAAGCGGCACAGTTGGCATCTACGATGGCTTTACCTGCTTCGATGTCAAAGGCAGGAACAGTTGGAGCGGCAGTGGCGGTCAAGGCGACAAAACCAAAACCTGTGGCGAGCAACGTTTTGGTTAGCATGGCTTTGGCTGACAAATTCATGGCTTTCATAACAATTTCCTACTAACTTCGGGGCAATCCCCGTGTCTTGGGTTTTGTATCTTTTTATTTGGCTTTTAAAAGTCAAATGGGTAAATCTTGCTTATTATAGCAAGACTTCGCTAAATTTTCCTACAAAAATTGTGGTTTTGGCAACATTTTTTTGCAAAAAGATGAGATTTTAACAAAAAATTATCAAATCAAGCCATCATCAACTTATGATTGACAAAAGCCATAAAACTGGGGCATGTACCCAAAGATGATGTTGCTGTTTGGGTAAACATGCCCCAGTTTTTTTATTTTGCCATGTAGTCAATCAATGCCCGAAACTCATCATCGCTACATGTTTGGCACAAGCCCTTGGCGGGCATTTGGGGCATGCCTTTTTTGGTGTTTTTGACTAAGGTGTCCATGCCTTTTTGGGCTTTTAGCCTATCCCATGTGGCTTTGTCGCCTTTTTTGGGGGCGTTTAAGGCACCGCTATCGTGGCAGGTGGCACAGGTTTTCTGGTAAGTGGTGGCGACATCGGCATGGCTTACACCTGTGGTGACTAGGGTAAGACTGGCAATGGCGATTTGTAATAATTTTGACATAATAACTCTCACTAAGGGTAATTTGGGATAAATGTGAGAATGGTTGTTTCTCTTTATGCTTTTATTATGCAAGTTTTTTGCCAAGTTGCAAGAGATATTTGGTAACTATGCCGAATGCGACTTATTTACCCTTTGGGTTTTTTATCGCTATTTTATGGCTTTCATGATACACTATTTTATCATTTTAGCAGTTATATTTGACATCATGACCACCACCGACTACCAGAAAATCATCCGCCAAACCGCCTTTTCACTCTCCGCCCCCACCCTAAAACTTTGTCCGCCTGATACAGGCTTTGAAGTGGCGTTTGCAGGGCGGTCTAATGCAGGCAAGTCGTCCGCCATTAACACCATCACCCACCAAAAACAGCTCGCCCGCTCGTCCAAAACCCCAGGGCGGACGCAGATGATTAACTTTTTTAATGTCGGCTCGCCTGATAGTCGTATCGTGGATTTGCCAGGCTATGGTTACGCCCAAGTGCCAGAAGCGATGAAAATCAAATGGCAAAAAGAGCTTGAAAATTACCTTGTTCATCGTGAAAGTTTGACGGGCTTAATTTTGCTGACCGACATTCGCCACCCGTTGAAGTATTTTGATGAGCAAATGCTCCATTGGGCAAAGGACGGCGACTTGCCCGTTCATGTGTTACTCACCAAAGCGGATAAATTAAAACGTGGGGCTCAAAAAACCGCTCTACTACAAACCAAAAAACAACTGCAAGCCTTAGACTTGCCATTTTCCATTCAGCTGTTTTCGGCATTAAATAAAGAAGGGCTTGATGAGTTGGCGGACGTATTGGGCAATTGGCTACATTTGGGCGAAACCTTAAATTTAGAAAATGCGGATTTTGATAATGAAAATTTGGCAAATGATAAATTGGATAATACAGAATTAAATAATGATAATTAAAAATTTGTGAATTATTGTAGGGGAAAATCACATTCGCCCAAATAAAATTAACACTCATTATTTAAATTAAAAAGGCAAAAAATGACAGGCATTTTATATATCGTTGCCACCCCCATTGGCAATCTAAACGACATGACGGCAAGGGCGATTGACATCCTAAAATCCGTGAACGTGATAGCCTGCGAAGACACTCGCACAAGTTCCAAATTATTAAGTTTTTTTAACATATCCACGCCCACCACCGCCTATCATGAGCATAATGCCGACACACAGACGGCACGGCTGATAGAGCGATTGCAAAGCGGTCAATCGGTTGCTCTTATCTCGGACGCTGGCACACCGCTTATCTCTGACCCTGGTTATCGACTGGTGAAGGCGTGCCATGATGAGAGCATCACCGTTGTGCCGATTGTCGGGGCGTGTGCGGTCATCGGGGCGTTGTCTGTGGCGGGTTTGCCGTCTGATAAGTTTAGTTTTGTGGGGTTTTTGCCCGCCAAACAACATGGGCGGATAGAGACTTTAAAGGCATATCAAGCTCATACTGAGACGCTTATTTTTTATGAAGCACCGCACCGCATTACAGATTGCCTATCCGACATGGCGGACGTGTTTGGCGGTGAGCGAGAAGCCACGCTGTGCCGTGAGATTAGCAAAACCTTTGAGACGATAAAAAAATTACCGCTTGCTGATTTATTAGAATTTGTAAAAAATGACTCCAACCAACAACGTGGCGAGATTGTGCTGGTCGTGGCAGGTAATACCCAAAAAGAACAAAAGGCGGATTATGATGACTGGCTACTTGCCATTGCCAAAGAATTACCACCAAAAAAAGCAAGTGCAATCGTGGCGGATGTATTAGGCATTAAAAAAAGTGAGGTTTATGACAGATTACTCATATTAACACAAAAATAATTGGCTCTGGTTCAAAAAGTATGATACAAAGAAAACCGTTCGTGGTAAGCTTGGGAAGCCTAACGGTTTTCCTACCCGCAGGCAGGCTCAGGGCGAACGGAAAACCTAGTTTGGCATACTTTTTGGACTACTACCAAATAATTAAGACAAAATAAAACCCAATAAAAGTGATTTTTATTGGGTTTTAAATTAAGGCAATGCCATCACCGCACAATTACACAAATCATCACTATCAAATGTTGTCATTTGTCCTTGTGTGAGATTGGGCACGGGAAATAAACGCACCGTCAAAGGTTTATTGAGACGATATGCCATTGTGCCTGTATCACGCATGATATGTACGATTGTATCAAATGGCGTATTACCTTCAATTGGCACAGTATCAAGTCCAATACCACAAACGCTACTAAATGTCAGCAATCCATGAATATCAAAATCACCCCTTTGTGTGCCAATCGCCAATCCTGTATCCTCGGTAACAGCAAGCATAAGTCCGCTAAATCCCACCTGTGTAACCGCAATACTTTTAAATACTTTAGTTAATAATGCTGAAATCTCAACCGTACCAGATGCCCCAAAAAATGGCACGCCCAATAATTCATAAAGTTTTGTCATTGATGAGCAATTTTTTGATGGGGCAGCAGAAGTGTCAATGCCAATAAAACGATAATTATCCGTTAATGTGGTGTTATTGACAATGTCGTTGATTGGTAAAATATGTTGACTTAGGGCTTGGTGCATGGTTTGATATGCCAATTGCATAAAATCAGCGTGGCTTAATTGTGATTTTTCGTGTTGAATGTCATTTAAGGCAGAAACTAATAAATCAGGCGTTTCAAGTCCCACTACTAACACATTGCCTAATTCGTTACGATGATAACTGGCAGGAAAATAAGGAATGAAAGAATTGCAATTAAAATTGACAGTAAAATTAAAATTACCTTGTCCATTTGGGGTAATGTTGGCGATGTGGTTAATGGCGTGAACGCTGTTCCTGATTTTTTCATTGTCCAAAAACCCATGCTCATCAATATCAATATTCACACAAGCATTGCATAAATCGCCATAATCTTTAATCAGCTCTGGTAATAAAGCGATTTCTTTGGCGGTTTTAGCCTCACCGATGGCAAATCTTAGGCGTAAAGGATTGTCTTGATTGAGTTTATTTAAAATATTTGTCAAATCAGACAAATCTTGTTTGGCAAAATCAAAATTATCCGTATTGATGTATTCACCAAATGGGTTTGTAACCAAACGAAGGGATTGTACAATATAGCCATGCTCCATTAATTGATTGGCGACTTTCTGGCAATTGAATTTGGCGACATTTAAAATATTTTCCCAATCATTTTTATCATCAGACAAACAAATAAAAGCGGTAACCGTACGAACTTTACATAAACTTTTATCATAGATTTTTGACAACATACTCATCATTTTCTCCTAAATGATATGATAAATTTTGGGGTTTTTGATTATATAATATGAATATTTGTTTTGCAAGTTGCCAAATCATGATTAATTTTATCGCAAATCTAACCCAAATTTGCTAAAATATACCATTTAACAGGAGACACTCATGACCCTAAAAACTACCTTAACCGACACCATCAAAACCGCCATGAAAGCTAAAAACATGGAGCAAGTCAAGGTTTTGCGTAACGTGCAAGCCGTCATCAAACAAGTAGAGATTGATGGACAAACCGAGCTTGACGACAAAGATGTATTGGCGATTTTACAAAAACAAATCAAACAGCGTCAAGAGTCTTTGGGTATTTATACCGCCAATGGGCGTGATGATTTGGCACAAAAAGAGCAGTTTGAGATTGACGTCATCTCTGCCTTTTTGCCCGAGCAGTTGTCCGATGACAAGCTCATCGCCATCATCAATGAGACCATTGGCGAGCTTGGCGCGTCTGGCATGAAAGACATGGGGCGTGTGATGAACACTGTCAAAGACAAGACCGCAGGGCAAGCTGACCCTGCTGTCATCTCAGTACTTGTCAAAAAGGCATTGACCGCATGAGTACGAACGCCCAACATAATTTTGCTTTTGCCTCCGACAACTATTCAGGCGTACATCCTGCCATCATGGACGCACTTATTAGTGCCAATAACGGACATGACAAGGCATACGGTTACGATAGCCACAGCCAAGCTCTGGCAGAGCATATCAAACAAACCTTTGGCGAGCAGGCAGTTGGCTATCCTGTTTTTAACGGCACAGGGGCGAATGTTTTGGGATTGTCGGCGATATTACCACGATTTGGTGCGGTTATCTGCACCAATCACGCCCACATCAACAATGATGAAAGTATCGCTCCGCAGTATGTTGCAGGGATTAAGCTGTTGGTGATTGATAGTGATGATGGCAAGCTAGATCCCCAAAAAATCCGCCACTTTATTCGCCCATCCGAGCACCACCCACAGGCTCGTGCGGTCTATGTTAGTCAAAGCACTGAGCTTGGTACTTGTTATAGTCTTGATGAGCTTGCCAATATCCGCCAAGCTTGTGATGAGTTTGGGCTGTATCTCTACATTGACGGGGCAAGGCTGTCCAATGCGGCTGCCCACTTAGGTTGTCGTTTGGTGGACATTGCCCAGTTTGCTGATGTACTCTCGCTTGGTGGTACCAAAAATGGCATGATGATGGGCGAATGTTTGGTGTTTTTAAATCCCAAACTGGACAAGGATATTTTGCACTTACGCAAATCCAGCATGCAACTGGCATCAAAAATGCGGTTCATCTCAGCTCAATTTGTGGCGTGGTTTGAACAAGAACTGTGGCTGTCGCTTGCTAAACATAGTAACGACATGGCAAGCTATTTATACAGCCAAATCAAAGACTTAGACGGCGTTGTCATCACCCAAAAAGTCCAGAGCAATGCTGTATTTGCCATATTGCCACCCGATGTGGTTACAAAACTACACGATGACTTTCATTTTTATGATTGGAATGATGAAACGGGGGAGATACGTCTGATGATGAGTTTTGACACCACCAAAGAGCAAGTGGATGAGCTTGTGGAGAAGATTAAGGCGTATTTATAAGGTTAATTTATCTATCAAAAAGCATTGCTATATTGGCAATGCTTTTTTATCACCTTTAATAAATCATACTCTTTTATCAGTCCTTATTTTTAAAAACATCAATCATAACCCAAATTACAACGCAAATCAAGGCTTATAGTCCTTAGCCTGTATCATCATTACCTTGCTTTGCTCCAACATGGGTAGTAGATTTGGGTGGTAGGCTTTGGCGACTTTGGTGGCTTGGGCGTTGGATTGCAAGGCTCCGTCATATTTACCACCCCACAGCTCTACCTGCGAGCGGGCGTGTAGGGCGTGTATGGTGGCGATGTTTTTGTCCATGCGTGATTTTTCGTAGGCGTGCTGTATCCCTTGCCACGCCTGCCTATCGTGGGGTGTACGCTCGGTCAAGGGGTTTAGCAGTGCCAATGCTTTGGCAGTCTCGCCTGTACTGACATATGCGTCCGCCAAATGTAGGCGTAAATCTCGGCGTTCGGGGTATATCGCTTGGCAAGATGACAGCACCGACACGGCTTGGGCGTGGTCGTTCATCTTGGTGAGTGCATGGGCGTGGGTTAGGCAGACAAGTGGGTCAGACGGGTCAAAAGAAGCGTTGGTGAATAGGCGTAGGGCTTCATCAGTGCGTGCGTTGTCCGCCAGATACATGATAAGAGTAAGCCTTGCCCCGTCACTGCGTTTGGCGTGAATGGTCAGCTCATCCAGACCTGACTGTTTGGTCAGATAGCGAAGTCGCCATGTCAGCTTGTCAAAGAGGCGGGCTTGCTGTTCACGGGCGACCATACTTGGTACAGGATAGCCTTTGGCACGGCTTATCGATTCGCTCAGGCGTTCGGCAGTAAAGGGGTGCGACTGGATAAAGCTCGGTACAAAGGCGTTTTTGTAGGTGGTTAGAGAGAGCTGTTTATATAGGCGTTCAAAAAAGCGGGGCATGGCGGCAGCGTCATAGCCTGCCTGCACCAAAATCTGCTGACCCATTCTGTCCGCTTCTCGCTCATGCTCACGACTGTGATTGGCTGCCGTCTCTGCGGTGGCGGTTTGTGAACCTATCATGGCAGCTGCTGCCATGTCGCCACTGACCGAGCTTGCGGCTAGGGCTGCCAGTAGTCCGCCGATTTGTAGGGCGATGAGTTTTTTGTTGTTGTCTTGGCTGTGTTCGTAGTGGCGTTGGGATAAATGGGCGATTTCGTGAGCGATGACGCTTGCCACTTCATCAAGCTCGCCTGCCGATAGTATCGTGCCTGTGTTCATGCCGATGACGCCCCCTGGTACGGCAAAGGCGTTGATACTGCTGTCATTGATGATGGGCGTGGCGATGAGCGACTGGGTGCGAACTATGGCGTTCATTTGGGCAGTCATGTCATTGATGACTTGATTTGTCCATGGGTCGTCAATGAGTGGCATGGAGCTGTTGATTTGGCGTAATGACCACAGGGCGATTTGGCGATTGATGTACTGCTCGTTAAAGCGAGTGCCAGTAACGATGTTCGGAGCTAGGGGCTGTGAGCGTGGTCTGTCATGCCCTGACGTGCCAAACTGCCCCATGCTGGTGCCATGATACCCCAACTGCTCGGCGTGCCTATCATAGATGAGCGATGTGCGAGTGCTGCTCTCGGGCGGTGTGTCATGGGCAAAGGCGGTTGGGATAAGTGATAAGCCGATGAGTAGGGGTAGGTATTTTTTATAAGTTATCATGATTTTGCCTGATTATTTTCAACTATTTTCAACTATTTTCAACTATTTTCAACTATTTTCAACTATTTTCTTATTTTGTTTTTGTGCATGGGCGGTAGGCGTCTTAACAGGATAAACAATAAGACATTGATGATAAGCAGTAATAACGTCTCAAAGCCAAACCCCACGCTGATATACATGGGCGAATGCTCAAAGACATGAATAAACCAATATACGCCCACAAAGCCCAAATAAATAAGCATGACCAAACTTGCTACAATCAGCCCATAAGGGGCGTCCGCCCGCTTGATGGTGGGGGTGAGTAGTAGGGCGGGGATGAGTTTGGCAAATTGCCATATCACGCCAAACACCATGCCAGTCCCCACGCCCCCATTCATGCCCAGATTGGCACGACCTGTACTACCAAACGCTAGGCTGGCAAGCACAGGATAAATGATAAGGCAATACAACAGCCACACCACCCATGCTCGGCGAAGGGTGGACTGTATGGGAATAATGGGCTTGGGTGCTTTGTCTGATGTGGGCTTTGTCATGATAATGATGGCGTGATAAATTATCCTATTATACCCAAAATTTAGCCAAAGTTATCATTGATGTTTTTTTAAAAAATTACACAAACATAAAGCAATTTTGTGGTAATATTTGTTAAACTACGTTAAATTTTAATATTGATTTATACCGAAAACCACCCCAAAGCTCATGATTCAACTTCTTAACAAACTGCCGTTTGCCCATCATTCTTGGTTTATGTATATTCGCCTGCTGGTGCGTCACTTTTTGGATGATAACTGCACCCAAAAAGCTGCCAGCTTGACTTATACCACGCTGTTGTCGCTTGTGCCGATTCTGACGGTGATACTCGTGGTTTTTTCAAGCGTGCCTGCCTTAGAGGAAGTGCGTGGGCAGGTACAGCAAGCCATTTATAGCAATCTTATACCGTCATCGGGGGCGGCGATTTCTCAGCACATGGACAACTTTGCCGAAAAATCCAGCAATCTAGGGATTGTCGGGGTGGCGGGTGTTTTTGTGACGACCATCATGACGCTCATCACCATTGAGACGGCGTTTAACCAAATTTGGCGAGTCTCAGAACGCACAGGGGGCATGGCAAGCATTGTCCGTTATTGGACGATGATTACGGTCGCCCCCATCATTTTGGGCGTGGCATTTGGTGCGTCCAGTACCATCTCGGGGCTATCGTTTTTAAATCAGCAAGTGGCAGGCTATGGCATTGATTGGGGGATATGGGCAAAAATCATCTCATTCTTGTTCACGGTCGGTGGCTTTATCGCCATGTACTGGTTCATCCCCAAGGTTAAAGTTCCCCTAAAAAATGCCGCCATTGCAGGCGTGGTCGTGGCGATACTCTTTGAGACCTTAAAGACGGTCTTTGGGACAGTCATGACCAACTTCACCAGTTATGAAGCCATCTATGGGGCGTTCGCTGCCATTCCTGTGTTTTTGATGTGGCTGTATCTGTCGTGGAACTTGATATTGCTCGGGGTGGAGATGAGCTACACGCTTACCATCTTTGACAGCAAAGAAGTGGCGGTACGTCATCCACTGCTTAGCCTGCTTGACATGCTTAATTTGATTTATAAAAAATATCAAGTGGGCGAGACAGCAAGCGAAGCTGAACTGCGGGGCGTGCTGGGACGTAAAGAGACGCCAAAATGGAATCTGTACATCGATGAGTTGGCGACCAACGAACTCATCACTCGCACTGAAAATGATGAATACACCCTACGCACGGACTTGAACACCGTGAGCTTGTGGCAGTTTTATAAAATCATGCCTTATCCTCTGCCCATCAAAGATGAGATGAGTGCCTTAAATAAAGCGGAATATGACCCATGGTGCGTGGAGCTGTATCGTAACTTGGAGCGGATTGAGGGTATTGCCAAAGATGAGCTGGACATGAGTTTGGTAGAGCTGTTTAAGACCGCCCCGCTACGAGCCAAAGAGTCTGTGGTGCGGATGACTGCCCAAAATGCCGACCACAACAGCGACACAGACGGCTTTAATGCTGATGCCAAAACAGTGGTGGATGAGCATGGCAATAGTGTGGTCGTGCCAATGGGGGAGGCGAGTTTTACCGAGAGCAACATCACCAAAGCGGTCAGACTTGCCAAAAAAGGCTGGCATTGGTATGGTCGGGGCAAAAAAGCGGTTAAGGACGCCAAAAAGGGCATGGAGAGCTAAAACGGTAAAGGTAAAATGGGGGTCACCTCCCCCAAATCCGTTTATATTTTGCCATCAAATCGTCAGGCGATTCAGGGCGGTCGGGGTCTTTGATGATACAGTCAATCGGGCAAACTTTATCGCAAGTTGGCTCATCATAAAAACCCACGCACTCGGTGCATAGGTCGGGGTTGATGACATAGGTTTTTTGTCCTTTTTGGTCGTAGCTGATTGCATCGTTGGGGCATTCTGGCTCGCAAATGTCGCAGTTGATGCACTCGGCGGTGATTTTTAGTGCCATTATTCGCCAGCTTTGTCCAAGTGTTTCACGGCAAATCGCATAAAATCCCACAGCGTGCTGTCATGGTCGGCAATGGCATTCCAAATCGCATCTTCGCTCATCACGCTGTACTCACCATCGGTCGTCAAATCCACTGCCAAGCCGTTTTCAATCTGCTCAAAAAACTCACGATACTCGCCATCAAAATAAAAATGCTCCAATTTGCCCATCAGATCGGCACTTTTTGCCAAATCTTGTTTGGCACTTTGTAGGCGTTCGTGGACGGCAAGCCATTCTTTATAAATGGCTTGGATTTCGTTAATGCGGGTTTGAGTGGTCATAGCTGTTCCTTTTAAAAAATAATAGGCATTATCGCACATAATGTTTATGTACTAAAATTAAGGATTGATACGCAAAAGCTCAATGCGGTATTTGGCGGCTTGCCTACCGCTTTTGCCTTCTTCTTGGTAGCCTAAATGAGCGGGAATGTCAAATTCATAAGTTGCACCCACGGGCATTAAAAGCAGGCTTTCTTGCAATCCTACAAACATTTCGCTGACGTGCAAAATCACAGGCACGCCGTTTAATGTGCCTTCTAAGACTTCACCTTTGGCATTGTAGGAAGTAAAACGAATTTCTACCTCATCGTGCAAGGCGGGTTTTTTGCCATGACCATCTTGGATGATGCGATAGGTGAGTCCCGATGTGGTGCTGTGGGTGGGTGTGTGAGTAAAGGCGGTAGCGGTCAAAGGACTTTGGGCTAGAATGGCACACAGTATCAAAGCAGGGTATTTGATGTTCATAAGGTCTCCTAAGTGGTTATGCTAGAAATTCAAAAGGATTGATTAACTTAACGGGCATACCATCAAAATCTTTAACATTGCGAGTGGCAATGGTTAAATTATGGACGATGGCGGTTGAAGCGATATAAGCGTCATTGGTACTTTTGGGGCTTGGAACATTTAAACTGGCATAAATTTGAGCCACTTGTTCATCAACTGGCAAAATTCTATTGGCAAATTTTGCCAAAACCCAGTTATTTAGCCAATCTTCCAAAACATCTGCTTGCACAAAATCGTGATTATGGCGTTTTAGTAAAACCCCAAGTTTTAATTCCCCAATCACAATCGCACTTAAATAGACTTTTGAAAAATCCAAAGTGTTTGCCCAAGCCACTACATTAGCGTTGGCTTTATTTTGTTCTATTTTTCTGATTTCGGAAATCACATTGGCATCAAGTAAAATCATTATGCTTTCTCAATCATCAAATAAAGTTTCCAATTCGCTAAAATCTGGTGGTAAATCTTTAAATTCAGGAATATCAAAATCCATATCACCAATCGCCTTATATTCCATACACACATCATATAAGGTTTTTGGTTTTGTTGGTTTTTTTGGCGATAAATCAGACAATAATTCTTGTAGTTGCACAAAAGTAGAATAATCTAATTCTAAGGCAACTTTTATAATGTCATCATCAGTTTTATTTTTAACAAAAACACTATTGTCCTGCAAAGCGGTATATAACCGCCCTGCATTGATGTTGATGTTGGGATTTAAATTCATTTTAACGCCTTATTTAAAAAATTATTGAAAAAACAACTCGTACAAATCACGAGTTCCTAACGTCTCATAATCTGGCGAACATTCTGGATTCATACGATTTAATCTATTTCTGCCTTGTTCTACTTTGTTTTTAGCAAATAAAAAATATTTTTTTGTATAAATTTTTATATTTAAAGTATTTTTTACACAAATAGTAGAATAATATACTTTATTGTTTAAATCATCTCTTGTAATGTTGTTGAATTTCAAGAAATTATACCGCATCTCAACCAAAACAAATGCCTTATTGTTACCATCAGAAACTACAAATCCCATATCCATAGAGTTCTTGATATTTTTATCAGTTCGTTTTTGAGATAGCTCCCTTTCCAATGCGTCCAAATCCAAAGCGAGCCATTCATCACTAAATATGGGTGTATCATCATCAATATAGGCTTCTTTGCCACTATCGTCATCTTTACAAATTAACTCGTGAATGGATTTTATAATATAAAAATTTCCAGAAAAGTTATCTTGCAAATCATAATATGGGTAATCTTGACAATATTTCATCAATCCTCTCCATATTTTGCCAATTTGTCTAAAGAGATATTAAATGATGAAAAAATATCATCTATTTCACCCTTTAAATCTTGGTAGATAAACTGACCATTTTTGCCATCATCAGCTTTGGCTAAATAAAAATTTACACGCTCGCCGATACCTTCTTTGTTCGGAATGTAGCGTAAGGCTTGCACCATATCAGGGCTGTGGGTTGCCACAAATACTTTTGCTCCAATGTATTTATGAATTAAGGTCAATAAATGCCCAAACTCAATTACCCATTGTGGGTGTAAATGAGCTTCTGGTTCATCCAAAATCAACAAAGTTTTATCATTGATAGATTTATTTTTTAATAATAAATCCAATACTGCAAAGGCTTTTATACCTGTAGCACTATCACTTAAATCAATTTCTGCCCCTGTTGGTGTAATAAAGGTAAAACTGCTATTTAATTCATTAAACTTAATCTCTGCTTGCCCTGTCAAAATCTCACTTTTAATCAAAGTGTCAATTTCTTTTGTATTGACCTTATCGTTGTAGTATTCAGGGCGTTTTTTAAGTTTTTCATTGACATCATTCCAATGTTCGGTACCAGAGTTTTGAAAAAACATTGGCGTATCAATATAAATCACATTATCTATCCAATAAGGTTCTGATAAAAATTCGTAATCAGTTTTAAATATCGGTAGTTCATTTTCTGATATTTCTAGTAAGGTTGGCGGATATTTAGTGTGAAAAATATCCATTATTTGGGAATCTAAGTAAATTCTAGGTTTAGAGATTATATCTTTTTTATAACTATCAAAGATATAATTGGAAAAACCAATCAAAAAATCTAATATATTATATTCGGAGAAATATCCACTTTCGGTTAAATCCAATACATCTCTTTCCAAATCTGGATAATCACTAAGAGCGTCTTTGATTACATCAATAAAGATTTCCCTGTCGTTTTTACTTAATTTTTTTATTGATTGGAATTGTTTTTTTATTTTATTAAGAAATTCGATAATTTCTTGACGGTCAATATTTTTTTGATTAAATATTTCCGACCATTGAATCATTGTGGTATGAACTTCTGATATATTTTTTAATTTTATTAGCCTAATATCCATACCCTCATTGGCATCATCATCCGCAAGTTCATAGTGTATAGATTGTATGAAAAATACAATTAGCCTATTAATTATCTGCAAATTGTTTTTTAGATATGAGTCAGCCAAAACCTTAAAATCAGTTGCCCCACGATAAACCCAATACAAAAGTTTGGATAAAGTGCTTTTGCCACAGCCATTCACACCTGCGACAACAGTAATGCCGTCCAATTTAATTTCAGCTTTGCCAATGGCACGAAAATCTTCTACTTTTAATAAAACTTTACTGTTATTCATCGTGGAGTCTCTCTCATTTAAATATTAAAAAATTAATCAAGTAAAAATTGGCTCATCTACCTTTTTCATCACCAACGCAAATTTTAAGATTTCTTTATCCATGTCTTTAAAAGGATTAATGATTTGGCATACCCAACCAGAGCCTAAGGCGGAGCCTATTTCATTGCCTTTTTTATCCCACAGTTTATCAAGGGTATAAATCAAATTGCCTTGTGGGGTCATAATCTCAATTTCATCGCCCCTGCTTAATTTATTTTTGACGGTCAAAGTTAATTTCTCGTCATTAATATCCAAAACTTCCGCCACAAATTGCTGGTGGTCGGTTTTTGATGAGCCGTGTTCATAATTTTGATAATTCGAATGAATGTGCCGCCTTAAAAACCCTTCGGTATAGCCACGATTGGCAAGACCGTCCAAAGCGGTAATCAAACTTACATCAAATGGCTTGCCGTCATAAGCATCATCAATGGCACGGCGATACACTTGGGTGGTGCGTGCCACATAATAATGCGATTTGGTACGCCCTTCAATTTTGAGTGAATACACCCCCATGTTTACCAAATCAGGCACCAATTCCACTGCACGCAAATCTTTGGAATTCATAATATAAGTGCCGTGCTCGTCTTCGTACATCGCCATAAGCTCGCCTTTACGACCTTGTTCTTCAATGAGTACAACCTCATCGGACGGCTTTTCTACATAATCATCACCCATGACGACATCGCCATTTAGATTGACGTTTTTGATCTCGCCTTGACTGGGGATAAATACTTCTGGACTGGCAGGGACAATATCGCCTGTTTCGTTTTCTGTGGCTTTATAAGTATTATAACTCCATCGGCAGGCATTCGTGCAAGTGCCTTGATTGGCATCTCGTTTATTGATATAGCCTGATAACAAACAACGCCCAGAATACGCCATACACAATGCACCGTGCACAAAGACTTCAATCTCCATATCAGGCACTTCTTTGATAATCTCGTTAATTTCTTTTAAGGACAGCTCACGGCTGACAATGACACGAGACACGCCCATTTGTTTCCAAAATTTTACCGTTGCCCAGTTGACGGCATTGGCTTGCACCGATAGATGAATGTCTTGGTGCGGAAAATGCTCACGCACCATCATAATCATGCCAGCGTCCGACATAATTAAGGCATCGGGTTTCATTTCAATGACGGGGCGAATGTCTTCAATAAAGGTTTTTAATTTGGCGTTGTGGGCTTGAATATTGACCACCACATAAAACTTTTTGCCAAGCGAATGGGCGTAGGCAATGCCCTTGGCAAGGTTTTCTTCATCAAAATCATTATTACGCACTCGTAGAGAATAACGGGCTTGCCCTGCATACACCGCATCCGCCCCATAAGCAAAGGCGTATTGCATATTTTTAAAAGTGCCAGCAGGGCAGAGAAGTTCGGCTTGTTTTTGGCTTGGCTTTGTTGTGTTTAGCGTATCGGTTGTCATGGTTTGGCTCGTTTTGGCTAAATTTGTTAAACTTGTTATTATATCAAAATTCGCCCTTCAAATTCATACTAAATTTGTAAGATTAATTTGGTGAAGTTGAGACTGGCTTTTGTGAAATCAATAATAACTTCTTGCGATACTAGGCTTTGCTTTCGTCCCGAGCCATGCTTGCGGGTCGGAAAACCATTATAGGCAGGCACAGCTCACCATGAACAGTTTTCTTTAATTTTAAGTTTACAATAAGTCCAATGCTTAAAAAGTCAAAAAGTAGTCGTAAATTTTTGCAAAAAGTTTTAAAATAAAGTTTTTTATTTGACAAAAAAGGCCAACCCATGTCCGTCTATACCCACCTATCTGATGATGAATTTTTTGCGTTTTGTGGTTTGTTTGGCGTAAAATTTAAAAAAGCCATTCCAATCACCCAAGGCATCAAAAATTCCAACTGGTTTATCCAAACCGACAGCGACGTGGGCGATGAGTTTAGCTATGTATTTACCCTATTTGAAGAGCGTGTGCCTGCTGATATTATCAAAATGGCAACCGTCATGCACGCCCTAAAAGACAAATTACCAATCGCTCCACCGCTTGTCAAGCTCACCGCCAAAGGCGATGACATCGGCACCGACTGCGTCATGCGATACGAAAACAAAGCAATCCTAGTTGTGCCAAAACTCTCAGGTTCACACCCAAAAACCACCGATGAGCCAATGTGCTTTGAGATGGGCAAAGCACTTGCCACCTTGCACAATACCCTACAAACCTTAGAGCCTGCCGAAAACTATGGCGTGCCACTGTACGACTGGACAAGGGTCAAAGAGCGTGAAACCGCCTATATGCCGACCGATGAAGCTCGCCTGATGAACGACATTTGGGAGGCTTACGCCAATCTGCCCGCCGATTTGCCTAAGGGTTTGTGTCATTTGGATATGTTTACTGACAATACCTTGTGGGATTTTGCAGGCGATACGGCCACACTTACGGGACTTCTTGACTTTACCGAAGTATCGGTGGAGCATTATTTGATGGACATTGCCATTACCATTAACGATTTTTGTACCACTTGGGGCAATGCAAGAGACGGCGAGAGCGTGAATTTTAACACCGACAAAATGAGTGCCTTTATAGACGGCTATGAAAGCGTTCGCCCATTGACCGCTAACGAAAAAACCGCCCTGCCTGTCATGCTTGCCTACTCCGCCACCATCTTTTGGCTACTACGCCTAAACGTGATTTATTATAACCGTGAACAGGGTCGTACGGGCGATGACATTATGGTCAAAAATCCTGATTTGATGAAACGGTTGGCGAGTTTTCATTGGAGACGAGTGTAATGTCAGCAAAACCCAAAATATGGATCGACACGCTTTATTTAAATAACATTTACTCAAACAGCGTGGGCTTGTCATAAATGACGATGAATGTCTGCAAAGTTTGGGGTATTATCGCCTAAGCGGTTGTATTTATTCGCCAAGTACAAAACAGTCAAAAGGGTCAGTAAGCTGGTTGCTGGCACTCGTTTTATGCTATTTTGGATGTAAAAATCTCAACCGTTGGGTTTGGCACAAAAGCCCAACTTGCAGGCTAACATCAACTAAAGTCTTAACCCATCCATCAAAAAACCACAAACTTTAAAGCTTGTGGTTTTTTGATGCAAGATACTAATCAATATTCAATAATCACTTTCATTGCCTTAGTCTCACTGGCGTGTTTGAACACATCGTAGGCTTTTTCGATGTCGCTAAACTTAAAGTGGTGCGTGGCAAGCTTTTCCATTGGCAATTTACTGCACTCGCAAGCTTTAAGTAGCATGCCTGTGGTGTTGGCGTTGACTAGCCCTGTGGTGATTTTTAGGTTTTTAATCCACAGTTTGTTCAGCTCAAAGCTCACAGGCTGGCCGTGTACGCCCACGTTGGCGATGTTACCGCCTTCTTTGACGATTTTTTGGCAAATATCCCAAGTCGCTGGATAACCAACGGCTTCCATCGCACAGTCCACGCCACGACCACCAGTGATTTCAAGCACACGGGCAACTGCATCTTCTTTATTTGGGTTGATGGTGTGGGTCGCACCCATTTCTTTTGCCATGGCTAGGCGGTTTTCATCCATGTCAATCACGATGATGGTAGATGGTGAGTACAGCTGACCTGTCAATAGACAGCCCATACCCACAGGACCCGCCCCTACGATGGCAACGGTGTCGCCTGGTTTGACATCTCCGTATTGTACGCCGATTTCGTGACCTGTTGGCAGTGCGTCAGACAAGAATACCGCCACATCGGTGTTTAGGTTGTCGGGCAAAATGTATAGCGAGTTGTCGGCAAAAGGCGTACGCACATATTCAGCTTGCGTGCCGTCAATCATATAACCCATAATCCAACCGCCATTTTGTTGGCAATGAGAGTACAGCTGTTTTTGGCAGTTTTCGCACGAACCGCAACGGCTAATGCACGATACAATGACACGGTCGCCTTTTTTGAAGTTTTTGACGGCAGAACCGACTTCTTCAACGATACCAATGCCTTCGTGTCCTAGGATTCGCCCGTTCCACTCGCCCGTTTTTTCACGAGCAGTGGCTTCGATTTCTGGGTTTTTGCCTTTCCAAATGCCAAGGTCAGTACCACAGATGGTGGTTTTGGTCATTTTGATGATGGCATCGGTTGGGTCAATGATGGTAGGCTTTGGACGGTCTTCAAAACGAATGTCGTTTTCGCCATAGTAGGTCATTGCTTTCATGGTGGTCATGATATACTCCTGATGAACAAATGAGTGGGCTTTTATTTAATATAACAGAAAATAACGCCGATTGCTAATAAAATTTTAATGACAAATTTCCAAATTAATCCCAATAAAAAATTGATTAGCATTGATTGGCGAATTAATTGATATGTTATAATATTTTATTTTAAAAGTAGAATTAAATTTTTATAAATAAATAATTGATTTTTAATAAAAATTTTTTTATTTAAATTTTTATTTTTTGATAAGATATTTTTATGATGAATTATTTATATGATAATTATTAAGACAATAAAAAAGGGTATTACTACCCTTCTAAAAGCATTTATCAAATTTTTGCAAAGCCAATCTTTTTATCATGCTAAATTATCACAAAACAATACAAAACTGTTATTTTTTAGCAAACTCGCCTTGAATGATTTTTGCGTTAAAAATTTAAGAGAAATATCATTGCTTTTTATCCATCGCATTAAACACAGGGGGCAGCTCCTTTTGGGCTTCGTGTTCTTTTTGGATTTCGCTGGCGGTAAGACGGTCGGGGGATAAGCCTTTGATGATGGACAAATCCGTCACGTTTTTGCGTTTGCGGTTAGATAGGCTCACTGGCACCATACGGGCAAATTCAAATAAGTACAAATACTCTTCTTCATCGCCATCAAACTCATCTTCTTCATCAGGGCGGATACTGGCGATTTTGGCAAGGTCAGCCACCTGCTCACGCTCATCCGCCGTCAGAGCCACTTCTGCCACGCCAAGTCCTGTGATAAAGCCCCCCGCCCAGTCTTTTAGTGCCAAAAACCGCTCAGACAGCTCATGCTCATCATCAGGCACCAGTGGCTCATAGCCATAGGCGTCATCTTTGTCTTTTAGGGCAAAACTCACGTCTTCGCCATACTCCGCCAACAGCTCCAACGCCCTCTCATCGGGCAGGGCAAAGCTAAGCTCGGTCAATATCGCCGACCATCCTGCCACGTCCGTGGGATGACAGGCGGTCATCAAAGCACTCATGAGACCATGTAGCTCGCTGATAGAGACATCTGTCCATGTGCTAAATGCTTCTGTCCAGTCATTAAATCCCGATAAATCGTCACTCATAAGGCTCTCGCTGTTGGTTAAATTGCCCTATAAATGCCGTCATTTTGGCAAAAGTCAAGGGCGTTTTGTGTTTTTAAAATCTCATGCTACAATAACACACCAATCATCGCTAACAATCGCTTATCGCCCATTATCCTAGGAACACCCATGCTAACCCAATTACAACTCTTAGAGCAGACCATCACCGAGCTAAAAGCGCGCTATAACATCACCGCCACCGAACTTGCCAATCTCAAACACAAATTGGCACATGATGACAGCCCCCGTCAAATCAGCCAGTTACAGCTTGAAATCAGCCAAAGCAAAGATGAAAATAGCGCCTTGCACGCCCGTATCAAAGAGTTACTGTCCGCCCAAGATGAGCTGGACAAACGCCTAGATGAGCTAAGTCAAGACAACGAACGCCTGGCCAAACAAAACAAGGATCTTGCCGAGAAAAACGCCCTTGCCATCAGCCGTGCCGAAGTCATCCAAACATGGCTTAGCAAAATTGACAACCAAAATCACCAATAAAAATCAACAAGGACACACTCATGAACATTCATTCTGCCATCAAATTCGGTGCCAAAAATAACATCAAAGTCAGCCCATCGCATGAGACATTTGCCCCAAGCGAGCCGAGCAAGACCGCCGAGCAAAAAACACAACAAAACCCAAACCTAAATTCAAGCCAAAGTTCAAACCCAAGTTTAAGCTCAAACCAAAATCCAAGCCAAAACCAAAACAACCAAAATACAGAAAATCCAGCCTTTGCCAAATCTACCACGTCCACGCCTGCTCTAAAAGCAAGCGACAGCACGCTTGACAATATTGGCAACACCACACCCAAAGCCCTGACCAAACCTGCCGATAAGGCGGACAAGCCGAGCTTTAAGGCGGTTGATTTGAGCATTGCAGGGTCGTCGCACCGCATTACCTGCCCTGTCGATGAAGTGGCACAGTTGGAGCAAGCAGGAGCATACATCAATGACAAAATCCGTGAGCTTCGCCGTGCCGTCAAAGGAAAAAACCCCAGTAACGAAGAGCTGTTGGTACTGACTTGCTTGGAGCTGTACGACCAATGCCAAACCCTAAAAAACGACCGCAAAAATCAACTGCTAGACAGCGAACGTGCCAAAGCCCTGATTGAGAAAATTACCAAAGACGCCCGTTCGGTGTTGTAAAATCCTTATAAAATGATATTAAAAAATGGCGTGTTAAAACGCCATTTTGTTTTTTATAAATTTAAAAACCTTTTAAAGACTTTTTAAATAACCTTTTAAATCAACCATAATCCCGCTCGCCAAATATCGCCGTCCCCACTCGCACCATGGTTGAGCCGTGAGCAACTGCCTGCTCCATGTCGCCACTCATGCCCATGGATAGCGTATCAAAGTCGGACAAATCAAAACGCCCTTTGATGTCATCGAATATCGCTTTGGTGCGGACAAATGCGTCCGTACCGTCTTTGCTTGGGATAATCATCAGCCCACGCAAGGTCAGCTTTGGCAGGCTCATCACGGTTTGTACCAACCCATCCAACTCATCAATGCGACAGCCTGATTTACTCGCTTCATCGTCGATGTTGATTTGGATAAGCACGTTTAGGGGTGGGCGGTCATCTGGGCGTTGACCGTTTAGCCGTTCGGCGATGATGGCTCGCTCCACCGTCTGCACCCAGTCAAAATGCATGGCGATGTCACGGGTCTTGTTCCGCTGAATATGCCCGATGTAGTGCCATGTTATCGGCAGATGTGCCAGTTCGCTCATTTTTATCAAGGCTTCTTGTAAGTAATTTTCACCAAATTGGCTTTGTCCTGCCTGATACAGCGTGGCAATGTCTGATGATGGCTTGGTTTTTGAGACGGCAAGTAGCACCGCTTTGGAGTCGGCCTGATAGGTGTCATTGATGGCGTCTAAGCGTTCTTTGACTGCCGTATGCCTTTCGATGAGTGCGTTGGATGATGGATGGTGGGGAGCTTGTGTCATGGTTTTTCCTTAAATCTTTGTATTTTAGCAGAAAATCCCCACAAATGGCATAAACTGATTGTAATATCTGACGGGACGTGCTTTAATGGCAACGCAAAATATTGTATAATAAGCCCATAATTTATCTGGTTTATTCATTTTAAGGCAATCCCATGTCAGCTCCTAGTATTGAAGACCTACTGCGTTTTGTGGTAAAAAATAAAGCGTCCGACTTGCACTTATCGGCAGGACTACCGCCCATGATTCGTGTGGACGGTGAAGTGGTGCGTATCAACACCCCCGAGATGGATCACTCTACTGTGCATAAGCTCATTTATGACATCATGAATGATAAACAACGTGCCGACTACGAAGAGTTTTTAGAAACTGACTTCTCGTTTGAAATCCCAGGTCTGGCTCGTTTTCGTGTGAACGCCTTTAACCAAAACCGTGGTGCTGGTGCGGTATTTCGTACCATTCCATCCAAGGTTCTGACCATGGAAGATTTGGGCATGGGTCCTGTCTTTAAAAAGGTCTCCGACTTTAAACGTGGTGTGGTACTGGTTACAGGTCCGACAGGTTCGGGTAAATCGACCACGCTCGCTGCGATGATTAACTACATTAATGAGACCCGTAAAGAGCATATCCTAACCATCGAAGACCCCATCGAGTTTGTCCACGAGTCCAAAAAATCGCTCGTCAACCAACGTGAAGTACACCGTGATACCCTAGGCTTTGATGCTGCCTTGCGTTCGGCACTGCGTGAAGACCCTGACATCATTTTGGTCGGTGAGATGCGTGACTTAGAGACCATCCGTCTTGCCCTAACCGCTGCCGAGACAGGGCACTTGGTGTTTGGGACACTCCACACCAACTCTGCTGCCAAGACCATTGACCGTGTGATTGACGTATTCCCTGCCGCCGAAAAAGACATGATTCGTGCGATGTTATCCGAGTCCTTGCAGGCGGTTATCTCGCAAGCCCTACTCAAAAAAGTCGGGGGCGGTCGTGTGGCAGCTCACGAGATTATGCTTGGTACGCCTGCCATTCGTAACCTTATCCGTGAAAACAAAATCGCCCAAATGTACTCTGCCATCCAAACAGGGGCAGGCGAAGGCATGATTACCCTTGACCAGACCCTAAAGAACTTGGTCGCATCTCGCACCATTACCAAAGAGACGGCACGTGTCTATGCCAAACAGCCAGAAGCGTTCTTATAAGGAAGCAACATGGATTTTGATAAACTACTACAAGTGATGATTGCCAAAAACGGCTCTGACCTTTTTATCACCGAAGGCGTTCCCCCATCACTCAAAGTCAATGGCACCATTTTGCCCATGACCAGAACGCCACTAACCGCCGAGCAGACCATGGCACTGGTAACCAGCATCATGACCGAAGCTCAGAAAAAAGAGTTTCATGAGACCAACGAGTGCCAATTTGCCATCTCTGACAAAGCCGAAGCAGCTCGTTTTCGTGTGTCGGCGATGATTCAGCGCAACAAGGCAGCGATGGTACTGCGTAAGATTGAGACACAAATCCCCACCACCGAAGATTTGAACCTACCACCCATCCTAAAAGAGCTTGCCATGAAAAAGCGTGGCATTATCCTACTTGTGGGTGCGACAGGTACGGGTAAATCCACCACGCTGGCTGCCATGATTGGCCATCGTAACGAGAACTCTCGTGGTCATATCATCACTATCGAAGACCCGATTGAATACGTTCATCAGCACAAAGGCTGTATCGTCACTCAGCGTGAGGTGGGTATTGACACGCTCTCGTTTGAAGAAGGTCTAAAAAACACTCTACGTCAAGCCCCTGATGTCATCCTTATCGGTGAGATTCGTAACCGTGAAGTCATGAGCTATGCCATCCAGTACGCTGAGACGGGTCACTTGGTGTTTGCCACGCTCCACGCCAACAACGCCAACCAAGCCATCGACCGTATCATTCACTTCTTTGAAGCGGACAGACACGGACAGTTATTCATGGACTTGTCACTTAACTTGCGTGCCATCATCGCCCAACAGCTTATCCCAACCCCTGATGGCAAAGGTCGCCGTGCCGCCATTGAGATTTTATTGGGTACACAGCTCATCGCTGACTACATTCGCAAGGGCGAGATTCACGAGATTAAACCTGTGATGAAACGCTCTCGTGACATCGGTATGCAGACCTTTGACCAAGCGTTGTTCGACCTGTATGAATCAGGACAAATCACCTATCAAGACGCACTCAAACACGCTGATAGCCCGAACGACCTACGTCTACAAATCAAACTCGAAAGCAAAAATGCTGTGGTCGAAGAAGAGTCTGCCAAACTCTCTATTGACATGGGCGATTATAATTGACACACCCACAAAAAAGACTGGCATGACCAGTCTTTTTATAACGCTTGATTTAGCTTTTGTTAGCAGGGTCAAGGGTCTTTTGACACTCTTCGTTGTCGCACACGCCATGCAAGACCAACGAATGCCCTGACAGCTTGAAATTATACTTCTCGGCGATTTTCTCTTGCTCATCTTCGATGATGGCATTATGAAACTCTTCAATCTTGCCACAAACATCACACACCAAATGGTCGTGGTGTTCTTCTTGGGCAATCTCAAACACCGATAGGTTATTTTCAAAATTATGACGTTCAATGATACCTGCCTGCTCAAACTGAGTCAGCACACGGTACACCGTCGCCAAACCAACATCTTCACCTTGCTCGGCAAGTGCCTTATACACGTCTTCGGCACTCATGTGGTGGTGTTCTGCGTTCTCTAATAGCTCTAAAATCTTCATGCGGGGCAAGGTTACTTTTAGACCTGCCTTGCGTAAATCTTTGTTGGTAAAAGCCATGTTCATCACCTTTTAAATCGTGGACTTGGTCGCTGATTATTGATTTTGTCAATCATCACAGCTCTTTTGATTATCATTTGATAATCAGTTACAAGATAGGTGTACTTTAACACACTTTTGATAAAATTTCATCCATCAATTGAGGATTTATAGACAAAATGCCTGATTTTTGGGATTGGTTTTTTAATACCATCTAAAATACCAAAACTAAACACTTGCCCCCACACTTCTTGCCAAGGCAATGCCGTCTTCGATAGACAGATAGGTTTTTTTGCTGGGTGTATCCTTAAATACCACGTCGCCATCCTTAAATACCACACATTCGTCCACGGCAATCTGTTGCCATTTTTCGTTGTTGGTGAGCGGTATGGTAACGATGACGGTAACTTTGTCTTTGGCGGTGGTCAAATCGCCAAAATTGACACTCATCTCGCCGTCTGACAAATTAGCCTCGCCAAAAGGGGCTTTGCGAGTCAGATAAAAAAGCAGACTGCCTGCGTAGGCAAATTGCCAATTACCATTAGAAATCAAGCAGTTAAAAAGCCCATTGGCGGACAGATAACGGCATTGTGCGGTCAAAAAGGCAAATAACGCCTCATCGGACGGACGGGACTTAAAGGTGGCTTTTAGACGGTTTAGCAGGTAACAAAACGCAAGCTCGCTGTCGGTCGTGCCTACGGGCGTATAATGCTCGGCATTGCCGTTGGTGTGTAGGCGTTCGGTGCGACTGATAAAGCTCGCTGTCATCTGCCCGTTGTGGGCAAATACCCACTGCTCACCCCACACTTCACGCACAAAGGGGTGTAGGTTGGATAGGTTGCTTTTTTCTCCTGTGGTCGCCCGTCTGATGTGGGCGATGACGTTCATGGCTTTTATGGGGTAATGGTTTATCAAATCCGCCACGGGCGATAGGTAGCTTGGCTTGTTGTCGTGAAATTGGCGAAGCCCGATGTTGCCCGATTCGCTTTTTTCAAAAAACGCAATGCCAAAACCGTCCTCATGGTGGTCGGTCAAGCCCCCACGCTGGCGAAAGCCTGTAAAGCTAAATCCGATGTCGGTGGGGGTGTTGCAGTTCATTCCAAGTAGTTGGCACATATTAGTTGGCTCGTTGTAATAATTTGGGTTGGACATAGGTTTTGTGATGCCAGTCGGTCATTTGCTCGGCTGTCATTTTGACCCAATGCTCGGTGTTAGTGATTTTGTCTTTTTCAAAATCTTTTAAAAGATTTAGGGTGTCTTTGAGTGTTTGCTTTGTCAATAAATAAAAAGCGTTATTTGGCATATTTAATACAACATCATAATTGTCAGGCATATCATTTTTATCAATGGCTAATGATGATTGATTGATATAATCAATGCGTTTTAGGGCAAATAAATAATCCCCCAAATGCTCTAATTTTGCGATGTCGTTTTGATGATAAATAGGGATTTCATTAACCCTTAGATTGTATAATAATTCGCATGTTTGGGTTTGTAAAAGTTTGCCTGTTTGTTTATCCAAAATAAATCGTCTGTTGCGTTTATCAGTTGCGATAATATGTTTATCAGTGGTGTATTGAATGCAAGTGATATTAAACTAAACATCGGCTTCTAAATGCGGGTCTAGCACTTTGTCATTTTCCAATAACTTAGTATGCCAAAGTATTTGCTTATTTTCAATTGGCTTTGGGTATATTGTGTTTGTTTGATTGTGCGTGGAGTAAGATGCTTCCACAAAATTGCCATGACTTCTATAACGAATGTTGTTTTCATCAATGGCAGGGCAATTGGCAATTTTAGCCATGCTTGACTGGGGTGTTGCCCATAAGCGTGAAAATAATACCAAGACGGATAAGTGTTTAGTAGATTTCATCAAATATAATTTCCATACAGCTGGTTGAATGATGATTTATCAATCAATAAATTTACCAAAACTGCATTTAATATTGGCTTGGGTATGATGGTTTTCAAATAGTTGGTATATGGTTTTCTCTTTTTGTAATCTTGCCTGACAAATTATGCAAGTTTGCACTATGGTGAAGGTTAATACACCCCCAGACCCTACCTAATTCTTTGAACAAAGGTAACCTGAGATCTTCTTTTGCAGTTTTTGAGCCTTAAACATACAGTCCAATCACAACCAATGAAAAGATATTCATCATTACTCATAACATTGTTACCATACAAATAAAAAAGCAACCATGAACACCTACAAACATCTTAGCATAAATGAACGAGAAAAGATAATATTAATGCTTGCACAAGGCATAAAGCCCAGTAAAATTGCAAGCATGTTAGGATGTTCTTGCTCAACAATGCCAAGAGAACAGTTAAAAAATTGGAGATGTCAAATTGGTTCATCGTAAGCCACACCATAAGAACAAGACATGCTAAGAATCTGATGAAAAGCATGGTAAAATCAAAATATTATTGCCTTTTTTGACGTTTTGGTGCATTGCAACTTGGCGACCTAGATGGTACTTGGGATATTATTTGGTTTATCATTTGGTTGCTTTTTGCTTTTCTAGTATTACTGCTGCGGCTATTTGAAGCAGGTTGTGCGTAGCGACAATCTAATGGTTGGTTTGGAAGATTGATTGGTTGGGCATTTGGTTTGTTTCACTTGCTTTTTGCATTTTTAACTTTTGCTATTGGCGTGGTGATTATTTTATGGATTTTGTATAACAAGCCTCTTTCCAAGCTAAGCATAAGTCCTTATAAATACTAGGGTTAAAGTTTTTAAAAATTGACAAAAATGTGGGTTTGAAAAGAAGACCGTAGGTTGGATTGAGGCACGAAACCTAACAATTTCAAGATTTAAACCGTTTGGTTTCACTATCATTCAACCCAACCTACGAGCTCTAATACAGCTGTTCAAAGCATTGTATTAAGGCATCGTTTTATTGAAAATTTCTTTGGCACATTAACGATAGCTGAGCAAAATAATGGGTGTGTTAAGACCAGTATGATTCTAGACCTATTCTCTGATGGTTCTGCAATGTTTTCGAAGATTGTTAGTTTACTGAGACTGAGCCCGTTAGGTGTAGCACTTAATGTCTTTGCAACCAGCCTTGCGACAATTAGTAATGCAATGAACGAACTCGAATTAGAGAGCTAGACGCATGTAGATAGAATTCTTGATATAGTTGCAAATGCCATCGTAAACATTAAAGACAAAATGATGGAGGCAGTTTCTGTAATATTTGATGAACTCATTCCCGAAGATTACAAATTCTGGTCGGACGACACCCTTGATCTTATCGGTACAGATGGCGATGATAATTTTTCTTCATTTTCTGTTTATCTGCATGATCACCCTCGTGTTATCTTTGCGGGTGGTGGTAATGACATCCTATACGGCGATGACAATCACGACATGCTACATGGCGGAACTGGTAATGATACATTCTTTGGCGATGAAGGCAACGACACTCTAATCGACACCGAAGGCTACGACACCTACCACATCAAAGACCGTGATACCATCTATGACAAAGATGGTAAAGGCAAAATCTTATTTGATGATAAGCAATTACCCAAGATCTTTAATACCAGCCAATATTTATATGCAATATAAAGATATTTCATATAAATATTGATTGAATAATGAGTAAATATCTGTACAATATCAATTATTAACAACTAATTTTTCTTTATGAGCTATCCAATATTTGACGGTAATGAACTTACCAAAAAACAACTCATTGCAGGCTATTTGATGGCAGGCATTCCTTTGTTCTTTGGATTTTATATGGCAGTTTGGGGTTTTGGTCAGATTGCAGACAAAAAAGCAAAGAATCCTGATAATTTGATAAGAGGGTGTATGTATTATGATGGTACCAGTAAAACAAAATCTGGTGGAGAATATCATTATTTAATTATTGATGGAATAGCAAGCGATACATTTAAGGCATATACCAATGCTTTTGACCGACATATTAAAAATATAGACTTTAAGCATATAGGAGAATTTGATGATTATATAAAAAAATCCATCTCAATGTCATCTAGTTAGCTACATCAAACTAGATTTTATATTGTTTAAAAAAGTTTTTGTCTATGACTACCATAGAGCCCGTAGGTTGAGATACGAAACCCAACATTTTCAATTCAAATTCCAAAATATCAGACATTGCCATCGCTTTTTATTTAACCCACCAACCATCATATTTTTGTAAACACACTAAAAAATACTTGTAAACAACCATTGCTGGCGCTACAATCGCTAAAATTTATAAAAAAATCCCATTATGTCTGATAATCTTAAGCATTACAAATCTCTATTAGAACAAGTTTCCACCAACCCCACCATTATTACACAGCTAGAAATGATGGCAGAAAATGATGATGGTGAGCTGACCTATATTTTGGGTTGGTGCTATTTTAAAGGTGAATACTTACCCAAAGACCTTACCAAAAGTATGTACTGGCTAGAAAAAGCCAAAACACTCGGTGATGACAGAGCAGAAGAGCTGATGGTGTATTGTCGGTTTTTGCAGATAGCGGAGTGGTCGAGAGATGACAGAAAAAATTGAAGAAGCCAAAGAAGTTGGTATCAAAGATAAAATTTTTACTTGTTTTGCTTATCTATTGATATTATACAGCTTATTTTTTGTTTTTGGACTAAAGCCCTATGTTGTTTTTAAGGCAAAAAATCCTGATAACTTAATACAGGGTTGTTTATATTTTTATGGTTATAGTAGTAATTTTCAGCCCATCGGAGGGATTAGTGTAGATGGATTTACCGCAGGTGCTCGGACTGTCTCTATCAAAGAATTTCCCGCAAACAAGAAGTGCCACTTGATACTTCAAAGAAACCCCGAACGTGACACAACACAGTGTCATAGAGTAACTTATGTTAAGGTCTTTGTTGGCTATACAACTTTTCATTTTCCTTATGATTTTATTGATTATTAACCAAACGAGGTAAAGACTATGTCAAAAACCGTTAAAGATTCATTGAATGAATCAGCCGTTCCAACATCAACTCTTTCGTTGATGAAAAATGTAAACCATATCAATAATTTATGGTCTATTATGAATAACACAACTTCCAGTACTGGCGACGGTGTTGAAGCTGGAAGATCTGTGATTTTGGTAGCATTGGATATCATTAGTGACTTTTCAAAAAATACAAAACTTGAAGCGGTTGCAGATGTATCACAAGCACTAATCATTGGACATAGATTGGTAAAAAATCTTGATATTTATTGGGATTATAGAGATTTTAATGAGGTGGTTGACACGAACGGAAACAAGGCTTTTTACAACAAAGGTCTTATTCCAAAAAATGTTATTGCCGATGTGATGGCGGATGTTGTTACACTATCAAAAACCATTGGTGAAGTGGTTGCTGATATTAGAAAAATAGCAGGAAAACTTGTTACACCAGCTTCTCTTGCGATGGATGTGGTATCCACATTATTTACGGTTATAAGCAATACAATAGCCTCCACAATCACAGCTCATGAAAAGCTTGGTCTAAATGCTGAGGTATATCTTAATTTAACAAAAGAACAAAAAGAAGCATTACAGCAACAGTGGGCAGATGATGAAAGATTTTCCATTCACAAAGATGAGTTTTCTTTTGGCGAGGTCTTTGGTGAAGCGTTTTTAACCACTCTAACCAGTTGGGGCACTCTAACTGCTGTCTTTGAACAGGTGTTGGGTAATATCGTCCCTGACGGTCTCAACCCATTTGAAACCCCTAATGATATAGATTTATTAGGATCAGCAGATAATGATGTCATTGATGCTGACAGTTGGTTTGATGATGCTTATCGTATTTATGGCAATGCAGGTAACGATACCTTAATTGGTGGCGATCATAATGATAAGATTTTGGGCGGAACTGGCAATGATATTATTAATGGCAAAGAGGGAGATGATAAACTAGATGGTGCCGAAGGCTACGACACCTACCACATCAAAGACCGTGATACCATCTATGACAAAGATGGTAAAGGCAAAATCCTATTTGATGGCAAGCAACTCCCCAAAGACTTTATTCTAAAAGACGGCACATCGGGCATATGGGAAGCCAAAGACAATCAAGGAAATGTACTCTATACCGCCATCAAAGGTGCCAATGATTTATTAATTACTTCTACCAATTCTCCTGCTGACAGCGTTACCATCAAAGACTTCTTTAATATCGCCATCGCCAATGGCACGACATACACCGCATTGTCTATTAATTTAGGCCACAGTCAAGAAGACATTGATAAAAATCGCACCTACACCATCAAAGCCATTGATGGTTTTCTATCGCATATAGGTACAGGTGCTTTTCCTGCTCAGTACTTAGACATCTATGGTTCAAACAAGACTGACACCATCTTTGGCACAGGCAGAAAATACCTAAACATCGATGCAGGCGATGGGCATGACCTGATATTCGGTGGCGATATGGCGGATGTTATCAGAGGTGGGGCGGATAATGATGTTATATCAGGTCGCCCATCTATTATGAACTAAGAGACCCAACCGACCCAGAAATACCCAAAGAAGACCATGATCTGCTTATCGGCGGAGAGGGTAACGACCTGATTGCAGGCGGTATTGGCGATGACATTATTTTGGGTGGATCATGAGTATAAGTCAAATGGTAAAACACCGATACATACCGACTCAAATAATCCCAACAACACCCATAACAACAAAAAAGGCGATCGGGCATTGGGCGGACGAGGTGATGATGTGATATTGGGGGATGGGTATATAAGGTTTTGGCAACAGTCAAAGACTATTTTTAAATTGAGTTAAAGAAACAAAAATCTGATAAATTCTCTAACAATATATTGACAATGTATTTTTGCTATGTTAGATTAAAAAAATGTTTAAACATATGTACCAAAAATGCCCCACTCTCACGACACCATCCAAGATTGGCTTGTTTCTAATCGTCTTTATGAAGACAATCTGTTTTATTATGCTCTTATCATCTGTTTTTGGTTCTTTATCGGATTTGCTTTTCTTGGCTTTGAGCTAGAAGGATTTAGCTTACAGCAAAATTTGTTCTTTAACTTCATCTATTATCTTATCATCTGTGCTTGTATGGCACTTTGTCCTGTTTGGTTTAAGCTATTTTTTGGGAAAACACATACTGCCAAACGAGAGCAAGAATTACACGCCCATCTTGATGAACTAGATGATGAGGACAGACAAGAAGTCATAGACTACCTAACCCAAACAGGAGGTCTTGCCATGCGACCTATCCAAAGGTGGGCATTGGTGTTTTTGGGGTCATACTTTTTATTTGAAGTATTCTTTATTTCGGCATGGGTGAAGGAGATGGCACTGGTGTGGCAACCTGATTGGGTGATGGGGATTGTGGAATGGGTGAGGGGGAATACCAATTTACCACCATTGAATGTGGATAGGAAGTTGTTTGACTTAGATATTGGGTTATCAAGCGACAAGATTTTGCATACAATGTATGAATCGGAAACCGAATTTTTGGATTCTGAATTTGGCAAATCAGCCCTTTTATTTCATTTTTTTTAGATTTATTAATGTTCCATTAATTTTTATATCGATACACATGTTATTATATAGATCAATTGGTTGGAGTGGCATAAATCGGTTTAAGGTAAAAGAAGAATACCGAAATTTATGCGATTTGTTAAAATCTTATTTATGGGTTTCGTTTTTGGCGTTTTTTTGTGTTCTAATGATTGTTGGCACTATTTTGCTAATTCAAAGCTTGGAAATTTCTGCTAGAATGTCCATGAATATAGTGATATGGATTGATAGCTTTTATTTGAATTTTTGTTTTGTGTTTGCTGTCATTAGTGTCCTTATACTTATTTCATGGCTTAAAATGAGTAAAAAACTTATTTTAAATATTATTAATTTTATCAAACAGTTCTTTCAACCAACCTAACGAGGTATTTTTATGAGTAATTTAACTGGTCTAGCAGATGCTTTCTTTATTGAAGAAGCAAGAAAAATTCTTGAAAAACATTCATTTGGTTCTGTAACCGACAAAGAGGGCTATGAAAAAGTTTGGGAAGCCCGTAGGTTGGGTTGAGTTTACGAAACCCAACATTTTAAGTTCAAGTCCTGAATTTGTTGGGTTTCACTATCGTTCAACCCAGCCTACGAGCTGTTTTTGATTTGAATATTGTTTATTTATTCTTTATGATATTTGTAATGTTGTTTATTGGTTGGGTTTATATGATTATAGACTTAGGTTTGTCTTTTATTAACTTTATCAAGAGGTTTTTCCTATGAGTAGTAATGGTCAAAATTTTGAGTTTTCAGCCCGTAGGTTGGGTTGAGGTACGAAACCCAACATTTTCAATTCAAATTCCAAAATATCAGACATTGCCATCGCTTTTTATTTAACCCACCAACCATCATATTTTTGTAAACACACTAAAAAATACTTGTAAACAACCATTGCTGGCGCTACAATCGCTAAAATTTATAAAAAAATCCCATTATGTCTGATAATCTTAAGCATTACAAATCTCTATTAGAACAAGTTTCCACCAACCCCGCCATTATTACACAGCTAGAAATGATGGCAGAAAATGGTGATGGTGAGCTGACCTATATTTTAGGTTGGTGCTATTTTAAAGGTGAATACTTACCCAAAGACCTTACCAAAAGTATGTACTGGCTAGAAAAAGCCAAAACACTCGGTGATGACAGAGCAGAAGAGCTGATGGTGTATTGTCGGTTTTTGCAGTTGATGGACGAGTGAGTATTATTATGACAGATGAACAGGCATCAAAAATAGACTATAAAAATCTAATAGCGAGTATTATAGGTATTGCTCTCTCAATCTTTGGTATTGCATTTCTGTTTGTTTTTATGATAATTCCAATGATTTTATCATCAAAAATAGCACATTTAGCCAAAAACCCAAAAAACATCAGAGATGATGGCTGTTTGATGTATGCAAGCAAGTCAGATAAACACGGTAGTCTTATGTTTTATCTTAATCAAAAAGGACCTTATACATTAAGGCAAATATCCATCTATCCTGAAAAGTCTAGCCGAAAACTGGGTAAATTAATTGATGAGAGCGGACTTTCTTATCATGAGTTTGCAAGCATTCATAGCAAAGAATGTATAAAAGTTAGGTATGTGTCTGGTAAATTTTTATGGGTTTCTAGTGCTGATATTTATGATTTTTATTAATTTTTATTTTTAACCAACAGGTGATTTTATGAGCGAACAAACATTTCTTGACTATGCTGATGGCAATAAAGGGAAAAGAAGAAGCAACTATGAATACAAATGAACAAGAGTTAAAAAATAATCGCATAAAGTTAATGCAAGATATTTTTGGCTCTATCCTTTTGGTATGTAGTTTGGTATTTCTATTTGTTGTTGCAGGTATTCCAATGATTGCATCAGTAAAAGTATCACAGCTTGCCAAAGATTACAAAAACATCAGAGATGATGGTTGTTTGCTCTATGCTAGCAAGTCAGATAAACACGGTGGCTCTATGTTTTATCTTAATCAAAAAGGACCTTATACATTAAGGCAAATATCCATCTACCCTGAAAAGTCTGACCGACAACTGGGTAAATTGATAAGAGAGAGTGGTCTTTCTTATTATGATTTTGAGAGAGTTTATAGCAAAGAATGTATTAGGGTCAGATATATCCATAGTAAAACACTATGGGCTTCTGGCGACCATCTTTATGATTTTTATTAATTTTTTATTTTTAACCAACAGGTGATTTTATGACTAAGCAAACATTTCTTGACTATGCTGAGACCAAAAAGGGCAGTATTTTATTGTCTAGTGTCAGCGTTTCTAACAATATTTTATCCGCTATCAATGCAACGGATACTGTGGCTGATAATGAAAAAATGTCAGAAACGGAACGAGCCATTACACTTGCCGTCTTTGATGTTATTGGTATTGTTGGAACCTTTCTTGGGGAATCCAAAATTGGTCAGCGTTTGAATGTTGTAAGTTGGGGAGCAGAGGCAGGATTGGTTGGGCATAGATTGTTTTTTAAAAATCTCCCAGACTATAATGCACATAGGGACTTTAATTCGCAAAAATACGAAAAACATAAAGGCTACATCCCATTAACGCTAATCTATGACATCATTGCAGATACAGCAAAACTTACAGAAAAATTATCCGACATGGCAAGAGTGTTGGCTAAGATACCTACCACGCCCGCCTCAATCATCTTAAATGTTGCCTCTGCTTTGATTACACAAGTCAGTGCTAGTCTTGCTATCAAAACCAACAATGTTGAAATCAAACCTGAATACCTTGAAGAATACAAAAATGCTGATGATGAAGGGCGTGAAATTATTCGCCAAAAGCTCTCTGGACTGATGGTTCACAAAGACGATTTTTCATTTGCCGAAGCTCTTGGTGAGGCGATGATACATGTACTAACCAATAAAGAAGCTTTATTTGGCGTATTAGAACAAATCATTCATCAGTCAATACCTGACATTCTAAACCCATTTGATAAGCCAAGAGAAGATGAATTGATTGGCACATTGGGCGATGATGTGATTGATGCTAATAGTTTCTTTGATGACCCCTATATGATGATGGGACATGATGGCAATGATACTTTGATTGGTGGTAGCCGTGATGACCATCTTGATGGTGGTAATGGCAATGATGTATTAAAAGGCAATGGTGGTAATGATGAGATGCGTGGAGAACAAGGCTACGACACCTACCACATCAAAGACCGTGATACCATCTATGACGCTGACGGCAAAGGCAAAATCCTATTTGACAACAAACAACTACCAAAATCCTTTATTCTAAAAGATGGTACATCAGGCATATGGGAAGCCAAAGACAGTATAGGAAATGTGATATATACCGCCATTAAAACAATCAATGATTTGACCATTTTTTCTGAAACCTCCCCCACCGACAGCGTTACCATAAAAGACTTCTTCACCACCGCCACCATCACAGGCGACAACCACAATGTTTATTCCGCCCTTTCTCTTGTCTTAGCAGACAGTAAAGAAGATGCTGACACACATGGTGTCTATACCATCAAGACCAATGACACATTGCATTCAACTGTTCATATCAATGGCTTTATTTCTAATAACATCGCTGTGATGGGTTCTGATAAAGTGGACTTTATCAATGCACTGGGGGCTGACAAACGCCTTGATATAGACACACAAGGGGGTAATGATGTGATTTATGGCGGCGATGGTCATGATATCTTAAAAGGGGGTGATGGCAATGATGTGATTTATGGCTCTGCAGTCTTTTATGATTTTGAACCCAAAGACAGTCAAAGGCTACCTAAGCCAAAACAAGACAAAGAGGGTAATTTAATTGGGGTGGATAAAGATATTATTATTGGTGGCATGGGAAGAGATTTGATTGCAGCAGGGATTGGGGATGATGTGATTTGGGTGGACAATGAACAAGCAGAGTCTAATAACACCCATAACAATGACAAAGGAGACTGGGCATTAGGCGGACAAGGAAGTGATGTGATTTATGGGGGAGCAAATAAAGACTTTTTACAAGGTGGGGCGGATAATGATTATGTGTATGGCGGTGGTGGCGATGATGTGATATTGGGGGATGGGCATATAAGGTTTGGCATAAAAAATCAAGTGCTACGCAGTGATAATCAGATTTTAAGCATAGAGCATACCTACGACCAAGTCAATCACAAAGAAAACACTCTAAAACAAAAAACCGCAAATTTACAAGACTACAAAACCTTTGAATGGAACATTCAAGTAGAGACTGACAAAATGGATTATCTCTTAACCAAACAAAAAGACATTGCTTTGGCAAATAATTACCATCTTTTAGACGAATCATACAAACACAATGCCAATGACTTTTTGTACGGCGGCAAGGGAGACGACCTTATCATCGGTCAATATGGCAATGATTATCTAGATGGTGGTGAGGGTGATGACATCCTATGGGGTGATGATAACAGAGATGAGAGTATTGAAGGGAATGACACGCTAAAAGGCGGTGCAGGACGAGATAGGCTAATTGGTGGCAAAGGCAATGATGCGTATGTGTTTGACCTAGAAGACCTAGCCAAAAGCGGGGCGGATGACAAAACCATCATTGACAGTGATAATAGTGGCATCATCAAAATCAATCATTATGATCTAACAGGCACACAGTTTTTTAAATCCGCCAATGCCAGCAACCTCTACCAAAGCAATGATGGCAAATTTGACTTGATAAGATACGATAACGGCAACTACAGCCTATTAAGCAAAGACTTCAACGCCTCCATTGCCATCGAAAACACCCCCACCACAAAAGATGGCGACAATGACATCTTGCTAGGCATGATACTAAAAGAAACCAAAAACACCGCTCCCATCGTTCATAATCCCGTCTCTGACCAGATGGTGTTGGCAGAGCGAGACATCGCACTCGGTCTTGGCGAGGTATTCTTCGATGCCGATGGTGATGAGCTGACGTATAGTATCCAAGGGGCGGATGGACTGCATTTTGACCCTGCTACGAAGATGCTAACAGGCAGGGCACCTGATAAAGGGGTATTTAACATCACATTGACCGCCACCGACCCCAAGGGCGAGCATGCCAATACCAGCTTCACATTAAGAGTAAATGAACGGCCAACGCTCGTCTCTGCCTTGACTCTACCGCTTGTGCTAAGCCAAGATGATGCCATGATGCAGATAGGTCTAGATAAGCTGTTTGTTGATAACGATGGTGATGCGTTAAGTTATTCGCTATCGGCAAATTCTTTGAGCGGTATCTACATTGACAACAATCATCTCATCATAGACCCTGCAACCACAGAGATTGGCATGCATGACATTATCATAACAGCGACAGACAGCTTCGGTCAGAGTGTCAGTACCAATACCAGCTTTACCATCAAAGGCAGTGAGCCCATCGTGATGCCAGAGCCTGCTCTGCCCATCACGCCAACGCCCGACCCCATCACTGTTGGTAAGCGATATGTGGGCAAGCTCGGTGCTGATGATATTGTGGGTGATGATAAAGCCAATACCATGAATGGTCTGACAGGAGATGATGTCCTAAGTGGCGGTCGTGGTAATGACACGCTCATCGGTGGATTTGGTCATGATACCTTAATTGGCGGACTCGATAACGACCTGCTTATCGGTGGCTATGGCAATGATACTTATCTGTATCACAAAGGCGATGGTCTGGACACGATTCGTGATGTTGGTGGGTTGGATATCTTAAAGATTTCGGGGCTGACGCTGTCTGATTTGGGCTTTGCCAAACAGGGCAATCATCTGTTTATCGATGTCAAGCAAAATGATGATGGCATTATTATTGAAGATTATTTCAAATCAGGCAGTATTATACCAAGCCAAAAATCACCCCCCAACATAGAGCGTATCTACATCAATGATAAGTTTGTCGGGCATGATGAGATTATCAAGATGGCGGATGTGATTATTTAAGGTTTAAGGCTAAGAATGTTAAAAAAGAGTGTTTAATAACACTCTTTTTTCTAGTCTGCTGATGGCGGATTGTGCTGATTGGGGTGTGCCTGCCTTTGGTATTTGCATGAAAGATGAGATTTAGCCATTTTCATGCAAAATTGGTTAAAATTGTCAAATTTTCATCTTATCTTATAAAAATGTCATCAATGGCAGGCACGCCCTAATACGCCTAAAAACTTAACATGATGTATTTGTCATAAATACACCAATCTTAGTATCTTATCTATTGTCCATTATCCTAATACCGCCATCATTTCACCTTCTACCAAATGCATACTAATCGCCTTATCAATGCGGACATTGACAAATTTACCCAGTAGCTCATCACCGCCACGAAAAATCACCGAACGGGTGTTGTCGGCTGTGCCGTGCAAATAGCCATCTTTGCGGTTGGCACGTTCTTCGACCAGCACTCGCACGGTCTGTCCGACCATCGCTCGGGTCTTGGCAAAGGTGGAATCCTTGATGACTTCCTGAAAAGTCGCCAATCGCTCTTTTTTGGTCTCAAAGCTGACATTGTCAGGCAAATCAGAGGCAGGCGTACCAGGGCGTTTTGAGTAGATAAAGCTGTATGAGTGGTCAAAATCTAGCTCTTTGGCAAGATTTAGCGTGTCGGCAAAGTCTTCATCGGTCTCATTAGGAAAGCCGATGATAAAGTCGCTGGATAAATGCAAATCAGGTCGAATGGCTTTTAGTTTGTTGATTTGATTGATATAAATGTCAATGGTGTGATTGCGTTTCATCGCTTGCAAAATGGCGTTAGAGCCAGATTGGACAGGCAAGTGTAAATGCGAGACGAGTTTGGGGATATGCCGATAAGCGTCAATGATGTCATCGGTGAACTCTAAGGGGTGGCTTGTGGTGTAGCGAATGCGTTCAATGCCGTCAATGTGGGCGACATAGTGCAAAAGTTCACTAAATCGGCAAATCGTGCCGTCATCTTTCTCGCCCCGATAGCCATTGACGTTTTGCCCTAATAGGTTAATTTCACGCACGCCTTGTTCGGCAAGTGCGTCAATCTCGGCAAGCACGTCATCGAGCGGACGAGACAGCTCTTCGCCACGAGTATAAGGCACGACACAAAACGAGCAGTATTTTGAACAGCCTTCCATGATAGAGACAAATGCCTTGTAGCCTTCGACCTTTGGCTCGGGCAAAAAGTCAAATTTCTCAATGCTAGGAAATGACACATCAACCACGCCAATGCGAGTTTTGCCGTTTTTGGCGGTGTTGGTATATCCTCCGTTCAACGCTTTGGCACGAGCGGTCTTGGCGGTTAGTTCATCATACATCTGGGGTAGGCGGTGCAAGGTCTGAGGGCCAAAAACCATGTCCACATAGGGGGCACGTTTTTGGATATTATCGCCTTCTTGGGACGCCACACAACCCCCCACGCCGATGACCAAATGGGGATTTTTATCTTTGAGTTTACGCCAACGACCCAGCTCGGAGAATACCTTTTCTTGGGCTTTTTCACGGATAGAGCAGGTGTTCATGATAAGCACGTCGGCTTCATTGATGTCATCGGTAACGATCATGCCATGAGAGTCGCCCAACACATCACCCATTTTTTGGCTGTCGTATTCGTTCATCTGACAGCCTTGGGTGGCGATAAAGACTTTTTTGGGGGCGGTTGGGTCTTTGGGTAATTGTTCTAAGTGAGACAAATCCAACTGCGATAGCGTGGGGGCGCGGGGTTTGGTGTCGGTTTTGGGATTAAAAGTAGCAACGGTCATGGTTTTCTCCAAGGGTTTGCCAAAGGGGGGATAAAGGGACTATTATAGCACATGGCAGTGGTATTTTGGAAAAATATGGCTTGCTCATTTGGCGGTTTATTCTTTTTTAAACTGTCAAAATGTTAAACTGTCAAATTGCTAATTTTACCCGTCCCATGCCCATCCCTTTTTACCCTGTCATAAAACTGTCATCAAACATTCACTAAGCTGTCATACAAACACGGCAAAATACGCACAGCGATTGTAAATTGCCATCTGCAAGCAGTCGCACCAATTTTCCCATTACATCGGAGTTTGTATGTCAGTTCAGTTATCTTTTACTCACAAACTGCTTGCTCTAAGCGTGGCAGGCGTATTTGCCCTAACAGGGTGCAATCAAAATACCCCCGCCGATGGCAAACCTGCCGAAACTGCCCTCGCTACCACCGCCCCCGCCCCAAGCACAGGCGAATTTGCTGAGCTAAAAATCACAGGGGTAGGGGCATCATTCCCACAGCCCATCTATGCCAAGTGGTCGGCTGATTTTAACTCTGCCACAGGCGGACAAGTCAATTACCAATCCATCGGCTCATCAGGCGGTATCAAGCAAATCAAAGAAAAAACCGTGGACTTTGGGGCATCGGACGCACCGCTTACCGTGGACGAGCTAAACGCTGACGCGCTGATTCAGTTCCCAACCGTGATTGGCGGTGTTGTGCCTGTCATCAATGTCGATGGCGTGAGTGCAGGGCAATTAAAGCTAGATGGCGACACGCTTGCCAAGATTTATCTGGGCAAAATCACCAAATGGAACGACCCTGCCATCACTGCCCTAAACGAAGGCGTAACCTTGCCTGACGCCAACATTACCACCGTGTTCCGCTCGGACGGCTCAGGCACGACCTTCAACTTCACCGACTATCTCACCAAAGTATCGCCCGACTGGGCAAGTGCAGTTGGCGTGGACAAAGCGGTCAAGTGGCCAACGTCCGCCACAGGTATGGGTGGTAAGGGCAATGACGGCGTGGCAAGCTACGTGGGGCGTGTCAAAAACTCCATCGGCTATGTGGAATACGCCTTTGCCAAACAAAACAACATGGCTCACGTCTCCTTAAAAAACGCCAAAGGCGAATTTGTCCAGCCATCGGCAGACAGCTTTGCAGCGGCAGGGGACATTGACTGGTCGGCAGAAGCAGGCTTTAACAAAGTGCTGACCAATTCGGACACGGCAGGGGCATGGCCGATTGCGGCGGCGACCTTTATCATCATCCACAAAAATCCCCAAAACCCCGAACAAGTCAAAGGCGTGCTTGAATTCTTTAATTGGGCGTATGCCAATGGCGATGACTCTGCCAAAGCCTTGGATTATGTGCCATTTAGCGACACGGCAGTCGGTCTATTTAAGGCAAGCTGGGCGGAAATCAGAGGGGCGGACGGTCAGCCGTTGTTTAATAAATAATGTGGATAAAAAATAAGGGCGGATATTTTCGCCCTTATGCCAAATTAAATTAGGTTAATTAAAAATATATAAATCGCAATTTAAAATAATTTGGAACTCATAATGTTTTAAATGATTAAAAACAAGTTAATATCACACAGGGCGAATGTGATTGCCTCTACAATTTTACAAAGTGATGTTAATAAAAATAGCCAATTTTCCAAATTATTTTGCATTACCATTTAAATAAATTTTAATTTAAAAATCAAAAAGGTCAATCATGACAACACACACCGCCCGTGCCGACAGCCTAAAAGGTCAATTAAACAAACAAAAAAAGCTAGACGCCATCTTTGTGCTTGCCACCAAATTTTTTGCCCTGCTTGTATTGTTGTCATTGGGTGGGATTTTGGCGTCTTTGGTGATTGGGGCGATTCCGAGTATGCAAGCCTTTGGACTAGGCTTTTATAGCAGTAGCGAATGGAATCCTGTGTCGGGCGAGTATGGGGCGTTGGCTCCGATTTATGGCACGCTTGTTACGTCATTTATCGCCATTTTGATTGCCGTGCCAGTGAGTTTTGGCATTGCGGTGTTTTTGACCGAGCTATGCCCAAAAATGCTCAAAAAACCCCTAAGCATCGCCATCGAGCTGTTGGCAGGCGTGCCGTCTATCATCTATGGGATGTGGGGCTTGTTTGTGTTTGCTCCGTGGTTTGGCGATAAGGTTCAGCCGTGGCTCATTCATCATTTGGGCGGATTGCCTGTGGTCGGCACGCTGTTTAATGGGGCTCCCATGGGCGTTGGGCTGTTTACCGCAAGCCTTGTCCTTGCCATCATGATTATTCCCTTTATCGCCGCCACCATGCGAGACGTGTTCGCTGTCGTACCTGACCTGCTAAAAGAATCCGCCTATGGCGTGGGGGCAACCACGTGGGAAGTTATGACCAAAATCGTTCTGCCCTACACCAAAGCAGGCGTGGTTGGCGGTGTGATTTTGGGGCTTGGGCGTGCGTTGGGCGAGACAATGGCGGTAACGTTTCTTATCGGCAACACCTTTAACATCACGCCCAGTATGTTTGCATCGGGGGTGTCCATCACGTCCGCCCTTGCCAATGAATTTGCCGAAGCGTCCAGCGAACTTCATTTATCATCGCTACTGCATTTAGGCTTAATCTTATTTGTCATCACCTTTATTGTTTTGTCAATTTCCAAAATTATGCTGATGAAAATTGATAAAAAGGCAGGGAAATAAGGTGATAAGATTAAAGGTAAGTTTTTAATTTTAAATAAATGTATTTTAAATAAAGTTGTAGGGGTGTGTTGCACACGCCCATTGCTAAGACTAATATGGTTGGGCGTGCAGAGTCAGCCTCTGCGGTGGTATATTTTGAAGTTAAACAAGGATACACCACCAACCCCAAAGGTTAAAAGAAGGTTATCATGGCCACACTCACGCACGAAAAGCCAACTGCCCCAACGCCCAAATTCCATGAGCGGATGAATGGCACGTTGTACCAAAAACGCAAATTCAAAAACGCCCTTGGCATCGGCTTTACCATGTCAGCGATGGTGTTTGGGCTGTTTTGGCTTGTTTGGATTTTGATTACGCTGTTTTCTCGTGGGGCGACAGGCTTTATGGAATTGCCCATTTTTACCGCCAACACCCCGCCCCCTGCCACCGTGGGCGGTCTCAAAAACGCCATTGTTGGATCGGCAATGCTTGTCTTTTCGGGGCTGTTTATCGGCACGCCTGTGGGACTCATGGCAGGGATTTATTTGGCGGAGTTTGCCGATAATGATGGCAAATTTGGGCGGACGCTTGGCGGTGTTACTCGTTTTTTAAATGACATTTTGCTGTCCGCTCCGAGTATCGTCATCAGTCTGTTTGTCTATGCTCTGATGGTTTCGGGCGGTCGGGGTTTTTCGGGTTGGGCAGGGGCGACCGCTTTGGCTCTTATCGTCATTCCTGTGGTCGTGCGTACCACCGAGAATATGCTCGCCCTTGTGCCAAATGCCCTACGAGAATCCGCCTACGCCCTAGGCACGCCCAAATATAAGCTCGTGGGACACGTTACCCTAAAATCCGCCAAAGCAGGCGTGATTACAGGCGTACTGCTTGCCTTTGCCCGTATCACAGGCGAGACCGCTCCGCTCTTATTTACCGCTTTGAATAACTTGTATTTTAGTATGGACATGAGTCAGACGATTGCCAATTTGCCAAATACGATTTATCAATTTTCTATGAATCCTGATATTACTTGGAATAAATTGGCGTGGTCGGCGGCACTCTTGATTACCCTTGCTGTCTTATCATTAAATGTCTTGGCAAGATTTATTGGCGGTAAGAAATATAAATAAGCGATTAAATAGGCATTGCAAAATTAAATGTATTTTGTCATTAAATAAATAAGGGCAAATATAATTTGCTCTTGTAAAATATAGCAAATGTTAGGTTGTTTTTTTAAAATTTTTTAATTGCCAATTAGGAAAAATCCCATGTCAGTATTATTAGAAAAACCCACCCAAACCCACACTTCATTTACCAATCATCAGGCAGATTTTATGACCCTAAACACCCCCATTGTAGATAACCATATTCGCCAAACCGACAAAGTCATTGTGCCAAAAATGGCGGTGCGTGAATTGGACTTTTATTATGGCGATTTTAAAGCCCTAAAAGGCATCAATTTAGACATTGCCGACAAAAAAGTAACGGCTTTCATTGGTCCCTCAGGCTGTGGCAAATCCACCTTGCTTCGCACGTTTAATAGAATGTATGATTTGTATCAAGGCATGAGAGCAGACGGGCAGATTATCCTAGATGGCGAGAATATTTTGGACAAATCGGTGGACGTAAACTTGCTCCGTGCCAGAGTGGGCATGGTGTTCCAAAAGCCCACGCCTTTTCCGATGTCCATTTATGACAATGTCGCCTTTGGGGTGAAACTCTACGAGAAGCTCTCAAAATCGGAGATGGACGACAGGGTAGAGTGGGCATTAAAAAAGTCCGCCCTATGGAATGAAGTCAAGGACAAGCTAAAAGCGTCAGGGCTGTCCTTATCAGGCGGACAACAGCAACGCCTATGTATCGCCCGTGCCGTGGCAACTCGCCCCGAAGTCCTGCTACTTGATGAGCCAACGTCTGCCCTTGACCCGATTAGCACAGGGGCGATTGAAGATTTGATTGATGATTTAAAAGAAGATTATACCATTGCCATTGTTACGCACAATATGCAACAAGCGGCACGCTGTTCTGATTATACCGCTTATATGTATTTGGGCGATATGATTGAAATGGGTGAGACCAAAGAGATATTTACCAATCCCAAACAAAAAGCCACCGAAGATTATATTACAGGGCGGTATGGTTGATTTGTTTTTATTTAAATACTGATTATAAAAATTTAACTTTAAAAAATGATTTTTGTTAAATGATTTTTTTAAAAAAAATACAATTAACAATGCCGATAATTTTTAATTAAAATTTGGAAAAATAATGGAAAAACACACTTCAAAATCCTACGACCACGAATTAACCTTTGCCAAAGAGTTGCTCCTAACGATGGGTAATTTGGCAATCAGTAATGTCGGTAAAGCCATCAAAGCCTTATCCGATGGCGACAAAGAGCTGGCACGGACGGTCATCGAGTCGGATAAGACAATCAATGACTATGAAAGACAGCTTGATGATAAGGTGGTAAAACTTGTTGCCATGCGTCAGCCCACGGCGGTGGATTTGCGGTATATCATGAGCATGAGTAAGGCGGTGATTGACCTTGAACGGATTGGCGATGAAGCGGTAAAAATCGCTCGCATTGCCCTATATGACACGCCCATTCATGCCAACATCCACACCCTTGCCGACAATGTGCGTATGATGACGCTGGACGCTCTAGAAGCCTTTAATAATCACGATAGCCGTTTTGCTTTTGATGTCATGCAGATGGACGAGCTTGTCGATAGCGAGTATGGCGAGCTTTTAGCAGGGTTGCAGGACAAAGATGAGATAAAGTCGTCCGAGATTATGCACACGCTGTGGGTGTTACGAGCATTGGAGCGGGTGGGCGACCATGCCCGTAATGTGGCGGAGCTTGTCATCTATACCAGTAGCGGTACGGACATTCGCCATAGTGAGATGAGTGTGGTGCGTGATGTTGTGGGGGAGTAGGGTGGTTGCAAATAGTTACCCACTTTTGTGATGTTTTGTGTTATTGTTATAGTATTGTTACTTTTTGGCAATGCCCTGTATGGGCTGCTGTGTAAATTAAGGATAACCCATGCCTACCATTTTAATCGTTGAAGACGAACCTGCCATTAACGAGCTGATTGCCACGACGTTACAGATGGCGGATTTTGAGACGGTGTCGGCGTATGATGTCAAGACAGCTCATCGTCAGATTGTGGACGCTTGCCCTGATTTGATGATATTGGATTGGATGTTGCCCCAAGGCACATCGGGGGTGGATTTTTGTCGCTTGCTCAAAAAAGACAGCAGTACCGATGACATTCCCATCATCATGCTGACCGCCAAAGGCGAAGAAGACAACAAAGTACTGGGGCTAGACGCTGGGGCGGATGATTACATGACCAAGCCATTTAGCACCAAAGAGCTGGTTAGCCGTGTCAAAGCGGTGTTACGCCGTAGTATGCCAACCGATAAAGTGCTAAGCGTGGGCGAGCTGTGCCTTGATGACAAAAGTCAGCGTGTCTCGGTCGCTGAGTCGCCTGTGGTGGTCAGTAGCACTGAGTATAAGCTGTTAAAATTTTTCATGACCCATCCTGAGCGAGTGTACAGTCGCAGTCAGATATTAGACCATGTGTGGGGTGGTAATGTGTACATTGATGAGCGTACCATTGACGTGCATATCCGCCGTTTGCGTAAAGTGCTTGCCCCGCATGGCGTGGATGGGCTGATTCAGACAGTGCGTGGGACGGGTTATCGGTTTTCTAATCAATGATTAATAAAAATATTTGAAAATTCAAAATGATATAACAAAAGCAAGGCAAGTTTCATGTTGGACGATAAAGGGCTTGATAAGAAAGGGCTTGATAAGACAGACACGACGGCAGATGTTGTCGGTCAGTCATCGGCTGTCAATGCAAAGGCTGTCAATGCAAAGTTGGGTACAGCCCCTGGTTTATCCGATGATTTTTATCAGATATTAGAATCGTCCGATGACATGCTGATGATATTAGACGAGCATGAACAGATAGTGTGGCATAACTCATCGGCACTGTTTATCTTGACCGCTTATGTGGATAAGCCCATCATCGGTGCTAAGGTGTCATCGCTGATTTTAAATCATGAATTTTTGGAAAAATTCCCTGATATTTTTCACGCCATTTATCAATCTGTCAAACTGACCAATATCGCCAAACCTGCCGAGCCTACCGCCAAATCCGCCAAACAAGCCTTTGAGTTTTTTGGGCAGATTTACTGTGGCGAAATTTATAAGGTTACGCTCGCAAGGATTAATAACGCCCATAACCACGTGCTTTTGACCGTCGCCAATCACACCTACATTCATCATCTAGAACAAATGCGAACCGACTTCGTGGGCAACGTGTCGCACGAAATTCGAACGCCTTTGACGGTGCTGATGGGTTATATTGAGACATTCTCAAGCGCCTCAAGCCTAGAACCCAAATGGCAACGGGGCTTTGCCTTGATGAGTGAGCAAGCACGGCGAATGAATAACTTAGTCAATGACCTGCTCATGTTGTCACGACTAGAACATGACGACAGCGAGCAACAAGTGACGGTGGACATGCCCCGACTGCTCATGCAGGTCTTTGATGATGCCCGTGCGACCAACAAAGAGTTCGGGCATTTGTTAGACATACACTTAGACACCGAACGTCATGTGTTAGGCATTGAGAAATATTTATACAGTGCCATTTTAAATCTCGTCATCAACGCCATGAAATACACGCCCACAGACAGCACCGAGACAGGCAGGCAGGGCGAGATTAGCATTTTGTGGGAAGAGACATTAGATGGTGGACTGCTGAGTATTGCCGATAATGGCATTGGCATTGAAGAGACGCATTTGGCACGCCTGACCGAGCGGTTTTATCGGGTGGATAGTGGGCGTTCTCGTGCCACGGGTGGGACGGGGCTTGGGCTTGCCATTGTCAAGCATGTTCTGCACAAACATGGGGCGAGCTTGCATATTGATTCGGTGCTGGGTCAAGGCTCTACCTTTAAAATCCTATTTCCCAAAGAGCGGTTGGTTTGATGATTTTAAAAATTGGGCGTGATAATGATTTTGGGGTTTTTAAAAATATGTTAAAAATGGGCGTACAGATATTGATAACACCAAATTTTAAAATCCTTCTAAACCTTTTAAAATCAATCTGACAATTTTATCACTTTTATCCACTTAGCCACACAGCCAAAGGACAGTTATGTCAAGTATCATCGATGATGAACTCTTATGTGCCATTGATTTGGGGTCAAACAGCTTTCACATGGCAATCGCCTATGTCAAAGATGGCGAGCTAAAAAAAATTGCGTCCATGTCCGAAAAAGTCCAATTGGGGGCAGGGCTAGATGAGCAAGGTCATCTAAGTGCCGACGCCCAAGAGCGTGGTCTGGCCTGCTTGTCTCGCTTTATGGGTCGCTTAGATAACGTGGCAGGCGAGCGTTTGCGTGTGGTTGCGACCAATACCCTAAGACAGGCGACCAACAGCGATGAGTTTATTGCCAAGGCAAATCAGATTTTGCCTTGCCCGATTGAAGTCATCTCAGGGCGTGAAGAAGCTCGCCTTATCTATCTGGGCGTGGCGAACACAAACCCTAGTGATGAGCTTCGGTTTGTCATTGACATCGGCGGTGGTTCAACTGAGCTTATCATCGGACAGGGCGGGCAGTCGCTCCTGACCGAGTCGGCACAGATGGGGGCGGTGAGCTTTACGCAGAAGTTTTTTAAAGATGGTGTGATAAATGATGAAGCCTTTGGGTATGCCATGCGTTCTGCCAAAAAAGAGATGGCTCAGCACATCAAGCGTTATCAGAAAATGGGTTTTGAGCGAGTGATTGGTTCATCAGGGACGATTAAGGCGGTGCTTGGGGCGTTGACGGGGCTTGGGCTTATCAAGCATGGGCTGATTACCAAAGGGGCGGTATTGGCTCTAAAACAGCATTTGATGGATGCTCGGCATATTGAGCATATTGATTTACAAGGGGTTAAGGCTCACCGTAAGGCGATTTTCCCTGCTGGTGTGGCGATACTTCTGGCAGTGATGGAAGCCTTTGGGGTCAAGGCGATGAGCTACTCTGATGGGGCTCTTCGGGAAGGGGTTATGTATGACATGCTCTCACGTTTTGACAGTAATGACGCCCGTGATGGTGGGGTGATGAAGCTCATTGATAAGTTTAATGTGGACAAAAAACAAGCCAAACGGGTCGCCAAGACCGCCCGTCTGCTTTTTGATGTCGCCCAAGAGCCACTGGGGTTAAACCAAAACGACCATGACCTGCTCAGACGCTCGTCACTGTTGCATGAGATTGGCATGAGTATCGGGCATAGTAGTTATCATCGCCACAGTGCGTATATCTTGGAGTTTGGCGAGATAGCAGGCTTTTCGCAGATGGAGCAGACCAGACTGGCAGGCATGGTGCGTTACCATCGCCGAAAAATCACCGCAAACGACCATAAGGCGTTGATGAGTATCAGCACCGACAGAATGACCAAGCTGGCACTGCTACTGCGTTTGGCGGTGGCGATTAACCACACTCGCACCGACATCCAAAAATCCGACATCAAATTCACCCTGCACAGTCCGACACACTGGGTACTGGACATGCAAAAAGAGAGGCTATTCACGGGGCTTGTTGATGAGATTGATAACTTTCTGTCGTGGGGCGTGACTTTGGATGTGCTAAGTCGTTGATTTGTTTTTAAAAATTTATAACGGCTAAAATTTTTTGAATTTTTTTTAAAAATTTTTAAAAAAGTGCTTGACGTCTGCCAAAAATCCTATATAATACGCACCCATACAGCAAACGCTGACACGCGGGAATAGCTCAGTTGGTAGAGCACAACCTTGCCAAGGTTGGGGTCGCGAGTTCGAATCTCGTTTCCCGCTCCAAATTTTAAAAAGTCCAAATCGAAAGGTTTGGGCTTTTTTGTTGTTTAAGACTTAAGGAATATAGGGGAGTGAATTTTGATTGAAGATGGTTATTACAGAGTTGCTCAGTTTGTCTATATGAGCTATGGCTGTTTTGTATTAGAGTTCTTGCGAAATTCAAAAATTTTGGCTTTCAAACCTTGATTTTATTTGATTTAGAATTTTGACAAGCTCAATAAAATCGTAATTTCGCAAGAGGTCTATTATACTAAATATCACACCTAAATATCATAAAGATTAAAATTCTCATAGTTATACATCGGCTTTTTACAAAACCGCTTATAGGTTGGTGTTACCACAGTTCTGTCAGAATAAACTTCTATTTTAAAAGAGCAGGAGGGTTTTTGATGATTTTCTATTGGTTTTGTAGAAAAATTTACATGAAAACGTTCATAAATATTATTGTTAGTTAAATCTTTTCCGCCATATCTTGTTTCAATAGAAACGTAAACCTGATTTTGTTCATGGTGATACTTTGGATTTAAGAAAGATTTTGATTTTCCACTCCTTTGTATGTCATAATAATATTTAAAACTTTTATATTCATCCTCATCTTCAAAATCAAAACTATATTCATTTTTATGTTTGTATTGAAAATTTGAGAAAGAAATTTGTTTGCCTGTTTTATTGTGTATTTCAACTGTATCGTAAAAAAATATAGATAATTGTACGTATAAATACATTGTTATGATGCAAAAAATAAAAAAAAGAAGTTTTTTTATATTTCTTTATCAATTTGACTAAATTTAATTTTTTCATTTTTTAATCCTATTTGGATTGCTTGGATTGTTGCACTAATGGATTTGTTTTGAGTTTGGTGGTTGGTTTTGTGGTGTGTTGTCTAAAATATACAATATGTTTTCAGGGGTTAATTTGCCAGCAAATTTACCACGTTTTTTATAAAGCTCAAAGCCAATTTTCATTGCAGTATTGTCATCTAGGGTATCTGCTCTTGGCAATATTCTTTCTTTGAATGCAGATATAATATCACTCCCAGCTTGTTGCACCCAAGATCCTGACAGTAAGGCCTGCTCGGAAAACCCAACACTAAGCCCAACATAGCCATAATGGATATTTGATCATACATCATAGAAATAATCGTAATTCTTATATTTATGGTAATGACTTTCAGAGGGTGTACCTTTTTGAGTTGGTCTATGTACAGTAATTTTGCTATTTTTGTTAAGCCTATCATCCTGTACGAGTTGCCACTTATGATCCCAAGGCTTATTCGTATCAACCATGTCATACCATAATTTAAGCGATATTATGGGGTTTCTTTGGGTTTCTGGGTTACGAATGGGTTGTTCGAATTCAAATGGGTCTTTAATTTTGCCAATTCTCTCATTTGACTTATCAAACTCTCTTTGTAATTCTGCTCCTATCTCTCCGGTATTATGATAACGAATTTTTTGAGCAACCAAGGATTTTACGTTTCTCTTAATCTCACCGACAATGTATTTCGCCATTTCTATCGCTCCATCTTGATTGTGAGGACAGATTGCTGTTTGTTGTGATTGGGATTTTGTACATTGGTGGTGGTTTTGTATTTGCATTCATAAATACGGTTTTTTATTCATGGTGTCAAAAGTTTAACATCACTTGTATGTTAAATAACTTTAGGTATTAATCAGGAACATCACAACCCCCAGATTGTAAATAGTTATCAGAAAAATAATTAAAATACTCACAATAGACAGTTTCATTAATATGGGGGTTAAATGGATAAAATCTAACATCAAAAATAATAAAGTCTCCATTGTATAAAACCACAAGAAAACAAAGAGAAAAAAGTATTATTTTAAATCTTTTTAATAACAACAACTTTACTTTTTTATTTAAAATCAACAATAAATAAACGACAGGAGTTAAAACCATCAGATTTAACAAAAATCCAAGATAATAAAATTCAAAAAAATTCACTATGGACTTGGAGCACCAACTCCAAATAAAAGTGTATATAGATTCTCCAAAAATGACACTAACCCAATAAAAATTGGTAATAATCCAAGCAGCTATAAGAATGGCGTGTGATAAAATTTTAATATTAATCATCAATTCTAAATCCTTATACTTTTTTAATCAGGAACATCACAACCACCAGACTTCATATAATCGTCAAAGAAGTAATTAAAATATTCACAATAGACAGTTTCATCAAGATGGATATTAAATGGATAAAACCTAACATTAAAAATAATAAAATCAAGATTTGATAACATGACACAAAATAAAAACAAAAATAACATTAACTTTTGTTTTTTTAATAAAAATAATTTTACTTTTTTATTTAAAATCAACAATAAATAAATAAAAGGAGTTAAAACCATAAGGTTTAACAAAAATCCAAGATAATAAAAATCAAAAACATTCACTATGGACTTGGAGCACCAACTCCAAATAAAAGTATAAATAGACGAACCATCAAGTACACTCACCCAATAAAAATTGGTAATAATCCAAATGGATATAAGAATGGCGTGTAATAAAATTTTAATATTAATCATCAATTCTAAATCCTTGTATTTCTAATTGGGAACATCACAACCCCCAGATTGTAAATAGTTATCGGAGTAAAAAGCAAAATACTCACAATAGACAGTTTCATTAGGATGGGTATTGAATGGATAAAGTCTAGTATCAAACAGCAAAAAATCAAAAGTATTTAAAAATACCAAAAACAAAGATATAAAAAATATGATTTTAAATCTTTTTAATAACAATAACTTTGCTTTTTTATTTAAAATCAATAGTAAATAAATAAAAGGAGTTAAAACCATCAGATTTAACAAAAATCCAAGATAATAAAATTCAAAAAAATTAGATATTGATTTAGAGCACCAAACCCAAATAAATTCATATACAGAACGAGTATGAAGTACACTAACCCAATAAAAACTGGTAATAATCCAAATGGACATAAGAATGGCGTGTGATAAAATTTTAATATTAATCATCAATTCTAAATCCTATACCAGATGTTTGGGTATTGTCTTTATGAAGAGCCGCTCTAACTTTCCATTTTTTATTTAAATATAAAAACACAGAATCACTACCATCACAAGCAAAGGCATGAATACAGCCCTCACCTTCAAATAAGTCTCTAAATGCATAATAACTCATTTTTGCGGTTTTATCTTCCTCTAAAAATATCACCACATGACCGTTGGACTTAATGCCAAAACCAACTTTGCCTGAATTTTTGGACAAAGTATTTAATTGCCGAAACTTCTTGGAACTTCTTTGTAACAGATATCTTTTATGTTCTGGTTTGGGTTCTCCATATGATACAACATCTTTTAAATCACTTTTGGTATACACATTTTTCTCTCCATAAAGTAGCTTGTTGACAATCAAAGGACATAATCCTCCTACCCCCGTATGATACTGTGTTGTTGGGTCTCCTTCTTTTACTATCCATTGATAATCAAGGGTTTGGGAGATGCTCCAAAGACCAGGTGAGGGCAAACCATAAATACTATCGTCAGCCAAGATAGATAAACCTTCGTTCAAATCTGGACCAATAAAGTCCATACCAAGATTTATCTTGTACCATTGCCCATTAATGCACACATCAAAATCTCCCATCTTTTCTGAAGATGCTCGGTGAACCGTGCTACTAAAAGGGTCAGGTAAATATATGCCATATTGCACAATGGGTGTCATTCTAACCTTTTTTCCTTTTAAAATCACTTTATGTACACCCGTCTCTTTAAAAAATACATAGTCAATTTTGCTCATCAGACAGAATCCTTAAAATTTAATTGAGACTCAGAAATCTTTTGATAAAATTCTGCAAATTCTGACTGTTTCCACTTTAAGGTATGAATATGCTCCAAAACAATCAAATATCTATTTAACCCATTCATAAGTATCACATTGGCATTATCCTGACCAAATCTTGTGACATAGTCTTTCTTTAATTGATTTAGATTCTCAAATTGCTGGGATAACGAATGCGAAGTATCAGCCATACTTCCAACAATCGTTAACTCATTTTCAATCTGATAATCAATACCATCTATAGTTATTGTCTTTGAGCTTGCAATATTCGTTGGTGGTATGTAATAAATTTTATTATCAAGTGACAGCCAAAATTCTTGGATTTTAATGTTGTCAATAAATAATTCCCCGCATTCAGAAAATCCACCCTGTTTTTCAATACAACCCAAAATACCTAAACTGGCTGTTAGTTGGTTTGGTGTCAATTTTACTTTTTCCAGTTCTGATAAATTGGGTTTTAATAAGATGTTTGGTAGTCTAAATGACACTTTTTCTCCACTCATCATCACCTTCTCATTGCTCTTGACTTGGAAGGTTTTTGGGGTGGTGATGAAGATGCCGTGTTCGTTGATGAGTAGTTTAGAGCCTGCTACCATAGATGGTCTCCTTTGGGATTTAACTTAGTAGGTGTTTGGAATGTGTTCAAAATAATAGCCAGTAGATGCACCAAAGTATACATGAAAATCCATACTGCTGTCACCAAGAGCGTGGGTTTTTTTGAAAATAGGTTTAATGAGTCTTAGGTAATGCGATATGCAAGACAACTCATCAACAAACTCCTTGACAGGCTTTATGCTTTTTTGGAGCTGTTGTAATTCTAGGAGTATGTTTGTTGGGTCTGCGTGTTTGGCACTGAGTATGCTTATGCTGTTATCCTCGAATCTCTCTATGCTATCGGTGTGTATGCTATATAGTCTAGGTCCTGTGTCTAGCAGTAATGAGCAGTATATTGTGGTTAGCTGAATTTGCTCCACCAATGCTGGAGGGTTTTTAAAATGTGCCAAATAAACATCACTAACCTTGGCAAGCTGTCGTCTTAACTCATGAAGCTCCTGGTTGCTTGCTATGGTATCAAAGACCATGTCTGACAGTTGGCTAATGCCATTGGCGGTACGGACATTTTGATGGCTGTCCAGTGTTAGTTTAGGCAGTCGCTTGTGAGGATGTGGCTTTATACGACCGTCATCAGTGATGTAGAAACTTGATGTGTCACTGACGACCACGATGCTGTCTTTGGCTTGTATGGCGATGATAAAAGTCATAGTACGCCCTAATCAATATCTATGATGACATGGGGGTTTTCTTTGGGTTGCCCCAGCCAACTGTTACGCCCTAGTGGGTGCGAAGTGTCTAGGCGACTGGGGCGGATGTCGTCTTTATCGACAATGATTTTGATGTCAAATTGATAGCTGTGTTTGGTGTATCGGACGACCCATCTGATGAGTTTATCAAATAGATGCCCTCCTTTTAAAAAGTCCAAATATTTGGCAGTGCTCACAGGCCCGATGATGACTCGAAATTTTTGAGTGGCATCAAAATAATGTGTACCAATCAAAAGTCCTGAACCTAAAGGTTCTAAAAGTTGAGAGGAAAGGGTGGTGGTGTGTGCTTCGGCAGGAATCCATTCGCCAACATTTTCTTCTATCTGTATGGGTGTGTCAAAGTAGCCACTGAGTATCTCGATGAGGTTGTGTGTGGGCATATTTTGATTGAGTAATAAGCTAGAATAGTAAAACTGGCTGTATTTTAACAGTCCCTCCATGCCTTCATCAGCCAAAGGCTGGTTGCCAACAAAGCCAGCGATGTGCTCACTAAATAGAGGGTTGCTCTTGTTATCAAGCATGACCGCAGGTTCTGAGCTAAGCCACGCTTTATAAAATAGGCTGATTAGACGATGATGAAAGATGTCTAAAAAATCATTAAAGGTATGATCTTTTTCGTGTAAATTCTTCTCATAAATCGCCTCGGATAGGTGCAAGGGTAGGGCACCGTTTGTCCCTAGCATGCCAAAGCCTTTTATCTTGACTTTGAGAAATTTACCCTGTGAGATGATTTGGTGTACTTGTCGCTCCTGAAATGATAGTTTGGCAAGCTGTCCAAATCGCACATTGTGCTCTGTTAGTTGCACTTCGTCTCCGATGTTTTTGGTGAGATTGGCATGCAGATGTAAATATCTAAGTAGAGCAAACAGTTGCATGTCATCGGTGTTTAAAGGGATTGCTTGAACTGAGATATCAGATGACATGACTACTCCAAAGAACTCAATGTGGCAATAATTTCACTTTTTTTATTGCGTAATGTTAGTTTGGTAAAATGATTGATGGGTGAATACCCTTTTAGATGACTGAGCAAAACACAGCCCCAAATATAAGGATGGGCATGACTCATGACTGCCTCATCTATGATGATTTCAAAATGTAAGCCATTTAAGGGGATGAGCTTGCGATTGCGTTTGTGGCTTTCGTGAGTTTTGCAGGCTGTAATGCTAATGATTGCATCAATCTGTGCTTTAAAAGATTGATTTTTTGACATTTCATGAATGGTCAGCAGACTGTCTTTGATATGGTTGGTTAGTGATTCTACATTATTCAAATCATCAATGATGAAATTAGAGGCGATTAGATTCATCAGTCGCCACTGGGCGACAGTGTGAGAGGGTGAGTCCAGAGGTTCGGTGAAACGACACTGCCTGACGATTTTGGTGATCTTGAATCGGTCATCGAGCTGCAAATCTTCATCAAGCGTCCAGCTGATGTCTCTGACCAGACTTCGGTTGCTACACCAAGCCTCAACCGATAGTTGATTTAGGTCGTGCTGAGTGATGTGCTGATATTGATTGGTTATGGTAACATAGCATTCATTACCCTTGTAGGAGTTGTTCGTAGAGGCTAGTTGGTTTGAGCGATAGGTGTCAGTATAAAAGCCAACATCTTGGGTGTTCTCCAAGGTGTGATAACCATCAACTTTGTAGATGGGTTCAAAAGATTTTATTTTGGTATTGACTGAATTAAATCCTTCTATGGATTTGATGGAGATGATTTCAAAATCTTTGGCTCTGATTTTGTCCATGACGATGTGTTGTTCGTTGGTATTTTGGTCAATGACAAAACGTGTTTTTTTGATAAAATGATTGCTAATAATCATGCTGTTTAGGTCTAGACAATCATGAGTGAGATATTTTTCAATATTATCAGAAAAGTCACTTAAACCAAACGATAAAGTAAATTCCACCATGTCGTCAGAGGAGGTTTTTTTATGTCGTTTTAGGCAATCTGTTATGATAGCCTGTAAATCGTTTATGGTAAAGAACAAGGTCTTTTCAGGCAGTATGCTATATTCCACCACATCTTTTAAATGGCTGATTTTTCTATCATTGGATATGTCAAGATTAAAATCCATGCCAGTAAGCTTAATTTTGGGGGAGTAGATGTTTTTATGGTCTTTTTGACTGACACTAAGGGAAGTGGCTTTGGTTGATAGGTGATATAATAGCTCTGTGGCGGTATAATGGTCGGTATTTTTGATGTAAAAATGAATACAAGAAAAGTCAATATCCTTAATGGATAGTGTTTTTGGAAAGCTAAAAATGATGTCTAATTTGGCTTTTTGGCATTCTTGGGAGAGGTAATTGTTTTTAAAGGTCTTGATGTAATTGACTTTTTGTATGTGAAAAGGAGTGATTTGTAGCGGATGACAGGTAGAAAAATTGCAGGTAGCTGTATTCTTTTTTTTGGCATGCGTGAATACGGAGCTCTGAGCAGGAATGATAAAGGGGGTGTTCTCATTGGTGTAACAAGAGACGATGGCACAGCTGGGTATGACCTTATTAAAACTTGGTTGGATGACTTGAAAGATGTGTTCTAGAAACTTGGGGTATTGCTCATCGATTTTTAGATTGATGCGAGCAGTTAAGAAGCTCACTGCTTCAATCAATCTTTCAACATAAGGGTCTTCTATCTCTGGTGCTAATAATCCAAGATGTCCAGCCACAGCAGGATGCTCTTTGGCAAATTCTTTACTGGCTTCACGAAAATTTTTTAGTTCTTGATGGTATTTTTCCAAAAAGTTGCGGTTCATGACATGCTCCTAGATATTATGTTGGGTTAAAACTGCCTGTTTCTAAGTCTAGTTTGGTGGTTAAGACAAATCGCTCGGGATGTGGGCTTGAGCGTATTAGCCCTGTGATTTGTATGCTTACTTGATTGTGTAGGATGTCATCGGCGTGCTTTGTTAGGCATTTTACCTCCAAGCTCTCTGGCAGTATCCGACTTTCAAAGGCTCTGATGGATGCGGTGATGTTGCTCTCTACATCAAGCCAGTTAATCTCTGAGGCTCTTTTACCTGATAAGGGGTGTATGCCATAATTCATGACACAGTGATAGGTTTCGTTTTGGCTAAAATAAGCGTGGTTGTCTGTGTAGTAACTTGCGGTATTTAATAAAGAGAGCAAATCCCGAATCACAAACTCTCTTAACTGACTGTGAGAGATGCTAGCACCAGAGGTGTGCTGCATGAGCCTGTCATAGATACTTGCGGTATTGTTTGCCATGAGTTACCCTCTTGTGATGACATCAATATCAAGCAGGGGGATATCCACATCGCCTGATGTCAATGTCTTTTGACCGTTTGCCCATGATAATTTAGACATTTGTTCCCATTGGGTGCGTTTGTTTTGTTTGATGTCTTCTGATACCTCGGTTAAAATAGGATATCTAGCAGGTATAAAGGCTGAGATTTCCTGTTGGTTTTGCAGGGTTATTTTGGCACGTCGCCACAAAATATCTGTTAGTACTTCGTGTCGCCAAAAATGAATGGATTGGATGTTGTTGGTGGGTAGCCAGTAGTAATGAGCATCCACAAATATCTCAAAGACACTAGACAATCTAAAATCACTGTCAATCCATGAATCTTGATAGTTCTGTTCGTCATATGTGGTGATGGTTGCCCAAAAGTCGCACTCATCAATGAGCTGGCCGAAAATATCAATCATATTATCGTTACTGTCATAGAAGGCTTGTAATAACAGGTTCTGATTGCCATGAAAAGCTGTATCGGGGTAAGCAAGTGGTGCTTTGGTGTTTTTAAACACTACGTCTCGCTGTATCTCGCAAAGAATATTTTGTTTAAGTAGGGATTTGACGTGTGGGTCGTTATGAATTTTTAGAAAATTATCGGTGGTGCTCAAGGCTTTTTGCCAATCCGCTTCTAGGCAATAACATTGAATGAGTGCCAGTCTGGCATTTAGGTTCATGGGGTCTTTTTTAAGCTGGCTAATGAGTGTCTCTATATGGTGTGCGATGTGATTAATAATCATAAAACGACCTATACTGATATAAAAACACAACCTAATACTAATATAAGGTTGTGTTTTAAAAAGGTGAAATGGCTGATTAGCCGATGGCTTTGTTTTGTTTGATGTCGTAACCCATTTGAGTTTCGGCACCACGACCGCCACGCTCGGTTTGTTCCCAGTATTGGTTTTTGATTTTGACGGCTTGGAATGAGTAATTCACATAAAGAACTTCATTGTCCTTGGAACCGACGAACTCAACGCCAGTTACCATGACGTCTTCTAGTGTGATTCTAGAGTACTCAATCTGTTCGCCACCTGCCTTGCAAACTGAGATTTCCACTTTAGGGATGTGCCGACCAATGGCACTGTGTTTGAGAACGGTAGGAGCTGCCTTATCAATAGCGGCTGTTACTTTTAGGTCTTGGAAATTAACCTTACCCGCACCACCACCACCACCTGTGGTTAGAGTGGCAGGCTGACTGGCACCCCATGTAAAGTTATGAACATCAATCCAATCCTTGTGTCCTGCATCCTTGGATTCGCCATTCACGCCATCGATTTTTAAGAAAATATCTATAGCCATAATGTGCACCTTTATAAAAAAATGTGAGGTTATTAACTCATCAATGGGAGATACACTACTTTATAAATAATATCGTATCTCATTTAAATGAGTTCATGTGATTATAGCGAAAACAAAATAAACAATCAAGCAAATTTTTTCACCCCCTTGACCCCTCCCACCCCCCATGCTAAAATCCAATCACTCCTAAATCATTCTCATTAACCCTGCATGCCTGTTCAACACAGCCCAGAAATATATACCACATACCACACACACATCACACACATGACATCTTGCCCATAAGGAGATACCCCCATGAACCATCGTGCTCATCTACACTCTGTTTATCTGCCCAAAAGTGTATCTGGCACTCCTTATCTATGGTTCGACAGCTTACAAGGGGTAGAGAGTATCAACGGACTGTTTGAATACAAACTCATCGTCAAAGCCAAAGACGAACATGGCAACCCTGCCCATGGTATAGAGGGACTAGAAGGTTATGTCAGTTTTGAAGCTTATCATGGCAGTATCATCCACCCCAAAGAGGCTACCCCCCACCAAGACACCATCTCCTACCAAAGCGTCGCCTCTCACTTAGACCTAACCGCCCTCATCGGCACGCCCTTAGGCATATCCCTTGACTTAAATGACAAACACCCCATCGATGATAGGACCATCACAGGACAAGTCACAAGACATGGCATCATCACCGGCTGTGCCAAACTCACCACACACAACAGGCATGCCGTCTATGAACTCACCTTATCTCCATGGACTTACCTACTCACCAAAACAAATAACTATCACATCCACCAACACAAATCCATCCCACAAATCATCGAAGAGGTGTTATCCTGCTACCCTTATCCTTGGCAGTTTGAACTCACCCATGACTATCCTAAACAAGACTACCAAACCCAATATGACGAATCAGACCACGCATTCATCACTCGCCTTATGAGTGAGCATGGCATCAGCTTTTACTTTGAACACACCAAAGACAATCACACCCTAATCATCACCGACCATGTCAGTCACCTAAAAAGACACGCCAATCCCTTTTATGACACCCTAACACTCAACCTGCCCAATCAGCGTATGCCAGCGTATGCTGAATACCTAGAACACTTTACCCCCAAAAGCAGACTGACCTGTGCCCAAAGTCTCTTATCTGATTATCAGTTTAAAGCCCCTAATGAACCCCTAATGGCTCATGATACCATAAAAGGGGTGCAAACTGACACACACAAACCACATCAAGCACTCATCCATCACCTACAACGCTATGAATGGCATCAAGGCAGACGAGCAGGGGGTGATGAGCTAGCCACAAAAAACGAACAGCTCACCGCCGCTTATCGGCATCAAAGCCTAAGTGCCACCGCACATGGCAGACTAAAGGGCATACAGGTTGCCCACTTATTTACCCTAACAGGTCACCCTCATCAAAGCATGAATACCGACTGGGTCGTCTACGCCTTACAGATGAGCATCAAACCCATCGATGAAGACAACAACACCCATCAGTACTACACCGCTGATACAAGCTTTACTGCATACCCTGCCACACATCCGCTTGTACCCACAACCCCCTGCCCAAGACCCCCTGCCCGCACCCAAACCGCCACTGTCGTCGCCCAAGAAGGTGAAGAGATACACACCGACCAATACGGTCGCATCAAAGTTAAGTTCCACTGGGACAAACCCACACTCGCCCAAAGACACCTTGTAGACAATCGCACCGGTGATGACAAAGATGACCTAAGTCAGATAAACACCTGCTATCTTCGTGTTGCCAGTACCTGGGCAGGAGATCACTATGGGCACATTGCACTGCCCAGAGCAGGCCAAGAGGTCATCATTGACTTCTTTGGAGGCAATCCTGACATGCCCTATGTGGCAGGCTCTTTGACCAATCCAAACAACATGCCTCTATACACCCTCCCTCATGAAAAAGTCCTCTCTGGCATCCGCTCCAAAGAGTATGGGGGAGACAAATCCAACCAACTCATCATGGATGACACTAAAGACAAACTCCAAACCCACCTAAAATCCGACCACCTACACACCGAGATTAACCTAGGACACATCAGACGTCTTACCACCCCCCAAGGACGAGGTGAATACCGAGGCGAGGGCTTTGAGGTAAGAACTGATGGACATGGGGTGATAAGAGCAGATAAAGGCATGGTGATTACCACGCATGGGAGGCAGGGGGCGGTGGGGCATGTGAAGGATGTGGGGGAGTCTTCTGAATCTTTAATGGTTTCTCATCAAATTCATAAGTCTTTTTTAAAACTCTCGGCATCTCATGATGTTAATGAATCATCATTAGACATTGACGTGGAAGAATCATTTAAGCAGGACTTAGATGACCTTATGGGCAACGACATCATCAAGGACGAGTTGCACGAAAGTGAGTTGGACGACGAAGACAATAGTCAAATACACCCTGAGCTATCCTCTGCCCAGTTGCTGTTATCATCAAAAGACAGTACCATACTATCATCACAAAACAACATTAATATCGCAAGCCAAAAAAATACCACATTAACCACACAAGGAACATTGAGCATTGCCAGTGCAAAAAACTTATTGACAAACATTGCACAGGGGTTAAGGGTGTTGGTACAAAACTTAGGTATAAAGCTATTTACTGCTCGTGGTAAAATTCAAATTCAAGCCCAAAGCGATGATATAGAAATCATTGCAGAGCAAGTACTAAAATTAATCAGTGCCAAAAACAACATTGAGATTGTCGCTGATAAAGAAATCATCTTAACTTCCAATGGCAGTTATATCAAGATAGATAAAGAGGGGGTGGAGATAGGCTCTCCAAAGCCTGTAAAGGTGTACGCACCAGAGCATTGGGTGTTGGGAGCAAAAGAAATTTCTTACAAATTCAACGGCTCCCCCATCGTCGGCACCTTTGATGAAAAATTTGTGCTAAAATCGGAGTCAGGAGAAATCCTCAAAAATGTTCCTTATGTTATTACCAACAAAGTCACAGGTGAGCAGATTCGTGGCACAACAGACGATGAGGGCGGTACAGTTAGGGTTTGGACAGAAAGTGAAGAGGAGGTGGAAATGGGGGTGGATTTTGTTAGGGTTTTCTCAAAATCATCAAAAGATAAGGAGTAAATAATGGATACTAAAATTTCAACCAATATGACTAACCCTATGCCAAACAGCCAATGCACGGCTAGGATGGATTATGGTGAAATTTGGTCTTATCATCAACTAATTTCCATGATTTTATTGTCCAAAAAACATACAAGCACTGAGCATAGATTTTTGGACGATAGCGAGCAAAAGGGGCAAACCCAAGAACGTATCAAAACAATAGCTAGTCATTACGCAATAATGTATTTGGAGACCAGCAAAAAGGGTGGCAAAAATCTAAAAGGTCGCTTTTATTGGATGGGGTTGGCGGCATTTGCAGCCAAACAAGTGTATTGTGGCGCCTTGGCAATGGATGATGTGGTAAATAAAGGTTTATCCAAGGTTGGTTATTATGGCAACAAATTAGATGATTTTACTGGTGCTAAAGCAATCGCTCCAAAGTATATTAAACACTTAGAAGAAAATGCTTTGAGTGATAAAGAATTAGATCACATTAGAGAAAGAATGCTTTTGGGTAACTTGTTTTTGTTTTTGGACATTTACCCTTACCATCACCTTTATAGAGAGCTTCCCTGTTCTTTTTTTGAGGCGATCAATCATAGAAATTCCCAAAAATATGTATCTACCGTCAAAACTGATTTATATGATTTGCCACACTGTGATGAGCTTGGACTCATTAAGCATTTCACCTATGATAAAAAGCATTTAAAAAGTGCTTTTGAGAGTATTCAAATGATAGAGAGGCTCATGAAAGAAAATATAGGAAAAAGAATGAATGATAAAACTATAGAAAAAATCAGAGGGTATCAACAACAAAGTTTATTAGACATTGCCAACCACGAACAACGTGTTATCCTACAAAACTGCTTTTATGCCCCCAATGGCAGGGTGGACCCGACGTTAAAAAAAGTGTTAGATAAACAAAAGCAGTTAGATAAACTCAAAAAAACAATGGCCGCCATTTCTTGGATTGCGGATGTGCAAGGGCGACAAGCAGTTTTAACCAATGCCTGCCAATTAAGCGATGATTTTATGGAAGGTAATGCTAATAGAGAACGCTTTTATGAGGACATGAAAAACAGCTCAGAACTTAATAGCACTTGGGGCGAGAACTTGTATGATGTTGAACAAAGAATGGCGTTTATCACTAGAATTGCTGAAGATTACCACTTTATTATGCTCAATTATAAGACAAAAGTAGAGGGTTACATGCAGTCCATTGTTAATGGAGAAGTTGTAGAGGGCGATGGTGATTTTTAATGTAGTTAAAAAAACAGTAAAATACACTGTTTTGGGTGTAATAACCCTTATCGTATTATTTTTACTATTGATATATATCTTGGTTTTTATTAGTGGCGTGGAGTATTACATGAAATCAAAACAAGACAATACACCTGTGGTATTAAATAAAAATGAGCAAGGCGAGCATCGTATGGTAGTACGCCTTGGTGAAGATGCCAGAACGCTCATTCAAAGAAACCCTAACCTCTTTGTCAGCAGAGAGTATGATGGCTATCCCGTGGGCTTTTTGCGCCCTAGGTTTTCTTATAAGGAAGTCCCTAATGTACGCTTGGAGCTATTAGATGAGGATTATGAGCTGGCATTATCTTTGAATGGTTTTGAAACAGATATTATGTTGGCAAGTGAAAAAGAACCGCTAAATGTAGGGTTCTTGAGTGCACACCTGAAAGAAACAGGAAATATTCATAGAGCGGTAAAAGCATCCGAGGCTTTTGGTGACAAAGTTGAAGAGATACAAAATGCTACACATCTAAGCAATGAAGAGAAAACTAAGCAGATAGATGCCATCACACAAACCTTTGAAGAACAGGAAAAACGATACGAGATAGAAACTTCTAAAAAACTCTATCAGCAATACCAAGACATTTTGGCAGTGCTAAAAAAATATAATTGGAAGCCTTATGCTCACTTACAATCACCTAGAGTATTCGGAAGAGATTCTTGGAGGGTTCAGCAAGATGAATCATTCCGCGATGAAGATTATATAAGTGTATGGGAAGATGGTTTTTATATTGACAGCTATGAAAAATGGCAAAAATATGTTGAAGATGATGATATTTTTGTGCTTTTTTATCGTAAAAATCTGCTGTTACGGTTATCGGTCAGTGATTTATCTCCCCGCCTAGAAATAGAAACCAATACTTCCAAGTATTTAAATAGAGAAGATGATAGATGGATGGAAAAACTCGCCGCCGACATCCCCACATGGCAAGCCCAACGCAAAGAGGCTGAGGATGCCCTAAGAGCCAAAGGCTATACCATTGATGAGAGTTATGTGGATGCTCCCTTACCCAAGGAGTTCTTAGAATGGCAAAAATATCAAATAAAACCATGACAAGACATTCACACTGCGACAAACAAAGACCTAAGCCTTGCCACCACCTCAAAATATAACCTAACCGTCCAAAACGGCATCAGAGTCTTTGTCCAAACAGGAGGCATTAAGCACTACACCGCCAAAGACGACATAGAACTACAAGCTCAAGATGGTCAAATCAAACACATCGCCAAAGACAACATAGAGATTATCTCAACAGAAGGTAAAATCCAAATCACAAGCCCCACTCAATTATCCATCAACATCTGTGGTTCTGAGTTTAAAATGAACGAACAAGGCGTGTTTATCACAACACCTGGGGTGTTTCAAGTCAAGAGTAATGAGAAGGTGATGGAGGGGGGTGAGTATGTGGGGTATGAGGTGGTGAGGTTGCCGAAGCTTGGTGATTATTATCTGCACTTTGTCATGAAGGATAAGAATGATCATCCTCTGTCAGGTAAAAGTTATATTTTATATAACAATGATGGCGAGGTAGTGGAAACAGGCATTCTTGACAAAGAGAGTAAAACTTCGGTGTTGTATGATAAACTTACCCCACTCTCAACTAACACACCACAACAAGCAGGGTGCTTGAAATAAAAACAACATAGCCCAATCCAATGTTTCACCACAAAACAGTCGAGGAGTAGGCTATGTCGTATGATGATTTTATCATTGTTGTCTATCTTTTGGTAGAGGCTTTGTATCAAAATATTGTAACCAAACCTCTAAGAAGCAAAGGCTTTTTGCCTGCCTTGTCTGACACAGAAATCATCACCATGGAGCTTGTGGGTGAAAGTTTAGGTTTTGACACTGACAAGGAGATTTGGGCTTACTTTAAAAACTGCTATCAACACTATTTCCCCAAATTAGGCTCATACCCAAACTTTGCCAAACACTGTGCCAACTTGGTTTGGGTTAAAGACAAAATGATGAAGGTACTTGGCTCTTTGTGTATTCTTGACAATCAAGACAGCCGTCCCACTAAGCCTTATTTGATTGACAGCTTTCCTTTGCCTGTCTGTGTCTATCAAAGAGCAAAAAGACACAAATCTTTTAAGGGGGTTGGGAGCTTTGGTTATTGTGCCAGTAAGAGCGAACACTACTTTGGGTTTAAAGCCCATTTACTCACAAACCAAGACGGTCAAGTGATTGCTTACACATTAACACCTGCCAATACAGATGACAGACAGGTAGTGTTTGAGTTGACACAGTCCTTGCAAGGAGGGCAAGCCAGTTTGGTCTTTGGGGATAAGGGTTATTTATCCAAAGCATTACAAGAGGAACTTGCTAAGTTGGGGGTTGATCTACAAACACCTCTTAGGGATAATATGAAAGAGGATAGAGGTCAAGGTTTTGTGTCTTATCTTAAACGAACAAGAAAAACCATTGAAACCGTCATCTCTCAATTATCACAAAGATTTAATGTTCAAACCACCAAGGCAAGAGACTTGTGGCATCTGTCCAACCGTTTTATTAGAAAACTCTTAGCTCACAGTCTTTGTGTACAAATCAACAAACAACTTGGCAATCCACCCTTAAGGTTTGAGATGATTTTAAGTTGAGAGTGGGGTAAACTTGAAAAAGAGTACTATATTCACATATTAGATGTTAACTGTAAAAACCTCACCCGTTATTTACACTTTGTTTAAAATAAAACTCTAACCATTCATAAGGCGTAAAAGTCAAAGTTTTTCCTGTAATCTCATCTTTTTTGGTTAAAGATGAATGTGGTCTAACAGTGTTATAGAAATTAAGAAATCTGGTTAATTCTTGCTTTCTATGTTCACTGCTGACAAACTCATGTTGATGATGCCAAAGCTCTATTAATGTTCGTATCTCCTGTTCAGCTTTGCCATTGGTTTGTGGTCTGCCTACTTTGGTAAATTTTTGGTTGATGTGGTTATCATAACATACTTTGACAAATTCATGCTGTGTTGTGCCTTTAAATTCAGTGCCATTGTCAGAGTAAATAACATCAATTTGGTAAGGACAAGGTTCTATCACTTGCTCTACCAGAAACTGTGCTGCACCAAAGGCTGTTTTGTCAGGCAGTATGGCAGCATACAGTTCACAAGAATAGTCATCTACGGCAACAAACAGATATTCTCTAGGACTGTTTGTACTTTGTCCTTTAAGTAAAGGTAAGCGTTTGGCATCTACATGAACCATCTCACCAAAATAGGACTTGTTGTATCGCTTGGCTTGCCTTTTGAGTTTGTCTTGAATGGATTTTTCAACCTTAGCCAAGCGTTTAATGCCATACTTGGCTTGTTTAAAGCGATTATTGGTACTGGTTTGAGGCTTAAGGAGTTTAATGCGAGCAAGTTTTAAGACCTTGTAAATGGTAGGTCTTGATACTTTGTACTCGAGTGCCAGTGAAGTCACTGATTGCTTGTTCTTATGGTAAGCAGTTCAAATGGCTTTCCTATGGTGGGGAAGCAGTCTTGTGTTTTTGTGTATGTTCATTTGCAGTATTTTACCTTAATACTGTAAATAACGGGGGTTTATTTTACATTTGTATCAATTTGTCTAAAAATTAATCATATTTGGGGTAAAACGCACAAATTTTCCTGTAAAATTGGCATAATTTTACATTGACGGTGGTTTAAATTATAAAGAGTTGTGTTATAATTAGCAAGATATGGCAAATTTGTTTGAATGTTGTCATAAATTTGTCTGTGAAATTAAGACAATCCGAGCGAAAATTTCCATACCTAAATTCATAGGTTAATAAGAGGACATACCCATGGCCAAAGCCAAATTCGAACGTAACAAACCACACGTAAATGTTGGTACCATCGGTCACGTTGACCACGGTAAAACTACCCTAACTGCTGCTATTGCAACCGTTGCTGCTAAGCATCACGGTGGTGAAGCAAAAGACTACGCTGCCATTGACTCAGCGCCTGAAGAAAAAGCTCGTGGTATTACCATTAATACCTCTCACATCGAGTACGACACTGCTAACCGTCACTATGCACACGTAGACTGCCCCGGTCACGCCGACTATGTTAAAAACATGATTACTGGTGCGGCTCAAATGGACGGTGCTATCCTAGTTGTTGCTGCCACCGACGGTCCTATGCCACAAACTCGTGAGCACATCCTTCTATCTCGTCAGGTTGGCGTACCTTACATCATGGTATTCATGAACAAGTGCGACCTAGTAGATGACGAAGAGCTACTAGAACTAGTAGAAATGGAAGTACGTGAACTTCTGTCTGACTACGACTTCCCAGGTGATGACACGCCTATCATCAAAGGTTCTGCACTACTAGGTCTAAATGGCGACCAAGGTCAATACGGCGAGCCTGCTATCCTAGAGCTACTAAGCACTCTAGACAGCTACATCCCTGAGCCAGAGCGTGACATCGATAAAGCATTCCTAATGCCAATCGAAGACGTATTCTCAATCTCTGGTCGTGGTACTGTGGTAACTGGTCGTGTTGAATCTGGCATCATCAAAGTGGGCGACGAAGTTGAAATCGTTGGTATCAAAGACACTGCCAAGACTACCTGTACTGGTGTTGAGATGTTCCGTAAGCTACTAGACGAAGGTCGTGCGGGCGAGAACTGTGGTGTGCTACTACGTGGTACTAAGCGTGAAGAAGTTCAACGTGGTCAAGTACTTGCTAAGCCCGGTTCAATCACCCCGCACACCCAATTTGACGCAGAAGTATATGTACTGTCAAAAGAAGAAGGTGGTCGTCATACGCCATTCCTAAACGGCTATCGTCCACAGTTCTACTTCCGTACCACTGACGTAACTGGTGCCATCACTCTACAAGAAGGTACTGAAATGGTTATGCCTGGCGACAACGTTGAGATGAGTGTTGAGCTTATCCACCCAATCGCCATGGACAAAGGTCTACGCTTCGCCATCCGTGAAGGCGGTCGTACCGTAGGTGCTGGTGTTGTTGCTAACGTTAAGAACTAATCTAACAAGATTGGCTTAACAGCAAACAAGACTAACCAAGTCAAACCCAAACCCCCTGCCAGAGATGGTGGGGGGTTTGGGTTTTTGGGGGAGTTGGGTTTGGAAAAAAAGGGGGTGTTTGCAAAACTACCACCAAAGCAGATATCAAAGCGACTGCCAAATTTGCTATAATACACGCCTTACCTAACGATTTGGGGTAGGACTTTTTTGTGGCAATCCTTGCCATTGTAATATTAACCAGATACTAAGGAACTAATATGTGCGGTATCGTTGGGGCAATTCGTGCCCATGCCAATGTGGTGGATTTTTTAACAGACGGGCTAAAACGCCTAGAATATCGTGGCTATGATTCGTCAGGCATTGCGGTATACAGTGAGAGCGAACAAAAGATTAAGCGAGTTCGTCGTGTGGGGCGTGTCGCTCTGATGGAAGAAGCGGTTAAACAAAAAGGACTGACGGGTCATATTGGCATCGGACATACCCGCTGGGCAACGCATGGCGGTGTGACCGAGCCAAATGCTCATCCGCATATCTCAGGTGGACTCATCTCGGTGGTGCATAACGGCATTATTGAGAACTTTGAAGCCGAACGTACCCGCTTAGAAGCGTTGGGTTATGAATTTGAATCGCAAACGGACACGGAAGTCATTGCTCACAGCGTCCACCATGAATACGAAAATAACGGCAAGGATTTGTACCGTGCAGTACAAACGGCATGCAGTCGTTTTCATGGGGCGTTTGCGATTGCCGTGATATGCCATGATAACCCTGCTCATATGGTGGTGGCTCGCATGGGCTGTCCACTCCTCGTGGCATTTGGTGATGAAGAAGTATTTATCGCATCTGATGTGTCGGCAGTCATTGCTTTTACTCGTAAAGTCACTTATTTAGAAGATGGCGACATTGCTTTGTTGTCCGCTAACGGCATTGACATGCTCCTTGACAAAAATGGCGACAAAACCGAGCGTGCGGTAAAAACTTCCGAGCTATCATTGGCAAGTTTAGAGCTTGGTGGGTATAGCCACTTTATGCAAAAAGAGATTTATGAACAGCCAAAAGCGGTGGCGGATACAGCAGAGATTTTCCTAGATGGCGGTTTTGTGCCAGAGAATTTTGGCGAGCGTGCCCCAGAGATTTTCTCAAAAATTAAAAGCATTAAAATCCTAGCGTGTGGTACGTCTTATTATTCGGCACTTACGGGTAGATATTGGCTAGAATCCATCGCTCGTATTCGTACGGATGTAGAGATCGCCAGTGAATACCGTTACCGTGATGTCATCGCTGACCCTGATGAGCTCATCATCACGATTAGTCAGTCGGGAGAGACACTAGACACAATGGAGGCGTTAAAATATGCCCAAGCCCAAGGGCATGAGTGTAGCCTGTCTATTTGTAACGTATTAGAATCTGCCCTGCCCCGAGCCAGTACGCTCGCCATCTATACCCGAGCAGGGGCAGAGATTGGTGTGGCAAGCACCAAAGCCTTTACTACTCAGCTTGTGATTTTATTTGGACTGGCAGTGACACTGGGCAAACTTCGTAGACATGTGTCTGATGATGAACTGACTGGCTATGCTGATGATTTACGTCAGCTACCGGGAAGCATACAGCGCGCCCTAAACTTAGAGCCACAGCTTGCGGTATGGGCAAAAGAGTTCGCCACCAAGCCGTCTGCGTTATATTTGGGTCGTGGCATTCATTATCCGATTGCCTTAGAAGGGGCGTTAAAACTAAAAGAGCTGACCTATATCCATGCCGAGGCTTATCCTGCGGGCGAACTCAAACATGGTCCTTTGGCACTCGTTGATGAGAACATGCCCGTGGTGGTCATCGCTCCGAACGATAAACTGCTTGATAAGGTCAAAGCCAATATGCAAGAAGTCGGGGCTAGGGGCGGAGAATTGTTTGTCTTATCTGACCTTGACAGCGACTTTGCCGAAACGGACGGCGTGCATATCATTCTCACACCACGTCATATCGGGGTGTTATCGCCCATTGTTCATACCATTGCCGTGCAACTGCTCTCCTACCATGTTGCTTTGGTGCGTGGTACGGACGTGGATAAACCCCGTAACCTTGCCAAATCAGTTACGGTGGAATAACCCTTGATTTTTGTTTGGCTTTTTATTATAATGAGCCGTTTTATGTGTCCGTGTGGCTCGGACGTGGATTGAGCTTTTCAATCTGATGATGATATGATATGCGACCTTTGAGCCATGTAGAAAGGTATGAGCCTATGTCATTTATTGGAGTATTCCATGAGTAACAAACATCCCCTAGTTCAACAAATTGAACAATCACAGCTAAAAGACCACCCTTCATTCGCCCCTGGCGATACTGTTGTGGTTAAAGTTCGTGTCCAAGAAGGCGACAAAGAGCGTCTGCAAGCCTTTGAAGGCGTGGTTATCGCTAAGCGTAACCGTGGTCTAAACTCATCTTTCACCGTACGTAAGATTTCAAGCGGTGTGGGTGTTGAGCGTGCATTCCAACTACACTCACCAATCATCGGTGGTATCGAAGTTAAGCGTCGTGGTGATGTTCGCCGTGCCAAACTTTACTACCTACGTGAGCGTTCTGGTAAGTCTGCCCGTATAAAAGAAAAATTGGGTGCCAAAAAAGACGCTTAATGTCTTATCTGATTTATCCAATCAAAACCCTGCCGACATGGTAGGGTTTTTGTGGTTTGGCTTTGTGCTCAGTTAATTCCAAAACGTGCCAATAAGCACGGAAAGCACGTCCTTTGATGGCGTTATTTTTATCACGCACAACAAAAAACACTCAACCGAAATTGAGTGTTTCTAAATATGGTGGCGTGGGGCAGGATCGAACTGCCGACACACGGATTTTCAATCCGTTGCTCTACCGACTGAGCTACCGCGCCAAAATTTTGATTAGCTTTATTGGCTAAGTGGTGCGTATTATATATGATTTTAAAAACTTTGCAAGCACTTTTTGCATATTTTTTGAAAAATTTTTAAAAACCCATGATTTTTACCCAAAATCCTTGCGTTTTGGGGTATGATAGCGTTTTTTGACGTGGGGGCGGACATGAGTAAATTGCAAACCAATGATTTAAACAGCATACAAGAGTTTACAAAAAATCAGCTAATGGCGGATTTTGATGTGTTATTTGACACCGCTAATCTACCAAACCCACTAAATGAAGCGTCTCGTTATGCCATTTCCAACGGGGGTAAACGGGTGCGTCCTTTGCTTGTACTGGCGACTTTTTTGGCAGCTGGGGGGTGTGTGGATACGCCTGTCTTTGGGGCGGTACGCCGTGCCATGCTTGCCATTGAGATGATTCACAGCTATTCTTTGGTTCATGATGACCTGCCGTGCATGGATGATGATGACCTGCGCCGTGGCAAACCGACCTGCCATGTGGTCTATGGTGAGGCTACCGCGATGCTGGTAGGGGATGTGCTACAGTCGCTTGCCTTTGATGTGCTGGGCGGCGATTATTGGGGTGATACGGATGATGTTAAATTCGCCAAACTCACCAAAATTCTAGCATCCAATGCCAGACGAATGGTGGCAGGGCAGCAGGCGGATTTAAATGGTGAACAAAAACAGCTTAACCAAAACGAGCTAGAAGCCATTCACAAGGACAAAACAGGGGCGTTAATCGTGGCGAGTGTTCTTATGGGGGCGGTGTGTGGCGGTACGTCTGATGAACGCATGGCAAGTCTTGGCGAGTATGCACGGCTTATCGGGCTTGCCTATCAAGTGCAGGACGATGTGCTGGATGTGGTGGCAGATACCCAAACGCTGGGCAAAATGGCAGGCAGTGATGAAAAACTGGACAAATCCACCTACGTCAAACTGCTTGGCGTGGACAATGCTCGTGCCTATGCCGACGAGCTCTTTGATAAGGCAAGAGAGCAAGTGGCAGATTTGGGCGATGACAATCTACTTTTGCAAATGGTGGATTGGCTACAAAAAAGAGATCATTAAAAACAGGATTTTGATGTTTGGAAAATATAAAATCGTCAGTTTTGTGATTTAAAAATTGATAACTGATTATAACTGATTAGAATTTACCCCCACCAATTTCCCCATCGCCTTTGGTACGCCCAGCCCATCACACCCTTTTTGCCAAACAAAATCGGCATGAATGGCGGTTAGGGCGTGGTTGATGTTGTTATAAAGTGTTTTATCAATATTTATATAAACCAATGACAAATGCCAATGAAAATGCGTAAGTGTGTGTTTGATGGTTTTGAGATGATTGATGGCAATGTTTGGCAAATTATCCAAAATTTGACGCTCAGCAAGGCTTAGGCGTTGGGCGTGGGTGTATTTATCGTGCATGGTTTTGGCGTGATGTAAATCATGGAGTGCATCGCCTTGTTTGTCATTTATCATCAGCATGGGCAGGGCATACAGTCCGTCCCAAATGCCTGTCCCTGTGTCGCTTTGGCGTTTTATCCATAACAGTTTATCATCATATATCAGAGCAAACACGAGCGAATGGCGGTGGGGTTTGTCCGCCTTTTTGGCTTTGACAGGATAGGCGGTGGGATTGCCGTCCTTATGGGCGGTGCAGTCGTCCGATAGCGGGCAAGAGACGCAAGCAGGGCGAGTGCGAGTGCAGACGGTCGCCCCCAAATCCATCATTGCTTGGGCGAACTTACCGCTATCATCTGTGGGCGTGAGCGTGTCGGCAAGCTCCCACAGCACCTTGTCAGTGGCGGATTTGGTGATGTCGCCGTCTATGCCTGCCCAGCGTGTCAGCACCCGTTTGACGTTGCCGTCGCATATCACGCCACGCCCACGCACGCCCATCGCCACTATCGCCCCTGCGGTGGAGCGTCCCACGCCACGCACGTTTTGCCATTCGTCCACCGTCTTTGGAAAATACCCATGTGTGGCGATATAATCCGCCACTTGCTTTGCCCCTGCGTGTAGATTTCTTGCCCGAGCATAGTAGCCAAGCCCTGCCCATAGGTTTGCCACATCGTCCCAGTCGGCAGCTGCCAAATCTTGTACGGTGGGAAATGTATTCATAAACCGCCCAAAATAACCCAAAACAGTGGCGACTTGGGTTTGTTGAAGCATGATTTCAGACAGCCAAACGGCATAAATGTCAGACGTGTCGGCATGATGATATTGCCAAGGCAAGTCATGGCGACCGTGCGTGGCAAACCAAGTAAGCAGGCGTGGGGCGAAAGTGGCGTGATTCATGGGTGGGGATAAAAGGTTTAAGATAACAGGAAACGTGATTATGGGGATGATTTGCCAATTTTCCATGGGCAAAGATGTGCTTGGGATAAATATGATAAACCCAGTCTTTGCCATAGTGTCAGAGATTGAAAGCTCAGAAATCCTGATAATCCTACCGCTCACACCAAAAATCGGGTATAATGGCACGCATTTTAAGTAGCCAACACCATGTCCTATCTCTACTCATTAGGTACTCGCCCATCCCATCTGTGGGGACTTACTTTGGTACTGTTGTCCTGCCACAGTGCTTATGCCAATAACACCGCCGTTGCCTATGGCGATAACGTGGCGACGGCTTATGCTGACGACCACAATCACGCCCATAACCACAATACTCATAACACCAATAGTTCAAACACCGCCACCGCTTATGCCACAGCTCATGATGGGGGTTATGTGGTGGAGCAGTCCACTGGTTTGGCGACATCAGATGAGCCTGCTGGGGTTTTTATGGGACGGCAGACGACAGCGAACACTGCTCAAAGTCTTGCCAGTTGTCCTGAGTATTTTTATGCCAATACCGCCCCGCAGTTGGTTGGCACCAAAGGGCAAAAATTGGCTCGCAAAAATTATGAGTTGTGCTTTGACGGCTTTGCCGTGCTGTATTCGGGCATCTCACGCACGCCCATCTACTCTGCCGAGTATCTGACCCGTGAACGCATTCATCAGGCACGTTCATTGGCTCGCAAAGACAGCTTTCATGAGGAGAGTCGCCTGCCCACAAACGTGCGAGCAACGCTTAATGACTATCGCCGTTCGGGCTATGACAGGGGGCATTTATCGCCCAATGGCGACATGGCGAATCTCTCACAACAGTTTGACAGTTTTAGTCTTGCCAACATCGCCCCTCAAAACGGCACGCACAACCGAGGAATGTGGCAGGAGATAGAGCAAGACACACGAAACTTGACGGTCAAATATGGCGAGCTGTATGTCGTGACAGGCGTGGTGTTCCAAGGTCGTCAAATCGCCCAAATCGGCGATGGCGTACTGGTGCCGAGCCACTTTTTTAAGGCGGTTTATGTCCCCAGTATCAACCGTGCAGGCGTGTACTATACGCCCAATGACGATTCAGGTAAGATTGAACATATCAGCCTTGCCGAGCTGTCTGAACGTACAGGCATCAACGCCATGCCATCGCTGTCGCCACAGGTGCAGTCATCGGCTTTTAATTTACCCCCTTTGTCTGAGCATGTGGACAGCGTGGATAAAGGGGGTGATACAGAAGGCTGGCTTGCGATTTTGGTGTTGTTGGTGGAATTTGTGATGAGTTTATTAAAATAAGGTGGAGTGATGAATATCTTTGACAATGACAGCGAAGTCCTACAAATTGGGGCTTTAACCATAGAAAATGGCACGGGCAGTGTCATCCTCAGTGGCGATGTGGAAATTACTAAAACGCAGGCGGGCAAGGCACAAGCACAGGCATTGTTTGACTTTGCACAGGCACTTTGTGCGGTGTTTGATGACTTAGACAGCCAAGGTTTGCCTGCTACTGCTGACAAAGACCCATCCAAAGTAGTCATGGTAAACAACCCTTTTGAGTAGACATGCCCTAGGCAGAAACATTTTTACCAAGCGATTACAAAAAGGCAGATGGCTTACAAAGTTAATGTTTGCAATTTAAAAAATCCTTGTTTATAATGGGTAAACAGTTGTCAGTACGAGTACTGACTGGCTTCGATTAATTAGATTTTTGTACACAGGAGTAAGCCATGAAATTAAACAAACTACTTGCCATCGGTCTGGGTGTTGTAGTATCTGCCAGTGCATTTGCCAATGATGATGCCATCGTGGGCAACTGGAAAATGAGTGAGAAGGGCGAAGCCAAAGCCATCATCAACATTAGCAAGTCAGGCAGTGGCTATCAAGCTGTGATGACCAAAGGCTTGACCGAAAAAGCCAAAAAGCGTGAAGGCACGACCGTCATTAGAGACATCAAAGCCCAAGGCGGTGGCAAATACGCAGGTAAAGGCAAACACCCAACCCTGCCCATCTCAGGCACTGCCAACATCACGCTAAATGGCAATAACATCACCATCAAAAGTAAAGCAGGCACGCAAATGGGCGTCAGACAGTAACCAAAGGCTGATTTAAACAGTTAAACACACAAAACCTCACTTCGGTGGGGTTTTCTTATAGGGCATTCTCGTCCGTCTCGCCCGTGCGAATGCGAATGACTTGCTCTAATGGCGTAACAAAAATCTTGCCATCGCCAATCTTACCTGTGTTGGCGGTATCAATAATGGCACCAATGACGCCATCAACCATGTCATCAGCACAGGCGATTTCTAGTTTGACTTTTGGTAAAAAATCCACCACATATTCCGCCCCACGATACATCTCGGTATGTCCTTTTTGGCGACCAAAGCCCTTGACTTCGGTGATGGTAATGCCGTTTACGCCAATGTCCGACAAGGCTTCACGGACATCGTCCAGTTTAAAGGGTTTGATAATCGCGGTAACAAGTTTCATAAAAATCCTTATTGGCAAGTAGCTTTTGCCATTATATGACAATTTTGGCAAAAATCCAACAACACCCACGCCAATTCTGATAGAATAATCATCATTCATATTTTTGGCGATAGTCCAAAAAGTATGCCAAACTAGGTTTTCCGTTCGCCCTGAGCCTGCCTGCGGGTAGGAAAACCGTTATGGCTCGACAAGCTCACCACGAACGGTTTTCTTTAATTTGGGATTTCGCAAGAAGTCTAATATACTTTTTGAACTATAACCGTGTTTTTAAAGGATAATATCATGGCAAATTATACAGTCATCGGCTTGGGTGGTTCTGGGCTGTCGGCGGTCAATTTTTTGGTAAATCAAGGACATACGGTTGCCGTTACGGACGGTAATTTTCCTCCATTGGCGGACAAATTGCCAAGCGGTGTGGCGACTTATTTTGGCGGTATCAATGCTGATATTTTACTTGCTTCGGACAAAGTCGTCATCAGTCCTGGCATCGACCCTACCACGCCTGCCATATTCCAAGCCATCGAGCAGGGCGTAAGTGTGGTCAGCGATGTACAAGTGTTTATTGAAAATCTAAAAAAGCGAGATACCCAAAACGGCACGCACACGCCCATTGTCGCCATTACAGGCTCCAACGCCAAATCCACCGTAACCACGCTGGTCGGACTCATGGCAGAAAAGTCAGGCAAAACCGTGGGCGTGGGTGGTAATATTGGCACACCTGCTCTTGATTTATTAAAGATTGACGGCATGGACATGGCGGTGCTTGAATTGTCGAGTTTTCAGCTTGAAATGATGAGTAAGCTTGGGGCGGACGTGGCGACCATTTTGAATTTATCTGCCGACCATTTGGACAGACATGGCGATATGGCAGGGTATCTTGCCCAAAAATTACGCATTTTTGATAATGCCAAAAATGCCGTGGTGTGGCTGGACGACGAAGAACTTGCCCGTGCCTGTATCGCTCATTTGCCCAAACACGCCCAAATGATAAGCACGTCAGGGGAGATTGGCGAGGGCTTTTCGGCAGATTTTTGTTTAAAAGGCGAAACGGACGAGCATGGCGAAACCATTTGGCTGTGTCATAATGGCGAAAAACTCATCTCATCTGATGAAATCTTGATTAAGGGCAAACATAATTTGCTTAACGCCTTATCCGCCTTAGCCTTGGGCAGTGCCGTGGGGCTTGACATGAATGCCATGCTTGATGTGCTACGGACGTTTATGGGCTTGCCACACCGCTGTGAATATGTGGCGGACGTGGGTGGCAAGGTGTATTTTAACGACTCAAAAGGCACGAACATCGGAGCGACACTCTCCGCCATTGATGGGCTTGGGGCGGTGTATGGGGAGCAGTCGCTTGCCTTGATTTTGGGCGGTCAAGGCAAGGGGCAGGATTTTGCTGAGCTTATCCCTTTTGCCGAACAGTTTGCCGACAGTATTTATCTTATCGGACAAGACGCCGATTTGATACAAAAAACGTTGGCAAACAGTCCTATTTTGGCAAGCAAAATGACACAAGCAGGCAAACTTGAAAAGGCGGTAAAGCTTGCCAGTCAAAGCTCTGCCAAAGTCGTACTACTGTCGCCTGCGTGTGCAAGCCTTGACCAATTTAAGAGTTATAATGAGCGTGGCGAGTGGTTTGTGGGATACGTCAAAGCGTTGGCGTGATTGGGCGGTGCTTGTTGGTATGGTCAAGCACATGTTTTGGGTGGGTTGTGGGGGCAAATTGCAATTTGCCCTATGATGGCACATTGACTTTGCCAAGATGGTTTTGCCCTTTTAATTTTTCGCAATACCAAACTTTGTCCGCAACCCTACCCGAACTCTACGCAATTTTTGCCCAAGCCTTTCTAATTTCCCCAAATTTTTACCAAATAATCAAGCATTTAGCAGAGATTTGGTTTATAATATAGCCCCCAAATTTTCCCAAGCATTGCCCTGTCATGAGTTTTTTTAACATCCCCACGACGATAGCCACATCGCCCTATGTACCGTCTGCTCGGACGGTGTTGATGACGAGCCTGTTTTTGTTGCTGTCCATGAGTCTTTTGATGATGGCGTCAGCGTCAGTGCCGTTTGCGATGACCAAAGGCTTGTCGCCCATGACCTTCTTTTATTCACAAGCGACTTATATTGTTATCGGTTTGTTGGCGGGCATGGTGGTGTATCGCTTTCCTTTGAAGTGGTATTTTGAAATTGGGCTGCTGGTGTTGGCATGGCTCGTGGCACTGTTACTGTTGATAGTGACGCTAATAACAGGGACGGTCATTAATGGCTCACAGCGATGGCTTGACTTTGGGGTGTTTAATTTCCAGACGTCCGAATTTGTTAAACTGCTGATGGTGTTGGTCATTGCTGACTATGTGGTCAGACGGTCGGCAGAAGTGCGGGGCAGTCTGATTGCAGGGTGGCGACTGACGGTGTGGTATTTGCCGATGATTGCCCTGATTTTGTGGCAACCTGACTACGGTTCGGTGGCGGTGATTATCGCCACAGCGAGCATTATTTTGTTTGTCAGTGGGGTGCCATTACCGCATTATGTGGCGTTGGTGTCGGCGGTGTTCGTGCCTGCACTGGTTTATGGACTACTGTCGTCGGATTATCGTAAAGAGCGACTCATGTCGTTTTGGGAGCCGTTTGATGACGTGCAGGACACCGATTATCAGCTGTCTCGCAGTCTGATAGCCTTTGGGCGGGGGGAGTTTGACGGGGTGGGCTATGGCAACAGCGTGCAAAAATTATCGCACCTGCCCGAAGCTCATACCGACTTTATTCTAGCCATCACAGGCGAAGAGTTGGGCTTTTTGGGGGTGGCGTTTGTGTTACTGCTTGAAGTGCTGATTGTGGCGACGATTATGAGAATCAGCCATACCGCCCTAAAACGTCGCCAACTGCGTCTTAGCTACATGGTATTTGGCTTTGGCGTGGTGATTTTTGGGCAAGTGCTGATTAATGCAGGCATGAACATGGGGCTTATGCCAACCAAGGGCTTGACCTTGCCATTTTATAGCTTTGGCGGTTCGTCCATGCTGATGGCACTTATCATGATTGCCATGATTTTAAAGGCGGACAAAGAAAGCGAGCGAATTTATCTGGAAAATAAAAACAGAGAGTATTAAAAGAGTTGGGGTGTTTAAACCATCCCCAATGTTGCTCCTTCTAACACGCGATTATCCCAATGACGAGTCGCCCACATGAGTATCGTGTCGGACGTCTCTTTTTGTAACTCTGCTGGCGGATTTTGCCCGAGCAAGGTTAAAGCGGTAAAGAGTAAATCGCTCACTTTATCAGGCGTGGTGGTGTCTATCGGTGTGGCAAGGTTTTGTTTGGAGAGTTTTTGTCCGTCATGATTGACAAGTAGGGGCAAATGATAAAAATAGTGAGGCGTGGGAAGGAGACATGCTTTGGCGATACAGAGCTGGGCGACCGTCATCGGCATGATGTCAAGCCCCCGCATGACGTGCGTTATTCCTTGCAAGCCGTCATCAATGGTGCAGGCGAGTATGTAGTTTATCATGCCGTTTTGGCGTTTGACGACCACATCGCCAAGACTTTTGGCAGGGTTGTCCCATATCACGCCTTGTATGCCGTCAAAAAAGGCGGTCAGCATGTCAGGCAGGCACAGACGGATTTTGTTGTCGCTTAGGTTTTTGTGCAGGCATAATCGGGGGTAAATCGGAGCAAGGTGTAAATCCTTGATATTAACGTCATAAAAGCTCACCGCAGGTATGGATAGGGCGGATAGCTCCTTGCGAGAGCAGGTGCAGTGATAGGTGATGTTTGACAAATGAGCAAGATACTCATCATAAATATCTGTGCGTTTGGATTGAAATAGGATTTCGCCGTCCGAGTATAGTCCTAAATTTTCCAAATCGGTCAAGATAGAGACGGCATAATCAGGCTTACACCGCTCAAAGTCCACGTCTTCAATCCGCACAAGCCACTGTCCGCCCAATGACTTGATATGGCAATAACTTGCCAAAGCGGTACACAGCGACCCCAAATGCAACGCCCCAGTCGGGGACGGGGCAAAGCGACCGATAATGGGGCGTGGGTTCATGGCAGACTTAGTGTCCGTGATTTTGTTTTTCTTTCATCTCGGACATGGTTTTGCAGTCAATGCACTGCGTGGCGGTGGGGCGAGCTTCTAGGCGTTTTAGTCCAATCTCCGTGCCACACGTCTCACAAAACCCATAATCGCCTGTCCCAATCTCCGCCAGTGATTTCTCAATCTTACGCACCAGTTTACGCTCACGGTCTCTGGTGCGTAGAGCCAAAGCGAACTCTTCTTCTTGGGTGGCACGGTCGTTGATGTCTGCCATTGCCCCTGTTTCTTCGTTGATGTAGTCTTTGGTGCGTTCGGCTTCGGCTAACAGTTCGGTTTTCCAATTTACCAAAATCGCACGAAAATGCTCCAACTGAGCGTTCGACATATACTCTTCGTCTTTGGCAGGGCTGTAGGGAGTGAAAGTGGCGTTTGCCATGCGTTTATCCTTTAAAAATCGTCAATTTGACCAAGCATGAAAAAATTAACACTCAAAAAATTGCGTCCTAAATGGGGATATGTTTGGATTTTTCAAGTAATTCCATAAAAAATTTAAGTATTAGGGCATAGGGGTGAATCATATTCGCCCAAAAATCAACACGTTATCATAGGGCAAATGTGATTTGCCCTTACAAGTCCATCTAAAAGTATGGTCAATTAACAATGCTTTTTTAAAACCCGCTATTATCCAGCCTTTTGACCCATGTGTCTAGCGTACGATTGTTATATAATTGTAGCAAACGAAAACCGCTTGCTACATCATCAATACCAAACTCATCTCGGTGAGGGGCAAATTGACGAGACGTGGCAGGGCAGGTATAGAGCGTTCCGCCATTTTGTTGCAAGATATGTGCCTGATGAACGTGTCCACAGAGAACATGGGGGCGATTGGTGGTATTGGTGGTGTGAGCGTTTAGTATCGCCCAAAATTCATCGCCATTTTGCAACATATGCTCATCTATCCATGCCGAGCCGACAGGGGTAGGGTGGTGGTGCAGGGCGATAAGGGTAGGCATGGCGTGATTTAGATGAGTCTTTAAAAAGGCAAGCTGGCCATCATCAAGTCGCCCGTAAATATGACCATGTAGGGCAGAATTGACCGCTAAAAGTTGCCAAGTGGCGTAGGGCAAGTCTATGACAAGACGGTGGGTGTCAATGAGCCTATCATCTTTGGCAATGGGGAGAAATGTGCGTTTGTCAAAAGGTAAATCATGCCCTATCTCATGTGTTACGTCATGATTGCCCGCCAAGCACAGATAGGGGGTATTTGTTTTATCCAATGCAGCAAACAGCCAATCATAAAGGGGTAAATGACCTTCATTGACCAAATCGCCTGTGAGTAACAGTAAGTTTGGCTTAAAGGTTAAGGCAAAATCCAGCACTTTTAAAAATTTATCGGTATTGGTAGGGACGTGCGTGGATAAATGCAAATCGCTGATTTGAGCGATGATAAAATCAGACGGAGTGGATAGGTGGGTGGGGTAGGTCATGGGGCGGTGGCTTAAAAATATGGTTAAATGTAAATGGGTGGGGCAGATTGCCATTTGTGCAAATATTATTTGTTTAAGCACCATAGGGCAAATGTGAGTTGTCCCTAAAATGCCTTTTAAAAATATGATGAATAAAAAATGTCAAAATATCTTCGTAGGGGCGTGTTGAACACGCCCGTTGATGTATTTTGAAATTAAATGACTATAATTTAAAATGGCAATTTATTGATTTTTTGGGCAGGGACGAATTGCAATTTGCCCAAAATTCATACATTATAAGGGTAAATACACCGCCTAAACGTTTGTTTTTTTGTTATTAAAAATTACAATTCACCAATTCATCAATTTACCAATTTACGACTTACCCAGCACCTTTCCCACCCCAAACACCGCAAAAAACCCAATCGCCAACGTCATGAGAATCGCAAGTCCTGTTTGTACGTCAAGCCACACGCTTCCCCATACGCCTGTGGTTACGGCGATTTGGGCGATTATCATGGCAAAGATGACCATTTGTGTGGGCGAGTGAGCAAGCAGGCGAGCGATAAGAGCAGGTAGGATAAGTAGCCCTGTGATGAGCAAACTGCCAACCGCTTGAATAGCAACCGCACAAAACCCCGCCAGAAGCCCCATAAAAAAGAACTGTTCGGTCTTAGGATTGATACCTGCGATAGACGCTAGGGCTTCTGATGTGGCAAGTTTGACCTGTTTTTGCCAAATCCACGCCAAAAAGATAACCCCTGCCCCAACCATGACCGCCAAACGGGGCAAATCGCCCCAATCCATGTCAAGTAAGCTACCAAACAAAAAGCCTAGCACGTTGGCTTGTTGCTGGGTAAGCTGGGTGAGCGTTAAAAGCCCCAGACACAACAGGGACACGGCAAGCACCGACAGCGTGGCATCGCTTGGCAGTCGCTTGTCTTGCAAAAACATAAGCGTGATGACCACGCCTATGCTCACCACACCCACACCCATGTCGGCAGGGATAGACAGCCACGCCCCAATCGCCACGCCAAGCAGAGCCCCATGAGCGAGCGTATCGGCAAAAAACGCCATGCGTCGCCACAGTACCAAACAGCCAAGCGGTGCAGAGAGTAGGGCAAGCAGTGAACCTGCTATCCAAGCAGGGGCGATAATCGGTAGCCAATCGTTCATAATTAGTGGGTATGCTGACAGTGGTCGTGATGATGAATGTAGGGGGTTTGGTGGGTGCTGTGATATTGCCCAAATAACGCAACAAACTCAGGCAGATGAGCGATGTCGGACGGCACGCCTTGACAGCAGATGTGTTTGTTTAGGCAGACGACACGCCGAGTGCCTTTCATGACCCAGTGCAAATCGTGCGACACAACGAGCATGGCACACGCCAAAAATGGGGGCATACTGTCTATAAAGTCATAAAGTAACTCTTCACTATCAGGGTCTAGCCCTTGCATGGGTTCGTCTAAGATGAGTAGGTCGGGTTTGTCAAGCAACGCTCTTGCCATAAGGACACGCTGAGTCTCGCCCCCTGATAGGTGGTGTATTTGGCGGTCAAGCAAGGGGGCAAGCGATAGTTTTTGTAGGACAAAATCACGCTCATCAGGCGTTAGGCGTTTGGTGTTTGCTTGGGCGAGCAAATCTTTGACACGTAAGGGCAAAATGCTTGGCACGCTAAACTTTTGGGGGACGTAGCTTATCACGCTGTTGTGCTTGATGATGTCGCCTGACGTGGGTTTGTTTAAGCCTAAAATGAGCTTGACCAGCGTGGACTTGCCCGCCCCGTTTGGGCCGATAAGACTGACCATTTCACCCTTGGATAAGCTAAGCGATATGTCGGTTAAAATCTTGTTTTGACCAGCATGAAAGCTGACTTTGTCTAAGCAAAACAGCTCGTCTGTATTAGCGACTGTGTTAGCGACAGGCACGACACACGCCTTTTAGTTCAATGACCGTGCGTTCTATGTCAAATCCTGCGTCATCTTTGGCAAAATTGACAATGGCGTCCACAGGTACGTTGGAGCACTCTTCAACGCTTTGGCATTTTTGACAAATCAAAAAGGCGGCGGCGTGCTTGGAGCGTGGGTGGCAACATGGCACATAGGCGTTCATGGAGCTTAACTGATGAATCAATCCTTCGGCAAGCAAAAATTCTAACGAACGATAAATGGTCGGTGGGGCGATGTTCTTGTTTTTTGCCCCTGATGAGTGGCGAGCAGACTGCAAGGCACTGATAAGGTCATACGCCCCAAGTGGCTTATCCGCTTCCAAAATCAGCCCGTACACTTCCTCACGCAAGGGCGTAAAACGCACGCCCCGAGCTTCACAGTGGGCTTTGGCATCAAGCATACGTTGTTTGGGGTCTTGATGTTCGTGGACGTTGTGGTGGTGGTCGCATTGGCAGGCGTGGTCGGTCATGATAGGCTCTTTTGGTTGTTCAAAATTATAAAATTACATTTAAAATATACGTTATTTTACCATAAAAATAGTTGGACAATTTTAAAATGACTGATGAATGCCATTGATATAACATATCATCAAATGGGCGGTGTTTGTGTTGGTAATTTTTAAGAAAAATGCTTGTTTCATCTTAATTTAGATACATTATAACAAAAGCCCATGATGTATGATATAATCTTACAAGACATTACCGCAAATTTATGCAAGTTTTGTGCCATTTTTTAAATAAATTTATTAAAAAGGTTGCCATGTTATTTTCTAAATTCCCCTTTGCTAAACTAAGCCTATTTGCCTTGCCTACCCTGCTGTCTGCGACCGTCCATGCAGGCACGGTAACGGTGAGTAATTATCCATTGTTACTTTTGTCCAATGCAGTAACACAGGGAGCAGAACCTGCCCAAATGCTACTATCTACAGGCGATGTTGGTCATCATGGTAGTCTCTCGCCAAGCAAAGTCAAGCTCGTGGGCGACAGTGATTATGTGGTGTGGTTCGGGCATGAGCTTGAACAAAATCTCGTTAAGACCTTAGAGAACGCCCCCAATGCCATTTCGCTATTTAAGATGAAGGCGTTTTATCGTCTGCCTATGAGGCAGCTTGATGGCACGCCCCGAGCTGACACCTTTGACCCACACATTTGGCTAGACCCAGAGAATGCCAAAGCCATTGTGCGAGCATTGGCGGTGGTGCATTCACACGCCAACCCTGAGCATAAGGGGTTGTATGCCGATAACGTCAAGGCGTTTCATCAAGCCATGGATAAGGCGGTGGCACAGGTGCCAAAAGAGCATAAGCGGGCGTATTGGGCGTATCATGATTCGTTCGCCTACCTTGAACGCTCGGCAAATCTACGTTTTGCAGGGGCATTGACCCCCGACCATCATTTGTCGCCCAAAGCCAGCCAATTTCGTATTTTAAATAACGACCGCCCATCGCCTTATATGTGCTTACTGTCGCAAGGGGCGATTTCGGACGGCATTAAAAACAAGCTCGGCAATGTCGGCACGCTTATCAAGCAAGAAGACATGTCAGACGGCACCGATTTTGTGGACGTGTGGCAGGCGACCGTCAATGAGATTTACGCGTGTATCGACCAAAAATAAATTGGCGGATAGGGCGTATATAAAGGCGATGTGGTAAGCATTGCCTTTTTGTCTATAAATGACATCTATCAAACTTGCTACAACCAAAGGCGTGTTTTATTTTCCTAAAACCGGCAAAAGCTTCATTCTATATTTATCATAAAAATAAATGATATTATCACTTTTTACTGATGAAAAAATGCTGATAAAATCTTGTAAGTTTTTTAAAAACTTTCTATAATACAGGACCTTACGATTTTTCACTGTGTTTTTGAGAGCATCATGAGCAAGCCTGCCCAGCGTCATCAGCAAGCCCGTGTGTATCGCTTGCAATTTCGCCAAGCGTGGGCGGTATTGATACTCATTGGCATAGGGTTTATCCTTGAAACGTTGGGGGTTGCTCACGCCACCAAAAGCATGGCATCGGGCGGACTGCTTGGTTACATCGCCCAGTGTGCGTTTACACTCATTGCCTACCGCACGACAGGGGCGAGAGCGGGGCGTGTTATCATGCTCAACATGTATCTAGGGCAGATGATAAAATGGTTTATCACGCTGATAGGGTTTGCCCTGATTTTTATGTTAGCTAAGCCGATTGGGGCGTTTTTGGTGATTTTGGCTTGTTTTGCCCTACAAGTTGTGCACGTTATGGTGATGTGGCGTATTTAGATTATCAATTAAATTTAAAAATAATTAGATTTTTAAATTTAATGCCCATTTTTTGCCAAAAATTGAAAAAATTCTGTAAGAAAACTCATATTTACCCTTTACAAGAACCACCAAAGTAGGTTATTATACTTCGGATTGCTTAGGGCGTATTGAACATTGATAACATTTTATACAATGTGATAAAATTTAATGATTTCAACTAATTTTTGTATGAAAAATGGCTATCCGACCACTTAATTTAAAAAAATTAAGTTAAAATCTTAAAATTTACACAATTAAGTGGTCGGATTGTTTTTCATTGTCAAAAGCTCGTTTGATAGAACGACTATTAAACTTCACTTTTTCCTTGAAAAACGTACGATTTTTCTCATTTTTCATAGCAAATACCAACGTTCAATACACCCTACAAACATTTCGATAAAAATTTCATAAATTTACAAGTACATTATTTTCAATGATTTGTATGAAATGATTGAAAATAATGTACTTTAAATGAATGATTTAAAATTGCTGATTGATATTTATGGGATAAGTTGAACCAGCAATTTTTTATTGTGTCATTTTAGAGCGTGTTGAGAACTCAACACCTTGCAAATTGATGGATTGCGTGATGAATTTTTCACACGTTCTGATTAACCAAGTTAAAAATAAGAGCTTATTATGGCAGCGGATTCTTCAGAATATATTGCTCACCATTTAACCAACTGGACGTATGGTTATCATCCAGAACATGGTTGGAAAGTGGCACACACCGCCCAAGAAGCCGCAGAGATGGGCTTTAAAGCCATTCATTTGGACTCCATGCTGTGGTCGGTTGGTTTGGGTGCTTTCTTTTGCTGGCTATTTTGGATGGTTGGGCGTAAGGCGACATCAGGCGTACCTACCAAGCTACAAGCCTTCATTGAGATGGTTGTTGATTTTGTGGACAACAGTGTCCGTGAATCTTATAAAGGTCCATCAAAGCTGATTGCACCTTTATCATTGACGATTTTTGTGTGGATTTTCTTGATGAACTTGATGGATTTGATTCCTGTTGATTTCATCCCTGGTACCGCACAGTGGATTGGTAGTCTGATGGGTCACGACCCGCACCATGTTTACTTTAAGATTGTACCAAGTACTGACCCGAATATCACGCTCGGTATGGCATTTTGTGTGCTACTGCTCATCATTGGTTTTGGTCTTAAATACAAAGGCGTGGGCGGATTTATTGGCGAGTTTACCTTACACCCATTTAGTGCCAAAAACCCAATCTTGCAAGCGATTTTAATCCCCATCAACCTAGTTTTAGAGACAGTAACTCTGCTTGCCAAACCCATTTCGCTAGGTCTGCGACTGTTTGGTAACATGTATGCTGGTGAGCTTATCTTTATTCTAATTGCACTTATGTACATGTCTGAGAGCTTGTTTGTTAAAGGCTTGGGTGTACCGCTACATTTGGCTTGGGCAATCTTCCATATTTTAGTTATCACTTTACAGGCGTTCGTGTTTATGATGTTGACGATTGTTTATCTGTCGCTCATCTCACAGACATCAGAACATTAATTGACACTTTTTATTTTAACCCTTCAAACAGGTCATTAAGGAGACATCATGGATCCAGTAATCGCTCAATACACGCTTCTTGCTGTGGCTCTTCTAATCGGTGCAGGTGCTTTGGCAACTGGTATTGGTTTTGCTATCCTAGGCGGTAAGTTCCTAGAAAGTACTGCTCGCCAGCCTGAGCTTGGCTCGCAACTTCAAACCAAAATGTTCATCGTGGCAGGTCTTCTTGACGCCGTACCGATGATTGGTGTTGGTATTGCCATGCTTCTACTATTCGCCAACCCATTCGCATAAGTTGAAGCGGTCAGTCTAGGTCCATTCTTGTCGGCAGTTTACTTGCCGACAGCAATTGGCTATCACCTGACTTTCACTAACAAATGAGGTGATTGGATGAATATTAATTCCACCATTATCGGTCAGATGATTGCGTTTGCGTTTTTCGTGTGGTTCTGCATGAAATTCGTATGGCCGCCACTCATCGGAGCGATTAACGAGCGTCAACGTAAAATCGAAGAAGGCTTAAACGCCGCCGAAAAAGCAAAAGCTGACCTTGCATCTGCTGAGTCACAAGTCCAAGCAGAGTTTGCAAGTGCCAAAGCTGAGGCTGCTTCTATCATTGAACGTGCTAACAAAACTGCCAATCAAATGATTGAAGACGCCAAAGTCACAGCCCGTCTTGAAAGCGAGCGTATTATTGGTGCGGCCCAACAAACGGTTGACCAACAAATTGCCCAAACTCGTGAACAGCTACGTTCACAAGTTGCGACTCTTGCAGTACTTGGTGCTGAAAAGATTCTAGAAGAAAAAGTTGATGAACAAAAACATGCCAGCATGCTAGCACAACTGGCAACCAAGCTGTAATTAGAGGAACTCATGGCTGAATTATCTACCTTGGCAAGACCTTACGCAAAAGCTGCGTTTGACTATGCTAAAGAGCAAAATGCGATTAACGAATGGGAAGACTTCTTGTTGATGGCATCGGATATTGTGCGTAATGACGCATTTATTGGTTTGCTACACAATCCAGCCATTCCCGCCAGTCACAAAGCTTCGGTGCTGATGGATATCTACACTAGCCAAAGACCGAGTAACTCGCCACTTGCCCAAACGTTGCAGACAGCGGCATCACAGGGCGTGGACGTGAGTGTGGCGGCAGAAGTATTAGCAGGAAGTAAGCATCTGACAGCCAATAAGGCATTGACAAACTTTGTCAGCCAGCTGTCTGATAATGACAGACTGTCTTTGCTTCCTGAGATTCATGCTCATTACAGCAAGCTAAAATCACAAGAGCTAAAACAGGTTGACGCTTACGTAACATCAGCCTACCCACTAACTGAGGCCCAACGCAAATCCCTACAAGAATCTTTGGCTATCTCAACAGGTTCTATCGTGATTTTACACGAGGCTGTGGATAGTTCACTGTTAGGGGGTGCGACCATTAAAGTGGGCGATAAGTTTACTGATGGCTCGGTGCGTGGCAAGTTAAAACAATTAAAGACTCAGCTAACAGCATAAACTGTGGCTGTCTAAATTATAGGAAACAAGGCAATGCAACAATTGAATCCAGCTGAAATCAGCAATCTGATTAAGCAACGTATTCAAGACCTTGACGTAAGCGCAACTGCTAAAACTGAAGGCGTTATCGTCAGTGTCTCTGATGGTATTGTAAAAATTCATGGTCTAGAAGAAGCCATGTATGGCGAGATGATTGAGTTTGAAGGCAATGTCTATGGCATGGCACTAAACTTAGAACAAGACTCAGTCGGTGCGGTCGTTTTGGGCGACTATTTGCCCCTACAAGAAGGACAAAAAGCATACTGCACAGGTCGTATCCTAGAAGTACCCGTAGGTCCTGAACTGTTGGGTCGTGTGGTTGATGCTTTGGGTAATCCTATTGATGGCAAAGGTCCTATCAATGCTAAGCTAACCGATAAAGTTGAAAAAATCGCCCCTGGCGTTATCGCTCGTCAATCGGTTGATGAGCCTGTTATGACAGGTTATAAAGCGGTTGATACCATGATTCCAATCGGACGTGGTCAGCGTGAACTTATCATTGGCGACCGCCAAACAGGTAAGACCGCCATGGCAATCGATGCCATCATCGCCCAAAAAGACTCTGGCATCAAATGTGTGTATGTTGCTGTTGGTCAAAAACGCTCAACCATCGCTAACGTGGTGCGTAAACTAGAAGAGTCAGGTGCATTGGCTTATACTACCGTTGTGGTTGCATCAGCATCAGAGCCTGCGGCACTGCAATACATCGCCCCATATTCTGGTTGTACCATGGGTGAGTACTTCCGTGACCGTGGTCAAGACGCACTTATCATCTATGATGATTTGTCTAAGCAAGCGGTTGCCTATCGTCAAATCTCACTACTACTACGCCGTCCACCAGGACGTGAAGCCTACCCAGGGGATGTATTTTACTTGCACTCACGTCTGTTAGAACGTGCATCTCGTGTTAATGCGGACTATGTAGAAGCGTTTACGGGTGGCGAAGTCAAAGGCAAGACTGGTTCATTGACTGCCCTGCCCATCATTGAAACACAAGCAGGGGACGTATCAGCGTTCGTACCTACCAACGTCATTTCGATTACTGATGGTCAGATTTTCTTAGAATCTAACCTATTTAACTCAGGTATTCGCCCTGCGGTAAATGCTGGTATCTCGGTATCTCGTGTGGGTGGTGCAGCTCAAACGAAAATCATCAAAAAGCTTTCAGGCGGTATCCGTACAGCCTTGGCACAGTATCGTGAGTTGGCTGCCTTTGCTCAGTTTGCATCGGATTTGGATGACGCAACCAAACAGCAACTAGAACACGGTCAGCGTGTGACTGAGCTGATGAAGCAAAAACAATACGCACCGATGTCTATCGCTGACCAAGCGGCGGTCATCTATGCATCAAACGAAGGTTATCTTGCGGATGTACCTGTTGAAAAAATCGGTGCTTTTGAGCAAGGTTTGCTAAGCTTCCTTCGTGGCGAATATGGTGCTCTCATGAGCGAGATTGATGAGACTGCCAATTATAATGATGACATCGAGAGTCGTCTAAAAGCAGGGATTGAAGCTTTCAAAGCATCTCGTAGCTACTAAGAGCAATATGGTGTATCATTGATACACCATATACCCATTTAAACTGAGTCCAGTTTTGGAATAATTATGGCAAGCTTAAAAGAAATACGTGCAAAAGTAACCAGTATTAAAAGCACTCAGAAAATCACACGTGCCATGCAGATGGTTGCTGCCAGTAAAATGCGTCGGGCTCAAGAACGCATGGGCATGGGTCGCCCTTATGCTGAAAGTATGCACCGTGTGATTTCACACCTTGTGCAAGCACAGTCCGATTATAAGCACCCTTATATGGTCAGTCGCCCTGTGAACCGTGTGGGCTTTATTGTGGTTACTTCTGACCGTGGTTTGGCAGGTGGTCTAAACATTAACCTATTTAAAAGTTTGTTAAAGTCAGTCAAAACTTACCAAGAGCAGTCTGTCGAAGTTGAGTTTGCAGCCATTGGCTCAAAAGGCGTTGGCTTTTTCAAAAACTTTGGTGGTAATGTCACATCGGTAGTTACCGATTATGGCGATAGTCCAAGCTATGAACACATCAGCAGTCCCGTACAGACCATGCTTGATGATTACCAAAATGGCAAATTAGATAGAATTTATTTGGTGTACAATCAGTTTATCAACGCCATGACCCAAAAACCATCAATCACTCAGCTTGTTCCTTTGCCTGAGGGAGCTTTGTCCGATGATGAGGGTATCAGTCACGGTTGGGATTATATTTATGAACCTGATACAAAGACGTTGATTGACAGTTTGATGGTACGCTATATTGAATCATTGGTTTATCAAGCCGTCCTTGAAAACATCGCATCAGAGCAATCTGCTCGTATGGTAGCGATGAAAGCGGCGACAGATAATGCTGGTAATTTAATTAAAGATTTACAATTGGTTTATAATAAGCTCAGACAAGCAGCGATTACCCGAGAGATTTCGGAAATCGTTGGTGGTGCTGCCGCTGTATCATAAGTCAGTTTAGCTGAATATAAAAATTTAGGAGAACGCAATGAGCGGTCGTATTGTGCAGATTATCGGTGCGGTAATTGACGTTGAGTTTAGCCGTGGTGAAGTCCCCCAAATCTTTGATGCACTTCATGTTGATGGCACGGAAACTACCTTGGAAGTCCAACAGCAGTTGGGTGATGGCGTGGTACGTACCATTGCCATGGGTTCTACCGAAGGTCTAAAACGTGGCTTACCTGTTTCTAATACAGGTGCACCCATCTCTGTGCCTGTGGGTACAGCAACACTAGGGCGTATCATGGACGTATTGGGTCGCCCAATCGATGAAGCAGGTCCTGTGAATGCTGAACAAAAATGGTCTATCCACCGTGAAGCCCCAAGCTATGATGAACAATCTAATTCAACAGAGCTACTAGAAACTGGTATTAAAGTGATTGACTTGCTTTGCCCATTTGCAAAAGGGGGTAAAGTTGGTCTGTTCGGCGGTGCCGGTGTTGGTAAGACCGTTAATATGATGGAGCTCATTAACAACATCGCCCTAAAACACTCAGGTCTATCTGTGTTTGCAGGTGTGGGTGAGCGTACTCGTGAGGGTAACGACTTTTATCACGAAATGCAAGAAGCTGGCGTTGTTAATACCGAAGACTTTACCAAATCAAAAGTTGCGATGGTATACGGTCAGATGAACGAGCCACCAGGAAACCGTTTGCGTGTTGCTTTGACTGGTCTCACCATGGCAGAGTACTTCCGTGATGAAAAAGATGAAGCCACTGGCAAGGGTCGTGACGTTCTGTTGTTCGTTGATAATATTTACCGTTATACCCTAGCAGGTACCGAAGTATCAGCACTTCTAGGTCGTATGCCATCTGCGGTAGGTTATCAGCCGACACTTGCCGAAGAGATGGGTGCGTTGCAAGAGCGTATTACTTCTACTCAGTCAGGTTCGATTACTTCTGTACAAGCCGTTTACGTTCCTGCGGACGACTTGACTGACCCATCGCCTGCGACCACCTTTGCTCACTTGGATGCAACGGTCGTACTTAGCCGTGATATCGCTTCACAAGGGATCTACCCTGCGGTTGACCCGCTTGATTCAACATCGCGTCAGCTTGACCCACAAGTTATCGGTGATGAGCATTATAATGTCGCTCGTGGCGTGCAAGAAGTACTACAACGTTATAAAGAGTTAAAAGACATCATTGCCATCTTGGGTATGGATGAGTTGTCAGAAGAAGATAAGCTAGTTGTTTATCGTGCTCGTAAGATTCAGCGTTTCCTATCACAGCCTTTCCACGTGGCAGAAGTATTTACAGGGGCACCTGGTAAGTATGTGGCACTGCGTGATACGATTGCTGGCTTTAAATCTATCATCAGTGGTGAATATGACCACTTGCCAGAACAAGCCTTCTATATGGTTGGCGGTATCGATGAAGTGATTGTAAAAGCTGACAAGCTAAAAGCTGCTTAATGTCCAAAGTTAAGATTGGAGAAATCTAATCTTAACTGACTTTATCACGGACAAAACGATGATATAAATATAGATAGGAGTCATCATGGCAACATTTACATGCCGAGTGGTCAGTGCCAGAGAAGAGCTTTACTCAGGTGACATTAGTGTGCTTGTGGCTTCGGGTATTGATGGTGAACTTGGTATTTTGGCAGGTCATACGCCAATCATTACTTTGCTAAAACCAGGTCCTTTGCACCTAAAATCAGCCGATGGTACAGATGAAGTGATTTATGTACAAGGTGGTGTGCTAGAAGTTCAACCTAAGATTGTGACCGTGCTTGCTGATTCGGCAGAACGTGCCAGTAATCTGGATGAAGCAAAAATCGCCGAAGCACGTCGCACTGCCGAGCAAGCCTTGGCAAATCAAAGTGCTAATATTGATACCACTGCTGCCCTGACAGCATTGACAGAGTCATTGGCACAGCTACAAACCATTCAAAAGTACAAAAACCGTGCTTAATTATTTGCTTAATTGCTGATTAAAAATCGTGCTTATTGCTCAAAAATTTGTTAGAATAAGCATGTCCACCAAACAAGTTTGCTTGATTGATGGCATTACCTGATTTTGATGTATCTTTTGATGTATTCAAGGATAATATATGACAACGACAGCCCCAGAAAAAGAAGACATTCCCCGAATTCTGATTGTTGAAGATGATGAGCGTCTTGCCGTCTTAACCCAAGACTATCTCAGACGTAACGGATTGGACGTGGCGATTGAAACTGATGGCACCCGTGCGATTCGTCGCATCATTAGTGAACAGCCTGATTTGGTGGTGCTTGATGTCATGTTGCCAGGTAGTGATGGCTTGACAGTGTGCCGTGAAGTACGCCCACACTATGCTCAGCCGATTTTAATGTTAACAGCACGCACCGAAGACATGGATCAGGTGTTAGGCTTAGAGATGGGGGCGGATGATTACGTGGCAAAACCTGCCCAGCCCCGAGTATTGCTAGCCCGTATCCGTGCCTTGCTTCGTCGCTCTGACTCGGCACCGACAGATGACACGCCACAGCGTTTGGAATTTGGTGATTTGGTCATTGACAATGGCGGTCGCTCAGTGACTCTAAATGACGAATTGGTTGATTTTACCAGTGCTGAGTATGATTTGCTTTGGCTACTTGCATCCAATGCAGGTCGTATCTTATCTCGTGAAGATATTTTTGAGCGACTTCGTGGTATTGAGTACGATGGTCAAGACCGTTCAATTGACGTGCGTATTTCTCGTATTCGTCCAAAAATTGGCGATGACCCAGAAAATCCCAAACGTATCAAAACAGTGCGTAGTAAAGGTTATCTGTTTGTTAAAGAAGGCAATTAATTGTAATCTTAACATCAGTCAATATCCAAGCTATGCTACAATAAAGCCAGCCACATCGCTGGCTTTTTATTTTCACTCATGATAAGTCAATGGTATGGCACTTTCATCAATTACCGAACGTAGTATCTTTTTTCGTATTTATGCAGGACTTTTGCTTGTCTGCTTTTTGGTTGCTTTTTTTGGCTATTTTCTCATGCAGGCAATTAACCAGCAACGCCTGCAATCTTACCGAGAATCCATTGCCACGGTTGTTTTTTATTTAGGGACAGCATCCTATGATAGACGCTCTGTGGAAGAAAAAGAGTCTTGGCTTATGGCGATTGGTCGGGAATTTGGGTCAGAGATTCATGTCGTGCCGATGGATGACCTTGAACTTAAAGGTCGCGAATTAAAAAGATTAAAAGAAGGCAAGTCAGTGGTTCGCTATGATGAAATCTCACATCATTCGATGGTGTATCATGCCATAGACAATGATGGCAGTGTGCTGTCTGCCGAGCTTGATCGCATTAATGAACGTCAAATTCATGCTGTTATGGGGTTTTTGTTGGATGAATTACAGTATTATCCATCTTTGACAGATAAGCAAGCACGTCTTGCTCATCTAAGTCAAAAATTTGGTTATTCTATGGCATTATTGCCTTTGTCAACTTTGGGCTTGGATAAAGAGCAGTTTGACCGACTAAATACTGGCAAGGCAGTGCTTAGTTTTGACAATGAAAACCAAAGACCCCACCTATCGGTCATGATGGCATCAACCATTCCTAATGAAGTGTTGGTGGTAACCGTACCTTTGTTTAACTTCTTTTCCTTGGATGTCATCATTAGTATTGTGCTGACTTGCCTGTTGTTAGTGAGTTTTGGTGTATATGCCCTGATTTTCCCATTAGAGCGACGTTTACAACTTTTACAAATGGGGGTCAATAAAGTTGCCGAAGGTAAACTTGACACCATGGTGCAAGTGGCAGGGTATGATGACATCGCTCGTCTGTCATCAACCTTTAATGCTATGATTCGTCATATTAAAAGACTGATAGAATCCCAACGTGAGCTGACCCGTGCCGTCTCGCATGAACTAAGAACGCCAGTGGCACGCATTCGTTTTGCGGTGGACATGCTTGCTGATGATGATGATTATGAGTCACGGCAGGTACAAAAACAGTATATTGATGATGACATTGCTTCTTTAAATGAGCTTATTGATGAAATTTTAACCTATGCCAAGCTCGAAGAAGGCTCTCCAAAGATGGATTGGGAAATGGTGTGCTTAAAAGAGCTCCTTGAACAAATCGAGCGTGAGACCAATGCTTTGGGCAAGCCCATTGCCATACAAATCAAACCGCCCGCCCAAAAAGTGGTGGCGATGGCAGACAGGCGTTATCTACACCGTGTGGTGCAAAACTTAGCGGGCAATGCCCTGCGTTATGCCAAAAGCACCACCATCATCAGTGCAGGGGTCAAAAAAGGCATGGCATTTGTCACTGTCGAAGATGATGGGCATGGCATTCCCGAAGCTGACCGTGAAAAAGTGTTCATTCCTTTTGCCCGTCTCGATGACAGTCGTACCCGTGCGTCAGGTGGCTATGGACTTGGTCTGTCCATTGTTGCACGCATTGCATTTTGGTTTAGTGGTAACATGAGTGTGGATGAAAGCCCAAGTTTGCACGGGGCGAGATTTACCATGGAATGGCCAGTCAAACAGGTGGGTGTGGTTATCGTGGCAGATGAGCTGACGGGCGCAAAAAGTGAGAAAAAACTCATCGGTACAGACGAATAGCGATAAATACAGATAACTGGCGTGGCATTTTGGCAAAGTTATGCTAAAATAAATCATAAATTTATCTTAGGATGTCAATATGCCTTATCTTTTTGGATTGTTGGTGCTTGCCAATGCGGCTCTGTTGGGTTATTTTCTGCTGGTGCCTAGCACCGATAAGAATGTTGAGCAAGCCAAAACCAGTCTTGTCGCCCCCGTCAGCTTTACCGATACGACCAATCAGCTACCCCCCGAGATTGGTAAAAAATAATAGATTGGTAAAAAATAATTAAAAATCACGTCAATTCATTAACTGATATGTATCAGTCTAATCGGAGCTAGTTTTGTCATCTTCACTGATGTCATGGTTTGTCGGATTGTCTGATGTGTCAGTTGTGCTTCGTGTATTATCTACCAAAGGAATATGGACAAGAACTTCTAGCCCGCCATTGTCATGGTTGCGGGCGATGACCTCGCCTTGGTGCAGGTGAGCGATACGACTGACGATGGCAAGACCTAGCCCACTACCTTGGGTTGTCCGTGCTGTCTCACCACGCTCAAAAGGTTGCATAATACGTTGTAGTTCACTCTCCGCCACACCCTCGCCTTCATCACGCACACTGATGGTGAGTATTCTTTTTTTAAGGGTTTCAGCGGTTAAATCATCGGCGTCTCGATAATCAATCACCGCCCCCAAATGGATGGGTTCACGCCCATAACGCACCGCATTATTGATCAAATTGACAATCAAGCGTTTCATGGATAAAGGACGCACCATGACATCTTCGACGACCCGATTGTCATAGACAAAACGCACGTCATTAAACTGCACGCTGATTTCATGGAAAATCAGCTCCAAATTGGTCGCTCGCACTGCTTCATCCGAGCCGTCTTTCATAAATGACATGAACTGTTCCAAAATAGCATCCATGTCCTCGATGTCATACACCAGCCCTTCTCGAAAAAACTCATCAGGCAACATCTCGGCAGTTAGTCGCATGCGAGTTAGGGGCGTGCGTAAGTCATGGCTGATGCCAGCGAGCATGATGGTGCGTTCTTTTTGGGCTTGATGTAGGGTGTGAAATAGGCGGTTAAAGGCGGTATTGACTTTACGAATCTCATTTGAGCCAACCTCGGGTAGCACGGTCGCATGCCCTAGATGAATGTAGTCATTGGCGGTGCGTTCTAGTTTTTTGAGTGGGCGATTTAGGCGACGTACCAAAACCAGACTCACCAAAATGGTCAAAATCGGCAAGCCAAACACAAAGCCTGCCAGTAACCCCGCACTGTACTGCGAGTAGTGAATGACAGGTTCACGCAGCCAAACGTTGGGGTATTTGCTGTCCCAAATCCACAGCTTCGGAGTTGGTTTGAACTTAAAATAAACCTTGACCTCACGCCCAAGCTCTCGGCTGACTTGCCCTGCAAAAATGTCGGTAAAAAAGTCAGCCACTATCTTGTCATTGACCACAGGAAACTCGCTCGGGTCGCTGATGATTTGCACATGGCTGTTGTCCTGCACCCATTTGAGCATGGCAGGGTCGTCTGCAAAGCTCTGATTGGCGTTGTCAATAAAGGTCAGCTCGCTTGCCAAATAACTGGCGTGATTCTTAATCTCAGGCAGATACAGGCTTCGCCAAATGAGCCAAATCGATAAAGCGATACTGGCAAAGACGATAAAAATCACCATGCTAACCGTCTGCCATGTGTTAGAATTTAGCGTGTGTCTGATTTTAAGTTGCCAGTACTTGTAATTTTTTTTCATAAAAATGGGATAAAAGTGCGATACGCTCTATTTTAACACACGTTTTGTGCATAAAGTCGGAAATTGCTTTGTCAAACCAATTTATGTCCATGTTGTCAGGTGTTGCATCACGGCATGAGAATTTTTAAAAAATTACTTTGAAAATGGCATAAAAATTGGTATAATTAGGGTCTTTTTATAAATCTGGTTTTGCCATCGGCTCATCCTCACATTTTTGGCGACCAGTTTTTTTCTTGCAAATACTTTATCATTTAATGAATTCAAGAGAGAATTATCATGGTTGTTATTCGTCTAGCTCGTGGCGGTTCAAAAAAACGCCCATTCTACCAAATCGTTGTTGCTGACAAGCGTGCGTCTCGTGACGGTCGCCACATTGAGCGTATTGGTTTCTTTAACCCACTGGCTCGTGGTCAAGAAGAAGCGTTTCGCATTGACCAAGACGCTTATAATGCGTGGATTGGTAAAGGAGCTCAGCCCTCTGACCGTGTTGCTCAACTGGTTAAGGCTAGCAACAAAGCGTAATCGCTGACATCTTGTGTCGGTTTGTGTGTCTCTTATCATTGATTGATGAGTGTCATGCAGACCGATTTTTATTTATCTCTTTACTGGTTTTAAAATAAGTCAAAACTCTTATTTACTTTGCAAGCATTTATTTTTATTAATTTATTTAAAACGCCATGACAACATCGCCCAATCCCGACACGCTCATCCAAATCGCTACCCTAAAAAAACCTTATGGTATTAAGGGCTGGCTGTGGGTATTTAGCTTGACTGACAACCGCTCGGATATCTTTGACATGCCTCATTGGTACATGAAAACAGCACTCGGTTTTCGCCCTTTGACGGTCAGCGACTGGCGAGAGCAGGGGGCAGGGTTGGTGGCAAGTTTTAAGGAAGTGCCTGACCGTAACGTGGCAGAGACCATGAATGGCGTGAGCGTTTGGGTGGATAAATCAAACTTACCCGCTTTGGATGACGATGAGTATTATTGGTCGGACTTGGTGGGATTGACAGTCGTCAATGAAGAAGGCGATAATTTGGGCATCATCAAAGAGATGTTTGAAACGTCCGCCCATGCCATCATCTCGGTCAAGCCGACCGCCGAGAGCGTGGATGGCGAAGATAGACTCATCCCGTGGCATAGCGACATCGTGCTTAATGTGGATTTGGACGCCAAAACCATGCTCGTGGCATGGGGCAGGGATTATTAAGCCATGGCACTCAAAATCACAACCGACTGTATCAACTGCGATGTGTGTGAGCCTGTCTGCCCTAATGAAGCCATATCAGCAGGGGATGACATCTATGTCATCAATCCCGACCTATGCACCGAATGCGTGGGACACTATGACACGCCTCAATGCGTGGACATCTGCCCTGTGGACTGCATCCCCAAAGACCCTGATTATGACGAGAGCGAAGATGAGCTACTTGCTAAATATCATAAAATTACCAACGGCTAGATAAGGCGATGATTGGGGCGTGCCTGCCCTTTATAACACAATTTAAATCTTGAAAATTTGCAAAAACAGACCACTTGTTTTTGCATGAAAAATGGCTATCCGACCACTTAATTTAAAAAGTTAAATTAAATTAAATTAAATTAAATTCTGGCTCTGGTTCAAAAAGTATGCTACAAAGAAAACCGTTCGTGGTAAGCTTGGGAAGCCTAACGGTTTTCCTACCCGCAGGCAGGCTTAGGGCGAACGGAAAACCTAGTTTGGCATACTTTTTAGACTACTACCTAAATTCTTAAAATTTACCTGATTAAGTGGTCGGATGTTTTCATCTTCAAAATCCTTGTTGATATTTCAATATCAACTGCGGAATTTTTCTTGAAAAACGGATGATTTCCCCTATTTTTCATTGCAAATACAAAAGGCAGGCACGCCCCATTTATTGCTTTTCTTGTTATAAAACAGGAACATCTCATCCATGATGAAAACCCTTAAACATTTTTATTTTGACATCTTTTTTACCATCGTCTGCTTGATTGGGGCGGCGTATTGGGGATTTACGCACGGTGGGACAACCGCCATGCTCTCGGCACTGTTTATTACAATGGTGCTGGCACTGATGGAAATCTCATTGTCCTTTGATAATGCGGTGGTCAATGCGTCCGTTTTAAAGCATTGGGATAAGTTTTGGAAAACGATTTTCTTAACCGTCGGTATGCTCATCGCTGTCTTTGGTATGCGACTGGTGTTCCCCATTGTCATTGTGGCAGTTACGGCAGACATGGACATGAAAGAAGTTGTCGATTTGGCACTCAATAACCCCAAAGAATACTCCGCCAAGCTCATGGCACACCATGCTGAGATTGCTGCTTTTGGGGGTATGTTCCTACTGCTTGTCTTTTTGAACTTTGTATTTGATGACAAAGACATTCATTGGTTTGGCTGGCTTGAAAAACGCCTTGCTAAGTTTGGTAAAGTGGACGCCATGAGTGTGTTTGTTGCCATTGTAACCTTGATGATTTCACTCACTTGGGTGGACAAAGCTCATAAGTCGGTTGTTTTAATGGCGGGCGTTTGGGGTATTCTTATCTATATGGGGGTTAATGTCCTATCCACACTGCTTGAAGGCGATGGCGATGATGACGGCACGCCCGATGGACACGAAGTAGCGGGAGCGATTGCCAAAGGCGGTATCGCAGGCTTTTTATATTTAGAAGTATTGGATGCGTCATTTAGTTTTGACGGCGTGATTGGGGCGTTTGCCATTACCAATGACGTGGTTATCATCATGATTGGTCTTGCCATTGGGGCGATGTTTGTGCGTTCGATGACGATTTTCTTGGTCGAAAAAGGCACGCTAGATGAGTTTGTGTACCTAGAACACGGGGCTCATTATGCCATTGGGGCGTTGGCGATTATCATGCTTATCTCGATGAAATTTCATGTGCCTGAGATTATCACGGGGCTTATCGGGGTTGCCTTTATCGTGGCATCGGTGATAGCTTCCATTCGCTATCGCAGAAATAATCCGCATAAGTCCATCTCCCAGCAGTGATAAGCCATGCTTAAAGCTGGTTAAAGTGCAAATAATGCCATAAAACAGCAAAACCGCTTGTGCTCTGCTACATTCATTGTTAAGATACGCCTTATTTTTATCAATAAGGCATTATCATGACTACTACCCAAACCGCCCAAATGTGGGGCGGACGTTTTAGCGAAGCTACCGACCGTTTTGTTGCCGAATTTACCGCCTCGGTCAATTTTGACAAACGCATGGCAAACCAAGACATACAAGGCTCTATCGCCCACGCCACCATGCTTGGGCAGTGCGGTATCATCACCGCCGATGAAAGCCGTCAAATCGTGGACGGACTGACCCAAATCAAAGGCGAGATTGAGCGTGGCGAATTTGAATGGCGTGTGGAGCTAGAAGACGTTCATATGAATATTGAGAGTCGCTTGACCGCCTTGATTGGCGATGTCGGCAAAAAACTGCACACAGGGCGTAGCCGTAACGACCAAGTGGCAACCGACATTCGCCTATATCTAAGAGACGAGACCGACAAAATCATCGCCTTAATTGGCAAATTACAAAACGGTCTACTGGATTTGGCAAGCAAACACACCACAACCATCATGCCCGGTTTTACGCATTTGCAGACCGCCCAGCCTGTGAGTTTTGCTCATCATGTCATGGCGTGGTTTGAGATGCTTTGCCGTGACAGCGAGCGTTTTGCCCAGACTCGCACTCGCATTAACCAAATGCCACTTGGCTCGGCGGCTCTGGCAGGGACGACTTACCCTATTGACCGCACAATCACCGCTCGCCTGCTTGGCTTTGATGGCATTTGTGAGAACTCGCTCGATGCGGTGTCTGACCGTGATTTTGCCATTGAATTTACCGCCAACGCCAGCATTTTGATGATGCACCTATCTCGCATGAGTGAAGAGCTGATTTTGTGGATGTCGGCACAGTTTGGTTTTATCCATATCCCTGACCGCTTTTGTACAGGGTCGTCCATCATGCCTCAAAAGAAAAATCCTGACGTGCCAGAGCTTGTGCGTGGCAAGACCGCTCGTGTGTTCGGACAGCTCACAACCCTGCTCACACTTATGAAAAATCAGCCCTTAGCGTACAATAAGGACAACCAAGAAGACAAAGAGCCCTTGTTTGACTGCGTGGATACGCTGACAGGCTCGCTCATCGCCTTTGCCGATATGCTCCCAAACATCACGCCAAACGCCCAAAATATGCGTACCGCCACGATGAAAGGCTATGCCACAGCGACTGATTTGGCGGATTATTTGGTCAACAAGGGCTTGCCGTTTCGTGATGCTCATGAAGTGGTTGGGGGAGCGGTGGCGTTAGGCGTAGCAAAAGGCGTGGATTTGAGTGAGCTTAGCCTTGATGAATTAAAGGCGTTTAGTCCGCTCATCGGTGATGATGTGTTTGAGTGTTTAACCTTGGAAGGCTCGCTAAATGCTCGTAATCATATCGGGGGTACTGCCCCAGAGCAGGTGGTAAAAGCGATTGAGCGGGGGCGTGGTCGGGTTAAAGGTTAATTAAGCTCATCAAACCATTACCCCAATTTGGCATATCCATCATCAAAAAGATGTGCTAAAATTGGGGTGATATTTTAAAGGACAAGCCATGACAACACTTACCCTGCATATCCCTGACGATTTATCCAAACAAGCTCGTGAAATTGGACTGTTAAATGAACAATCCATACTACAAGCCTTTCGCCAATTCCTTGAACAAAAACAACCCAAACAACGTACACTTGGCGGAGCGGAAGGCTTGGTAAGCTATATGGCGGACGATTTTAATGAGCCGTTAGATGAATTTGGGGATTATATGTGATGCGTGGTTATTTATTAGACACCCAAGTGATTATATGGCTATTGAGTGAGCCTGATAAATTATCCAACAAAGCCAAACAAATCATTCAAAATCCCAACAATCCCCTATGTTATAGCCTACTTAGCATGAATGAAATTGCCATTAAAGTAAGCATTGGTAAACTTATCATTGATGACAATTGGCAAGATATTTTTGAAAAACTATTGGCACAAAAAGACATTGTAAAATTAGACATGACATGGGATGCAATAAAAATTTTACAAAACCTGCCTTTTTATCATAAAGACCCTTTTGATAGAATGCTAATATCTCACGCAATCGCCAATGACCCTGCGTTTATTAGCTCTGATAGGCATTGTGCCAGTTATGATTTAATGGTGGTTTAGTAATTGAAATTGGGTGGCGTGAAAGCTAAATAAAGACCTCCCCTTGACAACCCCCCAAATCCGCCCCCACATTTGCTATAATATCCTTTTTACTTTGGAAAAAATCATGGAAATCTTTAACCCCAAAACCAATTTGGTTTTCTGTCGTAAATACCAAGAAAATTTGCCAAAAATACCAAATCCGCCTTTCCCCAATGCCAAAGGCGAGGAAATCCAAAACACCGTCTCAAAAAAAGCGTGGGACGAGTGGCTAGAATTACAAACCATGCTCATCAACGAAAAGCACCTAAGTATGGCGGATAAAGACGCCAAAAAATTCATCGCCGAGCAACGTGAATTATTTTTAGACAATGGCGACTATGAACGCCCAGCAGGGTTTAAGCCAAAAGAGAGTTAAATTTGCACTAAATTTTATTTAAGTATAAACAAAATCGGACTTAGTGTCCGATTTGTTTTTGGGTCAACAAGGAATTAGCACGCCACACCGATAATCCATTCACTCTTATCATTAGTGCTTTTGTCTAGGTCTGCACGGCGAACCAATGGCTCGGTACAGCCTTTGGGGGTAATATAGCTGATGGCGATTTTGACTGCGGTATCTGCCATAATCGCTGTACCATCTGCTGTACGCACATGGATATAAAAAGGTTGCTCTAATGGAACGACATAGCTATCAAGCAGATAAATCCTGTCGCCATAAGTGACTTTGGCGTGATAGTCTCTAAAATGAAGCATGCCTACACCGTCCACATAGGTATCAGGGCTAAGCGGTTCGTTGGTCTTTTTGGTGTTGGGCATGACCAGTAGAGATGGCATGGCAGGCGGTGTAGCAGGTGTACTGGCGCAACCGACCAGCATCCCTGCTGTGATTAGAGTTGATAATAATTTTTTCATCATTGCTCCTTTTGTCCTTTGAATCTCTTAACTCTTATAAGCATATTTAGGGTCGGCAGCGGCGGTAAATAGCACGTCGGTTGATGAGTTAAGAGCAGTCTCTGCCGAGTCTTGTACCACACCGATGATAAAGCCGATGGCAACGACCTGCATGGCGATGTCGTTGGAGATATTAAACAGTCCGCACGCCAATGGGATGAGCAGTAGTGAGCCACCTGCCACGCCTGAGGCACCACAAGCACTGACAGAGCCAACGATGGCAAGCAGTAGGGCTTGGAAGAAGCTGACTTCCACGCCAAGGGTATGAGCGGCGGCAAGCGTTAGGATGTTGATGGTGATGGCTGCCCCCGCCATGTTGATGGTTGCCCCCAGTGGAATGGTGAGTGAGTAGGTGTCTTCGTTTAGCCCAAGTTTTTTGGCAAGGTTCATGTTCACTGGAATGTTGGCGGCGGACGAACGGGTAAAAAATGCCGTCACTCCTGATTCACGCAGGCAGGCGATAACGAGCGGGTAGGGGTTTTTACGAGTCTTGACCAAGACGATGAGCGGATTCACCACCAAAGCGATAAACAGCATGGCACCGACCAGTACGATAAGTAGCTTGGCGTAGCTTGCCAAGCCGTCAAAACCTGTCTCTGCCACGGTCTTTGACACCAGTCCTAAGATGCCAAATGGGGCAATCGCCACAATCCATTTTACCACCGCTGAGACGGCGTTTGAGATGTCATGTACGACCGTCTTGGTGGTCTCGGACGCATGACGTAGCCCCAAACCAATCAGTACTGACCATGTCAAAATACCCAGATAGTTAGCATTGCTAAGGGCGGTCACGGGGTTGGCGACCAGATTCATGAGTAGGTTTTTTAGGACTTCACGTAAAGATTGGGGGGCGGATTGCTCTACCGCTTGCATGTCGGCCAGACCCACAAGCTCAATGGGAAAGGCAAAACTTGCCAGTACGGCAGTCAAAGCAGCGGTAAATGTCCCCACCACATACAGTAGCATGACAGGCTTGACCCGAGCGTCGCTACTGCTCTTAAATCCTGCCACGGCAGAGAGTACCAAGGCGAACACCAATATCGGGGCGACTGCTTTTAAGGCTCCGACAAACACATCGCCCAGCACCCCAAGCGACATACCAACATCTTTGGCAACACTACCAATCAACACGCCTAGCACTAAGGCAATCAAAATAAGTGGCACAAGTCCCACACGCATGTATGCATTTACAAGTTGACGCATGAATCATTCCTTATTAACAAACACTTGTCAAATCACAAGATGATAAGATTGCAAAATGTGATAACTATACCACTTTTTGTAATAAAAGTGTTAATGAATTTTTATTTTGTTAGGGCGTACCTGCCTTTGGTATTTGCAATGAAAATCACGAAAAATCGCACGTTTTTCAAGGAAAAAACTTGAGATTGATAGTTGTTCTGTCAGGCAAGTTTTCGCCTTCGAGCCACAAGATTTAGCCATTTTTCATGCAAAAATAGATAAAAGCGTTAAATGTTCATCTTATTTTATAAAAATGTTATCAATGGTAGGCACGCCCTATAATTCTCAAAGGTTAAAAAACGACCATGCACATATGGTCGTTTTGAATGATGGACTGTGGGGATTAGTCTGCTTGTCCCACTAAGTAACGCATGAGCATGGGTACAGGGCGACCGCTTGCCCCTTTGTTGTCGCCACCTGACCATGCTGTGCCTGCGATGTCTAAGTGAGCCCATGCTTGACCTTCTTTGATAAAGCGTTGCAAGAAGCACGCTGCCGTGATAGAACCGCCTTCACGTCCGCCGATGTTTTGGACGTCTGCAAAGGTGGATTTGAGCTGTTCATCATAGGCATCATCTAGGGGCATTTGCCATACTAGGTCGCCTGTGTACTCGCCTGCTTCTTCTAGGGCGAACAGCGTGTCTTCATCATTACAATACAGTCCTGAACGCACTCCACCCAGGGCAATCACGCACGCCCCTGTCAGGGTTGCGGCATCGATGATGGTGCGTGGCTTGTAGTTGTCTTGGACGTAGCACAGGGCGTCACACAGCACCAGACGACCTTCGGCATCGGTGTTTAGAATCTCAACACTCATGCCGTTCATGGCGGTTACGATGTCTGATGGGCGAGTGGCTTTGCCCGATGGCATGTTCTCAGCACAGGCAAGCACCACGACCATGTTTAGTGGCAGGCGAGCTTCACACACCGCTTTGATGGTGCCAAGCATGGCAGCTGCTCCGCCCATGTCGTATTTCATCTCATCCATGCCTGCTGATGGTTTTAGTGAGATACCGCCTGTGTCAAAGGTAATGCCTTTGCCGACTAGGGCGATGGGGTCTTTTAGTTTGCTCTTTTTCTTGCCTGATTTGCCGTGGTATTCGATGATTGCCAGTTTGCCTTCGTTATCAGAACCTTGTGAGACTGCCAAGAAACAGCCCATGCCCAGTTTTTTCATCTCTTTTTCGCCAAGCACACTCACACTGACCACGTCTTTGTAGTCTTTGCCCAGTTTTTCGGCAACTTTGGCAAGCTCAGCAGGGGTCATAATGTTGGGGGCATCATTGGCGACATCACGAGCCAAACTCTGCCCGATGTGCGTGGCAGTAGCGATGGCTAGGGCGTTTTCGTAGTCGGCTTTGGCGTCTTTGGTGTTGATAAATTCAACAGCAGATAGGGCGATTTTGTCGCCTTTTTTGGATTTGTAGGGTTCAAAGCGGTATTCGGCATGCAGTAAGGCATTGACAAACTGTCCAAAGTGCTTTTGGCAAATGACATCGCCCCACGCCACGACCGCAGATTTGCTGTTTTTGATGGTGTTAAAGGTGGCTTTACCCAGTTTTGGCATTTGCCCTGCCAGCTTGTCCAGCGAGCCTGTGCCAATCACGCTGATGACATGTCCGTCATCAATGCCATAATCGGTCACGTTCTCACCGACCGAGCCTTTAAAGCCACTGGCTTTGATGAGTGCCTTGGCACGGTCTAGGTGACCGCTGTCAAGATTGCCCAAAATTTTGGCATCGCTGTCGGCAAAGACGACCAAATGGGGCTGGGCTTTGGTTTTTTTGGGGCTAAGCTTGTCGCTGACGCTTAGGTTTAGGGTAGATACAGACATACAAACTCCTTGTTTGTGAGTAGGGAAGGGATTGTTTAAATTTTAGCACACTTTTGGGGGTTTGGGCATAGGTTGGATGATTGATTACAAAAAATATGGGCTCTAGCCCAAAAAGTATGCTACACCCACCCATGGTTGATATAATGAAACACCAAGTCAAATGCTTTAAGATGATTGGTTAGGTTTTTAGAGAAACAACACGTTTTTCTAAATGCTCGCCTAACAAAGGCTCTAAGCCTTGTGTTGTTGCCTTCAATACCAACGGTAAAGCGTTTGCCCACTTGTTTGATAGAGTGCTTAAAAGCAACAAGAAAGCTGTCCCAATCATCACAAGCAATTTTGTTAAAACTCATACCTAAACTCATCTATCTTTAAGGTATTGTAATGCTTTTGTCTTGGTTTGATTTGGTGATTACTGTTTGCAAGCACGCTAAATACTTTACCCTTACTGACTTGTTCAAGTATCACAATGTCAGCAATACGACAACCACAAGCTGACATTAAGCGTATTTTGTCATTGATGTAAGATTGACAACCTTTGTCAGTAAGCTGTAAATGATGAACAAACTGTCTATGACAATCTTTGCAAAAATAGCTCTGTTTGCCATAGCTTTCTATGCCATTTTTCTTTATACTAACCGACAGGCAACTTGGGCAAGTAATGGTAATTTGTGTCTTCATAACCGTAAATTACCAACTTTTGTGCAAGTTGTCTTTTTAGTTTTTGTTATAGCATACTTTTTGGATTACTACCGAAGATGTAATCATCTGCGAATAATTGATGTATAAAATAGATAACAAAATTTAAATAATTTTACAAAAAAACTCTACTATTTATTTTGATTTATTTTGATTTATTTTATAATATAAAATAAAGTTATACCTAATGCCTAATCATTTTATGGAGCAAAATATGCTAAAAAACTAATGTTAGCCACCGCAATCATCGGTGCAACGATTTCAACCGCTAGTGCTGATACCATTAGTGGCGATGTGGATTTGCAAGTAAAACTGCCAGAAATCTTGGTGCTTTACCATTGGGAAAAGGCAGGTATTGAGTTTGGGGCAAATAAGTACAACCTGCCGACAGGCAAGGGGGAGGGTACTTACGATTTTGGAATTGGTAGAATTGATGTTACAGATACCAATGGCGGTACAAGTGCTGGTGTTACAGGTCAAGAAATGAATACGGCTACTGTTCCAAATGCTCGTGCTGATGCCCAAGTTATCCCTGTTACCTTAAAAAATTCTTGGGCGGTGCGTACTTTAACAGAAAGCGGTACAGTAACTTTGAAAATTGCAAATACGCAGGGTGCAGATGTGCATACATTGTCTAAAGACGGTATTAAATCAGACATTACCACCAAAGAGGTCAAAGTCAAAACTGATACTGTTGGTGCAAATAGTGAAATTACACTACCCTCTAAATGGGAAGTTACCAAAGGCGATATTACTTTTGATTTAGATTTGTCAAAAGCTAAACTTGCAGGTTTGCACGAATCAAATGGCGAAACTTTTACGCTTACTTTGACTGGTGCAAAATAATTAAATAAGCAACAACTTCGCTAATTAACTAAAAAAGGCTGTTTTGGTGCATTGTATGCCTAACAGCCTTTTTAATTCGGACAGACGGCTTTTGGGTGTTTTATGATTAAAAAATGCAGTTGGGCTTTGGGGCTGTGGGCGAGCATTAGCCTGTGTGCCTATGCCAATACTTTACAAACCGATATGGTACAGACCGATACAGGCACACAGCTTGTGGTGAGTCAAAAAAATGCCACAGGACACAGCTTGGATATGCCCCCTGCCCAGCTGGGTATCTCGCCACCCAGACTTGATTTGACCGCAAGTGCGACCACAAATCAGCGTGTGGATACATCGGTTACTTTTTATAATTATGGCGATACGCCAAAACGCATACAAGTTACGCTTACCGATGCGGACACCGATTTTGTGCCGATTGCAAGCGGTCAAGACACGCTAAAACCTTGGGTGCTTATCGCCCCACAAAATTTTGAAATCAAAGCAGGGGGCTATCAGACCATTCGCCTGTCGTTTCGCTTGCCAGCTGGTTTTGCCCAAAAAAGCCATTATGCGTTTTTAAACATCAAGCAACACATTGACAATCCAATCGTATCGCAAAGCGACAATCTAACGGTGGTCAAAATCGGCTCGCAGTATCAGCTACCGATTCGCTTGACGGTCAAATAATGATTGTCAAGTGCTTTAATAAGCAATTTAAATAAAGCGATTTATACAATTTATATATACAATTTATATAATTATGCAACAGGCACTAAGATGAAAATTGTATCAGCAGTGGTAAGCGTGGTGCTGTGTGGGGCGATTACAGCCCAAGCAAGCGAGCTACACCTTTTGGGGCTAAAAATCAATCACAGCCAAATGGGCAACATAGACGCTTTGTGGCAAGATGAGCGTTATTATATTAGCCTAAGTGATTTATCCCTCCTTGATACAACCGCCAAACAGCAAGCGGACGGTTGGCATTTTGATACGCCTTTGGGGCGGACGGTTTTGGCAAGTGATGTTGTCGTGTGGCAAAATATGCCGTATTTGTCGTTTGACGCTTTACGCAAACTTGGCATTGGTGCCACTTATTCACCGTCTGATTTACACATTCATCTGATGCGTGCCACTTTGCCAAAAAATAACAAACCGCCAGTATCACAGCCTAAGATTACCCATTTTCCAAGCAAGTTTGGGGTGCAAGGCGTGCATTTTGACACGCAAATGACAGGCAATGACAGTTCTTGGCGGTATGGTTACAATTTAGATGCTTTTGGTTATGCAATGGAGGGGCAGTTGGGGCGTGGCGACTGCCAAAGACAACCGCCAAAAAAGCGTACTGGATAATGCCTATTGGGCGTATGCTGGCGACCAAACAGCGGTTCGGCTAGGCAGTAGTAGCACGCCTTTTGAGACGATGACAGGCGTGGATTTGGCGTATAGCAATGCCAATATCAAACGACATCTGACGCCTTATTTGGACGGCAAAACCAGTAGCTTGTTAAATACCGACATTCACGACTTACAGCACATCAAAGGGGTGGGCGTGGCAGGCGGGGTTGCCGAATTACGCATTAATGGCGTGGCAGCTGCCAAAGTGCAAAGTTTGCTAGACGGACGCTATGAATTTTTAAATTTGGATATGTCTGCCATAGACCGCTAAAGTCTGATTGAAGTGGCGATTTTTGATAATCCGTATTAACAAGTGCCAGTCAGCATCCAAATCGTATCGCTTGGCAAACGCGCCAGTCGTGTAGCGACCGATGAGCTGTTGGTGCAAGCAGGGCTTGGGCGTGTGGGCGTGTTTGATGACAAAGGGGCAAATACAAGCTATGCTACGCTTGCCTATGGCGTAAATAACAAAGTTAGTATCAACGCAGGGGCAAGATACCAAAACACCCAAAACAGCGATACTCTACTTTGGTAGTTAGGGGCGAATATCGCACCCAATCGCTATGCCAATGTTTTTGTGGATTATAAAAGTGACGGCAATTTTCGCCTTGATGCGCATTATGAACGCACCAACTGGCGTGCCAATTATCGTTACAGTCGTTACAATCGCCAAAATCATCATCATTTTGGGCTGTATTATACCCCAAACCACGACACGCATTTGTCAATTATTCAAGACGATAATAAAACTAATCTTTACGCACGCACTCGTATCAATGACCACATCAGTCACGAAGCACAATATCAGTCGCAAGATGATTATTGGCGGTATCGTATCAGCCAAGATTATCCGACAGGCAAATTTGCCAGTACTTATGCATACAGCATAGACCGCTACAAACATCATCTGTCGTCATCGCACAGACTAAGCTATAACACCACTTTACAAAACAATCTGCAAATTGCACACAAAAGCCAAGATAAAATCCCAGTCTTACTTGCCAGTAGCGTACAGCACCGCTTATCGGACAATCAATCATTATCGCTTGGCATGTCGTGGCAAAATCTTAATAATCAAATCGGCTTTGACGGCAGTTGGCAGTATCACACCCAAAACAGTATGAGCCTTGGGGCAGGCTATCGGCACGGCACTGTGTCAAATGGCTTTGATGGCCGTCTTGATGACAGTCGCCTAGACAGTCGCTTAAATAACCAAACAGCTCGCCAAAGTGGCGAATGGTTTGTGCGTGTATCATTAAACGCCCACAAAACACCCGCCAGTCTACCAAAACTTGGCAGATACACGGCAATGAGCGGTACAAACGGGCAAGCGGTTATTACCCTTAATCACGATACTAGCGATAAATCAGCGTATGAACAGGTGTTTTTAATGTCAATGGTCGGCTAACATCTGCCAATACCCTAAGCCAAGACAGCACAAAAAGCACTTATTTACTGGATTTACCAAAAGGCGTTCACGAAATTGCCCTTGATGGGCGACACCTGCCAATCCAATACGCCTTGCCAACCAAAGCGGTTGCCAAAATCGCCCCAAGACTGCCAACGCATATCAACTGGCAAATGAGCCAAAATTATGGTATTCGTGGGCGACTGGCTTTGGGGATAGGACAGGTGGCGCTTTGGCAAAATAACCATAAAATTGCCACCACCCAAAGCGATACAGACGGCTATTTTTTCTTTGATAAACTGCCAACAGGCACCTATACTGTGCAGGCGAGTGGTCATCAGCCAAAGCAGGTGGTGGTATCCGATGATTATGTGGTGGGCGTGGTGCTGACAAGCAACGAGGAGCAATGATGACAACATATACCAATCGTATGAAGCACAAAACTGTTAAGCACAAAACCGTTAAGCACAAAACCGTTAAGCACCTTATGGCAGTAGCGTTTTTGGGGTTGTTGTCTTTTGTCATAATACCGCAGGCACACGCAGAAAATTGTGACCCTCAAACACATAGGGGTGTATTTAACCCAAAATTTAAAAAAGTGGGCGAGCAAAATGGCGAGACAATCTATGCGTGTATGCGTGATGACAGACCTCAGCCAAAAATTACCATCAATGACAGCGATATCATTGCAGGTGGTAGCCAAGCGGTGGGTATGGGTGATGCTCAAAAAGTCGTGGATTTTGGTGTAAGTCGTGTTGATGTTGATGGTTTTGATATAAATGCTGTCAATGCCCCTAGTCGTTATACTTTTAAAAAAGCGGGCAGTATTACTGAGCCATTAAACGAAACATTTCAATTTTTTACTTATACCGACAAAAATGGTGGTCTTGTTAAAAATAACAGCGGTCCTGCTTTTTATAATGCCTATTGTCAAGGCAAGCAAGCACCACCATACGGTGCGGTCAATCATCAGCAAAATATCGTGGATTATTTGACCAATAACGCCCAAAAGTTTCTTGTTAATGGCGAACCTGCCACGCCAAGCTATAAGCCGATTGGGTATTGTTAAAAACAAATACATAAGTTAAAATAACTCAATACTTTACCATAGAGTAAAAACCAATGAACGAAACATTTGATAGTTGTCCTAAATGTAAGCACAAACACTTTGTCAAAGCAGGTTTTAACAATGGCAGACAACGCTATAAGTGCAAAGGTTGCAATCATTACTTTTCAGTACATAAACCAACGCATCATAAAAGCGAAGCAACCAAGCAAATGGCAATCAATATGTATCTAGAAGGTTTGGGCTTTCGTTCAATTGGTCGCATATTAGGTATTAGTTATGGCACAGTCTATCAATGGGTTAAAAAACTTGGCGAACAACATCAAATCAAACAAGATAGCAATCAAGCGATAGATATCGTTGAGCTTGATGAGATTCATAGCTACACCAAGCATAAAAAACGCTTGCTGGACCCCGCTTGCCATTGACAGAACAACAAAACAAATCTTAGGTTTTGTTTGTGGCAGACGAGACACCAACACCTTTAAACAGCTTTACAATCAATTGAACATCCATAACATTCAACTGTTTTGTAGTGACTACTGGAAATCTTACCTTGAAGTCATTCCAAAATCAAAACATATGACAAGCAAAGCTCAAACTTTTACCATAGAGGGCTATAATAGTCCCATTAGGCATTTCACAGCAAGATTTAGAAGAAAATCAAAATGTTATTCTAAATCCGAGAAAATGATAGAAAACACTTTGAACTTACTGTTTGCTAAGTGGAATGGAACTTTGAATTATGTATTTTAGTTTAACAATGCCATTTAAAAAAATAATAAAAATTTTATAAAAAAATCCTTGCATTTTTAATAAAATTTAATAAAATAGTAACGGTTGTATAAATGCCGTTTAAATTACATTCCAATGATAATGGTAAGGCTGGCGGTTCAAGTCCGCCCAAGCGTGCAAACGCTTGTAGCTCAATTGGATAGATCATACGGTATCTAAACAAATTTTGGTTATATAAATCCCCCAATAACATAAATGCCATTAAGACTACATTTTTGGGTAATGAGCTGTCTTAATGATTTTGGTTATGTTTTTGCATTAAAATGTGTTGATGATTACATTTTTCCAATGTCTTTTATCATTAACAAATTGGTTTAATGCTTTAAAAAATTCTTATTAAAATGCCTGACAGATTACATTTGGTTGAAATTGGGTTCAAATCCCAACCTATTGCAAAATAGCGTAAAATCTGTCAAATTTTGTTTGATTGGTTAATTTTTTACCGTCCTTATTGTAAAATAGGGGCGGTTTTTTATGGGTAAATTTTAAGGTGTTGATGATTTGGGGTTGGTAATTTTCAAAAAAAACAGTATGTTTAATTATATCTTATTTTATAAATAACTAGAATATTTTATAGTTTTTAATAAAAAATTTAAGCATTAAATAGGCGATTTAAAAACTTTTTAAAAATTTAATTTATTAAAAATCAATCACTTAAAAAATTTTTTCGCCAATTTTTCAAACTTGGCACAAACTTTGGACAATAAAAGTAAGCACCTATTTTAAGGAATACCCAATGCAAAAATTTATCCTAATTCGTGGTCATCAAGGTTCTGGCAAATCCACCTTTGCCGAACAAAAAATTGCCGAATTTAAAAAAGAATTCCCAAATGGCGAAATTATTCATATTGAAAACGACCTATTATTAACCGATGAAAATGGCGTTTATCATTGGACGCCAGAGCGGATTGAAAAAGCGGTGCAAATCGGTCAAACCGCAATGAAAACCGCCTTTGAAAAAGCCCGTGCCAATCCTAATTTGGATATATTGGTGATTAATTCCAATACCAACCAAAAATCATCGTCTTGTATTCATCTTTTACAATCGGCTCGTAAAAAAGGACTGGTTACGGAAATTTATCGTTTGCATAATTTTTTTGACAATGTGCATAATGTCAAACGAGACGATGTGTTGTCTGCTTATGTTAAATTAAACAATAATCAACTTCGTGATGAAATTCATATTGACCCAATTCGCCCAATGAGCGATGACATTAAAGCTAATATTGAAAAAATGAGCCAATTTAACAACAAAAAAGAATTACCCTTTGACGAAAACCGCCAAAGTTATATTACTGATGACTATCTAAAATACGGCAAAAGAAATTTTATCATCAAACAATCGAAAACTTATCCAGAATTGTTTGTCTTAAAATACAAGAGAGATGTATTTTTTAATAATACTTTTGACAACGCCTTACTTGAAATGCGTGGATTGGTGCTTGATAAATATAACAATATCATTGTTCGCCCCTTTAAAAAAGTATTTAATTATTCAGAACGCATTGCCAAAAAATCCAAATATCCCATTAGCATAGACGATAATCATTTGGTGGATGTGGTATTAAAGGTCAATGGGTTTTTGGGCGTGTGTACTTATGTGGCACTTGATGAAACGCATCCAAGTTATCACGCTGAGTTTAATCATCAAGTATTGTACTCTACCACAGGTTCTTTGGACAGTGATTTTGCCAAAATGAATGAAATCCATTGCCAAAAGTATGAAATGCTGTTTAAACAATATCCCAATCACACCTTTTTATTTGAAATCACCGATGAAAAAGATGTGCATATCATCAAAGAAGTGTTTGGCGAAACTTTGATTGGGATTATTGATGTGGCGACAGGGCGACAATTTGATGAAAATGAATTAAATGCCATTGCCGATACATTTAATGCCGAACAAAACGCCATTGGTAGCGGTATTACAATCAATCGCCCGCAAATGATAACAGCAATGCCTTTTGGCGAATTAAAAGCCTTATTAAAAACCGTAGAACACGAAGGTTTTATGGTGTTTGATAGCCAAACAAAAGAAATGCTCTTTAAACTTAAATCGCCGTATTATTTGATTTCAAAATTTTTGGGGCGTAGCAATGCTACCAATCTTGGGCGTAAACTGGATAAAAGACAAGTTGATGAAGAATATTATCCGTTGATTGATTATATTAAGGATAATAAAGAGAAGTTTAATCAGTTATCAGAACTGGATAAAATTGCGTTTATTCAAGAGTTTTTGGGGCGATTATGAAACAATCAGATGAATTAAAACCATTTCAATCTATCATTGATGAATTTTATCAAGTATTTAATTATCCAAAACCAACTGGATTGTTAAATGTCTGTACTTGTGGCTTATGTATCGATGAAAAACTTGAATTAGAACTGCGAACATTGCCTTTGCGTGAATTAACTCGTAATCATTTGTATGGATTACAATGATACCGCCAAAGACCCGATAGAAAGACCTGATGAATTAAAATATTTTTTACCTAGAATGGTGGAATTATTACCGAAGGTGAAAATTTACACCATTCTACTGAAATTTATTTTCAGCGTGTGGGAAATTGTCCAAAAGGCAGTTTTAGCACACAAGAAATGGCTCTGTGGAATAAATTTTGCTATGAGTATCTAAAAGTCTTAGTTAATGTTTATCCTTATGAGCGTTTAAAATGGCAACAAGACGGTGTATTTGACTGTTTATTGATGTTTCATATTGGTGGTGCAAATATTCAACCATTTTTAGAATATTGGGAAACGCTAAAAACACCACAATCTACCATAAATTATATATTCAGTAGTGCTTATGATTATTGGGTTAATTATTATCCACATCCTGTTGATTATAAAATTGATATGGTATTTGCACAAGACTGTCCAGAATTTAAATCAATAATGAAACATTGGCTAGATAATCAAAAGCATAAACAGCATTTTACCGAGTGTATCATCAATCTAAGTAATGATGATATTGATAAATTTTATGCTGAATATGAATTTGCAAAAAGAAATGATTATATCAGTTGTGTTTTTGACGCTTTAACAGGTGTTAATTGGAGATAATCCGTAAGGTGTGTACCACGCACCAATCATACCCAATCACGGTGCGTAATACGCACCTTACAATTTAAGGAAAAACCAATGATTTATTTTACTTCTGACCTGCATTTTAGCCATAAAAATATCGCCAAATTTTGTCCAACTTTTCGCACACCCTTTGAAAGTTTGGATAAAATGAATGATGAACTCATTAAATTTTGGAATGCCACTATTACTCCTGATGATGTGGTCTATAATTTGGGCGATGTGTCATTTAGCCACGATTTAACAGAGATTGAGAAAGTATTAAGTCAGTTAAATGGCAAACATCATTTAATTTTGGGCAATCACGATAATTTAATCAAACGGCATAAAGAGCGGTTTTTAACTCAAACCAAAAATGACGGCAATCCACTATTATCATCGGTACAGGATTATTTAAAATTAACTTTTAAAGAAACAAAACATACACTGATTTTATCGCATTATCCGATAGATGAATGGGACGGCTGTCATAAGGGCTATTATCATTTGCACGGGCATATTCATGACCGCATGGCAAAAGTCAAAGGCAAGATTTTAAATGTTGGTTTTGATTTGCACGGCAGATTTTTAACGCTTGATGATATTGATGAATTTTTGCAAGAGTTACCGAATGTTTCACATTTTGGCGGTGATGATGAGATTGTGCTTTGTGATGATGTTTATCAAAATGCCAAAAGAATAAAAGATGAATTGTTGAAGTTAAATGAGTGAAGATAGATAATTTAATTTGTGTCTTGATTTAACGTTTAACTTTCGTTAATATAGCCATAGTATTTTTAAATTGATTAAGGATTTTATTATGATGAGCCAAGAATTAACCCACAAACTATTAACCAAAAACCCCTATTTTAATGTATCAGGTTTGACTTCATCAGAAGCCAATTATATCTGTGAGCGTATCAAAGAAACCCTAAAACCAATCCAAGATGAGATTACCAACCTAGAAACGCACACATCTAGCCTTGACGGTGAATCATTGGATAACTTTAAAAAGGTTAATGATATTGATGGCAAACTTGCCAATATTGGTAAGTTATACGCCATTTCTGCCTTTTTTAGAAGTGCTATTAAAGAGAAAGACAATAGACTTGATATGATTAACATCAAAATCAAACAAGTGCGAGATGAGCAAGATTCATTATTGGTGGGTATTGATGTGTTAGAATTGCAACGCCTAATCAATGTGGCTATGGAGGATTATCTTTTGACATTGCCATTATCTGATGTTATTACCTATAAGACTGCCGAAGCCAAAGCGTCTCATATTGGCAAATTTATTCATAACTTTGATAAAATCCGCACAAGCCTTACCAAAAAAGAACGCATTAGTTTTAAAGAAGTGGGCGAACAGGTATTTAAAATTCATCACACGCCATTATATGAGCTAGATGAATTACAACAATTACAAAACTATCTATTAGCCGAGCATAGAGAACATGAAAGTACGGTAAATGCCTATAAAGCCAAATTCCGTGAATTTCAAAATAAATCGCTTGTGGCTTATGAAGAAGAGTATAATAAACGCTCTCACGAACGCCAAATGCTGTTAAACGAAAAAGTAAAAGCCGAAACCGAAAAACTCATCGCTATAAAAAATGAGATTGCCAATTTTAAAATCATTGTGCCAAATGAATTTAAAGCAATCATTGATGAGTTATTGACCGTAAAACTATGATAACCGATTTTGGGGAAATGGGTTTTGACCTATAAAGCCCATTTTATCCAAAAACCAAAGTAGCACAAGGCGAATTAAAATGGCATTGTTGCCCTAGCATTGAACATGCAACGAATTTGGGATTCGTCTATCAAACCATCGCCCTATTTTTGTCCTTTAAAGTTTACCAATTTTTAAAAATTGGACTTTATAAGGCATTATCTTTGGCTTTAACTTAATAAAAATAGGGGTCTTTGCTTTTGATTTAGGTGTTGCCTGCGTGCCTTGTGCTACTTTACCTTTTTTATCTTTTATTTTCTCATCAATCACTTATCAAGCATTTTTATAAACACCCCATAAACAACATAATCACTACAAAAATTTTGCCCTTTCAAACAAAAATCATTTGGCAATTTGGCAAAAATGGTGTATTTTATAGCGTAATATTTGCTTACATTTAAGCATCTGATTGTGATTAATTTTTGAGCAATTTGACCGATTTTACTGCCAATACATTCCATCTTAGAATATTAAGGAAGAATCATGCAAAATTTTAGTGTCCCTGCCGACCGTCCTTGGGTAAAAACCTACGCCGATAATGGGCTTGATATTAATGTCAAGGTGCCAGACGGTGTCAATTCCCTGCTTGACAGCTTTGAGCAGAACTTTGCCAAACATGGCAATAAAGTCGCCCTAACGTGTATGGGGGCGTCCATTACTTATCGTGAGCTTGATACATACAGCCGTCAGATTGCCAGTTATTTGCAGTCGCTGGGGCTTGATAAGGGCGACAAAGTGGCGGTGATGATGCCAAATATTTTGCAGTATCCGATTGCGATGATGGGCATTATTCGGGCAGGTCTGACTCTTGTCAATGTCAATCCGCTGTACACACCGCATGAGCTAGAACATCAGCTTAATGACAGCGGGACAAAGGCGTTGTTCATCGTGGAGAACTTTGCTCATACCTTTGAAAAGGTCAAAAACAAAGGGCAGGTTAAGCATGTCATTGTGGCGAGCATTGGCGATATGATGGGGCTCAAAGGCATTTTGGTGAATTTGGTCGTCCGCCATGTCAAAAAAATGGTGCCAAGCTGGAACATTCCCAATGCCGTGAGTTTTAAAGATGCCCTAACGGCAGTATCGGCAAGTCGCTATGTCCGCCCCGAGCTGTCGCTTGATGACATTGCGGTGCTACAATACACAGGCGGTACGACAGGCGTGGCAAAAGGGGCGATGCTCACGCATAAGAACCTTGTGATTAACGTTGAACAATGCATGACATTTGTTAATAAAATATTTTCTACCAATAAAGATTTGACAGGTGAATACATCGCCACAGCGTTGCCTTTGTATCATATTTTCTCATTTACGGTATCCATGCTTGGTTTGAAGATGGGGTTTAGCTTGCTACTTATCACCAACGCTCGTGATTTTGATGCCTTGACCAAAGATTTTGCCAAATATCGTCCTGTGTTTTTCCCTGCGGTTAATACCTTATTTAATGCATTGGCTCATCATGAAGGCTTTAAAAACCTTGACCATACCAACCTACGTCTATCGCTTGGTGGGGGTATGTCGGTGCTACCAAGCACAGCAGAAGCATGGGAGAAGCTCACGGGTACTTACATCGTTGAAGGCTATGGGCTGTCCGAGACATCGCCTGTCGCCACGCTAAATCCGCCAGGCAGTTATACTGGCAAAATCGGCATTCCATTTCCCAATACCGACATTATCCTATTGGATGATGACGGCAAAGAAGTGACACTTGGGGAAGCAGGCGAGATTGCCATCAAAGGTCCGCAGGTCATGGCAGGTTACTACAACCGCCCCGATGAGACCGAGAAGACCATGACAAAAGACGGTTATTTTAAAACGGGCGATATTGGTGTGATGGACGAGCAGGGCTTTTTCAAAATCGTTGACCGCAAAAAAGACATGATTTTGGTGTCGGGCTTTAACGTCTATCCTAACGAAGTTGAAGAAGTCATCACCGCTCACCCCAAAGTGCTAGAATGTGGCGTGATTGGCGTGCCTGATGAGCATAGTGGCGAGCTGGTCAAAGTCTATGTGGTCAAAAAAGACGACAGCCTAACAGAAAAAGAAGTCATCGCATGGGCAAAAGAGAATCTAACAGGCTATAAACGCCCCAAATATGTTGAGTTCATTAATGAGTTGCCAAAATCTAATGTTGGTAAAATCTTGCGTAAGAATTTGCGTAAATTAGAAGAGGATAAAAAGGCGTGATAAGCTAAAAATTCATAACGCTTAAAAATCCGTCCAATCTGAATATTGCCAATGGGGATATTCTGGGTTGGGCAGTTTTGTTTTGGGGCAAAAACTGTTACAATAGTCCAAATTTTACTTTATAAAGGCACATCATGCGACACGACAACCGTGAATTATCCCAATTACGTCCCATCAGCTTTATCCGCAACTACACCAAACATGCCGAAGGTTCAGTGCTTGTCTGCTATGGCGACACCAAAGTGCTATGCAACGTCAGCATAGAGCAAGGCGTACCACGTTGGCTAAAAGGTCAAGGGCAAGGCTGGCTCACTGCCGAATATGGCATGCTCCCACGAGCCACAGGCACACGCACTCAACGTGAAGCGACTAAGGGCAAACAGTCAGGACGCACCCAAGAGATACAGCGTCTTATCGGTCGCTCGCTCCGTGCCATGCTGGATTTGTCAAAACTGGGCGAGAACACCATTTATGTGGACTGTGATGTCATACAAGCAGACGGTGGCACACGCACGGCAAGCATTACAGGCTCGGCGGTGGCACTCATTGATGCCCTAGAGAGCCTACAACGAGACAAGAGGCTTACCACAGACCCGCTCATCGGACTGGTGGGGGCAGTGTCGGTCGGTATCAAGGACGGACGGGCGTATTTGGATTTGGATTATGGTGAAGACTCGACCTGCGATACCGATTTGAATGTGGTCATGACCCAAGCAGGCGGATTTATTGAGATTCAGGGGACGGCAGAAGATAAGTATTTTACCCGTGAGCAGGCAAATGCCATGCTTGACCTTGCCGAGTCTGGTATTAAAGAGATTTTTGAACTCCAAAAACAAGCGTTGGGCTGGTAATGCTAAAAGTCATTGATGATGGCGTGTCTATCACGCTAAATGGCACCGAGTCGAACCCTGTCTTTGTCATGGCAGGGGTCCTTGTTGTGTTGGCGATATGTGTGGCGGTGGTTGCCATGACCGCTCCTGTACAGATTACCATTGGGGTGATGGCAGTGTTTGCGGTGCTGATTTTTGGTTTTAATATCTACAAAAACCGCCTAAAATACCAAAGCTGTATCGCCAGAGGGGTGATTATCATCAAAAATCGTGCCTTTATCGCACAGGGGCAAAACGTCAAACTGAGCGAGAATGCTCGTATTGAGCTGATAAATGACACCTTAGTCATCACTGACCTAGGGAGAAGCTGGCATATCTTGGGCTTTGATAATGACAAAGAACGCCACGTCGCCAAATCGGTACTAGAAGGCAAGGCATTAGAGAAGCGAGAGCAGGCGATACGGATTTTGTAAATTGATAAATCAAAACCAAAAACAAAGCCCAACATCGTCGGGCTTTGTTTTTGGTGGGTGCTTACTGTCCACTGGCAGGAGCGGTGGTCTTGGTGCTGTTTTTTTGGTTTTCAAGCTCAGCGATTTGGGCTTCGAGTAGGGCGATTTGCTCGGCTTTGGCGGTCGTCAAATCTTCCATTAGAGTCAGCTGATCTTGGATGAGTTTTTCTTGTTCAGCGATTTGGGCATCTTTGTCTGCCAAACGGTCAATCTCTTCTTTGATGAGTGCAGGGTCGGTTGGAATCTCAGCATTTAGAATCTCATCGGGATTAACCACAGGTTTGATGTCTGGCAGAATGCTGTCAGCAGAATCAACAGCTGGGGTCTCTGCTGGTGCTGTTTCTGCCTGCTCTGGGGTGGGTTCAGGGGTGCTTGATTGGGTAGGGGCTGTGCTAACGGCAGGCGTGGGGGTATTAACAGTACTACTGTCATTACCACTCATCGCCATGTAGAGTGCCACGCCAATCAGGGCTAGGGCAATCACACCGCCCAAGATGAGCTTGTTGAGCTTTTTAGGGTCGCTAAGTAGCCCTGTCAAGTCGCTTTTGTCGCCGCTATTTTTGGCAGGCTTTGGAGCTTTAGGGGCTTTGGGTTTGGTCATTTTTAGGGTTTTGGGCGAGCCATCTTTTTTGCCAAACAATCCTTTTTTAGCAGGCTTATCTTTGGCGACTTCGCCTTGCCCGAGACCACTGGCGACACTCGCTCCTGCGACTGCTCCTGCACCCAGTAGGGCAGTATCGACGTTGCCGTTTGCCACGTCAGTAGGGGCATTGGCTTGGTTTAGGTCATCTAGTTGATTGAAAAAATCATCTTGGGCGGTGTTATTGGTAGCGTGGGTCAAATCAATGCCAGTAGCATTATTAGCCACGGTCACATCAGATAGGGCGATGTCCACAGGCTCATTGGTAGTCAAGTCAATGTCAGAGCTAGCGGTGTTGGCAGTATTTTGGTCAAACAGCTCGTCAAATTCGGCACTTAAATCGACATCAGCGGTGGTGTCGGTGCTGGCATTGAGATCGGCATTGCCAAAATCAATGTCCAAAAATTCATCATCAAAATTAATCTCGTTCGGGTCTTTTTTCTCTGACATGGGAAACCTATCTTATTGGCTAAATGGGGCTAATGAATGGCAGGGGCGTTCATCGGGCTTTGACTGACTTTGATATAATTCGAGTCTGATGGTGCCAATGAGACGCTTGCCAACAAATATTGCTGTACTATATCAAAATTTACAAGAATTTTCAGCTTTTTACAACAAAATTAAGACAAAAAGCACAAATTTTGACTCAAATTCATGATGGGGCGACATCTGATGGCTATTTTATAAAACGCACCACGCCCACGCTCTCTGTCATCGCCCCTTCGGTGGTGGCTTGGATTTGGGGCAGGTCGTCTGCGGTGGGTCGGCGTGCTGTATGCCCACATGCCACGCACTCAATGTACTCATCAGGCTCTGGCGTGAAAATCTGCAACTGCACGGTGGTATCGGTCGCTTTGCATTGGGTGCATTTGACCCCTGCAAGAAATTGGCGTTTTGGGCGGGTGGATTGGTATCTCATGGTGTTTTTCAATAAAAATAGGGGTAGATTTTACCCCCATTTGTGCATTTGTGCAATGGTTGGTTGTTTTTCTAACATCTCGCCTATCATCAAACACATAACGAATGGCACTTAAATGACTGCCTGTATAAGCAGGGTATTTTTGTATTTTGATATAAGAGGGCAGGCTTCGTTGTGGCTTTGTATCCCAGTTGTTATCATGTGCATAAATGTATTCTAAAAAATACTCTTTGCTGTCGTATTTTTGGATACGAGCATATAGGTCTTTTTTATCCACAAGTTTTTTATAGCTCCAATACCGAAAAGGTAACTTGCAAAGCGACTCTTCGGTTAAAGCGTAAGCGTTTTGTATTGACAATAGTGTTGGTCATAATATTGACTTTATCTGGATCGTGTCTATCCACCCATAATTACCAATCTACTTCGTCTGTATAGCGTTCACCTAAAAAAATCTAATGTGAGTGATACCATTTTCAGACAAAAGATACCTTTCAGGAAATTCATAACGAATTTTATCTTTTATTTCATCGTACACTGTAGTATATTTGAAGAATTTTAGCGTATCATATTTATCAAGATGCCGTGCCATTTGTTCATCAGAAAGCATGACTTTATAATAATAAGACATGGCATGGCTAAGACTTGTTAAGCCAAGCACTGCAATAGCAGTCATGATTTTAAAGAGTTTCATACTTTATCTGCCTATTTAGCTATTATATTGCCATCATTATAGATAATATCCCATTGGTACTTGTTAAGTGCGATACCTGAGTTATAGTCCATAAGATTGTCTGTATAAGCTTTTTCAAACAATAAATTACTTATATCATCTTGAAATGGATGTTCTAACCCCAAACTATGTCCCAGCTCATGTACGGTTGTGCGTAACCATTCATCATTATTGGGGCGGTCATAGGTTAGGCAAAAATTACCTCAATAAGTACAACCTCCCAAGGTGCAGTCCATTGGGTTTAACTGTAAAAAACTCACCCGTTATTTACACTTTGTTTAAAATAAAACTCTAACCATTCATAAGGCGTAAAAGTCAAAGTTTTTCCTGTAATCTCATCTTTTTTGGTTAAAGATGAATGTGGTCTAACAGTGTTATAGAAATTAAGAAATCTGGTTAATTCTTGCTTTCTATGTTCACTGCTGACAAACTCATGTTGATGATGCCAAAGCTCTATTAATGTTCGTATCTCCTGTTCAGCTTTGCCATTGGTTTGTGGTCTGCCTACTTTGGTAAATTTTTGGTTGATGTGGTTATCATAACATACTTTGACAAATTCATGCTGTGTTGTGCCTTTAAATTCAGTGCCATTGTCAGAGTAAATAACATCAATTTGGTAAGGACAAGGTTCTATCACTTGCTCTACCAGAAACTGTGCTGCACCAAAGGCTGTTTTGTCAGGCAGTATGGCAGCATACAGTTCACAAGAATAGTCATCTACGGCAACAAACAGATATTCTCTAGGACTGTTTGTACTTTGTCCTTTAAGTAAAGGTAAGCGTTTGGCATCTACATGAACCATCTCACCAAAATAGGACTTGTTGTATCGCTTGGCTTGCCTTTTGAGTTTGTCTTGAATGGATTTTTCAACCTTAGCCAAGCGTTTAATGCCATACTTGGCTTGTTTAAAGCGATTATTGGTACTGGTTTGAGGCTTAAGGAGTTTAATGCGAGCAAGTTTTAAGACCTTGTAAATGGTAGGTCTTGATACTTTGTACTCGAGTGCCAGTGAAGTCACTGATTGCTTGTTCGGTATTGTTAAAAACAAATACATAAGTTAAAATAACTCAATACTTTACCATAGAGTAAAAACCAATGAACGAAACATTTGATAGTTGTCCTAAATGTAAGCACAAACACTTTGTCAAAGCAGGTTTTAACAATGGCAGACAACGCTATAAGTGCAAAGGTTGCAATCATTACTTTTCAGTACATAAACCAACGCATCATAAAAGCGAAGCAACCAAGCAAATGGCAATCAATATGTATCTAGAAGGTTTGGGCTTTCGTTCAATTGGTCGCATATTAGGTATTAGTTATGGCACAGTCTATCAATGGGTTAAAAAACTTGGCGAACAACATCAAATCAAACAAGATAGCAATCAAGCGATAGATATCGTTGAGCTTGATGAGATTCATAGCTACACCAAGCATAAAAAACGCTTGCTGGACCCCGCTTGCCATTGACAGAACAACAAAACAAATCTTAGGTTTTGTTTGTGGCAGACGAGACACCAACACCTTTAAACAGCTTTACAATCAATTGAACATCCATAACATTCAACTGTTTTGTAGTGACTACTGGAAATCTTACCTTGAAGTCATTCCAAAATCAAAACATATGACAAGCAAAGCTCAAACTTTTACCATAGAGGGCTATAATAGTCCCATTAGGCATTTCACAGCAAGATTTAGAAGAAAATCAAAATGTTATTCTAAATCCGAGAAAATGATAGAAAACACTTTGAACTTACTGTTTGCTAAGTGGAATGGAACTTTGAATTATGTATTTTAGTTTAACAATGCCTAAATTTAATTTGCGAGCGGGTTTTGACCACAGCTATTATTTTATTTCTAGTTTTATTGGCGAGCATATTGCCTTTCATGCCAAGTATTTGAAATAATGAGAAAACACCTTTTTTACGATGAAAACGGTGTTTTTTTGTTTTCGGGCTGCCTGAAACGGTTTTATTTTACTCCTTAACGCGTAATTCCACAGCCGTCCGCCCAATCGCCTCCGCCATACTCACTTTTGGCACATAACCGAGTATTTGCCTAGCCTTATCAATGTTTAATACCATATCAAAATTCAACGCCCCGACGCTATAAGCGGTCAGAATCGGCTCTTTTTGGGTCAGTTTGGCGATGGTTTCTAGCCCTAATGCAAGCGTACGCAAAATCGGATATGGCACGGCTTTAACCTTAAAGTCCATTTTTAATTCATCAACAAACAAGTTATCCAGCACCGCCCTTAACGCCATCGGTTCGCCACCCGTAATGTTAAACGCCTGCCCGCTGATACCGCTTGGCAAATCCGTACGCACCGCACAGAGCATGGCTTCCACCACATTGTCGGCAAAAGTGAAATCCATCATCGCCCGCCCACCATTTGGCAAGGGCAAAAAGCCTTTTTGTTCAATCACTTTTAATAAACGGGGAATCAGCACTTGGTCGTATTTGCCAAAAATCGCACGGGGGCGGAGCATAATATAGCGTGTTTGGGGGAATTGTTGCACCATTTTTAGGATAACCGTTTCGGCTAGGGCTTTGGTATGGGCATAGTGATTGACATAAGAGCTAGGCTGATAATCTTCTTTAATATCAAGATGATTTTGATAGTCAAAATACAAAGATGGCGTAGAAATATGCACAAAATACGGCACGCCTGCCTGTCCTGCTTGCTCGGCAAGTTGCTTTGTCGCCCCCACATTGACGGCATAAAAATCCTGATACGCTCCCCAAGGTGATGACAACCCTGCACAATGCCACACCGCATCCACCGTCTCAAAAATGTGGTTGGGCAACCACTCCACCGCCAAATCGCAGGCATAAGTCTGACCCCCAAGCGTGGCAAGCTCGTTCAATACTTCTTTGTTTCGCCCCACCGCAATGACTTGATGACCCCGCCCCAACGCCATATCGCAAGCTGTCCGCCCAAGTCCGCTCGTTGCTCCTGTGATTAAAATTTTCATTGATTACCCATTGTTTAAATTTGCCAAATCGCCCCTGCCAAAGTCAGCCCCGCCCCCGTGCCACCGTTTTGCCCCGTTGCCATTGCCCAGCAATGACCGCTTCGTGTAGCACCGTGGGCAAGAACGCAGAGACTTGATTGCCGTGCGTGGGGTAAATGTTGATGACTTTTTGTGGGTCAATGTGCAAGCGTTTGATGAGATGGCTCATGCCCAAATGACTGGCTTGATGGACTACCCACAAATCTATATCTTTGATGGTTAAGGGATTTTGTGGTGTGGCAAATAATTTCTCCAAAAAGACGGGCAACACTTCGCTCGTTTTTTTAAACACGCCAAAGCCGTCCATGGCAAAACAAAAATCGCTGTCCGTCATGCCTGTTTTGGGATTTCTTGCTGTGTCACCTGCCTTGATTTGACAATATTCAATGCCGTCAGGATAGCTTTGCATCAAAAAGCTCGTCAGCCCACCGCCATTGCCCGCCCCTTTTTCAAGAATGACGCAACTTGCCCCATCGCCAAAAATCAACGCTGTTTCATCGTTCTGCCAATTCAAGCCCCGAGACGCCAAATCGGACGCACAAATGGCAATGCGTTTGTAATACCCCATATTCAATAACGCTTCTGCCTGTTGCAAAGCAGGCAAAAAGCCCACGCAACTGGCATTGACATCATAGCCTGTGCCTTGCCAATTGAGTTTTGCAAAAATATGGCTTGTGGTGCTGGGCAAGGCTTGCTGTGGTACGCCATTGACCGTAATCAAAAGGTCAATGTCCGACAAAGACAAGTTGGCTTGCTTGCACGCGTCCAAAATCGCCTGCCCTGCCAACTCAGCTTGGGTTAAATGTAAATCAGCGTGATGACGATACAAAATGCCACTTCTTTTTTGTACATAGCCGTCTGGTTTATTTAGGTGTTTATCAAGCTCGCCAGAATGGACTTTTTGCTGTGACAATGCCTTGCCTGTGGCGATGAGGCGTAGGGGGAGTATGGTCATGATTGTACCTTTTGATAATAGTTGATAAACATTAAAACGCCAATTGCTAATATGAATCCTGCCAATAAATCCACCCCATAATGAAAGGCAAAATATTGGGTAGAAATCATCAAACCAATGGTAATAGGCAATAACGCCAAGCCAATTTTGTACCGCTGATTGATAAAGAAAAATCCATTGATAAATACTGCAAATCCTGTATGTAAACTTGGAAATGCGTCAATGCCAACAATAGACCTCCTGCAAAACCCTTCCTATGCTAAAATACCCCAATGAACTACGAAGCATTCACACACTTATCTGATGAAAAGTTTAAACGCTTAATTGGTGTTAAGCGAGAAGTCTTTAACAACATGCTTGCTTGTTTAGAGCAAGCACAAGCTAGCATACATCAAAGAGGTGGTAGAAAACTCAAAATTGGTATGCCCAATTTGTTAATGGCAACCTTGCAGTATTTTAAAGAATATCGCACCTATGAGCAGATAGCCGCTGACTTTGGCATCCATGAAAGCACACTTATCCGTAAAAGCCATTGGATTGAAGACACACTAAGCAAGCAAGGCTTTGCCATTGCCACCCAAACACCCACCAAAGATGACATTGCGATTGTGGATGTGAGCGAAGTGCGTGTTAATCGTTCTAAAAAAACCAAGCATTGATGTATTCTGGCAAGAAAAAGCGTCATACCGCAAAGGTGCAATGTATCATCAATCACCACAAGGTCATCTTACAAGTAGACACCAGCATCATTTAAATGCATGACTTTAAGCTCTTTAAGTGTAAATAACGGGTGAGTTTTTTACACTTTACCAATATTTGTGGTTTTTATTTATAATACGCTTTTTACTTTTGATAAATCGCCATGAAATTAAGAATCCTAAGTGTCGGACACAAAATGCCTGCATGGGTACAGACAGGCGTGGACGAATACGCCAAACGCATACAGCCAATGATGAGTACCGAGATTGTGGAGATACCCCCTGCCAAACGTGCCAAAAATCCATCATTTGCCGAAATAGAAAAATACAAAACCCAAGAAGGGCAAGCCATTTTGTCCGCTCGCCTACCCAAAGAAAAGCTCTGGGTGCTAGAAGTCAAAGGCGAAATGCTCTCTACCGAACGCCTTGCCGACCGTTTGCAGACTGCCATGACGGACGGCACCGATATCGCTCTGGTCATCGGCGGGGCGGACGGGGTGTCGGCGGACGTGCTAACGCAGGCGGATTTTAAATGGTCGCTGTCGGATTTGACCCTGCCCCACCCTTTGGTGCGAGTGGTGCTGATAGAACAGCTCTATCGGGCGATGAGTATCATTAATAATCACCCCTATCATCGGGCGTGAGTGGGTAGGGTACACACATTTGAAATAGGTACTGTTCAATAAAGAGATATTTTTAAAATTTAGACGTGTAGGGTAATTTATTCATCCAAAAATCAATGCGTTTATAGGGCAAATGCATCTAAAAGCACGGTCAATTAACAATACCTTTAAAACACCCCCTTTGCCGTAAATACCCCCACCCCACCGCCAAACTCGCCCCTACCATATCCGCCACGCCGTCCCATACATCCATGGTGCGTGTGGTAAAATAGCCTTGTATCAGCTCGCTTGCCATCGCCCAGCCCAAAGCCACCGCCCACAGGTAGAGTGCTTTGGTTTTGGTATTGATGTTAAATAACAGTGATAACAAATAAAACTGCCCAAAAAACATCGCAAAATGAACCACTTTATCCAAATGGCTAATGCTTGGCACTTGACAGCTTGGTACACGCAAAAAAAGTCCATAGCAGGACAGCCCAAACCACACCAGTATGGCAAACCACAGCCATTTGACAGAAAATTTTATCATCATCAATCATCACATCACACAAACCGGTCATCATAACAAATTTTATGGTAATTTTTTATGAAAAAATGATGAATTTCACCTATAATATGTCCTTTGTTCGTCCATTTTTCATTTTCATGCAAATCATCAACTTAGACCCACATGCCCCCACCGCCTTGCCCCCACACGCCTTGACCATTGGCAACTTTGATGGGGTGCATTTGGGACATCAGGCAATGCTCCAAACCTTAATCAAAGACGCCACCAAGCAATCACTTGCCACTGCCGTCATGGTGTTTGAGCCACAGCCTAGGGAATTTTTTAGCCCACAAAGCCCCCCTGCCCGCTTGACAAACTTTGCCGAAAAAGTCGCCTTGCTGGGCGGTCATGGCATAGATTTTGTCATCAAGGCAAATTTCAATGACGATTTTCGCCACCTATCCGCCCACGCTTTTGCCACGCTTTTGACCACTTTGAGGGCAGAGCATCTGGTGCTGGGCGATGATTTTCGTTTTGGACATGACCGCACAGGCGATAAGGCGTTTTTGCAGGGGCTGGGGTTTAGCGTGGATAGCCTTGCCACTATCGCCCATGATAAGGTGCGAGTTAGCTCCACGGCGGTGCGTGGTGCGTTGGCACAGGGCGATTTGGACACCGCCAAAATCATGCTTGGGCGAGACTATACCATGACAGGGCAAGTGGTACATGGCGACAAAATTGGGCGTACGCTTGATTTTCCCACCGCCAACGTTGCCTTAGATAGGCTAAAACCTGCCACACAGGGGATTTTTGGGGCGGATATTTTAGCAGTTAAGGACGGCAAGGCAGTTGATTTATATGCCTTAGGGGGCGGCATCAAAGGTCAAACCGCAAGCAGCCTATTTGGGGCGGTCAATGTCGGCAAACGCCCAAGCGTAAACGGCACGGATTATCGCCTAGAAGTGCATTTGCCAGAGTTTACAGGAGATTTGTACGGCATGACATTGAGTGTGATTTTTAAAAAATACTTGCATGGCGAGCGTCATTATGAGAGTTTAGCACAGTTAAAAGACGGCATAAAAAGGGACGTGGATGAGCTTGTGGCATGGCACAATGCTTTATAACCATGACATCTAGGGCGTACCAAATGCGTCCTTTTTTGTGCGTGGCACGCCTGCTTTTAAAACAAACACTCAACAAAAAAGAGCGAATAATCGCCCTTTGTCTTTATCAAATTACTGCTCGTTCATCGCAAGCATCGTACCTGTATTTGCCGTAGCATCTAGGTAACGAGTATCACGCCATACGCTGTATCCATTGTGGTTGCGATACGGGCTAAAATTAGGCTGACGAAAATCTGATACCCACTGGCTACCATCATAGATTTGGATATGACCGTGCGGATTTTTACTGGTACGATTAAAGACTGCTACATCGCCAATCTGTGGTACGTAGTTGTCATTACTGATACGGGTAAAACCTGCACTGGCAAGCGTACCATTAGCATACTGATAGGCTGATGGCTGTGGGGTGAAGCTATAACCAGCGGATTGTAGTGCCTTACGCACATACATGGCACAGCGACCCACGCTCTTGCCGTGAGCGGCACGGGCAGCCAGACGAGCAGCTGTGGCAGGGGCAGAGCCATTTAGAGCAGCGACTGTACTGCCTGTATTATTGCTTGCTGAAAAGTTAGTGAGTGTTTGGGTGTTGGTGCTAAACCCTTGGGTCAGACGAGAATTACCTTGTGACGCCCCCATCAGCTCATTGATGGCACTGTCAAGCTCAGCATTGCTTAGCGTTTGGGTAGGCATGGGCGGTGCGATGATGTTTACTTGACGCTCGCCATTGGCAGATGAGATGGTGATTCTGCCACTTTCTGCATTTGCACTGACTGTCGTCAGGGTAATTGCCGACATTAACCAAAAGAGTTTTTTCATAAGATTGCCTCGCATCCATCATGCACGACGACACAGCGTTTGTCTGTGGGTTGGTCGTCCCCTGTTTACATGAGTGATGTCAGATGGGTTAGTTTTGTTAAAGCTTGGGTTTATGCCATACGCATCCGAACGTACTTTTTGGCTCAATAAGGCATTGGCATTGAGCGGGTGGCGTGATAAACTTAGCTCTTGGACACCATGTCCGTCAGTTTTTAAAAGGTATTATGATGAGTGATGACTTATATCTAAAAACCCATTTTCCAAACCACCTTGCCAATCGCACCGAAAAACAAGCGGCGGCAGGGGCGAAACTTCCCAAAGACCTAAGCAGACGACTTGCCTACTTTACTCACTTGACCCATCTGTCCGCCCCCCTGCTGTCAGGTGTGTTGGGCGAGCTTAGTAGTCAGATACAAGTGGCGTATGCTCATGATGATAAAATCACCTTAGCACTACCAACCATCACATCCGCCAATCATGTACGTTATCTACATCAAGAATGTCTGTCGGCACTGCATGAACATCCAGCATTTGGGCAGTTTTCAAAAATGGGGGCCATTGTCAATCACAAAATTCATCAGCGTGTCAGCGATCAAATCACCGCTCCAACCACCTTAGAAAAACCATTAAGCGAAAACACGGTGCGAACTATAACACAGACTGCCAAACTTGTCATCAAAAATCCAAGTTTACAGGCGTCCTTTATCAAACTCATTCAAACCGCCACCACCAAAGAATGATAATTGTTCTTAAATTTGGGACTTTTACGGTCTTTTTGTAATCTTATGTAAAGAAATCCGCCCATTTTCACAAAATTTCCATAAAACTCTCATAAAAGCCCTGTGCAAATCCCCCAAAACCCCCACAAACACAACAGCGAGCTACTGTCAGCTCGCTGTTGTGTTTATTACATTAGATGTTGATTAATTTTTGGGTTTCTTACTGAAGTTTTGCCCAAAACTTGCCAAACTCTAAACAATCACCTCTAATCATTGCCGTTGTTTAGCGGATTTTTGGGCGGAATGAAGACTATCGGACAGCTATTTTTGTCATAATTTGTTACAATTTCATAGGCACTGTCATCTGCCAATACCGCTCGAATGAGTGCGTTATTTAGGGCATGACCTGATTTATAGGCGTTAAATTTACCGATGATGTTATGCCCAATGACGAACAAATCGCCCACCGCATCTAGTATTTTATGGCGGACAAATTCGTTGGGATAACGTAACTCGCCATTGACCACCGATGTCTCATCCAGCACCACGGCATTATCCATACTACCACCTAAGGCAAGGTTGTGCTTTTTGAGCATCTCTAAGTCTTTTAAAAAGCCGAACGTGCGAGCCTGCGCCACTTCACGGGCGAAATTGGCGGTACTAAAATCAAGCGACGTGGTCTGCTCGGTCGCTTTGATGGCGGCATGATTAAAATCAATCTCAAAATGCATCAAAAAACCGTCATCATAAGGAGCAAGCTCCGCCCATTTGTCTTCATCAGTCACACGCACGGTTTTTTTGATTTTTAAAAAGGCTTTGGGAGCGGGCTGTTCTGCCACGCCTGCTTCGTCAATCAAAAACAAAAACGGTGCTGCCGAGCCGTCCATAATCGGAATCTCAGGGGCATTGACTTCTATATATAGGTTATCCAAACCGCACGCTGACACTGCTGAGAGCAAATGCTCTACCGTACCAACTCGTGCATCGCCCGCCACTAAGTTAGACGACATCATTGTATCTTGGATAAGCGTAGCACTCATGGGAATGTGGGCGTTATCAAGGTCGGTGCGTACGAACACAATACCCGTGCCGATGGGAGCGTCTCGCAAGGTGAGCGTGACTTCCTTGCCACTGTGTAGCCCTATGCCAGTGGCAGTGATGGGTGTGGCTAGGGTGCGTGCAGGATAATAGTTAATGTCGGTATTGTTATTCATGATAAACTCATCTGTCTGGATATCACGCATTTTATCATCTGATGGCAGGTTTGTCATCATGGCGGACATGAGTGGGATGTAATGACAATGATTGGTAAAATTAATAAAAGCGTGCTAAATGGTGCCAGTGGCAAATTTTTGTACCAATGCATGAATGCCATTTAGGGCAGGCTGATAATCAGGGGCGTATAAAAACAAAGCGAGCACGATGATGTAGAGCATGACATATCGCAGGGATTTTTTACGTTCAAAAAACTTTAATGCCGTGCCTGATGATTTTTTGAGTTTAAGCCCCAGCACATTGACGCTGTATATCTCATCTAGCACCAAATGCACCAACGACCCGATGAACAAAAATCCCCCAAACAACCAGCTGACTTTGGCGGTCATGCCAAAGCCATAAAACGCCCCATAGATGGCAAACAGTCCACACATCGCCATGTATGGCACCGAATGCACCATGCCTCGATGAACGGTGAGATGGCTAAACAGTCCTATCACGCCATAACGCACAACCACGAACGCCCCACCCCACACCATGAGTGCCTGCTCCACCAGCTGTGTGCCTGTGGTCTGATAGGCGGTGTACAAAATGGCGGTGAGCGTGGCGACAAATAACGACATGAGTGTAAAAAATCGCTTGGCAGGAATGGATGTTTCAAGGTCAATATCAGGCAACAGCCCACCAATAACCCCTATCGCCAAACAAAAAACGGCCGTGCCAAAGCCAAATAACCCACCCACAAAGCCAAACGTGGCAAGGGCAGTACTGGCAATGGCAGCAACGGTCAAATGCGTGGTGAAATTTGCCATAAAGCGAAAAACCTACCGACATAACAACAAATCCCCAAGCCGTAACTTGGGGATTTAGAATTTGGCACTCCATAGGGGATTCGAACCCCTGTTACCGCCGTGAAAGGGCGATGTCCTAGGCCTCTAGACGAATGGAGCGTAAAACTTAACGAACCAACACAAGATTGCTCAAAAAGCGTGCCTAGGTGCTTGTGTTTCTACTTCTAAAAAGAAGTGGTGGAGCTAAGCGGAGTCGAACCGCTGACCCCTTGCATGCCATGCAAGTGCTCTACCAACTGAGCTATAGCCCCTTTGCTAAGGTGGGCGTATTATATAAAAGCCTCTGTGTCTTGTCAAATACTTTTTAAAATAAGATTTAAAAAAACCGATAACTTATTGAAAATTATCGGTTTTTAATTAGCTTATTCTTGATTTAAAAAATTCGGCAAAGCTTTATTCGTCTCTTCCAATTTTTTCAATTTCTTTTTACCAAGTCCGCCCAAAACTTCACAGGCATGGCGTAGTCGTGATAAGGTCATGTCCGCCCCGATGACGTACATGGAGTTCATCACAGGCGTGCTAGACGTTGAGCCTGCAATCGCCACAAAAAACGGTTGCATAAAGTCTTTTAACTTAATCTCAAAATGCCCTGCCAAGCCTTTTAGGGTCTGATAAATGTTATTCTCGCTCCACTCGGGCAAGGCTTCTAGTTGCCATGTGGCAAGATAGAGAATTTCAAGTAATTTATCATTATCCAGCGTTTTATGGGCAAAATCGTCTGGTGTAACGTTTGGCAAGTTTTGAAAATAAAAGCCTGCCCAATTTACCGCATCAGACAACACATTAATGCGTGGCTGAATGGCTTTGGCAATGGCAGTCAGCTTATCATCATCGCTTGCCCACGCCAAAATCTTCGCCTTCAACTCGTCCGCACTCATCGCACGCAGGTATTCGCCATTGAGCCAGTAGAGTTTTTCAATGTCAAATACAGGTCCACCCAAAGAGACACGCTTAATATCAAAGCTCGCAATCATCTCATCCAAGCTAAATTTCTCCGCTTCATTTGGCAAGCTATACCCCATACGCCCCAAATAGTTAATCAAGGCTTCGGGCAGTACGCCTGCGTCCTTATAATAGGTGATTGACGTGGGGTTTTTGCGTTTTGAGAGTTTGGATTTGTCGGGGTTACGCAGTAGGGGCATATGGCACAATACAGGCATTTCCCAACCAAAATACTCATACAAAAGTTTGTGCTTGGGGGCGGAGTTAATCCACTCTTCGCCACGAATGACGTGGGAAATTTGCATTAAATGGTCGTCCACAACATTGGCAAGATGATAGGTCGGCAAGCCGTCTGTTTTTAGTAGAACCTGCATATCGACCGTTTCCCACGGAATGCTAATCTCGCCACGAAGCATGTCATGAATCACGCACTCGCCGTCTGTCGGCACACGCATACGAATGACAAAGGGCTTGCCACTCTCGGCAAGTTTATCACTCTCTTCACGGCTCAGATTGGCATAACGCCCGTCATAACGCACGGGCAAGCCTTGGGCTTCTTGCTCTTTACGCATTTGGTCTAGCTCATCTGTCGTGCAAAAACAGCGAAACGCATGACCTTTGTCCAGTAGTTCTTGGGCGTATTTTTTGTAAATCTCGGAACGCTCGGACTGGCGATACGGGGCGAACTGTCCGCCCACGTCAGGGCCTTCGCTCCATGTCAAACCTGCCCATTTTAGGGCGTTTAAAATCATCTGCTCACTCTGAGCGGTAGAGCGGACTTGGTCGGTGTCTTCAATGCGTAGGATAAACTCACCCCCTTGCGATTTGGCAAAAACCATATTAAACAAGGCAATATAAGCCGTGCCAACGTGTGGAAAGCCTGTGGGCGATGGGGCGATACGGGTACGAATGGGTTTGGTTGGATTTGTCATGAGATTTCTCAGAAAAATTTGGGATATGATACCAAAATTTGGCTTAGTTTTCAGCAGGGCGTGTTGAACTTTTGTATTTGCAATGAAAAATAGGGGAAATCGCCTGTTTGTCAAGAAAAAAACTTGAGACTGATAGCCATTCTATCAGGCAAGTTTTTGACGATGAAAAACCAGATTTAGCCATTTTTCATGCAAAAACGTACCTTTATTTCTAAAATATTTCTATATTGTAAATAGTGTTATAAAGGTTCAACACGCCTTAGTCTTATCAAGTATCAATCTCGCCCCTATCGGCAAATGGTCAGACAAATCAGACCACGGCACACCGCCATAGACTTGGGCGGATAGGACAGTCAAATGCCGTACATAAATGCGGTCAAGGCTTATCATGGGAAACTTGGCAGGGAAAGTCGCAGGGTGTTTGCCATGCTTGGTACAAAAGACTTCAGACAGCCCCAAATCCGCCATAAACCGCCCCGATTTTTTCGCCCAATCATTAAAATCCCCCGCCAAAATGAGCGGTTTGTCCTTGTCAATCTCGCTGTTGATATAGTCGCTGATTGCCTTGTATTGCTTGGTGCGGTCGGCTTCTAGTAGGTTTAAATGAGCGTTTAGCACAACCACAGGCACGCCCCAACCGTCAGGGGCTATCTCGCTGTGCAAAACGCCCCGTTTTTCTAGGCGTGAGACGGTGATATTGACATTGTGCTTGGGGTCTAGTCGGTGGCGTGAAAGCGTGGCGTTGCCGTGATTGCCGTGTGGGTAGCGGACGTTTTCGCCATAGCTGTGCGACAGCGACAAATATTCGCCAAACCACTCATGGTGCGACTGGTCGGGGTATTCATTAAAAGAGACGGCTCGTTTTAGGTTTTGCCCTTGCACTTCTTGCAGACACAACACATCAATCGGCAAATCCGCCAACGCTTGCCCCATGCGTTGGAGCTTAACAAGGCGGTTTAAGGGCGACATGCCTTTATGGATATTATAAGAAACAACGTGAATGGGAGTCATGTTTTTGCTTTTAAAAATTCAAACAGTAAAAGACAAACATATCACGCTTTTATGACAAAAGCAACTTACCCCACGTCCACGCTACTCCTTGCAAAAGTGCGTTGTTATCCTTATTATAAACCCAAATTCTAAGCCCAAAAATTTTTAGGAACACACCCATGATTGATTTTCACACACAAGCCCTAGATGAGCGTTTACGCCTTGTGGATTTTGACAAAACAGACGCAAGCACACTAAAAGCTTTAGTGGAGCAAGATTTAAAAATTGCCGATGAGTTTTTGGATAATTTGCCAAGCACCGATGAGCCAACGACAGCTCTTGACATCATCGGTCGGTTTAACCGCCTAAATCTTAACCTAAACCGCAGTTTTGGGATACTCTCCCACCTAAACAGCGTGGTGTCTAGCCAAAAGATTCGCACCGCTCATCATGACGTACTGCCTGCCTTGTCCGCCTTTTCTACCAAAACAGGGCAATCGGTGGGGCTGTATCAGCTTTATAAACTTGTGAATGATAATTTAGAAAAGCTAGAAGCAGACAACGCCCTAACACGAGCAGTAGAGCTTGCCTTACAAGGCTTTACGCTGTCTGGGGTTGCCTTAGATGATGACAAAAAAGCACGCTTTGCCGAGATTTCTGCTCGCCTGTCGGTACTGTCCGCCAAATTCTCGGACAACGCCCTAGACGCAACCCAAGCCTTCGCCCTGCCCTTGAGCCAAGCCCAACTCTCAGGCATTACCCCAAGCGGTCTTGCCCTACTAAAATCGGCAGGCGACACCTATAAAGCCAAGCACCCCAATAGCGTACTGGCAACCGACTATGTTGCCACGCTTGACGTACCCATGTATCTGGCGGTCATGCAGTACGCCGATGATAGAGCCTTGCGTGAGACGCTCTACCACGCCTACAACACTCGTGCCAGTGCCGTGTCTAGCTATGGACACGCCGAATTTGACAATGGCGACATCATGAGCGAGATACTCACGCTACGCCAAGAAAAAGCCAAACTGCTCGGCTTTGACGACTACACCCAAGTATCCTTGGCAAGCAAAATGGCAAATGATAAAGACGAGATTGAAACCTTTTTAAAAACGCTCGCTCATCACGCCACGCCCTTTGCTAAGGCGGATTTGGCGGACATGGAGGTTTTGGGCAAAACGCTTGGGCTTGACAAGGTTGAGCCATGGGATACGCCATACCTAGCCGAAAAAATCCGCCTTGAAAAATACAACCTAAACAGCGATGAGGTTCGCCCTTATTTTCCACTCCCTGTGGTGCTGGGCGGTTTGTTTGATATCATCGGCAAGCTCTTTGGTGTGTCCTTTAACGAGCGGACGGCAGACGTGCCACGTTGGCATACGGACGTGCAGTTTTTTGAATTGCATGACAAAAACGGCTTGATGGGCGGGCTGTATCTTGACCTATTTGCTCGCACGGGCAAGCGTGGTGGGGCGTGGTTGTCAGGCTTTCAAGAAAAGCATAAAGACAGCCAGATTGAACAGCTTCCTGTCGGCTTTATCGTGGGTAACTTCTCGCCTGCGGTGGGCGATTTGCCAAGCCTTTTAACCTTTGATGAAGTTACCACGCTGTTTCACGAGTTTGGGCATGGCTTGCACCATTTATTGACCAAAATCACGCTCTCGGACGTGGCAGGCATCAGTGGCGTGGAGTGGGACGCTGTGGAATTGCCCAGTCAATTTATGGAAAATTTTGCCATTGACAAAAACGGGATTGCTCTCATCAGTCGTCATGTAGAGACAGGCGAACCCTTGCCCCAAGATAAATTGACCGCTCTGTTGAACGCCAAAAACTTCCAAAGCGGACTACAAACCTTACGCCAGATAGAGTTTGGATTGTTTGATTTACGCATTCATGGCAAAGAGCTGTCGGACTATGATGAAATTTTGGCGGTGCTAGACGGCGTGCGTGATGAAATAGCCGTCATCAAACCGCCTGCCAATAACCGATTTGCCAACACGTTTAGTCACATCTTTGCAGGGGGCTATGCGTCAGGGTATTATTCGTATAAATGGGCGGAGCTGTTGTCGGCGGACGCTTTTGGCAAATTTGAAAGCAGTCAAAACACCGCCACGCATGGCGTATTTGACCCTGCCATTGGTAATGCCTTCAAAAACGAAATCCTACAAATGGGCGGTTCTCGCCCTGCCAAAGACAGCTTTGTCGCCTTTATGGGGCGAGACGCTGACATGGGGGCGTTACTGCGTCATAGTGGGTTTGTCAAATAGCCAAATCACGGTTAACCAAGTAGTGTATCAGACCGTCATACGATAATCATAGACTGGTCACATCCGCCAGTATGGATGCGGTTATTTTATGATTGATTGATAACTCATTAATGATTTGTGTCGGTAACAGTAAGTGATGATACACAAAGCATATCTGATTGATTCGCTTACTCCAATCATCTATAATCACATTTAACCTCACCTCAAGGAAATAAAAATGCCCCTAACCCGCTACTACATCCTAGAAAACGACACCACCACAGCAGGCGGTATCGTCCAGACAACCACCAATCCCATTGTCTTTAATGTAGATGGCAAAAAGCAAAGCTGTATCGGCGATGATGTCTGGTGTTCTGCTTGTCAATCAATGGGCAAAATTGTACCAACAGGTCCAAGATTGTCTTTTTCTTTGGGTGGAGCAATGCCTGCTTTAAATGATGATTTGTGTCTATGCAAATGCACTCCACCACCAAAACTTGTGCATTCACAGACAAGTTTTAAAGAGATTATTGATGACAATAGACTTGCCCAGTACCAAAAAGCAAGAGAGCAATACAGACAATCAAAGCTACAAAACAACTTTGCCAACACCCAAGCAAATGATGATAAGTTGCCTAAGTTTACTGTACATTTTAGAAGACCTGATGATTGTCAAGGAGGATATGGGTTTGATTGGTTAAGAGATGAGTATCTTTATGGTACTGATAAAAGCAAACAGGTATATTTCGGTAGAAAGAACGATTTGATAACAGAATACCGTAGCTACCAAAGAAAAGAGTTAGTCAATCTATCAGAGATTATTCAATATGGCAGACCCAATGAATATACACCCGCTTGGTTAAACTTATTTTCACCAAGCAAGGAATCAAAAACAAGTCTTAGTAGTGTAGAGCTACACCTGTATTTTGAACAGTCAGACCAAGACACACCTTTGACAGATGATGAGACGTTGCTAATATTTAGATGCAGTGATGGACTAATGGTAGATACACCCACTTTGACAATGAGCGATGCGTTGTCCAACATGACCAAAGAAAGCATCAATTGTAAAAAACTCACCCGTTATTTACACTTTGTTTAAAATAAAACTCTAACCATTCATAAGGCGTAAAAGTCAAAGTTTTTCCTGTAATCTCATCTTTTTTGGTTAAAGATGAATGTGGTCTAACAGTGTTATAGAAATTAAGAAATCTGGTTAATTCTTGCTTTCTATGTTCACTGCTGACAAACTCATGTTGATGATGCCAAAGCTCTATTAATGTTCGTATCTCCTGTTCAGCTTTGCCATTGGTTTGTGGTCTGCCTACTTTGGTAAATTTTTGGTTGATGTGGTTATCATAACATACTTTGACAAATTCATGCTGTGTTGTGCCTTTAAATTCAGTGCCATTGTCAGAGTAAATAACATCAATTTGGTAAGGACAAGGTTCTATCACTTGCTCTACCAGAAACTGTGCTGCACCAAAGGCTGTTTTGTCAGGCAGTATGGCAGCATACAGTTCACAAGAATAGTCATCTACGGCAACAAACAGATATTCTCTAGGACTGTTTGTACTTTGTCCTTTAAGTAAAGGTAAGCGTTTGGCATCTACATGAACCATCTCACCAAAATAGGACTTGTTGTATCGCTTGGCTTGCCTTTTGAGTTTGTCTTGAATGGATTTTTCAACCTTAGCCAAGCGTTTAATGCCATACTTGGCTTGTTTAAAGCGATTATTGGTACTGGTTTGAGGCTTAAGGAGTTTAATGCGAGCAAGTTTTAAGACCTTGTAAATGGTAGGTCTTGATACTTTGTACTCGAGTGCCAGTGAAGTCACTGATTGCTTGTTCGGTATTGTTAAAAACAAATACATAAGTTAAAATAACTCAATACTTTACCATAGAGTAAAAACCAATGAACGAAACATTTGATAGTTGTCCTAAATGTAAGCACAAACACTTTGTCAAAGCAGGTTTTAACAATGGCAGACAACGCTATAAGTGCAAAGGTTGCAATCATTACTTTTCAGTACATAAACCAACGCATCATAAAAGCGAAGCAACCAAGCAAATGGCAATCAATATGTATCTAGAAGGTTTGGGCTTTCGTTCAATTGGTCGCATATTAGGTATTAGTTATGGCACAGTCTATCAATGGGTTAAAAAACTTGGCGAACAACATCAAATCAAACAAGATAGCAATCAAGCGATAGATATCGTTGAGCTTGATGAGATTCATAGCTACACCAAGCATAAAAAACGCTTGCTGGACCCCGCTTGCCATTGACAGAACAACAAAACAAATCTTAGGTTTTGTTTGTGGCAGACGAGACACCAACACCTTTAAACAGCTTTACAATCAATTGAACATCCATAACATTCAACTGTTTTGTAGTGACTACTGGAAATCTTACCTTGAAGTCATTCCAAAATCAAAACATATGACAAGCAAAGCTCAAACTTTTACCATAGAGGGCTATAATAGTCCCATTAGGCATTTCACAGCAAGATTTAGAAGAAAATCAAAATGTTATTCTAAATCCGAGAAAATGATAGAAAACACTTTGAACTTACTGTTTGCTAAGTGGAATGGAACTTTGAATTATGTATTTTAGTTTAACAATGCCGCTTGTTCTTATGGTAAGCAGTCCAAATGGCTTTCCTATGGTGGGGAAGCAGTCTTGTGTTTTTGTGTATGTTCATTTGCAGTATTTTACCTTAATACTGTAAATAACGGGGGTTTATTTTACAGTTTATGTTTTAAACACTTGTCGTTATTTTTAGCAAAACCCATGAAAATTTGCTATAATAATGCATTTTTATCATCAGTCTAGTACCGTGATTTTAAGCCGATACATGATACGCCAAGTTGCCACGACCACCGCCCTTGTACTGGGGTTTTTGGTGGTCATGCTTTTGGGTGGTCGCTTGATACGTTATTTTGGCATGGCTGCCGAAGGGGGGCTGGATGTGGGGGTGCTGTGGACACTCATCGGCTATAATTTGCCTTATTTTTTGGAATTGATTTTTCCTTTGTCTTTTTTTATCGGGCTTATGCTGGTGTTTGGGCGACTGTATGCCGACCATGAGATGGCAGTGCTAAACGCAGGCGGGGTCAGTCGTGGCATGGTATCAAGATGGCTGATACCGCTTGTGCTTGTGGTGTTTGTCATGCAGGGTTTTATCACGCTCATCGGTAAGCCGTGGGGCGTGGCAAAGGCGACCAACATTTGGCAAGAACAATCAGTGGTAGAGATTTTTGATTTGATTCGCACCAAAGAGTTCATCAGCAGTGGCGACTATCATCTGTATGTCGGTGAAGTAGGCGATGAGCGTGAATTTTTAAAAGATGTGATTGTGATTCAAATGAATGGCAATAAAACTTCGCCAACCGATGACACACAAGACGACAATCAAACCAATCAATCCCAAAGCCTCCTTGACACCAGTAAAATCCCTGAAAAATTGCTCTCGGACAAAGACACGATTATCCTAGCCAAATCCGCCACGCAAGTGCCAACCGCCTCGCATGATGGTTCGGTGGTGCTTGACTTGCACGAAGGTCGACGTTATGAAGTGGATACCGCCAGTCGTCAGTATAATCAAGTGGGCTTTGGGCGATATCGCATTCATCTGACGGGTAAAAGCGACAGTCAAGGACGCCCGATGAAGATAGAAGGCATTGCCACAGGCGAGCTTTTGAGTGTGCGTGGGGTGCAAGGCGAGATAACCCTAAAAAACAGCACGTTTAGCCCACAGCAGGTGCGTGCCGAGCTCGGTTATCGTTTGTCGTTGCCGTTTTTGATGATTATCGCTGTGCTGCTTGCCACACCGCTTGCGACCGTGCGACCCCGTCAAGGCAGATGGCTCAAACTCATTCCTGCGATTTTTGTGTTTGTGGCAAATGTGCTCATTTTGATTTCCCTAAAAGAGAGCATTGCCAAGGGCAAGATTGGCGTGTACATCTATCCTGTGGCATTGGTGTTGTTCATCGCTTTTGCCTTGTATCTAAATTATCATGACCGTATCATGGCACAGCTTCGCCGAAATCGCATCAGTCGCCAAGGTCATCAGCAATCAGAGCGGGGGGTATCATGAAAGCATGGATTTTGCCCCGTTATGTCATCCGCTCGGCACTGTTTGCCATGATGGGAGCGGTGGTGGGCTTGTGGCTATTGCAAATCATCTTTGCCTATCTGTCCGAGCTTGAAAACCTATCCGAGACTTATACATATTTTGACGCGTTACGCTTTATTTTGTACCGCTCGCCTTATTTTTTGGTGCAGTTTATCCCCACGGGGGCATTACTGGGGGCGGTGATAGGGCTTGGACTGCTGGCGGGTAACAGCGAGCTTGTGGTCATGCGAGCGGGCGGAATCAGCGTGTATCGCATCATTGGTTATGCGATGTTACCTGCGTTTTTGTTTGTGATGATTTCGCTGGCGGTTAATCAGTTTGTTTTGCCTACCACCAACGACAAAGCCTCACAGATTGCCAATCATTTACCTAATAAAAAGCTATTTACGGTCAATGGCTATTGGGCGGTGAATGACACCGAGCAAGGGCAGGAGATTGTCTATATCAGCTATGCCGACTCGGATGGCAAACTGGGGGCAACCAAACGCTACTATCTGGACAAAGGGGCGAATCTCACGGGGGCGACCCGTGCAGGCAGTGGCGTGTTCCATGAGCAGGTAGGCGATGATTATCAGTGGCAACTGACTGACGTGGCACAGCTGACCGTGGGCGATACGGGCGTCTCTCGCAGTTTTGATATGCACAAGACCTTATCACTGCCCCTTGCCCCGAGTGATGTTCATCTTTTGACCAAAGAGGCGGAGGATTTGTCTTTGACCGACCTTCTGACCCATAAACAGCTCATGACCCATCAAGGCAGACGCTCGCTTCGTCATGAAGTCGCCTTTTGGCAAAAATTACTCTCGCCCTTTGCGGTATTGTCGCTGGTGTTAGTTGCCTCATCGTTTGTGTTTGGTTCACTGCGTTCGCAGGGCTTGGGACTTCGCATTGTCATGGCGTTATTGACGGGACTTTTGTTTAGTTATTTGACTGATTTGACGGGGTTTGTGGCGCTCGCAACAGGGTTCTCCCCGTTTTTTATGGCGTTATTGCCGATTATCATTAGTGCAGGCGTGGGGATTTATTTATTACAAAGACGGCAATAAAATGGGCGAGAGATTGCCAATTTTTATGGTTATTTTTAAATTAAAAATCTTAAGTGTATAGCCACAAATTTTAAAATTATCACAAGCTCAATAATATAAGAGTGTAGGGGCGTGCTATGCACATCCGATAAACATGACAACAATAAAGGACGTGTGGAGATAGTGCTGATGAACCTTTGATAAATATTAAGTTCGTTAGATATGAGTATATTTTAACATAAGAAAATTATCTATTTAAAACGATTGATTTTGTCAAATGTGTGTTTTGATTGAAAAGTTTCATAAAAACCCCCATTTTTTGTGTGTTTTTGGCAAATGCTGTTATAATAATCCATTTCATCGTTTGTCCGTTTATTTTTACCTACCAAATATAGCCCGTCATGAAATTAGCCGTCATCGGAGTCAATCACAAAACCGCCCCTGTCGCCCTGCGAGAGCGGTTGTCTTTTGGCTCGGATTTGCCACAGGCGATTACTGACATTCGCCGTCTTGATGAGTCGGTCTCGGGGGCGGTCATCGTCTCTACTTGCAACCGCAGTGAGATTTATGTGGGGTTTGACGATGAATGGCAAGCGGTCGCTGACGATGATGATGTGAGCGTGCAGGCGGGGCGAGTGCGGTCGTGGCTTGCCGAGTTCAAGGGCGTGGCACTAGATGACATTTCGCCTTTTTTGTACATTTATGAAAATAACCGTGCGTTGAACCACTGGCTTCGTGTGGCGTCAGGGCTAGACTCGATGATACTGGGCGAGCCACAGATTCTGGGGCAAATCAGACAAGCGGTGTCGCAGTCGCAGGCAGTAAGTGGGGTGGGCAGTGATTTTCATTGGCTCACTCAGCAGATTTTTGCGTCAGCACGCAGTGTCCGCCGTGACAGTAAAGTCGGACAGCAGGCGGTGACGTTAGGGTTTGCGACCGCCAAACTGGTCACGCAGATATTTGACAAGCCAGAGAAGACCACGCTACTCATGGTGGCGGCAGGCGAGATGAATCGCCTTGTCGCTCATAACGTAGCAAGCCTTGGCATGAAAAACATCATCATCGCCAATCGCAGTCCACAGCGTGCCGAACTGCTCAAAGATGAGCTGGTGCAAATGGCACAAAATGCAAGGCGGTCGGTGCATGTTGAGTGCGTGGGGCTAGATAGTCTCGGGCAGGTGCTAAGCCGTGCTGATCTGGTGAGCAGTTGTAGCGGTAGCATGGAGACGCTGATTAGCACAGAGATGGTTAAGCACGCCCAAAAGGTGCGTCGTCATCGCCCGTTGCTACTGGTGGATTTGGCAGTGCCACGAGACATCGACCCTGCGGTGGGCGGATTTGATGATGTCTATCTGTATTCGGTGGATGACTTACAGCATGTCATCGCAGGTAACCTAGAAGAGCGAAAACAAGCGGCGGTAGAGGCGGAGCTGATGGTCAGTCAGCTGACCCTAAGTATCGAGAGTCAAATGCAACTGCTGTCCGCCAGACGTTATATTGCCGATTATCGCATGATGGCAAACGAGCATAAAAGCCGACTGTTATCGCATGCCAAACACCGTCTGGCACAGGGTGATGACATGATGACGGTGCTAGATGAGTTCGCTCATCGTCTGACCAACACGCTCACGCACTCGCCGTCACGACTCATCCGCACCGTTGCCACACACCAAGATTCACAGATTCTAGAAGTGGTAGGGGTAGGGTTGATGGATTACCGTGATAGGCAAGCCTGACTACTTTACTCAAAATCACCTTTATTCAAAATCCCCCAAATTCATCTTTAACGCATCAAAACACACACCCATCTCAAAGCCCCGATGCTGCAAAAATCGCAGTTGGCGGGCTTTTTCTTTGGGGTCTTTTGGGATTGTGTCGCCATATTTTTTACAGCGAGCTTCTACGGCAAGTTTGAGCCAGTCTATCTCATCATCCTTGTCATCACCCTTGTTGTCATCGTCCAAAATCGTGCCGTCCGCCACACTGTCTACATCACTCATGGCGATAAGTTCATCTATACTGCCAAACGCCTTGACATCAAGCCCTGCTTTTTTTAGGCCATCTGTCAAATACCGCACGCCACGCCCTTTGCGTACCGCTTCACGCACGAGCATGGTCGCACAGCGTGTGTCGGACTGATAACCTTTTTCGGCAAATTCATCAAGCAAGTCATCCACCGCCTGCGGGTCGCAGTCTTTGGAGATGAGTTTGGTTTTTAGTTCATGGCGAGACAGCTCTTTTTTGGATAAATAATAAAACGCAAGCCAACGCAAATAGCGAGTTTCTTTGTCGGGAAGTTGTAATTTTTCAATCTCCACTTGGCTTAATAATTTTAAAGAATTATCATCAAGCACCGTTTGACTGTCGTCTTTTAATAATAAACCTACCGCAGACGGTTTGTTGTCGCTTGTTTGGGATTTGCGTTTGCGTGTGGGTGTTGGTGTGTCGGTTTGGGAGTTGGAATTTTGGGTGTTTTTAACTGTTTTTTTAGATTTTTTAAAAGGGTGTTTGGCGGTGTTAGTTAAATTTTTTGGTTTATCAGATAAAAAATTATCATCGGATTGTTTGTTGCTGTTTTTATCGTTCGTTTTATCCGCTTTTTTGGTATTTTTATCGTCCGTGTTATCGCTGTTATTACTCTTTTTATCAAAAGTTTTAGCAGACACAGGTTGTCCCATGTCTGCTAAAATGTCATCTAAGGTTTGTATTTTTATGGGTTTGATCATAAAATTAGTCGTCCATGCCTTCGACATATTCAGGCACTTCACCGTCATCATCGCTGGGGGCGACTGGCACGACATTGGCAAGTTTTAGCTCACGGATTTTGGCTTTAATCTCTTGGGCGATGGCTGGATTTTCCGCCAAAAATTGACAGGCATTGGCTTTGCCTTGACCGATTTTTGAGCCTTCATAGCTGTACCATGCCCCTGATTTACCCACGATGTCAAGGCTTGCCCCGATGTCCACAATCTCACCCAAGCGGTTAATGCCCTCGCCATACATGATGTCAAATTCGGTTTGGCGGAACGGGGGAGCCATTTTGTTTTTGATGACCTTGACACGGGTTTCAGAACCGATGATTTCTTCTTTGTCCTTGACCGAGCCGATACGGCGAATGTCTAGGCGGACAGAGGCATAGAATTTTAGGGCGTTACCGCCTGTTGTCGTCTCAGGCGAGCCGAACATTACGCCGATTTTCATGCGGATTTGGTTGATAAAAATCACCATGCAGTTAGAGCGTTTGGCGTTACCCGTGATTTTACGCAAGGCTTGGCTCATCAGACGTGCTTGCAGACCCATGTGGCTGTCGCCCATTTCGCCTTCAATCTCAGCTTTTGGGGTCAAGGCAGCAACCGAGTCCACCACAATCAAATCCACCGCCCCAGAACGCACAAGCATGTCCACGATTTCAAGGGCTTGCTCGCCGTTGTCGGGCTGAGATACCATAAGTTCGTTCAAATTTACACCCAATTTTTTGGCATAAATGGGGTCTAGGGCATGTTCTGCGTCAATGAACGCACATTTTCCGCCTTGTTTTTGGCATTCGGCAATCGCTTGTAGGGTGAGCGTGGTTTTGCCCGAGCTTTCAGGCCCGAAAATTTCAATGATACGCCCCTTTGGCAAACCGCCAATCCCCAGAGCAATGTCAAGCCCAAGCGAGCCTGTGGAAATGGTCTCAACATCTACCTTGATAGACTCATCGCCCAGATTCATGATGGTGTTTTTGCCGAATGCCTTTTCAATCTGAGCCAATGCCATTTGCAACGCTTTTTCTTTGTTGCCTTCAATGTTTTCATCTTTTTCTTTGGGTGCTTTTGCCATAAGAATTACCTTTTTCAACTAAAATTAACGTGATAAAACAACTAAATTTACAACCAAAATTTTGCCTATTTTAGCACTTTTTTGGGCAAAGTGGCGGTAATTTTTGCGTTGTTACAATAAATAATTGTTAAGTTAAATAATTTATTAAAAAATACTGTTAAATCTGCTCATCTCGTTTAAACACCCATTCATCATCACTGCTTGCTTTTTCGTCAAAATAATAACCGTCCATGTCAAAGTTTTTTAGCTTATCGGGGTTTGTGATTTGATTTTTTGCACAAAAATTCATCATCATGCCACGGGCTTTTTTGGCGTAGAAACTCACGATTTTATATTGCCCGTTTTTTTGGTCTAAAAATTTGGGCGTGATAATCTCCGCCTTGATTTTGGCAGTATTAATCACTTTAAAGTATTCATTGGAAGCAAGATTTATCAATACATCAGAACCGCTGTTTTTGATATTATCATTTATCACATCAGTAATCTCATCACTCCAATAGCCATATAAATCATCGGCATAGGGCGTTTTTAATTTCGTACCCATTTCTAGCCGATAAGGTAGCATATTATCCAAAGGTTTTAAAATGCCATATAAGCCTGATAAAATCCCCAAATGCTGATTTAAATATAAAATCTCATGGGTGTTTAATGAATAAGCGTCAAGTCCTGTATAAACATCACCGTCAAACAAATAAATGGCAGGCTTTTTATTATCATCAAAAGGATAAGTCCAATTTTGGTTGCGGACGACATTTAATTCAGCGATTTTTGCAGATACGCCCATAAGCTCTTGTAAGTCTATCACGTCTTTATTTTTTAGGGTTTTCATTAATTCTATGGCGTGATTGATAAGTACAGGTTCGCTTAAATGGTTATCTACATTAAAGGGGATGGCGGTTTTTTCATCTAGGTTTTTGGCAGGGGATATTAAACAATACATGATATTTTCCAATGATTAAATGAGTTTAAAAGATAAAAAGATTATAAAATAACTGGTGTAATTTTTCAATTTAAAAATATTGATTTGACGGTTTAAATTTGTTATATTAAATCCTTATTTCAACCATTAAAAGGAATTTTTCATGACCGACACGATTTTGGCACGCCTAGCCCCAACCGCTCACGGCAAATACATTGGCGTCATCACACTCAACAACCCCAAAGCTCTAAACGCCCAAAACTTAGACATGGTCAAAGCCACACGCACGCACCTAGATACATGGGCAGATGATGACAGCGTGGCGGTCGTGGTGCTACACGGCACAGGCGACAAGGGGCTGTGTGCAGGAGGTGACATCAAGGCGCTTTATGGCGGAGCGAGTGGGGCGAGTGCCCACGACTTTTTCACGCACGAGTACGGACTCATGCACGCCATGAACACCTATCCCAAGCCTATCATGGCGTGGGGGCATGGGATTGTCATGGGGGGCGGTATGGGGCTGTTTGTCGGGTCAAGCCATAAAGTCGTTACGTCCGCCACGCTCATGGCAATGCCCGAAGTCTCTATCGGGCTATTTCCTGACGCAGGGGCGTCTTATTTTTTAAATCATTTGGCGGGTAAGGTCGGGCTGTTTTTGGGGCTAACGGGGGCAAGATTTACAGGGGCGGACGCTCATGCGTTTGGCGTGGCGGATTTTGCAATCGGTCATGATGGATTTGACGACGTGCTAAGTTGTATTTGTCAAATTGATTTTAAGGATAATCACACCAATCATCATTTATTATCTGCTTGTTTAAATGGATTTCATGATAAATCTATATTGGGCGAGAGCATTTTATTAAAGTCATTTGATGAAATCAATCATCTCATGAATCAAGGCGATTTATTAGCGATTGACAATGCCTTAATGAATTATCAAGGCGATAATGACTTTATCAAATCCGCCATAGACATTTATAAAAATGGCTCGGACACCACAAAAGCGATTACCTTTAAAATTTATCATGACTTAAAAACGACTAAAAAAGATTTTTCTTTAAAACAAATCTTTGACTTGGAAACAGTGGTGGCGACTCATTGTGTCAATCATGGCGATTTTAAAGAAGGGGTACGGGCATTACTTATTGATAAAGACAAAAACCCCAAATGGCGACATACGCTTACCGATATGCCTGTGGGGTATATTGATGAATTTTTTGGGGAGTTTGTTTAAATAGATTTATAGAGAAATCCGCTTTTTATAAAGCGGATTTGATTTACTGCCCCGCTTGTGAGCAGACATAGTCAAGCCGGCTCTCGCCTGCCCTATAAGGAATCGAGGGATAAATGGATACATAACCTTCATAACTGTCTGCATTGTTGCCTTGCTTGTTATAATGAATGATATTATCAAAGTCATTTTTACGAACAACGCAGTCATAATAATCAAAAATTTTCGTTTGCCAATAGTTTTTACCATCTAAATTTTGAATAGTTTTAAAATCTGTTCGTATCCACACACTAACATATTACCCACCGCCTGTAAAAGACTTGACACGCACGCTGTCTTTGTCTAAATACTCTTTAAAGTTGTTGGTTTCGTCCGTTTAAGCCCAATTACTAGTAAAAGCAGGTATAGCAAGCATTAGGACGATACATAGATATTTTTTTATAAAAACTCCTGTTAAAAATATATACAAAAAAATTTTCTATTATATTGATATAAAGAATAATTATTTAAAATTTTTTTAAAATAAACTTCATAAGCCTATTTCTTAATTTTAGTATTGAGTATTTTCCAGTGCCTTCTAACTTGATGGCGAATTTTATCTGATTGCATAATTTTTGTCGAATTGTAAGTATAACCCAAAAAATTACCCCAAACCTGACGCTGAAAAACCCATTTATCTTTCGTATTTAATCGTCTAATATATCTTTTTGATTTTTTAGCACCGAGATATGAATATCTATAATGTAATCGATTGATAAATAACTTGCCTTTCGTATTATTTTGAATTCTTTTTGAGTAATATTTACAGCGTTTAACGCCTTGACTCATTTTCATATAATACTGTGCTAAAGCTTGATTTTTGAGATAGATATTTGTACCATCAAAACCAAATCCTAAGTATTCAAATCTTCTGTTTGAACTATTTTTGTTAATTTGACCACCAAACTCTTGCAGACACTTAACGCTATTATTTTCTTTAAAAAAATAAAATATTTGGGTTTTTTCTTGTTTAATATTTAACTTGGTAATTTTAGATATTGACTCTTCTAATAATACCAATATCTCATTTTTAAGAGAGCTATTACAAACAATCACAATATTATCGGAATATCTCTTATATATTCTGCCAATTTTCTGTACTTCTTGATGAATATAGGTATCAAAATTAATCATATAAATATTTGCCAAAGTTGCACTAATAGCAGAGCCTTGGCAAATGCCTTTATATAAATTTTTTTCTGTGTTATTACGTTTTTGTCTATAAATAATGCCTTTACTTCGGATATATTTAAGCTCCCTTAATTGACAAAAACCTACCGCCTCTTGAGAATATAGATGCGTAATTTTTTTAATTGATTTTTGTTTGTATTTTCCTTTATGATTTATAATAATTTTCTCTTTAAATAATTCAAATATTTTGTCATAATCTATGTATGAAAACTGAGTAATTGCCTTATAGACATTATAATGGTCTTTGGGTAGAGTGTTGCTTTCTTGCAACCCAAGCACGCTTTTCCAGACATTTTTTAATAAGGCGTGGTCAAGATTATCAAAAAATCCCTCTATATCTACTGCGATGACTGTCAGTTCTTCTTGTTGTGCACGGTGTTTTATAACATCAAAAACTTCTTTGGCAAAATCTATATTACATTTACCCGAACCATCTACTGTAGTTATTTTTCTATAAGCAGTTACCACATCGCCAAGATTGTTTTGATTTAACTTTTTTTCGTAATGAATCTGCAAAAGATAAGCATAATAAGCAAAAATATTAGCATCCCAATGATTGGCATAATAAATATCACGCACCTTGGGTTTTAGGTGTACACGCTTACCATTGTGTAATATATTGCCGTCTTGGTCATACTGTTTGCGAAATTTAGGCGTGATTATTTGTGTATGAATGAAAGGACAAAACGCATGTTTGGCTATTTTTTCAGGATTGGTAATATAGCGAATTACTTGATTTTTGCTTTTAGAAGTGATTGGCAATCCGATATGAGGGTATTTTTTTAGTTTAAACCAAGAGGGGTCTTTGACTTTTTTTGATTTCATAACTGTTGCAGAATAAAAAATGAAAGTAGGCGGAGTACGCATAACAGCCAGTAAGTGCACCTTACGCTTCTATCAGAAGAAGCACCCCAATTATAGAATAATAATACTATGTATCATCAAATCAAAGGATATAAATATGCTAAGTTTCAATGCATTCACAGCAATTAACATCATAAAGCAGTTGACATTTCTGTCCAAGTGCTTTATAAAAGCTATCCGCACTGACATATTCAGTACGCAAACCCAAAAATGGGCAGTTTAATTGGCAAACTTAACTGACTTGCTACCTACTTTCAAGGTAAATTTTACTACACCAAAAAAAATTTTGCAAGGAAAAACCACCCATTAAGAGTGGTTTTTTAACGCATTTGCTATTTTGCATTTTAAAATGACACAAAATGCTTTTACATAAAGTCCTTAGGATTTAAACAGCTCGCCAAATGCTTGGCAGGGTCGGTGTCATATGCTTTAATGGCATCTTCTACCGTCATGCCCAACGCCTTGGCAACGCCCTCACCATAGGCCCTGTCGCAAAAGTGGCAGTTACGGATATGGCGGTATTTGATAAAATCCAAGGCATCGCCCATTGCCCCTGCGGTGTTGTCAAACAGGGCTTGTTTTTGCTCATCAGTCATGAGATTAAACAGGGCTCTTGGCTGGCTAAAATAATCGCTGTCATCTTCACGAAAATCCCACTGCTTGGCATCGTCACTGATTTTTAGGGGTGGCTCGGCGTACTGGGGCTGTTCTTGCCATTGTCCAAAGCTGTTTGGCTCATAGTGCGGACGTCCGCCATAGTTGTCGCCCACTCGCCCTTGACCATCTCTGTGGTTTGAGTAGACAGGGCAGCGAGGAGCGTTGACTGGGATTTGATTGCGGTTCACTCCCAAACGATAACGCTGTGCGTCAGCGTAGTTGACAAGGCGTGCTTGGAGCATGCGGTCAGGCGATACACCAATGCCGGGAACAAGGTTGCTGGGGGCAAAGGCGACTTGTTCCACATCTAAAAAGTAATTGTTGGGGTTGCGATTGAGTTCAAATTCGCCCACTTCAATCAAGGGAAATTGTTTTTTTGACCAAACTTTGGTTAAGTCAAAAGGGTGAAAATCCACGCTGTTTGCTTCTTCTTCTGGCATTACTTGAATGTACATTTTCCATTTTGGATAGTCGCCTTTTTCGATGGCATCATACAAATCTTTTTGGCTGCTTTCACGGTCTTTGGCGATCACGGCTTCTGCTTCAGCATCGGTTAGGTTTTTAATGCCTTGCTGAGTGTGAAAGTGAAATTTTACCCAAAAACGCTCATTTTTATCGTTAATGAAACTATAAGTATGGCTGCCAAAACCGTGCATATGGCGGTAGGATTTTGGGATGCCACGATCACTCATGACAATGGTAACTTGATGCAACGCTTCTGGTAGGAGCGTCCAAAAATCCCAGTTGTTGGTTGGGCTACGCATATTGGTGCGTGGGTCTCTCTTGACTGCTTTGTTTAGGTCGGGGAATTTGAGCGGGTCTCTTAAAAAGAATACTGGGGTATTATTACCAACCATGTCCCAGTTGCCTTCTTCGGTGTAGAATTTTAGAGCAAAACCACGAATGTCTCGCTCAGCATCGGCCGCACCTCGCTCACCTGCAACAGTGGAGAAGCGTGCGAACATTTCGGTTTGTTTGCCAATTTCGCTAAAAATCTTGGCTTTGGTGTATTGGGTGATGTCGTTTGTTACGGTAAAAGTACCAAAAGCACCAGAGCCTTTGGCGTGCATGCGTCGTTCTGGAATGACTTCACGCACAAAGTCGGCAAGCTTTTCGTTTAGCCATAGATCCTGCATTAAGATGGGGCCTCTTGCCCCTGCGGTCAAGGAATTTTGATTGTCAACGACAGGGGTGCCATTGCTGTGAGTAAGTGGCGTGCCTGAATAGGGACATTTCATTTCTGACATGGGTTTTCCTTATTGGTTGGGTGGTGTGATGATTTAAGTATAGCAAATACCAGTTCAAACCTTGGTTTGTCTTATGTAAATAATGAAAATGACACTCACTATGAATTGGTGTCTATCATGATGTTGTATGAACTGATGATTTGTGCTGATGTTGATGATAACTGATTTAATTATTAAATAAATTATAATAATTTTAATTTTTTAATTTATTTTTTAAATATTGTAATGGTTTTTATGCGAATAAAAAAAGACCATCAGTTCATGACAGTCTTTTTTTGGCAAGAGCGGGTGGATTAACCCTTATTCATCATCACCATAATATTTCACGCCGATTTTAATGGGTTCACGCCCTTGGCTACGGCGAAAATTATTGGTATCACGCAAAGAATAAGCACAGCCACAGTATTCTTGTTGATAAAAATGCTCACGCTTGCTGATTTCAATCATACGGCTACTGCCACCGCCTTTACGCCAGTTAAAATCCCAATAGTCCAATCCCTCATAAGGGGCGACGGCACGATGACCGCAGTCATTGATTTGAGCCATGTTTTTCCAGCGACTAATCCCGAGCGAGCTTGTCATCACAGGGAAGCCATGTTCATGGGCATATAGGGCGGTGCGTTCAAATCTCATGTCAAAACACATGGTGCAACGGCGACCTCGCTCGGGGTCTTGCTCCATGCCTTTGGCACGAGCAAACCAATTATCCATGTCATAATCAGCATCAATGAACGGTATGCCGTGCTTTTCGGCAAAAGCGATATTCTCGTTTTTGCGAATCTCATACTCTTTTTTGGGGTGAATGTTGGGGTTATAAAAATAAATGGTAAATTCAATGCCACTGGCAAGCATCGCCTCCATGACCTCGCCTGAGCAAGGGGCACAGCATGAGTGTAATAGCACTTTTTTGTGTCCGTTTGGCGGGGTCAAAATCTCACGGTCAATCGGCGTTAGGTGCGGATTGGTGGGGTCAGCTTTGGCGATTTGTGGTTTGCCTTTTTTTTGCCCGTTTTGGGTTTGGGGGTTGTGGGTCTGTACGCTCATAATTTAACAATGATAAATAAAAATGGCGATTATTATAGCATTGATTTAAATTTTTTGCTAAAATTTGCGTGAATTTGTCTTTAAAAAGGTTTTTTATGAAACTCAACTGGCACGACAGCTTAGACATCGCCATTGCCCTTGCCGAAAAGCACCCCGATGTAGACGTACAATATATCCGCTTTACCGACTTGCACCGCTATGTGTGCGAGCTTGACGACTTTGTGGGCGAACCTGACAAATCCAATGAAGCGATATTAGAAGCCATTCAAATGGCGTGGCTTGATGAGCTTGATTGATAATTTAGATAATTTAAAAGATAACTTAAAAGATAATTTATGGGTGTATCATACGCCTTTATCTATTTTTTATCTATCTTTCAAAACTTTATCTGTAAAAAAGCGGTCATTATCACCGCTTTTTATTTTGGTAGTATGGCAAGGTGCGTACCACGCACCTTTTAAATTGGTGCGTTTTGAAGTTAAATGGTTATAAAATCACCCCTTTAACTTATCGCCCACCAATCCTTTGACCGTGTTTAGAATATCGGCAGGCAAGACAACGGTTTTGGCATTATCAGACTGTGCCATGTCGTTCATCGCTTTGATGTATTGCTCGCCAAGCAAGTACACAACAGGCATTTCTTTGCCGTCCATCGCCGATGAGATAAGGCGAATGGATTCTTCGGAACCTTTGGCAAGCACTACCTGAGCTTCGGCATCACGGCGAGACGCTTCCAATCGCCCGTCCGCCTCCAAGATAGCCGCCTGTTTTTGCCCGTCCGCTCGTGTTACCATGGCTCGGCGTTGGCGTTCGGCGGCAGCTTGCTCTTCCATCGCCAGTTGCATGGTGTGGGACGGTTTGATGTCTTGGATTTCCACCGTTTTTAGGGTAATGCCCCAGTCGGCGATGTCGTCTGAAATGGCGTGTTTGAGCTGGGTTTTGATTTGGTCTCGGCTTGATAACGCACTGTCCAAATCCATCTCGCCCACGATAGAACGCAAGGACGTTTGCACCAGATTGCGAATGCCGTATTCATAGTCTTCAATGCCGTACACCGCATATTCTGGCTGAATGATGTTAATATACGCCACCGCATTGGCGATGATGACCACGTTGTCTCGGGTGATGACTTCTTGACTGGGGATGTCCAGCACGATGTCTTTGGTCGTGATTTTATAGGCGACCGTATCGACAAAGGGAATGATAAAATTCAAACCCGGTTCTAAGGTCTGATGATATTTTCCCAGTCGCTGAACCACCCATTTATAGCCTTGTGGTACGAGTCTGACACCCTTAAAAACGGTAAAGACGACAAACGCCACCAAGACAAATAAAACTTCCATAATAAGCCCCTATCTAACAGTTATCTAAAATTATCTAAATTTGAAATACAGGGCAAATGTGATTGCCCCCTACCAATCTATCTAATATGATGAATTGGCAATAAATAGCAATCCAATGGCATTATTTACGCCGAACCACCAACTCATTACCCAGTATCTGCACCACCACGACCTTATCGCCTGCCTGAAACACTTCGCCATCTGCCCCACGGCACAGCCATTCATCAGAGCCGACTTTTGGCACACTAAACCGCACTTTGCCGAGCTTGTCGGCACTTGGAGCGTGGGTCAGCATGCCTATCTCGCCGATGATGACACTGCCCCCAAGCCCTGCGGTCGTGCGAGTTTTGATGTTGGGCTGGATAAATTTAAACCATGCCACGCACGAGATGACCGACAGCACAAGCCACAAGATGACCCCCGCCCCAAAGCCGAAGCCAAACGCCCACGCAAGCACTGCCGTTACAACAGCAGACGCCCCGAACCATAGCAGAAAAAAGGTCGGCACAAACATCTCTAATATCATCAAAATCAGACCAAAAACCAACCAATGCCAAGGCTGTACGTTCATCAGGTGTCCTTATGTGGATTTTTGGTTAATATAAATCATTTATCAAAAATAGTCAATGAGTTAATCCCAAACCCTAACCGATTGATAATCATAAAAATACTTGACAAAATATAAAATCGGCTGACAATTTTTTGGAAAATGGAAAATGGAAAATGGAAAATGGAAAATGGAAAATGGAAAATGGAAAATGGAAAATGGAAAATGGAAAATGGAAAATGGAAAATGGAAAATGGAAAATGGAAAATGGAAAATGGAAAATGGAAAATGGAAAATGGAAAATGGAAAATGGAAAATGGAAAATGGAAAATGGAAAATGGAAAATGGAAAATGGAAAATGGAAAATGGAAAATGGAAAATGGAAAATGGAAAATGGAAAATGGAAAATGGAAAATGGAAAATGGAAAATGGAAAATGGAAAAATATAGAACAGTTTTGATGGAATGGTTTCCGATTTGGCACCAAATAACAAAAAAATCGGATAGTGACTTATCCGATTTTTTTGTTATTTTAAACCAATAGGGCGTGCCTGCCTTTTGTATTTGCAATGAAAAATGAGAAAAATCGCACGTTTTTCAAGGAAAAAGTGAAGTTTGTGAGTCTTCTATCAAACGAACTTTTACCTTCAAGCCACAAGATTTAGCCATTTTCATGCAAAAACATTATTTTATTTCCAAAATATTTCTATATTGTAAATAGTGTTATAAAGGGCAGGCATGTTCTAATCAACGTGCCACAACTTCCACAATGTTCAAATCAAAGCCCGAGACGTTAAATTTGGCAGAGCTTGATAGAAGTCGCATGTCTTTGACGCCAAGCTGTTTTAGGATTTGGGCTCCAACACCGATACTGCGATAAGGCTCGCTACTTTCGTGTACGCTGACATTGGCTTGGCATTTATCCAACGCACCGCTGACATCGACAGCACGCCCTGAGTCAATCCACACGAACACGCCTTGCTCGCTTTGTCCGATTTGAGCCAGTGCTGAGCGAATATCCCAACTGTGCTTGCTGTCAGTATGCCCAAACAGGTCTTTTAGGGGGTTTAGGGCATGGACTCGCACGGTCGCCACGCCACGGCTTGGGTCGCCTTTGACTAGGGCGATGTGGATCTCATCCGCCCCATATTCTCTAAAACGATAGAGTTTAAACGCCCCAAATTCACTGGCAAAGTCCCGCTCATCAATGACTTCCACGGTCTGCTCGTTGGTCATGCGATAGTGGATAAGGTCGGCGATGGTGCCGATTTTAAGCCCGTGTTCTTTGGCAAAGAGTTCTAGGTCATCACGACGTGCCATCTCGCCATCAGGCTTGATAATCTCACAAATCACCGCCGCAGGTTCAAGCCCTGCAAGGCGTGCTAAATCACAGCCTGCTTCGGTATGACCTGCCCGATGTAGCACCCCGCCTTGTTTTGCCATGATGGGGAAGATATGTCCAGGTTGGACGATGTCGGTTGGTTTGGCAAAGGGGGCGACGGCTGCCTGCACGGTTCTGGCACGGTCGGCGGCGGATATGCCTGTGGTTACGCCCTCGCTAGCTTCGATGGATAGGGTAAAGTTGGTGCTAAACTTCGCCCCGTTTTTGTCGCTCATTAGGGGCAGTTCAAGCTGACGGCAACGGGCTTCGGATAGAGTTAAACACACCAATCCACGAGCGTGAGTAATCATAAAGTTGATGTCGGACGGCTTGACATGAACCGCCGCCATGACGATGTCGCCTTCATTTTCACGGTCTTCATCGTCCATTAAGATGATCATTTTGCCTGCTTTGATGTCGGCAATGATTTCTTCTGCGGTGTTTAGGGTGCTTGCCATAAGGGTGCCTATTTGTGTTAAAAGTTTAATAGGCTACATGGGGGTGGATTTGGGGGATTAAAGGCAGATGATGTAAAATTTTAAAAACAGTCAAGCCTTATTTGTCTTTAAAATTTTTTTAAAATGCACATTGCATGATAAAAGACAGGCAGGCACGCCCAAAAACCATTTAATCATTCCCCAAAGTTTGTTACAATACCCTCAATATCAGCACCGTATCCGACCATGAGCAAAACCCGAGCCACCAAGCCCCGCCTGCCGTCCTTGACGACCACCGACACCGACCCAGAGTATCTGACCGAATTTCGCATTAACATGTTAGCTCGGGGGCTTGCCACACGCACCCGTAACGCTTACATTCGTGATTTGCGTACTTGTATGGCAAGCAGTGAGCGAGCATTGCCCGATTGGCAAGAGACGGACGTGGCAGGGTGCTTGGTGTATCTACAAAACCAAGGCAAATCGCCACGCACGCAGGCGAGAATGCTCGCAAGTTTACGCCAGTTTTTCTTATGGCAGGTGGGCGATGGGGTGCGTGATGACAACCCCTGTGAGAACATCAAAAACCCCAAAGCCAACAAGCCCCTGCCCAAGACCCTATCCGAAGACGACATCACCAGACTGCTTGGCACGCCTGACTTAGCGACGATATTAGGATTGCGTGATAAAGCCATGCTCGAAGTCATGTATGCCTGTGGTCTGCGTGTCTCAGAGCTGGTCAATCTGTCGCTCGATGAGCTAAACCTAAACGCAGGCTGGCTCCAAGTGACAGGTAAGGGTGGAAAGACTCGCCTGATTCCGCTTGGCGAATACGCCCACAACGCTCTACAAAGCTATCTTGTCCGCCGTCATGAACTGACCGCTGGCAAAAGCGGTAAGGTCGGCACAAAGGGCGGTGACTGCCAAGCGGTGTTTTTGACCGAGCAGGGGGGGTATATGACCCGCCATAACTTTTGGCATTTGATTAAAAAATACGCTCTCTTGGCGGGTATCAAAACCGACATCTCACCGCACACGCTTCGCCATGCTTTTGCCACGCACCTGCTCAACCACGGGGCGGATTTGCGTAGCGTTCAGCTTTTGCTCGGGCATAGCGACCTATCCACCACGCAGATTTATACCCATGTTGCCACGGCACGTCTGCAAGCCTTGCACGAAGAGCATCATCCTAGGGGGTAGCATGCATGCCATTTTCAATCTCATTTTCCACCAAAATCTTGGCTTGTTCTAATAAAATTTCGCTTTGATTTTTTAATTCAAAACTCATCTGCACTTTATCGCTGATTACCTGCTGAATCTCTTTTGGTAAAACAGGAATTACCACTTCCAAAATTTCAGACGGTTTCCAATGCTGAATGATTGAACCGCCTGCATCTCGCTGTGCTTGTAGTTGTACCGCCTCTGAATTTAGCACCAATGCCAAATAATCGGGCAAAATTTCATCAGTTTTTAGCGATAAATGCACAATCGCCCCAGAAGTAATCACCTCCAAATCAGACGGCACACAATAAGCAATGCCCACTGTACCGTCTTTTGAAAGTAGAATGGTGTCTTTTTTGGGGCGAATGATGTCGGCAAAATCCGCAGGACTCACAAACTTATCCGTCTGGCTAATCCCAAATTTGGAAAAATCCGCCACTCGCACAAAAGGCAAACCTTCATCACGGTAATTTTCCGACCCCGCTTCTACCGATTTTTGCAAATCAACCAATTCGCCCAATGTTTTATGGCGGTATTGTTTTAATTTTTGCAATAATCGCTCAAATTTTGGCTGGTAATATTCCGCATCAAGGCGACCGCTTATCCCAAAAGATTGGCTAAATGATTGCACTGATATATTCTTGGGTTGCCCCAAAAGCAAACTTTCCAACAATACCCATTCTGACAATCGTAAATAATAATCAGACTCATCTAAAAGCTCTCTCTCTCTCTCTCTCTCTCTCTCTCTCTCTTGTAAAGCACTTTGCTCAATTTCTGCCTCTACGCTATATTTGGCTTGGGCTAATAACTGCGTGGCTTGTTCTCGCAATTCATTACTTTGGCGGACATAATTGGCGATTTGGGTTTGGGTGTGTTTGTCAATTTTTGGAATAGGTAAATTCAAAATATCTTCATCTTTAATGACTGGATAACTTGTCCCAACATTAAATTGTAACAACCAATCTTTATACAAATCTGAACGCAATAAAACTTTTAATACCTCGTTATTAAATACTGAGTTGGGTTTTTTTCGTAAAACAGTAAATGCACCACTAACCACCAAATCTTGGTCGTTTTCACCAATAATCGTTACTGCTCCACGATAAGGACGAACAGTTGAAATTAAAATATCGCCTTTTTGAGCTTGAATTTTAGCATTAGCTGGTAAATTTTGTGTTTCTATCCAATTTGCTTGATATGAGCCATCACCAATATTTACATCGCCAATTTCAATGTATTGATAGACTTGATTTTCCCAATCGGGTTTTTCCGTAATATGTAAATATTCATCACGAATTAAAACATAATCCTGTGATTGAATTAAATCCCAATACTGCTCATATTTGGATTGGTAAAACTCCGCATCCAATCTGCCTGTTTTTAAAAAACTTTCTTTTAAAGATTTGATATTCACAGGTTTGCAGGCTGCCTGAAAATTAGTTAAACCTAAATTTTCTAATAATAGAGTTTCGGCTTCGGTATATTTTTGTTTTGCAATAGTAATTGCATTATGAGATTTTCTGATAATATTTTCAATTTCTTGCTGTAATGATAACTCTAATTTTGGAATAAGCAATTTTTTGATTTGAAAAATACTAACCCAAGGTTGTACATTACCTGTTGAAATTCTTTCAACTTGTTTTAGTCCAAACTTTGAATTAAAAAATGTTGTAAAATAAAATGGGTTATATTCATTATTATGAATGGTTAATTTAATAACGTTTTCATTGCAATTGAAATTTACTTCATCCTCTGTAATAATTGATGCACCTCCAATTTTACCTTTTCTAGCCATCATTACATCGTGCAACTTAGTTGTGGATTTTGGTAGCTGTTGGTGTGCTTGCTCTGAAATTAATTCCAATTCATTGGTGTTAATAAATGTACCACCTACATTGCCAGAGCGAATATAAGGTACGGTTTTAGGGTTGTCATCATTTAAAATATCATGAACATAAGCAAATGCTCCATTTGATGATACATCTGACATATAAACCAATTCATTTAATGTTTTTGAACCTTGTAATTTTTCATAGATATCTAAATACTCTTTTTGGTAGTACTCTGCATCTATTCTAAATTCAATATTATCAATAAAAATTTCTTTATAATTGAAAATTGTTATATTAAGCCCTTCCAATAATGCCTGATATTTGACATTATCAAAAGGGCTTAATCCTTTCCCACAAAAGACAATTTTTCCTTTTTGGCAAATTCAATAAAAGCCTCAGCGATACCGTCGCCTGTCAAACCATCGTGATTAAACAAATCGTGAGCGACAATCAAATGTCCATGACTGTCTAATATTGGCGTACCGTCTGCATTTTTGACATAGATTTTATCGCCTGAATTATCCTTACTTGGTCCTTGCATGGTTGCAAAGAAAATAGGATAATCATCCACTTTGGGGCATAATTCATCATGCCATTTTTGCACAAATAAGACTGATGTTTTTGTGCCTGTATGTGGTTTAAATACATTGCCATGCAACCCCACCACCGCTAAAATACGACACCGTTCGGCAATAAAATCACGAATGTATTTATCGCTAGAATTATTAAAACGACCTTGTGGCAAAACAATCGCCATTCGCCCACCGTCTTTTAAAAAATCTAGATTGCGTTCAATAAACAAAATATCTCGCCCAACTTTGGATTGTTGTTTGCCTTTGCTATTTTTGCCCAGTTCATAACGGGCAAGAATTCGGGTTTCTTTAATATCGCCTGCAAAAGGCGGATTTGCCATTAATACATCAAACCCAAAATCACGGTTTTGGTCTTTGGTTTTGCGTAATTTTCTTAATTTTTTCCAGCCATTGCCATAAACATCACCCCATTCTTCATCTTTGGTAAAATCATCCCAGCGTTCATAGTCCAAAGTATTTAAATGCAATACATTGGTTTGTCCATCGCCTGCAATTAAATTGAGTGTGCGAGCAACTCGTACGGCTTTTTCGTCAAAATCAATGGCAAAGACTTTTTCTTGTACATAATCAAGCTGTTCTGGTAATTTTTGTTCAGCAGTAAATAAATGAGAACGCTCCAATCCTTTTTCTTTCAGCTGTTTTTCCCAAACATGGAAAATGGCATGTACGGGAAACCCACAACTGCCCGCTGCTGTATCAATCACGGTTTCATCTGCTTTGGGATCTAGCATTTTGACACACATATCAATCACATAGCGTGGCGTAAAATATTGTCCCTTTTCGCCTTTTGATGATTTATTGATAAGATATTCAAAGGCTTCGTCCACCACATCAAGATTGGAATTAAATAATTTCACTTCTTCTAATGATGAAACACAAATTGCCAAATGCGATGGTGATAAGTTAATTTTGCTACTGTCAGCAAAAACACCTTCCCATTTATTTTTGGCTTTATCAAATAAAGCCCCAATTTTGGCTTTTAAATCGCTTTCGGTATCGCCATAATTACGAAATTCCAAATGACGACTTTTATTTCTTGTACTTTCCATTTCGTCATAAAGTTTGGTAAAGATAAGCTGAAACAATTCTTCAAAAACGTCAACCCCTGCATTCGCCAAAACTTCATCTTCCATTTCAATCACCAAATCTTTTAAAGATTTGCGTTGAGTGGCAATTTTGTCATTTTTGATTAAATCGTCAATCGTCCAGCGTTCTTGCAAAATATCAGATAATTTTTCGTGAACGCTTGGAATATTAGGAATGTCTTTAAAATAATTGGGGTCTCGGCGGTTGTAATAGGAAATGCTATCACCATTTGTCCATACGCCAATCGGCGCTCCTGTGGCATTGCAATAGGATTTTAATTGTTCTTTGCCATCTTTTAATTTGGGTTTTTTAAGTTCTACCATGATATAAACAACGTTAGGATTGTCTTTATCAAAAATCACAATATCGGCACGCTTTTTTTCGCGCCCAAAATGCACCGAATATTCCAATTCCATGCGTTCATAAGGATAACCATAATCATGGTGTAATTTCATCAGATACAGTTGGCGAACCGCTTCTTCTGGGGTTAGTTTAATGTCCTTTTTGCGTATCAAGCAATGCACATAGGGTACATCGCCATTTTTACTGGGTTTTTGAAAAATGGTATTTTCCAATAGCGTGATATGCTCGGTAGAAAACTGGGTAAGTTGGTAATTGGTGTCTTTGAGTAGCTGTGATAAATTCATGGGAAGTCTCGTTGGATAAAATGGTTTTATTTTAGCATTGATTTGATAAAAAGTGGGTTGATTTATGGATTGGGATTGGCTTGATAAACCCCCGAACCACCTCCCCAATCGCCTTTATCCCCTTCTCCAAAACATCATCAGGTTGGGCGATACTCATACGGATACATTCATGGGCATGACGATAATCAGATGTATCAATTCCCACAAAAAAATGCTCACTGGGAATAATCAGCGTACCTTTTTCTTTTAAAATTTCATATAAGGATTGAGTGCTGATGGGTAAATTTTCAAACCAAATCCATAAAAATATCGCCCCTTCTGGCTTATGGATTTTGACTTGGGGTAAGTCTTTAAAGGCGTGTTTTAAAAGATGAATGGCGGTATGGGCTTGCTTTAAATAAAACGGGCGAATCTCTTGTAATGACAGTTTATTGATTTTGTCATTGTTGATAAGTGGCGTAACAATGCTCGCCCCAAAACGACACGGAGCAAGATTGACAATGGCATTTAGGCTACTGATTGCCTTGATAATTTCAGGTTTGGCAATGACAATGCCCGTCCGCACGCCAGCCAGCCCCACTTTTGATAAGCTAAAACACAAAATGATATTGTCATGCCACACCAAATTCGCCTTGGTGTGGATAATGTTAGGAAACGGCATTCCGTAGGCGTTATCAATAATCAAGGGAATGTTGTATTTTTGGGCGATAGCATCAAGTCGTGCCATTTCGTCATCGGTCAAAACATTGCCTGTGGGATTGGTCGGGCGAGAACAACAAATTGCCCCAATTTGATTATTTTTTAATGCGTCCAAATTTTCTAGGGCGTCAAAATCCACTTTATATTTAAAAAAGCCATCTTGATTGTCATAATCGCACAGCTCAATCTTGGGCTTTATGCCAATAAAATGCTTGCCATCAATATGAGCGTCCGCATAGCCGACATATTCAGGGGCAAGTGGCAACAAAATGGACTTATCGCCATCATCAAACGCCCCACCGAATAGATTAAACAAATAAAAAAAGGCGTTTTGCGAACCGTTGGTTAGGGCAATGTTGTCCTTGGTAATACCCCAATCATAATGGCGATTAAAAAAGTCCACCAACGCCGTGATAAATTTGCCATCGCCCTGCGGATTGGAATAATTGCTGGCACATTCTAAGGCAACACTGTCCGCCCCATCGCCTTGTATGCTGTCTTTGAGCATTTGTAGGTACACGTCATTGACTGAAGCGATATTGGCAGGGTTGCCACCGCCTAACATATTGACAGGTTTGTCGCTGTTTAGGGCGTTCCCCAAATCGTCCATAAGTTGTAATATACCACTGTTTTGGGTGAATTTTTTGCCAAATTTTGAAATGTTCATGCCAATTATCCAAATAAAAATACCATTGTAACATTTTTGGCAAAAACTGTCTGCTCATATCGCTATGGTATGCGTGGGGGGATTGGGGTATAATAAACTTTTGATTTTAGAGAAAATCCATGACAAACCAAACTACCTTAGACGAACTCCAAACAAAAGCCAAACAATGGCGACAAGACATCACCTTTACCCAAGACGTGCTTGGCAAGCCCTTTACCTTTCATACCACTTGGGGGATTTTTAGCCCAGAAAAGCTTGATGATGGTAGTCTTATGCTCCTTGATTATATTGATTTTAAGGCTCATGATAATTCCATTGACTTAGGCTGTGGTTATGGCGTGCTTGGCATGACGGCAGGACGTGAATGCCCAAACGGTCAGCATATTTTGATTGATAAAGACTTTGTGGCGGTAGAATATGCCCGCTTAAATTGCCAAAAAAACGGCTTGACTAATACCCACGTTCAGCTCTCCAATGGCTTTTATCATGTGGATAAAGACAAAAAATTTAGCCTTGTCATGAGCAACCTACCTGCCAAGGCGAGTAAAGAACAACATTATCTGTACCTGCTAGACGCTTATGAACGCATGGAAGTGGGCGGACGGTTTTATGTCGTTACTATTAACGGACTTCGGGATTTTATGAAACGCTCATTTAATGAAGTCTTTGGCAATGCCGATAAATTAAAGCAGGGTAAGACTTATACGGTTACGCTTGCGGTAAAAGAATGAGTTAATTACAAGGCATTTTTATGAAATTTTTAAAAACCATTTTATTATCATCGTTATTATTAACACAAGCCACATGGGCGGACAGCATTGATTTATTAAATAAGAAATGGTCATTTGCCAAAACCGCCAATGCGGATAAAAATATATCACCAGAGACAACCGCCATTAAAGCATTTAAAAAATCTTATCGGCTGATAAAAACTACCGAAGCCACCAATCTAAATGCAGGCGATTATGAATGGAGAGTGGTTTATTATCCTTTTGGCTCTCATGATAAAATACAGCTCATCAATCCCCATCCGACATTAGAGCCATTAAATCAGCGAGTGCTACAAATCGCCAAAGATAATGTTGCCCCTTTGACCGAACAAAATAAACAGCGTTTGCAGGGCAATTTTAGCGATAAACAGATTAAACAGCTTAGCCAATTAAAACATGAAATTGTCATAAATTTTGGTACATTTGAAAAAGATGTGGTAATCCAAGCCCAAGAGCAAATACGGCGTTTAATTCATAGCCCTTGTGGTTATTATGGAAAAGATGGAGAAACACAAGTGCGGATAAAAGTCCAAGTCAATGAACATGGTCAAGCAATGGCAGTATATATGGATATGGAAGATACATCATTCTCACGCTGTTTATCAAGCCATATTAAGCGTGGCAAATATATGATTTTAAATAAAGATGGTGTGCCAGTACCTTATAGTTTTGGTGCCCCAATTCATCTAATAGTATAAACTAAAAGGATAATAAAAACCGTCATGATATGATTGTGGTAGGGGTAATCTATTTACCCAAATTCCCAACAGGGTGAATAAATTACCCCCACCATTCATTCAAATCATCATTGATTGACAATTTTAAAATACCTTTTCACCCTTGCAATCTGCCCCAAAACCCTTAAAATGATAATATCCCCAATTTTAACGTTTTAAGGACAGCCCCATGACCCACGCCCAAAAATGGCAAGCCCTACTCGCCACCGACCGCCCCAAGATTGATAGGGGCGACATTACTCTAACCCCAAGCCATACGCCCAATGACGGCGTGCGAAGTGATTTTCATACCGATTATGATAGAGTGGTGTTTTCCACAAGTTTTCGCAAACTGGGGCGAAAAACCCAAGTCCACCCCTTTGCCAAATCCGACCACACCCACAACCGCCTAACCCACAGCGTAGAAGTGGCAAGCGTGGGGCGTAGTCTGGGCAACAGCGTGGGGCAGGGACTGGCTCGGCGTGGGCTACTACCGCCCCACATCAGCTCGTATGACATCGGCACGCTGGTGCAGGTGGCGTGTTTGGCTCATGATTTGGGTAATCCACCGTTTGGGCATACGGGCGAGGACGCTTTGCGTGAATGGTTTCGCCAAAATAATGAGTATTTACAATCGCTTAGCAAGGCAGAACAAGCCGACATCACCACTTATGAAGGCAACGCCCACAGTTTACGCATTGTTACCACCACCGAAATGTACGCCCACGCAGGCGGTATGCGTCTGACCTGTGCCAGTCTTGGTACGCTCATGAAATACCCGTGGGGGAGCATGGGGCAGACCAAGTTTAACATCTATCAGAGCGAAATGCACATCATGCGACAAGTGGCGGACAGGCTCACGCTTGCCACGCATGGGGCGGACACATGGGCAAGGCACCCCTTGTCATACCTTATGGAGTCGGCGGACGATATTTGCTATGCCTTGCTTGACTTAGAAGACGCTGTGGAGCTTGATTTGATTGGCTTTGACGATTTTGCCAAAGTGGTCAAACCGCTATTTGGGGCGGATTTTGACGATTATCAAAACATCAAAGACAACAAACAACGTATCGGGGCAATGCGTGGGCGAGCCATTGGTAAGGCGGTTGATGAAGTGGCAAGGCGGTTTTTTGATTATCATGATGAGTTGTTATCGGGCGATTTTATCCATAAGGATTTGCTTGTGGTGTGTGATGATGCGGTCAATGAAACCTTGCAAAATGCCAAAAATCTTGCCAAAAATCAGATATTTAACCACCATAGCAAACTCATCACCGAGATAGCAAGTTTTGGTTGTTTGGGGCAAATTTTGGACTTAATCGTCCCTGCAGTCTACGCCAAACTTACCCACAAACCCCTAAGTGCCAAGCACCGCCTTGCCTTAGAGCTTTTAAAAGACAGTCCAATCACGGACACCGATAGCCTATATGATGGCTATATGAAAGTGCTGGATTTTGTGGGTGGTCTGACCGACAATTCGGCAGGGCGACTGGCAAGGGAGCTGTCGGGTGTGGGATTGGGGTAGGGGTTGGTTGGCGGTAAATGGTGTTGTTTTTATGGCTTTTGTAAATTTTTACCCAACTTGCCCCAAACAAAAATTTCAATTATAATGACATTATCATTACACCAGCATTAATTTCATTTTAACTTTTTAAAATAGGAGCGATGATGAGCCACACCAATTTTAATATGCGATTAGACAACGACCTACGCCAAAAAGCCTATCCTGTGCTAGAACAATACGGCTTGACTCCAAGCCAAGCAGTGCGGATGTTTTTTAATCAAATCGCCCAAACAGGCAAAGTGCCATTGTCTTTTGATTGGGGGCAGTCGCATACGCTTAGTAGCAATGGCGAAAAGCTGTTGCGTGAGAGTATTCAAGCTTTTGAAAATGGCGAAACCGAGCGATTTGATAGCTTAGATGAGTTAAATCAAGCAATGGCGGAGATTGCTCGTGGCTAAACGTAGTTTTGAAATGGGCAATCCCTTTAAAAGGGATTTAAAAAAGCATTATTTGGCATTGATTGGCGAAGCGTGGACGGAAGTGTCTGATTGCTTGTTAAATGCCAAACCCATACCTCAAAAATACCAAGACCACCCATTGCAAGGCGATTGGGTGGGGTTTAGAGATTGTCATATCAAGCCTGATTTGGTGCTAATTTATAAAATAAATGATGAAGCGGTGGAATTACATCGGCTTGCCACGCATAGCGAGTTGTTTGGTTGATAATAATCATGCCAACCGCACCATAAATTTGACATAGTTTACAAGGGAGAATTGCAATTTGCCCTTATAAAAACGGCACACATTCACGCCACGCTGTACAATCTTTACCCAACTCCCTTTGAATATAAAAATCTTCCACCATTTTGGCTTGCTGTTCAATGCCGTAAGCCAAAAAGGGTTTGCCTTCTTTAAAAACATAGCGGTATTTGCGGTTAAATATCGCTTTGCGAACCACCTTTATGCCTTGTTGAATTTGCCAAATATGCACAAGTTCGTGAATAAGCCACGCCCGCAGGTGCAAAGTCTTATCACTAAAATCCTCACAAAAATCATCTTTATGAAAATACACCCAACCATTGGGCGACACCGCATAGCCCTTTAATACCCACCAAGCTGTCGTCAGGCGAATGTCATCAAGGGCAAGCGAGTCCCCAAACACCGAACGAGCCATTTGGCGTTCGCCGTCTGTGAGTGGGCGGATTAGGCGTAGGGGTTTGGGGATTGGCGTTTTGGATTTCATAAAGCTAAAAAAAGGGTGTATAATGGGGTATTTTAGCAAAGTTTATTTCTTTGTACCAACCATTTAAAATCAGGAACTTGACAGATGTTAAAAAACACCCCAACCATTTGCCCACACCCAAACTGTGGCAAGGTGCTTGATGATGTCATTTATCATCACGGCATTGTTTTTTGTCCGCATTGCCAAACAAGTTTGTTGGTTAATCCTTTTTTGCCTGAATTAGAAAAGATAACTTTTGCACAATTTTCAAGGCGATTTATTAAAACACAATGGAAGTTTTATATAGGTGCTATGATTATATTTGCAATTTTTATCGCTGTTATTGAAGTGGTTGCAAATTTTGATAAACTGAATTTAGGTTCTGGGTTTTGGATAACACTATCGTTAATGGCATTGATATTGCTTGGTGTTTGCATTTATTTTATGGAAAAAATTTACAAAATTATCATTATTATAAATTAAAAAATAAGCCCATTCTAAAGGGTATAGATACTTATGATTTGGTTAAAGATGATTTTGAAATCTCGGTTGCTTTGGAAGATTTAAGGTAAAATTTAAGACATTTGTCTCTTGTTGTCAAAATTGCCATTCGCAAAGACCTCATCAAAAAATTGATAAATTCTATTGCCAAAATTACCATCATCAATTTATGATAAATCCAAAATTAAACAATATCAATACCTATAATCTTGTTATTACCCATATTTTGATGTTTGTTGTAATAAGACATTTTGACAGTTTTTATTTGATATTATTATTTATTCCTTTATTATTTTTGGTTAATTTAATTTCTCAATATTACTGGTGCAAAACCCCAAAATGGCAACTTCAATCCCCCTAGCCGAACGCATTCGCCCAAAAGCCCTAAGCGATATTATCGGACAATCGCATTTATTGGGCGAGAACGCCCCCATTGCCAAAATGGTAGCAGAGGGTTATTTGCCGTCTATGATTTTACACGGCAATGCAGGCATTGGCAAAACGACATTAGCAAGTTTATTGGCCAAAAGCGTAGGGCGAGAATTTCGCCCCTTATCCGCCATCAATAGCAGTGTTAAAGAATTACGAGAAATACTCACGCCGAGTGACGGTTTATTTGCCACGCCTCCTGTGGTATTTGTGGACGAAATTCACCGTTTTAATAAAGCCCAGCAGGACGCATTATTGGGAGCGGTAGAAAGTGGGCAAATTACTCTGATTGGGGCGACCACCGAAAATCCATCATTTAGTGTTAATAACGCTTTATTATCCCGTTGTCAAGTTTATAAATTAGAACCTTTATCTGATAATGAGATTTTTCAAATTATCAAGCGGGCAATTACTATTGATGAACAATTAAAAAAACTACCGATTGTTTTAAATGACATTTCGCCAATTTATGGGTTGGCACAAGGCGATGCAAGACGTGCATTAAATCTATTAGAGCTTGCGATTTATGCTTATCAAGGCGAGCCAATTATTATTGATTTTGACAGCATCAGTAAAGTCGCAGGACAAACACTCGTCCGCTATGACAAAGACGGTGATATGCATTATGATATCATTTCCGCCTTTATTAAATCGGTGCGTGGTTCTGACCCTGACGCGTCTATTTATTGGCTTGCCAGAATGCTTGTGGCGGGCGAAGACCCTGCGTTTATTGCAAGGCGACTTGTGATTTTGGCAAGTGAAGACATCGGACTTGCCAATCCCAATGCTCTATTACTTGCCGATACCGCTTTACGAAGTGTCAAAGAAATCGGAATGCCCGAAGCAAGGATAATTTTGGGGCAAGTGGCGATTTATTTGGCGACATCGCCAAAATCCAATGAAAGTTATAAAGCAATTAACAAAGCCCTAGAATTTGCCAAAACGGACAATTCGCCTGTGCCATTGCATTTGCGAAATGGTGTAACCACTTTGATGAAATCGCAAGGCTATGGTGTGGATTATATTTATCCGCACGATTACCCCAATCATTATTATCCACAAAATTATTTGCCTGATAATTTAATAGGAATGCAGTTTTATTACTTTGGTGATAATCAAAAAGAGCAAAGTAGTTTTAATTTTATCAAGTGGTTAAAATCGCAGTCGTAAATAAATACCCTTAAATCATTGCATTTAGACAAAAATACCGTATAATAGCTATTATCCATATATATTTTGGAGAATAACAATGCGCCAAACTGCCACCGCAAAATTATTTTGGACTGGCAACAGTCAAGCCGTTCGCTTACCCAAAGCCTTTCGTTTTGAAGGCACGGAAGTGCGTATCAAAAAACAAGGACGACAAGTGATTATTGAGCCAGCAGAGACCCAAGATTGGGCGTGGCTGGACAAATTGCGAGCAATGCCAAAAGATGACAGTTTTGAAGAAGCCATTTTGGAAGGTCGCCAAAATTTAAAAGCCGATGAACGAGATTGGGGTGCATTTGAATGAAATATTTGCTGGACACCAATGCAGTCATTGCGATTTTGAATGCCAGTGAACGATTTTTGACCACGCTAGAACGGCATAAAGAGCGTGAAATTGCCATCTCGTCAATTGTTTTGTCGGAGCTGTATTATGGGGCGTACAAAAGCCAAAAAACCGCCCAAAACCTTGAAAAAATCAATCTACTACCCTTTGAAGTGTTGCAATTTAATTCACAGGACGCTGATAAGGCTGGCGAAATTGGTGCAACCCTAGAAAGGCGTGGCACACCCATTGGTTTTTATGACACGCTGATTGCAGGGCAAGCGATTGCCAATGATTTGATTGTTATTACTGACAATGTGCGAGAATTTCTCCGAGTGGACGGTTTGCAAATTGAAAATTGGTTAAAATAACAGACGATTACCACATTCATTGATAAAAAATTATGCTAAAACCCACCCACGCCGATATTTTAAATAAACCTTATGCTCAAATTAAAGACTTATAGTTGCACTGCCCAGATGACTTATAAAATATTAAATACAATCATAAAACCACTTGGCAAGTTTTTAAAGCCTTTAATTTAAAAGTTTATCAAAATTTACCAATGCACTTTGCCAAACCACACATTGAAAATTGGTGTAATGGTTGGGAAATCAGACGGCACTTTTTTGCTTATTATAAATATGATAGTTATCTTGGCAATGCCCCGATTATTGTCGTGATTTTAAATAGGCAAAGGCTGATTGTCGCTTTAAAGTGGCATTCTTATAGGGCAAACAGTTCAAACAGCACATTGGAGCAATTTAATAACTGGATAAATGAGATTGATTGGGCGGAGTTTGACGACTTTTATTTTTGGCATAGCCGTGTTAGTGAATATGGCGACTTTAAACAAGCTCATGAATTTGATGATGAAAAAGTAGAGCTAAATGCAGGCGAATTTTACCGCTTGGGCAAATTTATAGACAAAGATAAGCTGGATGATTTTAGCGATGATGAGCTTGCAGAGTGGGTCGGGCAGGCGATTGAGCGGTTAAGCGGGGTGTATGAGTGGTGTCATTAGAGCGCAATGTCATCAAAGAATTTAGCAAAATGCCGATTGACGATAAATAATGCCAAGCCTTCTATTACAAATAATAACGTCATGATTTTAAAGATGAAATTACCAAATTCATTGCCATATCGTGCCAAATAAGTGTGGCTGTTGTGGTTGGCAGTCTCAGAAAATTCCCAAAATCCCAAAAAATAAATCAACGCCACAACCATAAACAGCCAAAAATAAGACGCTTGACTGGGATTTTCTACTGCTTGGGTTTGTAAGGTGTGGCGGTAATGCTTTTTTAGGGCAAATAAAGTCGGTGCGGACAGTCCGATAAGCTGGTGTTTTAGCAGGACTTGCCCGAGCAAAAACAGATAATAAAATGTTAAGCTGTCATATATCCATTTGTTGCCGACACTGCCATTCATACCCTTTGCCACAGGCAGTATGCCGGCATAATCGTTTGGCACAAAAAACAAACTACCAAACAGCAAGCATGGCAAGAGCCCAATGCTTATCACAGGCAAGCAAAACATCTCTTTATAAATGGCAAGCCCCAAACGGTCGGGTAGACCAAATACAACCATACTTAGCCCAACTTTTTAACAACCACATAACGATAACTGCCGTCATCAAAGGTTTCTTGACTGGCAAGCGTATGCCCCAAATGCCGACAAAAGTTGGGAATGTCTCGGGTGGTGGCGGGGTCGGTCGCTAGGATATGAATTTCATCACCCCCTTTGGCGGTGCGAATGCTCTTATGTAGGAGCATGACAGGTTCAGGGCAGATTAGCCCTGTGGTGTCCAGCATAACAGTATCGCTCATAGCGAACGCCCTTCAAAATCACTTAAAATCTGCCGTTCGTCTGCCGTCCATGCTTGTTTGTTACCGTCTTTGTCGGTGCGGACGATGGTTGCCGTGCCGTTGGCAACGATGGCATTTTGGGTAGTGCTGTAATATTCGTACGCCATCGACAGACTGGTGTTGCCGATTTTGGTGCATTTAACGCCGATAAGTAGGGTGTCAGGATAATGCACGGGACGTAGGTAGTTACATGATGAGCCTGCTAAAATGGTTAAAGTTTCGTCCTTGAACATGGCAAGCGAATGCAAATAGCTGATACGGGCAGATTCGGCGTAGCGGTAATAAGCGACATTATTGACATGATTAAAGGCGTCCATCTCGCCCCATGCCACAGGTTGGACGTGGACGATGGGGTAGTCGTGTAGCTCGGTGGGGCGGTCATTGCCTGTGAGTGTGGCGGTGTAAGGATGGGTCATGGGGGTGTCCTTTTAAGTTTCAATTTATCTAAAATGATTAACGCATGATGAGTTCGCTGTTTTTTTGCCTGTTTTGGATTTATTTTAACATCTGAACACTGCTCAGCTCTTTGTTCTTGGGGCTGTTGGCAAGTAAATCATAGACCCAAAATAGGGCGTCATCGATGGTATTTAGGGCGACTTGCTGTCCGATTTGCCCTGTTTTGGTGTCGGTGTTGTTTGCATTTTTACCGTCTTTTTTGCCGTCTCTGTCGCTGGCTTTGTTTGCCAAAGCGGTTTGTTCAGATTGCTTTTTTAGGCTCTCAGGGTCAATCTTACCGCCGTGTAAGGTAATATGGCTTTCTAACTGTGAGCGGACTTCTTGTAAGTAACTGGTCATCAGTCCCCTGTCTCGCACGTTTGCCGAACCGATGGCAAGCGATAACATCATACTGGCGTCATGAAGCAGGATGTCGCCACGACTTAGGGAGGCGTTGGGCGTGCTGGTCTGCTTAGTGCGTAAAAAAGCTTGCACGTCTCGCATTTTGATGATGTGAGCCTGCCATGCGTCAGGCTGTGTTTTTAGCGTGCCGATGTAGGCGATGTCTGCCTTTATGCTACTGCTTAGGGCGGATTTGACCGATGGGGCGATACCAGTCATCTGCCCAAGCTGATAATCAATGGCTTGCAAGGCGGTCAAGGTGTCATCATAACTGCCTTGTTCAAAGAGCCTGTTGGTCATGGCAAGTTCGATTTTTAAAAATTCAGCGTCTTTGCTCGCTTCGGCTTTATTTGTTTTTTTGTGGCTGTCGGTTGGGGTGATGGCGAACAGGCGGTCGTCCATGTCGTTTAGGCGGGTATCGACGGTGTCTATTTTGGCAAGGCGTTCATCTACTTTATCCACGACCGACGTAAAAGAAAGGTATAGCCACAACAGTCCACCTGCCAGTAGGATAATGACCAGCCATTGCAGTCGCATGAGTACCACCCGAGCTTGGTCGGCTTGTTTTTTAAGCTCTTCTCTCTCGACTTCTTTGGCGTGGGCGAATTTGGCGTCCAGCTCTTCTAGATTTGCCTTGATGGCTTCGGCACTTAGACTGTCAGGTTTTTTGGTGTTTGGCATGATGATAAAAGCGTTAAATTTTAAAATGTCTCACGATGGGTAAGTTGCCATGACGTCTTGTATGGCTTGATTTAGGGTTGATTCCGCCAAATCCACCACGGGATAGACACGGCTGTGCGGATAGTGCGTGGCGGTTAGGGCGGTCAGGCGATAACCTAGGGTTAAATATATCACATTTTGTGGCAAAAGCCCATGCGTGTGCGTGCGATGGCTGTGAATCTGTTGGTCATACACACTCTGCCAAGCGTTTAGGCTCATCTGACTGCTGATAAGGACAAAGATGGGCGAGTGCTTGCCAATTTGATGTTGATGGTTTTGACTACTATTAAAAGCTCTATCAGGGCCATCATCGGTGCTATCGCCAAGCAGACGAGCAAAATCGCTCGCCAGCTCTGACGGCACGCACCGCTCATAAAAGGCGATGGCACGCACATTCACGCCCCGTTTGATGAGTGTGTCAGACAACAGTCGCCGTCCACCGACCCCACGCCATATCAGCACATCATCGCCTGTGTGTAGCTCACCGATGGCGGGCATGGCAAGCATGCCTTCGTTGCTCATCGGGCATCCTACATCAAAGGGGGTCAGCACCGAAAAACGAAACTCCGCCAAAGCGTCGGCTGTTGGCTGTCCCACGGCGATGACGGTTAGGGTGTCATGATGGGGTAGGTCGCAGGCGTGGTCAATGCCTTGCTCTTTTAAAAAACGCACCGCACACGCGACTGCTTCCACGCTCACCACGATGAGCGTGTTAAATTTGCCATGGACAAAATCCACCAAATCCTGCATTTCTGACTGCTCTAATTCATCAAAATGCCGAATGGCAAGCAGTGGCAAGCCGACACTGTGGATGACCAGGTTCATGTCAGCTTTGTGCTTAGGACGGGTGTTGATGAATAGGGGGGTCATGGTGTTGGGTTGATTGTGCTTATGGGGTTGTTGGTATTAGTTGTCTTAATGTTGATACAGGGCTTTTAAAATCTCATCCGCCCCTTGGGTAAGTAGCTCTGTGGCGACAGCTTGCCCCAGTTGTTGGGCATTTTGGATATTTTGTGTGGCGTTGTCCGTGATGTCGGTCTGGGCGGTGACTTTTAGCAGGGTGCGACCATCAGGCGTGCCTACTCGACCTTCTAGGTGCAGAACGCCTTTATCAAGCTGTGCAAATCCTGCTATCGGTACTTGACAGCCCCCTTCTAAGGCATGGTTCATGGCTCTCTCGGTGATGGCTCGTAAGGCGGAGATGTCATGGTTTAAGGGCTTGATAAGCTCCCTAATCTCATCGTCTCGGCACTCGATGGCAAGTGTGCCTTGCCCGACCGCAGGCAGGCAGATGTCAGCAGGTAGACTGTGGCGAATGCGTTCGTGTAACTCTAACCGCTCCAAGCCACTTTGGGCAAGGATAATCGCATCATAGTCGCCATTATCAAGCTTGCCAAGGCGTGTGCCAACATTACCACGCAAGCTGATGATTTCTAAGTCAGGGCGATAGGCACGCAGTTGGCATTCACGGCGTAGGCTTGATGTGCCGACCTTTGCCCCTTGGGGTAGGTCATCTAAACTGGCAAAATGATTGCTTACAAAAGCGTCGAAAGGGCTGTGGCGGTCAAGATGCGCCCCGATGATAAGCCCGTCAGGCAGTACCATGGGTACGTCTTTTAAAGAATGTACGGCAATGTCAGCTTCACCGCTTAGTAGGGCGGTTTCTAGCTCTTTGACAAATAAGCCTTTTCCGCCAATTTTGGCAAGGGGAGCATCTAAGATTTTATCGCCTTTGGTGACCAGCTCTAACAGACGAATGTCAAGTTCGGGGTAGAGTTTTTGAAGTTCGTCTTTGACAAAATGAGCCTGCCAAAGTGCAAGCGGGGATTGGCGTGTGGCGATGGTTAGGGTTTTCATGATTGTGTTATCGCTATGTTATCTTATCAATGATTGCCTATTTAACCACATTTACCTCAAAATGCCAAATAAAAATTCATACCAGTTATTTCTTGGTATGGATGTAAATAATTACCAAATCAAGGTGGCTAAAATACAAAAGGACAATACAAAAGGGCGAATCAACGCCCTTGGATGGTATCGGATGGCTTGTCCGTCAAATGCTGTGAATTTTTTCTCTGAGCATGGGCAGATGACGGCGTGATACCGACAGTTTCTCAGGCATGCCCCGAAAGCGTACTTGATATTGACCGCTGTCCACCGTCTCCAACAAATCCAAATAATCTAGATTAATCAAGGCATTGCGATGAATGCGGAACATGATGCCTTCAAACTCTTCTTCTAAGTCTTTTAAGGTTTCATCAATGAGTACCACGCCATTTTTGTGGCGTACTTTGACGTATTTTTGGTCGGCGGTGAAGTAATACACGTCAGACAGTGAGATGAGTTCAACGCCACGGTGCGTGCGTGCGGCGATGTATTGACGTGCACGGCTGTTTTTTCCGTTTTTCTTATTAAGACTTGCTTGTTGGGCGGCGTTGATACGACAGCATTTCTGCAGGGCGTTTTTAATATCATCTTTTTCAATGGGTATCAGCAAATAGTCACTTGCTCCCCATTTTAAAGCGGTTAGCATAAGATGAGCTTCATCTAAGCCAAAAAAAATCAGGGCAGGCGGATGCTTAAATTCATGGGTTAATTTTTGGCAAAATTCCTCAATGTAAGCCAAGTGAGCATTGATAAATAGAACCTCAGGCTGGTGTTCCATTACCGATGTATAAGCTTCTTCTAAGCGTTCTGCTTGCCCGACGATTTCATGCGTGAGTGTCTCGATAATTGTTTGAACATGTTTGCATAGGGCTGGCTCGCTCTCACAAATTAGAATTTTCATTTGCCTCTCCTTCATATTATGGCATGTGTTACAGTATCCACTTGCTATTGATGAATAACCAATAATGATGTGGATTTACAAATTATTCATAACAAACGCTCGTCAAATACCATCAATGTAATGAAGAATAACTAAATGTCATGTCTGTTTTTGATTGAATAATTTTATTTATGAGTTAACTTTTGCTAATTAAGGATTTTAGCAAAAGTTAACCTAAAAGAAAAGTGGGTATATCAAAATTTGGCTCTGGTTCAAAAAGTATGCTACAAAGAAAACAGTTCGTGGCGATCTTGGGAAACCTAACGGTTTTCCTACCCGCAGGCAGGCTAAGGGAGAACGGAAAAACTAGTTCAGCATACTTTTTAGACTACTACCAAAATTTTATTCAATTTAAAGCAAGAATCGTGCCAACAAATCTAAAGCAACCATAATTATTGGTAACATTGATGGGCTGTCTATTAGCTATCTTATCACAGTATTGCAAATTTTAGCAATCTTTCTAGGAGAGGTTGAGAGTATAAGTACAGCCAACAAAATTGAATTTTACTACGGAAACCGTTCGCCACAAGCTTGACCGCAGGTCGGTTTCCGTCATAGTTCGACAGGCTCACCACGAACGAAAAACTGTAGTACTTTTCATTTTGTAGAGTGTACAAATAATCGTCATACATGGTTGGTGTTTTAGGCTCTGCAAGTTATGTATGAAAATTTGACATATTTTTATAAAAACGTGTTATAATAAAAAAGGCAGACCAGACAATCACCGTCTGACCACTTGATTTGAAGTTAATATTATGATAAATGTTAGTTAAATTAAGTGGTCGGAGGGAGGAAAGTCCGGACTACATAGGGCGACGTGCTAGCTAACGGCTAGGGGGCGAAAGCCTACGACCAGTGCAACAGAGAATAGACCGCCCGACCACTTAATTTGATTGATTTTAATGGTCTGGACTGACGACAGTCAACTTAAGTGGTCGGGTAAGGGTGAAACGGTGGGGTAAGAGCCCACCGCATGACTGGTAACAGTTCATGGCAAGGTAAACTCCACGTGTAGCAAGACCAAATAGGTATCCAATGAGTTGCCCGCTTAGGATACGGGTAGGTTGCTTGAACGCATGAGTGATTGTGCGTCTAGATGAATGATTGTCCACGACAGAATCCGGCTTATCGGTTTGCCATTTATTTTTATAAAAATGAAAACTTTTTTAAAATTGGTGTTGACAACAGATAAAAGCGTCTGTATAATTCACACCTTGTAACGGCGATGTAGCTCAGCTGGTTAGAGCGTACGACTCATAATCGTAAGGTCAAGAGTTCAAGTCTCTTCATCGCCACCAAATTACCTTAAAAAAATTGGTAGTAGTCTAAAAAGTATGCCAAACTAGTTTTCCGTTCGCTCTGAGCCTGCCTGCGGGCAGGAAAACCGTTAGGTTTCCCAAGCTCGCCACGAACGGTTTTCTTTGTAGCATACTTTTTGAACCAGAGCCAAAAAATTAAAAAAAACCGCTTGACATCAAAATCCATTGTGATAGAATAGTCAGCCTTGATTGATGATACAGACGATGTATCACGCACTATTTAAAAACATACTAAGAACAACTTGTGTGGATTTTTGCTAATACAAGATAACAAAAAAATTATCATTTATCAAGCAAAAATACTCAAAGTTAATTCATTTACACGATGAGCAAATTTGCTAGTAATAAATGAGCCAAAATTAAAAGTCCTAACTTTTTATTTTACTTTCTAAGTAAATAATCAATTAGGCAAAACAAAGATTAAACTGAAGAGTTTGATCATGGCTCAGATTGAACGCTGGCGGCAGGCTTAACACATGCAAGTCGAACGATGACTATCTAGCTTGCTAGATATGATTAGTGGCGAACGGGTGAGTAATGCTTAGGAATCTGCCTAGTAGTGGGGGATAACTATCCGAAAGGATAGCTAATACCGCATACGACCTACGGGTGAAAGGGGGCTTTTAGCTCTCGCTATTAGATGAGCCTAAGTCGGATTAGCTAGTTGGTGGGGTAAAGGCCTACCAAGGCGACGATCTGTAGCTGGTCTGAGAGGATGATCAGCCACACTGGGACTGAGACACGGCCCAGACTCCTACGGGAGGCAGCAGTGGGGAATATTGGACAATGGGCGAAAGCCTGATCCAGCCATGCCGCGTGTGTGAAGAAGGCCTTTTGGTTGTAAAGCACTTTAAGTAGGGAGGAAAAGCTTGTGGTTAATACCCACAAGCCCTGACGTTACCTACAGAATAAGCACCGGCTAACTCTGTGCCAGCAGCCGCGGTAATACAGAGGGTGCAAGCGTTAATCGGAATTACTGGGCGTAAAGCGAGCGTAGGTGGTCATTTAAGTCAGATGTGAAAGCCCCGGGCTTAACCTGGGAACTGCATCTGATACTGGATGACTAGAGTAGGTGAGAGGGAAGTAGAATTCCAGGTGTAGCGGTGAAATGCGTAGAGATCTGGAGGAATACCGATGGCGAAGGCAGCTTCCTGGCATCATACTGACACTGAGGTTCGAAAGCGTGGGTAGCAAACAGGATTAGATACCCTGGTAGTCCACGCCGTAAACGATGTCTACCAGTCGTTGGGTCTCTTGAAGACTTAGTGACGCAGTTAACGCAATAAGTAGACCGCCTGGGGAGTACGGCCGCAAGGTTAAAACTCAAATGAATTGACGGGGGCCCGCACAAGCGGTGGAGCATGTGGTTTAATTCGATGCAACGCGAAGAACCTTACCTGGTCTTGACATACCAAGAATTCGCTAGAGATAGCTTAGTGCCTTCGGGAACTTGGATACAGGTGCTGCATGGCTGTCGTCAGCTCGTGTCGTGAGATGTTGGGTTAAGTCCCGCAACGAGCGCAACCCTTTTCCTTAGTTACCAGCGACTCGGTCGGGAACTCTAAGGATACTGCCAGTGACAAACTGGAGGAAGGCGGGGACGACGTCAAGTCATCATGGCCCTTACGACCAGGGCTACACACGTGCTACAATGGTTGGTACAAAGGGTTGCTACACAGCGATGTGATGCTAATCTCAAAAAGCCAATCGTAGTCCGGATTGGAGTCTGCAACTCGACTCCATGAAGTCGGAATCGCTAGTAATCGCAGATCAGAATGCTGCGGTGAATACGTTCCCGGGCCTTGTACACACCGCCCGTCACACCATGGGAGTTGATCTCACCAGAAGTGGTTAGCCTAACGCAAGAGGGCGATCACCACGGTGGGGTCGATGACTGGGGTGAAGTCGTAACAAGGTAGCCGTAGGGGAACCTGCGGCTGGATCACCTCCTTAACGAGATTATCTGATTGGCAAGAATTCACAACAAGTTGTTCTTAGTAGCGTAAGTTAAATTGGGTCTATAGCTCAGTTGGTTAGAGCACCGCCTTGATAAGGCGGGGGTCATAAGTTCAAGTCTTATTAGACCCACCATTTATGGGGTTATAGCTCAGTTGGTAGAGCGCCTGCCTTGCACGCAGGAGGTCAGGAGTTCGACTCTCCTTAACTCCACCACTTACAATAAATTAGAACTAAGCAATCAAATTAAACAGCATACAATTAGATTTCTTAATTCTACTTTATGTAGATAACTTACAATTAACTGATGAAGTTAATTACATTATTTAACAACGTAACTATGAGTCTGGGTTAATTATTTAATTCCAACAAATAATTAACCATCCCGACCACTACTCCACATCTTTTAGGTTTTATTTAAAATTTAAGTAAGATGAGTGGTCGGATAAAGTAAAGAAAACTGAATCAAGCGTAAACATAGGTAAATCGTTACACATTACCCTTATGACACCAAGACTGCTTGGGGTTGTATGGTCAAGTAATGAAGTGCACATGGTGGATGCCTTGGCAGTCAGAGGCGATGAAAGACGTGATAGCCTGCGATAAGCGTCGGTGAGGTGGCAATATCCTGTGACCCGGCGATTTCTGAATGGGGAAACCCAGCCAACATAAGTTGGCTATCCTAACCTTTGGTTAGGAGGCAAACCGGGAGAAGTGAAACATCTCAGTACCCCGAGGAAAAGACATCAATAGAGATTCCCCAAGTAGCGGCGAGCGAACGGGGAGGAGCCGATCAAACTTGTAGTAGCAAAATGGCGTGGGAAAGCCAACCATAGTAGGTGATAGTCCTGTATGCGAAACTGCAAATGCGACATATTAAGTAGGGCGAGACACGTGAAATCTTGTCTGAAGATGGGGGGACCATCCTCCAAGGCTAAATACTCCTGACTGACCGATAGTGAACCAGTACCGTGAGGGAAAGGCGAAAAGAACCCCTGTTAGGGGAGTGAAATAGAACCTGAAACCGTGTGCATACAAGCAGTCGGAGCCCGACCACTTAATCGCTTTGAGGATAACAATGAACTTTTATTATGTATATGTTCTACAAAACATCAATAATCAAAATGACTTTTATGTTGGGTTTACTTCCAACTTAAAGCAGAGAATTGAAGCACATAATACAGGTCAAACTACCGCAACTCGTGGTAGGACTTGGAAAATCGTTTATTGTGAAGCCTATATAAGTGAGAAAGTGGCAAGAAAGCGAGAACACGCCACAAAAAATAATGGCAAAGTGCGAACTTTCTTAATGAACCGCATTAAATCACAGTTTGAGTCATCATAAAATGACAAAGTATCGTAAATAAGCTAAGTCGGGCTTGCCCGATCACTTAATTACGATGCGAAGCAGAGTGATTAAGTGGTCGGGTGACGGCGTACCTTTTGTATAATGGGTCAGCGACTTATATTCTGTAGCAAGGTTAACCGTTTAGGGGAGCCGTAGGGAAACCGAGTCTTAATAGGGCGATTAAGTTGCAGGGTATAGACCCGAAACCGAGTGATCTATCCATGAGCAGGTTGAAAGTGCCGTAACAGGCACCGGAGGACCGAACCCACTGTCGTTGAAAAGCCAGGGGATGACTTGTGGATAGGGGTGAAAGGCTAATCAAACTCGGTGATAGCTGGTTCTCCCCGAAAGCTATTTAGGTAGCGCCTCGGACGAATACCATTGGGGGTAGAGCACTGTTTCGGCTAGGGGGTCATCCCGACTTACCAAACCGATGCAAACTCCGAATACCGATGAGTACTATCCGGGAGACAGACGGCGGGTGCTAACGTTCGTCGTCAAGAGGGAAACAACCCAGACCGCCAGCTAAGGCCCCAAATTCCTAGTTAAGTGGGAAACGATGTGGGAAGGCACAGACAGCTAGGAGGTTGGCTTAGAAGCAGCCACCCTTTAAAGAAAGCGTAATAGCTCACTAGTCGAGTCGGCCTGCGCGGAAGATGTAACGGGGCTCAAACTAGGAGCCGAAGCTGCGGATTTAATTGTTTCAATTAAGTGGTAGGGGAGCGTTGTGTAAGCCTGTGAAGGTGTGTTGTAAAGCATGCTGGAGGTATCACAAGAGCGAATGCTGACGTGAGTAACGACAAAACGGGTGAAAAGCCCGTTCGCCGGAAGACCAAGGGTTCCAGTCCAACGTTAATCGAGGCTGGGTGAGTCGACCCCTAAGGCGAGGCCGAAAGGCGTAGTCGATGGGAAATTGGTTAATATTCCAATACTTGTTTATGATGCGATGGAGGGACGGAGAAGGTTATGTCAGCCTGGCGTTGGTTGTCCAGGTGAAAGGATGTAGGTAGGTTTAGTAGGCAAATCCGCTAGACTATTACTGAGATCTGATAGCAAGCCAGTTTACTGGCAAAGTGGCAAATACCATGCTTCCAGGAAAAGCTTCTAAGCGATAGTCATAAACAAATCGTACCCGAAACCGACACAGGTGGTCAGGTAGAGAATATCAAGGCGCTTGAGAGAACTCTGCTGAAGGAACTAGGCAAAATGGTACCGTAACTTCGGGAGAAGGTACGCTGCCGATGGTGATAAGACTTGCTCTTTGAGCTGTTGGCAGTCGCAGATACCAGGCTGCTGCAACTGTTTATTAAAAACACAGCACTCTGCAAACACGAAAGTGGACGTATAGGGTGTGATGCCTGCCCGGTGCTGGAAGGTTAATTGATGGGGTTAGCGTATGCGAAGCTCTTGATCGAAGCCCCAGTAAACGGCGGCCGTAACTATAACGGTCCTAAGGTAGCGAAATTCCTTGTCGGGTAAGTTCCGACCTGCACGAATGGCATAATGATGGCAGCGCTGTCTCCAGCAGAGACTCAGTGAAATCGAAATCGCAGTGAAGATGCTGTGTACCCGCGGCTAGACGGAAAGACCCCGTGAACCTTTACTACAGCTTTACATTGAACTTTGACCTAACTTGTGTAGGATAGGTGGGAGGCTTTGAAGTGGCGACGCCAGTTGCCATGGAGCCATCCTTGAAATACCACCCTGGTTATGTTGGGGTTCTAACTTAGATGTAACAACATCAAGGACAATGTATGGTGGGTAGTTTGACTGGGGCGGTCTCCTCCTAAAGAGTAACGGAGGAGTACGAAGGTGCGCTCAGAACGGTCGGAAATCGTTCAAAGAGTATAAAGGCAAAAGCGCGCTTAACTGCGAGACCCACAAGTCGAGCAGGTACGAAAGTAGGTCTTAGTGATCCGGTGGTTCTGTATGGAAGGGCCATCGCTCAACGGATAAAAGGTACTCTGGGGATAACAGGCTGATACCGCCCAAGAGTTCATATCGACGGCGGTGTTTGGCACCTCGATGTCGGCTCATCTCATCCTGGGGCTGAAGCAGGTCCCAAGGGTATGGCTGTTCGCCATTTAAAGAGGTACGCGAGCTGGGTTTAGAACGTCGTGAGACAGTTCGGTCCCTATCTACCGTGGGCGTTGGAAATTTGAGAGGATCTGCTCCTAGTACGAGAGGACCAGAGTGGACGAACCTCTGGTGTTCCGGTTGTGACGCCAGTCGCATTGCCGGGTAGCTATGTTCGGATGGGATAACCGCTGAAAGCATCTAAGCGGGAAGCCCACCTCAAGATAAGATTTCCCTAAAGAGCCGTTGTAGACTACGACGTTGATAGGTTGGGTGTGGAAGCATGGTGACATGTGTAGCTAACCAATACTAATTGCTCGTTTGGCTTGACCATACAACACCCAAGTGGTTTAGTATGAGATAAGTGTAAAGATTTTACCTAACAAGCTTGAATCAATCTTGAATAACTTAACTTAAAAAGTTAAAACTTTAAAAATTAAATTTAAAGTAAAAAATAAAACAACAGACTCATAAGCAGCGTTGTTAATCCTTTTACGCTGACGACAATAGCAAGATGGAACCACCTGATCCCTTCCCGAACTCAGAAGTGAAACGTCTTAGCGCCGATGGTAGTGTGGTTTGCCCATGCGAGAGTAGGTCATCGTCAGCACCTTATTTAGCCCTCTCTGTCATTGATAGAGGGGGTTTTGGTTTTTAAAATCCTTGAATTTGTGTATACCATGTCGAACATTCACAACAATCTCACCCACTGACAAACAAAAGCCAAAGCCACTGTACCTTGATAACACACCAGTAGCTTATCATACCTGTAAAATCGCAAAAATATCTGCATAAAATCGCAAAAATTTCTGCATAAAGAAAACTCAATTATGCAGATATTTTTATCACAGTATGCAGATATTAATCTAACAAACTTACACCCCAAACTCCCCTCGCTCCCCCTGCGGAGCTTGCCCTGTGATTTCATGAGTCTGTCGGTCATAATAGACCATATCGCCCACCTCTGCCTGTCCGTTTAGCACGACAAACACCCCACCGAGTGTCTGCCCGACCACCACGCCTTGCCCCTTTTGACCTGTGATTTGTGCCACGCCTTTGGGTGTGGCAAAGAGCTTGCTAAATGTTTGATATAAATTCATTTTTTTTGCCTTTGAATTATTGACTTTTTAGAGCATTAATGTATAATATAATCGGCTATTAATTTCCCATATACCTATCAAGCCCTACCACCTGCCAAATGGTCGGCACGCCATTTTCCACCTTGACCTGCACCTCAACACTGACCACCACTGCCTTATAACCGCCGTCATCGTTGATTTGCCAAACATCGCCCACCACCGCAAGGGGCAAGCCGTATTTATCCGCCCAACGTGTCGTTACCGTCATGTCCATGTGCGTGCCTGATTCTGACAGTATTTGCACGCCTTTGGCAATGGTGGCGATTTGGTCGGTCAATAGCTCGTCAGACTGTGTGGGTGCCTCTGTCATGCGTGCCGACTGTCTGCGATAGACGTTATCAAGACGGCTTGTACTGGTCAGCCACACATTATCATAAAGAGGACTTACTCTTTGTTGCTCACTGATGCTTTTTACAGGGTCAAGAGCAAGGATTAAAGCAGGTTCAGCCGTGGCAAGCTTCCACGCAGGCACTTTGTAGCGAGGTTTAATGACAAGGCTTGGCTCGTGCGGATGCGAATACACAAACGCCCCACACGCCTCTGCCACATCATGTATTACCCCCATCGGGGTTTTGTCGGTACTATATACCCCTTTTTTAATCAGCCAATCAGGGGCTTGATATTCTGCCGTCATGCCTGTATTTACCATCGCACTCATGATAAGCTGACTGGCGTAGAGGGCTTGATTTAACCCGCCTTGTTTATTTGTCGCATAGTCTGCTGACAGGCGAGCGGTAACACTTCGTCCTGATAACGTGTAGCTGTGATTGACAAATGAGCGGTTTTTGCTAAGCTCCTCAGCAATGATGACAAAGCGGTGGTTGTTAATGACCACGCTAATCATCGGCTCATTACCACGGCTGCCTAGCTTGTCTTTGATTTTATCAAAGTCTTTGGTGGGGATTTCAATTTGTCCTTGCCAACAAAAGCTGTCCATGTCGGTCTTAATGCTAAATGACAAGGGATTGACATTGACCCCACCGATGGTTGCAGTGATGGTATTATGCACGATATAAGCTCCTAAATTGGGGGTGGCAGTCGGTGGTAAGTCATGCCAACAAATAAGCGGTAGGGGCAAGGCACCCGCAGGGTGCTCGCCTCGTTTGCGTCTTAAAGCCAGTGGCAGGCGGTCAGATGGTGGTCTGATACGACAATACGAGACGGGCTTGTCAGGCTCAGGCTCTGGCACAGGATAATAACGACATGGCACAGGAGTGCTGTGGGTTATCGTGTGTGTGCTAGGGCGAGCAATCAGCGTACTGCCTGCTTGGTGGGTGTTATCGCCAAATAGTCCTGCCACGTCTGATAAATTGCCCTGCGTACCGCCCTGCAAATAGCCCTTAGCCCCATATTTGACAAGATTACAACTAAACAGTCCCACACCATCGCTCACGCTGATGTGATGAGCGTGGTGAAGTGCCATGAGAGCTTGCCATGTGTGCTGATAGACACTGCCAATCAGATAAGGCGTACCCATAGCACTATCTGCCCCACTAGCAACAGGGGCAAAATGACGAGTAGACATATCACGCCCATAAGCCATTGTTAGCGTATCACCATACACCACACTATACGCCCGTGCCACCTCATCACTTGCTATACTCACTTGTCTGCCCATATTCACGCCCTGTGGGTCAGATATTAGGCTATCAAACTCTGCCATGACAGGGTTTTGTCTTTTTGGGGTTGGGTCAGTGGGCTTAGGTGTTGGGTCAATCGGTGTTGGCAAGACCACATCCAGCGTGCTTAACTTACGATTTAGGGTAAGCGGTAAGCGGTCGGACGGTGGTCTGTCGCTTATCCGCCGTGTCAGTGGCAAGGGCAATTTATCACGGGTCAGGTCTGCCATGACTGCCACAGTTCCATTTGCTCGGCTTGGGTTTTGTCGCTCATGGGGGTTACATAATCCCAAGTGGCAGGTTCGTAACGCTCCACCCCATCGGATGGGGGCAGGTCTCGTGCCATGATGAGATACTGCTGATTTGGGTCAAGATTGTTAATCAGATAATGCCCGTTGTCAAGACTGTAAAAGCGTGAATGCACCGACAAATCCATATTAAACACCACCATTTCACGGCGGGCAGGGACACCGCCCACTGTTACAATACCGTCATTATCCCCTGCGATGTAGCCCACATTAGGTAGGGCAAGAGCCACAGTAGGGGCGATAAGATGACGGGGTTCAGGGATGTTGTTTAAAGCACCCTAAAAGAGCGTTTAAACTTGTTTAAATCAAGGGTTACAGCCGATTTTGACAGAGTAAAAAGGGCTTGATTTCGCCAAAAATGGCGGTTTGGCGGTAGGTATAGACAGCCCAAAAAGACAGGCACGCCCCATAAGCGATTTTAAGGGGATTTTTGGCGTGATAAAATTGACGTGGTGCAATGGGTGCAAAAATTTTATTCTAACAAATTTAAAGGGGTTACAGCAAAATTTAAACGCTATCTTTGGGGCAGGTTTTGGCGGTGGGGTCAAAAAATCATAAAAAAACCCCAATTTGGGGGCAGGTTCAAAGTAGGGCTTTGGATTCACCCCTGTGCTATAATAAAAAACGCCCCATGTGTCAGATAGGGCGGTCATTGCAAAGAACAACGGAGAACTTATGTCAAATCATCCAGACACCAACGAAACCAACGAGAACATCGCCTTGGAGCTTACCAAGCTCATTATCAATAACCCACAATCACAAAACAATCTAAGACTCACCAAAGAGCTAAAAGATAATCCAAAAGATTGTATTGTTACGATATATCTTGATGTTTTGGGGGTGCTTAACGCTCATAAAGTCTAAAATCATCTTGGTTATCTAGCATTTTAAACAAACTTTCATTACTGGGTACATAGCCTGTCGTTAGGCAGTCGGCAATGATTTTGGCTTGTTTGAATGCTAGATGCAGACTACCAATATCGCCATTATAAATGCTCAAAAAAATCTGCTTTATTAACTCTTTTTCTATATTCATCATTACACCTTTTTAAAACGTGGGTCGGCTTGCATTTTTTGCAAAATCTCTGGCATGAAAGGTTTTAGGTCTTGATTGTCAGATTTTTGGATAAGTCCATAAGCCTGCATAAAAATATCGCTAGGCAGGTCATTTAACGATTGACTTTCTGCAATATTCCACCACAACTGATAATCTACCCCCCACTCATTGTCGCCTTGTTTTGCCATACTGTTTGAGATAGGGTCAAGCAACAAGTCAAATAAAAACTTACCAGAGCGGTCATCTAAATCTATCGCAAGGTTTTCTGTCTTATCCGAGTGGTTATATTCGTTAATGTATAACATTGTCATGATGATTACTCCACAACAAACACAATCTGTTTTTGTTTTTCTTTGGGTAATGATAGCACATAAGCGATGATTTTTGTAGCAATTCTTGCATCTGCTTTGCGTAAATCCATTGGTACAATATCCGCCTTCAATAAATGTTCATCTATCGTGTCTTTAACCCTATCCCAAGCATCAGCATGGCGTTTTTTCTTGCTTTCAAAAATTTGGTAAGCCATTTCTTTTGCTTGCGTGTTGTCAAAGGCAAATAAAAAATCAATCGTTACCCAGTCTTTGGGTTCGCTGTCTTTGGCAATTACGGCATAGTCTGCGGATTTTGGCGTGCCTGTTTTTTCATTTGATAACATGACTTTGTGAATATTAGGGTTAAATCGCACCAGCTCTACATCAAACTTTTGTTGCCATTCATCTGCCACCATGCCTTCAAAAGGTCGTGTACTGCCATTTAGCTCTTGTTCAAGTCTTAATTTTTCAGACTCACGATAGACAATGCCACCAAAATCTGCTGTTTGTACAAACCCTGTCTGTGTTGCATAGCTTACCATAAATGATTTTAGGGTAGTTTGTGCATCAAGCCCAAACGCCAAACCATGCTTCTCCTCCGCCAACTTCAACAGAGCTGTCAGCCTATCATGATTATGATTAAAGCTAAAATGCACGCCCTTTGGCACGGTCATCATCTCGCCTGTTAGGGGGTGTTTGACCTCTTCCATTTCAATGTCATAGACGATGCCTTTTTCGGCTTGTTCATTTAGGATTTTTTCGGCACGGGTTTTGGTAAGCTGTTTGACCCAGCATTTGCACCCAAAGTCATTGGGGGGCATGATACTTGCCCAAATGGGGTCGTCCACAGGGCGTACCATGTCATAAAATTGCCTATGGTTGTCTCGCTTATTTACCGATACACTTGGCATATATTGCAAATAAGGCAACAACTCCTTGGTACGCTGTATGCGTTCCCATTGTCCGCCTGCATAGGCGGTGGCTTTGTTAGTATGGTAGATTGTCCGCAAGCGATGACCTAGGTGTTTTTGATAATCTCTAAACGTCTCTTTGTCATCGTCCACGTTGTCATTTTTAAAAGTCGGGGCAAGCCAGCCCTTTGCCATAAGGTACGGTCTAAGCTGTTTTTTAAAATCGGCAAAACTGGTGCCGTTCTCTATCGCCTGCTTCATCGCCTTGTGGACTTCGGTTAGCATGTCCTTATCAGCGATACGAGCCACGGTAAAGGCTAAGGCGTGTTCATACGCTTTTAATTCTGCATGGTGCTGAGCAGTCAGTAGGGCTTTACCACCAAAGCTGGCAATGGCTTCTTTGTTTGGCAGTCGCTCATGGTTAATCTCTGGCATGCTATACCCCCATTTGCCCATCGGCATGGGCCTTGCCTGTCAAGCCGTCCACATAAGCTGTTAAGTTTTGTCTGGCAAGCTCATCTACAAAGTCATCATCAGTCAAATCAAGGTTTGCCAGTCTTTTTTGAAACGTTGCAAAGTCGTCCACGTCTCTAACCAATGCCAGCACCTTTTCGGCTTTATCATTGGCAATCTTAATCTGCTTATCACTCAACGACTCATCATCGTCATGGTTATGGCTTGTATCATCATGTGTATCTGATAACAGCATGGATAACGGCATATTCTGTGGCTCGGTGGCAGGGCTAGGCTCTACAATCTTAAAGTGATGTTCTTCAAAGCCCACCACGTCTTTGTAATAATCAGACGTTAAAACTATCGTCCCTGTGTCCAGATACAGCTTATCTCGCTCGGCTCGCATCTTATCCACCGCTTTCTCGTTTTTCCAGTCAAACCACACCTGCCCACCCGACACAAGGGGCGTGCCGTAGTGGGCATTGACCGCCATCATGGCGTTTAGGGCGTGATTTATCGCCTCTTTGGCAAGTTCTAAGTACGAGCCGATACGGTCAATGCGGGTTTTGTCGTCTGTCTCTTGGGATGCACGGCTACCGCTAGATAACTCTGACGTTTTAACACGTCCTAATAGAAGCTTTTGGATACGGCTGTTTGCCATACGCTCTGCCATTTCAAAAGCCGAACCGTCCGCACTTAGCTGATGGATGTTAATGTCATCATCTACCCCAATGCCAGTTGCCCCGCCATTGATAAACTCAAACAGTCTAGCGGTAAAGCTCTCAATCATGCTAAATCCGCCTTGCTTACCCACGACATACGGCTGAGCATAGCGTTTGATAAACTGCCCCAAAAACGCCCAATTTTTACCCCGTAGCAATACGGATGGATACGCCTTGATAATCATCATCTGCCCCATGGGACGGGCAGGACTGGCTCTGTGGGTTAGCACCAAGTTTTTGACGGCGGTATTTATTGGTTCATCATGCCCATTATCATCGCTCATTTGTCCGCCTTTTTGTCTAGTTTATGCCCCAGCTCTTTGACATCGGCTTTTAGGTCGCTAAGGCTGTCTAAGATACGCTGATTGTCAATGTGGGCGTCGCTTTTTGATTGGTAATTTCGGTACATCTCGGCACGCAAATCACTGACTTCTGATTTTAAGGTGCTAATTTGTAGCCGATTTTCGTCTTGGCTTGATGACAACGTGGCAACCCACCGCCAAAAAATCGCTTGGACAATGGTCGCCACAATGCTAATCGTCAAGACAACATAAGTATCACTCATCGTCTGCCTCCTGTCTCATGTGTCCGCTCATGCGTCCACTGACAGCCAACACACCGCACGGCATGGGGCAGGGCTTGCTTTCGCACCTTGCCGATTGGCTCGCCACAGTCTATGCACTCGGTGATGTCATTGGGCGTGGCGTGGCGTTGGGCGTGCTTGATTTGTATGGCTAAGATTTGCTCGGATTGGGCGGTGGCACGGTCGATTAGGTCGGTCATGGCACACCTCCTGTCTCATCTTGGTCATCTGCTTGGGTGCGATACTCTCGCCCATGTCCGTCTCTGCTTGGCTTACTTTGACTGACAAACCGCAGTATCAGACCACACGCCGCCACGACTGCGGTGAGTTTGTCCTGCATGATGGGCGGTAGCATGCTCGTTAGCTCAGGCGGTAGGGGCGTGGTCGCCAAAAACACAATCAGCATAAACGCCCATGTGCTAAACCACTGCCAACCCTTACGCCAGTTTGCGACAAGTTGTAGTTTCATGCTTGACCCCTAGTGCAAACCCTGCAAATACACAGTTCTGCCGCCGCGCTTGACCGCCGTCAGTACCTGACCACGCTGCCCCCCGTTAGGGCTTTTATAGCCAAGATGAATCCATGAGCCTGCACTGTCAGGGAATTCTAGAATAATCTGGTCAAATTTAATATTTCTTGCAGTCAGTTCCGCCACCAAAAACTTAGCAATTTTTCGGGTATTGCCAAAACGTGGGGCGATAAAATCAATCGCTAACCCATATTTATGAGCTGAGTTTTTCGCCCCTCCGATACGATTGTTTAGTCGCTCTGAGCGGTAGCCACTGCTAACAAGCACGGGGGCGTTTAGTAGCTCTCGTACAGGTTGCCAAAGGTTTTTGGCAGACGCTTTTAGATTTTGCAGGGCGATGTCATGAGGCGTGTTGTTGATGTTCTCGCGCACAGCGGTGTTTGAGCGGGTAAGTTCGGCTAGGCTAAAATGCTCTGTGATATAGCCAGCAGGTAGGTTATTTGACATAAAAATCCCCTTAAAGTTGGTTTAAGGGGATTTTAAAGGGTGTTTAAAATGGCGGTAAGATGACGGGGTTCAGGGGTTATTTTATTGACTGGCAAGGCACTCAATGGCAAACTGCACCGCATAAGGGGCTTTTTGATAAGTGGTATTGTCCGTAAATGTCAAATAACTTCTCATCATGCGTGGGCTAACCCCCACAAGCTCGGCAACGGCTTTTTGGGTCAAGCCTGTTTTGGCGATAAGCTCACGCAAATAGTCAGGGTCGGGATTATAAGACGTTTGGGCGTTGGGTTTCATTGGATTGTCCTTGTAAAATAACCCCTAATTGGGGCTATTGGGTTATTTGGTAAGTAGGTAGGTAATGATGGGGCTTGCAATGGCTGCGATTAAGGCGATGACGGCAATAACTATGCCTATGGCGGGATAATACCGTGTTTCCTTTTGAATCTTGTAGGTTTCAGCTCTTAACTTTTCTGCCTCAACTCTCATTTTTTCAGTTTCTAGCTTAATGCGTTCTAGCTCTGCCATTTTGATTTCTCGGTTAAGGGTTGGGTTGTTCATGGTCGCTCCTTAGCGTTTTGCCCCAGCAGGATTGCTTGGCTTATGTGGTGTATTATAGGCGATTATCGCCTATTTGTCAAATAAAAATGGTAAATTTTTATCAAAAAAACACCCTCACATAGCCCTCAGGGGCGGTTTGGGTGTTTGGGGTTGGGTTAGTCATAACATTCTCCATGGGTTGATGGGTTGGGGTGGTTAAATAAAACGTATCAAAGCAATGATAAGATGTATCACGTGTAGCACGATAAAGAATAACAGCCAGTTTGCTTGTCTGTCTTGGCGTGGGCGTAGGTGTTGGGTGCTTTTATCGCCACTTTTGCCTGTATAACTGGCAAAACTTTGGGCAATCATTTTCGGCACATCTTTCATAAACCGCTCAATAATGCCACGCCCTTGCGGATTACCAGGAATACCTGTTTTGTGCGTAACCCCCATTCTCGGCAAAATGCCTGTTACTTCATTATCAAGCATTTCATTAAACTCCCCCGAGCCGTTATCACTAAAATAGATTTTATTAAATCCATATTCCTGCCAGCCCATGCGTAGAGCGTCCAGTACCGCAAAGCCACTTTCACTAAATGACAACGACCAACCCACGATAAAACGAGACGGAGCGTCCATAATGACGGTAAGCTCAGGTGTGATGACCGTTTTGCCGTCTGGGTGCTTGACTTTGAGTTTAAGGCTATGGCCATCGCCCACCCACACATCGTTGTTCATAAACCAGTCAGCGTTCCAGTCTCTCTTAACATAAGGCAAAATCTTTTTGTACTCCGACCCTGTCAGCCGTCCACGCTCTCGCTCAGCAAGTGGCACTTTACTAAGTGCGTTTCTTACCTGTGCAAGGCTAGGCACATTCTCATGCCCCACCTTTTGGGCGTATTGCACGGCAAAGATACGGTAGGCGACCGACACCGACAAGCCGTTGGGGTTGCGATACACCGCCAAAAAATCCAAAATCCAACCAATACTAAGCACGCTCATCACAGGGCGACCCTGTTTGGCAGGGGCAAGATGATGCAGTCTTTGCGTTGGTGTGCTTGCCTTTTTGTGTTCAAGTAGCCAACCATGCAGTTGTCGCTTACCCACACCCACGCCACCCACACGACTGGCTTTGGCGTTTTGGCACACCTCGTTATAGTCAAGCCCATTTTGGATAGGCAAGGCATTTTGTTTGGACATCTTGCTGACCCAGTCCAGAGCCTTATCTTGCGTGCCAAGCTCTTCTATATACTGCTCCACGAGCAAGCACATCAGTAGGCGATTGTCCACACGTTCACGGTCTTTATCATCAAGCTCGCCAAACTCTCGCTCACGCTTGACCACCGCCACCGCCTTAGATTTAGACGCTTTCATCAGCTCTGCCGTTTGGCGAGCTTTGATTTCTGCTTGCACCTTTTTAGGCAAACCGTCAAAGGCATATTCAAGACCACCGCCTTTGCCTTGGCGTTTTTGATTGGCGACATCATTTTTTTTCAAAAAATTGATGACATTTGATTTGGATTTTGGTAGACTATCTAACTGTAAATCCGTTAGTTCTTGTGCTGAATACCATTTTTTCATACTTTTAACCATTTTTCTGATTGATGATATTACGCATAACGACTGGGCCAGATTTCCTCAGGGGCAACGCCTATTGCCTGTGCGATAATCTGTTCCGCTTTCGGATATTTACGATACAAGGCATTGCGTAGATTGTTACGGCTGTAACCGTGCTTCTCTGACAATGCCGACAGATTTGTGCCTGCCTTTTTAAGGCTCGCCACAATATCAGCCTGATGCCAATCCTCACGAGTAGGTTGGCAAATTTTTTGGTTTGTGTTTGTGTGCATTCAGTTACTCCAATTATTAACCATTTTTACTTACTGAATGCATACATTATAACTGTTTTACTTGTACAAGTAAACTGTTTTATATACCAAAATACTTAAATTTTTGGTCTTATTTACAAGAATAATTGTAAATAATTGATTTTCATATGGTTTTATCAAACTGTTTTACAACAATAAAAATTGTTAAAATAAAACAGTTTGAACCAATAAACTGTTTTATGGTTGCTCATGAAAAGAACTCAGATTGGTGAACGTTTAAGAAGTGCCAGAGAACAGGCTGGCTTTTCAAGGGACTCCGCTTGTGTCAAAATCGGAGTAAGCAGAACCACACTTCAACAATGGGAAAATGGGGCGACAGAAGCGTCCATTGAAGCCCTAGGTAAGCTTGCCAAGCTATACAAAACAAGTCCTCAGTTCCTTATCTTTGGTGAAATCACATCGCCACTGATTGACAGTAATAGCGATGAAGAGTACGAAGACGTACTGGTCTATGACGTGCTTGCCAGTGCAGGTGTGGGTAGTGCGGTGTTTGAAGAGAATGTCTCGTGTCGCTTGAAGTTCCCGTCTTGGTGGTTCACTGAACGTCGGCTCTCACCTGCCAAGGTAGTGGGGCTATACACCAAGGGGGACAGCATGGAGCCGACCATTCCTGATAACTCCCTGCTACTGCTTGACCGCTCACAGACCCACATCTCAGACGGTAAGATATATGTTGTTCGGGCTGATGATGAGCTGTATGTCAAGCGTATCAAGCGTATCATTGGCGGTGGCATAGAGCTTATCAGCGACAACCCCGACTACAAAACACGAGAGCTGGACAAGTCTAGACTATCCAATCAAGGCTTCTTTGAAGTCATGGGGCAGGTCGTCCACATCGGCATAGACTTACCCCGCTAGCCCTGCTACACCCACAAAAAAGCGACCCATTTAAGGTCGCTTTCAAAATTGTTTAAACATCGTTTAAACGCCTATCAAATATGCACATATTTTTATCATTTTTCTATCATTTTTGATTGTTTTTTCTCATTTTGGATTTGGGCTTTTATCTGCATAATTAGCTTGCTTGTCTTGCCCTAGCCCTTGCCATCATTGGTCTTGGCTCGCCAGTCTCTTCTATACTCACTTATGCAGATTTAATCAGTACCCCATATACCTTGTAGCAACTGCTCTAAATCTTTTGCATGTTTCAAAGGCATTTTCCACTAGGTGTCTTAGTTTATACAAGTAGTCATCTATTGGGTTTCGGTTTTTACTTTTGCTATTACTGCGTTTTGATATGTTGGGTGTTGTATTGGTTTGTTTAATTTACCCCCTTAGCTCATCACAGTCGTAGCCAATATCCGCACTTAATGCTTCTGTATGCTTTGATAAAACTTGTTTGTTTTGCTCTATAAGCTGTGGAGCAACCTTAACATCATGAACTTGTCCACCTGTGATGAGAAAATCAATAGGGTTACCGCAAGCATCTACCACAAGATGAATCTTTGTGGTGTTACCACCCACACTTTTACCAATGCCTTGTTCTGTCTTGTTAGCAACATTACAAGCATGTTGATATGGGCTTTGATGTAACTACCATCTATAAACACCCACTCAGTATCAGCTTCTTTGGATAGGCATTGAAACAATTTCATGAGCTTACCCAGCTTATACCAACGCACAAAGGTTTTGTAAATGGTGTTGTGGCAACCAAAACATTTGGGTGGGTCTCTCCAAGGTATGCCTGTACGAATGCGAAACAAAATGCCTTCTACGGTTAATCTAAGATTGTGCTTGTTGTAGATACCAAGTTGTAGTAGAATAATTTTTAACTTGTGCCATTGTTCATTTGTGAGTAAGGTGCGAGCCATGACGATTTTGGTGCTTTGTTTGGGTTAGAGCTTGCATTGTACCAAAATCGTTTTTTGTTTTGTTAATAAAGTTCAGCATGCTCTAGTAAAGTTCAACATGCTCTAGTTCTGATGGGTATTGTGCCAAATATGATTTACCTGTTATTTGGTAATACGGATTTAAAAAAATCCACTCAATTTCTTGAATGGATTTTTAAAAATCAATAACAACTGATAAATTCCCGGTATACCCATCCGATATATTTACTGGTTTTGGCGTTAAACACCATTATCCAAGGGCGACCTTTGTCGTCATAGGCATATTCACTAACATAAACGGTTGTATTATTTTTGATTTTACCAATAATTTTGCCGTTTGGTGTGGCTCGTACATTGAGCGGTGTGCCTGTTGGGTCGGTTACTTTGCAGGTTTGAGCGTGGGCAGATATGCTAGCAAAGCTTAATATTAGAGCAAATGCTAATTTTTTCATATAAACTGCTGGTTAATAAGCACAAAATTCAATATTTGCCCAACCTGCATCATTATAAGGGATAATCTTGATTTTATGCACGCCTTTGACTTTGGTGGTAAAATCAAGCTCCGCACCGTCTGCATAGGTAGTGCGACCTTTTGGGTCTATGATTTTAATATCCTCAACATCACGAGCGTTTTCTCTAATAGTAACATAAATGGTTTGGTTGGCTTTGGTATTTAAAGTAAAAGTTCGGTTTGTATAATCCCTCTCAAAGCTACCACAATGGCTACCTTTGGTAAAGGAGATGGGATTGTTCTTGGCAAAACTTTGCCCACTCACCACCATAAACGCACAGAAGGCTAAAACTTTAAATGTTTTCATAAAATATCCTTAGTATTAACATGGGTTGTAGAAATTATATCCTAAAAAACCAGAAAAACAATTTTTTAAAATCAATAAGCACAAAATTCAAGTTCGGCATAAGTATGGCTGTCGTGCGGTATGTCAAATCCAATCGTATATTTTCCCTTGCTTGCAATATGATATTTCCATTGCGATTGGTTGGTGTCGTATTTTTGACTATATACTTTGCTATAATCATATTCAACGCCACTACCTTTGCTGTTGGTAAGGTAGGGTTTTGCAATGCCTGCAATTAAATTAATGGTAAATTTTTGATTTTTGTTTAAATAAATATGCAGGTCGCTACGAGTATCAATTTGATAGATGGCACAATAATCGCCCTTTTTAAATTTGATTTCTATGTCTGTGGGTGGTTTGGCAAAACTTTGCCCGCTTATTGCCATTAGCCCACACAATAATACAGCTTTTAAACTTTTCATAAATATTCCTTAAAAAACATTCTTATTATCATAACAAATCTGCAAAAAATACAAGCCTTTTATGAACTTCTTAACCCCCTCCAAGAGCGACCGCTTGGTGGAGGCGGAAGGGTTGGTTAAATTTATGGCAGATGATTTTAGTGGGCCGATGAAGTTGTAGATTAAAAAATACATTATGCACACCTTATTAGTCAATATCCAAATCAAGATTTTATTTTATTCAAAAAATTTGGTTTATTTTTCTTGATTGGTATGTGATTTTCTTCATAGTCTTCTTTAATTGTATCAATACATTGTTGTAAAAAATTTACAGATTTCTTCGAAACATCAATTTCATTACCAATCATTTGATTAAGTAAATTAAAATCCTGTGCAGTTGGTTTTGCGTAATCTTGAAATTCTTGCCAAATATGATTAACTTTGCTCATTTTTAAAAAAGCATTGATCATATCCATATCATTATAAGAAATCCAATCTTGATACAAATCACTATTTTTCCAAAATCTTGCAGGTAATACAGTTGCTATTCCTTGACGAGTATCGCTAATTAAAATTGGGAAATAGCCTATTGATAAAACTCCATTGGGCAAATGCGGTCGCCAAATAAACATTGTGGTTGTTACCAATTCTTTTTCGGTCAAAACTTTTGGCACACGAGAAAATAATTGTGTACGCTCATTGGTAATATGTTCAGCATATTTTTTTAATTCGGGGTCATCAGGTGTAGTGTGTTTTAAGCTGAATAGTTGGTGAGCGATTTGTGATAATTCATCAATGCTGGTTTGACCGTTAATGTCATAAACGATTTCAGCAGGGCAAGAATGTGTATTATCATCAGAAAACAACATTCTATTGGCTTGGACAATATGTGCCATCACAATTCTACCATTTTTATACAAATATGATAAATGATTGAGCTGTTCTAAATAGGCAGAATATTCTAAACCTTGCATCCAACTTGGGGGAATGATTTGCAGATAAGCCAATTCTTGTTGTGATAATTGGTTGAGATGGTTTTTTAAATCAATATTGGTAATCATTGCGTTTAATTGAGTGAAATTGTCAGACATCAGTGAGCACCTTAAAAATTAGAGTGACAAAAGCAAAACAAGCCCTAAAATTTTGGAGCTTGTTTTTTGGTATTATTCCGCTTTCACTTCAACCCTACCTTTTTTATCAATCGCTGTATCCAGCACTTTGACAAACTCATCTAGGCTCATACTACCCAAGTTTTCACCTTCACGGGTGCGGACATTGATCGTGCCACTTTCCACTTCTTTATCGCCCAAAACGAGCATAAAGGGAATGCGTTCTAGGGTGCGTTCACGGATTTTAAAGCCGATTTTTTCGTTACGCAAATCGCTAATGGCTCTAAACCCTTGATTTTGCAAGGCTTTTACGGTGCTTTCTACTGCGTCCGCTTGTTTGTCGGTGATGTTCATTACCACGACTTGCTGGGGAGCAAGCCACGCAGGGAACCAACCTGCATAATGCTCAATCAAGATACCGATAAATCTCTCAAACGACCCCAAAATCGCACGGTGGAGCATCACAGGACGCACTCTCTCGCCGTGTTCATCAATGTATTCTGCCCCCAATCGTTCAGGTAAGTTAAAATCCAGTTGTAGCGTACCACATTGCCACACGCGCCCCAAGCAGTCTTTTAAGCTAAATTCAATCTTGGGACCATAAAACGCCCCTTCGCCTGCTTGTAGCTCCCACGCAAGCCCTGCGGTGTCCAAAGCGTCCGCTAGGGCTTTTTCGGCATCGTCCCACAGCTCGTCTGCACCGACTCGTTTTTCGGGGCGGGTGGAGAGTTTCATTTGCACTTCGTCAAAGCCAAAATCTTTATAAACTTGAAGGGTGAGCTTAATAAAGGCTTGGGCTTCGTTTCGGATTTGTTCGTGCGAGCAGAAAATATGGGCGTCGTCCTGCACAAAGCCACGCACCCGCATGATGCCGTGTAGACTGCCTGACGGTTCGTTACGGTGGCACGAGCCAAATTCGGCAAGGCGTAGGGGTAAATCACGATAGGACTTTAAGCCTTGATTAAAGACCTGCACGTGGCAAGGGCAGTTCATTGGCTTGACGGCATAGTCCCGCTTTTCTGACGATGTGGTAAACATCATATCGCCATAATTTTCCCAATGTCCTGACTTTTCCCATAGGCTTCTGTCCACAACTTGTGGTGTTTTGATTTCAAGATAGCCGTTGTCTTTTTGGACTTTACGCATATATTGTTCAAGCACTTGCCACACCGTCCAGCCATTGGGGTGCCAAAACACCATTCCAGGGGCTTCTTCTTGCAAATGAAACAGATTTAGGGCTTTGCCGATTTTGCGGTGGTCGCGTTTTTCGGCTTCTTCTATGCGTTTGATGTAGGCTTGCAGTTCTTTTTTGTCCGCCCACGCTGTGCCATAAATGCGTTGTAATTGCTCGTTTTTGGCGTCTCCTCGCCAGTATGCACCGCTCATTTTGGTGAGTTTGAACGCCTTTAAAAAGCGAGTGTTTGGTACATGAGGTCCACGACACATGTCGATGTATTCTTGATGATAATATAGACCCATTTGTGTTTCGTCTGGCATGTCATCAATTAGGCGTAATTTATAGTCTTCGCCACGATTTTTAAATATTTCGATGACTTCATCTCTTGGCGTCATTTTTTTGATGACATCGTAATCTTGATTGATGAGCTTGGTCATTCGCTCTTCAATCATTGCCATGTCGTCTTGAGTAAAGGGTTTTTCGCTATAAATATCATAATAAAATCCGTCATCAATCACAGGTCCGATGACCATTTTGACCTCTGGAAATAACTGTTTGACGGCATGTCCTAAAAGGTGGGCGCACGAATGGCGGATAATCTCCACGCCTGCATCGTCTTTTGGGGTGATGATTTGCACGCTTGCATCGGCGTTAATGGGGTCGCAGGCGTCCACAAGTTTGCCATTGACAATGCCTGCCACACACGCTTTGGCAAGTCCTGCACCGATGCTTTGGGCGATTTCCATCACGGTGGTGGCACCGTCAAATTGCTTAACATCGCCATTGGGAAGTGTGATTGCGACCATAGTAGTTCTCCTAAATTTGGCGTTGGCAGTGATATTTGCTACAATCAAATATTTGACCGCTACCAGTGGATTTAAAAAAATAAAGTAAAAGCACATACGAAGTGCTTTGGGTAAAGGGGGTTATTATAGCAGGTTTTTGGGGGTGGGGGAAGTGGTAAACGGTGGGGGTTTGGGGTATAATATTTTGACAGTTAATAAATTAGAATTGATTATGCAACTCCCCTTTTTTTCAAAAAATCCCACAAGGACAACGCTATTTATTGGCAGGGTGTGGCGGTGGTTATGACATTGTTACCGCCATTCCTTTGTATTTTTATTTGAAAAGTTTGGGCAAAGAAGTGATTTTGGCGAATTTGTCTTTTACTGATTTGGAAAATTCAACTTGTGAAATGATAGTGCCCTATTGTTATTTAATTGATGATAATGTCAAAAAGTTGGAGTATTTTCCTGAAAAATTATTATATGATTGGTTAAAAATACAAGGATATTCCAATTATTTACGCATTTAAAAACAGAATGGGCGTGCAACCCTTACGGCAAATTTATCAGCATTTAAAAGACAAACACTAGATTGATACTTTGGTATTGGCGGACGGTGGGACGGACAGCCTAATGTTTGGAGATGAATTTGGTGTGGTAACCATTGTAGAGGATAGTTTGTCCATTTTGGCAAGTGCCAAAGCAGGATTTGACAAGGCGTATTTAATGGTGGTGGGATTTGGCGTAGAAAAATTTCACGGTTTAGACCATTATCCGTGTTTGCAAAATATCGCCAATTTAACCAAAAAAGGAGCATATTTGGGAGCGTTTTCTTTAATGCCAGAGATGAATGAAGGTCAAAAGTATTTGGACTTTTTAACTTATGCTAATAATAATGCACCCAAACAAAGCATTGTTAATAATTCTATTGTAAATGCAATGCGTGGTAAATTTGGCGATTATCATTCTTTGGAACATACCAAAGGCTCAGAACAATTTATTAACCCTTTAATGCCTTTGTATTGGCATTTTGAATTGTCCGCCATTGCCAAAGAAATTGTATTTGCCGATAATGTGGAAATTTTCCAAACTTTAAAAGAATTTTATGATAATTATCAACTATATCGTAGAATAAATGGGTGTAGGCAAGGATTAAGAGAATTGCCGATTTAACTCAATAAGGAGAGAATAAAAATGACCTTCCCCAAAATTATCAGTGGCGGACAAACGGGCGTGGATAGGGGTGCGTTGGACGCAGCCTTAAACAAAGGCGTGGCGTGCGGTGAACATTACCCCGAAGACAGACGAGCCGAAGATGGTGTGATTGATGACAAATACCCACTCACGCCCCTAGCGGGAGCAGGCTATCGCAAACGCACCCGCCAAAATGCAATAGACAGCGATGCGACCGTGATTATTTATCATACACAAATTGTGCCAAAAGGCGGAACAGAATTGACCTTAAAAACTAGTATCAGCCAAAACAAACCTTATTTGCTCATTGATATGAATGTGTTTTCGGTGGAAATTGCGTCTGATTATATTCTTGATTTTATTAAAAAATATCAAATTGAATGCTTAAATTTTGGCGGACCTCGTGGTTCTGGCGTGCCAAGCATCCAAGCCTTTACACAAATGGTGGTAGAACGGGCGATTGAGAAGTGGGCGGACTAAACAGGGATTTATTTATACCCACCAAACAAAACCATTCCAACCGCCCCAATCCTACCGCCATGCCTCCAAAAATTCAGCGTGTCGTACCGTCTCACCGTCTTTTATTTGTGATAATTTGTCGTGGGTGAGTTTTTCATAATTTGCCATGACATCAGGGCTAAATTTACCCGTTAGAAGTTGCCAGCGTAGGTAAATGAGCCATGTGTTTAGCACGTCCGATTCGCAGTAGGTGGTCAGCTTGTCCCACTGTCCTGCTTTGACCATCGGCACGACTTGCGAGCCATCAATACCACCCTTGCCAGCAAAACCACACAGACTGGCAATGGTGTCTAGCTTTTGTTTGTTGCCATAATTACCCAGTGATAATTTATCCATCAAATCAATGTGGGCGTCGCCATATTTATACAGATAATTGGGCGACTGGCTGTTAAAGAGCGTGGGAGCGGTCAGCCTATGATGCAAGGCACGATAGAGCATGACAGGCAAGTCAAACCCTGCCCCATTCCATGACACGAGCGTGGGGGCAGGTTTTTGATTAAATGCCCTAAAAAAGGTCGTCAAAATCTCCGCCTCACTCATCTGGTGTAGGCTTAGCGATTTTAGGCTAAATTTATCCTCACTGACCCACAAAAAGGACAAACAGGCGATTTTATGCAAAGGCAGGCGCATAAAGGCATTACCCGCTTCTGCTTCCCTGATGGCGGTCAGAGCCGTCTGGGCGTCATCATCAGACAGCGTGGCAATCTCAGGGTAGAGCAGTCGCCCTGTATCAAGGTCAGGTATGGTCTCAATATCAAAAATGAGAATTGGTGCGGTAGGCATGACTTTTTTTCCTTAAAAATGAACCAATAAAATTAAACCCCAAACAGCCCTGTCGATAAGTATCTATCCCCCCTATCACAGACGATAAAGACAATGACGGCTTTGGGGTCATCTGCCTTGATTTGTTTGGCGATTTGGTGGCTTGCAAAGCCTGCCCCACCGCTTGACACCCCACAAAATATCCCTTCGGTGCGTGCCAATGCTCGCATATAATGTTCGGCATCTGTTTGGTTGATGTCCATAATCGTATCCACCCACGATTTGTCAAAAATCTTGGGTAAATATTCTGGCTCCCAACGGCGTATCCCTGCAATGTTTGAGCCGTCTGATGGTTGCAGACCGATGATTTGAATATCAGGGTTTTTTTCTTTTAAAAAGCGAGACACACCCATAATCGTCCCTGTCGTCCCCATACTGCTCACAAAATGGGTAATCCGTCCGCCTGTCTGCTCCCAAATCTCAGGGGCGGTGGTTTTGTAGTGGGCTTGCCAGTTGTCGTCATTGTTAAATTGGTCAAGCACAATCCCTTTGCCGTCCGCTTGCATTTGCAGCGCCATGTCCCGAGCCATTTCCATATTATCCGCTTCTATCAAGGTCGCCCCATAGGCACGCATGGCGTTTTTACGTTCTTGGGTGGAATTGGACGGCATGATAAGGGTCATCTTGTAGCCGAGCATGGCGGACACCATGGCAAGGGCAATACCTGTATTACCGCTTGTGGCTTCAATGAGCGTGTCACCTTGTTTGATTTGCCCACGTTTTTGGGCCTGGCTTATCATATTAAAAGCAGGGCGGTCTTTGACTGAGCCTGCAGGATTATTGCCTTCTAACTTGGCAAAGATATCAGCATTTACGTCCGTAGCAAGACGTGTCAGACGGACAAGGGGCGTGTTGCCAACGGTGTGGGATAGGGTGCGATTTAGGGCGTTTGGGGCGGTCAAATCAGTCATGGTTAGGTGGTCATCTATCTATTAAAATGGCGACATTATAGCACAAACGGATTTTTGCCGTTAAATTTACCAGTAAATTTGCCTTAAAAATCATCTTAAAACCCCCTAAATCAGCCCTAAAATTCACCTTGAAATTATGCTAAACTATGCCATCTGCCTGACAACATAGCCCACTCATGAAAAAAACCCCTTTTAACTTACGCAGTGCTTACGGGCAATTGGTCGCCCTTGTGTTTTTGCCGATAGTCATCTTGGCGATGGTTGGTGGGGTGCTTGTTTTTAAAGAGGTGCGAACGGCGAGCCTTGACAAGCAAGACGCTTTGGCATACAGTGCGTTGTTAAATTATGAAATGGTGCTGACCCGTCATTTTGCCCGTACAGAGGCGATGAGTGATGGTGCGTTGAGCGTGCCTGCTCTTGATGAGTTTTTTCATAAAATCTTGCCCAAGCAAGTGTACCGCATGGCGATTTTTGATGGGGATTATCGTTTGCTGGCCAGTCATGGCGGTTATGATGGCGACACGCCCTTTGAGGTGGGGCGACTGCTTGCCAAAGATAATGATTTTGAACGCCAAAAAACCACTTACGGCACAAGCTATGCCAGAGCGATGAGTTTTAATGGCGTGCCTTATTATGTTGTCGTGGAGATGGACAGCGAGCCTTTAACCATTACCAGTTATCGGGTGGTGCTTGCCCTTGCCATCACAGGACTGATTACACTACTTTTGCTACTGCTGATTTTAAATATTTATTCAAAACGCTGGATAGCACCAATTTATGAGATGCGGTTATTTTTACAAAAATTGACCACCGAGAATTTGGATAAACCCATCAAAGTAAACACCTCTGGCGAGTTCTCCCTACTACAACGGGACTTTGTCCAAGCCATGAGACGACTGTCAGCAAGTTTTAATGAGCTAAAAACCCACGCCAATGAGACCGAACAGGATTTACAGCACGCCCTAGATGAGATGGAAATGCAGACCATCTCCATTCGCAAGGCTCGGGATTTGGCGGTGTCATCTAGCCATGCCAAGTCGGCATTTTTGGCAAACATCAGTCATGAGTTACGCACACCTTTAAACAGCATTGACGGCTTTATCAACCTACTGGCTCGGCACGATGGTCGCCATGATGGTCGTAACGGTCTAAGTGCCGAGCAAAGCCTGTACGTCCAGACCATCAAAAAATCATCCGCCCATCTGCTCGCTTTGGTCAATGACGTGCTTGATTTTTCAAAATTAGAAGCGGACAAGCTCGTGCTAGACAGTCATGTATTTGACCTGTACTCTGCCATCTATGACGTGGTGGACATGCTCTCGCCCATGGCGCTAGAAAAGCACCTTAGGCTGTCTGTGCTGTTTTATAATGACGTGCCAAACCGTGTGACAGGTGACAGTCTGCGAGTCAAACAAATCCTAACCAATCTCGTTGGTAATGCCATCAAGTTCACTGATACAGGGGGCGTGGTGGTGCGTGTGGGTCTGTCCGATGACAATGATGGCTATCTAAACATCAGCGTTGAAGACACAGGCAAAGGCGTGTCCGATGATGACAAAGCGTCGCTGTTTAAAAGTTTTAGCCAAGGCGATTTGTCAGTGACCCGTCGTTATGGCGGAACGGGACTGGGACTTGTGATTAGTAAACAGCTGACCGAGCTGATGGGCGGAACGATAGGTTTTTATGACAATAACAGCGAAAACATCGCCAAGACAGGGGCGACGTTTTGGTTTGAAATGCCCGTTCATTCAGGCGGTGCAAGCGTGCAAGCTCCTGATGACGCAGATACCGATGATGATTTATACAGTCTAACAAAACTTGCCCCAACCAAACTGTTGGTGTGGATAAACCACGCCCCTGCCATCCAAGTGCTAAAAGCAACCTTGGCAGGGTCGGACGTGGACGTGCATTTTGCCATCGGCTTTGCCGATTTATTAGAACAACTGGACAAGACAGGGCATGGCTTTGACTGGGTGATTGTGGACTATTTTGGGCAGGACGCGTCCTTGGATGATGTCGGTGCCATCCTTCGCCAAATCCGCTCTCGCTATCAGGGCAAACTGTCCGCCTATGGCTATCAAGTGGGCATGGACAACACCCTACTGGACAAATACCAAACGCACGCACTCTACGAACCCATGAACAAACGCCAACTCATCGCCATGTTCGCCGATGACAAGCCCATGCAGGATACCCCCATCAGTAAATTCTCAGGTCATCGGGTGTTGGCAGTGGACGACCATCCGCCTAACCTGCTCGTGCTAGAAGCCTTGCTTGGCGAGCTTGACGTGGCAGTCATCACCGCCCATAATGGCTTTGATGCCATCGAGACCATGACCCGTGCCATCAGTATGGGCGAGCGGATTGATTTGATTTTTATGGACATTCAAATGCCCAGAATGTCAGGGTTAGAAGCGAGTATCCAAATCCGCAAAATCGAAGAGAGTCACAACCGCCCCCCCATCCCCATCATCGCCCTAACCGCCCACGGTCTGTCTGACGAAAAAGAGCGATTGGTGTCGGCAGGGCTTAGTGACTATGTCGGCAAGCCCATCGGGCATGAACAGTTGGTGCAGACGCTCTCACGCTGGCTTGGCGAGTCGGGCAGACCTGTGCTTGTCCCCACAGACGGCACGCCCAACTTTGCAGGTACGCCCTATGGCGAGATGAGCAAACTGACGGGCGATGACATGGATGATGGTACAGGCAAAGACACAAATAAAGGCATGGATAAAGGCGTGGATGACAATGGGTTGCCTCCCCAACAGAGCAAGCACGCCCATAAAGCTGATAAAGCCAAACCCACCCTGCTTGACATCGACTGGGCGGACGCATTGGCACGCTCTGCCAACAAAGACGACCTTGCCAAAACCTTACTCTCACTACTTATTGAGAGCAGCGAGAGCGAAAAGCTCGCTCTAGAACGAGCGTGGGCGGATAGAGATAGGGTCGCCCTTGCTGACATCACACATCGGTTGGTCGGGGGCAGTCGCTACACGGGCGTGCCACGCCTTAGAGACACGGCAGAAGACTTTGAACAAAAGTGCCGTGCCAATTTGGACGACACATCAGCAGGGCAATTCATCAGCATTCGCCCCAGTTACCGCTCACTCATCGATGCCCTAGAGAGCCTTGAAAATATTGACATCGAAGACTTTTTGGCAAATGGGGTAATAAACTCATCCGCCCCCGACCCGACGCCTAAGTCGGGCGGTCATGATGATGAAGACACCCTACCTTGGAAAATGGTTTAAAGCATAACAAAGGAGATCCCATGCAAACACTCACGCTAAGCCATGATAACCACACCGCCATCATTACCTTATCTCGCCCCCACAAAAAGAACGCCATGGACTTTGTGATGATGCAAGAGTTAATCAAGACCGCACGCCACATCAAGGCGGACAAATCGGTGCGTGCCGTCATCATCACGGGCGGGACGGATTTTTGTAGTGGACTGGACTTGGCGGTGTTTGGCTCACCCAAGAACATGATTTTTGCCACCAAAGAGCTGATAAAGCCAGCCCCTAGCTTGTTTCAAAAGGTGTGCCTAATTTGGCAGAGCCTACCTGTGCCAGTGATTGCCGTGGTCGATGGTGCGTGCCTTGGGGCAGGGTTACAGCTTGCCATGGGGGCGGATGTGCGTATCAGCCACCCATCGGCGACATGGTCGGTACTTGAAGCCAAATGGGGGCTGGTCGCTGACATGGGACTGACCCGTCTTGCCAGAGATATCGGTAAGGATAAGCTAAAAGAGCTTGCCATGTCTGCTCGCCTGCTTGATGCCCAGACCGCTTATGACTACGGACTCATCACTCATATAGATGATGAGCCGATGGCACGTGCCAAAGCCCTAGCCGATGAGATTGCCACTCGCTCGCCTGATGCGGTACTGGCAAGCAAACGCCTTATCAATCGCATGCACCCAAACGACCATCTGACTTTATACCAAGAAAAACTGTGGCAATTAAAGCTCTTTGCCAGTCATAACCGCAAACTTGCCATTAAAAAAGCCAAAGACATGGCGGTGGCGTTTCGGGATAGGCAGTGGGGTTAATCATCAACGCCAATATAACAGCAGATAGAAATTATCTACAAACAGTGGAAAGGGCGTGCCTGCCTTTTGTATTTGCAATGAAAAATGTCTGTTTAAAAAAGCAGGGGAATCGCCCGTTTTTCAAGGAAAAAAACGCAGGTTGTGAGTTTTTATCAAGCAAGTTTCTGGCGATGAAAAGCAATCTGACCACTTGACTGGGTAAATTTTAAGAGTTTTAACTTAATTTTTTTTAAATTAAGTGGTCGGATAGTCATTTTTCATGCAAAACATCATTTTACTTCTATAAAATTTCTAAACATTAAATTGTATTATAAAGGTTTGGCACGCCCCAATCAAATTCCACTAATATGCTATCAATGTTCAACACCCCCAATCACATCAAGCACAACCCCCCTAATCCACTGATGAGCAATGTCGTGATGCGTGCGTTCGTGCCACGTCATCATGATGGTAAAGCCGTCAATATTTATGGGCGGATTTTGCAGGCGGACGTTTGGCAGGGTTTGGGCAAGATGTTTGGGCAATACCGCCACCAAATCCGAGTCGTTCAAAAGCTGTGGCAACAGCGAGATGTGGTCAACCGACACCATCACTTTGCGTTTTCGCCCCAATTTTTGTAGGGCAATGTCGGTTGCTCCACTAAACTCACCACCATTGTACGACAGCATGGCAAAGGGCAATTCACAAAACTCATCAAGCGTCAAAGCGGTGTTTGCCATGGGGTGCGTTTTGCTCATCGTACAGACGTAGCTTTCTTTATACAGCAGGGTTTGGGGTATATCGCCTGTGATGTGGTGTTGCCCAACCAATGCCAAATCAATGGTATTTTTGTCAAGCAAAGTTTTGATATTTTGTCCTTGCACGGGCAATAAGGCGACTTTTACGTTCGGGGCGAGTCGTCTTAACCTTAAAATAAGGGGCAAAGCGATAATCTGCTGAACATAATCCATCGCCCCAATGCGTAGGGTCATGGACAAATTGGCAGGTTCTAGTTTGGGTGGGGCGAGCATGGAATTCACGTCCTGCAAGACACGCCGAGCGATATGCCCAAGCTCCAACGCCCTGTCGGTCGGCTGCATACCGTGCTGAACCCGTACAAATAAGGGGTCATTAAAACTTTCCCGCAAGCGATTTAAAATCCCGCTCATCGCAGGCTGGGTAACGGAGAGTCTTTGTGCCGAACGGCTGACATTGCATTCGTCTAATAATACGACAAAGGCTTTAAGTAAGTTTAAGTCGAGTTTACGAAGGTCGGTCATTATTACACTTCGCCCCCAATTCCTTTGAACTTCTCCACAAACGCCGCAATTTTCTGAAAAATAGTTTGTTTGGCGGTCAGATAATTGGGATTGAGTGGGCTCATTTTGGGCAATACCGCATTCAAATCCATACCATTTTCACTGGCATATTCTCGTTTTAACGAAGTCATCAAATAGCGTCTGGCAGCCTCCGTATTTAAATTATTTTCGCTAATAAGTTCATCGGCTTCGTGTTTTTGTTCGCTTTGGGCAAATTCATAAAACTCACCAATAATACTTGGCTTATCAGGAATGCTGTCCAAATCCGCTTGATTAATAAAATCCACCACCAAACCCTCTTTGGCACGATTACTGATACTTGCCCGAATGGTACGGCGAATTTCTTCTACCAATGCCGTCTTATCTTTGATTTTTTTGTGATGGTCAAAAGTAAGTTCCAAAATATAATCCAAATTAATCTCTTGTGATTTTAATAAATCCACTTCAAAAACCACATCGTCCCAATCAATTTGGATTTGATTTTGGTTTTCCGCCCCTTTTTGCTGACGAAGCCAATCACGAATGTCATTATAAGTAGAACGATAATCTTGCACCGCTCGCTCAGATGGCATTGGTATATTTTGCATGGTGGCAAAATCATCATCGCTTAATTGAAATTTGGTTTTAAATTCCATTACCGCAGTTTCATCATTCAAATCAACTGTTTGTATTTCTTTTAATGCGGTAAATTCATCATAATTTTGCAAAATATTTTCGGCACGCAAATACTCACCAAATAATTTGGCAAATTCTTTTTTGTCTTTTTCGGTTTCTATTTTTTCAGGATTGGGGAATCGTTCATTTAATTCCTTGACAACTTCCAAATAACCCCGCCGAGCCTCGCCTGTTTGGTTATCGGTATAGCCGTCCATATATTCTTGATAGCTTTTTTCCAATACCACATTTTTGGTATTTTTATCGCCAAATAAAGTAATGGCGTCAATGGTGGCTTGTTCTAAATCACGGAAAGTTACGATATTGCCAAAAGATTTGGTGGTATCATAAATACGATTGGTACGTGAATAGGCTTGTATCAAACCGTGATAACGCAAGTTTTTATCCACAAATAAAGTGTTTAAAGTCGGTGCATCAAATCCTGTTAAAAACATACCAACCACAATCAATAAATCAATGTCTTGATTTCTAACCCGTTTGGCTAAATCACGATAATAATTTTGAAATTCACGACTTTCTACGCTGTAATTGCTTTGAAATAGAGCGTTATAATCATTAATGGCGGACTGCAAAAATTCTTTGGCACTGCTATTCATTGCCGTTAATTCAAAGCCTTCATCTTCAATATCGCCAATCGCATCTTGGGCTTCATTGGCAGAAAATGAAAAAATGGTCGCTATTTTTAAAGGTTTTTCTTGCTCTTTTTGCAATTCTTTAAAAGCCTCATAATAGGCTTTGGCAGCATCAACTGAACTTACCGCAAACATTGCATTAAAGCCTTTGCCACCTGCATTCAAACGGTGGGTTTTGTGTTTAAAATTATCCAAAATATATTGGCTGATTTTGGTAATTCGCTCGGGGTGCAAAAGTGCTTGTTTGGTTTCAAATGCCGATAATTTCTTTAAATCTTGTTCGCTCTCGATGGATTTGAATTGTGGGCGAACATCATTATAATCCACTTTAAATTTTAAAACTTTTTCATCACGAATGGCATCGGTAATCACATAAGAATGAAGCTCTCGCCCAAAAACACTGGCGGTGGTTTCTGCACCCAAAGCATTTTGTGGAAAAATAGGCGTGCCCGTAAAACCAAATTGGCAAAACTTTTTGAATTTTTTATTTAAATTCTTTTGTGCTTCACCAAATTGTGAGCGATGACATTCATCAAAAATAAACACCACTTGTTTTTGATAAATTGGTAAATTCTCTTCCGATTTCATCAAATTATTGAGTTTTTGAATGGTGGTTACAATAATTTTATTATCGTCTTTTTCTATATTGCGTTTGAGTCTTGCGGTACTTTCTGAGCCATTCACACTATCAGGCGAAAAGCGTTGGTATTCTTTTATCGTTTGATCATCTAAATCTTTTCTATCCACCACAAAAAAGACTTTATCAATAAAGTCAAGCTCTGTCGCCAAACGAGCCGCCTTAAAACTGGTTAAAGTTTTGCCCGAACCTGTGGTATGCCAAATAAAACCACCACTCTCGGTATTGCTCCAATTCTTGCTTTGTGCCGAACTTTGAATTTTCCACAAAATGCGTTCTACGGCGGCAATTTGATAAGGTCGCATAATTAGTAGCGTATCACTAACATCAAACACCGAATAATTTAATAGCACATTTAATAATGTATTTTTTTGAAAAAAAGTGGCGGTAAAATCCTTTAAGTCTTTAATTAGTGTATTATCCGAGCGAGCCCAATTCATTGTAAAATCAAAGCTGTTTTTATCGCGTTTGGTGGTATTGGCAAAATAACGGGTATCTGTGCCATTACTAATGACAAAAATTTGTAAGAATTTAAATAACGAATTATCCGAATTAAAACTCTCTTTGCTATAACGATGCACCTGATTAAAGGCTTCACGAATGGCAACGCCTCGTTTTTTAAGTTCAATTTGAATCAAAGGCAAGCCATTGACCAAAATGGTAACATCATAGCGGTTTTCGTGATTGCCTGTTTGTTCAAATTGATTGATGACTTGTACAAAATTACGGGCAATGTTCTTTTTGTCCAGCAAATAAATGTTTTGGATATGCTCATCATCAAAGACAAAATCACAAATATAATCATCGTGAATTTTACGGGTTTTTTGGATAATATTTTCGGACGGCACATCCAAATATTCCAAGGCAAAACGCCCCCATTCTTTGTCCGAAAAAGCCATTTGATTGAGCTTTTGTAATTGTTCACGCACATTTGCCAATAGTTTGGCTTGACTATTTAAATCACGGCGATATTCATAACCCTGATTGATTAAATCTTCAATCAATTCTTTTTCCAAAGCACTTTCGCTTTGATAACTGGCACCCGATTGGTCAATTTTTTCGTATTTGTCCAAAACAATAAAATGATTGGTTTCGGTAATGGGGGTGGTTTGGGTGGTCATCTTTATTCCTATTTTTGGCAACATATAAAATTTAATTGCGATTTAAAAACAAATTAAACAAAGGTCTATTAATATAATACGCACTGCGTCCAATCTTCTCTTTTTCCAATAAACCAATTTCCACCAGTTCATCCAAATATTTACTGGCAGTTTTGCGAGTTACCTTTAAATCATTCATCACAAATTCAATTTTTGTATAAGGGTGATTGAATAGGTTATTAAGTAACTCCTGTTGGTATATTTTTGGTTTTTCTGTACGCATTTTGTGTTTATAAATCTGAATTAATGCTTTGATTTCTTTGACCAATTCAATGGTGGAGATGGCTGTTTTTTCTACACCATCTAGCATATACAACAGCCAATTTTCCCAATTCCCTGTATCTCTAACCTCTTGGATATATTGATAATATTCGGATTTGTGATGGATTAAATAATGACTCAAATATAAAACAGGCAAATCCAATAACCCCTGCATAACCAAATAAAGCATATTTAAAATACGCCCTGTACGACCGTTTCCGTCATAAAATGGATGAATACTTTCAAATTGATGATGAATAATAGCCATTTTAATCAAAGGGTCTAGCTCGCTTAATGAATTATCATTGATAAATTCAACCAAATTTGCCATTAAACTGACAATTTCATCAGGGTGTTGTGGCGGTGTATAAATGATATTGCCAAAACTGTCTTTTAATGTTGTGCCAGAGACCTTGCGAAAGCCCGCCTTATTTCTTTCTAGCAATTGCTGTATGTATAAAATATCATTTAAGCGAATGATTTTATTTGTGCGCACCTCAAAAAAACCAAAAAGCAAAGCCTCGCGATAATTTTGCACTTCTTTGGTCGCAAGATTGATGTTATCTTGTGTAATGTCTGATTTAAACAAATCATCGTGCGTAGTAACAATATTTTCAATTTCGGAACTATGTTTGGCTTCTTGCAAGGCGAGCGTATTGATTAAAATTGCTTCATTGGGAATGGACAGCACCACCCCTTTGAGCTCTGCCAAGTAACGGTTTGCTGATGCCACCTTCTTTAGCACAGCTTTGGTTTCAAGATTTTCCAGCTCCAAAAAGGGAAGAAATTGCATATTTTTACCTATATGACTGTCAATGTGGGTAAATTTTTGGATTTTTTACTCAAAAGCCCTATTATATGGGTAAAAAATCGCATTTTCTACCCATATTGGTAAAATGTGGGTAAATTTTTGGATTTTTGACCCGTATCAAAAAAATCAGTCAAGCAAAATCAAGCAACAACTCCCGATAATATTCATATTGCTTTTGACGCAGTTCAATTTCACGGGGCAAACCCTCAGAAATCGAGTGGATAAGTGTGTCAAATTTATCCAAAATGGCGACAATTTGGGTTTGGGTTTCTAGTGGTGGGAGTGGGATTTGAAATTCTTTTAACAACTTATCAGATATGGCGGGGTAAGCCGAACCACTCTGATTATTTTCAAGGTATGTTTGAAAACCCAAAGTTTTTAAATTAAAATATATCCATTCAGGCAAAACTTCACCTTCGTTTGCTCTCAAAACACAATATCCCGTGCTTGCAATTTGTTTATCAAATTCATCTGGAATAATTGTTAAACGCATTTGTGTTGGGCGAGTTGTTGCAAAAATAACATCATTTTTTTGAACAACTTTTTGTGCTCTACTTGGTGCACTGTTTGCATTGATTTCTATGGTTTCAATAATTTGATTATTCTCTCTATCAACAGATGTTAAATCAATATATTGATATGAATTTAAATTATCTTTCCATTTGATATTTTGGGTTTTTGAAGTAATATCCCCCAAGCTTTTCCATTCTACATTAATACCCTTTGCAAACGGATTGTTTAAATTATCAAAATCCAATAATAAATCACGGTAGTATTGATATTGCTTTTGTCTTAGTGTATGCTCGGCGGTTAGCTCGGCGGTTACGGCGGTAAATGCGTCCAAAATTTGGACGATTTTACGTTGCGCTTCCAGTGGGGGAATGGGGATTGGAATTTCCAGCATTTTTGCTTTTGTGAGCTTCGCCCTCCCACTCCCTGTTAAGTACGGTATAAAATTCATTTGACGTAAATAATGAAATAAAAATCTATTATTCAATTCTTCCTTTCCACAAACAACATGAACATGATTGTTTGCCCAAAATTTTCCAGTTGCCCATTGAACTGAATAATTTTCGAGACTCGCTGAACCATCTTCAGCAATCAATACATACTCTCCATTATGAGTATATCCATCAACATAATCTTGAATATTATTTGCTCCATAGTAAGGAATATCCCCAGAAACTCGCAGAGCTGCTTTTACGGGCTTTCTCAAATTATCCGCAACTTCTGTTACCTCTCCCAACGTCTTCCATTCCACGGCTTCGGCATGGCGGGCAAGTATGCCTGCGTTGATGAGTTTTTCCATAATCGGATTGGTTTTCATGCTTCAATCTCCGCAATAATATCATCAATACTTTGGCGTAAAGTGGTAATTTTACTTACCGTTTGGCGAATTTCTTCATTTAATAGCGTAATATCAATCACTTCTCTGGTATCTTCTGCTTCTACATAGCTGGACACAGAAAGATTATAATCATTTTCGGCAATTTGGTTGCTGTCAATATTGGCACTAAAATGGGCGATTTCGCTTTTGTCGGCAAAGATTTGTAAAATTTGAGCGATATGCTCATCGGTCAAAATATTATTATTGGTTTCTTTTTTGAATAATTTGCTGGCATCAATAAATTGAATTTGGTTACTTGTTTTGTGTTTGGATAATACCAAAATATTCACCGCAATGCTTGTACCAAAAAATAAATTGGGCGCAAGGGCAATCACGGTTTCTACAAAATTATTATCAACTAAGTATTTGCGGATTTTTGCTTCCGCCCCGCCACGATAAAAAATCCCTGGAAAAGTAACAATTGCCGCCCGCCCTTTGGCAGATAAATAATTTAGGGCGTGCATAATAAAGGCAAAATCGGCTTTTGATTTGGGAGCGAGTACGCCAGCAGGGGCAAAACGGTCATCATTGATTAAGGTGGGGTCGCCCGAGCCAATCCAATTAATCGAATAAGGCGGATTGGACACAATCGCATCAAAAGGTTTGCCATCAATAAATTGGGGCGAAAGTAGGGTATCGCCCAATGCAATTTCAAACTTGTCGTAATTGATATTGTGCAAAAACATATTCATACGGGCAAGGTTATAAGTGGTGTGGTTAATCTCTTGCCCAAAAAATCCGTCTTCAATAATGTGTTCGTCAAATTGTTTTTTGGCTTGTAATAATAATGAGCCAGAACCACAAGCAGGGTCATAGATTTTATTAATACTGGTTTGACCGTGTAAAGCCAATTGGGCAATTAATTTAGAAACATTTTGTGGGGTAAAAAATTCACCGCCCGATTTGCCTGCATTGGCAGCATAATTGGAAATCAAAAATTCATAAGCATCGCCAAACAAATCAATTTGATTGTTTTTAAAATCGCCAAAATCCAATTCCGCCACACCCTTTAAGACAGATGCTAGGCGTTTGTTTTTATCGGCAACGGTATTGCCCAGACGGTTTGATGTGGTATCAAAATCAGCAAACAAGCCTTTGATGTCGCGTTCAGAATCAAAGCCATTGGCGGACGATTCAATGGCATCAAAAATGGCTTTTAAATCGGTGTTAAGATTGGGATTGTCGTTGGCATTTTTGGCGACATTTTCAAATAATTGGCTAGGATAAATAAAATAGCCTTTGGTTTTTATGGTGTCTTCTTTGATTTGTGCCAAAATCGAGCTATCATCTGGAAAGCTGGCATAATGAACGCCATCGTCGCCTGCTTCAATATAGGCAGAAAAATTTTCGCTGATAAAGCGATAAAATAAAGCACCTAAAACATATTGTTTAAAGTCCCAACCGTCAATAGAGCCTCGTACTTCGTTGGCGATTTGCCAAATACGGCGGTGCAGTTCGACGCGTTGCTGTTGTGCGGTCATTGTTTTTCCTTGCTTGCGTAAAAGGTAATATAGGCAGTTAAATGCTTTTGCCACTATCAATGAGCATTATATCTAACTATCAAAATAATCAATTTGAAATGATACCATATTTTCTCTAAAATATCAGCATTTTAAACCGAGTAAGAGACGAACAATGGCAAAAATCCGCAACCTTTTTACCTCCTTTTCCCTTAAAAACCTTGACCTCAAAAACCGCGTGGTAATGCCGCCAATGTGCCAATATTCCGTCACAGATGGCGTGCCAAACGACTGGCATTTGGTGCATTACACCAGCCGTGCCATTGGTGGCGTGGGTCTCATTATCGTGGAGATGACCAATGTCGCCCCAAATGGTCGCATCACACCGAACTGCTTGGGTCTTTGGAATGATGAACAAAAAGACGCATTCAAAAAAATCGTGGACAGCGTACATTCTCACGGAGCAAAAATTGCCGTGCAAATCGCCCACGCAGGTCGCAAAGCCCAAGATGAACCCAATGCCGTTGCCCCAAGCCCCAAGCCCCATTCATTATGGCGAGTTAGATTATGCAGGGCAAAATTTGATTACGCCAAAAGAGCTGACCACCGATGAAGTCAAAGAGTTGGTTGGGGCGTTTGCCAATTCGGTCAAAAGAGCGGTGGACGCAGGTTTTGATGCGATTGAACTGCACGGAGCTCACGGTTATTTGATTCATCAATTTTATTCGCCAAAATCCAATACTCGCACCGATGAATACGGTCAAGACAAAGCCTTGTTTGGCGTGGAAGTGATTGCTGCCGCTAAAAAAGTAATGCTTGCCGATATGCCCTTAATCGTGCGAATTTCCGCCCAAGAATACGGCAAAGACGGCTTTGACAGCGATTATGGCGTGGAAATTGCCAAATGATTTTCTGACGCAGGGGCGGATATGTTTGATGTCAGCGGTGGTGGCGATGGCGTACTCCACAAGGGCAATCACCCTGAATTTTATGCAGGCTATCAAGTGGATTTGGCCAGGAAAGTCAAACACGCAACTAACAAGCCCGTGATTGCGGTCGGTATGCTGGACAATGTGGCGGTAGCTGACCATATTTTGGGCGTGGGTGATGCCGATTTGGTGGCGGTTGGTCGTGGGCTTTTGCGAGACCCGTATTGGGTGCTAAATGCTCAATATCAGCAAAATGGGGCGGACAGTAGCGAAATGCAGTTTGTGCCAAGACAGTATGTGCGTGGGTTTATGTAATTGTTCTTGATGAAAATACCATTCAAATGAGAGATTTGAATGGTATTTTTTTATGAAATGCACTACAATATTTTATTATTAAATTTGGTTTTAACTAAAATAAAAGGGAAAACGATGACTTACACACCCATTTTAATACTGTCATTGCTACCTATATTGGCATTTGCCGAAATGTCTGCCGAACAAGCCCGTGCAGAACGCGAACGCCAATGGCAAGCCGAATATGAACGCGAAATGGCGAAACAATTCCCAACCTTGCAGCAAGAAGCCACTTTGGCAGGCATAACCATGCCCGCAGGTACGAAATTGGGATTGTTGAGCAAACACAGCGTTGGCGAAGAAGCGGTTAAACCCGAATATTTTGAAACAGCCGAATTCCCACAAGCAGTTATGTGGCAGGGTTTACTATTGAAATCGATTAATCGCCGTTTGCAAAGTTCGCATTGTTTTGAACGGCACAATTTTGATTTTGAAGTGTGCAAAACGCTGCCTGAAAAAGAGCGTGAAACCCAAATTCATTGGGGTTGGTATTTAGATACCGTATTGGCAGAACCAAGTAAAATCAACGGTTTCATCTGCAAAGACGAAGTACATTGGAAACGCCCCGAAATCCTAAAACCGTACCCAATGGACAAAGTGCCGAACATCTCTGCCGAGCAGCCCGCGCCTGAATTTGTGTTTGATATGTGCGTGTTGGCAGAAGGTAATGAATTTCAAAGTAAAAATGGCGAATTGAGTTTCAGGCTGCCTGAAAAAAGCCGCATTTTCCGCACGCGTTTTATGGGTAACAGTTTGCCAGATATGTGGACAGGCAATGATTATGGCGATACTTTGTCTTTTAATTTATTTGATTTAGAAACAATGAGCAATTGGTATTTGAATTTGCAAAGTCGCGATTTGTATGCCGTATCGGGGACGATTGTGAAAAATACGCCAACTTGCCCGATTGAGCCACAATCTTATGTGGAATGGCATGCCAGCCAGCCTGAAACGCTGAAAGTTTACAGCAAAACGCCTGTTTCACAATGCGGCAGATTCAAAATTGAACAGCTGAAAAATCCGCCACAAGAAATAGAATTGGAATTTTTGCATTTGGAAGTATGATGAATTATTTTTAAATGGTCTAAATTCCGCTTATCATCTATACTTAATACCTACCTATAAAACTATCAATTATTCATAATAACTCAAATCTTTTATAATACGCTCCAATTTTCAAAATCCTTAATTTTGGAGCGATTTATGACCATTTTTAGCAAAGATGACCTAATTAGTGCCTTTCATCGTCGTGCGTCTACCCGTTCGTATGACGGCAATAAGAAAATCCCTGCCGATGAGTTTAATACCATTTTGGAACTTGGGCGTTTGTCGCCAAGCTCGGTAGGCTCTGAGCCTTGGCAATTTTTGGTGTTACAAAACCACGACCTACGCCAAAAACTAAAATCCTATGCGTGGGGCATTCCCACGATGGAAACCGCCAGCCACATTGTCGCCATTCTTGCCAAGAAAAACGCCCGTTATGACACGCCCTATTTTGGCGAAATTATGGACAGACGGGGCTTGCAAGGCGATGACCGTGTGAAAATTATGGAAGTTTATAAAAAATTCCAAAGTGAGGACATCGCCATTTTGGATTCTGATCGCAGTTTATTTGACTGGGCAAACAAACAAACCTACATCGCCCTTGCCAATATGATGACGGGGCAGCAATGCTTGGCATTGACAGTTGTCCGATTGAAGGCTTTGATTATAAAGAAGTGAACCGTATTTTGGCAGAAGAAGGTTTATTTGACCCTGCCGAATGGGGCGTGTCGGTAATGGTAACTTTTGGCTATCGTGATAAAGAAATCAAACCAAAAGCACGCAAGACTTTTGAACAAGTTGTGAAGTTTGTGGAATAAATTTTGATAAAAACACCGCCCAAAAAAATGAACCAACCCCAAAGCTCGCCACTCTAGCCTTGAGCAGGTTTTATTTTTGGCAGTAGTCTAAAAAGTATGCCAAACTAGGTTTTCCGTTCGCCACAAGCTTGCCTGCGAGTCGGTTTCCGTCATGGGCAGGCATAGCTTACCACGAACGGTTTTTCTTGTAGCATCCTTTTTGAACCAGAACCTTATTTTTATATTTATCTTTGCTTTTAATTCTTATGCTACCACAAAACCCACTTCATTTTGAACCGCACCCCAAAGGTTGGTATTTGAGTATCTAACTTTTGGGGTGCGGTTGTTTTTTGTGTATTAAGAAAGTGTATTTTGATATATAATATGCCAAATTTTATCCCGTTTAACTCAAAATATATTTGTACATAAACGTGTACATAATTCATAAAAGGCAAGAAATGACAACCAATTTAACCAACCAAATCAAGGCTCGTAGAACATTCGCCATCATCTCACACCCTGACGCAGGTAAAACCACCATGACCGAAAAGCTCCTACTGTGGGGCAAGGCAATCCAAGTCGCTGGCGAGGTGCGTGGGCGTAAAGCCGACCGCCACGCGACATCCGACTGGATGAGCATGGAGCAGGAGCGTGGTATCTCTATCACGACATCAGTCATGCAATTTCCCTATAAAAATCATGTGGTTAATCTACTAGATACCCCTGGACATGCCGACTTTTCAGAAGACACTTACCGCACGCTCACCGCCGTTGATAGTGCGTTAATGGTCATTGACGGAGCCAAAGGCGTGGAAGAGCGGACGATTAAGCTCATGGAAGTGTGCCGTATGCGTGATACGCCCATTATTTCATTTGTTAATAAACTTGACCGTGAAATCCAAAATCCGCTTGCCCTGCTTGATGAGATTGAAAGCGTCCTAAAAATCAAATGCGTGCCGTTTGCTTATCCTATTGGCATGGGGCAGGATTTTGTGGGGGTGTATAGTTTTGTGGATAACAAGACTTATTTTTATAAAAAAGGCTTTGGCTCACAAATCACGGATATCGAGAGCCGAGACGGTTACGACCATGCCGACATCAAGGAGCGACTTGGGCAGATTTTGTGGGATGAGTTTATGGACAATATCGAGCTTGCTGAGATGGCGTACGAAGACTGGGACGTGGATGAGTTTTTGGCAGGACGACAAACACCTGTTTTGTTCGGTACGGCGTTGGGTAACTTTGGCGTAAACATGATTTTGGACGTTTTAACAAAATACGCCCCACCGCCAAAAGACCACGATGCGGTGGAGCGATTGGTAAAAGCGGACGAGCCAAATTTCACAGGCTTTGTCTTTAAAATTCAAGCCAATATGGACCCCAAACACCGAGACCGTGTCGCCTTTATGCGGATTTGTTCGGGCAAATACGAACGGGGAATGAAAATGAACCACGTGCGTATTGGCAAAGAAGTGCGAGTGTCGGACGCACTCATGTTCCTAGCGGGCGACCGTGAAGCATTGGACGAAGCGTACGCTGGCGACATCATCGGCTTGCACAATCACGGCACAATCCAGATTGGCGATAGCTTTACCAGTGGTGAGACCTTAAACTTTACAGGCATTCCGCACTTTGCCCCCGAGCTGTTTCGCCGTGTGGTGCTAAAAGACCCTTTAAAATCCAAAGCCCTACAAAAAGGCTTGCAACAGCTCTCCGAAGAAGGAGCAACGCAAGTCTTTATGCCCCAAATCAATAATGATTTGATTTTGGGGGCGGTGGGCGTGTTGCAATTTGAAGTAGTGGCACATCGTTTGCTAGAAGAATATAAGGTGCAATGCACCTTTGAGCCGATTTCTATCGCCACCGTGCGTTGGGTGCATTGTGATGACAAAGTGGCGTTTGAAAAGTTTAAGAAAAAAGCCCACGACCAGTTGTCTATTGACGGCGGTGGTTATTTGACTTATCTTGCTCCCAGTCGTGTCAATTTGCAGTTAATGCAAGAGCGGTATCCTGAGGTGGAGTTTCGGGCGACCAGGGAGCATTGATTTTAGATTAATGTGGAATTATAATGAAAGTTGTCTTGGATACCAATATTTTGGTGGGGGCGTGTTTGGGGTCTTATCACGCCAACCGCCTAATTAAAGCCTGCTTAAAAGGCGAATTTATACCGATTATTGGTGTGGTGTTATTGGCAGAATATGAAGATGTTTTGGCTCGTGATGATATATTTGCCAAAAGTAAATTATCATTAGATGAACGCAATGAAATTTTAAATGCGTTATTATCCGTTTGTGAATGGGTGCGTATTTTTTATTTGTGGCGACCCAATTTAAAAGATGAAGGCGATAATCATTTGATAGAATTGGCGGTTGCAGGTAATGCCAATATTATTGTCAGTCATAATCAAAAAGATTTTCGCCAAAATGAGTTGAATTTTGGCATTCAAATTTTAACACCAGAACAATTATTGCAATTAAGGAGTTATAATGACGACATTAACACTTCAAGTCAGCAATGACAAACACGAACGCCTAAGCGTGATTGCCAATGAGCAAGGACTGAGTGTTGCTCGCTTAATAGACGAAACAATGTCTAATGTGCTTGCCGAATATGAAGCAAAAAAACGCTTTGAAAACAGAGCCAAACAAGGCGATATTAAAAGAGCATTGGAGCTTTTGGATAAGGCGTTATGATTGATTTTCTAATTTGCCCTAAGTTGTGTCAATTTGCAGTTAATGCAAGAGCGGTATCCCGAGGTGGCGTTTAGAAGTACGAGGGAGCATTGATTTTAGGTGGATAGCATGAAAAACGATAAACAAATAATTCATTATGTTTTTTTCATTGCTGTTTTGGCTTTTGTGCTACCCATTATGATTTATAACTTGATAGATGGGGTTAAAAATTCTGAGTTTCACGCCCCTATCAAATTGGATTATGATAAAAAGCAAGCCGAATTGCAACACATCTTAGATGCGGTCACAATCGGCTTGCCCCCATTTGATAAACGAGATGACCATAAAAAGACCAGTGCACAATCCATTTCTATCGCCTATCATTACCATAATCCCAAAACAAGCGATATTGAAACATTGCTAGAAAATATTCAAAAAATTTCCGATGATGTTGAATTATCGGAATATAGTACCGCCAAGCATTCTTTTTACAGACGGTTTTGTGTGGGAGAAAACGAAATATCGGTAGGTGATTATAATTTTGATAATTTATATCATATAAGGTTGTATGTCAGTTTTTATAAATATGATGATTGTCGGCGTTGGGTTTATGAAAATAATAAGAAACAAGAATGAAAATTTTACCCTTTAACTTGCAAAAACCTTTCTTTACACTTCTGTTAGAACAAGGCTCATTGTCCGACTTTGAAACTTGGGTGTATAACGAACCAAGTTTGGAAAAGTATTTAATTCCTGATGATTATTTGGCGTTAATCAGTCTTGATTTTAAAGACAAAAGAAGTATTATTGAGATTGAAAAGTTAAGCATTCCCTATCTGGATTATTCAAAATATTATAGCAAAACTTTAATAGATGTCTTATTATCCTTAATCAATCAACCCAATGACTTAGAAAAATTAGCAACAATTTATAATTGGTATTGTCAAGGCTATACATTTTTGAGAGAATTGGCAACAAAATATGGGTTGTATGCGGAATTGTATTTTTGGGGAGAAGAGCATTATGGTGAATTTTCAGAGATTGAGTTAAATAAAATTAAACAACAAGCCACCCAAATTTATAATGAGTTAATCAATGGTCAAATCGTCTTATTAAACCCACCAAGTTATGATGACGATAAAGAATTTTATCAAGAGTTTAAAACCACCAACCGCCCATAAAACAAATAACACAACCAATATTAATAAAACCTATGCTCATCTGCCCCATTTGCCACACCGACTTAAACTTACAAGGCAAAACCTACACCTGCCAAAACCGCCACAGCTATGACATCAGCAAGAACGGCTATGTCAATTTGCACGTGGTTCAACACAAAAACAGCCACAGTGCAGGCGATACGCCAACATCGGTACAGGCTCGCAGACGCTTTTTGGCGAGCGGATTTTATGAGCCACTTCGCACCAAAATCAGCCAAGTGATTGCTGACCTATCGCCCAAAGCGATACTAGACATCGGCTGTGGCGAAGGCTATTACACCGCTGGCATGACACGCTCTGCCCAAGTTATCGGGCTTGACATTGCCAAAACCGCCATTATGACAGCGTCTAGAACGTATAAAAACACCGACATCGGCAAACACATCACTTGGGTGGTGGGTACAGGGGCGGTGTTGCCTGTGGCGGACGAGTGTGTGGATATTTGTACGAGCCTATTTAGCCCCTTGCCAAAGTCCGAGATGTTAAGGGTGTTAAAATCAGATGGGTCTTTGCTGGTTGCCACGCCTGCCCCCATGCACCTATATGCCATGCGTGAGAAGCTCTTTGACACCGTCAATCCGCACAACCCTGCCAAATTTATCGCAGAATTGTCGCCCGAGTTTACCCTTGTCAATGAATGGCAAATAGACGCTGATTTATGCCTTGATAACCAAAGCCTAAATGATTTGATAGACATGACCCCTTATACTTATAAAGCCAAACTTGAGCGTAAAACGGCGTTAAAAGCACAGGATAAGTTTGATGTTAGGGCAAGTTTTTGTGTGTATTTATTTAAAAGGGCATAAGTTTCTCAAATGACGATTTTTGTACAAGGAGTTGCTTTTTTGACTGCTTGGATTATAATGATTATTATTTTATTGAGACATATGTATGAAATCCTTATTGTCCATTTCCATTATCGCCTTGTTGTCTTTATTCGCCTGCACCACATCCATTTCCCAAAATACAAACCCAAATGCAAATACAAATAAGCTTGCCACAACCACCACGCCCAGCTCTTTAACGTTTAGTCCCAACAATTACAAAACCATCACCCAAGACGACCAAAGCCTTGTCGTGCGTGCGTTTGAAAATACCCCCTATGTGGCAAACCCTACCGAGCCTGATTATCAAGTGATGAACGTCTATATCCCCGAGTCGTATTTTACAGGCGACAGCATTAACGGCTACACGGCAGACACCGCCCCGATATTTTTCCCCAATGGCGTGGGCGGATATATGCCCGCCAAGCCGATGACCGCCGAGAGAGAGTAGGGCAGGGCGAGACGGTACGCCAAGACCAAACAGTGCACTTGCCACTCTCATGCGTGGCTATGTCGTGGCAAGTGCAGGGGCTAGGGGGCGGACACTCGGCACAGACGGCAACCACACGGGCAAAGCTCCGTCTGTCATCGTGGATTTAAAATCCGCCATTGCCTATCTCAAAGCCAATGACACGCTCATGGCAGGGCGAGCCGACCGTATTATCGCCAATGGCACGTCCGCAGGCGGGGTGATGTCGCTACTTTTAGGGGCAAGTGGCAATAGCATGGATTATCACGCCGAATTGTAAAAAACAGGGGCGATTATGACAGCTGATGACAGCGTGTTTGCCGTGTCCGCCTATGCTCCGATTACCAACCTTGAAAATGCCGATATGGCGTACGAGTGGCAATTTAACGGCATTGATGATTATCACAAAATGCACGTCTCCATGCTAGACTACAACATCAAACGTGAACGCATAAAGGCAAGCCTAACGGACGAGCAAAAAAGTTGGTCAAATGAATTAAGATCCAATTTCCCCAGTTATATCAATGGTTTAAAATTAACAGGGCACAACGGACAGTCATTAACATTGGATTATAACGGCAACGGCACGTTTAAAGATGAAGTGATTTATCATTTGAATAACTTCGCCAATACCGCCTTTAAAAATGGCACGGATTTGAGTGATTTTGACTTTTTGGCACAACGAAAGTCGGCAAACCCTTTTTATGTGGCGGATTTTGACGGTTATTTAAAATACTTGGGGCGTGGCAAGGGCGTAGCTGCGTTTGATGCCACAGATTTGACCAGTGGCGAGAATAATCTGTTTGGTAATAAGACTTTGAACAATCAGCATTTTACCGCCTTTGGCAAAAAATACGGACAAGGGAGCATGGCGGATGCTCACACTATCAAGATGATGAATGCGATGAATTATATCGCCCAAAGCCCCACCGAGCATTGGCGTATCCGTCATGCGGCAAAGGATAATGATACATCCCTTGCCGTGCCTGTGATACTAGCCACCGCCTTACAAAATCAGGGCAAGAACGTGGATTTTGCCTTGGCGTGGGGTGTGGGTCATGGTGGGGATTATGATTTGAATGAATTATTTGATTGGGCGGATAAGCTCGTTAAGGAAAATGGCGTAGTGAAATCCAAATAACTGTATAAGACAAACAAAAAGCCCAACATCACATTGGGCTTTTATGTTGATAAAGATAATCAAAATACTTCATCACACGCCTGCTTAAATCGTGCCACCGTGCCTGATACGTCGGTCAATTTATCAAGCCCAAACAGCCCAATTCTAAAACTCTTATAATCAGACGGCTCGCCCACTTGTAGCGGTACGCCTCCTGCGATTTGTACACCGACTTTGGCAAACGCCACGCCTTTGTGTACATCATCATTTGGGGCATGGCAGACGATAACCCCAACCGCTTGACTGTCTTTATCCGCCACGCTTACGACCCCTTTGTCATTTAATACTTGCAAAATGGCTTGCCCCAGCTCTATTTGGGCGGATTTTAGCTTATCAAATCCTATGGCTTGGCATTCTTTTAGGGTATCTCTTAGCTGTCTTAGTCCGTCTGTGGGCATGGTCGCATGATAGGCGTGTCCGCCATTTTCATAGGCGGTCATGATATTCGCCCATGTTTTTAAATCTAAGGTAAAACTTGTGGATTCTGTGCTTTGAACAAGCTCTTTGGCACGCTCGGACATCATGACAAGTCCACAGCAAGGCGTGCTAGACAAGCCTTTTTGTGGGGCACAGAGTAGTACATCAATGCCCAATGCTTTCATGTCAAGCCACACACAGCCCGAAGCGATACAGTCAATCACCAAAATCCCGCCCACGTCATGCACCGCTTGCCCCAGTGCCTTGATATAGTCGTCTGATAACATCATACCAGAAGCGGTCTCAACGTGGGGAGCGAACACCACGCTTGGGCGGTTTTGGCGGATATGGGCGGTAACTTCGTTAATGTCGGCAGGGGCGAATGTGGCAGGATTGCCGTGGATTTGGGCGGTAAAAACGTGCGTGGATTTGGCGATACGTCCTTTTTCCAAAATCTGCGTCCAGCGATAGCTAAACCAGCCATTTCGCACAATCGCTACGTCCTTATCTGTGGCAAGCTGACGGGCGACCGCTTCCATGCCTGACGTGCCAGAACCAGGGATAATCGCCACGCCATCGGCATGATAAAGCTCTTTTAAAGTGGCGGATAAGGCTCTCATCACGCTTTGAAATTCGGTAGACATATGGTTCAACGCTCGGTCGGTATAGACCACCGAATATTCCAAAAGTCCTTGTGGGTCAATGTCGTCTCGTAAGGCAGGCATGGTTTTGTCCTTAAAAAATGGGTTTGGGATAATTTACAAAAATTTAGGATAAATTGCAAATGGTTTTTGCCAAATCACGCCGATTCGCTTGCCTTATGGCGGTTTTTGAGCTTAACCACAAGCCAAATAAACACCACAATCCCCACGATAGCAACCACCCCTGCCAATACAGGGGCGAATATGGCAAGTGCCGACAGCCCAATGGCGGTGCTAGTCTCTGCCAGTCCGATGACAGGGTTGGCGACACCGGCGGTCGTGGCGGTTGAAACGGCTCTGGCACCGGCGGTCGTGGTCTTAATGGTCGCTGCCGCTCCGCCCCCCTGCCACGATGGCGAGCGCCCATGTCATCGCAGGACTCATGTCGGTCAGACTGCCTGCCATGGCTATCGTCCCTGCCATGCCTGCCAGTGGCACGGCAATGGTGTCAAGCAAATTATCCACAAACGGCACCAAATAAGACATGGACTCAGCGATGCTCGCCACCGCCAAAATCACCAACGCGTTCGTACTGCCCAGCCACAGCCAGCTCTCACCTAAGGGCAATATGCCAAAATAGCTTGCCAGCGACATGCCAAACAACGGCACAAACACCCGAAAGCCTGAGCTTGCTGCCAAGCCAATGCCAAGACAAATGCTCAAAATCATCTCTGTTGTCATTTTTGTACTCTTTTAAAAAATAGGATGATGCCATTATACAAAAATATCGGCAGGCGAGCGAATGATTTGTATGTCAAATAATAAAAAATACCAAGCCCACTGCCAGAAAACAATTAATATAAAAAACAAGGACTTATAAAATAATTTTAAAAATTTTTAAAAAAATACTTGCGCAAATCAAAAACTATGGTATCATACGCACCACTTAGGAAACACCGCCGGCTTAGCTCAGTTGGTAGAGCAACTGACTTGTAATCAGTAGGTCGCCAGTTCGATTCCGGCAGCCGGCACCACTCCTAAGAAACTTTTCAGGTCAAGCCCGTTTATTGGGCTTAATCTTTTAACAGACCATTAAAAGACATACCTGTAACAACTGGTGGGGTTGGGGAGCGGTCAAACCCAACAGACTGTAACTCTGTCGCGAAAGCTTCGAAGGTTCGAATCCTTCCCCCACCACCATATTCTCCCTACCAAATACCCATGCGGGTGTAGTTTAGTGGTAGAACCTCAGCCTTCCAAGCTGATGGTGCGGGTTCGATTCCCGCCACCCGCTCCATTTGTCAGCAAAACTATTTGCTCTTGTAGCTCAGGGGTAGAGCACTTCCTTGGTAAGGAAGAGGTCGCGAGTTCAATTCTCGCCAAGAGCTCCATATCCAACCCTTTGAGATGTTTATTTCAAAGGGTTTTATTCCCCATTCTCCCCTCTTGCATCATTTATTAGACTTCTTTCCAAACCCAGATTTTTTCAGATTTTTTTTAAAATTAAACCCTCAGTATTTTCAAGGGTTTATTTTTAAGTTTGGAAAGAGAATTGGTGTTACACCCAACCAACTTGATATTTACCACGCCCCTACGTCCACACATCATTGTATTTGTAGTAATTTTAAAGTTTCTTGGGTGTATAAAGGATGGGCACGCTCTAGATGCCTTGTATTTTGAGTGCCAAATTTGATGTGCTTAAGCTATAAAATCTGAGTTCTTGATGATTATAGTCTGTCAACTTTGAAATAATACTGTGTCAAACTCGCTCGTAGTACTACTTGTACAACTTCGCTCGTTTTCCTTGTCTTATTTCAAATTTGTTTGACTATATTATTTAAAATATAAAATGTAATAAAATATATGTTTTTAATTAAAATTATGTAAAGTAATGCTACTAAATTATCAATGCCAAGTAAATACTTCTCTGGTATCACCCCTTATTTTTGTCTAAAAAATGGCATCTTATTGATTTTTATGATGGGATAAATGGACAAAAACAGATGCTGGGGTAAGTCAAATCCATTTTAACGCCTAGGCGGTTTATTTACTTGGTATGATTTTTGCAACATGATAAATGTCAATCTTATCTTTTGTGTGAATTTTGGAAAAGCTTATCATAACTGACATGAGATTAAAGTGTCATGATACGCTTAACTGTATTAAAATGTACATCTGTGACATTTTTTGTCAGCGGTGTGACAATTTTTGACAGTATTTTTGCATAATTTTACAACTAAGATGGGTTTGATTGCCACAAAAATGAGATGACGAGCATGATTTAAAAGGCATTTTGTGAACCCAAAGTCTGCCGTGATGTTGATGTATTGCCGTTTAATTTAAAAAGCATCATGACAGGCATGCCACACAAAAATGAGTTTTAAATGTATTGTGCAAGTAGTTACCATAGTTTATGTTTATGAGGAGTTGCCATGCAACTAAAAAAATTAGCCTTCATCGGTTCGGCACTGATGATGGCAATTCATGCACATGCCGATGTGCGTTTAGGCAATCAAGTTACATGGAAGATGTCAAGTCAAGGTGCGGTAGATGAGTTTACCAATCTAGCCACACATGATAATGCTGGTGGTGTGGTTTTCATCAGACCGCTTGCCAATGCAGAATCTTCTGAGCAGTCTAGCACCAACATTGCCATCAATGACCGCTATCTAACTAGCCTGCAAGATGGACATTATACATCTGGTGTGGCATGTGCAGGCAATGTCCAAATCAGTGCTGTTCCCACGGGCAAAAAAACCAACGATTTATCAGCCCAATCCATTCATACTCATCTAAATCCACGAGAAGTTCAGTACTTTGTCGTACAAACTGGCAATAACTATCAAGCCAGTTTAACTCAAGTAGACGCCAACCAAGCCCAAGAGCTCATCCAAGGCACGCGTCGTCAAGCTCATCAAGTCAGTCGTGTACAGCCTGCTGACTGCTCGCCAGTCAACGTACCCCCCCCTGTATCAGTCGCCCCTGTTAGAGCAACGACAAACGTACAGCCCAGCCAGCCGTCTTATGCAGCTCAGCCCGCCAAATTAAATCTGACCATCCAATTTGACCATGATAAAAGCCATGTCAAACCGGCATTTCAACAGGATGTCGCCAAAGTCGCTAATTTTCTAAAACAACACCCTAACACCAGTGCTACCATCGAAGGTCACACCGACTCAACAGGTGCCGCTAGCTATAACCAAAAGCTTTCTGAGCGTCGTGCTAAGGCGGTCAAGCACCTATTGGTAAATAACCACGGTATTGAGAATTCTCGTTTATCTACCATCGGTTATGGCGAATCTCGCCCTGTTGCCACTAACAACACCAAGGCAGGGCGTTATGAAAACCGCCGTGTCGTTGTTGTTTCACAATAATCATCATGTAGTCAATTAAAATAAGGATAACGCATGCAATCCATCAGTGTAAAAGTCAATGACAGCGTTCAGACCATTGCCGAAGCAAGGGTCATCACCAAAGACGGTCAACCCACCATCATCAAAGCCAATCGTAATGCCAACTACGAGCTTATCAACGATGCCACAGGTCGTGGTCCTGACCACATCGTCACCAAGCGTGTTGGTAAAGATTTGCATGTCTCTTTTGAAGAGAATGCCGAAGAGTCCGACCTAATCATCGAAAACTTCTATGACTATGACAAATCAGCACTCATCGGACAAGCCGAAAGCGGTCAATACCACTACTACGTGCCAGATACCGGTCTTACCCAAGACTATGTGACCGAGCTTGTCATCGGTGACATCGAAGGTCAGGCTCTAGGCGGTCAAGGCTATCCTGCGCCATGGTGGATTGGTGCAGAAGAAGGCAGTCGCTTTGGCATCATGCCATGGCTTGTGGGGATCGCAGGTCTGGCTGGTATCATTGCCGCTGTGTCTGATAGTGATGATGACAAGGGCGGTAACACTAATACCGCTGTAGAAGTAGAAGATAAACCTCTGAGCATCTCTAACCTAGAAAGTAACACGACCGCACAAGGTGCAGCACAGGCACTAAGCTTTACCATTACCAGTGATGGTACTAAAGTGCCTGAAGCTGACATCTCCATCAATGGCACCATACTAAAAGATGCAGATGGCAAGACAGTTCAAAGCGATAGTGAAGGTAAGGTGACCATCACTGCCGAGTTATTGGCATTAAATGGCATCACGCTCGGTGGTCTTAGCGATTTTACCATCGGTGCAAACAAAGACACTTATAAAGACGCCACAGCCACACTATACAACCCACAAGTTGTAACCATGGATGGCGGTGTGGTTGTCACGCCCCATGATACCGCGACCAAACTTGAAGTCTCCTACACCAAGCCAGGTGAGACAGAGCCTACCACCGTTATATTCACCCATGAAGACACTAATGGCGATGGCGTGCCTGATGCATGGGTAGATGCTAAAAAAGATGACAGCATTACCATTGACCCCGCCACTGGCAAAGTAGTCGTTCCTGTGGCTGAGATTGGCTCTAATACAGTTGTTACTGCCAAGCAAACCACTGATGTCGGCACAACCAATAACAGCGATGACGTGGGTGACATTCCATCAGCCAAACCTGCCGTAGACGCCATCAAGACAGGTGATGATGCAGGCGATGTTGTTGTGACACCAAGTGACGATGCCACTGATGGTTCGGCAGTTGTTGTAAAATATACTGACAAAGATGGTAATAACAAACAAGTAACCATCACCAAAGACCAAGACGGCTGGACGGCTGACGGCGATCTGCCAGATGGCGTTATCCTAGACAAAGACAATGGCACCGTAACCATCCCATCTGACAACGTAACCGACGGCTCTTACGTTACCGCCTTTCAAACTGACCCAGGTCGCAAAGAGAGCGATCCGGTGTCTGATAAAGCAAAAATAAACGTGCCAAAGCCAGAGATTACCGTCAATGATGACGGCTCTGTGACTGTCACGCCATCAGACAAAGCAGATAAAGTTGTCATCAACTACATCGACGAAGATGGTAATAATAAGACTGCCACCATAACCAAAGATGATAATGGTAATTGGACATCAGACGATGACAACGTTGTCATCAACAACGCTGGCACCATTACTCTGCCAGATGACAAAGTCAAAGACGGCTCAGAAGTCTCTGCCAATCAGGCCGTGGGCAATAAAGACAGCGACAAAGGCACAGTAACCACCCAAGATAACGTGCCACAGCCAGAGATTGCCGCTAATAATGACGGCTCTGTGATTGTTACACCATCTGATGATGCAGACAAGGTTGTCATCAACTACATCGACGAAGATGGTAAGCCAAATACCGCTACCATAACCAAAGATGATAATGGCAACTGGACATCAGACGATGACAACGTTGTCATCAACAACGCTGGCACCATCACGTTACCTGCCGATAAAGTCAAAGACGGCTCAACTGCTACTGCTGAGCAAACAGTCGATGGCAAAGACAGCGATAAAGTGCCAGTGGTTGCCAATAATGACAATAATACCACACCTGCCAAGCCTGCATTACCAGAGATTACCGCTAACAATGACGGCTCTGTGACTGTCACGCCATCAGACAAAGTAGATAAAGTTGTCATCAACTACATCGACGAAGATGGCAAACCAAATACCGCTACCATAACCAAAGATGACAATGGCAAGTGGACATCAGACGATAATAATATCATCGTAAACCCAACTACGGGTAAGACCACCATCCCAGCCGATAAAGTCAAAGACGGCTCAACAGTTACCGCACAACAAACTACCCCTGTGGGAACCAGCGATCCAGCAGAGGTGATCACCAAAGATGGCATTGCCGAACCTGACGTGACCGCTAACAATGATGGCTCGGTAACTGTTAAGCCAGCAGATGATGCCACAGAGGTTGAAATCAGCTATGTAGATGAAGATGGTAAAGAGCAGACCGTGACAGTTACCAAAGACAAAGACGGCAACTGGACAGCAGACGATGACAACGTTGTGATCAACGATGACGGCACCATCACGCTACCTGCCGATAAAGTCAAAGACGGCTCTGACGTGACTGCCAACCAAACTACTGACAATGGTAAGAGTGGTGATGCTTCCGATACAGCAGGAGACGCCAGAGCTGACGCTCCAACTGTTACCCCATCACAAACAGACGGCTCTGTAACTGTCACACCAGGAACTGACAATGCCAAAATGGTCGTAACATACACCGATGAAGATGGCAAAGAGCAAACCGTTAACATTAATAAAGATGCTGATGGCAACTGGACAGCTGAAGGTACATTGCCAGAGGGTGTCACTGTTGATAAAGATGGTAAAGTTACCATCCCACAAGATGCGGTGAAAGATGGAAACACTGTCACAGCTGCAGCTCAAAACACCACAGGTGGCAAGGCACAAGACCAAGCAAATGCCAATAAAGACACTGCTAATACAGCCATTGATTCTGATAACACTGCCTTTACCAATCCCGAAGATGGTAACATCGCTGAGGGCGACTCAGTGCGTGCTACCATAGGACTGGTCAATAACAATGGCGGTGAGGTTGATTTTAAAGTGACCTTTGAAGATGGTGATTCAAGCCCAGCTGGCGATATCGCCAATCATGATGATTTTGATTATGATGGCATTAAATTCACCGATGACAATGGTAAAGAAATCACTGGCATAAGCTATGACCGTGAGTCGGGTAAAATTACCGTGCCAACAGGTGTGGATAAGTTCAATGTAGACCTGCCCATTAAAGGCAATGATGGTGTGGAAGCCGACCAAAAGGCAACCATTGTTGTTGGCTCAGGAGATGATGCTAAGACCGCAGACATTACCATTGTTGATGATTCAAAAGCGGCGGGTCAAGGTAATCAAGTTGCCATTACTGCCATCAGTGACGATACAGGCGTTGCTGGCGACTTTATCACAAATGATACTACTTTGGCGGTATCTGGCACGTTGGATAAAGCCCTGCCTGATGACGAGAAGGTTGTGGTTACTCTAAACGGACAAACCGTGGATGCGGTTGTGGATGCTTCAGGCAAATGGACAGCCGAATTTATGAACAATGCTCTGCCAGAGGGTACTCATCCTATCAAAGCACAGATTGTTAGCAAAGATAACACCAAGACAGCAGGACCATCAGCTGAGCAGAATGTTGTCATCGACACCACCGCTCCTGCTAAACCTACCGCAGAAGTGAGCGATAAAGGCGATAAAGTCACCGGCACCACCGAGCCTAATGCCACTGTCACCATCAAAGACAAAGATGGTAAAACCATTGGCACAGGTGTCGCAGATGATGAAGGCAACTACACGGTTGATTTGGACAAACCTTTAACCAATGGCGAATCAGTCACCGTCACGGCAAAAGATGAGTCTGATAATGAATCTACCCCAACCACTGCCAACGCTTCTGACACCACAGCACCAACCTTGGTAGGCACGCCTAATATCCCTGAAACAGGTGATAAGATTGAGCTAAACTTTAGCGAGCCACTTGATACAACCAAACCACCAGTTGCTGATAACTTTACAGTAACCGTTGATGGTCAGCCTGTAAAACCAGTTGTGAGTGTTGAAGGTAATAAAGTTACCTTGACATTGCCAAAACCTGTTACTCAAGGTCAAGATGTTAAAGTTGCTTATACAGACCCAACAGCAGGCAATGATGACAATGCTATTCAAGATGTTACTGGTAACGATGCGGCAAATATTCCACAGACTGCGGCAACCAATAACAGTAATGTACCAGCACCTGACACCACAGCACCAACCTTGGTAGGCACGCCTAATATCCCTGAAACAGGTGATAAGATTGAGCTAAACTTTAGCGAGCCACTTGATACAACCAAACCACCAGTTGCTGATAACTTTACAGTAACCGTTGATGGTCAGCCTGTAAAACCAGTTGTGAGTGTTGAAGGTAATAAAGTTACCTTGACATTGCCAAAACCTGTTACTCAAGGTCAAGATGTTAAAGTTGCTTATACAGACCCAACAGCAGGCAATGATGACAATGCTATTCAAGATGTTACTGGTAACGATGCGGCAAATATTCCACAGACTGCGGCAACCAATAACAGTAATGTACCAGCACCTGACACCACAGCACCAACCTTGGTAGGCACGCCTAATATCCCTGAAACAGGTGATAAGATTGAGCTAAACTTTAGCGAGCCACTTGATACAACCAAACCACCAGTTGCTGATAACTTTACAGTAACCGTTGATGGTCAGCCTGTAAAACCAGTTGTGAGTGTTGAAGGTAATAAAGTTACCTTGACATTGCCAAAACCTGTTACTCAAGGTCAAGATGTTAAAGTTGCTTATACAGACCCAACAGCAGGCAATGATGACAATGCTATTCAAGATGTTACTGGTAACGATGCGGCAAATATTCCACAGACTGCGGCAACCAATAACAGTAATGTACCAGCACCTGACACCACAGCACCAACCTTGGTAGGCACGCCTAATATCCCTGAAACAGGTGATAAGATTGAGCTAAACTTTAGCGAGCCACTTGATACAACCAAACCACCAGTTGCTGATAACTTTACAGTAACCGTTGATGGTCAGCCTGTAAAACCAGTTGTGAGTGTTGAAGGTAATAAAGTTACCTTGACATTGCCAAAACCTGTTACTCAAGGTCAAGATGTTAAAGTTGCTTATACAGACCCAACAGCAGGCAATGATGACAATGCTATTCAAGATGTTACTGGTAACGATGCGGCAAATATTCCACAGACTGCGGCAACCAATAACAGTAATGTACCAGCACCTGACACCACAGCACCAACCTTGGTAGGCACGCCTAATATCCCTGAAACAGGTGATAAGATTGAGCTAAACTTTAGCGAGCCACTTGATACAACCAAACCACCAGTTGCTGATAACTTTACAGTAACCGTTGATGGTCAGCCTGTAAAACCAGTTGTGAGTGTTGAAGGTAATAAAGTTACCTTGACATTGCCAAAACCTGTTACTCAAGGTCAAGATGTTAAAGTTGCTTATACAGACCCAACAGCAGGCAATGATGACAATGCTATTCAAGATGTTACTGGTAACGATGCGGCAAATATTCCACAGACTGCGGCAACCAATAACAGTAATGTACCAGCACCTGACACCACAGCACCAACCTTGGTAGGCACGCCTAATATCCCTGAAACAGGTGATAAGATTGAGCTAAACTTTAGCGAGCCACTTGATACAACCAAACCACCAGTTGCTGATAACTTTACAGTAACCGTTGATGGTCAGCCTGTAAAACCAGTTGTGAGTGTTGAAGGTAATAAAGTTACCTTGACATTGCCAAAACCTGTTACTCAAGGTCAAGATGTTAAAGTTGCTTATACAGACCCAACAGCAGGCAATGATGACAATGCTATTCAAGATGTTACTGGTAACGATGCGGCAAATATTCCACAGACTGCGGCAACCAATAACAGTAATGTACCAGCACCTGACACCACAGCACCAACCTTGGTAGGCACGCCTAATATCCCTGAAACAGGTGATAAGATTGAGCTAAACTTTAGCGAGCCACTTGATACAACCAAACCACCAGTTGCTGATAACTTTACAGTAACCGTTGATGGTCAGCCTGTAAAACCAGTTGTGAGTGTTGAAGGTAATAAAGTTACCTTGACATTGCCAAAACCTGTTACTCAAGGTCAAGATGTTAAAGTTGCTTATACAGACCCAACAGCAGGCAATGATGACAATGCTATTCAAGATGTTACTGGTAACGATGCGGCAAATATTCCACAGACTGCGGCAACCAATAACAGTAATGTACCAGCACCTGACACCACAGCACCAACCTTGGTAGGCACGCCTAATATCCCTGAAACAGGTGATAAGATTGAGCTAAACTTTAGCGAGCCACTTGATACAACCAAACCACCAGTTGCTGATAACTTTACAGTAACCGTTGATGGTCAGCCTGTAAAACCAGTTGTGAGTGTTGAAGGTAATAAAGTTACCTTGACATTGCCAAAACCTGTTACTCAAGGTCAAGATGTTAAAGTTGCTTATACAGACCCAACAGCAGGCAATGATGACAATGCTATTCAAGATGTTACTGGTAACGATGCGGCAAATATTCCACAGACTGCGGCAACCAATAACAGTAATGTACCAGCACCTGACACCACAGCACCAACCTTGGTAGGCACGCCTAATATCCCTGAAACAGGTGATAAGATTGAGCTAAACTTTAGCGAGCCACTTGATACAACCAAACCACCAGTTGCTGATAACTTTACAGTAACCGTTGATGGTCAGCCTGTAAAACCAGTTGTGAGTGTTGAAGGTAATAAAGTTACCTTGACATTGCCAAAACCTGTTACTCAAGGTCAAGATGTTAAAGTTGCTTATACAGACCCAACAGCAGGCAATGATGACAATGCTATTCAAGATGTTACTGGTAACGATGCGGCAAATATTCCACAGACTGCGGCAACCAATAACAGTAATGTACCAGCACCTGACACCACAGCACCAACCTTGGTAGGCACGCCTAATATCCCTGAAACAGGTGATAAGATTGAGCTAAACTTTAGCGAGCCACTTGATACAACCAAACCACCAGTTGCTGATAACTTTACAGTAACCGTTGATGGTCAGCCTGTAAAACCAGTTGTGAGTGTTGAAGGTAATAAAGTTACCTTGACATTGCCAAAACCTGTTACTCAAGGTCAAGATGTTAAAGTTGCTTATACAGACCCAACAGCAGGCAATGATGACAATGCTATTCAAGATGTTACTGGTAACGATGCGGCAAATATTCCACAGACTGCGGCAACCAATAACAGTAATGTACCAGCACCTGACACCACAGCACCAACCTTGGTAGGCACGCCTAATATCCCTGAAACAGGTGATAAGATTGAGCTAAACTTTAGCGAGCCACTTGATACAACCAAACCACCAGTTGCTGATAACTTTACAGTAACCGTTGATGGTCAGCCTGTAAAACCAGTTGTGAGTGTTGAAGGTAATAAAGTTACCTTGACATTGCCAAAACCTGTTACTCAAGGTCAAGATGTTAAAGTTGCTTATACAGACCCAACAGCAGGCAATGATGACAATGCTATTCAAGATGTTACTGGTAACGATGCGGCAAATATTCCACAGACTGCGGCAACCAATAACAGTAATGTACCAGCACCTGTGGCAACCATTACCGTGCAACCAGCCACAGGCACTGGTCAACCACAAGTCACAGATCCGCAAAATGCCAAAGCGGTCTTGTTTGAATCGGCTTTGCCAGAGGGTAGCAAAACTCAAGGCGGCGTCAAAGAAGTTACAGGTTTGCTAAACATTGACAATCTCAAAGCTGGCGAAACGGTGCAATTGATCGCTCCACAAGCAAACAACATCACAAGCGGTGGCGTGCCAATCACTTGGGAGCAAAGCCCTGATAAAATGACTTTGACCGCCAAAGCAGGTGACAAAGAGATTGCTGTGGTCAAAGTGGTCAATGAAGGCGGTACCTACAAATACCAAGTTGAGCTAAAAGGAGCGATTGATCACAAAGACCAAGATGGCAATGGCGAGGCGTTGCTTGCCAAGCCCAAAGTACAAGTTGTCAGAGATACTCAAGTGGTTGCCGAAAGCGACTTAACCATTAGGGTGGTTGATGATAAGCCTGTGGCTAATGAGGGCAATCCGCAAACCAAAGACATCAATTTGGCGGAGTCTGTACCACCAAGTGCTGGTGTGAATGCTGCAAGTTTTGGTTATAACCAAGATAGCCTTGACGCAAGCCGTTCTCTTATCCGCGACGGCAACAAAGTGTCTTGGGGTAATGGTATAAGGGGACCTGCTTCTTTGGAATTATCCAACCCTGAAAAGGTCAGCGTTACTGATGCAAATTTAGGTTTTAATTTCGGTAGTATTACGCACGCTAATAACCCAACATCAGTCAAATCAACGACTTTCCCAAATGATGGTCTTAAGGTGGATGTGTCGTTTACTGTCAATATTGATGGTAAAAATGAAACAGAGGTAAACAGCTTCATTACTTTGTATGTGGCAGAGGTGGCTGGTTTTGCCGATGATATGTTGATCATCAAAAACCGAACCGACACCATCGAAATTGGCGGTGAACAGTACCGACTGGTTATTGGGGGGTCTGAGGCAGATTCGTTGACGTTAGAGCAAGTCCAACAAAATATGCAGCGAGTGAGTAGGGGGATCAGACCTAATGTTGATGTTACTGGAGCAGACGGAAGTGTAACAGCCATCAATACTCAAGAGGGTGAGATCAATAGGCTTGCACTCAAGGCCAAACTGGTGCCAGTCTCTGCTGGGGCGATAGCGTTGTTTGAGGGCAAAGCCTTGACAGGCAAAGCCGATGTCTCTGCCGATGGGGCAACAAAGGGTATATGGTCGTTTGTAGATGGTACAAATGGCTATACAGCCGAAAAAACCGCCGACAATACCTTTAGCATCAAAAAAGGTCAAGAGGTTATGGGTACCTTTACAGGTCAGGCAGATGGTCAATACCAGTTTAAGCCTGTGAAAGGTGCCAACGACAAAGTGGCAGGGGGCGATGCGTTGAACTTTAAGTTTAACTATGGCGACAAAGATGGCGATAGTGCGGCGGTAAATGTCAAGTTTAATTTGCTCAACAACAAGCCAGCAGGTGGCTTTGAAAACCCAGACTTGCACGCCGATGCCGATGTGCAAGCGGATGCGGATGTCAATGCTGATTTGCCCGTGATTGACCTAAGCAATGGGGCGATTGATTTGCAACATGTGACGATGGACAATTTTGGCGATTTGCTGGCGACAACCAACTATGTTGGCGATGGGCAATCTTTGTACATCAAAGGCGATGTGGGCGATACCGTAACCTTGGGTAGTGTGCTACAGTCAGGTGAAACCTCACAAACTGACATCTCTGGTACTTGGACTAAGGGTGGTACTGAACAACAAGAAGGTACAACCTACAACATTTGGAGTAATAACGATGTTAAGCTCTATATTGACCAAGACATTACCATTTTGTAATCAAAAAGCCTTATAATGAAAGCCTGTTAATAAAAAAACCGCTCCAAAGTTTGGGGCGGTTTGTTTTGTGTGGTTTTGTATGAAAAATGGCTATCCGACCACTTAATTTAAAAGTCAAGTAAAAACCTTAAAATTTACCCAGTTAAGTGGTCAGATGGTTTTTCTGTGTCAAAATCCTTGTTAATATTGTCTGTCTTTGTATTTTTTTACCCAATCATTATCAACTATCTCAGCCATCATTTTGACAAATCTTGTAGTGGCTTAGACATTTTACCTACATGCCTGCCTTCTACGCCGTTATAATAGGCATAAATCTTGGGCAAATCCTTCTCAATGTCGCCTGTGGGGTAGAATAGGGGCATAAAGCGGACTTCTTTGGTTTTATAATCCATCGCCACAGGCAAGATAGGCACGCCTGCCCCCACTGCCAGATAATAAAAGCCCGTTTTCCACTCATCGGTATAACCCCGAGTACCTTCGGGGGCTAGCCCCAAAAAGAGCGGTTTGCCAGTTTTAAAGCGGTCAATGTTGGCTTGTAGTACCGAGCCTTTTTTGTCCCTATCAATGGGAATGACCCCTGCCCACGTCAAAAAATGCGACATGATGGGGAGCTTGAACAGCTGTTTTTTACCCAGTAATTTGATGTTCACATCAAGGGCGAGTAGGGTGGGAATGGCGTACACACCGTCCATGTTGGAGGTGTGGGGAACAGCAAGCAGTACCGCCTGCGAGACGTTGGGAATCTCGCCTGTGATACGCCAGCCTGTCTTGTCCAAAAAGGCACGGGCAAGGCGTGGGGCGATTTTGCCATGCCTGCGTGGAACGTTATCGCCTAGGGCGGTGGGGTCGATGGTGGGTAGGGCGTTCATGTCCATGGGGATTTTCCTTAAAATGGGTTTGGGTGTGTCTGGGAGACACGTTTTAAATGGGTGTGTCTTTCATGGGACAAATTATCATTTGCCCCATGTACACTCTACAAAATGAAAAAGTACCACGGTTTCCGTTCGTGGTGAGCTAAGTCGAACCATGACGGAAACCGACCCGTAGGCAGGCTCAGGGCGAACGGAAAACCTAGTTTGGCATACTTTTTGGACTACTATCAAATATTCAACGCATTTTGATGTATATCTAACGAATTTGATATTTGCCACAGGCTTTGTAGGGACGTGCTCAGCACGCCCTTGATGATGTAACGATTTTATCGGACGTACTCAGCACGTCCCTACGCCCACATATTATAAATTTGTGGTAATTTTAAAGTTCTTTATCTGTGTTTTAAACTAATAAATCAGCTATTTACGTCCAAATTTACGCTTTTTATTCATCTCGTTCATGACGCTGTCAATCTCATCGTCGTTTAGGCGAGCGGTGTGACGCAGCAGCTCAATCATGTCGGGATTTAGGACGTATTTGGCGTGTTCGGCGATTTTGTCAATGCGTTCATCAAAATCAATCATGCTCGTCTCAGGCTCAATCTGCACATAACCCATGCGTACGAGCGTATCTAAGAAGCTTGTAAATAACGCCTTATCAAACATGTCAGGCAAATCATCGGCATACAGCACGGACACCCTTTGCCCTAGGAAGTAGCACAGATTGACGACTTGTTCGGTATTTAGGCGGTGTGCACCTTGTTCGGACAATAAGGTCAAAGCCATAAAGTAGCGTTCCAAACTCTGCTCGGCAGGGTCGGCAAGCACGATGAGCTGTTGGTAGGCAGGCGAGTTGGTCTCGGGGGCACTGATGAGTACACCGTCCCATTCGACAACCAGATTTTCTTTGATAAGTACGTCCAAAATCTCGCCAATGGTGTCTTTGATGCTACGTTGCGGGTGTTTTAAAAACAGCTCGGTTTGTAAAAAGGGATACAAAAGCTCGCTGATGTTTTCTAGCTTATCACGGTACATGCGTCCATTACGTTGCACCAGTGAAGCGATAAAACTGGCTAGGATAAAGACGTGCAGGATGTTGTTTTTGAAGTAGCTAAGCAAGGGAGCTTGTTTGTCCGCCACTTTTATCATGTCGCCTAGCACGTGGGGAGTGCGTTCGATGAGTTCTAACTGCAAGCCATACGCCAAGATGTCTTTGGGGTTCATGTCAGTGACAAAGGTGTCCTTGTCATAAGGCAGGGCTTGGGCGATACGCTGATATAGAGCGATTTGTTCTATCGCTTGAGCTTCATCAAGGGCGGATTTGGGGGTGGACAGTAGTACGAGTGCCAGCAGGGAGACAGGATTGACGACTGCTGATTTGTTGATGTTTTGCATGATTTTGACGCCGATGTTGGTAATCATGGCGTGGGTTTGCTTGTCGTTGTCCGCTTGTTCATCAGGGCTTAACGCTAGGGTGTCTTTGCCAGTTTTGATGTTAAATTTATCCAAAAATTGGGTCAGGTGTAGCGGTTCGCCAAAGGACAGATGCACCGTGCCAAATACCCGTTCAATCTTTTGGGCGGTCTTGATGAGACTAAGCAGGTTTTCGCTTTCTTTGGGTTTGCCTTTGAGCTCGCCCACATAAGTCGCCCCTTCCATAATCCGCTCATAACTGATATAAGTCGGGACAAAAACCACGGGTTTGGCAGGCTCACGCAGATAACTACCCACGGTCATGGCAAGCATACCGAGCTTGGGCGGTAGCAGACGACCTGAACGAGAGCGACCGCCTTCGATGAAGTACTCAATGGGGACAGCCCGTTGCATGAGTGTGTGTAGATATTCCTTAAACACCGTGCTGTACAAGGCGTTGCCCTTAAAGCTACGTCTCATAAAGAATGCTCCGCCACTACGCAATATCTCGCCCAGTACAGGGATGTTTAGGTTATCCCCTGCGGCGATGTAAGGGATGCGTAAGCCCCGTTTGTAGATGACATAAGATAAGAGCAGGTAGTCCATATGACTGCGATGGCATGGTACATAGATGATTTGGTGGTCGGGGGCAAGCTTACGCACCCGCTCAAAATGACGCACTTCCACGCCGTCATAGAGTCGCTCCCATAGCCACGTCAAAAAGTGGTCAAAAAAACGGACGACAGAGTGTGAATAATCGCTTGTTATCTCACCCACATAACCGCTGGCTTCTTTTTTGATTTGGGCGATGGTTTTGCCTGTGCGGATGGCTTCTTTTTCTATGGCTTCTTGGACGATGGGCGATGATAAGATTTGCCCCGTCACGTTGCGTTTGTCAGATAGGTCAGGTCCGATGATACTGGTGCGTTGTTTGTCCAAATAGCCTTTTAGGCGTTGGCTGATATGGTTTGCCAAGTGCGATGTACTAAGGTCTGCATTGTCAGCATGATTGTCCTTGCTGTCTTGGATAAGCTTTTGTAAATCCTTGGGCTGAGCAAACTGCACTGCCGTATCACGCCCCATGACCCCGATATTAAAGAGCTGTTTGGGAATGCTGGGACTATTCCATTCGTCCGCCATGAGCAGGCGAAACAGGCTGTCTTCTTTGCTTGGGGCTCGTCCCCATAGGATGGTCACGGGGATGAGTCGCACACGCAATGTGGGGTCATCGATACATGCTTTGATGAGTCGCTCTAAGCGTGGCGATGGAATGTTCTCTGAGCCGTGACGGTGCTTTAAAAAGATGACCGAGGCACTCTCATTAAGACTGCCAACGCTGGTACTGGCAAGGGCAGACGGTAAATTTAGCTCTTGGGTTTTAACATCCACGAGCAGACTGTTGGAACGTGAATATTCTCTTAGCACATAAAAGGTGGGAATATCATCATCAAGCTCTGGCACTTCGCCCAAGATTTGTGCCTTAACCGCCAAAGATAAGCCTTTGCCTGATAAGTTGCGATAGACCGATGGTTTGTTTTCTGCTCTTTTGGGGGCTTCTTGTTGGTTTTGGTGGGTGGGTTTTGGGGTGTTATTTGGTTTTTTAGAAAAAATCTGAGAGATATTCGGAAGTTTTAACATAGTACGTGCCATGATTTGACAATAATCTTAGTATTTTAACATTTTTAACTAGAAATGGACAAAAATTTTGTTATACTTGTACGCCTGCCAGAAACGGTGTGGTTTGATGACATTTGTCAATACAGATAGCACTGTTTGCCCTTAGCCATTTAGATTTGTGGAATGATTATGCCAAATACGCCTGATGATAGTTTGATTCGTGACTTGATGACGACTTTGACCCTAACCGAGATAACCCTTGATGTGTTTTCGGCACCGAGCTTTGACTACGTGGGGGCAAGGGTGTTCGGTGGGCAGGTGCTTGCCCAAGCGATGATGGCGGGGGCAAAGACGCTCCAGATAGACAAGCCTTGTCACAGTTTTCACGGTTATTTTTTGCGTGGGGGCGACATTCGCCTGCCAGTCATCTACCAAGTTCGCCGTTTGCGTGATGGCAAAAGCCTATCGGCTCGGCAAGTCGTGGCGGTACAAAACGTGCCAAACAACCCTGACGACCCCACGCTTGGCACGACCGAGCAGGTCATTTTTAGCATGATCGCGTCATTCTCACCCATGGAAGGCGGACTGGACTACCAAGAGAGCATGCCCAAATATCCGCACCCTGACACCTTACAAAGTGAGCAGGAGCTAAAAGACGCTCATGTCGGCAAAATCCCCGACGCCCTAAAAGCCCGCTACCTGCGTAAACGCCATGTCGAGATACGCCCTGTCACGCCCCGAGACCCTATTCATCCACAGCCCATGCGACCCCGTCAAGCCAACTGGCTTCGTATCAATGGGCTACAAGACCAGCCTGTCGCCATTCATCAGGCTCTGCTTGCCTTTGCGTCCGACTTTTATTTGGTGGGTACGGGGCTGATGTCGCACGGACTTAGCTTTATGACCAAGGGTTTACAAGTGGCGAGCATTGACCACAGCATGCATTTTCATCGCCCCTTTGATGTCAGCGACTGGCTACTGTATGACATGTGGAGCGACACGACCAGTCACGCCAAGGGGCTAAACCACGGGCAGTTTTGGCAAGATGGCAGGCTTGTCGCCACCACCCAACAAGAAGGGCTTATGCGACTGGTTGGCGGTGAGCATGTGACCAGCAGTTCGTGATACAAAAATCACACATGGCATTAATGTCGGGCAAGGCTTATTGGGGCATTATTTTGCTACAATAAGCCGTTTTTTTGGCTTGTCATTGTTTTTTTATCACTTTATGAAAAATCCACTGTTAAAAAATCTGTCCTTATACATCGCTCTGTTTGGCGGTGCCATCCTGCTGACCGCCTGCACCCAAGAGACGCCCGACACGCCCATCTTGTCAGATGATGAGATTGCCAAAGTGCTACCCAACCGCTCACAGGACAAGGCAAGTTGGGCAAGCGACATCGGGGCGATATTTGACGAGCTAAAACTGCATAAGGACAAAGAGAACATCTGCACCGTGGTTGCGGTCATCGACCAAGAGTCCAACTTTCACGCCAATCCTGCCGTTGCCAATCTCGGGCAAGCGTCCTTACGTGCCATCGATGATAAGCTAGAAGACAAACTGGGTAAACAGCTCGCTGGCGTGTTTCGCACCATGCTCGCCACTCGCCCGACCAAGGATAACAGCTTTGAGAGCCAAATCAAAAAGGTAAAAACCGAAAAAGAGCTGGACGAGCTGTACCAACAGATGTTTGACTACTTTGCCAGCACCTATAAAGTCAGTGGCGTGAACAATCTCACCAAGCTCACAGGTGAGAGCCTTGATGAACGCCTAAACCCCATCACCACCTTAGGCTCCATGCAGGTGCATGTCAACTACGCCAAACGCCACCGCCGAGCCAACATGAACGACCGCACCCTGCGTGCTGACATGTATGGGCAGTATGGCGGTCTGTACTACGGCATTCATCGCTTAATGATGTATCAGGCGGACTATGATAAGCCGTTGTATCGCTTTGCTGACTACAACTCTGGCGTGTATTCAAGTCGAAATTCCGCTTTTCAAAAACGTGTGGCAAGCCTAACAGGAATCAGCCTTGACATTGATGGCGATTTGCTGTTATATGCCAATGGCACGGTGAGCAGTGCCAAATCGCAAACCGAGACGGCACTCATCAACCTGCTCGCCACCGCCAAAACACCGCTCACCCCCGCCCAAATCAGAAGTGATTTGAAAAAAGAGAAAAAAGCAAGTTTTGAGCAAACCGCCACGTATCAAGGGGTTAGCGAGCTGTTTAAAGCCAAATATAAAAAAGACCCCACCTATGCCATCATGCCACAGGTCGTGATTAGCAGTACAAAGATGAAACAGGACAAAAACACCAACTGGTACGCCACCAATGTCAATAGACGTTATGAAGCGTGTATGACGTTGGCAAATAAGCTTGGCAAATAAATGGGTAAATAGGGCGTGCCTACTCTTTATTTGCCATGATAAATGATAAAGGCAAAAAGGCAAATTAAGAAAGATAAATAAAAAAAGGTAAATAAAAACCACAGGGCGATACTGATTTAAAAATCAAAACTTAACTGCTCAAACTGCCCATAAAAATCAAACTCATAATTGACTGAGGTTTGGCGTTGTTTGTGGCGAAGTAGGGCGTTGATGTTGCGACGTCGTCTGCCAAGGTTTTTTAAAATCTTGGCTCGCTCGCCATCGCTGATGATGTGCCATGTTTGGCGTTCGGTGCGATTTCTAAAACAACCCATGCAGTAGCCCTTTTTGTTCATGGTACACACGCCAATGCAGGGGTTGTCTATCATAAAAAGTTCGTTTTGCATGGCAGGCGAGTGTGGCTAATAAAAAGGGCAAATGTCAGGCAGGAGTATTAATTATAGCGAAACTTGATAAAAATTGATACAATGGCGTTTGATTTATTTATCAGATAAACTGTAAAATAAACCCCCGTTATTTACAGTATTAAGGTAAAATACTGCAAATGAACATACACAAAAACACAAGACTGCTTCCCCACCATAGGAAAGCCATTTGAACTGCTTACCATAAGAACAAGCAATCAGTGACTTCACTGGCACTCGAGTACAAAGTATCAAGACCTACCATTTACAAGGTCTTAAAACTTGCTCGCATTAAACTCCTTAAGCCTCAAACCAGTACCAATAATCGCTTTAAACAAGCCAAGTATGGCATTAAACGCTTGGCTAAGGTTGAAAAATCCATTCAAGACAAACTCAAAAGGCAAGCCAAGCGATACAACAAGTCCTATTTTGGTGAGATGGTTCATGTAGATGCCAAACGCTTACCTTTACTTAAAGGACAAAGTACAAACAGTCCTAGAGAATATCTGTTTGTTGCCGTAGATGACTATTCTTGTGAACTGTATGCTGCCATACTGCCTGACAAAACAGCCTTTGGTGCAGCACAGTTTCTGGTAGAGCAAGTGATAGAACCTTGTCCTTACCAAATTGATGTTATTTACTCTGACAATGGCACTGAATTTAAAGGCACAACACAGCATGAATTTGTCAAAGTATGTTATGATAACCACATCAACCAAAAATTTACCAAAGTAGGCAGACCACAAACCAATGGCAAAGCTGAACAGGAGATACGAACATTAATAGAGCTTTGGCATCATCAACATGAGTTTGTCAGCAGTGAACATAGAAAGCAAGAATTAACCAGATTTCTTAATTTCTATAACACTGTTAGACCACATTCATCTTTAACCAAAAAAGATGAGATTACAGGAAAAACTTTGACTTTTACGCCTTATGAATGGTTAGAGTTTTATTTTAAACAAAGTGTAAATAACGGGTGAGGTTTTTACAGATAATCGCCCATCGCACCATTTTGCGATACTCTTATAACACCCATTTGACAACCCACAACAACCATGACCATCATCTACCTGCACGGACTCGACTCCGACCCCAATGCTAATAAAGCCGTCATCACCGCCAACCACGCCAAAGGGCTTGGCATAGACACCCTACGCCCTGATTTGAACTGTCCGCCTGATGACGTGGTAGCTAAGCTATTGAGTTTAATCAAAGAAAACCCCAATGCCGTGCTTGTTGGCTCATCGTTGGGTGGATATTTTGCCACACTCTTATCCGACATGACAGGCACGCCTGCGGTACTGCTAAACCCGAGCATACGCCCTGATGTCAGCTTTCAGAGATTTTTAACAGATAATTTTGACGGACAAACGCTCACGGACGACACCGTCATCTACACCACAACAGGGGGCTGGCAGATTTGCTATGGTGATTTGGCGTGGTTTGAAAAGCACCATTTGACCGCCAAAAATCCCCAAAAAATCAAAGTCCTACTCAAAATGGGTGATGAGCTATTAGACGCTCACGCCACCCAAGCATTTTTTAAAAGTTGTGGGGCGGACGTTGTCGCCCAAGACGGGGGCGATCATAGAATGAGTGATTATAAAGAGCAGGTGGGACGTGTTGTGGGGTGGGTACAAGCACACCAATCCAAATAAACCGCTCGCAACAGGAGTTCTTGTATTTACAGCCTGCCTAAATTACAAACTGCTTGGCAGGCTTGTCATGTATGCTTTTGACGCACATTTGCCATCCTTCCCTTGACAATACCTACCTATACCAGCACACTTTTTAAAGATGTTTATTGACACCATAAAAAGCCTGCAAAACCCCAACCAAATTTTATTTTTTGGCTAAATTATGTTACAATCCTTTGAATATTAACAAATTTGTGCAAATGTTGCTCAAAATTAACCCCATTGGTGCAATCAAATATGAATAGGATTGGTGTGTTTATCAATCGTTTTTAATCATTTAGGCGTTTATCCATATTTTATTGCACTACCATTGACAATAGGAGTGTAATATGAGTACGCCTGTACCCAAAAAACACAAGCACGGACTAAATCCGCCTGTGTTCTTGACATCGGCAGGGCTGATTGCCTTTATCAGTTTGTTTGCCATTTTATTGCCTGAACTTGCAGACAAGACCTTTAAGGCGGTGCAATCAGCGATTGTGAATAATGCCAGTTGGTACTATGTGCTGACGGTGGCGATTATTTTGCTGTTTAGCGTGTATTTGGGCTTATCCAAACTCGGTAACATCAAGCTTGGCCCTGACCATTCTCGCCCTGATTATAGTAATTTTTCGTGGTTTGCCATGCTGTTTTCGGCAGGTATGGGCATTGGACTGATGTTCTTTGGTGTGGCAGAACCTGTCATGCACTTTTTAAATCCGCCACACGGAGACGGTAGCACGGTGGACGCTGCTCGCCAAGCCATGCGACTGACCTTTTTCCATTGGGGCTTGCACGCTTGGGCGGTGTATGCGGTGGTGGCTCTGATTTTGGCGTTTTTTGCCTATCGGCATAACCTGCCCTTGACGTTGCGTTCGGCATTATATCCGCTTATCGGTGATAAGATTTTTGGCCCTATCGGTCATGCGGTGGACGTGTTTGCGGTGGTGGGGACGCTGTTTGGTTTGGCGACTTCCCTAGGTTATGGGGCGTTGCAGGTCAATACGGGGCTTAATCATATATTCTCGTTCATCCCTGTGGGGACAGCAAGCCAAGTGGTGCTGATTGCCATCATCTGTGCGTTGGCGACTGTCTCGGTGATGTCGGGACTGGATAAGGGCGTAAAAATGCTATCCGAGCTTAATCTAGGCTTGGCAGTGGTTCTACTGCTCTTTGTGCTATTGGGCGGCTCTACCGTATTTTTGCTCCAAGCGTACGTGCAAAATGTCGGCTCGTACATCTCAAACATTGTTGGCTTGACCTTTAACCTATATGCCTATGACAAGACCGATTGGTTTGGCGGTTGGACGATTTTGTATTGGGGTTGGTGGCTTAGTTGGGCTCCGTTTGTCGGTCTATTTATCGCTCGTGTGTCTCGTGGACGTACCATTCGTGAGTTTGTGCTTGGGGTGCTATTTGTCCCTGCTGGCTTTACGTTTTTGTGGATGACGGTGTTTGGCAACTCCGCCATTGACATGATTTTAAATCAAGGCAACACCATGCTCGGCGAAGTTATTAACAAAGACGTATCGCTGTCCTTATTTGCCTTTTTAGAAGAGTTTCCCATGTCGGGGCTGTTTAGCTATGTTGCCCTTGCCATGATTATCGTGTTTTTTATCACGTCTGCCGACTCTGGGGCACTCGTCATGGATATGCTTTGCTCGCACGGCAAAGGCAGTCGTGGGGTGCGTTATCGTCTGTTTTGGTCAGTCGGGTCAGGCGTGGTGGCGATTGCTTTGCTACTGGCAGGCGGTCTTGGGGCGTTGCAAACCATGGCAATCGCCAGTGCCTTACCCTTTGTAACAGTGCTGATGATTGCGATGTATGGGCTGTTAAAGGCTCTGAACGTGGACGCCCAAAAGCAAGAAATCCTACAACAAAACCTAAGCGTGCCACTACCTGCTCAAGGCGGTGGCGTATGGCGTGAAAGACTGCACGTCATCATGAACTTCCCAAGTCGCTCTGCGGTGAGCCGTTTTATTGACACCACCGTCAAAGAGGCGTGTGAAGATGTGGCAAAAGAGCTACGGGGCTTGGGCGTGGACGCTAAGGTCTTAAATGAAAAATCAGGCAGTGTGGTGCTACTTGCCAATCACGGCAGTGAGATTGACTTTGTCTATAAGGTACGCCTGTCAAGCCATGCACAGCCTGACTTTGTCCATAGCGATGACGACACAGGTACCACAAACGATGACGACACCCAGACCTACTACCGTGCCGAAGTGCATTTGGGCGAAGGCGGACAAGACTATGATATCATGGGGTGGAGCAGTGAAGGGGTCATCAATGATATCGTAAGCCAATATCATCGCCATATGCACTTTTTGCATAGTTTGCGTTAAGGTGGTATTTAAAAGTGTTTTTAAAATGCCGTCCAAGTGAGAATTGAACCCCACCCCAAAGCTCGCCACTCACACACTAACCTTTGGGGTGCTTTCTCTTTCAATTCATCACAAATAGGTTTTTAAAAACGCCAACACTTTTTCTTGATAGGCGGGTGTTGTCCAAAATTTGGGCGTGGCGTGTCCTTCGCCTTCTAGGATAACCAGTTCGCTAGGAATTTGATATGCTTGCATTTTTTCAAATAGCGAACCGATTGTTCGTGAGCCACCACACAATCATTGTTGCCGTGAAACATTAAAGTCGGTGGCGTGTCTTTGGAAACCCGATAAATGGGGCTTAATGCGGTGGCTTTTTTGATAAAGGCAGGCGAGCCGTATTTTTCGCCAACGGCATAGGCACTCAAATCAAAATCTTAGGGAATGTCGGCTTGTATCACATTTGCCTAATTTGTCGCTTCGCATTGGGGCTGGGCTTTGGTGGTGGCGGTCATATTGACAAAATCGGCAGAACCATCATAGGGCAAGCTCGCCTTAATGTGTTTGCCCTGCGTTACGGCAAGCCATTGTGCCAAATGTCCGCCCGCACTTTCGCCCATTACCGTAATGCGATTGCTTTCCAAGCCGTATTGTTTGCTATTTTTACGCACAAATTCAAAGGCTTTTGTTACATTATTGCTGATTTCGTCAAGCAAGGCATCGGGCAAAAAGCGATAACCCACCGACACCACCGCATAACCATTGTCAAGCAGGCGTTTTATCATTTCTTCTACATTTTTTGTGCGAACCGCCCATGACTTCCAGTTTGTCGCCTGTGATAAATCCGCCACCGTGAAGGTACAACACGACAGGGACATTACCCCGATGATTTTTGGGTAAATAAATGTCCATTTTTTTGGCGTTCGTTGATGTTGTCATAAGCGACATTGGCATAGCTGATGTGATTGAGTTTATTGGCAGTTGCCATTTGCTTTGTGTGCTGGGTGCTTGCCTTGCTGTTGGCTCTGATGGCTTGGTCTATGGCGGTGTTGGCACTTTGGGTGGTGGTTTGGCTTGATGGGGTGATTTGGCAAGCAGACAGTGCCAATGCCAAAGCGGAAAAGGTCAGGGCAATGGTGGTGGTTTTGAATTTTTTCATAATATTTCTCTTTGGTTTTAATGGAATGGGCATATTATAAAATTTTAGACTTGATAAAAGCATGGCGATTTTTGGAAAGTGGGTTTTTAAAAATGGAAAGTTGGCATTTGAAAAAATTGTCAAAAAAATCTATAATATTCAAAATCCCAACCAAGGAATAAAATATGATACATTTTAATCCAGGTCGTGCTCTTGAATTATTAAGACAAGGTTCAAACAATCCAAATGCTCAATTTCGTGATGGACAAGAGGAGGCAATTGCTCATCTTGTTACCAATACACAAAGACTGTTAGTGGTACAAAAAACAGGTTGGGGGAAAAAGTTTTGTCTATTTTATTGCAACACAATTATTAAGAGAATCAGGTGCTGGCATTACGCTACTTATTTCGCCATTATTGGCGTTAATGCGTAACCAAATTGCGGCAGCAAAAAGAATGGGCTTAAGGGCGGTAAGTATCAATTCGGAAAATACCGATGATTGGAAGCAAATAGAACAAGAGATTATTTCAGGTCGGGTGGATATCGTCTTAATCTCACCTGAACGATTGGCAAATCAGAACTTTATCAATAATGTTTTGAGTCAAATTGCTGGGAATATTGGTTTATTGGTTATTGATGAAGCACACTGTATTTCAGATTGGGGGCACGATTTTCGCCCTGATTATCGCCTAATTGAACGAATTATTAAATACTTACCGCCCAATTTGCGTGTTTTAGCAACCACAGCAACCGCCAATCAGCGTGTAATGGACGACCTTATTGCCATTTTAGGACCCAATATTGAAGTTTCAAGAGGAGACTTAAATCGTCCGTCATTAACCTTACAGACCATTAAATTGCCTAGTCAAATTGAGCGTTTGGCGTGGCTGGCTGAACAACTCCCTCATTTACAAGGTAGTGGCATTATTTATACTTTAACAGTAAGAGACGCCAATCAAGTTACTGACTGGCTAAAATTACAAGGTTTTGATGTAGAAGCCTATACAGGCGAAAGTGGCGATAAAAGGATTGAACTGGAAGATAAGTTACTCAACAATCAAGTCAAAGCATTGGTTGCCACAACTGCTTTGGGAATGGGGTATGATAAACCTGATTTGTCATTCATTATCAAATGCCAAATTCTGTTGTTGCTTATTATCAACAAGTTGGACGAGCAGGAAGAGCATTATCACACGCTTATGGTGTATTATTGAGCGGTATAGAAGATGATGAAATCAGTGCGTTTTTTATTGACAGTGCTTTCCCAAAGCAAAATGAAGTCGATCAAATTTTAAATGTCTTGCAACAATCACCAAATGGATTATCATTAAATGAATTGCAAAATAAAATCAATTTAAGTCAAGGTAGAATTAGCAAAGCATTAAAAATCTTATCATTAGAATCACCAGCACCTTTGGTTAAGCAAGGTACGAAATGGCAATTAACTTCCGCCACATTATCTAGTGATTTTTGGCAAAGGGTTAATCGCCTTACAGAATTAAGAAAAAATGAACATCAACAAATGAAAAATTATGTTGATTTACCATTTGGTCAGCATATGGCATTTTTGGTAAATGCACTTGATGGTGATACACAGCAAATTATACCCCCTCAATTACCGCCATTACCAACTTTTATTCACCCAACTCTTATTCAGAAAGCCAGTTATTTTTTGCACAGAAGCAATGTGATTATTGAACCTAGAAAGAAATGGGCAACAGGCGGTTCAACACAATTTTCGCAAAAAGGCAATATCAATCCAGATTTTCAAGCGGAAGAAGGGCGTGCCTTATCCATTTGGGGCGATGCTGGCTGCGGTAAATTGGTCAGACAAGGAAAATATCAAGATAATCATTTTGCAGATGAATTGGTGAATGCCTGTTGTGAAATGATTGAACGTTGGCAACCCAATCCAAAACCAACTTGGGTAACTTGCGTACCGTCTTTGAGGCACCCTGCATTGGTGCCTGATTTTGCTGAGCGGTTGGCAATAAAATTAGGGGTACCATTTATGCCAATTATCCAAAAAATCAAAGAAACTGAACCTCAAAAAATGATGCAAAATAGCCAATATTCAAGCCCATAATTTAGATGGCGTATTTCAATTGAGCAATAATCCATTGTCAGAACCCGTTTTGTTGATTGATGATATGGTGGATTCTCGCTGGACTTTAACCATATGTAGCTACCTTTTAAAATCTAATGGTAGTGGTGCAATATTCCCACTTGTACTTTCTCAAACCAGCAATCAAGGTGAATAAGAAATGTTTGTTTCAGATAATACCAAGGCCATGTTGCTTTTAACCGCACCACTATTATTGGGAAAAAGTCAAAATGATGTGAAATTATTAAGCAATAAAGAATATCATCAGTTGGCTGTTTATTTAAAAAATAATCATAAACAGCCTGCGGATTTACTGGGTGAAGAGTTAAGTAATATTTTAGCTGATTATGGAAAATTAGAATATGAGCGAATCCAGCAATTATTACAAAGAGGTTTTTTATTAAGCCAAACTCTTGATTATTGGTATTCTCGTAATATTTGGGTCATCAGTCGTGCAGATAAAACTTATCCAAGTCGTTTGAAAACTCGTTTAGGAGAGCAAGCTCCGCCGATATTATATGGTTGTGGCGATGTTAATTTGCTCAATTTAGGTGGGATAGCGATTGTAGGCTCTCGCAATATTGACAATGAATTGATTGCTTATACGCAAAATATTGCTCACTTAGCCGCACAATCTGGCAAAATGGTTATCTCTGGCGGAGCAAAAGGGGCGGATTTGACGGCAATGCAAGGAGCTTTACAGGTTGGCGGTGTTGTTTGTGGTGTATTGGCAGACAGTTTGGAGAAGGTGGCTTTGAATGCTGCAAATCGCTCCGCATTACAAGAAAATCGTTTGGTACTGATTTCTGCGTGCGACCCTAAATCTCGTTTTATGGTCGGCAATGCAATGCAACGCAATAAATATATTTATGCACTTTCGGACATTGGTTTGGTTATTAATTCTGATTTAAATAAAGGGGGAACTTGGGCAGGTGCCGTTGAACAATTAGACAAATACAAGCAAATTCCGATTTATGTCCGTTCAACTGGTACTGAAAATGCAGGGTTAAATGCCTTGGTGAATAAAGGGGCGTTGTGGTGGAGTAATCCAAGCAATACACAATTATTTTTAGATATTTTTAATGGTAATTTTGCAACAAATACAAATACGCCAAAACCACAAATACATTTAACTGCTAACGAAAAATCAATAACACAGACGAATTTTGATTTATCTCCAGAACAAGAGTTATTTTTATTAGTTAAAAAACTGATTGAACAAAATTTACAAGAACCCAAAAAAGAAAAAGAGCTGGCTGAATTATTAAATGTTTCTAGCTCCCAAATTAAATCTTGGCTTAATCGTTTGATTGATGAAAATATTATTGTTAAACAAGGTAAGCCAGTACAATATGTTTTGCAAAGTCAGACTCATAATTTAGACCTATTTCTACGAAACCAATAAACCTAAACGCCTTATCCCTATTTGTCTCCGTGATTAAACACGGCAGTCTCTCCAAAACGGCTGAAAAATTGGGCGTGCCGATTGCCACCATTAGCCGTCAAATTGCCGAGCTGGAAAAATCCTTACAAATCAACTCTTTGACCGCCAAAAATCAGGCGTTAAACCAACAATGGCGGCACAAAAACTCTATGAGGAAGTGGATTTGTCCATTGATAATTTGCTGAATGCCAAGCAAGTGTTGTTTGATGATGAGCAAAATTTAAAAGGCATTTTGCGGATTTCCGCACCACCCAAATGCGAACCTGTGCTGGCGTGGGTTAGCGAATTTGGGCAAAAATTCCCCAATGTGTAAATTCACGCCACGATGACTGAACGCATTTTGGATTTAAGTCTTGATGGCATTGACGTGGTGTTTAGGATTGGCAATTTGCACGGCGAGCATTTTATCGCCAAAAAAGTCGCCACGCTCGGCACAAAATGGGTAGCTCACCCCGAGTTATTGGCTCGTTTTGGTACGCCAAGCACCTTGAAAGAGCTGAAAAATTTCCCCATTGCCACTTGGGCAAAAAATGGCGAAAACGAAGTCGTCATTCAAATGAATAAAGAGAAAATCGCCTTGCCGTTTTTGTTTGCCAGCAATGATGCTTCTGCGGTGGAATATATGGTTTTAGAGGGGCAGGCGATTGGGCAAATTTCTGATTGTACGGCAAATGAGTGGATAAAAGATAAGCGTGTGGTGGAAATTTTGCCAGAACTTAAAAAGCCCAATTATGATTTGTTTATGCTCTATGCTTCACAGCGGTATCCGTCTGCGATTGTGCGGGTGTTTGTGGAGTTTGTTTTGGGGAAAATTCAGGCAGCCTGAATATAAAAACACCGTTTAATTTCAAATATTAAACGGTGTTTTTTTATCAAATTTAAACCACCTCAATCCACGCTCTATTCGCCAACGCCCCAAGTGCGATTTGATGAATCAGCTCGGTCGGTGCGGTGCAAAGATTTGATAATACACGGATTTTATAGTCTTTGGCAAGGGGAGAAAGTGCGGTGTGGGTTACGCAGTTTTGGGTCATAATGCCACAAATGTCCACTTGCTGGGTGCCGTTTTCTTGCAAGATTTCAAGCAAATTGGTGTTTAAAAAACTGTCGACGTGTCTCTTTTGCACCAAAGGCTTATCTGCCAAAATGCCCGCAACCGATGAATGCAGTTTTGCACCGTGTGAGCCTTCGGCAAACAGCGGATAATCTTTTGCCATTAAATGCTGAACGCCAATGACAAGCTCTCCGTTTTGCTCGGCAGTTTTGGCGTACCTGCGATGTTTTGGGCGATGGTGTCCACATTAAATTGGTCAAATTTGCCGCCTGCGGACGCAAAATATTCGTTTTGCACATCAATGATAAGTAGGGCGGTTTTCATAGGGTTTTCCTAGTTTGGCTAAATAATGGGCGTATTTTAATGATTTTTACCTTATGCTAAAATAGGCAATATTGCCAATCAACACAAGGATTTTGCCAAAATTTAAAATTTATGTTATGATTGATGCTGGTAAAATATAGCTTTTAAAGCAGGTTTTTTATGAAAAATTTTAAAAATATGATTTTTAATAAATACGAACAACCTCAATCAATATTGCTTTTGCCAAAAAAACATTCTCCAACCAAGAAAGCTGTTTATTATTATAAAAATAAAACATTGCAGTTAATTAACGATTTTTACGCAAACCTATTTTCTTTAAGAAATTCAGAAAAGAAATATTGGTTTTTGATACCAATTTTTTTATTTTTATTGTGTTATCAATTTTGGATTTTTATAAAAAATCACAAGAATTTAATAATATAAATTTTTATTCCATTATAATATACTTTATAACAATGATATTATATTTTTCAATTTTAAAATATAATGAGAAAAGTATTATAAATCATCATAATAAAAAATATTCTTGTGAGTTCTCTTCAATTTACGAAGTGAGAAATGACTGGATGATAAGAAATTTGGGTAAAAATTATGCAACTATTGAAACTTTAAAAAAATTTGAAGATTGGAAAAAATATAGAGATGGCTATCCAACAATTTATAAATTTAATTGGAGGAAATTCACTTATCAAACTGATGCAAAACCAAGAATTATTGGATTGATTGTGCATTTTTATCAATGTCAGCTGTTATGCTAATCAATTTACTAAAACCAGATAATCCAGAAGTTGTGTTCGCACAGTTAATTATAAATTTTTATTTTATCTCTATTTTTATGATTTTTATTGTTATATTTTTCTATATGACAATTTTTCTATTTGATATATTGCGATTTATAGTTAATTCATTTTTTTGATTTTATTTTTAAAAATGATTTCTCTGAAACAAAATACAAAACTTTTATGGCTTTTATTGTTAATCAAGTAGAAGTTAATGATAATGAATAAATGTACTCCCCCAACCCTAGTCCTTTACGCCCAAAACGGCTGTAACGATTTTGTTTTTAATATTCCTTTTTCGCTGTTTCAAGCCACTTATCAAGGGCAAAAGCTGTTTGATTTTGCGGTATGTAGCGACAATGGCAAGGCGATTTTAAGCGAATTTGGGGCAAAAATTGCGGAACTGTCGATTTGTCGCTATTGGACACGGCGGACATCATTGTCATTAGTGGCTTTGTGGGCGATGTGCCAAATGCCAAACTCTGCCAAAAACTGCAAACCGCCCACGCACAGGGCAAAAAATCATCGGGCTGTGTTATGGCACTTTTGTGCTTGCTTTTGCTGATATTTTGCAGGGCAAAACGGTGGTAACCCATTGGGCAGGCGAGCGGGCATTTAAAGAAAAATTCCCGCATATTCAACTAGACAGCAATCGGCTTTATATTGATGACGGCAATATTTTGACATCAGCAGGGGCGTTTGCGGGCTTGGATTGTTGCTTGTATTTTATTCGTACGCTGCATGGGGTGAAGGTTGCTAATGAACTTGCCAAACATTTGGTTTCCGCACCACACCGAGAAGGCGGGCAAGCCCAATTTAATGCCATCAGCCCGATTAGCCACGCCAAAGACGAAAAAATCAATGAGTTATTGCAATTTTTAAGCGACAATTTGGCGGACAATCATAAATTGGACGATTTGGCAAACAGGGTGCATTTGTCCAAAAGAAGTTTTAACCGCTATTTTAAAACCGCCACGCAAATGACTTTGAGCCAGTGGCTGACCGCCAAGCGTTTGGCAAAAGTGCAAGACTATTTGGAAAGCACGGATTTGCCGATTGAAATCATCGCAGATAAGACAGGTTTTGGCACGGCAAGCAATTTGCGAATGCAGTTTAAGGCGCGTTTTGGTGTCAGTCCGCAAAGTTTTAGGAAGAGTTTTGGGGCTAGCTGACTGGTAAGAATTTTAATCATCAAATTTAAATATCTGCCAAAATCGGTTACAATACCCCTTTTTAACATTCATAAAAGCACAATGACCAACTACACCACCCAAAACCTAGAAGTCCTAGAAGGGCTAGAACCCGTCCGCCGTCGCCCTGGTATGTACACTGACACCACACGTCCCAACCACCTTGCGGCAGAAGTCATTGACAACTCGGTGGATGAAGCGTTGGCAGGACACGCCAAGCACATCACTGTTACCCTGCACGCTGACGGCTCGCTGTCGGTACTTGATGACGGACGGGGCATGCCTACCGACATTCACCCTGAATTTAATCAGTCGGGCGTGGAGCTCATCTTGACACGCCTGCACGCAGGGGGCAAATTTAGCACGGACAATTATGCCATCAGTGGCGGTCTGCATGGTGTGGGTATCAGCGTGGTTAATGCTTTATCCAAACGGGTGGAAGTCATCGTTTGGCGAGACGGCACGCAGTATCAGATGAATTTTGAGAATGGCGTACCGACAACGCCCCTAACTCACGAGCCGTCCCCTAATAAGAAAAAACGTGGCACACAGGTGCGATTTTGGGTAGATGAGCAGTATTTTGACAATCCCAAATTCTCAATTAAATCGTTAAAACACAACCTAAAAGCCAAAGCCGTGCTGTCGGCAGGGCTAAAAATTGACTTTGTGAGTGAGCCCGAACCGTCCGACAGCGAAAGCTGGCAATACACAGATGGCGCGGTGCAGTATTTGACCGAGCAGCTTGGCGAGCTTGCCATTATCCCTGATAAGCCATTTTATTTTAGCCAAGAACCAACAGGGGGCGAACGTGGTGGGGCGACTTTTGCCATAGCGTGGCTACCCGAATCAGGCACGCCCATTTGCGAAAGCTATGTAAACCTTATCCCTACCGCACAAGGCGGTACGCACGTCAATGGGCTACGCACGGGCATTACGGACGCACTACGTGAGTTTTGTGAAATTCATAGCCTACTGCCCAGAAACGTCCGCCTAACTGCCGATGACGTGTGGGACGGGGTCAATTATATTTTGTCCTTAAAATTTGCCGAGCCACAGTTTAGCGGTCAAACCAAAGAACGCCTATCCAGCCGTGAAGCGTCCCCACTCGTGCAGACCCTTGCCAAAGACGCATTTAGTCTGTGGCTAAACGCCCACCCCGACACCGCCAAAGCCATAGCCGAGCTTGCCATCAGTAAAGCAGGCAAACGGCTCAAATCCGCCCAAAAAGTCGCCCGCAAAAAAATCACCCAAGGTCCTGCCTTACCAGGGAAACTAGCCGATTGTAAGGGCGAATTTAAGGACGGAGCGGAGCTGTTTTTGGTGGAGGGCGACAGTGCAGGCGGGTCAGCCAAACAAGCCCGAGACCGCCATTTTCAGGCGATACTGCCCCTGCGCGGCAAAATCCTAAACACATGGGAGGTTTCACACGATACCGTATTATCCAGCCAAGAGATACACGACATTGCCATTGCCATAGGGGTAGACCCAGCGTCTGATGACTTATCAGAATTACGCTATGACAAAATCTGTATTCTAGCGGACGCAGACAGTGATGGGCTGCACATTGCCACGCTAATTTGTGCGTTGTTTGTCAAGCATTTTCGTTCGCTTGTGGAAGCAGGGCATTTGTTTGTCGCCATGCCCCCACTGTATCGCATTGACATTGGCAAGGACGTGCATTATGCCTTGGACGATGATGAATTGAACGCCATCTTGAAAAAAACCAAGTCCAAAGGCAAGCCGCAAATCACCCGCTTTAAGGGCTTGGGCGAGATGAACCCCGACCATTTGCGTGAGACGACCATGAACCCTGATACTCGCCGTTTGGTACAGCTTGACATTGATGATTTTACTTCGACAAGTAGCGTTATGGACATGCTTTTGGCAAAGAAACGAGCGTCCGACCGCAAGGCGTGGCTAGAAAGTAAGGGTGATTTGGCGGATTTGGCGGTGTAAGATGACCGCTTGCCCCATTTTGTCCGCCTTGTCCGCCCTAAATGACGTGCCTTATCCTTTATATGTGGCGTGTAGTGGTGGGCGAGACTCGCTCGCTCTGGCGTATGGCTGTTATCTGTTGTATCAGCAGGGCAGATTGGACAGGCTACCCACGCTCCTGCACGTTCATCACGGCATACAACAGGCAAATGACGACTGGGCGAGACTGGTGGGAGCGTGGGCAGACGAGCATGGATTTGACTGGCAAATTTTGCCTTTAACGCTTGCCAAAAAAACCGAAACATCGGCACGCACCGCCCGTTATCAGGCACTCATGGGGGCGATGGTGGACGATGGCGTGCTATTGGTGGCGCACCATGCCGATGACCAAGCCGAGACGGTACTTATGCGACTCATCAACGGGGCAGGCGTGCAGGGCTTATCAGGCATGAGAGCATGGAACACCAAAACCGTACAAGGGCGGACAATGAACCTACATCGCCCCTTGCTTGGCGTGTCTCGCCATGAGATTACCGCATTTGCCCACGCCCACGCCTTGCCCTATGTGGACGACCCGACCAATGAGACGACCGACAATGCTCGCAGTCTTATCCGTAACGACATCTTGCCACGCCTGACCGCCCTAAACCCAAAGGTTCGCCAAAACATCGCTCGCACCGCTCATCTGATGAATGACGCTCACGCACTCATCAGTGACACGGTGTTTGAGTTGGTTAAAAAATGCATCCTTGCCACGCCCCACACGCCTTTTGTGGGCTGTTTGGACATTCATGCGTTACGCCTGCTCTCAGCACATGAGCAGTCGGCGGTGGTGCGGTTTTTTGTGCAAGCGGATAATCCCCTACCGCCCAGTTATCAGACCGTCAGCGATACCCTAGCATTGACCGCTCGTACTGATGGCGACCATAGTACACAGATTCTTTGGCAAGGTGGTGATGGCGATGACGTGGGTGGTAATGGCAGGGCGGTGGTGCTGTGCCGTTATAAAAACACCCTGTACCGCTATCATCATGAGCTGTTTGTGTTATTACAAGATGAGATGAGCGATGACAAAATCGCCCTAAATTCATCTAAAATTATCCTAAAACAAAATACCAAACTTGCCATTTTTATGGATTTTCATGATGGTTTGTGTGAATTATTTGCGGATAAATCGGCTTATATTCAGTCTGTGAGCCGTGATGAGCGGCTGCGGATTTATGAGCCGTATGTGGATAAGGACGGCAAAACCCAAATCGGCTTTACCAAACTTGGCGGTAAAAAACTCTACCAGTGCCTAAGCGTTCCCACATGGCACCGTGCCAATCTGTGGGGGCTGTATGTTCATGATGAGATGGTACTTGTGATGAGCATGGATAAGTGGTGGCTGACTGACAGTGCTATGTTTTACGCCTTGCGTGGGGTGTTTGATGATGGGCGGTGGGGGCGGACGTTGCTTGTGGTGGATAGGACATGAAATTTTTGCACAATTAGGGCATTTCATGTAAAATGGCGGATTGGTTAGAATTTTAAAGGGCAGTGGCAGGGCAACATGACGGACTTTCACGCATTACAAAATAAAACAGTGATATTCATCGGTGGCGGTAACATGGCAGGAGCGATGATTGGGGGGTTATTGACCGCCAAAGATTGCCATGATTTGACCTTAACCGTTGGTGTATCAGACAAAAATGTCGACAAGCGAGAGCGGTTCGCCAGTCAAGGCGTATTAACCACCACGCCTGACACCGCCCATGAGTTGATAACAAAGGCGGACGTGGTAGTGCTTGCTATCAAGCCCCAAGTGCTGATGGACGTTGCCCCAAGCCTTGCCCCATATTTGGCGGACAAGCTCGTCTTGTCGGTGCTGGCAGGCGTGCCATGCGTGACACTCCAACGAGCCTTAGGCTGTGGGCGTGTGGTGCGTGCCATGCCAAACCTACCGTCTGCGGTGGGTGCAGGGGCGACAGGGCTGTATGCCGACAAGACGGCAAGCCCGTCCGATAAGGATGTGTGCGAAGCGGTCATGACAAGCTGTGGCTTGGCGGTATGGGTGGACGATGAGACCAAACTGCACGCTGTAACGGCGGTGGCGGGCTCTGCCCCTGCGTACTTTTTTTATGTGCTAGAACACATGACTGCCCAAGCGATAGAGATGGGACTCGTTGCCGATGATGCTCATCGTTTGGCGGTGCAGAGCATGATAGGGGCAGGACTACTTGCCAAAGATGGCGACCCACAGGCACTGCGTATGAGCGTAACATCAAAAGGCGGAACGACCGCACAGGCATTGGCTTCGTTGGAGCGTGATGACGTGGGCGGTGCGTTTGGGCGAGCGATGGTGGCGTGTTATGACAGAAGTGTGGAGCTGGGTGCGTTATTTGATGATAAATGATTGAAATTTATTGATAAATTAACCAAAACAGTGCGTATCACACCTTACAATTTATATTAATTTTAGGCTCTGGTTCAAAAAGTATGCTACAAAGAAAACCGTTCGTGGCGAGCTATGCCTGCCCATAACGGTTTTCCTACCCGCAGGCAGGCTCAGAGCGAACGGAAAACTAGTTCAGCATACTTTTTAGACTACTACCTAATTTTAAAAATAGTTACTCTAAAACTTAACCCCATAATGATTTACCCACATCATTTTAACAATGACCGATGATAGAAACTACCACTTATGAATGAACCGATTACCATTATTTTTAATGTCGTTGTCAATTTTGCCTTAATCATTTGTTTCTTAAGGTTTATGTTTCAGTTCGCTGAGATTGACCCCAAGCACCCTTATGCCAAAGTTACCTACATGCTCTCGGCAGTGGTTACGCTGTTTGGGCGGATTTTTCCTGATTTGGGTAAGGGGCGATTTAGTACATCGGCGGTGGTGCTGATGCTCCTTTTGACCTTTATCAAGATTGCAGGCATGGCGAGTATTTTGGGTAAGCCCATGACCCCGCTTGTATTGTTTTTTAGTGGCAGTTTGACGGCGATACTCTCGCTCATTGATATGTTTCAGTATATCGTGTTTGCGTCGGTCATTCTAAGCTGGGTCATCATGCTGTTTCAGGTCATGCATCCACTCATGGAGCTGATCATGCAGATGGCAGAGCCGATTGTCGCCCCATTTCGCAAAATCACGCCCAATCTGGGCATGCTTGACTTTTCGACGTTGGTTGCCATTTTGGCGTTGGCACTCTTGGAAATGGGCATTCGCATTGTGGGCGGCAATATCTTGTCGGCGTTGGTGTAGTTCTGCTTTTTACATTTATATAAAAATCAGCACATAAAACACACAATATCAAGCCCAAATTTTGTTAGAATTAAAAACAAGTTTAAGGACTTACCATTCATTTATTTACTTTGGAGAATACCATGTTAGACAATGCCGAACACACCATGAATGACCTATTTGCCCAGCTTGGTTTGCCAAACTCGGATAGCGAGATCGATGCTTTTATCAAAAACAATCAACTGCCTGAGAATGTGACATTGGCAGATGCCCCATTTTTAGATGAGCAACAAAGTATGTTTATTCGTGAAGAATGGAAGCTAGATGCAGTTTGGTCGCTTGTTATTGATGAGCTAAATGCAAGACTGCATGAAGAAAATAAACCTGCCTAAACTCATACAAAAAGGCTTGAAAGCACCGCTTTATGCGGTGTTTTTCGTTTTTGGAATAAGCAATGACTTATCGTGCATATTACTTTTTGGATAAAGTTTGCGATAATTGCCCACGTTTTTATGATTTGGAATAAGGGCAGTTCATGCTATCACAATTTGATAATAATGATTGGATTATCATTGTTTTTTTTGTACTTGGGGCGTTGTTGCATGGTGTGGCAGGATTTGGCTATCCCATTGTTGGCACCGCGATTATTGCCAATTTTTATCCACTTAAAATTGCGGTGGCGATGGTTATTGTGCCGTGTATCATCCTAAATCTCATCATGCTTCGCACGGGTGGAGGTATTGTTGCCAACATTATCAAATACAGTAAAGAGTACTTTTGGCTGTTTGTGATGAGTTTTTTGGGTGGCTTGGTTGGGGTGCGACTACTTCTGCTGTTTCCTGATGGTTATCTAAAAATCTTTTTGGGTCTGACGCTCATTGTCTATATTATTACCCAATACAGCAGGTTTAGAATTACCTTTAAAAGAGATAAAAAAACAATGGCGGTGGCGGGGTTTTTGGTTGGGGTCATCGGCGGTGTTACCAATGCCATTGTGGCGTTTTTGATGATTTATCTTATCGGCACAGACCGCACCAAGCATGAGATGGTGATTGTCAATAACATGAGTATTTTGATTACCAAAGTCATTCAGCTATTTACCTTGACTCCGCTCATCATGGCATTTAGCCAAAAGCAGATGACCATGCTTGGAATCGTGATTGTGATTTCTATGCTGTTTGTCTATTTGGGTTCAAAGATGCGTAACAGACTCTCTCAAGAAGTCTTTGGTCATGTCATCTCGGTCGTGCTGTTTGTGCTTGGGGTGTATGCTCTGTGGCAGGGGATTCGGATTTTGTGATAAAATCTTTAAAATAAAAACGGTTCAATTTGAACCGTTTTTATTTTGCTGTAATGGCTTAGAAACGACTGCTTAGGGTAAGCTGTACACGGTCGCCGTCAGATTTTTCACTTTTAAAATAATCATAATCTAGGCTGACACGGTTTCTTGGGTCAATCTGATAGCTGGTACCAACAGTGGCTTGGATTTTATCTTTACCAGTCTCCCATGCATCAAAGGTGACGTCAGTATTGGTGCCTGAGTAAGCACTGGCAATCGTTGCGTCTTGTTCAAAAGCGTTGTCGTATTGCAGACCTGCTTGGACTTGCCATTGGGGGTTGATTTGGTACTCGGTATCCACGCCAATGGTGCCTTGCCAACGAGTGGCGTCAATGTCTTTGACCGCCACAACACCGTCATCAAAGTGGGCATTGTCATGCTGATATTGATGGTAGCTAACCCCGATATAAGGCTTGATGCTGGCATTGGGGCTTAGGGCGTATGAAGTGCCAAGATGGACACCGCCAGCATAGAGCTGACCATTATACTTTTGTTTGTTATGAGTGTTGTTTTTGGCGTTACTGTTTAGTACGCCTGCTTTTGCCCATAGCGTACCTTTGGCGTTGTTGCCCACATCACTATTAACACCCACGGTTAGAGTGGCGACATCTGTCTCGATGTTGTGGTTGGTACTGTCGTTTTGCTCGTCCAACTCAAGGCGACCTAGGTCAAGCTGTAAGCCTAAGCCAAAACGCTCACCTGTTTTTGCCACGCCAATGCTTTGGTTGCGGACTTCACGCTCGCTTTGACTGCTTGGCAGGTCTAGCTCATATTCTTGGTAAGTACTCTCTAGCCATACACCGTTGGCGGTGTTTGCCATGTTTTTGGCAAAATTGGTCGCTTGGGTGCCACTTTGTTCGATGGCATGAACGGCGTTATTGGCATAAAACGCAGGGTCAAGTCCAAACAGAGCTTCATTGTACTTATTGCCAATGATGGCAGGCGTGCCAGATGTGCTAAGCAAGGATTTGTTGGTTGCCATTGACATTTTGTTGGCAAAGCCGATGGCAAAGCCTTTCTCGCTACCAGCCAGCGTGCCTGCACTGTCTTTGGCATCTATCTCGCTTAGTACTTTATCTAAATTTTGCTCAACTTTGGTGCGTCCGATACTGGCAGTGCTGCTACTGCCCATATTGCTTAGTTTGTTACGTTTGGCACTCACCACCACATCAGTTTTGGTGATGGCGTCAGGCGTGGTCTTGCCGTCGGTACCAACCTTGCCACTATATTCGGTCTTGATGATGCTAAATAGAGCATTGCTGGATTTGACGGTATCAAAAGTACCGCTTAGCTCACCTGCTCGTAGTACAGTGGTTTTTGAACCTGTCTCTTTGATGAGTGGTTCGCTTTGCTTAACTTCATCATATAGGTCAAGCGTGCCATCCAGAGTGGCTTTTTCGGTGACGGTCAAAAGATTGCCAAATTTGGCTTTAAAGGTACTGTCATTATTCATGGTGTAGGTGCCACGAATGGTTAGGTTGCCTTCGTTATTGACCGCCCCACCAGTTTGTCTAACATTGCCTGTTGTGCCATACCCTGTCAGTTCGCCACCTGTGATATTGATGACTGAGTTGCCATTATCGCCATTAATTTCAAGGGTGCCATCAGTAATGACGGTGTCGCCCTTGTAAGTGTTATTACCTGTTAGGACAAGTTTACCATCACCTGCTTTGGTGAAGCCGTAATTGCCTTTGATGTTGTTGGAGAAGACAGATACGGTGTCTTTGCCTGTGACATCCAACATGACATTGTCCCAGTAAAAACCACCATAACCTTGGGTTGCAGCGATGGTGTCTAGTAGACCCCAACCGCTTTCATGAGTGATGTTTTTGCCACCGATGTTTTTGACGATGGTGCGATTCTGCCAAGGTGTGTCAACTGCTTGAACGATAATTTTATTGCCTTTGTCATCTAAAGCTTCATAAGCTGGTCGGTCAGGATTGATTTCTGACTTTTTGACCTCTGCAAGTGTTAAGAATGTGGTATTTCGTGCTTTTAGGTCATCAAAATCTTGGGCGGTGCTAAGCAGGGTCTGCACCAGATTTTCATTTTTCATCCAAGGATAAGCACCCTTGACGAGTAGGGCGGCACCCGTAACACGAGCTGTGGCAGGCGATGTGCCTTGATATGTGACTTTTGTACCATCGTTGTCATGATGGGATGTGGTGGATGTGGCAGAAAGACACCATTCGGCCGCATCGCCACAGTAGTTGGCTTCGACAAAGTCTTCACGAGGAGCGGAGACCGCCAAAAATCCTTTTTTAAAGTCAGGATTGAGTTTGGGGATTAATCGCTCGCCAAAGGTGTTGTTTTTGTTTTCATTGCCCGTGGCGTGAATGAGTAGGGCATCATTTTCGATGATGAGTTCATGAATGGATTGAACTTCCTTGTATGGGCTGTTTTTGGTATCGCCATTGGGTGTGGCAGTCATGGCATCTTCAAGCCAGCCATTGTCACTTTGACCAGGTTCAGGGATGTAACCCCATGAGTTGTTAAAGATTTTAACCCCCTGATCCTTATTTAGTTTATGCATGGCAACAAATTCATCTCCATTACCTAAATTACCATCTGTATACGAATAAATGGTGGCATTGGTCATGCCATTGTTACCTGCAATAATTGCTGCCATGTTAGAACCGTGAGAATCTTTGGGTTTTGACATCATATAAGGTAAATTCATGAAGCAGTCGTAGTTACTGCAAGCAACCAGATTATTGCCACTGAGTTTGGCTCCTGCCAAGTCAGGGTTGTCAGGGCTGATGCCGCTATCAATGACACCGACAGAGAGCTTGGTGGTGTCAATGGATGTTTTTAACTCTGTGATTTTTTTGGCATATTCATTTTGATTGACACCATAAAACGCGTTGGTTTTACTCTCAACAAACTCCCCTTCAGGGCTAACCCTATCCATACTACTATAGCCTGCCATGGTGTCTTGGGCAGGTGTGGGCTGGGCTTTAACCAATGAGTCATTGACCTTGCGAGTATGGTCAGGCTTGGCTTTTTTGATGGTGTCATCGGATATGGGAGCAACATAAGCCTTTGCTTCTGTCGTCTCTACCTGTTTACTGACAGCTTCAGTTTGTTTTTTGATGGCTTGGGCAGATGCCAGTGCTTCTTCGGCTTTTTTGATGGCATTTTGGGTGGCGGTTACAGCTTCGTTATTTGCACTAACGGCTTTGGCATCTATCAGTGCTTTTTGGGCATCTGTCAGTGCTTTTTGAGCTTTTTGTTCAGCATCTACCGCTTGTGTTTTGGCAGTATCAGCGTCTTTTAGTGCTTGATCGGTGGTGATCAAAGCATTTGCTTGCTTGGCGGCATTGTCAGCAGTTTTTTTGGTGTTGTCAAGATTGCTTATTAGCGTGTTTGCGGTATTGGCAATGCCAGTTGCGGTGTCTTTGATTTGCTTGATTTTGGCATTATTTTGATTATCTTGTTCGGCTTGATATTTGTCAAGTGTGCTTTGGGCTTGAGCGATGACAGCTTCTGCTTTTTCTTTGGCATCTGTGGCTTTTTTGGCAGTGTCATTGGCATTATTTAATGCATCTTGGGCTTTTTTAATCGCTTCTTGATTGCCTGTAGCTTTAGCGGTATCAAGTGCCGTTTGTGCTTGTTTGACCGCTTCTTGGGCTTTATCTAGAGCATTTTGGGCGGTTTGCTCTGCTTTTTTGGCTTGGTCAATGGCAGACTGAGCAGTGTCAGGATTACCTGCTTGAGTTTTTGCTTGCTCAGCTTGGCTATCGGCATTATTTAGCTCGGCTTTTGCTGTGTTGGCGGTAGCGACCGCTTCATTGGTTTGGGCGTTGGCTTTTTCGATTTGCTTGGCAATCTGCTGACTTGCATTGTCGCTTTTAGTTCGCTCGGCTTGCTTGCGTGCATTTTGAGCTTGCGTGCGAACATTTTCAGCGGTGTTTATCGCCTGCTTGGCATCCTCTACTGCTTTTTGAGCTTGGTTGATGATGTCTTGATTGGCACCAATTGCTTTGGCATCTTTTAGGGCTTGCTCTGCTTCGACAAGAGCGGTTTCGGCGTTATTTAGAGCGGTGTTAGCCTGCTGATAAGCAACGTTGGCTTGATTGATGGCGTTGTCAGCAGTGGCAGGGTTTGATGCTTGGCTCTGTGCTTCGGTGGTTGTTTTTTGAGCTTGTGTTAGGGTGCTGTTAGCCTTACCAACGGTTTGGCGAGCCTTGTTGATTTTATCAAGGGCAGCTTGTTGAGCTTTTTGTTTGGCTTCGGCTTCTTGACGTTTTTTTTCAAGACGCTCTGCCTCTTTACGTTTGGCTTCCTCTTCTGCTTTACGCTTAGCCTCTTCCTCAGCCTTGCGTTTAGCTTCTTCTTCGGCACGAATAATGCTTGGGTCGGCATTATTAATGATGAGATTGGAGTGCTGAGTGGCGTTAATGTCGTCATCGATGGCACAGCCAGTTGCGGTCATTGCGACAAAACAAGAGACAGCAAGGGGTTTTAGGATAAAAGAATGGTTGGGTTTCATGCGATTACCTATGAATATAAAATGGATGTTCACAGGTAAATTGTAACATTTTTAAATCAGTTTTGTAAAAAAATGTGCGTTTTTTATAAAAAATTAGACAAGCGGTGGTTTTTGTTATACCAGTGAGATAAACATTGTCCATCTGATTGAAAATAAGCAACAACAAGTAAAGATAAAATAATGGTACTGATAAATTTATTCATCAAACGCTTGTCAAATAAAGGCATTTTTAAAATAAAGAAGGTAAATAAGCTGTTTGTTTGATTTGTCACGATACGCCATTTTTGCGTTTACTTTCAAAAAACAACATATCCCACACCACAAGTGCCATACCACCCATAATCGCCATATCCGCCACATTAAACACAGGATAGTGCCACGCATCTCCCCAATGAATATGAATAAAATCAATCACATAACCATATAAAAAACGGTCAATGACATTACCCACCGCCCCGCCCAATACAAGTGCCAATCCAAAGGACAGGACACGGGCAGATTTGGGAATTTGGCGGAGATAGACGATGATAAATACCGATACGGCAATACCAAGCAAGGCAAAAAAGTACTTTTGCCAACCGCCTTGATTGGCAAGAAAACTAAACGCCGCTCCACGATTATACGCCAGAGTCCAATTAAAAAACGGTTCAATGACAGGCACAGAATTAAATTCAGCAACAAGCCATTTTTGAAAACCGATTTTGGTCATTTGGTCAATGATTAAAACAGCAAGGGCAAGGACATAATAACCAAAGGCGGATTTGCCATTTAATGCTAAATTGGGGGTTTTGTTTTGGGTATTTTCTGACATAATCAATTTCTTAACATTTTTAAATTGTAAGGTGCTTACGCACCAGTTTTGGGCTTTATATTTTAAACGGTGCGTATTACGCACTTTACGAATTATTCAATAACAAATCATTCCACCGCCAATTCATAATTGACCCATTCGGTATTTTGTTTTGCCCCTAAGCATTCATAAAATTTCATTCCCCTATCATTCCAAGGGGCAACCGTCCATTTAATGGTTTGGCAGTTGTTTTCTTTGGCGATTTGTTTTAATTTTAACATCAACTTTTTTACCAACCTTTTGACTGCGGAAATTTTCATCAACATAAAGCTCTTTCATATAAATGGCAGGGCAATTTTGAGCTGTATAAGGCAAAAAATAATAAACAAGCATTCCTGCGATTGTCCCATTATCATCAGCCACCAAACAATAAAAATCAGGCGGATTTTTATCAATGCCTTTTTCTTTAACAATGTCCGGCGTAATGGCAAAGCTGTCAATATAATGTTCAAAAACCGCCAATGCTTTCATTAGTTCAAAGGTTTAGGGAATGTCATTTTTGGTCATAAAACGGATTTGCATTATTTGTCCTTATTGACTTATTCAATGGGCGTAAGGTGCGTATTACGCACCGTTTAACAAAATATCAATCAAGAACATACTAGCCGTAATTACATTATCAATCATTTTGTTGAATTGCAAATCAAAAATAGATTTAGCAATTATCATCAAACAAATCAAAACCACCAAACCAACCAATCCCCAAGCGTATTGTACAGGGAAAATTGCCTTTAATTTTTGCTCACAATGCGGACAATGAATGGCAGGTTCTGGCGTAAATTGATAAGGCTTTAATGCTCCCTTAAAGGGTTTTTTAATTAAGGCTTTGGGCTTAAATAAATTTTGACAATTTGGGCAAGGATATTCAACTTTTGTTAGCATTTTTATTTACCTCAGTAACTCTAATTGATTGACAATAATGGTGCGTAATACGCACCTACGGATTATCTTGATAATGTAAAGCCATAAAAATTTTTACCAAAATACCAATAAATACCGCAATGGATAATCCCAAAAATATTTGATTTTGTGTTAAAAAATAAATAAAGGACAACATCAAACTAATAATAACACCAATCCCGCAATAAATATAAGTATCCTTATGAGTATCTACTGTAATATCGCTAATTTGAGCAGGCTCTTTGTCAAATGCACCCATTGATACGCCAATAGCAATAATAATTATTTTAATGATTGCCAAAGCAACAATCAACTGATAACGACTGATAACATCAAATAAAGCCAATCCTGCAAGTATCAATGCAATAATTATCAAGAATATCAATACACATTTTTTCATATTTATCAAATATAATTGCACCATTGACAAGTATTATCTTAAAACGGTGCGTAATACGCACCTTACAGATTAAAATTTACCTTTACTTTTCTTATACGCCAACAACAAAGGCACAAGCCCCCAAATAAAATTGGCAAACAATGTCCAATAAATCACAATACCAATGCCTGTATCGCCTGTGCCTTGTGTCATTTTATCCACGATAAAAGCAAGTGAAGTATAATATAAAACCACCCCAAGCGGTGTCGCAAAAGTTAAAAAAGTTAAGACAATCGCAATCACAACCGCCAACAACAAATATAAAGCAATGGATTTTTTGGGCATTGTTGTTCTCCAATAAGTAATTTATAAGGACGAACGCCAATTCGCCCTTATAATTTTACCAAACAAATTAAGCAAATTTACGATTTTCGCCATTGCCAAAGGCATTTTCCACACATCTTGGGCAAATGTCCTTATGTTCGGCAACGCTTCCGACACTTGGTAAAATATGCCAGCAACGCACGCATTTTTCGCCAGTCGCAGGGGCAACTTTGACCGCCAATTCATTGCCCTGATTTAGGCTGACGCTACTGGTGATAAACACAAATTTTAGCTCATCGCCCAGTTTGGCAAGGGCTGGGTAGGTGGTGCTGTCCGCCACAATGTCAAGCTGTGCCGACAAACTGCTGTTGATAACTTTATCGGTGCGAGCATCGTCCATTGCCTTATTTGCCACTTCTTTGACCGCCAAAATCGCTTGCCAATCTGTGTCCGTGATGTCGGTTAGGGCGACTTTTGGCAATTCGTACCACTCTTTTGTAAAGACATAGCCGTCCGTGCCTTTTAGTACTTCCCACGCTTCTTGGGCGGTAAAGGATAAAATTGGGGCAATCCAACGCAAAAGGGCGTGAGCGATGTGATAAATGGCGGTCTGTGCCGAACGGCGAGCGTGTCTGTCCGCCTTGCTGGTGTATTGGCGGTCTTTGATGATGTCAAGGTAAAATCCGCCCAAATCCGCCCCACAAAAATTGGTAACAAGCTGGCACACTTGGTGAAAATCCATCGCATCATACGCGGTGCGAATGTCGTTTTGGACTTGCGTGGCTTTGTGCAAAATGTATTTATCAAGGCTGACAAGCTCGCCTGCTGGCACTAAGTCTTTGCTTGGGTCAAAGTCATCGGTATTGGCAAGCAAAAAACGAATGGTGTTACGGATACGGCGGTACATATCGCTGACACGGTCAAAGCCTTCTTTACTGACCGCCATTTCGTAGCGGTAATCAGACGACCCAACCCACAAGCGGACAATGTCAATGCCGTATTTTTGGGCAAGTTCGGCAGGTTCAAAGCCTTTGGTATTGCCTTTGGATTTTGATAATTTATAGCCCTTTGCGTCCACCGTAAAGCCGTGCGTTAGCACTTGTTTGTAAGGCGGACGACCGTACACACTTTCCGCCACCAAAAGCGATGATTGAAACCAGCCACGATGTTGGTCAGAGCCTTCAAGGTACAAATCAGCAGGGTTGGTTAATTCGCCACGACTACCCAAAACGGCAAAGTTGGTAGAACCAGAGTCAAACCACACATCAAGCGTGTCGGTGGATTTGACATAGTTTTCACAATCGGCTTCATTTAAAAAGTCGCTAATCGGTGCATCAAACCACGCTTCAATGCCCCCTTGTTCAATGACCCCAGCAACCTTTTCAATCAAAGCAGAAGTATCGGGGTGCAACTCGCCACTGTCTTTGTGTATAAAAAAGGCAATTGGCACGCCCCAAGTCCGCTGACGGCTAATACACCAGTCAGGGCGACCGTTCATCATTGATTCAATGCGGTTTTGACCCCACGCAGGTGTCCAAGTTACCTTTGGAATGTCGGATAACGCTTGTTCACGAAGTCCCTTAGTTTCCATAGAAATAAACCATTGGGGCGTGGCACGAAAAATAATCGGTGTCTTATGTCGCCAGCAATGCGGATAGCTGTGGGTGATTTTTTTATGGTCAAGCAGGTGTCCGCTTTCTTGTAGCGTGGCGATAATCTTGGGCTGTGCCTTATAAATATGTTCGCCAACAAAGACTTTTGCGGTTTCCAAATACACGCCATTACCGCCCACAGGGTTTTCGGTTGGCAGGTTGTTGGCACGCCCAACATTATAGTCGTCCACACCGTGAGCAGGGGCGGTATGCACCAAGCCTGTACCGCTGTCCGCCGTTACGTGCTCACCTGTGATAAAGGGAACTTGACGCTCGCTGATTAGGGGGTGCTGGGCTTTTAGAGCGGTTAATTCTGAACCCTTAACACTTGCCACAATCTCATAATTTTCCAAATTGATATTTTTGGCAAAGTCTTCGGTTAAGTCTTTGGCGACAATAAAATGCCCTTTTTCAGTTTTAATAATCGCATAATCAAATTCCGCATTGGCACTAATGGCTTGGTTGGCGGGCAATGTCCAAGGGGTCGTTGTCCAGATGACGGCTTGCAAATTGCCTGTCAAATTGGCGGTCGCCCCCAAATCGCCACGATTAACAATATCAAACCCAACATAAATCGCATCGGAAGTTTTGTTTTCGTATTCCACTTCCGCTTCGGCAAGGGCAGAACCACAATCCAAGCACCAATTCACAGGCTTCATACCACGCACAATATGCCCATTGTTGTAGATTTTGCCAAGCGTCCGCACGATGTCGGCTTCGGTTTTAAAATTCATCGTCAAATACGGATTGTCCCAATCGCCCAGCACGCCAAGGCGTTTAAAATCCGCCTTTTGTAGCTCAATTTGACTCATCGCATAGTCTCGGCACGCCTTACGAAATTGCGTGGCAGTAATCGGCTCGCCATTCTTATCCGCTTTGGGGGCGTGTCCGACCTTGCCAAACTCGTTTTCTACTTTTTGTTCAATCGGCAAACCGTGGCAATCCCACCCCGGTACATAAGGAGCGTCATAGCCGTCCAAGGTTTTGTATTTGACGATGATGTCTTTTAGAACTTTATTGACAACGTGTCCTAGATGAATTTGACCGTTGGCATAAGGGGGGCCATCGTGTAGGACATATTTTTCACGCCCCCCGCGGGCTTTGCGGATTTGTCCATAAACATCGTCCTTGTACCATTTGGCAAGCCAAGCAGGTTCTCGTTTTGCCAAATCGCCCCGCATAGCAAAAGCGGTATCGGCAAGGTTTAGGGTGTTTTTGTAGTCGGTTTGGACTTGTTCTGTCATAATTGGCTCGTAAAAATAAAGGAAAATGGGTAATTATACCTTAAATGCTTAAATTTAGAAAGGTTGCAATGAGTGAAATTTGACTTTTTGGGGGGATTTGGTAGATTAGGATACTATTTTGGGTAACTGGATAATGATGAAAAAGATAAGCAGAAAAACCACTTCAAAATTAACAATGCTATTTTGTGCGGTCATTTTGAGTTATTTTGTTTTTATTAAAAAGGATTATGATAATCCTGCTGTTGTTTTTATTGCCATTTATATGGTATTGGAAAGTTTGTATTATTTTTGGCAGTTTTATAAAAAGAATGATACGATTAAATTTGATGATAAGTTTTAACAATTTTCTATTATAATTCTCATTCCCATTTATAAAATTCATCAAAAATTCATCTTTACAATTTTCCGCTTTAATTCCTTATAAAAATTCGGTATATTAGTAGGATAATTATCAGCCAACTTGCAAGGTTATCTTATGAAAAATCCCAGCAAAACCCTATCATTATTATTGGCAAGTGCCTTATTTTTGACTGCTTGTGGTGGCGACAAGCCTAGCGAACCCGCTCCAAAAGCCGAGCCTAATACCCAAACTGCCCCCGCCCAGTCGACTAGCACTGCCCCCAAAGCTGATGAAGTCGTACCAGAGACCACTGAGTCTGTCGGGACAGACGACTCCAAAGCTGATGAAGTGGCAACCACCGACTCTGCCACATCTGATAAGACCGACAAGGGTACCGTTGAGACTGCTCAAGTGGACAATGCCGAGCAAGCGAACACCGCCCCCGCCCCAGTACAGGCTTTATCTATCGCCGAAGGTAAGGCGCGCTATGAGAAAACTTGCAAAATCTGCCACGAGCAAGGGCTGTTGGATGCCCCCAAACTCACCGCCAAAGCCGACTGGGCAAGACGCTTGGATAAGGGCATAGACACCCTGCACAAACACTCTGCCAAAGGCTTTGGTAAAATGCCAGCACAGGTGGCAGGGGACGTTACCGAAGCTGAAGTATATGCGGCAGTGGATTATATGGTGAGTCAAGTTCAGTAAATTGATGTTTATCGGATAGAATATCATTTATCCGATAAATTTAATAAAATATCGCTGATTGTAATGTCAATAAATCATATTGAAATAAAAACCCAATTTTGTTATTGGGTTTTTTATCTGCCATTAATTCATTGAGTTTCTAATCCACCCGTGTCGTTTTCTTTTATAAATTTTTTTCGGTTACGTATTCTTTATTATTCCCTATTAATATGACATGAGGCAAATTCCATGTTTGCCATACTTTTTGTCATTACGTCAATTTGCAAAAATAAATCATCCCCACTATAATAAATGACAATACATTTAATTTTCAAAAGGAATTTACCATGCTCGCCTATCTATTCGTCCCTGCCACGCACCCCAAGCGTATCATCAAAGCCCTAACCGACCCTGCCATAACCGCCCATGTCCATGCCATCATCATCGACCTAGAAGACGCCGTCGCCGACCGCTCGCCTAATGATGTGCGTGCTGAACTTGATGATTTGTTAGGCACTATGGAGCAAACACAGACTACGCCAGAGCTGTGGGTGCGGATACATGGGGCGTCTCATGGCGAGTTTCGTTTGGATTGTGAATGGGTGCAGTCCCACGACATCATCAGCACGGTGGTACTCCCCAAAGCCGAAAATGCCAAGCAGATCAGTCTGGCTCATGAACTGACCGCTTGCCCTGTGGTTGCCATGATTGAGAGCGGGCAAGGCGTGCTAAATGTTGCTTCTATGGCAGGGGCGGTGGGGCTTGTGGCGTTGAGCTATGGCTGTTTGGATTTATTGACATCGCTAGGGATTGGTAGGCATACATCGGCAGGGGCGGTTATGCTTGATAAGGTGCGGTACGAGCTGGTGTTACACTCGCAGGCACATGGCCTAAATGCTCCGATTGAGACGATTTATTCTGATTTTGGCGATGATGACGGCTTTGCCAGATGGCTTACGCACGCTTGTGATTTTGGTTTTGGTGGCTGTCTTGTCATACACCCCAAGCAGTTGGGTGTGGTACAGGCACACAAAGTGCGTGATGGCGATGTCGCCTTTGCCAAAAAAGTGCTATCTCATCATCATGCCACAGGGCAGGCGGTGTTCGCCATTGATGGGCAAATGGTGGATTTGCCCGTGATTGCTTGGGCGAGAAGGCTACTTGGTGAAGACTGATTGCCAAAAGGTATTGGCAATTTTACTATACATGGGGCTTGTGGTAAACTAGCCCCACTTTTATTTTGGAATTTTAACATGAACATTTTACCCAGCGAAGAGATTCGCATTACAGACGGTAGCACCGTTTCGCTACATTTTGAAGTCAGCCTACCAAACGGCACGGTCATCGATAGCACCTTTGGGCGAGACAAGCCTGTAACCTTGACGGTAGGCGATGAGAGCCTACTGGCAGGCTTTGAGCAGGTACTCATCAACCTAAAAGCAGGCGACACCCGCACCGCTCATCTACCGCCAGAACAAGCCTTTGGCGAATGGAATGGCGAAAATGTGCAGACCTTTCCCCGCACCAAATTTAGCTTATCCGAGCCAAATCCTGTGGTCGGCATGATGATAGAATTTGCCGATAAAGGTCAAAATACCTTGGCGGGGGTAATTTGCCATGTTGATGATAATGAAGTCAAAGTGGATTTTAATCACCCTTTGGCAGGGCAAGATGTGCTGTTTAAGGTGCAAATTTTTAAGGTTACACCAAAGGAACAAATGGCGATTGAGCTAAAATGAGCGACAACGCCCCAATCTCAAAAAAGCTCGGTTATGGTGTCATTGCCATACAGGTATCATCTTTTTACTCTTTGTAGACGACAAGGCGATGACGCTTGGCATTGGTGCGATGATGGCAAGTTTGTTTTTTGCCCATGACAAACCGACACCGTCAAATTTGGTATTTGGGGCGTGATTGGGCTGTTTGTTGTTTATCATTTTAATTATGGCTTGTATACTTATTCTCGTACACCTGCCAAAACGGTTTGTGGCACATTCAAAGAGTTTATCAAAAGAGTGGATTTAAAAGGCAGGATTTAATGTTGTCGATGTATGCCACAGATGAGCAAAAAGTTTATGACTTTATGCACATTCATCGCTATCACGAACACACCGACTTTTTTAAAAATCGTTATGATAAAAATGAGTCGATTTGCGTGAATTATATCCCCATGCCATAAAAGAAGTGCGAATTATGAATGATAAGAAATAACATCAACCACAGCAAAAGGGATATTTGTTATGTTATTTTTTAACCCAGAACATCAGCCATTTGCTATCGCCCTTATCGCCTTAGCTGTTATCATCTCAATACTTATTGGCGACGCATTTTTTATCATCTTGGCGATGGTGTTTTTGGGTGTGGCGACTGCACAAGGCAAACATTTAATCATAAAGATAAGTATCGGGGCGTTGTTGACCGCCGTTGTGCTTTATTATTTATTTTTGGTTATTAGGGCGTGTCTGCCTTTTGTATTTGCAATGAAAAATGAGAAAAAATCGCACGTTTTTCAAGGGAAAAACGTAGGCTGTGAGTTTTCTATCAGGCAAGTTTTTGACGATGAAAAACAAGATTTAGCCATTTTTCATGCAAAAACATTCTTTTATTTTCGCCATATTTCTAAATTTTAAATTGTGTTATAAAGGGCAGGCACGCCCTAGACTATGGGGGACTGATTAAACCTGCATAGACCAGACCAGAGAGCAGACCAAGCCCGAGCCATTGATACATCTAAGCTGTGGGCGGTTGGGCGGTCAAGAATATGCACGAAACAAAATGATAAAAAATGAGAGAAATTGATAGAAAAATGATAAAAAAACCTGCATAAATGATGGGAGTTTGATAGGTATTTAAATAGCGTTTAAAACCGTTTAAAAGCCCATCAAAACACTTCAAACCAAAGCGACCCTGCAAGTGTAGTGGTCGCTTTTTTATGCGTGAGTGGTAGCTAGTGGGGTAAGTCGTAGCTGATGTGGACGACTTGCCCATAGACTTCAATGTCGGAGCTGTCTAGGTCGGCTTTTGATAGGTCTATGGGGTCGTAAATGGTGTTGTCGCTGATGAGCCGTAGCCCTGTCGGTAGCCACTGGGTGCGTTTGACATACAACTGCTCGCCGATGCGTATCACATAGATACGACCGTCTTTGGCGGTGTTTTTTGATTTGTCAATTAAGACAGTAGCGTTTTCTGGTATTGTGGGGAACATACTGTCGCCGTCTGTGTTAATGGCGACAAGCTGGCTTGCTGTAAGGCTTGTGCGGTTAATCCACTCTTTGCGAAAAGCCAAAAAGTCATCTGTGCCAATCACGCCATCGCTAAACTTACCGCCCCCTGCACTGGCAATAACCCCTTTAAAATAAAAGCTCATTGTGTGTTTGGTATCATACCTTGCAAAAATGACAATACTTCATCGTAGTTGTCTTTCTTTATGCTGTGGTAATTGGAAACACCACAATGCTCAACCAACGCCAACCAAATATCCATAATCGTTTTTTGGGGATTGTTCAAATGCACTTCATTAACAAGTTTTTCTAGTGTGTCTTTTTGTTCTTGCGACAAGCATTCTTTTCTGTATCTCTCCACCTCGTAAGAAAAAAGAAAAATTGGCTCTTCTGTGGGGTCTTCTAGAAGTGTTGGTTTGTGGTTAATCATAACGATTTCCTTATTTGCTAGTTTACAGTTTGTGTTCTGTAACCGTAAACTTTTTAGAAAATTAAAAATTTGGTTTACGGTTTATGTATATTGTTGATTTACAATATAATTTTTTTGGATTTATTGAATTTTCTTAATTTTAAACCGTAAACTCACAAAAACCATTTAAGAGTAAAAAGTTTACGGTTTATCTTTCAATTATTTAATAAAAATCTCATTACCGCACTTTTTTGCTCATCGGGCAACTGTCGCAATTTTTCTATTAACTGTCTCTCATTTTCATCTAATTGGGTGAGTGCTGTCTGTTGCCCCGTTACCAAATATCCAACATCTACGCCTGCTTGGTGGGCTTTTTGTAGGTAGTCAGCATCTGGACTGCGTTTACCACTTTCGTAATTGGACTGTGCCAACAATTTGACACCACACAACTCGCCAAATGTCTCTTGGGTTAGCCCAAGTCGTTTTCTTTCGGATTTTAGGCGTTCGCCAAACATTTAATTTTCCTAGATTTTTAAAAATATTTATTCAAATGAATAAAAAAATATTGATTTATTCATTTGAATAAAATATAATGCACGCATACAAGGAAATATCCTTGTAAAAACAGGTTAAAAGAAAGGGTAATTATACCATATTTTCAAGCAAATTGGGAGTTTTTATGACCAGAGAACAGCAGTCAAACCTAATAAAACAAAGGTTGTACTCGCAAGGTATGACTGTCAAAAATTGGGCGTTGGCAAATGGTTATCCAGTAACCGAAGTCTACAAAGTGTTAAATGGCGAACGCAAGGGGCTTTATGGGCGGTCGTTTGAGATTGCTCAAAAACTTGGGTTTTGGGATTTGGATAAATTTAATTCAAATGAATAAATTTGGGGTATAATATGAATGCTTATTATACAGCACAAGAATTAGCAGACTTAGGGTTGCAGTTGTTGCCAAAAACCAAAATGGGCGTATTTAAAAAAGCCCTGTTTAGTTGTAATCTTGTCAAATATGGGGCTAAGGGCTATTTGCAGGGCGGTACGCAGGGCAATTTATCAGACGTGGCAGGACTATTTGGCGATAACACCCACCAAGCAGGCAGTACGCTGATTGCTCGCCCTAGCACACACACGATAACCCACAGCACTCCTGTGCCATGTCGTTATTATCCTGTGCCAGAGCCTGAGCCTGACAAGCCCGTCTCGTATTGTCGTATCAGACCACCATCTGACCGCCTGCCACTGGCTTTAAGACGCAAACGAGGCGAGCACCCTGCGGGTGCCTTGCCCCTACCGCTTATTTGTTGGCATGACTTACCACCGACTGCCACCCCCAATTTAGGAGCTTATATCGTGCATAATACCATCACTGCAACCATCGGTGGGGTCAATGTCAATCCCTTGTCATTTAGCATTAAGACCGACATGGACAGCTTTTGTTGGCAAGGACAAATTGAAATCCCCACCAAAGACTTTGATAAAATCAAAGACAAGCTAGGCAGCCGTGGTAATGAGCCGATGATTAGCGTGGTCATTAACAACCACCGCTTTGTCATCATTGCTGAGGAGCTTAGCAAAAACCGCTCATTTGTCAATCACAGCTACACGTTATCAGGACGAAGTGTTACCGCTCGCCTGTCAGCAGACTATGCGACAAATAAACAAGGCGGGTTAAATCAAGCCCTCTACGCCAGTCAGCTTATCATGAGTGCGATGGTAAATACAGGCATGACGGCAGAATATCAAGCCCCTGATTGGCTGATTAAAAAAGGGGTATATAGTACCGACAAAACCCCGATGGGGGTAATACATGATGTGGCAGAGGCGTGTGGGGCGTTTGTGTATTCGCATCCGCACGAGCCAAGCCTTGTCATTAAACCTCGCTACAAAGTGCCTGCGTGGAAGCTTGCCACGGCTGAACCTGCTTTAATCCTTGCTCTTGACCCTGTAAAAAGCATCAGTGAGCAACAAAGAGTAAGTCCTCTTTATGATAATGTGTGGCTGACCAGTACAAGCCGTCTTGATAACGTCTATCGCAGACAGTCGGCACGCATGACAGAGGCACCCACACAGTCTGACGAGCTATTGACCGACCAAATCGCCACCATTGCCAAAGGCGTGCAAATACTGTCAGAATCAGGCACGCACATGGACATGACGGTAACGACACGTTGGGCGGATAAATACGGCTTGCCCCTTGCGGTGGTGGGCGATGTTTGGCAAATCAACGATGACGGCGGTTATAAGGCAGTGGTGGTCAGTGTTGAGGTGCAGGTCAAGGTGGAAAATGGCGTGCCGACCATTTGGCAGGTGGTAGGGCTTGATAGGTATATGGGAAATTAATAGCCGATTATATTATACATTAATGCTCTAAAAAGTCAATAATTCAAAGGCAAAAAAAATGAATTTATATCAAACATTTAGCAAGCTCTTTGCCACACCCAAAGGCGTGGCACAAATCACAGGTCAAAAGGGGCAAGGCGTGGTGGTCGGGCAGACACTCGGTGGGGTGTTTGTCGTGCTAAACGGACAGGCAGAGGTGGGCGATATGGTCTATTATGACCGACAGACTCATGAAATCACAGGGCAAGCTCCGCAGGGGGAGCGAGGGGAGTTTGGGGTGTAAGTTTGTTAGATTAATATCTGCATACTGTGATAAAAATATCTGCATAATTGAGTTTTCTTTATGCAGATATTTTTGCGATTTTACAGTATTTTGGGGATTTTTAAAATAAAAATGGTTGGCATTGTTTGTCCGTGTTTTTTATTTTCATGGTTGATTATTTATAGCCAAGAAACTTTAAAATTACTACAAATTCAATGATGTAGCGGCGTGCTGAGTACGACTTGTAAAAATAATGCCCTATAAACGTATTCAAAGCCAGTCCCCACAAAACTGTGGTAAATATCAGGTGTGTTGGGTGTGCCATTAAAAATATCCGCCAAATTTACAACTTTTATACAACCGCTAAATGAGTTGCAAAATTAGTTTGATAAGCTAACCCATCTTTTTACCGCCCAAATCATGGAACCCATCATGCACACCAAACACCGCTCATCTGGACGCTTTTTATCTTTATCTACCCTTGCCCTATCTGTCATGGGCGTATCGCTTGTGGCATGTGCCAATGCCAAAGATTATAGCCAAGACGGCAGTGTCTATCAGTTCATGGAAGCCGAACGCCAAAAGTCCAACACCAACGCCATGTATCAGTATGAGCAGAGCATGCAAGGCTCGCTGTTTGCCATGTACCCGACCTATTGGCGACTTAACAACGACATCACCTATCATCACCCTAGCACCATTAACAGCTTTGTTCAGCAGTACCCCAACCACGTCATCAGTGAAAAACTCGTGGCAGACTATGCCGAAGAAAAGGCACGCCAAGGTGACTATCACAGCGTGCGTGCGGTCATTCCTAATATCCGCAATGCCGATGCGTCTGAAGCATGTGCCATTGCCCTAGGTCATAACGGAGCAAATGATGCCCGTGCCTTAGAGCAAAAAGAGAATGTCTGGCTAAACACCCAAATCAAGCAGTCTTTGTGCGACAAGCTCGCCCTAGAAATGGGCAATAACCGCCACATCAGTCGCACCGACCGCCACGAACAGCTGATTCGCATGATGAGAATCGACGCCCGTCAGCTGTCATCACGCAACCCACCCCTTGATAAGAGTGCGGACATCATCAGCCTTGCCCGTCAGCTTAACCTAACCATCGACTATGGCACGCTTGCGACTATCCGCTCAAATCCCAACGGCTTTTTTAGTCAGTTTCATGCCATGCCGTTTAGCGAGACGAACCAATACCTATATGTCTATGCCATCAGCCAACTGGCTCATCGTTCATATTGGGAGGCCAGCACTCAGCTCAATTATGATATTAATCAAGACAACGCCCGCCCTCAAAAACTGCTCTCGGACATGGCACGTCGCTATGCATGGCGGAGCATTGCCGTTAAGCGTATGAACATGAATACCGATGACGGCTTTAATATGGAAGCGGTACATTGGTTTAGAAACAGCCTGGGCGAGCCGTTTAACTTTGAAGAAGCCGAAGACTATGCCCAAGCAGGTATCTATTTTGGGCAATGGACGGACGTGATTAACGCCATCGGGGCGATGAACAAGACCAAGGCAGGCGAGAATGTTTGGCAGTATTGGTTGGCTCGTGCTTATGAGCAGACGGGCAAGGGCGGACAAGCTCGTCAGATTTACCAAAATCTCACCAAAAACTTAGATTATTATGGTCTGCTTGCCCGTGATAGGCTAAACATGCCCCTAACTGCCAATGACATCGGCGGTATCGGCATGCCAAACATCAGTGCCAGAGATACCGCTCGTATCATGCAAAACCCTGATTTTGCTCGTGCCTTTAAACTCATGGAGAGTGGGGCGAGTATGGAGTATATTCAGCGTGAGTGGAACTGGGCGGTGCGTACCACCACAAACGCAGGCGACCATCAGCTCGTGCTTGCCGCTGCCAAAAAAGCCCACGACATGGGGATTTATAGCCGTAGCATTCACGCCATGGAAAATTCACCCCTAAGAGCATCAGCGATTAGCCACCCCATGCCTTATCAGCACAGTTTTATGACTCATGCAGGCAGTGCAGGCATTGATCCTGCGTGGGCGTATGGCATCACTCGCCAAGAGAGCCGTTTTGCTGCCAATGCTCGCTCGGGTGTGGGGGCAGGTGGGCTGATGCAAATCATGCCAAACACCGCCAAGATGATTGCCGGCAAAATCGGCGGTAGTGGTAATTCAAGCGACCCTGACACCAACATCCGCTATGGCACATGGTATCTGTCGGATAAGACCCGTGATTTTAACGGACAAATCGCCCCTGCCACCGCCGCCTACAATGCTGGCACAACCCCTGCTCGCAAATGGCTACCCAAGCATGGTACCATCAGTGCTGACCAATATGTCGAAGCCATCCCGTATTCAGAGACTCGTGAGTATGTCAAGCACGTCATGGAAAATGCCACTATCTATGGCGTGATACTCGGCAGATACACCCCAATTAGCCAACGCATGGGAACAGTATCGCCGTCTTGGTAAGTCTAGGGCTTGCCTGTCTTTTGTATTTGCAATGAAAAATGCCTGTTTAAAAAAGCAGGGGAATCGCCCGTTTTTCAAGGAAAAAGTGAAGTTTGTGAGTCTTCTATCAAACGAGCTTTTGACTTCGAGCCACAATCCGACCACTTAACTGGGTAAATTTTAAGAGTTTTAACTTAATTTTTTAAATTAAGTGGTCGGATAGCCATTTTTCATGCAAAAACATCATTCTATATACTGGTTTAGCAAAGCCTGTGAAAAGGGTTATGACTTAGCCTGCCAATACCGCTAATCCACACAAGCCTGTCAATGTACGAGCTTTTTATGGTAAATTAACAAAAGCCGATTGGTGGTAATTTGCCCCAAAAAACCTTTGCCAATACCCCAAAAAATATGCTACACTAGGGCGATTTTGCAGTTTTTGAAATGGGTTTCAAAAGGCAAAATTGAGCAAAATTTTTTCCATTTTCAAATTTTATTTTAAGGATAAGTCATGAGCAAACAGCCTGTTCGTGTTGCGGTAACTGGTGCCGCAGGTCAGATTGGTTATAGCCTATTGTTCCGTATTGCCAGCGGTGAGATGCTTGGCAAAGACCAGCCTGTGATTTTGCAACTTCTAGAAATCCCCAACGAAAAAGCCCAACAAGCCCTACAGGGTGTTATCATGGAACTTGATGACTGTGCTTTCCCATTGCTGCATGACGTGATTGGCACAGATGACCCAAATGTGGCGTTCAAAGACGCAGATTATGCCCTGCTTGTCGGTGCTCGTCCCCGTGGACCGGGCATGGAGCGTGCTGACCTACTCCAAGAAAATGCCAAAATCTTTACCGTACAAGGCAAAGCCCTAAATGACGTGGCAAGCCGTGATGTGAAAATTTTGGTAGTCGGCAACCCTGCCAACACCAACGCTTACATCGCCATGAAGTCTGCCCCAGACCTACCTGCTAAAAACTTCACCGCCATGCTACGCCTAGACCACAACCGTGCCTTGACCCAAGTCGCCAAAAAGACTGGTAAAGCCGTCAAAGACATCAAGAACCTAACCGTATGGGGCAACCACAGCCCAACCATGTACGCTGACTACCGTTTTGCGACGATTAACGGCGAGAGCGTCAAAGAGATGATTAACGACCAAGAGTGGAACGCTAACACCTTCTTGCCAACAGTTGGTAAACGTGGTGCGGCAATCATCGAAGCTCGTGGCTTGTCATCAGCGGCCTCCGCTGCCAACGCTGCCATTGACCACATGAGAGATTGGGCGTTGGGCTCAAATGGCGAATGGGTAACCATGGGCGTTCCGTCTGACGGCTCTTATGATATCCCAGAAGGCGTGATGTTCGGTTTCCCTGTAACCTGCGAAAATGGCGAATACAAAATCGTTCAAGGCTTAGAGATTGATGAGTTTAGCCAAGAGCGTATCAATATTACGCTAAACGAGCTAACCGAAGAGCGTGATGCGATTGCACATTTGCTATAATTAGCAGTTAGACAAATACCCCTTATCGTACGATAGGGGGTATTTTTTTATCATTTTAAAGGGATTTGTAGGGGCTTTACAAGTCCTAGGCATGACGTGTCATTTTCACACTCATCCCATGCACCAATACCGCCAGTAACATCACGCCTGCCCCGACATAGCCTATCATGGTCAGTCCTAGGGCTTGATGAGCGATGACCATACCACCAAGTAACGCCCCACCACCGATACCGATGTTATAAATCCTCTTGTTACCGCCTTTGCCAGTCAAACCAAACTCATTCTTGCTCAAGTTGACATTGCTGATAAAAACAACGAAATTAGCACATTACCCCAACTGTTAAAACTCATTGACATCAGCGGTAGTATAGTGACAGCCGATGCCATTTACTGTCAAAAAGACATCAGCAAACAAATCATTAAAGCAAAAGCCAAGTACATCTTTGCCTTAAAGCAAAACCACAAAACTTTGTATGAAGACATCGTACTGTGGTTAAACAGCAAGCTTAATAATAACAACATGACCAGCATACAGACTGTCGAAAAAGACCACGGTCGTATTGAGACAAGATGTTATGCGACATCAACACAACTTGATTGGTTATCAGGTAAAGATGATTGGACTAACCTTCATGCAGTGGTCATGGTAGAATCCATTCGTGATGTTAAAGATAAGGTGACCACTGAACGCCGTTATTACCTAAGCTCCCTGACAGATGTTAATATGATTGCTGATGCCATTCGTAACCATTGGTCTATTGAAAACAGTCAGCATTGGGTGTTAGATGTTATCTTTAGTGAAGATGACCAAAAAAGTCTTGAACGTAATGAAAAAACAAATAAAGCATTACCGACTCGTACCGCATTAAACTTAATTCGAGTCAATGGGGATGCTAAACTCTCTGTGAAACGCAGTAAAATGAGAGCTTCACAGAATAAGTCTTATCTTGAACAGTTGTTGTTTGGTAAGGGGTAGTGCGATTGTTCTGCGCTGGATTAAGTGTGTAGTTGACATTTTAGGGGTTTTTATGGTATCATAAGTGTGTGTGTGTGTGTAGTTTTTACAATCCGATCTGTATTTTTTAGCGTATTTTTAGGAATATAGAATGACGAAAAAGTTTGCAGAGCTAGGTTTAATTGCATGGCTTTGGTCTAACTCTGATATGCATAAACATTGGACGTTGTCTTTGTTTGCGACCAATGTTATTCCGGCAATTGAGACAGGTCAATATGTTATATTGAAAAGAGAAGATATGCCTGTAGCATATTGTAGTTGGGCTAAACTTAGTTTAGAAAACGAGGTTAAATATATTAACGATGTTACTTCTCTTAAGTTAGATGACTGGCAGTCAGGTGACCGAAACTGGTTTATTGACTGGATTGCTCCATTTGGCGATAGTCTTACACTCACAAAACACATGAGAACGTTATTTTCAGATGAATTGTTTAGAGCGATTCGTGTAGATGGAAATTCATCGCATGGTAAGATATCTGAATTTTATGGAAAGTCTGTTGATTCAAAATTAGCCTCAAGAATATTTGCACAATATCACGAAGATTTGACGAGCAAATTGTCAACTCAGAATAATTTTATTATATCTAAAGATAATTAATACAACCTTTTCTAACACAACGAGGAGAGACATATTATGTCCAATATAAATGTAATTAAATCTAATATTCAAGCAGGCTTGAATTCAACAAAGTCTGGATTAAAAAATCTTTACTTGGCTATTCCCAAAGATTATGATCCGCAAAAAGGTGGGACTTTAAATGATTTTATTAAAGCTGCTGATGAATTAGGTATTGCTCGTTTAGCAGAAGAGCCTAATCACACTGAAACAGCAAAAAAATCTGTTGACACAGTAAATCAGTTTCTCTCTCTCACACAAACTGGTATTGCTATTTCTGCAACAAAATTAGAAAAGTTCTTACAAAAACATTCTACCAATAAGTTAGCCAAAGGGTTAGACAGTGTAGAAAATATTGATCGTAAATTAGGTAAAGCAAGTAATGTATTATCAACATTAAGCTCTTTTTTGGGCACTGCATTAGCGGGTATAGAACTTGATTCTTTAATCAAAAAAGGTGATGCTGCACCTGATGCTTTGGCTAAAGCTAGTATTGACTTGATTAATGAGATAATTGGTAATCTATCTCAGAGTACTCAAACGATTGAAGCATTTTCTTCACAGTTAGCAAAGTTAGGTTCTACTATATCGCAGGCTAAAGGCTTCTCTAATATAGGAAACAAGTTGCAAAACTTAAATTTTTCTAAAACAAATCTTGGTTTGGAAATAATTACTGGTTTGCTATCAGGCATTTCTGCAGGCTTTGCTTTAGCGGATAAAAATGCATCGACTGGCAAAAAAGTTGCTGCAGGTTTTGAATTAAGCAATCAAGTTATTGGTAATGTAACAAAAGCAATTTCTTCATATGTTTTAGCACAACGTGTTGCTGCTGGTCTATCAACTACTGGTGCTGTTGCTGCTTTAATTACTTCATCGATTATGTTGGCAATTAGTCCTTTGGCATTTATGAATGCAGCAGATAAATTCAATCATGCTAATGCTCTTGATGAGTTTGCAAAACAATTCCGAAAATTTGGCTATGATGGGGATCATTTATTGGCTGAATATCAGCGTGGTGTGGGTACTATTGAAGCTTCATTAACTACAATTAGTACGGCATTAGGTGCAGTTTCTGCTGGTGTTTCCGCTGCTGCTGTAGGATCTGCTGTTGGTGCACCGATTGCACTATTAGTTGCAGGTGTTACAGGATTGATCTCTGGAATTTTAGAAGCGTCTAAACAGGCAATGTTTGAAAGTGTTGCTAACCGTTTACAAGGTAAAATTTTAGAGTGGGAAAAGCAAAATGGCGGTCAGAACTATTTTGATAAAGGCTATGATTCTCGTTATGCTGCTTATTTAGCTAATAACTTAAAATTTTTGTCTGAGCTAAATAAAGAGTTGGAAGCTGAACGTGTTATTGCAATCACCCAACAACGTTGGGATAATAATATTGGTGAGTTAGCAGGTATTACCAAATTGGGTGAACGCATTAAGAGCGGAAAAGCTTATGCAGATGCTTTTGAAGATGGCAAGAAAGTTGAAGCTGGTTCCAATATTACTTTGGATGCTAAAACTGGTATCATAGACATTAGTAATTCAAATGGGAAAAAAACGCAAGCGTTGCATTTCACTTCGCCTTTGTTAACAGCAGGAACTGAATCACGTGAACGTTTAACTAATGGTAAATACTCTTATATTAATAAGTTAAAATTCGGACGTGTAAAAAACTGGCAAGTTACAGATGGAGAGGCTAGTTCTAAATTAGATTTCTCTAAAGTTATTCAGCGTGTAGCCGAGACAGAAGGCACAGACGAGATTGGTCTAATAGTAAATGCAAAAGCTGGCAATGACGATATCTTTGTTGGTCAAGGTAAAATGAATATTGATGGTGGAGATGGACACGATCGTGTCTTCTATAGTAAAGACGGAGGATTTGGTAATATTACTGTAGATGGTACGAGTGCAACAGAAGCAGGCAGTTATACAGTTAATCGTAAGGTTGCTCGAGGTGATATCTACCATGAAGTTGTGAAGCGTCAAGAAACCAAGGTGGGTAAACGTACTGAAACTATCCAGTATCGTGATTATGAATTAAGAAAAGTTGGGTATGGTTATCAGTCTACCGATAATTTGAAATCAGTAGAAGAAGTAATTGGTTCTCAATTTAATGATGTATTCAAAGGTTCTAAATTCAACGACATATTCCATAGTGGTGAAGGTGATGATTTACTCGATGGTGGTGCTGGTGACGACCGCTTGTTTGGTGGTAAAGGCAACGATCGACTTTCTGGAGATGAAGGCGATGATTTACTCGATGGCGGTTCTGGTGATGATGTATTAAATGGTGGTGCTGGTAATGATGTCTATATCTTTCGGAAAGGTGATGGTAATGATACTTTGTACGATGGCACGGGCAATGATAAATTAGCATTTGCAGATGCAAATATATCTGATATTATGATTGAACGTACCAAAGAGGGTATTATAGTTAAACGAAATGATCATTCAGGTAGTATTAACATACCAAGATGGTACATAACATCAAATTTACAAAATTATCAAAGTAATAAAACAGATCATAAAATTGAGCAACTAATTGGTAAAGATGGTAGTTATATCACTTCCGATCAAATTGATAAAATTTTGCAAGATAAGAAAGATGGTACAGTAATTACATCTCAAGAATTGAAAAAGCTTGCTGATGAGAATAAGAGCCAAAAATTATCTGCTTCGGACATTGCAAGTAGCTTAAATAAGCTAGTTGGGTCAATGGCACTATTTGGTACAGCAAATAGTGTGAGTTCTAACGCCTTACAGCCAATTACACAACCAACTCAAGGAATTTTGGCTCCAAGTGTTTAGTGATTTAATTTACTAGACAATATCACCACCCATATCATTGGTTATAGATTATGAAACTAGTGATATGGGTGGTGATACTTCTTTAATTAGACTTAATTTACAAACCCTTAATAGTAATTTAGTTATGATAGATTATGCTCAACAACCTGCTCTATCTGCTCTGGTTATCCTTGCCAAATACTATGGTATTTCTGCAAGTCCAGCAGACATTATGCATCAGTTTTCTGATAATACAAAAGGAGACCTGAATGAAATTGAATGGATGTTGGCAGCAAAGAAATTAGAATTAAAGGTAAAGATTATAAAACAGCCTTTAACTCGATTGTCAATGATAACACTTCCTGCTTTGGTGTGGTGTGATAATAAGCCCGATTTAGATCAAAATTTAAACTCTCATTTTATACTAACTAAAATTGATGGGGTGGGATCTGCTGCAAAATATCTCATCTACGATTTGATTGAGAATCGTCCCATAATATTAGATGCAAGTGAGTTTTCTGAAAGATATTCTGGTAAGTTAATGCTAGTAACTTCCCGTGCGTCAATATTGGGTTCATTGGCTAAATTTGATTTTACTTGGTTTATTCCTGCGGTAATCAAATATCGTTATATTTTTTTTGAAGTCATCGTTATTTCAGTGGTGCTACAGATTTTTGCTCTGATTACGCCATTGTTTTTTCAGGTTGTGATGGATAAGGTATTGGTGCATCGTGGTTTTTCTACTCTGGATGTGGTAGCGATTGCCTTGTTGGTAGTAAGTTTATTTGAAGTCATTTTAAGTGGTCTACGCACTTATATTTTTGCTCATACAACCTCTCGAATTGATGTAGAGCTAGGAGCACGATTATTTCGTCATCTATTAGCTCTACCGCTTGCTTATTTTGAGAGTAGAAGAGTAGGCGATACAGTTGCACGTATACGTGAATTGGAACATATCCGCAATTTCTTAACTGGTCAAGCTCTCACTTCAGTTTTAGATTTGGTGTTTTCTTTTATATTCTTGTTTGTAATGTGGTATTACAGCCCTACTTTAACACTGGTAGTTTTGGCATCATTACCAATATATGCGTTTTGGTCTGCCTTTATTAGCCCAATTTTACGCACTCGACTAAATGATCAATTTGCACGCAATGCAGATAATCAATCTTTTTTAGTGGAAAGTATTACTGCGGTTGGTACGGTAAAAGCAATGGCAGTTGAACCTCAAATGACCCGTCGCTGGGATAATCAATTAGCAGCTTATGTGGTTTCTAGTTTTCGGGTAGCTAAGTTGGCAATGGTTGGGCAGCAAGGAGTACAACTCATTCAAAAGATAGTTATTGTGGCAACTCTATGGATTGGTGCAAAATTGGTAATTGAAGGCAAGCTATCGGTAGGTCAATTAATAGCATTTAATATGCTGGCAGGTCAGGTGGCCGCTCCTGTTATCCGCCTGGCACAGCTATGGCAAGATTTTCAGCAAGTAGGTATTTCAGTGGCGAGATTGGGTGATATTTTAAATACTCCAACTGAGCATTCTACATCTCGCTTAACTTTACCTGATATTAAGGGTGATATTACATTTGAAAATGTTGATTTTCGCTACAAAATAGATGGGCATTTAATATTACAGAATTTAAATTTACAGATTAACGCTGGAGAGATACTAGGTATCGTAGGACGCTCTGGTTCAGGTAAATCAACATTGACAAAATTAGTACAGCGTTTATATGTACCAGAAAATGGGCGAATATTAGTTGATGGAAACGATTTGGCATTAGCTGATCCCGCTTGGCTGCGTCGCCAAGTGGGTGTTGTTTTGCAGGAAAATGTGTTACTCAATCGTAGTATTCGAGATAATATTGCCCTAACTGATACGGGCATGTCATTAGAGTTTATTATCCAGGCTGCCAAGATGTCTGGGGCACATGACTTTATTATGGAATTGCCTGAGGGTTATGATACGATTGTTGGAGAGCAAGGTGCAGGCTTGTCAGGTGGACAACGCCAGCGTATCGCTATTGCGCGTGCTTTAATTACCAATCCGCGTATTTTGATTTTTGATGAAGCTACTAGTGCATTAGACTATGAGTCGGAAAGGGCTATTATGCAAAATATGCAGGCAATTTGCCAAGGTAGAACAGTGTTGATTATTGCACATCGCTTATCTACCGTAAAAATGGCACATCGCATTATTGCAATGGACAAGGGGAAAATTGTAGAGCAAGGCACACATCAACAATTGTTGCAAAAAGAAGATGGTTACTATCGTTATTTATATGATTTGCAGAATGGATAAACTTGTGCTATTAATGCTGTTATTTAAATAACCAAGGGAAATAATTCATGTTTATACAAGCACTTAAAGATTTTTTTATTCGCTATATAACCGTTTGGCGCAATACATGGGCAGTTCGAGACCAACTAACCCCTCCTAAGCGTACTAAAGAAGAACTCGCTTTTCTTCCTGCACATCTAGAACTCACTGACACACCTGTATCCAGATCTTCTAAGTGGACAGCTAGAATAATCATGATATTTGTCCTATTTGCTTTGCTATGGTCTTGGGTTGGACAGATTGACATTGTTGCTACAGCTTCAGGTAAAATTTCTTCAGGTAGCCGTAGCAAGACTATTCAATCTTTGGAAACAGCGATAGTTAAAGCAGTTTATGTACGTGATGGTCAAAATGTTCAACAAGGTGAAATATTAGTAGATTTAGTGGGAATCGGTTCAGATAGTGATGTTGCTCAGTCCGAGAAAGCCCTTCGAGCAGCGCAATTATCTAAGCTACGCCTTGAAGCAATTTTATCAGCATTAAATCACCGTATTAATCCTCAGATTGATGTAGCATATGCAAAGTCTTTAAATATTTCAGAATCGGAAATTAATGAAGCTCAAACTTTAGCCCAAAATCAATATCAAGCATGGTTAGCACAAGATGAACAACTAAAATTAACCTTAAAAGGACATCAAGCAGAATTACAATCTGCTCGATCCCAAGAACAAAAGTTGGTTTCAGTTGGTGCAATTGAACATCAAAAGACTGATGATTATCGGAGTCTCAAAGCAGAAAATTTTATATCTGAGCATGCTTATCTAGAACAAGAAAGCAAATTACTTAGCAATCAAAATGATTTACAAAGTACACGTAGTCAGATTCAAAAAATACAGGCTGCAATCATGCAAGCTGAACAGAACCGTATGTTATATACTCAAAATCTAAAACGTGATACATTAGAATCTTTACGCCAAACCAATGAACAGATTAATCAATATACTGGTCAAACTAATAAAGCTAAGCAGCGACAGAAATTGCTGAGTATTAAATCACCTGTTAATGGTACTATACAAGAGCTAACAGCTTATACTTTAGGTGGAGTTGTACAAGCAGCACAAAAAATTATGGTTGTGGCACCTAACGATAATCAAGTGGAAGTAGAGGTATTAGTGCTAAATAAAGATATCGGCTTTGTAAAAGCTGGGCAGAATGTTATCATCAAAATCGAGAGTTTTCCTTATACACGTTATGGTTATTTAACAGGTAAAATAAAAAGTATTAGTCATGATGCTATAGAACATCAACATTTAGGTCTAGTGTATACTGCACTTGTTTCTCTTGATAAAAGCACATTAAATATAGATGGAGTAACAATCAACTTAACGCCAGGAATGAATGTTACTGCTGAAATTAAAACAGGTAAACGTCGTGTTTTGGATTATATATTAAGTCCATTGCAGACAAAAGTTGATGAAAGTTTTCGAGAACGCTAAATTGATAGCATATTTTATACTATGTACAGCTAACAAAATTGAATTTTACTACGGAAACCGTTCGCCCTGAGCTATGCCTGCGGGTTGGTTTCCGTCATGGTTCGACATGCTCACCACAAACGGAAACCGTGGTACTTTTTCATTTTGTAGAGTGTAGTAAGTTATCTTGGTCTTTTTGTAATTGTGGAGTATTAAAAAATAATGAAAAGTTTTGAATATAAAAAATTTATTTATCTTTATTTTCTTTGGTTTGCTAGTAGCTCTACTGCTTCTGCGTTTAATTTGCAAGAAGCGTGGGTGGCTGCACAGCAACATTCTATTGATTATCAGATAGCTTTTCATCAAAAGAATTCTATTCAAGAGCAACAGCAACGAGCCAAATCGGTTTTCTTTCCTCGAGTTTCTGGAGATATTAATTACCAGTACAAACCTCACTCATCTAGCTCTGTCAAGCAAACGCAAGGCTGGAATATACAGCTTAGCCAAACTTTATTTAATGCAAGTGAAATGTCTCGATATAGTCAAAGTCGCTATGATAGCGAAGTGGCAGAACAAATTTATCATTCTGTTAAAGAAAAACTATTATACAATGTAACGGAAAATTATTTCAAAATCCTACTTAGTAATGAAAATATAGCTACATATAAAGCAGAAAAAATGTCTTACGAGCAACAGGTTGAGCAAGCGAAAGCTTTGTTTAATAAGGGTGTCGCTACAGCGTTGGATGTTCATGAAGCTCAAGCGGGCTATGATAATGCTTTGGCACAAGAGACTTCAGCAATACTTAAAAAACAAATTTTGGAGAACCAGTTTAATGATTATACAGGATTGGATGTTAAAGAGATTGAAATGGTAAATATTTCAAATTTGATTGAGCGTTATCTATTAAGAATTTCGCAACACAGTTTAGAGGAATGGCAGAATATGGCTTTGGAAAATAATCATGAATATAAGGCACAAAAGTATGATGTTAGTAGTAAAGAAGAGGCGATTAAAGTTGTAAAAAACAAAAGATGGCCTGTGTTAGTGGCACAAGTTGATTATCAGAATAATTATCATCGATCAGTCTCTCAAGATGGAGGTCATCAAAATTTTAGAACCGGAACAGATGCTAGCATACAGTTGCGTGCGAAAATTCCTTTGTTGACTGGAGGTGAATTAAGCAGTGAGATGCGTGAATCGCTAAATCAATATGAGGCAGCCAAAGCTAGGTTGGTGGCAAGCGAGCGACAAATTAAACTGGCTATTCGTCAAGCTTATACTGAAAGTAATGCCGCACATTACCAGATTCTTGCACAAGAGCGTGCACTTGTGAGTAGTCAGCTTAAATTAAAGTCAACTGAGACAGGGCAAAAATATGGCATGAGAAATCGTTTAGAAATTATACAAGCAAGACAAGCGGTTGCCCAGGCAGAACAAAAACTTGCAGAGGCAAGATATAATTTTTTGATAGCTTATGCAGCCTTAATAAGAGAAAGCGGACTGGGATTGGAAGGCAATCTGTAAAGTATTTCACCAAATGGGTTTAGTTTTTTTGATCAAAATTCAAGTTTTGCTTTGATTGGCTTTTATCCAAGTGTTCAAGAGTTTTTGGTGCTGGTTGTCTTATTTAACCGCCCAAAACAGCCAAATACCATTTAAAATATGAAGGCATTGTAAACTCAAAACACAAACTTCAAACACCCATTCCACTTAGCAAAGAGTAGGTTAACAGAACATTCTATCATATGCTGACATTTAGAATAGCATTTAGTTCTTCTTTTTTTGAACCTTGCTGGGTAATGTCGAATCAAGCTGTTATAACCTTCTATGGTAAAAGTCTCTTTTTTGCTTTGTAACTGTTGATGACTTGGGATAATTTCTTGATAGGATTTCCAGTAGTCAGAACAAAACAGTTTGATGTTGTATGGGTTTAGTTGGTTGTACAGTTTCATAAAAGTGTTGGTGTCTTGCTTACCACAAACAAAGCCTAAGATGCGTTTTGTATGTCGGCTGATGGCAAGCGGGGTCCAGCAGTAGTTTTTTTGTGTTTGGTATAACTGTGAATTTCATCAAGTTCTACAAGGTCAATTTCTTGCTTATCATCAAATCTGATTTGATGTTCTTCTCCAAGCTGTTTGACCCATTTATAGACTGTTTGATGAGAAATATTCAGCAATCTACCAATGGCACGAAACCCTAAGCCTTCTAAGTACATCTTGATTGCCATTTGTTTGGTCTCATTACTTTTATGGCGAATAGGCTTTTTGACAGAGAAGTAATGACTACAACCTTTGCACTTATAGCGTTGTCTGCCATTTAGAGCAATCGCACTACAACCATCGACAAACCCACAATAAATCATTAAAATGTGAGCAAAAAGGACATTCTTTATGCTCACAAACCCCATTGACTATTTATCATAGGTTCATGACCCAAGGCGTCAAAACAAAAACCTGCTACACCCACTTAAAAACATTCTAACCATTGCTTTAACCGCAGTTATCTGTGGTTATCATGACTAGGTAGACATAGAAGACTTTGGCAGTGAAAACAAAACATGGTTTGCCACATTTTTTGACTTAACTCATGGCATACCCTCACATGACACCTTTGGCAATGTCTTTAAACGCCTTAACAAAGATGAACTTAGTCGATACTTTAGTGAGTGGATAAATCAAACCCAAGCCAATCATCCACACATCGCCATTGATGGTAAATTCATCCAAGGTGGCTACAAAAATGACAACGCATTACAGCTTGTTACCGCCTTTGCCAGTCAAACCAAACTCATTCTTGCTCAAGTTGACATTGCTGATAAAAACAACGAAATTAGCACATTACCCCAACTGTTAAAACTCATTGACATCAGCGGTAGTATAGTGACAGCCGATGCCATTTACTGTCAAAAAGACATCAGCAAACAAATCATTAAAGCAAAAGCCAAGTACATCTTTGCCTTAAAGCAAAACCACAAAACTTTGTATGAAGACATCGTACTGTGGTTAAACAGCAAGCTTAATAATAACAACATGACCAGCATACAGACTGTCGAAAAAGACCACGGTCGTATTGAGACAAGATGTTATGCGACATCAACACAACTTGATTGGTTATCAGGTAAAGATGATTGGACTAACCTTCATGCAGTGGTCATGGTAGAATCCATTCGTGATGTTAAAGATAAGGTGACCACTGAACGCCGTTAGGGTGTTAGATGTTATCTTTAGTGAAGATGACCAAAAAAGTCTTGAACGTAATGAAAAAACAAATAAAGCATTACCGACTCGTACCGCATTAAACTTAATTCGAGTCAATGGGGATGCTAAACTCTCTGTGAAACGCAGTAAAATGAGAGCTTCACAGAATAAGTCTTATCTTGAACAGTTGTTGTTTGGTAAGGGGTAGTGCGATTGTTCTGAGGATTTTCACAAAATGCAATGGAAATTTGACAATTTCAATCAATTTTTGCATGAAAAATGGCTATCTGACCGCTTATTTAAAAAGTTAAGTAAAAATCTTAAAATTTACCCAGTTAAGTGGTTGGATTGTTTTTCATAATAAAAACTTGTCTGATGGAAAACCCACAGCCTTTATTTTTTCCTTGAAAAACGTGTGATTCCCCTGCTTTTTTAAACAGGCATTTTTCATTGCAAATACCAAAGGCAGACATGCCCTAAAATGTTGTATCAAAAATGGCTTGGGTGTAAAATAGGCGTTTGTATTATCATCAAGGAAAAATTATGACCGACTTTCACAAAACCCCGTCCGATGTCCGCCACGCCCGAGTGCTTGCTGTACGTGAGATACTTGCCGAGCGTGGATTGTCCGCCCTTATCATACCGTCTGCTGACCCGCACATGTCCGAGTATTTGCCTGTGTATTGGCAAGGTCGGGCGTGGTTGTCGGGCTTTACAGGGTCGGTTGGTACTTTGGTCATCACGCATGATTTTGCAGGGGTGTGGACGGACAGCCGTTATTGGGTGCAAGCCCCCATTGAGCTTGACGGCACAGGCATTGAGCTACAAAAAATGGAGCATTCTCGCCCCACTTATGCCCAGTTTTTGGCGGACAACCTACCCCAAGGGGCAAAAGTGGCGATAGACGGGGCGGTGTTGTCTATGGCGGAGTTTGATGGTCTAAGCCAAGCCTTTGCCGAGCGTGGCATGGAGCTTGTGATTGACACCGACATTTTGGGACAGATTTGGCAAGACCGCCCAAGCCTACCCAACGCCCTGATTTATGTGCATGATGAGACGTTTGTGGATACGAGTGCCAAACAAAAACTTATCCAAGTGCGTGAAGTTATGACCCAAAGGGGGGCGACTCATCATCTTGTTAGTGGTCTTGATGACATTGCGTGGCTCACCAACTTGCGTGGGGCGGACGTGAATTTTAACCCCGTGTTTTTGTCGCACCTACTTATCACGCCAGACACAGCGACTTTATTTGTCCATGATGACAAGCTCACCGACACCGCCAAATCCGCCCTAAGCGTGGCGGGCATTGACGTGGCTCATTATGACAGCGTGGCGGAACGTTTGGGCGATGTAGAGAGCTTGTTATTTGACCCTGCCAAAGTGGCGGTCGGTACGCTCACCCATTTGCCAAAAACCGCCAAACTCATCAAAGCGGTCAATCCTACCACCGTGTTAAAAGCCATAAAATCGGACAATAACATCAACCATATCCGTGAAGCCATGCGTCAAGACGGCGTGGCGTTGTGCGAGTTTTTTGCCGAGCTAGAAGACAAGCTTGCCCAAGGCGAGCGTGTGTCCGAGCTTGATATTGATGAGATGTTGGAGTGTGCCAGAAGTCGCCAGCCAAACCACGTTTCGGCAAGTTTTGATACGATTGCAGGATTTTGTGGCAATGGGGCGATTGTGCATTATCGGGCGACAGACGAGCGATTTTCGTATTTGGACGGGGACGGTTTGCTACTGATTGACTCAGGGGCTCAGTACAAAAACGGCACGACTGATATTACTCGTATGGCAGGCGTGGGGCAAATTAGCGATGACGAAAAGCGTGATGTTACCTATGTGTTAAAGGCTCATATCGCCCTAGCAACTGCCCATTTCCCCAAAGACATACCGTCCATGCAACTAGATGTATTGGCTCGTAACCAACTTTGGCAACAGGGGCTAGACTATGGGCATGGGACAGGGCATGGCGTGGGTTATTTTTTAAACGTCCATGAGGGCCCGCAGGTCATCTCACGCACCGCCCCTGTTACGCCTGAACGTATCATGAGTGAAGGCATGATAACCAGTAACGAGCCGGGGCTGTACCGTGAAGGCAAATGGGGCATACGCCTTGAAAATCTGGTCGTGGCGGTCAAGGCACATCAAAGCGAGTTTGGTGAGTTTTTAAAATTTGAAGATTTGACCTTATGCCCATTTGATACCCGTCTGATATTGCCACATCTTTTGACCGAACAGGAGAAGCGTTGGCTGAACGATTATCACAAACTTGTTCATGATGAGCTTATCGGACGTGTGGACGGTCGGGCAAAAGCGTGGCTTGTTGAGCGGACGCAGGCGGTGTGAGCTTTTTATCTATTAAATACCAATTTTAAACAACCCACAAGGAAAATTCTATGTTAAACCAAAACGCCCTAAACCATAATCTATCTGTCATCCAAGACCTTGCCCCGAGCGAGCTGTGGCGGTGGTTCGCCCAGATTTGTAGCATTCCCCACCCGTCTTATCACGAAGAAGCGATAGCAAGCCACATCGTCTCATGGGCAAGTTCTCGCAGGCTTACCGTGTGGCGTGATGAGATTGGTAATGTCATCATCAAAAAACCTGCCACAGTCGGCATGGAAAACCGCACGCCCATTGCCCTGCAAGCCCATTTGGACATGGTACCCCAAGCCAATGCCGACACACATCACGACTTTACCAAAGACCCCATCATCATGCGATTTAGCGATGATAAGGCATGGATAAAGGCGACTGACACCACGTTGGGGGCGGATAACGGCATTGGCATGGCGAGCTGTTTGGCGGTGCTAAGCGATGAGACGGTGGCTCACCCTGACATCGAAGTGCTACTGACCATGACCGAAGAGACGGGCATGGTGGGGGCGATAGGCTTGCAGGCGGGGACGCTGACCGCCCCAATCATGATCAATACCGACACCGAAGAGATAGGCGAGATTTATGTGGGCTGTGCAGGGGGTGTGGACGCTGATTTGGCGTTGCCTGTGCGTTATGTGGAAAATGGCTATGACAGTGCGATAAGTTTGACTGTCAAGGGCTTAAAGGGTGGGCATTCGGGCGTGGACATTCACAAAAACCGAGCAAATGCCATTAAACTGTTGGGGCGAGTGTTGGCGACTTTATCGCAGACGTGTGACTTTAAAATCGCTGACATCAAAGGCGGTTCGCTAAGAAATGCCATTGCCCGAGAAAGTGTGGCAACCCTTGTGATAAATGGGGCGGGCAAAGAGCAGTTTTTGGAAAATTTATCTACTATTATCAAAGACATAGAGAGTGAAATCGGCACGGCAGAACCCAAACTGTCTATCACGATAGAAGACACCGAGCGACCCGATACCGTCATAGAAAACAGCCAAAGCGTGATAAACCTCATCAATGTACTGCCGTCTGGCGTGGTGCGATACAGCGATAACATCGCTGACGTGGTGGAGACCTCGCTATCGTTTGGGGTGCTGGGTGTGGCAAATGGCGAGCTGGTGGCGACCTTGCTTGTCCGCTCCTTGACCCAAGTCGGCAAACAAGGCGTGATAAGCACCTTGCAAAGCATGGCGGATTTGGTGGGGGCAAAAGCGGTGTTTGACGGCGACTATGTGGGGTGGAACTATGACCCAAACTCTGCTATTACGCCCATAACTGCCCGTTTGTATGCTGATATTTTGGGGCATGAACCCAAAATCAAGGTCATTCATGCAGGGCTAGAATGCGGATTGATTAAGAAAAATTATCCCAACATGGACATCGTCTCTGTGGGGCCCACGATTATCAACGCCCATTCGCCTGATGAAGCGGTGGACGTGGCGAGCGTGGCGGTGTATTGGCAACTTTTGATGGATATTTTAAAAAATTCGCCTGTGAAAGCGTGAAAAAAGCGGTTGAGTCAAAAAACCGTCCGCAGTGGAATGAACCGACCCCAAATCTTAGACATAAGATAAAAGGTTAAGTTGTATCAAGGCTTGATTAACCCTGATTGGACGAAGTTTCTGTATTTCACAGGACTTAGTCCTTTTAGTTTTCTCTTTATTCTATCATGATCGTAGTGGTGTACACCCTACAAAATGAAAAAGTGCTACGGTTTTTCGTTCGTGGTGAGCTAAGCCTGCCCATGACGGAAACCGACCTGCAGGCAAGCTTGTGGCAAACGGTTTTCGTAGTAAAATTCAATTTTATTAGCTGTATCTTTAAAGAATTTTTTATAAATAGCCTATTTTGCCGTTATCGTGTTTATCAAGATAACAGCCAAATTTTAACGTTGTATAAATTTAAAAATCATTAAACTTTTAATTGGCAATATACCAAAGATGTTCGCGATCAGCCTTTGCCAATATTGACAGGATTTGCCAGCGATTGGCAAATGATTGGCAATGAATTAAGGTTAATGCGTGGGGATAATCAAATCACGGCGATGATTGATGATAATGAGATTGTTTTTGGGGATATGGAGGCTAATGAGCTTATTAAAAATAAGCGGTTAAAATTAAAATAATGCATTTTTAGAATATCACAAAATCTAATACCCACTTATCACAATTATCAATTAGCCAAAATATCTGTAACGCCTTATAATATTTGCCATTTTCACAATCAGGTATCCACAATGAATACAATAAAATCCCGTGCGGCGGTGGCATTCGCCCCCAACCAGCCTTTAAAAATCGTAGAAATTGATGTAGAACGCCCCAAAAAAGGCGAAGTCTTGGTCAAAATCACTCACACAGGTGTGTGCCATACAGATGCCTTCACCCTATCAGGGGCTGACCCCGAAGGGCTGTTCCCTGTCGTGCTGGGACACGAAGGGGCGGGCGTGGTGGTGGAAGTGGGCGAAGGCGTAGAGAGTGTGGCGGTGGGCGACCACGTCATTCCGCTTTATACGGCAGAATGTGGACAGTGCGAGTTTTGTCAGTCTAACAAAAGCAATTTGTGCGTATCGGTGCGAGCCACGCAAGGACAAGGCGTGATGCCAGACGGCACGAGCCGTTTTTCGTATGAAGGCAAGCCGATTTATCACTATATGAGCTGTTCGACTTTTAGCGAATATACGGTGGTGGCAGAAGTGTAAAATCGCAAAAATATCTGCATAAAATCGCAAAAATATCTGCATAAAGAAAACTCAATTATGCAGATATTTTTATCACAGTATGCAGATATTAATCTAACAAACTTACACCCCAAACTCCCCTCGCTCCCCCTGCGGAGCTTGCCCTGTGATTTCATGAGTCTGTCGGTCATAATAGACCATATCGCCCACCTCTGCCTGTCCGTTTAGCACGACAAACACCCCACCGAGTGTCTGCCCGACCACCACGCCTTGCCCCTTTTGACCTGTGATTTGTGCCACGCCTTTGGGTGTGGCAAAGAGCTTGCTAAATGTTTGATATAAATTCATTTTTTTTGCCTTTGAATTATTGACTTTTTAGAGCATTAATGTATAATATAATCGGCTATTAATTTCCCATATACCTATCAAGCCCTACCACCTGCCAAATGGTCGGCACGCCATTTTCCACCTTGACCTGCACCTCAACACTGACCACCACTGCCTTATAACCGCCGTCATCGTTGATTTGCCAAACATCGCCCACCACCGCAAGGGGCAAGCCGTATTTATCCGCCCAACGTGTCGTTACCGTCATGTCCATGTGCGTGCCTGATTCTGACAGTATTTGCACGCCTTTGGCAATGGTGGCGATTTGGTCGGTCAATAGCTCGTCAGACTGTGTGGGTGCCTCTGTCATGCGTGCCGACTGTCTGCGATAGACGTTATCAAGACGGCTTGTACTGGTCAGCCACACATTATCATAAAGAGGACTTACTCTTTGTTGCTCACTGATGCTTTTTACAGGGTCAAGAGCAAGGATTAAAGCAGGTTCAGCCGTGGCAAGCTTCCACGCAGGCACTTTGTAGCGAGGTTTAATGACAAGGCTTGGCTCGTGCGGATGCGAATACACAAACGCCCCACACGCCTCTGCCACATCATGTATTACCCCCATCGGGGTTTTGTCGGTACTATATACCCCTTTTTTAATCAGCCAATCAGGGGCTTGATATTCTGCCGTCATGCCTGTATTTACCATCGCACTCATGATAAGCTGACTGGCGTAGAGGGCTTGATTTAACCCGCCTTGTTTATTTGTCGCATAGTCTGCTGACAGGCGAGCGGTAACACTTCGTCCTGATAACGTGTAGCTGTGATTGACAAATGAGCGGTTTTTGCTAAGCTCCTCAGCAATGATGACAAAGCGGTGGTTGTTAATGACCACGCTAATCATCGGCTCATTACCACGGCTGCCTAGCTTGTCTTTGATTTTATCAAAGTCTTTGGTGGGGATTTCAATTTGTCCTTGCCAACAAAAGCTGTCCATGTCGGTCTTAATGCTAAATGACAAGGGATTGACATTGACCCCACCGATGGTTGCAGTGATGGTATTATGCACGATATAAGCTCCTAAATTGGGGGTGGCAGTCGGTGGTAAGTCATGCCAACAAATAAGCGGTAGGGGCAAGGCACCCGCAGGGTGCTCGCCTCGTTTGCGTCTTAAAGCCAGTGGCAGGCGGTCAGATGGTGGTCTGATACGACAATACGAGACGGGCTTGTCAGGCTCAGGCTCTGGCACAGGATAATAACGACATGGCACAGGAGTGCTGTGGGTTATCGTGTGTGTGCTAGGGCGAGCAATCAGCGTACTGCCTGCTTGGTGGGTGTTATCGCCAAATAGTCCTGCCACGTCTGATAAATTGCCCTGCGTACCGCCCTGCAAATAGCCCTTAGCCCCATATTTGACAAGATTACAACTAAACAGTCCCACACCATCGCTCACGCTGATGTGATGAGCGTGGTGAAGTGCCATGAGAGCTTGCCATGTGTGCTGATAGACACTGCCAATCAGATAAGGCGTACCCATAGCACTATCTGCCCCACTAGCAACAGGGGCAAAATGACGAGTAGACATATCACGCCCATAAGCCATTGTTAGCGTATCACCATACACCACACTATACGCCCGTGCCACCTCATCACTTGCTATACTCACTTGTCTGCCCATATTCACGCCCTGTGGGTCAGATATTAGGCTATCAAACTCTGCCATGACAGGGTTTTGTCTTTTTGGGGTTGGGTCAGTGGGCTTAGGTGTTGGGTCAATCGGTGTTGGCAAGACCACATCCAGCGTGCTTAACTTACGATTTAGGGTAAGCGGTAAGCGGTCGGACGGTGGTCTGTCGCTTATCCGCCGTGTCAGTGGCAAGGGCAATTTATCACGGGTCAGGTCTGCCATGACTGCCACAGTTCCATTTGCTCGGCTTGGGTTTTGTCGCTCATGGGGGTTACATAATCCCAAGTGGCAGGTTCGTAACGCTCCACCCCATCGGATGGGGGCAGGTCTCGTGCCATGATGAGATACTGCTGATTTGGGTCAAGATTGTTAATCAGATAATGCCCGTTGTCAAGACTGTAAAAGCGTGAATGCACCGACAAATCCATATTAAACACCACCATTTCACGGCGGGCAGGGACACCGCCCACTGTTACAATACCGTCATTATCCCCTGCGATGTAGCCCACATTAGGTAGGGCAAGAGCCACATCTGCTTTGCTGTGTACTTGCATTTAGTACTCCCAGTAGTCTAAGTAAATCATCACCCCAAAGCTATAATTGGCTTGGTAATAACTATTTGTACCATTGACCACATATATATACAACACAGGTCTGCCTTGATATTCGGTGATCTGAATATCCGTTGGCAAAGTCAGACTGTTTTGTATCAGTAAGGCGGGCTGAGAGCCGAGCAATGCCCCATCTTGTCGCCAAAAGACATCAGAGACTAGGCTAACCAAGAAGTCTTTTTTGAGCGATTTTACTAAGTCATAGCCATTAGATAAGATACGGGCGTTGGTATAGTTGCCAATTTTAAGACTGCCTAAAAAGCTGTTGTAACTAGAACTTGATAAGTTCCCAATATTTAGCCGTACAAAGTTAATATTATTATCATTAATCGCTGATTTAATGAGACCCAAATACCCCACTTGGCTCATGCCATTTGTGGTAATGACAAAATACACACCGAGTTCGCAGACTAACATTGTCCAGCTTGGATTTCTGGCGTGTGATTTTTGTGTGTTGCTAGGCCATTGCGATACCTTATTTGTGCCATTATAATAATAAGGCTTATATGCCGAATTATCCTCCTCCACACCAAACTTGTCCATCATGATGTTCGGACTGATAAAATCACACGAATGGTCGGTTTCGTTGTCAAGCATAAATCCTGCCCCTGCCTTATTACCGTAGCCTGTTACCAGACAGGCTTTCCACACGCTTTTATAATCGCCCATCGCCCCTGTGAGCTGTGGGGCTTGTAGGTCGGTGGATTGGTAGAGTTTGGGGGTTAGGGTGATGGGATTTAAATAGCTCATAAATTATCCTTTAAAGCTTGATTAATTAACATTAAAATACACTTAAAACCGCTTTAAATCTCGGTCGTATCGCCAAACAACACCTGCGTATAGCCGTCTGACCCCTTAGGGTTGTCCGCTGACGGCTGGACGGCACAGATGACCCACACAGGTAGCAGTGTCCCCCACGTGTTAAACCGTACCACTTCTTGCACGCTCCACGGCGTGTCAGCCCCAAAGGCTTGTTTGGGTATGGTAAAGTAGGGCTTTTTGGTGGACGGATTGATTGGGGCTAAGTCTTGTAAGGTGTCGGTTTTTAGCACAAAGCCGAGTGTTTGCCCGTACAGCTCAAACTGTGAGCTACTGGTAAACTTAATCAGCCATTTCTCGTCTATCGCCCCATCATCGGTCAAGACAATGGGATAATCTTTGACATTTAAGCGGTTTAATGGCTCGTCGCCAATGCGGGTGTCTTGCCACACATTCGTCCAGTTTCTTTGGGTAAATGGCACGGAAGCTCGCACTTGCAAATTACCGCCGATGAGTACGCTTGCCACATAAGTGTCCTCCAACGGATAATCCCGTTTGGTCGGAAATATCAGGGTCAGCGTACCGTCAATGTCTACGCTGTGTATGCGGTTTCGCTCCTCCCACGTGCAAGTGGCAAATAAGGGCAGAGCATAATCGGACAAATCGAGCGGACTTGTCCATGTGATACTGCCCGCCTCCAAATCATAATCCCACAGCTCGGCATTGACCGCCTTGCCTGTACTGTCGGTAATACACAGGCGGTCTAAGTCGGTGCGGTCAAGTTGTATCGTTTGACCTGCCTTGTGAGCCGAGCCGAGTGTTTGTTTTAGGCTGTTGGTGATAAGGATAGTATCGCCACGGCGGAAGATAGGTACACGTCCGTCTTGGGGCAGCCTGACGGTGTCAATGCGTATGGTGGTGCTATCGACAGGCAGATAAGAGTAAGCCACGGTACTGTATGTAATGGACGAGCTAAACACATGAGCAGGCTTAAAGATTTGTCCGTCCACGACCGCATCAGCGTTATACCAGCTCTCACTCTCGTGGCCGTCAGCGTTTACCCATTTGCCAAATTTGACACTTGCCAAACCATACTCCACGTCCACCAATCCTAAGATGTACTCACTGTCAAACTCGCCTTTGGCATTGGCGGTGGCAGAGATTTTTTTGCCATCTAGGGTGGTTGCCGAGATGGTCAGCGATGAGGGACGAATGGGGGCGGACGGCGTGATAAAACTGATGGAGTCGGTACGACCTGCACTGACGCTCGTGGTCAAAGATTGCACCGACACTGCCCCAATGGGGTCAGAGAGTATCAGCTCGCCTGTACTATAATCAATGCTTCCTATTTTGTCCGCCTGCCCTGTGGCGGTGTTTAAGTTAGTGTATATAGAGCCGTCTTTATCAAAGTAGGATTTACCATTCATCACAAACCGCACTGAGCTTGGGATAATTAGCTCACCTGTATTGATGACAAACTTAATAGATGTGCTAACCGCCACAGGCTCAGACTTTGCGGTAGCAGGGTGTGTGTCATAATAGCTGGCTGTGATGACGGCATTAGAGGCAAGCGTTGCCCCTGCTGGCACATAGTCAAAGCCTGCAAAGCTCGTACGGTAGATGTCTTGATACGTCTTTGTGGCATAGGTAATATTATTCCAGGTTAGCTCTGTCTCTGTTTGCGAGTACACTTTTTCGCCAATTTTATCTTTGCCGTACTTAGCTTTGGGGATGGACACCGTGGTGTCAGGGTTAAATATCGCCTTACCCCCTGTGATTTTACCCACGGTTTTGCCGTGGCTGTCTATCAGATTGCCCTTACCATCATCGGTCAGCGTGATAAAGACCGTCCCAGCCCCATAAGTGCCGTGCGAGCCGTCACCTGATTGGGTGATATTACGCCCTTTACGCCCACTGGTGCTAATCACCGCCCCTAGGGCAATCTCATCATAACCCTCAATCGTGCCCATGCACTGGGGCGTGTTCAGTTTGGGCAGAAATCCGTGGTACGAGTCTATTGATAATGCGGTAAAAAGTGCCAAAGAACTGGATTTGCTCATTGATGCCCCCAAAATGGGCGAGAAATATGCGGACGGTTTTGTGGGGGAGAATTGGTGGGAGGATAGGGCGTTAAGAAGAGAGTGATTTTTGGGGTTTTTGTGATAATTGAAGATATGGTAGTAGCCAAAAAACCATGCTGCACCCACCCATGGTTAATATAATGAAACACCCAGTTTGCGTCTTCAAACCGTAAAATATTAACTTTTGTTTAAGCTGTCTTTTTGGTTTTTGTTACAGTGTGTTTTTTGGAGGAGTGCTTAATTTTTTGTTGTTAATATCACAACTTTTTTGTCGTTTACACCGCACGTTTGAAAGGTTATAATGCGTCATTGTATGATATGAATACATTTCAAATTTTAATGAGACATAGAGAGCCATCATGACCCACACCACGTTTTTGGATGAGGTTCGTCATATACTTGACGACAGCCAAATCAAAACCGACCCTGACAGCCTAGACAACTGGGGCAAGGACTGGACAAAGCATTTTGCTCCTGCCCCAAATGCCGTTGTTTTTCCCAAGACAACCGAACAAGTCGCCCACATCGTCCGCCTTGCCAACACCCATAGCATCTGCCTTGTGCCAAGCGGTGGACGTACGGGACTGTCGGCAGGGGCGGTGGCAAGCAATGGTGAAGTGGTGGTAAGTTTTGATAAAATGAACGCCATTGGCACGTTTTATGAAGCCGACCGCATGGTGGAGGTCGAAGCTGGCGTGGTCACCAAAGCCTTGCAAGAGTTTGCCGAATCCAAAAATCTATACTATGCGGTGGATTTTGCCTCATCGGGGTCAAGCCAAATCGGGGGTAATATCGGCACCAACGCAGGTGGCATTAAGGTAATCCGCTATGGTATGACTCGTAACCAAATCCTAGGCTTGACGGTGGTAACAGGCAAGGGCGACATTTTGGAGCTAAATGGCGGTATGCTAAAAAACGCCACAGGGTACGATTTTCGTCATCTGTTTATCGGAGCAGAAGGCACGCTTGGCTTTGTAACTCGTGCATTGATAAAACTTGAAAAACAGCCTGTGAATCTAACGGCAATGGTTTTGGGTGTGCCTGATTTTGGTTCGGTGGTCAAACTGCTTGATAAGTTTGGCAAGGCGTTACATTTGACCGCTTTTGAATTTTTTGACAGCGTGGCAATCGATAAGTTATTGACCGCAGGACACGCCAAAGAACCCTTTGAGAGCCGTACGTCTTTTTATGTTTTGCTAGAATTTGAAGCCGTCTCCGATGACGTGCTAGACACCGCCATGAGTGTATTTGAAAGTTGCACCGAAGACGGTCTTATTGAAGACGGTGTGATGAGCCAAAGCGTGGGGCAACTGCATGAACTTTGGAAATTGCGTGAGAGCATTTCTGAGACGATTTCGGCGTTTACCCCTTACAAAAATGACGTGTCGGTGCTGATTACGCATTTGGGCGATTTTATCAATGACATTGAGCAGATTGTCAAGGACAATTATCCGGATTTTGAGATTTGCTGGTTTGGGCATATTGGCGATGGTAATTTGCACCTAAATATCCTAAAACCTGACAATCTCACCAAAGACGACTTTTTTGCCAAATGCCAAACGGTCAATAAATACGTCTTTGAAACGGTCAAAAAATACAAAGGCTCAATCAGTGCCGAGCATGGCGTGGGCATGACCAAAAAGCCATATCTAGACTACACTCGCTCGCCTGCCGAGATTGAATACATGAAAGCGGTGAAGGCGGTGTTTGACCCTAATGGGATTATGAACCGTGGTAAGATTTTTGATAGTTAAGGATTGTTAAATTTAAAAACCCATCTTAATAAATTCATCAAAGAGTTTTAAATTACCACAAATTTATGATATATAAATGTAGGGACGTGCTGAGCACGTCCTTTAATATGCCGTTATTTTCATAGGTGTGTACAGCACACCCTTACAAAGCCTGTGGTAAATATCAAGTTCGTTAGCTATAAGACAGTTTTTATTTGTAAAATGATAAAAAAACTTCGCAAAACTTTATTTTCCGCCTTGACTTACCTTGTGATGTTTGTCGTCATCTACACAGCGGTCAATCTGTGGCGGTCGCCTGTCATGCCTGACAGTCCCAAACTTGTCTATCAAAACAGCACAGGGCAGGTGGTCGATGTCGTCTCACAAAGTTATGATACGCCTGTGCTTATCTACTTTTGGGGGTCGTGGTGTGGGGTGTGTCGCACAACCAGCCCTAACGTCCAAGCCCTGCACGCTGATGGTCGTGATGTGCTAAGCGTGGCAGTGTCATCGGGCGATGACAATGAATTACTTGCTTATATGAACAAACACGGCTATGATTTTTATACCATTAATGACCAACATGGGGCGGTATTTGGCGAGTGGGGTGGACAGGTAACACCATCCTTTGTGATATTAGATGATGGCAAAGTCGCTCAAAGTTTTACAGGCATTGCACCGCTTTGGCTGTTAAAATTACGGCTGTGGTGGGTAGGACTGTATTAGGGCTTGCCCCCAATTCTTTTAGTATGAATACCAAAAACTTACCATGCCCACTTTGTCCCATCGTGCATCAGTTCTGGTCAGTTCTATGTAGCTCTACATAATCCCATCTTTATCCTTACCCATCCCCAGCACCCAATTTAACAAAATCGCCATAAAGGTTGCCGTGCCGATACCACCCAAATCAAACGAACCAATCATCAAACCAAAATTACCCGTGCCCAAAATCACGGTAATCGCCCCGACCATCAGGTTTTTGTTATCACTAAAATCCACCTTATTGTCAATCCAAATTTTCGCTCCTGCAATGGTAATCAGACCAAACACGACAATGGACGCACCTGTCAGCACAGGCGTGGGAATGGTTTGGATTAACGCCCCGAATTTTGGTGACAAGCCTAGACAAATCGCAAACACCCCCGCCACAACAAACACGAGCGTAGAGTACACCCGAGTAATCGCCATGACCCCAATGTTCTCGCCATAAGTCGTCATGCCAGTACCGCCTACCCCTGCCGAGAGTGCTGTTGCCACACCGTCCGCCACGAATGCTTTGCCAAGCTGTGGGGTAAGATTCTCGCCTGTCATCGCCCCCACCGCCTTGATATGCCCCAAGTTCTCCGCCACAAGGATAAACGCCACAGGGGCGATGATAAGCATGGCGTTCATGTCAAACACAGGAGCGGAGAAGTTTGGCACGCCAAACCAGCTTGCCTGCCCAATCACACCAAAATCAATCGGCTTACCAAACCCCATGCCATTGGCGACAACGGCATAAATAGCATAAGCAAGCACCAGACCTAATAGAAGCAGGAGTCTTTTTACAAAGCCCTTGGCAAACACCGCAATACCACTCATGCAAAGCACTGTAACTAGTGTCATAGCAAGCTCAAAGGGCTTACCTGCCACGCTTGACACCGTAACGGGGGCAAGGTTTAGTCCGATAATCATGACGACCGCACCTGTTACCACAGGGGGCATGAGCTTTTCAATCCAGCGAGTGCCTGTTCCCATGACGATAAAACCAATCAAGGCATAGACCACACCGCAAGCGATGATGCCACCGAGTGCCACGCCAAGATTGGGGTTCGCCCCAGAGCCTGTCGCATGAGCGGTCGCCGCCGCCACAACGCCAATAAAGGCAAAGGACGACCCCAAATAGCTCGGCACTCGTCCGCCTGTCATGACAAAAAACAAAATCGTACAAATCCCACTCATCATAATGGCAAGATTGGCATCAAAGCCCATTAAAATGGGGGCAAGCACGGTCGCCCCAAACATGGCAAGGACGTGCTGAATGCCAAGCATGACCGTCTGAGCAGGGGGCAAGTATTCATAGGTGGCAACAGGACTTGTGGCAATGTCGCCTTTGTAGGGGGTGAATTTGGGAAAGAATGACATATTTTTACCTTATCGTTTTAAATTTAGATTTTCATTTTTATAAAAAAGCGACAATTAAAAATCATCGCCTTAGAGTATGCTTGTCTTTTCTGTTTCTACAAATTTTAAAATGCAATTGTATTACAAAGGGCAGGCACGCCCTAACTATTGTGGCTTTATCAGTTTATTTTGGCTTAGTAAGTCAGTCTCGGATAATCGCCAACGCCCTTTTTTCTTACTTGCCGAGCGACCTTTTAGGGCAGTGTTGCCCAAAAGTTTGTGCATGGAATGGCTAGAATGAGCATGACAAATTGCACACGCCAGCCCGTCCGCCGCGTCCGCTTGTGGCACGACATCAAGGGCGAGCAGACGACACACCATTGCCGTTACTTGCTCTTTGTCCGCCGCCCCATAGCCACACACCGCCTGCTTGATTTGCCGAGCGGTGTATTCTGACACCGTCAAACCCTGTGCCGTCAAAGACGCAATCGCCGCCCCCCGAGCCTGCCCGAGCTTTAGGGCACTATCAGGGTTGGTCGCCATAAACACCTGCTCAATGGCAGAATGTATCGGCTCATCGTGGTATTTTTGATAATGACCGACAATCCTTGCAATGCCATTAAAAATCTGACTGATACGCACCGGCATATCCGTGCTGTCAGTGCGTATCGTCCCTGCATCTATAAAGGTCAAGCGGTCGCCCACCGCACGCACAATGCCATAACCTGTCATGCGAGAGCCAGGGTCTATGCCGATGATGAGTGTCATATTAATGAAATCTACCCAAAAAATATTAAAAGATAAATGTTAAAAATTGTTACCCTTGCCTTTAAAAAGTTGGCGTTAGCACAAACATTTGGTATTATAAACTATTTTGTGTTAAATTTCTAAACTAATAAGGAAAACGTATGGGCGTTGTTGTGGGTATTGCTTTGGTGTGGTTCATCATTGAAATGCTGATTTGGTATCTGTTGGCTCAATTTATGAGCGGTTGGCTTGTGTTTTTGTGGTTTGTTGTGGCGTTTTTTATTGGTTTGGCACTCATCAAAAAAGCTGCCAGCACTCTAAACCCCATGGCTCAGCAGATGAAAAATGGCGTTATCCCCAACCCTGCCAATCAGCCCCCCGAGTCCACCATTACCAAATCAGTAGCGATGGGCATTGCAGGGATTTTGTTTGTCCTACCGGGCATCTTGACCGACATCGGAGCGTTTTTGCTACTCCTACCTGCCATTCAAAAGGTGCTGACCACCAAAGCCAAAAACTACGCCATGAACAACCAAGAAAAAATGATGGCAATGATGGCAAAACAAATGGGTGGACAAAGCCCCTTTGGTGGCATGGGCGGTGTGAACCCCAATAACCCTTTTGGACAAGGCAATCCCTTTGGTAATGGCGGTTTTGGCGGTAATTATGGCAATTCTCGCACCACCATTGACGGACAAGCCAAAACAGTTAAAAAATCAGCAAATGATGATTAAATTAACCTTAAATCATTATTTAAATTAATCTTAATATTAATAAAAAATCGCTTAATATCAAATTAGGCGATTTTTAAATTTAACAATTTTTATAAATATCAATCGGCACTTTATATGGTTTACCTGCCACTTCTTGCACCAGTTTCGGCACAAGATAGCCCGATAATTTTTCCAAAAGTTGCCAATAAATCTGTATCGCTCTGTCTGTCGGCAAATCAAAATGAGCCGACCCTGCCACTTTATCCAAAATATGCAAATAATACGGCAACACCCCAATATCAAATAACGCATGGCTTAATTGGCACAATATCTCTACATTATCATTAACCCCTTTTAATAACACGCTTTGATTTAATAGTACCACGCCGTGTTTTTTTAGGGTTTGGCATTTTTGGGCAAGGGCGTTGTCTATTTCATTGGCGTGATTGATATGTAGCACCATGACGATATTTTTTGGGCAATGTGCCAATATATCAATGAATTCATCATCAATACGGTTTGGCAATATCGCAGGCAGTCGGGTATGAATGCGAATGGTCTTAATATTATCAATATCAGACAACGCCCTAATCCATTCATTAAAACGGCGATTGTTAATATTTAATGGGTCGCCCCCGCTTAATAGCACTTCATTGATGTTTTTGTCATTGGCGATATAGTGGCAGATTTGGCGAATGTCTTGGCTGTTTGGCAAATTTGCCCCATAGTCAAAATGCTGACGAAAACAATAACGACAATGCACCGCACACGCCCCCGTTACCGTGATTAAGGCTCGGCTTTGGTATTTGTGCAATAATCCCTTGATAGGGTTATGAGTATTTTCGTCCAATGGGTCGGCAGTATAGCCCGCCACAGGCAAACTCTCGGCAATGTCGGGTAGGATTTGACGTAATAAAGGGTCGTTGGGGTCGCCCTTTTTCATCTTTTGGATAAAGGCGTGTGGCACTCTTAAGGGGAACTTGGTAGGGGCATGAAATTCGTTTGGTAAGGGCAATTCTAACAACTCGTAAAGGCTTGCCACGTCGCTTATGGCATTCGATAACTCTTTTTGCCAGTTGGGCTGATTAAAAAAAATGTCGTTCATTTTTGACAAAACTTAGTAATTTTCAGTATAATAGACGGTTAAAATGCGTCATTATAACGCATTTTACTTTTTATTTTTATTTTTTAAGGTAATTTTCATGGCAAGTTTTTCTACCAATGATTTTAAAGCAGGCTTAAAAGTCATGCTTGACGGCAACCCCTGCTCTATCCTAGAGAACGAATACGTCAAACCCGGTAAAGGTCAAGCCTTTAACCGTGTCAAACTGCGTAACCTAAAAACCGGTAAAGTCCTAGAACAAACCTTCAAATCAGGCGACAGCCTAGAAGGGGCGGACGTGGTGGATACCGAGATGGAATACTTGTACAATGACGGCGAGTTTTGGCATTTCATGCACCCTGAGACCTTTGAGCAAATGCAAGCCGACAAAAACGCCATGGGCGACTCAGCACAATGGCTAAAAGAAAACTCAAACGCTCGTTGCACCATTACCCTATTTAACGGCTCGCCACTGTCGGTTACTCCGCCAAACTTCGTGGAGCTTGAAATCGTTGAGACCGACCCTGGTGTGCGTGGCGACACCTCAGGCGGTGGCGGTAAGCCTGCCAAACTAGAAACAGGGGCGGTGGTGCGTGTGCCACTATTTGTCCAACAAAATGAAGTGGTTAAAGTAGATACCCGTACGGGAGAATATCTGTCTCGTGTGTGATATTTGACACGAAAAAAACAGTCCAAATGGGCTGTTTTTTGTTTTTAGTACAGTACATACCTTGCTTTTTTATGGCAATAAAAAACCCAAAAGCATAACACTTTTGGGTTTTTGTATGATGAGCTGATTATTTTTTCAAATCATCGCTATTAAACGTTGATGATACTTCTGTTTTGGTGGTTTCATCGGTTGGTAAAATGATTTTGTTGTCGCTTTCGGCTTCTAGCTTGTCTTGCATACGAGCCAGATAGCGAGCTGCTGCTTCACGACCGCCCAGACCAAAGGCAAGGGCAAACGCCACCGCCACAGAGCCTAGCGTTAGACCAAAGGCGAGGTTCACGATACTATCAGCGATACCCATCGCTTTTAGACCCATGGCAAGCACAAGCCCGATGATCAGCGTACGCACGATGTTGGCTAGACATTTTGAGCCTTGCTGTGAACGCTCAATCACGCCAGCAACAATGCCAGAGAGCCAAAAACCGATAACCAAGATAACCGCACCTAGGATAATCTGACCGCCAAAGTGGATAAAGCTTGTGACGATGTCACTGATTTGGACAAAGCCTAGCACATCAGCGGCTGCCACAGACGCGAACAGTATGGCAAAGAAGATGATACCACAACGCACCAGGCCTGATACTTTTTGCTCGCCTAGGGCTTCTTGTACACCAAGCTTGGCAGGTAGTGCGTCCACTTGGGTGTTTTGAAGTAGCCCTTTGATGATGTCGGCAACCATACGCACCACAAAATAGGTAACCACCAAAATCGCCGCCGCCGTAAAGACGTTTGGCAAGGCGGACATGATTTTATTAAGCATGTTGGTGGCAGGACGACTGATGGCTTCTACTTTTAGGGCATCAAGGGCAGCAATGGTAAACGGCACAATGATAAATAAGAACACCAGCGAACCTGCGATATTTGGCAAGCTGTTTTTCTCGCTGATGCCTGCACGAGTGGCTAGGGCTTGGATGTTTAGCGAACCGACCAAGTTAGAGACAATGCCCTTAACAATCTTGGCAACAACAAAGCCGATAAAGAAAATCACGCCTGCGATAAAGATATTTGGCACAAAGGCAAACATCTTATCAATCATGTTGGTCAGTGGTGTGAATAGTCCGTTTAGACCCAAACGACCCAGTACCATGGTGAGCACCACAAGCAAAATCAGCCAATACACCATATCAGCAATCGTGCCACTCATGGGTTTAACTGATGCTTCTTGAGCTAATTTCTCATCTAGCGTAGTTTTGGATAGACCTGCCAATGTGGCGTTTTTGGTAACGATGGCAACCACCCAGCCAATCACACCCACGGCAGCAGCGGCAAGCAGGTTTGGCACGAATAGCAGTACTTGATTGACCATGTTGGCAAACGGTGCTGAGATGGTGGCAAGATTAAGCTGATTTAGAGCTGCCGAGATGGCTATCACAAACACAAACCAAAAGACGATTTTGCTAAGTAGGCTATGCAAATCGTAGGTTTTGCCTGTTTGAGTGTTCATTTTTTGATTAAGATTGATTTTGGTTAAGACTTTTTTGGTCAAAGAGCCAAAAATTAAGGCGGCAAAATAGCCCACCAAGAAAATCAAAATCGCCCCAATAACCGAGCCTATTGGACTGGTCATGTAATGGTTAAATACCATAAAAGAATTTGGATGCATATACGCCCCTTAAATTAAAACCAATATTACAGATAAATTTTTACAATGGAAAATAAATCCAGCTAACAGCCTTGCAAAAATCATGCCTTGCTTATAATACAATAGCATGATAACCGCTTTTAGTGACACAAAGTTTACAAAAGCCAAGACAAATTAACAAAACAACACACTACCACCATCAGTTTATCGCAAACACCCGCTACAATGCTAGCGATATAACCAATTTTTCACAAAACTTTTTATTTATCCTTTGTTTTAATGATTAAAAACCCAACCTTCAAACATGAAAGTTGGGTGGTGGAGAAAAGGACAATATTCAGGGTAGGATTGGTAAAAGATTAGTAAGTGAAGTTTACACCGACACGGTATTCACGACCAGCACCAGGCAAACCCTTGATAGCAGAGTGTGAATAGTAGAACTCATCACCGACGTTGTTAACGGCAAAGTTTACATTTAATTTGTCGTTATTGAATGGTTTCCAGTTGGCATAAATGTCAGTTACGTCATAACCATACTTGATTAGATTTAAGTTGTTACCACGAGAGCCTGAGATTGGGGTCATGTAGGCACTTTGACCTTTTACATCATCAACTTTGCGGTGATTGACACCAATTTCTAAATTTGGATTGGCAAAGCGATAGGCAAGACCTGCTGTCCAAGTACGACCAATGTTACTACCAAATTCACGGTTATCAAAGCGGATTGGTTTGCCCTCTGCATTGTTACCACTGTAATATTCAGGATCGCTCTCAGCCACACCTAAGCGAGCAGTAAAGCCATTCCATCTATAACGAGTATTGATTTCATACCCTTTATTTTTGGCAAATCCCACATTAAAGATTGTATTATGTTCATCACCTGGGCGATGACGTGCACCACTGGTTAGCAGATTATCAATCTCTTGCCAAAAATAGGTACCATCAACTGATAGATTGCCGTTGTTGTAGTTAAAACCAATCTCGGTGTTTTTGGCTTGTTCTGCTTTTGTACCATCAGCAATATCAGCAGCACGACTTCCTGATGATAGCAGAGCATCTACAAGACGTGGACTGCGAGTGGCGTAGTTGTGCACAGCATTGAAGCTAAGATCGGGCGTGGCTTGCCAAATAATGCCTACGCTTGGATTGAATGCACCATCAGAAACTTTCTTGTTGCTGATAGAAGTATAATTGAAGTGATCATAACGCATACCTCCCGTTAAGGTAAAATTGCCAATATCAGCAATAATCTCACCATACACACCAATATCATCTTTTTCTGTGGTTTGTAGTTTGTCGTTGTGAGCACGGTTAGGGGTGGTTTCTTGATGGCGATAGTTTGCACCATATTTAAATAGTGTGTCATCATTGATGTATTTATCAAAACCTAAATTTGCTCCTGTGGTTTTAACCGAAGTGTCGTTTGGAGCATCTACATTGCCTGCATAACCACTGAATTTATCATTGCCAGATTTGCGTTCATTTTTCATAAAATAAACATTGGCTTCTGCCTCACCCAACAATCCTGCTTTGCCTTTGTATTCAAGGTTGGTGTTTTGCATGGATAATTTACGATGTCCACCATAGTTGATGGCACCAGCCTTTGGCTTACCTTCTTTGTCAAGTTTAACCTTGGTTGAAGTATCTAGCTCTCCTGGAATAACAACCCAATCAAATTCTTCACGTACGTTACGCATACCTTTATTGGTTGTGTTAAAATGGCTAAGTACAAAACGATGTTCACCCAGATTGTAACCTGCTTTAATTAAGTAGCTTTCTTTATCCATTGCTTGGAATGCCACTTCATCACTGGGGTGATTTGGGTCTTTACAAAACGTATCTGTAATAGTGCCATCTTTTTTAGTACGATAGGCACATTCTGAGGCAGGAGCTGGGTTTGTGCTGGCAGTGTAGGAGCTACGATATTTGCCAGGTGGTGTTGCACTGTCTTTTTGACCTGTTTTTTTACCAGGTTTGTAATTATTTTGACTGGTTTCGTTATAATCAACCAAAAAGTCAAAGTTACCTGCCTTGCCAAAGCCTGTTACGCCATAGCTATGTTCATCATTACTGCTATAACCCGCATTAACTTTCACACCCCAGTCTTTATCAGTGTGTTTTAGCAAATCTTGAGCATCTACTGTTTTGGCAACAATCGCACCATTGGTCGCCCCGATACCAGCAGACGCCGAACCTGCACCTTTTTGTACAGAGACGATTTTGACAAGGCTAGGGTCTAGCATATGACGACCTTGATGATATAGGATTTGGCTGTCAGAGTAGGCGTTATCCACTTTAACATCAATGGAGTTTTGACCCATACCACGCATGGTTAGATAAGATGATGTGCCATTACCGCCACTAAAATCAATGGCAGGTTCAGACTTTAAAAGTTCACGCAGTCCTGTGGCGGTAGACTCATCTTTTTCTTGCAAAGTTACCACGTTCGTCTTAACTTTGGTGCCTTGACGGTCAATGGTAATCACTTCATGCCCCAAATCAACCGTCGGCCCGCTCTCGGCAGTGTTTGCCATGGCAACGGTCGCTGTCATCGTGCCAATGACTGCAAAGGTCAGATGACGTAGTGCAAAGGTTTTTTGTTTCATAAAATCACCTAAATAGCAAAATATAACTATCAAAACAAAGGAACAAACCCTACATCATGTAAGGATTGGTAATAAACTGGCAATAATATTAACATTTTTATTTTTAAAAGTAAATAATATTTTTTATTATTTGATAATTTTATTTCTTTGTAAAATAATGTCCATTGCTAAGTTTTTATAAACAAAAAAGGCTTACATATAGTAAGTCTTTTTATTTGATAGGTAATTTAAATAGTAAATGATTTTTTAATTTATAAAATCAATCAAAAAATACTTTTTCTACTTTACCTACCAATGTTTGGTTAGTAAACGGCGTATTTTTGCCCATTGACAACATCGTCTCATCGCTGACCGTCCACTCGCAGTTTGGGTCAATCAGCACCGCCCCGCCTTTTTCGTGATAAATCGTTTCAATGCCTGCGATTTTGGCAGGATTGGTGCAAATCTTTTCCACCAGTTGTTCGGCGGTCAAAATGCCGTCCGCCACCAGCTGACACCCCAAACTGACAAAAGTATCAAAATTGCTAATCCCAGCGGTGCTTTCGGGGAATGGGGCAAGTTTGGCGGTCATAGAAACCGCCTGATGATGAGAACAAATCGCATCAATCGTGCCGTCCTGCAAGCCCTTAATCAATGCCCGCTTGTCAGTCTCGGAGCGAAGGGGCGGATAGACAAACGCCAAAGTATTGTAGCCGTCAATCGCATCGTCCGTCAGATGAAGCTGGTGCATCGCCACATCACAGGTAACGGGCAAGCCCTTTGCCTTAGCGGTGCGAATGAGTTCCACAGACGATTTACAGCTAATCTGGCTAAAATGAGCCGACACGCCCGTTTCTTCGACGATAAGAAGCTGTTTGGCAAGGGCGACCGTCTCGGCAATCCACGGAATGCCCGAAAGACCATGATAGCTTGCCACATAGCCATCGTGAGCCACGCCATTTTTGGTAAGGCTCGGCTCGTCTGGGTAAAAAAACACTTTAACATCAAAGGTTTTGGCGTATTCCAACGCTCGCAAAAGTACATCATCACTCGCAAACCCAGATCGCCCATTGGACACCGCTATCGTTTTGGGTTTTAGCCCTGCAATGTTGGCAAGTTTTTCACCGCCAAGCGATGCGGTCAAAGCCCCAATGGCATAGAGCTTGACGCCCGATTTACTTGCCTTGTGGCGAATGTCGTCAATCAAAGATGGGTTGTCCAGTGGGCGAGAGCTGGCAGGCGGTGTACAAATGTGCAAAATACCATTGTGATATGCCGAAATGCTCTCGCTCTCTATCGTGGCGTGTTCGTCATTTGCAATCACACCGCACAAATCCACAATGGGCGGAATAAGCCATTTGTCGTCTGTGTCGCTTTTGGTTAGGGTTGGCGATTGCCAAGTGGGGGGGAGTAGGTTTTTCATAAAATTCTCATCTTTTTAAGTTTATTGATTTTCGCAAGCAGGTACATAACCAAGTTCACAAGATTTTTTATGCAATTCATCGGCTTTTTTAATATTTTTTGGTACGCCATAACCATGATGATAAAGCAATGACAATCCATAATAAGCCCTAGATGAATGATAATCAGCCAAATCAATGGCATTTTCAAAGTTTAATTTAGCTTTTTGATAATCTTTTAATTGATAATAAATTTCACCCAAATCAGTATAAGACCAAACCAAATGCAATTTATGACTACTGTCAGTTGGCTGTTTTTCTAGCTCTACTTTTATTTGTTTAATTGCCAAATTATAATATTCTATTGCCTTTTGATAATTTGGGTTGTTTTCATCACGATTAAGATAAATTTCAGCAATCTTTCGGTTCGCTTCACTAGAACCTAGTTTACTGGCTTTTTCTGCCCATTCTAAGGCTTTTTGATAATCTATATTGCTACAATTACAAAAGCCACCTTCCACCACCCTTCTACCAAGATAATAATCTATAAGTCATAATTGTGAATGCAATTCTCCTAAATTGGCTACTTTTAAATAATATTCAAATGCTTTTTCGGTATTTCTTTCAAACCCATAATAGCCATTTTCATAAGCATCGGCTAATATCGTCAAAGCATCTGGATAGCCATTTTCCACCATTTTATCAACTCAATAAAGGGTTTTTTGTTTATTGCCAGAATATAAATAAAATTGAGTAAGTTCAGAAATTGCTTCTATATTTCCCGTGTTGGCTTGAAGTTCTAATTCCTTAACTTGCCTTTCCATTTCTTGCTGTTGCTCTTTTGGAATTGGATTTCCATAAAAATCTGTTAGAGTTTCAGCGATTGCATAAGGTGCCAAACTTAATGATAATAAGGTAATCAAAAGTTTTTTAAACATCATTATTCTCTTATTAAATGGTTAAAATACGGTGCAAAATACACACCTTACGCCCAATGTTAAAACCAACATCAATTGACCAAAATTCCTTGATAAATTTCATCAATATTTACAATCAAATCAATGCTTTTAAAATAAATCTCGCCCGTTTCAAAAATTTCGGCTTGCCAATCGTTTTCACGGCGATATAAAGTGATTTGTTTAAAAGATTGTTCAACGGTGGCGTATTCTTGTACGGTTTCTAATTGGGCACATTCCCAAAGTTTTTTGGTTTTGTCCAAAAAGGCGGTAGATTTGGATAAGATTTCAATAATCAAAATCGGTTTATCGGCAATACACTCATCATCGCCACAATTTACCGCCACATCAGGATAAAAATAGTTATTTTCTACCTTTACCTTTAAATCGCTGATATAAGGCTGGCAAGGATTGTTTTTTAAATGCGTTTGCAATTTTGTGCCAACATTAACCGCCAATTTATTATGCGTACGGCTTGCCCCTGCTTGGGCATAAATATGACCGTCAACCAATTCATATTTTTGCCCCTGCAATTTATCATAATAAGATAAATACTCTTGTTCAGAGAGGTGGGCGATTTTTTCTAGGGCGGACATTATTAATTTCCTTTAAAAAACTGATAAGCCGAATTTAATTTAACATCAGCCGTAACCAATCGTTTGTTTTTAACCAAAGCAGTTGCCAAAATAATACTGTCTGGCAGTTTTATTTTTCGCTGTTCTCTGATTTCAATGGTTTTTTGTTGAATAACAAAATCCAACTCAAAACAACGAAAGTTACCAATTAGTTTTTCCATATCCACTTTTTCATCAGCAATTTGACCGTGAAATCCCAAAACTTCTAGTTTTGTAATCACACTAACAAAACATTCATCAAATTTTACCTGATTATCCAATAAAAATTGCAATTCGTCAGACTTACGCTTTTGTAAATTGATAACAAAATTAGTGTCCAATAAACACATTACCATTCATCTCGCAATTTTTGTTGAATGGTTAATCCGTCATCGGCATAATTGGCTTTCGGCAAACTCATTATAAAATCATAAACTTCGGATTTTGATTTTTGTTTGTTGCTTAATTGTGTTTTTAAAAATTCATTTAAAGTTTGCGTCAAAAGCACTTCATTATAAATGCCTGCTTGTTTAGCCTCATAAACCAAATTATCTGATAAATTAAGGGTAATTGCTGTCATTTTTTATCCTTAGTTTCTCAAACTTCTTTGCCCTTCCATTGCCATTGCCATTACCGCCATTCTAACGGCAATGCCATTATTGACCTGTTTTAAAATCACCGATTGCACGCCATCCGCCACATCGGACGCAATTTCCACACCACGATTCATCGGGCCAGGGTGCATTACGATTGCGTCTTTGTCGGCGAGTTTAAGCCGTTTGTCGGTAATGCCATACATTTTAAAATACTCAGCAGTGGACGGCAAAAGGGGCGAACCAATGCGTTCATTTTGAATGCGAAGTCCAATCAGCACATCCACGCCTGCAATGCCCTTGTCCATATCGTCAAACACCGACACACCATAGCGTTCAATGCCTTTGGGGAGTAAGGTTTTGGGGGCGACCACCCGAATGTCTTTCACGCCCAAAGTCTGCAAAGCACAAATGTCCGAGCGAGCGACACGACTGTGCTTAACATCGCCAATAATGGCAACGGACAGCTCGTCAAAGGGCTTTTTGGCTTCACGATGAATGGTCAGCATATCCAGCATCGCCTGCGTGGGGTGGGCGTGCTGACCGTCCCCTGCGTTAATAACGGCAACGCTTGGGCAGACCTTCTCTGCCATAAAGTGCATCGCCCCAGACGAATAATGACGCACCACAAACATATCCGCCGTCATCGCCTGCAAATTCCACAGCGTGTCGGCAAGGCTCTCGCCCTTACTCGTGGACGATTTGGCAATGTCAAGGTTTAGGACATTTGCCCCCAAGCGTTTTTCGGCGACTTCAAAAGTGGTGCGGGTGCGGGTGGAATTTTCAAAAAATAGGTTCATCACCGTACAGCCGTCAAGCTCGGTGGAGTTTTGGATTTGACCGTTTGGGAGCAAATAACTGCCCGCTTTATGGATAATTTGGGTCAAAATGTCTTTGTTTAACCCTTCCACGCTTAAAAAATGGCAGAGTTTGCCGTCAGGCGTAAGCTGGGGGGCGGATTGGGAGCGGTGCAGTTTGGCGGTTAGGTCATTTGGACTAAGGTTTAGACTGGGGGTGGAGTGCATTTTTTATCCTTTTTTACTTACCAAAAAAACAAATTAAGCCATTTTAGCAAAGTTTGGAGGATTTGGGAATATTTCTTGATGGTATTTTCAGAGCAATCGCGCTATATTTAATTTTTAGCAGATAAAATTATGTTTTTAAAAAATTGGTAATTTTTAGACACAAAATTAGGGCGTGCCCGCCTTTTGTATTTGCAATGAAAATGGGCGATTTTTCTCATTTTTGATTGCAAATATACAAAAGCTAGACCTGCACTAAGGTAATAGAAAAATCCGCCCATATTGGACGGATTTTCTTTATTAACAATTCACGCAAGTCAGCGATTTATAGATAACCGTACGCCACCAGTGCATTGGCAACTTGGGTAAAGCCTGCCACGTTCGCACCTGTCATATAGTCAATCGTACCTTCGGTTGTGCCGTATTTTTTGCCAGCCTCCAACGCACTTTCATGAATGTTTTTCATGATTTTTTGTAGTTCTAAGTCCAAATCTTCAAACGACTTATATTTACGCACTGAGTTTTGACTCATCTCTAAGCCAGACACCGCCACACCGCCAGCGTTGGCAGCTTTACCAGGGGCATAGGCAACACCATGCTCACGCACCACATCGATGGCTTCGGCAGTCAGTGGCATGTTTGCACCTTCGGCAACGTATTTTACGCCATGTTTGACTAGGGCGTGAGCATCTGCCTCACTGACTTCGTTTTGGGTGGCACAAGGCAGAGCCACATCAGCATCAAACTGCCAAGGACGCTCTCCTGCCAGCCACTCGCCACCAAATTCTGCGACATAATCCGCCAATGCTTTGCCGTTGGCTTTATGGTTTTTGACCCAGTCGATTTTCTCTGCCGTAAAGCCGTCTTTATCCACAAGCGTGCCTTTTGAGTCAGAGAAGGTGATGACTTTACCGCCCAAATGTAGGCATTTTTCGGCAGCATATTGAGCCACGTTGCCTGCACCTGATACCAGCACCGTTTTGCCTTCTAGGCTGTCGTTATTGACTTTTAGCATGTTGTCAAGGAAGTACACGAGACCATAACCAGTCGCTTCGGTACGAATGAGCGAGCCACCGTGACCCACGCCTTTGCCAGTGAGTACGCCTTCAAATTCACGGGTTAGGTTTTTATACATCGCAAACATATAGTTCACTTCACGACCGCCCACACCGATGTCGCCTGCTGGTACATCCATGTCTTTGCCGACATTTTTGTGAAGTTCACGCATGAACGCATAGCAAAAACGGCGGATTTCAGCCTCACTTTTGCCTTTGGGTTCAAAGTCAGAGCCACCTTTAGCACCGCCCATAGGCAAGCCTGTTAAGGCGTTTTTGAAAATCTGCTCAAAGCCCAAGAATTTTAAGGTACCCTCGGTTACGGTTGGGTGAAAGCGGATACCGCCTTTATATGGACCAATGGCGTTGCTAAATTGGACACGCCAGCCACGGTTTACCTGAATCTCGCCTTTGTCGTTTTCCCAATTGACACGAAAAGAGATGATACGGTCAGGCTCGCATAGGCGTTCAAAGACTTGTAGGGTCTCAAATTTTGGGTTGTCGGCATAGACCTTCTCAATAGTCATGGCGACTTCTTTGACGGCTTGGATGAATTCTGGCTGATGAGCGTAGTTTTGCTCGACTTTGGCGATGGCGGACTGGATAGTCATGGCATATTCCTTAGGTTGGTCAAGTATGGATTGAGTGAAAGGTACATTCATTGATTTAATTAATGGCTATCGCCACAATGATTTATATCATAAAAATTAATGAATATATCAGTGAAGTTAATAATACCTACTTTTTGCCAAAAAGACAAGGATTTTATGTCATTGATTATTGGATAATTATCATAAAAAATGAATATTTAATTAATTTTTATTATAAATTAAAATCTCTTAGAAAATAGTCTCACAGACCATAGACAATCACACAAAATAATGGTAAGTTAAGAAAATTTTACCCCATAAATAAGTCGTTAAAATGAAAAACTTAGCCGTCAAATTCTGCGGATTTACTCGCACGGACAATTTACAGACCGCCATTGCTCTTGGCGTGAATGCGGTGGGACTGGTGTTTTATCCGCTAAGCCCCCGTGCTGTCAGCATTGCCACCGCCCAGACGCTTGTGTCAGCCGTGCCAGCGTTTACCACGATTGTTGCTTTGGTCGTCAATATGGGGCAGGATGAACTTGTCAATTTGGCAAAAGAAGTCGCCTTTGATATTATCCAATTTCACGGCGATGAAACGCCTGCTAAGTGCCAAACGCTTGCCCGTGCGGTTAATAAACGCTGGATAAAAGCCATTCGGGTAAAAAATGACGACACCAGCGACACGCTGTTAAATCAAATCAACGCATTAAAAGCGTACGGAGCAAGTGGCGTGATTTTGGATGCTTTTAGCGATACGGCGTATGGCGGAACAGGGCTTGTCTTTGATTGGACAAAAATCCCTGACAATTCGCCTTTGCCGATTTATTTGGCAGGGGGATTAACGCCTGATGCGATTGGCGAAATTGTGAACAATCAAGCATTAATGGCAAAAATAAAAGGCGTTGATGTCAGTGGGGGAATTGAAAAGGAAAAGGGGGTGAAGTGTGAAATTAAAATGAGTGAGTTTATAAAAAATATGGTAAAATAAAATGAGTCAAATTGGCAAACCAATCATTCGAGACAATCACGATAAAAGTCTAAAAATCATCATTTGGTGTGCTGGTATTTTGGGAATGATAGTATTTGGCACGATGATTTTTATTGCCTTAACTGAACAGGCAATTAGCATTGGCGGTGTTAGGGGTGCTAGAACCACTTATCATGAAGGCGTTGAAGCTATTAAACAAACTTATTTTTTATCTGCGTGTTTTATGCTAAGTTTGGGTTCTGGATTTTGGTATTTTAGATATAGAAGGTTAATTTGGTTAATATTGTTTTTATGTTGGATTATTTTTTGGTTTTTGTGCATATGCATTATGTGCGTTAAGTATGGTATAATCACCAAAATTTTAACCAAAGATAGTCACGCAATTATTAATCAGATAAGATAAGAAGAGTAAATATGATTGTAGAAATTAGTTTATTACTCATAATGGTGCAACAAGCCATCATACAAGGCGAACAAATTAACTTTGTTAATCAAGGAAAAATTGTTACCAGCACCATAGGTAATCAAATGGATAATAACCAAACCTTATACGAATGGGCAATTGCTTATGATGGGGCTGATGTATCGGATATTGAGTTTGATGAAGTCGACCCTATTTCCAGCCAAAATCGCTTTTTGGAGCTTGATTGATGTATTTGTTGGATAATAATATTATTTCAGAATTACGCAAAATCAAATCAGGCAAAGCCAATCTAGGTGTTGTAGATTGGATAAAAGACAAACCAAAAAGTCAAATTTTTACTTTTGATGTCGTGATAATGGAATTATATTGTGGCGTTTTATGAAAAGAGCGAAAAGACCCAATGCAAGGCAAGCATTTAAAAGAATGGTTTGATAATTTTGTAATGCCTTATTTTGGTGGTAGAATTTTATCCATTAATTTTGATATTAGTTTGATTTGTGCCGAATTTCATACACCAAATCCACGAGCAGAGAATGACGCTTGGATTGCCAGCATTGCTAAATATCATAATCTTATCTTGGTAACTCGCAATGAAAAAGATTTTGCAAATTTACCCATAAAAATCATCAATCCATTTATTTAAGGAAAAATCTATGAACATTCTAATCACAGGCGTAACATCAGGTTTTGGCAAACAAATTGCCATTGATTGTATTAAAAACGGCTTTGCCGTTATTGGCACAGGTCGCCGTCAAAATAAACTTGATGAATTAAAAAACGACCTTGGTGATAATTTTATTCCGCTGTGCTTTGATATTGGCGACATATCCGCCACAAAAATGGCTTTGCAAACTTTGCCTAATGACATTTTGGCAAATATTGATGTGCTTATCAATAATGCAGGGTTGGCACTTGGTTTGGAATCTGCCGATAAAGCGGATATTAACGATTGGCAAACGATGATAAATACCAATAATTTGGGGCTTGTTAATATCACGCACGAGATTTTACCATTTATGGTTGCCAAAAATGACGGCTATGTCATCAATATCTCATCAACGGCAGGCAATTATCCGTATTTTGGAGCGAATGTCTATGGGGCGACTAAGGCATTTGTTACGCAGTTTAGTCTCAATTTACGAGCCGATTTGATTGGCAAAAAAGTGCGAGTTACCAACATAGAACCTGGTTTGTGCGGTGGCACGGAGTTTAGTAACGTACGTTTTTATGGCGATGATGACCGTGCGGGCAAGGTTTATGAAAATGTGGAATTTATTCGCCCTGAAGACATTAGTAATATGGTATTATGGCTTATCAATCAGCCCAAACATATTAATATTAACCGACTAGAAGTCATGCCTGTCGCCCAAACTTTTGCGGGATTGACGGTCGTGAAGGATATATAGGAAAAATTATGCATTATACAATTAGCGGCATTTATCAAGGTGGTAAAATTTCATTAAATGAATTACCGCCATTTGATAAACCCAGTCAAGTTATGGTTGTATTTTTGGACGAGCCATTTTCAATCCATGAACAACCAAAAGCAAAAATCAGCAAACGCCAACAACAATTAGGCAGATTATCTGATTATAAAGCTGACCCTGCTTTTTATGAGCCTTTGGATAAGGATGAATTGGAAAAATGGTAAAGCGATATTTGTTAGATACCCATACTTTATTGTGGTATTATACCGAACCTGAGAAATTATCCAGAACAGCCATTGATATTTTAACCAATGATGATAATCAAATTTATGTCAGTTCGGCAAGTGTTTGGAAAATGGCAACCAAACACCGAAAAGGCAAATTAGGCAAAGCTCAAAAAATATTAGAAAATTTTGAAGAGCTAATGATTGATGCTGATTTTAAACCTTTGTCGGTAAATTGGCGACACGCCAAATTATCAGGCGAATACGCCTTAAAACATTCAGACCCATTTGATAGAATGTTGTCCGCTCAAGCTCAAATTGAAAATTTAACATCAATCAGTTGTGATAATGAAATAATGGCATTTCCAATTGATGTTATTTGGTGAAAAATTAAAGGAAAATCCCTATGACAGACTACACCCAATTCCCCAATACATCAGGGCATTTTGGTATCCACGGTGGACGCTTTGTGTCCGAAACTTTGATGAGTGCGTTGGAAGAATTAGAACGCATTTATTTATCGGTCAAAAATAACCCAGAATTTTGGGCAGGGTATAATGACGATTTGGTGAATTATGTCGGTCGTCCCACGCCTTTGTATTTTGCCAAACGCTTAACAGCAGAAACAGGCGGGGCAAAAATCTATCTTAAACGAGAAGATTTAAACCACACAGGTGCACACAAGGTCAATAACACCATCGGTCAGGCACTTTTGGCAAAATTGGTCGGTAAAAAGCGTATCATTGCCGAGACAGGGGCAGGTCAGCACGGTGTGGCAACAGCGACAATCGCCGCACGGTTGGGGCTAGAATGCGTGGTCTATATGGGGGCGGACGATGTAGAACGCCAAAAAATGAATGTCTATCGTATGAAACTTTTGGGGGCGACAGTCGTGCCTGTAACAAGTGGCTCTCGCACGCTTAAAGACGCAATGAACGAAGCGATGCGAGACTGGGTAACCAATGTGGACGATACTTATTATGTGATTGGTACGGTGGCAGGTCCGCACCCTTACCCGCTTTTGGTGCGAGATTTTCAGGCAATTATTGGACGAGAGGCTCGTTTACAACACCTTGAAAAAGAAAACAAATTACCTGACGCTTTGGTGGCGTGTGTAGGTGGTGGCTCAAATGCGATGGGGCTGTTTTATGAGTTTTTGAATGATGAAAGTGTGGCGATTTATGGCGTGGAAGCAGGCGGACACGGCATTGACACAGGCGAGCATTCTGCCCCCCTAAATGCAGGGCGTGTGGGCGTGTTGCACGGCAATCGCACCTACCTTATGGCGGACGATGATGGTCAAATTTTGCACACGCACAGCATATCGGCAGGGCTTGACTACCCCGGTGTGGGCCCTGAGCATAGCTTTCTAAAGGACGCTGGGCGTGTCAATTACCCTGTCATCAATGACGATGAAGCTCTAGAAGCCTTTCGTATTTTGACCAAAACCGAAGGCATTATCCCTGCCCTAGAAAGCTCGCACGCGGTCGCTTATGCGTTAAAACTTGCCAAAACCATGGATAAAGATAAGTCTATAATTATCAATCTGTCAGGGCGTGGCGATAAAGATTTGCATACCGTGATGAGTATTGACGGGATTGAGATTTAATGTCCGTGACTCCGTCAAGGGCAAAAAACGCCATTGGGCGAAGCTTGTCGCAAATTATTTTTGGCTATCCCACAACCAGCGACAAACGGCAAATTTGGCAATATTTTAATCATCGCTGTGCGTATTGCGATTGTCAAATCACTGAACGAAGCGGACATTTAGACCACTTAATCCCAATCAGCGATGGCGGTACAAATCACAAGCATAATTTTGTGTTGGCGTGCCGTCATTGCAATGGCGATGAAAAGCGTGAGCAGGATTGGGTATTATTTTTAACATTAAAATGCCAAAATTTGCCAAAATCAGTTTTTCAAAAACGTTATGAAAAAATCCAATCTTGGTACAATCAAAAAGATTGTCAAATCATGGATTTACGCATACAGCAAGAAATGAATAACATCATCAATCAAGCAAAACAAGATTTTGATAATGCTGTGGCAAAAATGCGTGAATTAAAGAAAGGTATTAAATAGGTTAAAATCAATATGCCATTTTAACTTTCGCAAATTAATCATGTAAATTTAATTGTAATAGGATAATAAAAATTATCGTTTATTAAATTTACCATTAGAAATTTCTAAATAGGAATAAATGATGACTCGAATTCAAGAAACCTTTGCTACCCTAAAACAGCAAAACAAAAAAGCCCTAATCCCTTATATTATGGCAGGCGACCCAAATCCGTCCGTTACGGTGGATTTAATGCACGAGCTGGTATCGGCAGGGGCGGACATCATTGAGATTGGCTTGCCATTTTCCGACCCAATGGCGGACGGACAGGTGATTAGCCTAGCTGGTGAGCGAGCTTTAAACGCTGGCACCAGTACCAAAAAAGCCGTGCAAATGGTGGGCGAATTTCGCAAGACCAATACCACAACACCTGTTTTGTTAATGGGCTATTTAAACCCTGTGGAAATTATCGGTTATGATGATTTTCTAACTTTGTGTGCACAAAATGGTGTGGATGGCTTATTGCTTGTCGATTTACCGCCCAATGAAACAGACGACACGCTGTCCAAAAGACTTGCCGACAAACGCATCAATCAGATTTTTTTACTTGCCCCAACCACACAAGCCGACCGCCGTCAAGCGGTATTAAAGCACGGCACAGGCTTTATTTATTATGTCTCGGTCAAGGGCGTAACGGGTTCAAAGGCATTGGATACCGATGAAGTGGCTCGCCAAGTCCAATCCATTAAAGCCGATACCGATTTGCCTGTTTGTGTGGGTTTTGGGATAAAAGACGGTGAAAGTGCCAAAGCGGTTGCCAAGTTTGCGGACGGTGTGATTGTCGGTAGTGAATTGGTGCGTCATTTTGCTGATGTGGGCGATGACAAGGACAAGCTGGAGCTTGCCATTGATAAGGTGCTTTCAAAAATGGACGAGTTACGCCAAGCCATTGATGGCCTTTAACAAAAACCATTTGCCAAATCATCAAAACAACTGTAAACTATGCCTATTTGGATATTGAATTAGGAATACCATGACTGACACCCAAGCCCAAACGCCAACCACATGGCTAAACCGCCCTGTACCGTCTATCAAGCAAGACCGTATCGTTCAGCCGTCTGCGGTGGAGACCGAGCCGTCCACAGAATGCCCAAATTGCCACACGCTGACGACCAACACCAGCTTGATTTTTAATCAATACGTCTGCCCCGACTGCGACCACCATTTGACAATGTCGGCTCGCAAGCGGTTGGCGTGGTTTTTTGACAGCATTACAGGCGAGCTTGGGCAAAACTACCAAGCAGGCGACCCCCTAAAATTTACGGATTCCAAGCCTTATCCCTTGCGTATGAGCGAAGCCCAAAAGACCACGGGCGAGAGCGAAGCCTTGATTGCCATGAATGGCAAAATCAAGAATTTGGAGCTGATTGCTTGTGCGTTTGATTTTAAATTTATGGGCGGTTCTATGGGTTCGGTGGTGGGCGATAGGTTTGTCATGGCGGGCGAAAAAGCCCTTGCCGAGCGTAAACCGCTTGTTTGCTTTGCGTCTAGCGGTGGGGCAAGAATGCAAGAAGGCTTGCTATCACTCATGCAAATGGCTCGCACGTCTGCGGTCATCGAACGCTTGCGTTTGGCGGGCGTGCCGTATATCGTGGTGCTGACCAACCCTGTCTATGGCGGGGTTACGGCAAGTCTTGCCATGCTGGGTGATGTGCATATTGCCGAGCCACGTGCGATGATTGGCTTTGCAGGTAAGCGAGTGATTGAGCAGACCGTGCGTGAAGTACTTGATGAACCGTTCCAACGTGCCGAATTTTTGCTGGATAAAGGCACGGTGGATATGGTGGTACACCGCCATGAGCTTGTGGATACGGTGTATAGACTGCTGACCAAGATGATGAAATTGCCGAATGTGAGCTAAATCATCACGCATAACACCCCATTTGGCTTGCTAAATGGGGTTTTTCTTTTAACGCCCTTAAATTTTATTGAAAAAACCCCAAAAATCATGCACAATACCCTAAATTTTTAACACCAAAAACACCCATGAACACCCTCCAAACCCTCTCCGATTGGCTTAATTATCTGGGTCAAATCCATGTCTCCGCCATTGACATGGGGCTTGACCGTGTGCTACCTGTCGCCCAAGCGTTGGGCGTATTAAAAGACGACTTGCCACACCGCCCCTATGTCCTTACAGTCGCAGGCACCAATGGCAAAGGCTCGACCACCGCTCTCATCAGCGAGATTTGCACCCAAGCTGGCTACAAAACCGCCTTGTATCAATCCCCTCATTTGATAAGTTTTAACGAACGCATTAAAATCAATGGGGTAGATGTTGATGATGAGTTATTGATAAAAGCCTTTAATGCCTGTGAAAAAGCTCGCACGGACTGCGATGTCTCTTTATCATTTTTTGAAATGACGACGTTATCGGCATTTTGGATTTTTAAAGAATTAAAATGCGATGTTTGGGTATTAGAGATTGGTTTGGGCGGACGGCTTGATGTGGTGAATATCATTGCCCCTGATATTGGCGTGATTAGCAATATCGGCATTGACCATATTAATTGGCTGGGCGATGATAGAGAAAAAATCGGTTTTGAAAAAGCAGGGATTATCCGTGATGATATGCCTGTGATATATGGCGAGCGTGATATGCCTAATAGCGTATCCCAAATGATTCATGACAAAAACGCCAAATACTATCAATATGGTAAGGACTTTATTTATCAAGCACATGATAAAAATTGGATATATGCCAATGGAGCGATGGCATTAGATTTGCCCAAACCAAATATCGCCCTGATTAATGCCAGTAATGCCATCAGTGCGATATTGGCAAGTGAATTAACCGTCAGCATAGACGATATTAAAAACGGCTTAAACAATATCAAATTATCAGGGCGATTTGATAAAAGAATGATAAATGGCAAACAATGGATTTTTGATGTTGGGCATAATACGCATGGCATTAGTTTTTTGATGACATCATTTATCCCTTTTTGGCAAAATGTTAAAAACAGTAATCCAAATACCAAATTGCATTTTTTATTTAGCATGCTTGCTGATAAAGACATTGATGAAGTATTAACCTTGATTGGCAGTTTTGAGTTGCCCATCACCGCTTGGCATATTGGTAAGATTGACAATGTGCGAGCGGTGGCAGTGGATGAGCTACACACCAAAATCGCCACGCATTTGCCAAACAGTACCGTTTATGCCCATGACAACATTGCTAAAGCGGTAGAGAGTGTGGAGACGCAGGCGAATCATGATGACGTGATTTTGTGTTTTGGCTCGTTTCATACGATAGGCGAGAGTTTGATTGCGCTGGGGCTAGCGGATGACCCACGTTCTGTCTAAGAAAATTGTAAAATCAGGATAAATCCGATTGGCTTTATTGTCTTTTATGGTAAAATAAAAACATTACTAACAGACGTGATAAGACGATGATTTCAAAACAGTTATTATTAGGATTAAGTTTGGTTTTGGGTGGTGGTGTGATTTTATATGCCGTCAATCAAGGACAAAGCGACACCGCCCAAAACGTACAAACTGCTAAGACCATCCCCCAAACAGACAACGTGGCGACCACTGCCGATGACGGCGTGGTTCGCCCAACCGTTGAGCCTTTGACCGTGGACATGGCGACCGAGAGCAAACTTTTGAGCGCCAAACAAGAAGCCCGAGAAGCTCGCACGCTTGCCCAAGAAAAAGAAGCCATGGCACTCATCGAAGCCCAAGAAAAAGCCCAGCAGCTGGCTCTTGATAAGGCGACCGCTGAGCAAAAAGCCACAGCCACGCCTGCCGACACGTTGACGGTGGAAACACGCCCCGAAGCCATTGCTGTCGCCAAGGCACAGGCAAAGCGTGAACTCTTGGAAAAACTTGCCAAAGAAAAAGAGCTAAAAGCCAAAAAAGAGCAAGAACAGCGTGAAAAAGACGACAAAGAAAAAGCCAAAAAAGAACAGGACGAGAAAGCCAAAGCCGATAAGCTAAAAGCCCAAAAATCACAGGATAAGAAAGACAAAGCTGAGAAAGAGAAAAAAGAACAAGCCAAAAAAGCCCGTGATGAAGCCCCACAAAATGCCAATAATGGTCAGCACAAAGTGGTGCGTGGCGACGGTTTGATTAAGTTGTCTCGTCAGTATGGCGTGCCTGTCTCCGCCCTTGCCGAAGCCAACAACATGGGGCGACACGACCCCCTACCGCTTGGCAAAACCATCAAAATCCCATCAAAAGCACAAGTGGCACGCTTAGAGCGAGAAGCCAAAGAGCGAGAAGCCCAAAAAGCTGCCGCCGCCAGTGCTGATAAACGCCTAAAAGAAGCCCGCCAAAAGGGCAGTGACGGCGATAGTAATGCCCGCTATGGCGTGCAGGTGTCGCTGGCTGACAACCAAGCCAAAGCTGATGAGCTTGCCAAAAGATACCGAAACGCTGGCTATAAGGTCAGTACCAGTCAGACCAGTCGTGGCGTACGAGTACTGGTCGGTTCAGAGAAAAACCAAGACGCCGCCACCGCTTTGCGTGACAAAATCAAAAACGACAGTCGTGTGGACGGCAGTGGTGCATGGGTAAAACGTGTGCAGTAGCTCTAAGAGGGTTTGGATAAATTGATTATTGTGATTGATTAACCGTGATAAAATATAGTCTCATGACCGATGAAGTTGTGCGATTTTTTGGTGGGATGAATGGGCTATAAAATTTTACAAAAATAAGTAATGAGCGATAAGGATTGATGGTTTTATCACAAAACAAGTTTGGTGGGATTGATTGGTATTTTTATCAATAAATCTGTGTAGGGCGTGTTAAATTTTGGTATTTGCAATAAAAAAAGAGAAAAATCGCACATTTGTCAAGAAAAAATCGTAGGCTGTGAGTTTTTATCAGACAAGTTTTTGACGCAGAAAAACAATCCGACCACTTAATTTAAAGAAATTAAGTTAAAATCTTGAAAATTCACACGATTAAGTGGTCGAATGGCCATTTTTCGTGAAAAAATTGATTAAATCATCAAATTTCAATAATTTTAATCAAATTTCAATAAAATGTTATCAATGGTAGGCACGCCCTAATGATTTATGTCTGGAAATTGACGATTTCTTTATGAGGGTAATTTGCCTTGCTGAAAATTAAATATAAGTGCAATTGCCCTGATAAATTAATAATTTTTTGATGATAATTGTGCTGGTTGTGTTATAATGTTAGGTATATGCCCAAATTTTGAAATAAATCTGTAACACTTGTAACAACCTGTTGCGATGGCTGATGGGGTCATTCCATGATGGTTTTGAGTGTGATGATATGATTTGGGCGGACTTTAATAAGATGCCTTGTTGCTTGGTTCGGGTATTTTTATGATGTAATAAAAATATTAAAGGAATGTATAGCGCCACAATAAGGTTATCAGTCACTTCTCGTTAGGAGTATTTATGTCTCAAAATGCCACACCAGCCACAGGGCGTTATCAGGGTTTGATTCTCTCGATGTCGCTTTTTATGGCATTGATTTTTGTCTTGCTTGCATTTACGTTTTATGCATCAAACGTGTTAGAACGCAACTCTACCTTGGCGAACGCCACACATTGGGTTGCTAACGACACGCAGTCACTCATTAAAGATATTTTTGACATGCAATTAAGCTATGGTGAGGACATCACGTCCCCCCACATGAAAACGGTATTGACTCGTCTAGATGCCACCAGTAAATCTATTGATGCAACTTTGACTGCCATTGAAAATGCTGGTATCTACCATGACTTGCATGGTGATGCTCATCAGCTGCCAAAGGTGACAGATGAAAGTGCAATCGCCCAGTTAAAGGCGGCACAAGAACAATGGAATGCTCTAAAACCTAGGGTAGATGTGTATCTGGCGGTGGCAAGCGACATTACTGCAGATTCTAGTACGCCACTGCGTTTGGTAGGTGAGCAAGCCAAAATTTCATCTTTGGCGATGAATGACGCTTTGCATGATCTAACTTCTGACGTAACGAACATTGCCGAAACTCAGGCTCGCAATATTCGTATTATTCAGCTTGTTGGGGTGGGTGCGATTTTGGCGTATTTTGCCGTGTTTATTCTCATCGTGCTAAGACGTCTGCGTGAGTCGGATGCTAAGACCGAAGCGGCACGTCAAGAAACCGCTGAGATCATGCAGACGGTAAACACCGGTTTGTTCCTGCTTGACAGAGACCTAAACATCGGTCAGCAACACTCAAAAGCCCTGAGTGACATCATCGGTACTAATCGCTTAGGTGGCGAGAACTTGACCACTGTGCTTCGTAATCGTATCTCAGATAAAGACCTTGACACCACACAAAAATTCATCGACCAGCTATACAACCCACGTGTTAAAGAAAAACTGGTGGACAGCTTAAACCCTTTAAATAAGGTAATGATTCAGCGTGAGAGTGAAGATGGTACCAGTGAGAATCGCTATCTTGACTTTAAATTCTCTCGGGTATATGAAGGCAAAGACATTGCTCGTATCTTGGTGAACGTTAATGACATCTCAGATGCGGTACGTCTAGAGCAACGTCTAGAACAAGAACGTGTCCAAAATGACATGCAGATTGAGATGCTTACCACCATCTTGAACGTAAGCCCTGGTGTGATTAGTGAGTTCATTGACAATACGCACAAGCATATTGAGAAAATGAACAACACCTTGAAAAACCCTGGTAGCTCACAATTTGAACTGCAAAACAAAACTAAGTCACTGTATCGTGAAATGCACAGCTTAAAAGGTGAAGCGTCAGCCCTTAAGCTACACAGTTTTACCAAGATTGCTTCTGAGGCAGAAAATAAACTGCATGCATTACAAAACCAAGCAACACTCTCAGGTAATGATTTCTTGCCATTAACGGTGCATCTAGATGAGTTGTTAAGTCTGTCTAATACCATTGCTGGTTTGGGCGAACGTATCAATGCAGCAGCACGTAATATGATGAGTCATGGTTGTCAAGAGGTTAGTGCCAGAGTCCAAGAAGACTACCTAAGAAGTGAAATGACTCAGGTGGCAAAAGAAGAAGCTGTGGATGCCAAAGAAGAGCTGGGTGAGTATTTAGAGCAGTTTGCCCAAGACATTGCCGAACGTCAAGGTAAACTTGTACAACTAGACACTCAAGGGTTGGAGGGTCAAAAGATTCCTGCACGCCTAAAAACCGTCACCAAAGAACTGTGTGTTCAGCTACTTCGTAATGCCATTGTTCATGGTATTGGCTCGCCCACCGCTCGTGTCCAAAATGGCAAAAACGAGATGGGTACTGTAAAAGTAATGGTGCAGTCTTACGCAGGAGATAATAAGAGCGACTTTATTTTTAGTATGGAAGATGACGGCAGGGGCATTGACTATGAAGCGATTCGTCAGCGTATTATTGCCAAAGGCACTTATACTGAAGATGAGGTGTATGCCTTTGAAAAGAGTCGCTTATTGAACACCTTGTTCTCATCAGGATTTAGCACCAAAGACCAAACCGATGAAGATGCAGGTCGTGGCGTGGGACTAGACATTGTCAAAGATCGTGTGAAGGAATTTGGTGGTAAAATTAATGTTCAAAGTGAAGATGGTCAATTCTGTCGCTTTGTAATTAAACTGCCTATGTGATTAATTTTAATAGGGTATGCTTATCTTTGATATTTGCAATGAAAAAATCAATCAAAACTTTAAGTTTCTACCGAATTTGATAAAACATCATCAATGGTAGGTACGTCCTAAATGAAAGTGTTGAATTTTAATCATATTTCATAAAAATGTATCAAGGGTAGGCACACCCTACAAAAACCTGCAAGTGCTGTATTATTTAGAAGGCTTGCGGGTATTATAATGGAGTTTATATGTATAAATTAATGGTTGTTGATGATTCAAACATCATCAGAAATCGCATTCAACGTGCTTACAATAACGAAAAATTCATGTTGGTTGCCACAGCATCCAATGGGGCGGACGCAGTTGAAAAATTTCAACTGCACAAACCTGATGTTGTGACCATGGATTTGACCATGCCTCAGATGGATGGTTTGGAGTGCATTGAAAAGCTGGTTGCTTTAGATGAAGAGGTGCGTATTTTGGTGGTTTCAGCACTTTCTGACAAAGCCACAGGCATTCAAGCATTATCACTAGGTGCTAGCGGTTTTCTATGCAAGCCATTTTCTGACGAAGAACTCATTGCAGCACTCGATGAGTTAATGCATGACTGATTGTTGTTTGATGAGTGTTAAGTGTACGCTTGTTGAGAATTTGTAACCAATGGAAGTCCTTGGGTGGCTTCCTGCCTGCTTTACTTGAAAAATTATTTTGACATAGGGCATGGCACAGAAATTAAGAGAAGTATTATGAAAGCAGAAAAATTAAATGTTTTTATCAGCTCAGTGATGGCGTTTTTTGACCAAGTTGGTGAAAAATTAACCGAGGTGGACACCCCTTATTTAAACAGTAATGCCACGCCATTGGCTTATGATTATAGTGGTATTATTACCATTACAGGTCCTTTGACGGGCTGTGTATATGTGAGTGCAGAGACCCCACTACTGCGTGACCTGCTCATCACTTTAGGTGAGCCTGAGAATTCTTTGGCGCTATTAAAAGACCTTATTGGTGAAGTGGCAAATACGGTATCGGGTAACGCACGCACAGAGTTTGGTTCAGATTTTATCATCTCGCCACCTAAGATTGTTGATGGGGCGCCAAGTGTAAATTTCTTGCCCAAAGACAAGCGTACCTATGTCATTCCTTTTCATTGGCGTGAGCATGATGGCGTGATTGGCATTTGTGTGGGCTATAGCAGTTAATTCTAACCTTTGTCATACATCCCCCCCCCACAAAGCAAATAACTTTAAAAGTTTATTGGTGAGTGGACGGATTTTGTTGTCAAGAAGATCAATCTATGCTATAATAAATGGCTTTTTAAGCATTTACTTTTAACTTTAATGACACACACGAATTAAAGTCCTAAATGTACGCTTTTATTTTCATAGGACTTGCTTTTGGCTTATCGGGGTGTTTGTCTTGCTATGCTTTTGTGGCTTTATTAAGATAAATTCGTTAAGACTCGTTCGTGGAGGCATAACCCAAACTTTAAGGACACATCATGTCAAATCCTACTCAAATCGCTATGCGTGACTTGTTAGAAGCTGGTGCTCACTTCGGTCACCAAACCCGCTATTGGAATCCAAAGATGAATCAATACATCTTTGGTGCTCGTAACGGCATTCATATCATCAACCTTGAACACACTGTTAAGCAGTTCAATGAAGCTCTAACCTTTGCTAACGGTCAAGCAGCCAACCGTAACAAAATCCTATTTGTCGGCACCAAACGTGCTGCAGGTCAAGCCATCCGTGAGCAAGCACAACGTGCAGGCATGCCATATATCGACCATCGCTGGTTGGGTGGTACATTGACCAACTGGAAAACCATTCGCCAATCCATCACTCGCCTAAAAGAGTTAGAAAAGCAAGCTGAAGACGGCACCTTTGCCAAGCTAACCAAGCGTGAAGCCTTAGAGCGTACCCGTGACATGGAAAAGCTAGAGCGTGCTTTGGGTGGTATCAAAGATATGAATGGTCTGCCTGATGCGATTTTTGTGATTGACGTTAACCATGAAGCCATCGCCATTAAAGAAGCCAAAAACCTAGGCATTCCTGTGATTGGCGTGGTCGATACCAACTCAAATCCTGACAACGTAGATTATGTCATCGCAGCCAATGACGATGCCATTCGTGCTGTAACTCTATATGCCACTGCCATGGCTGATGCCATCATCGCAGGTAAAGAGTATGCCAAAACTCAAGGCAAAGGTGGCGAGCAAGAGCAAGAAGCAAACGCTGAGAAAGCTGAATAATTATCAAATTACTGTTTGATAAAGCAAAAGGCGTGAATGTCTGCATAAACGTTCATGCCTTTTTTGATAAATTTGTCGTCAAGCATTCATGATGGTATGATATGCTAATATTTAAAATAAGTTTAAAAGGTAAAATCCATGTCTCAAGTATCTGCAAAAACCGTAAAAGAACTCCGTGACCGTACTGGTCTTGGCATGATGGAATGCAAAAAAGCCCTAGAAGAAGCAAATGGCGACATCGAGCTTGCCATTGACAACCTGCGTAAATCAGGTCAAGCCAAAGCCGCCAAAAAAGCAGGTAACATCGCCGCTGACGGTGCCATCATCATCGCCCAAACGGCTGGCAAAGCACTCCTACTAGAAGTAAACTGCCAAACTGACTTCGTTGCCAAAGACGAAAACTTCACCGCATTTGCTAACAAAGTGGCTGAGCTTGCCCTAGCAAACAACACCACAGACGTGACTGCTATCTCTGCACTGTCTTATGAAGATGGCGTGAGCGTAGAAGAAGCCCGTGTTGCCCTAGTACAAAAAATCGGTGAGAACGTACAAGTTCGCCGTGCCGAAGTCATCGAAGGTGCTAACCTAGCCGCTTACCGTCACGGTCTGCGTATCGGTGTTGTGGTGTCTTATGAAGGTGGTTCAGAAGAGCTTGGTAAAGCCGTTGCCATGCAAGTTGCTGCCTTCAACCCACTGGCGGTAAACGAAGAGAGTGTGCCTGCTGACATCCTAGCTCGTGAAAAAGACATCATCGAAGCTAAAGCCAAAGAATCAGGTAAGCCAGAAGCGGTTGTCGAGAAGATGATTACTGGTGGTGTTCGAAAGTACCTAAACGAAGTGACTTTGGTAAATCAGCCTTATGTCATTGACAACGACAAAAAAGTTGGCGACGTGCTAAAAGCCGAAAATGCCACTGTTATTAGCTTTAAACGCCTAGAAGTTGGCGAAGGCATTGAGAAAAAGCAAGAAGACTTTGCTGCCGAAGTTGCTGCTGCCCAAGCTGCCGCCCAAGGTTAATATGCTACTACCTAAAAAACCCAATCTTGTGATTGGGTTTTTTGTTGTCTATACTAACGGGTTTTTATGTTGTGATATAAGATTGGGATTTGGGCTGTTGTTTAGAATTTCTGCAAAGATACTTGTTGTTTTTATGTAATGGTTATGCAATAATATATCTTTTTTTGAGGTAATTATGCATTTACGTACATTAAATTTGACGATGTTGGCGATATTGGCTCAGACGGCAATGGCAGAAGAGTTGCCCAATGTTCAATTACCTGCAATGACCATCTATATTGATGAGAAAGCACCAAACGCCACTTATATTTATAATAAATTATCAGACAATAAAACACTCGGTGATGCAGTTAAAGGTATCTCAGGCATGCAGAGTAGTAGTTTTGGTCCGCATGCAGGCTCGCCCGTGGTGCGTAGCTTATCTGGCAATCGAGTTAATATCACAGAGAATGGCATGGTGGTCAATGGGCTAAATGCCATGAGTGCAGGGACAAATGTCGCTTTTGACCCAGTATTTCATCGTTTGGTTGGTGTGCAAAAGTTTAATAATGTCGTAAAAGAAGGTGGTCATGCCATCGGTGGTAGCGTAGAGATTGATGGCGGTCTTGTGCCAAAGTATCTTAATGATGAGCCTGTGGGGCTTGAAGTGCATTTGCAAAAAGGTTTTAATGACATTGACTCGCATGGCATCAAGGCGAATTTTAACAACCAAAAAAACATCAGTGTCAATGTCTTGTATTCTACTCAGCAGTTAGATGGCTACGACATTGTGGGGGCAAGTAAGGCGGGTGTGTGTGATAGTCAATTAATTTCACGTAACCAATACGGGCTTGGCTATGACATGAATTTGGTGAATTCATGTCAACGCCAGCCTGTCATCAAAAGCGAATTTAACATCGCTTCCAAAAAATACTATATGCCCGATTATTATGACATGACAACGGGCAAGATTCATGATAAATACAGCGATTGGGGACTTGAATTGGCAGATGTGTTCACCAATACGCCAAATCCCAGATATAAAGACAATCCCTATTATGTCGCAGGTACCCCCGACAAGGTAGAGAAAGTGGATAAAATTTTGGACATTACCGAAAATTATCATAAGAAGCTAGGCAACAGCGATCTTGAAAATCATCGCTTGGGCGTGGCAGGTAGTTATTTTTGGCAAGGACATGGCAAAAGCAATTACATCGCTTTATCTGCTGATACAAAGCACAGTCGCTATGGACTGCCGGGTTTTTCCATGTCAAATCTAGGAGCAGGGCTTGATTATAAAAGCGGTCAGCCCGTGCGTATTGATGGCACGCAAAATAAACTGGCCGTCGAAGCACAGACACATCATGCTTCGCCTTGGCTAAATCGTATGACCGTTCATGCTGGTTGGGTTGATGAGCGGAGTAAAGAGAATGTGGGGGAGCAGTTGGCTAATGACTACCGTTTTCACACCAGTCAATTTGCCACATCGGCTTATCATCAGCCCCAATCATTTATGTCGGGTGTGGTAGGGGTAAACGGCTCTAAAAGACAGGTTCAAGGAGCGGGCGAATCGGTGTATCTGCCTAATGTGAATACAACAACTTATGGGGTGTTTTTACAAGAAACGCTATCATTTAAGCCTGTGGATTTGACATTGGGTTACCGCCATGAACGTGTTGAACACGATATTGTGGGTGACTTTGCCACACATCGTAACGCCAAGAATACAAAGCTAGAAGGCAGAAAATATGGGCTAGATAGCTATGATATCCAAGCATCTTTTCGTCCGTTTGACCGAGTGGGCATTAAGGCTCGCTATGCCGATAGCCAAAGAGCACCTGACATTAATGAGCTTTATGCATCCAATTTACATTATAGCATCATGGCACACGAAGAAGGCAATCAAAACCTAAAACCAGAGCGGGTAAAAAGCAAAGAATTGTCTGTATCATTTGATGGTTCGGATTTTGATGTAAATGCATCAGTGTATGCAAATAAGTTCACCGACTACATTCATATGGCGTCAAGTGGGGCGATTACAGGTGGAGCGAGGATGCCATTAAAATACTGGCAACAAAATGACGTTCAGGTAATGGGTTTTGAAGTAGATGTGAGTCGAGATTTTGATTTGGGGCGTTATGGCAGTATGACGATATCGTCATTTGCTGATTTGGTTAAAAACAAACATCTAAATGCTGGTGAAGTGGCTTTACATAACGACGGTATCTATATGCCAAATATGCCAACCAATCGCTACGGACTTGGGGTGAAGTGGCAGTATCAGGATTGGCAAGTGGGTATTAATGGTGTGTATTATGATGAGCCGCGTTATCAAAACGCCAAAAGCGAGACAGCACTACCTGCCTACACACTTATCAGTGCAGATGTGAAAAAAGACGTGTATTGGTTGGGCAGTCCGATGACGTTGCGTTTTGGTGGTACAAATTTGCTTAATGAGGATGCTCGCCCGCATAACTCACCCTTGCGTTATATCGCCCCGCTACCTGCCAGAGCTTTTACCGTTGGTGTCACAGCACGATTTTAATGACAAAAAACGCACTATCTCGGTGCGTTTTTTATTGTAAAAAATTTGGGAAATTTGTCAAAACAGAGTACAATAGAGATTATTTTACGATTTATTGTAATCATTTATTTTATCGGAGATTTTTATGTTTAACAAAAACGAATTTATTGGGCTACTGCTTGATTATGGCGTTTTAAAATTTGGCGAATTTACCCTAAAATCAGGACGTGTTAGTCCCTATTTTTTTAATGCAGGGCTATTGTCAAGCGGTAAGGCATTGGATATGCTCTCAAACGGCTATGCCGATATTTTGGCAGGGCAGTTGGGCGATAATCCCACAATTTTTGGGGCGGCGTACAAGGGCATTCCTTTTGTGGCGACCACCGCTCAGACCCTATGGCGTTCGCATGGCATTGACACCGCTTGGGGCTATAACCGCAAAGAAGCCAAAACGCATGGCGAAGGGGGCAACCTTGTCGGAGCGGATTTGTCAGGCAAATCGGTGTGGGTGATTGACGATGTCATGACCGCAGGGACGGCTGTGCGTGAAGTGGTTGAGATTTTAAGGAATGCAGGGGCGAGCCTTGCGGGGATTGTCATCGCCCTTGACCGTAAAGAGCGTGGGCAGGACGAGCGTTCGGCAGTAGAGCAAATCAAAGATGATTTTGGCGTGCCTGTGTTTGCCTTGGTGGATATTGATGATATTATCACCTTTTTGCAAGACAAAGGCGAGACCGAGCATTTGGCAAAAATGCAAGCCTACCGTGAGCAGTATGGCGTATAGGGGGCGTTATGGCGGTGGTTGAAAGAACGTTTGTGATTGATGAAAGTATTGCCAAGCAGTTGGACGAGCTTGTGCTTTTTGATGAGCAGTCAGAGTTTGTCAGCGAAGTGCTTGCCAAACAAATTTATCAAATCAACAAGGAAAAACTGCTTAAAAAAATGCAAACGCTACGCCAGTCTGACAAAGTACCTGACGGCATTTCTACCACGGATATGATTTATCAGTTGCGACAAGGCGGACAGGTGTGAAATCTTATTTTGCTGATAGTGTGGTGATTGATGCCAATGTTTTTGTCAAACTGCTACACGCCGAACATGACAGCCCGCTAGCCTTTAAGTTTTTGGATTATTGCATTGCTCACGATATTTTAATCGTTGCTCCGACACTTTTTGATTATGAAGTTATCTCGGTTTGCGTGCGATTGCACATTGAGTTAAATGAGATATTGACGTTACTCGCAGCTTATCGGGCGACCAATTTGGTGTTACAAGTGCCTGACTTTGACGACTGGCAACTGGCGACCAAAATCTGCCAAGACGGCAATGCCAAAAGTGGCTATCCGTCCATGTATGACGGCATTTATCAGGCAATGGCAATCAATCGCAACATCACGTTTGTCAGTGCCGACACTCGCCATATCGCCAAAGCCAAAAAGCATGGCAATGTCTGTGCGTTGGCAGATTGGCGTGGTATTTTTTAAAATTTTTAACTGGAAAATCTGATGAAAAAACTTAACTTTCTTATCGTCATGGACGATATTGCCACCATTAACTACAAAAAAGACACCTCCCTTGCCATGATGTGGGCGATAGCCGAGCGTGGGCATGGCTTGGCGTATTGTAGCATTCATGATTTGTGGCTTGATAAGGGCGAGCTGTGCGTGGATAAACAGGACGTGGAAGTCTTTAAAAATCCTGATGATTTTTATAAATTGGGCGAAAAATCAACCGTCAAAGCCATCGAATTTGACGTGATTTTGATGCGTAAAGACCCGCCTTTTGACATGAATTTTTTGTACGCCTTGCACCTATTAGAATACGCCAAACGGGCAGGCGTGCTGGTGGCAAACGACCCAAACTCGGTGCGTGCGTGTAACGAAAAGCTCTTTGCCACGCAGTTTGGCGAGCTCATGAGTCCGACCATTGTTACCGCCAAACAGTCGCACATTCGCTCGTTTATTGATGAATATCAAGACGTGATTGTCAAGCCGCTTGACGGCATGGGTGGTATGGGGATTTTCCGTTTGACGGCAGATAGCCCCAATATCGGCTCAACTTTGGAGATGTTGACCCAATTAGGAACTTTGCCTATCATGGCTCAAAAATACCTGCCCGAGATTAAAGACGGTGATAAGCGAGTGTTGATTGTTGGTGGCAGGGTTGTGCCGTTTTGTTTGGCTCGTATCCCGCAAGGGGGCGAGACTCGGGGCAATCTGGCGGCGGGCGGACGTGGCGTTGCCATGCCACTGACAGACACCGAACGAGCCGTTGCCGAAAAAGTCGCCCCTACTTTGGTGGAAAATGGCTTGTATTTTGTGGGGCTTGACCTTATCGGGGCAAAAATTACCGAGATTAACGTAACTTCGCCAACGTGCGTGCGTGAGATTGACGAGCAATGTGGCACAACCATTGCGGTGGATTTTATTGAGTTTATTGAAAATTTGGTAAAATAAGTTGTGGTTGATTTATTATGATTGTGGGGTAAATTGCAATTTACTCTAAGGAAATGCCACGTGGGCGTGTTCATCACGCCCTTACTAACTGCGGTAATTTTCATCAAATCATCATAAACCATTCACAAAACCGTCATAAAAAGCTCGTATCCTATGCGTACTTTGATAACTTTTGGAGTACGCCATGCCATTGCACAGCAACACCGACCTAGACCACGATGACGAAATCATCGAAGACTCAAACCCGACCGACAACCCCGAATTTGCCAATATGCTCATCAAAAGACGCTCCATTTTAAAGGGTGGGGCAGGGCTTATCCCTGCAAGTTTCTTTAGCTCATTGCTCCTTATGGGCTGTGCCACAGGAGAAGGCACGACAACAATAGCAACCAATGGGGCAGGCAAACGCCCAACCGCCCTAAAATTTACCGCCGTTCCCCATTACACAGGGGGCGACATGATTGTGGCGGACGGCTACCGTGCCGAGCTGATTTTGCCTATGGGAATGCCCATTGTCAGCGGACTTGGCGAGTGGACGGACGACCGTATGGTAGTGGGCAAATCTTTTAAATACCGCATGGGCGACAACCATGACGGAATGTGGTTTTTTGGCTTAAAAAACGGCAGTGACGCCCCCGATGTGTCCGAACGGGGACTGCTTGCCATGAACCACGAATACACCAACTCAAACCTAAATCCCATTGAAAACTACTCCGACCAAGACGACACCGCTCCCAAGATTTCTCAAAAAAGACGACTTGCCAATGACGTTCGCCGTGAGATTCACGCTCATGGTGTGTCGGTGGTGGAAGTCAAACGCACGCCCACAGGTTATGAGCTCATCAAGGATTCACCCTTTAACAAACGCTACACCAGTGGCACGCCAGCCCAATTGTCAGGCGTGGCAAAGGGCAGTGAATTTGTCAAAACACGCCTTGACCCACAAGGCTTGTCGAGCGTGGGTATTAACAACCAATGCGGGGCAGGGCTGTCGCCTTGGGGGACGTATTTGACGACCGAAGAGAATTTTTTGAACGTGTTCGCTCGTGGGGCGGATAAGGACATCATCGGCGACAAAAACGACAAACGCCTTGCCCGATATGGCTTAAAAGAAGACACGATAGGCGACCCTGCGTACAGTTGGCACACGCCAAAGGACGGACAGGCAGGCGAGTTTGACCATTGGGACATCACCGCCAAGGCAGGCAAAACCGCCACGGACGATTATCGCCATACCTTTAACACCTTTGGCTATATCACCGAGATTGACCCTTTTAATCCAAAAGCAAAAGCGGTCAAACGCACAAGTTTGGGGCGGTTTGCTCATGAAAACTGCGCCTTTGCCCCACCAAACGAAGGCGAACCGCTTGTGTTTTATATGGGCGATGACGCTCGGGGCGAGTACATTTATAAATTTGTCTCCGATGCCAAATGGACGAATGCCGATGTGGGCGGTGGGCTTGCGGTGGGCGATAAATATCTGGATAAAGGCACGCTGTTTGTGGCGGTGTTCCACGATGACGGCACGGGGCAGTGGCGTGAGCTGTCCAAGAAAAATCCCATGCTTGCCGACTTTGAGAACGATGCCGAGATTGCCGTGTTTGCCCGTATGGCAGGCGATAAGGTGGGAGCGACCAAAATGGACAGACCTGAATGGGTGTCGGTAAGCCCTTTGACTCGTGAGATTTATGTAACTTTGACCAACAATTCTAAGCGTAAAGAAGAAGACGTGAACGGAGCCAACCCTAGAAGTTATGACGGCAAGGGCAATCAGCACGGGCATATCATTCGCTTTGCCGAGACGGCAGGGGGCGTAGGTGGTACGTTTGTTTGGGATATTTATCTGTTTGCATCTCCCCATGACAAGCACGAGCAAAACCTATCAGGCTTGACCGCCGAGAATGACTTATCGTCCCCTGATGGGCTGTTTTTTGACCCCCGTGGCGTGCTGTGGATTCAGACCGATGACGGGGCGTACACCAAAACGACCAACTGTATGCTACTGGTAAGTCTGCCAAACCACATCGGAGACGGGGCGAGCCTGACCACAAGCACAGGCAAAACCACCCACATGGGGGCAAAAGCCACGCCCGACACGCTAAAACGCTTTTTTGTCGGACCAAAAGGGTGTGAAGTAACAGGCATTACCATAACCCCTGATTGTAAGGCGTTGTTTATCAATATTCAACACCCTGAGGGTACATTTGGGGCGGTGGCAGGGGGCAAAACCCCACGCTCTGGCACGGTGGTGATTACCAAAAAAGACGGTGGCGTGATTTTGGCGGAGTTGCTGGAGGGGTAGGGATTCCTGCCTTTTAAACGGATATTTTCATTGTACACGCTACTTCAGACTCAACTTTTGTATTTGCAATGAAAAATAATCCGACCAATGAATTGTATAAGTTCTTAAATTAAGTGGTTGAATGACAGTTTTTCATACAGAAACATCGCTTTGTTTCTAAAATATTTCTATAATAGAATTATCTCTTACAATTGAACCAGAGAGAATCATTATTTAAGAAGAGTGCTAAATCCTGCCTTTAATTTTTGTAACTTTGGCGGGATGGCAAAGTTGCAATAACCTTGGGTGGGGTTTTTGGCAAAAAAGTTCTGATGATAATCTTCTGCTTGATAAAAGGCTGGGGCTTTTTCCACGCGTGTGACCACGTTAATGCCGTCTGCTTTTAGCATGGCGATTTTGTCGTTGATGATGGGTAAATCCGCTTCATCAGTATAAAAAATCACAGACGCATACTGCGTGCCAATGTCATTGCCCTGACGGTTTAGGGTGGTGGGGTCGTGCATGGCAAAGAAAATACCCAAAATGTTTGATAAATCAATGACCTGCTCATCATAAACAACCTTAACAACTTCCACATGCCCTGTTTGTCCACTGCACACCGATTCATAATCTGCCGTCTCTGCTTGTCCGCCTGCATAACCACTGGTCACAGAATCAACACCTTTGACCGCCAAAAATACTGACTCGGTACACCAAAAGCAACCGCCCCCTAGGATAATCTCTTGCATAATCACACCTTTAATTTATGAAAAAATAGATTAATAGTGGTAGAATAGCACATATTTTATAAAAGTCCAACGACCCATGCCACACAGCGATCATACCCCCAGTCCGACCATTAACTCAGTCATTAATACTGGTGCGGACACACTGTTTACCACGCCCCTTGACAAACACGCCCGTTTTAGCTTTGATGAGCAGGTGGTGGCGTGCTTTCCTGACATGATACGCCGAAGTGTCCCTGGTTATGGGCAGGTGCTTGCTATGTTGCCGATTTTTGCCCGTCGTCATCTGGGACATCGCCAACACAAAAACGGCAAAAAAATCAGCCGTGTCTATGACTTAGGCACATCGCTTGGGGCGGTGCTGTTTGCATTGGCAGGCGAGTTTGGGGCGGATGAAGTGGAGCTTATCGGCATTGATAACTCGCACCCCATGACCGAGCGTGCCACTGCCTTGTTGGGTGAGCATTATCCTAATCATGACATCAGTATCATCTGCGATGACGTCAATGAGATGGCACTTTTAGAATGCGACATGATTGTGCTGAATTTGACTTTGCAATTTTTACCGCCTGCCAAACGGGCGGAACTTTTACAAAAATGCCATGACGCATTGGCGGATGGGGGGATTTTGATATTGACCGAAAAAGTGCATTTGCTTGATGAGCAAAATGACGCATGGCAAGTTGAGCGGTACTATGACTTTAAGCGTGCCAATGGGTACAGTGAGCTTGAAATCAGTGGTAAGCGAAATGCCTTAGAAAATGTACTTATCACGGACAGCGAATATCAGCACAGCGAGCGACTGACGGCGGTGGGTTTTGCCAGACAGATGACGTGGTTTCGCTTTTTAAATTTTATCTCTATCATTGCTTTTAAATAAAGCCTGTATTTATTTTATCTTACAAATCATTGATGGTTTTAAAACCCATTTACAAGATAAATTGTAATCGCCCTTATTGCTAAAAATACACCAAATTTTAACTTTTACATGAATAACTGATGACTACCATTGCCGATTTTGAAAAAGATTTGTATCTGTTTTTATTAAACATTGCCAAAAACAACCCAGTCGCTCATGAGTGGCTTGCTCATCTGCCGACATGGCTTGGCGATGTCAAGGACAAATCCCGCTACGCCCACGCTCCTTATTATGCGTCCGCCATTAATAAACTGCCTGACGTTCATCCTGTGGCGACAGATTTGACCGATAAAGTCGCCATCACGCTGGGCGGTGATTGGCAAATGGGCGAGTATAAAAAAACTACAGCACTGCTAAAAACACTCATGCCGTGGCGAAAAGGCCCTTTTTTTATCGGTTCGGATAACAAACTCATCCATATAGACACCGAATGGCGGTCGGATTGGAAGTGGCAGAGAGTTGCTCCGCATTTGGATTTGTCAGGTAAGCGAGTGTTAGATGTCGGTGGTGGTTCGGGCTATCATGGCTTTCGCATGCTCGGGGCGGGGGCGACGTCGGTGGTGGTCATTGACCCGTCGTGCTTGTTTTATCATCAGTTTATGGCAATCAAGCACTTTGTGGGGGCGTGTGACGTGCATTATGTGCCTGTGGGACTAGAAGTGTTGCCATCTGGGGGGTGGTTTGATGTTGTGTTTAGCATGGGGGTGCTGTATCATCGCTCATCGCCCTTTGAGCATTTGGAGCAGTTAAAGGCTCAGCTACGTCACGGTGGCACGCTCGTCCTAGAAACGCTCATCGTTGATGGCGATGAACATACCACGTTGGTGCCGTTTGAGCGTTATGCGATGATGAATAACGTGTATTTTTTGCCGAGCGTGCCTGCGTTGACAAAATGGCTTGGCAAGGTGGGTTTTGTTGATGTGCGTTGTGTGGATATTGATGTAACCAGCACTGATGAACAGCGTGCGACCGAGTGGATGAATTATCAGTCATTGGTGGACTTTTTGGATAAAGATGATAAGACCAAAACCGCCGAAGGTTATCCTGCCCCCAAACGGGCGGTGATGATTGCCAAAAAGCCCTAATGCAATTCCAAAAATTTAATAGGCTTCTTTCCAACCCCCGATTTTTATAGATTTTTAAAAACTTTAACCCCAGTGTTTATAAGGGGTTGTTTTTAGTTTGGAAAGAGGTTTAATGTTTTCATAAAGATACCCTTAATTTTGAAATGGATTACAAGTGTTGCACCTAGAAGTTTAAAAAAATCGTTAGACTTCCAACCAATACGAGAAAATTTGTGATATCTACAAACAGTAGAAATTTAAAAGGTCGTTAGACGCGTCGGCTGGATTATGGACGAAGGTAATCTACAAACAGTAGAAATTTAAAAGGTCGTTAGACGGTAGCGTTAGCCCCCTTAGATTGTTCGATCTACAAACAGTAGAAATTTAAAAGGTCGTTAGACGGTCTTTACCTGCATTTACAACATCAATCTACAAACAGTAGAAATTTAAAAGGTCGTTAGACTTATAGCAGATTAAGGGCGATTATCAAATCTACAAACAGTAGAAATTTAAAAGGTCGTTAGACATGATTATGTGTACACCAGCATTGAGATCTACAAACAGTAGAAATTTAAAAGGTCGTTAGACTCAAAAATCATTTTGTAAATATTTTTATGATCTACAAACAGTAGAAATTTAAAAGGTCGTTAGACGAAAAGCACTCGGTCATTGGCGACCTATCTACAAACAGTAGAAATTTAAAAGGTCGTTAGACATCCTGTCATTGGCTTTGTCTATAGAATCTACAAACAGTAGAAATTTAAAAGGTCGTTAGACTTTTCTTAGCTCATCAATACTCAATTATCTACAAACAGTAGAAATTTAAAAGGTCGTTAGACAACCTTTTGGGGCTTGTCAAGCTAATTTTATCTACAAACAGTAGAAATTTAAAAGGTCGTTAGACTCGTTGGTGCTAGGTCATACAACGGACAATCTACAAACAGTAGAAATTTAAAAGGTCGTTAGACTGTTGCAAAGGTGTGCAAGGATCCTGATCTACAAACAGTAGAAATTTAAAAGGTCGTTAGACCTGCTCGCTGTACCGTTCGTCATCATAATATCTACAAACAGTAGAAATTTAAAAGGTCGTTAGACCAAGCGGAAGAATATTATGCGTACAGAATCTACAAACAGTAGAAATTTAAAAGGTCGTTAGACTTGAGTGGTTAGCTATACATATACAACAATCTACAAACAGTAGAAATTTAAAAGGTCGTTAGACACAAACTGGCATAGTGCGTCAGTGTAATATCTACAAACAGTAGAAATTTAAAAGGTCGTTAGACGTAAAAACCGACTCAACATACAAAATATCTACAAACAGTAGAAATTTAAAAGGTCGTTAGACCTAACTCCGACACATACAAGAGATTGGCTATCTACAAACAGTAGAAATTTAAAAGGTCGTTAGACTAACACTGTGTAGATGAGTGTGTAATAGGATCTACAAACAGTAGAAATTTAAAAGGTCGTTAGACAACCTTAACAATATCAATAACTTAACATCTACAAACAGTAGAAATTTAAAAGGTCGTTAGACAAAAATCAGTAATTTACAAACTTTTTTAGTATCTACAAACAGTAGAAATTTAAAAGGTCGTTAGACTAAATCGTTGGTGCTAGGTCATACAACGTACAATCTACAAACAGTAGAAATTTAAAAGGTCGTTAGACGTGGTAAGGGTTGGCGGGGGGTAGATTGATCTACAAACAGTAGAAATTTAAAAGGTCATTAGACTTTGATTTGCAATGTAAAAATATCTGTTGATCTACAAACAGTAGAAATTTAAAAGGTCGTTAGACTACACCGTTTTTCTTAGCATGTCAATAAATCTACAAACAGTAGAAATTTAAAAGGTCGTTAGACAAACTCTACAAGGAAACCACCCTATGTATCTACAAACAGTAGAAATTTAAAAGGTCGTTAGACTTAGAAAACCTTTAAAATCAATGACTTAAATCTACAAACAGTAGAAATTTAAAAGGTCGTTAGACAAACTCTACAAGGAAACCACCCTATGTATCTACAAACAGTAGAAATTTAAAAGGTCGTTAGACCTCGTCCATAATCCAGCCGATACCCTTCATATCTACAAACAGTAGAAATTTAAAAGGTCGTTAGACTCATAATCTTTGCCTAATTGCTCTTTTCATCTACAAACAGTAGAAATTTAAAAGGTCGTTAGACTCAATACCTTTTTTGATTTGTAACATTATCTACAAACAGTAGAAATTTAAAAGGTCGTTAGACTTAAAACTTATGCGTCTAAACATAAAAATCTACAAACAGTAGAAATTTAAAAGGTCGTTAGACCATTATAATAATGTCAATAGTTAATTTATCTACAAACAGTAGAAATTTAAAAGGTCGTTAGACTCATAATCTTTGCCTAATTGCTCTTTTCATCTACAAACAGTAGAAATTTAAAAGGTCGTTAGACTGCAATCATGTTAGGGTCAATGCTATATCTACAAACAGTAGAAATTTAAAAGGTCGTTAGACGTGGGTGGTGTCTTTGCCTAAGGCGGTATCTACAAACAGTAGAAATTTAAAAGGTCGTTAGACCCGTTTTGAGGTATTTTTAATGATTTTTTGAGAAATTAGCAAGTTTTTTGCACAAAAAATAATCATTTTTACCGACAAAACATGATAAATCACGCATTAAGACTGGGGTTTGCAAAGTAAATATTTTAGCTTGATTTAGCTCTCTTATTATAACAAACCTCATCATTTTTTCCAAGACTTTTTATAAAATCAACAAATCCTCATTGCGATGTTTGGCATGGCCAAACCTTAATACTTCACGTTCTGTAAACCGAAAAATAATCACACTATCCGCCCCTGTAAATAAAGGCTCAAATTCTGCTTTTATTTTTTCGGTGATGATATTTAAAATGCGTTCGCTGTTTTGGATTTCGTACACCGAATATTGCAATCTATCGCCATATTGCATTAAAAATTTGGCAAATCGTCCACGCACTTTATTATCACTGATATCATAACTGACGATTATCATACATCTTCTCCATTTGCTTGTATGTCAAAGCTTGGCAACATCAAAACTAATTCATCAAACGCCATATCTTTATCAGCATATTTCATATATGCACGATAAAAATCCCTGATATAAACAAATATTGGCACTTTATGGGCGATGATTGCCTGCATTAAAATGGCATTATACGTTCGCTGATGTTCGGGTTTTAATTGGTATTGCATTTTTATTTGATGAAAATGCTCTGTTTTAAATTGCCCAAGATTAAATGATGTTAATACCTGCTTATCCACGATACAGCGAAATGGTTCAACCAAATCACATACCAGAGATTTTCTTTTATACCAAAGCTGATGAAGCATGCCTTTATAAACATCAAAACCAAATAATCTCAAATTTATCTCTATATAATTAAATAATAGCGTATAACCCATATCCAGCACCACATTAACAGAGTCTATTTTCAGGCGTGGTTTTCTGCCTTGCCAAGAGATGTGTTTTAATTGCCCAAAATGATATTTAAAATAACTTTTGGCAATATTACCCTCTATACCCATTAATTCATCCAAACGTTTGGTTTGACCAATCTGCCTTTGATAATCAGTCAATGTCTCTATCATTTGGCGTAATTCATCGTCTTTTTTACGAATGCCTTTTAATAAAGTGATAGAATTATTGGCTTTTTGTTCTATAAAATTTTTGGCAAAATTCAAGACTTGATTATCGCCAATGGCGTATTGCTTTTGTCTTAATAGATAATTTGCCTCACCAAAAGAGCTGACAAACAAAATCGGTCTTAATCTTGAATTTAATAAAATCAAGGCAATGCCATATTTTTGACAAAATTCAATCAACACATTGGTCAGCGTACAATACCCAATAATCATCAGAGCCATGGCTTTATGGCGGGTGATTTTGGTTAATGTCTCATCGCTGTCTTTGTTTTTGATGATGATATTGCCTTGCGAGATACAAAGATGATAGCCGCCCTCCAAGTTATTTAATAATATCATTTGTTTTTCTTTGATGTCCGAAATGCTAAGCATAGATTTTCCTTATTTAGTCCGTCTTATCACACAAAGGCTGATAAATACAATGAGTGCATTTATTGGCATTAATGTAAATATTATCAGTCATGGGATTATAATGACGTATTTTATACAAATGATTTTCAAACCAATCAATAATCTTATCATCAGGCAAAGCCAAAGCGTGGCTTTTATTATCCGTCATCGAATAAAAACCCAAATAATCCACTTCAAACCCCATTTCTATCAAACAAAAATACTGGGCATAAAGCTGCAATTTATAACCATCATAAATCGTTTTAATCGTGCGTTTGCGTTCGATGAGTTTTTTGCTATCGGCAAAATATTGGTCAATTTTGCCTGTCAAGCCATATTTATCCGAATGCACCGCCATGGCAGTGATAACGGTCTTTTTGGTGCTGTATGTGCCATTATCCACGCCCTCATGAGCGATTTTCCCTTTGACTTGTGGCGTATCATGATATGTATCATCATCCAATGCCTGATAGACGTTATGTAGATAAATAGAATAGGGACAAAAAATAAAATCATTTAATTGACTGATGTTTAATGTATGATATTCCATGTCATCTCCCAAATAAAAAGCCCAGCCGAAACTGAGCTTTTAGCGATTAGCGGTTTTGAGCGAAGTTTAGCCATGTTTGATTGTCAATGGCAAGTTTGACTTTATTCAAATCATCGCTGTCTTTTAGTTCATTTAATAGCCATAAGCCCTTTAATGCGATATGATACGCCCCATTGGCGTCCGCATTTTGTGGCTGTGTATCATCCGCCAATGCCGAATTAAAAAACACACCCTCATCATTTGCCACAGGCGATAAAATAAAATCTTCATCGCTACTGGCGTTACTATATCTTAATGCAAGCAATGTCTTTAATAGATACATCAGCGATTTATGAAATTCTTTATCGTTATTTTGGCAAATATCCATGACCAGATTTGGCTGTTTTTCATTGATGTGATGACGAGCAAATAGCGATTTTAATTCATCATTGACATTAATACCCTTTGTCGTTCCTTTATTTTTATTGGCGGTTTTGTCATACACATAACGTTTATCGCCATGCGAGCAAATCGTCCATTTTTGGCGAGAGTTTTTGGCTTTGTCAGTAAATTTGGCATAATCAATATGAAATTCAAAATAACCCTTATCTGCGTTATAACAAATCTTATCAAATTTACCAAAAAACGCTTGCGACTGAGCGATATTTTCATAACGTGGTTTTAACAAATCCACAAAGCCCGTTTCAGGGTCTATTTTACTGGTATTCCATGCAGGCACATAGAATAAAAAGCCTGTTTGTTTGCCAATGCTTTTTAGATCAGTAAAATTATTGGTCAGTTGCAGGGCATTTTTGTATGAGCCAATCTCATCATCTGCCTTATCTTTTAATACCAAATGGTTTAGCTTTTTGATTAAGGCGTTTTCAAAGTTTTGGTAAATTTGTTTTTCCACCTTAAAGCGACCACGTTTAAACCCAAAATTTAAATCCTCTAACACCACAATGGCATTATATTTAAGCATAAGCTGGCTGATTTGATGTACCACATGGCTTAGATAGCCCGATTTTAGCTCTTTTATGGTCTCAATCTCACCCCAACCGACACGAGCATTTAGGCGTTCTATTTCTCTCTTGTCTAGTATTTTATGATAATGCGTGGTCATTTGTGTACCATTTGCCGATGTGGTGATGATGTCATTGAGACTACGCTGTTCTAAGATTTCGCCTTTGCTATTAATCACGGTCAGATATAGCAAATGTCGCTCTCCACGGTCTATGCCTATGACATTCACCTCATCATATTGCTGTATGCTTTCATTAACTTTTTTATTAAATTCTTTAATCGTCATGCCCTGCACACCAAAATTCATGGTAATAGGTACATGTAGCATAAACTTATCTTGGGTATAGCGTTTATCTTTGATGATGTCATAGACAAATTGACGCTTTTTTGGATTATCAGGATTTTTATTTTCTAATACCTCGCCTGCACGATGAATGGTGGTTTCATTCATATCCAAAGATGCCTGACGATAAAATATCTGTGCCTCGCCATTTAATTTATAAATTGGATCGGCAAGGTTATCTTCGCTAAACAACGCCTTAAAATACAGAGTATGCAAATTGGGCTTACCGTGAGCCTTGGGCGAGAAATCTTTATTATAAATCTGGAATAAATACAACTGACCTTGTTCAACCAACTCGTCAATATAATCGGCGTTGATATCCACAAATTTTACTTGATAACCTTGTGGTTCGACTTCTCTATAAAAATCACTCAAATCCTGATAGCTACTGGTTGGCGAAAATTTAAAACCAAAATGTTGCCATTCTGGATGTTTATTAATACCCGCCTTAAAAAAATCAATCAACGCATGGCAGTCTTTTAGATTAAAATTATCGCCTTTTTTGTGCGTGCCTTTTGCATATTTATCCAGTAGTTCAGCAGAAGGGTTATAATAATCCAAATTACTCTTGGCAAAAAATACTTTGGGTAGCATTTTATTAGGTCCGGGCAATAATTTATAAATCATTTTTTGATAAATATTTTTGCCTGTATTTGGAGCATTATCAAATACTTTTTTATGAGCTTTATCTAATAACGCCAAATAATAACAACCGTCTTTTTGTAAGATAACCCCAAAATTATCTTTTTCTTTATTCAAATCCCACCCGTTTAATAATGTCGGATTGCCAAAGTTTAATTTATATTTTTCGGTGCTAAATGGCTTTTGCGACAGATAATCACGCACTTTGTTATAAAGCGTGGGAATCTTGGCAAGCTCATCATACAACGCCCCAAACTCACCATAAAAATTGCCGTCTTGGTTGTCTAGCGTGGTTTTGGTCGTTAATAACTTGGCAAAATGCACCACGTTTAGGGTGTTGTCTAGCAGCTCTTTTAGTTGCCTGATTTCAGGGTTTTTGCCTAACTGAATTTTGGGCAATGCTCGCTCGCCTGCTGGACGTTCACGCTCCAAAAAACCCTTAATGGTGCTGTGGTTGTTGTGTATTTTTTGGATTGGATTGTCCACGCCTGCCAGACCGTGTTTGAAATACTGTCCAAGTTTGCCCGCCTGCACAGACTCATCATCATGCCTAGCAGTATAATGCTCTATCGCCTGCTCAAGGCTTGCCAAGGAATGCACGCCTTTGATGAATTTGTCTTTTTCTTTTGTTAGTTTTTCTTTGGCATTGTCGGTTTTGGCTTTGGCAAATCTCTCATTAAACTCTGGACTCACCACATCCACATAATAGCCGTCTAACACCCGACCCAACAAGGCAAAATCACCAAATGCCTGCTTGGATAGTTCATTTAAATTTTTATGCTCAACATAAATGCCGTCCTTTTGATAGTCATCAAACCCATCAAATAAGCTTTGCACCTTGGCAAAAACATCAGCATAATGGCGGTAAAATTCATTGACCGCTTGACAAACTTCGCTGTCATCAGCAAATTTGCTTGGCAAAAATGACACACCCATGCCGTCGCTTAGGATTTGTTTGTGCAGGGGGCGTAATTTGGCGATACGTTCGGATTTGTGGCAATGTTGGTTGTGATGACTATTGATAAGCTCATTGATACCTTTTATCTTGCGAGAACCTGCCTCGCCACTGATACCGCCAAGCAGGGTATTATAAGCCGTGATACCCTCTTGGGTTAAAAGCTTGTGATAGCCGTCCAGATGACTTGCCAGCGACACATCCAAGCCACTCGCAGTCAGCTCATTTATAATCTGGTCATACAACGCCGAGTGCTTTTGTTTGATGGTTGTCAGTATTTGTAGGTTGTCAATAAAGCGTGGTAAGTTTTCATGAATCAGACGATAGGCAATGGAGGTGTGTTTATCCTCATCGCTGTACATGTTTTTACGGTTGTCATGAAAGCCAGTAAAGTAAGTGCTAAACTTCTCAAAATGGGCAAGGTGAGCAAGCTTGGGTGATGAGTCGCCCTCTTGGGCGATGACAAATTTCGCCAAATCACCAAGCTTCTTGCCGTCCTTAAAGAGCTTTGCCCCAAACAAGCGGTCATAACCCGCCTTGTATTTTCCGCCATTACCGATGGGCTTGACAATCTCTTTTCTTAAAACTGCTTGCAAGTCCTTTAGCTGTTTTTGCAATCCATCGTCTTTGGGATTTTTTCTAAATTTTAAATACACATCATAAAATTCTGCCAGCTTAGTTAGCTTAACTTCGCCCATCATATCAGCGATAAAATCACGATGATAATCGTCCAACATCGCCTTCACCTTTTGGTACATGTCCGCCATGGTCTCATCTTGGCTCAAAAAGTTTTTGGCATGGATATGCTCTAATGTCTTGCCAATGGGCTTTAATTCAAAACGCACGGTTTTTGATAGGGGATATAAATGGGTAAACTCTTGAAATAACATAAAAAATCTCCGTTTAGTGGTGGCTAGGTACTGTTTTGGTACAGTTGTATTTTATAAAAGGCGATTTGTCTTGTCAATATTTTTTATGAGAATATTTTATATGATAAAGATATCATTTTATGATGTGTTGTGTTATAATTTTAGCCGTCTAACGACACCGCTAATTTCTACTGTTTGTAGATTGAGAATATGCAAAAATCATGAAATATCAATATTTTATCCCATTATCTATCCTTGCTTTATCCGCTTGCACCCCCACCCCACCAGCCAGTACTTACCAAAAAATAGACGGGCAGACGATGGGGACAAGCTATCACATCGCCTTTGAATTACCAAAAGAGGCGACTGCGGACGAGATACAAGCAAGCATAGACACCCGCCTTGATGAGATAAACGACAGCATGTCCACTTATCAAGCCGACAGCACGATTAGTAAATTTAACGCCCTAAGTGCAGGGCAGACGATACAAATCGACCCTGATTTTATTAAAGTGCTATCCGATAGTAGACTCATCTATGAAAAGTCGCACCACGGCTTTGACCCGACTGTTTATCCGCTTGTGGAGCTGTGGGGCTTTGGCTCAAAGATGAGTGTAGAACGCCTACAAAATCCACCCGCCGACACCGAAATCCTAGCTGCGCGTGATAAAATCGGACTTGACAAAATCGTGCTAAATGGCAATGAATTATCCAAAACGGCGGATGGCGTGGGGCTTGACTTTTCGGCAATTGCCAAAGGCTATGGCGTGGATACGATAGCAGACGTTCTAAAATCCAAATACAACATCACCAACTACATGGTAGAGATTGGCGGAGAAATCGCCACAGGTGGGGTCAATGACAAGGGACTGCCGTGGACGCTCGCCATTGACAAGCCCATCATGGGTAGCACCACCGCCAACCGTGAAATCATGACCACCCTTGCCCTATCAGGACAAAGCATGGCGACATCAGGCAACTACCGCAACTCGCTTGACTATGACGGCAAAACATACAGCCACACCATCAACCCCCACACCGCAAGCCCTGTGGAAAATGGCGTACCAAGCGTAACTGTCATCGCAAGCACCACCGCACTGGCGGACGGCTGGGCAACCGCCTTGACCGCCATACCCCAAGATGATGCCATCAGACTTGCCGATGAAAATGACATCATCGCCTTATTTATCACAAAAGATGGCGACAACTGGCAAACCCATAAAAGCCAAGGCTTTATCGCCTTTGAACAACAGGGCAAAAATTAACCATCAACTCTTTGGTAGTATTGCCTTTAAAAATCCCCCAATTTACATTACAATAGGGCGTGTTGAACATTGATAACATCATTAAAAATATGATGAAATTTAACGCTTTGAGTCAATTTTTGCATGAAAAATGGCTAAATCTGGTTTTTCATCGTCAAAAGATCGTTTGATAGAATAACTATCAAACTTCACTTTTTCCTTGAAAAACGGGCGATTCCCCCTATTTTTCATGGCAAATACCAACGTTCAACACGCCCTAGCATAAAACCCCACAAGGATAATCATGACCGCATTCTCCCCCAGCCCCCAATTTACCAAGCGTTGGTACGCCACCCCCACCGCCGTCAAAAACGCCTTTCATCAAGAGCTTGATGACATCATTGACATGCTCTACGGTAGCACGCCTGCCCATGAATTTGAGTTTAACCATGCCGATTTTGGGCAGACCGTTGAAGATTTGTTTTTTATCCACCGAGATGACACGCCCATCCCTGCCCGTATCATTCACAACCTAGAAACACCCCAAGCCCTATTTAGCGAGACATCTGCCCCTGCCCAACGGCTACACCCCAAGGATTTGGATGTCTTAGAAGCACGCATTACGGACAAGCTTAGCAAACAAATTGACGACTTTTTGGGCGAACACATGGCACAGGTCTCTGACGATCTAAAAGGCTGGCTAAAAACCGCCCTAAAAAACGAATTTGCCAACCACCAATAATCCGTCCACACCATCATAAGGCTTATCATGAACACAGCACACAGCGACATCATCATCATCGGGGCAGGGCCTGCAGGTCTTGCGTTTGCACGGCATTTTAAGGGCGTGGATTTGACCGTAACCATCATCGAAAAATCCCCCCTAGATACCATCGCAAATCCTGCTTATGACGGGCGTGAGATTGCCTTGACTCACCGTTCTCGGGAGATTATGCTAAACCTAGGGGCATGGCAACGCATACCCGATGATGAGATTTATAAACTTGCCGATGCTAAGGTTTATAATGGTGATTTTAATTATGCCTTGCATTTTAAAGTACCAAAAGATTTGAACCTGCTCACCAGCATTGACCGCTTGGGCAATCTCATCTCAAATCATAACATCAGACAAGCCTTTTATGATGAAGTCAAGGATTTGCCCAATGTACAAATCCTAACCGAACAGTCTGTCCAAGACATCAAAACTGACAGCCGAGGGACGAGCGTAACCCTGGCAGATGGTCGCACCTTGACCGCCAACCTGCTTATCGGAGCGGACAGCCGTCTGTCCTTTGTGCGTAAAAAGCTCGGTATTGGAGCCGAGATGAACGACTTTGGGCGGACGGTCATCGTCTTTCGGGTATCACACCCTTTATCCAACGAAGCGACCGCCAGAGAGTGCTTTTTGTACAGCAGAACGCTCGCTCTATTGCCCCTACATGACCATCTGACCAACTGTGTCATCACGCTAGATAATACCCAAGCCAACAGCCTGCTTGCCATGAATGCCGATGAGCTTGTCTTAGAAGTTCAGCGGATGATGAGCGACCGCTTGGGCAAACTGACCTTAGCGGGCACCGTACACCATTATCCACTCATGGGCGTACACGCCAAAACCTTTGTCTCCACCCGCTCGGCATTGGTGGGCGACAGTGCGGTGGGCATGCACCCCGTGACCGCTCACGGCTTTAACCTAGGGCTTATGGGGGCGAACACGCTAGCCACGCTCATCCTAGACGCTCACGCCAAAGGGCAAGACATCGCAAGCCCTGCCCTACTACAAAAATACAACGTCCGCCACCAAGCCCACACCCGTCCCCTATATCACGGCACCAACTTGATGGTAAAAATGTTTACCGATGACAGCACGCCCATGCAAACGGTGCGGGATTTGACCCTGCGAGTGAGTAACCATCTGCCGCCTGTCAAACGGTGGATAGCAGGGCAACTGACGGGTAAATAAGCCATGCCGCCATCTTATCAAGTTATGTTATAATAGACTATTGTACTCACTCATCCACAGGTGTTTTTATGATTGTTGCCATTTCCGAAGGACTGATTGTCAAGATTGGACTGTATGGGCTACTGCCTGCGTTCATTGCTTTTTTGTTTTTTATCATGTGGGATATGGCAAAAAGCACCAATGCCGGCAAGGCAGGGACGTTTTGGATTTTTGTGGCATTGGGGGCGGGGTTTGTCGGCTTTTTATTAAAAATCGTGATTGAGTTTGTGTTAAAGACGTGGTTTATTTAGGGCAATACCCAAAACAACACCATCAAAGGACGTACTCAGCACGTCCCTACACCATATATTATTAGACCTCTTTTCCAAACCCCAGAGTAAACATGCCATAATACCCATTTCACCCAAAAAGCCAAGACATGACACCCAAGCAAGCTGAACAACTAAGCGACAGTGAGTTTGAACGATACTTTGGCGTAAAAAGAACCACGTATCAACACATGCTTACAATACTCCAAGAAGCCTACAGCGAACAACATAAAAGGTAGTAGAAAAGCCAAAATCAGCCTAGAGAGTAAACTTGTGATAACCTTAAACCACTACAGAGAATACTGCAGTCAATTTCACATCGCCCAAGACTTTGCTTTGCCAAGTAAAAAACCTTATGGCAAGACAATAACCTTGAAACGGCACTTATCGATGCCACAGAAATTCCCATAGAACGACCCAAAAAGGCAAAGGCGACAGCACTCAGGTAAAAAGAAAGGTCACACCTTAAAAGTACAAATCGTTGTTGATAAAAAGAGCAAGAAAATGCTATGCACCCATGTTGGCAAGGGAGGTATACATGACTTTTTTATCGCAATAAAACAGTGCTTAAAAATTTATAAAAATCCTATTCCAATCTCCTTAATGCTTCTTGACAATCTTCTACCAACGCTTGATAATATTTTAACTTTTGTTGTATTTCATCTTTTTTGTCTTTGTGTTTTTCTCGCCATTTATTAAGATAATAATCTTCATTAACAAACATTTTTAACCGCCCTGTTTCTTTCATTAATTCATAATAATTCTCTACAAATAATTTAACTTGGTCATATCCATAAGAATTGGGTTCTGTCCCCGTAAAAATTTCATAAGGAATGTCCGACCATTCTTTTACCCAATCCATACTTTCTTGCCCAATGGTAGAATACAAAATACACCCAATCATTTCTCGCTCTCTTTCAAAATTTTCATAATCGTATTTGGGTTTTAAATATTTACTCTGATATTGAATATGTTCTTTAATTTTCACATATTCTTGATAAGTAAAATTGGTTTGAAAAAGTGTTTCAAGTTTTTTACTTAACTTTTTATTAAAATGTAATAGGTTATTTAATTATTCAATTACCGTCATATTATTTACCTTCTATTAATTCAATTTATTTTCAAATATTAAGAACACAAAATTCCAATTTCCCTTAATACTCTTTTGCCCATTGTTGAACACGCCCACCGACCCAACCAATTTGCAGGTTGATACACACCTTTCATTTCACTATTACCGATTTTACCGTCATTCATCGCCCCTGTAAAATAAAATTTTCTGTTACGATATGGTTTAAAAAACTTAGGATTATTCATTAAAAAATGACATTCTGGATAAAACAATCTTTGCCCAAGTTTTAACCTGCCTTTTTCTTTTGTCCCCAAAAAATACCCTTTGGGATTTTCACCCCCTTGAATGACAAAAATAAATTCTTGTCCATAATAATTTGCCAATTTTGCCATCGTTTCAATAAAATCAGGTTTATTAAACCGATTGACCACCAAATAAGACCCCATAAAGAAATCATTGTTCAATTTTAAAAGTTTTTGATAGTCTTTAATATAAGAACTGTCAAGTTCGGTAATGGGATAACCCAGTGCAAACAATGCCGAATACAATGCTCTGTTGTTATTCAAGATAGGTTGTTTGTATTTATAAAAATCATCATGCAATGCCGTGATAATGACCGCATCGTGTTTTTGAAATTTATGGATAAAACATTCAATGTCTTGTTGAAAAAGAATTGGGGTGCTGTTTTTAATAGACACACGATTTGATTTATTCATAGAATAACTCCACAATAAAGGTTGATAAACTAAGCGGGTTATTAAGGTTGAATAAGTAATTGGATTAAAAAAAGAAAACAAAAGGGCATTGATGTTTATCAAACAACAAACATCGCACAATAAATTTAATTAAAGAAAAGTTGGAGAAAATTTAATAAAGAGAGCAGGAATGGAGAAATTGGGGTGTTTTTTGATTACTTTTAGATATTACAATACAAACTTTTATTTTTCAATATATTTTTTAAATTTTTAATATTTATTTTATTAATCAATATGGAGTAAAATTGGCGGTTTGTAGGTCTTGACTTTTTGTATTGAGTTGGTTATACTCATTGCGTAACTTCTCTTTTTGGGCGATTTTATCGTCATCTTACCCCCATTTTCAATCGGCAATTCGCCAACCTGACATTTAATTTATCATCTTTGCCAGCAATTTATGAGAATTGAGCGTTATCATGCCTGTGCGTCATTTGTCAAAGAACTGCATAAAAATCAAGTAGATAAAGGCGGTAGCCCTTATTATCATCATTTGTATGAAGTGGCGGACAATGCCAAACGCATTTGTGAGCAATTAGCCATTAGCGATGAAAACTTTATTTTTGATTGTATGGAAATTGGACTTTTGCACGACAGTATGGAAGATTGCGATTTGTCTTTTAATATTATTCAAGCAAATTATGGCGAGACGGTTGTAAATGGCGTACGCTTAATGACCAAACCGCACAGTGATAATGATACAGCATTTAATAAAAATTGTTTATTTAAACAAAATTATGTGGATTATTTGGTGCGGTTGTATCAGTATTATTTAGATGGAAAAGAAGTGGCATTTAAAGCAATGATTGTTAAATTGTCTGATTTAAAAAGTAATTTAAATTATCAAAGATTGGGTGTACAAAGCATTGATGAATTAAACCAAAAACAACTCAAAAACCTTTTAAAATATCATACCGCCTGTCAATCATTGGCAAGCATTATTTTTGATAAAAAGTTGATTGGTATTGATGCGTTTAAAACGCAATTATTATCGGCAGAATTTTCTGATAATATTGATATAGATTGCCTTAAACAGTCCATTCATCAAATCATCAGTTAATCCTTTTAATGGAGTTTTATGAGCAAAGAAATCGTCATTGACAAATTTAGCATTCCTGATTGTGGGTATTATCAGGTGTATTATACGGGTAAACGATTTTATTTTACTTTAATTCCTGACTTTAAAATTTTAAGGGAAAAATATGGCAAATCAGCATTATTTTATGTTGATGATGAAACAATGGACGATGTTAATTATAACAAATACCCTTTTCAAACCATTGAGCGGATTATTAAGGCGATTGTAAATTATGTTAATCACTCGCCCTATCAAAAGGGCGTTGATGAAATTAAACATTTTAGTTTTACATCAAGCACCGAGCGAAAAGATAATATTTATGAACGCTATGCCAAGCGTATTGTTGAAAAATTAAATGGTGATTGGGGGTATAGCAGTTATGGAGGTGGTTTTTATTTTTTTAGAAAAGAATGATGTGATTTTCTGGTATTTATACAAAATGATTAAGTAAATTTCCATATTAAATAACAAAAATACGGGTTATGTTTAAAAACCCCTTGAAATCCCCACAATTTTTAAGTAAAATAAGGGTCTATCTTTTTATTTGGAGTATGACCCATTAAACCGTCAAATCGTCTAAATGTCAATGAAGACATTCGTGCCAAAGAAGTCCGCCTAGTACAGGCTGACGGCGAACAGCTTGGCGTGGTAAGCCTAAAACAGGCATTAGAGACCGCTCGTGAAAACAATCTGGACTTGGTTGAGATTGTCCCAGATGCCAAACCGCCCGTTGCCAAGATTATGGACTACAAACGTCATTTGTACGAACAAAAACAAAAGGCAAAAGAAGCCAAAAAGAACCAAAAACAGACCCAAGTCAAAGAAATCAAGCTACGCCCTGGTACCGAAGAAGCTGATTATCAGGTCAAATTGCGTAAAATTGTTGAATTTCTAGAAGACAAAGACAAGGTCAAAGTCTCCATTCGTTTTCGTGGACGTGAGATGAGCCACCAAGAGATTGGACGAGCCCAACTTGAACGTATCATCAAAGATACCGAAGAGATAGCCAGCGTAGAGCAAGCCCCCAAGGTGGAAGGTCGCCAAATGGGTATGCTACTAGGGCCTGCTAAGAAGAAGTGAGTGAAATCCAAAAACCCCAATCAAAATGCCGATTGGGGTTTTATTTTACCTCATGTCCGCCTTAAAGCCACGTTTTTTATCCATTTGCCAATCACGTTCTTTGAGTGTGGCTCGTTTGTCGTGGAGTTTTTTGCCTTTGGCTAGGGCAATCTCGCATTTGACCCGACTGCCCTTCCAGTAGCAGGATAAGGGGACGACTGCATAGCCTTTTTGATTGACCATGCCAAAGAGTTTGTCAATCTGCTTGCGGTGCAAAAGCAGTTTGCGGGTGCGGATATTGTCAGGGTTGATGTGCGTGGAGCTAGTCAGTAGGGGCTGAATGTGAGCCCCGAACAAAAACGCTTCGCCATTTTTAAAAATCACATAAGCATCCGTGATTGCCATTTTGCCTGCTCGTATTGATTTGACTTCCCAACCTTCAAGCGATAAACCCGCTTCAAAGGTTTCTTCGATAAAGTATTCGTGGCGGGCTTTTTTGTTGGTACAGATTTGGTTTGACGGTTTTTTTGCCATGTTTGTATCTCAATATTGTCTAGGGCGTGCCTGCCTTTGGTGTTTGCAATGAAAAATAGGGGAAATTGTCCGTTTTTCAAGGAAAAGTCTGCCGTTGATATTGAAATATCAACAAGGATTTTGACGTAGAAAAACCAGATTTAGCCATTTTTCATGCAAAAATGGATTAAAGTGTTAAATTTTCATCTTATTTTATAAGAGTGGGCATGCCCTACCTATTATAAAAGATTTGGTGGATAATTACAAACAAAGCCGCCCCTGTTACATTTGTCTAATAAAACAGCATTTGCCTTTGGGGGTAATACTTGATAAGATAAGGCAAATTCATCATCATAGGATTTGCTATGCTTGACTCAAAACCAACCCTAGAAACCTTGCTAAATCACCGCTCGGTGCGTAAATACACTGGCGAGCCAATCTCTGATGAGATGCTAACTGCTATTTTGGAAGCAGGGCGTGCTGTCTCGACATCAAGCTACCTACAAGCGGTGAGCGTGGTGCGTGTGCGTGATAAGGCAAAGCGGACGGCATTTCGCCAAATCTCGAACAACCTAAGCGAAGACAAATATAACGACCTTATCTCCCAAGGCAAGCGGTTGGGACATGGCTATGTCGAAGACTGTGCCGAATATTTGGTGTTTTGTATGGACGCTTATCGTCATCATGCCCTTGCCGATGTCAATACCGACTGGACAGAAGTCATGCTCATCGGGGCGATTGACTCGGCTCTTATGGCTCAAAATATGCTGGCAACTGCCGAGAGTCTAGGGTTGGGCGGGGTCTATATCGGCTCACTGCGTAACGACATTCAGCGAGCAGGCGAGCTGTTGGCACTACCAAAACACGTCGTGCCACTGTTTGGGCTGTGTCTAGGACACCCTGACTGGGATTCCAAAATCAACCAATCGCAACGTCCACGCCTACCGCTTGATGTTATCGTCTCAACTGATACCTATCAAACCCCAAGCGATGACGTATTGTCCGCTTATAATGATGAAGTTAAAGCTTACTATGGCGGTCGTGGTTTGGAGCTTGACTGGAGGGCTCAAATTGCCGAGACCTTTGGCGGGGACGTGCGTCCGTTTATGCTGGACTATTTGCAATCGCAAGGTTTTGCCAAACGCTAAGAAAACACCAAAAGTCGGACAAAAGCCGGACAACAGGTCGGCTTTTTCTTTTTTTATAAAAATTTAAAATAAAATCCCCAAAACCGCCAAAAATTTGCTACCATAAGCACTTTTTAATATCATTTCTAGCAAATTATACAAGCCATGACTCCAAAAAAAGCCCTATACCCCGGCACCTTTGACCCCATTACCAACGGACACATTGACCTTGTCAATCGTGCCTTAAAAATCTTTGATGAAGTCATCATCTCGGTGGCGTTCGCTCATCACAAAAAGCCCTTATTTAGCTTTGATGAGCGAGTGGCACTGGTGCAGGAGATTTTTAAGGGCAATGAACGGGTGTCGGTGGTCGGTTTTGAAGGGCTACTGGTGGATTTTGTCAAGGAGCAAAATGCGGTGGCGGTCATTCGTGGACTGCGTGCGGTGAGTGATTTTGAGTATGAATTTGGGCTTGCCAACATGAACCGTAGCCTAGATGAGAGCTTTGAAGCGGTATTTTTAACCCCCGCCCAAGAGTACTCATTCGTCTCGTCCACGCTCGTGCGAGAAGTGGCAAAACTCGGTGGTGATGTCTCAAAGTTTGTGCCGTCTTGTGTGCTTAACGGCTTTGCCAAAAAGTTCGGTGGGTAAGACGTCATGTTTTTTGCGGTCATTAGTATCTTGCCCCAGATGTTCGGGGCGACCACAGAGTATGGCATTACGGGGCGTGCGGTGGGGCGTGGACAGGTAGTGATACACACCATTAACCCCAGAGATTTTACCACGGATAACTATCGGCGGATTGATGAGCGTCCCTTTGGCGGGGGGCCGGGCATGGTCATGCTTGCCGAGCCGTTGGAGCAGGCGATATTGCACGCCAAAGCCCTAGCTGATGAGCATTTTGGGAACGTGGGTAAGGACAATCCTACCTGCCCTGTCATCTATCTGTCGCCACAGGGCAAGACCCTAGATGAGCAGACGGTGGTAGAATGTAGCCAGTTCGATGGCATGATACTGCTGTGTGGGCGTTATGAAGGCATTGATGAAAGGCTGCTTAGTGCCTATGTCGATGGCGAGATTTCCATTGGCGACTATGTGCTGACAGGGGGTGAGTTGCCTGCGATGGTACTGATGGATAGCGTCATTCGCCGTCTGCCAAGTGTGATGAATGATGACCAATCCGCCCTAGAAGACAGCTTTGTCGATGGGCTACTAGATTGTCCCCACTATACCAAGCCTTTGATTTTTAAGGATAAACAAGTTCCTGATGTCCTGCTGTCGGGTCATCATGCCAATATTGCCAAATGGCGGTTTTTAGAGCAAGTCAAACGCACCAAAGAGCGTCGCCCTGACTTATGGGAGCGGTTTGAACCCACCAAAGAGCAGGCGAAGTGGTTGGCGGAGCTTAATGAATAGTCACGCCCTATTCGTCATCATCATCACCGCTTCACTAATGTCAGAGAGCTTCTCACGCACCATAAACAGACGGTCAAGCCCCAACGCAATCCCACTACATCGCGGTAAATCATCGCACGCACGGATTAGGTTTGTATCAATCGGCATGATTGGTAAGCCTAGTTTTGCCCGCTCAACATTGTCCTGTGTAAATCGCTTTAACAACTCATCGCCACTGGCAAGCTCATCATAGGCATTGGCAATCTCTATGCCGTTGATATACAGCTCAAAGCGTTTGGCAACGGCATGCCCGTCCACGTCTGTCGCCACTTTTGCCAAAGACGCAGTCGCCACAGGATAATTGGTGATGAGTGTTGGCAAATCAAACCCTAAAGTCGGCTCTATCGCATGACTAAATAACAAATCCAGCCAACCTTGTTTATCATCGCCCATATCTAGGTTAATGCCCTGCTGTAATGCCGTTTGTCGTAGTGTCTCAATGTCGGCAGAAAAAGGGTGAATGCCGAGCATATCCATAAAGGCTTGGGCGTAGCGATAGGTTTTAAAGGGTAGATTTTTATGCAGTGCCACGCCGATGAGAGCATTTAATTCATCTGCCAAATCGTCCAAACTAAAATGCGGACGATACCATTCTAACATGGTAAATTCTATATTATGTTTATGCCCTTTTTCATTATCACGAAACACTTGACAAATTTGATAAATCGGTACTTGATAATCCGCCAATACTCTTTTCATGGCAAATTCTGGCGATGTGTGTAGATAACCTGTTTTTAATTGACCAGTTTGTTTAAAATTGACACTCACGCTTTCTATAAAAATATCGGTATTGCCATGATTGGATAATATGGGCGTGGTAATCTCTAACACACCCCGACTTTTAAAAAACTGACGAATGTCGCCAATCATCTCAGCTTTACTCATTGCCAAATCTAAGGTCATGCTTGGGCGGTAATCGGTATTAGTCATAAGGCCATTCTCTTTTTAAATCATATTTTTTTCTTAATTTATCAAAATCCGCCCCATGTACGTTATTGGTGCAAATGTGGCGTAACTCGTTGTCATCTTTTAAAATGTCATAATAGCTTTTTAAAATATCGGCATTTCCTTTTAATAATTCATTTTTTAATGTTTGCCAATGGTAATGATTGGACGGCAATAGCTTATCCATATTCTGTAAAACAGGCAAATTAAAATGCTCACAAAATGCCTGATAAATCATGTCTGTCCCACGCAACTTGCCATCTAGGGTATAGCCTGCAATGTGGGGTGTGGCAAGGGTAAGGTTATCAAGAAGTGTCTTATCAATCATTGGCTCAAAAGGAAACACGTCTAATATTGCATTTAAATTTTTATTATCCATTGCCCATAATAAATCATCTTGGCTGATAATCTCACCCCGAGCGGTATTGATTAAAATAGCGTTGTTTTTTAATTGTTCAAAAACGGATTTATCAAATAATTGATAAGTAGGATAATCACCCGTTTTGGTTAATGGCGTATGAATGGAGATAATGTCGCTATTTGCTAATAATTCATTAAAATTTGCGTTATTAATGTCCGATGTTGGTAAATAAGGGTCATATCCCAAAATATCCCAATTTAAGTCTTTGGCATATTTGGCAAGCGTTGCTCCGATATTGCCCAAGCCAATAATGCCCAGTGTGATTTTTTTATGGATTGAGTTGGGAAATTTAGTTAAAAGGGCAGTAATGACATATTGGGCAACTGAATGTTTGCTTGACCCTTTGGCATTGGCAAAATGGATATTGTTAAAATGAATAAATTCATTATCCACATGGTCTGTACCAATGGTTGCCGAGCCGATAAATTTGATGTTATGGGGGTTGGCAATGGTGTCGGAGTTGATAGGTGTTACCGAGCGAATGAGTAGGGCGGTTGGGTTGTATTTGTGGGTGGCGGATTGGTTAATCTCACGCCCTTTTAATTTGATAAGCTCTGTATTATCATGGCAAAAATAATCATCCAAATGGGCGATATTTTCATCGGCTAAAATGGTTATCATGGGGTCATGCCTTTGGCGGGATGGGTGTGTTAGATGGGTGAATACTATTTACTTTGGTAAATTAAGCCGAAGATAAGAATTGTACTTCTTTTAAAAATAATAAGGTGCAGTTAAGCACCCTATTAAAATGGCTTGAATTAATCACTAGCGATTGGTATTCACCTGCTGTAAAATCTGACTAATCTCGGCATTGGCTTCGTTTTCGGTGGCTAGGTCGCCATTGGGGGTTAGGTCGTTCACCACTTGTGGCAGTAGCTCGGCAATGCCTTGGCAGACTTCTGTCTCGCTGGCTCCTGTTTGCTGACAGGCACGGTTAATCTCATCTTTGCCAAACAGACTCATCACGTCTTGGGCGTCTAGTCCGTCATTATCGGTATCGATGTTTACCCATGATTGGGCTTTATTGCCCAGTGCGTTGCCTTGGAATTTGGCAAGCACGCCTGACAGACCGCCATTTTTTTGGATATAGCCCAGCACGATGGGGATAAGAGCAAGGAGTAGGGTGTTTTTGTTAAACCCGCCTTTTTGTTGGGCGGACTGACTGCCAAGCACTTGACCCAACACACTGCCTAGGTCACTGGCAGGCACGTTTTGGCGAGTCTGGCCACCGCCTAGGAGCGAGCCTAATACCCCGCCTAGTCCGCCTTGGGCTTGGGATTGACCACCGCCAAGCTGGCTTGCCACCACTTGCCCAAGCATACCGCCCAGACCGCTGTTTTGTTGGGATTGACCGCCTGTTAGGGCATTTTGGGCGACTTGGGTGATGATGTTTTGTAATAAACTCATGGAGTATCCTATCAAATAAAGTAAATATTGGCGAAATTGCCAAATCATGCATTATCTTATCAGAATTTTAGTGAACCTGCGTTATTTTATTAAAGGTTTTTGTAAATGGATGGGGTATGAAGCGACGTGGGTGTGTTTACAGTGGTGTCTGTTTTATTTTACATCATGCCAAAAATTGACATAAGAAACATAATGATTTGGCTTTTATAAAAAATAGTATGGACATTGATTTGCCCCGTGATTATCTTGTAAAGTCATGGATTTGCCCCCATGATGGATTATTCTAAGCTGTTTTTTGAGCCATTGCCATGACCGATTTATCCGCTGTTTTTGACCTTATTTATTACATTGTGCCTGCCGATGTGGTAGATGATGTTAATATGACGGATGCTTTGCATTTTGCTTTGACTGAGCGTCTGATAACCGCCGATGATGTGGCGTGTGTCAGTCATTTTTTTGATGCACGCCGTCTGCCTTGCCCCATGCCTTTGTTAAAGGCAAAAGTAACCTTGCGAGATGTGGGGGCAGGGCGGGGGTTGTATCTGCTTGCCACCGATAAAAATTCACAAACCGACCTTGTGGCGTATTGCCAAAAAAACGGGCTGACGGTCAAGACATGGGCGTATGGGCAAACAGATACAATCTTTCACTTTTTGATTAGGGCGTGTTGAACGTTGGTATTTGCAATGAAAAATACCTGTTTAAAAAAGTAAGGGGACTGCCCGTTTTTTAAGGAAAAAATGAAGTTTGATAGCCACTCTATCAAACGAGCTTTTGACTTCGAGCCACAAGATTTGACCATTTTTCATGCAAAAATAATTTAAAATCATAAAATTTCACCAAATGTTAATAAATGTTATCAATGTTCACACGTCCTAACAAAAAGGTGTAAAAACCGCTAGCATTTGGGCGGATTTCGGCTTAAAATGGGGCGATATTTAAACTGATGATTTGTTGGTAGAAAGAAAACATGCCCAAAAATTATGATTATGATGGTTTTGATGACTTTGACGATTATGGCGGTGATTATGCCGATGAGCGTGATTTTAAGTCGTCTGATATGTTAGATGAAGATGAGCTAGATGATGGATTAGATGAGCTTGACGGTTTTTCTGATGAGCTACTGTCTGATGAGTTGTTATCTGATGAATTAGACGAATTGGACGGCTTTCATGAGATTGATGACGCTGATGAGCTGGCATTCGATGAGTCAGAGAGTGGATTAGAAACGGACGAGCAGTCCCATGATGGGGCAAGCCTTGCCCCTGTGCTTGCCAACCATACTAGCCACGCCCCCAGTGCCGTACCACGTTATGATGTCGCCACCAAGGATTTGGTGCCTGCCATGCCCGCCAATTTGACCGCCCCTGGGGTGAATTTGGGGGCGTACATCAATACCGTACATCAGATTCCTATCTTGACCCCCGATGAAGAGCGAGAGCTTGCCGAGCGGTACTATCAAGATGGCGACGTGGAAGCGGCACGGCTACTGGTCATGAGTCATTTGCGGTTTGTGATACACATCGCACGCAGTTATTCAGGGTATGGTCTGTCGCAGGCGGATTTGATTCAAGAAGGTAATTTGGGACTCATGAAAGCGGTCAAACGCTTTGACCCTACCAAGGGCGTACGCCTTGTGAGCTTTGCGGTGCATTGGATTAAGGCGGAGATTCATGAATTTGTCATCAAAAATTGGCGGATTGTCAAAGTTGCCACCACCAAAGCACACCGCAAGCTGTTTTTTAATTTGCGTAGCCTTAAAAAATCAAGCAATCAGCTTACCTTAGAAGAAGCCGAAGCCATCGCCAAAGACCTAAACGTCACGGTCAAGCAAGTCCTAGAAATGGAATCACGCTTGACCAGTTATGATGCGTCCTTTGAGTTACAAGACTCTGACGATGAAGATGGGCGTTATGCTCCCCAGCTTTTTTTAGAAGATGGGGTCAATCCTGCCGAGATGGTCGAAGATGCTGACTGGGAAGAGAATACGACCACCGCCCTAAAAGAAGCGATGGATGGCTTGGATGAGCGTTCTCGAGACATCATCACTCAGCGTTGGCTTGCCGACCAAAAATCCACCTTGCATGACTTAGCGGCGGTTTATAACATCTCAGCCGAGCGGGTGCGTCAGATTGAGAAAAATGCCATGGATAAAATCCGTGAAGCAATGACCATTGATAACATGCTCTTTGATTAGAACGAACAGATGAACAGATGATAAACTGGATAAAAGTAGCAGGCGTGAATCTTGCGACAGCGGTGGCACTTGGGGCGTTTGGGGCTCATGGCTTAAAGAAAATCGCCACGCCTTATGAGCTTGATATTTGGCAGACTGCCACGCTCTATCTGTTCGTGCATGGCTTGGGGATATTGGCGTTGGGCGTATTAGGGGCGGTATCTGCCTATCGCATTCATAGGGTTGCCATGACCTTACAAATAGGCATTGCCATTTTTAGTGGCACGCTCTACTTGATGGCACTGGGGATGCCTAGATGGCTTGGGGCGATAACCCCAATGGGCGGAACGCTACTCATCATCGGCTGGCTGATGTTGGTTTTTGTCAAAAAGTCTGATGGCTGATGGGTTGATTGATGATTAATTATGATAAAAGAGCAAATTTTTGCTCTTTTTGTTTTTATCCAAACATCGCCATACCCCACAGCACCGCCACCAAAATAAGTGCCAGCGACTGAGCGGACGAGCCGACATCTTTGGCGATTTTGGCAAGGGGGTGATGCTCCATAGATGTGTGGTCAACGGCAGCTTCTAGGGCGGTATTAAAAAATTCCACAATGAGCGACAAAAACGACCCTGCCACAAGCATCATCTTGACCGCCAACGCCATATCGAGCCACAACGTAAGGATTATCAAAGGCATATGGAGCAGGATAAGCTGAAAAATCGCAGGCTCTTTGATGGCCACCTTAAAGCCGTCTTTGGAATACGACAGCGTATTGATGATGCGTTTTAGCCCTTTGGTTTTGTTAAATTCGGACATGGCGATTTGGTAGGTTGATAATGGGAAATTTGTGCCATTATACCCACCCATTATCTATTTTTCAATCCGCCCAAAACCTGCTAAAATACTAGGGCATGCCTACCATTGATAATATTCTTATAAAATAAGATGAAAACTACCCCATTCTCAAATCCATACAAGTAATTGATTTATCAAGGGAAAATTGCAATTCACCCCTACAATCCAAAAAATAATTATCAGATAATCAATAAGTTAACGTCTTAAGCTAAGAGCGAAGTGAAAACTTAAAATTGCAATCAATTTTGCATGAAAAATGGCTATCCAACCGCTTAAATTTAAAAAAATTAAGTTAAAATTCTTAAAATTTACCCAGTTGAATGGTTCGGATTGTGGCTCGAATTTAAAAGCTTGTTTGATAGAATAACCGTCAAGCTTCACTTTTTCCTTGAAAAACGGGCGATTTTTCGTGATTTTCATTGCAAATACAGAAGGTGGGCCCGCTTTATTTTATGTGGATTTGTGGTATTTTTTGGGGTTCGGTGGATGTATTTTCCAAAATATCAAGAGATTTTTTTGGGGGGTTAAAGATGTATTTGTAACAAACAAAAACGGCAAACCAAGTTGCCGTTTTTGTTATTTTTGAACAGGATTATATCTTTTGTGCTTATTAAATGAGCGGTCAAATAAGCGAAACAGTGCCAATATCAACCATGAGATAAGCAGATAGATGATACCTGCAGCAAAATAAATCTCTAAGGTCAGGTATGTCTTGGCGATGATGACTTTGGAGGCGTACATCAAGTCCATGACCGTGATGGTGCTTGCCAGTGCCGAGCCTTTGAGCATAAAAATCACTTCGTTGCTGTATGCAGGTATCATGATCCCAAAGGCACGGGGCAGGGTAATGCGGGTAAATTTCTGCACAGGCGACATGCCCAAAGCATCCGCCGCTTCAAGCTCGCCACGAGGAACTGCCTGTATCGCCCCACGCACAATCTCAGCGACATAAGCGGCGGTGTTTAGCGTAAAGGCGATGATGGCACACCAGTAGGCTTGACTAAGCACAGGCTTCCACAGTACGCTCTCTTGAATGGCTTTAAACTGCCCAAGGCCATAATAAATCAGAAAAATCTGCACCAATAAGGGCGTGCCACGAAAAAAGAAAATGTATAAAAAAGGAAAAACCTGCACCAAAGGATTTTTGGAGAGTCTAAGCAGTGCCAAAACCACCCCAAAAATCAGCCCGGTAATGCTAGATAATGCCACAAGCTCCAAGGTGGTAATGGAGGCTTTTAGAAGTTCGGGAAAATGCGTGATAATCGCTTGCCAGTTCCAGCTCATGCGTTTGCCCCCGTATGTTTTTGTCTAAGTAATTTTTGGGCGTAACGTTTGGCAGGATTGGCTCGCCATTCTCCAAAGCTGATACAGGCAGTGACGACCGCTGTCAGGCATAGATAAATAAGAGCTGCCACAAGATAAAAGGTAAAAGGTTCTTGGGTGGACTGGGCGGCACGAGATGAATAATAAATCAAATCTTTAAGCCCGATGAGCGAGACAAGGGCGGTGTCTTTTAATAGCACCAAAAACAAATTGCCCAAACCAGGTAGGGCAACCACCCACATCTGTGACAGGATAATGCGAAAAAAGGTCTGAGTAGGTCGCATGCCCAGTGATTGGGCGGCTTCCCACTGTCCTTTGGGGATTTCTTGGATTGCCATGCGAAACACTTCGGTGGCATACGCCCCAAACATGACCGATAGGGCGACCACACCTGGCCAAAAACTGCCAATATCAATCCGTCCGCCATAACCAAAGACTTCTTTGGCAATAAACGATACAAGAATATCGCCCCCAAAATAGATGGCAAAGACTACCAAGAGTTCAGGAATGCCACGCACCACCGTTGTGTAGATGTTGGCAAGGCTTTTAAACAGCCAAATATTAGAGAGCTTGGCAGTCGCCCCCAATAGCCCGAAAATCAAGCCGAAAATCAGGCTCGTTACGCCTAATTTGACGGTCAAAATCGTGCCTTGCCAAAGTAAATCGGTGTATCCGTGGAGTTCTAACATGGTGTGGCGGTCTTTGTGGTTATTGTGTTGATGGCTGTTCAATAAAAATAGACAAGGCTTGCTTGTCTATTTTGGCTGTATTGCTTTGTTAAGGGGTAACCTTATCAAAGAGGTAAAATAGAATAAAACGCTTATTTTACCAAATTTTTGTAAATTTGTGTTAAGTTTTTAAAATAACTCAAAAAGAATAGTTATTTACTAACCATACTCTCGCCAAAATGCTCAATGACGATTTTATCATAAGTGCCGTCTGCTTTGATGTCGGCTAGGGCTTGGTTGAATTTGGCAAGCAGTTCATCATTACCCTTATCAACAGCGATGGCAAAGTTGTCATTAATGTCAATCTCATCGCCTTTTACCGCAAAATCCTTACCAAGCTCACTCCCTAGCCATGTCATCGCAGGCATTTTGTCGCTGATGATCACGTCCGAGCGGCTCGCCCCTAAGTCTAAAAAGGCATTGTCTAGTGTGCTATGTAGAGTTGGCTTGACATCAGGATAGGTTTGGGTGAGCCATTGGCTAGAAATGGTGGAGCCTTGGGCAGAGATTTTGGCGGATTTGATGTTGTCGGCATTGGCAGGGTCAAAGGTACTGCCATTTTTGGCAACAAAAACCAAAGTATTGACAAAATATGGCTCGCTAAAACTCACCTGTTCGGAGCGTTCGGGAGTGATAGACATGGCAGAGACGATGGCGTCAAATTTACCCGTTTTTAGGGCAGGAATGATACCGTTCCAATCTTGGGCATCAATCTCACAGGTGACTGCCATTTTGGCACATAGGGCATTGGCAATGTCCACATCAAAACCCGCCAAAGAACCGTCATTATTGATGGAGTTAAAGGGTGCGTACGCCCCTTCGGTGACAATGCGTAGGGTTTGGATGGTGTTATTGGTGCCTGTGGTGGTTTTGGTGTTGGTAAGTTTGTGGCTCCCACAGGCGGTCAGCAGTAGGGTGCCAATAAGTGCGACTAAGGCAGTATGTTTCATTAATTGTCCTTAATAAATGTCAGTCAAGTAAGTTGATTGATAAAACAAAAACGCACAGGGCTTACCCTATGCGTTGTGTGTTGATTATTTCTTGGTAGGCTCGACAGTCTCGCTTGCGTTTGCGTCCGCAGGCTCGCTCACAGGCTCGGTATCGCCAGCAGGGGCAGGCGTGTCAGCAGGAGTGGGAGCGTTGTCAGGAATACTGGCAGACCCAGTGATTGCAAAGTATTTTGCCACAAGCTCGTCATATTTGCCACTGGCTTTTAGATTTGCCAAAGCGGTGTTAAACTCGCCTTTTAGGGCATCATCTTTACGCACGGCAATACCTACTTTATCATTAATATCAATCGGCTCGCCCTTAATCTCAAAGTTTGCCCCTGCATCGGTTTTTAGCCAATCAGACGCTGGCACGAAGTCGGCAAGCATATAATCAATACGCCCTGCACTTAGGTCAAGATGGACGTTGTCCTGCTTGTCATAAGCCTTGACGGTAGCGTTAGGCTGATGTTTGGCAAGATATTCGCCTGAGACGGTGGCTTGCTGTACGCCCACGGTTTTGCCCGCTAGGTCGTTAATGGTGATGTTGTCGCCTTTTTTGCCAACTAGGATAAGCGTGTTATCAAAGTAGGCATCAGAGAAATCCAACACTTCTAGGCGTTCTGGCGTGATAGACATACCTGCCATGATGGCATCCGATTTATTGGCTTGTAGGCTTGGAATGAGACTGTCCCAGTCCTGTGCTACGATGTCGCAGTCGGCTTTCATCTCGGCGCATAAGGCATTGGCAAGGTCAATCTCAAAACCGATCAGATTGCCTGTATTGTCCAAATAGCTAAATGGCTTAAAGCTCGATTCGGTCGCAATCAGTACTTTTTTGCCGTCATTGGTGCCAGTAGTGGCGGTGTTTGCGGTGGTATCGGCAGGTTTGTCGCCCCCGCAGGCAGTTAGGGCAAGGGCGGTTAAGGCGACGGCTAAGTATTTGATTTTCATGATAAAACCTTTTGGTTAGTGGGTGGTTTTAAATTATTCGCTTTTTGCAGGCTCGGCAGTAGCAGACTCCTCTGCTTGGGCGGTGTCAGCAGGTTCAACCACTGATGGCTCGGCAGTCTCGCTTGGTGTTGGCTTGGCAGTATCGCCAAAGTGCTGTTTTTCTAGCTCGGCAAGTCTGCCATTGGCTTTTAGGGTGGCGAGTGCTTTATCAAAGTCCGCTTTTAGAGCGTCGCCTTTGCGCACGGCAATGCCTAGATTGTCGTTGTTGTCAATCTCATCTCCGACCAGTCCAAAGCCGTCATTGCCTTGTTTTAGCCAGTCCATTGCCGAGACTTTCTCTGCCATGACCGCATGATTTCGCCCTGCTTTTAGGTCAAGATAAGAGTTGGTGTAGGTGTCATAAAGCTGAACACGGTTGCCGTCTTTGCCATCATATTTTTGGGTGATGTAGTCCGCGCCTGTGGTAGAACGCTGACTGCCTAGCACCAGATTTTTGATGTTACTTGGGTCAAATGAGCCGTCCGTTTTGGAGAGCCACACGATGGTATTACTAAAATACGGCTCAGAGAAATCAACCTGTGCTTGGCGTTCGGGCGTGATGGACATACCAGCGATGACCGCATCGTATTTGTTGGTCAAAAGACCGGGTAATAAGCCGTCCCAGTCCTGTGCCACGATGTCGCAGTTTGCTTTAATCTCGGCACAGACGGCATTGATGACATCCGCATCAAAACCGATAATTTTACCATCGGCAGTCATGTTATTAAAGGGTGGGTAGTTGGCTTCGGTGGCGATGATCAGACTTTTGCCTTCGCCTGCTTGTGGGGCGGTGGCGTCTGCCTTTGGTACATCGGTAGGCTTGTCACCCCCACAGGCAACTAAGGTGCTGGCTGTGAGTAGGCTTAGGGAGAATTTGGCAAATGCGTTCATAACAATCCTTATGTTCGGGGTTGATAAAAAGTCGGTAAAAGGGTTGGGTGCTTACTTTATTGATGAGACGCCATAAATTCTTTGACACGCTCGGATTTGGGATTTTCAAATACTTCGGTTGGCGTACCCATCTCTTCGATTCGTCCTTGATGTAAAAAGACGACTTTGGTTGAGACTTCTTTGGCAAATCGCATTTCATGGGTAACGATAAGCATGGTACGCCCTTCGCTGGCAAGTTCACGCATGACCGCCAGCACTTCATTAACAAGCTCTGGGTCTAGGGCGGACGTGGGTTCATCAAACAGCAGAACTTTGGGTTTCATGGCAAGCGAACGGGCGATTGCCACACGCTGACGCTGACCGCCTGATAGGTTGTCAGGGTAGGCGTCTTTTTTGTCCAGTAGTCCCACTTTGGCAAGCAGGCGTTCACCTTCGGCAATGGCGTCTGCCTTGCTCACGCCCAGCACATGAATGGGGGCTTCGGTGATATTCTCCAAAATGGTCTTGTGTGGCCATAGGTTAAATGATTGAAACACAAAGCCAATCTCAGAGCGAAGTTTTTCAAGTTGTTTGGGGTTTTTGGCGGTAAGCTCGCCTTTTTTGGGGGTGAGTTGTAGCTCTTCATTGCCCACAAAAATCTTGCCAGCACTGGGCTTTTCTAATAAATTGATACAGCGAAGCAGGGTAGATTTGCCCGAACCTGATGACCCTAAGATACTGATGACATCGCCGTCATAAGCGATCAAAGAGACGCCTTTTAAGACTTCAAGCGAGCCATAATTTTTGTGAATGTCTTGTAAATCAAGGGCAATGGGGCGGTCAGTCATGAATTTCTCGGTTATTTTTTAAAATCAAAAGTTAATCGTATATTTTGAACAAATCTGATAAAAAAGGCAAATCATTTTTACCAAAATCGGCAAAAATTTTTAATTTTTTTCAAAATAATTAGGTAAAAAGGGTAAAATGAGAAAAATTTGTTTTATAAATGAGCGAATTTGACAGATTTTTTACCAAGTCGGTCATTGTTGGCGGTTTATCAATTACTGACAATCGCCAAAAATATGCTATAATTAGCCATTTATTGTCCTATTCTCAATTTTAATCATTACCATTTTACTGCCATTGACATTGTTACGGTGAGCCATGCCAAACGCCCAAAAAGCCAATTCCCCAGCCGTCAAAAATTCAGGATTTTTTAATCGTCTTTGGCAGGGTTTTTTGACGACCGTTGGCACAGAGCGATTTTTTAAGATTTTCTCGCCGTGGGTCAAGTGGCTTGCCCTGATTGCCTTTGTATTCATGAGTATTGGCACGGTATGGGGACTCATGTTCGCTCCGCCTGATTATTTGCAGGGCAACAGTTACCGTATTATTTTTATCCATGTGCCAACCGCCAGCCTTGCCATGAGTATTTATTTTGCCATGAGCGTGCTTGGGGTCATTTTTTTGGTGTGGAAAATCAAAACCGCCAATATTGTCGCCCAAGCGGTCGCCCCGATTGGCTTTATCTGCTGTGTGCTAAGTCTCTTGACAGGCTCGATTTGGGCGAAACCGACATGGGGGACGTACTGGGTGTGGGACGCACGTTTGACATCAATGCTGATTTTGGCGTTTTTGTATGCAGGGGTCATGGCACTGTTTAGTGCTTTTGAGCACAGCCAAAATCGGGGCAAGGCGGCGGCGATTTTGTCCATTGTTGGGGCGGTCAATCTGCCGATTATCAAATACTCGGTAGAGTGGTGGAATACCCTACATCAAGGGGCGACGTTTACCGTAACCAACGCCCCAAAAATGTCCGCCAGTATGTGGGTGCCACTGCTTATCATGATGCTTGGTATGTATTTTATGGTGGCAGCTCTTGCCATTTATCGCACCAATTCCTTGATTTTACAACGTGAACACAACAAAGCATGGGTAGCCAACTACCTAAATGCCAAAAAATAGCCAGCTCAAAAGGGGCAAGCAATGACACCGTATTTTCAAAATTTAGCAGACTTTATCCACATGAATGGTCATGGGGTTTATGTGTGGACGTGTTATGCCTTAGTGTTTGGGTCGATACTGCTTATGATTTGGTATGCCAAAAGCGAACGCACCAAGACCATTGCCAAACTGTCCACCCAGACCAAAAAACTCACCAACAAACAACGCCAAGCACTGGCAAAGGGTTAAGTTATGAATAATGCACGCCAAAAAAAACTCATGTGGGTCATCGCCATGCTGGTGGGTGTGGCGGTGGCGGTGGGACTCATTTTGTACGCCATTCGTCAGCAGACAGATTATTATTTTGACCCGACCGCCATTACTGCTGGTAAAGCCCCTAAGAATAAGCGTATCCGTGCAGGGGGCATGGTGGTGGCAGGCTCGGTTAAGCGAGATCCCAATGACCCGTTAAATATCCAATTTCAAATCACCGATTATAAAGCGGTTGTACCAATGACGTATCGGGGTGTATTGCCTGATTTGTTTGCCGAAAATTCAGGGGTAGTGGCAACAGGCGAGTTGCAGGGTGGGACGTTTGTCGCCAGTGAAGTGCTTGCCAAGCATGATGAAAACTACATGCCCCCCGAAGTTGCCAAATCGCTAAAAGCCGAACACGCCGAACGGGGAACGGACGTCAATAACGGGCAATTTATCCCTGCCACGAGTATGGCGGAGATTGACCAAAGACAAGCCGAGCAAAGTCAAAATCAAGCCCAAGCCCAAAGCGACAGCCAAACTCAAAGCCCAACCCAGAATGAGAGCCATGCACCGCAGTAGCGTGTAAAAGCCATTTTATTTTATAGAATAAAAAGAGTGTCTATCATGGACACTCTTTTTTATTAAATGACGGCTATTTTTAAATGTTATAATATTTTAATTTATCATAGTTATGTTATAATGTTTTAATTTTAATTGTAATGTAAACAGGAGTAAGATTGTGTTAAAACAATCCAGTCGTCATTTGATCAATCATCAAATACCCAAACGCCCAAGCAAAACCCCTTTATGCCTTGCGGTGGCGGTCGCCCTTAGTGCTCAGCTTGCTTATGCTGATGAGACCCAAAGCGATGAGCTGACGGTGGTGCTTGCTGATGAGACCATTTATATTGACCGCCCGTCTATCGGCACGCAGATGACGGTGGGACGTGATAAACTCAAACACCGCTCGGCAACGCTGGGTAATGCCTTGGCAGGCGAGCTGGGTATTCACTCTAATCCCTTTGGCGGTGGGGCGAGTAAGCCCATCATTCGTGGACAGGACGGGGTGCGAGTGAAGATTCTACAAAATGGCACGGACGTCATTGATATGTCTGCCCTATCACCTGACCATGTGGTCGCCGCCGATACATTGCTGGCGAGCCGTGTGGAGCTGGTGCGTGGGGCGGGTACGCTACTGTATGGCACAGCATCGCAGGCAGGCGTGGTGAATGTCGTTGACGAGCGGATTCCTAGCCGTATGCCACAGGGTAACACCAAGGAGAACATCGAAGGCGAGATGTTGTTACGCTATAACACAGGCAGTAACGAGAGGGTTGCCACTGCCAGTCTTAATATGGGCGTGGGGCAAAACGTGGCGGTGCGAGTCGAAGGGTTGACCCGCCGTGCCGATGATTATGATGTTCCAGAATTTCAGTCTGATGTCATGCTAGACTATTTGCCTGACAGCCATAATAAATCCACCGTTGGTACGGTGGGCGTATCCTATATCGGCGACAGGGGGCATATTGGCGTGTCATACAGTCGCCGTCAGGATAAGTATGGCATACCAGGGCATAATCACGCCTATGATAACTGTATTGCACATGTACTCACTCCAGAAGCTAGCATCTCGCGCTATTATCTAAAAGCCTATCCCCATCTAATACAGAATATGGATTTTAGTTCATCTGCCCATTTTCACTGCGGTACAAATCATGCTCATGACCCAGGACAGAGTCATGAGCACCCTTTGGGCTATGAACACGATCACACGCACCCTGGACCTTGGATTGACATGGAATCTGAGCGTATCGATGTTAGGGCGCAGTGGGAGCAGCCATTTAAGGGGTTAGATAAAATCGCACTGTCTTTTGCATCATCAGACTATTATCACGAAGAAAATGACCATGAAGTTGAGAGACTCGATAAATACACAGGCAGACTACAAACCATTAATAACAAACCAGGTTATTTTGGCAATCAAGGCAAAAATGTCCGAGTCGAATTTCATCACACACCTGTCAAAGATGTATCGGGACTGTGGGGTGTGCAGTGGCAAAAGCAAGAGAGTTTTGCTCATCTGCCCCATGAAAGAGAAGAAGGACAAAGATACCCACTCATTGCCAATACCAATAAGCAAGTCAGTATTTTTGGGTTGGAGAGATGGCAGGCTAATGACAAATGGGCATTTGAATTTGGGACGCGTTTTGAAAAACAAAGCATTCCGATTGATTATAGGAAAGACAAATTAGACCGCTATCGTCCAAAGCCAAAATGTTGGGACTGGGGATTTAGCAGTGGATGCTTGCCTGCACCAAATTATGAAGAGCCAGATTTAGCGACTTATAAAGAAAAAGCCACTTCATACAGTATTGGTACCACGTGGGATTTTAAACCCGATTACCGCCTGTCTGCCACTTATTCACATAATGAACGCCTGCCTACACCCATGGAGCTTTATTATCATGGCAAACATCTGGCGACGCATTCATTTGAATTTGGTAATATCGGACTGGATAAAGAGAAATCTGATAATTTAGATTTGGGCATTTCTTTTTTTGGCGACAAATGGAGTTATGCGGTCAATGCCTATCACAGCCGTTTTAAAAATTACATTTATAACGAAAACATCTACCGTGAAGGCAATCTGTTCATGAGACGACATAATCAAGCCAAAGCAGATTTTTATGGATTAGAGGGCATGGTAACTTATCACATGGACAACCATGCCATTAGTTTGTTTGGCGATTTGGTGCGTGGCAAGTTAAAAGATTTGCCTAATGCTTACGCCAAGGCTTATTATTGTGATGGAGCTTACACCACGACAAAACCTGAAGATACAGAAGAGAATATGCAAAGATGTAATTATAATTATTTTACCGATGATTTTAATTATAGCTATGAGCCAATCATTGCCCAACCAAACATGCCAACACCCAGGTTGCCACCTGCCCGTTTGGGGTTGCGTTGGCAAGGGGATTTGTCAGCCAAATGGTCGGCAGATGCAGAATATACGCACGTCTTTGGGCAAAATCGCATATCTAAGCTAGAAAGTGCGACCGCCAGCTATGATATGCTCAATCTCGGCTTGGACTATCATAACCACTGGGGCAACCTAGACTATACCTTATCCCTACGAGCCAATAACGTGCTTGATGAAAAAGTGTATATCCATAACTCATTTTTGCCCTTTGTGCCACAAATGGGGCGTAATTTTAGCCTAAGTGCCACCGTTAAGTTCTAGGGCGTGCCTAACCTTCATAACACAATTTAAAACATGGAATTGTTTTAGAAATAAAACAATGTTTTTGCATGAAAAATGGCTATCCGACCACTTAATTTAAAAATTAGGTTAAAATTCTTAAAAATTTACCCAGTTAAGTGGTCGGATTGTTTTTCATAATAAAAGCTTGTTTGATAGAATGATTATCAAACCTTACTTTTTCCTTGAAAAACGGGCGATTCCCCTGCTTTTTTAAACGGGCATTTTTCATTGCAAATACAAAAGGCAGGCACGTCCTAGTATGGCATAAAAAATCCCCATGATTGGGGATTTTTGGTATTATTCAAATGTCTGCTGACCGAACTCGGCTTGCTCGCTGTCTTTTTGTTCATCAACGGTTGGATAGCGAGTGCTGGGCTCTTGGGAAAATGAGCTTTGTTTGTTCATCGCTTTGTCGGCAGTGGCGGTCATGGCGTTACAGCCAGTTAGGGCGAATGCCAATAGGACAAGTAGGCTAAGATGTTTCATAAAAATACCGGCTCTGGTTCAAAAAGTATGCTACAAAGAAAACCGTTCGTGGCGAGGTTGGGAAGCCTAACGGTTTTCCTACCCGCAGGCAGGCTTAGGGCGAACGGAAAACCTAGTTTGGCATACTTTTCAGACTACTACCAAAATACCTTGTTAAAATGGAAAAATAAAAACCATCAATAATCACGCAATAACCATGCAAGAATCATGCCGATTTTTCATACCGCACAAACTCAAACCCAATTCCGCTCTTATCGTCTGTCTGCCTATCTGACCGCCACACTTCACAAAAAGCGTCCGTAACGGTAGGATAATGCGTGTCACCTTGCACGTCCAAATCCACTTCGGTGATTTCCAAAATGTCCGCCATGCTTAGGCTTTGGCGGTAAATCTCGCCCCCACCAACGATAAAAATCCTATCCTTGCCCAGTCGCACTGCGTCCGTCTTAGCGTTGTCGATAGCGGTTGGCAAGTCATGAGCGACCGCCACACCGTCCGCCGTCCATGTCGTATCTTTTGTGATGACGTGGTGCGTGCGATTGGGCAGGGGGCGACCGAGCGACTGGAAGGTTTTTCGCCCCATGACAATCACGCCTCCTGTGGTAATTTCTTTAAAATGCTTTAAATCAGCAGGAATATGCCAAGCCAAATTATTATCCTTGCCGATACAGTTTTGACGGTCTTTGGCGACCACATGGACGATTTTTGTCATAACAGCTCCTTATTTTTTACACCGCCACATCTGCCTTTATTCTCTCGTGCGATTGATAATTCACAATCTTAATATCATCAAAGTCAAATTCAAATAAATCTTTAACATCAGGATTTAATTGTAACCCACAAAGTGGTAAAGGTTCACGGGTCAGTTGCAATTTAGCTTGTTCAAAATGATTATGATACAAATGCGTATCGCCCCCCGTCCATATAAATTCGCCCACCTCTAAATCACACACTTGGGCAATCATATGTGTCAAAAGGGCATAGCTTGCAATATTAAACGGCACGCCCAAAAATACATCTGCCGAGCGTTGATACAGTTGGCAAGAGAGTTTATTATTCACCACAAAAAATTGAAATAAAGTATGACAAGGTGGTAAGGCAACTTGCCCTGCTTCAATCGGATTCCAACCTGAAATAATCAAACGGCGAGAATTGGGGTTGGTTTTGATTTCGTTAATCAGCCAAGACAGTTGGTCAAAGCCGTCTGTATTATAGTCGCCATTGTCGTTTTTGCTTGCCCCAAAATTACGCCATTGATGACCGTAGACCGCCCCCAAATCGCCTGCCTTTCGTCCAAAACGGGCGGTTTGCTCTGCTGTCGCCCATTCGTCCCAAATGGTTACACCATTGTCTTGCAGGTATTTAACATCGGTATCGCCTTTAATAAACCACAAAAGCTCATAAATAATGGACTTCATATGGACTTTTTTGGTGGTGAGTAGGGGAAAACCGTCCGCCAAATTAAACCGCATTTGATGGCCAAATACGCTACGAGTGCCTGTGCCTGTACGGTCGCCTTTATCATCGCCATTGTTTAGGATATGGGATAGGAGTTCTAGATATTGTTTCATTGTTTTTCACTTAATGATTTGATGTTTTCAAAAAATTTTAAAGTATCGTCTTTATCAAAATGATGTTCATTAAAGCGGATTTGTTTTAAACCCAGCCAACTAAACCGCTCCATTTCGCCATTATTATTTTTATATAAAAAATGTAATAAAGGAATTTCTTGACCTGTGGCGTTGCTTTTATTAAAAGTGGGGTATAAAATACAGTCTTTCCAATACAATTCTTTGGGTTTGATAAAGCCGTGTTCTACCAAAATTAATTTATTTTTTTCAATGATAAATCTGGGTTTTTTGTGGGCATAAGAGATTATTAAAAGAGCAACCGACACAAAAGCAAACAACCAAATCCCAAAAGTATTTTCAGTAATTATGCTGATAAATATCATTGCCAAAGCCGTGAGTATCATTATCACAATAAAGGCTTTCATTGAAACTTTATCCAAAAAATAAGGATAAACTTCAATCGGAAAATCAAATGTCTTATCTTTAAAGACAAAACTTTGCATTTGACTGTTTTTATTTAAATTCGCCATTTTTAAACTCGCCATTCTTAATTGCTTTAAAAATTTCTAAATGCTCATCCATAGAAAATTGTTTATCATTAAAACAAATGGCATTTAAATTTAACACGCAAAAGCGATATTTTTTGCCTTTATTATTTTGGGATAATAAATAAAGAATGATGGTATCCATATCATTCATACCGTCTATGCGATGGTCTGTATCAAAAACACAGTCTTGCCAAGCAAGTGTTTTGGGTTCGCCTAATCCGTGATTAACCAAAACTACTTTATCAGGATATAATAGAAGTTTGGGTTTTTGAAATAAAAATATAAAAAACCATAAAATATTAACAAGAAAATAAAGGTACACAAAGCATAAAAATTATATTTAAGTTGGGTTAATATTGTTATGGTAAGACTGATAACAAATATCCAAAAATAAATATTTAAAACTTTGATGTAATTTTTAAAAGAAATAAATACCGAAATGGGGAAGGTTAATTCCATGTTTTTAAACTTAAAATCCGTCATGCCTTTTGCCAATCATAGACCTTATTTTTATAAGCCAATACCAACAAAATTACCCCAGCGATAATCATCGGTAGGCTATATAGTTGCCCCTTGCTCATCCACCCAAAAATGAGCGTATAGCCAACATCAGGCTGACGGAAAAACTCTGTGGTAAAACGGCTACACCCATAACCCAGCAAAAACAGAGCAGACACGGCATAGCGTGGGCGTGGCTTGCTACTAAACCACCATAAGAGGATAAACAGTAGCACGCCTTCGGTGAATGCCTGATAAAGCTGGCTTGGATGGCGGGGCAGTAGGTAGTATTCGCCCATTTGCACGGCAATCTCATGTAAACTCGGGTCAGCATTGATAAGTTCATGGTCAGCGTGAACCGCTTGGGGAAAGTACATGAGATGAGCATAATCACCATGTGACACCCGCCCCCACAGCTCGCCGTTAATAAAGTTACCAATCCGCCCAAACAGCAAGCCTAACGGCACGCAAGGGGCGATAAAATCCAGCACGGTAAAGGCGTGTTTTTTGTATTTACGTCCAAAAAAGAACATGGCAACGACCACACCGATAAATCCACCATGAAAGCTCATGCCCCCTTCCCATACCTTAAACAGATAAGCAGGGTTTGCCAAAAACTCGCCAAAATTGTACAAAATCACATAGCCAATCCTACCACCCAAAATCACGCCCATCGCCCCAAAAAATATCAAATCTGAGACCATCTCGCCTGTAAAATCGCCCCGTTTTTTGCCACGATAAGTCGCCAATATGTAGGCGGACAAAAAGGCAAGCAAGTACATGAGTCCATACCAATGCACTTGGAGAAAGCCCAAATCAAGGGCAACAGGGTCAAATTGGGGGTGTGTGATTGCCATAAAAAATCGTCAGCTAAATTGGTGATATGTAAAAACTTCACCCGTTATTTACATTTTGTTTAAAATAAAACTCTAACCACCCACAAGAAGTAAAGGTCAAAGTTTTTCCTGCAATGTCATCTTTCTTGGCTAAAGATGAATGTGGCTTAATGGTGCTATAGAAATTGACAAAACGGTTTAGCTCTTGCTTGCGGTGTTCGCTGTCAGTAAATCCTGTTTTATCAGGCAGTATCGCAACAAACAGATATTCCCGTCTGTCTATAATACTCTGTCCTTTGATCAGGGGTAAGGGAGCAACCCTGTGTTTTTGATGTTCATTTGCAGTATTTTGCCTATCCTGTAAATAACGGTGGTTTGTCTTGCAGCTTGGGTTATTATTGTAGCATATTTTGGTTGTGGTGGATATGGTTTGATGACATCGAATAACCCCACTCTTAACTTAAAACCACCAAAGCAAGAGATTTATGGCACCTGTCTAATCGTGTGATTAGAAAGCCCTTGGCTTACAGTCTTTGTGTGCAGATTAACAAACAACTTAGCAATCCACCACTTAGGTTTGAGGTGATTTTAAATTGAGAGTAGGGTATATAATACCAAAATTTCCATTGTGCCGATGTTGTGATAGCTCTTATTGGGTTGTCTCTCATCATTTCTGGAATGGGGTTGTTAGCTGCCTTGTGCTTTGCGATAGGCGAGAACTGCCATAAGTGCTATTAAAAGAGCCTATGTTTAGGCTCTTTTTTACAATCAAGGTAGATTGTCATCTTATCACATCAAAATCTGCCGTTTACCAGCATTATCCATCGGACTGACCAATCCCGCCTCTTCCATCATATCCACGATACGAGCGGCACGGTTATAACCAATGCCCAGTTTACGCTGAATGCTGGATATGGAGACTTTACGACTTTCCATGACAAAGGTCACCGCCTGATGATAATATTCATCATCACCGCCCTTACCCAGCCCATCCCCTGACCCTTCGCCTTCAAAAGTGTAACTATTTGACAGGTCAATATAATCAGGACTACCACGCTCACGCCACGCATCGCAGACACGGTTAACCTCATCATCATCCACATACGCCCCATGCACACGGCGTGGGGTGTTCTCGCCCGGCCCGATGAACATCATGTCACCGTTACCAAGCATACTCTCCGCCCCACCCTCTTCGATGATAGTACGACTGTCCACCTTTGAGTTCACTCGTAGGGCGACACGAGAGGGGATATTTGCCTTAATCAGACCTGTGACGACATTCACCGTTGGACGCTGAGTGGCAAGCACCAGATGAATGCCAGCGGCACGAGCCTTTTGGGCAAGGCGGACAATCGGCTCTTCGGCAGTTTTACCTAACTGCATAATCATATCCGCAAATTCATCCGCCACGATAACGATGAGCGGTAAAGGCTTGAGCTTGGGGGCGGTCTTGATGCTGACATTTTCGTCCGCTCGCCACAGTGGGTCAAATATCGGCTCGCCTGACGTCTCAGCTTGTAGCACTTTTTTGTTAAATTCTGAGATTTTACGCACACGCAGTAAGCTCATGAGCTGATAGCGTCGCTCCATCTCACTCACGCACCATGTCAGAGCAGCGGTCGCCTCAGTCATGTCCGTAATCACAGGCGTGAGCAGGTGTGGTATGTCGCCATAGTTGGCAAGTTCTAGCTGTTTAGGGTCAATCAGCACCAGTTTGAGCTCATCAGGGGTGTATTTAAAGAGCATGGAGAGCAAGATGGAGTTCACAAAAACTGACTTACCTGAGCCTGTCGTGCCCGCCACCAGCATATGCGGGGCTTTGGCAAGGTCAGCGATGACCACCTTGCCGCCGATGTCTTTACCGATGGCGACACCGATTTGCTTATCAGGGTTTTTATAATCAGGCGTATCCAGCAGTTCGATGAGTCGCACCATCTCTCGCTTTTTGTTAGGCACTTCAATGCCGATATAAGGCTTGCCTGGTATGACTTCGACCACACGTAGGCTTGCCATAGAAAGCGACCGTGCCAAATCCTGTGCCGCTCCCGTCACTCGGCTTGCTTTAATCCCTGCCGCCAGCTCCACCTCAAAGCGAGTAACCACAGGCCCGACCATGGCACTAACCACACTTGCTTTGATGTTAAACTCTTTTAGCTTAATCTCTAACAGTTCAGATAGCTTTTCTATCTCTCGCTCGGTGTAGCTCGGCTGTTTGTTGGCATCAGGCTTATCCAGGATAGACAGCTCAGGAATAGGCGATAGGCTCATGCGATGGGTGAGCGTGTCCATCGCTCGTGACCGCTGTGGGTTTGGTGCATCCGCCCCTACATCTTTAAAATGTGCCTGCTTGGGTGTATCTTCTACGGGCAAGGGTTTTTTTGGGATAAAATTATCGGGATGTAAAGGTGGCTGGGTCAGCTCTTCGTCCAATATCCCTGTTATTCCATCTGTTGTCACATCGTTTTTAACATCAGCTTTACCTGATGAATTTATTCGCATGTTCTCATTTAATCTCTCTTGTGTATCAATCTGCAAATCCTGTTCTTGTATTTCTTGATTTAGTAAATCCTTTGACAGTTTCACCCACTCATCGTCAAAGACATTATCACGGCTGATGTTAGTGGTTTGATTGGTTCGGTTGTTTTGGTAGACAAAATCCACCTCATCATCAACATTTATCTCAATCCCCATCTTTGCATCAACAGTTTGATTATCATTGATATTTACTTGCTCATCAATATCATTCGTACTGACAATTTTTACCTTAGTTTTGGGTGTCAACTCAACGATATCATCAGAATCATGATTTAGAATCTCAATCATCTCATCATCATGCATGAACTCTAACGGCTTGCTCTCACTCTCATGATGAATCCCATCTGCCTGCCGAGCATGCAACTGATTGGCGTCCAGTGTCAAATTATCTACTTTTAATACCACTTCATCAGCATGAATCTCCACACGACCCGCTTGTGACTCTCCGTCTTGTTTGCCCTGCTGAGTATTTGCCAGTATCTCATCACGCAACCCTGATGTCTGCAAAAACTCTGATAGGTCTTCACTATTGTGATGAACAGATGACACGATTGGTGCGTCATCCTTGACCACTTCAAACAGCTTAGTGTTTTCTTGATTTGGCTTGACCGATTCGGCAGGTTTGACTTTTTTATCTCCATCAAGCCAACCCATAAACCAGTCAAAAAATGCTGATGGACGCACTTCAAATGCCAACACCGTGACAACACCCGTTATAATCAGCAAAAATATCGCTGTCGCCACATTGCCAAACTGCTGCACCAATGCCTGATATAATCCAGCCCCCATGACACCACCACTGATAAGTCCTGTGCCATGCTCGCCTGCTGTCCCCCATCCTGCCAACAGCCCACTAAGGCACACCAACAAAAAACCATACGCAAGCACCCGAAGCTGCCACATGACCTGCGACTGTCGCCACCATAAAAGTGCCACTTCATACATCATGACCAGCACCAGCCACCATGACCCATAACCAAAAAACACATGCAGAATGTCAGCAACCCAAGCCCCAAGGCGACCGCCAACATTGGTAATCTCCTGTCTGCCACCGACATGCGACCATGCAGGGTCTAAGGTGTTATAGGATAATAATGATAAAAACAAAAACCCAAGCACCGTCGTGCCAAACACGCTAAAAAACAGACGTTTGATGATGGGCATTTGACTGATGAACTCGGCGATTTTTTGATTTTGTAGTATTTTTTTCATGAGTGAATTTTAGGGCTAGGATGGCTTGGATGTTAAGCGGTCTATTATATCGAATAATGGTAGAGTTTATCAAAATTTTTTGATGGCTTGTAGCAACGTGAATTTTGAAAACCTAATGTAATTTGTAGAGAATTTTACACAACTGCCGTAAGATTGGCAAATTTAGCTAAAAGAAAAACTTACACCCACTCATTTTTCCCTTGTAATTTCCCCCATTTTGTTACAAAATAGGGGGTTAAATTTTAAATTAGAGAATAACGATGAATGTATTGATTATGGCGGCAGGTACAGGCGGACACGTTTTTCCTGCGTTGGCGGTGGCGGACGAGCTGACAACTCGTGGGGCGGTGGTGCATTGGCTTGGTACGCCAAACGGTATGGAAAATGAGCTTGTCGCCAAACACGGCTACACCATGCACCATATTGATATGCAGGGGCTTCGGGGTAAGGGATTGGCACGCATGATTAAGCTCCCCTTTATGCTGTTTAAAGCGGTTATGGCAAGCAAAAATATCATCAAAAACAACAAGATAGAGGTGGTTATCGGCTTTGGTGGGTATGTTACCGTACCGGGGGGATTGGCAAGCAAATTATCAGGCAAACCACTCATCATTCACGAGCAAAACGCCATTGCAGGCATGAGCAACAAGACCCTAGCCCCCCATTCGGCAAAAGTGCTACAAGCCTTTGACGGGGCATTTAGTGGCATGGGCGACAGACTTGTTACGGTGGGTAACCCTGTACGCACTGCGATTATCAACGCCACACCGCCAAGCGAGCGTTATGACGTAGCGGATATATCGCCCCTAAAAGTGTTGGTGGTGGGCGGTTCGCTTGGGGCAAAAGCCATCAATGAAGCGGTGGTAGAGCTGTTAAAGTTGTCCGACAAGCCCCTAACCGTGCGACACCAATGCGGTAAGGACAACCATAACGCCATGTTGGTCGCCTACTCACAAGCAGGGATTGACACAAGCCGTCATGTGTTTGAAGTCATGCCGTTTATTGATGACATGGCACAGGCGTACGGTTGGGCGGACGTGATCATTTGTCGGGCAGGAGCTTTGACGGTAACGGAGATTGCCAGTGTGGGCGTTGCTCCGATTTTTATTCCGCTACCGCACGCCGTGGACGACCACCAAACCGCCAATGCCAAGAGCCTAACCGAGCATGGGGCGGGGATTTTGTTGCCCCAATATGAGCTGTCGGGCGAAAAACTTGCACAGATTTTGGGCAGTCTTGACCGTCAGCAATGTCTAGATATGGCAAATAACGCCCGATCCTTTGCCAAAACAGACACGACCACGCAAGTGGCGGATATTGTGGAGCGTGTGGTTAAGACATGAGTGATACCCCATTAACCCCTTATCAAGTTGTTAGTACGCCTGTATTTGACCGTTCGTTAAGCAAATTACGCAACAGACGTGTAAAAATGCAAATTACTGAACGCCTTTTTCGCATTGAAAATGAAGAATTTTTTGGCGACATCAATTCGGTCGGTGGCGGTATTTGTAAATTAAGATTTCATGACGGGGCGGGCTATCGTGTTTGTTATGTTATTCGTGACAACGTGGTAGTTGTTTTGTTGTGTGGTGGCGACAAAGATAGCCAGCAAGATGACATCAAAAAAGCCAAATTGCTATCATCGGAGATTGATAATGAAAATGAGTGAATTAAAAAAATTTGACCCAGTTGATTATATGCAAAGCCATGAAGATATCGAATTATTTCTTGAAATGGCAATGACAAATGGCGGTGGCGTAGAGCATATCAAACAAGCCTTTTTGGTGGCTGAAAAAGCCCGTGCCAAACTGGATAAAGAAAATAATGAGATAAGTTTGAATGTTTAATCGCCAGTGCCATTGCCAAAGTAATAACCAATCAAAAAAGTGTTCAGTTTAGCTAATTGGGTATTAAAATGTTTTATTATAAAATCAACGACACATTAAGCCTAACCTTGGTGCATTCATCATTTGCCAGTCAAATGATTGACATTGTTAATACCCAAAAAGATTATTTGGGCAAATGGCTACCGTGGGCGAATAATTTTAGTGAAAATAGCTATCGTGAATTTGTCAAATTTGCTTTACACCAATATGCCGATGACAAAGCCATTCATACCCATATTATTTATGATGATAAAATCATTGGAGCGGTGAGTTTAAATAACATTTATCATCATCTAAAAAAGGCAGAGATTGGCTATTGGCTACACCAAGAATATCAAGGGCGTGGTATCATGACCCTTGCTGTGCGTGCGATTATGGACATTGCCAAACATACCTATGGCATGGATGTGGTGGACATTAAGGCAGGCGAACATAATGCCCCAAGCCGACAAGTCGCCGAGCGATTGGGATTTGAGTTTTGTGGTATTATTGCCAATAATGAAAACGTCAATGGCGATATTATTAACCATGCGGTTTATATGTATCGGTTTTGATTTGAAAATAATGGGGTAAAATATTTTTCTTGATTTACTAAATGAAATTTTATTTATATATTAACAGTTAAATTTTAAATGAATTGGATATTTTAAATTAGAAGTTATCCAAATAAAAAATCATGGTAATTATTTGCCAGCCCTATTTAACACCTAAAATAGAGAAAAAGTTATGCCAAATTCAACCAACGTTAAAACCCTGCCCAAACAACTCATTGAAATCCCAGAGATGAGACGGATTAACACCGTGCATTTTGTCGGTATCGGTGGGGCAGGTATGTGCGGAATTGCCGAAGTGCTTGCCAATCAAGGCTATACGGTTACAGGCTCGGACATCAAAGAAAGCGTGGTTACCAAGCGTTTAGAGAGTCTAGGCATTACGGTGTTTATCGGGCATGATTCGTCCAATATCAAAAACGCTGATGTGCTGGTGGTGTCGTCCGCCATTGACAAAACCAATCCCGAGATTCAGACCGCCTTGCAAGCCCGACTGCCTGTGGTTCGCCGTGCCGATATGCTAGGCGAGCTTATGCGATACCGCCACAGCATTGCGGTGGCAGGGGCTCACGGCAAGACCACAACCACAAGCCTGCTTACGATGATGCTCACCGAAGCGGGACTTGACCCAACTTATGTGATTGGCGGTAAATTGAACGCCTCTGGCAAAAATGCGTCTTTGGGCAGTAGCCGTTACCTTGTGGCGGAAGCGGACGAGTCCGATGCGTCTTTTTTGAGTTTGCGTCCCATGGCGAGCATTGTTACCAACATTGACGAAGACCACATGGACACTTATGGCGGTAGTTTTGATAAGCTAAAACAAGCCTACATTCAGTTTTTGCACAATATGCCGTTTTATGGGTTGGCGGTGGTGTGTGGCGATGATGATGAGCTATATGGCATGATTGATGACATTGCTCGCCCTGTGCTGACTTTTGGCTTTAAAGAGCATAATGACGTGCAAGCGGTGGACGTGGTGGTGGACGGCACTCGCACGCATTTTACCGTATTGCGTAAAGACCGTGAACCGCTTCGCTTGACCTTAAATATCCCCGGTGAGCATAACGTGCTAAATGCCTTGGGGGCGATTACGCTGGCGACCGATGAAGGCGTGGACGATGAGGCGATTGTGCGTGCGGTGGGTAAATTTGCAGGCGTGGGCAGACGCTTTGAACAGCAAGCGGACGTAAATCATGACGGGGGTAATATCCTGCTCGTTGATGATTACGGTCATCACCCTGCCGAAGTGCAAGCGACCATTCGTGCTGCCCGCCAAAGCTACCCCGACCGCCGTTTGGTGATGATGTTTCAGCCACACCGTTACAGCCGTACACGGGACTGTTTTAGTGAGTTTGTCAATGTCTTATCGCAGGTGGATAAGCTTGTTTTGCTGGATGTGTACAGTGCTGGCGAAGAGCCGATTAAGGGGGCGAGTAGCAACGATTTGGCTCGTTCACTGCGTGAGCGTGGGCAGGTTGAGCCGATTGTGCTAAGTGTCAATGACAAAGAACAAATCGCCCAAGTATTAAAAGCGGGCTTACAGCCCAATGACCTACTTATCACGCAAGGGGCGGGCAATGTGGGGCAGATTTGTTTGGAGCTTCGGGATAATAATTTGTATTTATAGGGGGCGAATATGCAAACACAGCCTATTACCAGTATCAATCAAGCGGTCAATTATATTCAATCATTGCCGATCAATCGCCAACAAAAAATGATTGATTGGATAAACGTATTTCAATCAGAAATTGAAAAAGATGAAATGAATGCCAGTCAAAAATTTTTTGAATCATGGCAAAATTGGCATGATAAAAGTGAGGTATTTTTGGATAATGATAATTCTTGGGCGGATACCAAGGATAGAAATGATATTGGGCGAGAAGTGAGTTTTGAATGAAACAGTTAATTTTGCCTGATAATAATATCTTTTCAGAATTGACCAAAAAACAACCTGACAAACATTTGAGCGATGTGCCAAAGATAGAAATAAACAGTTAATTTTGGCAATTACGGTTTGGCATGAATTGTTATATGATCTACATAATATTAAAGCCGAAGAAATTAAAAAGAAAGAGCGAATTTCTGCCTTTCTTTTTAATAATGTTTTGTCTTTACCAATGTACCACTGCACCCAAGAATGTGCCGACATTCACGCCAAAATCCGTGCCGAATGCCGAGCAAAAGGCAAAACTTTATCTTTTGCCGACAGTCAAATTGCGTCCATTGCCTTAGCCAATCATGCCATTTTGGTAACTCGCAATGTGGATGATTTTAAATATATTGACGGTTTGATGATTGAAAATTGGTTTGATAATTAACCAATAATTAACCTTGTGCAATTTGCACTTATATAGAGAATAAAATATGAACGATGTAACAAAATTTGGCAAAGTCGCTGTGGTTTGCGGTGGGTTTAGTGCCGAGCGTGAAGTGTCTTTAAATAGTGGCAGGGCGGTGCTAAATGCCCTGCTTTTAAAAGGTGTGGACGCTCATCATTTTGACCCACAAGAGACCGACATTTCAAACTTGCGTGAGTATGACCGTGTGTTTAATGTCTTGCATGGCACTTTTGGCGAAGATGGTAGTTTGCAAGGCGTGCTTGACGGCTTTAAGATTCCTTATACAGGTTGTGGCGTGCTAGCATCCGCCATTGCCATGGATAAGTTTCGTTGCCGTTTGGTGTGGCAGTCGCTAGGCTTGCCGAATGTGCCTTATGTGGTGTTGCACGATGACAGCGATTTTGATGCGGTGGAGGCAGACTTTGGCTTACCGTTATTTGTCAAACCCGCCAGTGAGGGTTCTAGTGTGGGTGTGATGATGATAGAAGAGACAGGCGGTTTGGCAAAGGCGTATCCTAAGCTAAAACAGTATCATGGCGAGATTTTGGCAGAAAAAGCGATTACAGGGGGCGAGTACGCCTGTTCGTTACTTGGCGATGATGTCTTGCCGAGTATTCGCATTATCCCTAAGGGCAAGTTTTATGACTATGAAGCCAAATACCTGCGTGATGACACGGTGTATCAATGCCCGTCTGACTTAACTGCCGAACAAGAGCGTGAAATGGGCGAGCTTGCCAAACGTGCTTTTTCTGCCATGGGTGGGCGTGGCTGGTCTCGTGTGGACTTTTTAAAATCTGATGACGGCAAGCTGTATGTCCTAGAAATCAATACCGTGCCGGGTATGACCGACCATAGCCTTGTGCCAATGGCAGCCAAAGAAGCAGGGATTGAATTTGCGGATTTGTGTGTGAAGATTTTAGAACAGACGTTATAAATAATGATGTGTTTGCCATAAAGCCTAATATTGGTTGGATTGCTGGGTAAATTATAATTTGCTTATTGATATATTAAACTAGGGCGAGTCTGATTTGCCCTAGTTTTTAAACTTATCATATATTTTAAGTGATAACAATGATTGTTTTATATTTTGAATGTTGGGATTGGTACGAATTAACCCCAACAATTTTATTGGTAAAATGTAACGCCATGTAAAAACAGTCATTTAGTGATGATTTTTACTTTAAATTAAAATAAGAATAGGGTAAAATATATAAATTTTAGCCTTGTTTAATAAAATATGTACGCAAGCGTTCATTTTTAAGCTTGTTTTAGCGATACATTTGTGATATTTGGCTATCCAATTGGGTGCAACCGTGGCAGAGATGACAGCAGACCATATCAACCATGAGCATGAGGGGCATGATGACAAGCATTTGTCAAAATCATGGCAATCGGCTTTGGTGACGCTTGGGCTGATGTTTGCCATTGGCTTTTTTGCCATGCAAACCATCGGCAAAAGCCCTGCCAAACCCATCCATGTGGAAGCGTCAAATTTGACCACACCAGAGAACCAGTCATTGATGCAGGCAATTGCCCCTTTTGGAGAAACACCTTTTTTTGGGGGTAATTTGCACCAAATCCATGACAGTGTGACAAGCTTGTCGTGGGTGGAGCATGCGACCGTACGCCGTGATTGGTATCAGGGCATTACGGTTGAGGCGGTGCCACGCAAGCCTATTGCCAATTTCGGCAGTCAAGAGATGATTGATGCTAACGGTGTGGTGTTTAGACCTGCCGATAAAGGCGATGTCATGAATCCTGATTTGGTCACATTGCATGGCTCGGCGACACAGGCAGATGCCATCATGCGTCAAATGCAGTATGTCAATCAGCAGTTTGCTCCACTTGGGCTGACGGTGGATGATTTGATATTGACACCGCGCAACACGTGGGTTGTACGTTTTCATAACGGGCTTAGGGTGGTTGTTGATGATGAGAATACCACACAAAAACTTCATCAGTTGGCACAGATTTTAAATGAGCGATTTGCTGAGCGTATCAATGACATGCAGTCGGTTGATTTGCGTTATAAAAACGGTTTTTCTATTGCGTGGCGAAATAAGAAATAAAGGCTATTTTAAAATTTGATTTATTTTATTTTTGATAGATTTTTAAAACAAGTGTTTTGACAATCTTGTTTTTGGGCAGGAGATTTCCCCTAATTTTGGTCAATTATGATACCCGACTCTGACATTCATGCGGTGATTCATCTAAGTTCCACGGCGGTTTATACTGTTGTGGGATATTTTGACGTTCATCATAAAAAAACCCAAATCATGGGGCTTGGACTTGCCAAAACGGACGCGTTTTTTGGTGGTCAAATCGTCAATCGTGAACATCTACTCAGTGCCATTCATAAGTCGTTGCGAGAAGCAATTGACATGGCAGGCGTGCAAGTCTCTTATGTCGGGCTGTCTTTTGCCAGTCCTGCGATGATGGGCGAGAATGGCATTCAAGATAAAATCATCACAGGACAAAATCCCACGGGCGACACCCTTGGACGTAAGATAAGCCATGATGATGTTCGGGATATTTTAAATGATGCCAAGGTAGGACTGGCACAAAAAGGACATAAAGACGTGCAGTTGTGCCAACAGCGTTTTTGGCTTGATGATGACCAAAGTGGCAAAGATGTTGTGGGCATGTTGGCTCATAAACTGACCGTTGGCTATCATCTTATCAGCGTGCCTAGCATGTTTTATGCCCAAATCAAGGATTTGATGGTCTCAAATAACCTAGAAGTTCATCCCATGTTTTTTGATGGGATAACCAGCAGTGAATACGCCCTAAGCAGTGATGAAAAACAGCGTGGTGTGTGCTTTATTGACATCGGTGCAGCACTCACCAAAGTGTGCCTGTACCAAGAAGGCATGCTGCTCTACACTCGCTGTCTGCCTGTGGGTGGGCAACTGGTGGACATGGACATCGCCAGTACGCTTGGACTGACTTTATTAGAAGCTGAATCTTTAAAAAAACATCACGGCTCAGCGAACGCCAGCAAACAAAGCAAAAGTGATTTTATCACGCTTAAAAAACGTCATCATGACAGCGAATTGACGGTTCATTTGTATAAACTTGCCAGTATCATTGAAGCACGTTATCTGGCACTGCTATACGAGATTTTTGATGAATTGACCGCCAAAGGACTGGACCAGTTCATGGACATGGGCGTGGTGTTGGCAGGTGGCGGGGCGGACATGAGGGATTTGCCCAGCTTGATAGAAAGACAGTTTGGTGTCAGCGTACGTCAAATGGACATTAACCCAAAGGTGGCGGTGCATACTGAACTGCTTAGCGATGATGATATCGGGCTTTTAAAAACACATCTGTCCGACCCGAAATTACATAGTATCATCGGGGCACTCATGTATTATCAAAGTGAGCAGTATGCTCGCGATGAGCGTGGGCAGTTTGGCGATTTGGATAGAGTGGGCTTTTTTGGTCGTGTTGGGCAAAAATGCCAATCATGGTTTGATAAATTAAGACAGCTACTGTGATGATATTGCGATTTTAAAGGTTAGGGTAAAAGATAATAAACGTCTATCTTGGCTACATTTGCCCATTAACAGCTTATTTCAAGCCAATCATTCACCCTGCTATTTAATATGGGGTGAATTGGTGTTATAATATCAAAATAGTTTCTATGTCAATATGATAAAAGAATTCGGAGAAATAAATGTCTAAATATGGTCTTGATACAGATGACGGTCAAGTAAACTACGGTAAAGCACGCTTTATCGTTTTTGGTGTGGGGGGCGGTGGCGGTAATGCGGTCGAGCATATGGTGCAAGAAGGTCTTAATGGGGTGACATTTGTCGCTGCCAACACTGACCGTACCGCTCTTGATAATCTGACCGTGCCACACAAGATTCAGCTTGGCTCGGAAGGTTTGGGTGCAGGTGGTAATCCTGAGGAAGGTCGCCGTTATGCCGAAGAAGACGAAGATGAAATTCGCTCGATGTTAGATGGCTATAATATGGTATTTATCACCGCAGGCATGGGTGGTGGTACAGGCACGGGTGCCGCTCCTGTGGTGGCTCGTGTTGCCAAAGAGATGGGTATTTTGACTGTTGCTGTGGTAACCACGCCATTTGACTTTGAAGGCAAAAAACGCATGAAGTCTGCCAAAGATGGCGTTAGCCAACTAACAGAGCTTGTGGATGCCATCATTACCATTCCTAACCAAAAATTGTTGAAGATTTATAAGCAAATCTCTTTTACAGACGCTCTTAAAAAAGCCGATGACGTACTTTTGCATGCGGTGAGTGGCTTGGTGCAAATCGTGGATACGGCGGATAACGTGGTGATTAACACCGATTTTAGAGACGTGCGTACTGCCATGACTGCCAAAGGCTATGCGATGATGGGTATCGGTCGTGCCAGTGGCGATGACCGTGCCAGACAAGCTGCCGAGAAAGCCATTCGCTCACCACTGCTTGATGACATTCGCCTTGAAAATGCCAAGGGGCTGTTGGTGAACATTACCGCAGCTGAGCTGATGATGAGTGAGCCTGAGGAGATTGCCGAAGCGTTGTCATCGATTGCTGACCTAGAAGAAGGTAATATCTTCTATGGCTATGTCCAAGATGAGAGCATGGGCGATGAGATTCATGTTACAGTTATCGCTACGGGTTTGACCTTGGATGACCGTCCAAAAGTCGCTGTACAACAAGCTCCGATTCAGAACCTACAAACTGCCCCCGCAGGTCATGTCAGTGCCTTGGAGAGTAGGCAGCAAGCACAACAGGCTCAACCACAGGCACAGTCAGTGCAAGCACAGGCTCAGCCACAGACCGCTCCACAGGTCAAGACACGCATTGATGTGAATAGTTACCTAAAATCACAACAGCATAATAAGTGATATGTTCTTTGTGTAAACCCTACCATCGGTGGGGTTTTGTTTTATTTGACGGTAAAAATAAACAGTAAAATGAGATAAATAATCTATGATAAAAGTGGACTTGCACAGTCACAGCACCCGCTCTGATGGCACATTCGCCCCTGCCCATGTAGTCAAGTTGGCTCATGAGATGGGCATTGAAGTTTTTGCCTTGACCGACCATGACACCACCGCTGGCATTGATGAAGCACGGCAAATGGCAAATGAGCTAGGCATGCGTTTGATTGATGGGGCGGAGATTAGTTGTCATCATCAGATGAATGGTGGCTATGGCAAAAATAAATCCACAACCAAGACTATTCATGTGGTCGCCCTTAATTTTAAGGATAAAGAGCGATTAAATCAAAAACTTAACCATTTACAAAACTCTCGGGAAACTCGTGGTCATGCCATTGTGGTAAAGATGGCGAAAATATTGGCAGACATGGCGGATTTTGCTCATATTGATGATCAGGTATTATGGCAAGCGGTATTGGGTAAGGCAAACGGCAATGCCAAAGCCGTGGGACGGGCTCATATTGGACAAGTATTATTTGAACTGGGTGTGGTGCGGACGGTGCAAGATGCTTTTGATAAATATCTGGCGGATAATAAGCCAGCTTATGTTGCCATTGATAGCTTAACCATGGGTCAGACCATAGAGCTTATCCATGAATGTGGTGGGATTTCGGTACTGGCTCACCCCACTCGCTATGATTTGTCCGCCACTCGTGTGCGTAAGCTCATCGCTGACTTTGCCATGCTAGGTGGTCAGGCGGTTGAGTTGCCCAGCCCTAGCGAGCCCATGTCTACCCGAGCGATGATAGACAGATGTGTAGCAGAGCATGGATTCATGGTGTCGGTGGGGTCGGATTTTCATGGGGCAAACATGCCATGGCGAAAACTTGGACAAGTCGCCACACCTAAGGCGGAGCAGGTGGGAGTGTGGGAGCGGTTTTAACGGTTCTCGACCAAATTCTCACACAAAGCAAACAGCACACTGGTGGCAAAACTGCCAGTGGGCAACTCAAAGTCTAGCGTTAGACTGTCATCATGCCATTGCCAGTCAAGCTCACAAACCCTTAGACGTAAGGGGCGTTGAGCCAGTTTGACCCCGACTTTTAAGAGTCCATTTTTGATAAGCTCAAATTCATCTTGTGCCAATACCGCCTGATAAATGCGTAGGCTCTCATCGGTATTTTTTGGCTCGCCCACCCCAAACAGTGGGGCGGTGGGATGAATGTCCTGCTCTGATACTCGTCGAATTATCTCATCGTCAATGTCGGCACAAAAAATAGAACCCGCCCCGTCTAGGTTGAACACATCTCCTGTCACTGCCTTATTCCAACACCCAAGCCGTACTCGCTCACTAAGCAAGGCATTAAACAGCATGCTTCTGGCGGATGACACATATAGGCTGTGCTTATCCATGTCTTTTTTAAAGGGCTTATAAGGCTTGGCAGATGAGAGTATTTTTTCAAAAAAGGCTTTGGCTTGATTGATGTTATCGCCATCACACCCAAAGCGTTGCTCGCCAAAATAGTTTGGCACGCCTGCCTGCTTGATATGAGTAAGCTGTGCATTGATGGCGGATATCTCACCTGCCACTTGTCTTAGCGTAATGGTAAAGGCATTGGCTTTGTGCGTGCCACGGTGGAGTTTTTTGTCGTGCCAGTGATGAGCGATGAGCGTTAGGCTTTCACCCTCTTTTAAATGGTTTTTGACACACTCATCAAACTCTAATGCAGGCATACCACGCTTGGGCAATCTTAGGCTAAACCATTGATACGTCTGGGCATGGCGGTCTTTTAGTCCCGAGTAGCCGACATCACGCATGGCAATGCCCGCCCAGTCCGCCAAAAGTTTGGCAACAAAGGCGGTGTTCATACCGACTTTGCAGACATGCACCCACAAATGCTCGCCTTGCCCACTAAAATCAACAGTCATCAGCTCTTTGACGATAAAATCAGTAGGATAAGTCTTAAAATCAGCCGAGATGATGGCAGGAGCAAAAGGGCGATGTAGGGCGTGATGAGTCATGACAATTCTCTTAAAATTTAGGGCGTGACTGCTTATAAATTGAAAAACGCTCAAGCACAGACTCGAGCGTTTGTATTTTAGCATGACTGTCAAGTGTTGCCAATTATTCTACCACATAGACAGTACGGTCACCTTATGGCTGTACAGGGCGATTGTTGCCGTTGTAGAGCTTGCCAAGGTTATTTAGCTGTTCGCTGTCGGCACTGATTGGCTTGGCTTTTAGTAGCCATTGCACTTGCTCTGAGCATGGTGGGGTAGTAAGTGAGCCGTTATAGGCATAAGTTTTGCTGTCTTTGAGCATGATGGTGGAGACATCAAAGGTGGAGAGTATGCCTTTATATTTGCTGTCTTTGGATAGGTCGGTTAGGATTCTGCCAAGATTGATATTGGTCGCCCCCTTTTCTACCAAGACGCCAACCACCGCCAAACCGCCATTGGCATTTTGATGAACAAAGTGAATCTCCAACGGATAAAACGCATTCATCACGGTGTGTTCACTAGGTACATGGTAGTGAAATTGTAGCAATTTATAGTCCACGCCATTGACATTTAGGGCGTTTTTGTCATCTTTGACATTAAAGACGATGGTGTGACCGTTGTTTTTAACTTCAAAATCGCTGGCGGTGTAGCTCGGGGTTAGGGTAAAGTTGCCTTGTGAGTCAGGGCGTGGCTTGACTACGGTGTCGATGTTAATGGGTGACTGCTCTACGACTGTGCCACACAGTTTGTTCACTTCTAGGTCGCCCCATTTTTCTATATGGGCATAGTCCCAGCCGTGGTCATGGTCGTGATGATGGTCATGGCTATAAGCATGAGCGTGTTCAGGCTTGACGCTTTGGGTGGTGGTACAAGCAGATAAGGCTAGGGCAAGTACGCTGATGGCAAGAGTAGGCTTTAACATAAGAGATTATTTTGAGCAAAATTAAAACAACTGTCTTTGGTTAAAAACTCTTACATTATATCCTAAATTTTACCTATGCGTTACCCATTTATCCCATAAAAAAACATCTCGCAACTTAATAGCAATAAATAGAAGTAAAAATGTTATTATATATCAATTCATTATTCATTAATGATACATATCTCAACCTCCATTCCACTTATTTCAGTACCTTATTTTCAACTTGACATAAATGACTGATTTGTCAAGGGTAAATGTAATTCACCCCTACAATTCAAAAAATAATTATTAAATAATCAATAAGTTACTAGGGCATGTTGAACATTGATAACATTTTATAAAACAAGATGAGAATTTGACAATATCAATCAATTTTTGCATGAAAAATGGCTATCCGACCACTTAATCATGTAGATTTTTAAGATTTTTAAAACTTAATCTCTTAAAATTAAGCGGTCGGATTGTTTTTCATAATAAAAACTTGTCTGATAGAAAACTCACAGCCTTTGTTTTTTCCTTGAAAAACGTGCGATTTTTCTTATTTTTCATTGCAAATACCAATGTTTAACACGCCCTATTTTAATTTGAGATTGGAGTAAAGAGAGTAAATCTAAATCTACCCTCTTAATGGATTAATCTGCCCAATCAACCCTTAACGGCTTTACCTTTTAATTGCATAAAGGCTTGTTCTACACGTTCGCTGTGGTCACGGATTTTTTGTTCCACTTGGGCGAACTGTTCTTTTAGGTATTCATCAGCTTCATGCAAGCGGTTGGCAAATTCGGTGCGTTTTAGCTCCATGGATTTGGCTTTTAGGGCGTGCCATCCTTCCACGGTATTGGTAAAGGCGTCGTATTCGGCACTGATTTTGTCTTTAAACAGCATGAGTTTATCATCTAAGGACAAATCCCCACCTGCAATGCGAGCTTCGGCACGTTTAAACTGCATGGTGACTTCGGCGTGCTTGATGGTTAGGTCATCGACCGTTTTTAGCTCTTTGGCAAGACCGATTTTGGATAAGCCTGCGATGAGCCATTTGGTTGGGTCGTATTGCCACCATTTGACCCCGTTACGATAGTCGTATTGGAAATAATGATGGTAGTTGTGATAACCTTCGCCCCAAGTAAAAATCGCCAAAATCGGGTTGTCACGGGCGGTGTTTTCATCAGTATAAGGGCGTGTGCCGAACATGTGGCACAGCGAGTTGATAAAAAAGGTAAAATGATGGGTCAGCACCATACGCAGTAGCCCCACGATGATAAATGCCCCGAGCATGTCGCGAATGATAAGCCCGACAGCACTTAGGATGATGACATTGGTCAGTAGCACCCACAGTCCATAATGTTCATGTTGGTGTACCAGCACCTTGTCTTTTTTTAGGTCGGGGATGTTTTTGTAGTCGTATTGACCGCTGGGGTATTTTTTTAACATCCACTGCATGTGGCTAAACCAAAAACCACGACGTGCCGAGTAGGGGTCATCATATTCATCATCGACATGGCGGTGATGGACACGATGTCCTGAACACCAGTCAAAGGCAGAGCTTTGTACCGCTAAGGTCGCCCCGATAAGCAAAAAATATTTGACAGCGGGGTGGGCTTCATAGGACTTATGGGCAAATAAGCGGTGATAGCCTGCGGTGATAGACAGCCCCGTCCACGCCATAAACAGCGAAAAGGCAATCCACAGGGCAGGGCTGGTGTCGTGCGTCCACAGATACCACGGCACCAAAATCAAGGCGAGCAAGGGCGTGCTGATAAGAAAAACAGCAGGCACCCAGTTAATGGGGGGATTTTCAAAATCTTGGGGATTGTGTTTGGCAGTCATGGTGTTTTCCTGTGTTGCCTGTTTTGGCGTGCTATTATACATGAATTTGCTAAAGATGTGAACGCCCATACACAAAAAAATTTATTAAAAATGAACATTTGTTAAGCAATAAAAAGTGATTGTTTTTTAATAATTTTTTATCAAAATTTTGGGAATGAATGGTGTGTGGTAGGGTGGTTGTTTTTAACATATTTCACAATGTTTAAAATTTTGTTATAATTGAGAGAATTTTACATTTTTGCCCACTCAGGGAATTAAGACATGAGCAGTCGTAAAGAACAGTTTGAGCACCGAGAACGGCAGATTTTGGCGACTGCTGAACAGTTGTTATTAGAATCAGGCGATTATGATTTGACTTTGGACAGTTTGGCACGCCATTTGGATTTGGCAAAGGGGACGTTGTACAAGCATTTTGTGAGTAAGGATGAGTTACTGCTAAGACTACTCATAGAGTACGAAAAACGCTTGTATGAGATGAACGCCATCGATGACGGGGTGGGGGCGGGCGTGGCTCGCATGGTGCTACAACTGCTTTTGCGTCCACAGCGAGCGATGATGTTTCACCACCTAGAAGATAAGCTGTCATCGACAGCGTCGGGGCTAAACCGTCTGTTCGGTGAGCTGTATAAGATTCGCCGTGAACGCATGAAGCGTATTTATGAGATTGCCGAGCGGTATCTGTCTGAGCAGAACAGCACCATGGCGACCCGAGATTTTTTGGCAAGCATTTGGGCGTTGGGACAAGGCGGGGCAGGGCTGTTAAATTCTAGCTTTTATCAGCGTTATCTGGGTGACAGAGACACCTTAAAGTATGCCTTTGTCGTGCAAATGCTGGACTTACCAAAACTCTACACCCAGGACATTGTCCAACATGCTGTTAAAGACCCCAATCAAGACACTGCGGTCAAGCCAATATCGTCACAGACAAACGATGAGACGGACATTGCCCCCACCAGCGATGAGCAAGCCCCTGCTATCACGCCCAAGCTGATTAAGCCATTAACACCGCCTTTGGTGTGATTTTAATAATCAGGCAAAGCCAACTTCACGGCTGAGTGTTTCATTAATCCACTGGTTTAGGCTAATACCCTTGGCGGTAGCAGTTTCTGCGATTTTTTGATGTAACTCTTTGGGTAGGCGTGTGACAAATTTGCCACTGTACGACTGATAAGGGCTAATGCCCTGTTCTTGACATACATCTAAAAAGGCTTGCAGGGATAAAGCCCCTTGTTCATTGAGACCATCTACGCTGTCAGCATAAAAATCTGCCCCGCCATTTAATCCGATAAACTCCCCACGAAACAGTCCTAACTCACTGTCAAAAGTGATTAAGGCTTTATGATTGTTAATTGTCATTGTGTTCATGAGTCTGCTCCTGTTCGTCGGTTTGTTTGTCTGCGTATTCGTCTGTTTGGCTGTCGTCATCTAATGGTGTGATACCCATGCCATCAAGCCATTTTCTAATGCTCATAACCGCACTTTTGTCAGTATTTGGGCTTGGGTGTGGGCGATGAAAAACCATGACTTGCCCGTTTAGCGCCACAGCCATGCGTGAACCTGCTCGCTCAGAGATGTCCGCCCCTAATGCTACAAATAAGGCCTCAATGTCCTTAAATTTGATGTTGGCGGATATGGGATTTTTAAAAATGGCTTGTAGGGTCTTTTGGTGTTTCTTTTGAACGATATCATCTCATAGTATCATTTTATTATAAACCTAAGTAAAAAATAATGCAATTGCATTTACCCCTGATTTTCGGTACAATCATTCATCACCAATGACCACACGACAATTAAGGATTAATGCATGCTCACCATTCTCACCGCCAACCAAAAAGGAGGCTGTGGCAAGACATCAATCAGTCTGACCCTGGCTGTCGCCTTGGCTCATGAAGGCTATAAAGTCGCCATTGCAGACGCCGACCTCCAAAAGTCCGCCTTGCGTTTTTTAAAATACCGCCCCGATGACGTCACGCCCATCATGGGCATTGACTGGCGAGACAGCGACGACATTGGTGATTTGCCCAAAAATATGGACAAAGCTAAGCCTAATGTTCTCATCATCGATGCCCCAGGAGCGGTGGCAGGTGAGCGTGCCGAACGGCTTATTGGCGAGTGTGATTTGATGTTTGTGCCGGTGTTGCCGTCCTTTTTTGACATAGACAGCACCAAGCGATTTTTAAAGAACATCGCCGACATCAAGCGAATCAGAAAAGGCAAAGTGGACGTTCATCTCGTCGCTAACCGCATACGCCCACAGCTCATGGATGGCGGCGTGCCAAGCGACAAACTGTTGGCGATATTTGATGAGATAGGGCAACGCCCTTTGGCTTATATCAGTGAAAAAAGTGCCTACGCTCAGCTTGCCGATAACGCACTGACCATCTTTGACAAGACACAAAAGCCCTACCAAAACGCCAAAGGGCAATGGCAACCGATATTGGCACTCATCAAAAATAAGCTGTCAGTCAGCGGCAAATGTTCGAGCATGAGTACGGACGGCAGTTGGTTTTAGGTTTATTTGCCCTTTTTAATATTGGCAATTTAAATTTAACAGTCCACAAAAAATCCCGCCATAAGACGGGATTTTTATAAAGCAGATGATTATACATCTTCTTCTTTGAATTGTGGTACAGGTTTTTTGAAGCCACCGGTCTTGATGCCAAGCCAGATAAAGCCCAAGAATGCCCAGAACAGACCCACACCAAAGGTTGTGCTGTCCACTTCTAGCCACATCAAAAAAATACTGATAAAGCCAATCACAGGCACCACGACATAGCTGATGATTTGCTTAGGCGTTTTAACCATCTTATCACGCACCGCATAGCGGAAAATGACCGATAGGTTTACAAAGCTAAATGCCGTCAATGCACCAAAGCTGATTAGGTTTACCACCGTCTCCAAGCTAATAAAGCCTGCGGTCAAAGCCACACCACCTGCAATCAGAATGTTATTGACAGGGGTTAAGAATTTGGGGCTTAGCTGACCAAAGATTTTGTTGCTAATCACACCATCACGACCCATCACATACATGAGGCGAGACACGCCAGCGTGAGCCGAGATGCCAGACGCCATCACCGTTACAATGGCAAAGCCTAACACAATCGCTTGGAACGCTGAACCACCCACCAATAGTAGGATTTCGGCTTGAGTTTCGTCTACCGCTTCAAAATACAGCTCAGGGTTACTTGGCAAATAAGTCTGCATAAAGTAAGCACTAACAATAAACACCGCACCTGCAATTAGGGTGGTTAAAATCATCGCTTTTGGCAGGGTGTTTTTGACGTCTTTGGTCTCTTCGGCAAGGCTAGAAATCGAGTCAAAGCCTGTGAACGAGAAACACAAAATGGTCGCACCTGTAATTAACGCCCCCACCGAAGTCATCTCACTCCAAAACGGCTGTAAGCTCCACAGCTCATAGATGTCTTCTGGATTGGTGTTGGCGGCGTACTCTGCCATCTGCAATTTGCTATAAATCAGGTAGGTAAAGACGGCAATCACAAGCAGCTGCACTGCCACAATCCAACTGTTAAAGTAGGCAACGGTTTTTGAGCCAAAGATATTGACCACTGTCATCAGCCCCGTCAGACCAAGTACCCACACCCAGTGGTTCACTGCAGGGAATAGAGCTTCAAGATACAGCACGGCAAGGATAATGTTTACCATGGGCGAGAGCAGATAATCAAGCCAGCTTGACCAACCGACCATAAAACCCATAGACGGGTTAATCGCTTTTTGGGTATAAGTATAGGCAGAGCCTGATGATGGATAGGCACGAATCATATGCCCATAACTGATAGATGTTAGCAAAATGGCAAACAGTGCAAAAAGATAAGACATCGGCACGTGTCCACCACTATCACGGGAGACCATACCAAAAGTATCAAGCAAAGTCATCGGCTGAATATAAGCCAAACCAATGATGATGACGTGCCATAGACCAAGATTTCGCCGCAATTTTGCAGCTTGGGTAGTAACAGGTGTACTCAACGTAGAGTCCTCCAAAAAGCGTGCGTAAACGCAAAACTTCAGAAAAGGCGTTGGGGGTGCTAATACTGTTATCAAACGTACTTTTGGCAGATAAAATCTGTTAGCGGGCGTGTTTGAGATTTGATTAAGCTATCAACTCCGAGTTAAAAAATGATTGACCGAAATGGCAATCTCTTTGCAAATTTTTACAGACGTAAAAAACGGCTAATTTTACCCCAAAAATTGACCCATGCCAATGCGTTTTTAAAAATTTCATTTATATCTAACAAGATTTTTGTAACATTGATGGGTTTTTAATCAAAAAAATCCACATAAAAAGTAAGTCTTTATTTCTAAAATATGTCTAAGTTGTAAATAGTGTTATCAAGCACGCCCTAGGTAAGCGGTTTTGACATGATAAATTTGTCATGATTTGACAGAATATCGTAGGGGCAAATTGCAATTTGCCCTATCTGATTTTAAAACAACAATTTACCAAACGTTTTCAACTTTTATCAATACATAACCAATCCTCACACCCGCCCATGCTCGGCGAGCAGTGCCATAAACTCATCTTCGCCCACCACACGCACGCCAAGCTCATTTGCCTTATCTAGTTTAGAGCCTGCCCTCTCGCCTGCCAGTAGCACGCTCGTTTTGGCGGATACTGACCCTGAGACTTTCGCCCCTAACGCCTGTAAGTGGGCTTTGGCTTCGTCTCGCCCCATTGCTCCAAGCGTGCCTGTTACCACCCACGTTTGCCCGTCTAGTGGAGCGTTGCCTGTATCCTTGATGACCGCTTGCCAATGCACGCCCAACGCCACCAAATCACGAACCACCGCCATGTTATGCTCGGCACGAAAAAACTCATGGATATTTTTGGCGGTAATCTCGCCAATGTCCACCACCTTTAATAGCTCGTCCACGCCTGCCGATTGTAATTTATCAAGCTCGCCAAAATGCTCAGCTAAGTTTAGTGCCGTACTCTCGCCCACCCCACGAATGCCTAAGGCAAAAATAAAACGTGGCAGGGTTGTAGCTTTTGATTTGTCAATGGCGGATAACATATTGGCAACCGACTTTTCGCCCAAGCCTTCTAGGTTTTGTAAAACTTCCACTTTATCCGTCAAACGATAAATGTCCGCCACGGTCTTAATTAGTCCCATATCAAAAAACTTAATGAGCCACTGCGAACCCAAACCGTCAATGTCCATGGCTTTTCGTGAAACAAAATGTATCAGAGCTTCTTGGGCTTGGGCGGTGCAAACAAGTCCGCCCGTACAACGTGCCAAAGCTTCGCCGTCTGGTAGCACCACGGGCGAATCACAGACAGGGCAAGCGGTCGGCAAATGTATCGCACGCACGTTGTCATCACGCAAATCACTCATCACGCCTGAGACTTTGGGAATCACGTCCCCCGCCCTGTGAATACTCACAATGTCGCCTATCATGACCCCAAGCCGTCCAATCTCGCCAAAGTTGTGCAAGGTAACGTTGCTCACGGTAACACCCCCGACATTGACAGGGTCAAGTTTGCCCACAGGGGTAAGCTGTCCTGTCCGCCCCACTTGCCATTCTACGTCCAAAAGGCGTGTCGTGGCGGTCGTGGCAGGGAATTTGTAAGCGGTCGCCCAACGTGGCTCGCGACTTAAAAAACCCAAATCATCTTGTAGGGCAAGCAAGTTTACCTTAACCACCATGCCATCAATCTCAAAGGGCAACTCATCTCGCCCTGCTATGGTCGCCTGATAAAAGTCATCAATATCTTGTAAATTTGCCACGACTTTAAAGGGCGACACATCAAACCCCTGCGACTGCAAAAAGCTCATCGCCCCGCTTTGGGTCGTGATGTCATCGGGCAAGCCTTGATTGACCGAATAACCATAAAACGCCAATGGACGGGCTTTGGCAATGGCAGGATTTAGCTGACGCAATGACCCTGCGGACGCATTTCTGGGGTTGGCAAATGTTTTCTCGCCACGCTTTTGGCTTTCATTGTTTAATTTTAAAAATCCTGCTTTTGGCATTAACACTTCGCCACGCACTTCTAAGAGCTTAATGTCCCTGCAATCATCAAGCACCAGTGGCAAGTTACGAATGGTGCGGACGTTGTGCGTGATGTCTTCGCCCACCCGTCCGTCCCCACGAGTTACGGCTTGGCTAAATACGCCACCCACATATTTTAAAGATACCGCCAAACCATCCAGTTTAAGCTCCATTTCAAATTCGGGATTTTGGTTTTTGCCGTCCAAACGGTCATTGACACGGCGGACAAAATTCGCCATGTCATCGGCATTAAACACGTTACCAAGCGACAACATGGGCAAATCGTGTGTGATTTGGGTGAAAAACGGCAAGGGCGTATCGCCCACATTATCAGTCGGGCTGTCGGACTGTTTTAGCGTGGGAAAATCATTTTCTAGCTCAATCAACTTGGCACGCAAACTGTCATATTCGCCGTCTGTAATGATTGGGTTGTCTAGCACATAATAGGCGTGGTTATGGCGTTTTAGGGCGGTGATAAGCTTGCGCATTTGGGCGATAATCGCTGTATCGTCATTGGCAGGCGTATTGGCAGATAAGTTGGCAGAAGTAAATAAATCAGTCATGGTGTTTTTAGGATTTTAATTGAATAATTTAAAAATAGGTAAATTTTAACGTTTAAAAAACCGCCCTATCAAAGACGGCTTTTCAATCATGGTTGATTAACGGTAATCGGCAACTTTGGCACGCAGTTTTGCCAAATACGCTCCGTCTAAGATATAGCCTTCATCATCATGCACATCGGCATTGATGTCTTTGGCTATCATCTGAGCGACCGACACCATGCTGTCAAAACCACGCAGAGCATGGGGGTGTGGCAAAGACAAGAACAACGATAATGCACTAAAATGACTGTCAGTTAAGGTGTTCAAATCAAAGCCTTCCACCGAACCGTCATAGCCCACACCCAACATGCTAAACCACAGCTTGCCCGTGCCGTCTTCACGCTCGTAACGATGATACATGTTCATCACGCCATATTTTAGCCCATAGGCTCTAACGATATCAAGCACCGCCCTGCCTGAGAGTCCATTGTATTGGTCTTTGGGGGTGATGACGACCGTAACCGTCTCTTGGGCGTTGAGCAAGGGGTCGTTGTCTTGGTCAAAGGCTTGCTGTTCTTCGAGATGACGGTCAAGCACAGGCGAGTTTTGGACAAAGTCACTTGACGGCTCGGTAAACCGCTCTTTTTTAATGGGTTCATCGGCTAGTATGTCGGCACCATCATCTTGGGGGGCGTTATGAGCATTAGGGTCTTGGCTTGCGACCATGGCAAGGCTTGACAGAGCGTCCGCTTTGGCCTCATCAGCCAGCTCTCGCCCTGATTTGACAGGCTTGGCACTGACCGTCTCATTTTGGCTCTGCGTCCCCACCGATAATGCCGACTGCCCCCGCTCATCTCGGGGCAAAATCGGCAAACCGTCCTTGTACGCCAATGTCTTGGTATCGCCTTCAAAATCCTTGGCAAGCATACTGCGGATAATCAACCACAGCCCCAGCAAAATGACCAATACAACGACTATCGTCAAAAAAGTACTCATAGCACCAAATTCCAAAAATCTTTTTCAAATAAATTTTGTTAGTTTATCACGCCTGCTTGATTTAGTCATCTATTTTGGCGGTAAAATTTTGGCATTTGGGCATAAAATTGGCATAGCAAAGCACACTTACAAATACCGCCCCACCATGTCCGCCATGAGCTTGATATGTAACTCATCGATATTTAGAGCAGGGATATACTCATACGACTTACCGCCAGCGTTGATAAAGTTATCACGGTTCTCCACCGCCAGCTCTTCTAAGGTCTCCAAGCAGTCAGCAGAAAAAGCAGGGCTTAGCACTTGCACCGACATGCCTTGATTGCCCCATTCAGTCAGAAGCTCATCGGTGTAGGGTTTTAGCCATTCTTGGGCTCCAAAGCGTGATTGGAAACTTATCGCCCATTCGTGTGTGCCAAGTCCTAGCTCGCTTGCCACTAGCACTGCTGTTTTACGACACTCATCGGCATAAGGGTCGCCCTTGTCAGCATAGGGCTTAGGAATGCCGTGAAAGCTCATGAGTAGCCTGTCCGCTCGCCCATGCTGTGCCCAAAATTTGCGGATACTGTCCGCCAACGCCTGTATGTATAACGGGTGGTCGTGATAATCTCTGGTAAACTGCACGGCGGGCATATTACGCTTTTTCATGCAGTACTCCGCCACTTTATCAAACACCGCCCCTGTGGTCGTTGCCGAATATTGTGGGTACAACGAAAAGACGATAAAGTCATCATAGCCTTTATCTTGTAAATCCGCCATGACCACCTTGATGTTAGGATTGCCATAAGTAGTCGCAGGGACAACAGGGATGTTTTTGCCCTGCTTGGCAAGGTGGTCTTCAAGCAGGCTTGCTTGCTGTTTTAAAATCGCTAGCAGGGGTGAGCCGTCTTTTGTCCATACGCTTTGATACGCATGAGCGACACGTTTGGGACGGGTGGTTAATACAAACAGATTAAGGATAATTTGCCAAATAAAGGGTGGAATCTCAATCACCCGAGTATCGGACAAAAACTCACGCAAATAACGGCGAACGCCCTGTGGGGTTGGTTCGTCAGGCGTGCCTAGATTGACAAGGATAATGGCGGTTTTCATGAATGTTTATCATTTAAAAGTTTAACTTAGTTTATCATTTTTTGGAAAAATTGCGAGAATTATTTGATAAATTTTATCATTGAGAAATTTAATGAAATTTTAATCATCTTTGGATAATCTCATAAAATCCCAATCACTCATTTTTATCAATCACATGACCCCATTTGGCATCATAATCCGCTTTTTGCATTTTATAAATTTCAAATACACACAGCTCATCACAGCCATTATCACAGCATTCATAATCTTCGGGCGGTTCGGGTGGGGGTGGAATGCCGTTTGGGATTTCGGTTTCTAATGAATGGTCGCTCATAATGGTCTCCGCGGTTTAGGTAAATGATTTTTGATAATTGTTTTGATAAATGGTATTATAACCCCTAATTTAAGCCTTTTTAAACTTTTTAAACAAATAAAAGCCACATCATGAACACCCAAACCGCCCTAACCCATGCCCTAACCGCCCTGCACCCCACGCACATAACCTTAGATAACGAAAGTCATATGCACGCAGGGTACTTTGACGGTAAAGAGAGTCATTTTAAACTCATCATCGTCAGTGATGAATTTGTCGGCAAACGTCTGGCGTCTCGTCATCAGCTTGTCTATGGTTTGGTCAATCCCTATCTGACCACACAAGGCGGTACGGTACACGCCCTTGCCATTCACGCCTACACGCCTGATGAATTGGCAAGCCTATCATCTGCCCCAAACAGCCCCAACTGTGCCGGACAAAATAAATAATCCCAGCCTTTATACTTTACACACCCTTTTTAAAATAGGTATCTTTATGAAAAAAACACTCATCTTACTGACAGTTGTCGCTGTCGCTCTCACAGGCTGTGCCACCACCAACATCGCTCCCCAATACGTCAATCCTGCCAATTATCAAGGCCATGATTGCACCGTTTTACAAAGCGAAGTGGCTCGCATTAGCCAAACCGCCAAAGCCACCGAAAATCAAAACATCGGACTGTCCGCCACAGGTATCGGCATTGGTCTTGCTGGCGGTCGTGGCGGTATCTACCCAACCATCAGTGTGGGGGCAGGGCTTGGCAGTGGGGCAAGACAAGCCAAAACCAACACCCTAGCCAAACTCTATGGCGAGCATGATGCGATGATTGTCGCCGCCCGCCAAAAAGGCTGTGCTTTTGCTCAAAATGTCAAGATTTATGGCGAGTAATTAGAGCGTATCTGCCTTTTATATTTGCAATAAAAAACAAGATTTGGTCATGTAGTTTATTTCTACAATATTTCTAAAATTTACATTATGTGATAAAGGCTCAACACGCTCTGGTTAAAAAGGACTGACCATGCCCTGCGTAAACGCCCCCAACACCCAAAACCTATTTTCCATGATAGGCTTAGTCATCGGCTGTGTACTGTTTGGGCTTGGCAGTCTGATTGTCGCCCATGTGGATGGCGTGGGGGCGTATGCCATGGCGTTTTGGCGACTGAGTGTGTCGGCACTCATATTTTTATCGCTTGCCCTGATATTTCGCCAGCCGTTTCCTAGTTCACGCCGTGAGGTCATCTTGGCACTCATCTCAGGCGGTGCGTTGGGGCTTGATTTGGGGCTTTGGCATGAGAGCATCTATGCCGTAGGGCCGGGTATTTCTACTTTATTAAATAGCTTGCAGATTTTCTTTTTGGCATTCATCGCCTTTCTTTGGTTTGGCGAAAAACAGACCAAATTACAACTGTTTAGCCTGGTACTTGCGTCGATTGGCGTGGCACTCATCGCAAGCCCTGAGTTTGCCCACAACTCGTCCGCTTTGTGGGGTTTTGTGTCGGGGATTTTGTCAGGGGTGTTTTTGGCGGTGTCCATGTCCTTTGTCAGACGCACGCATGAAGTGGCAGATGTGGCGATTTTTCCCATGATGACTTTGGTGGGCGTGGGCGGTGCGTTGGCTCTGTTGCCACTCATGCTGATGTTTGATATGAGCAAAATCATGCCAACCACACTGCCCGAATGGGGCTGGATATTGGTCTATGGGGCGGTCATGCAGTGCATGGCGTGGGGGCTGATTGCGTATTCTATCCCAAAAATCGCCTTGTCTTTGACGGGGCTGTTGCTTTTGACTGAACCTGTTGCCACGCTCATTATTGATTATTTTTGGCTAGATAAACCAATTAACGCCATGCAATGGGGTGGGGCGTTTTTGGTAATGTTTGCCATTTATTTGGGTTCGCCTAGAAAGGGGTAGTTAAAAAAACGGCAGTAAATTGGGCAAGGAATTTACCCAATTTACTGCCGTTTTGAATTATTGCCCCAACACCGTTTTAATCAACTTTTCGGCATTGGCAAGGGTATTTGCCACATCAGATGGCTGTATTTGACTGCCTTTAATCAGCTGATTGGCAGGGGTGTAGATGACTTGCACTTGTCCGTTTGTTTCGGTGATGAGTACTTTTAAGGGCAGTACCAAGGCAAACCCAGGGTCTTTTTGCATGAGTGGCGTACCTGCTTTGGGGTTGCCGTAGATAAGGACGGTGGCAGGTTGCATGTTCATGCCAACTTCTTGGGCAGATTTGGCGTGGTCAATGACGGCAAATACGGTCATACCTTTGCTTTCAATGGTGGATTTTAGGCGATGAACGGTGGTATCAAAATCATAAGAGCTGATTAGGGTGGTGTGAGTCATGGCGGTGGCTTTTGTGGGTTCGTGAACAGGATTGGTGGTGGCACACGCACCGAGCGATAAGGCTAGGGCGAGCAGGGGTAGGGCGAATATTTTCATGATAATTTCCTAAAAATAAAAATATCCTAACACTAAATGAGATGAAAAGAAAGCCAAAAATTTTAGTAAAATTTTAAAAAAATACTTGCAAATGCCAAAAATATGTATATAATAGCAGTCCTTAACACCCTTAGGCGACTGGCTCAATTGGTAGAGCAGCGGACTCCAAATCCGCAGGTTGGGGGTTCGAGTCCCTCGTCGCCTGCCATCTTTTTATTTCCCCTTTTTTTAATCATCACTTCCTTATTTTAAGGAAACCTTTTGCATGAGCGACAATAAGAATAATCCCCAAAACGACACCAAAAGCGATTTAGAAACTCGCTTGGCAGACGCCAAAGCCACTGCCGAGAGTCTACTAAATAAACGCAAAGCCGTTGTCGTCTCCGAAGAAAATGTCGTTGATGTGGCAACCACTCGCTCTGGCGTGGATATCGTGCTGTGGCTCATCGCCATTGTTGCTTTGATTAGCTCTACACTCATTTCTACCTATTTGCCACGTTATTGGGCACCTGCCACTGAGTCAATCACTCAGCTACTTATCACAGCAGGACTTGTATTGTTAGCGGTGATTTGTCTTGCTTTTACCCATCAAGGGCGAGCCTTTAATGTATTGCTAAAAGATGCAGGCATTGAGCTTCGCCGTGTGACATGGCCGACCAAAAACGAGACCTTTAAATACACATGGCAGGTCATTGTGGTGATGATTATCGTGGGTTTTATCGTATGGCTACTGGATAATTTATTTAATTATCTGCTTGGGTTTATTTTGCATTAATCTTATCTCTTATCGGCTTATATCATTAGGAAAATCATCATGCGTTGGTATATCATTCAAGCATTTTCAGGTTATGAAAAACAAGTTCAACGTGCCTTAATTGAACGTATCAAAAGAAGTGAGTTGTCTGAGTATTTCGGTGATGTGCTTGTGCCGACCGAAGAAGTGATTGAAATGCGTGATGGCAAAAAACGCACTGTTGAGCATAAACTATTCCCAGGTTATGTGCTTATTGAGATGGAAATGCGTGAAGATACATGGCACGTGGTCAAAGACTGCCCGAATATCTCAGGCTTTATCGGTGGTACCAAAGACCAACCTGCACCCATCACCAAGGTCGAAGCCGACCGCATTCTAAACCGTATCAATAAAGGTGCAGACACCCCAAGACCGAAGACCATGTTTGAGCCAGGTGAAGAAGTGCTTATCATTGACGGGCCTTTTGCCGACTTTAAAGGCATGGTCAAAAAAGTGGATTATGAAAAATCCAAACTGTCTTTGACGGTCAGCGTGTTTAGTCGCCCAACAGACGTTGAGATTGAATTTACAAAAGTTGAAAAAACAGTTTAATTTTTTATAAAAACCTGTTATAATAGTCTTTTAGCTCTGGACAGATGTTCGGGGCTTTTGATTGACAGACAAATCAGCACCGAGCTGATTGTCATTTAGGTGAATTTGAAAGCATTTTCAGATTTGAACATCATGGGGAGCTATTTTAGCGTTATCACCCACCATTGGAGATTATTCTCATGGCAAAGAAGATTGATGGCTACATCAAGCTACAAGTGCCTGCTGGCAAAGCAAATCCATCCCCACCTATCGGTCCTGCTTTGGGTCAAAAAGGCGTGAACATCATGGCGTTCTGTAAAGAATTTAACGCCGCTTCTGCAAACATCGAACCAGGTCTGCCAATTCCTGTGGTTATCACCGTATTTAATGACAAGTCATTTACGTTTGTGATGAAGTCACCACCTGCGGCAGTATTGCTACGTAAAGCAGCTGGCATTGCCAAAGGTTCTGCTGTTCCTAACAAAACCAAAGTTGGTACAGTAACTCGTGCTCAACTAGAAGAAATCGCCAAAACCAAAGAAGCGGATTTGACCGGTGCTGACCTAGACGCAGCGGTACGTACCATCGCTGGTACTGCTCGCTCAATGGGTCTTAATGTGGAGGGTGTATAATGGCTAAGCTAACCAAGCGTCAAAAGCTAATTGCTGAAAAAGTAGATAGCAACAAACTATACACCATTGAAGAAGCGGTTGAGGTTCTAAACAGCCTACCTGCCTCTAAATTCAAAGAGTCTATCGACATCGCCATCAACCTAGGTGTTGACCCACGTAAATCAGACCAAGTGGTTCGTGGTGCGACCAACCTACCTGCTGGTACTGGTAAAACCAAACGTGTTGCGGTATTTGCCCAAGGCGCTGCTGCTGACGCCGCTAAAGAGGCAGGTGCGGACGTTGTTGGCTTTGAAGACCTAGCAGAAAGCATTAAAGCCGGCAACCTTGACTTTGATGTGGTCATCGCTTCTCCTGATGCGATGCGTGTTGTTGGTCAGTTGGGTACTGTATTGGGTCCACGTGGCTTAATGCCAAACCCAAAAGTTGGTACAGTCACTGCCGATGTTGCTACTGCGGTTAAAAACACCAAAGCAGGTCAGGCTCAGTATCGTGTAGATAAAGCAGGTATTATCCATGCTTCTATCGGTCAAGTAGGCTTTACTGGTGAGCAAATCGAGCAAAACGCAACTGCTCTACTAAATGACCTAAAACGTGCTAAACCAGCAACTTCTAAGGGTATTTATATCAAGAAGATTACGCTATCTAGCACCATGGGTCCTGGTCTTGCCATTGACCCAGTACCACACCGTGCCAACAAATAATCCTTGATGGATTTGGGCGAAAAATCACAAATTGCTTGCTTTTTGAGATTTTTCGCTTATAATGGTTCAATTTTATGACAAGTTACCCGCATGACTTACTCATAAAAACAAATTTTAAGACATTAGCTCAGCACAACGGGTTGTGCTGTCTAAGACCGTAGGTGTTGGTGGTTATTCTTAAACATCAGCCTAATGAATGGGTAAAATCATTCGCCTACGCAGACGGTGAAAATCTCGCCGTATATTCGGTGCAAGTCCTTATTTATATTGGCTTGTAAAATTAATTATCACTTAGTGATAAATATGGAGACAACCCATGGCACTAAATCTTCAAGACAAACAAGCAATTGTTGCTGAAGTAAATGAAGCTGCCAAAGTTGCCCTATCTGCTGTTGTTGCCGATTCTCGTGGCGTGACAGTGGGTCAGATGACCGAACTTCGTAAACAAGCTCGTGCAGCAGGCGTTGAGATGCGTATCGTACGTAACACGCTACTACGTCGTGCCTTAGAAGGTACTGACTATGCTTGCATGAATAATGTTTTCGTAGGTCCTACCTTGATTGCATTTTCAAATGAACACCCAGGTGCTGCGGCACGTCTGTTCAAGGAATTTGCCAAAGGTAATGACAAGTTCGAAATCAAAGGTGCAGCTTTTGAAGGCGAATTTATTGATGCAAAATCTATTGATAAACTCGCAACCCTACCTACTTACGACGAAGCGATTGCACGTCTGATGGGTACCATGAAGGAAGCCGCAGCGGGCAAACTGGCTCGTACACTTGCCGCTCTTCGCGACAAAATGGAAGCCGAAGCCGCTTAATCTTAGACATCGGTTATCGCTTTTATTTAATCAAACTTTTTATTCAATCTTTATTTCATAGGAATAATTGCTATGTCACTAACTAACGAACAAATCTTAGATGCTATCGCAGCTAAATCAGTTATGGAAATCGTTGAGCTTATCTCTGCGATGGAAGAAAAATTCGGTGTATCTGCTGCTGCTCTAGCTGCTGCCCCTGCTGCTGGTGGCGACGCTGGCGGTGCTGCTGAAGAAAAAGATGACTTCAACGTTGTTATCACCTCTGGTGGCGACAAGAAAGTTGCTGTTATTAAAGTAGTGCGTGAAGTTACCGGTCTAGGTCTAAAAGAAGCCAAAGACCTAGTTGAAGGTGCACCACAAACTATTAAAGAAGGTGCTTCTAAAGCTGAGGCTGAAGAGCTTAAGAAGAAACTTGAAGAAGCTGGTGCTTCTGTTGAACTTAAATAATCTAAGTTTAACCGCTTAACTCATTTTTCTTAGATTGATAATCATCAATTTAACACAAGAAATTTGATAAAAACTCCATTTTGTTATTGCAAAATGGGGTTTTTTACTGTATAATTGGGTATTTGACCTTTTGTGTTAGCACGGTCTTTTAAGCTGGTGTCAGCACACTTCAAAAAGGACAAACGCTCCCTATGCACAAGCCACATTTTTAAAGTTTTTGATAAGCTAAATGCGATATCGTGTTTGGCGTGTTTTTGTGTCTTTGATATTTAAAAATGTAGGGCAAAAAGAGCAGTGGTTGATTTTTGAAGGTTGGTAGTTTTCTGGTACTCAATCAGAGTACTTTTCTTAGTTTAACGTAAGGATTCTTAATGGCATATTCTTATACTGAAAAAAAACGTATTCGTAAAAGTTTTTCTCGTCTGCCTGATGTGATGGACGTGCCGTACTTGCTCGCCATTCAGGTGGATTCTTACGAGCAGTTTTTGCAAGAACACAAAAAACCTGCTGCCCGTGCCAACATCGGTTTGCAAGCAGCTTTTTCATCTATTTTCCCCATAACCAGTCATTCTGGCAATGCTGAGCTACAATACGTCGAATATTATCTGGGTGAGCCTGAGTTTGATGAGCGTGAATGTATCATGCGTGGTTCAACTTTTGCTGCTCCCCTACGCGTCAAAATTCGCCTAGTGGTCAAAGACAAAGACGCCAAAGACAAAGAAAGTAGAGCAGCGATTAAAGACATTCGTGACCAAATCGTGTACATGGGTGAGATTCCGCTCATGACCGATAATGGTACATTCATCATCAACGGTACTGAGCGTGTGATTGTCTCACAACTTCACCGTTCACCTGGTGTGTTCTTTGACCACGACAAAGGCAAATCGCATTCTAGCGGTAAGGTACTTTATAACGCCCGTATTATTCCTTATCGTGGCTCATGGCTTGACTTTGAATTTGATGTTAAAGACTTGGTGTATGCCCGTATCGACCGTCGTCGTAAATTGCTTGCAACCATCATCTTGCGTGCCATTGGCATGAATACAGCAGATATTTTGTCTACATTCTTTGAGACTGTGGATGTCTTTAAAGGCGATAACGGTTTTGAAGTTGAGCTTGTACCTGAGCGTCTACAAGGCGAGATGGCACAGTTTGACATTGTCTCGCCTGAAGGCAAGATCATTGTTGAGCAAGGTAAGCGTATTAACACCCGCCGTATTAAGGAAATCCAAGCGTCTGGCATGACCAAATTGGCGGTGCCTGACGAGTATCTGTATGAGCGTATCCTTGCCGAAGACGTGATTTATCATGATGAAGTGCTTGCCCGTGCCAACAGCTTGATTGACCATGAATTACTGATTAAGCTGGCTGATAAGAACATCAAAGGCTTTAAAATCCTGTTCACCAATGACATCGACCACGGGGCGTATATCGCTGACACACTGCGTGCTGACACGATTACCACGCGTGAAGAGGCACTCATTGAGATTTATAAGGTCATGCGTCCAGGCGAGCCACCAACCTTAGAAACCGCCGAAAAACTATTTGAATCAATGTTTTTTAGCCATGAGCGTTATGACTTATCAAACGTTGGTCGCATGAAGTTTAACCGTCGTTTGGGCCGTGATTTTGTAGACAGCGACAGCATTGACGTGCAACGTGAGCAGGGCGTGTTGTCCAATCAAGACATTATTGATGTCCTAAAAGAGCTGATTGAGATTCGTAACGGTCGTGGTGAGGTTGATGATATTGACCATCTAGGTAACCGTCGTATTCGTTCGGTGGGCGAGATGACCGAAAACCAATTTCGTATCGGTTTGGCTCGTGTGGAGCGTGCGGTCAAAGAGCGTCTGACCGCTGCCGAATCTGACAACTTATCGCCCCAAGACTTGATTAACTCTAAGCCTGTGGCGGCGTCTATCAAAGAGTTTTTTGGTTCATCACAGCTGTCTCAGTTCATGGATCAAAATAACCCCCTGTCAGAGATTACGCACAAACGTCGTGTCTCTGCCTTGGGTCCTGGTGGTTTGACTCGTGAACGTGCAGGCTTTGAGGTGCGTGACGTACATACCACGCATTATGGTCGTGTGTGTCCGATTGAAACGCCCGAAGGTCCAAACATTGGTTTGATTAATTCATTGGCGGTGTTTGCCAAGACCAATAACTTCGGCTTTTTAGAAACGCCTTACCGTCGTGTTGTGGATGGCAAAGTAACCGATGATATCGAATACATGTCCGCCATCGAAGAAGTGGGTACGGTTGTTGCCCAAGCGGACTCGCCCATGAACGAGCATGGCGAGCTGACCGAAGAGATGGTGATGGTGCGTTATCATGGCGAATCGGTGCGTATGAGTCCCGATAAAGTAACGCACATGGATGTTTCGCCACGTCAGGTGGTGTCGGTGGCGGCAAGTTTGATTCCGTTTTTGGAGCATGATGACGCTAACCGTGCCTTGATGGGTTCAAACATGCAACGCCAAGCCGTACCAACTTTGCGTGCTGACAAACCGCTTGTGGGTACAGGCATGGAGCGTCACGTGGCTCGTGACAGTGGCGTGTGCGTGGTTGCCAAGCGTGGCGGTGTGATTGAAGATGTTGATGCCAGTCGTATCATCGTGCGTGTCAATGAATCTGAGATGACCGCAGGTGAGGCAGGTATTGATATTTATAACCTTATCAAATATACTCGCTCCAACCAAAACACCTGTATCAACCAACGTATTATTGTCAATGCCAGCGACGTGATTGCTCGTGGCGACATCTTAGCTGATGGTCCATCTACTGACCTAGGCGAGCTTGCTTTGGGTCAAAACATGCGTGTGGCGTTCATGCCGTGGAATGGCTATAACTTCGAGGACTCTATTTTGCTCTCTGAGCGAGTGGTTCAAGAAGACCGTTTCACCACGATTCATATTCAAGAGCTGACCTGTGTGGCTCGTGATACTAAGCTTGGACCAGAAGAGATTACAGGCGATATTCCAAACGTAGGCGAGGCTGCCCTATCAAATCTTGATGAAGCGGGTATCGTCTATATCGGTGCCGAGGTAGATGCAGGCGACATTTTGGTGGGTAAAGTAACACCAAAAGGCGAAAGTCAGCTGACGCCCGAAGAAAAACTGCTACGTGCCATTTTTGGTGAGAAAGCGGCGGATGTCAAAGACACGTCTTTGCGTGTACCATCATCAACCAAGGGTACGGTCATTGACGTGCAAGTCTTTACTCGTGATGGATTAGAAAAAGACAGTCGTGCCAAGGCTATTGAAAAAGCCATGCTTGATGACTATCGCAAAGACCTAAAAGAAGAACTTGTGATTTTTGAGGCGGCAGCACGTGGTCGTATCATCACACTGTTAGATGGCAAAAAAGTCTCAGGCGGTGCAGGCTTTAAAGCAGGCACGGTGCTGACAGGTGCTGAAATGGAGAACTTGCCCTTGGAGACTTTGCTTGACATCCAACCTGCCGAAGAAGAGATTTCTGAGCGTCTAACTCAAATTGCTGAGTATCTGACTGATAAGCAAAAAGAGATTGATGAGAAATTTGCTAAGAAAAAAGCCAAACTAACCGCAGGCGATGACCTAGCTCATGGCGTACAAAAAATCGTCAAGGTCTATCTGGCGGTAAAACGTCGTATCCAACCTGGCGATAAAATGGCAGGTCGTCATGGTAACAAGGGTGTTGTCTCTCGTATCATGCCCGTTGAAGACATGCCTTATGACGAAAACGGCAATCCTGTGGACATCGTGCTAAACCCACTGGGTGTACCATCTCGTATGAACATCGGTCAGGTGTTGGAGACGCATTTGGGGATGGCGGCACGTGGCTTGGGTGATAAGATTAATGCCATGTTACGCTCGCAAGCCGCTGTTGGCGAGTTGCGTGAATTCTTAGATAAGATTTATAACCAAGTTGGTGGCGAGCAGGTGGATTTGGACAGTTTGTCCGATGAAGACATTCTAGCCATGGCTGAGAATTTGCGTGCTGGTGTGCCAATGGGTACAGCGGTCTTTGATGGTGCCAAAGAAACACAAATCAAAGAGCTGTTGGAGCTTGCAGGGCTTGATAAATCAGGTCAGCAAACGCTATATGACGGACGCACTGGTAAGAAGTTTGACCGTCCTGTCACGGTTGGCTACATGTACATGCTAAAACTTAACCACTTGGTTGATGATAAGATGCATGCCCGTTCAACTGGTTCTTACTCACTGGTTACTCAGCAACCACTTGGTGGTAAAGCCCAGTTCGGTGGTCAGCGTTTCGGTGAGATGGAAGTGTGGGCGTTGGAGGCATATGGTGCAACCTACACTTTGCAAGAGATGCTGACTGTGAAGTCGGATGATGTTGAGGGTCGTACTCGCATGTATAAGAACATCGTGGACGGTGAGCAGTACATGAATCCGGGCATGCCTGAGTCGTTTAACGTACTGACCAAAGAAATTCGCTCTTTGGGTATTAACATTGACCTAAAAGAGAAAAAGTAATTGCTGTTAAGTTAGGTGCTTGTCTTTGATAAGCACCAGCTTGCGATGACATAAAACTAAGCGGAGAAGTCATTTGAAAGATTTATTAGACATCATGAAAGGCCCTGCTGATGGCGGGGTAAAAGAGTTTGACAGCATTCAAATTTCTTTGGCAAGCCCTGACACCATCAAATCATGGTCGCACGGCGAAGTCAAAAAACCCGAAACCATTAACTACCGAACCTTTAAGCCTGAGCGTGACGGTCTGTTTTGTGCCAAAATCTTTGGGCCTGTCAAGGATTTTGAGTGTTTGTGTGGCAAATACAAGCGTCGCAAATTTCAAGGTATCATTTGTGAAAAATGTGGCGTAGAAGTGACTGCCGCCAAAGTTCGTCGTGACCGCATGGGTCATATCGAGCTTGCGTCGCCTGTTGCCCACATTTGGTTCTTAAAATCCTTGCCAAGCCGTATCGGTCTATTGCTTGATATTACCTTGCGTGATATCGAGCGTGTGCTGTATTTTGAAAGCTATATTGTCACCGACCCTGGTATGACAGGTCTTGAAAAATACCAACTGCTGGATGATGAGCAATATTTTAATGCCTTAGAACAATACGGCGATGAGTTTATTGCCAAGATGGGTGCAGAAGCCGTTCAAGACTTGCTAAAAGATATTGATGTCGATGGCGAGATTGATGAGCTGCGTGCGACCATTCCCCAAACAGGCTCTGAGACTAAACTCAAAAAGATGTCAAAACGCTTGCAACTGTTAGAGGCGTTCCGTGATTCGGGTAACAAACCTGAATGGATGGTGATGACAGTTTTGCCTGTATTGCCACCTGATTTGCGTCCATTGGTACCACTTGAAGGCGGTCGTTTTGCCACGTCTGATTTGAACGATTTGTATCGCCGTGTCATCAACCGTAATAACCGCCTAAAACGCCTGTTGGAGCTAAATGCCCCCGACATCATCGTGCGTAACGAGAAGCGTATGCTTCAAGAAGCGGTCGATGCCTTGCTTGATAACGGTCGTCGTGGACGTGCCATCACAGGTTCAAACAAGCGTCCATTAAAATCGCTTGCAGACATGATTAAAGGTAAGCAAGGTCGTTTCCGTCAAAACCTTTTGGGTAAGCGTGTGGACTATTCAGGTCGTTCGGTGATTGTGGTAGGTCCAACCCTACGTCTGCACCAATGCGGTCTGCCTAAGAAAATGGCATTGGAGCTATTTAAGCCGTTTACTTACGCCAAATTATTGCAAAACAACATTGCCCAGACCATCAAAGCTGCCAAAAAAATGGTAGAGCGTGAAGAGCCTGTGGTGTGGGATATGCTCGCCAGCGTCATTCGTGAACACCCTGTGCTACTGAACCGTGCCCCAACACTTCACCGTCTAGGCTTGCAAGCCTTTGAGCCTGTGCTTATTGAGGGTAAAGCCATTCAGCTCCACCCACTCGTATGTGCGGCATTTAACGCTGACTTTGACGGTGACCAAATGGCGGTACACGTGCCATTGACCCTAGAAGCTCAGCTTGAAGCTCGTGCCTTGATGATGTCTACCAATAACATCCTATCGCCTGCCAACGGCGAGCCGATTATTGTGCCATCACAAGACGTGGTGCTCGGTCTGTACTACATCAGCCGTAGCCATGTCAATGCCAAAGGCGAAAATATGGCGTTTAGTACTGTCAATGAAGCCTTGCGTGCCATCGGTTCTGATGACTTATCTGTCAATGCCAAAATCAAAGTGCGTGTTACTGAGACGATTTTGGATGAAAGAACTGGCGAGAAAACCACCAAGACTGAAATCAAAGACACGGTTGCAGGGCGTTTGCTGATTTGGAACATCATGCCAGAGGGCATGGCATTTGAAGAATGCAACAAAGAGATGACCAAGAAAAACATCTCTAAACTGCTAAACTCATGCTATCGCAAACTGGGTGTTAAAGAATCTGTTCTGTTTGCTGACCATTTGATGTATCTAGGCTTTGCCCAAGCGACCTTGTCAGGTATCTCAATCGGCATGGAAGACATGGTGATTCCGCCGAACAAGAAAGAGATTGTTGATACTGCGGACGCTGAGGTGCGTGAGATTGAACAGCAGTTTGAGGGTGGTTTTGTTACCGCAGGTGAACGCTATAACAAGGTGGTTGATATTTGGTCTCGTACGTCTGATAAAATCGCCAATGCGATGATGGATAACTTATCGACTGATGAAGTGGTGAACAGTCAAGGTGAGATTGAGAAAGAAAAATCCTTTAACTCCATCTACATGATGGCAGATTCGGGGGCTCGTGGTAGTGCCACGCAGATTCGTCAGCTTGCTGGTATGCGTGGCTTGATGGCAAAACCAGACGGTTCTATCATTGAGACACCGATTAAAGCGAACTTCCGTGAAGGCTTGACGGTATTGCAGTACTTTATCTCAACGCACGGTGCCCGTAAAGGTCTTGCTGATACCGCCCTAAAAACTGCTAATTCGGGTTATCTGACCCGTCGTTTGGTAGACGTAGCACAGGACTTGGTGATTACGCATGATGACTGTGGCACCGATGCAGGACAGCTCATGACCCCCGTGATTGATGGTGGTGAGATTGTTGAGCGTTTGGGTGACCGTGTATTGGGTCGTGTGACCGCCAAAGATGTCATCAATCACGATGGCGAGGTAGTTATCCCCACAGGTACGCTGATTGATGAACGTCTGGTTGAAGTGCTGGACAATAACGCCATTGACGAGGTGTATGTACGTTCAGTTATCACCTGTGAAGCAATGCAAGGCGTATGTGCTAAGTGTTATGGTCGTGATTTGGCTCGTGGTCATCTTGTAAATATCGGCGAGTCAGTTGGTGTTATGGCAGCCCAGTCCATTGGTGAACCAGGCACACAGCTAACCATGCGTACGTTCCACGTGGGTGGTGCGGCAAGTGCAGCATCAGTAGACAACAGCGTATCAGTGGGCAATAACGGTACAGTGCGTTTTCATAACATGAAAACCGTAGAACACACTGATGGTCATTTGGTGGTTGTCTCTCGTTCGGCAGAGATTGGTGTGGCAGATGCCCAAGGTCGTGAGCGTGAGCGTTATAAAGTGCCTTATGGTTCTAACATCTTGGTGCGTGACGGTGCCGAAGTGGGTGCAGGTGATGTTATTGCCAAATGGGATTCGCATACCCATCCAATCATCACCGAGTTCGCTGGTACAGCACGATTTAGCGACATCGCCGATGGCATGACCGCAACGGTTAAGGTGGATGAAACCACAGGCATGAGCTCCTTTGAGATTTTGGCAAGCAAAGACCGTCCAAGTCTCTCCAAAGACTTACGTCCTGCCATCATCCTAGATACGACAGACGGGCGTGAAGTGGTGTACTTCCTACCTGCTGAGACCGTGATTCGTGTGTCAGAGGGCGAGACGGTAACCGCAGGTTCGGTGCTAGGTCGTGTGCCACAAGCCACATCAGGTACCAAGGACATTACCGGTGGTCTGCCACGAGTGGCTGATTTGTTCGAAGCTCGTAAACCAAAAGACCACGCCATTATGGCAGAGGTGAGTGGTACGGTGTCATTTGGTAAAGAAACCAAAGGTAAAAACCGCTTTGTCATCACCGATGAAGAGGGTAACGAACACGAAGAACTCATTCCAAAATGGCGTCAAATCAACGTCTTTGAGGGCGAGCATGTCGAGCGTGGTGAGATTGTCTCTGATGGTCCACAAAATCCACATGACATCTTACGCTTAAAAGGCGAGACGGCATTGGCGAATTACGTGGTTAATGAAGTCCAAGAGGTTTACCGCTTACAAGGTGTGAAGATTAACGATAAGCACATCGAGGTTATCGTTCGTCAAATGCTCCGTAAAGTAGAAGTGATTGATGGCGGTGATTCTAGCTATTTCAAAGGCGACCAAGTGGAATACACCAAAGTGCGTGCCTTAAACGAAGAGCTTATCGCTAATGACAAATTCCCAATCGTCTATGAGCGTCAGCTACTGGGTATCACCAAAGCATCGCTTGCCACCGAGTCGTTTATCTCAGCAGCGTCATTCCAAGAGACCACACGTGTCTTGACGGCGGCGGCAACGATGGGTAAAGTGGATGATTTGTCTGGTCTCAAAGAGAACGTGGTGGTTGGTCGCTTGATTCCTGCTGGTACTGGTTTGGCGTATCATCAAAACCGTCAACGCCTTGCTGAGCGTGGTTTGGAGCCAGTCATTACCGTAACCGAAGACCCGTACACCAAGCCTGCTGACCCACTACTGGCTGGAACAGATGTCAAAGATGACTTTGCAGCGGCATTTGCCAGTGAATTTGGTCAAAGTGAATAATCTCTAACAATAAAAAAGCTCGCTTAGGCGGGCTTTTTTTATGCCTTCTAAAATTCAAAACCAAAACTGATACAGCTAACAAATTTGAATTTTACTACGGAAACCGCAGTGCTTTTTCATTTTGTAGAGCGTGCTTTTTATCAAGGCAAATTGCCATTCATTTGATGGATTATGGGTAGTCTGTGTGTTGATTTTAATAGTTTTAAAAATTTATTTAACATAATATTTTAAAATAGTCCATTTTCATTTGTTTTCTCAACCAATCATCAAATTATAATTTATACTAATGATATATCAATAAAAATTTATAAATAAATTCTTTTTTATCAAAATAAATCGTTTTTCATTTGAGTGAAAATTTGCCATACTATGCCCAACTTATAATTTTTCATTATCTACCAATAGGATAATCTCATGAAAATGATTAGCGTGGTGTTAAAATCATTCAAGTTAGACGCAGTGCGTGAGAGTCTATCAGAGCTTGGCGTTGCAGGTATGACGGTTAGTGAAGTCAAGGGCTTTGGTCGCCAAAAAGGGCATACCGAGATGTATCGTGGGGCGGAGTATGTGGTGGATTTTTTGCCAAAAATTCGTCTAGACATCGCCGTCAGTGATGACATGGTACAAAGTGTGGTGGCATCTATCATGAGCGTGGCACAGACAGGTCATATCGGTGATGGTAAGATTTTTGTTACGCCGTTAGAGCAGGTGATACGCATTCGCACTGGCGAGATGAATGAGCAGGCTCTATAACTGGGTGAATTGATGGATTGGTAAATTTAATAAGGGGTGATTATGAAAATTTTAGCAAACAAATGGCAAATCGGCTGGCTACTGCTACTTGCCACAACCGTCCAAGCTGATGACGGCATCAACCACGGCAATAGTGCGTGGGTACTGACCGCCACGGCGTTGGTGCTGATGATGACTTTACCAGGTTTGGCACTGTTTTATGCTGGCATGGTGCGTAAGAAAAATATCTTATCAACCATGATGCACAGCTTTGGGGCGACAGCGGTGGTGTCGGTGCTGTGGGTGGCGATAGGTTATTCGTTGGCATTTAGTGATGGTGGTGCTTTGCAAGGGTTTATCGGTGGCACAGCATACGCCATGCTCTCTGGGGTGGGCATTGCCGAGAATAGTGGTGATATTCCTTTGGCGTTGTGGGTGATGTTTCAGATGACATTTGCGGTGATTGCGGTGGCGATTTTGGCGGGGTCATTGGCAGAGCGGATGAAATTCGGCTCATTTTTGTTGTTCTCAGGCTTGTGGGTATTGTTCGTCTATGTGCCAGTATGTCATTGGGTGTGGGGCGGTGGCTGGCTGACAGGCGATGCGTTGGACTTTGCCGGTGGGACGGTTGTCCATGTCAATGCTGGTGTGGGCGGTTTGGTGTTAGCACATCTGCTTGGCAAGCGTCAAGACTATGGGCGAGCCAACCTTGCACCGCACAACCTTGTCTACGCCCTAATCGGTGCAGGGCTGTTGTGGGTAGGGTGGTTCGGTTTTAATGGTGGTTCGGCTCTGGCAGCAGATGGCGTGGCAGCGATGGCAATCATTGTCTCGCAGGTGGCGGCAGCGATGGGATTATTGACGTGGCTGTTGTGTGAATATGTGGTGCGTAAACGGGCATCGGCACTGGGCGGCGCATCAGGGGCGATAGCAGGTTTGGTGGGCATCACGCCAGCGGCAGGATTTGTGGGTGTGTCAGGGGCGATGGCGATAGGCGTGCTGACGGCATTGGGCTGTTTTGCGATGATACATTATGGCAAAAAACGCCTAGGCGTTGATGATACGCTGGATGCTTTTGGACTGCATGGCGTGGGCGGTATCATTGGGGCGGTATTAACTGGTGTGTTTGTCAGCCAAGAGTTATATCCTGATGTGGGACATGAGAGCCTACTAACACAGCTGTGGCTACAAACCGAAGGGGTGCTGGCAACCATGGCATATTCGGCGGTGGCAACTTTTATTATTGGCATGGCAATCAAAAAGACCATGGGACTGCGTGTTGATGATGAAGCTGAGTATCAAGGGCTTGATTTAGCCATTCATGGCGAGAAAATTGGTTAAATCGATAAGCAAGGGCAGGATTTGTCCTTGGTTTTTCCAAAGGGTTTTTCCAAAGGGTTTTTCCAAAGGGTTTTTCCAAAGGGTTTTTCCAAAGGGTTTTTCCAAAGGGTTTTTCCAAAGGGTTTTTCCAAAGGGTTTTTCCAAAGGGTTTTTCCAAAGGGTTTTTCCAAAGGGTTTTTCCAAAGGGTTTTTCCAAAGGGTTTTTCCAAAGGGTTTTTCCAAAGGGTTTTTCCAAAGGGTTTTTCCAAAGGGTTTTTCCAAAGGGTTTTTCCAAAGGGTTTTTCCAAAGGGTTTTTCCAAAGGGTTTTTCCAAAGGGTTTTTCCAAAGGGTTTTTCCAAAGGGTTTTTCCAAAGGGTTTTTCCAAAGGGTTTTTCCAAAGGGTTTTTCCAAAGGGTTTTTCCAAAGGGTTTTTCCAAAGGGTTTTTCCAAAGGGTTTTTCCAAAGGGTTTTTCCAAAGGGTTTTTCCAAAGGGTTTTTCCAAAGGGTTTTTCCAAAGGGTTTTTCCAAAGGGTTTTTCCAAAGGGTTTTTCCAAAGGGTTTATTTAACATAATATTTTTATTTTGATAAAACAAAACCGTCAATGTTTTGACGGTTTTGCAATCAAGTAAGTATTAAAACCTTAAAACTCGCCCGTTACCGACCAGCCATTGACTAGCGGATAACGGCGTTCACGTCCAAAGGATTTTTTGGTAATCTTAGTGCCGATTGCCCCTTGACGGCGTTTGTGTTCGGCTCTGTCTACCATGGTCAGTACACGTTCAACGACCGCAGGGTCAAAACCTGCGGCACAGATGGCTTTGTAGCCCAAATCTTCATCAATGTACATCTTTAAGATGGCATCAAGTAGGGCATAGTCAGGCAAGCTGTCTTGGTCTTTTTGGTCGGGACGTAGCTCAGCCGATGGCGGACGAGTGATGACACGCTCAGGAATGACAGGGTTTTCTTCTAGGCGATTGCGATAATCGGCTAGGCGGTACACGTCGGTCTTGTAGATGTCTTTTAGCACATCAAATCCGCCAACCATGTCGCCATATAGGGTGGAGTAGCCGACTGCATTTTCTGATTTGTTGCCAGTTGAGATGACCATGTGTCCAAATTTGTTGGATAGAGCCATGAGTATCACGCCCCTTGCCCGAGCTTGTAGGTTCTCTTCGGTCACGTCAGGGGCTGCCCCTGCAAAGAGTGGGGCGAGCGTGGATTTGAGACCTGCCACCGCATCATGGATGGGGCAGATGGTATAAGAGACGTTGAGACGGGCGGCTTGGGCGGCGGCATCGTCCAGACTCATCTGCGATGTATATTCATAAGGCATCATCACTGCATAGACTTTATCAGCACCCAATGCATCCACAGCGATGGCAAGGGTCAAGGCACTGTCAATGCCCCCCGAGAGTCCAACAATCACACCCTTAAAGCCTGAGCGATTGACATAATCACGCAAACCGACGACTAAGGCTTGGTAGATTTGCGACTCTTCGGATAAGTCAAGTGGCGGTTTGACTTGGGTATCAAAGCGTCTGCTTGATACATCAAAGGTTGCCATAATCAGCTGATTTAAGAATCTTGCCCCTTCGTGAGCAATCTCGCCGTCCGCTTGACTGACGATAGAGCCACCGTCAAAAACGATGTCATCTTGGGCACCGACGGTATTGACATAGATGATGGGTAGCTTGTGCGTTGATGATTGACGGGCGATGAGTGCTTTACGTTCGGCTTGCTTGCCGACTTCAAAGGGTGACGCATTTAGCACGACCACCATTTCTGCCCCTTCATCTTTGAGTCCTTTGATGGGTGCTTCGTGCCAGATGTCTTCACAAATGAGCAGTCCGATGGTCAGCCCTTTGTAGTCAAATAAGACTTGATTGCGACCTTTTTTAAAGTAGCGTTTTTCATCAAACACGCCATAGTTTGGCAGGCATTGTTTGTGATAAAAGCCTTTTTGGCTACCGCCTTGTAATATCGCCGCCGAGTTAAACGTGCCGTGATTGTCCACGTGCGGATAGCCCAAAATGGTGACAATGCCGTCTATCTTGGCAAGTTCATTCATGGTAATCTTGACACGCTCAGCCAAGGTAGGACGCAGTAGCAAATCTTCTGGCAGATAGCCGATGAGTGCCAGCTCAGGAAAGATGACGATGTCTGCCCCACGAGCTTTGGCATCTAGGGCAAGGGCTTTCATCTTGCCCACGTTGCCCTTGATGTCGCCCACCCAAAAATTTGTCTGCATGATGGCAAAAGTAATCGTACCGTTTGGGGTGCTAATTTCGCTAAAATTTTCTTGTATTGACATTTGTAATTATCCAGTAAATGTATTGATGGTTGTCGCCTGTCGTCAATCCGTGTTTATCGGCAGGCAATGATGAGTTTGATTTGTCAAATCAGCTTGATGTTTGCATAAAACTAATTAAAACCAATCTACACAAATCAACTTAGTATAGCACACTATCGCCTATTTTTGTGATATAGTAGGCATTATTTTGTGACCTTGATGTTTGCCATGTTTGCTTTTTTAATCAATCTTATCATCATCGCCATTGTGATGAAAATATTCTTTAAATTCATGTATCCAAAACCGCCCAAGCATTTTTTTCCAAAAGCAGGCGATGATGTCAGTATCAGACGATGCGATTATTGTGGGCATGAACTTGCCACCTATCGGGGTATTTTGCAGACGGATGTGGCAGGCGATGGGCGTGAGTATTTCTTTTGCAATGGCGACCATCAAAGTGCTTATTTTCGCGGCGACGTCTATCAAGCCGATGATGACTATGATGGTCTGCCCACCAAAAAGCCGTTGGATGATGATTAAAGACGTTTAGAGAGAAATAGTAATTTAAAAAACAAAAAGACGTCCTCAAACGTCTTTTTGTCATTGATAATCAAGCAACTCATCAAGCCACATTTGCCAACTCTTCTTGAATGGCAGATTCCATCTCTTTGGTACTGACTGTTGGGGCGAAACGCTGGGTTACTTTGCCGTCTTTATCGACCAAAAATTTGGTAAAGTTCCATTTGATGTCATTGCCTGTACGGGTCTCATTCATCTGAGCAATGATCTCAAGCAGTATTTCATATTTACTGTTGGCTATTTCCTCACTTTTTTGCTCTTTTAGATAAGCATAAAGTGGGTGAGTGTTCTCGCCATTGATGTTAATTTTGGCAAAGATGGGAAAGCTGATTTGATATTCTTCTTTTAAAAATTTGGTAATTTCTGCATTGTCTTCGACCGCTTGCCCAAATTCGTTACTGGGAAAGTCCAAAACCACCAAGCCTTTATCTTTATACTTCTGATACAGCTCTTCTAAATCATCATACTGGGGTGTCAGACTGCATTTGGTGGCAGTATTGACAATGAGCAAGGTCTTGCCTTTAAAATCGCTTAATCTAACTTCTTTGCCATGAATGTCTTTAACTGAAAAATCATGGATTGACATCGCTTAACGCATCCTTAAAAGTGTGCCAAAAATCATTGCAAAAACCATCATGCAATCTACCAACATGGGATAAAATCATACAAACCCATAAGACTATTATATATAATTTTTTGGAAAGTAAAAGTGATAAAAAACGATGTATTAATTAGGAAAAATTAATAATATGAGTATGATTCTAGTGATAGCCATCAAATTTTGTAAGTTAGATTTTTAGAAAATCTAAAAAGCCAAAAATAAAGGACGATTTACGTCCTTTATTTGTCATCATTACATATTCGGATAATTAGGCCCGCCACCGCCTTCTGGCGTTACCCAGGTGATGTTTTGGGCAGGGTCTTTGATGTCGCAAGTTTTGCAATGCACGCAGTTTTGGCTATTGATGACAAACCTTGCCCCATTCGGGTCATTCTCATCCGCCACCACTTCATAGACCCCCGCAGGACAGTACAAGCGAGCAGGTTCGCCATAGAGCGGTAGGTTTTTGGTGATTGGCACGGTCGGGTCGGTCAGTTTTAGATGACAAGGTTGATCCTCGGCATGGTTGGTGTTTGAGATAAACACGCTGGATAATTTGTCAAAAGTCAGCTTGCCGTCAGGTTTTGGATAATCAGGCTTATAAGCGTGGTCGGCTTTGTCAAGTTGAGCAAAATCATAACTGTTGTCATGAATGATAAGTGGCATTTTACCGCTTAATAAGTTTTGCTCCACAAAGATAAACGCACCGCCCATCCACGTTCCCATACGGTGCATGGCAGGCGAGAAGTTTTGGGCGGATTTGGCATCATCAAACAGCCACGAATTTTCAAAATTGGTCTGATACTCGCTGACTTCATCGTGTTGTCGTCCGTCTTGGATTGCTTTAAAAATCGCCTCACCAGCGAGCATTCCCGACTTCATGGACGTATGCGTGCCTTTGATTTTGGCAGGGTTCAAAAATCCTGCGTCATCGCCCACCAGCACACCCCCTGCAAAGGTCAGTTTGGGCAGGCTATTTAGACCGCCTTTGACCAACGCCCTTGCCCCATAGGACAGGCGTTTGCCTCCTTCTAAGATAGGGCGAATAAGGGGGTGTAGTTTTAGGCGTTGTAATTCATCAAAGGGCGATAGGCGCGGATTGGAGTAAGACAAATCCACCACCAAGCCAAAGCTCACTTGATTGTTTTCGGCAAAATACAGCCACCAACCGCCAGTTGCCCCTGTGTCATTAAGTGGATAGCCCGAGCCGTGCAAAATTACGCCTTCTTCGTGCTTATCAGCGTCAATCTCCCACAGCTCTTTTAGTCCAATGCCATAATGTTGGGGGTCTTTGTCTTTGTCAAGATGAAAACGGCTAATCAGGCGTTTGCCCAAATGTCCACGACAGCCCTCGGCAAACACGGTATATTTGGCAACAAGCTCATAACCTGCCTCAAAAGACGGCTTAGGCTCGCCCTTGGCATTGACCCCCATGTCGCCCGTTTGGATACCACGCACCGAACCGTCAGCGTTGTAGAGAATTTCACTGGCGGTAAAGTTCGGAAACAGCATAATCTCCATGCTTTCGGCTTGTTCGGCAAGCCAGCGTACCACGTTGCCAAGCGAGACGATATAGTTGCCTTCGTTGTGCATACTAGCAGGGACGATGGAGCTTGGCAGTTTGATTGCCTTTTTGGCGTTGGGGAGCATATACACACGGTCTTCGGTTGCTTTTACCGTGATTGGGGCGTTCATGTTTTGCCAATCAGGGAACAGCTCGTCCAAGGCACGGGTTTCCATGACCGCCCCCGATAAGATGTGAGCTCCAAACTCCGAGCCTTTTTCCACGACACAGACCATAAATTCATCAAGTCCTGCATCTATGGCAAGCTGTTTTAGGCGAATGGCACAGGACAGACCCGATACGCCACCGCCGACCACGACCACGTCAAATTCCATTGACTCACGTTGTATCTCTTGCATGGTGTTTCCTTTTTGGCTGTTTAAGGTGAAACCTTGTAATGGCTAAAAAACAAATGATTATCAAATACAATGTTTGATAAATCAAATAATTATAAATGGTATATTTTACCAATCTTGTCAAATTAGGCAAGTTAATTATGCCCTTATTTTTGATAAAATCATGACTGGTACGGTTGTAAAAAGTTGCTGGGGGAATGGGTTGTGCTTTTAAAGGCTAGAATTTGGTAAATGTGATTTGTTGTGCTTTTTAAATCCTTAAAATTTATTTGCTTTTTTATAAAAATTTAGGCAAAATTAAACACTCTTTTTAAATGATGGGGTAAGGATTATGATGGATAATATTGACAAAAATGCCAATAAAGACAATGATTTAGCCAAAATCATCTCATCGCTTGGCAATGAGCGTAAAATTCCGCCATTAGATAAATGGACACCCAAGACGATAACGCCTTTTGATATTGTGATTGATGATAATGGCGAGTGGCATCATGATGGGGTTAAAATCGCTCGGCAGTCGCTTGTGGATTTGTTTGCTAGCGTGCTGTGGGCGGACGTGGACGGTGAGCAAAAACGCCACTTTTTAAAAACGCCCACCGATAAATACGAAATCACCGTGATAGACACGCCACTGTTTATCAACACTGTGGATAAAGTCGTCAAAAATGGCGATGAATGGATAGTGTTTGGCACAACCAATGGCGATAACATTGTGCTTGATGATAAGCCGTTGTATTTTAAAACCGTGGTGCGTGATGATGTGGCGGACGATAGGCTGTATATAGACACCCGTTTTAATCTAACCGCTCGCATTGGGCGTAATGTGTTTTATCATCTAATAGAGCTTGGCGAGCTGTCGGACGAGCAGGGGCAGACGATTTTGACCTTGCAAAGTGGCGGTAAAACGCATCGTGTGGTTGCCCCAAATTTTAATTAGAAAAATTAAACAATATGATAAACCAGCACCCTGATTTTAAAGATGACCCTACCGCCCCGATTGGCGTATTTGATTCGGGCATGGGGGGGTTGTCGGTGTATTTGCACCTAAAAACACTCATGCCAAACGAACGCTTTATCTACTATGCCGACACCGCCAACGTGCCGTATGGGGGCAAATCAGGCGATGAGATCTTGCTTTTGACCTTACAAGCGGTGGCACGGCTGTGTAAACGGGGCTGTAAACTCATCGTCATCGCCTGTAACAGTGCGTCCGCCCATGCCCTAAAAGCGTTGCGTGAGCGGTGTAGCGTGCCGATTGTGGGGCTTGTCCCTGCGGTCAAACCTGCGTGTAGCTTAACCAAAACCCGCCAAATTGCCGTGCTTGCCACTCGGGCGACTTTAAATGGCTATCTATTAAACGATGTCATCAATGACGTTGCCAAGCCACAAGAGGTTATGGTGCATAAGCATTTTGAGCCGACATTGGTGCCGTGGGTGGAGAGCGGTATGCCCATTGACAGTCAAGTGGCAAATCTACTGATTAGACAAACCAAACAATGGGCAGACATGGGTGTGGACGTGATAGTGCTGGGGTGTACGCATTATCCGTTTTTTAAGGGGTTTTTGCAGACCTTTATACAACAAGAAAATCTGGACGTGCAGTTGATTGACTCAGGACTGGCAATCGCCCAACGGGTCAAATCCTTGCTTGATTTTTTTAATATCGCAAGCCCCACACCAAACACCGCTCCTATGCAGTTGTATGCCACACGCTTAGATGATGACCTGCTTGCCACTGCCGAGAAGTTAAGCGGTGAGCCATTTATTGAGCTGATTAATTATGATGAATGACTCTGTAAGGCGAAAGCACGGCAAATGATATGCTAATTTTAACCATTTATATGTGATTGTGTTACTTTTGCAAATTTTGGCGTTTTTATTCATCTTGGGTATTTTTATTTTGAGAAAAATTCTTTATAATAAGAGATTATTTTGATAAAAATCACTTGCTCTACTATTTTTAAATTGTCATACTTTATCATTGATTTTGGGCGGACGTTCCCTAACACCAATCCACTATTAACCTTGGGGTTTTTGTGTCAAATCATCGTTATCATGTTCATATCGCTTGTGTGGCTGATGACCCACTGTTGGTTACTGCCCAAGATGATGTGGCGATATTTTTTGAGAGTCGGGCTTTTTTAACCAAAGACTTGGTGATTGCTCGTGCCGAATCTGCCAGTTATAGTTGGCGATGTGTTAATTCTGCCGATGTGGTACTCATACTCATCGGTAACAGCTACGGCAAAGCCAATGCGTCAGGGGTGAGCCAGCTTCACGTTAGCTATACCAATGCCAAAGCCAAAAACAAGCCCATACTCATTTTTGTGCATGCTGATGTATTAAACAAGCCAACGGGCAATCGGCTGATTGATTTTGTGGGGTCACTAGAATCCCAAGGTGGCGATGTTGTTCATTATTTTGATGATAATACCAATTTCCCCAAGCTCTTAGAAACAGCTTTTAATGCGCTTGATTTTGACAAATCCAAAGGGTGGCAGACAGCAGGGGCGAGTATTCGTAGTATGCTCCTTACCCCACCCCAAGAGAGTCAAACGGCCAATATAGACAAAACAGAGAAAACAGTGGGGGTAGATAAGGCAAAACCAGCCATAAATTTTGATGAATCCCACCACGCCAAAAACCCTGATTTACATTCTGCTTTAAAACCCGCCTTGGTGCTTGATAGTGAATTTTTGGTAAGTTGCACCGCTCATGCGTTTCGGGGTGGTACGCTCATTGAAGTATCTTTTGTTATCCCACTACGCTGGCGACACATCGTTGCCATGCTTGCCAATGTCGTCATGCCATTTTCCGAGCAAGGATTGGGGCGTGCCTTAAATGAAATCGTGGATAAGAGCCTAGCAAGCCAAATCGTCTCTCGCCAACACCCTGATGTCCATGCGGTCAGTCGCATACAAGTGGTAAAGGCGGACGCTCTATGGATATTAGATGAGCTAGAGTTGGCAGGATGGATTGAACCTGTGGGGCAAGGCTCATTATGGCAAGCGACAGAAAAAGCCTCAGGTGTGACTAAATAGGCTTGGCTAACAAAATGTCATATTCTGTCATGATATGTACATACTTAGCAATAATACAGCAATAAAGCCTTGTTATGATGACTTTGCCATTTTTGTTTTTAAGGAAAAATTATGTCAAACCAAGCAGACAATCCAAACACCAACACCCCAAGTACTAATACCCAAGAGTTAACGCAAGAGCTAGACACGCTCACCAACACCATGCATGATGCAGAAAAATCACGCACCTTAGAAGAACAGGTGGCATATCTCAAATCACAGGGCATTGACCCATCAAAGACTTATGCCAAATGGGATGATGAGCCAGAAGAGTAGCCTTCTCTCGACTTGACTCTAAGCACAGCCGATGACGACTGTGCTTTTTTATGATTTTTTATAATACAATCAAAATGGGAAAAATACCACCCCAAATGCTGTTTCTGGGTGATTATTGTCGTGGATAAGTGTTAATAGTTTGCTATAATATAAAACTTTATGTTATTAACCCACGTCTTAACTTGCACAAATTAAACAAATTTTGTTTGATGCTAAGTGACTAAGTTTTGGAGGTGTGTTGTCAAGTTGTTAGAGTCTACACAGCATGGATGGCATCGTCAAGCCAGTTTGTGCAAAGAGATATGTTATGATTACCCTGCAAAAATTTGAACGCCTAATTACTGCACCATTGGCACAAAAATCCATCGCGCTGACCTATTTTGACCAGACAGGTGCCAATCTTAGCACATGGGCAACCATGCTTTCTGCTAAATCTAAACATGAGCAGTACACTGAGCTTAGGGTGGCACTTAGCGAGGTGTTGGTCTGCGACATGCATGATGGTCAAAAATTGACACTCATGGACGAGCTGATGGTGGTTGTTGAGCGTGTAGTTGAACAAATGCACACTGACTATGTCTATGAACATCAAAGCTTATCCGATGAACAGCAGTCGTCAATTCATGAAGTGCGTAGTTTGTACTTTTTGATGATTTTGGTGTATCGCAACATTGCCGTACGCCATCAGAAAGCTGTTGTTTTGGCAAGTAGCGGGAGCAAAAAATGGCTTAGTAGAATCATTTCTGCCAAAAAAGCAGGCGCGCTTACTGCCGAGCGTGACATCTTTATTTATGCTGTACATCAATTTATGGTGCTGTATGTCAAGCTTTTGATGGAGTATGCGTTAACCTATCAAAGATCCCCTAAGGTTATTTGGCGAGAAGTAAATACCTGGTATCTGACCACGCTTAATCTGGGGGTTTGCCATCAAAATATTCAAGATTTTGATAAAAATTATCCTAAAACGTCCATTCATGACAGATACATGCAGGCGTGTGGGGCAAGTTTCGGCAACTTTTTTGCCTATCGTCGTCGAGATATTTTAAATGCTTTTAGAGTTTTGCCTTTGTGGGTTAAATATTTTAAAACAACCTTTGATGCCAACCCTGAGTTTCGTGTTTTTGTCAATCTACAAGGTGTCGAGCCACCTGAGGTTATCACGCCATACGCATCGGTCAATCCTTACAGTGATGAGCATCGCTGTTTGTTTTTTGATTTAGAGAGTTTTACACGGCACATGGAGCAGGTGTCATCAGGCGAATACATAGATGGCACGGCACAGTCGTTGTTTGAGATGCGTTTCGCTAAAATGGTGCTACTTGCCTTTGAACAGCGTGCATCACACGAAAGACAAGGCGGTGGTCACGAAAGAAAAGCTGAGCTACTGGTAGGGTTTGCATCCATTTTTAATGAAATCTCTGGCGGTCAAAATCTATCTAACGTCATAAGAGAACGGGGGTTGCCTGCTGATTTTCACGTCAAAATCAGTGCATCCGCCATCGGCATGGTCGCCCCCAAAGAGATTGTTAAGGTAAGTTATAAAAATGAGGCGGTGGCTCGTTTTCGCTTTGGCGAAGAGGGTGTGGATGAAAAAGAAGAGATGCTACCATCTCGCCCACTCATTCATCTTTACGGGCTTTTTGCCTTAAAATCAGCAGTCTCAACCAATAAAAATCCCTGGCGTCTGGGCATGGCACATTGGGTGGAAAAATCGGATAACTCAGTGGCGGTGGATGGGCGTTTTTTGGGACGAGTACTGATGGCGGTCGGTGTGCGACTACGAAAACAGGATGGTCGAAGTCAAGAATTTGTTCATGCTTTATTGGTGGATGGTGACGAACTCAACGAACAAAGTACTCTCATTATGCCTCGTTATCATTTTAAGGTGGGAGATTATGTTGTTTTGCGTACTGATACCAAGGAGATGGAGCTAAGATTGGAGCGCAACCTTTTGACCACTGATGAGATTGAGCAATACCAAATCGTGCGTTTAAATGGCTAATTGATTAAATGTCTGTTATAATATGGCATCTTTTTTGATGCACCCACCATCAGTCTTTATTGTGGTTTGTAATGTTTTGTAAAAATATTTCAAAATATTACAAATTGGTACAAATATTGCAAATATTTTGGGTAATCTAACGCCAGTCTTTCTGCATCGATTTTAATACACTGTATGTCTATGAAAAAAAATATCCTAAACCTGTTGTTTATTGATGAAGAGCAACTCTATGCTGAGCATCTTATCAGTCACTTGTCAGAATATTTTGATGAGGTCAATTTGGGCTTTTGGGATGAAAAGGCAGAGTTTGTCAAATCCCTACGCCAAGACTGGGACGTGCTTGTTTTTCATCGTGCCTATGACATGAATTTTGCAGATGTGGTGGGCATCCTACAAGAAGAGCAGATAACTCTGCCTGTCATTCATTTGGTGCATGATGATACGCAGGCGACCGCCAATGAACATGGTAATCCTGAGGTAGTTCATGGCGACATGATTAAATCATTGGCAAAAGGCGATGACAGACTTATCGTTTCTGCCATTTGTCTGCAGACGGATTATGTGCGAGCCAAACGCCAAACCGCCCATCTAAAAGCCATCTTAAAAGAAGCCGAACAACGTGCTAATATTTTGATAAGAAACTCAAAATCTGCTGTGGCATACATCGATCAAGGCGTACATATCTTTGCCAACGACCCATACTTGGAAATGTTTGGCTATAACAGCATGGAAGAGATTATTGGTGTGCCAGTGGTGGATTTGATTGCTGGTGGGGACAATGTCAAAGGCTTTAAACAATTCTTACGCAAATTTGACAAGGGTGACCGCTCACAGGTGGAGTTTTCCTTCGAGAGCAAACGTACAGATGGCTCAACCTTTGCATCCAAATTGCAACTGGCGGCGGCGACCTTAGATGGTGAGCCTGTCACGCAGATGATTATTCAGCAAAATGAAAATAACAGTGCTGAGCTTGCCAAAAAACTTGCCGAAGCAGAGCGTCAAGATGCTCTAACAGGACTCTCCAATCGTCTTGCCTTTACCGAATCATTACAGAACACCCAACAAGAAGTTGCACGTGGTGATATTAAGTCAGCTGCTTTATTATATATTCGCATGGACGGCATGGGCAAGATTCATTCAAGCACAGGCTTAACGGGAATAGATACCGCAGTCAAACAAGTGGCTTGGGTGCTTGATGAGACCGCCAAAAAAGCACATGATGTCAGCGTGAGCAGATTTAGTGATACCAGTTTTGCGTTGGTGGTCGATGAGATAAACAAAGAGCAAGCGATGGCTTTGGCAGAGCAACTTGCTGAGCGTGTGGCAAATATGCTCATCGAGGTGGGCAGTCGTACCGTTACTGCCACACTGTCCATCGGTGTGGTAATGATGGATATCAATGCTCCTGAGGCAGGCGTGGTATTAAGTCGTGCCATGGATACTGTTCAGGACATCAATCCTGATGACGAAGGCATGAAGGTCAAAGCTTTTGATATTAGTGCCATTGCAGGCGAGGATGATACAGTGATGGCGGAGTACATCCAAACTGCCTTAACCCAGAATAAATTTGTGTTAAAATATCAGCCGATTTATGATATTGATACCGACAGTAGTAGCTTGTTTGAGGCGTTTATAACATTGCCTCAAGCTGATGGTACAGAAATGACCTATGATAAACTAACCCCCATTGCCAAAAAACACAATCTACTTGAAAAAATTGACCGTTGGATGCTTATCAATGCCAGCAAACATTTGGCAAGCATTCGCCAAAGTGAGCCTACCGCACGCCTGTTAGTAGGGTTGTCATCTGCATCACTGGCGGATACTAATTTGGCAGGCATCATCACTCAGCTGACCCGAGCCATTGGCGGTGGTAGTGAGGTGCTGACATTGCAGTTTAGTGAACAAGATTTAATGGATTATATGGCGGTCGCCAAACGTCAGTTTATCGCCCTAGCCAACATCGATTGTCCTGTGGGCATGAATGGCTTTGGGGTAACTGCCAAATCCGCCGAGGTGCTAGATTATCTGTCGCCCAACATGGTGCGTCTTGCCCGTAGCTATACCAAGGACTTAGACAGAGAGGCGAATTTAACGGCCTTGCAAGGGCTGGTCAATACAGCAACCGAAAAAGGGGCAAGCACGCTCATGCCATACATCGAAGAGGCATCCACTATGTCTATGGCGTGGTCGGTAGGGGCAAGATACCTACAAGGCGACTATCTGCAACCTGCCAATACCGAGATTACTTTCCCGCCCCCTGCTGAAGCGTAACTGCCATAATAGCGAACACCCAACACATCGTTGGGTGTTTTTTATGTAAAAAGTTTGCCACAATAACGCTTGTCATACAAAAAATTTTTAAAAAATTGATATAATTATTAGGGTGTGCCTGTCCTTTATGTCACTATTTACAATACAGAAATATTTTAGAAAAAACCAATCGTTTTTGCATGAAAAATGGCTATCCGACCACTTAATTTAAAAAATCAAGTTAAAACTCTTAAGATTTATCAGATTAAGTGGTCGGATGTTTTTCATAATAAAAACTTGGCTGATAGAAAACTCACAGCCTCAAGTTTTTTCCTTGAAAAACGTGCGATTCCCCCCTGCTTTTTTAAACAGGCATTTTTCATTGCAAATACAAAAGGCAGGCACGCCCTATTATTTATCAAAATATTTTTTATTCGAGTGTTTCATGTCACACACCCAGCCCAAAATCCAAACCCTACTTGACAAACTAAACCAAATCGTCCTTGATAAAGAAGAAGCCGTAACCCTTGCCGTGTCCTGCATTTTGGCGGATGGGCATTTGCTACTGCAAGACTTACCTGGTATGGGTAAGACCACGTTGGCACACAGTCTTGCCATCCTGTTGGGGCTAGATTTTAACCGTGTGCAGTTTACCAATGACATGCTTCCTGCCGATATTTTGGGAATGATGATATACAACCAAAGCGAGCAGAGTTTTGCTTTTAGAAAAGGAGCGGTGTTCACTCAGCTACTGCTTGCCGATGAGATTAATCGTTCAAGTCCCAAAACGCAGTCAGCACTGTTAGAAGCGATGGAAGAAAAACAAGTAACCCAAGATGGACAAACGTATGTTTTACCCAAGCCCTTTTTTGTCATCGCTACCCAAAACCCTGCCCAACAAGCAGGCGTGTATCCATTGCCTGAGTCACAGCTTGACCGCTTTTTGATGTGTGTCTCGCTCGGCTATCCGTCACCTAAAGCTGAGCGTGAACTGTTAGAGGGGAGAGACCGTAGAGCGATGATGGGCGAGCTTGTCCCGATTTTGACCAGCGAAGAAGTGACACAAGCTCAGCGAGAAGTCAAAGACATCTACATCGCCCCTGTGGTGCTAGACTACCTACAAAAACTGGTCGCCAAAACCCGTTCAAGTCAAGAATATCACGGCTTATCCCCTCGTGGCGTGTTGGCGTTAAAGCGTGCTTGCCAAGCCTATGCCTATGTATCAGGGCAGGACAATGTGGCGATAGATGACGTGCAGGCGGTGTTCTCGGCGGTCGCTGACCACAGGCTAGGACAGCGGTTTGTGCCGTTTCATCATCTGGGTGGTCTGACTGAGATGACCATTGCCAGACGTATTTTGGACGAAGTGGCGATTGATTGATGGCGGATTTGCCATTTGTCATTAACCCAATCAATCTATCCGTATGCCCATGAAATCATCTGCTCATCGCCTAACCCGCCCACTGACCAATCCCATAAAGAACAAGCTCAACGAGTTCTTTGCCAGACGCTCGCCACGCAAAGATATGGTGTCGCTCGGGCTACGTAATGTCTATATCTTTTTTAGCCGTCAAGGACTGCTGTTTGCTCTACTACTCATCGCCACTTTTGTGACGGGGGTTAATTATGGCAATAACTTGGTACTGGGGCTGTGCTTTTATCTGTTCGGCATTTGGCTTGTGACGGTGTTTTATACCTTTGTGCAGGTGGCGAGCATTGATGTGCGGTTTGTCGAGTCCAGTTTGTCTGAGGCAGGGTCGATAGGTTATGTGACTTTGGAGTTATCCACCAGAAGTGGCAAGGCGTCACGGCAGATAGAAGCGGTGTTTGATGATAAGCATGAGATTGTCCAAAAAATGCTCAAAGGGCAGGCACGAGAAGACTTCATGAATGCTCGCACCATCATCACGCCAACGCTGAGCAAATCGGTGCTGGTCAGATTGCCTGTCTATACCCCCACTCGGGGGGTGATGACCCTGCCCCGTCTGGTCATCAGCAGCCGCTATCCGCTAGGGGTCATGCGTGCGTGGGCGTATGTGTATTTGGCAAGTCCGATTTTTGTATACCCTAAGCCTACCCCTTTTGACTGGCAAAACGACAAGCGAGCGGTGGCAAGCGAGAGCGATAAGCGAAGTGCCATTAGCGTGGCAGGGCAAAGCGACTTTGAGATGTTGGACGAATACCAAGAAGGCGAGAGTTTGGCACGGGTGTCATGGTCGCACGTGGCACGGGGGGCGGGCATGCTCACCAAGCACTTTGGCGACTCGCTCGGGCGTGAGTGGTGCTTGCACTATGATGACATGCCGTCAGGGGTGCATGAGACCCGCCTAAGTGAGCTGACCCATGCGGTGCAAGCCATTGCCAGCCAAGGTGTGCCCTTTATGCTTGTTTTGCCCAGTGGGGCAGGGCAGATAGGCGTGGGTGATGAGTTTGTCCGCCAATGTCTGCTAAGACTTGCCAAAGAGCCTTGATGGGTTTTGGCAGTTGGCAAAATTGGCGGTTTATATTATCCATTTTAAAGTTCTTTTAAAGCCGTTTAAAATCATTTAAAAAAGCATTTTTGAGTTATTTTATTTATAAAAAAGATTTGGTTTGATAGTTAGGGCGTGCCTAACCTTTATAATACAATTTAAAATATAGAAATGTTTTAGAAATAAAACAATGTTTTTGCATGAAAAATGGCTAAATCTGGTTTTTCATAATAAAAGCTCGTTTGATAGAATGACCATCAAACTTCACTTTTTTCTTGAAAAACGTGCGATTCCCCTGCTTTTTTTAAACAGGCATTTTTCATTGCAAATACAAAAGGCAGGCACGCCCTAATAAATTGATGATAAATAAAAAGGTTGGTATTTGCCTAATTTCACCAAATCATTTACCCTAATTTTACCAAATCATTTATCGGGCAAAACCACACGACACAGACACCATGAACAGCACTTTTCACGATTTTGGTCAAGGTAGAAAAACCCTAACCACAAGCCCCCAAAAATTTTGGCAAAAAATCCTTGCTCTGCCTGCCTATCACTGGCTACTGCTTGCCATGGCATCGCTTGTGTTTCCCCATGCGATGGGCATTCCTGCATGGCTACTGGTCGTACTCATCATCAGCATCATCATGCAAAAACCCAGTATCAAGGCACACCTGCACCGTCTAAGTGGTGGGCGACTACGCCGTATCTATCAAGTGGTGCAGGTGCTACTGTTTTTGGTTGGCACGGTGGCGATTTGGGTGAGTTTTGGGCAGGCGTTTGGCGTGGATGTGGCGGTCAGCTTTTTGGTGCTGTGCTTTGTAGCAAAGGCGTGGGAGCTGTATGAGAAGCGGGACGCTTATGTGGCGTTAAACCTTGCATTATTTACGCTGGCGTCGGCGTTTTTGATACGGCAGGATTTGAGCGTGGCGGTGGTGGGACTGCCGACACTCATGATGATATTATTGGGTTTTATTGCCATTAGTGATGATGATAATGCTGATGGTTCGGGGCGACTGCGTGTACTGGCTATGATAACCCTGCCTGCCATTCCCCTGCTTGTGGTGCTGTTTTTGTTTTTTCCTCGCCTGCCCCCGATGTGGTCACTGCCGATGGCGGGCAAATCTGCGACAACGGGTGTTTCGGATAGCATGTCACCGGGGGATTTTTCTAATCTGAGTCAATCGACTGAACTGGCGTTTCGTGCTGAATTTGATGGGCAAATGCCAAGCCGTCATGAAATGTATTGGCGTGGACTGGTGTTTAGTGATTTTGATGGGGTGACGTGGCGACAAAGTGAGTTTTCGCCCCATTTTTGGTTGTCACGAGATGGCGATAAGCCCCCAGAATGGGCGATGAGTGCTTATCAAGGCATGGAACATCATTATCGGGTCATCTTGGAGCCAACCGAGCAAAACTGGCTGTTCGCTCTTGATTATCCACGCCTGCACCCTGAGCGTGGCATGGGCATGACGGGCGATTTTACCCTGCGTCATTATTACCCGATCAGTACCCAAAAACGCTATCGTGCCAGTTATTTTAGTCAGCCGAAGGTGGATATTGAACTGACCGATGTCCAAAAACGCATTAATCTACGCCTGCCCGAAGATGGCAATGAGCAGGCTCGTACCTTTGCCAGTGAACTCTACGCTAAGACGGGCGACCCTGTCCGCTATGCACAAGCGGTGCAAAACTTTATCACCACGGGTGGGTTTAGCTATACGCTCTCACCCCCTGTGCTGCGAGATGACCGCATTGATGAGTTTTTGTTTGGGACAAAGGCGGGCTTTTGTGAGCATTATGCGTCCAGTTTTACCTTTTTAATGCGGTCGGCAGGCATTCCTGCTCGGGTGGTGGCAGGCTATCAAGGCGGTGAGCTTGGGCGTGATGGGCAGAGCTGGGAAGTGCGTCAGATGGATGCTCATGCATGGACAGAAGTGTGGTTTGATGGGCAGGGCTGGGTGCGTATTGACCCGACCGCCTTTGTCTCGCCTGACCGTGTGGAGCAAGGCATGAATGCGGTAACTGAAATGGGCGGTGCGTCCATGTTTGGCGATGGTATGATAGGGCAATGGAGTTATCAGCAGTTTAAGATGCTACAAACATTGAGACGTTACTCTGACCAGATGGGCTATTATTGGCAAAAAAACGTGGTCGGCTATGACCAAGATGAGCAAAAAAATTCGCTTTTTAAATGGTTTAATATCACAAGTTTTGCTCAGCAGTTTTGGATATTGGTTGGGGGCGTGGGGGTGCTTGCTGTCTTATTTGTGGGTGTGATGATGTACCGACGCAGACGGCAGTATCATGGGCTAGACGTGCCACTTATAAAGCTCTCGGCAGGGCTTGCCAAGCAGGATAAGGCATGGAGTAAGGGGGCGAGCGAGCCTTATTTGACTTGGCTTGACCGTCTAAAAACGCCAAATAATTCCGAAGATATTGATGAATTAAAGGGTTTGTATCGCAAACACCGCTATGGGCGAGATGGACGGGCAGATAAAGCGGTGGTTGGTCAGATGATGAGTATCGTCAAGCGATTGGTGGGACGTGCTAGATGAGCGTGGCTGAGATTGGGTTTTTTTGTTTTTCGATTGTGCTACAATGAGTTACACCCAAGAAACTTTAAAATTACTACAAATACAATGATGTGTGGACGTAGGCGCGTGCTGAGCACGCCTTGTATAGTAATATCATCAAAGGTTGTGCTCAGCACACGCCTACAAACCCGTGGTAAATATCAAGTTGGTTGGGTGTATCTTTAAAAAGGAGTCATCCATGATAATCCTAGACCTACCCCTACAAGTAGAAACGCAGATTGTACAAATTGCCAAACAACAAAATATGTCGGCAAGTGATTATCTTGTGTCAATGGCAGAAAAGTTGGTTGATGAGCAACAACCCCAATCCTTCTTAGCACCCCAAGAAGAGATTGGTGATGATGAGTTTTTTGAGCTAACGGGTATTCGCTCTTTACCGTCATCAGCTAATGCCCAGCCAGTTACCAATGACTATATCAATGAGTTAAGGGGAGAGTATGGTATCTAAAATCGCATTGCCACGCATACCGCTATCGATATTGGCGAGCAGGATTTTATTAGTTTAATCAATTAAAAAATCATCTATCAACAATCAAAAAATTTTATCAAACATTCTTCCCAAAATCCATCAACCGCCCCCATTATGCGTTATAATAACCCAACCTTTTTTGGAGAAAACCCATGACCAGACATTTTGATTATATTACCATTGGTGGCGGTAGTGGCGGTATCGCTTCTGCCAACCGTGCCAGTATGTACGGCAAAAAAGTTGCCGTGATTGAAGCAAAGCACGTTGGCGGAACGTGCGTCAACGTAGGCTGTGTACCCAAAAAAGTGCTGTGGTACGGAGCGAACATGGCAACCGCCATTCACAACTACGCCCCTGATTATGGTTTTGAGCTTGATGTCATAAACTTTGATTTTGCCAAACTTGTCGAAAACCGCACCGCTTATATTAACCGCATTCATCAATCTTATAAAAACACCTTTGAAAAAAACGGCGTAACCTTAATCAACGGCTTTGCCAAATTTCTTGACAAAAATTCAGTAGAAGTCAGCTATGACAATGGCGAGACCGAGACCATTACCGCCGACCATATTTTGATTGCCACAGGCGGTCGCCCACACCGTCCAAACATACAGGGGGCAGAATACGGCATTGACTCGGACGGTTTTTTTGATTTGACCGAACTGCCAAAATCGGTGGCGATTGTTGGCGGTGGCTACATTGGCGTTGAGATTGCAGGCGTGATGAATGCCTTGGGCGTGGATACGCATTTGTGCGTGCGTAGCGGTATTTTAAAGAGTTTTGATAAAGATATTGTAGAAGTTTTGCAAGATGTCATGGACAAAGACGGCGTTACGTTCCATACGGGCGTAAATCCTGTTAAAATTGAAAAAAATGACGGTCTGACCGTGTATTTTGACAATGGCGAAACCCTAAATGTAGAATGCCTGATTTGGGCGACAGGGCGTGTGCCAGCGACTGATGTCATTGACTTGCACAAAACAGGCGTGGCAACCAACGAAAAGGGGCAAATCATCGTGGATAAATTCCAAAACACCACGGTAGACGGCATTTATGCGGTGGGTGATATTATTGAAAACGGCATTGAGCTGACCCCTGTGGCGGTGGCGAGCGGTCGCAGACTGTCCGAACGCCTGTTTAACAATAAGCCCGATGAACACCTAGATTATAGCAATGTCGCCACGGTCGTGTTTAGCCATCCGCCCATTGGTACGGTCGGCATGAGCGAAAAAGACGCCATTGACGAGTTTGGGGCGGACAAGGTCAAGGTCTATAAATCCAACTTCACGCCCATGTACTCTGCCATTACCGCTCATCGTGAGCCGTGTCGCATGAAACTTGTGTGCGTGGGCGATGATGAAAAAGTGGTGGGCTTGCACGGTGTGGGCTTTGGTGTGGACGAGATGATTCAAGGTTTTGCTGTCGCCATAAAAATGGGGGCAACCAAACGTGATTTTGATAACACCGTTGCCATTCATCCGACAGGGTCTGAAGAGTTTGTTACGATGAGATAAATGATTGTTTTGTAGACAAAAATGGTATTTTTAAAATTTGGATATGTAGGGGTAAATCACATTCGCCCTGATAAAGCATATTCAATGTAGGTTTTTAACCACAAAAAGACAAATTGCCTAGGCGGTTTGTCTTTTTGTTGTTGGAGTTAAAGTCGCCATTGAAAGGCATATAAAAAGCCCATTTAAAAAACAATACTAAATGGGCTGTGTGTCTAAATCCGTGGTTTGCTTTGGGTGAAATCACATCCCATCCAAGTACTTCTCCGCATCCAACGCTGCCATACAGCCTGTCCCTGCCGATGTGATGGCTTGGCGGTAGATATGGTCTGCCACGTCCCCACAAGCAAACACGCCGTCAATGCTGGTGGCGGTGGCATTGCCGTCCAGTCCGCTTTTTACCACGATGTAGCCGTCTTTCATAGTAAGCTGACCGTCAAAAATGGCGGTGTTTGGCTTGTGTCCGATGGCGACAAACATTCCCATGGCATCGATTTGTTTGGTGGTGCCGTCTGTGTTTTGGATAATCACGCCTGTTACGCCCATGTCATCGCCCACGACTTCTTTGACACTGCTGTTCCATTCAATCGTGATGTTGCCGTTTTTGACTTTTTCAAATAGTTGGTCTTGCATGATTTTCTCGGCTCTAAGGCTATCACGGCGGTGGATTAGGGTAACATGGCTTGCGATGTTGGATAGATACAAGGCTTCTTCTACGGCGGTGTTGCCTCCACCGATGACGACGACTTTTTGGTTTTTGTAAAAAAAGCCGTCGCAGGTGGCACACGCTGACACGCCACGCCCCATAAATGTCGTTTCACTCTCCAAGCCTAGATACTGAGCAGTTGCTCCTGTGGCGATGATAAGAGCATCACAAGTATAAGTGCCGTTGTCGCCTGTTAAGGTAAAAGGGCGGTTTTGTAGGTCGGTGGTGTGGATATGGTCATAGATAAGCTCGGTGCCAAAACGCTCAGCGTGTTCTTTCATGTTATCCATGAGTTCACCCCCCGTTAAGCCCTCTTTTCCGCCTGTCCAGTTGTCAATCTCGGTGGTGGTGGTAAGCTGTCCGCCCAGTTGTAGCCCTGTGATAATGACGGGGTTTAGGTTGGCACGGGCAGCGTACACCCCTGCTGAGTAGCCTGCTGGTCCTGAACCTAGAATGATGAGTTTGTGATGAGTGGTCATAATATTTCCAAAGGTAAAAAGGTAAGATGATAAGATGAATGCTTTTAACTGTAAGCCATCAGTCACTTAAAGTTAAAACCAAGGCAAAAAGTAAAGCCATAATATGCGTCTGCCCGCCCAAATTGCAAGCACCACGCACGCTAAAATTTAAAATCCGATGATTGATAAATAAGATGATGGCTTGCTTGTATAAATTTTAAACAAAGTCAGGCACGCCACTATGAAAGCGTAGCTCCCCATCAGGGCTATCTATCAGCTCCGCTTCCACCGCCCGAAAAAACGCCACTCGCTCATCTATTGGCTCATCAGATACCGACTGGGCAAGAGCCAGATAATCTTCATAATGACGGCTTTCGGATTTGAGTAAGTATTTATAATACTTTGATAACTTTTCATCATCAATCACATCCGCCAATGCCGAAAATCGCTCACACGAACGAGCTTCGATAAACGCCCCGATAATCAGCACGTCTATCATGCCGGCAGGCTCCCACGTGCGTTTGTGCTTTAATAGCCCCTTGGCGTATCGCCCCGCAGGCAGGTGCGACCATGCGATACCACGTTCTTTCATGAGTTCTAACACCTGCTCATAGTGGAGCATCTCTTCACGCACCAGCTGGGCAAGTTTTTCTTGCAAATCCTTGTGAAACTCATAACGAAAAATCAAATTCATCGCCGTCCCTGCTGCTTTTTTCTCGCAGTTGGCGTGGTCTTGCATGAGTAGGGGGAGATTATCTTTGGCGACAGCGAGCCATTTATCGTTGGTTTTTGCCCCCAAAAATGCATGAATATGGCTGATGTCGGTTTTGGCTTTGGTACGGCTAGCGATGACGTGCAAGTCATCTTCGGGCAGTATGTCGGTCATAAATATTTCCAATATTGATTAAACATTAAAATCATGGATATATTTTAGCATGATTTAACCATCTGTGAACCCGTTTTGGTTGTCACGTACAGCCACAAATTGATTATTTTTCACACAATAGTGCAATATAACACATATAAAACATTAATACATTTATCTAAAATTAATGCTATATAACTTCATGTCATGTCAAAAAACATCATCCAATTAAAAAATATTCTCAATGTTTACAAATTTTTTGGAAATCAGTAACATTATAAATCATTGATAAATATGTATTTTTTTAAATTTATTTAAAAAAGTGTGAATTTTTGTGATAAAAGGTGTTGCAAAATATGACAAAATTGGTATTCTATACACACGGTATGGGATTGATGACTGTTTTTGTCTATTGTGTTAAACTTATGCAAAATTTGATACATGATTATCAAAAAATGTAAAAGTTGTCACGAATATGTCACGAAACTATGATGAAATGCCCATATTGGCAATAACTTAAAACCGCGATAGGTTGTTAAGTGGTTATTAGCTTATCACATCGGGTGCAAGCGTACAGCAGCCCCATCACTAAAAATGTCAGTGGAGAAACCCATGAAAAAACTACTTTTAGCGTCAGCCGTTGCTGCTCTGTCTATCACAGTTGCTCAAGCTGCCCCACAAGTTTATGGTAAAGCGTTCTTGACTCTTGATGTACAAGACGGTAATAGCAACAGTGCAAGCAAAGACTCTCGTACCCAACTAAACTCTAACGCCTCTCGTATCGGTTTTAAAGGTTCAGAAGCTCTAACTGTCAATACTGACCTTGTGTATCAATTAGAGTATGGTATTGATGTTGATGCCAATGAAGATCAATTCTACTCTCGTGATACGTTCTTGGGTCTATCTAATAAGCAATATGGTATTTTGCTTGCTGGCCGCTTGAGTGCCATTGATGGCATGGTTGACTATGCTAATGTAACAGAAGGCGGTGTTATCGGTGGTAATAATGTGCTAGCCGCTATTGATAGCCCACGTGCTAACAATGCCCTTGCGTATGTCTCTCCAAAATATAACGGTGTTAACTTCCTAGGCATGTATGTTCTTGATGAGAACAACGGTACAGATACTTTGGCTCGTGACGCATTCGGTGTTGGTGTTCAATATGAACCTACCAATACCCCATATCGTGCCGGTGTTAGTTATATTCAAGCAGGTGACTTAAGAGCAGCTCGTGTGAGTGGTGCTTACGATCTAAGCCCTGCAACTACTGTTGGTGCATTATATCAAAACACCAAGCTTGTAAAAGGCGGTGAAAAAGAGAATGCTTTCACTGTATCTGCTGAACACAAGCTAGTACAAACCCCTTGGACTGCTTACGGTCAGCTAGACTTTGTTGATAACGCACGTGGCAATAAAGATGCTGAAATCTTCCGTACCGTAGTTGGTAGCAAATATGCCTTTAACAAAGCAACCACTGGTCATCTATATGGTGCTTACCAACGTTCTGAAGGTGTTAACCTAAGCAATACTGCTACTGGCAACAAAGCAAATGCTTATGGTGTCGGTGCAGGTCTAGAATACAAATTCTAATTTGTATCACACTCTTACAAAAACCCGCCTGATGGTGGGTTTTTGCTGTTTTATATTTTGTCTTTTTTAGTCATCCCCTTTTTTAGCTACCCCTTAACGTCAAGCTCCGTCCACCGTCCACCGCCAAAATCTGCCCTGTGATATAAGGAGCGTTCGCCAAAAATAGCACCGCTTGGGCGATGTCATTGGGCGTACCGATTTTTTGCAAAGGAACCGATTTTGTTAGCTTGTCTTTGATGGCATCGTCTAATTCGTTGTTTTTGTTATCTTCTGGAAAAATATTCACACCAGGGGAGACGCCATTGACCCGCACGCTTGGAGCAAACTCCAACGCCAAGGACTGCACCATGCCCAGATGTGCCGATTTTGCCATGTTATAAATGGGGTAGCCGATAAAGGGCTTATCTCGTGCGTGAATGTCAAGCAGGCTGATAATCGCCCCATGATTTGTGATAAGCTCATCTTTAAAAACATGACTTAAAAATAGTGGAGCTTTGGCATTGGTCAAAAACAAATCGTCCCAGTCCGTTTGCCACTTATCCAAATCATCATTGACATCACTTGGATAAAAACTTGACGCATTATGCACCAAAACATCAATCCGCCCAAATAAAGCTATGGCGTGATTTTTAAAATCTGCCAATGTATTTTTATCATTGACGATAGCCAAATCCGCCTTGATGATTTTGGCACTATTATCACAAATGGCATTTAATTCATCTGCCAAATTTTGAGCATCTGTTTGGCTGTGATGATAATGGATAATAACATTAAAGCTTTTGTTGTGAAAGGCTTGGACGATTGCCTTGCCAATGCGTTTTGCTCCGCCTGTGATTAGGGCGACTTTTTTCATAAAATTGCCTTTTTTAAAAATTCGCTTAATTTTAATAAGCGTAACCGTGTCAGCTCATCGCCAATTTGTTTACCTTTTAATGATTTATCGATATCGTTAATCGTTGCCGACTGATAAAGGCTCATGGCGTGATGAAAAAATTCACGATTGATTGTTTTATTATTTACTATTTCTACCGCATTAATCAAATCAAATAATACCGTTTTGTCTTTTTGGGCTTTGGTATTTTCTATTAACATTAATAATTTATCGGCAGAAATGTCTTGATAATGGGTTAATTCATCAAAAAGCGTGATGAATAATTGGGCAAATTGCGTAATGGCTTTGGGCGTTAATAACCGCTCGCACAGTTTTGATAAATCCGCTTTATTATCCAAAAATCCATAGGTTAATATGGCAAATTTGATATGCAATGGCTTATCGTGGGCGGTTTTTAATTTATCAAAAGTGGTTTGGCGAATGGTGTTATTTTGCCAAATGGTGTTTAGCTCGGGTAGAATTTGTTTTAAAATATCTAAATCAAATAACAGTTCAAAAAACGCAAACGCACACATCTCATCAAAAGCCTTCACGCATTCCGTCCAAATCCGCTCACGGCTAAGGTGCAAAAGCTCCCCCCGACTGGCAATGCTTTGCATAAGGTAAGCGGTGTCAGGGGCGACCGTAAAACCCAGCTCATAAAAGCGGGCATAAAAGCGAGCGACTCGCAATACACGAAGCGGGTCTTCGCTAAATGCAGGGGATACATGGCGTAAGAGCTTGTGGCGTAGGTCATTTTGTCCGTCATAAAAGTCCACCACTTGCCCTGTGCGTGGCGTGTCGTCAAACAGTCCGTCAACTTCTATGGCAAGGGCGTTTATCGTCAAATCTCGGCGTGCCAAATCGTCTTGTAAGCTCACTCCGTCCGTCTGTACAGCAAAACCTTGATGACCTTTGCCGTTTTTGCGTTCGGTGCGAGCAAGGGCGTACTCATTATAGGTGTGCGGGTGCAAAAACACAGGAAAATCCGCCCCCACTTGGGTAAAGCCTTGGGTGAGCAGGTCGGCAGGACTTGCCCCCACCACCATAAAATCTTTGTCTTTGATGGGGTGACCTAAGAGCGTATCACGCACCGCCCCACCAACCAAATATACTTGCATGGTAAATCTTTTTTGATAAATTTGGCTCATTGTAGCGTAAATTAACCAATAAAAAAAGCACCCTGATGAGTGCTTTTTGGGTTTGACCGGCTTATTTTGCCATGTCCTGAGCGTCCGATACCGATAGGGCGGTCATGTTGACGATGCGACGAGCGGTCGCAGAAGGTGTCAAGATATGCACCGGCTTGTCCGCACCTAGCAGGATAGGCCCTAGGGCGGCCGAGCCTGTGGCGGTTTTTAGTAGGTTAAAGGCGATGTTGGCACTGTCAAGCGTTGGCATAATAAGTAGGTTTGCCGAGCCTTTTAAGGTGCTAAATGGATAGCTGTGCTGACGCATACGCTCATCTAGGGCGGTGTCGCCATGCATTTCGCCATCAAACTCAAAGTCCACGTTCATCTTTGTTAAGATGTCATGCACCTGACGCATTTTGAGAGCAGAAGTACGGTCTGATGCCCCAAAGTTAGAATGTGACAGTAGGGCGACTTTTGGTGTGATACCAAAACGACGTACTGCTGCGGCTGCCAAAATGGTCATCTCGGCAAGCTCTTCGGCGGTTGGGTCTTCGTTGATGTAGGTATCAGCGATGAACAGGTTGCGGTTTTGCATGAGTACGGCACTCATGGCGTAGAAGTTGGATACGCCATCTTTTTTGCCGATGACTTGATTTAGGTATTTTAAATGCAAGTGATAAAAACCAAACGTACCACAAATCAAGCCGTCCGCATCGCCAAGCTCGACCATGAGTGAGCCGATAAGCGTGGTTTTACGGCGAACATCACGACGAGCCAGCTCTAAGCTGACGCCATTGCGTTGATTGGCTGTGTAGTGATATTCGACATATCTGTCGTAGTGGGGGTTGTTGTTGGGGTTGATGATGGTAATGTTTTGACCATCGACCAAACGCAGACCGAGATTGTCGATTTCTTGGTTGATAATCTCGGGGCGACCGATAAGGATAGGCTGGGCGATTTGCTCGTCCACCACCACTTGCACCGCACGCAACACATTGATGTCTTCACCTTCGGCATAGACAATACGTTTGGGGTTGGCTTTTGCCTTGTTGAAGATGGGCTTCATGGCAAGAGCAGTATTATAGATGAACTCAGACAATTTTTGGCGATAGACATCAAAGTCTGCAATCGGCAAGGTTGCCACGCCTGTGTCCATCGCAGCCTTGGCAACAGCAGGGGCAATCTCTAGGATAAGATTTGGCTCCAAAGGACCGGGGATAAGGTACTCACGCCCAAAGCTTTTGCCAGTTTCGTCTTTTTGACTGTCCACAGACGGGGTGGATTCGGTGTGAGCCATCGCTGCGATGGCGTGTACGCACGCAAGCTTCATCTCTTCATTAACGACAGTTGCCCCAACGTCCAATGCCCCACGGAAAATATAAGGGAAGCATAGGGCGTTATTGACTTGGTTGGGGTAGTCTGAGCGACCTGTCGCCATAATCACGTCCGAACGCACCGCATGGGCAAGCTCGGGCATAATCTCAGGGGTTGGGTTGGCAAGGGCAAAGATAATCGGGTCTTTTGCCATTGAGCGTACCATATCTTGGCTGACCACGCCTGGCCCTGACAGACCTAAAAATACGTCGGCACCGTTCATGACTTCGGCAAGGGTGGTCTTGTCGGTATCACGAGCAAAGCGGGCTTTGGATTCGTCTAGGTTTTCACGGCTTGTCGTGATAACGCCTTTTGAGTCAAGCACATAGATGTTGTTTTTGTTGGCTCCAAGTGCCACAATCAAATCAAGGCAACTAATCGCTGCCGCCCCTGCCCCTGAGCAGACAAGCGTAATCTCGCCGATGTTTTTGCCGTTAAGTTGTAGAGCGTTTAGCAGGGCGGCGGCTGAGATGATGGCGGTACCATGCTGGTCGTCATGGAATACAGGAATATTCATGCGTTCACGCAGTTCACGCTCGATTTTGAAGCACTCAGGTGCTTTGATGTCTTCTAGGTTAATCCCGCCAAAGGTCGGCTCCAAGCTTGCCACTGTCTCGATGAATTTGTCGGGGTCGGTCTCATTAATCTCAATGTCAAACACATCAATGCCAGCGAACTTCTTAAATAGCACGCCTTTACCTTCCATGACAGGCTTGGACGCCAATGCACCAATGTTGCCAAGCCCAAGCACAGCAGTACCGTTGGTAATCACGCCAACTAGATTGGAGCGAGCGGTGTATTTGGCGGCAAGTTTAGGGTCTTTTTCGATTTCAAGACAAGGCACCGCCACGCCAGGGGAGTAGGCAAGAGCTAGGTCTCGTTGGTTGGCAATTTGTTTGGTGGGAGTGACAGAGATTTTACCAGGACGGGGGTGTTCGTGGTAATGCAGGGCGTTTTGTTCAAATTGTAAACGCTGAGCATCCGCTTCGGATAAAAAAGCGGTGTCGTGAGTTTTGTCCTGTGCAGGAACATCTTGATGAGCCATAATGCTTTTCCAGGTTGTTGAGAATAAAAACTATGAATAAAAATCACTTTATTTTAACATGATTTTGGGGGTCATGCTAGGATTTGTTTATGGGTGTTTCTGTCTATTTTTTGGTTTGAAAAAAACACCGCCCAAAGGCGATGCATGGATTAAGACAGAGCAGTTTGTTTTTTTGCCATTTTAACATTCAATAGTAACATGGCAATGACCACCCCAAGACCAATAACGTCCGTCATGGTCTCAGGCACGATAAGGCAAAACGCCCCAATAGCAGTAACAACCCTCGCCCATATCGGTAGCGTGGTCTTAAAGTAACCCTCTACGGACGCTGATAGAGCAAGCACGCCAATAATGGATGTGGTGGCAACAGTAGCAATAACGTGCCATGCTGGCATGGCAAACTCTTTGGCGGTAACTGCCATGTCGGTAACATCAATCATCATCATGTTGGGGTTATAGACAAACATAAATGGCACGATAAAGCCAGCCAATGCTAGTTTGAGTGACTGCCAGCCTGTTTTCATGGGGTCACCCCCAGAAATACCCGCTCCTGCAAAGGCAGCCAATGCCACAGGTGGTGTGATGTTGGCAAAAATCCCAAAATAAAACACAAACATATGAGCCACCAAAATCGGCACATCAAACGTTGCCAAGGCAGGGGCTGCCATCGTGGCGGTAATGATATAGGCAGGAATGGATGGCAAGCCCATGCCAAGCACCATAGAGGCAAGCATAGTGAGAAGTAACGTCAAGAACAGCGAGCCTGCCCCAAGCGTTACGATGGACGATGTCATGACTGTACCAAAGCTCGTCAGGTTTACCACACCGATGACCACGCCCACGACCGCACACGCTGCCATGACTGATAGCGACTGTTTGGCACCGTCTTCAAATGCCCCTAAAATGTCCTTAAAGCCCATGCTAGTCTCAGGACGTAGCCAGCTAATCACGATGGTTGCCCCAATGGTATAGGCAGCAGCATAGCCAATCGGCACGTTTTTGGCAAGTAGTACCACCAAAAACACGATGGGTAGGAGCATATGTCCACGAGCTTTTAGAACTTCTTTGGCACGGGGCAAATCCGCCTTGGGGATGCCACGCAAGTTAAGCTTACCTGCTCTAAAATGCACCTGAGCAATCACGCCCAGATAGTACAGTAGGGCAGGCAGTACCGCCGATAGGGCGATGGTGCTGTATTTGACCCCTGTGGTTTCTGCCATGATAAAGGCGGCCGCTCCCATAATGGGTGGTAGGATTTGTCCACCGACAGATGCACTGGCTTCCACCGCCCCTGAGAATTCTTTGCTATATCCCACACGTTTCATGAGTGGAATGGTAAATGCCCCTGTGCCAACCACGTTGGCAACAGCAGCCCCATTGATAGAACCCATAAAGCCACTAGAAATCACCGCCACCTTGGCAGGGCCTCCTTGTTTATGACCTGCCAACGCCAACGCCAAATCGTTGAACAACTGTCCCATACCAGAGCGAGCCAAAAACGAGCCAAATAAGATAAACAAGAAAATAAAGGTAACAGACGCACCGATGGCGGTCGAGTATAGCCCTTCGGTTTTTAGGTATAATTGTCCAAAAATATCGCCAAAATCATAAGGGCGTGTCAGTAGGCGATCAGGCATAAAATCCATGTGGCTGATAAATGGATACGCCAAAAAAACTAAGGCAAAAATTGGTAAAATCCACCCTGTAATCCGCCGTGCCATTTCCATAACCACCACCACCGTGATGATGGCAAAGACGATGTCCATTTGGTTGGGGATACCACCCCGTACGGTAACGATGTCTTGGTATTGCCATATCAAATAGCCAGCACTGGACAAGGCAAGAGCCACCCAAATCCAGTCATACCAAACGACCTTTTGACGGCTGGATTTTTTGGCGGGGGGATAGATTAAAAAAATAAGAGCCGCCCCCACTGCCACGTGGATAGAGCGTTGCACCAGTTCGGGCAGGGGGTTGAAGGTGATGTATAAATGAAAAATCGAGTACAAAATGGCAATGCCAGCAATCAGATAACACACCCAGTTGTTTTTGGGGTTTCGAGTGACAGATTCTCGGTCAAATTTTTCTAAAATCTCTTGAGCTTTACTGTCTGATATGCCAGTATCGTCAGGGGTTTTTGCATTTGTCATGTTATTCTCTTTGTTGTTTTAAACATGAAGGGATGTGATAAAACTGCCAAAAATTCACTTGCTCTGGACTGATATGGATTTGGCTGTATTCGGGGACGATTTTATAAAGCGATAACGTCTGAGTGTCGCTCAAAATCTCGCCTTGCATGTTGGTTGAGACTATCCAGCTGATTTGAGGTGTGGACTGATTGATAAGTTGTCCCACATAGCCTTCGGGAGCGCTGATGGTCTTGCCTGTACTAGGCACGCCCGCTCCGAATGTTTGGATATAAGTCTTGGTCAAAACCAGTATATCCTTGTCTAACTCATACACTTCTTGCCAATACTGCTTTTCTACTGAATGTCGCCATTTTAAAATAAAGCCATCAGGCAGACGACAACGAGCGAGCGTGTGGTGATGAGTGTCGGCGGTTAATATTACCGCATTGTTGGTAGGGGTAAATATCCCCATCAGACAAAGGATAACCATAGCCATGCTGATGATGACTATGGTTTTTGGGTGCTTGATGATAATGACTTACTTCTTCTCTTCGATGGTCGTTTTAACAGTTTCGGTAGTTGCTTCGCTCTCTGTGGTTTGGACGGTGTCGCCAGAGATGGGTTCGTTGGCAGTAGCAGCACCCATTTCATCATAGTAACGTTTTGCCCCTGCATGTAGTGGTGCAACCAAGCCTGTCTGAGCCTTAGCAATGTCAATGTCTTTGGCGGCTTGGTGAGCGTTTTGCAGGGCAGGCAAGTTTTCAAAGAGTGATTTGGTTAAAAGATAAACGTCATTTTCGCTCAAATCACTACGCACCACAAGGGTGTTTAAAATCGCCGCCGTTGGCACATCTTCGGTATTGCTGTAGGTGCCTTTGGGAATATTCATGGGGACAAAGTAAGTTTTGGTTTTGGCAATCTCGGCAAGTTTGTCAGCAGGGATGGCAACCATTTGTAATTGAAAGCCTTGTTCTAGCTCCATGAGCGATGAGTTAGGCAGACCACTGGTCAAGAACGCTGCGTCTAACTTGCCTGATTTTAGACCGTCAGCCGCTTCGGCATAACCTAAATAATCCACCTTAACATCGTTATAAGTGATACCAAAGCCCTCAAGCAAAGCACGAGTGGCGACTTCTACGCCTGAGCCTTGGGCGCCAACAGCGATACGTTTGCCACGCAAATCTTCAATGCTTTTAATGCCTGAGGCTTGTGAGGCAACAATCTGCACATAGTTGGGGTATAGCGTGGCGATTTGTGACACGCTGGTAAGTGGGGCTTTAAAGTTGCCTGTACCGCTTACCGCTTCGTTAAGAGCGTCACTCATGACAAATGCCATTTCTAGTTTTTTCTGGTCAAGTAGGTTTAGGTTCTCAACCGATGCCCCTGTGGTTTGGGTTTTGGCGTTGGCACCGAACTGACTGGCATAGCCTTCAGCAAGTGAGGTGCCGATGATGTTATAAGGACCTGACGCACCGCCTGTGCCGATGGTTACAAATTTGGTTTCTAACTTATCGCTTGCAGTAGTGCTTGTGTTTTGGCTACTGTCAGTTTTTTGCTCGGCAGATTTGTCGCCACCACAAGCGGTGAGTAGGGTAGATGTACCGATGATACAGGCGAGGGCAAGTTTGTTGAATGCTTTCATGAATTACTCCTAAAATAAAGAAGGTTGCCATTGTCATCATTTAGACACAATTTTAACAAGATAATACAGTCAAAAAAAGTTGTCAATAAAAAATTATGTTTTTTGAAATCATGGAGTATTTAATTTGCCAAAAGCACAAAAACACCACCCAAAGGCGACATTTGATTTGGAGCGATTTGTTTGGGTTTTGTGGGTGGTTTTATGTGTAAGCTGTGGTTTTAAGTGATAATGGCATGATGACTTAATTTTATTAAAACATCGCTCCCAACCACCCAAATTTGACCGCATTGTCATAGATGATTTTTAGGGCGATGATGGTCAAAATATAGGGTAGGGCAGTTTTTAGCCATGCCATTGGGATTTTGTGGCGAAGTTTGACCCCAGCCCATGAGCCTAGCGAGGCAGAGATTGCCATCAGTACAATGACCTGCCAATATGCCAAAAATTGAAATTCCAATATCGCATAAATTGCCAACTTAAACACATGAACAGTCGTCATCATGAGCGAGCCTGTGGTGACGATGACATCATTATCCTCATATTTTTTCATGAGTAAGGGCATATGAAGTGGACCAGGAGCTCCGACAAATAAACCTATGCCCGTTTGTAAAAAACCAATTAAATAAAAGTTTTCAAAACTTTTTAATAAGTGATTAATGGTTTTTGACCATTGGGTAAGTAAAATATAAATCGCAATAAATAACGGAATAAGTTCTAAATGGATAAATCGCACCACCGTACCAAATACTAACATACCTGCCACCGCCCCCACCGCAAAAGGACGAACATAGGTAAAATCCATTTGATGACGACCAAACCAAATGCGACTGACATTGCTGGCAAGCTGTGCTGAGCCATGCACGGGAATGATGGCACTGGCGGTTAGAAACATTGGCATGAGCCCCAGTAAAATCGTGCCACCGCCAAGCCCTGTAATGCCAGCAAGAGCAGATGTAAAAAAGTTGATAATCCCTAAAATAAACTCATTGGACATGGCAATATCAGTATCATAAACATGGCATTAATGTAGCAATATTTCATATAAAATACAATCATGTATTTTATATATTGCACCATTTTTTTATAAAATATGTAATGATATAATTTATATGTACAACAAGCCATCAACTGTGTATATAAAGTGTATTATTACATGTTATGAATTAATGATGGTTTGCTGATTAAAAAGCCATTATTTTTTATAAAATTTATATATTTTTTGTTGCAAAATGTTTTTTATTTTTATATGATAAGTGAAGTTTTGTGATAAGCCGTTTGGATTAATGATAAATTATCGCAAAATGAATATTGGACTTATCCCAATAAAGCCACTAAGTTTAGGTATGAAGGGTGTGGTTTTATTGGGTTTTTATACCTTAAAATATCGGAGTGGTATATGAAAGCTTTTAAATACGGAGCGATTGCCCTATCTATCTTGGCACTGACTGCATGCGGTGGCGATAAACAACAAGCTCAATCAGGCACAACAGGCGGTGATACAAGCGTAGCAGGCGAAGCCCCAAAACGCCCTGAATGTATCGCCCCTGCCAAACCAGGTGGCGGTTTTGACCTAACTTGTAAACTTGCTCAGTCAGGCTTACAAGACTTAGGTCTGCTTGATAAACCCATGCGTGTTACCTACATGCCCGGTGGCGTGGGTGCGGTGGCATACAACAAAATCGTTGCCAACGACCGCAAAAATGGCGATGCGATTGTGGCGTTCTCCACAGGCTCTATCCTAAACCTATCACAAGGCAAATTCGGTCAATTCACCGAAAAAGATGTGAAATGGCTTGCGGCGGTGGGTACAGATTATGGCATGGTGGCGGTAAACGCAAGCTCACCTTACAAAACCCTGAACGACCTAGTTGATGCCTTGAAAAAAGACCCCAAATCTATCTCCTTTGGGGCAGGTGGTAGTGTGGGCGGTCAAGACTGGATGCAAACAGCTCTACTTGCCAAAGCGGCTGGCATTGACCCAAATACTATGGGCTATGTGGCGATGGAGGGTGGCGGTGAGGCAGTAACAGCGGTACTTGGCAACCACATTCAAGTGGTGTCGGCAGGTATTGCTGAGGTCATGCCTCATGTGAAAGCAGGCAAATTGCGTGTGCTTGCGGTGTTTTCTGCCGAGCGTTTGGAAGGCGAGGGCTTTAAAGACATTCCTACTGCCAAAGAGCAGGGTTTTGACATTGAGTGGCCTGTGATTCGTGGTTACTACATGGCACCAGAGGCATCTGATGCATCCTATAACTGGTGGAAAGGTCAATTTGACAAAATGCTGGCTGACCCTAAATTTGCTGAACTTCGCACCAACCGTGAACTTCTGCCATTTGCCATGACAGGCGATGAACTTACTAAGTATGTCTATGAGCAAACAGAGGAGCTACATGCTTTGTCGGCTGAGTTTAACTTGGTTGAAGGTAATGTAACCACGCCAAAAGCAGAAGAAAAGCCTGCTGATGCTCCTGCCGAAGAAGCTAAACCTACTGAAGAAAAAAGATAATCATCATCTCATGATGACAAAACCAATCCTGTTTTGGGATTGGTTTTTTAAAAAGGAAATTTTATGGTAGATCGTATATTTTCAGGGCTTATGCTTTTGGTGTCGCTCATTTTGCTTGTCATGGCATGGGGCTATACCGCACCCATTTCTTATGACCCCATCGGTCCCCGCCCTTATCCTGTCATGCTATTGACTCTTTTGGCGGTATTGAGTGCAGTGATTGTGTTTCGTCCTGCCAAATTTGCCGAAAAAATCGAATTGGGTCTCAATAAGCCCATCATCAAAAACCTAGCGTTTTGTACCATTGCCATGACTTTGTATGCTGTGCTGTTTGAGATGCTTGGCTACATCGTGGCGACCACACTCATGGCATGGGCGGTGGGTGTGTTGTTTAATGGTAAATGGCACAAGACACTCATCGCCTCTTTGGTAATGGCGGTAGGCACATATTATTTGTTTAATGGTCCGCTAGAAGTGAGCCTGCCTGCGGGTATTTTGAGGCCAATTTTGGGGTAAATCATGGATACTTTAAATTTTTTAATGCAAGGCTTTGCTGTTGCGACCGCACCTCAAAACCTAATCATCGCTTTGGTTGGGGCATTTATTGGTACGATTGTGGGTATGCTCCCTGGGCTTGGTCCAATTAACGGCGTGGCGATTTTGCTACCGATTGCTTATGCGATGGGTCTGCCACCTGAGAGTGCGTTGATTTTGCTTGCTGCTGTTTACTTAGGCTGTGAATATGGCGGTCGTATCTCAGCGATTTTACTAAATGTGCCGGGGGACGCGGCGGCGATCATGTCCACGCTGGACGGTTATCCGCTTGCCAAACAAGGTAAGGCAGGGATTGCCTTGTCATTATCCGCCCTAAGTTCGTTCATCGGTTCGATGATTGCCATCACAGGGGTGGTGTTGTTTGCACCGCTTTTGGCAAACTGGGCGATTAGCTTTGGTCCTGCTGAGTATTTTGCCCTCATGGTCTTTGCCTTGACCTGTCTTAGTGGCTTGGTGGGCGATGCTCCCCTAAAAACAGGTATTGCGGCAGTCATTGGGCTACTGCTTGCCACTGTTGGTGTTGATGCGGTAACGGGTGTGTATCGTTTTACCTTTGGTTTGGTCAATTTGTCTGATGGCATCGCCTTTACCACCATCGTCATCGGCTTTTTTAGTGTGAGTGAAATTCTCATCATGCTAGAAAAGACAAGCGTGGGTCAAAAAGCCCTAGAACAAGGCAAGCGTGGCATGGTCAATGTCAAAGAATTCATGTCGGCAGTAGGTGCGATTGTGCGTAGTGGCTTGACGGGCTTTGTGGTGGGTGTGCTACCAGGGGCGGGTGCGACCATCGCCTCAGCGATGACCTACTCAAACGAGCGTAAAATCGCAGGCGAGAGTGGTAAGTTTGGCGAGGGCGACTTACGAGGTATCGCGGCTCCTGAGGCTGCCAACAACGCCTCTGCCTGTGGTTCGTTCATTCCCATGCTGACGCTCGGTGTGCCAGGTTCGGGTACGACTGCCGTGATGATGGGTGCTTTGACCCTGTACAACATCACGCCCGGTCCTCAGCTTTTTGCTGAGCAACCTGACATCGTGTGGGGCTTGATTGCGTCTTTGTTTATCGGTAATGTGATTTTGCTGGCGTTAAACTTACCGCTTGTCAAATTCTTTGCCAAACTGCTCGACATTCCAAACTACATCCTAATCCCAGCCATTGCGGCGGTGAGCTTTGTGGGTGTATATTCAATTCACAGCACCACTTTTGACCTCATGCTGATGATTGGGCTTGGTATTTTTGGTTATTTCTTGCGTAAGCTCAATTTCCCATTGTCAGCCCTTATTTTGGGTTATGTACTTGGTCATTTGATGGAATCTAACCTACGCCGTGCGTTGTCCATTTCACAAGGCGATTTGGATATCCTATGGCAAAGTGGCATTTCCATGACTTTGTGGGTGCTTGCCATCATCATGGTGATTTTGCCGATTTATCGTGTGATTAAAGGTAAAAAAGTGAAAAAAGTTCACTAATCATTCATAAAAGTATAAAAACACCCTAAAAGTAAGTGATTTTGGGGTGTTTTTTTGATATATTTAAAAGAATATGGCTAAAATAATGCCGATGATTGCTATGATAATGATAAGATCAAACACGGCGGAGAAAAAATCGGCTCTAGCCCAAAAAGTATGCTACACCCACCCATGGTTGATATAATGAAACACCAAGTCAAATGCTTTAAGATGATTGGTTAGGTTTTTAGAGAAACAACACGTTTTTCTAAATGCTCGCCTAACAAAGGCTCTAAGCCTTGTGTTGTTGCCTTCAATACCAACGGTAAAGCGTTTGCCCACTTGTTTGATAGAGTGCTTAAAAGCAACAAGAAAGCTGTCCCAATCATCACAAGCAATTTTGTTAAAACTCATACCTAAACTCATCTATCTTTAAGGTATTGTAATGCTTTTGTCTTGGTTTGATTTGGTGATTACTGTTTGCAAGCACGCTAAATACTTTACCCTTACTGACTTGTTCAAGTATCACAATGTCAGCAATACGACAACCACAAGCTGACATTAAGCGTATTTTGTCATTGATGTAAGATTGACAACCTTTGTCAGTAAGCTGTAAATGATGAACAAACTGTCTATGACAATCTTTGCAAAAATAGCTCTGTTTGCCATAGCTTTCTATGCCATTTTTCTTTATACTAACCGACAGGCAACTTGGGCAAGTAATGGTAATTTGTGTCTTCATAACCGTAAATTACCAACTTTTGTGCAAGTTGTCTTTTTAGTTTTTGTTATAGCATACTTTTTGGATTACTACCTAATAAACAATACAGTCATGATGACACAAAATAGAACTGTTATTATCATTTTACCCATTCCAAAAAATAAAAGTTTCATTATAAGGCGGGGGGACTTGTCAATAACAAATAACTCGTGTGATCTATGAATTTGTTATAAAGGTGTGGTGTTTTTTGGGCCAATGTCGTTTGTGGTTTTGATATAAAAATACCCCCCAAACGTGGGCGGTTGGGGGCGTTGTTGGTTTATTTTGTTTTGGGGTATGATGAAATTTTGTCATTCATAGGGATTGCCAACCCCAACCCCTGCCAAAATCTCAATCTCAAACCCTTCCATTTCATCTTGTTCTGCTTGCCCAAGCTCATGGTCAAACCCAAGTAGGTGCAAAATGCCATGCACCAGCAAATGGGTTAAATGATTTTCCACCGTTTTGCCTTGCTCATCTGCTTCACGCACCGCCACATCATGGCAAATCACCAGCTCGCCCAGTGGTATATTATTCATCATTTGACAGACATCGCTTGGTATGTCGCTTGGGTAGGATAAAATGTTGGTGGCGTAGTCTTTGCCCCGAGCGTCAAGGTTGAGCTCACGCCCCTCATCTGTGCCACAGACATAAATATCCAAAGATTTTGGCAAATCTATCCAGTTTTGAGCAGGTAGTTCATCAAATGGATAATAGGGCAACGCCAAACCGTGCGTGATTTTGTCATTCATCACCGTTAAGGCATGATTAAAAATCTCTGTAATTTTTATTTCATTATAAATTGGCAACTCAGCAAGACCTGCCACATCATCGGCAAAACTGAGCGTTATTTCATTCATCATTGCCGTCCTTGCCATCTTGACCGCTTTTGTCGTCTTTTATGCTATTTAAAAAGGACAAGGCGTTTAACGTACGGTTTAGCTCTTGTTCCTCTCGTTGTTTTTTGCGGATTTCGGCTCGCTCACTCTCGATTTTGCTTTCCACCGCATCATAAGCATCATAAGCGTCAATGATTTTTTGCACCAGATGATGACGCACTACGTCTTTACTGCTAAACTGCGTGATGTGAATGTCCTCAATATTTGCCAAAATCTGCAACGCCACCGCAAGTCCCGACTTATGACCACGGGGCAAATCCACCTGCGATGTGTCGCCTGTGATGACTGCACGACTTCCAAAGCCAAGCCGTGTTAAAAACATTTTCATCTGCTCAGGCGTGGTGTTTTGGGCTTCGTCTAAGATAACAAAAGAATTGTTTAAAGTCCGCCCACGCATATAGGCAAGTGGGGCAACTTCGATGATTTGGCGTTCGATGAGCTTACCCACCTTTTCAAAGCCAAGCATTTCATACAAAGCATCATACAGAGGGCGTAAATAGGGGTCAATTTTTTGGGTCAAATCGCCCGGTAAAAAGCCTAATTTTTCGCCAGCTTCCACCGCAGGGCGGACAAGCAAAATTCGCTCAATCTCGCCACGCTCTAACATATCCACCGCCACCGCCACGGCAAGGTAGGTTTTGCCCGTGCCAGCAGGACCTACACCAAACGAGATGTCGGAGAGCAGAATATTGCGCACATATTCGGCTTGGTTGTGTCCTTTTGGCGTGATTTTGCCTTTGCGAGTCGATAGGCTCACAGGCGTGTGCGTTTGGGTAGTCTCTGGATTTCGGGCAAGGCTTGCTTGGATAAGTAGGTGCAAGTCCTCTGGGGCGATGTCGTCTGATTTTTTGGCAAGCTCATAAAGCTCGCCCAGCACATATTGGGCGCGCTCCACTTGGGTCAAATCGCCTGTGAGTATAAAGTCATTGCCACGATTGACAATGCTAATATCAAGGCGGTCTTGTAGGTATTTTAGGTGCGTGTTGTATTCGCCAAGCAGGGTGCGAAGCTCAAAGGGGGTCAGTTCAAAACTAAGGGTGTGAGTTAGGCTCAAATGGGTTTCCTTTTTAAAAATAAAATAGGTGTTGTCAATCATGCTTTGGAATATGATTTTGGGGTAAATGCGGTTGATTAACCTTAATATATACCAATTCTGCATTTTAAAAATCATGTTTTTGTAGGGGCGTGCTGAGCGCGCCTGTCGATATACCCCAAATTTAACAACACCAAAACAAAAATCATCAAGGCTTATATGCTTTCAAAAAACAAAAAATCAAGCCGTAAAATAACATTCAAACAACAAAAAACCCTTTTCCAAAATAGAAAAGGGTTTTTAAATATGGCTCCCCAACCTGGGCTCGAACCAGGGACACACGGATTAACAGTCCGATGCTCTACCGACTGAGCTATTGGGGAATGGTGGGTCGTGCAGGATTCGAACCTGCGACCAATTGATTAAAAGTCAACTGCTCTACCAACTGAGCTAACGACCCGCTAAGCACAAGGCTTATTCGGTCATCTAGGATAATGGTGGGTCGTGCAGGATTCGAACCTGCGACCAATTGATTAAAAGTCAACTGCTCTACCAACTGAGCTAACGACCCTTATCACTAAACGTGGTGCGTATTATACAGGTAAATTTTGATACGTCAAGCGTTTTTTATGAAATTTTTAAAAATTTAACAAAATAAAAGGCTTTTGGGGCTTTGGCATTGCTTTTTTGGGGGCAGTTGCTTAAAATTAGCCAATCATTGATGAAATTGAGTTATTTAAAAGGCAATCTTATGCAATCTGTCCAAGTCAAACTCCTAAACCCCAAAATCGGCACTGACCCTGCCTTTCCCCTACCCACCCGAGCCACAGACGGCTCGGCAGGCATAGACCTAAGGGCGTGCATTGATGAAGCTGTGGTTATCAAAGCGGGCGAGACCAAACTCATCGGTACAGGCATGGCAATTTATATCAAAGACCCCAATTTTGCAGGGATTATTTTGCCACGTTCAGGACTTGGGCATAAGCATGGCATTGTGCTTGGTAATCTTGTTGGTCTGATTGATGCTGACTATCAAGGCGAGCTGATGGTGTCAGTGTGGAACAGAGGCGATAGCGATTTTATCCTAAATCCTGCCGAACGCATGGCTCAATATATGGTGGTGCCTGTGGTACGTCCAAGTTTTGAGATTGTCGATGAATTTAGCGATGACAGCGAGCGTGGGACAAGTGGGTTTGGTAGCTCTGGGATTAAGTGATTGATTTTATTGGTAATTGATAAATTTTTACAACTATTTGAAAGGAAAATGCCATGCAATACAAAGCCCCAAACCACAAATCCCTAACCCTAGACGAAGCCAAACACACAAGCGAGGTCATCACGACCGCCCTGCCTTATATCCAGCGTTATAAAGATAAGCTCATTGTCGTTAAATATGGCGGTAATGCCATGACCGACCCTGTGTTAGAAAGTTCTTTTGCCCGAGATATCGTCCTACTAAAAACGGTCGGCATTCATCCTGTGGTCGTGCATGGCGGAGGTCCGCAGGTGGATAATCTCATGAATGAGCTTGGACGTGAGTCTGACCGCATAGACGGCATGCGAGTTACCGACAAAAACACGATGAACGTGGTAGAGATGGTGCTGGGCGGTAGCGTAAACAAATCTATCGTCAATCTCATTAACAAACATGGTGGCAAAGCAATTGGTCTGACAGGTAAAGATGCCAATCTCATCACCGCCGCCAAACTTGCCATGACGGATAAAGATGGTAGCCCCATTGATTTGGGCTTTGTCGGTGAAGTCGCCCACGTCAATACAGATGTCATCAATATGCTAATCCATAGCGACTTTATCCCCGTCATCGCTCCACTAGGTGTGGACGAAAATGGCGAGACTTATAACATCAATGCCGATCTAGTGGCAAGCCGTGTGGCCCAGTTTTTAAATGCCGAACGCCTACTTCTGCTCACCAACATCAAAGGCGTGCTAGATAAAAGTGGCAATATCCTGACCAGTCTATCGCCCACAGACGTGGATGATCTCATCGCTGACGGCACCATCAGCGGGGGCATGATACCCAAAATCGCAGGGGCATTGGATGCAGTCAAAGCAGGGCTTAGAAGTGCGACCATCGTGGACGGGCGAGTGCCACACGCTTGTTTGCTTGAAATCTTTACCGAAGAAGGTGTGGGAACGCAGATTTTAAGGGAAGTTTGAGTTTAAATCAGGCAAATTTGCATTTGGCGTAGGGTGGGAAAAACCTGCCATCTAAAATGTAAGTCATTCAATTTATTAGATTTTACAATTAAAATCCAACTTGTAAAACAAACTTGCCAATGACAATCATAATACAAAAAAGGTGGGCTTAGCCCACCCTACACCACTGTTATCTACCTAAGGAAATTCTTCGCTAGGATAAGGCATATAAATCTGATAACCGTATTTTGCTGTAATCAAACAGCCATTATCCAGCCATTCAACTTTTAAATTTTGATAATCTCAAAAGTTTTCATCAACCACCATCATCACACCTCTCGGCAAAACCTTACCATTAGCAAAAGGCGTTAAGAAAAACCGATGGTAATCATGGCTAGATAACCAAGCGTTATAGTTAGTGCCATTGGTCGCTACTGACAGCACCAAAGTATCAGATGGATTTTTCCATTGGTATAAGGTGTCAGATGAGCGGTTACTCAGGATGATAAAAACAATCCCTGCTAAAAACCCAGCCACAAAGACAAAACACTTCGTAAGATTTGTTTTCACTGTCAAGCCTTTCTAAATAACCATTAGAGTAAACCACATTCACTCAACAGGATTTAATTAAATTCCCCCGCCCACTCACTCTCATCAAAGCCGATAAGTGCCACGCCATCGCCGATGACGATTGGGCGTTTTAACACGCTTTGGTTGGCTTTGACAATCTCATACATGGCACTCGTGTCGCCACTGGTCAAGATGGCTTTGGTGTCATCGTCCAATTTGCGGTAGGTTGTGCCTTGTTTGTTGATGACTTTTTCGCCAAAGGTTGCCACAAATTTGGCAAAATCATCTTGGCTTAGTACCGACTTTTTATAATCAAAAAATTCATGTGCTATGCCGTTTTGATTTAAAAAATCAAAGGCTTTTTTCATGGTGTTACAGTTTTTTATGCCGTAAATGGTCGTCATGGGGGTGTCTCGCTTTACAAAATATTGGCAAATTATAGCAAAAATCGGCTATAATAGCGTGTTAAATTTTTTATTTTTGAGTTAGCCCATCATGAGCCTAAACAATTACGATTTTAAAGCCATTGAACAAGCCCAGCAAGCCAAATGGCAAGCTGATAACCGCTACCACACCGACAATAACGACAATGGCAAACCCACCCGCTATATGCTCTCCATGTTCCCCTATCCAAGCGGTAAGCTCCACATGGGACACGTTCGCAACTACGCCATTACGGACGTGTTGTCTCGCTACTACCGCCAAAAAGGCTATGACGTCATGCAGCCGATGGGCTGGGACGCTTTTGGCTTGCCTGCCGAAAACGCCGCCATTGACAACGAGGTTGCCCCCCATGCGTGGACGATGTCCAATATCGAGCATATGCGTGGGCAACTAAAATCGCTAGGTCTTTCCATTGACTGGTCTCGTGAGTTCGCCACTTGCAATCCTGACTACTATAAATGGGAGCAATGGCTATTTTTACAGCTTTACAAAAAAGGCTTGGTATATAAGAAGCTATCCACCGTAAACTGGGACCCTGTGGACAACACCGTCCTTGCCAACGAACAAGTCATAGACGGTCGTGGCTGGCGGTCGGGGGCGGTCGTTGAAAAACGTGATATTCCGATGTATTATTTTAAAATCACCGACTATGCGGACGAACTGCTTGACGATTTAAAACTGTTAGAAAACAAATGGCCAAAACAAGTCCTAACCATGCAACACAACTGGATTGGCAAAAGTCATGGCATGGAGCTTGATTTTACCTATGAGTTAGACGGTCAAGCGGACAAACTCACCGTCTTTACCACTCGCCCTGATACAATCATGGGCGTAAGCTATCTTGCGGTATCGGCAGAGCATCCGCTTGCCCAATATGCGTCTCGCCAAAATGAAAAAATTGCCGAATTTTGCAGGTTGTGCAAACAAGGCTCGGTTGCCGAAAGCGAACTTGCCAAAGCTGAAAAAGTAGGCATGGATACAGGGCTATTTGCCAAGCACCCTGTAACGGGCGAAGATGTGGCGATTTGGGTTGCCAACTATGTACTGATGAGCTACGGCTCGGGGGCGGTCATGGGCGTGCCTGCTCATGATGAGCGTGATTTTGAATTTGCCAAAAAATACAACTTGCCAATCAAGCAAGTCATTGAATTGAAAGGCAAAGAATACAGTACAGATGCATGGCAAGACTGGTATAGCGACAAAAATGGCGTGTGCGTAAATTCAGGCGTACTTGACGGCATGGATAAAGACACCGCGAGTGCCAAAATTCTAGAAGTCGTGGGCGATAAGGCAAACGCCACCATTCAATACCGCCTGCGTGATTGGGGCGTATCTCGCCAACGCTACTGGGGCTGTCCGATTCCGATGATTAACTGTCAGTACTGCGGAACGGTGCCTGTACCTGAGAGCGATTTGCCTGTGGTGCTACCTACCGATGTCGTGCCTGACGGTCATGGCAATCCTTTAAAATCACTGCCTGAATTTGTGAACTGCACCTGCCCAAAATGCGGACAACCTGCCGAGCGTGAGACCGATACCTTTGACACCTTTGTGGAGAGTAGTTGGTACGCCCAACGCTTTACCACGCCCCACGATGACACCCAAATGGTCGGCAGACAAGGTGCGGACAAATGGCTGTCGGTCAATCAATATGTGGGTGGGATTGAACACGCCATTTTGCACCTATTGTACGCTCGCTTTTTCCATAAAGTCATGCGTGATGAAGGCTTGGTTGGCGGTAGTGAGCCGTTTGAGTGCTTGCTGGCTCAGGGCATGGTACTGGCAGGGACGTTTTATCGTGAAAAAGCGGACGGCTCAAAAACCTACTATTTCCCTTATGAAGTGGAAGTGCGTGGCAATGAAGCGGTGCTGATAGCGGACGGCGAGCCTGTTACCATTGGCAAAATTGAAAAAATGTCAAAGTCCAAAAACAACGGCGTGGACCCGCAGACCATCATGGGCGAATACGGAGCGGACACAGTACGACTGTATACCATGTTTACCGCCCCTGCTGACCAAACGCTAGAATGGTCAGACTCTGCCCTAAAAGGTCCTTATAATTTTGTCAAAAAAGTATGGCGACTTGCCGATGAGCATTTGACTGCGATTGGTAACGTGGAAAAATCCGCCCTAGACGTGGCAAACCACAGCCTATCCAAATCCGCTAAAGCCCTACGCCGTAAGACCCATGAGACCATTGCCAAGATTGACACCGCCTTGGGCGAGCATTTGGCTCTGAACACGCCTGTATCGTCCCTTATGGAGCTTGCCAATGACATTGGGGCGTTTGATGTAGCAGACGGTGGCGATTTGGCGGTACGTCATGAAGCGATTATTACGCTTTTGACAATCCTATCGCTATACGCTCCGCACGTTGGCGAGCATTTGCTAGAAGTGTTTGGGTTTGACAGTCGCACACTTACCTTCCCAACGCTTGATAAATCGGCTCTCGTGAGCGACAGCATTGTCATGGCGGTGCAAGTAAATGGCAAAGTGCGTGGCGAGATTGACGTACCGACAGGCACGGACAACGGCACCATTAAACAAATGGCTCTATCGCATGAGAGCGTTGCCAAATTTATCACAGGCGAACCCAAAAAAGTGATTGTGGTGCCAAATAAACTTGTAAGTGTGGTTGTTTGATTGTGTTTAAATAGATGTGTGGGGTAAATAATTCGCTCCACACGTCTAATCCATTTTATTAAAATTATCCATTACATGATTTATTATGCCAAAAACCAAACTGTTTAGCCTATTATCCAACATCGCCATTTTAGCCAATTTGGTCGTGGGATTTTTGCAAATTCATTGGGCGGTGATTGCCGTCTTTATCGTCATCCATGCCGTGCTTCGACTGGGCTATTTAAAGGCAGAAAGCGAAAGCACTGTGCGTGATGAAAACACCACCCAAACCAGCATTGCCCCGCCTGTCGTGCGTAATATCGCAAGTGTGATTACGGCGGTGATTTTGGCGGTGGCGATTTATTGGGTAGGTTTTGGTGTGGCGTATTTTGTGAAGTGATTTGATACAAAATAATTTAGAAAAGGACAACCATGCCAAAATTTTTAACCGCTCCATTGTTAGCATTAGCCGTCTTATCTGCCCTAACTTTATCGGGGTGCGGATTTGCCTTGCGTGGGACAGGCGAGAGCTTGCAGATAGCCCCTGCTTATCAGACCGTGCAGTTAAGCCTAGATGACAGCCAGGAAAACTTGCACCTAAAACGAGCCATGACCAAGCATTTGGAGCTTATGCACCTAAAAACAGGGTTTAGCACCAACCAAATCCGTGTAGATAACTTGCGGTTTCGCCGTTATGAGTTGGTCGGCACTTTGACCGAGATTCGTCTGGCGCTAAGTGCGGACGTCAAAATCACCGTTGGCACAAAAACCACCACCGCCCCCATGCAAGTGGAGCAAAGCTATCAATATAACGAAGCGAGTGTGGTAACGCTTGACCAGCAGGGCGAAGAGAGTAGGGGCTGGCTCTATGACCAGCTAGGCGAACGCATTGCCGAGCGTTACCGAGCCATGGCACGCTAAGCGAGCAGACCGTGCAACAGCGATTTTTACCGCTTTTTCATCATCTCAAAAACGACAACACCACGCCCACACAGGGGCTGTGGGTCATGCACAGTGATGAGCCACTTCTGCACCAATGGCTCATTGACGCCTGTCGCCCCCAATGGTCGGCAAATAACCAACTCATCAAACGCATGGAGCTTTCGTCCGCCAAATCATGGCTGGACGTGGTCGCTGAGCTAAATGACTTATCGCTGTTTGGTGACAGTACCGCCTTGATAGTTACAGGCAATCACAAGCCCGACACTAAGGCAATCGCTCGCCTTACTGCCTTTGCTGATGACGTGGCAGGCGGGCATAGCCATAATCATCTCATCTGGTGCCTGCCCAAGCAAGACAAAAAATCACTTGCCACCAAAGCCCTAAAACTCTTTGATAATCAAGGGCTTATCATTGACGGCAATGTCTATAATGAGTCAGTGCGTACCGACATTTTGACCGCCAAAGCCCAAGAGCTGGGGCTAATCCTAAGCCCTGATGCGTGGCAAATGCTCCTATCGCACACCGAACATCATCTGTTGTCGGCATATCAGACCCTGTGGCGGACGTCCTTTTTATACACGCATGGACAGATGATTGGCGTGGACGAGCTAGAACGGTCGCTTGTGGACGGGGCGGATTTTACCGTGTTTCATCTGTCGGATGTCATACTTGCAGGAGATGCTCAAAAAAGCCTTGCTATTTTACATCACCTAAAACGCACCGACACCGCCCCAAGCATTGTACTGTGGGCGATTGCCAAAGATGTACGGCTGATTCTGCAAATTCAGGCAGGTAAAGCCCCAAGCGAGCTGAGTATTTGGCAAAGCAAGGCATACATCTACGAGCAGACGGCACGGCGACTGCACGGGCAGGGCGGACGGTGGTTGTCCGATGTCTATGCCATTGATAAGGCAATCAAGGGCGTGAGCGATAAAGATGTGTGGCAACTGCTGACCGATTTGGTGCTGTCGGTGTGTGGGGTAGGGGCAAGGCAAGGGTAAATGGCGGACATCATTAATTACAAAACGTTACCATTTCACCATAAAAATTTATAAAAAATACTTAGGGTTTAATTGTTGTTTAAAACAAAAATTTTTTAATGACTGTTGGGTTTTTAAAAATTGCGTTGGTTATACTTAGATTTTTTAAGACAATTTTTAAGATAAATGTAAATTTGACAAAATTAGAAGTAAATGAATTGTTTTAAAATCAATCATAATATAGGGCAAATTGTTATTTATTCTGCAAGCCTATCATTAACCATGTCAAATTTAAAAACTTTATTTTTTGGTGGTAGTCTAAAAAGTATGCTGAACTAGGTTTTCCGTTCTCCCTGAGCCTGCCTGCGGGTAGGAAAACGGTTAGGTTTCCCAAGCTCGCCACGAACGGTTTTCTTTGTAGTATACTTTTTGAACCAGAGCCTATTTTTTTATCAATATTAATTTAGGGCGTGCCTACCATTGATAACATTTTTATAAAATAAGATGAGAACTTGAAAATTTCAACCAATTTTTGCATGAAAAATGGCTAAATCTTGTGGCTCGAAGTCAAAAACTTATCTAATAGAAGACTCACAGCCTCAAGTTTTTTCCTTGAAAAACGTGCGATTTTTCTCATTTTTCATTGCAAATACCAAAGTTCAACACACCCTAACAATTTACCCATTTTTCAAAATACCAATTTTTTTAAAATTAATCTCCATTCTGCTATTTTTTTGGAAAGACCCATGTCCACCGCCAAAAAATCCAAATTCCCCCTAAAATGGCTTATTATTGCCATTGTACTTATTATCCTTGCCTATTATTTCTTTAAACCCAAAGAAACCCCACATCCTACCTAAACGCCGATGCGGTCATGGGCGACATTGAAAACACGGTCATGGCATCAGGCAAGGTCAAGCCTATTTACAGCGTGGACGTGGGGGCTCAGGTGTCAGGGCGGATTGTCAAGCTGTATGTGGACGTGGGCGATGAAGTCAAAAAAGGCGACCTAATCGCCCAAATCAACCAAGTAGAACAAAAAACACCGTCTCCAATGCAGGTGCCAATCTACAACAAGCCCAAGCGAGCCTTGCCCAAGCCCAAGCAAATCTGGCGTCCAGTCAAGGCAATGTGGCAAGCTCAGAAGCCACCTTACAAGCACGCCTTGCCGAACTCAAAAAAGCCGAACAGTCCTTTGCTCGCTTGGAGAGCCTTTTAAAAATTGATGCAGTCAGTCGCCAAGATTATGACGATGCCCAAAGTGCGGTCGAGGTCGCTCGTGCCAACGTGGACGTGGCAAGGGCAGGTGTGCAAAACGCCAAAAATGACGTTGCCACCGCACAGGCGAATATCCAAAGCCAGCGAGCCAGCATTAACAAAGCCCAAAATGACCTATCCACCGCCACCGAAGATTTAAGCTACACCACCATTGTCGCCCCTATGGACGGTACGGTCGTTTCCGTTACCCAAAAAGAAGGCACAACGGTGAACGCCATGCAGTCCGCCCCGACCATTGTCAGGCTTGCCGATCTTAGCCGTATCCGCATTAACGCCCAAATTAGCGAGGCGGACGTGGTAAACGTAAGTGCAGGAATGCCTGCTCGCTTTAACATCATTGGCAATACCCAGCAGCAGTTTGACACCACGTTGGCAGGGGTCGAGCCTACCCCCGGCTCAAAAAACGCCCTATTTGGCGTGATAAACCGCCTAAAAGAAGCCTTTAAAATGTCTATCTATGCCATGAAAGCCCATAAAATGCGAACGCTTTTAACCATGCTTGGGATTATCATCGGTATCGCCTCTGTGGTGTCTATCGCGGGGCTTGGGCAAGGCTCGCAAGCCAAAATCCTAGCTGACATCAATGCGCTAGGCGCCAACACCATTACCGTAATGAACGGCTATCCCTTTGGCGATGCCAGACGGCGGTTCGGACGAGATAATCTCACCGTGGCGGACGCCCAAGCCGTTGCCGATCAGCCTTATGCCTTGTCGGCAAGCCCCATGGTCAATAAAACATGAATATCCGCTTTGAAAACATCGATGCCACGGGGACGATTAATGGCGTTGGTAAAGATTATTTGTCGGTAACAGGCGAAGTTCTAAGCATAGGGCAAGGCTTTGATGATGAGAGTATCAGCAGTGCCAGTCAGGATGTCATCATCGACCAAAACGCCTATAAGACGTATTTTAATAACGAAGGCAATCCCATCGGGCAAACCCTGCTCATCGGCAACGTCCCTGCTCGTATCGTGGGCGTGTTGTCTGAAAAACATCGTCCTTTGCCCGCACCAGTAACTCGCCCACCGTCTATATGCCTGACACTACCATCATGTATCGCATGCTTGGCACCAGCTACATTGACCGTTTTGTTGTACTCATAGATGATGACACGCCGTCCGCCATTGCCGAGACTGCCATTTCTGAGCTTATCAAATCACGGTACGGCACGGACGATTTTAACATCATGAACACCGACAGTATCAAAGAAACGGTGCAGTCTACCACCACCGCCATGACCCTACTCATCTCGTCCATTGCGATTATCTCGCTCATCGTGGGTGGTATTGGCGTGATGAACATCATGCTTGTGTCCGTCACCGAACGCACCAGCGAGATTGGCGTGCGTATGGCGGTTGGGGCAAGGCAGTCGGATATTTTGGGGCAGTTTTTGATAGAAGCGGTGCTGGTGTGTATCTTGGGCGGTGTCTTAGGGATTTTACTTGTCTTTGGTGTGGGCAGTCTTGTCAATAAATTTGGGGGCGACAGCGTGGGTGTGATTTACTCGCCCCTATCTATCGTGGTTGTCTTTGTCTGCTCAACGCTCATCGGTATTGTGTTTGGCTTTTTGCCTGCTCGTAATGCGTCAAGGCTCAACCCTGTGGATGCGTTGGCTCATCATTGATTTGGATTTTAGGATTGTTTTTTAAAATCCATGTGCTATCAAGAGCGAATGGGTTTGTCTTGATAAATCAAGTGTTTATGTAAAATTGAGAATGAAGTAAAATGCCACTTTAAACATAAAAAGTGGCATAAAATCATAAAGTCAGCAAACTTTTAAATCTCGGCAAGCATTCGCCCAGCAGGTAGGGCAAAATAGCTTAATATTCCATCACAGCCTGCCCGTCTAAATCCAATAAGGCTCTCCAAAATCACCGCTTCGGTGAGCCAGCCGTTTTGAATGGCCGCCATGTGCATGGCATACTCACCCGAGACTTGATAGGCAAAGGTTGGTACGCCAAAATTGTCTTTAACTTCACGCACCACGTCCAGATAGGGCTGACCGGGTTTTACCATGACCATGTCCGCCCCCTCGGAGATGTCAAGGGCGACTTCATGTAAGGCTTCGGCTCGGTTGGCAGGGTTCATTTGGTATTGTTTTTTGTGTCCTTTTAGGTTGCCTGATGAGCCGACCGCATCACGAAAAGGTCCATAGTAGGCGGAGGCGTATTTGGCGGAATATGCCATGATGGCAGTATTGACAAAACCGTCTGCTTCTAGGGCATCACGCATGGCACGAATGCGACCGTCCATCATGTCCGATGGCGAGATGACGTCCGCCCCTGCCCGAGCGTGGGCAAGTGTTTGTTTGATGAGTGCTTCGGTGGTGATGTCGTTGACCACATAGCCTGACTCATCAATAATGCCGTCTTGACCGTGCGTGGTGTAGGGGTCTAGGGCGACATCAGTCATGACGATAAGCTCGGGGCAGGCGTCCTTGATGGCAGAGACGGCACGCACGGCGAGGGTATCTGCGTCATAGGCATTATCACCATTGGGCGATTTTAGGGTAGGGTCAATCACGGGGAAAATATCCACCATTCGCACGCCCGTCTCATACAGCTCTTTACAATGCCTGATGAGTAGATCAATGGATAATCGCTCGATATTTGGCATGCTTGTGATGGCTTGGCGTTGGTTTTGCCCTTCGATGACAAACACAGGGGCGATGAGATGGCAGGGTTTTAGATGAGTTTCGGCGACCATCTCACGAATGCCGTCCGAGACACGCAAACGGCGTAGGCGGGTATGGGGAAAAGTGCGGTTAAAGGTGTAATTTGACATATTTTTGACCTTGATAAGCTTGACAAAGATATTAAAAGATAGCAAGATAATTATACACCTTTTTTAGGATTATTAGGATAAATCATGAAACGTTTTAAATTTTCCCTATTGGCACTATTATTGTAAGTATCACAGTCCACGCCAACGACAGCGCGGGCTATGTGGGCGTAGGCGGGGTGTGGTACATCAAAAATCCCAATATCGCCATGAAAAGCGAGGATTTGTACATCAGCAAAGACATCATCAAGGTGGCGTACGAATTTAAAAACCTAACCAATAAAGACATTTGCCAAACTGTGCTGTTTCCCTTGCCAAAGATGAGCATTCAACACGATGGGGATTTTGCGGACACAGAGGAGACACTTAACAGCTTTAAGGTGTGGGCGAACGGCAAAGCCATTACCCCAAAAATGCACGTGAGAGCCTTTTTATATAAAGGACATGATGAGCAATCAGAGCTTGATGTAACGGATGCGTTTAGGCAATGCGGTTTTTCGGATAAAGAGATTTTGTCTGCGTATCATCATGTCAATTATGATGAAAGTTTGCCCAATATATACGCCAAAATCCGAGCCTGCAAGCACCCAACGCTATATCGTCTTATCACCGAACAAGACACGCATTGGAAGTCGCAGGCAATCTATGAATGGACACAAACATTTAAAGCCAATACTGTCACTCGCATTAACCACAGCTATCGCCCCATGGTGGGTGGCGGTGTCTTTTTCGATGAAAGTCTAGACAGTAATTTTTGTTTGGATAAAGCCACTCGGCAAAACTTGGATAAAAAAGCAGGCACGCACCCTTTGTCTTATTCGGCGTTGGGCTATTTGCTGACCACGGGGGCAAACTGGGCAAAGCCGATTGAGCGGTTTAAACTCACTGTCGAGCGTGATAGCAATGAGATTATGTCGTTTTGTTGGGCAGGTAGAGGCAAAGTGAAAAAAGTGGGGCAGGGAAAATTTGAAGTGATTGAAAATAACTTTGTGCCAAAACAAGACATTGATGTGGCGTTTATTCGGGTTAAATAAACGGCAATCGGGTAAGTGTAGGCTTACCCGATTTTTATCAACTTGCCTTTATAAATGAATACCAAGCAAAAACCCTTCTCTAATCGCTCGTTTGGCGTCTAGGCGCTCGGCATTTTTTGCTCCGCCAATGATGTGGTAGTGGGCTTTGGGGGTGTCGCCCAGTTTTGGCATGAGATGATTGACCGACTCTTGCCCCACGCACAGCACCACACTGTCCACACGGAGCAGTTGGGCTTGTCCATTGACCGTTATCCATAAGCCTTCATCGGTGATTTTGTCGTACGTTGCCCCTGATATTTGGATAACGCCGGCTTGCTTGATGACTGCTTTATGTACCCAGCCGGTGGTTTTATTGAGTCCTTTGCCGAGTTTGCCTTCACTGCGTTGGAGTAGATAAATCTGGCGGTGGCTTGGCGTGGGAGCAGGTTTGGTAAGTCCGCCTTGGCTGTCATAGTGTGGCTCGGGGTTTACGCCCCATTGAGCAAAAAACTCATCAGGGCTTTGGGCGGTGGGGCGATAAGTGGGGTCATGCACGTCTTTGGCAATCACGCCCCTATGTGCCAAAAATTCTGCTACGTCAAAGCCGATACCGCCTGCCCCCAGTACCGCCACTCGCTCACCGGCGACCTTTTGCCCCGAGAGCAGTTCGGCATAGGTCATAACCTGTGGCAAATCAGTGCCGTCAAATCGCACTTTGCGTGGCACGACCCCTGTGGCGATGACAATGTCGTCAAAGTCGCTATTTTTTAAAAATTCATCGCTAACATCATGACTTAATTGAACTTTTATGTTTAATTTTTCTATCATATTGCGATAGTAGCGAATGGTCTCAAAAAATTCTTCTTTACCAGGGATAACTTTGGCAAAATTAAACTGACCGCCAAGTGTGCTGTTACGCTCAAAGATGGTCACGTCATGTCCACGTTCGCTTGCGGTGACGGCAACCGTCATGCCAGCGACACCACCCCCGATGACAGCGATTTTTTTAGCTTTTTTGGTGGGGCGAATGTCGTATTCGCTCTCAAAACACGCTCGTGGGTTGACCAAACAAGTCGCTCGCTCGCCAGCGAAAGTGTGGTCAAGGCAGGCTTGATTACAGCCGATACAGGTATTAATGAGATGAGCGTTGCCAGTTTGGGCTTTTTGCACCCACGCACCGTCCGCCAAAAAGGGGCGTGCCATTTGCACCAAATCCACTTGCCCATTTGCCAACATCGCCTCTGCCGTGTCAGGCATATTTATGCGGTTCGCTCCGATGACAGGGATATTAATGGCGTCTTTGACCGCTTGGCTAAACCGTACAAACACCGCTCGTGGCACGCTTGTTACGATGGTGGGGATACGAGCCTCATGCCAGCCGATACCGGTGTTAATGAGCGTGACCCCTGCCAACTCCAACCACGTGGCGAGATTGATGACGTCTGCCATGACCGCACCGTATTCAACGAGCTCGAGCATAGACAAACGAAAACTGATGATAAAATCAGCACCAACCGCCCCACGAATCGCCTTGACGATGTCTAGGGCAAATCGGGCTCGGTTTTCTAAGCTACCGCCATAATCATCGGTGCGTTGGTTGGTGCGAGCGGATAAGAATTGGTTGATAAGATAGCCTTCGGAGCCCATGATTTCCACGCCGTCATAACCTGCTTTTTTGGCAAGTTTGGCGGTGTGGACGTAGTCGTCTATGGTTGCCTTGATGTTTTTGGCGGACATTGGGCGGGGCTTAAAGGGAGAAATGGGCGACTTGATGGGGCTTGGGGCGACCACAAAGGGCTGATAGCCATAACGTCCGCTGTGTAGGATTTGTAAGAGAATTTTGGTGTCGTGCTTATGTACCGCTCGGGTAACTCGGGCGTGATGAATGATGTCGGCGGTGCGGTTGAGCGTTCCGCCAAAGGGGGTAAGCCAGCCTTCACGGTTGGGCGAGATACCGCCTGTGATAATCAGGGCAACACTGCCCTTGGCACGCTCTTCAAAATAGCGGGCGAGCTTACCATAATTAAAAAACCTATCTTCGAGCCCTGTGTGCATCGACCCCATGACCATGCGGTTTTTTAGGGTGGTAAAGCCCAAATTCAGCGGACGAAAAATGTGCGGATAGGGCGTATCATCGGTGTGAGTGGGGGCAGGTTTGGCTTTAAAAAATGTGGTCATGGCTGTCCTTGTGCTATTGATACAAGCGATGGCTTGGTGTATTGTAACACAAGGCGTTCTAAAGCGTGTGGTTTTGATGTTAAAATGACTTAACGGTCATCTTAACATTTTGCCAATATTGAGTTATTCTACCACTTTAAAGTATAACGCTTGACCCTGACTGTTAGAGAGTATCAGGTCGGTAGCACTGACTTTATAATGCGTGAGCGTGGGTAAGACTTGCCCCAGTATCTGCTCTAATCTCATGTCAGGGCATGCCATGCGAGTGGACGCCACCGAGCTGATGTGAAAGGTGTCATCATGGATGTTGCTGATGCCAAACATTAGGGTGTTACACCCTGCATGACCACTGGCTTTGGCAGGGTCGGTCAAATCAAGTGTGGCGACAGGTCTGCCTTGATAATCCACGCCTTGTACGGCGGTCAGTTGCCATTCTTGGTTAAGCTGGCTTGTAGTATTAGGCTGTAATCCGTGAGAGACATTTGTGGTTTGGGCTTGAGCGGTGGAATGGGTAGCTGTGCTATCGGGCATGGCAGAACAAGCACTTAGTAGGACGGTGATGATAAATAGAGAGGTTAAGCGTTTCATAAAAAGACCTTTGGTAAAAATTTTATATCGCTAATTGATGATATTTTTGGATGGATTTGTGGGAAAATTGCAATTTGCCTTATGTAATGTCTTGATTTTTGGGTATTATGTTCGCTCCTGTACGTCCAGTTTTTAGAATTATCTTTATTGAAAAATACTTATTATAATCCTTTAAAAAAACAAAAAACCCAAACATATATTTGGGTTTTGTAAATAATGACTCAATCAGTGATGATGACCGCCCACACCGTGTGCATGACCGTGAGCAATCTCATCGGCAGTGGCTTCACGCACATCAACCACCTCAACATCAAATGTCAAAGTCACACCAGCAAGCGGATGGTTGCCATCCACGACCACCACGTCATCATTCACGTCTTTGACAGTCACAAGCATGACATGACCGTCGTCAGTTTGTGATTGGAACTGCATGCCAACTTCGATGTTGTCAACACCTTGAAAATTTGCCCGTGGCACTTCTTGGACAGCCTCGCTAAGGTACTCGCCATAAGCATCTTCGGGGGCAACAGTCACGGTAAACTTATCACCTGCACCTTTGCCTTCCATTTGGGCCTCAAGACCAGGGATGATGTTGTGGTGACCGTGCAAGTAGGCAAGCGGTCTGCCATTTGATTTATCAAGCACGTCGCCGTCGCTGTTGGTTAGGGTGTAGTTGAATCGTACAACGGTGTCATTTGCAATCATTGACATGAAATTTTCCTGTAAAAGTGAAAAATGTTTATCAGTAAATGGGGTGTCACTACCGATAATCAAGGGCTATTATAGCAAAGTTTTGGCAAATGTTGGGCATTGGTTACAAAAATCTTTTAAAAGTCGATTAAAGCAGATTTAAATCAATTTTGTTATAATGGTGTCAGTTGATAATATGTTGTTTAACAATGTTTGTTATCTCTTGCATTTACAATTTTGAAATATTTTTAAACAACAACACCAATTTTGATGAGTTTAATAAGGTAAATACAATGATGCACCTAAATACAACCCCTAATTTACCAAAGACGAACAGCGAGCAGGACATCGCCATTCATTATGTGCTTGACTTTACCCGATGTCATGAGCATTTGATTGATGTCATCATGAGCTTTGATGTGGCAGACATTGAACGCTCTGATGATGGGCTTAGTTTGTGGCTACCGACTTGGATAGCAGGCAGTTATTTGGTGCGTGAGTTTAGCAAGAACATCACTAAAGTCATCGCCTATGATGAAGCAGGGCGGGCGTATCGGGCAAGCAAAAGTGCCAAAAACCGTTATGAATTTGCCGACATCGGGCAGGCGGGGCGGATAACGGTGCATTATGAAGTGTACTGCCATGATTTGTCGGTGCGGACGGCATTTGTCGATGACAGCCGACTGTTTGGCAATTTTACATCGCTTCTTTTGATGGTGTCAGATAATGAACGAGCGTCTGCTTGTGTGCATTTGCATGTGCCACAGAGTTTTTTGGCAAAAAATCAAGGCTCATCGCTCGCCTGCGGTCTGCCCCATGTCGTGCGTGAGCATGAACAGGAGGTGGGGTATTCACTCGCTCCTAAAGAAGCCTTTGAATATTATGATTATCCCTTTGAATTTGGGGTGCAGTCACTGTTTGACTTTACGGTGCAGGTGGCGGACAAAGGGGTGGCTCATCGCTTTTTTATCGCAGGGCGACACCGTGCTGATTTGACAAGGTTGTCGGCAGATGTACAAAAGATTTGCCAAAGCTATGCTGACTTGCTAGGTGATGTGCCTTTTACTGACTATACCTTTATGACGATGGTAACAGGCAGTGATTATGGTGGGTTAGAACATGTCAACTCAACCGCCCTTATCACGCCACGCAGCGATTTGCCTGTGGGTGAGTCTGATGTGCCAAGCGAGTCTTATCAGCGGTTTTTGGGGCTATGTAGCCATGAGTATTTTCATGCGTGGTGGGTCAAGTCGGTGCGTCCTGATGTGATGATGGACAGTGATTTACAAACAGAAACCTACACGCCCTTGTTGTGGGTATTTGAAGGTTTTACCAGTTATTTGGATGATTTGATGTTATTGGTCTCAGGCGTGATTGATAGGGCAAGTTATTTTAAACTCATCACCGCCCAAATCAACCGCTATTATAAGACAGACGGTCGCAGACACCAAAGCGTGGCGGAGTCGAGCTTTGATACATGGATAAAGCTGTATCGCCCTGATGAGAACACCGCCAATCAGAGCGTGAGTTATTATAACAAAGGGGCGCTCGTGGCGTTGTGTTTGGATTTGAGTTTGTTAAAGCATTCAGGGGATAGATACCGCCTGTTTGATGTCGTCAAAGCCTTTTATGACAAATCCAAACAGAGCGATGATAAACGGTTTGGCATGACCGATGAGAATCTTAGCGATGTCATCAGCTCTATGATGGGGGCGGACGCATGGCAGGACTTTTATCATAGCTATGTCGTGGGTACAGATGAGCTACCCCTTGTGTCACTCATGGGCGAGCTCGGGGCGGTATTAGACAGTCAGCAGACAGAAACGGCATGGGGCATGAGCGTGGATGAGAATGCCGATGGTCTTAAAATCAAGCACCTACACCGTGGCAGTATCGCCAGTGGTGCAGGGCTGTCGGTGGGCGATGTCATCATCGCAATAGATGGCATTCGTGCCAGTGGTGCGGGCATAAAATCAGCACTGACCCATGCCGACAGCGTGGTGGTGCATGCCTTTCGCCGTGATGAACTTCGCACCTTTACCGTGACCTGTGGCACGCCAACACGGCATGAGAGTGTGTCGGTGCGTACGGCAGACTATCAAGAAAAAGGGTGGCTTGTTTTTGATAAATGGCTCAAATCATAAAGTCTTAGATAGCGAGTTGCCCAATCAGCCCCGAAGTATTTGTGTTAGCTCGTCATGGCTGATGTGAATGTGTCTGCTTTGACCGACGGCTAAGTCACCAACATGCCAGCCGAGCTTATCACTGCCGATTTGTAAGCGGATGAGTCTTAGGCAGGGCAGACCGACATGGGCAGTCATACGGCGGATTTGGCGGTTTTTGCCCTCAAAGATAGTCATCATAAGCCATGCGGTGGGGATATTTTTACGCTCACGAATGGGCGGATGCCTGTCCCACACGTCAATGGGTAGGTTGTCATCATCTAGGTGTAGGATATGGGCAGGCAGAGTTTTACCGTCTTTTAGGGTTATGCCTGTACGCAGGGCGTGAAGTTGGTCAGCGGTTGGGGTGTGTTCTACTTGCGCCAGATAAGTCTTGCCCCATGATTTGGCTTTGCCGTGCGTGGGTGGTGTGGTAATGAAATGGTTGAGCGTGCCGTTATCGGTGAGAATGAGCAGACCTTCGCTGTCTTTGTCCAAGCGTCCTGCCACACGCAGACTTTTGTCATCAAAATAGTCGGCAAGGGTCATCATCTGGTCATGGTCTTTGCGAAACTGGCTGTGGACATTATAGGGTTTGTTAAATAGGACAACGGTAGGCATGATTTGGTATTCTTAAAATAAACATAAAAGCCCAACATGACTGACATGTTGGGCTTTTATTTTACCACGTTTTTGCTAAAACCGATTATTTGCTCTCGGCAGAGGCATCCGCTGACTCTGGTGCTGTGTCAGTAGTAGGCTCTGCTGTCTCGGCTGTCTTATCAGCAGGGGCTTGTTGTGCTTCTTCTACGGCAGTAGCAGGACTGGTCGGTGCATTGCCAACAGCAGCGATTTGCTCGCCGTCTTGGATGAGTGTGAACTCGATACGACGGTTTTGGAAGCGACCTTGCTCGGTGGCGTTGGTTGCTACAGGGTGGTCAAAACTTGCCCCAAAGATGTCCAAACGCTCATCAGGCACGCCCTTAGAGACTAGGTAGTCATGAACGGCTTTGGCACGTTGCTCGGACAAAGTTTTGTTGTATTCATGTGAAGCATTGCTGTCGGTGTGACCGGTGATGGTTAGTCTGGCGTCAGGCAACTTAGCAAGTTTGGTGGCTGCCAGGTCAAGGATTTCTTTATTTTCAGCAGGAATCTCACTTGAATCATTGGCAAAGTTGATGATTTGTAGGTTCAATGCACGCACTAGGTCATCGGCGGTTGCTGTGTCGGTCAGACCTGAGATGGTATTTTTGGCGGTGTTAATGCTGTTGCTCACCGCACTAGCAACGTCAAGTTGTGGCTCGGCTTCGACCACAAAGTCGGCAGGAACGAGTGCTTTGGTGCCATCGATGAGTTTGGTGATGTCATCGGCGTTAGCCGCGTTAAAGCGGATGGTTTTGTCGCTAATGCTGACACTAGAATTTGGCACGCCTTTCATGAGTTTGAAAATACCTTCTAGGTGTTCGCCAGCAGGCAAGCTATCTGCCACGTTCGAGCTGACATTGAGCTGACATTTGTCATCGGCGACACCGAACACGCCTGATAGGGCGGTGCGAATATTAGCAAAAACGCCTTCACTGCCTGCTTCGCCACGGCAAGAGTAGATGCCTTGACCTGTCTCATCGGTGGCAAAGTTAAGCGTGGCAGGGGCTAGGTCTGCGACGGCACCAGCAGCAGGGGCAGTCTCGGCAGGGGGTGTGACAGGTGTCGCCACAGGGGCTGGCTTCTCTTGGCAACCACGCAATAAGAGCCATGCTAACCCTGCAAAAATCACCAAGCCGATGATGGGTAGTAGGGCTTTCATAAAGCTGCCTTCTTCTTTTTTAATGGGCTGTACTTGACCATTTACATGGGCGGTAGCAGGGTCTGAGACTTTTTCGGTGGTTGGTGTAACTGGTGTCGTAGGTGTGCTTGTGGCATCGGCGGTAATGCCTGCCAACGACGTTGCACCCAAGGCATCAGTACCTGTCAGTAGTCCTGCTGGCAGTAATTTTTCTGCCCAATTAGGCAAAAATCCAGCAAAATCATCTGCTTTTTCTTGCAAGAAAATGGAAAGAGAGTTTGAACCTGCTAAGGTGTTTAGTTCATGCACGATGAGTGGTGCGGCAGCGTTAGTTAAGGCTTCTGTGGTGGTATGTGACAATCCATGCTCAGTAGCAAGCTCGTTATTTAGGGTACTCACTTGAGTGGTGCCTTGCGTGTCTTGGACGACAGTATTTAGAACATGGTTGCCATCTTCGAGCTGTTCAGGAGTCAGTGCTTGCACTCGGGAGGCGATGTCGGGGTTGGCAAGATTGACGCCAAACAGCCCAAACAATCCTGTCAATGCATTTCTTTTGGCAGTGTCATCGCCACCATGCTCGCCAATCAAGGATAGGACTTTGGGGGTAACGATGGTTTGTAAATGGTCGATCGGGTTCATAAAAACTCCTTACTCATGTGTCAATTAAAAATTGACGGATTAAATTAAAAAAGACTGATATTGATTTTAATCAAAATAATTAACATAAAAAATATTCTACGTTAAAATCATCATAAATGCGATAGTGGCTTTACAAATCATTTAAAAAAGAACAATAATGCAACAATTTTATAAGAAAACCATATCATGAGCCGTGTCAAAATTTTAAAAACAGCCTTGCTAAATGCTTAGGGCATGTTGAACATTGATAACATTTTATAAAAACAAGATGAAATTTAACGTTTTAAATCAATTTTTGCATGAAAAATGGCTATCCGACCACTTAATTTAAAAAATTAGGTTAAAATTCTTAAAAGTTTACCTAGTTAAGTGGTCGGATTGTTTTTCATAATAAAAACTTGCTTGATAGAACAACCATCAGTCTCAAGTTTTTTTCTTGAAAAACGTGCGATTTTTCTCATTTTTCATGGCAAATACCAATATTCAACACGCCCTAATTAAAAATGATAAATTATTGATTATTGGTTGTTTTTTATTTTTAAAAGTGAATTTCCTTGCTTTATAATAAGGTGTACCTACCATTAGTAACATTTTATTTAAATTAAAAGACAAGATGACTTTTATAAAAACATGAAAAGCACCACAAAAACCAAATCTCTAAGGCCTAAACCATAATAAGCCCAAATCGCAAGATTTTGGGCTTATCTTTAGAGTTAAATAAATTAGTAGCTTAGCTCGGCACGGCGGTTTTGAGCCCATGATGCTTCGTTTGAACCTGTGGCGACAGGTTGCTCTTCACCAAAACTTAAAATCTCTATATTGGCAGTGTTCACGCCTTTGCTGGCAAGATAGCTACGTACAGCAGCGGCACGACGCTCGCCCAAGCTCATGTTATATTCACGAGTGCCACGCTCATCGGTATGACCTGCGATTTGCACGCGTGCACCTTGATTAGTGTTCAAGAATTGGGCTTGTTGGTCTAGAATGGCAGCGGCATCGGCACGGATGGCATCAGAGTCAAAGTCAAAATGCACCACGCCTTGCATGTTGCGAGCAGCGTTTTGGATGGCATCTGAGTTATTGACCAAAGCACCGCCAGTATAGCCACCATTAGCACCGTAACCACCTAGGGGGGCAACAACTACTTGTGATTTTGGCTTTTTGCTGGCACAGCCTGTCACCATAAGGGTGCTGGCAGTCAAAGTCAATACAAGGGCTTTTGAGATTTTAGAAGTAAGCATAAATGCTCCTTAATTGAAGAATTATAAAACCATTTTGACGATTGTACCATTTTACCACAGTTTGCTACTTAATGACAATTTGCAAAATCATGTGAGAAAATCATGCTCTATAATGACAAAATTTAATAGGCTTAGCAAGTCATTTTAGGGTTGTTTTTGGGGTATTTGGGCGGAAAGATTGGCTGTTTTTGGGGCTTTTTGATAAGCGGTAGCAAAATAAATGACCATATTGGTGATTTTGGGGGTGAGACGGTCTTTTTTTCATGGTAAAAATTTGATAGTATGGCGTGTTAATTTTATCAATTTAAATCCAAACCTAAGCTAGGAAAAACCATGACCAGTAGCAATAAAGAACCCCAAAAAATCTACCTAAAAGACTACACGCCACCGACTTATCGTGTGGACGATATTTACCTAGACATTAAAGTATTTAACGACCACGCCACCGTATCTAGCGTGCTAAACATGAGTCGTGAGCATGACGGTAAACTTGTCCTGCTAGGGCGTGAGCTTGAACTTTTAAATATTAGCATCAATGACAAAGTGCTGACGGCTGATGATTATGCCTTAGATGACGAGAGCCTAACCATTCACAACGCCCCCGATACCGCCAAAGTCGCCATTGACGTAAAAATCACGCCCCAAACCAACACCGCCCTAGAAGGCTTGTATCAGTCGGGTACGGGCGATGAGCTGATGTTTGTTACCCAATGCGAACCAGAGGGCTTTCGTAAAATCACCTTTTTCCCTGACCGCCCTGATGTTTTGACCGAATACACCACAAGGGTAGAAGCGGACAAGCGTTTTTTTGTGCTACTTGCCAATGGTAATTTGATAGAAAAAGGCGACGTGGGCGATGACAGACATTTTGCCGTCTGGCATGACCCCACCAAAAAGCCAAGCTACCTGTTTGCGTGCGTGGTGGCGGATTTGGCGGTGATGAGCGACCATTACACGACCATTGAGGGGCGTGAAGTACTCCTAGAAATCTACGCCGTGCCTGCCGACATTGACAAATGCCACGTTGCCATGACCGCCCTAAAAGACGCCATGGCGTGGGACGAAGAGCATTATGGTCGGGCGTATGACCTTGATCGTTATATGATTGTCGCCACAGGGCAATTTAATATGGGGGCAATGGAAAATAAGGGTTTGAACATTTTTAACACGTCTTGCGTGTTATCTAGCCCAAAAACCACGACCGATGAGCGGAGCTTTCATGTCAAAGCGGTCATCGCCCACGAATATTTTCATAACTGGACGGGCAATCGCATTACCTGCCGTGATTGGTTTCAGTTGTGCCTAAAAGAAGGCTTTACCGTATTTAGAGACCAAAGTTTTTCAGCAAGTCATCGCTCGCCTGCGGTGCAACGCATTGATGACGTGGGTTTTTTAAAGGCTTATCAGTTCAAAGAAGACGCAGGCGTGCTGGCTCATCCGGTGCGTCCTGACAGTTTTGTGGAGATTAACAACTTCTACACCGTTACCGTCTATGAAAAAGGGGCGGAGATTGTGCGTATGATAGCGACCTTGCTTGGCAAAGACAAATTCCGCCAAGGCACGGACGAATATTTTGCTCGCTATGACGGTCAAGCCGTTGCCATTGAAGACTTTTTATCGGCGATGAGCGTGGGCGATGGACGTGTGCTTGACTTTTTGGCGTGGTATACCCAAGCAGGTACGCCTGTGCTGACGGGCGGATTTGACGTGGCGGGCGACAGTGTCAAGCTGGCATTTAGCCAACAAACTCGTCATGTGGCAGGATTTGATGAGCCAAAAGCCCTACCCATACCGATAGACGTGGCGATTTTTCATGGGGAGAGTGGGGAGCTACTCGCCCAAGAGTTGCTACTTTTGACCAAAGACAGCGATACGTTTGGTTTTGACGGTTTGGATTTGGGCGGGGTGCGTCCTGTGGTGTCGGTACTGCGTAATTTTTCCGCCCCTGTCAAGCTAGAATTTGATTATACCGATGACGATTTGGTAAAAATTGTACAATTTGAAAACGAAGGCTTTAACCAATGGCAAGCGGTGCAGACGTTGGTGGGTAGACTGTTGTTTGGTAAATCGGACAATGTCGCCTTGCTAACTGACACCCTAAAACGTATCGTGCCAACGCTCATGCACAAAGACCCCATGCTGACCGCTCGCCTGTTTGATATGCCAAGCGAAAGCGAGCTTGCGGTGGCGTACGATAAGGACTATGACCCACAAGCGGTCAAGGCAACACGCACCGCCCTAAAAGAGCAAATCGCCCATGCCCTAGCCGACCATGTACAAGTGTGGTATGACGCCCTGCCTATCGTACCTTATGAGGACACGCCTGACGCTCGTGGGGTGAGATTGCTTAGAAACGTGCTACTCAATCTAGCACTGACCGCCAAACTTGACATGACCGAACGCACCGAACGCCAGTACACCAACGCCACTTGCATGAGTGAACAGCTCGGAGCATTGGGGGCGATGATTGAGTTTGGCTTGCCCAATGCAGACGATTATACCGCTCAGTTTTATGACGAATATCATGATAACGACCTTGTCATTGACTCATGGTTTAGCGTGCAAGCAGGGGCGGATAGCCGTGATGTGGCGTTTATCAAGGCTCTTATGGAGCGATCGGATTATGATTGGCAAACGCCAAACCGTGTGCGTACCACGCTTGGCGGATTGGCAAGCAAGCCCGCTCAGCTATGGACAAAAGACGGCATTTCGCTGTATCTGTCGGCAGTGGCTCGCTTAGACGTGATAAATCCTGTGCTAGCGTCTCGCTCCTTGTCCGCTCTGGCTCGCTGGTACACGCTATGGGGCGATGATAAAGAGATGGTCAAGGCAGAGCTTATCGCCTTGCAACAAAAAGTAAGCTCCAAAAACGTGCTTGAATTTTTAAATAATATGCTCGGGGATAAAGCATGAGTGTTACCCCATTTGTGTGGTTTGAATTTGATAAAGAAGTGCATGAGCTGTGGCAGGGCATGAGTGTGGCGGGCAAACGCTTTGCCTATCATCAGCGACTGTCTACACTCATCGCTCAGCAGACGGCATTCAAGGCGGATTTGGACAGTCTTAAACTGCTGGACGTGTTCTTATCAGCGGTCAAATCAGACTTGGCAGGCAAGAGTGTGAGCGAAGCTCGTGTGCTGTCTCATGATGATTTTGCTCGGCTCATCATCATCTTGGCGTATCATGTCGTGCAGGTGATAAAGCAAGAGCTTGCCCAATCGGTGGTTAAGCCTACCGTAAATATCTACACCGCCCAAGGGTTTAGCTGTGTCTATGCTCGCCTGTTCTCGCAGATGGGGGTAGATACCCACAGTCAGATGGCAGATGAGCAGTTGCAGGGCTTTTATTATGGCATGGGCGTATTGTGCCAAGGCGTGGGGCAGGCAGGGCAAGCGGTGGCGGATAGGTTTTTTATCCTGCCTGTCATCGGGGCAAGGCTGTTTGGCACGATTGACCGCACCTTTGTGGCAGGTCTTGATGATAATGGGCAAGGCGTGGGCGTGGCAGAGGACAGCCTGTATTGGGCGGTGCATGATTTTATCAGTCGTTTTAAACAGTTGCAACACGACCCAACTGCCGATGACAGAGCTAAGCAGTTGTTTAGCGAGCAACCGCTGTTTTTAAAGCAAACAGATAAGTCAGTGCAAACGGTTGATGAGCAAGATGAGCAGGCTGTTTTAAAAAATAGTTTGCAAGATGGTTTGCAAAATGACTTGCAAAATGGCTCACAAAATGGTTTGCAAGATAATGGGCAAAATAATTTAAATAACGACTTGCAAAATCATTCAATAAACCCTTTGACAAACGATGGGCAAGATGATTTAACAAGTTTTAATCAAGTCATGGTGGATGGACAACCAATCAGCCACAGCCCAGCCCCAGTTATGCAAGATATGCAAACCTTACAACCTGCCCAGTCTGCCAGTCAAGCTTATGTTGCAAGTCCAAACACACCACATCAAGCCAAAAGTCCGCACCAATCCAATACCACAAACTTACCCCCGTCCGCCTATAAGCAAAGGGCGAGAGCGTCGCACACGCCCAAGCTCTTTGATGAAGCGTACCAAGATTTGCTCAATATCAATACCCCAAGCGATGCCGTGAATGAATACCAAAAGGCGACAGCAGTACTGACCAAATTTGATGCTTTTATCGATGCCAAAATCGCCGAAGGTAAGCAGATGGATGAGATTGTGTTTAATGACAAGCAGGTGCAGGCACGCAAAAAGGCACTTGCCTTACTGGTGGGACTGGTCAAGCAGGGCAATCCGTCTGCCATGCTTCGCCTAGCCCTGTACTATTTTGGCGGGCGTGGCGTGGGCGTGGACATCAATAAAGCGGTCATGCTCACCAAACGTTCTGCCGAGATGGGCGATATCCGAGCCCAAAAACTGCTCAGCCGTCTGTATTATCAAGGCTTTGCCCCCAATGATGGCGGTATGGCGATGGACGTGAGCATGGGCGAACATTGGCTTCGCAAATCAGCCGATAGCGGACATCCCGAAGCCAAAAAGGTCTGTGCTTACATGAATCAAGTGGAGCTTCTAAAAAGCGACTACCGCACCGAGATGGTCTCGGACAAGCGTTATGGCATGCTGTTCATCGCTGTGGGCGTAGGGGCGGTATTGTTATTTATCTTGCTTAGCGTGATGTTCTGACATGCGTCCGCCCCTATATTATCGCTTTGCCATTACCGCCCTAAAACCGCTTTATTGCTTGTTTTTGGCGTGCAAAAAAGCCAATTTGCCCCATTATGAGCGTGAGATTGCCGAGCGGTTCGGACAGGGCTATTTGCCTATTAGTCATGATAAGCCCGTCATTTGGTGTCATGCCGTGTCTTTGGGCGAGCTAAACACCGCCTATCCGCTACTTAGGCGTATGCTGGCTGATGGCTATCATCTGTGGATAACCAGTACCACGCAGACGGGATTTAACCGTGCCGAGATGCTTTTTAAAGATGAACTGGGCAAATCGGTACAGCACAGCTTTGTCCCTGTCGATGATGTGGCGGTATTGGGGCGGTTTTTGGCACACGTCCGCCCTTTGATGGCGGTGTTTGTTGAGACCGAACTGTGGGCAAATACCTTGTCGGTATTGGCAAAGCGGGGCATAGCGAGTGTTATGGCAAACGCCCGCCTTACCCAAAAATCCTTTGATAGCTATGCTAAATTCAAAGGGCTTAGCCAAGGCATGATGGCAAATTTATCCCTCATCATCGCCCAAGATGAGCAAAGTTATCGCAACTTCATCGCACTTGGGGCAAATCCAGATAAAGTCAAGCAGGCATATTCTCTAAAATGGAGCGGTCAGATTGGCAAAGCCCAAACCCTTGATAACTTTAATAATCTTACCAACTTTACCGATTTTGTCAAAAACCGTCCCATTTGGGTCATGGCAAGCACGCACGAGGGCGAGGAGCGGTTGGCGTTGGAAACCCATAAGCGACTGCTTGCCGTTTTCCCCAGTCTACTGCTTATTCTGGTGCCACGCCACCCCGAACGCTTTAATGAGGTTGCAAGCCTTTGCACACAGTTTGTTTATCACAGACGTAGCCTAGGCGAGCCGATAGCCGATGATGTGCAGGTATATTTGGCGGACAGCATGGGCGAGCTGATGGCATGGTATGAGCTGTCCGACGTGGCGGTGGTGGGCGGTTCGTTTGTGGATAAGGGCGGTCATAACCCCATTGAGCCTGTGAGCCTTGCTATGCCTGTCATCATGGGGCGGTATGTCAAAAACTGTGCCGAGATTGTGCGTGATTTTTCCGATGTGGGCGTACTCATGCAAAGCGATGATGACGGACTGTATGATAATATCAAAGCATGGCTTGATAATCCTGCTCTTGCCAAAGAAGCAGGCGAGAGCGGGCAAAGACTGGTACAAGAGCGGGCAGGGGCGGACAAGGTGCAGTTTGATATGATAAGGAAATTGTTATGAATGTCATTATCCTGCCCCCGTCCGCCTTTGACGATACCCCCGCCACGATTGACAATGCCGAACAGCTTAACCACATCAAAACGGTGTTAAAGGCAAGCGTTGGCGACACCCTAAAAATCGGCAAATTGGGCGACAAAATGGGCGTGGGGCAAATTGCTCATATAGATGATAAAGTGTGTTTTTTGGAAAATGTCCGCCTAGACACCAACCCACCGCCCAAACTCGGCGTAACCGTCATGCTCGCCTTGCCACGTCCTAAGGTGCTAAGACGGCTGATTGTGGACATGACGGCGTTTGGGGTTCATCATATTATTCTTATCAATTCTGTTCGTACCGACAAAAGCTATTGGGGCTCGCCCCTGCTTACCCGTCTTGATGAGTTTGTGCTAGAAGGACTGCAACAGGGCGTGGACAGCGTGCCACCTGCCATCACCCTTGCCAAACGCTTTAAGCCCTTTGTGCAGGATATATTACCTAGCTTGATAAATGATAAATCCGCCCTTGTCTTTCACCCTTATGCCAAAACAAGTTTTAAGGATTTTATTCACAAAAATCCCCTGCCTGACATGATTATCATCGGAGCAGAAGGGGGGTTTGTGCCTTATGAGATTGAGCTTTTGGCAAGTGTGGGCGTGCGTGCGGTGTCGCTTGGCGAGCGGATTTTGCGAACTGAGAGTGCGGTCAATGCAACCCTTGGGCGTTGGGTGTAATGATGTAAAGCGTTGATTAAAAATGCTTAAATAGAAAAATCATCAGAGCCGACATTTTTCGCTTGTTCTCTGGCTTTATGTCCTTTTTGGGTGCGAAATTTGGGGGCGGTTGCGTTGTAGCCTTGTCTTTTTTGCCAATCATTGGCGATGCGATACTGCCAAAATATGCGAAAGGCAATGCCCAGCACGACACTGGTAATCATGCCACACACCAGCAGTCCCCACGCAAACGCCTTAAAGGAAAACACCGAATACATCTCAAAAGGATTGCCACCGTTGCCAGTTACCCATAGTGTCAAGTCCGACACAATCAGCCCCATGCCCCGAATGCCAATGACAGGCTCGCCCAATAGCATTGCCCCCACCGAATACGCCAACCAAAAAATCGGAATGGTCGTCAAAGGGTTGGTAATCCATGTCAAGGCGACACTCATCGGCACGTTGGCACGAAAGATTAACGCTCCAATCAGGGCAAGGGGCATCTGACCAGGTAGGGGGAAAAAGGCACACAGCACGCCCACATACACCGCTCGGGTTAGGGCGTTGCGGTTTAACTGCCACAGACGTGGGTCAGCCAAAAACGGAGCGAACAGGCTTATCATGCGGTTTTCACGCAATTTTTCGGGAGTGGGGAGCCAGTTTTTGAGCTTTTGTTTTGGCATGAAGAGCGTTGATGAATAAATGGAAATGGCAAATTATAGCAAATTTATGAGACAATGTTGTTGTAATTTTGCAAATTTAAAAGGTGTTTTTGGTGAACATTGAATGAATGACTGGATAAAATAAAATCCCCAAGTGATGACTTGGGGATTTAGAATTTGGCACTCCATAGGGGATTCGAACCCCTGTTACCGCCGTGAAAGGGCGGTGTCCTAGGCCTCTAGACGAATGGAGCACAAGAACGTAAAACTGATTACTTGCTAATTTAGCGATAATCGCTTTACCAACTTTTGAACGCTTTCACCGTGTCTCTCAAAAGTGAGGCTATTATAGCAGATTATTTTTGTCCGTCAAGCAAGATTTTTAAAAATTTTAATAAAGTTTATAACTTAATGAATTTTAATAAATTTTTAAAATTATCAATCTTTAAAATTGTTAAATTGCAGTGGCACGCCAAACGATTTTTCTTTTAAAAATGCCATACACGCTTGCAAATTATCCTTTTTCTTGTCGGACACACGGATTTTATCGCCTTGAATGCTTGCCGAGACTTTCAAATCGCTCTCTTTGATTGCCTTGCTGATTTTTTTGGCAGTGTCGCTGTCTAATCCGTCTTTTAGGTTGATGACTTGCTTGGTGTGTTTGCCTGATTGGGCTTTGCCCTGTGGGTCTAGGCTTTGCAAATCCACGCCACGCTTGATGAGCTGTTTTTCAAAAATGGCATAGACGTTGTCGGCTTGCAGTTCGTTGTCGCAGGTGATGGTTACGGTTTTGGCTTTGTCGTTTAGCTCTACCGTGATGTCGCTACCTTTAAAGTCAAAACGTGTGGCAATTTCTTTGTCGGTGTTGCCGATGGCGTTACGCACTTCTTGGACGTTTAATTCTGAAACGATGTCAAATGACGGCATGGTTTTTCCTTATTAAAGTTAAAAATATTAAATTGGTAAGGTTTTGATTTTAAATAAATTTCACTCGCCCTTAATGTCAAGCATGCCCATTTCATTAAAAATCTGACAAAACAGTTCGGCGGTTTTTTGGGTGTCATAAAGTGCCGAATGGGCGTGGCTATTATCAAACTCAATCCCCGCCATCAGGCAAGTTTTGGCAAGCACCGTATGCCCGTAGGCTAGGGCGGACAGGCTTGCCGTGTCTAGCACGCTAAACGCATGAAAAGGCGACTGATTTTTTGAATTGGTGCGGGCGATGACGGCATTTAAAAAACCCAAATCAAAATGAGCATTATGCCCCACCAAAATACATTGGCGACAGCCGTGAGCGTTTTTGGTGTCTTTTAGGGATTTAAAAATCTGGCGGATTGCCTTTTTTTCGTCTTGGGCGATGGCCTTGCGAAAGGGGCTGTCGGGGTTGATGCCTGTAAATTCTAGGGCGGATGGTTCCAAATTTGCCCCGACAAACGGCTCAATGTGGGCGTTTAACGCCTCGCCTTGATAGAGTTTGCCGTCATCATTCATCAAAATGGGAATACAGGCGATTTCAAGCAAAGCGTCCGTTTGGGCGTTAAATCCTGCCGTCTCCACGTCCACAACGACAGGCATAAAGCCCCGAAAGCGTTTGGCAAGGGGGGATTTTTCTTTGTCGCTCATTGTACTGACCACGCTAAGGGTTGCCTCGCCAAAAGTGGGGTTAGGCTTTTGTCGTCAAGGTAGGGGTAATTGTCGGGAATGACTTGCTCTTTTTTGACCAAAGTAATGGTGCTTTGATTGACAGGCAAGCCGTAGAATCTTGCCCCAAAGCGACTTGCAAAATTTTCTAATTTATCCAACGCTCCCACGCTCTCAAAAGCGGTGGCATACAGGGGCAAGGCGTGGGGGGCGGAGTAGCACCCTGCACAACCGCAAGCGGACTCTTTGGTGTGGGTGGCGTGGGGGGCGGAGTCCGTGCCTAAGAAAAATTTGGGATTGCCAGAGGTGGCGACTTCTAGCAGGCGTTGTTGGTGGTTGGCACGTTTTAGGATTGGTAGGCAATAAAAGTGCGGTTTGACTCCGCCCACCAGCATATGATTGCGGTTGAATAATAGGTGCTGTGGCGTGATGGTTGCCCCCACGTTGTCCTTTTGGGCAAGGCAAAAATCGGCAGCGTCTCTTGTAGTGATATGCTCCATGACGATGCGAAGTTCGGGGAAATTTTGGATAATCACAGACAAAATCTCATCCAAAAACCGCTTTTCACGGTCAAAAATATCCACGTCATGATGCGTAACTTCACCGTGAACAAGCAGGGGAATGCCGTGTTTTTGCATACTTTCAAACACGTCCGACCGCCCCAAAATGTCGGTAACGCCGTCTGACGAATTGGTGGTCGCCCCCGCAGGATAGAGCTTGACGGCTTGTACGATGCCTGAGGCTTTGGCACGGGCAATCTCATCGGCGGTGGTGTGGTCGGTCAAGTATAAGACCATGCGTGGGTCAAACGCATTTTTACGCTGGCTTGGAATATCGGCTTTGTCAAGGGCGGTCAAAATCCGCTCACGGTAGAGGGTCGCTTGTTCGGTCGTTTTGACGGGCGGGACTAGGTTTGGCATACAGATGACACGGTTAAAACTCTTGGCTGCGTGCGGTACAGTCGTGGCAAGAGCGTCATTATCACGCAGATGAATGTGCCAGTCGTCTGGCTGGATAAGGGTGAGAGTTTGGGGGGTGTTGGTCATGGCGGTTGGCTGGTTGTGGTAAAACTACTATTTTAAGGGTTGGGGGGATTTTGTCAAGTTTTATGGGAAAAAGCTGAAAAATAAACCCAAAAAAGCGATAATGGGAAAGGGTGTTTTAAAGGGGTTGTAGAAAATTTGGATGAATAAGCATTTTTAAAAATGGCAAAAAATAAGGGCAAACCTGAATTTACCCTTATTGATAAATATTTTGATATAGTTTAATCAATTGAACCCAACTGTACCACAAGCAAATCAGCGTCCACATCGGGCAAAATGCTGTCGGCGGTTGCTCCTGCCAACCATGCTGATAGCCCTGTACGCTTGTGGCGACCGATGACGACTAAGTCAATGGCGTGGGTGTTGCAGTAATCCACGATGCCTTTACGTCCTGAGATGGCGGTTTTGATTTTAGCGTTGTGGGCGTGTAGGTTGTTGCGTGCCAACACCTCGGCAAGACGAGTGCGAGCCACTTGGCAACGCTCATCATCTATCTCTTCGTGCAGAGCGGAGGCAGGGATTAGCTCATAACCGAAGCCGAGCATGGTCTCTTCGACCACATGTAACACAGACAGCTGAGCAGATGGCGATGAATCCAGAATCCATTTGGCTTTACTGGCGACAATGTCGGTGTCGTCATTTAAGTCGGTAACAAGTAACACGTGCTGATACATGGCAAACTCCTTAATAAAGGTGTGAAAAGGATACCGCTTAGTTGATAAATAACAGTATAGCAAAATCCCCCATGAATGCAAGGGATATTTTGGGTAGATTTTGGGATAATTTTGCTAAAATGATGAAAAAATTTGATAAAATAGAAATAAGCCCTTTTTGATGTTCCTGCTATGAAAAACCCAACCAGTCGCACTGCCAACAGAGTGATAGATGTGATTTTTGTTCACCCTAAACACCGCAGTTATGTCATTTGGCATGATGGCGTGTTTTATCAGCTCACACGCATGAACCTGACCCAAAAAGCGTGGGATAGGCGAACGGTGTATGATGGCTTGTTAGATGAGATTTTTGTGGCAAAGGAATCGTGCGAGCAGGGTGAGACGGATGAGCGCGCTTGGCAAGAGCTGGGCTTGAACGTAGTAAAACTGCCCGATGAGCTACACAGCATTACCGCCAGTAAGTTTTTGGCTTGGTGGACGGTCAATCGTTACAGCTTTTGGCATGTCAAAGATGCCAGAGATGTTAGTGACAAGGACGTGCAAAATCAGCCTGAGCCAATAGCAGGGCAAACGCCACAGCAAAAAATACAGCAAGAGGTGGGGGCGAAGCCACAGGTAAGCACTAACACCGTCCAACAATCTGCTATGGATAGCAAGGCTAGTAAAAATGGCGACGTGATGGATATGCCGTGCAGACCAACCAAGCCAATCAAGCATTGACAGAACAGACACAAATGCAGGTACCGCCAAAATCCACTCATAAGCCCCATAAACCATTAGAACAGCTGTCAGGCGATGATATTTTTGATGCCCTGCTTGATGATTTGGTGAATGAAGTCAGTCATTTAAGATAAGTGGTAAAAGACAGGTGCGACCAAAGAGCTTTTAAAGTTGTCATAAATTTAATAATATGTAGATGTAGGAACGTGCTGAGCACGTCCTTTTTAGTAATGAACTTCGCACATTGATTATAAACTATTGATTTTAAATAATTTATTTTTTAATTAAGTTTTCAATACCAACAATAATACCAACAAAATCAAAAGTAACCCCCATTTTGTATATTTTTCAATCAATTTTTTGGGGTGGTGGGGCGGTGTTTTAGGTGGTGGATTGTAACTTTATGTAACTTTGTTACTATGGAGAAAAACGGACATTTTTTCAGAAAAAGAAATTTTTTTATACATGAGATGGGGCGTGGTGTCCGTTGGCTGTCCCTGCCTAAACTTTTGACCCGCCCCCGATGGGGTGGGGTCTGATTGGTTGGGGTGGGTGGTGGCTGGGTTAATAATGAATGGTTATTGAATAAATGGCGGACGGTATGGCTCTTTTAATGGGCGTTGCGTACTTATTTTATCTTGGTGGGCTTGTTGTTTTTAAAATCACCACCCCAAAACCTTACCAAATTATCTAAGTTATTCAAAAATCACCCTGTAAGCCTTACACCACAAGGGTTTAAAATTTGGTAGGGTGTTTCTAAGTTATTCTAAGTTATTACCAAATTAACGCCATTACCACCATATATCCACCGCATACCAATCCACAAAAATAATAAAAACAATATAAATCAATCACTTATGTTTATATCAAGGGGGCTAGGTGTCTGCCAATAACTTAGAAAGACTTAGAATAACTTAGATGACGGGGCAATAACTTAGAAAGTAGATGGGATAACAATATGACAAAGGGACAACCGTTTGATGATTGCCCCTTGTGGCGTGACTATTGGCTGGGAAGTAGTGCAGGGTTTAGCTCTATGGTTCGCTTGGGTCTGCGGTTGGTGGTCTCGGTGTCCAAATAAATGTAGTTGCTATCACTCAACAGCTCTAAGGCGTTATTAAGTGTCTCTTTGTCTGTCAAATGTTTGGGGGCATTGGTTTGCAAGTAAGAGTAATAAAACTTGTCTTTGCCTGTGGCGTGGGCTTTTTTAATCAGCCATTGTAATAGCTTTTCGGCATCGGTGATGTCGGTGGTAATGTCGTCATAGCGTCTACGCTCGTTGGCGGAGTAATTGACGATTTTGATAGCTCCTTCAATGTCGCTCGTATCAATGCCGTGCTTGTCATTGAACCATGCAAATAAAGCCCCTAAGCGTGTGGCATTCTCCACCATACGGCTGGCATAGGCTTTGGCGTTGTGGTTTGTACCACCTTTTTGCTGGCTTTTTTCTACATCACACCAATAGTCTTGCGTGATTTTTAGGGCTGGTGCTGTCCATGCTAGGCGTTTTCGTTTGCCGTCTTTGGGCGGTGTTTCCAAAAATTTTAGACATCTTTTCCAGTACCGTTGTAATGTCTCATCCATCATAAAATTATCCGTGATAAGCTGGCGATTACCACGATTATCAGGCGGAAAAGCAAATAAACAGCGTGGTAGTAGCCCTTGTTGGGTCAAACGTGGGTTGTTTAGTGCTGGCTTGATTGCCACATCTTGCCCACTTAAAAACAGCGTCAAACGCACATTATAAGCCACTTGATTGCCTGTGTTGTTTATCGTTACTCGTTCGGCGATGCCCTTGCTATAAATATCACAAATCGCCCCAATGCTTGAGCCTGCGGTTTCGGCTTTTAGGCTTGCACCTTCTAGCAGGTTTGCCCCTTCGTCTGCGGTGTAGCTGGCGTTTTGGTAGTTGCCATCATGCGTGGGTAATTGGTTTGTTTGTGTTCAATGAGTGATTTATGAATGCCACGAGGAATGGGGTTTAATAGGTTGGGGGCTAACCCTTTGATGATGGTGTATTCAAAGATGGCACTTATCCAGCTCACCGCCTTATGTGCCATGTTTGCCTTACCTGCGATGGCTAAACGGTCATGCACCGCCAAAATGTCGGATAATTTGATTTGGTAAATGTCCATATTGCCCAAAATGGGCTTGATGTGGTTGTGATAGGCGTTAGCGTCCCTTTTGTAGGTTTGGGGCGTTATTCGTGCTTGCTGGTAGTCTAGCCATAAACTAGCAAAGTGATGGAAGTCTAATTTTTGTTGTTGTTTGGATTTTTGGCGTTCGTCTTTGGGGTTGATGCCTTGTGATAGGTCGGTTTTGATTTTGGCAAGCTCACTTCTTGCATCTGCTAGGCTTACAAATGGGTACAGCCCAATACTGATATTTTGCTGTTTGCCATGATAGCGATAAGCCACCACCCATGATTTTACGCCCGTATGTCTTACCCATAATTGCAAACCGCCCATGTCGCTGTATTTGTCTGGGCGTGTGGGAGTGCATTTGTCACTAGGTTTTAATTTTTTTAATAGCGGTATCGGTTAAAACCATAATCTACAAGCCTTTGGAGTGAAATTGTTGGTATTATAGGAAAATGAACTGTAATACCAACAAAATAAGCGGATTGCAATGGATTTTAACGAACTGATACGAACGATAAAATTGTTTAAAGCTAGAAAAATAATAGGGTTCTATGACTTCATAGAACCCTATCGGACAATAATATGGGGTGAGTAATGGGACTTGAACCCACGACAACCGGAATCACAATCCGGGGCTCTACCAACTGAGCTATACCCACCATAATGAGATGTGCCATTCATAATCAGGCAAATGGCGCGCCTGGCAGGATTCGAACCTGCGACCACCCGCTTAGAAGGCGGATGCTCTATCCAACTGAGCTACAGGCGCTCAACTTACGATACTAACAAAAAAAGCCCAAACAGGCTTTAAATGGTCGGGGCGGAGGGATTTGAACCCCCGACCCTCTGCTCCCAAAGCAGATGCGCTACCAAGCTGCGCTACGCCCCGATTTACCAATTTGCGATGTGTCATCGCTGTTAGTGGTGCGTATTATAGCGTAATTTTGGGCGGTGTCAATCATTTATTTTAAAAAATTTTAAAAATTTTTGTAAGATATTGATTTTGAATATTTTTTAATAAATCAATTTTCAATGAGTGTCCAGCCTAATGCTTTCGCCCCACGAGTGCCACCTGTCAGATGGATATAGGTACGGCTCGGGTCAAGGCTCTCTAATAGCTCACACGCACGCCCTGCCTTGGTGCCACCGCCACACAACACATAAATGTCGCCTGTGGTCTGGGCGAGTGTCTCGGCATTGATATGCTCAATCGGTATATTGATGGCATGGGCGATATGCCCTGTCTGATAACTGTCAGTATCTCGTACGTCCCAAATGGTCAATTTTTCATCAGGGGTGAAATCAGCGATGGCTTGGGTTTTTATCATGATAATTTTCCAAATAAAATAAATGCAAGTTTAGCAAATTTGGGGTATGATAGCAACATCTCGTTTTTATTATCATCTCAATAACACCGCTTAATTTTACTATTTGCCACAGCCATTTTATAAAAAATGTTAAGGACAAACCATGACCAAACTTTTTATGTTATATGCTTTTATGATTATTTTGTTGGCGATATGGACGTGTTTGGCATTGTGGGTGCATATGCCTTTGGGCAAATTAACGTATATTATCATTGGCTTTATTTTATTATTATCCATCATTGCAATTTTACCTGATGGTTATATTGAAAAATTTGCCAATCAGTTTATTGTTGATAAATTAAGTTATTATTCTATACGCATTTTTGGATTGGTTGTTGGTATTGTGTTTGCTTGGTTTTTTAGCATGAAGCCTAGCAATCACAGAGTGTGGCAAGATGAATTTCGTCATCAATTTACTTATACTCAAAATAATAACATCATTACCATAAATAACGTGCGTGATTTTGATTGGCATGGCGACACTTATACCGAGCTTTGGGATACTCGCACTTATGACCTAAATCACCTATCAAGCCTTGATATGATTAGCACGACATGGGGTAATGACAATATTGCCCATATTATGGTGTCGTTTGGCTTTGATGATGGGGCAGGTAATACCGACAGGCTTGTTTTTTCGGTGGAGACAAGAAAAGAGATTGGCGAGGAATTTTCAACGATTGGCGGATTTTTTAGAATGTATGATTTGTCCATCATTGCAGGCGATGAGCGGGATTTGATTTATACCCGCACCAATATCAGAAATGAGCAGGTTTCTCTTTATCCTATTTTATATGATAAAGAGAAAATAAAAAATCTGTTTTTGACTTATTTGGATTATGGTCATCGTTTAAATGACACGCCTAAATTTTATCACTCGTTATTTAGTAACTGTACCACGGTTATTTATAAAATGGCAAGTCAGATTGATGATGTGCCGATGGATTATCGCATTATCGTTTCGGGCAGATTGGCGGATTATTTGTATGATAAAGGAGTGATTGATAATAAGCATGAGTTGACTGTTTGGAAAAAGAGTGCCTTTGCCAATCCCAAAGTGGCTCATCTGGGTAATCATGGTAATATTTCATCGCAAGAATATTCGGCGTTGATTAGAAAAGAGTTGCCACATTAATTACAAAAAACGATTTGTCAAATCAAAAAGAAAATGGGCAAGTGTTTATCTTACCCATTTTTACAAAAACAGTCTTATAATTCAGGCTCGACTCGTTCGCCTTTTTTATTGATAAAATAAATCTCATCATCGGCAATGACCATCGCAGAGCCTTCGGTAAAACTGCTGGCATAATCGTATTTGATGGGTAGGGCGATTTTGCCTTTGGTGTCGATGTAGCCATATTGCCAAATGGGGTCGCCATCACTGTCAGTTTTGCCCGTGTCTTTGGCAACCAGAGCTAATTGCTCGCTAAAATCTTCGACATAGTCATAGGTGGGGGCGATTTTGGTTTGACCGTTTTTGTCCATAAAGCCCCATTTGTCATTGATTTTGACTGACACTAAGCCCTGTTCAAACCAGTTGCCTGTCTCATCAAAGCTCGGTTTGATGACGATGTTGCCTTTTTTGTCAATAAAGCCATATTTGCCGTTTTGGGTGATTTTGGCACGTCCTTCCCAAAAACTCCATGCGTCTTCAAAGGTAGGGCGAATGACGATGTTGCCTTTGGGATTGATGTAGCCGTATTTGCCTTGCTGTTTGACCAAGGCAAGCCCTTCATCAAAGTCGTGAGCGTCTTCAAAGGTGGGGCGGATGATGACCTTGCCATCTTTGTTGGCAAAGCCATACACCGTACCATCGGTGATGACGGTCATGTTTTCGTTATACTGACAGTCGCTGGTGTACTCTTTGTAGCTAAAACCTGTCGGCAGTTTGGTGTCATCTTCGCAGGCGTCGATGTCTTCTGATAAGTCGAAGAGAGCGTAATCGTCCGAATCGACGTTGTCTTCTGCGTTGACGGCTGTCGTGGCAAAAACGGATAGGGCAAGGCATAGAGCAAGCTTTGGGCGAGAGATGGACGGGGTAAAAAAAGAAGTGTTCATGAATGATTCCAAATGAGAAAAAGCAATGAATGGAAAAACGGATTTATTGTACTTGACTTATTGTAAAATTTCAATCAAAGCCACTTTGAGTGACTCAATTTTATCATCATCAAGCAAACTGCCGTCTTTGTCAGACAGATAAAAGATGTCCTCGGCACGCTCGCCTAGGGTGGTGATTCTCGCCCCATGTACCGCCACGCCGAGCTTTGAGAAAACTTGCCCGATTTTGGCAAGTAGGGCAGGACGGTCTTTGGTGATGAGTGATAGGGCGTGATGATCTTGATGGGCAAAGGGGGTGGCACGCTCGATGTGTACCTGCGTGGGGACGTTAAAGTGTTTTAAAGTCAAGTTAAAACCAAAACTGGCACCGGCTATCTGACACTTAGGAGCATCTCCTGTGAGTGCTTGGCTAAGCTCGCTCACAAGCTCGTCCCGTCTGTCACTGGCGGTCAGAAAATCACTCATGAGCGTGCCATGCTCATCTCGTTTGGCAAAGCGGTCAATGAGTACATAGCTGTCTAGGGCAGACGGCACGCCATCGATGGTGGCACTGACGATAGTCGCATCCAGCACTGACAAGCCAAAGCGGTCAAGCACGCACACGCTGATGGCGAACAAATCATCACGGTCGGGGGTGCAGATAAATAGCTGAATGGCGTCCAGTGCCAAATCGGTGTGGGAGCGAATGGCGATGATGGGGCGAGCGTCTTGGATGGCGGATTTTTGTTCTAAGATGACACGGCTTTGCCATGCGATGTCGAGTTTTTTGTGTTTTAAAAAATACTCATCACCCAGCTCGTCCCATAGGGCGTGCAAGGTGGTAGGGTCGATGTCGGTCAGTAGGGCTTGGGCTTTGCTCTTGCGACCGGTGATATAGACGTCTTTGTCCACGACGCCCATGCCAAGGTTTAGCACTCGTCTGGTGCTGATGTAAAGCTGTTTTAACAGACTGGCTCGCCATGAGTTCCACAGCTCGCTGTTGGTGGCGTTCATGTCGGCAACGGTCAGTGCATACAGGTGGTTTAGCCTGCTGACACTGCCGACAAAATGGGCAAAGCGAGCAATGACATCAGGGTCGGAGATATCCTGCTTTTGGGCGGTGAGCGACATGGTCAGATGTTCACGCACCAGCCATGACGCAAACTGACTGTCGCTCTCGGTCATGCCGTGCGATGTACAAAATTCATACACATTAATCGCCCCGAGTTCGCTGTGGTCGCCCCCACGTCCTTTGGCGATGTCATGAAATAAGGCGACGATGACCAGTATGTCTTTGCGGTGGATTTGTTTATAAATCTGACTGACTAGGTCAAATTTTTGCTGATAAATCTCATTATCCACATCCGTCAAGCGGTGCAAAATGCGAATGAGTAGCAGGGTATGAGCGTCCACGGTGTAGCGGTGAAACAAATCATACTGCATAAGCCCCATGATTTGACCGAAGGCAGGCAGGTATGAGCCTAGCACGCCAAAGCGTTTCATCAGGCGTAGGCGATGAAATAGGTAGTTGGGTTCTTGTAGGTTTGCCAAAAATAGGGCTTGATGGGCAGGGTGCTGGCGGTAGTCATCATCAATGAGTGGCGTGGCAAGGTGGATGGCACGCAGGGTGTTGGCACTGATTTTTTTAATGCCTTGTTGTCCCATGACCAAAAAGATACGAAGTAGTAGGGCGGGATTCTTGTCAAAGGCGTGTAGGTCATGCACGGCAATCTTGGGGTCGTGGCTTGGTAGTTTGCCTTGCTTGATGAATACGTCCTTTGCCAGTCCGTCTTGGTGTAGGGATGAGTCAATGGGGGTTGCCTGTTCGGTGATGGCATAAAAATACTCATCAATGGGCGTGGTGATAAACTCAGGGTTTAGATAGTTTTCATTAAAATACGCGCACAAAAGCTCGGAGAGGCTGGCGGTGGTCATCGCATGGCGATAGTAGGTTCGCATGAGTCGCTCTAAGGCGTGCGTGATTTGGCGGTTGTCATCATCGGCATGTGCTAATCCCATGCTAACAGCGATGACACGCTGACGGTCAAAGAGCAGGCGGTCGTCATGGCGTGCGACATGGGTGTGTAGATGATGACGTAGGCACCATAAAAAGCGTTTGGCAGACTCTAAGGTGGCGTATTTCTCAGGGCTTAAAAATCCCACTTCAACCAAATCATGAAAATCCCGCACCCCGTCAAAATAAAACTTACCAAGCCACAAAATAATGTGCAAATCTCTTAGTGTACCAGGGGCGGTCTTGATGTTCGGCTCTAAGTTGTATTCGGTGGCGTTATGGGCAAGATAGCGGGCTTTGGATTCGCTCATCTTGGCACCAAAAAAGGCTTTGGCAGTCCACGCCCCTTTGACGGCAAGGGTTGGTACGTCGGTCAGTGTGTCATTACCGACCAAAAAACGGGCTTCTAAGAGAGCGGTTGCCACGGTATGCTCGGTGACGGCAGTCATTGTGTCGCTCACTGTCCGCACCGAGATGGCAGGCTCTATGCCGATGTCCCACAGGCTTGCCACGAATGCTTCTATATGGGCTTGATGGCTGTCCGTGTCGTCGCCTAGTATCAAAATATCCACATCTGATGCTGGGAACAGCTCGCTCCGCCCATACCCACCAATGGCAAATAACCCAAGCTTGCTGTCTGTCCCAAATAATGCTTCAAATATGCTCACAAGCATGCTATCTACCGCCTGCGTTCGCCTAGCGATGTGGCTGTCTATCGTCTGTGTGGCGTGTATGCCCTGCTCACAAATCTGCCTATCAATATCGGCATTTAGCTCATTTAGATAAGCCTTATAAGCGGTAGGGGTGTAGGGGGGCAAGGGGGGTAAGCTGGCTTGGGTCATGGCAATCAGTGGCTAAATATTTGTCAAATTTGTTGTAAATTTATCTTTATTTTTGTAAGCAATTTTGTCAAAACAAGCAAAAACCCCTTGAAATATAGGCATTTCAAGGGGCCTGGATATGGTAGGCGTAAACGGACTCGAACCATCGACCCCCACCATGTCAAGGTGGTGCTCTAACCAACTGAGCTATACGCCTAAAAGTGGTGCTATTATAACAGATAAATTTTAAATGGCAAGCACTTTTTACACTTTGTACATATTTAAATACCAACTCATGATGTCGTTGCCCCATAATAGGGCGATGATACCTGCAATGGCGATATAAGGACCAAAGGCAAAGGCACGGCTTTCGCCACGCAGTCTCATCAACACCACGCCCACGATAGAGCCCAACACAGCAGATACAAGAATCAAAAAGGGTAACATGCTCACGCCAAGCCACGCTCCAATCGCCCCTAAGAGTTTAAAATCACCTGCCCCCATGCCGTCTTTTTTGGTGATGAGTGCATAGAGTTTGGCAACCGACCAAAAGGATAAAAAACCAAGCAGCCCGCCCCATACCGCAGAGCCAAGCGAAGTAAAGATATTTTGGGTGTTTGCCATAAGACCTATCATGCCTAGCGGAAACACCAAACGGTCGGGCAGTAGCTGAGTATCAAAATCAATGCCAGTTAAAGTAATAAGTATCCACAAGTAGATAAGTCCCAATGCACCTGCGATATTTGCCCCAAGTGTATAAATCACCAAAACGGACAGTAAGGCGGTAATGAGTTCCACCGATGGATAACGCATGCTAATGGGATTACCACAGCCAGAGCATTTACCACGCAATAGAATGAGCCAGCTTAATACAGGAATGTTTTCATAAGCACGGATTTGGTGGTTGCATTTGGGACAACGAGAGGGCGGAAAGGATAGGCTAATGGGTATGTCATTGGCGATAACATCTTGAATGGGGTTGACATGCTTGGGGTTAAGGTCGGATTGAGTGCCTAAAAACCATGCCGTATCTTTACGCCATTCACGATTCATAATAAGTGGCGTACGGTGAATCACCACATTTAAGAATGAACCAACACAAAGCCCCAGCAGTCCAGCTAGGGCAAGTGCCAACCATAAATCGTCTGATAAAAAGGTAAAGCAATTCATCATCCGATAACATCGCCCATCATGAAGATTGGTAGATACATGGCGATGACTAAACCACCAATAACCACGCCTAAAAATGCCATAATCATGGGTTCCATCAAACTGGTTAAGCCATCAACAGCATTGTCCACTTCATTTTCATAAAAAGTAGCGGATTTATCAAGCATCTCTTCTAGACTACCAGCTTCTTCACCAATACCGACCATCTGTACCACCATGCTAGGAAAGAGATTGGTGCTACGGATGGCAAACTGCATTTGCTGACCAGTGGCGACATCTTCTTTTATTTGATGAGTGGCATTATAGAAGACCACGTTATTGGTTGCCCCTGCGGTAGAGTCTAGAGCATCAATCAAAGGTACACCGGCAGCAAAAGTTGTCGATAAAGTGCGACAAAAACGAGCAATGATGGCTTTATAAGCAATGTCACCAAATATGGGTAACTTCAAGGTCAGTTTATCCAAAAAGTCACGAAACTTTTTAGAGTGTAGTTTTGCTTGGCTAAATGCGATAATAATAATTGCCAATGCACCAAAAAAAACCAAATAGTATTTTGCCATCCAGTTTGACATATTGACTACCATTTGAGTGAATGCTGGCAGTTCAGCTCCAAAACCTTCAAACATTTCAGCAAAAACAGGGACAACCTTAATAAGCAAAATGGCAGTAACAATGATGGCAACTACAATGACTGCAATTGGATATTTCATCGCTTTTTTAATTTTTGCTTTTAACAGCTCGCTTTTCTCTTTATAGGTGGCGACACGTTCAAGCATGGTCTCTAACGCACCTGACTGCTCACCTGACTCGACTAATGAACAAAAGAGGTCATCAAAGTATTTGGGGTGCTTACGTAAGGCGGTAGCAAAGTTGCTCCCTGATTCAATGTCAGCTTTAACTTTTAATACTAAGTCTTTCATGCTAGGATTGTCAAGTGAATCGGCGACAATCTCAAAGGACTGTGTTAGTGGTACACCGGCTTTCATCATCGTGGCAAGCTGACGCACAAAAATGGCAATATCAATGGCTTTAATTGACTTCTTCATGCTAAATAACGGTTTGGGCTTTTGGCGGATGTCTTGAACGATGATGCCCTGCTTGCGTAGTTGGGCACGAGCAAGTTCAATGCTCTTAGAGGTCATCTCACCCTTGACGTTTTGTCCACGTCGGTTGGTGCCCGAGTATTTAAAATCAATTAACTGTTCAGTTGCTACTTTTGCCATGTGTGTCTCTTCGTGCTTTGCCAATGCTGGCGATGTTGCAGGTTATGTGCCGTATTGTATTTTTAAATGAACCCCAAATAGGGTAATGCTGATGACATTTTACACCAAAAGTCATCAAATTGTAAATAATGTATCACAAAACTTGCACAACATTCGTGGTTTTCGGTAGGGTATAAACCGCCGTTTATGCCATAAAAAAATAAACGGTTTATTTTTTTGGTTAAATGGCGTAAAAATGTGATTAGGTGAATAATTGTTTTACTAAAATTTATCATTTCAAAAGATAGATTCTTGTCAATTTATGCCATAAGCCTTAAAATGACAAAAAATATTTGATCAAATACCCATGACAACCCTTGCCCCCACCCAATATCCCATTACCGCCCTTGCAGGCGTGGGTCAGCCATTGGCAAAAAAACTTGCCGAGCTTGACATTCATCGTATTTTTGATTTGCTCATGCACCTGCCCCGCAATTATGAAGACCGTAGCCGTACCGTGCCGATGAATACGGTAGAAAATGGGCAAGTGTGCATGATTGCAGGGGTTATCACGGACGTGGCGAGCAATAAAGGACGGCTGTCGGTGTGCCTAGAAGACAGCACTGGCATGGTTGTGTTGCAGTTTTTTAAAACCTATCCGACTCTGTTGCAAACCATGACCGTGGGGGCGAACATCACCGCATTTGGCGAGATAAAGGTCAGTCGCTATGGCGTGCAAATGGCTCACCCAGAGTACCACATCACAGGGACAAAGACCTTTGAAAGTGGGCTTTTGCCCATTTATCCGACCGTCAAAGGACTTCACCAAAACAAACTGCGTCAGCTTGTCCGCATGGCGATTAACGCTGTTCGTGAGACGCCTTTAACTTGCCTGTCTGATGATGATTTTAACAGCGTGGGCGTAAGGGTGCAGGGCGATTTGTTATCCGCCTTGACCGCCATACACCTGCCTGACCCACAGGCGGATATTTTTAGCCAAACGGCACTTTTGACAGGACTAAAAGACCGTACCCACCCTGCTTGTCAAAGGCTTATTATAGAAGAGCTTACCGCTCATCAGCTTGTGTTTTTGTACCGCAAGCAAAACCTACACGCCCACAAAGCCCCCTTTTGCGAGCGTGTCAGTCCGCTTGCCGATAGGCTTGTGGCGAGCCTGCCCTTTCGCCCGACCAACGCCCAACAGCGCGTTGTTAGCGAGATAGTTGCCGACCTTGCCACCAGTACGCCCATGCTTCGCCTTGTGCAAGGGGACGTGGGGGCGGGCAAAACACTTGTGGCAGGTCTGTCAGCGTGCCATGCCATTGACAGCGGTTGGCAAGTGGCAATCATGGCACCGACCGAGATTTTGGCAGAACAGCACCTGATTAATTTTAAAAAATGGTTTGAGCCTATGGGCGTTGGCGTGGGCTGGCTTGCCGGTAAACAGACTGCCAAAGAACGTAATACCAGTTTAGGCGCCATTATCAATAATGATGTGCAAATCGTGGTTGGTACGCACGCCCTGTTCCAAGACGGTGTGGCATTTGCCAAATTGGGGCTTGTTATCATTGACGAACAGCACCGTTTTGGCGTGGAGCAACGATTGAAGCTCGTCAGTAAAGGCGTGGCAAACAGCACCCCACATCAGCTTGCCATGACCGCCACCCCCATTCCACGCACGCTTGCCATGAGTATGTATGGCGACATGGACGTGTCGGTGATAGATGAGCTACCGCCCAACCGCACGCCCATTACCACTGTTACCATTAACCGAGACCGCCGTGATGAAGTGATTGAGCGGATACGCATCAACTGCAAAAACGGCAAACAAGCCTACTGGGTGTGTCCGCTCGTGGAAGAGTCCACCGCCCTAGACGCACAGTCGGCAGAGCTGTTATATGAAGATTTGTGCGAGCGGTTGGACATACGGATAGGACTGGTACATGGCAAAATGAAAGCGGGTGATAAGCAAGCGGTGATGAATGATTTTAAGCAAGGCGACATTGACCTACTGGTCGCCACCACCGTGATAGAAGTGGGCGTGGACGTACCAAATGCGTCCCTTATGGTGATAGAAAATGCCGAACGGCTTGGGTTATCTCAGCTCCACCAACTGCGTGGGCGTGTGGGGCGTGGCTCAGAAAAGTCCTTTTGTGTGCTACTCTACCAACTGCCCCTATCGCCCACAGGCATCGAGAGGCTCAATATCCTGCGAGACAGCACGGACGGCTTTGTCATCGCTCAAAAGGACTTGGAGCTTCGTGGGGCAGGCGAGCTACTGGGCAAACGCCAAACGGGCGACATGGGCTACTATCTGGCGGACATCGTGCGAGATGAGAGCCTGCTCCACATCGCCCAAAACCTTGCCAATCATCTCATCAAATCGCCCAATAAAACCGCCCTAACCCAAGCAATGATAGGGCTGTGGCTTAAAGATAGTGGGGAGTTTGTGGGGGCGTGAATATTATGCTAAAATTACCCTTTTAAAAAAAAGGAAAAAATAATGTCAAATCTAATCCCAAGCCAAACAGGGCTAACCCTACGCCGTACCGATACACTAATCAACTTAACCAATAAACTCCTTGCCAAAACAGGGGTAAAGGGCATTAGTGAGATGAGTGATGATGAATTGTGGGAATGGTGGCTTGGGGTTAGTGATGAGTGGAAATTTTTGTTATTAAGATGTGGATTGGAATTGGAGTTGTGGGAAAGTAATGAATGGCAATTTGGCAAAAATTACAACTATCAAGCAGAATTTGATTGGTTTAATCGTGAATTGATTTTTGCTTATCTAAAGGAACTGCAAAAATTAAGAGAACTCGATTTGTTTGAGAGTCAAACGCAAAATATTGAACCACTTGCTACTCTAACGCAATTAAATAAGCTTGATTTGTATGATAATCAAATACAAAATATTTCTGTGATCACCTGTTTAAAGCAATTGACAAACCTTAATTTAGGCAACAATCAAATCCAAGATATCTCAGCTATTGCCAACTTAATAAAATTAAAAAAACTTAATTTATCTCATAATCAAATCCAAGATATTTCAGTGTTACAAAATTTAATGAGCATAAAACATCTTGATTTATGCGGAAATCAAGTTCAAGACATATCAATTCTATCTAATTTTCTGAACTTAACAGAACTTAATTTGGGATTTAATCAGGTACAAGACTTTTCAGTATTTTCCAGCTTAACAAAATTAACATCGCTTGGTTTGATGTTTTGCAAGATTAAAGATATTTCGATACTCAAAGGTTTGGTGCAATTAACAAATCTTGTTTTAAGGGGGAATGAAATACAAGATATTTCTGTTATTTCTAATTTGAAAAGATTAACAACATTGAATTTGGAAGCTAATAAAATTAAAGACATTTCTATGCTTGCTAATTTAAATAAATTAACAAATCTTAGTTTGAGTTTTAATGACATAAATGACTTTTCGGTTCTCACTAATCTAACAAAGTTAACTTATCTTGATTTGAGTGGTACTAACTTTCAAGATATTTATGTTCTCTCTGAATTAAAGGAATTGAGAAACCTTCAATTGCAGTTTAATGATATACGAGATATTTCGGATATTTTTCATTTTGCACAATTAAATAAATTAGATTTGTCGCATAACCAAATACAAGACATCTCTGTACTGGCTAATTTAACGCAGTTAACTACACTTTGGTTGGGGGGCAACCAAATTAAAAACATTTCTGTACTTGCCAACTTGAAACAATTAAAATATCTTAATTTGTCGGAAAACCCAATACATCCCCAAGATATTGACTGGCTAAAACAACAACTACCAAATTGCGAAATTGATTTTTAAGGATAAAAAATGCAAACCCAAGCCCTATTTGATAATATTCCACAGCATATTATCGCCGAATTAAATAAAGCCACGCAAAGCATTGTGATTGCGGTGGCGTGGTTTACCCGTGCCGATATTTTTGCCGTATTATTACAAAAAGCTCGTGCGGGCATTAGCATTCAGCTTGCCTTATCCAATGACCGTATCAATAAAAATGATAAAATCGCCATTAACCAAGATGAATTAAATCATTTTGAAAATTGCCAAACTTATTGGATTGGGGACGGCAATAAGGAGCTGATGCACCATAAATTTTGTGTGATTGATAATATGACTGTGATTACAGGTTCATTTAATTGGAGTATGCGAGCCGAAAAGAATAATTTTGAAAACATTACCATTAGCCAAGATACAATGTTGGCAAAGGCATTTTATCAAGAGTTTTATAAAATTATTGATAAACCCATTCCCACTAATGAGATTGTTTTACCAATCGCCCAAATCATCAAACGCCTAGAAATTTTAAAAAATTATGTGATATTGGAAGATTTAGACGACATTACCAGAGAAAACCAAAAATTAAAACAATTTGAAAGCGAACAGGACATTAGCGAGATTTATCACGCCATTAAAAAAATGCAGTTTAGTCATGCTATTGGCCTGATTGATAATTTTATCAAAAAATATCATACGATTGCGATTTATGCTGACGCTGATATTATGGCGTTAAAATTAGAAATTCGTCTATTAGAACACGAATTAAACGCTTATGACAGCGAAAAAGCCGAATTAGAAAAATTGCTTGCCGATTTTAATCATCAGCACAGCATGAATTTGGGTGATTTAATCAGTGAAATTTTATCTTTGCGAAAACAACTTGCCAAACAGCAAGGCGACCAAAATGCCTACGATGAAGCCAAACAAGATGAGCAAACATTTAATGAGCAGTTGGACAAAGAAAAAGCCAAAACGCATTATGAACTAAATACCGATGAACAAAAACGCCTAAAACAAGCCTACCGCAAAGCCAGTCAAATATGCCACCCCGACCGTGTCAATGACGAGCAAAAGGACATGGCAATGGCGGTGTTTAATGAGTTGCGACAAGCTTATGAACAAAATGACCTAAAAACGGTGGAGCGGATACTTGATGATTTGCAAAAAGGGATATTTAAGGCTCGCTCAGAGACCGTCAGCCAAAGCGACAAATTAAAACTCATCAAAAGTCAATTATCCCAAAAGCTGGATAATCTTAAACTTATCATTGATGAAATCAAGGCAAGTCAAAGTTATCAAGTGGTCAGTAGCATTGATGATTGGCAAGAGTATTTTGATAATCAAAAAATGGAGCTGATGGGGCAGAAAGATAGGCTAAGGGAGCTGATAAAAAACACGGACGTGAAGTAGCACAAATACCCTTGACAATCCCCCTGACCTTGCTACAATGCTGTTTTTATCACTCATAAAATCACCATGAACAAGCCGACTTTTAATCCCAAAAATCCCTTATTGTGGGCGATGTGTGCCATTGCCCTTGTGGTGTTTGGTGTGCTAATAGGGCGACTGACCGCCAAGCCGTCAGAGACCGAACGTGCCACGTCCATTGACGCACCCGATAACACCAAAATAGCCATGACCGTACAGGCGACCACACCAAGCCCCATGCTTGTATCAGATAGCTTGTCCGCCAGTGGCGTGATGAGTGCCAAAGAGACTGCCGAAGTCAGTGCCAAAATCACAGGGGCGACCATTGAGCAGGTACTCGTTGAAGTGGGTGATTATGTCAAGGCAGGGCAGGTGCTTGCCGTGCTAGATAAAGACACCATGAGTGAGAATGCGGTGCAGGCACAGGCGGATTATGAGCAGGCAAGGGCGAGCCGTGAGCAGGCACAGGCGGATTTGGCACGCGTGGAGCCACTACTTGCCATTGATGCGGTCAGCCGTCAGCAAGTGGATAGCTATCGCACCGCCCTAAAACAAGCCCAAGCGACCGAAAAGGCGAGTTTGGCACGCCTTAGCACCGCCAAAAGCAACCTAAATAACACCCAAATCATTGCCCCTGTGGCAGGGATTATCAGTGCCAAAAACGCACAGGTGGGCGTACTGGTCAGTGGCACGCCATTATTTAGTATCATCAAAGGCGGACGGCTCGAATGGCAAGCGACACTCTCGCCTGCCGATGCCGAGCGTATCCATGTCGGACAGCAGGCACAGGTTATGGTGGGCGATGAGAGCGTGGCAGGGACGGTTACTCATCTGTCGCCAACCGCCAATGCAGGGCGTGAGATAGTCGTGCATGTCGCCATGCCCGCCCACTTCGCCCTAAGAGCAGGGACATATCAGCGTGGACAGTTCGTGCTAGGCAGTCAAAGTCATCACGCCATACCCAGCTCGGCAGTCATGAGTACGGACGGCTATGACTATGTGTGGCAACTTGCCAAAACTGACCAGACGGACATTTACCAAACCCGACGCCAAAAAATCACCGTTTTGGCTCGTGAGCAGGATAAAGTGGCGACCGATTTACCGTCTGATACGCTCATTGTGGCAAATGGGGTGAGTTTTTTAAATGAAAATGACTTGGTAAATATCGTCATGACCCAAGACATGGCAGGGGATAAGGCAGGGCAACCATGAATTTTTCAGCCTATTCTATCAAAAATCCCTTGGTGGCGATTTTGTTATTTACCTTATTTACACTCGGTGGATTGCTTGCTTTTAACAACATGAAAATTCAGCAGTTCCCCGACATTGATGTGCCTGCCGTCATCGTTACGGTGGTGTATTCGGGGGCAAGTCCTGCCCAGCTAGAAACAGACGTCGCCAAAAAAATAGAAAACAAAATCACGTCCATATCAGGGGTCAAGCATATTCGCTCAACCTTGCAGACAGGCGTGGCAACGGTACATACCGAATTTGCCCTAGAAAAAGACCTATCAGAGGCGGTTGATGACGTGCGTTCGGCACTAGATGAGATTGGCAGTGATTTGCCGGCTGCTGCCGAAGAGCCGATTATTACCAAGGTCTCCACCGCAGGCTTTCCTGTGGCAGGCTATTCGGTGGCGTCTGATAACATGAGCGAGGCGGAGCTGTCGTGGTTTGTTGATGATACATTAAACAAACGTCTGTCCAATGTCGCAGGCGTGGGGACGATGAGTCGTGTGGGCGGTATCGAACGCCAAATCATCGTTGCTCCTGATGTGGCAAAGCTAAATGGGTGGGGGCTACCCATTGGTAATTTGTCCAACCAAATCAGTGCTTCACAGACAGATGCCACAGGTGGCACCGCCAAAATCGGTGGCGGTATGCAGACCATTCGAGTGCTAGGGGCGGCACGCAGTGTCGAGGAGCTGGCTCATATCCAAGTTGTTACCCCAGCAGGGGGCGTGCCATTAGGTCAGCTTGCCAGTATTGATGACGCTCATGCCGACCGAAGTAGCGTGGCAAAGCTGGACGGACAGACGGTGGTCGCGGTCAATTTTACTCGCTCACGTGGGGCAAGTGAAGTGGATATGGTAAAGGGCATTGATGATGAGCTTGCCAAATTTGCCCAAGAGATGCCGCATATCCGTGTCCAAAAAATCTATGACAACGCCCAGCCCGTGTTTGAAGATTATAATGCCAGCATGAAAATGCTCATCGAGGGCTGTATCTTGGCGGTGGTCGTGGTGTGGCTGTTTTTGCGAAACTGGCGAGCGACTTTGGTGGCAGCAGCGGCACTGCCGTTGTCTATCATACCGACCTTTTTGGCGATGTATGTGTTTGATTTTAGTTTAAATATCATCTCACTACTTGCCTTGTCGCTCGTCATCGGTGTGTTGGTTGATGATGCCATTGTTGAAGTGGAAAACATCATGCGACACCTACACATGGGTAAGACCCCATACGAGGCGGCGATGGAGGCGGCAGATGAGATTGGGCTTGCGGTGGTGGCGACCACGTTTACGCTCATTGCCGTGTTTTTGCCGACCGCCTTTATGAGTGGGGTGGTGGGGCAGTTTTTTAAGCAGTTTGGGTGGACGGCGGCGATTTCGGTGTTTATCTCGTTATTGGTGGCACGTCTGGTTACGCCCATGATGGCGGCATACATCCTAAAACCTGAACAGCCCAAAACCGAAACGACAAGCAAAACCATGACTGCCTATCTCAAACTGGTGTTATGGACATTAAAGCACCGCTTTATCACGCTTGGGGCGACCATTGTACTGTTTATCAGTTCGTTGGCGATGGCAGGGCTACTCTCGGGCGAGTTCGTGCCAGCAGATGACAGCGACCAGACCCAGCTTACCTTAGAGCTAACCCCTGATGCGGTGCTAAAAGACACGACCGTCATCGCAGACATGACTGCCGAGCGTATCCGCCACATTGATGGCGTGCAGTCGGTATTCGTGTCGGTGGGGACGACAGGCGGTGGGGCGGACAGTCGCAATGCGTCTGCAGGGGCGGAAAATAACGCTACACTCAATGTCGTGCTTGCCCCACGTGGCAAGCGTCCCACAAAGGCAGAGATAGAACACGCCATATCAGACGTCATCAAAGGCGTGCCGTCTGCTCGCTTTACGGTGGGTATGTCGGCAGGGGGCGATACGGGCTATGGGTTCTCGCTACGTTCGGATAACCCCAGACTGCTAGAAGAGATGGTGGATAAGGTCATGGCGGAGATTCGTGGACTGCCGAGCGTCTCATCGGTGAGCAGTAATAAGCCGTTGCCTAAGCCTGAGCTTGCCGTTATCCCTGACCCCATGCGTATGGCGGATAAGGGCGTTACCACGCAGTCGCTTGCTGATACCTTGCGTATCGCCACACAGGGCGACTATGAGCAGGCACTCTCTAAGCTGAGCCTTGACACACGCCAAATCCCCATTGTAGTGCGACTGCCTGACAGCGTGCGTGCCGACCCTGTGGCGTTGTCTAGCCTGTATGTGCCAAGCAGTACGGGCAATGCGGTCAAGCTCTCGGAAGTGGCGGATATTGACTTTACCACAGGCGAGGCGGAGATTCGCCGTCTCAATCGTGAACGCAGTATCAAAATCACGGTACAGTCCGAGCAGGAGTTAGGCGAGGTGGTCAGTGCCGTTAGGGACTTGCCAAGCCTAACCAACCTGCCTGATGGTGTGAGTGCGATGGACGAGGGGCAAGCCGATAGTATGGCGCAGCTGTTTACAGGCTTTGTCATTGCGATGGGTGTGGGGATATTTTGTATTTTTGGCGTGTTGGTGCTACTGTTTCACAAGGTGTTACAGCCCTTTACTATTCTCATGGCGTTGCCGTTATCTATCGGTGGGGCGTTGATTGGTTTGGTGGTAACAGGGTCTAGCCTGTCCATTTCGTCCATGATTGGCTTTATTATGCTCATGGGTATCGCCACCAAGAACTCTATCCTGCTCGTGGATTATGCCATCATTGCCGAGCAACAGGGCAAATCTCGCCTAGATGCGATACTAGATGCGTGCCGTAAGCGGGCTCGCCCTATCATCATGACAACCATTGCGATGGGGGCAGGTATGTTGCCACTAGTGTTCGGCTGGGGTGGGGTGGATTCGACCTTTCGCCGTCCGATGGCGGTGGCGGTGCTGGGCGGTCTTATCACGTCCACGTTTTTGAGCCTTGTGGTGATACCGGTGGTTTATACACTGATGGACGATGTGGGACGGTGGTTTAAAAAGTCTAAGACGACTTAATCTAAGACGGTTTAATGGGTCAAAACCACGTCAAAGGGCGTGGTTTTGTTTTTGGGGTTGGATTTCCCAAATGATTTCCGTCTAATATTCCACCATCATGCCCTTATCCAATAGTATCCGCCCCTTTGGTGTTCGCTGAATATAACCTTGCTGAATAAGATATGGTTCTATCACGTCTTCAAGCGTCCCTCTATCCTCCGCCATCGCCGCCGCAATCGCCTCCACGCCCGCAGGTCGCCCATCAAAACGCTCTTTTAGCATGGACAGATAACGCCTATCTAAGTGGTCAAGCCCTTGTTTATCCACCGAAAGCATGTCTAGGGCAAGGCTTGCCATCTGCCCTGTTACCACGCCATTGCCCTTGACCTCAGCATAATCACGCACACGCCGTAACAGACGGTTGGCGATACGGGGCGTACCACGAGAGCGTCTGGCGACCTCGACCGCCCCCATCTCCTCCATGTCAATCCCCAGTAGGCGTGCCGAACGTCTCACAATGGTCGTCAAATCCGCCACATCATAAAATTCAAGGCGTTGGACAATGCCAAATCTATCACGTAAGGGCGATGTCAAAAGCCCTGCCCGAGTGGTCGCTGCCACGAGCGTAAAAGGGGGTAGGTCAAGTTTGATGGAGCGGGCGGCAGGGCCTTCGCCGATCATGATGTCAAGCTGAAAATCCTCCATCGCAGGGTAGAGTATCTCCTCGATGACAGGCGATAGGCGGTGAATTTCATCGATAAACAGCACGTCCCCTTCTTCTAAGTTGGTGAGCATGGCAGCCAAATCACCCGCCCTCTCTAACACAGGGCCACTGGTGGAGCGTAGATTTCCGCCCATCTCACGGGCGATGATGTTGGCAAGGGTGGTCTTGCCGAGTCCAGGGGGGCCAAAAATGAGCGTGTGATCTAACGCTTCGCTCCGTTGTCTGGCGGCAGTGATAAACACTTCCATCTGCTCACGCACTTTGGGTTGTCCGATGTAGTCAGATAGGGTAGTGGGGCGAATGGCACGGTCGAGATTGTCGTCTTTTTTGGTGTTGGGGTCGATTAGGCGGTTATGATTCATGATGATGTTATTAAATTAAAAAGGACTATTATAAAGAAAAATGCAGGCAATGTGATGATTTTATGAATTAATTTTTCAAAAAGTACAGGTAGAATCCCATGCCAAATCAAGTTTAGCAATGAAACACAACTGTTGCTGTATCATTGCTAAACTTGATTTTTAAACACAATTATTCTACATTTTTGGTCAAATTTGAGATATTGTTTTAAAGATTTATGGGTATGATAGTGCCGTTAATTTGGTCAATAAGTCGGTTATCGCCCATGCTTATGTCAGTATCCCCCAAAAGTCTTGCCAAGTCCGCTGTTGGCACTGTCCGCCGTGAGCTGATGGTGCGTTGCCATGGCGTTGATGTGGCAGATGTCGCTAAGTTATTAAAAACTTTTATCATTATTTTGGTAACTTGTGTTACCGTAAGCCTGCCCATGCAGACCCATGCCAAAAGCACCAAAACCGCCAAAGCCTACACCATCAGTGCCAATGACGTGGCAGACATTCGGGTAACCAAATACGAGCTGGCATTGGTGCAAGTCATGGCAGAGATATGCCCACAGATGTTAATCGGACGACAAAAGAGCCAGTTTTATGAAGCCTATAACAATCAGCTTCGGGCATTCATTCCCAGTGCTGACGACCCCGAAGAGATATTGGATTATCTGTCTACACAGCGAGATTACCGAGCGGTACTCCAAAGCGTGCGTTCATGGACAAAAAGTTTCCCCCAAAACGAAAACCGAGAATTATGTGCCGATTTTGCTAATGTGAGCCGAGCATTTTAAAGCAGTTTGGACTGGATGACCAAAAGGAATTTTGTCAAAACGACAAAAACAGCAAAAACAATTTTATATTTTTAGTAAAGTTTGGTATAGTTAGCACTTTTTATGCATAAATTTGAGTGAATTTGCGGTATGATGACTTTTTTTAAGAAAACTTCCCTAGTCTTGGCATTTTTGACAGTCTCTGTCACCGCCCTTGCCAATAACGGCATTAATCCCCCCAAGCAAGACAATGCTGCCTATGTACTCATGGATTATGACACAGGCACAATACTTGCCCAAAATAACGCCAACGAACCACTGCCCCCAGCGTCATTGACCAAGATGATGACCGGTTATATCTTAGAGCAAAAACTGCTCTCAGGCGAGCTGTCTGAGACCACGCCCATCAAGGTCAGCGAGAAGGCATGGTGCCGTGGATCAAGCAGTCAGTCATGCATGTATGTGCCACTGGGTGAGAGTGCTACCGCCATTGACATGCTACGGGGTATCATCATACAGTCGGGTAATGATGCGTCTATTGCCGTGGCGGAGCATATCTCAGGGTCAGAATCTGCCTTTGCGGTGATTATGAATGATGAAGCCGCCAAGCTGGGCATGACCAATACTCACTTTGCCAACGCCACAGGCATGCCTGCCGAAGGACATCGCTCATCGGCTCAGGATTTGGCAGTATTGGCACGCACGGTCATCAAGAACTCAGCACAGTACTACCCCATTTATAGCGAAAAAGAATTTACCTATAACAACATCAAACAAGGCAACCGTAACGCCTTATTGTTCACGGACGCCACCGTCGATGGTCTAAAAACAGGACACACCGCCGAGTCGGGCTATTCATTGGCGGCGTCAAGTCACAAAGATAACATGCGTCTGATTGCCATCGTGCTTGGGGCAAAGAGCATGCAAGCCCGTGCCGACCAAGCTCGTGAACTACTGGACTTCGGCTTTGGGCATTTTACCAATGTGATGGTTGCCCCCCAAGGCACAGACGCAGGGGCGATACCTGTGAAGTTTGGAAAGGCAGATACGGTAACTGCCAGCACGCTAAGCGACCTAAAAGTACTCACCACCAAAAACCAAACGGGCAATTTCACCACAGCCATCAAGCTCAATGACAGCATTACCGCCCCCATCAAAAAAGGGCAAGAGCTTGGTCAGATGATGGCAGTCATGGATGGCAAGACCGTTGCCAGTACGCCCATCACCGCAGGTGATGACGTGGAGCAGGCGGGCTTTGTCAGTCGTATGTGGGAGAGTTTGGTGGATTGGATAAAAGGGTTGTTTTAAAATTTTAAAACTGTTTTACAGGTTTGCAAAAATCATCTTAAAACACCATTTAAAAAACCATTTGTTATTATAAATCGGGGCATGTCCCCGATTTTTTTGGACTTAAATTGCCAAGGTGATGGTGTTTTAAATCATTTTTTAAAAATAACAGCATCAATAAATGCTACCGCCGATAAATATCTGTCGTGATAGTCTTTATTGTTAATAATATGTGGGGTAATTTGATGTTTGTCAAATAATCTCATGAGCGTCTTTGAAAAAGCACTGCGTTCATCATCCGAGCCTAATGACCGCATTCCGTCTGCGACCCATTTGACATTATTGTCAAGCATAATGGTATAATCCATTTTGACATTTTCACAAAATGCCGTTAATAAAGGATGAGTGCGATTTTCATACGTTTCACAAAAGGCTTGTGTGGTAATAAAATCGGTATCAATAATGGTAATGGGGCTAATCGCGTTTTTTAGGGCGTTTTGAATTACCAAATAATGCTGATTGGCGATAACAGGATAATCGCTGTACTGTAATCCAATCTCTGTACCACCCAAATCGCTGTGGGTGTAGAGTCGCCCCATTTCTAAGACAAAATTTGCCCCATAATGATTGGCAAGTTTATGCACAAGCGTGGTTTTGCCCGAGCTTTCACCACCCACGATACAGACGGTTTTAGTGTAGTTTTGTTTGGCGGACGGGGCAATGGCGTGAAAATGGGCAATGGGATTTTGATAAATGGCGGTGCTATTATAAGAATTATCGGGTAATAGGGCGGTTTGATAGGTTTGGCTATTTAAAAGATTATTTTTGGCAAATGATTTGATAAATAGCTTGGGTGTGTCATTGGTTTGTAAGGCGGTAATAATCACATCAATCAGCGATGTATCAGAGTTTGGCTCATCATAAGCCCAAGTTTGCCTATTTAAATCAGTCAAATTTAAACCATCAGCCGTATGCACTTTAATAAACCCAAAAAACTCACACGCTACTTGCACGGCTCGGGCTTTATCTTGCAAAGTGGGCTTAAAGGGACTGCCACCATCTTTGGGCAATACCACGATGTGCAAGGTATCCACTTGCCCTGAGGCGTGATTGATGTCTGCCAAATGCCCTAAATGCAAAGGCTCAAAATGTCCGATGAGAATGCCTGTGTTCATTATGTCACCTTTTTGTAATGTTAAGTGAAAATCGTAAGATTGAGTAAAATTGCTTGAAAATCATGGTGTTGGCTGTTATCTTAAACATTCTTTTCAACCAATTTTATTTATATTATACGCAAATTTGTGAAGGTAATAGTAAATAAAAGTAACAAATAAGGTTTTATCATGGCACAAGCAAAATTATATAAATTACATCGTTCACGTCATCACCGCATGATAGCAGGCGTGATGGGCGGTATCGCAGAGTACTTGGGTTGGTCGCCCACGATGGTGCGACTTCTGTTTGTCGTCATCTCGGTCGCCAGTGCTGCCGTGCCAGGGGTGCTTATCTACTTTATCCTGTGGATAGTCATGCCAAAGGCGACCGCAGATTCGTATGTACCAAATGCAGAATATCGACAGGTGCGCTAAGCAGTTTTATATGATACAAAGAGGCTACTGGTGCTTTGTTGTATGAAGGTAATATGATTTGTGGTATGATGTGTTATGTTTTAAAAAAACCATCAGGTGCATCATACCTATCTACCTACGATGATTTCCTTGCATCTATGTAATTTGGGGAAAACCCATTTATAACAAGCCTATTTACAGAGAGGTTGCATGAAAAAATATCTTTTGGGCGCATGTTTGATATTTTCAACTCAGGTGTTTGCTTATACAGGGGCGACCGCTGATTTTACCAAACTTGTATTTAATGGGGCAATGGCAGAATCTGTGGTGGAAAGCTTTAATGGCGTGGATGCCAAAAAACAGCAATGCGTGAGCGACATACTCAAACCCATTTTGGATGAGTTGGCAGTCAAGCACATTGATGGGTTTTTGACCGAACACGAACGACAACTCATGGATGATTTTTTTGACACACCGCTCGGTCAAGAGATGTTTAAGGAGTTGCGTGCAGGCAATGGCGATTTTATCCGTTTTATAAACCTTGATGAGTATGACAAGGCGGACTACGCACAGTATATGACTGTATTTGCCAAATATAACGATGGTGGTGATATTGGTAAAACTTGGTTTGCTAACGATGAACTGCTAAGAGCAATGTTTGAGTCCGTGCCGAAATGCGACTTGCTCAATTTGAAAGAGTAAGCAAGCGAAAGAGCAGAAAAAAAGACATGCCAAGAAAAGTCCAATAATTTCGACCTTGAAAAATTCGCCCTTATCCCTATTTTTATCCTGTTAATTTTCATTAGCAGGATATTTTTATGACTGTAAAAAACCATACCTTTGAAACCGAAGTTAATCAGCTTCTGCACCTTGTAACGCACTCACTGTACTCAAATCCTGATATTTTTGTCCGTGAGCTGGTGTCTAACGCCTCTGACGCTTGCGACAAATTACGCTTTTTGGCAACCAGTGATGACAGTCTTTATGAAAATGATGGCGAGCTTGCCATTAAAATTGAGATTGACAAAGATGCCAAGACTTTGACCATCAGTGATAATGGCATTGGCATGAACGAAGCGGACGTGATTGACAACTTAGGCACGATTGCTAAATCAGGCACCAAAGCCTTTTTGGATAAACTCTCAGACGCTGACAAAAAAGACGGCAACCTTATCGGACAGTTTGGCGTGGGCTTTTACTCAGGCTTTATCGTGGCGGACAAAATCACGGTAGAAACTCGTAAAGCTGGCGAGCCAAGTAGTCAAGGTGTACGCTGGGTATCGGACGGTACAGGTTCATTTACGACCGAAACCATTGACAAGCCTACCCGTGGCACTTCCATTACTTTGCACCTAAAAGATGAATTTGTGGAGCGTGAAGACGGCGAATACAGCTACCTTGACCGCTACAAAATCAAGTCGCTCGTAAGCAAATATTCTGACCACATCAGTCTCCCCATTCAAATGCGTAAAGAAGTGTGGCAAGAAGATGCCGAGCAGGACGAGAACGCCCCTGTACCAAATGGCGAGATGATTTTGACGGACGAATGGGAAACCATTAACAAAGCGTCCGCCCTATGGACACGCACGCCAAGCGAGATTGGCGATGATGAGTACAGCGAGTTTTATAAAACCGTAAGCTATGATTTTGATGAGCCACTGACTTGGACGCACAACCGAGTCGAAGGGCGTGTGCAGTACACTCAGCTCCTATATATCCCCAACAAAGCCCCATTTGACCTATACGCCCGTGAACAGCAACGTGGGCTAAAACTCTATGTCAAGCGTGTGTTTATCATGGACGATGCCGAACAGCTTCTCCCCATGTACCTGCGTTTTGTCAAGGGTGTGATTGACAGTGCTGATTTACCGCTGAACGTAAGCCGTGAGATTTTGCAAGAGTCTCGTGATGTCAAATCTATTCGTGAAGGCAACGCCCGCCGTGTGCTGACCCTGTTGGCAAGCCTAGCTAATAGCGAAGATGAAGCCAAACAAGCCAAATTTGCCGACTTTTACAAAGAGTTTGGCGATGTCATCAAAGAAGGCTTGGGCGAAGATAAAGCCAACCAAGAGCGTATCGCCAAACTGCTCCGCTATGCCACAAGCACAAATGACAGCGTTGAGACTGGCTTTGCTGACTACAAGGCACGCATGAAAGACGGTCAAAAGGCAATTTATTATCTGACAGCCGAAAACCTAGTCTCTGCCAAAAACAGCCCACAGTTAGAGCTGTTTAACAAAAAAGGCATTGAAGTTATCTTGATGACTTCAAAAGTGGACGAATGGGCGATGAACTTCTTGACCGAATTTGACGGCACGCCCCTACAAAATATCGCCAAAGGGGCGGTGGATTTGGGTGATTTGACCGATGACGCTGAAAAAGAAGAAGTCAAAAAACAAGAAGAAGCCTTCAAACCTGTGGTAGAACGCCTAAAAGGGGTGCTTGGCGGACGAGCCAAAGACGTGCGAGTAACGAGCCGTTTGGTGGATTCTCCTGCCTGCCTTGTCGTGGGCGATGGCGAGCTGACCCCACAAATGGCTCAAATGCTAAAAGCCATGGGACAGCCTGTGCCTGACGTCAAGCCAACTCTGGAAATTAACCCCACGCACCCGCTGATTGCACGTTTAGAGAGCAGTGGCGATTTTGATGACCTAGCCGAAGTTATCTTTGACCAAGCCTTGATAGCAGATGGCGGACAGCCTGATGACCCTGCGGGGTATTTAAAGCGGATTAACAAATTGCTTTTGAAGTAATCGCTTTAATACTTTTTTATAAAATACCCTGTTTTTTGACGGGGTATTTTTGTGGGTACAAAGTAAATACCTTTATATGGCAAAACTATGGTATAATGACTGTTCATCTTTTTAAGCAAGTTGTTGCTTAGGGCGTGCCTGCCTTTGGTATTTGCAATGAAAAACAAGATTTAGCCATTTTCATGCAAAAACATCATTTTATCTTTACAATATTTCTAAATTTTAAAAGTGTTGTAAGGGCAGGTGCGCCCTAACATATTAATAACATTGTGAAATGTTAAACTCCCCATACAGGAACACATCATGAATACCCTCCACACCACCGAATTATCCGCAGACACCCATACAGATACCGCCAAACCCCAAGGTGAAAAACTGCAAAAACTCCTAGCACGCATGGGCTTGGGTTCACGTCGTCAGTTAGAAGAAATCATCAAAACAGGACGAATCTCCATCAACGGCAAAACTGCAACGCTGGGTGATAGAGCCAGAGTGAGTGATGAGATTCGTATCGACGGGCGACTGGTACGTCTTAAAGCCGAACGTGAGAAACGTCGCCGTGTCATCGCCTACTATAAGCCCGAAGGCGAGATTTGCTCCATGTCCGACCCCGAGGGTCGCCCCACGGTGTTTGACCGTCTGCCCAAGCTGACAGGCGACAGATGGGTGATGGTCGGCAGGCTAGATATTAACTCATCAGGTCTGCTACTGTTTACCAATGATGGCGAGCTGGCTCATCGTCTCATGCACCCATCTAGCGAAGTGGTGCGTGAATACGCCGTACGTGTGCTTGGCGAAGTTACCCCAGAGATTGCCCAAAATCTGACCCGTGGCGTTGAGTTGGAAGACGGCATGGCACGCTTTGATGACATCAAAGAAGGCGGTGGCATGGGCGTGAATAAATGGTATCACGTCACCATCAAAGAAGGTCGCAAGCGTGAAGTTCGCCGTATGTTTGAGTCCCAAGAGCTTAAAGTCTCACGCCTGATTCGCACCCGTTATAGCACCATGATATTGCCCAAAGAGCTAAAAACAGGGCGGTTTATTGAGCTTGATGCCAAAGCCATTGATGCCCTTGTCTCATCGGTAGGTCTGCGTTCTCGCCAAGGTACGGGACTAAACACATCTGCCAAAGAAAAACAAGCCCGCATCCATAAAAAACCCTTGCCTGCTCGTGAAGTTCGCCAAAAACGCACCCAAAAAGGCAAAAGCGAGCGAAAAAGAGCCGATGACAGACAAGGCAGAAGCGAACGTAAAGGAGGGCAAGCCCCTGCGTTTGGCAAGGCGAAGTTTTATAAAGTGTAAATTATTATGCCTTTATCGCCAAACCGCCCGAATACTTTTTATGGCATTCGGGCGTTTTTTATGAGCGATAATTTACAAGGTTATCATCTGCAAGTCGTTAATCACGCTTCTTCTACCCAGCGTTTTTGGCTTTCTTTAATCACTTCTTTGGCGGTGGCGACATCAAAAAAGCCTTCTACTTTGGTGGTGCCAGCTTTTTTCAAATCCTTGTAGTGATTGAAGTGAAATTCTAGCTGTTTGAGAAGCTGTGGTGGCAAATCATCAAGGCTGTTGTAGGCGTTGCCGTTATTGCGGTCATCGGCAGGCACCACGATGACTTTGTCATCCACTTCGCCGTCATCGACGAATTTCATCACGCCAATCACTTTGGCTTTTAGGAAAATACCCGTGGTCAATGGCTGTTCGGTTAGGATAAGTGCGTCTAGCTCATCGCCGTCTTCGTCTAGCGTTTGGGGAATAAAGCCATAGTTGCAAGGTTTGGCAAAGGTGGTAGGCTCAACACGGTCAAGCTCAAAGCACGCCAATTTGCGGTTCCATTCGATTTTGTGGTTTGAGCCAGTAGGGATTTCCACGACCACATTAATCTCGCCTGCGTCCACGTCGCCTGCATCTAGGATTTTGTTAAAATCTACCATAAAATTCTCCGATGGGGATTAAAAAAGGTGTGCCATTGTAATATTAAATCCGCCCAAGTGCAATCATCAATTTATGATGTTTTTGCATATTGCTTGTGGATAATGGCATATTATCAAGGCTTATCTGATGTATCAGGCAGGCAAATGGGGGTACTGATACAGCTTGGAGTGTCCACTTTTGTTTTGTCTAAGGCGGTCATGAGTTGTAAGGTTGCCCGCTCCCAATCTTCAATTTGACTTGGGTCATCAAGGTGGCGTTTGTCAAGATTGGCAGGATTTATGGGATATTTATCGTCTCGCTCATCTGTTGGTGTGGCGATAAATGCCAGAAAGGCTTGGGCTTTTTTGCCAAGTTCGCTGTCATGTTTGGCAAGTTTGACAAAGCTTGCTTCGTCTGTGAATGTCTCATCATTTTCATTGATGTAGGTGATAAATTTGGTTTTATCATCGTTTAGCCAACGTGTATTGTCTGAGCCAAAAAATAACAAATATTCATAAAATAACGATAACCGTTTGGCATCATCAATAAATACACTCTGCGGATACATCTTTTGATAATCTTGCCAAAATAACGCCCGCTCGATAAGCTCATCTAATGAAATGCTAAGACCTGCATCGCACCATAGTGGCTCTTGGTTGTCGCTGGCAAGTCGCTCAATCATGACTGCTTGGTCTTTTGGCAAATGGGGCGTAAACAGCTTGGCAAATGCTTGATAATCATTGACAAAGTCAAATTCCCCTTCGCAGTAGTCTGCTATTTTTAGCTTATTTTGTTTGACTTGCTTGATGAAATATTGGGCTTTTGGGTGTAGTGTGGCGATGTCGGATTCGTTGTACTTTTTGTTATAATGAATGTCGTACATGACCTGATTTAACTGGTCAAATTCTGTATCATCAAGCAAAAATGTATCACCTTGCCAAAAGGATAAAAAACGCTGATAAGCAAGCTGATACTGTGTCGCCCACTTGATTTGGGTGGTGTTGTCGGCAGTCGGTAGGCAGTGATTTAATAGTTTATCTGCCTGATCAAAGTCATCTATTTGACTATTGATGTCAATGGCATTTAGTGTGTTGGTAATGGCTTGGCAATCAATCGCTTGGGGGTTGGTGCTTTGGGCGACTGGCGTGGGCGATCTAGGGGTGGCGTCCACAAAGGTCTGTTCGGCTTGGTGTGGCTTGGTGTTTGGGGTAGGTGGGCTGTTGGGTTTGTTGTCGCAAGCGGTCAAGGACAATAGGGTGATTGTGATAATTGTTAATGGGTATTTCATGTTTATTTGCTCGGTATTGGCTCATTTATGGGTCTTAGGGCGATTTGTCCGCTGTGTCTTTTTTGAATATTACTGATAAATTTATGAATAAATTCGTGCGTTTGGCTCTCATCAAATTTGCCAAATTGCGACAGATTCACCATTGCCATGCCTGCATAGCCACAAGGGTTGATGGCATTAAAGGCGGTCAAATCATTGACAAGGTTAATGGCAATGCCGTGATAACTATGCCCTTGTTTGATTTTAAAGCCTAGACTTGCGATTTTGCCAAGCATATCGCCATTTGTGTTGTAAATATACACCCCAGGGGCATCACGGCGAGCCTTAGCGGTCAAATCGGGCGGTAGGTATTCGCCAACCACGTCTTCTATGGCTTGCTCGGCGTGGCTGACTAGGTCTCGCACGCCCATGCCAAGTCGGTGCAAATCCCACAGCCAGTACACCACAAGTTGCCCCACGCCATGCCACGTTACCTGTCCGCCCCTGTCGGTTTTGATGATTGGGGTGTCGGTTTTGTAGAGAATATGTTCTTCTTTGCCCGCTTGTCCTAGCGTATAGACGTCTTGGTGTTCCACAATCCACAGCTCATCAGGGCAGGCTTTGTCAGCCTTTTTGTCGTCAATGCGAGACAAAATGCGAGCAAGCATATCATCATGCGTGGCGTTATATTCGGCATGGGGGTGGGTGGTGGTGTGTAAGTTGTCCCATTGTAAGGGGGTAAGGTCTAGGTGGGGTAGGTTTAGGGTCATGGCTTTTAAATGGTCAAAATAAGGACTATTTTACGCCATTTTGTTAAAAATAAAAACCATTTTAACCATTTTAACCATTTTTAACTGCTTGCACACCCTTTACCCTTTTGTTATAATCTTGCTTATCAATCGGGGTGCTATTTATGGCTGAGATGATACCCGTGAACCTGATACAGTTAAAACTGGCGTAGGAAATTGATAAAAATTGACGAGCAACACACTTTTTTGGTGTGGGTTTTGACTGTGCTTTTTTAATCTTAAAAAGGAAAAACCCATGACCAAAGTTACCAAAAATCCACTCTTCCCAGACCAAATTCCCCTAGACTTAATCGACGAAGTCCGCAAGCAAAACCCCCTAATTCACAACATTGCAAATCTGGTCTCCGCCAATTTTACCGCCAATGGACTGCTTGCTGTTGGTGCATCCCCCATGATGGCAGAGTCGCCTTTGGAGATGGCGGAGCTTGCCAAAATCAGCAGTGCCGTTGTGCTAAATATCGGTACGCCGTCCGACCCCAAAACGTCCGCCATGATTATTGCAGGGCAAACCGCCAACGCCCATGGCATTCCTGTGGTGCTAGATCCTGTGGCGGTGTCGGCAAGCACTTTACGCCAATCTACCATTTGTCAGATTAGCCAAGTCGTGCAATTTGATGCCATTCGTGGCAACGCAGGCGAGCTTGCGTTTTTGGCAGGGGCGAACTGGCAAGCCAAAGGTGTGGATGCTGGGCGTGGCGATGCGGATTTGGCGAGTATTTGCCAAGCGGTTGCGAGCAAATATCGCACCATTGCCATTTTGACAGGCGAGATCGACTACATCTCAGACGGCACGCAGGTGGTCGCCCTTGCCAATGGTACGCCACTACTCCCCAAAGTTACCGCCACAGGGTGTCTGCTAAGTGCCGTGGTTGGGGCGTTTTTGGCGGTGGCAGGCCGTGAGCGGTATTTGGTGGGGGCGGTCAATGCCTGTGCCACGTTTGCCATTGCAGGCGAGCTTGCCTGTGAAGGCTTATTGTCAAGCCAAAGCGGTATGTTTATGTATCAATTCTTGGACAAATTAGGCGGTATTAGCCCCGATGAGATTGCAAATCGTATCAAATTTGTGGGAGAAAAGGCATGAGATATGTCCACACCCACCCACGCACCAATCGCCCCGCCCAAGCTCTTAGTATTGCAGGGTCGGACTCTGGCGGTGGGGCAGGCATGCAGGCGGATTTAAAGACCTTTGCCATAAGGTGTGTATTTGGTACAAGTGTACTGACCGCCACAACCGCTCAAAACACCCAAGGCGTATGGGGCATTCATCATCTGCCGACCGACCATATTAGAGCCCAGCTTGTCGCCATTCGGGACGATTTTGAGATTGGGGCGTGCAAAATCGGTATGCTTGGCACGTCCGACATCATTGATACGGTGGGGCGGTTTCTACAAAATCGTCCGTTTAGGCAAGTGGTGCTTGACCCTGTGATGATTGCCAAAGGCGGACACGCCTTGCTTGATGACAACGCAACGGACAGTCTAAAACGGCTTATTCCCCTAACCGACATCATCACGCCCAACCTACCAGAAGCCGAAGTGCTAACAGGCATGACGATAGCGTGTGATGATGATATAAGGCAAGCCCTGTACGCCTTACAAGGCATGGGGGCAAAGACAGTCATCATCAAGGGCGGACACAGCCAAAACTTCCAAAGTACCATATGCATAGATTATGTGCTTGATGAGACGGGCGACATTTGGCAAGTACAAAGCGTGCGCACCAACAGCAAAAACACGCACGGCACAGGGTGTACGTTCTCGGCGTGTATCACGGCAGAGCTTGCCAAGGGGGCGAGCGTGGCAGATGCGATTCATACCGCCAAACGCTTAATCAGTCAGGCAATTAGCACCGCCCCCAACATCGGACACGGACATGGGGCGGTCAATCATTGGGCATTTTGGGAAGGCGGGGTATAGATAAAATGATTGGTAAATTTTAAAATCGCAAGGTGCGTACCATACACCGATAATCATTTATTTCAATTTAAAATGATAACTTATTGATTATCTGATAATTATTTTTGGGTTGTAGGGGCGTGTTGCACACGCCCTTGACGATACAAAGATTTTACAGGGCGTGCTCAGCATGCCCCTACACCGATACATCATTGAATTTGTGGTAATTTCAGTATAAAAAAGTGCATATTACACACTTACAATCATCACATTAACCCCCAAAAAAAGACCCCCTCATGTTTGATAAATCAATCCTATCCGTCTATTTTGTCGCAGGCACACAAGACTGCACGCACCGAGACGAACCCACACCCCAACAGCGATTGCTTGCGGTGCTAAAATCCGCTCTTGATGCAGGAATTACTTGCTATCAATTTCGTGAAAAAGGCGACAACGCCCTAACTTGCCCTGATGAGATTAAACAGCTTGCACAAGATTGCCAAGCGTTATGCCGTCAATATGGCGTGCCGTTTGTGATTAACAATGACGTTCATCTGTGCCTTGACATTGGGGCGGACGGCGTTCATGTGGGGCAGACGGACATGGATATTTTTGACGTGGCAAGGCTCTGCCGTGGACGTGCGTTTGTGGGTTTGTCGCACAGCTCGCTTGATGAGATAAGGGTCAGCGTGGGGTATGATTTGGCGGATTATTTGGCGATTGGGGCGGTGTTTGACACATGCTCAAAGGCGGACGCTGGGCGTGCGGTGGGCGTGGATATGGTGGGGCAGGTGCGAGCGATGATTGGCAATCGTCCACTTGTCGCCATTGGTGGGATTGACACGACCAACGCAAGCCCTGCGCGTGCCAATGGGGCGGACGGTGTGGCGTGTGTGTCGGTGATTGCCCGTGCGGACGATATGGGGGCGGTGGTAGGGACGTTAAAGGGGGTGTGATCAATCGTATGGCGTTTGTCATTGCAAATTGGGGCGTATTGCTTTATGACAAAATATCAATCTTAACTTGAAATTAACTTATTGATTGTTTGCGATTTTATAATCATTTAACTTCAAAATACACCGATGACAGTAAGGTGCGTATTACGCACCAATAAGAGCTTCTATTTAAAAGGTGCGTGGTACGCACCTTACCATTCAACTTATTGATTTATTTAATATTTTAAATCGTAGGGGTGAATTACATTCGCCCAAAACGACAATATTTCACAGGGCAAATGTAATTTACTCCTACAAATTAATCCAAAAATATGGTTAATTAAAATCACCAAAATCAATTGTATAACAAAATAAATCCCGCCAATTTCCCCCATTCCCTCAAAAATTTGCTATCATACCCCAAACTTCTTTTTGGAAAACTCATGACCCACACGCCAATCATCACGTCATTACTGGATAATGACTTATACAAATTTACCATGCTCCAAGCCATGCTTCATCAATTCCCCCAAACGCATGGCGTGTACCGCTTTCGCTGTCGCAACAACGACAAATTGGCGTTCCCCTTGGGCGAGATTAAGGATGATTTGGAGCATCAGCTTGACCTGCTTTGTACCCTAAAATTTAAGCAAGATGAGCTGGATTATCTGAGAAATTTGCGGTTTATTAAGCCTGATTTTGTGGATTATTTAGAATTATTTGCCTTAAAACGCCGATTTATCAAGGTCTGGACGGACGATGAAAACCGCCTAAATATTGAGATTGAAGGGGCGATGATTCAGGCGATGTTTTTTGAAATTTTTGTGTTATCCATTGTCAATCAGCTCTATTACGAACGCCTAGCCGACCCCAACGCCTTAACAGACGGGCAAAAACGCCTTGATGAAAAGGTGCAAATTTTAAAACATTATGAAATGCTAGAACGCTCAGACGTGCACAATCCCGCCTTTGCCGTGGCGGATTTTGGCACACGTCGCCGTTATAGCCGAGACTGGCATTATCATGTGGTGCGGACGCTTGCCAAGGCATCGCCCAGTATTTTTCGGGGGACGAGCAACGTCTATCTTGCCAAAGAGCTGGGTCTGACCCCAATCGGCACAATGGCTCATGAGTTTATGCAAGCCTTTCAAGCTCTAGATGTACGCCTAAGAGACAGCCAAAAGGCGGCGTTGGAGGCGTGGGTGCGTGAATATCGGGGTGATTTGGGCATTGCCTTGACGGACGTTGTGGGCATGGACGCATTTTTAAGAGATTTTGATTTGTATTTTGCTAAGCTCTTTGACGGACTTCGCCACGATTCAGGCGATCCGTACGAGTGGGGCGACAAGGCGATTGCCCATTATGAGAAGCTACGCATTGACCCCAAAACCAAAAGCCTGACGTTTAGCGACGGCTTGACACTCCAAAAGGCGTGGGATTTGCATGAATATTTTAAAACCCGTATCAAAACAGGCTTTGGTATCGGCACCAATCTCACCAACGACATGGGACTCACCCAGCTTAATATCGTGCTAAAACTTGTGGAATGCAACGGGCAACCTGTCGCCAAACTCTCCGATAGCCCTGGTAAGACGATGATTGATGATGATACGTATCTGGCATATTTAAAGCAGGTGTTTGAGGTAAAAGAGTGATAAAAAAGGGGTGTTATGCCCCTTTTGTTTTTAAAATATAAATCGTAAATGGTTGGGGTTGATGTTTGCCATTTCCTTTTTATCACGCCACCGCCCCAAGTTTGCAGGATTATGCTATACTAACGCACTATCAATGGGTGTGTATGGCACACCAATCATTTTAGCATTAAACTTAACAGGAAAATCATGACCACCCTAGACCCCAACTGGCAATCCGATGCCCTAGACCCGACTTTGGGATTTTTTGAAGAGACCTTGGCAATCCGTGGCGGTTATCATCGCACGGACGAGGGCGAGCATGGCGAGGCGATTTTTACCACCAGTAGTTATGTTTACAAGTCCGCCAAAGACGCCGCCGACCATTTTGACGGCACAAAAAAAGGCAATGTCTATTCACGCCACACCAACCCCACCGTGCGAGCCTTTGAAAGACGGCTTGCCCTGCTAGAAGGGGGCGAACGCTGTGTCGCTACCGCAAGTGGGATGGGGGCGATTTTGACCATGTGTTTGGCGTACCTAAAAGCAGGCGACCACCTACTTTGTGCTAAGCAGTTATTTGGTTCATCGGTTGCACTGTTTGATACCTACTTTCGCTCATTTGGTGTGGAGGTGAGCTATGTGGACTGCTTTGATAATGACGCATGGCAAAACGCCATTCAGGACAACACCAAAATTCTGTACTGCGAAAGTCCGTCCAATCCGCTGGCTCAAATTGCCGATTTGCGATTTTTGGCAAATCTTGCCCATGATAATGGGGCGATGCTTATCGTGGATAACTGCTTTGCCACCCCTGTCATTCAAAAGCCGTTGGAGCTTGGGGCGGACGTGGTGATTCATTCGGCGTCCAAGTATATTGACGGGCAAGGGCGTGTGCTTGGCGGGGCGCTTGTTGGCTCAAACGAGCTTATGGAAAAAGCCTTTACTGTCATTCGCACAGGGGGCATTAGCCTGTCGCCCTTTAATGCGTGGGTGCTGTTAAAGGGGCTTGAAACCCTATCAATCCGCATGAAAGCCCATTGCGACAATGCCAATCGGGTTGCCGAATTTTTATCAAGCCACCCCAATGTCCAAAAAGTGCATTTTTCAGGATTGCCCACGCACCCAAGCCACGAGCTTGCCAAATCCCAGTACACGCACCTAGACGTACAAGGCGGAGCATTTGGGGCGATTATCGGCTTTGAAGTGGCGGACAAGGACAAGGCGTGGCATGTCATTGACAGTACACAAGTCATCAGCATTACCAACAACTTAGGTGATGCCAAATCCACCATTACCCACCCTGCCAGCACCACCCATTTTCGCATGACCCCCGAGCAACGAGTAGAAGCAGGCGTGAATGACGGTCTCATTCGCTTATCGGTCGGACTTGAAAATGTCAATGACATCATCAATGATTTAAAGCGTGGTCTTGATGAGTTATAAAAAACATGGGTCAGCCACGCCTTTTGCCAAAATTGCAACAAAATATTACAAACTAGCCATGTTTGCTTAGGGCAGGGCTGTTATCTTATGCTAAATTTATTTTTTAAAGTTAATTTATGAAAAAAATTCTTAAAGTGGTTGCTGTCGGTGGGCTGATGATGACCCTATGGCACAAAAAAGGGCAGGGCAAATCGCAGAGCGATACCACCACGCCCATCAGTCATGCTCGCCGTAGCCGTGGATGGCTTCCTGTTATTGGTTCGGCACTGTTGGTGGGGACAGCGGTCATGACTGCCCCTGCATACGCCATGAGCGAATCGGCAGTACAAAGTTTTGCCAATAGTCTAAATACCGCCGCCAATGCCCAAAATATCGGCATGGTCTCACGGCTTATCGATGATAATGCCGTCATCAGCTTGACCCGCAAAGGCAATACCACCACCCTTGATAAAAATGGATATTTACAACTACTCCAAAAGTCATGGGCAGGGGCGAGCGATTATCGTTATAGTATTAATGCGACAGATGTAGTCGTCACGGGCAATCAAGCCCGAGCCAATGTCATCACCACAGAAAGCTGGACAAAAGATGGTCGTCGCACGACATTTAGAACGCATTCTAAGGCAACTTTGTCCTATATCGGCGGTAATGCCATGCTACTTAGAGCGGTGTCGCAAGTTACTGTGGAGTAGATTATATGGTTTTTAAAATGACATGTTTTTGAAAATAAAAAAGAGATGTGGCAATGCCATGCCTTTTCATTAACATATTTGGGTTTGATTGATGGGGCTTGATATATTATAATACGGGCATATTTCACATCATTAATAGGATTTTATCATGGCGTTTTTTAACATAGGCTCTAAAGCAGGCATGGCAGGTCTTAAACCCTTGACCATCGCTGTCTCATCAACATTATTGTTTGCTTGTGCCAGTACCAATAACACCAACGTAAACACAGGTAATGCACCCATTGTCAGCACGCCAAGCACGCCAAATGCCCCTGCCGATGTCTATACAGGTGTGCTTGACCAAGCAACCTTAGATGAGTTAGAAGACCTACTTCAAGCCACGGACATGACCATGGTAGAAGGCGATGCCTTGACCGTGCAGCGTTATGGCGATCTGTGGGACAGAGTGCGTCGTGGCTATCGCATGAGCGAGATAAATAATGGACGCATTGAAGCCCAAAAATCATGGTTTTATAGCCGTCAAGACTACATCAATCGCCTAACCGCCCGTACATCCCGTTACTTACATCATACCGTAACCGAAGCGGAGCGTCGTGGCATTCCAACCGAACTTGCCCTACTGCCCATCATTGAAAGCTCCTACGACCCATCAGCAACATCCAATGCGGCAGCAGCAGGTTTGTGGCAGTTTATCCCTAGTACTGGGCGTATTTATGGTCTCAACCAAAGCACCACTTATGATGGTCGTCGTGACATCATCGAATCGACCCGAGCGGCGTATGACTTTTTGACCAGTTTGTATAACCAGTTCGGTTCGTGGGAGCTTGCTTTGGGGGCTTATAATGCAGGACCAGGGCGTATTCAAAGAGCCATTGATGCTAACCGCAATGCAGGTCTGCCAACCGATTATTGGTCGCTACGCCTACCCACTGAGACGATGAACTACGTGCCACGCTTTATGGCGGTTGCTCAAATTGTTAAAAATCCCCAAAGCTATGGCGTGTACCTGCCTGCCATCGCCAACCACAGCCATTTTAGAGCTGTGCCTGCCAACTTCGGTGTCAGCCTGTATGATGTGTCAAATGTGACAGGCGTACCAGTGGATGAGTTAAGACTGCTTAACCCATCGCTTATTAATTATAGCGTGGATGCCAGTGGGCCGGGACGTGTGATTATCCCTAATAGCGTGCCAAGCAGTGCCGATACAAAGCTAAAAGCCTTGCAAGGCATGGGCTATGGTGCTTCCACCTACGTGGCAAGTAGCTACGTACAGCCGAATATGGGTGTGCAGAATCCTAGCTCACGTCAAGAGTTGGCTTCTGCCAATGCCCTACCAGCCACGGGTGCAGGCGTGACTGTGAATAACAGCATCATCCAAGAGCCATCACTTACCCAAGAAGAGCGTGACTTTATTGCCGCTCAGATTCAAGCCAATAGCACAGAGAACATTCAGCCGATTGCCCGTGATGGTAACATCGAACTAAATGCCATCCAAACCCAGCAATCTGTATTAGAAGCTCGTGGCGAGACAAAAAGCCTAAGCTATAACGCTCCAGCAGGTGCAGGCACACCTGCGGTAGCACCATCAAATAACACATATATCCCACCTGTCTCAACAGCTCCTACCATAACCGCCAAGGCGGAGCGTTATAAAGTCGTGGCAGGTGATACATTGACAGGCATTGCGGTAGCTCACGGGCTAAGTGTCAGCCAGTTGGCAAGCTATAATGGCATTCCTGCGAACACGCAAGTGAAGACAGGACAACGCCTATGGCTTATCCCTGGTAAAGTCAGCACGGTTGCCAAAGATACTGCCAAGCCGACAGTGAAAACCAGTACGCACACCGTCCAGTCAGGTGAGAGCCTTACTTCTGTGGCAAGAAAATACAACATGAGCGTGCAGGACTTAGCAGTACTCAATGGCTTATCAGTCACCGATGGAATTTTGATTAATCAAAAGCTAAAAGTATCAGGTACGCCAGTCAAATCAAGCGGTAGTACAAGCTCATCAAGTGGCAACACCAGTTCATCAAACAGTGCCAATACCAGTACTTATAAAGTCCAGTCGGGCGATACACTGACTGCCATCGCCAAAAAACTGGGCGTGAGTAATGCCGACATCGCTGCGTTAAACAGCTTTAATGCCAACTCGCCACTTATCGCAGGGCAGACGATAAAAGTACCTGCCACCAATGCCCAAGTGGAACGCAAGCTAAACAACCAATCGGTGAAATACACCGTCCAATCAGGCGACAGCCTAACATCGGTGGCAAATAAATACGGCATTAGCGTTGTTGAGCTTGCCACTGCCAATAACTTATCAAGAACAGCAGGGCTCATTCGTGGCAGAACTATCACAATCCCTGCGGCAGGTACAGTAAAGGTTGCTCGTCAGACAACTAAGAATGATGATAAAGCCAGTCGCAATGACAACTCCGACAACACCGCTCGTGGCAACGTCATCAAATCTACCGAAAATTATACGGTAAAAGCAGGCGAGAGTTTAAATGCCCTTGCCAGTAGATATGGTGTGTCAGCACGGGATTTGGCAGCGACCAATAAACTGCCTGCCAATGCTCAGCTACAACGGGGGCAGACCATTAAAGTGCCAAAATTGACTGATACTTATAAAGTCAAGTCGGGCGACAGTCTTAACTCTGTGGCGAAAAAATTTGGCATCAGTGTGGCAGAGCTTGCCAAGATGAACGGTCTAGGCACTGACGCACAGCTAAAAATCAATCAAACCTTGACAGTGCCAAATAAATAATCAGTCCAAACAAAACCCCATCTTAAAATTAAGATGGGGTTTTATGTTGCCAAAGGAGTTGCAGCTAACAAAATTAGGGTGTGCTTGCCTTTTGTATTTGCAATGAAAAATGAGAGAAATCACAAGTTTTTGACGAAGAAAAACATTCGACCACTTAATCTGATAAATCTTAAGATTTTAACTTAATTTTAAAAATAGGTAGTAATCCAAAAAGTATGCTATAACAAAAACTAAAAAGACAACTTGCACAAAAGTTGGTAATTTACGGTTATGAAGACACAAATTACCATTACTTGCCCAAGTTGCCTGTCGGTTAGTATAAAGAAAAATGGCATAGAAAGCTATGGCAAACAGAGCTATTTTTGCAAAGATTGTCATAGACAGTTTGTTCATCATTTACAGCTTACTGACAAAGGTTGTCAATCTTACATCAATGACAAAATACGCTTAATGTCAGCTTGTGGTTGTCGTATTGCTGACATTGTGATACTTGAACAAGTCAGTAAGGGTAAAGTATTTAGCGTGCTTGCAAACAGTAATCACCAAATCAAACCAAGACAAAAGCATTACAATACCTTAAAGATAGATGAGTTTAGGTATGAGTTTTAACAAAATTGCTTGTGATGATTGGGACAGCTTTCTTGTTGCTTTTAAGCACTCTATCAAACAAGTGGGCAAACGCTTTACCGTTGGTATTGAAGGCAACAACACAAGGCTTAGAGCCTTTGTTAGGCGAGCATTTAGAAAAACGTGTTGTTTCTCTAAAAACCTAACCAATCATCTTAAAGCATTTGACTTGGTGTTTCATTATATCAACCATGGGTGGGTGTAGCATACTTTTTGGGCTAGAGACAAAAAATTAAGTGGTCGGATAGCCATTTTTCATGCAAAAACATTATTTTATTTGTAAAATATTTGGCATTGTAAATAGTGTTATAAAGGGCAGGCACGCCCTAAGTTTTACGACAAAAATCATTCACCCTGAGCTTGTAGAAAGGTCAGCTTCCGTTATGGTTTGGCAGACTTGCCATGAACAGAGAGCGTAGCATTTTTTCATGTTGCAGAGTGTACATTGTAACAAATTGAGCTGATGATGGCAATTAAGATTTGGCTTTTTTAAGGGTAGGTTTCGGGTCGCTCAAACCCAACGCCCCACCTGCAATCGCCCACAGATACAGACTTGCTACCGAGTTGTACGGGGCAAATCGTCTTTGGTACTTGGCAAAGAATTTTGGTGTGATTTCACGATGACGGTACAACATTCTAAGCCCACGCACAATCGCCAAATCATGCTGACTTAACACGTCCATACGATTTAGACTAAAAATCATCAGCATTTGTGCCGTCCATTCGCCCACACCTTTAAAGGCAACAAGCACCTGTTTTATCTCGTCATCGCTCATCGTGTGCAGGCTATCCAAATCCAACTGATTGTCCAAAATATCGCACGCAATGCCCTGAATATAGTCCACCTTACGATACGATATACCAACCCCTTGCAAGTCATCAGGCGATAAGTTGGCAATGGCAGTCGGTGTGATGTCGGTTAAGTTCATTAAGCGTTGCCATACGGTGTGAGCGACGGAGTTAGAAATCTGCTGACCGATGATAGCCCGTATCAGCTCGCTAAAAATATCGGGATTGACAGGGCGGTTAATGTGTCCAATTTTGTCAATCGCCATTGCCATTTTGGGGCAACGACTGGCTAAATAATCGGTATGGGAGTTGTCGTATTGGAAAGTTTGCATGGAGTTTCTTTTTAAATCATTTAAACGCTATGTTAGCACAAATCTTTATTTGTCAGATATTTATCAATGGCAAGTTCAACGGTCTCTTTGGTAAAGGCTTGAATGGTTGGTACAACCGAGCCACGAGAACCACCAAAATTTAGCGTTTTAATGTCATATTTTTCAATAAAATCAATGAGATAATCAGATGCTATGTCCACCGAAAATGCCTTCATATCAATGAGTAAATATGGTTTATGCTGGCTGATACACGTTTTTAGGGTTAATTCTGTGCCACTTTTTGGGGTGATTTGGGCGTGGTAAATAATCACAGTCGCATCGCTGTCTATCACGTTTTGGCGAGTGCGTTTGCGATAGCCTGCACCCATTAGGGGCGTGAGTGGATATTTGTCATCAATGATACCGTCTTCGGCTCGCCTGTATTCGGGGCAATGTCCACCGCACGGCATACCACGAGATAACGCACCGTCCAACGCACCCCTATCCACGCCTGTTTGTCCGCCTGAGATGATTTTTGGAAAAGTCATAATGTTCCTTAAAAATTAACCGCCATTATCTCTAATAGCGGTTAATTGTAATACGAGCAAATTATAAATCTTGCAATTTATAAACATTAAACGGCAATGTTGTCTCATAGGCTTCACACACCGCACGCCCTGCGTTTAGCGTGGTTGCGATGAGCACCTTGTTTTGCAAGGCTTCACGGCGGATTGGGAAGGAGTCTTCTAACGCCTGTTTGCCTTCGGTGGTGTTAATGGCAAGATGAATCTGACCGTTTTTCATCATATCCACGATGTGCGGACGACCTTCGCTGACCTTATTGACACGCTCACATGCCACGCCAGCGTCCGTAAGCACGTCATGCGTACCGCCTGTGGCAACGATGTTAAAGCCAAAGCCTGCCAGACGTTTTGCCACGTCCACCACCCCTGCTTTATCGCTATCACGCACCGAGATAAAGGCGGTTTTGGTCTCGCCGTCTTGTGGTAAGCCTGTTAGTCTGTCGCCTGCCCCAAGCGTTGCCTTATAATATGCCTCGCCAAAGGTCTGACCCACGCCCATGACCTCGCCTGTGGATTTCATCTCAGGGCCCAAAATGGGGTCTACGCCTTGGAATTTGGCAAAGGGGAACACCGCTTCTTTGACCGAGAAGTGTTTTGGCACAATCTCGCTGACAAAGTTCTGCTCTGCCAACGTCTGCCCTGCCATACAGCGAGCGGCGACTTTTGCCAAAGACGTGCCGATGCATTTTGAGACAAATGGCACGGTACGGCTCGCGCGCGGGTTTACTTCTAGGATATAAATCTCATCGCCTTTTACGGCAAATTGTACGTTCATAAGACCGACCACGCCAAGCTCTTTTGCTATGGCGATGGTTTGTCGTCTCATCTCGTCTTGAATGTCTTGCCCTAGCGAATAAGGCGGAATGGAACATGCCGAGTCGCCTGAGTGAACACCTGCTTGCTCAATGTGTTGCATGATACCGCCAATCACCACGTCTTTGCCGTCCGATACGCAGTCTACGTCCACTTCAATGGCATCGTCCAAGAAACGGTCAAGCAGGACAGGAGCTTCGTTAGACGCTTGCACCGCCTCACGCAGGTAGCGTTTTAGTTCGTCTTCATTATAGACAATCTCCATGGCACGACCGCCAAGCACATAGGACGGACGCACAACCAACGGATAGCCGACTTTTACCGCCTCACGAATGCCTTCATCGGCCGATTTGACAATGCTGTTATTGGGCTGTCTTAGGTTTAGCTTGTTAATCATCTGCTGGAAACGCTCACGGTCTTCGGCACGGTCAATCGCATCAGGGCTTGTGCCGATGATAGGTACGCCTGCTTCTTCTAGGCTACGTGCAAGTTTCAAGGGCGTTTGTCCGCCATATTGCACAATCACGCCCTTAGGATTTTCGGTGCGGACGATTTCTAGCACGTCTTCTAGGGTAATCGGCTCAAAATACAAACGGTCTGACGTGTCGTAGTCGGTTGAGACGGTCTCTGGGTTGCAGTTTACCATAATGGTTTCATAGCCATCTTCACGCATGGCAAGGGCGGCATGAACACAGCAGTAGTCAAACTCAATGCCTTGTCCGATACGGTTTGGGCCTCCGCCGATGACCATGATTTTGTCTTTGTCGGTTGGGCGTGCCTCGCACTCATCATCATAGCTTGAATACATATAGGCAGTATTGGAAGCAAATTCGCCAGCACAAGTGTCCACTCGTTTATAAATCGGATATACGCCCAAACTCCAACGCTGTTTACGGAACTGCTTTTGGCTAATGCCCATAAGAGTGGCAATGCGTAAATCACTCATGCCTTTACGTTTAAAGGTGCGGATATTCTCGGCGGTCAAATCGCCAAAGCCTAGCGTTTTAATCTTGCTTTCGGTCTTAACAATATCTTCAATTTGCACCAAGAACCAACGGTCAATCTTGGTTAATTCAAACACTTCATCAACGCTAAATCCATGACGAAACGCTTCGGCAAGATAAAAAATGCGTTCAGGCGTGGCAATACTTAGGCGGTTTTTAATTTCAGAAACAATGGCGTTGGCGGATTTGCCTTCCAAATTCATCACTTCATCAAAGCCTGTCGCCCCTGTTTCAAGCCCACGCAGTGCCTTTTGCATGGATTCTTGGAAATTGCGACCGATTGCCATTACCTCCCCCACCGATTTCATTTGCGTGGTTAGCACAGGCTCGGCTTGTGGGAATTTTTCAAAGTTAAAGCGTGGGATTTTGGTCACGACATAGTCAATGGACGGCTCAAAAGACGCAGGGGTAACACCGCCTGTGATGTCATTTTTTAGCTCATCAAGCGTGTAGCCGACCGCCAATTTGGCAGCGATTTTGGCAATCGGAAAACCTGTCGCCTTAGACGCCAACGCTGACGAACGACTCACACGGGGGTTCATCTCAATGACGACCATGCGACCGTCTTTGGGATTGATACCAAACTGCACGTTTGAGCCACCTGTCTCCACGCCAATCTCACGCAAAACCGCGATAGACGCGTTACGCATCAGCTGATATTCTTTGTCGGTCAAGGTTTGAGCAGGGGCAACGGTGATTGAGTCGCCTGTATGCACGCCCATGGGGTCAAAGTTCTCAATAGAGCAGACGATGATACAGTTGTCGTTTTTGTCTCGCACGACTTCCATTTCGTACTCTTTCCAGCCGATAAGACTTTCGTCAATCAGTAGCTGATGAGTGGGCGACAAGTCAAAACCACGCTGACAAATTTCCAAAAACTCTTCTTTATTATAGGCAATGCCACCGCCCGAACCACCCATTGTAAAAGACGGACGGATAATCACAGGAAAACCAAAACGGGACTGGATTTCTAGGGCCTCATCCATGGTCTCGGCAATGTCGGCTTTGGGGCATTCAAGACCGATTTTTTTCATCGCCTTGTCAAATAGTTCACGGTCTTCGGCTTTTTCAATGGCTTCTTTGGTTGCCCCAATCAGCTCACATCCGTACTGTTTTAGCACGCCGTTTGCGTCCAGTGCCAACGCACAGTTCAATGCCGTCTGTCCGCCCATGGTAGGTAGCACCGCATCTGGGCGTTCTTTTTCAATGATTTTGGCAACGGTTTGCCAAGTAATCGGCTCAATGTAGGTCGCATCCGCCATTGACGGGTCGGTCATAATCGTGGCTGGGTTGGAATTGACCAAAATCACACGGTAGCCCTCTTCACGCAAGGCTTTGCACGCTTGTGCGCCTGAATAGTCAAATTCACACGCCTGACCAATGACGATTGGTCCTGCACCAATGATTAAAATGGATTTTATGTCGGTACGCTTTGGCATAGGGTTCTCTCTTCTTGCTTTGTTTGTGTTTATTGGTTAAAGGGTTTGATATTTGCCTCGTTTGATGTCTTGCCAAATGGGCTTGTGGCAGTTGTCAATGATTTGTTGCTGATAAACGGACATGGGATTGACAGGCGTGGACTTGTCAGCAGGTTCATAAGGGTTATTGGCTAATGATAGCCCCATAAGCTCCGCAAGCGGTTCGGTATCGCTATCATCACTGATGAGCCTGTCAAAGTCTCGCTCCATAAAGGGATAAATGCCAGCTGACTCTTCGGCAGATTGTTCTAATATCGCCAGTGCTGATTTGATTTTATCGGTCTCTTCGCCTGTTTTAAAATACGCTTCTAATTCATCGGCGTGTTTGCCCAATAACGCCATGTGTTTTTTGGTATAATGAAAATATTGCACGCGTTTGGGGTCGGTTAAATAAGCCAAATCACGCTCAAATTCATCAAGGCTGACTTGCCCAAAATAATGCGTTAAGCCTTTTTGTAGGGATTGATGATAGCTTTTTTTATTTAATTCGCTAATAATACATTGATTGACTTTTGGTGAAAAAATATCATAAACTTTGATTGCTTCTAAGGGCAGTTCGCTTAGGCTATCAACATCATGATAAGCATAGCCTTGCAACATATATAGAACATTCATTCGTGCAATGGCACTGGCAGGCAGGGTTGTTTCTATGGCTTGATATAATTGTGTTGTTTGCTTTTTATTGAGTGTCATGGCATGGCTAGTCATGGTAAGACATGATGATAAACATAATAATAAGCCGAGTGATTTTTTAAGCATAATAGTTCCTTTTCTATCATGATAAGCCATGAATAACCCACGATATTTTTACGAGCCAAAAAACGATTTTATTTAAGGGTTGGGTTAAATTTATCTTGCATAATTTTACATTTAAACTGTAAGGTGTGTATTACGCATCTATGGATTGCTATGCATCATACCCAATCTTTCATATTGATACTCTAAGCATTTATCTATTTGTTCTGCCATAGATTGAGTAAATTCAGAATCAAAAAATTTAATAAAATTCTGCGTATACTCATGACTAAATACTATGCCATCGCCTATCAATGCCTGTTCTTGATTTTTGATACTTTTATAACTAACCATTTTTGCATCTGCTCGTTCATCACTTGCGTATAATTTAAAAATATCTTTATATAGTTCATTTACTTTTAAGAGAATTTCACTGTCCAATATCTTTTTGTCATAAGCAATTGTTTGCTCGTCTGCTTGCGATAAATAATGAGCTATTGCTTGCGATAATGGTTTTCCATAAAATTTATTATCAATGGCATTTTGCATACAGATTGCATATTGTTTTTCCGTGACATCAATTTTAGGATAATCTTGACCATCAAGTTCCTGTATCATCACATTTTTCAAATAAGCCACATTAAAACCAATTTGATTTAATAATATTGGCATTTTATTTTCAATGCTATGATAAAATTTCTGATGTTGGGTAGGTTCTTGTGGTGCATTAGGGGTTGCACACGCTACCACTGGCAGACATAATAAAATTGCAATCAGTTTATTCATCTTTAAACCCCTGATTTGAACCTAAAATTCGGTGCGTTTACGCAACAAACGCACCTTAATTCTTACGCCTTAAACTTCTCAATCTCACTCACAAATCTATCAAACAATACGCTACAATCGTGCGGACCGGGGCTGGCTTCTGGGTGTCCTTGAAAGCTAAATGCAGGGCGGTCGGTACGCTCAATGCCTTGATTGGTGCCGTCAAACAGCGAGCGGTGCGTGGCTCGTAGCGTGGTAGGTAGGGTGGTTTCGTCCACACAAAAGCCGTGATTTTGCGAAGTAATCATCACCGTGCCATCGTCAAGATTTTGTACAGGGTGGTTGGCACCGTGATGACCGTGATTCATTTTTAGGGTTTTTGCTCCGCTTGCGAGTGCCAAAAGCTGATGACCCAAACAAATACCAAACACAGGAATTTTTGTCGTATCGCAAATGGTGCTGATAGCGTCAATCGCATAATCACACGCTGATGGGTCGCCAGGTCCATTAGATAAGAAAATACCATCAGGATTTAAGGCTAAAACTTGTTCGGCGGGGGTCTCGGCAGGAACAACGGTTAGCCTGCAACCCCTATCGGCAAGCATACGCAAAATGTTGGTTTTTACGCCATAATCATAGGCAACAACGTGGTATTTCAGCTCAGGCTCGGTAAAGCCCACGCCCAGCTCCCATGAGCCTTGTGTCCATGTAAAGCCATCTTTATCACAGCATTCTTTTGCCAAATCAAGTCCGTTCATATTGGGGACAGTTTTGGCAAGCTCTATCGCCTGCCCCACACTCACATCATCGCCAGCGACAATCGCCCCATTTTGAGCCCCTTTTTCACGTAAGATACGGGTAAGCTTACGGGTGTCAATATCGCCAATCGCCACAACATTGTGCTTGATAAGATACTCAGACAGCGACATCTGGCTTCTAAAATTACTATGAAGCAGTGGCAAATCACGGATAATCAGACCGCTTGCCCATACTTTGTGAATGCGTCCAGACTCAGTGTCTTCTTCGTTGCAGCCTGTGTTGCCGATGTGCGGATAGGTCAGCGTAACCATTTGTTTGGCGTAGCTTGGGTCGGTGAGAATCTCTTGGTAGCCTGTCATGGCGGTGTTAAAGACGACTTCACCGACCGTCTCACCGTCCGCCCCAATGCTAACACCGTGAAAAATAGTACCGTCTTGTAGGGCTAAAATGGCTTTTTTGGTCATGACACGCTCCGCTAAATAGATGATAAATATTATAAGAAATGTTATTGTTGGCAAATTTTAGACAAAATTTTTTGGCAAAACTGCCATAATCTAAAATATTAGACACAAAAAAGCGAATGATTAAAAATAAACTCAACTTTGCTCAAATAAGGGGCAAAAGTAAAGTTGTATTTTCATAATCACTCGCTTGTCGTACATTTTGATTATTATATACAAAAAAACAGCTTTTTTCTACCATTTTTTATCAAAAATTTTCGCCAAGCCACTCACTTGGTGTTTTGCCAATTTTCTTCACAAAGGCTCGTGTCAAAGAGGTGTTATGGCTATAACCCACTTTTTGGGCGACAACCGCCACAGGCAAGCCCTTTTTTAAAAGCATTTGGGCAAGGCTAATCCGCCAAGTGGTCAAATAATCACTGGGCGATATGCCCATCACTTCCTTAAAATAGTTGCCAAATTTGGCTTTGGACATAAACACCTTATCCGCCATCGTTTGTAAATCCCAAGCGTGGGTAGGGTTTTGATGAATGTCCAACAACAGCGGTGCAAGGGCGGTATCGGTCAAACCCCTTAATAGCCCCACTTTAATAAGTCCCTTTTCTAAGCATTCTCGCACCACCAAAATCAAAACATAACCACACAAATACGACATTAGTGCCTGATGACCGCATTTTGGCGACTGGCTTTCTGCAAAAATCTGCTGTGCCACCGTCATCAAATGGGGCATATCGTCCAAAAACAAAATGGCAATCTGCGTCAAATCATAAATGAGCGGATTTTGAATGTCTTGCCCAAAATCAAAACTGACACAAAACACCTGCAAATCATCGCTGGTAGGCTCAACACGGTGCAAACAGCCAGCGGGCGAAAACAGCACACAAGGACGGTCAATGACCATCGGTGCTTGCCCCTTTTGAATCAGGCGACAACTGCCTTGATAAATAAAGTGCAAATAGCCCTTATTGGCTTCGTCAAACTGCCCCATACGATACAGTAGCCCCAAAAAAACAGCTGTGTGCGAAAGGAAAATTGGGTAAATAAATGGGTTAAAGCGTCCATAAGCAAACTTTTAAACTTTTAAGAATTATTCTAACAAAAACCGCCTACAGCAACAACCAAATTGCATTTTGGTTAAATCATTGATGTGATTGGTTAAATTGATAAGGCAATAGAGGCGTATAATACGCCTAAGTTTGATAGGCTAGATTATCAAATGATTGATTTTATAACAACACCCAAAGGTGCAATATGTCAGAACAATTTAACAACGAACAAGAAAGCATTGATACCACTCGCCGTAGTGCCGCCAAAATCGCAATGAGTGCAGGCGTGCTTGGAGCAATGGGGCTTGGTAGCCTTGCCCACGCCGCTCCCAAAGCAAGCAAAACCGTTACCAAAAGCCCCTATGCCGAACCTGAGCAATACGGACTTGAACGCCCTGGTATGATAATTGACCCAAAACGAGTGGCGTTGGTGGTGGACCCACAAAACGACTTTTTAAGCCCAAATGGGGTAATGTGGGGCGTGCTAAAAGACAGCATCATTGAAAACAACACCGTTGAAAACACTGAAACGCTGTTTGAAGCCGCCAAAAAAGTGGATATGCCCGTCATCGTCTCGCCCCACTACTATTACCCAACTGACCACCAATGGGAGTTTATGGCACCAGGCGAAAACTTTATGCACAAAACCAATATGTTCGCTCGCAAAAGTGCATACAGTATGGACGGCTTTGAAGGCTCTGGAGCGGACTTTGTGGAACGCTATAAGCCTTATATTTTTGACGGCAAAACCACCATTTGCTCACCGCACAAAATCTTTGGCCCTGAAACCAGCGATGGGTGTTACAGCTTAGAAAACGCAAAATTGACCAAGTGATTTTGGCAGGTATGGCAGCCAACTTGTGCATTGAATCGCAATTGCGTGAGCTTGTAGAACAAGGCTTTGAAGTAACTGTGGTCAAAGATGCCATCGCAGGGCCTCGTATTCCAGAAGGTGATGGTTATTTGGCAGCTCTGGTAAACTTCCGTCTGATTGCCAATGACCTATGGATAACCAAAGAGACGGTCAAGAAAATGGGGGCGTGATTGCCTGTTTGAATTGACCTTAAAACCCTAAATTGGCATTCAAACCGTCTTTTGTGATACGGGCAAAAGACGGTTTTGGCATTTATAATTTTAACGCAATAATCAACATACAATCCCTTAAAAGTTTGCACAATGAACACCGACAAGCAGATATTTTTGGGAAAAACGCCCCTGCCAGCGTCATTTTTCGCTATGCCACTTGGGCTTGGGACATTTGCTTTGGCTTGGCACCACACAAACAAAACATTTGCCTTTGGCGATATGATCAGTCAAACACTTGGCATATTGGCGATTGGGTGTTGGCTGTTGTTTTTGGGATTGTACCTACACAAAGCCCTCTATCATCGCAGACATTGGCTTGATGAGCTGTATTGCCCTGTTCGCTTTGCCTTTGTGGTGCTGATTTTTGTTAGTGGTATGATTGTGGGCGAGCTTTTGATGATTTGGCATTATGAGTTTTTGGGTAAATTATTGATTTGTTTGTGCATTGTTTTGCAACTGCTGTATGGCACTTGGCGGATTGCCACGCTTTGGCAAGGCGAAGAATTTAAGCAACAATCCACCCCACCGCCGTTTTATTTGCCAGCCGTTGCCAGCAATTTTACCAGTGCTGGTGCATTAAGTTTGCTTGGGCTAAATGACTGGGCAATGCTGTTTTTTGGGGCAGGATTGCTTGCTTGGCTGATGTTTGAACCTGTGCTGCTGCAACATCTTCGCACCCAAGAAATCCCCACCAAACTGCGAGCTACTTTTGGTATCATTTTAGCCCCCGCCTTTGTGGGGGTAAATGCCTATATCACCACGACAGGGCAAGTGGATATGGTCGCCAGAATGCTGATTGGTTATGGCATTTTGCAACTGCTGTTTTTGGCAAGGTTATTTACTTGGGTGTTGAAGGCAGGGGTTGGGGCAAGTTTGTGGAGCTTTTCGTTTGGCTTAGCATCAATGGCAAGCGTTGGCATTGCCCTGTATCAGCACAATGTATTATCGTCTTTGGGTGTGATGATGTTTGTTTTTGCCAACATTGCCCTGATTGCCCTGCTTATTTTGGCAGTGTTTAGATTGGTGCAGGGTAAGTATTTTGGGATTATAAACTCATCAACTTAACCAAAATTAGCCATATTGATTTAACAAATTATCAAAATTAGCACTTGTCATCACCCCAATCTCATCAGCCGATTTGCCAAAAATATCGCCCAAAGCCCTTGCTACATATGGCACAAAAGACGGCTCATTATCCCGCCCACGTTTTGGCACAGGGGCAAGATAGGGGCTGTCGGTCTCTATTAAAATTCGGTCAAGGGGCAACTTTTTGGCAACTTCTTGCAGTTCCACCGACTTTTTAAAACTGACAATGCCAGAAAATGAAATATAAAGCCCCATATCAAGGCAGGTTTTGGCAAAGGCATAATCTTCGGTAAAACAGTGGATAATGCCGTGTTCGCACTTTTCAGCCTTTAGTAGGTCAAGCGTGTCGTGATAGGCACTGCGGGTGTGGACGATGATGGGCTTTTTTAGGGTTTGGCTTGCGTGAATGTGCGTGGCAAAGCTATGTTTTTGCTCAGCTTTCTTGGTGTTGTCCCAATGATAATCAAGCCCTGTTTCGCCAAATGCCCATACCTTGTCGTCATTTAACCGCACAAAATTGTCCACGCTCACCGCCTTTAAAATCGCCTTGTCTTGGCAAGGATGCAAGCCGATACTCATGCCGATGTTGATGTCGTTATTGGATAAATCTACCCACTGTCTGATGTCGTCAATCTCGCCAAATTCACAGCAAATTGCCATGATACGGCTTACGTTCATCTCTTTTAGATTGGCAAGTAGGGCAGGTTTGTCGTGTTGGTAAGTGTCTAAATAGGTCAAATGGGCGTGGGTGTCGGTGTACATATTGCTGTTCTTGTTTATTGATGACTGTTTGATTGCTTAAAATGGTGAGTGGTTAAAATTGGTTTGTGATAAAAGGGTTGGGTTTGTGCTAGGTGCATGACGAGCTGTTTGCTAAAACCGACCGTATTGGCAGGAGTGCAAATGTGGCATGGTAGGTCAAAAACTCAACGAGAAAAACCAATGGCTCAGTCGGGTCTTTGTTTTGGTGTCAGGCTTGGTATCTAGCTTTTCACCCAGCTCAAATCCTCGTCAGGTCGCCCTGTGGTGATAATACAGCCATTATCAGTAACGATGAGCGTATGCTCCCATTGGGCGGAGAGTTTGCGGTCTTTGGTGATGGCCGTCCAGCCATCTTTCATGATTTTGGTTTGCCATACGCCTTGGTTAATCATCGGCTCAATGGTCAGTGCCATGCCGGTTTTTAGCTCCACGCCTGTCCCTGCTTTGCCGTAGTGTAGTACTTGGGGTTCGCAGTGGAACTCCGTGCCAATGCCATGACCACAAAACTCACGCACGATAGAAAACCGCTCGGGTAGGACAATCTTTTCAATCTCCGCCCCGATGTCGCCAAGCCTTGCTCCGTTTTTGACCACGCTGATACCAGCATACAGAGCGTCTTGGGCGACTTTACATAGGCGGTTTGCCATGACTGAGCCTTCGCCGATAATCCACATGGCGGACGTGTCGCCATAGTAGCCGTCTTTGATGACCGTTACGTCAATGTTGATGATGTCGCCGTCCTTTAAGATACGCTCGTGGTCGGGCATACCATGGCACACCACATGGTTGATAGACGTGCATAGGGTGTAGGGGTAGCCGTGGTAGTTTAGGCAAGCAGGAATGGCGTTTTGGACTTCGGTGATGTGTTTGTACGCCAAATCATCCAAAAAGCCCGTGCTTACCCCTGCCTTGACGTGAGGGTCTAGCATTTGTAGGACTTCACTGGCAAGTTGTCCTGCCACTTTCATCTTTTCAATGCCGTCTTTGTTTAATAGGGGGATAACTTTACTCATGGGATTCTCTTTTTCATTTGTTTAAATTTATAAAATCAGTAATCATTGGAATCAGTACTAACAGGCATATCCACAGGCTCGCCTTGCGTTGGGGTGGAGTGGGGTGGGGTGGGGGATTTTTCGGGCAGATATAACGCCCCTTTTTGTCCGCATGCGGTTAGGGTGAGTGCCAATGCTAGGCTAAATAACAAGATTTTCATCATAAAATTACAAAATAATAAAAGGTTATTTTAACATAATTTTGCCAAAATCGCTTGATTTGTACAAACTCAGCATGACAAACTTTTTGCTTTTTAAAGGATAATAATTTGTCATGATAAGTTGTCGTCTTTTCAAGTAAAATATTTCTCTTTATTATGAACTGTCCACACCATGACTACCGATTGTTGTTTTAAAACCACCGCCAAATACGCCTTTACCCAGAGCTTGCCCATTTTGTCGGGCTTTTTGTTTTTGGGCATGGCATACGGGGTGTATATGCACTCGCTCGGCTTTTCGCCATGGTATCCCATCATTATGGCGGTACTGATTTTTGCAGGGTCGGTGGAGTTTATCGTGGCGGGGCTACTTATCATGGCGTTTAACCCGTCATCGGTGTTTTTGCTTGTGGCAATGATTAGTGCCAGACAGATTTTTTATGCCATTTCTATGTTGGATAAATTTCGGGGCATTACAGGGTGGAAACGCTGGTATCTCATCGCAGGCATGGTGGACGAGAGCTTTGCCATTAACTACACCGCCGACACGGACAAGACAGGCGTCGATAAGGCGTGGTTTATGGTGTTAGTTATGCTGTTTTTGCACATTTATTGGGTAACGGGATCGGCACTGGGGGCGGTCATGGGGGTGGTGTTGCCCTTTGATTTGAAGGGAGCGGAATTTGCGATGACGGCACTGTTTTTGGTGATTTTTTTGGAGCAATGGGGTGGGGAGGTCACGCACGAAAGCTCACTACTTGGCATTGGCATGACGGCGTTGGCGTTGGTGGTGTTTGGCAAGACAAATTTTTTAATCCCTGCCATGCTTGGCATTTTGGTGTATTTGACCGTTAGACGCTCGGCACTACATGACAAATTGACCAATAAGGTGGCAAAATGACCCTAAACGAACAACTTTTGACCATTGCCACTGCCATTGTTGCTGTTCAGCTGTGCCGTTGGGTGGCGTTTTGGGCGTTTCCTGCTCACAAGAAAGTGCCTGATTTTGTGCAATATTTGGGCAAGGCGTTGCCGTCCGCGGTGTTTGGACTGCTTGTGGTGTATTGCTATAAAAACGTGGATATTTTGGGGCAATATCATGGCATGGCGGAGTTTATCGCAGGGGCGGTGGTCGTGGGGCTACACCTATGGCGAAAAAATATGTTTATCTCCATTGGTGTGGGGACGATTTTGTATATGATATTGGTGCAAAAGGTTTTTGTGTGAAAAAGTATGTGAAAAAACGTTTGTGAAAAAATTGTGATAATTGTATTTTTAAATGGTAAATGGCTGGGGTGTTTAGTTACCCTCAGCCAATAAACATCAACAAATATCGCTACCCACAAAACATCGGTCGTGACAGGATGGTATTAAGCACGTTGAATGCCATCATATATCACAGCATGGGCTTAGTCACTGCCAACACCAAAATCCCCACATAGGCGATACCTGCAATCACCATACCCGCCTTTTTTTGACTCAGTAGCGGAGCCCGCAAAGCCTTGATATTGGCAGAGATTGCCACAGCCAACAGCATAATCTTGACAACCGCCCAATACCGCCTGCGAAAATCAGCCCTGTTTGATATAAAAACAGCCCAATGGTAATTACAACCATGAGTAAATGCAAGTGTTTCATAAGACGACCTTAGTAAGTTGTGTTGTTTGTGTTATCTGCGGCGACTGGCAAAGCTCATTATTCGTATAAGACTTCAACAATCTCATACTCTGCCAAACCACTTGGGGTCTGGATTTTGGCTTCATCACCTTCTGACTTACCAATCAAGCCTTTGGCGATGGGACTGCCGACCGAGATTTTGCCAACTTTGACATCCGCTTCATCTTCGCCCACAATTTTGTAGCGTTTTTGGTCGCCCGAATCCACGTCTTCGATGACCACGGTCACACCAAACACCACACGTCCGTCTTGAGGTAGGGTGGTTGGGTCAATGACCTGAGCCCCGCCAAGTTTTGCTTCGATGTCACGAATACGTGCTTCGGACAGCCCTTGCTGTTCCCGAGCGGCATGGTATTCGGCATTTTCTTTTAGGTCGCCATGTTCACGAGCTTCGGCAATGGCAGCGGTAATGCGTGGACGCTCCACGGTTTTTAGCTGTTTTAATTCTGCTTCTAGGGCGGCGTGTCCTTGTGGGGTCATGGGATAGCGTTGCATGGTCTCTCCTGATAATTGTCAATACATAGCTAAAAACACCACGCCGATTGGGGTGGTGTTTGTCATCTGTAATTGGCTTTTTGCCAAATTGTTAGCTTGCCATTATACCAAAAATAGCCAGTAATTGCAACTGTTTTAACGCCAATACCTAAGTTTTGCCATCATAAACAGCAGTCCCACAAACATCCCCAGATAATACGCCATCCGCACATCAAAGCTGTTGTCTCGGTATTTGATGGGCAGACTGACAAGGGCTGTACAGCTTGGGATTAACACAAGGTATAGCACCCAGTTTTCTAGGACGTGAAGTATGCCTTGCATGGTGTTGCCATTGCCATAACGATAAGCAGACAGACTCATAAGCATGATGACGATGATAAGGGTCAAAATCAAGCCTTTGGGAATATCTTTGGGGACAAGGCTGTCAGGTAAAATGTTGCTTATTTTAAAATCTGCCATCAGCTATACCGCCCCATAATCGTCAAAATCGCCACAACAGATGTAAGATACCCAAGCGTGATGGCGTTCTGGGTTTGGATATTTGCCCCGTTAAATTTGTTTAAAATTTTTGCCCCACCGACAAACAAGGCTGGCACAACAATCATAAAAAACGACACCATCACAGACGCATGACGTACCACCGCCCCCACGTCATGCCCTGCCAACAAGCGAAAACCGTATCCTGCCAACGCAAGTACAAGGACAAAAACAGCAAGCCCAATGGTTACACCAATGGGGACAAGGCTTGGGGGTTTTGGACTTAGGGATTTGGGATTGGTGTTTAATTCTGACATAGATTTACCGTACCATCATTTAGCCAAATCGGACTTGGCAAGCTCATCACGCATTTTGTCAATGACCATTTTATAATCATCTTTACCAAAAATCGCCGAACCTGCCACGAACATATCCACGCCAGCATCCGCAATCGCACGGATATTGTCAGGATTGACACCGCCGTCAATCTCCAAGCGAATGTCAAGCCCACGCTCATCTATCATACGGCGAACTGCACGCACTTTATCAAGTGTGCCATCAATGAACTTCTGGCCGCCAAAACCAGGATTGACACTCATGATAAGAATCTGATCAAGTTTATCGATGGTATAATCCAAGTAGTGCAGTGGCGTGGCAGGGTTAAACACCAGTCCGCACTTGATGCCACCATCCTTGATAAGCTGTAAACTTCTGTCAATATGCTCCGATGCCTCTGGGTGGAACGTGATAATATCCGCCCCTGCCTTGATAAATTCTTCAATCATTCTATCGACAGGCTTTACCATCAGATGCACATCAATCGGCGCGGTAATGCCGTAGTCTTTTAAGGCACGGCAGACCATCGCCCCAAAAGTCAAATTTGGCACATAGTGGTTGTCCATGACATCAAAATGCACCACGTCCGCCCCTGCGTCTAGTACGGCTTTTGTGTCATCGCCCAAACGGGCAAAATCGGCTGATAAAATGGACGGAGCGATGAGAAATGGTTTTTGGGGTAGAATTTTCATATTAGATAATAAAGTTAAAATTTGGCTTATGATAGCAGATTTTTACTTATTTTAAAAATAAAAAACAAGCCAAAACATCTGCTTTGACTTGTCTTAAACATTTTGCCATGATTATTTTTGCTGATAGGCTAGCTTCACACCTGCGATAAAGCCATCATTATCATCAAATTCACCCACTTTTACACCATTAGGCAACTGAGCGGTAGCATTACCAAATTTCAGGTATTTGCCACCCACCGATACCGACCATTCTGGGGTAACGTTATATTTGGCCCCAAGTCCTAGGCTATAATAACCTTTGATGGGTCCAAGCGTACTAACAGGATTGCCTGCTCCACTGTCATAGCCGACACTGCCCGATACAGCAAGTTTATCATTAAGTTTCTTACCCAAACCAACTTCGGCCGACCATTGGTCTTTGTCATAACTGATGATTGGTAATCCACTTAACTGTGTATATCTCGTTGGGCGAATGTCAAAATCCGACCATGGTACATAACGCACTTTGGCAGTCAAAAGTGTGGTTGGGTTGACACCAGTTTGAAAGTCTAGATTCCAAGACTCAGGCAAAGTTACACTAAACGGCAAAGAACTATTGGCATTTTGCCGTAAAAGAGTCGCAGTTGGAAACACCTCAGCAATATTACTCTCATGTTCAGTCTCAGAGCGATAGGTAAGAGCTGCTTTTAGAGCAATTTCAGGCTTGTGGTAAGCAACCCCTGCCACCCAACCTGTCGTGGTATCGGTACTAATTTTAGCATCATATCCTGTGGCTCTTTGATAAGCATTGCCACGTAAATGAACCTCGCCAGTTAGGCGTTGCAAAGCAGGGCCACCGTAAACTTGAAAGTTTTTATTTTGACCTAATTTTGCCCCCATCAATAAGGTGGCATTTTGGGTGCGAATCTCTACATTGGTACCCTGACCTTGCTGACCTGCCAAAGCTGGGAACATTGCCTGAGAGGCACCCACCAACTGACCTAAACTTGCAGCTTGTGCCTGTGCTTGCGTCAATTGCGTTTGTAAGGCGGTTGTATCTCCACCTGCTGCCTGCACATTAGCAATGGCTGTCTGCAGTTGCGTAATGCCTTGCTGAGCCTGAGCCAAACCCGCTTGTGCCTCAGTAACAGACCCAACCTTACCTTCCGATAAAACAGCAACAATATCATCTGCACCTTTGGAGACAAAATTGTTATCACCACCATACTGTACCGCTGCACCCCATGGCTCATCATAGAGTACGCCCACGCTAAACGTGTCGTTAATGTCCGCTTTCACACCAAAGCGAGCAAAGTCATAGGCTTCGGCGATATCCCCTGTTGAGCGTCCACTGATATCCTTGCCTGACACATCAGCATCGATATAGGTATAAACCACCTCACCATAGGTGCCATCTTGTAAAAATGCCGTGATGTCCTGCCCAGAACGGTCAAGACCTGCCGCGTTTGCCACGCCAACTGCACCGATGGATGCAATCGCTACTGCTAAATGTTTGTAGTTAAACATAGAGCCACTCCAATGATTACCATAAAATTTCCGTATGTCGCACATACCGCCTAGAAATTTGGTTAAAACTTCATACAACTGTTTTTACAATCGTATAACAAACGTTTTAACAAATGTTTCATCGCTACATATTAAAACAAAATAAACACGAACGCAATAGCAAAAATCGCACAAAATCACTATTTTTTGCCGTTTTATCAGAAATTTTTGTAATTATGGATAAAATATTACAAATAAGACCCCACTCTCAACTTAAAATCATCTCAAACCTTAAGGGTGGATTGCCAAGTTGTTTGTTGATTTGTACACAAAGATTGTGAGCTAAGAGTTTTCTAATAAAACGGTTGGACAGATGCCACAAGTCTCTTGCCTTGGTGGTTTGAACATTAAATCTTTGTGATAATTGAGAGATGACGGTTTCAATGGTTTTTCTTGTTCGTTTAAGATAAGACACAAAACCTTGACCTCTATCCTCTTTCATATTATCCCTAAGAGGTGTTTGTAGATCAACCCCCAACTTAGCAAGTTCCTCTTGTAATGCTTTGGATAAATAACCCTTATCCCCAAAGACCAAACTGGCTTGCCCTCCTTGCAAGGACTGTGTCAACTCAAACACTACCTGTCTGTCATCTGTATTGGCAGGTGTTAATGTGTAAGCAATCACTTGACCGTCTTGGTTTGTGAGTAAATGGGCTTTAAACCCAAAGTAGTGTTCGCTCTTACTGGCACAATAACCAAAGCTCCCAACCCCCTTAAAAGATTTGTGTCTTTTTGCTCTTTGATAGACACAGACAGGCAAAGGAAAGCTGTCAATCAAATAAGGCTTAGTGGGACGGCTGTCTTGATTGTCAAGAATACACAAAGAGCCAAGTACCTTCATCATTTTGTCTTTAACCCAAACCAAGTTGGCACAGTGTTTGGCAAAGTTTGGGTATGAGCCTAATTTGGGGAAATAGTGTTGATAGCAGTTTTTAAAGTAAGCCCAAATCTCCTTGTCAGTGTCAAAACCTAAACTTTCACCCACAAGCTCCATGGTGATGATTTCTGTGTCAGACAAGGCAGGCAAAAAGCCTTTGCTTCTTAGAGGTTTGGTTACAATATTTTGATACAAAGCCTCTACCAAAAGATAGACAACAATGATAAAATCATCATACGACATAGCTTACTCCTAGACTGTTTTGTGGTGAAACATTGGATTGGGCTATGTTGTTTTTATTTCAAGCACCCTGCTTGTTGTGGTGTGTTAGTTGAGAGTGGGGTAAATAAGAATAATTATTATAAATTAAATACCGTTTTTTATTTTACCTACTCAATAATGTGGTGGTCTGTCTGCGAGTAAATCAAACGGAGCAATGCCGTCATCATCACGACTTTCTAAGAATTTATACAAGAGCTTTAATTGGTCTTGTAAGTCCTTTAATGTTTTATCTTGGTGGGCGATGACATCATTTAGGGTATCTACCGTATTTTCAAGATAGGCGATTTTGATTTGCAAATCGGTAATATCAGCGTGGGTGGCGGTCATTTTATTTTCCCCTTTAAGGTGTAAAATTTGCTATAATTGCCCCATTTTATCATTGGAAATCCGTATTGAAAATAAATTATGGCACTCATTCATCTAAAAAATATCTCCCTTGCCTTTGGCGTCGCCCCCATTTTAGACCATGTTAATTTTAGCCTTGATGCAGGCGAGCGGGTGTGTCTCATCGGACGAAATGGCGAAGGCAAATCCACGCTCTTTAAGCTCATTGACGGCACGCAAACCCCTGATGACGGCGAGATTATCATCGCAGACGGCTTGCGTGTTGCGATGCTTGCCCAAGACGTGCCAAGCGATGACGGCACTTTGCTTGACATTGTCATGAATGGCGATGAAAAAGTGGCAACCCTGCTTCGCCAATACCACGACCTATCGGACAAATGCACAGCGGGCGACATGACCGCCTGCGAGCGTATGACGGACGTGCAACATGAGATTGATGCTTTGCACGGCTGGGAGCTAGAACGGGGTGCCCGCACCTTGCTTGACAACATGGGGCTAAATCCCACAGGCCGCCTTGCCGACTTATCAGGCGGACGAAAACGCCGTGTCCTACTCGCTCGGGCGTTGGTGGTTAAGCCTGATGTGTTGCTACTTGATGAGCCGACCAACCATTTGGACGTGGAGAGTATTGATTGGCTAGAAAACTACCTGCTCGGGCAAAATTTGACCGTGCTGTTTATCACGCACGACCGCAAATTTGTGGACAATCTTGCCACTCGCATTGTGGAATTGGATAGGGGTAAACTCTCCACTTATGACGTAACGCAAGGGGTTAAGGGCTATGCTCGTTATCAAGAATTAAAGGAATTGGAGCTTGCCAGCGAAGCCAAATCCTTTGAAGAATTTGACAAAAAACTTGCCCAAGAAGAAGTTTGGATTCGCCAAGGCATTAAGGCAAGGCGTACTCGCAACGAAGGGCGTGTGCGCGCGTTAAAGGCACTTCGTGAAGAGCGAAAGCAGCGTCGTGATGTGGTGGGGAGCGTCTCACTCACCCAAAACGTATCCGAAAAATCAGGAAAAATCGTCTGTGAAGTCAAGGACTTAAGCCTGCAATATGACGGCAAAATACTGGTCAAAAACTTCTCAACCCTGCTCATGCGTGGCGATAAAGTTGGCATCATCGGCAATAATGGCGTGGGCAAAACGACCCTAATCCGCACCGTGCTTGGGCTTGATGACTCTGCCAAAGTGAGCGGTACAGTCAAGCTTGGTACGAACCTAAATATCGCCTTTTTTGACCAATTAAAAGACCAATTAGACTTTGATAAATCCGTTGCCGAAAACGTCTCCGAAGGCTCGGACTATGTGGACGTGGGCGGAAGACGCACGCACATTTTGGGGTATTTGCAGGACTTTTTGTTCACGCCAAACCGTGCCAGAACGCCTGTCAAGGCTCTATCAGGGGGCGAAAAAGCCCGAGTACTGCTCGCCAAAAATTTGCTAAAACCTGCCAATGTCTTGGTGCTTGATGAGCCGACTAATGACCTTGACATGGCAACTTTGGAGCTTTTGGAGGAATTTGTTGCAGGATTTGACGGTACGATTTTGCTTATCAGCCACGACCGCGCCTTTATGGACAACGTGGTAACGCAGACGTGGGTATTTGGTACGGACAAGGACGGTCATGGCGTGATTGACGAATATGTGGGTGGTTATCAAGATTATCTCACCCAAAAAGCACGGAGTGAACCAACCAAACTCAAAGCGGATAAAGTTGAAAAATCAGAAACAATCAAAGCCGACAAACCAAAATCCGACACGTCCAAGCCTGAGCAAAAACGCAAACTCTCCTATAAAGAACAGCGTGAATTGGAAAGCCTGCCCAATGAAATTGCCGAACTTGAAAACGAGCAAAGCGAGCTAAATGACAAACTGGTGGACGGTTCGCTATTCGTTAGCGATTTGGCATTGGCAACCCAATACAGTGAACGACTTGGGGAGATTGATGGGATTTTAATGGAGAAGTTGGAGCGTTGGGACGAATTGGAAAATTTGGTAAAATAAACACAGGCAAAAAACAATGAGCAACAAAAACTGCTGTGGGGGTAATTGCCACACCGATAACCAAGCCCCACAATCAAATAACCCACAAATTGACATTAAAAAAATGCCCGATTTGACCGCCACGCACAAACAAACGAGCGTGGCGGATAAAGCTGTATTCCAATGGGAATTTTTATTGCCAAAATATTGGGGAATTTGGTTTTCGTTAATGATATTTTTACCGCTTATTTATTTGCCTTTGCGTATACAGTTTTGGCTTGGCAGAAAAATTGGCGAATTGGCATATATACTTATCAAAAGACGGGTCAAAGATACACTCACCAATCTAACTTTGGCATTCCCTGATAAATCTGATGATGAAAAAGTACTAATCGCTAAACAAGTTTTTGTCAATCAAGGCATTGGTATTTTTGAGACGCTAAACGCATGGTTTCACCCCAATGTCTTTAAACGCACGTTTAGCATTTCAGGATTACAGCATTTAATCACCGCCCAAAAAGAAAATAAAGCCGTGATATTATTGGGTGGGCATTTTACGACATTAGATTTGGGTGGGCGGTTATGTACGCAGTTTTTCCCTGCCGATTGTATGTACCGCAAACAAAACAACCCACTTTTGGAGTGGTTTATTTATAATGGTCGCCGTCATATTTTTGACGAACAAATCAACAGCCGTGATATGAAAAAACTCATCAGTCGGATTAAAGACGGCAAAGTGATATGGTATAGCCCTGACCAAGATTTTGGCTTGGAGCATGGGGTTATGGCGACATTTTTTGGTGTGCCGTCTGCAACCATTACCGCCCAAAGGCGATTTGCCAGCACGAATAAAAAAAATCCGCCTATGTTTATTGCCTTTGACATGATTCGCCAAACGCCTGATAATATCCCCAAAGGCAAACGTCCGCATTATCATATCAGCCTATCGCCTGTCATTGACAATTACCCTAGCGATGATGAGGTGGCGGACGCACAGCGTATTAATGATATGATAGAACATAACATTAAAAAAGACATTACCCAATGGATGTGGTTTCATCGGCGGTTTAAAACACAGGCGGATGGGATGGATTATTATGGTTAAACTTATTTTTAAAGAAAATTTTTAGAAAATTTGCTATAATTTACGTTCATTTTGATAAGGATAAAACCATGCAACTTACCACAAGAGAATTGGTTGAAAAATTTGGCTCTCATCGCTTGATTGTGCTTGATGATGACATTTTGGCAGATTTTGATGATGATACTGTGCTTTTATTATCCGCCCAAAAACCAACCAAAAAATCCATTTTGCCAGAAATTGCCAAATACGCCAATTTTTTAAAAAATGATGTTGTCGATGATAATAAAAATATTGACGAGAAAAGTAAACGCATCATGGCAATGCTAAATGCTGATGATAAACGCATTAAGGCAGGTTTATAAAAACCATTGTAAAACATATAATCTTTTTTACTTCAAAATATAAATATAGAATTGATGTGAATTGAGCTAATTTTTTATATTTTGGATTGAATTGAGTATAAAATTTAACACTAAACATTAAGAGAAAATCATGACCGAACCAACCACCAAACGCATTTTGACAGGCATTACCACCACAGGCATTCCCCATTTGGGCAACTATGTTGGGGCGATTCGTCCTGCCATTCAAGCGGTACAAGATTCCGATGATGACGCTTTTTTCTTTTTGGCGGATTATCACGGGATTATCAAATGTTTTGACCCTGATGAGATTCATCGCTCCACCCGTGCCATTGCCGCCACTTGGATTGCCTGCGGTCTTGACCCCGAAAAAGTTACCTTTTATCGCCAGTCGGACATTCCCGAGATTCCCGAGCTTGCGTGGATATTAAACTGCTCTTGTGCTAAGGGTCTCATGAACCGAGCCCACGCCTACAAAGCGAGCGTGGATATGAACCTTGCCAAAGAAGACACGGACGCTGATTTTGGGATTAGCATGGGGTTGTTTAGCTATCCTGTGCTGATGAGTGCGGACATTTTGATGTTTAACGCCACGCACGTCCCTGTCGGCAAAGACCAAATTCAACACATTGAAATGGCACGAGACATTGCAGGGACGTTTAATTTTAAATACAAAGAGCTGTTCACGCTCCCCACTGCCGTAACGGACGAAAACACGCCCCTACTGACAGGACTTGATGGTCGCAAAATGAGCAAATCCTATGGCAACACCATTCCGCTCTTTGGGGACAGCAACCCCACCATTGACCCACAAAAGGCGTTAAAAAAAGCAATCGGGCAAATCGTAACCAACTCCCAAGCTCCCGAAGAACCCAAAAATCCTGATGAGTGTAATATTTTTGAGATTTATAAAGCCTTTGCCACGCCTGATGAGATAAATGCCCTTGCCGAGCATTATAGACGTGGTATCGGTTGGGGCGAAGCTAAGGAGATTTTGTTTAATAAGATTGACGGTGAGATTGCTCCCATGCGTGAAAAATACGCTCATCTTATGGCAAACCCTAAGGAGCTTGAAGAGATTTTGCAAATGGGGGCGGTTAAGGCTCGCCGTGTCGCCCAAAAACAACTGGATAAAACCAGACGTGCGATTGGGATTAAACCGCTTGCGAAGTTGAAATAAGGAGAAGTCATGCGAATTTCTTTTGAAGAATTTTTAAAATCTGACATTCAAAAACAGGAAATTGAGCCAATTATCCCCATGGATTTGGACAGTCAAAATCCTGCGGTACATAGATTGATTAAAAATTCTGCCAGACGGGTTATTAAACAGCACCAAAAAGAAATTGAAGCATTAAAGCATAAGTGAAGTTAAAATAATGGACATATTACCCATTTTCTTAAATTCGCTCAAACCACTTTTATGGTTTTTGCCAATTTTATTTCTCATTGCCTTTTTAAAATCACCCTTTTTCAAAGGGTGGTTTGGCGAGAAACTGGTTAATATAAAATCCAATCGCACTCTACCAAAAGATATTTATCATGCCTTTCATGATGTTTTGATTGAAGATAATTTGGGTATGACGCAAATTGACCACATTTATATTTCAAAATTTGGTATTTTCGTGATTGAAACCAAAAATTACAAAGGTTGGATTTACGGCAAAGCTCACGACAAAGAATGGACAAAAAATGTTTATGGTAAAAAATACCCTTTTCAAAACCCACTTCATCAAAACTATCGCCACATCAAAGCCTTAGAAAAAGTTTTAAATGTCAGTCATGATAATTTTCATTCGGTGGTTGTTTTTGCTGGTGAGTGCGAGTTAAAAAGCCATTTCCCAGACAATGTGTGCTATCTATATGAATTTACTGATTATATTTTATCGTTTGATGAAATTGTATTTAGTGAAGATGAAATTCAATATTTAATCAATATCCTTAATTTAACAAAACTTGAAAATAACAATGACAATAAAAAATCCCACCTTAAACAATTAAGGGAAAAACACTAATGACCGACACCACCATTCGCATTTACAACACCGAAGTCCAAGCCCTGCCCGATGATTTATATATTCCGCCCCAAGCATTTGCGATATGGCTTGAACAATTTGCAGGTCCGCTTGATTTTTTGTTGTATTTGGTCAAAAAGAATAATTTTGATTTGACCGAAACCGCCATTTTGCCGATTACCGAGCAATATTTGACTTATATCAAAGAGCTTGATGATACTTATTTTGAATTGGCGGGCGATTATTTGCTGATGGCAAGTACGCTCATCGCCATAAAAAGCGAACTTTTGCTCCCCCAACCACAAATCACAGGCGAAGAGCTAAGCCCTAAAGCACGACTCATCAGACGGCTAGAAGAATATGCCCAAATCAAAGAAGCCAGTCGCCGATTAGATAGCCTAATTCGCCTAGAACGTGATGTGTTTTTGGCATTTGCCAGCCTGCCTAGTAGCGAAGCCATGAAAGCCGAACTGCCAAGCTACTCGCCCCAGATACTCATCAACAGCTTGATTAATATGCAAATCAAGCCTGATTATCAAATGCACCACATCAAGACCGACCCCGTGCCACTACCTGAGCGTATCGCCAAGATTAGCCTGATGTTAAGCCAACAAGGTTCTGGCACGTTTGCCGAGTTGCTCGATGAAACGCAGGGGCGTGTGGGCGTGGTCGTGAGTTTTGTGGCGGTGCTTGAACTTCTAAAACGGGGGCTGATTGGCTTTGCTGACGGTGATGACGCCCTGCTAAAAAGCGAGATAAATGTGGACATCGCCCAGAGTTTTCAGCTTGAAGTCATGGACGCCCCCATGTCCAAAAAAGGCAAGCAAAAAGACCCTTTATTTAACATCAATAACACCGGCTTTGACTTGTCCGAGCAGACTTTATATTGGCTTCATTAATCATTAGGCAATCGTATGCAAAACAACCAACCTTTATCCACGCTTACACCTAACAGCGATAGCGACAATATCGCTGACGACATCAAAAACACCCACGCCACTGCCACAGCGTTAAGTCGCTATATTGAAGTACTACTGCACGCCAGCGAGTCGCCTTTGACAGCAGATGATTTAAAAAAGCATTTAATGATAAGCCAAGATGAATTTGACGTGGCACTGGCGGTGCTAGAAGAGCGTTTGTCGCACAGCGTGCTGACCCTTGCCAAGACCGCCAGTGGCTATCGCTTGCAAATCAAGGACTCGTACAGTCGCATTATTCATCAGGTGTTCCCCGAACGCCAAGAGACCCTAAGCCAAGCCCTGTTAGAGACCCTAAGTGTCATCGCTTATAAACAGCCTGTAACTCGCTCGGACATTGAGCATATTCGTGGCGTGAGTGTGTCTAGCCATATCTTACGCCAACTGTTTGATAAGGGTTGGATTATGGAGAAGGGACATAAAGACGTGTTGGGTCGCCCTGCCTTATTGCACACCACAAAAGCGTTTTTGGACGCATTTGGTTTGACTGATTTAAAAGAATTACCCGAATTGCCTGATTTGGAAAATTTTAAAGTGGACGGGTAGGGCTCATATTAAAATGACTGATTTTATAATATTGGGTTGTTTATAAATTATTATCTTAATTTCTTTTAAATCATTTGATTTTAATTTCTTTTAATTTCTTTTAATTTAATTTGATATTATTAAATAGGATGTGTAGGGGCGAATTATATTCGCCCAAATATTTTATTTAAAAATACATTTTTAAAATTGCAAGTATTTAATTAATCATATTTTGATTATCAATTTACAATTAATATTAAAATTTCCCCTATTAATTTTTAAACCCCCACCCTATCTTTTTCTTTTGCGTTTTATTATCATGAATTTAATCATACGCTCGGAGCGGTGAAACCATTTTTCCATATGCACATAACTGATTGCTGACAGAAAAATAATGGTAATAGGCAGGAGCATTGACCAATAGCCATATTTGGCATATAGCCACACCGCCACAAAGCCGCCGCCAAAAAATCCCCACCATAACGCACTTTGTAGCACCACTTTGGCAAGACTGACCTTTCGCCCCACAAGCCAATGCCCCACCGTCGCCCCCAAATCGGACGTTACCCCTGTCAGATGCGTGGTACGCACCACCGCCCCGTGATAGGTTGCCACCATGGAGTTTTGTAGTCCGCACGCCATGGCGATGAGCATTTGCCCGTAGTCGTTGCCCGACAGATACAGCCACAGACTGCCACAGAGCAGGACGAATTCTAAGTACATGGCATAGCCATAATGACGCTTGATGTGTAGCTCGCTACCCCCGATAATCATGCCACTTAGCACCGAGCCAAGCCAAAACGAGCCTACCGACACGAGCAGTAGCCACAGGTTTTCCCAGTCATGATGAAAGGATGTTACCGCCAGCAGGCTGATATTGCCCGTAACGTGTGATGCCGAAACGTGGGTAAACCCCATGAGTGCGGTTGTGTTCAAAATGCCAGCACTAAATGCCAGCACCACCGCCCCACACAGTACCCAAGTGGGAAGTTGGTTTTGCATGACCGATAAATGAATGATAACAAACCAATTAGTTTACAAAACTTTGGACAAAAATAAAAGCACACAACACAAGACGTGCTTGATTGTGTGCTGTTAAAATGTTACAAAATTTTACAAACCTTGGGCGTGCCTTACTCGGTATCGTCCGCCACCAGCTCCATAAGCTCACTGCTTAGTCCGACAGTGTTAAACCCTGCGTCCACAAACAAAATCTCGCCTGTAATACCGCTCGCCCAAGGCGATAGCAAGAATAAAGCGGCGTTACCCACTTCCATTTGATTAACATTGCGTTGTAGGGGCGTTACTTTTTCGGTAACGTCCAGCATTTTACGGAATGACTTGATGCCACTGGCGGCAAGCGTGCGAATCGGACCTGCACTAATGGCATTGACACGAATGCCTTCTCTACCCAGCGAGCTTGCCAGATAACGCACCGATGATTCTAGGCTGGCTTTGGCAAGTCCCATGACGTTATAATTTGGCAATACAGAAATGCTGCCTTCATAAGTCAAAGTAAGTAGTGAACCTTGACGTTTGGCAAGGAGTGTACGACTGGCTTTGGCAAGTGCCACGAAGCTATAACTGGACACATCATGAGCAATGGCAAAGCCTTCACGAGTCGTGGCGTCCGTAAAGTCGCCATCCAACTGCTCGGCAGGGGCAAAACCAATGGCGTGTACCACACCGTTCACCCCGTCGTCCCAAATGCGAGCCACTTCATCAAAGCATTTGGTAATCTCATCATCCGAGCTGACATCGCAAGGCAATACCGCCACCGCCCCAAAAGTCTCGGCCGCCATATCCACCCGTTTTTTGATTTTGTCATTGGGGTAAGTTAAAATCAGCTCTGCCCCCTCACGGTGCAAGCATTCGGCAATCGCCCACGCAATCGACAGCTTACTGGCAATACCCGTTACCACAAATCGTTGACCTTTTAATAACATCAGTCGCTCCACGCATTTAGTTAAAATTGTTAGCATTATACCACAGATTTTGGCAAATAGGGAAAATTTAGAAACGATTGTAAACTTTTAACGAAATCGCCTTTCGTTTTAATTTGGTTATTTTAAAAAGGTAAATTTAAAAAGCAAAAATTATAACCCATTAACACCGCAAAGCACACAAACCATTTGGCAAATCTGGCCTTTTTCGCTATAATATCACGTTTATTTTTATTTGATAATACCATGTGCCAACATTGCAACAGCCACGCCACTTCCGCCTTTTCTTTTGATGTAGAAGCCACCGCCCAGAACTACGCCAATATCATCTCTGCCAGTGGCGAAAACCTAAGCCGTGAAGGACTGCTTGATACGCCCATGCGTGCCGCCAAAGCCTTTCGGGACTTGACGGCAGGCTATCATCAAGACCTGCATACGGTTGCCAATGATGCCATTTTTGCCAGTGATAATGCTGATTTGGTGCTTGTGCAAAACATTGAATTTTATTCGTTATGCGAGCATCACATTTTGCCGTTTTTTGGTGTGGCACACATCGGCTATCTGCCAAATGGTAAGGTGCTTGGCTTATCCAAACTGGCTCGCATTGTTGATATGTATGCCAAACGCCTACAAATCCAAGAAAACCTAACCAAACAAGTCGCCCAAGCCATCCATGAACTCACAGACTGCCGTGGTGTGGCGGTCGTCATGGACGCAAGCCATATGTGCATGATGATGCGTGGCGTGGGCAAACAACAGTCCACCACCCGCACCACCTGTATGCTTGGGGTGTATGAGACGGACAATCAAGCCCGAAATGAATTTTTGAGTGCCATTCCTAAGCGTGTGCCGGCGTTTGGCTGATGTTATTCACTTTTATAAACAGGCATGGCAAAAAGCCCTTAATCAAAGTTAAGGGCTTTTTATTTGGGTTAAATGATGGGGTAAATGATTGGATTAACCCAAAAAGGCGTTATACATCCAAATTTCTTTTTCTTGGGCTTGGACGTAGCCTGTTACGATGTCGGACGTGCCTTGGTCGGATGCTTCTTCGGCAAGCTCAGCAACGGCTCGTTGCTCTTCGATAAGAGTTTGCAAGCCCTTAACCACGCCTTCTACACAGCCACGACCATCAAACACGCCTTTGTTTTCTTTGATGCTAGAACGCTCGGCAAAATCGCTATATGCGTGTAATGGCGTGCCACCTAGGGTTAGAATGCGTTCAGCGATTTCGTCAATTTGTAGTTGTAGCTCGGTGTACAGCTCTTCAAATTTTGGGTGCAGGGTAAAAAAATGCTCGCCTTTGACGTTCCAGTGATAGCCGCGTACGTTGATATAAAACAGATGGTAGCTAGACAGTAGGGCGTTTAGGGCTTTGATGACGGGGGTAAGTTCTGCTTTTTCAAGACCGATTTGATTGGTACTCATAAATTTTCTCTCCTACTGGGTTGTAAAAATGATAGCCTGTGCTAACAAATACCATAATAACAAAAAGGGCTTAAAATGTTAAGCAAATAATCATTATTTTTATAATTTGAATTTTAAATGAAAAATAAATTTTTTTAAATAAAATTAATTATTAATTGTAGTTGCATGATGTAAGTATTAAAGTATGACTGGTCATCTGCAATGATGCGATTTTGCAACCATGCTTGTTTGGCGGTGTGTTTTGAAGGTTGGAGCGTTGTGTTAAAAAAATTTGGAGAGTGCATTTGCATTCCCCAAATTTACCTTTATCGGATTAAATGATCTGATATTGGATTTGATTTTCATTAAGTCCCGCGCCAAGGTTGGCAAAGACAATGGCATTGACCACACCAGTACCGTCCGCATCATAGCTCAAATCGCCTGTCGTGCTGTTGTATTTGATAAAGTCGCCCACGCTCGTTTGACCTGCCAAAGCGGTGAAAATGGCGTCATCAAGGACGATTTTGTCATTGGCGACATCAAAGTCGGTGATGGTGTCTACCGAGCCATCAAGTAGGGTGCTAAATCTAAAATAATCCGCCCCATCGCCACCTGTCAAGGTGTCACTGCCTCGTCCGCCGTCTAGGGTGTCATCGCCTGCACCGCCAATCAGCGTGTTGTTACCGCTGTTGCCAATCAGGGTATTATTTTCGCTGTTGCCTATGGCATTGATGTTGTCTGCGCCAAGCAGAGTTAGGTGTTCTAAATTATCAACTAAGCTATAATTGATATAACTGTACACTGTATCTGTGCCTTCGTCTGCAAGCTCGGTAATGCTATCGCCTGTATTATCAATGACATAGCTGTCATCGCCTTGACCGCCAATCAGCGTGTCCGCCCCTTGACCGCCATCTAGATAATCATCGCCAAGTCCGCCATAAATGATATCATCGCCGTCATTGCCAAAGATGTTGTTATTTGCATTGTTGCCTGTTAAGACATCGGCAAAGTTTGAACCTTTTAGGTTTTCAATTTGCGTGCCATAACCAATAAAGCCTTGCCCTTTGACATACTCGGTATGTGTATGTTTACCTGCATTACCAGACAAGGTGTAGCCTGATAGGTCTTGGTTGGCAAAGAAAGCGTTGTTGCCTTCAATGGTAGTTTTTTCTTTGATGACAAAGGTGTCCGATTTTTGGCTGGTGTGATAAATCCACGAACCAGGGGTCAAATTGACCGTAACGCCTTCTTGTTCATAGGATGCGTCAAAGGTATCCACACCACCTGCATCTGCGATATAAATGGTGCCGTCTTGGACAAGGGAGGCATAATTGCCAAAACCATAAACATCATCGCCTGCATTGACCGTTTTGGCGACACCAAAACGATAGTGCATATACATCACATCATATAGGCTTAGGTCTCTAAATCCTGAGTTCCAATGGTAATCTGGGCTGTACGACATGATTGAAAATTCGGAAGTGTAATCTTCGGGCGTGGCAAAGCCATAATTGCTATAAACGCCATCGGTATGCTTGCCTGCAAAGGTATGGAACAGCTCGTGCAAGGCAAGGTAGTGGTGGTAGTTGCCAGGGTTTGGGTTGTCAGTAAAGTTGGCGGTGTCAAAGACCACATTACCGCCAGCAAAGGCAAACGCCCCGCTTGATGCCATTCCGCCAATGGTATCGCCATAGATAAAGTTAATCCCGCCATTACCGACTTCTTGATAACTGCCAACTTCTTCAAATTCCACATTGGCAACATCAGAAAACTTAGTTAGGCTATTTCTAATAAAGGTTTTAAGATTGTCCGAAAAATCTCGGGTTGAGCCTTGTCCTACCGAGCCACGCCCTGCATATTGCCAATCGGGGCTGGTGGTTTCTTCTTGTGTGGCAAAATAGTATTTGATTTTGGCAGGCGTGCCATTGTCGGTAAAGCCACCAAACGGTGTGTGCATGGTGTGCAAAAATCCGCCACGGTAGTTGGACGCTACCGAGTCAATCATATAGGCAAAATTGTAATCATCATCGGTGTGCTTCATTTTGCGGTCGGCAGGATTGGTGTGCGTGTGTTTGCTGACAAACTCACCTGTGGCTTGCCCTGCGTTGTGATAAATCGCCACATCGCTGACGCTAATGTCGTTGCCTTCTAAGTCTTTGGTGGCAAGCGTGGCGGTAATGTTGCCTGTGTGCTTGACAAGGGTTTCGCTGTCCACATTGATCACAAAGGCATTGCCGTCTTGGACTTTGGTGGTGTAGTTTTGACCGCCAATGGCAACGCTAATGTCATCGCCCACCTGTGCCGAACCTGCCACCACCCCTGTAATGGCGGTGGTTTTGGCGGGCGTGCTTAGGGTGGTTACGCCATCTTGGGCTTTGGTGTTGTCCTGCCATTCTACGCTGATTTTGCCAAGTTCGCTTTGGGCAACGCCATCTCTTGCCCCGACTTGGCGGACGGTCTTGCTATCGCCTGTCCCTGCCAGATAGTACAATCTGCCAGAAGTGATAAATTCATAGCTGATGGCTTGACCTTGTAGGGCTTCGGCTTCGCTTTTTGATAAGTCAATGTGGAACGACATATCATCACGGTTAAAGCCTGCGTTAAACGACTTATCGCCAATTTTGACCACAATCGCTTCTAGGCTGTCGCTGTTGTAGCCTTGGGCAAAAATGCTGTCGTTTAGGGCAAGTTTGCCACTTAGGCGTACTGAGCCAAAACCGTCCGCCACGCCATTATCGTTGGTATTATCGCCAATGGCGGTAATTTTAATGCTGGCTGAGACATCATTTGTTACATCATAATTGTGGGTATTGGACGCCAAAAATTCCCCATTTTCAAGCACTTGGGCAGATAAGGTGTAGTTTTGGTGTTTGGCAAGCAGTTGCCCGTCAATCGGTGTTTTAAAGGTCAAATCCGTGCCAACGGTGGCGGTAAAGGTTTGTTCGCCCACTTTGATTTCTACCGTTTGTCCTGCCTTAGCGTCCGCCCCCGTTACCTTGCCTGAGACATCAATGGGCGTGGATTGTTCGCTGACATTGATAAGGTTGTCGGTGGTAATTGGGTCAAGCTCTATCTTAATATCTTTGGCAGTAACATTATAAATTAGGCTGTCGTCATCAAAGCCTGTATTGCCAAGCTCATCTTGTGTGGTTAAAGTGGCGTTGATAGCTGTATTTGCCAAAATGACCGCTTTTGGCACGGCTTGGCTAAACTGCCCATCCACCACATTAAGGCTATAAGTCTCGTTGCCAATGTTTAGCGTCACTTTATCACTTGCCACAAATTCGCCTGTTACCGTGCCTGTGATGGTAAAGGTATCATTAATTTCATCAGGTGTGATGGCATTGTCGTCTGTAATGGCGTTTAGTTTGACTTCCACGCTTGGGGCATTGACATCTACCTTATAAGTGGCAGGCGTGTTTGCTTGGGCTTGGTTGCCTGTGTGGTCTCTGGCGGAGAGTTTGGCGGTTAGGTTACCATTTGCGTCAATTAAAGTTTGTGTTGGCACATCAAGTGTCCAAGTGCCAATGGTTTTTTGCCCATTGCCAGAGCTGGTGACGGTTTTTTGGGCGGTAAAACTTTGTCCGCCAATTTCAACCGTCAAAGGAGCATTGGCAAGAGCCACATCGCCATCAAGCTCGAACGAACCTATCAAAGTGGTGCTTGGGTTGGCGGTTTGATAGGCAATGTTAATGTTGTCAAGTGGATTGACGGTAACAATCGGCTGACTAATGTGCTTATCATTGACCGTATAGCCAAGCGTGGCACGGATTGCACCGCCTGCGTTGTTGCCTGCGTTGTCGTACAAATAGGCGGAGACGTCGGCAACTTTGTCGGTGTCGGCAAGTAGGTCGGCAGTTTTGACATTGAGTGTAAAGGTGCCTGTTTGCCCCGTCACGGTGGTCGCATAAGGCTTGCCGTTAACCGTAACGGTAATTTCCACCGCATTTTCAATGCCTTGGGCGGTCAGCGTATTTCTAATGGAATTAAAAGTGCCTGTAATGGTGGTAGTGTCGTGCCAAGTGTCGTTTTGGTCAATGACATTGTCGTCAGAAACGGCGGTCGGCACAAGGGCGGGATTGCCCCATTTTGGCGAGAAAGCGGCCGCCTTATAGCTTTGGCTGTGGTCGTAACTTTGCCCGCCTGTGGTCAAAATCGCCCTGACGGTGTCATAAGAGCGGTGAAGCTCCGCCCCGCTAATGCGATAAGTATAAACGCCATCGGCCCCAAGCTCGGCATCTACGGTTTTGGCAAGCACGCTCGCTTTATAAAATTCCAATTTGACCGTAGAAGTTGCCACTTCCGCCCGTTCAATCTTACCTGTAATGGCAATGTTGAGATTGGCACTGCCATAATTAAACTCAGCAGCATTGACAATGTTGTCGCCTGCAATCGGATTTAGGGTAATGCTTGGGGTGGCAGGCTTTTCAACCGTATAAGTTTGGTTGGTGCTGTCCTCGCCTTGGTTGCCTGCTTTGTCGGTGCTTTTGATGGTGGCGCTGACGCTGTCGTATTTGGTCAGCTCATCGGTGGCAATGTCAGCACTGAATGTACCATCGTCATTGAGACGGGCTTCTACGGTTTTTTGGTTGTTGCTTGTGCAGGTAGAACATAGGCAAATCAGCACAAACTCGTTGGTATCGGTTTTGACAAAATTGCCAATATTGCCCGTAATGGTGGTCGTGGGTTTGGCACTCTCAGTCAAATCAATGCGGTTGTCGCCTGTAATTGGATTTAGGGTGATTTTGGGTGTGGGGGCAATGGTATCCACTTCATAACTGTGGGTTTTATCGCCTTTGGCGGTATTGCCTGCGGTGTCAGTGGTGATGATGGTTGCCGAAATTTGCGTGTGATTTTTTAGGGTAGAACCTGCCACGGTTAGGCTAAATTTGCCTCCTTGTACTGGCACATCTTGCGACACCCCACCAATGATGACTTTGACAAGGTCGCCATCTTTGGCGTTTTCTACCGTGCCTGAAACCACCAAATTTTGCTCACTTTCGGCAAGGTTGATGATGTTGTCGCTGGCAAGGTTGTCAAAGGTAATTATAGGTGTGTCAATCTTTGTATCCACATTATAACCGCCTGTGGCGTTGGTGCTAACGCTCGCCCCTGTGTGGTCTTTGGCAGTCAAAATGGCAGTCAAGGTCTGGCTACCTTCGGCAAAGGCTAAGGTTTCGCCCGAGACATCAAGCGTCCAAATGTTGCCTGTTAAAGTCGCAGGGTGGTCTTGCCCATTGATTTTTATAATGACCTTTTGCTCTGTGGTGGTCGGGTCAAAATTTACCGTGCCTGTTAAAGTGAAGCTCAAAGACTTATCAGCAATGTTAATCATACCATCATCAATGGCGTTGATGGTAATTGCAAGCGGAATGGTGGGCTCAGGCGTTGGCTCAGGCGTTGGCTCAGGCGTTGGCTCAGGCGTTGGCTCAGGCGTTGGCTCAGGCGTTGGCTCAGGCGTTGGCTCAGGCGTTGGCTCAGGCGTTGGCTCAGGCGTTGGCTCAGGCGTTGGCTCAGGCGTTGGCTCAGGCGTTGGCTCAGGCGTTGGCTCAGGCGTTGGCTCAGGCGTTGGCTCAGGCGTTGGCTCAGGCGTTGGCTCAGGCGTTGGCTCAGGCGTTGGCTCAGGCGTTGGAACGAAATGATTATCATCTATATTTTTAATAGGCTGGTTATTTGTGCTTTTGTTGTGGTGTAAAATGGCTGCTCCAAGTCCTGTGGCAAAAAGCCTAGCCAGCCAAGACGAGTGCAAAGCACCGCCTGCCGTCGTATTTGCTGTGGCAAGACTGGCATTTAAATCACTTAAGGCGGTGGGGTCGGTGATGGGCAAAGCGTCTTGAAAATTTTCAAGACGCAAAGATGCATTAACATCCTCGGGCAAGTACACATAAATGTCATCGCCTACCACTTCCATCACAGGATTGTGCAAAACCTCGCCTTCTTCATTGATGATTTGATAAACAGTATTTTTCTTAGCTTTAAGTTTTAGGGGTTTTTTGCTATTTAAAGCATGAGTTTCGGTTGTTTGGTCTTGGATGACAATAAGCTGGTATTTGCTTGTTTTCATGGCGGTTGATCTATTAATTTGAAATACTTTATTATAGCACAATTTTTAAAATAGATTAACCATTTGCTGCAAACCTTCAAGCCAATCGAACTGCGTTGGTTTGAAAATACGTAAATTTTGCTTAATTTATCGCCTAAACTTTGCTATAATAAAAGATTTAAATTTAACAGAGAGATAACTCATGGGCTTTAATTGTGGTATCGTGGGCTTGCCTAACGTGGGCAAATCCACCTTGTTTAACGCACTCACCAAGGCAGGCATCGCCGCCGAAAACTTCCCCTTTTGTACCAAAGACCCAAACACAGGCATTGTGCCTGTGCCAGACCCACGCCTAAAACAGCTTGCCGAAATCGTAAAGCCCGAGCGAGTAATTCCCACCAGTATGGAATTTGTGGACATTGCAGGGCTTGTGGCGGGGGCAAGCAAGGGCGAGGGTATGGGCAACCAGTTTCTTGCCAACATTCGCGAAACAGACGCCATCGCCCATGTCGTGCGGTGCTTTGATGATGATAATGTCATTCATGTGGACGGACGGGTAAACCCCCTATCGGACATTGAAACCATTAACACCGAGCTTGCTCTTGCTGACCTTGAAGCCGTAACCCGTGCCATCACCAACGCCTCCAAAAAAGCCAAAGGGGGCGACAAAGAAGCCCGTGCAATGCTTGATGTGTTCCAAAAAATTGAGCCGTTTTTGGCAGATGGCAAACCTGCTAGAATGGCAAATCTAGACGATGATGAGAGAAAACTCATCAGATCGTACGGGCTAATTACCTTAAAGCCTGTGATGTACATTGCCAATGTGAGTGAAGACGGCTTTGAAAATAATCCGCATTTGGATGCGGTGCGTGAATTTGCCAAAAATGACAATGCCATTGTCGTGCCACTTTGCAACCAACTAGAATCAGAAATCGCCCAGCTTGACGAAGACGAAAAGGCGGAATTTTTGGAAAGTTTGGGAATGGCGGAAGCAGGGCTTGACCGTGTCATTCGGGCAGGCTATGAGCTTCTAAAAATGCAAACCTACTTTACCGCAGGGGTCAAAGAAGTGCGGGCGTGGACGGTGCCTGTCGGGGCGACCGCACCACAGGCGGCAGGGGTCATTCATACCGATTTTGAGCGGGGCTTTATCCGTGCCGAAGTGATTGCCTTTGATGATTTTATTGAATATCAAGGCGAAAAAGGGGCAAGCTCGGCAGGCAAATCTCGCCTAGAAGGCAAAACCTATGTGGTGCAAGACGGCGATGTGATGCATTTCCGTTTCAATGTATAAGTCTATAAGTAGGTTTAATGTCTAAATAGGTTAAGGTCATTAAAATGCCGAACTTTGCCAACCTTGATGTCAGCTTAATTGTTTTATTTATTTTGCTGGGCTTGGGCGTGTTTAGCCAAAATAATACGATAGTTTTGGCGACCGCTCTCTTAATCATCATCAAAGTCAGCCCTTTTGGTGCTGTGCTGTTGCCCTATGTAGACAAATACGGGCTAAGTTTGGGCATTTTGATTTTGACCATTGGCGTGCTTACCCCGATTGCCAGTGGCAAATTAAGCAGTGAGATGATTTTGCAATCTTTTGTCAGTCCAAAATCGCTCATTGCCATTTTGGTTGGACTCTTGGTTGCTTATCTAGGCGGACGGGGTGTCAAGCTGATGATAAGCGAACCGCAAGTGATTGCAGGGCTACTCATTGGCACGGTGCTTGGCGTGGCTTTTTTGCGTGGCGTGCCTGTCGGTCCGCTGATTGCGGCAGGGATTTTATCGCTGTTTTATTGGCAGAAATAAAAGCATATACACACCATCAATTTAAAACAAGGAGAAATTATGATAATAGAATTGGCATTATTACCCCCTGCGATTGCCGAGCAAGTCAAACAACAGGTTGAATATGGCAAAGAAGTTCAATTTGCTGAAAATGGAAAGGTACTCACAAAAACTATTAAAGAACCAAGCACTTTTTACGATGTGATTATGAATTATCATAATCCAGATGTGGGCGATATTGAGTTACCAGAGTTTAAGCGTTCTTAATTGTAATCGTAAGGTATGTATTACACACCATTTAAATAATAAGCCAAAAAAAACGGTGCGTAATACGCACCTTACACCAATCAATAAATTCATATTGAGTTTAAATGAATAAGGTGGTTTTTATGAAAATAGCCTTACCCTTAATCGCCCTATTATTACTCACTGCTTGCCCCAATCATCAAGAGCCAGCAAACCCCATTCAATCTGACAATACGCAGTCCAAACAAAATACCGCCCCTTTAATAGAAGTTACACCCCAAGACAATAAAAAAATCCAACAAGAAACCAATAAGCCAAAAAAACAATGACAAGTGATATTTTTGATAATGGGTTTACCATTGATGATCATCCTTTATTGATTGAAAAAATCTCCGAGCAAGAATTTACCAAAGTATTGGACAACTCCTTAAAAATAGAAAATTCAACAGTCATCTCAGGGTTTGATAATATTAAGAATGCTAAATTAGCATTGGAAGGCGCAATAGAAGTTAATGAAAATAACCTAATTACCAAAATTCACGCAAAAAATGGCAATACCGTTAACCTGTTAGCAGATTTTGAATTTTACAACATAGATGAAAATACTTTATCCATTATCATGGACGATGGTTATTCTGGTATTAGTCTAAATACAGGTAAATTTATTGGTACTTATAGACTTAATTCTTTTGCTTCTCCCAATAAGCTCTATCGTTTTTCTGGTACGGCATACGAAGGCTGTGCTTATCCTTTTGTTGAAAAATATATTAACGATGAATGGATAGCCATTATTCGTTTAGATGATATTTTTAACCAAACCATTAGCAAACAGGATAATCAACTGGAGATTTGTGGTTATCAATTTGGGTTTTTTGAAAATAATCAAACCGCCTATATTAAAGTTACAAAAAATAAAGAAACCGATGACAGTGATTATTATAAAATTTATTTTAAATTTGATGAATTCACAAATTCATTTGATTTAACCACCATTCCCCAAAAGACCTTACCCTTAGAAGTGGCGATTGACTTTGATAATTATGAACAATTCACTCATTTAAATAAAAACCAAGCCAAATTCTTTGCTGGGCTTTATCCTACCGCCAAAGAGCTTGTGATTTTTGGTAAAGTGTCTTATAATCCCAACATCACAAGTTTAATAATGACATTTTCTAATACAGAAAATGAACACGAACTTATCACTCATCTTATCAATATTGATAAAAACGGCAATATCATTGATACACTTAATATTGCTTATGATGAAATTGCTGAAAGCTGGTCAAAAACCACTTCTGCATTACAAAAAGAACAAATCACAGTAACCGACTTTCACGATGGCGACCCCACCCAAGAAAATAGTTGCAAAATAGATGATAAAGGCTATTTTTATTTGGTGGACAGTAAAGACTTTACCCAAACAAATCATAGTAATGACAATTAACTCAATTTCAACCATCAACCCAACCACTCAATAGGTGCTTTATGAGGCTTTTATTCCCCCTCACTGCCTTTTTAACCTTAACCGCTTGCTCTATCAGCGTCATTCCCACCGATGTCAAAGTGGTCGGTATTTCTACCCCTGCCACCGAATTTTGTTTACAGCAAAAAGGATTTATCAATCCCACCACCGTGAACGGCAAACAAGTCAATATTTGCGAATTACCAAACGGTCAAAAAGTGGAAGTGAATGAATTTTATAAAATAAGCGGTGGTTCAGAGCAATCGCACTACACCCCCTGACCAAACAACAACCAATCAAGATAAGACTTATTCTGCACACTCTTATTTTACGGTGTTTAACAGAAAGTTTGTTATTCTTAACCCCAATCAAGTTTAATGTAGTCAGGGTTAGTAATACTTTATGGTTTATTGGGATATTTTAGTGTATCAAAGGGTTTTGAAGGGGTCTTTTGATGGAATGACAATCAACCTTAAGTTTTTCCTTAAAAAACGTGTCATTTTTAGTTCAAATACCAAAGGCGGGCACGTCCTAAGCCACATTTTCCATCTTTAATCCTTTTGGCGTAACCTTGCCCAAATGCTTAATAATGGTATCAATCGGTAAGTGATTGTTTTTTAGGCGTTTTGGGATAATTTGTGAGCCTTTTTGTCCTTGATATTCAAACATGGCAAAAATAAACTCATCGGTCTCGTCCCACGAAGTGACCGCCGTCCAAGGGATAATCGCCTGTTGCATTGGGCTAGATTTCATCGTGAAGCCTTGGGTGGTGTGTCCACGTTTTTTGCTCACAGACTGGATTTGTTCCAATTGCTCGCCCGCCATCGGCATACTCATCACCAAGCCTTGTGGTTGTACGCCCAATTTCATTTGGTTAAGCTCAGGCGGTAATTTAATCTCATTGAGCTGTTTGTCAAATTCTCGTTTGGCATACCATTGCAATCCTTTTGTACGGGCAATTAAATAGCCAATGCACAGTCCCAAAGTTAGCCAAAACAAAATCGTAGAATAGCCCGACACAAAAATAATGCCCAAAATGCTCGCCACCGCCAGCACGCCAAGCACCAGCCATTCTTTGGTGCGGACGGATTTTAGCCCAAAGGATTGACTGGATTTGTTAAATAGGGCGAGCTGGGCGGATTTAAATTCGCTCTCGGTCATATTTAGGGCGACAGGCTGTATGGTATAAGGGTAAAGGGCTTTTTGCTTGCTCATTGTGTTTCCTTAAAATAAAATAGGGTATTGTAGCACTATTATGGCAAATTTTCATTAAAAATCCTAATGGGAATTTGCCAAAAAATTTGTTATAATTGACGACATTTAACAAATTTTATACCAAAAGAACTTAAAAAATGATACAAATAAACCATTGCCCCGTACGGACGAATTGCAATTCGTCCTTACAAAACCGTATCATATTTTGGGTTCATTAATATAGGAATGCACAATGCTAGACCCAAAACTGCTCCGCTCTGACCTTGAAAATTTGAAAGCAAAACTTGCCACTCGGGGTTATGAACTTGACATTGCTTTTTGGCAAGACCTTGAAAACAAAAGAAAATCTTTACAAGTAGAAACCGAAAACTTACAAGCCCAAAAAAACGGAGGGGCAAAAGAAATCGGCCTGTTAAAGAAAAACGGACAAAATACCGATGACTTGATGGCTCAAATGGCAAAAGTTAGCGATGAAATGAAACGCTGTGAAGATGATTTGCGTGAACTTCTTGCAACCATTGAGGCCGAGAGCCTAAAAATCCCCAATCTACCAGACGACAGCGTCCCTGTGGGCGAAGACGAAAACGACAATGTAGAAGTGCGTAGATGGGGCGTGCCACGAGCGTTTGATTTTGAGACTAAAGACCATTCGGACTTGGGCGAAGGTTTGGGGCTACTTGACTTTGAAATGGCGAGTAAACTCACAGGTTCACGGTTTAGTGTGTTAAAAGGACAACTTGCCAAATTAAACCGCGCCTTAGTGCAGTTTATGCTGGATACCCACACAGCCCGTGGCTACACCGAAATGTATGTGCCTTATATGGTAAATGCCGAGAGCCTAAAAGGCACGGGACAGCTCCCTAAATTTGAAGAAGATTTATTCCACGCTGATAATTATTATCTCATTCCAACATCAGAAGTTCCGCTAACCAACACCGTGCGTGGTGTGATTGTTGAGCCAAGCGAGTTGCCGATTAAACTTACCGCCCATACCCCGTGTTTTAGAAGTGAGGCGGGGAGTGCAGGGCGTGATACACGGGGGCTTATTCGCCAGCACCAATTTGAAAAAGTAGAAATGGTGCAAATTGTCAAAGCTGAAACTTCTATGCAGGCATTGGAAGAGATGACCGTACAGGCGGAGAGTATTTTGCAGGCGTTGGAACTTCCCTACCGTGTGCTAACGCTATGTACCAAAGATATGGGATTTAGTGCCACCAAAACTTATGACATTGAAGTCTGGCTACCCAGTCAAAATACGTATCGTGAGATTTCTAGCTGTTCAAATTGTGGCGACTTTCAGGCACGGCGTATGCTTGCTCGCACCAAAGTGGACAAAAAAACCGAGCTTGTTCATACCCTAAACGGCTCTGGCTTGGCGGTGGGGCGAACTTTGCTTGCCATTATGGAAAATTACCAAAATGCCGATGGGACAATTACTGTCCCTAAGGTATTGGTAAATTATATGGGTGGCTTGGAAGTGATTGGGTGAGATATGCCAATTCTTGAATTTGGTGGAATGATTTTTGAATGGTACGACCCAAAATATGAGCTTGTGCTAAATAAACACAAAATCACTTTTGAAGAAGTCGTGAGTGTATTTGCTGATTTTATTGTGCCATTGAATTTGAAGATATTGGTGATTACAATGAACAAAGAACAATCATCATTGCTATGAGCAACCAAGCAAGATTTTTGGCGGTGGTGTATACCGAAAGGGGCGATACTTTTAGGATTATTACCGCCTATTTCCCAAGTAACGAACAAATAAAGGGTTATCATAATGCAAGATTTTGATTTTGAACGCTACAAAAGTTTGGATATGAGTAAGGCTCGTCCCGCACGCCAAAACCCCAAAATTAAACGATTACAAGATAATCTGGGAATTGCACCACCCTAAGATGATTTAATGAGTTTGTTTGATAGCGATGTACAAGAAACGCTAAAATTACACAATTCACCACAAGACAGAATGCGATTAAATACAATGATTCGGGTGCTGTTCGCCACGACTTAATGGGGTGATTGTAAGGTAGGGTTTTATGTTTAATGATTCTTTAAGTGATAAAGAATATAATTCAAGCTTATCAAGCCATCTATCTTACGCCTGTTAGTCAAATTGCTGTACCAGAGCAATTTAGAATGGGGAATTTTGAAGTATTTTTTAAAGAAATTCCTGCGGACGATACACCAAAAAAGCAAAACATATGCCCAATCCTTTATTAAAAGGCTTAATAACTTTTAATGATGATTTAATTGCCAGAGCAACGGATATTGATGATTGGGAATTGGATTAACCATTTATAAAAAAGCAATGAGTTAAATGAAATTAAACGAACAAAAAGCCAAAAAAATTCAGTAAATTTTTAAGTCTTATTTTACGCCACCGCCCAGAAACCATTAACTTAACTTTGGACAAACAAGGCTTTGCTTATATTGATGAGTTAATCAAAAACACCAATCAAAAAACAAGTTTGGGTTTTAAATTAACTTATGAACAGCTTTATGAAGTCGTTGCCACCAATGACAAAAAACGCTTTGAAATATCCGAAGACAATACCCAAATCCGAGCGGTGCAAGGGCATTCAACGCGGGTGGTAGAACGAGATTTTGAGCCTGTTTTACCGCCCGATGTTTTATATCACGGCACGGCTCATCAATTTATACCGTCCATTTTAAAAGACGGTTTATTACCTAAGTCTCGCCAATATGTACATTTGTCAGGCGATACTAAAACCGCCAAAGCTGTTGGTAAAAGACACGGCAGGGTGCAAATTTTACAAATTGACAGCAAAAAAATGCACCAAGACGGTTATGAATTTTATCAAGCCAAAAATGGTGTTTGGCTAATTAAATCCGTGCCTGTGTCATATTTGACGGTTTATGAGGGGATTATTGTTTAAACAAAAAACACGCACTTAAATAAGGGTGTGTTTTTTGTTTTTGCTGTCAAAATGGTTATTTTAAACAATTACTCACACTTCCCGTCTGTTTTATCAACCACATTTAATACGCCAATGCTTTGGCATTGATTGCCGAAAGTCTTTTTAAAAGTTTGTCCATTTTGGTGAATGGTAACGCATACAGGCTTATATACCGAACCGCATTGAATGTCGGCATATTTTTCATTATAAAGAATGTCATTAAATTGCACAGGCGTTCTTTCTGGAATTTGGCTGGTTGGGATTGGTGTGTTAGGGTTTAAGGGGTCGTCTTTAACAATATTTTGATTGCTATGACAAGCATTTAATCCAATGCCCACAATGCTTATTAATAAAAGCGTTTTTAATTTCATAATTTTACCCAATCGTGTATTTAATGGCGTGTTTAATTTTATTTAAAAACTGTTATTCACAAAACCCATCGCCAATATTCACAATATTTAACCCACTGGCATAACATTTGTTATTAAAACTTCCGTGATAATTTTTGCCATTGTGGGTATAAGTAACACAAACAGGCTTGTAAACCGCAGGGCAAATCAGTCGTTCTCTTTGCATACCATTTCTAATTTGGTCTTTTTCAAACATTTCTTTTAAAAATTCCAAATTTTTGTCTGGGGTTGGTGTTGGGACTTGAACGGTGGGAGCGGTGTGCGTGGTATTAAATGGGTCATCTTTGAAAGATTGGCACGCAGGCAATGCCAAGCCCAAAAGGGCAATCGGTAATAGACGAATGATGTTCATTATTTGCTCCAAATCAAGAGCGTTGTTTGATTTTAGCAAATTTTTTATAAGATAAAAAGCATTATTTTGCGCCGATAAAATTTTAGTACGAATTATTACATTATAATAATTTATCAGTAAACTTATCATTGATTGCCATTGTTTTTTGTAAATCCTATCTTTATTTATAAACAAACAATTTTTATCCATAATTTGCCAAAATATGTTAAAATACCCCCACATTCCAACGCTTTGAGACCTTATTATGACTTCTCTCCCCACCTTTAATCCCCCCCTAAATGAGCGACACAACGCCAACGCCATTCGTATCCTTGCCATGGACGCTGTCCAAAAAGCCAACTCAGGACACCCTGGGGCTCCCATGGGTATGGCGGACATTGCCGAAGTCGTGTGGCGTGAATTTTTAAATCACAACCCCAAAAACGCCAAATGGGCAAACCGAGACCGCTTTGTATTGTCAAACGGACATGGCTCTATGCTATTGTACGCCTTGTTACATTTGTCGGGTTATGATTTGACCATTGACGACATCAAAAATTTCCGCCAACTCCACGCCAAAACCGCAGGGCACCCCGAACACGGCTATGCGGACGGCATTGAGACGACCACAGGACCTTTGGGGCAGGGCATTGCCAATGCGGTGGGTTTTGCCTTGGCTGAAAAGACTTTGGCAGGACAATTTAACAAGTCCGACAACGCCATCATTGACCATTATACCTACTGCTTTTTGGGGGACGGCTGTCTTATGGAAGGCGTGTCTCACGAAGCCTGTTCGCTCGCTGGCACGTTAGGACTTGGCAAGCTCATCGCTTATTATGATGACAACGGCATTTCTATTGACGGCATCGTTACAGGCTGGTTCTCAGACGACACTGCCAAACGCTTTGAAAGCTATAACTGGCAGGTACTGCGTGTGGACGGACATGATGCCGATGCCATCCGTAAAGCGACCTTAAAAGCCAAAGCTGAAACCAACAAGCCCACGCTTATCATCTGCAAAACCGTCATTGGTCTTGGCAGTCCCAACAAACAAGGTAAAGAAGATAGCCACGGAGCTCCCTTGGGCAACGATGAAATCGCCTTGACTCGTACCGAGCTGGGTTGGGCAAACAATAACCCATTTGAAATTGCCGATGAGATTTATCAAGCGTGGAATGCGTGCGATAAAGGCGAGAAGTTGGAAGGCGACTGGAACGCCCAATTTGCTGACTATCAAGCCAAATACCCAAGTGAGGCGGACGAACTACAACGCAGACTGTCAGGCGAGTTGCCAAGCGATTTTAACGCCAAAGCGGACGAGTTTATCAAAGCCTGCCAAGCCAAAGGTGACACCATCGCCACTCGTAAGGCAAGTCAAAATACCATTGGTGCGTTTGCCCCATTATTGCCCGAGGTTTTGGGCGGTTCGGCAGACTTGGCAGGGTCAAACTTGACCTTGTGGAGCGGTGCCAAGGGTGTGCAAGACCACGCTGACGGCAACTATGTGCATTATGGTGTGCGTGAGTTTGGTATGACCGCCATTGCTAATGGGGTGGCGTTGCATGGTGGATTTATCCCTTATACTGCCACGTTTTTGATGTTTATGGAGTACGCTCGTAATGCGGTGCGTATGTCGGCACTTATGAAGCAGCGTGTCATCAACGTCTATACCCATGACAGCATTGGGCTTGGTGAGGACGGCCCGACCCATCAACCTGTAGAGCAGATTGCAAGCCTACGCCAAACGCCAAACCATTTCACTTGGAGACCGTGCGACACGGTGGAGACGGCGGTGGCATGGAAAGTTGCTCTACAAACCGCCAATGCCCCAACGTCCCTTATCCTATCTCGCCAAAACCTTGCTCATCAAAACCGCACGGACGAACAGGTTGCTTTGATTGAAAAAGGGGCGTATGTGCTTGCCAAAGAACAAGGCGACTTGCAAGCCATCATCATCGCCACAGGTTCAGAAGTGGACTTGGCAATGCAAGCTCATAAGGCTTTGAGTGAGCAGGGCGTGGGCGTGCGTGTGGTGTCCATGCCATGTGCTGAGATTTTTGTAAAGCAAGACCGTGATTATATCGAAAGCGTATTGCCTAGCGATGTGCGTGCTCGTGTGGCGGTGGAAGCGGGTATTGCCGATTATTGGTATAAATTTGTTGGCTTGGACGGCAGGGTGATTGGCATGACAACCTTTGGTGAGTCCGCTCCTGCCAAAGATTTGTTTAATCATTTTGGCATTACGGTGGAAAATGTGGTGAATGCGGTTAAAGAAATGATGTAAGCATTGCTTGTTTTTAAAAATAAAAATGGTACTATCAAGAATGGTGCCATTTTTATTTTGGAGAAAATAATGAAAGTTGAAACCTACAAAGAAACCTATCGCAGTCCTGTGGTGCAAATTCTTGTACCTGCTGAATTTCAAATGGGCGATTTTGAAGTCAGTTTTACCAAAATTACAACACCAACTGAACCAACCAAACTCAAAAATCAACCTAACCCTGCACTAAAGGGGTTGATGACTTTTTATGGTGATATTATGAGTCCAACAACAGATATTGAGGATTGGGAGCTTGATTGATGTTGCTTTTGGATACACATATTTGGATTTATTGGCAAAATCAACAAAAATTACCCCGAAATATCATCAATGAAATTCAAAATGCTGATGGGTTGGCAGTCAGTATCATTTCTTGTTGGGAAGTTGCCCAGTTAATCCGAAAGGGTAAGGTTGGCTTGCCGATAAAATTGGAATATTGGATTGAACTTGCAACAGCGAATGTGAAAATTTTACCAATTAATAAAGAAATCGCTTTATTATCTGAACGCTTGGACTTTCATCACAAAGACCCTGCTGACCGTTTTATTGTTGCAACGAGCATTGTTTATCAAATGCCTGTGGTAAGTTTGGATACGGTTCTTCCCAAATATCGTGAAATTGAGCGGTTACTTATTAACTAACTTTTATGCTATAATATCAAGTTTTACAAATTCCAACGAGCCGGCCACAAATTTTTAACCCAAACGCTGTTCATAGCACCGCCCAAGAACCTTGTCATCACAAAGCCAACAATAGTTAGTAAGGTAAGTACCATGCACCATTTTTGGCATAATTCTTATAATTTAGCGAAGAATTAAAAGAGTATTTTGAAAATCTCAAACAATTTTATCAAAATGCGTTAAATAATCAGCGTTCGGTGTTGATTGTGATTTGTTAGTTGTGCGTCTAGTTTTGGCAAAAATCGCCACCTGTGATTTATTGGATTATCATGAATGGCGATTGATTTTTTGTATGTTATTTGAAATGATTAAATATTCTTGGCACTTCGCCATAATATACACCCAATCCCATGCCTGTCGGGCCGTGGTTGGCAAGGGAGACGGTGGAAACAGGAATCACAGGTACGTTACGCAGTCCATAGTCATGGGCGAGAATGTTTTTAAACTCATTAGTGTGTAGCCCGATGGACGTATCAATGATATACACAAAGGCGTCCTGCCCTCCCATCTGATGCGTGATGATGTCCGCCATGTGATACATGACACGCCCGAACTTACGCACTTTGTCTTTGACGACGATATAGCCATCATCATTCATCCATAGTACAGGCTTGATGCTAAATAAGTTGGCAATCATACTGGCAGGGGCAGAGAGTTTTTTGTTGCGGACGATAAAGTTTAGGTCAGATAAGGTAAACATGAACAGACTGTTTTTTCGTAGCTCATCAAGACGGTTGATGATTTCTAGCATGGATTTGCCTTCTTGCATCATCAAGTCCGCCTCAAATGCCAATGCCCCCTCGTCAATATTTAGGGTTTTGGTGTCGTACACATAGATGTTCATTTTGCCAACAAATTTAGTTTTTAGTGTATTAAAAATTTCATGGCTTTTACTAATGGCCGATGAGATGGTGCAAACCAATACCTCTTCATAGCTTTCAGCGTACAATTCGTCAAATAAGGCATTAATCTCATCGGCGGTGGGTGGACTGGTTTTGACGGACAGATTGGGTTTGTCGTAGAGCATTTGACTTAGGCGTGCGGTATCAATGTCTCTGATATCAAGATGGTCTGTGCCATCAATAATGACGTGAAAAGGCACTAAACGCACGGTATGAGGCGTGTTGATGTAGTTTAAGCTAGAAGAAGATGTGCTAAGAACAATGCGTTTCATGAGAACCTACCAAATAAAAATCACACAGGGTGTGATGGCAAAATAAGATGAGCAAAGATTTTATATTAAATAGGTGGGCAAATTTATGATGTTTAAATGATTGGAGTAAAATTCGAACAAAGGACTAGGGCGTGCCTACCATTGATAACATTTTTATAAAATAAAATGAAAATTTAGCACTTTTATCAATTTTTGCATAAAAAATGGCTAAATCTTGTGGCTCGAAGTTAAAAATTTGTCTGATAGAATAACTATCAGTCTGCGTTTTTTCCTTGAAAAACGTGCGATTTTTCTCATTTTTCATTGCAAATACCAAAGTTAAACACGCCCTAAAAAAGCAACGATGCTATTTAATATAAACAATTTGGGTCATTTTAAATAAAATTCATCCAAAAGTAAATGTTTTTATCAAGTGTTTTTTGGTAATAATTGTTTTGGTAAAGGTTAATTTATTTAATCTCTCAATGGGGGTATGCCTTGCTATTTTCTAATGAATGGGCAAGGTAAACACCCCTGCATAAACCCGCCCAACTTTGACGGATTTGTATAGATTGGTAGAAAAAGGGATAAGGATGTCATCTAGGGCGGTATCACTCTCAATGTAGCACAGCGTGTCAGCGTGGTAAAGTCTATGCTCTATAATACCACTGATGATGTCATGCCAAATATCAAGGGCATAAGGCGGGTCAATAAAGATGATATCAAAAGGCGTGCTGAGCGTGGGCAGGGCGGTTTGGGCGGTGCCATTGATGATGGACAGCTGGCTGTGGGTGAGTCTTAGGATGTCGGCATTGTGTTTGATGGTGCGTGCTTGGGTCGGGTTTGGTTCTATCATGACGACATGGGATGCCCCCCGTGATAATGCTTCAAAGCCTAGCACGCCCGAGCCTGCACAGACGTCTAGCACTCTGGCGTCATGAATGTCTGCCATGAGCCAGTTAAAGAGTGTTTCACGCAAACGGTCAGGGGTGGGTCTTAATCCATCAGCGTCCACAAAGCTGATACTACGGCGTTTAAACTGTCCGCCGATGATACGAACTTGATTGGTGGTTTTGTAATGAGACTTGGTTGGTTTTTTCATGGCTGATGAGCTTGTCTGTTTTCTTCTGTCTTTTTGTGTTTTTCTTCGGCTTTTGCTCTGGCTTTTTCGGCTTCTGCCTTGGCGATTTTGGCTTTGATGGCTTCACGCTTGGCGGCACGGATTTTTACCAGTTCTTCATCACTGGGCGGTGTGATGGGATTGGTCTCACGTTGGAGAATCCAGTAATCAAACAAGGCTCGCCCGATGGGGGCTGCCACTTTACCACCGCCACCACCGTTCTCGACGATGACTGCGATGGCGATTTGGGGGTCATCCACGGGAGCAAAACCTGAGAACCATGCATGGTCCCAGTGACGGGAGCTGATGGCGGCTTTGTTATAGCTTTTGCCTTGGGCGATGGATTTGACCTGCGCTGTACCTGTTTTGCCCGCCATACGATAACGGGTGGTGTAGATGCTCTTTGCTGTACCACGTTTGACAGTGTCTTCCATGGCGATATGCATTCTGTCCCAGTCGGCTTCGGTGCCATTAAAGGGGATGACTCCGTCAGGTTTGTCAATGATGGTCACGGGAGCCTGCCCTTCGGAGCGTTTGAGCAGGTGGGGTGTGAGGTGTTTGCCCTTGATGGCGGTCATGGCGGTGGCGTTGGCGACTTGCAGGGGGCTTGCCAAAAATGCTCCTTGTCCGATAGAGACAGAGATGGTCTCGCCTGGTAGCCATTCTTTGCCGTAGGTGTCCATTTTCCATTTAGGCGATGGCATGATGCCCCCTTTTTCGTTGGGTAGGTCAATGCCTGTTTTTTTACCAAAACCAAAACTACTCATCCAATCATGAAGCTTGTCAATGCCCATGCGGTGAGCGTTTTTATAATAATAGGTATCCACACTCATGATGATGGATTTGCTCATATTGACCGTGCCGTGTCCACCTTTTTTCCAGTCACGAAAACGGTGACTGTCCCCCGGTAAGCTAAAATAACCAGGGTCAAAAATGGTGTCATTCCAACCCATGATGCCATAATGCAAAAAGCCCATACTCTCAAAGGGTTTGATGGTAGAAGCAGGTGGGTAGAGTCCTTGCAAGGCACGGTTGTATAAAGGCTGGTCAATGTCATCTCGAAGCATGCCATACTCTTTGCTGGATATGCCAGAGACAAAGGGGTTGGGGTCATAGCTGGGGTTTGAGACAAAGGCAAGGACGTCGCCATTTTTGGGGTCAAGTGCCACAATCGCTCCACGTCGTCCTGCCAGTTGTTTTTGGGCGGCCATTTGTAGTCCATAATCTAGACTTAGATACAAATCGTTACCCGCCACAGGGGGTTTGGTGTCTAGCTGTCGTAGAATCTCGCCGTGAGCATTGGTCTCTACCGACTGAGAGCCTGGTTTGCCAAGCAGGACTTCTTCGTACTGGGCCTCGATGCCGATTTTGCCAATCAGGTCGGTGCCAGCGTACAGGGCTTTTTTGCGATCGTTTTCGGCGATTTTTTTGGCTTCTTTGTCGTTGATACGCCCGACATAACCGATGACATGGGCGAATAGCTCGTCATGGGGATAGACACGGGTGAGTTTGGTCTGAATGCTCACCCCCCGGAAAAAGGGCTTTCGCTCGCTAAACTGAGCAATCTGCTCTTCGGTCAAATCCATCTTGATGGTAATGGGGTTGTTTTTGGATTTGTCTATCCTTGCCAAGATGTCCGTAATCTCTTCATCGGTCAGACCAAAGATGGGGGTAAGTAGTTTTAGGGTGTAAGCTGGGTCTTCAATCTCATCGGGACTGATGACCGCAGAAAAAACCGGTACGTTATCGGCAAGCAACACACCATTACGGTCATAAATATAACCCCGTGATGGCGGGTCGGAGATGAGTTTGATGCGGTTGTTATCAGCGTTAGTTTGGTATTTATTGTATTGATGAACCTGTAAAAAACCATAACGAGCAAACAGCCCAATCATGCCAATAAGCACAAATAACGACGCCACGATCACTCGGCGTACAAAGACGCGAGTGCTGATGTCAGAATCGTTAGGACGTGATGAGGTCATGATTGGCACAAAAGAACAGCAAAAAACTCCTAATTATAGCATATTTTCAAAGGTATATTTAATTTTTGGCAACTAAAATGATGGTTTAAACAAATTGGTAATTTTTAGATGCAAAATTATTTAAAAGCTCACCGATTAAAAGCTTACCAAGACAATTAAAATTTGAATAATTTATTAAAAATATATTTAGATAAAATTAACTATAAATACTAAATTTGCTTGATTTTTAATCAATTTATGTAAAATTTTTTTAGTGCGATTGCTCTGGATGATGTTAGATAAGCCATTGCAATTTTTGATAAATTGGTTATAATATATCAATTTTATTGGGAGATGCATGATGGCTAAAAAATTACTTGTTGTCAGTCTTATTGCCACGCTTACTCTGACCGCTTGCCAAAAAGCCGAAGAAACCCCTGCCGAACCAAAAGCAGAGACCACCACCCCTGCCGAACAAACCGCCACGCATGACCACGCTCATGGCGAGCATGACCACGAACACAAAGATGGCGAACATAGTCATGACCACGATGACCACAAACATGGTGAACACGCTCACGACCACAGCCACGACCATGCTCATGATAATGGACATCACCACCATGCCGATGGCGACGAATACCAATGTGGCGACAAAACCGTCCACATCGCCGTCCACAACCACGAAGGTGAAATCGAAGCTCACCTAACCACCGATGACATCACTTATGACCTAGCCCAAGACGTGCAAACCAAAGGACGCTTTACTTCTGATGATAGCATTGCTGGCGACGACAAGGGCATGGCATTAACCATTGATGGCGATAAAGCCAAAATCACCACGCTAGATGATACCGTCATTGTTGAATGCACCAAAGCAAGCTAAAACCGTTAAGGTGTTTAAAACAAAAGACCTGAATCACCATCAGGTCTTTTTTATGGCTATTTATCAGGCATATAAATCAGACATCAATCCATGACAGACAAGAACAAACACGCTTAAACCTAAAACTGATAATACCGCTCCAAGGCAGGGACGATTTGCTTTTTACGGCTGACCACGCCTGCCAAGGCAAAGACCTTATCATCACAGTTCGCCCCGAATGCCTTGGAGATAATCGCATTTTGGGCAGGGTCATGGGCGAGTGCATAGCCCATTTGCTCCTTGATGTCCACCACCGCAATCATAAGATAATCCACGCCTTTTTCTGCCTGAATGAGTTTGGCAGTGGCTGTTAGCTCATCGATTCTGGCAAATATCTGACTGGGGGCGATCGTCTCAATCCCTGCAATGCCCCACCTCGTCGCTCCAAGCTCATAGCTTTTATAATCCATCAGCAAAATATCACGGGCGGACAGATGACTGACATCACTTTTGGCAGAAAACATCTCATCTGCCAGTTTATCCTTATCCGCCACGTTCATCTGACACAGCTCACAAAGCTTTTGCACCACGATACGGTCATCATCGGTCGTCGTGGGACTGCTAAGATTTAGCGTATCCGAGATGATGGCACAGAGCATGAGCCACGCCATGCTTGCGGTGATGTCCACGCCCTTTTGGGTAAACATCTCATACAAAATGGTGCAAGTACAGCCCACAGGATGGATACGCACATAGGCAGGGGTGAGCGTGGTCAGTCCGAGCTTATGATGGTCGATGACGTAGCGGATATCAAACTCCGCCAAACCCTTGATGGACTGGGTAGGTTCGTTATGGTCGGTCAATGCCACTTTATTACCCCGCCCCACAATGTCGGTCGGGCGACTGGCGTCTAGATACGGCAGGAGCTTGGTGGGCAACTCATCATTGGGGTAACGCTCAAACCAACGGGCAAGCACAAATGCCGTTTCAAGGTTCGGCTCGCCCAGACGGTATGCCTGTGCTGATATGCCTTGGGCATTTAGCCAATGGGCAAACGCAAATGCCGAGACAAAAGCGTCCGTGTCGGGGGATGTATGTCCAAAAACGTGGTGCATGGGGTTCCTTAATGGTGCTTGATAAAGATGTTTAAAAAGACGCTCAAAGAATACATCTAACAAACTTGATACTTACCACAGGTTTGTAGAGACTGGCTCTGCACGTCCTTTAATGCTATCAGTTTTATAGGCGTGTACAGCACGCCCCTACACCCAAACATCATTGCATTTGTAGCAATTTTAAGTTTCTTGGGTATATTAAAAACCAACAAAACCTTCTTTGTAATCATCTTATTTCTGTGGCGTTTTGGTAAACCTGTTCAGCTCATAGCCGTTTTGCTTGGCAATACCCAGATACCGCTCATAAGTGGCATCGTCCAGCGTGGGCGTGCGAGACAGCACCCACAGATATTTATGGTTGGGCGTGCCGACTAGGGCGGATGTGTAGCGTCCGCTTGTGTCTTGGTCGCTTGCCAGCACCCAATAATTGGCTTTGCCGATGGGTAATTTTTTTAGAAAACTGGGCAAAAAGCTCACTCGCAGTTTGGTATTGGTCTCATCGGTGGCGTACGCTTCGCCATTGACCGATGTCATGCCATCTTTGGTGGCACAGGCGTTTAGGACGTTGATTTTGCCGTTGTCTTTTAGGCTGTATGTGGCGGTGACGTTATGGGTGCATTTGTCTTGAAATGACATGGGCAAGCGTCCGATTTCATACCATCTACCCAGATAGTCATCAAGGCGAATTTGGCTGACGGTTGTCGGTGCTGTGCCGTTTGTGGGCGTGGCAGTACAGGCACTCAGGGCGGACAAGGCGATGACACTAAAAAGTAAGGATTTGGCAGGTTTGACGTAAGACATAATTTTTCCTTTAACACTTTAATAAATAATGTTTATTAAATTATTGTAGCACACTCCTGTTGTTTGGTCGCTGTTGTTTTGTTGTGATTTGTTCGCCACTTTTCACCCATCATCATTTTAACCCATCGTAAAGCCGTGAAACATCGCCAAGAACAAATCTCATTTAAAATCAAAACAATGTTTTACATCCAAAAACATCATCACAACCTTCTGATTTTTATTATATTTTTAAAAATTCTCTACCATCTCTCCATCTTTTCCCCAAAATCTGTGGATAAGCCTGTGGATAACTTTAAAATTTGGGGCGTTATGCCATGATTAATCGGCAATGGCAGTTGATTGTATAAAATTTATACAGTTTTTTGTCAAATTTTTTCTATTTAAAATCAATAAGTTATGTCATAAATTTTTGGCAAATGTTCCAATATGACAATCATGTTTCACGCTCATGACATGATGACCGCCCTGTGGATAAAATAAAAACGGCAAACATGATATTTACCGTTTTTAAATATTTATCCAAGGCAGGCGTTGGGCGAATATTTAAAGGATTGATTTTGGCAAAATAGACAAAACTGTGGTAGAATTAGCCGTTTTATTTTTACCCTATTGTTTACCATTTATTTTGTTAAATTTTAATTTTGTCAATTAGCCAATCGCCTAGCCCATTGCCAAACCCCAACAAGTGATGATTTATGTTTAATTCCATCTGGCAAGCCCTAGCTGAACACCCCGAATTTATCGCCATGCTCACCATTCCGCCCGTTACGGCTTTTGTAACGTGGGCTCATGTGTGGATGGCGTTAGAGATGTTATTTCACCCCATTAAGTTTTGGGGTATTCGTGTGCGTGGTATGCCGTGGGGCTTGCAGGGCTTAGGCTGGCAAGGCATTGTCCCTGCCAAAGCAGGCAAAATCTCTGGGGTCATCGTTGATCAGACCTTATCCAAACTTGGTAACATCGATGAGTTTTTGCAGGCGATGGAGCCTGAGGAGATGGCACAGTTCATCACCGAGACAGTGGATAAGAATTTAGAGAGTCTCATTGATGAGATTATGCTCGAACGCTACTACGCTCTGTGGACGCATACCCCGTACGCCATCAGACGGCGGATTTATGCTCATGCACACAGTGAGATGCCAGCGGTGATGAAGTCCTTAGTCATTGACCTGACTGCCAATGTCGAGGAGCTGGTGGACATGCGGGCGATGATTGTCAAACGCATGGAGAGCGACCGCAAACTCATGGTAGACATGTTTTTGCGAGTGGGTAAAAAAGAGATTAACTTCATCTGGAAAATCAGTGCCGTGATTGGCTTTGGTTTTGGGATTATTCAGATGGGGATTTTTTATTTTGTGCCACAGCATTGGACGGTGCCGTTTTTTGCGGCGATTTGGGGGGCATTAACCAACTGGATTGCCATTTGGATGGTGTTTAACCCTGTCGAGCCCAAAAAAGTCCCCTTTATCCGCCTGTTCCGCTATGACAATGGTCGGGTCAAGCCCATGTTGCCCCATTTTCATGTTTATGACTGGCAGGGCGGTTTTATGAAACGCCAAGATGAAGTGTCCAGCGTGTTTGCTGAGATTGTCGTAAATGAGCTGGTTACTTTAGAGAACATCATGAGCGAGATGATGTATGGCACTCGCTCGGCAAAAACCCGTGAACTCATGAAATCGCACTTATATGAGCTGTTAGAGTCGCCTGTGGTTAAATCCATTTTAAAAGTGGGTATGGATAACAAAGAGCTAAGTGCCTTTAAAGACACCATTATTGACAAATCCATTGATGCGACGATGATACCCATTAGAGACCCCAAACTTAACACATCTCGGGCAAGCAAAATCTTTGGGCTGTTTGAATCTCGTATTCGAGAACTCTCGCCTCATGAATTTCAAAACCTGCTAAGACCTGCCTTTAAAGAAGATGAGATGACATTGGTGATTTTGGGGGCGATAACGGGGCTGTTGGCAGGGTGGTTACATTTGATTGCGGTGTTTTTTTGAGTGGCTTGAATATTTATTTTAAATTTAAAATAAAGGCTCTGGTTCAAAAAGTATGTTACAAAGAAAACCGTTCGTGGCGAGCTTGGGAAACCTAACGGTTTTCCTACCCGCAGGCAGGCTCAGGGCGAACGGAAAACTAGTTCAGCATACTTTTTAGACTACTACCAAAATAAATTACTGCCAAGCTTGATTGTTATGGCATTAAATGGTGCATGGCATGCACTCTGCCATTTACATTCTACAAAATGAAAAAGTACCACGGTTTCCGTTCGTGGTGAGCCTGTCGAACCATGACGGAAACCAACCCTTCGACAAGCTCAGGGCGAACGGTTTCCGTAGTAAAATTCAATTTTGTTGGCTGTATCTATTTATAAAATTCAAATGGCTAAATTTATTTTTTAAAAAATTATCTTATAAATTTTAAATATCATTAATATGATGATTTATTTTAAAATTCATTTTTAAACAAATTTTTATCAATTTTATTTTTAAAAATTAATAAAAACAAAACCCAAATAGCCGTCGCTAACTTGATGAGAATGTCTTTATGCTAATCACCGAACTGGGGTATTTCGCCTTACTGCTTGCGTTGGTGCTTGCGATACTACAAACCGTCCTGCCTGCACTGGGCGTGATAAAACATCAGACCGCTTGGCAACGCCTTGCCCCAAGCCTTGCCGTGGCAGGGTTTTTGGCGATGCTGGTGTCCTTTGTGGCACTCATGGCAGGGTTTTTGTACAACGATTTTAGTTTGGTGTATGTGGCAGGGCATTCTAACAGCCTGCTCCCGTGGTACTATAAGCTATCAGCGACATGGGGCGGACATGAAGGCTCGCTACTGCTGTGGCTGACGATACTGGCGACGTGGTGTATGCTTGTGGCGGTGTGTAGCCGTGGGCTACCGCTGGACATGCGAGCCAGAGTGCTGTCGGTGCTTGGTGGGGTGCAAGTGATGATGCTTGCCATGCTGACCTTTACTTCAAATCCCTTTGTGCGGACACTGCCAAATCTGCCTGTGGACGGGGCGGATTTGAACCCACTGCTCCAAGACCCCGGACTTATTTTTCATCCGCCCATGCTGTACATGGGTTATGTGGGGCTTGCCGTGCCATTTGCCTTTTGTATGGCAAGCCTGTGGGCGGGTCGGCTTGATGCGGTGTGGACACGGTGGTCTCGTCCGTGGACGGTGGCGGCGTGGGTGTTTTTGACCTTAGGGATTGCCATTGGGTCGTGGTGGGCGTATTATGAGCTCGGTTGGGGTGGTTGGTGGTTTTGGGACCCTGTGGAGAATGCGTCCTTGATGCCGTGGCTTGCCAGTACTGCTCTCATGCACTCGCTTGCCGTTACCGAAAAACGTGGCGTATTCAAGGCGTGGACGATTATGCTTGCCATTTTTGGCTTTGCTCTGTCGCTCTTGGGGACGTTTTTGGTGCGTTCGGGTGTGATCACCTCTGTGCATTCGTTCGCCGCTGACCCGACTCGTGGGATGGCGATTTTAGCGATTTTAGGGGTGGTCATTGGCGGGGGCTTATTGATGTTTGCTCTGCGTGGTTGGCGTTTGACCGTGGAGAGTTTTTATCAGTTAAAATCCCGTGAGACCATACTGGTTATTAATAACATCATTCTGCTAGTGGCGACACTGGTGGTGCTGTTAGGCACGCTGTATCCGATTATCGCTGATGCCTTTAAACTCGGTCAAGTCTCGGTGGGCTCGCCGTATTTTAATGCGTTGTTTGTGCCATTATCATGGGTGTTACTTGCCTTTATGGGGGTGGGGGCGACCATGCGGTATAAATACGACAGCCGTCCCATGCTAAAAGTACTTATGATGACGGTAGTGTGTAGCTTGCTACTGGGTGTGGTGGGTTGGTATATGATAAACCTACTGGGTGAGAATACGCCCTTTGACCATACCATTTATATCACGGCAAGTCTGTCGGCGTGGGTGCTACTGTTTATCGGGCTTGATATTAAGGATAAGACTCGCCATGCCAAGGGGTTTACCAATGGACTGCGTAAACTTAGCCCAAGCTATTATGGCATGCAAATCGCCCATATCGGTGTGCTGGTCACCGCACTGGGCGTGGCAGGCGTGAGTGCGTTAAGCATGGAAAAAGACGTGGCGATGACGGTGGGTGATAGCATGCATGTGCAGGGTTATGATTTTTATCTACAAGATTTTGACCTAGTGCAAGGCTCCAACTACGATGCCACACGGGCGACCATACAAGTCAAAGCAGATGGCAGGCTCATTACCACGCTCTATCCTGAAAAGCGAAACTATGTCGTCTCGATGATGCCGATGACCGAAGTGGGACTGCGAGCGAGCCTGTTTAATGAGCTGTATGTCGCCCTAGGCGAGCCGATTGTCAAAGACGGTAAGGTGGATAATAACACTTGGGCGGTACGTGTACACGTCAAGCCCATGGTGCGTTGGCTATGGCTTGGCTCTATCATCATGGCGTTGGGTGGGTTTATTGCCATGCTTGATAAACGCTATCGCATGAAAAAAGTCAAGGCGGATTTGGCAAAGAGCAAGCCAAGCCCAACAACGGTTAATCAAGACAATGGCAAAAATAACAGCAAAGATAATGGCAAGGTTATCAAAGATGGTGAAAAAGTTGTCAAAGATGATGAAAGCATTAGCAAAGATAACAACAAAGACAGCCAAACCACAAAAGCTAATGACAATGCAGGGGAGATGACACCATGAACCGCACTCAAAAACGCATGATGATTTTTTTGATTCCCTTTATCATCTTTGCCTTGCTCATGGTGATGTTTTTTAACCGTTTGGGTAAGCCAGCAGACATCGTGGTTACTACAAGCATGAATAAGCCCTTGCCAGCGTTTAGCCTGCCCTTATTATCCGACCCCAATCGGATAATGACCAATGACAATTTGCCAAAAACGCCATTTTTAATGAACGTGTGGGGGTCATGGTGTCCGACTTGTAAGGTGGAACACCCCTTTTTAATGGAGCTACACGCCCAAGGCGTGCCAATGGTGGGCATGAATTACAAAGATGAGCTTGCCGATGCGTTGGGGTATTTGAACCAATACAAAGACCCGTTTTTGTACTCGGTGCAGGATTTGGACGGTAGATATGGGCTAAGTCTAGGACTGACAGGAGCACCCGAGACGTTCGTGGTGGACGGCAACGGCGTGGTCTATAAGCACATCACAGGCGAGATACACGAAGGCAACTGGACGGCAAGTATCAAACCATGCATGGACGCCCTAGCCAATCCCCAAGCGAACCAAACCCAAAGAACACAGGCGTGCCAATGATGAAATTTTATTTAAAACACACCTTATCCATACTGGCAGTGGTCGGGACTTTGATGATAAGTACGGCAAGTTTTGGGGCGATTGAGATTTATGAATTTAAAAGTGCCGAAGACGAAGCCCGTTATAAGGCACTCATCGAAGAGTTACGTTGCCCCAAATGCCAAAACCAAAACTTAGCAGGGTCGGACGCTCCGATTGCGGTGGATTTAAAAAACCAAACCTATCAGATGATACAGGATGGCAGGAGTGATGCCGAGATTCGTCAGTTTATGTTTGATAGCTATGGCGATTTTATCAGTTATAAACCGCCTGTACGTCCGTCCACGTGGATTTTGTGGTTTTTTCCGCCCATTTTGTTGGTGGTGTTTATCTTAGGCTGGGTTTATAAAGCCAAAAAAGGGCGGACGGTGGCGGTCGATGAAGTCAATGCCTTATCCAAAGCCGAAGAAGAGCGAGTTGCTCAGATTTTAGCCAAACATCAAAGCCCCAAATCAGAGCAAGCCCAACATTCTAATGCTCAAAATTCCCAAAATTCCCACACCCAAACCGATAAGGATACGCCATGACCCCCACGCTGTTCTTGTTTTTTAGTTTAGCCGTACTGCTGTGCGTGGTATTGGCATTGGTGGTGATTTATCCGTGGCTTAAAGGACAAAAGGCGGTGGATAATCAGCTCATGGCGGTCAATGTGGCGGTGTTTGGCGAGCGGATTGCCGAGCTACAAGCGGACAAAGAAGCAGGGCGGATTGATGATGCGACTTTTCAGGCAGGCGAGATTGAACTCAAACGCCAACTGCTAGACGCCCAAACCCATGCCGAGACCTATGCTCCTGTGGGTATCAAAAGCCGTGCCATTGTCATGGTGTGGATACCTGTGCTGGCAGGGCTTGCTTATCTGACAACTGCTGACCGCACGTCTGTGTTTAAGCTATGGCAAGCCCAAGACAGCGTGGGACAAGTGGCAGACGATTTGCTAACAGGCAAGATGGACACGCCCCCCGAGTGGGCGACCGCCGATAGCACCGCACTCATTAGTGCCATGCAGACCAACGTTCATCATCACGCCCATGACCCCAACCGCTGGATGCGACTGTCCGAGCTGTTCATGGCACTAGAAGCCACGCCCCAAGCCTTAGAAGCCTTAGCTCGTGCTTATCGTCTTGACCAGAGCAATGATGAGATTGCCATTACTTATGCTCAGACCAGCTTTTTTGCCAATAATGGCGTGCTAGATGCGACCGCTCGTGATGTCCTGCATGGCATACTCTCAAACACCCCAGACCATGAAGGGGCGATGATGATGATGGCGATGGGCGAGACACGTGCCAATAACTTTGCGATGGCAAAGGCATGGGTTGCCAAACTGCGTGAGAGTATCACCAGTAAGGGTGGTGCGGACAGGCAGTTGGCGTTGGCAAGCCTAGATGAGCTGATGGCGACCATTCACGCCCAAGAAGCCAAAGCGATGGCAGGGGTCAATGTCCATGTGAGTGTGGCAAGCAGTCTGCTCCCCCAAATCGATGAGAATGCCGTGCTGTTCGTCTCTATCTCGGACGTGGCAGGCGGTGCTCCTTATGCGGTCAAACGCTTATCGGTGCGTGAGTTAGTGCAGGGAGTAACGGTGTCGCTTAGTGATTTGGATGCGATGATGCCCGAGCGTACCTTGACGGCAGGGCGTGAAGCAGGGGTTAGCCTTGCAGTCAATGCCCGTATCAGCCACAGTGGTGGGGCGGTCAGCGAATCGGGCGACTTGATGGCGAACCCTGTGATATTACAAAAAGGGCAAAATACGGTCAATTTGGAAATCTCACAAATCGTGCCGTAAAATGCAAATACCACTTGAACAATAGGGCAATGTGGTTTATAGTGTTATTTTATCTCAGATTCATTGGAGCGTACTCATGCGTATTATTTTATTAGGTCCCCCAGGGGCAGGCAAAGGCACACAAGCTCAGTTCATTTCAAAGGAATTTAACATTCCCCAAATTTCCACAGGCGACATGCTTCGCTCTGCCATTAAAAACGGCACGAAACTTGGCAAGCTTGCCAAAAGCGTGATGGATAGAGGTCAGTTGGTCTCTGATGAGCTTATCATTAATCTGGTCAAAGACCGCCTAGCCGAGCCTGATTGTGCTAATGGCTGTATTTTTGACGGTTTTCCACGCACCATTGCCCAAGCCGAAGCACTGGCAAATGCAGGCGTGGACATTGATTATGTTATTGAGATTAGCGTGCCTGATGATGAGATTGTCAGCCGTATGTCAGGTCGCAGAGCCCATTTGCCATCAGGTCGTACTTATCACATCATTCACAATCCGCCAAAAGTGGACGGAAAAGATGACGTAACGGGCGAAGAGTTGGTACAGCGTGATGACGACAAAGAAGAAGTCGTCAGAGACCGCCTGTCAGTCTATCACACCCAAACTGCCACGCTCGTGGGTCATTATCAAGCGGTGGCTCAGTCGGGCGAGCATGCTCCGTCTTATCATCAGTTTGACGGCATCCAAGCCATTGATACGGTCAAAGAGCAGATTTTTGCGGTGTTAAAAGGTTAATTTCATTAATTAGTAGGGCGTGCCTGCCATTGATAACATTTTATAAAATAAGATGAAAATTTAACGTTTTTATCGATTTTTGCATGAAAAATGGCTATCCGACCACTTAACTGTGTAAATTTTAAGATTTTTTACTTAATTTTTAAAATTAAGTGGTCGGATTGTGGCTCGAAGGCGAAAACTTGCTTGATGGAATAACTATCAGTCTCCAGTTTTTCTTTGAAAAACGGGCGATTTCCCTGCTTTTTTAACAGGCATTTTTCATTGCAAATACCAAAGGCAGGCACGCCCTAAAAGCACGTCCAATGGGGCGTATTTTTTATGCTTAATTTATTTAACATAATCCTAAAATATTTACAAGGTGGTTTTTATATTATCATTTAAAGTCAAAACACACCCATTAGCGGTAGGGCGTAATACGCACCATTTAATCAGCTAAATAGAATGATATTTTAAAGCCCCAAAAAATCCACCACAAATTCGCTATTAGGACGGGCAAATAGCTCATCAGGCTTGCCCAGTTGCTCCACCATACCATGATTCATAATGACAATGGTGTCCGACACGGCAACCGCTTCTTCTTGGTCGTGCGTTACCATGATGGACGTGATGCCAATGTCCTTTTGGATTTGGCGTAGAGACGTGCGTAGCTCTTTACGCACTTTGGCGTCCAGCGCCCCAAACGGCTCATCAAGAAGAAGTAGCTTGGGGTTTGTGGCAATCGCCCGAGCCAATGCCACACGCTGACGCTGACCGCCCGACAGCTCATGCGGATAGCGGTCTTTGGTGCGGGGAAGTTGAATCAAATCAAGAAGCTGTGTCACTCGCTTATCAATCTCGCCCCCTGTGGGACGTTGGTGTTTGGGCAGTAGCTCTAAGCCAAAAGCGATGTTTTGGGCGACTGTTTTGTGGCGAAATAGGGCATAGTTTTGAAAAACAAAGCCTATCCCACGCTGTTGCACGGGCGTGTCGGTTACGTCCGTGCCGTCAAAATAAATCCGCCCTGTGTCGGACGTCTCTAACCCTGCAATAATCCGCAGTAAGGTGGTTTTACCACAGCCTGATGGTCCAAGTAGCGTGGCAAGTTCGCCAGAATTGACCGAAAAACTTACGTCATTTAAGGCGGTAAATTCGCCAAAGCGTTTATGAATGTTTTTAATATCAATGCTCATGGTGGTATCCGTGTTGATGATGAATTGATTTTACAAGTTAAAAATATTTGATAAATGGTAATTGGTTTACCTAAATTTTAATTAAAAATCCAATTTAACCAAATTTAAAAACTTAACTTCGCCCAATCTTTTTACGACTCATTACATTTTGCACCCCAAGGGTAACAAGAGCAAGCAAGGCAAGCAGGCTTGACAGGGCAAAAGCGGCGGTAAAGGCATATTCGTTATAGGCAATCTCAATGAGTAGTGGCATGGTGTTAGTCTCGCCTCGAATATGCCCCGACACCACCGACACCGCCCCAAACTCGCCCATTGCCCGAGCGTTGGTTAGGATAATGCCGTAGAGCAACGCCCATTTGATATTAGGTAGGGTAACGTGCCAAAACATCTGCCAGCCGTTCGCCCCAAGCGTGAGACTTGCTTCCTCCTCGCTGTCGCCAATGGACTGCATGAGCGGAATAATTTCTCGGGCGATAAAGGGAAAGGTTACAAACAGCGTGGCAAGCACAATGCCTGTGGTGGCAAAGATAATTTTTATGCCTAGGCTTTCAAAAAACGAGCCGATGAGCGTATTTGCCCCAAATAGCAAGACAAACATCAAACCTGCCACGACAGGCGACACCGCAAAGGGCAAGTCTAGCAAGGTGGTGATGATAAATTTGCCCCGAAATTTGTGCCGAGTAATCAGGTATGCTAACGCTACGCCAATCACGGTATTGATAGGCAGGACAATGGCGGTGGTGATTAAGGTGAGCTTAATGGCGTGCAATGCGTCAGGGTCGGTAAGGGCGGACAGATAGGCACTCACGCCGTCTTTTAGGGCTTCATAAAACACGGCAATAAGTGGCACAACGAGCATGACCGCCATAAACGACACCGCCAAAGTGATGAGCGTGTATTTGACCCATGCAGGGTCTTTGGTGGCGGGGTGGTTTTGGTAGTCGTAGGTGGATTGGGTTGCCATGTTGTTTCCGTGTTGGGTTTGGGTTTAAATGGGTTTTAAAAATTGGGTAAATGCAAAATAATAATTTACTTTTTGCAATTTGCAATTTTCAATTATGACTAAATAAATACATATTTTAAATTGGACGTGTAGGGGCAATTTATTCGCCCAAGATAATAAATTTCTCCAAAATTTAATTAACCATTTTTAAAAAAATAATTAAATTACCATGTGTTTTATATTAAATTTATCTTTAACAATAAATTCATTTTAATTCGTTTTTGCCCCAAGCCGTGCCGAGAGTTTCCATTGGAAAAAGTTAATGGCAAACAAAACAACCAGCGACACAAGGAGCATAAACAACGCCACGCAGGACGCACCCGCCACGTCAAATTGCTCCAATTTTGAGACGATGATAAGCGGTAGGATTTCTGACTGCATGGGAATGTTGCCTGCGATAAAAATCACCGACCCATACTCGCCTGTGGCACGGGCAAACATCATACCCGAACCGATGAGCATGGCAGGAGCAATCTCGGGCAGAATGACCTTGACAAAAGTCGTCAAACGGCTCACCCCCATGACGGCAGACGCTTCTTCAAACTCTACCGACAGCTCGGCAAGTACAGGTTGCACCGCTCGCACGATAAAAGGAAACGACACCACCACCAAAGCCAGCCAAATACCAATGGGCGTAAAGGCAATGCGAATTGGCTCGCCTGTGGTAGCCATACCAAGTTTGGCAAACACTTGTCCGAACAACCCTGTAGGGGCGTAGAGCGTGGCAAGTGAAATGCCTGTAACCGCAGTCGGCAGGGCAAAGGGCAAATCCACAAGGGCATTGATGAACGACTTGCCCCAAAAGTCATACCGCACCAGCACCCAAGCGATGAGCGTGCCAAAGATTAGGTTGGTCAAGGTCGCCAAAATCGCCATGGATAGGGATAATTTAATGGCATAAAAAACCTGTGGCTCTTTTATGGTGCTGACAATCTCGCCAAACCCCATGCCAAGCGTGGTCAAAATCATCATGACAAACGGCAAAACAACCAGTAGCGACAACGCAAACACGCTCACGCCCAGACTTAGCCCAAAAAACGGCATGATGCGTCTTTGCTTGTTGCGGACGGGGGTGACTTGTGTGATCGGTGTGGTGTGGATTGTCATGGTATCTTGTGTGTAAAAATGGTAGGCTTATTTTAAAAAGATTGGCAAAATTATGATACTGACAAAAAGGAATATGAATTTTCGGTTTTGGGATTTATGTAAAATTGGCATAAAAAAGCCCGTACATGGACGGGCTTAAGTCATAAATGCTGTTTGGGTTATTGTGCCACTTGCCCTGTCGCCCCCACCGCCAATGTGTCGTACACGCCACCTTCTTTAAAATAAGTCGTCATGATAGACTGCCAATCGCCAAAGACGTCATTGGGGAAAAAGGTCTGCATTTGGGGGAATTTGTCGGCATGCTTGGCAAGAATGTCGGGATTGCTTGGGCGTAAGAAATACTTGACCGCAAGCTCCTGCCCTTCATCGCTGTATAGGTATTCTAGGTAGGCTTTTGCCACGTCTGTCGTGCCTTTTTTGGCACTAACTGCGTCTACCACCGCCACAGGGTTTTCGGCATTGATGGTATAGCTTGGGTAGATGATTTGGATATTGCCAAATTTTTCTTTGATGACGTTGGCTTCATTTTCAAAGGTGATTAGCACGTCTCCTATCTGACGTTGGGCAAATGTCGTGGTTGCCGCTCGTCCGCCATTTTCAAAGACTTTAACGTTACCAAGTAAGCCCTTGACAAACTCATGCGTTTTGGCTTCGTCCTTATTAAAGGCGTGTAGCCCGTAGCCATACGCCCCCAAAAATGCATAGCGACCGTTGCCTGACGTTTTTGGGTTGGCGATGATAATCTCTTTGCCGTCTGTCGCCAAATCCGCCCAATCCTTTACGCCCTTAGGATTGCCGTCTCGCACGATAAAGACAATTGTACTGGTAAAGGGAATGGCGTTATTAGGCAGGTTTTGTCGCCATTTGCCGTCCACAAGCTGACCCTCGGCAAGTAGTTCCACGTCCGAGCCTTGATTCATTGTAACCACGTCCGCTTCTAGTCCATTTTTGACCGATAGGGCTTGCTTGCTTGACCCGCCATGCGACTGTTTGATATTGACCTTGATGTCAGGATTTACGCTTTGATAATGCTTGATAAAAATGGGATTATAATCCTTATAAAAATCCCGTGCCACGTCATAGGACACGTTTAACAGCTCCACTTGACCGCTTGTGTTGCCTGTTGTGGCTTTGTTGTCGGCAGTTTGGTTATCGCCCCCACAGGCGGTTAGGACAAGGGCAGATAAGGTAAGGCTTAGGGGTAAAAGGGCGGTTTTCATGAGATACTCCAAATCAAAACAAGTTAAAAAGATGAGTTATTGTAAAATATAATGCTTAAAATGATTAACATAAAAATGGGAAATCGTTATTCAGTTTGGGAATTTATGGCGGGGAAATGGGATTGAAAATATGGTAGCAGTCTAAAAAATATGCCAAACTAGATTTTCTGTTCGCTCTGAGACTGCTTGCGAGCAGGAAAACCATCGTGGGCAGGCATAGCTCACCACGAATGACTTTCTTGATAGCGTGCTTTTGAACTGGAGCTAAAAATTTATATTGTTTTATTGTATGAATATGTTAGAATTAATAGACCCCCTGCAAAACTACCCAATCCACCCAAACACGAGCTTTACCCTAAGTTCAAATCTTGCCAATGATTTACGATAGGTGGTTAAGAACATTTTAAAGGCTTAAAACTTGGCAAAGATATGTTCTACTCTCACCCGTGTTTTAGACAATAATGCGTTATAATCTTTGGCTTCTTGTACTAATGGGTATTTCTTGGTTGCTTTTAGTGGCGTAAAGGCATTAGCATGTATGTGTTTTATGCCTTGATAACCACTGTCTGCTAGGATAAACTTAGCCTTTGTTAAATTTGGGTTTGTTCGCTTAAAGAGCTTAAAGTCATGCATTTAAATGATGCTGGTGTCTACTTGTAAGATGACCTTGTGGTGATTGATGATACATTGCACCTTTGCGGTATGACGCTTTTTCTTGCCAGAATACATCAATGCTTGGTTTTTTAGAACGATTAACACGCACTTCGCTCACATCCACAATCGCAATGTCATCTTTGGTGGGTGTTTGGGTGGCAATGGCAAAGCCTTGCTTGCTTAGTGTGTCTTCAATCCAATGGCTTTTACGGATAAGTGTGCTTTCATGGATGCCAAAGTCAGCGGCTATCTGCTCATAGGTGCGATATTCTTTAAAATACTGCAAGGTTGCCGTTAAAGACTTCTCGCTCAACACCAATTAAGCGTTTAAACTTTTCATCAGATAAGTGTGTGAATGCTTCGTAGTTCATTGGGGTATTTTAGCATAGGAAGGGTTTTGCAGGAGGTCTACTTAAAACATGAAAATAATGACGCTTTTTTATAAATACATTATTTCGTTATCGTACAGTTATGAGTGCACTTATTTTAAAACCAACCCAACTATCCAATCATCACCCCATCGTCGGTATGATAACGTCTGATGGGCGTGTCATAAAGTGTGGCGAGTACTGTCTCATTCATTACCATGTCTGGCACGCCCTGAGCGACAAGCTCGCCTGCTTTTAAGGCAATAATCTCATCACTGTATCGGTAAGCATAGGTTAAATTATGTAAAACCACCACGAGACTTTTTTGTTTTTGTTTTACTAGGTTTCTTAAATATACAAACAATGCCCGCTCATGCTTGATATCTAAATGATTAGTAGGTTCGTCAAGAAGTAAAATTTGTGTGTCTTGCATCAACGCTCGTACAATCGCAAGACGTTGACGTTCTCCCCCAGACAAGCTCGTGATGCGTTTATGGGCAAAAGTGTCAAGTTCAAAACTACTTAGGAGTGCCAATGCTTTTTTAGTATCATTTTGGTTTGGTTGCTGATACCATGCTAGTTGGGGTGCAACACCAAGCAAGGCATATTCCAATGTCGTCAAAGGTAACTCAAAATATTCATGCTGCCCTACCAAAGCAATTTGACCTTCTTTAATCACGCTGTCAATCGGGCGGTTTTGACACAAAATTTTTCCACTTAATGTAGCATTGTCCGTCTGTCCCAATAAAGCACTTAACAGCGTAGATTTTCCCGCCCCATTTGCTCCAATTAGACTGACCAATTTACCTTGTGGAACCACAAGATTTGGAATGTTAAGTAAAGTTTTTTGAGCGGTTTTGATTGTCAAATTTTGCAGGGTAAAAAGTTCAGCCACGATTGCCTCTTTGATTGGTTTTGATGAAAATCCATATAAAAAACGGTGAGCCAATGAGTGCTAACACAATACCGACAGGTACATCAACAGGATAAGTCAAGAAACGTGCAACCGTATCAATAATAAGCATTGCTACTGCCCCTAGTACTCCAGAGCCTATCATGAGTCGTGTGCGAGATCCGCCCCATGCATAGGCCAGCAAATTTGGAATCATCATGCCAATAAATCCAATCACACCCGCTAATGCCACCGCCGAAGCAGTTAAAAGTGCTGCACCAATGACCGTCAAAAGGCGAATCTTACCAACATCTTGCCCCATAGAAATGGCGGTTTTTTCACCGAGCATTAGAATATCTAGCTTGCGTCCCATTGGCAATAAAATCACAAGTCCAAAACCGATTGCAACAAGCACATAGGAAAATGGCACAAAGCCCGCCTCCGCCATAGATCCAGACAGCCAATTAGTCGCCGACCGCAAAGTCAAATCATCCGACATGAACAAAACCAAACTGACCAATGCTCCACAAAATGCACTCATCACAAATCCCAAAATGAGCAACCCTACCTGACCACCACCAAACAGACGATAAAATAATAAAATCAGCCCACAAACACTCATCGCTCCCAAAAAGGCAAAAAGCGATACACCAATACCTGCCAAATCAAGACCCAGAAAAGACATCTCACCAAGACCCAACGACAAGGCAAATACCACACCCAACGCTGCACCACCAGAAGTGCCAATCAAGCTAGGGTCGGCTAAGGGATTTTGGAATAAAGCTTGTAATGCCGAACCACCCACCGATAAGCACAAGCCCACCAATAAGGCGGTCAAAATACGTGGGTAGCGAATCTGCCAAGCAATCTCATCCATTCGCAAGGGATTCTCCCAAGTGCCAAACCCCACCCCTAATGCCAAAAATATCACCAGTCCAATCAGTAAAACACCAATACTGACATCTACCCAAGAGATTAGGGGTGATTTGTTAAAAAACTTTGCCATCGTTATTAGCTTATCAAGGCGATCATTTTGCCAAAGCATGCAGTTTGCTCACGATTTCTGGACTATCAAGTCCATATCTTAAAAAGTCATTAGCAGGCCAATAATATACTTTACCTTTTTTGGCGGCAGGGTTTGCCGAAATCTCTGGGCGTTTGATAAATTCACTGATCGTTCCAAGCGTGGCTTGGTTGTGCTTAGCGATAATGATGACATCGGCTTTGGCGGCGAGCCAACCTTCACGAGAAAGTGGCTTTAATCCTTGAATGTTTACTGCATTCACACCACCTGCTCGTTTAATCAGTTCATCGCCCACCGTGCCTTTACCTGCTACAATACGTCCGTCGTAACTCAACAAATAGCGAACCTTTGTTGGTTTTTTGGTAGCCATACCCTGTTGCCATCTGCTTGATAATTTTTTTGCTTGTTGCTCTTTACCTAAATATTGACCGATTGTGGTGATCGCTTTGATATAATCCGTCGCACTCTCGGTAGGGGCAACATTAACCGCCTTGATCTTTAAACTGTTTAAGCGTTTATATAAAGTAGGTGGTTGCACCATATAACTACCAAGAACCAGATCAGGTTTTAAGGCAACAATCGGTTCAGGTGTCAGATTTCTATGTGTTCCGATAGATTTGGCATGAGCTAAGGCAGGATTTCTGTTCGTATTGTCTCGTCCCACCACTTTTTTGGCATCACCCAATGCAGTAACAATATCGCCCACATCACCACTTAATACCACGATACGCTCATAAGCATTGGCAAGGGTAGTAGTAAAAACTACCCCAACCAACAAACTCTTTACAAATAATTTCATAGCATTTCTCCTCACAATAGAATATTCTGTTTGTACCAAGCTTAGTTTTTGTACAACCCTTGATTAAAGCAAAGAACAATCCATCATAATAAACTGGTCATTTAGCTTAAATGATAAGTTAAGTATTAATATGCAAATTCTGCTGCCAGTGCTTCGGCAAAAACTTGCCAATTAGGATCTTGTTTTTGTCCTTCGGTACGTTCGCCAAAAATGGTAATGATGCTATTACCATGCTTATCAAAACCCTCTAAGGCAATCGTATAACCGTCCGAATGTGGGCGTCTGATCCACCATACACTTTCAATCATCTTATCATTGAGATGCAATGTAAATTGACTGTATTTTTTATCCATGATATTCAGCCAATGCCCTATTTTTTTGATATTCTTGATCGTACCTGCATAAATTTGCACCATACCAGTATTGCCCACAAAAATCATCAACGGTAACGCCTGTTCGCTCGCACGACTCAACAAAGACTCTAAAACTTTTGGATTTAGGCGTTTGGTGTAGTTTGAAGGAGCGTTTACATAGCTACTTTGGCGATCTAATTGATACGTGGATAAAATTTTATAAAATTGATGAATGTCAGTCATCGCCAACCAATCATGGTGAAAGTCTGCTTTTTGATTCTCATCAAGATGTTTGACCTGCCAATTACCTTGTATTTCAGGGTATAAAACCTCTATTGATGTCTTTTGAACCGTTTTAGCAAAATCGGCGGTCAGGGTTTGCCAAAGGGTGATTTTTTCATCAGTAATGGGATTTAAAAACACCTTATCTACCGCTTGCCCAAATTCATCAAAAAACGCAATTTGATAGCTGGGTTTATCGTCCGTAGCCACAATAGCAAGCATAAACTTAAAATGATTTAAAAACACTCGCAAATCTAAACCGCCTTGATTCAACGCCATTCCCATCGTTTGTCCAAGTTCCAAACCTAAAAACTGTCCTGTTTTTTCATGAACAGCAAATTCATTGCGGACAATATTTTCCACTTGACCCAATTCATGTAATCGCAACAGCATGGGACGGCAATCGCTCCCAAGATAAACGCTGTTTGGTGATGACAACAGCAATTCAAACTCACTCACACCTAGCAGTTTTGCCCCTTCAGTAGGGAAAAGCATGGGCATGTCAGCTTTTTTGGCTTGATAAGTTTGCCAAAGCGTGGTATTTTTTTGAAAAGGCTCCAAAGTGATGCTTGCCACTTTTGGGGCGGTGCTGTTTAATAAAAATTTGTCGGTTTTCATCAGGTTCTCCTAGCGTTGGATAAATCCAAGGTTTAACTTTTAAGAATGAATGATAACTCACTCTCATGACTTGCTTAAAGGTAAATCTCTATTAATATCTTGACATTGATCCTCTCTTTACTTAGCGATGGCTTTTTAAATCAAATCGCACAGGAATTATAAAACTCCTGCTAGACTCTCCTCTCATAATTTCATCAGGCGGTGCAGGCAAAGGGGAAGCTCTTTGTGCAGTGGCTATTGCCTCCTTATCCAGAATGCTTTTTCCACTGCTTTTGGCAACACTTGCCGATAACACACGCCCTGTCTTGTCAATGGTAATTTTGAGCGTGGGTTTTCCACTCCATTTTTTAGAAAGTGCCTCTTCTGGATAATCAAGATTTTTTTCAATTTTGACTCGCACTTTGGCAGCCCAACTTTGTTCTAGAGCATTTGACTTGGCCTGATTGGTATTATCACTTGATGATCCTGTGTTACTGTGATTGTTTTTGCCACTTCCAACATGACTACTTGATATTTTGGAGCTATCTGCTTTATTATCCTTTTCACTGCTTTGATTACCAACACCTTGCTTGGCATTATCACTCTGTTTATTGTCATCTTTGGCATTGTCCTGTTCGGCGTTTGTCGTTTTTTGTTCTGGTTGGTTGGTTGGCTGTTCTTCTGAAAAAGAATCATGAGCTTGTATCGTCCACGTATTTTTTGCCTGGTCTGGTGTTTGATTGCCTGTGATTGGGGTTGTCTCTATTTTTGTTTTGGGTGCTGGCTTGGTTTTTTGAACCGATTGTTTGATTGGTTGTTCAACCGATTTTTTTATCGGTTTCTTTATCAAAACTGATGTCTGTTCAGGTTTTGGGTCAGATTTGGGTGGATTGGCATTATCCAATCTGGTTTGATTTGTCGGTGTTGCAGGCGTGGCTAGATTGGCAAGTTCAATCCATTCTACCTGTAAAGGAGTAACCACAGCACTTGGCAACTGTGGCACTTTTGTCCATAAAAGACCCCACACCGCTAAACTATGCCCTGCAACGACTAAGCACCACACTACCCCTTTTTGGGAGTTGGTCAATCCTTTCTCTATCATCAAAACCGATACTCTAAGCCAATTGTCGCTGTTCTACCCCTTGCGTAGTTGGTAAATAAGGTTGGTTCGCCATTGTCGTCAAGTTGGCTGTAATTGCTGTTTTGACTATTTAAAGGGTGAATATAAAGTTTATCAAAGACGTTTTCTATTCCTGCTCTCAAAGTTAAATCTTGATTAACTTGATAATGAGCAAACAAATTGGTAATGATTGGATTTTTGGGCATTTTTTGTAGCTGCTCTTCGCCTGTTAAGCTTATATAGTCAGGGTTTAAGCGAGCATTTTTACCATAGTAATTAACCTGTGCTGACAATGATAACTTGTTATTGAACGCACGAGTTCCGACTTCTGCCGTCCAATAATCGGTTGGCAAACGATCTGTACCGCCCCCTGTAAAACCAAAGTCATGATGTCCTGAATTTATATTGACAGGTTGGTCAGACTTAGCGTGAGTGTAGGATAAGTTTGCAAAATACCTGCCTGTATCATAATTTGCCATCAATTCCACGCCTTTTGATGTAACAGGTTCTAGAGAGTTAACAGAAATGGGCGCATTAAATCCGACGATATCATCATTAATGTCATTTGTTAGCTTGCCATCGGTTCTAAGGTAGAATGTTTGGGCATGAATATAATCTTTAATTTTGCTATGGAAATAGGTTGCCTTTAACCCAAAAGTATCGCTGTCCGCGAGTATTCCGTGCTTAAAAATGTTAAAACCTACTTCTTTGATATCGGCTTTTTCAGGCTTTAAGAATGGATTCATGGATCCGCCACCCTGATTGTTAAAAAACACTTCTTGAATGTTAGGCATGCGACTGGTGCGAGCATAGCTCACAAAAGGCATAAACCAATCAGTAACCTGATAGGACAGGGCGATTTTACCATTGACGTCTTTGGAGCGATTGGAAACGACTGCTTCACCGATTGGAAAACAAGGCACCTGCACACCTCCCTCCGTGCCACAAGCAGGCTTAAAGCCTTCAAATTCGGAATCAGCATAGGTCAATGATAAGTCCATTCCAAACCTGCCTTTTTCAAAGGTGTTGTCCATGTATACGCTTTTGATGGTTTGTTTGCCTGTCGGTGAGAAAGGGGTGTAATTGTAACTATCTTCATTGTCAGCAACTGCTGTGCGACTATAATCATTGGTCAAAAAGGACACACCATAACGACTCGTCAACTTACCAAAATTTCCGTCAAAGCGACTGATGTTACTTAGATCAAAATAGTTAGAGCGGTTTTTAGCGACAGCATTTTCAAGTGTTTGATACTTGGCAGTACGGTTCATAGATTGAGTTGTTGCTGTGGTATTAGCCTTAAACGCTAAATCCACAAGACGATTGTCGGGTGTAAAGTAGTAGTCTACGCCATAAGCGTTATTATTCAGCTGTCGCCCACCGATGTTGGTGCGATAATCTCGTCCTGACAAGATAAAACTGTGCATGTCGCTTGGTTGATATTCCAATTTTGCCAGATAAGATCGTGGTTTTTGCACTTTTGAAATGACATAATCGTTATGGCTAGCAAGTTTACCATCGCCTCGTTTATAATCTGTGGATTTGTTTGCACCACTGGTCGCCAGCATTATGCCAAGCGATCCTCCTGCAGATAATTCGCCTTTTACCGCTCCTGCCAACATTGCATTGTGTCCAAGTTTGTTTGTGCCGTAGGTATATTTGTTCAATACTCCCCAGTTTTTATCATCTTGGATAATATCATCAACACCTATTGTTCTAAAATTGACACTACCCATCAAAGCATTGGTGCCGTGCGAGCCACCCTGTCCGCCACGACTGATGTCTGCTCCTACCAAAAAATTGCTGTCAATGACCGCTCCAAAAGTGCTACTGGATGGCGGTGAAGTGTGAAATCCACCTTCACCTTCACTCGTCGCTGTTACTCCAAACAAGGTTTGTGGTACGCCGTCTATCATCGTATTTACTCGTCCAAAGCCTGTCATGCCCCGCACATTGACATTGAGCGTGCCTTGTGGGGTATCCATGCTGGTAAACGCCCCTGCAGTAGATCGCACTACGCTGTCAAGCCCTGTTACCGAACGGTCAATCGTCTCTTTGTCAATACTCGTAATCGCTTGGGAGGTAGTAAAGGGTTTTTTATTGATGGTTTGCTTGGCACTGATGGTAACTTCTTCTAATACCAATTCATTGTCAGCGTACGCAGTTACACAAAAAACTACTGATAGACATAAAGCAAGCTTCGTTTTTTGAAAAACAATGGGAGATGTTGACATTTTAAACTCCTAAATTTAGGTTAGGTTTATTGATTTTTGATTTACCTTAAACCGTGCTTTGGATAGCAAAAAATTGGCTTGACAGGTTTAAGGTAAGTGATTTTTTATTCTAAGGTCTGGCAAGAACTGCATTGCTGCAAGATAAATGCATATGCCATGGCATTATTAGCGACACGACTATTTTGTCCTGTACCACTATGTCCGCCGTCTTTGATGGCAATTAAGTGTAAGCTATGGTTGTTATCAATTTGATACGCCCTAATCTTGGCAATAAACTTCAAACTGTCCACGAAATTTACTCTTGCATCTTGGCGATGAGCGATGATTAGCATGTTAGGATAATGCTTCACTGTCAAATTGGTATAAGGATTATAATGGGCAATGGTGCGATAATCACTTACCATACTTGGGTCGCCCCACTCTGAATACTGGTCTTCATCGTCTGTTTTGCCTTGATGGTAGTTGGACAAAACATCCAAAAACGGCACTTGCATAACACATGCCTTATAAAGCTCAGGGTGGGTAGTACAGACGTTAGCAACAACAAGACCTCCTGCACTTTCTCCCATTGCAAAGGTATTGGCAGGCGAACCGTAGCCTTGTTGATGTAAGCTTTTAGTAACGGTAACAAAATCATCAAAACTGTTTTGTTTTTTAGTAAGCTTACCGTCGTTGTGCCACGCCTGTCCAAGCTCGCCTCCACCCCGAATGTGAGCAAACACATAAACAAATCCTCTGTCCAACAAAGAAATATAGCTACTGCCATAAACAGGATCAAGACTAAATCCATACGCTCCATAGCCATAAATCAACAAAGGAGTATCTTTTGTAGGCGTTAAACCTGTTTTGTACACCAAAGTAATGGGGAGTTTTGTACCATCTTTGCTGGCAATCCATAAGCGTTTGGTTTGATAGTCCTTTTGAGTTTGAGCGACATTCACAAATTGGTGATGTAGCAGATCGTAATATCGCACAGTTTTTGGTGTACTCGGTGAAGTGTAGCCCAATCTTAACAGATGGGGATTGGTGTTTGCTTGGATATCAAAGCCACTGGATTTTATCCAAACCATATAAGCTTCGTCGTCAAATTTTACCGATCGCCATACCTGATCACCAGCATAGATTGAGCTGTCAAACTGTTGCTCATTTTTATCTTTTTTATCAATGACATGATAGAGCTTGTCAAAACGTAAATCATTGACATTGGCATAAAAAATCTGGTGCACACCCCCTTGCCGCACCTTAACAATCAGATAATCTCCGACAAAAGCAAAACTCTCCAACGTTGCTCTCTTATTTGGCATAAAAATCGGATTTGGCAGATGCTGATTTTGTCGCCATTTTGTCATATCATCTTGGGTCAAAACGTATAGCGCCGCCCCATTTTGATCACTGAGTTTGAGATAAAATCTACCTTGATAATGCTCTAAGTAATACTCACGATCTTGTTCTATCACTCCAAAGGGTGTAAATTCACCTTGCTGTATCAAATCTTCTGGTTTGGCAAACAAAGTTTGGGCAGTAGTCATGTTACCAAGCGTCAAAAGAACAAACTCATCAGAGCTGGCACTATCCAAAGACAGACCAAGCCGCTGATTTTGTTTATGGTAAATCGGCACATCTTGGCTTTGGGAAGTGCCGAGCTTGTGGCGTAACACCTGATTGTGGTAATCATTCACATACACCAAATACTCATGGTTAAGCCACACCACCTGTCCAGCTGTTTTTGTCAAGCGATCAATGACACGACCTGTCTTATCCGCAATATCAATAGCGTACACTTCATTACCGATGGTATCATAGCTGATGGCAATGTGAGCGGCATTGGGTGCAGGTTTTATCATGCCAAGCTGATAAGTGTCCACACCAAGCATTTGTTTTTCGGCATTGGTATCCAAAAGCAGCGTCCAAACATTTTGGTTGTTTTTATTTTGACTTTTGATAAACACTTTGGGGAAAGATGTATTATCTTTTTTAAAAAATATGCCACCATCTAACCAAATTTCATCTGATACACCTACTTTACTTCTCTTCTTGATTTCTTGACTTAGGGTGTTTATGAGTGAGCGGTCAAGATGATGGGCGGTGTGGGCGTTTTCTTGTTCAATAAGTCGGTTTCTTTCACCGCTATCAGCATAAAGCCACGCATAATCATCAACCACAAGCTCACCGTGTACTTGATAAAGCGTGGGATATTTGGCAACATCAGGGGGAGAAATAGGGCTATCACGATGGTCAGACATGCTATGTTGGTTTGTGGAGTTTTTCATCTCATCAGACAGTCCGCCTGCTAAAGCAAATGAGTTAATTGCCAAGCCAAGCATCATCCAAATTGCAAAATACCACTTGTTTTTATTACTTTGTAATGTCATTTTTACTCTTGAATCACCCAAATATAATCAGCGTCTTGACCATCAAATTCACCCATAGATTTACTCATCAATACCACGATGCCTGTCAAGGGTGTTTTGCCATGTTGCAAATCAATCAAGTGCATTGGTATACCCACGCCTTGCTCGGCATGATAATTCCCTGTCAAAAGCAAAGTGGGTTTTGGCGATGATAAGATTTTTTCTGCCATTCGGCGATCTCTAAATTGCTGAATGGCAACCATATTGTCCACGATTTTTTCGTCTGCTTTATCAAGCCCTGCTTTGTCAAAGCCATGTGCTTTTAAAATACGGGTTTTTAATATTGCTTTAATATCATCATTGGTGGAAAGATAGCCTTTTAACGGTTCTGCCCCTTGCATTAGAGTTTTAACTTCAGATTTTGTCAAATTAGTGGCAATCAAAGGATAGCCAAACTCAAACGGCTGTGCCACAATTTGTCCGTACAACGCCCAATCCCATGATTTTTGCCAACCAAGTGCTTTGGGCAATTTTTTAAAGGAAGGTGGATTTTGACGGGCTTTATCAATGGCAGCTTGCTGATCGACGGTCAGCATCTCCAAGAGCAAACTGCCTTGTGGTCTTTGTCTATGCAAATCTTGAAGTAGTTGGTCTGCCAAGTGGTGCTGAGGCACACTGTCATGGTATTCACCCAAGATAACATAGTCAGCTCCTGCCAGTCGCTGGACAAAAGTAGCATAAGGGATGGGGCGGTTGGCTTTATCAAAGATTTGACCTGTTGTCAAAACCGTTGATGTTTTTGATGAGAGATTTATCAAATCATGCATGGCATGAGCGTTTGTCAAGCCAAAGCCTGCCTCATACAACGCACAAAATATCAAAAAACACGCCCTAACAAACATAAAACTGCCTTAGCTATAATTAAGATAGGGAATATTACTAAATAATAAAAAAAATGTCAATAATAATAATTATTTTTATTATCGTTTTATATAATAGACCCCCTGCAAAACTACCCAATCCACCCAAACACGAGCTTTACCCTAAGTTCAAATCTTGCCAATGATTTACGATAGGTGGTTAAGAACATTTTAAAGGCTTAAAACTTGGCAAAGATATGTTCTACTCTCACCCGTGTTTTAGACAATAATGCGTTATAATCTTTGGCTTCTTGTACTAATGGGTATTTCTTGGTTGCTTTTAGTGGCGTAAAGGCATTAGCATGTATGTGTTTTATGCCTTGATAACCACTGTCTGCTAGGATAAACTTAGCCTTTGTTAAATTTGGGTTTGTTCGCTTAAAGAGCTTAAAGTCATGCATTTAAATGATGCTGGTGTCTACTTGTAAGATGACCTTGTGGTGATTGATGATACATTGCACCTTTGCGGTATGACGCTTTTTCTTGCCAGAATACATCAATGCTTGGTTTTTTTAGAACGATTAACACGCACTTCGCTCACATCCACAATCGCAATGTCATCTTTGGTGGGTGTTTGGGTGGCAATGGCAAAGCCTTGCTTGCTTAGTGTGTCTTCAATCCAATGGCTTTTACGGATAAGTGTGCTTTCATGGATGCCAAAGTCAGCGGCTATCTGCTCATAGGTGCGATATTCTTTAAAATACTGCAAGGTTGCCGTTAACAAATTGGGCATACCAATTTTGAGTTTTCTACCACCTCTTTGATGTATGCTAGCTTGTGCTTGCTCTAAACAAGCAAGCATGTTGTTAAAGACTTCTCGCTTAACACCAATTAAGCGTTTAAACTTTTCATCAGATAAGTGTGTGGATGCTTCGTAGTTCATTGGGGTATTTTAGCATGGGAGGGGTTTTGTAGGAGGTCTAATATGCCAAACTAGATTTTCTGTTCGCCCTGAGCCTGCTTGCGAGCAGGAAAACCGTTGTGGGCAGGCATAGCTCACCACGAATGACTGTCTTGATAGCGTGCGTTTGAACTGGAGCTAAAAATTTATATTGTTTTATTGTATGAATATGTTAGAATTAATATATTAGACTGTATTGTAATTAAGCAACAAATGTATTGCTGTTTCATTGATCAATATTATTGGTTAAGGAGTTATTGATGAAATCTTTATTTACGGTAATGCTTCTCTGTGTTTTTACGTTGATGGGTTGTGGCGACAAAAACAATGCATCAGAATCAATCCAGGAAGAGTTAAAAGATGATTTGGATCAAAAGGTGTATAAGGTTTTAACCTATCCGCATTACGCACCTTATGAGTACTTGGATGAAAAAGGCGGTATCATCGGCTTTGATGTGGATATGATTCAGGCGATTGCACAGTCTCAGAACTTTAAAGTGGAGATTATTAATTCGCCTTGGGAAGACATGCTTGGTAGATTAAACACCGGAGAGGCTGATTTGGTGATTTCAGGTATTTCTCGTCAGCAGGCAGGTGGGGATGCTGATTTTGCTTTATCTAATGCCTATTTACATGGCAGGGATTCGATTTTAACCAAAGAGGGTGTTACCAATATTAATACATTTGAAGATATGGTTGTTCACAATATTGGTGTTCAATCTAATACGATCTTTGCTGATGAATTAATAGCTAAAAAGGGGGAGGGTAATCCAACATTAAAACTTTCTTCAACCAGTTTTTTGGCATTTAGTGATTTGGTGAATGATAAAGTTGAGGCGGTTTATGCTCATGAAAATATCTTACGTCATTATGCCAAGGGACAACCAAATTTGAAATTTAATTTCAATGGTACGGGCGAGGGTTTTGATTATTATAATATGGTGGTAGTTGCCAAAAAAGGTAATGATGAGCTAATAGCAAAAATAAATGCAGGCATTCAAGATGTGCATCAAAATGGTACATATCAAAAACTACATTCGCAGTGGTTCGGCGTGGAAGCACCAACACCTATGATAAAAAACAAGAATAGATATTGATAATATCTAAAAACGCAAGTCTAGACTTGCGTTTTTATTTGAACCAATCACACCCCCTGATAATACCGTTTTAACACCGCTAGCACCTTAGGTCGGCTAAATGTTTCGGGGACATCATCGCCATTTGATAAGGCAGCTCTTAACGCTGTACCTGAGATTTTGACGTGGTGGGACGGGTCGTGCGGACAGGTTTTGGTGCTTGCCATACCGCCACAGCCATGACAATAAAACGTCCAGTCAATTTTTAAGGGCTTGGTAATAAGTGCGTCCTTGTCAATGGTATCAAAAATCTTTTGAGCATCAAACGCTCCATAATAATCGCCCACGCCTGCATGGTCTCGCCCTATGATGAGATGACTGCACCCATAATTTTGGCGGAATAGGGCATGAAGCAGGGCTTCTTTGGGGCCTGCATATCGCATATCTAGGGGGTAGCCTGCCTGAATGACGGTGTCTTTTTTAAAATAGTTGTCAATCAGCACGCCAATGGCTTCTTGGCGGACATCGGCAGGAATGTCGCCTGCTTTTAGCTTGCCTAAGAGCGAATGCACGAGTACGCCGTCGCAGATTTCTATGGCGATTTTGGCAAGGTATTCATGCGAGCGGTGCATGGGGTTACGAGTTTGAAAGGCAGAGACAATTTTCCAGCCTTTTTGCTTAAACATTGCCCGAGTCTGGGCAGGGGTTTTGTAAATCTCGGGGTAGTCGGTGGGAAATTCGCTTTGACTAAACACTTGTACTTTTCCGCCCAAATACACATCGCCACTGCCCAGCACCTGTGCCACGCCCACATGGTTGGGGTCGGTCGTGCCAAAGGTGGCTTGGCATTCGGCAGGTTTGTTGGGGGTGTAAATGTCGCTAATGATCAGCACGCCCATGAGTGCGTCTGTGTTGTCCACGAGAGCCACGCTGTCGCCTAGGCTTAGGGTGTTTGCGGTGGTGGTGTCGGTTGATAAGGTAATGGGAATGGGAAAAAATACGTCCCGATAAGTGCCGTCCACACCGCCTTGGGCGAGCGTCATGCTCGCTATCACGCCTTCATAATCGGCTTGCCCCATAAAGCCGTCAAGGGGCGTAAATCCGCCAATACCCGGCATGATAAGGTCGCCACGCTCACGGCTAGATAGCGTGATTTTGGGTAAATTTTCGGCAGTTTGTAGGGCGTTGGCAAGCTCATCGCCTGTTAATACAAGGGGTTTAAGGGTGGGACTGCCGTGCGGTGGCACAAGGTCGCTATAAATGTCGTCTGTGCCAAACGCTTGCTCGTTTTGGATAGGTCGGTCATGGCTAAGTTCCTGTTGGCTACGTTGATAAAAGTAGCCATATCTTATAGAATTTTGCCACAATTTAACTATGCCAAATGATGATAAAGATAGGCGTATTTTTCATGTGGCAAGTTTAGGGCGTGCCTGTATAAGAACATGTTGGCAAATGTCGCTCAATGTCTTTAATATCAGGCGTGGTGCATTGCCAATCAATGTAGCTGTCTTGATGAATGGTGGGCGTATAAATCAGCGTGCCTTTACTGGTGGCATTGTCAATTTTAATGGTAACGACTGAGTGATTATCCAATGTAACCGACTTGATTTTACTGCTGGGTGTCCAGTTGGATGGCAAATTAAGCTCGGCAAGCGATGTGGGTAGTTGCCCCCTGTCTATTAGATAACTTGCATTTCCATTTTTAGATGGCTGATGACGGACTGGGCAAGCTGTATGCTTTCGTGGTCAAAGGCGATTTGTTTAAGCTGTGCCATTTTTTCATCGTTTTTAATACTCAGCTCTTGTTCGATGTGGTTAATGGCTCGTTTTTCGGCTTGACCGCTAAACATATAAAATAATAAACCAATTAAAATCGTTAAAAGCGCAATGATAATGGCAAGTAGGGTGTTGGTTTTCATAAATGCTCCTTAATTAAAAAACCTTAAAAATTATAAACTCAATTACCCCAAAACTCAATACAAAGCCGTCAAACTTTTGATTTTATCAATAAACTCAATTTTATCATTTTGATAGATAAGTTTATGATTTTCTAATTCAGGTGGCAAGCCAATTTTAATCATTCTTTTTTGAATAATTTCTTCCATATTTCCATTGATTGTATTAAAAATCTCTTTTTCCCAATTGTCAATATCTATTGAAAACTTATCCAAACGCATATTGGCTTTCATTTTTTCAATATGGGAAAAATAATAGTCGCCACAACCCAAATAATTGCTGACGGTTAAAATGTCAAAGTAAGTTTCTGCAATGCCATTTTTATGATAATACAAATTTTCACTATTAAAAGTATGAATGATATGCTCCATATAATCACCAAAAGTAAATCGTTCATTGATGTGTTGTAAAATAGGCGTGTTTTCTACCAAATATTGATTGGCACTGCTAATATCCACTCCGTATTTGAAGCTATCTGGTACAAATTTTTTAATGAAGTAAGAGCAATAGGCAAATGCCAAACAAGGCATATTTGTGAAAAGATTAAAAATAAAAAATGTTGGGTAATATTCTGTTTTATCCGTTGTTTTATCTATGCAAATACCTACAATCAAACAATCATATCGTTTTATTAAAAATTGTCCCCATTGTATTAAAGTAGGGTAATATTCCAGCCAAAGTTTGGCGGTTTGATTGATTTCTTTTTTGGTTGCCATTAAAAATTATCCTTATTTATTAACGCACTTATATTTAAAAAACACCGCCAACTTTCCCAAGTTGACGGCATTTTTTTCTTTTGCAATTATCTCAAACTACAAACAACCCAAAAGATTATTCATAATTCTCAATACTCGGACAGCTACAAATCAAATTCTTATCGCCATAGACATCGTCCACACGACCCACAGTCGGCCAGAATTTATGTGCCTTGATATAGGGCAATGGGAATGCCCCCACTTCACGGCTATACGGTCTGTCCCACTCGCCCACGATGACCGCTTGGGTGTGTGGTGCGTTCACAAGTGGGTTGTTGTCCGCTGTCCAGCCGTCCGCCCCAGCTTGTACTTTTAGGGCTTCTTGCTTGATTTGTTTGAGTGCCGAAATAAAGCGGTCAAGCTCGTCTTTGCTCTCAGACTCAGTTGGTTCAATCATCAGCGTACCCGCCACAGGGAAACTCATTGTTGGAGCGTGGAATCCATAGTCCATCAAGCGTTTGGCGATGTCGGTTTCAGTAATGCCTGTTTCCGCCTTTAAGGGGCGAATGTCAATGATGCACTCGTGAGCCACCCGTCCGTTTTTGCCTGTATAGAGTACAGGGTAGTCGTCTTTTAGCATTGTGGCGACATAGTTGGCGTTCAAAAGTGCCTGTTTGGTCGCTGACAACAAGCCATCTCGTCCCATCATTGTGATGTACATCCACGAAATTGGCAAAATGCTTGCCGAGCCATACGGGGCAGCCGAAACAGCCGTTTGACCGTTTTGGGCGTTAAATACAGGGTTTACGCTATGGCTTGGGATAAAGGGAGCAAGGTGCGATTTTAGACCAATCGGACCCATACCCGGTCCACCACCACCGTGTGGGATACAAAATGTCTTGTGCAGGTTCATATGCAGGACATCGGCACCGACTTCGGCAGGTTGCATAATGGCGACTTGGGCGTTCATATTCGCCCCGTCCATATACACTTGTCCACCGTGTTTGTGGATAAGGTCGCAAATGTCACGGATACCTTCTTCAAACACCCCGTGCGTGGACGGATAAGTAATCATCAACGCCCCAAGATTGGCAGAATGCTCTTCACATTTGGCGGTCAAATCATTAAAGTCCACATTGCCGTTTTCATCTGTGGCAACCACCACAACTTGCATTCCCATCATTTGGGCGGTCGCAGGGTTGGTGCCGTGAGCCGAGCGGGGGGTTAGGCAGACCGTGCGGTTGTCATCGCCACGGCTTTCGTGATAACGGCGAATCGCCAAAAGCCCTGCGTACTCACCGCTCGCCCCTGAGTTTGGTTGCATTGAAATTTCATCAAAGCCTGTGATTGCTTTTAACTGCGTTTGCAAACTTTCAATCATCTCAATATAGCCCACCGTATCATCGGCAGGGGCAAAGGGATGTACACCCGCAAACTCTTCCCAAGTAATCGGCAACATCTCGCTTGTGGCGTTTAGTTTCATTGTGCAAGAACCGAGCGAAATCATTGAGCGGTTCATCGCCAAATCTTTGTCTTCTAGCGATTTTAGATAACGGAGCATTTGATGTTCGGTATGATAGCTGTTAAAAGTGGGGTGGGTCAAAATCTCATCGGTGCGATTTAAGTCGCCCAAGATATTTTCTACCTTATCCAAATTGCCACTGACGCCAAAAATTTCGCACAGCTCATTAAATTCTTTCTCATCGGTCAATTCGTGAAAGGATACACCCACCAAATCGCCTTTGTGGAACAGGTTATACCCTTTGGCTTTGGCGGATTTAACAAGTTCGCTTGCCTTGTCGGTTTTGACGGTTACCGTGTCAAAGAACACATCGCTAACAGGCGTAAATTCCCCTTTAACGGCATTATAAAACGCCACCGCCAAAGCGTGAATACGGCTGGCAATACGTTTTAGCCCTGTCGCCCCGTGATAGACGGCATACATACCTGCAAGGTTGGCAAGCAGGACTTGGCTTGTGCAAATGTTGGAGTTTGCTTTTTCACGGCGAATGTGCTGTTCACGGGTCTGCAGTGCCATTCTTAGAGCCGTGCCACCTTGTGCGTCTTTGGATACGCCGATGATACGACCGGGGGCACTTCGTTTGTCTTTGTCTTTAAAGGAAAAATAAGCTGCGTGCGGACCCCCAAAGCCCATTGGGATACCAAAGCGTTGGGTGCTACCTAGGGCAATGTCCGCCCCCATTTGGGCAGGGGATTTAAGTAGGACAAGGCTCATAATGTCGCTTGCGACAATGGCATACGCTCCGTTGTCCTTGACGGTTTTGATGATGTCGGTTAAGTCCGCCACATCGCCGTCCTTGCCAACATATTGGAAAAACGCCCCAAAGAAGTCGCCATTTTTGGCGGTTTCAAAATCGCCCACCACCACATCAAAGCCAAAATATTTGGCACGGGTACGAATCACATCTAGGGTCTGTGGGTAGGTACGACTGTCCACAAAAAAGGCGTTGGATTTGGATTTGCTACATCTTTGTGCCATTGCCATACTTTCAGCGGCGGCGGTGGCTTCGTCAAGTAATGACGCACCTGCTAAGTCCATTCCTGTCAAGTCAATGCACACTTGTTGGAAGTTTAACAAGGCTTCCAAACGCCCTTGGGCAATCTCGGCTTGATAAGGGGTGTAAGCGGTGTACCAACCGGGGTTTTCTAGGACATTTCTTTGAATGACCGCAGGCAAACGGGCAGGCGAATAGCCTTGACCGATATAGCTTTTGGCAACGGTGATTTTGTCTGCCATTGTGCGAAGTTTGGCTAGGGCGTTATGCTCGCTCATTGCAGGGGGCAAATCAAGGGCTTTATTTAAACGCACCGATTGTGGCACAACAGAATCCACAAATTCGTCCAAAGTTTTTGCCCCTACCGCAGTCAGTAGGGCTTGTTCTTCATCGGTGCTATTGCCCAAATGACGATGCACAAAGGCGTTTTCATAAAATAGGTCGGAAAAGGTGTTAAATGACATAATTTATCCTTTTAGGGTTAGGTTAAATTTAATTGAAAATGATATTTTAACAATATGATTTTGAATTAAATCTTAATTGTTTGTAAGTTTTGTAGGTTGGGTTGAAAAACAAAAACCCAACCTACATTATATCACAAAAGATTTTAACGCCTTTTATTGCGTTGTCTTTCCTCATATTCTCTCTGCTTTCTCTCTCTTTCCCTTCGTCTCTCCTCATATTCTTTTTGCCTTCTCTCTCTTTCTCTTTGTCTTTCCTCATATTCTCTCTGCTTTCTCTCTCTTTCCCTTCGTCTCTCCTCATATTCTCTCTGTTTTCTTTCTCTTTCTCGTTGTCTTTCCTCATATTCTCTCTGCTTTCTTTCTTTTTCTTTTTGTCTTTCTCGTTGTCTTTCCTCCCACTCTTTTTGCTTTCTCTCTCTTTCTTTACTTAATTCATCAAAATATCTTTGTCGCTTTTGAAAGAAATTATCGCAAGCTGAACGATAACGATCATTGATTTCATCAGCTCTATCCTTTGGTACAGAACCAATAGATTTCCACTTTTGTTGCAATTCTTTAATACGATTACCAGCAATTTTCCAATCAGAAGTGGAAATACTTTCAATAGATAAGCAAATATCTCTTTTTAGACTGTAATTTCTTTCTCGCTCTTTTTGTTGATTTTCTCTTTCTTTATTTAGTTCATCAAAATATCTTTGTCGCTTTTGAAAGAAATTATCGCAAGCTGAACGATAACGATCATTGATTTCATCAGCTCTATCCTTTGGTACAGAACCAATAGATTTCCACTTTTGTTGCAATTCTTTAATACGATTACCAGCAATTTTCCAATCAGAAGTGGAAATACTTTCAATAGATAAGCAAATATCGTGCTTTAATTTATAATTATACTTTCTTTCCTCTTGTTGCTTTTGCCAATCTTGTTGTTTCTTTTCTTTCTCTTTATTTTGTAAATCCCCTACCTTTTCAAATGATTTTTGTACTCTATCAATCAATTTCTTTTTGAATTCTTTGGTTAGAATTGTTTTGTGAATATCACCTTGAAGTAATTTTAAACTCTCTCTAACTTTATTAAAGTCAATCTCTTTGCCAACGAATGCCTCCACCAAACTCGTAGAATATTCGCTTTCAATTTTAGATAATTCGCTATCCAATTTATCGTAGTTGGATTTTATGGGAAAAATATCATTTAGTAAATCATTCCAGTCAATTTTTCTAGTTGGAGGTGCGTTTTTAACAAGATATTTTTGACCTTGATTGTCTTGAAAGTGGTATTCTCTATCGCCATAAACCTGAACAACTCTATAAGTGGCACAACCCAAATAATATCTTTTTTGGTATGCTTCTTGTAGAGCCTTTTTGAAAGATGGGGTTAAATTTTTTCTAATCCACTCTATATCCATTTGACCGTTTCTGACCGAGCCAGTGGCACTTTTGACTTCAACAATCATTATGCCATTACCTATTATTTCTACAGCAAAATCAATTCCGTGAATTGAATTTCTCTTTGTCTCAATAATTTGACTATTTTGCCAGCGGTTTAACAAAACCTGTCTGCAAATACTTTCTAGTTTATCTCCAATGTCGTGAAAGTTCATTTTACCTCCAAACATAATAACAGTTCAAGTTTGTCAAGTTTAATTGAATATGTGGTCAGAATAACCAAAACAAGCGTAAATTTATTAAAACTTACGCTTGTTTTTATTTAATTACAGACTTTCTTCGTATTCGTCTGCACTCATTAGGCTGTCATAGTCGGCAGGATTGGCGGGTTTGACTTTAAAGAACCACGCTTTGCCGTATGGGTCTTCGTTGGCAAGCTCTGGTGCATCTACAAGCTCTTCGTTAATCTCCACGATTTCGCCTGCGATTGGAGCATAGACATCGCTTGCCGCTTTGACCGATTCAACCACGGCGATTTCTTGGTCGGCTTCAACGACTGCACCCACTTCTGGCAATTCCACAAATACCACATCGCCAAGCAAATCTTGGGCGTGGTCGGTAATGCCAACGGTGATGATACCGTCATCTTCTAGTTTTAGCCATTCGTGGCTGGCAACGTATTTTAAATCGCTTGGGATATTACTCATGGGTCTCTCCTAGTGAGTGGGTTAAAATTACTTTTCGCATTGTTTGGTGGTCTCGTTATAAGAACCGCCATAGTCCAAACAGTGGTCTTTGGCATCACAGCCACTTAGGGCAAATACACATACGATGACAAATGATAAATAACGCATTTTTTCTCTCACGTAATAAGGTGTATCTACACCCTTTTGTTACTCAAACTGCTTCTTACCATTTCTGACAAATGGCAATTTAAGCACTCGCACTTCCACTTCTTTGCCACGCATAATCACTTTGGCGGCATCGCCATTAAAGCCAGCTGGCACACGGGCAATGGCGATTGACTGGTTTAGACTTGGGCTAAATACACCACTTGTGGTAATGCCATTGCCACTTTCGGTAACGACTTCCATTCCTGCACGCATCACGCCTTTTTCTTCTAAAAGCAGTCCGACTTGTTTGGCTTTGACCCCTGCGGTTTTTAATGCCACCAGAGCCGATTTGCCGATAAAATCACGGTTTTCGTCTTTTAAATCCACCGTCCAGCCCATACCTGCTTCTAGTGGGCTGACATCGTCCGTCATATCGTTGCCGTATAGGTTCATACCCGCTTCCATTCTTAGGGTGTCTCTTGCCCCAAGTCCACATGGGGCGACACCTGCTTTGACAAGCTCATCAAAAAATCCAACCGCTTCATCTGCTGGCATGACTACTTCCACACCGTCTTCGCCTGTGTAGCCTGTGCGAGCGACAAACCAGTCACCGCCCAAGTCCACACCGACAAAGGATTTTAGAGCGTTTACTTTCTCCGCCCATTCAGGCTTGACGGTAAGGAGCTTGGCAATGGCGTTTCGCCCTTGTACGGCAAGCATGGCGACATCATAGCGAGGGGCGAGCGTTACGCCAAAGTCATTACCAATTTTGGCAAAGTGAGCAGAGTCTTTTTCACGGGTTGCCCCGTTTGAGACGATGCGATAAGCGGTCTCGTCTTCGTTCATGCGATAGACGATTAGGTCATCGATGACGCCGCCTTTGTCATTGAGCATTCCAGAATATAAAGCCTTGCCGACAAAGGACAATTTAGCAACATCGTTGGCGAGCAGTTTTTGTAAAAAGGCTTTGGCGTTGTCGCCCGCCACATCGGTAACGAGCATATGTGAGACATCAAACATACCTGCGTCCGTGCGGACGGCTTCGTGTTCGGCGATTTGTGAGCCGTAATTGACAGGCAATTCCCAGCCACCAAAATCCACAAGTTTGCCACCTGTGGCTGTGTGGGCATCAAATAGGGGGGTGCGTTGTAGAGACATCTGGATTTCCTTTAAAAAGTGCTTATAAAACAATAAATTAAAATCGTTTTGTTAAAATTTGGCGATAGTGTAGGGGCGAATTGCAATTCGCCTATTAAACCAAAACTTAACAATTTTTAAGCACCCCATCTGTCCTGTTACCTGAGATTTTCAATGCTAAATTATTGAAAATTAAGCATTTTCTTCCCTTCGGTAGGCATGACCTGCCTTCTCCAGATTTTGTGATAACTCTACAACCTTTTGAATTATCTAAATTTTTCAGTCCTTTTACCTGAGCGATTGTAGGGTAATTTACGCCTTCGGTGTTTTTTCGCTTAATATTTTAAATTATCATCGCTCGGTTTTAATAAAAACCAACCTTGCAAAAAAATCTCTCCTGAAAATTTACGTCTCTTATTATGAAAAAAAATGCTACAATTTACAAGCAAAATTTGCAAATTTTATAAAATAATTTGTAAAATTGAGTTTTCCCAATAGACTTCTTGCGAAACCCCGAATTAAAGAAAACCGTTCGTGGTGAGCTAAGTCGAACCATAACGGTTTTCCGCCACCCGCAGGCATAGCTCAGGGCGAACGGAAAACCTAGTATCGCAAGAAGTCTAATTGAGTTTTTCAATCAAATAGTAATGTTAAGGCACAAAAATGCACTGTGATGTTTATAAATTCCCAAAAAGCCCTGATTGGTATGTCTATATCGCCCGCCCGAATTATCCTGACGACACCGATGAGATTCGTGATTGGCTTGGGGTGTTGCCGTCCGACATACGAGCTAAATTGGGTTTGGGGCAATTTGTCATGCACTTGGATTTGGCAGAACGCACCAAACTTGCCCAAGCGGATATTGAGACAGTCAAAGCCCGCCTTGCCGAACAGGGCTATTATGTGCAAGCTCCGCCAAGCGATGTGCTAGCACAGCAAGCCTTAGCCCGTGCCAAAGCCTTGCAAGATAAAAAATATGACTGATGACGATAATGACGGCATTTGAGTGAAAATTTGTGAAGTTTGGCAAAAAATATGCTAAAATAGGGCGATTATTTTTGTGATTGATAAATTATGGATTGGCTAAAAAATCTTGTCAAAAGTCTGCCACTGGATACCATTAGCGAGTACATTGCCGAGCTTGTAATTTGGTGGTCACATCTCGTCAAGGACGTGCCAGATAATGATTTGCCGTTTTTGGCGTATGTCGGTGCGTCTATTTTAGTGCTACTTTTGCTTATCTTTGTGGCGCGTGTTATTCCACGCCCCATTGGTGGTATGTTGTGGGCATTGGCGGTGGCGGTACTTTTGACCCCTGGTGATACACTGACAGGTACAGGGCAAATTGCTCCTGCGGTGGCGGGCGTGGCTCACAGTGCCTTGATGGGCGACATGTCGGGGGCGGTCAGTGCCTTTTTGCCGATTTTGGCGGTGTTTATTGTTCTGCTCTTTGTCGGGGCGATTTGGCAGGTTTTGCGTGGTGTGATTGAAGTGAACATTGCCAAAGCCAAAGAAAAAGCACGCATTCAAGAACAAAAGCGACTGCTTGAAGAAGCTGAGAAAAACGCCCAAAAGTCTTAAATTCCCCTTTTATTTATAAAAAAGTTCGTGTATAATAGCGGACTTTGTTAAATGATTGGTTTATATCAATCAATTTTCAATCTCCTTGCTGTTATCTGTGATAATGGCTGTTTTAATCCGTAGGGAGTCCTTATGAGACATTATGAAGTGGTGCTACTGGTACACCCAGACCAAAGCAACCAAGTTGCCGACATGGTAACTAAATATCGTTCTATCGTCGAAGAAAATGGCGGTAACAACCACCGTCTAGAAGACTGGGGTCGTCGTCAATTGGCATACCCAATCAACAAAATCCACAAAGCTCATTATGTTCTTTTAAACATTGAATGTAACGATGAGACTTTGGCTCAACTAGAAGAATTGTTCCGTTACAATGACGCTATTTTGCGTAGCCTAGTTATTCGCCGTGATGAAGCGATTACCGAGCAATCGCCTTTGGCAAAAGAAGCCGAAGACAAGCGTACTCGCAAAGCCAACCGCCGTAATGATGTCCGCACTCAGGAGACTGAGAGCGAAGACAATGCAAGCGAATAATTAAGGAGATAACTCATGGCACGTTTCTATCGTCGTCGTAAATTCTGCCGTTTCACTGCAGAAGGCATTACCCACATCGATTATAAAGATGTAGAACTTCTAAAACAATACATCAGCGAAAATGGTAAAATCACCCCAAGCCGTATCACTGGTACTTCTACCAAGTATCAACGTCAGCTTGCTGTTGCCATCAAACAAGCTCGTTATTTGGCTTTATTGCCATATACCGACAACCACAAGTAATTAGGAGACCATCATGCAAGTTATTCTATTACAGCGTGTCGTTAATCTTGGTAAACTTGGCGAGACTGTTGATGTAAAAGCAGGTTACGGTCGTAACTTCCTAATCCCGCAAGGTAAAGCACTGCCTGCCAACGAAGCAAATATTGCTAAGTTTGAAGCACGCCGTGCCGAGCTAGAAGCACAAGAAGCCAAAGAACTACAAGAAGCCCAAAAACGTGCTGATGCTCTATCAGACGTGAATGTCATCATGCGTGCCAAAGCAGGCGATGAAGGCAAGCTATTTGGTTCTATCGGTACTCGTGACATCGCTGACGCACTGACCGCTTCTGGCTTGCCAGTTGACCGTGCAGAGGTGAAGTTGCCAGAAGGTACGCTACGTCAAGTGGGCGAATACAAAGTTACCATTCAGCTACACCATGACATCACTGCTGACATTTTGGTTACCATTTTGTCAGAAGACGGTGAAAACAAAACTGATGAAGATGATGAATAATTAATCATCATTTATAAGATAACCTCCGAGCTGCCTAGTTTGGGGGTTTTATTTTGACTTGATAAATTACCCGTCAAACAAATCAAGCTGTTCTACCATGTCATCAAGATGAGTTAGATTTGAGAACGTAACCCCGACCAAGCTAATGGGAAGCTCTCTGGGGATGTGGTGAAATAAATCAATCAGATAAGGCTTGACGCTGTCGCTGCTGTGCTTAAAAGGGGACTTGACAGAAACCGAGCGTGTAATTTGGCTAAAATCGCTGTATTTGATTTTTAAGGTAACAGTATGGGCGGTCAATTCTCGCTTACCGAGGTCGGCAAAGGCACTCTCATTTTCTCCGAAAATCTGAGCTAGGATAAAATCATCATCATTAGAATTGTGCAAAAAGGTAATCTCTGTGCCGATGGATTTACGCACACGTTCGGGTTTGACCGCTCGCTCATCTTTGCCGTGGGCGATGTCGTGATAAAACTGCCCCCGCTTGTTGCCAAACAGTTGAACCAGCTCATCAAGGGGGAGTTTACGAAGCTTGCCCCCCTGTACTGACTCCCATCTCGTGCAGGCGTTTGGTACTTGCTTTGCCGATACCAAAAAACCGCTCAATGGGTAACTCTGACAAAAACTCATCCGCCATGTCAGGCGTGATGACGGCAATGCCATTGGGTTTGTTGACGTCGCTTGCGATTTTGGCAAGCATTTTGTTAAAAGACACCCCTGCCGAGGCTGTCAGCCCCGTTTCATCAAAAATCGCTTGGCGGAGCCAGTTTGCCATGAGTGTGGCTGACCCACCACAATGGGGCTGACCTGTAACGTCCAGATAGGCTTCATCGAGCGATAATGGCTCGACAAGGTCGGTTAGTCGTCCCATGATGTCTCGAATCTGGGTACTGATGCCACGATAGACATCAAAACGGGGACGGACAAAAATGGCGTGGGGACAGCGTTTTTTGGCTTCATAACAGCTCATCGCCGAATGTACGCCAAAGGAGCGAATCTCATAACTTGTCGCCGCGACCACACCACGTCCATTGGGGTCACCGCCCACCACAAGAGGCTTGCCACGATAGGCAGGGTTATCCCTCTGCTCAACGCTGGCAAAAAAAGCGTCCATGTCTAGGTGGATGATTTTACGAATAGAGCTCATGATAAAAAGGCTAAGTGAAACTTAGCCAAGGATGTGAAAGTCAAGACATTACGCCAAAACCGCCCCTGCCACCATGCTATCAGGCAATAGCACAACGGTTAATTGTCCGTCTTTTTCTGCCGATAAAATCATGCCCTCACTTACGCCAAATTTCATCTTGCGTGGAGCAAGGTTGGTAACGCAAATCACCGTTTTACCTTGTAACTTTTCTGGTTTGTAAAACTTAGCAATACCGCTAAATACTTTGCGAGTTTGCTTTTCGCCTTGTTCATCAGTATCGCCTACATCAAGGGTAAATTGCAATAGTTTATCCGCCCCTTCAACGGCATTGCATTTAAGCACTTTGGCGACTTTCATTTCAACTTTGGCAAAATCATCAATGCCGATAAAGGCGGTTTGGTCGGTGGCTTCCACAGGCTTACTCTCTTTTTTGGATTTTTGGGCTTTTTTGGTGTTGGTGGGTTGCAGGTTTTCTTTTGAGTCATCAACCATGGCTTGCACCTTTTTGGGGTCAATGCGTTGCAAAAGAGGCTTAAACTCATTGATAGAATGCGTTAGGACGTGAAAGCGTTCATCAAAATTCATGCTATCCACATTCAAAAATTCTTTGGACTGTTCGGCAAGTTTCGGTAGCACAGGCGACAGATAAACCATGATTTTGTGAAATAGGTTTAGCCCCACAGAGCAGATGTCTTGGACGTCCTTACTGTTCGGGTTTTCTTTGGCAACCGCCCACGGTTTTTTGTCGTCAATGTACTGATTGGCAAGGTCGGCAAGTGCCATAATCTCACGAATGGCGGTGCTAAATTCACGGCTTTCGTAGTGCTTGATGATACTGTCGCCAGCTTGGATAAATTTGTTTGCCAATTCAGGCTCGGCACAGGTAGCGGAGAGTTTATTATCAAATTGGGTATTGATAAATTTAGCACAACGACTGGCGATGTTTACGACTTTACCGACAAGGTCTGAGTTGACTTTGGCGATAAAATCATCAAGATTTAAATCACTGTCTTCTACTTTATCAGACAATTTGGAGGCAAAATAATAACGCAAATATTCAGGATTTAGGTGGTTCAAATACGTTTCGGCTTTGATGAATGTGCCACGAGATTTGCTCATTTTTTCGCCATTGACAGTCAAAAAGCCATTGACAAATAGGCTCGTGGGCGTGCGATAATTCGCCCCTGTGAGCATGGCAGGCCAAAATAAGGCGTGGAAATAAACAATGTCTTTGCCAATAAAATGATACACTTCGGCGGTGCTGTCGGGACTCCAATAATCATCAAATGACACATCAGGGCGGTGGGCGGTCAAGTAGTTTTCAAAACTTGCCATATAGCCAATCGGTGCGTCCACCCACACATAAAAATATTTGTCGTCCGTGTCAGGGATTTTAAAGCCAAAATACGGAGCGTCTCGGCTGATGTCCCAGTCGGCAAGCCCAGCCTCAAACCATTCGTCCAATTTGTTGGCGATAGAGACAGGCAGTCGCCCTTCATCCCGTGTCCATTTTTGCAAAAATTCGGTGAAGTTTGGCAGTTTAAAAAAGTAATGGTCGGACGTTTTTTCCACAGGGGTTGCACCGCTTAGGGTGGAGCGTGGGTTGATGAGTTCGGTGGCGTTGTAGGTTGTGCCACACACTTCGCACGAGTCGCCATATTGGTCGTCCGCTTTGCATTTGGGGCAGGTGCCTTTGATAAAGCGGTCGGATAGGAACATCTCTTTTTCGGGGTCAAACAGCTGAGTTACGGGCTTGACGGCGATGTTGCCTGCCTTATGATTGGCAAGGTAAATGGCTTCGCTGTGCTTGCGGTTGGTCTCGCTATGCGTGCTGTCATAATGCTCAAAGGACACGCCAAAGCCAGCGAAATCTCGTTCATGCTCTACTTGCACGCCTTTGATTTGCTCTTCGGGCGTGATACCGTTCGCTTCGGCACGGAGCATAATCGCCGTTCCGTGAGCGTCATCGGCACAGACATAAATCACGTCATGCCCCATAGACCGCATGGCACGCACCCAAATATCGGCTTGGATATAGCCCAAAAGGTGTCCCATGTGAATAGAGCCGTTGGCGTAGGGCAGGGCGTTGGTAACAAGAATTTGGCGTTTGGCTGTCATGATGTACCTGTTTTGAAAATGATAAAATGGCGATTATTATAGCGTAAAAGCCGTGATAAAACCATGACAAAATAGGGTATAATAGGGCAAATTTTGGGAGCAGTCCTATGCAAAAGATTATTTCACTAAAACAAGAATTACTGGATATTATCGATAGTATCACGCCAATCATGTTCTTTTGGTTAAATGCAGTGGTGTGGTCGTTACTGCTGATTTGTGGGTATTTGCTATTAGAAATAATCAATTTATCTTTACCACGCCCATTTTTGCTTTGACATATGGCTTTGTCATTAATTCAGGCATATTATTCCAAGATGACTTTATTACAGACAAATCACAATTATCCAGCGTTACTGCCACCGTACCTGCCGAATATGAATATGTGCGAATAGGTGGTGGTAAATACTCTCGCACGCATCATTATTTTGTCATTGGCGATGTTAAATTACACTGCTCTGATGATAATTATGATGAATGTGAAAAAGCGTATGCCTACAAAGACCAAACAGCAACGGTATTATATGCTGATGGGCTATTATATGATATGGAAGTGGACGGAAAAAAGATATATGAATTTAATGAACAACTTGCCAAATTCCAACATGACAGACAAAAGAAAATCTATGAATTTATCACGTCATTGGTATTATTCGGTATTCCGTCTTTGGTGTTTTTCTTTTTAAATAAACGGGTTATTCGAGATATTGAAATCATCGAAGATGATAAAAAAGAAAAAACCAAAAAACCTTTAAATATTAAATTTAAAAATGCCAATAATACCGAAAAATCAGCAGATGACACAAGGCAACACGATTTGGGTTATAATAGATTTAATAAAAAGAATGCCGATTATAAACAGCGATTACATGACAAATTATCCGCTCAAAGATTAAAACAACAGCAAATCAAGGCACGCATTGGTGGGGGTGGTATTGCTTGGTCGATGTTATGTATTTTATTGGCGGTGGTAACATTTTTATTGGCTTTTGTGATGCTTGTTATGGATTCTTATGTGGGCGTGGTTATCTATCTATTATTGGTGGTGGGTTTTGCTTATTTAACAAAATTACCCAGCAGGCACGCCAAAGCAGAAGTGGACGATTATTATGAAATGAGTGAATATGAAGAATTGGCAGATTTGGAAGAATATGATTTAACAGGTATTTATCATTATATTAGTGTGATTGGCTGGTTTGGGCTGTATGTATTTTCTCCGATTGCGTTATTTTTATTGGTTTTTGTTTTTGAATATATCAAGAGCGGTGATATTAATGTGGCGATAATTGTGGGAATTTTTGTGTTATTATTGGTGGGTATACTTTATGCGATTATCAAAAGGGCAAAAAATATGAGAGATTGGGTGCTCGAATAAATTAAAATAAATTAATTTAGAATAAAACAAGGGCGGTGATTATATCGCCCTTGTTTTTCAAATCGCCTTTATTTTTAAGTCATCTTTAATTTGTTAAATGAATTTATACAAATTTTAAATGTCCGCCTTTTTTGGGTGGTTCGTCATCGCCGTCATCGTCAGTGTCGTCTATATCATCAGGGTCATCGGGTGGGGTGTAGCCGTCATATTCGCTAGGATCAAAGAAAAAGCCTTCACTGGGGTCTTCTTTGGCATAAATACCAACCACTGCCTGCATGGGTATCCAGATGTCTTTTGAGACACCGCCAAATCGCCCTTGAAATGATAAGCCGTCATTGTCAATCAAGAGATTATTCGTGGCTTGGTAAGATATGGCAAGCACCAATTTGCCGTCTTGGGCGTATTCGGTGGGAGCGAGTAGCTGGGGGTGGGTGGCGTCCGTCATGAGATATGGGGTAAAGCCGTTGTCTGTTAGCCATTCATGCATGGCACGAACGAAGTAGGGGCGTTTTGGGGTAAGCATGGTTATGTCCTTGTTGTTGGTTAAAGTGAACTGATGAGTGTTAAATTATTAGGTATTGTTAAAAACAAATACCATAAGTTAAAATAACTCAATACTTTACCATAGAGTAAAAACCAATGAACGAAACATTTGATAGTTGTCCTAAATGTAAGCACAAACACTTTGTCAAAGCAGGTTTTAACAATGGCAGACAACGCTATAAGTGCAAAGGTTGCAATCATTACTTTTCAGTACATAAACCAACGCATCATAAAAGCGAAGCAACCAAGCAAATGGCAATCAATATGTATCTAGAAGGTTTGGGCTTTCGTTCAATTGGTCGCATATTAGGTATTAGTTATGGCACAGTCTATCAATGGGTTAAAAAACTTGGCGAACAACATCAAATCAAACAAGATAGCAATCAAGCGATAGATATCGTTGAGCTTGATGAGATTCATAGCTACACCAAGCATAAAAAACGCTTGCTGGACCCCGCTTGCCATTGACAGAACAACAAAACAAATCTTAGGTTTTGTTTGTGGCAGACGAGACACCAACACCTTTAAACAGCTTTACAATCAATTGAACATCCATAACATTCAACTGTTTTGTAGTGACTACTGGAAATCTTACCTTGAAGTCATTCCAAAATCAAAACATATGACAAGCAAAGCTCAAACTTTTACCATAGAGGGCTATAATAGTCCCATTAGGCATTTCACAGCAAGATTTAGAAGAAAATCAAAATGTTATTCTAAATCCGAGAAAATGATAGAAAACACTTTGAACTTACTGTTTGCTAAGTGGAATGGAACTTTGAATTATGTATTTTAGTTTAACAATGCCAATTATTAAAAATCATCATCGCTATAAACAGCAGGAGTGATGAGTGTCTTTTGAAAACTTACCCTTGCCGATAGGCGTGCTTGATATGCCAGTAGTGGTTTACACAGTTTGGTAGGTAAATGAATGCCTAGCATTGGTAAACGGTGCAAAAGTGGTAATAATAACACATCACACAGCCCAAACTCATCTTGCATAAAATAGTCATGACGAGCAAATAGGGGTGATAGCGTGATGAGTGAATCGGTCAAGGTTTTTTTGGCGTGGGTCGCTTCTGCTGGATTAAAGCTGTCAGGATGAGTCATCAAAATCCGCCCAAGCGAGAGCCAGTCTTGACGCAGTCGCCAAGCCAACTGACGCACTTTTGCCCGCTCTTTGGGGGTGGGTGGTAGGAGTTTATTGGCACCGTGCCGTTCTTCTAGATATTCAAAGATCACCATCAGCTCATATAATGCCAAATCCCGCCCCACAAGTACAGGTAGGGTGTTGTAAGGGTTTAGCTCGGCAAGATATTCGGGTCGCTCATCAGGGAGGTAGGCGAATTGATGATTCACGCCTTTTTCTTCTAGCAAAAACCGCACCACATGACTGTCATAGCCATCGTCACCATAGAGTAGGAACTGGGTGGGTAAAAGATGAGAAAAATCTGCCATGATATGAATGAGTCTGTTTTTGGGTGTTAAGTGTAACAAAAATTTTGGTAAAAGTGTGTAAATTTTGTCAATAAAAAAGACCGATGTGTATCGGTCTTTTTGGTCGGTGCTGGCTTATTTGACGTCTTTCCAGAATTCTTTGTTAAGTAGATATACTGGAATAAGTAGCACAAGTAAGAACAATAGTACGAATGCACCATAGACTTTACGTTCATGACGGACAGGCTCTGCCATCCATGCCATGAAGTTCACTAGGTCGCCCACACGAGCTTCATACTCTTCTTTACCAAGCTCTTTTTGCATGTTGTGTAGCACATGGGGCATGGCAGCATTGGCAAGCACTAGGTTGTTAGAACCCCAAGGACGGCTCGGGTCTTCGTAGAATGACAGTAGGTAAGTATACACCCAGTCATCGCCACGCAGACGAGTTTCTAGCGATAAATCTGGCGGTGCAGCACCAAACCATAGAGCCTGAGTATCAAGGTCAATCTTAGCAGTAATATGGTCACCGATTTGGTCGGTGGTTACCATGAGGTATTTTTCCATAAGCTCTGGTGGGATTTCCAAGTCCTTGGCAATGCGTGAATGACGCACATACTGGGCTGAGTGACAGCCCACACAGTGGTTCATAAACGTCTGAGCACCGCGTTGTAGCGAGCCTTTATTGGTTAGGTCAATGGGGGCTTTGCTACATTCTAGGGTAACTTTGGTGCCATCGGCTTCGGTGAACTCACCACAGCCGTGACCGCCTGCCGCTAGGGCAGAAGATGTTGCCATCATGCCACCTGCAAGCAGGAGACCAGCACCAAGCGATTTTAGAGTAAATGCTTTCATTAGTGACCTCCTCCTGTAACACGTTCTGGCGGTTGCTTGCATGTTTCCATAGACGTGTAGAACGGCATGAGAATGAAGTACAAGAAGTATAAAATAGTACAAATACGAGCAACTAGCGTACCTGTTGGTGTGGAAGAAACCCCGCCAAGATAACCTAAGATTAGGAAGCTAACCACAAAGACAGCTAGGGCAATCTTAGATAAAATGCCTTTATAGCGGATAGATTTCACAGGCGATTTGTCAAGCCATGGCATGACAAACAAGATGGCAATCGCACCAAACATCACAATCACACCTGGTAGAGCAGAGCCGAACATGGATGGCGTGGCACGAAGCATGGCATAAAATGGCATGTAGTACCAAACAGGAGCGATGTGAGCAGGTGTTTTTAGGGCGTTGGCAACTTCAAAGTTGGGTTTTTCTAGGAAATAACCACCACCTTCTGGGGCGAAGAATACCACGGCAAAGAAGCACATAAAGAACACCACGATACCCACCATGTCATGCACGGTATAGTAAGGATGGAAAGGTACGCCATCTAGTGGTACGCCATTTTTATCTTTAAGTTTCTTAATTTCGATACCGTCTGGGTTATTAGAGCCAACATGATGCAGAGCAACCAAGTGCATGAAAACTAGACCAACCAATACCAAAGGAATTGCCACAACATGCAGGGCAAAGAAACGGTTTAGGGTAATGCCTGAGATGATGTAGTCGCCTTTGACCCATTCAGCCAGACCATCACCGATAAAAGGAATGGCGGCAGGTAGGTTTAGAATAACCTGAGCACCCCAGAACGACATGTTGCCCCAAGGCAGTAGATAACCAAAGAAACCTTCTGCCATGAGACACAGATAAATTGCCATGCCGATGATCCAAACAAGCTCACGGGGCTTCTTGTATGAACCATACATCAGACCACGAAACATGTGTAGATAGACAACCACGAAGAAAGCGGATGCCCCTGTGGAGTGCATGTAGCGAATGAGCCAACCGCCTTTGACATCACGCATGATGTATTCAAGTGAAGCAAATGCTCCTTCGGCACTGGGGTTAAACATCATGGTTAGCCAAATACCTGTCACCAACTGATTGACAAGTACGACCATGGACAGCACGCCAAAGAAATACCAAAAGTTAAAGTTCTTTGGTGCGTAGTATTTTGACATATGGTATTCATAGGTCTCTGTCGCGGGAAAGCGAGCATCGACCCAACCCATAAATTTCTTAGCAATACTCATGATTATGCCTCCCCAACGGTCAAGATGGTGTCTTCAATCTTGTAGATAGGTACAGGTAGGTTCAAAGGTGCAGGCATGCTACTATAAACACGACCAGCTAAGTCGTACATAGAACCATGACAGGGGCAGAAGAAACCACCCATCCAGTCAGCACCACCTAAGTCCGCCACACCAACTTCGGGTCGGAACATGGGAGCACAACCTAAATGCGTACACACGCCCTCAACAACCAATATCTCAGGCTGAATGGAGCGTGTTTCGTTTTTGCAGTTGTCAGGTTGTACAGACCCGTTGGACTCAGGGTCGGCAAGCTTGGGAGCTACCTTGCTTAGGTTGGCAAGCATCTCTTCGGTACGTTTGACGACAAAGATAGGTTTGCCACGGTATTTTAACGTAATCATCTGCCCATTTTCGATGCTGGCGGTATCGGTAACAACGGCGGCACCAGCAGCTTCCGCTTTGGCACTTGGATACCAAGAACGCACAAATGGGGTGGCTATTGCACCAACACCAACCGCACCAACGGCAGCAGTGGACGCAATCAGGACTCTACGGCGTTTAACATTCACGCCTTCGGCATGGCTCATTAAAACTTCCTCCAGAAAATGAATGGGGGTTATCCCATACTGGGTGTGTGGTTATGATAAAACAATTTTATCATAACCACATTTGCTGTGCCTATTTTTCTAAACATGACTATTTTAAGCTATTTTTGTAATAAAATAAATCGTTCTTTTACAAAGTTGTGAAAAAAATCCATAAAAATTGTCATGAATTTACAAAAAAGTTTAAAATTGTATAAAAATTATACAATGCCCACTAAAATACTCAGCTTTATTTGCAACTTTATGTAAATTTTTGTTACTATTAATTAAAACAAAGAATCTATGTCATACATTAATAACAAGATTTTTTATCAATTGTGAATTTATCTAACAATGAAAAATCTATGTCAAGTTAAGTTATTTTAATCAAGAATAACGCATATAAAAAAACTCTCGAAGTTCGAGAGTTTTTTGAAAATGCAAAAATTAACGTTTTGAGAATTGTGGGCGTTTACGAGCTTTGCGTAGACCCAATTTCTTACGTTCAACTTCACGAGCGTCACGAGTCACAAAGCCAGCTGCTTTTAGGGCAGGTTTTAGCGTTTCGTCTGACTCAATCAAAGCACGAGTAATGCCGTGACGGATAGCACCTGCTTGACCGCTTGCACCACCACCAGTAACGGTGATGTATAGGTCATATTTGTCAGCACATTCTAGAAGTTCTAGGGGCTGACGTACAACCATGCGAGAAGTCTCACGACCAAAGTATTCGTCTAGGCTCTTGCCATTGATGACGATGTTACCAGTGCCTTTTGATAAGAAGACACGAGCGGTAGAAGTCTTACGACGACCTGTTCCGTAATTCTTTTCCATGTGTATCTCCTTAGATGTCTAGTACTTTTGGGGCTTGGGCGGTATGTGGGTGTTCACTCCCTGCATACAGTTTTAGCTTTTTAATCATTGCATAGCCCAAAGGACCTTTTGGTAGCATGCCTTTAACGGCTTTGTGTAGCACGTCTTCTGGCTTGTGAGCAAGAAGTTTGGTAAAGTTGGTCTTTTTGATACCGCCAGGATAGCCTGTGTGGCGATAGTATTTTTTGTCCTGAGCTTTTTTGCCAGTAACAGCGATTTTGTCAGCATTGATGACGATGATGTAATCACCAGTATCAACGTGGGGGGTGTACGATGGCTTATGTTTGCCACGTAGACGAGAAGCAATCTCAGAGGCTAGGCGACCTAGTGTTTTGCCTTCTGCGTCCACGACATACCAGTCATGTACAACCTCAGCGGGTTTGGCGCTAATAGTAGTAGTCATATAAAACCTATTTAGTTACGTTTGAGAGTTGAACAAATAAAAAAGCCCAAAGGCTTGATTTTACTTGCTTTGTGAGTTGGGAAACGAAGGGCTCTCAAAAAACAGCGGTTATTATAACCAATCAAACACAAAAAAGCAATGAAAATTTGAGATGAATTTACAAAACAAACCAAAATAAACAATGATAAATACGCCACGATAAAAGCCATTTAAATTGGGGAAAAATGGCAGAATGGGACTTTAAAATTTTATCAAATTTTCATAAAATGATGATAAGATAGATGATGTTGTTTTATTATTTTAAAAAGTTTATTTTTAAAAAGTTCAAAGGAGACACCATGACCGCACCACACGCCCCAAAGACCGCCAAGCAAATCAGCAAGCCCAACGCCATCACACACCAAAATGCCGACACCGCTCCTAGTATTGAAAACCAAGCCATGCAGAGTGTGCTCGGACAGACCCCTGCACCGACCGATTTGCACTATATTGAACAGATTGTTGATGAATCGGGCAATTTTACCCCTGACTGCTTTATCAATCGTGATTTGTCCACACTACGGTTTCAGCTTCGAGTGTTGGCTCAGGCGACCAATCCACGCCATCCGCTGTTGGAGCGTATGTTCTTTTTGACCATTTTTTCATCAAATATGGATGAGTTTTTTGAAATTCGGGTGGCAGGGCTTATCCAAAAAATGAAAAATGGCGATAGGTCAAGCAGTCTGGACGGGCGAAAACCATCCGAGCTACTGGCGGAGGTTAGTCAGGTGGCACACCGTGCGGTCGAAGAGCAGTACCGCATCTTAAATGAAGACATCTTGCCTGAGCTTGCCAAATCGGACATCCGCTATCTTAAACGCCATGAGCTGACCGATGCCCAAAAGGCGTGGATGCGGGAGTACTTTTTTAATCAAGTGTTGCCTGTCTTGACCCCTATTAGCATTGACCCTGCACATCCATTCCCCCGAGTGGTCAATAAGTCCTTGAATTTTATCGTCAGTCTAGAAGGTAAAGATGCCTTTGGGCGGGATTTGTCGCTTGCCATCGTGCCTGCCCCACGCTCACTACCTCGTGTGATACGCCTGCCCGATGAGCTGACAGGGGGCAAAGACCACCACATCATGCTCTCAGCGGTGATTCATGAGCATGTGGGCGAGCTGTTTTTGGGCATGAAAGTCACCGGTTGTCATCAATTTAGACTCACTCGTAATGCCGACCTTGATGTGTCCGATGATGTCGAAGACCTAGCCAAGGCGTTAGAAGGTGAGCTGGATAACCGCCGTTTTGGGCATAAGGTGCGTCTAGAAGTAAGTACCAACTGTCCCAAAGAGCTGTATGAGCTACTATTAAAAGAGTTTGAGCTTGATGAGTCGCAGCTTTATCGGGTCAATGGTCCTGTGAACCTGACTCGCATGCTGACAAGTTTTGATAAGCCTGAGTTAAAATTTACCCCGTTCACGCACGCCATCCCCAAGCCATTTAAGGGTATGGAGACGGTCAAAGTCGCCAAAGACAACACGTCTATGTTTAATGTCATGAAAAACAAAGACGTGCTGGTACACCATCCTTTTGATGCGTTCACACCTGTGGTCAATCTCTTGTGGCAGGCGGCGAACGACCCTGATGTACTTGCCATCAAACAGACCATTTATCGCTCTGGCACCAACTCAGAGATTGTCCAAGCCCTAGCCGCTGCCGCTCGTAATGGCAAAGAAGTGACCGCCGTCATCGAACTGCGTGCCAGATTTGATGAAGCCAGTAACATCGCTGTCGCCAATATGCTAACCGACGCCGGAGCCATTGTGGTATATGGCGTGGTTGGTTACAAGACACACGCCAAGCTCATGCTCATCGTGCGTCGAGAAGACGGCAAAATCCGCCGTTATACTCATCTAGGCACGGGCAACTATCACGCTGGCAACGCCAAAGCCTATACCGACTATGGGCTGTTTACCGCTCACGAAGAGATTTGTGCCGATGTAGCAGGCGTGTTCGGACAGCTCACAGGCATGGGCAGGCCATTGCCATCCCATCACATCATGCACGCACCTTTTACCCTGCATGATGGACTGATACGCCTCATCGATGATGAGATTAATCATGTCAAAAACGGCAAAAAAGGGCGTATCATCCTAAAATGTAACGCCATCACCGAGCGTGGTATCATCAACAAGCTCTATGAAGCAAGCCGTGCAGGGGTAGAGATTGACCTGATTATCCGTTCCATTTGCTGTCTGCGTCCACAGGTCAAGGACTTGTCCGAGCATATCCGTGTACGCTCTATCGTGGGACGGTTCTTGGAGCATACCCGTGTCTATTATTTTTATAATGATGGCGATGAAAAGCTCTACTGTTCGAGTGCTGACTTGATGGACAGAAACCTGCTGCACCGTGTGGAAGTGGCGTTTCCGATTTTGGATGAGAGGCTCTTTAAACGCATTTATGAAGATGGGCTGATAAACTACCTTGGCGATAACGTGCAGGCGTGGGAGCTTGATGGGCGTGGCGAGTGGAATCAAGTCCATCATGATAAAGACGGCACGGACATTCACGACGCTCAGCAGTGCCTATTAGAAAAAATCTGCGAGCGTGCCTGATGGGTTGTTATTGTGGCTCGGGCAACCCTTATGCAGTGTGCTGTCAGCCTTATCATGACGGCACGCCTGCCCCTACTGCCGAGCATCTTATGCAATCAAGGTTTGGCTCTTTTTATCTAAAAAACGTGGACTATATCATCGCCACAACCGTTCCAAGCCAGCAAGATAGGCTTGACAAATCCGCCTTGCAAGCATGGGCAGACGGCATGAACTGGACACGCCTTGACGTGATAAGTCATAACAAAGTCGGCAAACGCCACGTCCAAGTGCATTTTAAGGCCTATTTTGACAATGGCGATGGCGAGCAGGTGCATGATGAATTGTCCGCTTTTGTCAAAATAGGCGAGCGGTGGTATTTTCTTGACCCAACCGTGCCTGTTATGCTGACCAACAAACAGCTGTGCCTTTGTGGTAGTGGCGAGAAGTTTAAGGTGTGTTGTGGGAGGTTTTTGCTTTAACTACCAAAATGGAGTGTGTAGGGGCGAATTATATTCGCCCAAAAATCAAAGCTTTATCATGGGGCAAATTGCCATTTGCCCCTACAAATTTTGCCAAGAGTATTGAACTTATTACATTGCATCAAAAATTATGAAAAATGAAATTTATGAAACCTATAAAGATTGGGACATGAGCCACGCAAAACGCAATCACGCCAATCCCAAAATGAGCCGATTTTTACAGGCAAAACAGGATCATGACAGCGACATTACCGCTTTACTTGATAATGATGTGTTGGAGCTTATCAAACAGCACGCCCACAATCAAAAAGACCGAGAACGTCTAAATGCCGTAATACGTTTATTGTTTGCATGATTTTTGGTGCGTTATGGAAAGTTTTTTTAAACCAACAAAAAGGTGTATAATACGCCTTTTTCTTTTGCCGAATTTTTATAAAATATATTGTTAAACTCGACCCTGAAATCATGATGAAAAGCGACACCGTGCGTAAACGCTTTGTCAAGATTTTGGCAGGAAATTTGCGTAATGTCCTAAAACCCCTTGATGAGACGGCAGTTGTGGTTCAGCATTGGGACTATATTAAAGTGCGTCATCGCAATGAGTCGGCACGCCCCATATTGCTTGACAAATTGCAATGCACCTCAGGCATTCATCATATTCTAGAAGTCGAAGAATCGCCTTTTGCCGATTTGCATGACATTTTTGAGCAGACCTTGCCTAAGGTAAGAGAAAGCCTTGAAAACAAGAGCTTTTGCGTGCGAGTCAAAAGACGTGGCACGCACCCATTTACGTCCATGGACATCGCCAAATATGTGGGCGGTGGGCTAAATTAGGCGATAGCCAGTGCTAAGGTGCAACTTAAAAACCCTGATATTACCGTCAAAATTGAGATTGAACACGACAAAATGCTCTTTATCAAGGTACGCCATGACGGCATGGACGAATTTCCCATGAGCACCCAAGAAGACGTGTTGTCGCTTATCTCGGGTGAGTTTGATTCGGGCGTGGCAAGCTATGAGTTTATCAGACGTGGCAGTCGGGTGCATTATTTGTTCTTTAACATGGGCGGTCGCACGCATGAGATTGGCACCAAACAAATGGCGTACGAGCTGTGGGAGCGGTACAGTTCATCGCATAAGGTACGCTTTACTACGGTGGATTTTGAACCTGTGGTGGGCGAGATTTTGACTAAGATTGATGATGGTCAAATGGGCGTGGTCTTAAAGCGAATGATGATGCGTGTGGCAAGCGTGATTGCCCAAAAAAACCGCATCGAAGCGGTGGTAACGGGCGAAGCCTTGGGGTAAGTGGCAAGCCAAACGCTCACCAACCTTGCCATGATAGACAAGGCAGGCGATGTGCTGGTGTTACGCCCGCTCATCACCAAAGACAAGGCGAACATCATCGCCACGGCTGAAAAAATCGGCGCAGCAGACATCGCCAAATCCATACCTGAGTTTTGTGGAGTTATCTCAAAAAGCCCCACGGTCAAGGCGGTGGAGCATAAACTCATCGCCACCGAAAGTGAGTTTGATTTCAATGTGTTGCAAAATGCCATTGACACCGCCATGACCATTGACATTCGCACCATCAAAGACCAAGCGAGCGACATCCATGCCATTGATACGGCACACGCCATTGGCAAAGATGACGTGGTAATTGACATTCGGGCGACAGATGAGACGGACGATGACCCGCTTGGCATACCGCATATTTGTATTCCATTTTATAAACTTGCCACAGAACTTGACAAATTGGATAAAACCAAAAATTATTTTTTGTACTGCAAAAAAGGCGTGATGAGCGGTTTGCAAGCGGTGTATTTAAAGGATAAGGGGCATCAAAATGTTAAGGTGTTAAATTGTCAAACCAACCTCAATACTTTATCAAAATAAACCTCATGAGGCGTTTGCCAGTTTAAACGCTTTTTGGGTCTATGATTAAGTTCATGCACTAAGATGGCTGATTAATGGGTTTGTGAGCATAACGGTTGTCCTGATTAATTGCATTTAATGGTTTGTTGTAGATTTGTCGATGACTGTCGTACAATTGGTCTACAACGCCTTTTAAATCATACCAAAACGTTTTTATCTTGTGTATTTTTGTAAAAATGGGGTATAATCGGATTTTTGATTAATGATAGAAGGTGGCAAATGAACGCTGTACTGTTAGCGGTCATCATCATGGTAGGGCTGTCGCTTGCTCGTGTCCATGTGGTGCTAAGTTTGATTGTGGGGGCGGTTGTGGGTGGTTTGCTGGCAGGACTGCCCTTGACGGACGTAGAAAATGGGGCGACAGGCGTGCTGACGCATTTTCAAAACGGCATCAAAGGCGGGGCGGGCATTGCTTTGTCGTATGCCATGCTTGGGGCGTTTGCCATGGCGATTGCTCATTCGGGTGTACCAAAGGCGTTGGCGGATAAAGTCATCTTGGCGGTCAAAAATGCCAAAAATGGCGGTATCAAATGGGCGGTGTTTGGCGTGATTGTGCTGTTTGCTTGCCTAAGCCAGAATCTTATCCCCATTCACATTGCCTTTATTTTGCTACTTATTCCGCCACTTTTGACGGTGTTTAATGAATTAAAATTAGACAGACGGCTTATTACTTGCTTGATTACCTTTGGGCTTGTCAATACTTATATGTTTATCCCCTATGGGTTTGGCGACATATTTTTAAACGAAATTATCATGGCAAACCTTGCCAAATCAGGGCTTGATACGTCTGGCATTTCGGTAATGAAAGCGATGGCAATTCCTGCACTCGGTATGCTGACAGGGTTGCTTGTGGCGATTTTTGTAAGTTATCGTAAACCCAGAGTATATGACAATGCCAAAACCCTAACGGTAAAAGGCGATGATGTGCCTGTGGTCAATGATACCAAAATGGGCTTTAAAATCATCGTAACGCTCATCGCTATCATTGTGGCGTTTGTCATTCAACTAAAAACCGATTCGCTCGTGCTTGGCTCGTTGTCAGGTTTTGCCATTTTTATGGCGACAGGCGTGGTCGGCTGGAGTAAGGCAGACGATGTTTTTAATAACGGCATTAAGATGATGGCGATGATTGGCTTTATCATGATTACCGCCCAAGGCTTTGCTGAGGTGATGACCGCCACAGGGCATATCGAGCCACTGGTGCAGTCGGCGGTGGATTTGTTTGGGGCGAATAAGGCTCTGGCAAGTCTTGCCATGCTCATGGTGGGACTTGTGGTTACGATGGGGATTGGCTCGTCATTTTCGACCGTGCCGATTATTGCAACCATGTATGTGCCGCTTTGTATGGCGATGGGGTTTAGTCCGATGGCGACTTTGGCACTCGTTGCCACCGCAGGCGTGCTTGGGGACGCAGGTTCGCCTGCTTCTGATTCAACGCTTGGCCCTACCATGGGACTAAATGTGGACGGACAGCACGACCATATTAAGGACAGCGTGATACCGACCTTTATCCATTATAATATTCCGCTTATTGTGTTTGGGTGGGTGGCTTCGCTTGTTTTATAATCTAGGCTTGTGGGGGCGAATACAACACCCAAAAATCAATGCTTTGTCATTGGGTAAATTGCAATTTACCTTTACAAATTTATGTATAAACCGCTCCGTCACGGGGTGGTTTTTAACATCTTATCACACCCCTATCCGTTATCACCATATCCACCTCCTTATCCCATTTATTTACTGTTAAATTTTCAACCACTTGAAAATGATAACACCAACCTACCTTAACCCCACGAAAGTGAGCAAAGGTACGGTCATAAAATCCGCCCCCCATGCCAAGCCGATTGCCCTGTCTATCCACCGCCACAAGCGGGCAAATAATCATGTCTAATTTATCAGCACTTATGCCATATTTGACAAAGGGTTCTTGCATGCCAAGTCGGTGGCGTTTTAGAGGTGTTTTGGCTAATGGCAAAACAACAGGGGCAAAGCGTAAAGGCTTATTCTTAATGGTAATCGGTAAAAACGGGGTAAAACCATGCTTTTGACAAAATGCCAAAATCGGTGCGGTGGGCAATTCGCCAAAATCGTCCAGATATGGCCCAATTTTGGCATTTTTGGGTAAATGGGGCAAGAGTTTGGGTAGATGCAGACTTGCCATAAATGCAAAATTGGCACGCTGTTTGGCGGTCAAGGCTTTACGCTCTTTACGGATACGAGTACGAAGTAGGGTGTTTGGCATGAGTTTTTCCAATAAGTATTATTAAAAATGATAATGATTTATGATTGAAAATTTATGTTAATAATGATATAGTAATCTAATCATTTTAGCAGTTTTTATCCACCAAACAAGGAAAATTTATGACCGACTTTCGTATTGAAAAAGACACCATGGGCGAAGTGCAAGTTCCTGCCAATGCCTATTTTGGAGCTCAAACTCAGCGTAGCCGTGAAAATTTTAAAATCGGTGGTGAGACCTTGCCACGACCACTCATTGTCGCTATGGCAACCGTCAAAAAAGCTGCTGCTTTGACCAATGCAGGGCTTGGACGGATTGAGAGTAGTCAGCGTGATTTGATTGTGCAGGCATGTGATGAAGTGATTGCAGGCGGGCTTGTCGACCAATTTCCGCTTGTCGTGTGGCAGACAGGCTCTGGCACTCAGTCTAATATGAACATGAACGAAGTCATCGCCAACCGAGCCAATGAAATCGCAGGCAATCCAAAAGGCACTTATAAGCCCATCCACCCTAATGACCATGTCAACCACGCCCAATCCACCAACGACAGCTTCCCCACCGCCATTCGGGTGGCAGTAGCGGTTGAGATTAACCGCTCGCTTATCCCTGCCGTTAAGGCGTTGCGTGATACGCTTGCCAAAAAATCTGCCGATTTTGCAGGTATCGTCAAAATCGGACGCACCCATTTGCAAGATGCCACACCTCTTACCCTAGGACAAGAATTTAGCGGTTATGTGGCACAGCTTGATTTGGCACTGGTAAGAATTGACAACGCTTTGCAAGGCTTGTATCAGTTGCCCCTTGGTGGTACTGCTGTGGGTACAGGACTAAATAGCCACCCTGACTATGCCGTCAAATCTGCCGAAAAAATCGCTGAGCTGACGGACTTACCCTTTGTCACCGCTCCCAATAAATTTGAAGCCTTGGCAAGCCGTGATGCCGAAGTGTTTGCGTCTGGGGCATTAAAAACCTTGGCAGGTAGCTTAAACAAAATCGCCAATGACATCCGCTGGTTATCTAGTGGTCCTCGATGTGGTCTGGGTGAGATTACCATTCCTGAGAATGAGCCAGGATCATCCATCATGCCAGGCAAAGTAAATCCTACCCAGTCAGAGGCAATGACCATGGTAGTCGCTCAGGTCATGGGTAACGATGTAACGATAAACATGGCAGGGGCGAGCGGTAATTTTGAGCTTAATGTCTTCATGCCTGTCATCGGTTATAATCTACTCCAATCGATTCGCCTGCTTGCGGACGCTTGCAACAGCTTTAACGATAACTGTGCGGTAGGCATTGAACCAAATCTCGAAAAGATTGATTACTTTTTACACAATTCACTCATGCTGGTAACTGCCCTAAACCGTCATGTAGGCTATGAAAATGCTGCCAAAATTGCCAAAACTGCTTATAAAGAAAATAAAACCCTAAAACAAGTGGCGGTGGAGCTTGGATTACTAACCGAGCAAGAATTTGATGAATGGGTACGACCAGAAGACATGGTTGCACCGAAGTAACCAAAAATCAAAGGTATGTAAATAAGGGCGAGTGATTGCCCTTATTTTTTATGCAAAGTTGTTGTTTGACAAGAATAAATTTGAACTTTAATATAATTGGCATTGTTCAATAAGATACTTTGTGCAAGACGGAGCGTGTCTGAGAAATACATTTACTAGATATTTATAGTCAATCCGCTCAAAATACAACAAAGGTTTTTCATCCGTGGTGAGCTATACCTACCCATAACAAAAAACCGCTTCACCCACAGACATAGCTTAGGGCGAACGGTTTTTTGTGTAATTTTAGAGCGAGATGATGTAGTCAAGTCCTGCATGTATAAGTAAAAAACAGCAAAAACTTGGGGCTGGAGAGCCTTATAGGGTTATCGTAGTAACGTGCAATAATACCTATTATCGAGTGAGTACCGCATAGCCAAACCCCAAAACCATACAATCCCAGGAGTTATTATGACCGAAAGAAATGTAGAAGTTGGAATCGAAACCGTCAATAAGATGTTTGACCGTAAGCTGACCATTCCCGATTACCAACGCCCCTATAAATGGCAAACCAAGCACATCAAACAGCTTGTTGATGATATTTACTCCTATTTTATAAAGGATAAAACCCAAGAATGCCGTTTGGGCGTGATTGTTTTGCATAAAGATGAAGGTAAAGATGAATATAACATCGTAGACGGGCAACAGCGACTGACCAGTTTATTTTTATTGTTGTATGTATTAAATGGCAATAAAAATCCATTTGGCGAACCTAATTTTATTGACAATAAATTTAACCATAGCCAAAGTGTTGAGCATATCAAGCAAAATTATGAATACCTAGAAAGCTATGTGGCAGATTTGGGGCTTGGTGATGGTTTTAAGAACTTTATCCTTGCCAAATGTACCTTTGCAACTGTTATTTTAACCGACATCGATGAAGCCTTTCAGTATTTTGATTCGCAAAACTCTCGTGGCAAAAGTTTGGAAGCTTATGATTTGTTAAAGGCGTATCATTTAAGGCATATGCAAGGCGAATCTAATCTAAAAATAAATACAACCGTTGCAGAATGGGAGCATGCGGTAACGCACCCAATATCGCTAAAATTGATTATGAATGATATTTTGTATCGTCATCGCCGTTGGAGCAAATTTCAACACGCTGAAAAGTTTATTAAAGACAACATCAATACCTTTCAAGGCTTGAATAAAGACGAACAAAAAAACTATCCAAATCGTGCATTTGGTCAAGCACAGTACAATGATATGGCGATGACCTTTATTGATGGCGATGGGTTTTTTGAATACATCTTTTATTATCGCTGTCTGTATGATGAGCTGTTTGGCGACAATGGCAAGGTAAATAATGAAAAAATCTGCATGACCATTCAAGCCAAAGATGATGAAAGGAAAGAACCTAAACCTTTATTTAAAACCTTGCAAACCAATACTGGACGAGTAGGCGATTTTTATCTATTTACGCTGTTTCGCATTATGGTCATGGCATATTATGACAAATTTGGCGATTATGGGCTTGAGCAAGCGGTTAGAAAAATTGCCCAATGGGTATACTGTCTAAGATTGAGCCAAACTAGGATTTCATTTGCCACCATTGAAAATTATGCAATGAAAGATTTTGGTTATAAAGATGATGAGCAAACCGAGCTAAATAGCCTATATCATACCATTTGCCTTACCCAAAGAGCCGATGAGATATTAAATTTTAGAATAGCAAACATTGATCACGATTTTAAAAGTGCTGATGGGTATTTAATGCCCTTTTTAAAAGAGTTTACTAGCAACTAATGGAGAATACAATGACCAACCAATCTAACAATGATAGCAATGCAATTGAATATTTATCCGTCAAAAAACTTTTTGATGGCGATAATCACTATATCATTCCCATTTATCAGCGTAATTTGCATGGGATATAGAAGAAGTAGTTCAGCTGATTAGCGACATCAAAAATCATGATGGCAACAATTATTATCTTGGGGCTTTGACGGTTAAAAAGCGTGCAGATAATGATTTTGAAGTCATTGATGGGCAACAAAGATTAACCACGCTGTTTTTGATTTTATCGGTTCTTAATCATTCTTTTGAATCAAATCTGTCTTTTGAACATCGCCAAAATTCAAGCGATGAGCTTAATATCATCAAACAACAAAGCGAATTAAATAGCGATAGTCAAATTGCCAAAGTTTATAGTTATCTGATTAAGAATAAAGACAGTCTATTTGATATAAAAGATGGAAACGCAGATGATTACTGGCAAGCCATTTGGAAAAATGTTCAAATCATGCAAGTAGAACTGCCCGACAATGCTGACCTAAATCAATATTTTGAACGCATGAATAACCGTGGCGAGCAGTTAGAACAGCATGAAGTCATCAAGGCAAAATTGATGAGCAAGTTAGATATTGATGACAGAGCGGTTTTTTCTGCCATTTGGAATGCTTGTTCGGACATGAGTCGTTATGCGGTGTCGTCTTTTGAGCCTAAATTGCGAGACGCTTTATTTTTCCCCAATGATAAAATAGATGAGAGTGGTAAAAAAATAGATGAAGGAGAATATTTTGCTTTTTATCAATTGGATGAGTTTGACAAGTTGCGAGATAAATATAAAACGGTTTATTCTAAAAAAACCGATGATAAATCGCAAGAGAATCAAGAGAGTATAGAATCAAGTGGTACGGTTTCAACTGAAAATATGCCTACTTTAGAGAATATTTTACAAAAAAAGAAAATAATTTTTAATAGTGATGACAATCAAAAAGGTGATGGGGAGCGTTTTACTTCCATCATTGATTTTCCAAACTTTTTAGCACAGGTGTTGTATTTATTCTTAAAAGATAAACATTGCATTAACGCTGATATACATCGCTTAGACGCAGGTAATTTAAATAAACAATTTGATGAAGCGGGCTTATACGGCAATGAAGATAGAATCAAAAAATTTGGCGTGCATTTATTAAACACCCGCTTATTATTTGACCGTTATGTGATTAAACACGATGGGCATGAAAGCAAGGATGATTGGTGTATCTATACTTATCAATGGCTCAAAAAAGATAAAAAAAATGATTTTAGAAATACTTTTGATAAAGAAAACTCTAAAATTATTATGCTACAAACCATGTTTCATTACTCATTTCCAGCCAGAAACTATAAATATTGGCTATTTGCCTATTTAAAATGGCTAAATGATGAAAGTCGAAAAAAACTGGAAAAACACGAGGCGGATGGCTGTGCGTTTAAGCTGCCTGCCAATGAGCATATTAAGTTTTTGGAACAGTTGTGTGATAAATTTTATTTTAATCGCTTTTATCAGAATGATTTTTCAAAAGAATATTTTGATATTATTTACAATCAAGAAGTTTTGGTTTTAAATTTAAGTCATGATGATAAAAGATGTGCTTTCCTAAATACAGGCACGGCTGTGGAGAACTTTATATTTAATCGTTTGGATTATATTTTGTGGCGTAAGCAAGGCAGATGGTGTTGGCGAAATGATGAAAATTTTAAAACAGGCGTAGATTTATCAAAATTCTTAAAAGAATTTAAATTCACTTCCAGAAATTCGGTGGAGCATTATTATCCGCAAAATCCAATCAATGGTGAAAAATTATCAGACAATGATGATGAGAATGGAAAAATTCTTAATAATTTTGGCAATCTGTGCTTAATCAATCATAGCCAAAATTCATCATTAAGCAACAGAATGCCCGATGAAAAAAAGTCAGGCTATAAAGACAATGTTGCTCGTCATCAGTCTGTCAGCATCAAGCAATTGCTGATGTTTACCTATAAGGTGTGGGATAAAAACACCATTCAAGAACACGGTGAAAAAATGATTCAGCTTTTAAATGAGAAAATTTCTACATAGATAATAATTTATCATCTTATAAAATAGCCCATTTTTAGGCTATTGGGGGAGAACATGACTTACCAGATCCAAGCTCTAACTTGGCGTGGCGGTATGCCATATCAACAGGACGCTGTCCTTGTCAATACCAAGATTTATCAGCATAAGGGTGTTATCTCAGCGCTTGGCGAATGCGATGATTTTTGTGTGGCGGTGGCGGATGGCGTGGCAGTCAGCCCCAAGTCAGACATCACATCACGCACGCTGCTTCAACTTGTGCAGACTATGTATGATGAGCAAGGGGCGGTGGATTTTGACGGTTTGCAACATCGGCTAAATGACACATTTGGCGGATAAGGCGGGCTTTGATGGTGGTAGTAGTACGCTGGTGTGTGCCTACACTGATAATGACAGCGTGATGATTAAGCATTTGGGCGACAGTCGGGCGTATTCATATCGTAATGGTTGGCATTGCCTGACCAAGGATCATAGCTTTATTGATGAACTAAAAGCACAGGATTTGGCAGATGATAGCGATCATGCCAGCTGTTATGGGGCGCTGACAGGATATTTTTGTGTTGATGGCTTGGGTGATGACTCAGCTGTGGCAATGGTAAGCCATCAAAACATCAATCTACAGGCGGGCGAATGTTTGCTCTTATGCAGTGATGGCTTTTCTGATGTGCTGAAAGGTAATTTTTTGCCAATAACAAAAGATCTGCCACTAAAAGAATGGTTAAATGACAGCATCAAACAGCTAAAACAAGCTGGTTCAAAGACACAACTTGATAACGTCAGCGTGATTGTGGTGCGATGCATGGCATGAGTGTGATGGTCTTGATGGTGTGACTTGCAGAGTGTTGTTTTTACCTTGAAATTATCATTGAATTTAGCGATAATGTAACGCTAAATCTTAACAATAATAATACCATGACCGAGCCAATCACCCCAACCGTATCGAACCATGCAGAGCAATCAGCATCGTCAACTACAAAACGCAAAAAACCCAGACGTTCCCAAGAAGACATCATGGCAAATGCTTTTTTAAAGGCGGTTTTCCTTCCAGTAAAAAAAGCCATGATGATGGCTTACTTGCTTGATATTACCAGTGTCATTGTGCTGGTGGGGCAGGCGTGTGTACTTGTGTGGCTCTTTGATGGGTGGCTGACGAGCTTTGTGCAGGGCGTACCGCTCCCTGATAGGGTAACAGGTAGTGGCTTGCTTTTTAATTTGGGACTGCTGTTTGGGTGTTTGGCGGTACGCATTGCCATCGGCTATGGGCGTGATGTTTTGCTAAGCCATGCAGGGCTAACCGTTGCCAAATCGGTGAGACAACGCCTATTTGTCAAATTGGGTGAGCTTGGGCAGGCAAGGCGTGATTTTGGGGCGGACGGGGCATTGGCAAGTAAAATCATCGATGAGCCTGACCATTTGGTTGGTTATGCTCGCTTTCACGTCCAAAAGATGACCGCCGTTACCACGCCTTTGATTTTGGCGGGGTGCGTGGCGTTTTATAGTGTAACCTCAGCATTGGTATTACTGCTTACCGCACCGCTTGTGCCGATTTTTATGGCATTTATCGGTATCGCCACCACTCGTAAAAGCCGTGAGCAGATGGATGCCTTGGCACAGCTTGGGGGGCGATTCTTAGACTGGATTCGTGGGGTGAATACCTTGTCACGACTCGGGGCGGTGGACATTGCCGTATCAGACATCGCTAACAGCTCAGAAGATTACCGCAAACGCACGATGGACGTGTTAAAAATCGCCTTTTTAAACAGTGCGGTGTTGGAATTCTTATCCGCCTTATCCATTGCATTGGTGGCGGTGTACTTAGGCTTTGGCTTGATGGGAATTTTACCGTGGGGTAAGGGGCAGGTACTGACAGGCTATGGCACGGCGTTATTTATCCTACTGCTTGTGCCAGAGTTTTATGCTCCGCTACGCCGATTGGGGGCAGAGTATCATGTCAAAGGGCAAGCGGTGGCGTGTGCCAAGGCAATCGCTCCCATGCTAAATTTTAAAGCCAAAACAGGGGGCGATGTGGCGATAAGTCTTGATAGTCCGCCCGCTTTTCATCTTAATAACATTACGGCATTTGGCGATGATGGACGAGTGCGATTATCGCCCATCAGTCTAACCTTTGATGCAGGCAAATGCACCGCCTTGATGGGGGCAAGTGGCGTGGGTAAATCCACGATATTACAAATCCTACTTGGCTTTGGCGACTTTGCTGGTGATGTGGTCATTCACACTGATGGCAGGGCGGTGCGGTATGACGAGCTTGATATGAATATGCTAAGAACACAGCTTGGCTATCTGTCGCAGACCACGCCATTATTGCCAATCTCTATCGTGGATAATTTACGCCTTGCCAAACCGTCCGCCACCGATGATGAATTGGTGCAGGTGCTAAACGATGTCGCCCTGTGGGACATCATCAGTCAGTTACCAGATGGCATCAATACCGTGCTTGCTGAGCGTGGCGGTGGACTATCAGGCGGTCAAGGCAGGCGGCTTGCAATTGCTCAGTTATTATTGCAAAATGCCAAAGTATGGCTACTTGATGAGCCGACCGAGCATTTAGACAGCGAGACGGCAGAGAAAATTAAGGCGTTATTATCTCGTGTGAGTGTCGGCAAGACCGTGATTTGGGTAACGCACGATGGGGCAGGGGTGGACTTTGATGTCGTTCATGACTTGACGGCATTGTATGAGCAAAAACAACAAAAGGCGGTGCAACATGGCTAATCAACCAAGCAGACGCCCATTTCGCCTAAGAGAGTTATTACTTAGCCAAAAGCTTCTGTGGCTCATCGCATGGCTGTTAGGCATAGCGACGGTATTGTCGGTACTGGGACTGGTCATGCTCTCAGGGTGGTTTATCACGATGGCAGGCGTGGCAGGGGTGCTGGCGGTGGGATCGCACGCCTTTAATTATCTTATGCCGTCTGCCATCATTCGTGGCTTTGCCATCGTGCGAACCTTTGCCCGTTATGGCGATTTGATGGTGTCGCACCATGCGGTGTTTGGGCTACTTCGTGATTTGCGAGTGAAGTTCTTTTCGAATTGGGCGAGACTGCCGTTATCGGTGCGACTGCAAAAGGGCGGTAGTAGCGAGACCATGCAAAGGCTGGTCAAAGACATTGACACGCTGGACGAATTTCCACTGCGAGTGGTGTCGCCCTTTGTGGTGGCGGTCGTGGCGGTGGCGGTGTTGTCGCTTATAGTGTCTGTGATGATGCCGACAGCGTGGATTGCTGTGCTACATATGGGGCTGGCACTCATCATTGCGGTCATGACCTTATATAAAGGTGTGCAACTGGCACGGCGTGAGAGTGAGCTTGTGGTGCTACGCAAAAGCAAACTCATCAACACCTTGCCCGCCCTAACCGCTCTCATCACATGGGGCAGATGGCAGGACAGCGTGCGTGAGCTTAGTGAGTATGATGAGCGACATCATCAGCTGACGATGGCGACCCTGCGAGCCAGACGTAACGCCCAAGCACTCATTCAGCTTATCATTGCGTTGGCGGTGGTGCTACTGCTACTGACGGCAGGGCGGATTTTTGAGCAGGGCATTACCCCCTTTGTAGTGGCAACGCTAAACAGTCATACCGCCCTAAATCCTGCCATGGTGCTTGCCTTGACGCTTGGGGTGTTTGGGCTGATGGAGATAATCTCGGCACTGGTGGGTGAGCCGCTTGCATATGGTAGAAGTGTCAATGCCAAAGTACGTATCAATGAGCTGATGAGTGTAGACAGCACGCCCCAAAAACAGCCGATAGATGACAATCCAACCCTTATCCTAAAAGACTTATCCATAAAAATGCCGTCTGCCATCATGAGTGTGGACGGCATCTGTGCCACGCTCACCCCAACCACGCCCACGCTCATCATGGGGGCATCAGGGGCGGGCAAATCGACACTGCTTGCCACGCTGGCAGGGGAAGTGCCACGCATGAGTGGCGAGATGGTGGTGCGGACATCAGCTCTTTGTGATGTAGACATGGATAACGTGGATTTTGGTCGCTCGTTTGGCTTTTTGGGGCAAAACGTGGACATCTTTGACCAAAGTCTTGCCGACAACCTACGACTGGGTAAGCCGTCAGCGACTGATGATGAGCTGTGGGCGGTGCTTGATAAAGTGGGTCTGTCCGACTGGACAAAGCACCAGCCCAAAGGATTAGATACGCCACTTGGCGAGTACGGCATGGCGATATCAGGCGGTCAAGGTCGGCGTGTGGCACTGGCTCGTCTGCTTCTATCACCCAAAAAAGTGCTGTTATTAGATGAGCCATTTGCAGGGCTAGATAGCACCACTCGTCATCAGGTATGGCAGAGCTTGACGGACATGCAACAAGCAGGCGAGATTAGCGTACTTGCCATTGCTACGCACCAAATATGGGACGAGATGGGCGATGTGAATGTGGTGCGTGTGGGGTGATTAAGCAGGGTGGTTTTAAATGGGATTTAACCATCAAAAAAGGGTAAGTCATCTTGCCCTTTTTGATTGTCTGATATACACCTAACCAACTTGATATTTACCACAGACTTTGTAGGGACTAGCTCCGCACGCCCTTTGATAACATACCAATTTTTATAAGCGTGCACAGCACGCCCCTACACCTAAACATTATTGTGTTTGTGGTAATTTTAAAGTTTTTTGGGTGTAATCTTCAATTTCAAAATATACCAATTGGCAGTAAAGTGCGTATTACGTACTCCGCCATAATAAAAAACTCTACTCCATTCTTGACTTTTTATAAATGATTGATTTACCGAGGGAAAATTGCAATTTCGTCCCTGCAACCTAAAAAATAATCATTAAAAAATGAAAAATTGATGTGATTGCGGTTAATTCACGATACAAACATTGCCCCTATTTTAGCAACAAAAATAAAACCCTGCCATTGACAGGGTTTTATTTTTTTTTGGTTACTTCTTGGTTTAGGGTTTATAGACAAACACGTCTTGTCTGCTGGCACTGTACTTACCATCTTCGGTATAGACAGTGATGGTGACAGGCATGGTGCCACTGATTTTGGCAGGGTCGCCAAAGATGCTCACAGGCAAATCATACGGCTCGTTGGCTTTGAGCGGTAACTCTTTAAAGCGAGATTTTAAGGTCAAGCCATCAACGGGTTCTAGTTTGACTTTATAGACTTGTCGCTCATCGGTCTTATTGACGATTTTTAGGACATAGCTGTTCTCAACCATGCCATCACGTCCGACACTGCTGATTTGCTTACGGTTGTGGCGAATCTCAAGCTCCAAGGGGTCACGCCCTGTTGCTACCATTGTTGCCACCACCACCAGTACACTAAGGATAAGGATGTAGGCAAAGATACGGAAGCTTACGATTTTGGTTTTTTCTTTGTGGACAAGCTGACGTTCGGTGGTGTAGCGAATCAGACCACGGGGATAGCCCACCTTGTCCATGATTTCATTACACGCATCGATACACGCTGCACACTGGATGCATTCTACTTGTAAACCGTCACGAATGTCGATACCCGTAGGACATACCTGTACACACATGGTGCAGTCCACACAGTCGCCATAACCTTCGGGGTGGTCGCCTTTTTTGCGAGCCCCACGAGGTTCGCCACGGTCATAGTCATAGGAGACGAGTAAGGTGTCCTTGTCAAACATCACTGATTGGAAACGACCATAAGGACAAAAATGCACACACATATGTTCACGCATGTAGCCTGCATTTATGTGTGTGACAAAAGTGATGATACCAAAGAATATCCATGTCATCTTGCTCCAACCCATAAAGAACGGTGTTGCCCCATTAAAGAATAGGTACTCCGTCCCGACCACAAGCGACATGAATGTCACAGCGGTAATCATACTCATCACACCCCATATCAGATGAATGAGTAGTTTTTTGCCAATCTTAGAAGCACTATTAGGCTCTTTGTCGAACTTGATGCGTTTATTACGCTCGCCCAGTACCCATTTCTCTACGTGCTGATACAAGTGTACATAGATGGTCTGTGGGCAGGCATAGCCACAGAACACACGCCCTGCATAGACCGTTACCATAAACAGTGTAAAGGCAGCAATCATAAATATAAAGGCAAAGAAATAAAAATCCTGCGGCATAAAAGTTGCCCCAAAGATATAAAACTTTGGTTCAGCGACATCAAACTGTATCGCCTGACGACCACCCCATTTTATCCATGGCAGTATCAAAAATCCCACCAAAATGGTATACATGCTTACTAGGCGAATGTTTTGATATTTGCCTGAGACAAAGCGTGGATGCACCCGTTTTTTGGTAGCGTCCATGTCCTTAGAATGTGGTATCATTTTCTCGGGCGGTGGCTTGGGCTTTTTGGTTTTTTTGGGTGGTGGGGTGCTGGTATCAGGCTTGTGAGCAGAGGGTGACTCGGCGGGTGAGTTCTTTGCTGTATCGCCTGATTTGGGGTCAAACACTTCGGTTTCGGCAGTTTCTGTGTTTTTTGCAGAATTATCGGATGACTCTGACATGATATAACCTTAGCTGTTGTGGCGAATATTCGCTCTTGGCTGGGCTCATTGATACTGATTTTATCAATTTGGAATAAATATATTCTACACCTTTTCCATAATTTTTTAAAGGATTAAATGGCGGTGTTGGCATTGATGCAAAAGCATGGCGTGATGATGACTGCAAAAACCATGATAATAAAAGGGTTGGATTGTGAAAATACAGTCATGATTTTGGCATGATAATTGCACGCTTTTGTTAACCCAAGTGATGATTTATCGATTGTCAAATAGTCATTTTAAAAGGGCAAACATGCCCTAATTTTTATCATGTTTTATAAAGATATTATCAATAACCACCACGCTCTAATAAGGGTGTGGGCTTTGTCGAGCATTGTTAGAACATGATATTTGTTATAAAGTTTCATGTATTTTTGATTGTGATTTATTTTTATGATTTTTTAAAAATCTTGACATCAGTTTGACAAGATATTGATAGACATTGACAAAATATTAATTAGGACTGACATTTTTTGGCAATGCTCCCGAAATCTTTGTATTGGTTTTGTTAACGTGTTAATATCTTTTGCTAAATTAAGACAAATCATCATCCATCACCTACTCATCATTTTAAGAGGGTAAATATGAACAACATCTATCGTGTGATTTATAACAAATCCACTAAAACCTTCCAAGCCGTCTGCGAATACGCCCGCGCCCAAGGCAAGGGCAGTCTGCGTACCAAGATATTTCGCCCTGTATGGCGTCTGTCGCTACTGGTGATCGCCCTAGGATTGGCAGGCGTGGCACAGGCACAGATTGAAAGCACAACTAGGTTAGATAATAATACACTAATCATAGATGGCAAGGGTATTGATTGGTACACCCAAAGCATGGCAGACAGGGTGCTTATCGGTAAAAGCGTTAATGGAGAGTCAAAAGTTACAGCGGTCGGCGATAGTATTACCACCAATGGCAAAGGAAGTACCACCATCGGCTCAAACATTCGCTCCAATGGTAATCAAGCGACCGCCTTGGGCGTTGAGGTAAAAACCTATGGCGATAACAGCACCGCCATCGCCAGTAATGCTGTCGCTAATGGCGAAAATTCTATCGCAATTGGTAGTAACGCACAAACAGGTGGCACGAAGATATTCAAGGGTAATCCAGTTGCAGATGAAGCCAAACCTGCTGTAAACGCTATCGCTATCGGTGCAGTAAGTAAGGTTGAGAAAGAAAATGCCATAGGACTGGGTGCAAACACCCAAGCCAATCAAGTGGGGGCGGTGGCAATAGGCAGTGGCTCGGTTGCTGACCGTTCAGGGTTGGCAAAAGGCACAACTGCAAAAACCACTCCTGATGCTACTAGCGTATATTCACCGATTGAAGACGATGCCGGAGTACTTGCCACCGTCAAAGGCACAGACAACGGTGCGGTGTCGGTAGGTAATGACACAACCACTCGCCAAATCATCAATGTGGCGGCAGGTAGCCTTGATACCGATGCGGTCAATGTGGCACAATTAAAAGCGGTGGCAAAGCTTGCCAGCCCTGCCAAATACTTTGCCGATAAAGATACGGCTGCCGATACAGCCACCCAAGCCACCGAAAAAGACAAAGCCAAAACAATGACCGATGGCGTGCTAGGCATCAAAGGCAAAGATACCACCGCTCAAATAGACAACAAAACAGAGAAAAAAGATACCGAAGCCAAAACTCGTACCGACACCAAAAACATCGTTACCACCATTGACACCGCCAATAACACCGTCTCGGTGGAGCTAAGCTCGCACATCAAGGGCTTGTCAAGCCTACAGTTTGATGATGCTCAGGGGATTAAGATTGGTGATAAAGATACTAGTGCTGAAGGCAATTCTGTGGCGATTGGTAAAGGAGCAACTGTTACAAATGGTTCTAACCCAGGTATTGGTTTTAGACAAAATCCTAATTTTTCAACCGACCATAACACCGTAGCACCCACGCAGGCTTCCCAAAACATCAAAGTGTTTCAATCGGTAAATGGCGTGGCATTGGGCGATAAAGCCACTGCAGGAAAAGGGGCAACTGCTATTGGTGGATATGCCCAAGCTAAAGGTACTTATGCAGTAGGCGTGGGTTCAGCAGTATCCGCCAAAGGTTATAATAGTATCGCTGTTGGTCAGGGGGCACAAGCAACAGGCAATAGCACGCTTTCTATGGGGCGTGAATCGGTGGCGTCTGGTAGTTATGCGACCGCTATCGGCAATGTGGCATCTGCCACCGGAGATGGTTCATTTGCAGTGGGGCATTCGGCACAAGCCACAGGAAAACGCACGATTGCGATTGGTGCCGTGGCGACAGACAACTCATCAACAAATGGCGTGCATAATGCCAACGGCACTCGCGCTACCGCAGACGATGCGATTGCAATGGGTACGCTTAATTATGTGAATGGTGAAAAATCTGTCGCTATCGGTAGGGGTAATAACGTTCAACAAGCAAATACATTCGTACTGGGTAGTGATGTTACAACCAGTCAAGGCAATAGCGTAGTGCTTGGTGCTGGCTCTACCGACCGTGAAGCAACTGCAGAAACCCAAGCTGTTGTTAATGGTATTACTTATGGTGATTTTAAAGGTGTTGGCAAAGTAGACAGCGGTGTGGTTTCTGTTGGTGCGACTGACAAAGAGCGTCAAATTATCAATGTTGCTACAGGCAAAATCTCAGCCACTTCTACCGATGCGATTAACGGCAGTCAGCTTTATTTAACCCAAGAAGCTTTAGGTAATTTAGCAAATACAACGGCGAATAATTTTGGCGGTGGTGTTATTGTAAATCCAAATGGTAGTCTAACTGCACCTAGATATAGTATAACTACTGCAGATGGTGCAAATACGACTATTATCAATAATGTAGGCGACGCATTAACAGCACTAAATACCGAAATTCAAAAGCCAATTACTTTTGCAGGCGATACAGGTACAAATGTTGAGCGTAATTTAGGCGAAACACTAAATGTTAAAGGTAATGCTACAGGTGATTTAACTGATGGCAATATTGGTGTAGAAGCTGATGGTACTGATACGTTGAATATCAAGTTGGCTAAAGATGTCGACCTTGGTAAAGATGGTAGCTTAACTATTGGCGATACAAAGGTTAATAACAGCGGTTTAACCATTACAAATGGCCCAAGCGTAACAACGACAGGCATCAATGCAGGTGATAAAAAAATCACCAATGTTAGCCCTGCGACATTATCGGCTGACAGTAAAGATGCAGTTAATGGCTCACAGCTATATACTACCAACCAAAATGTAGAGACTAACGCAACGAATATCAAAACCAATGCGGATAACATTGCTAAAGGTTTTAATATTACAGCTGACAATCTTGGTGCAGGCATTACAGACAAAGACAACGTCCAACTTGGTGATACAGTTAAATATACTAGCACCGACAAAAACATTGTTGCCACTGTTACCGATAATCAAATTGACTTTGGTCTAGCGAATAAAGTTACGATTGGTCAAGATAAACCAGTTGTGATTGATGGTACAACAGGTACAATCACAGGTTTAACTAATACCACTTTTGACCCTGCGTCTACTTATACAGGTGGTCAAGCTGCAACACAAGAGCAATTAACTCAAGTGTATAACAAGGCTAAAACTGAAGTGAAAGGTACGGGCTTAGCAACTGTTGCAGCACCAACTAAAGGTGATAATGGTCAAGATGTTTACATCGTTGATGTAGCGAAAGCAAATGCACCGACTGTTACTCGTGGTAACGTAACCGTTGCAGCAGGTGATGAAGGTAAAGTCATGACCGCAGGCGATGTTGCTAATGCCATCACCAACTCTGAAAAAACATCTTCTGTGAAAGCAGGTACGGGCGTAACAGTTGAAGCAGCTGCTGAAGATAATAATGGCAATATTGAATACACAGTTTCTGCTAAAACTGATGGCACAACGACAACAGTCAATGCAGACGGTAGCATCACAGCAGTTACAGGCGACATCACAACTGATACAGCAGGTAAATCAGCTGCAGCAGCACCGACTTCACTTGTCACAGGTGGTCAAGTTGCTAATGCGATTAATAACTCAGGTTTCACTTTAACTGCTCAAGGTGCAAATGGTAGCCTTGTCAATCCTGGTGAAACAGTGGATATGAAAAACACCGATGGTAACATCGCAATTTCAAAATCGACTGACAACAATGACGTTATTTATAACTTGTCTAAAAACATCACTGTGGACAGCGTAACAGCTGGTAATACCGTAATGAATAATGGCGGTATCACTATTTCTAACGGTCCAAACCAAACGGTTAGCTTAACTAATGGCGGTCTAAACAACGGTGGTAACAAAATCACTAACGTTGCAGCAGGTACAGATGCGACTGATGCGGTGAACGTAAGCCAGTTAAACAACGTCGTTGCAGGCTCAAAAGAAGTGGTTACATCATCAGACAAATCTGTGACTGTTAATCCAACAACTGATGCAACCACAGGTGCAACAACATTTGATGTTGTAGTGAATGCTGACAACACAACTATCACTAAAGACCCAGCGACAGGTGCAATCAAAGCCAATACCACAGCATTAACTAATAATACTAATGGTTCGGTGAATACGCCTGCAAATCCTAATGCCTTAGCGACAGCAGGTGATATTGCCAATGCGATTAACAACTCAGGCTTTACCGTTAAAGCAAATGGTGATGCAGGCGAAGTAGTCAACCCTGGTGATTCAGTGAACTTTGTTGAAGGTAAAAACATCAAAGTAACGCGTAACGGTACAGATATCACTGTTGCAACAGCTGACGATGTGACATTTAACAATGTAACAACCACAAGTCTAACAGCAGGCCCTGTCATCATTAACAATGCAGGCATCAACGCTGGCAATACACAAATCACTAATGTTGCAAGCGGTGGTAATGTCACGACCAATGCAGCAAATATCGGTGATGTACAAAAAGCTGCAGCGGCATCGAAGACAGAAGTTACGGGTTCAGGTTTAGCCAATGTAACAAGCTCTACAGGTAGTAATGGTCAAACGATTTACAATGTCGATGTTGCTAAAGCAAATGCACCGACTGTTACTCGTGGCAACGTCACTATTGCAGCCGGCGATGAAAACAAAGTCATGACCGCAGGCGATGTTGCTAATGCCATCACCAACTCTGAAAAGACATCTTCTGTGAAAGCAGGTACGGGCGTAACAGTTGTAGTGGGTACAGAAGATGATAAAGGTAATACGGCTTATACGGTCGCTGTAAATGCTCAAAATATCGCCGAAACCGCCCAAATACCAGTGGTATATACCAATGCAGCTGGCGATAAGCTATACAAACAAGAAGATGGCACATTTAACACTGTAGCAGATGGCTCAGGTACTACCGTACAACCTGCTGATGTCATCGCATCAATGCAAAACGGTGCAGGTGATACTACCACACCGACTACATTAGCAAATGTCGCATCAAACTTACCAACAACGTACAACACCGATGCGTACAACACCGCGGGCAACGCTGTTACGACTTCACAAATCTTACCAACAGGCTTAAATGTCAACAACGCAGCAACTGTTGGCGATGTGCTAAATGCAGGCTTTAATTTGCAAGGCAATGGCAAAGCCAAAGACTTTGTGAAACCTTATGATACGGTGAACTTTATCAACGGTAAAGGCACGACAGCTGTGGTAACAACTGCGGCTGATGGCAAGTCTAGTGAAGTTAAATACGATGTTAATGTAGATAATGCAAGTATTGTTATTGAAAATGGTGTGCTAAAAGCAACCGCTCAAGCCCCACAAACCACAACATTAACAGATGCCAATAATGATGGCAAGATTGATGCTCCAATAACAGCTGATGCGGATAAGTTTGTTAAAGCAGGCGATATCGTCAATGCCATCAATAACTCAGGCTTTACCCTAAAAACTTCTGCCAATGGCGGTACAAAAGATTTGGGTAATGATGAAGTCATCAACCCAGGTGATGTTATTGATATGGCCGCAGGCAAAAACCTGACTGTCAAACAAGATGTCAATGGTAAGGTAACTTATGCCTTGGCAGATGACATTGCTGTGAATCAGATAACGTCAAACAATGTTGCCATTAATCCAAATGGTACTCTCACTGTGGGTGCGAATTCTACCGTAGACATGGGTGGCAATAAAATCACCAATGTCGCTGTGGGTACAGCACCGACCGACGCGGTAAACGTCAGTCAGCTAACACAAGCAGTCGCAGGGTCAAAAGAGAACGTGGTTTCTACAAATAAGACAGTATCTGTAACACCGACTGTTGCTCAAGATGGCTCAACAACCTTTGACTTGGCGGTAAATGTTGGTAATGGCTTGACGGTAAATAGCAATACAGGTGCGATTGACGTTAAAACCGATGGCATTACGATAAATACTACGCCGACAGGCGAGCTTAAAGTGAATACCACACCATTAACCAGTAATGCAAATGGCACGGTGAACACGCCAGCCAACCCGAATGCGATTGCAACGGCAGGCGATGTGGCGAATGCCATTAATAATTCTGGTTGGAACTTGCAAAACAATGGTGAGCAGCGTGATCTGGTTAGCCCAAGTGATAAAGTAGACTTTATTAATGGCACAGGTACCACCGCTGTGGTAACAACTGCTGCTGATGGTAAGTCCAGCACGGTGACTTATAATGTGAATGCGGACAACAAGACCACAAAAATCACCTATGTGGATGCCAGCGGCAACCCAGTCTATGCCATCACTGATGCACAGGGTAATGTCAGCTATAACACAGCACAAGACGGCTCTGGCACGGCTGTGGCACCAAGTATGGTTACAAGCCAGATCTCTGCCATCATTCCGACCACGAACATCAATCACATCGTGGGTGGTACGGACATCAATGGCAATGTGGTGGACGGCAATGGCAGTGCAGTAACGACTGTGATTGACCCAAAGAAAGATCCAAATGATTCAAGCAATCAACAACCCATAACTTTAACGGCAAATGAGGCATTAAAAACTTATGATGCAGCGGGTACGGGTACGGTTGAAACCAACTCGGTATTGACTGCAGTCAAAAACATGAACGAGCAAGGTACTAAGTATATCCATGTTAATGGTGGCGAAAGTAGTGTTGGTGGTCGGCGTGGTGCGAATGCGGAACAGTCTCAAGCTAACGGTGCTAAGTCAACAGCCATCGGCTATCAGACTGTAGCGGAAGGCGATGACTCGGTAGCGATTGGTAGTGGCATTGTAACCGATGGTACAAGGTTTGCCAAAAATGGAGATGTTACCTATACGATCAGCAGAGATGCGAATACGGGTGCAATTTTGACAACTTATACTGACGGCACAAACTCTTATACTGCTCAAAATACCTACTCATCAGGTGACGAGTCGGTTGCTATTGGTAATGGCTCACAAGCTCTTGGTACCCAATCTATCGCCATCGGCACAGGCAATGTTGTGACAGGCAACCACTCAGGTGCCATCGGCGACCCAAGTATCATCAATGCTGATGGTTCTTACAGTGTGGGTAATGACAATACTGTTGCAACTGGTGCTAATAACAGTTTTATCTTGGGTAACAATGTCAATGTAACGGTTGGTAACTCTGTTTATTTGGGTGATAAATCCTCATCAACAGGGGTGCATACCACAGCCAATGGCGGTAATTACACTTATGCAGGTGCTAATGATGCCAATGTTGCAGGCGTACAAAACAGCCAAACTGCTCCAGGTACTCAGCCTGTTGGCGTGGTAAGTGTGGGTACAGAGAACGGTCAAACACGCCAAATCCAAAATGTGTCAGCAGGTGTGGTTTCACCCACCTCAACCGATGCCATCAACGGTTCACAGCTTTATTACACCAATGAAGCCATTACCAATTTGGCAAACAACACCATCAACATGGGCAACCAGCTAAACGCTCGCATTGATGATGTAGAAGACGATGCCAATGCAGGTGTCTCATCAGCGATGGCGATGGCCACCTTGCCACAAGCCTACCTACCAGGTAAATCCATGCTAACTGGTGGTATTGCCAGCTACAATGGTGAAGGTGCGGTAGCTGTTGGTTTCTCCAAGCTGTCCGATAACGGTCGTTGGGTATTGAAGATGAGCGGTTCGGCAGACACCCAAGGCAACGTCGGCGGTGCGGTGGGTGCAGGCTTCCACTTCTGATTTTACAAAAAAATTGCACATCAATCGGTGTGCAATTTTTAACCTGTTTACTTTTACAATAGCTAGGAACATTATTATGAACAAATTAGCACTTTTATCCTTGTCTGTGTTGGCACTGACAGGTTGCATGGGTACCAGGCAGTTAAGCTCAAACATCACAGAGCATGGCACCATCGATAACAAAGACGACATCGTATTCCCACAGCTTGATAAGGCATGGCAAAAAAACGGTCAATTCCCCAACAGCGAAAATCTCTCCAAAATTCATCCAGGGGTTGCCAAAGATGAGTTATATCAGCTTATCGGTCGTCCACATTTTAACGAAGCAAATCGTGCTCGCGAGTGGGACTATATCATGAAGTTTTACCAAGCGGACAACTCGGTTAAGATTTGTCAGTATAAAGTGATTTTTGATGATAAGTTTAAAGGTCAAGAATTTTACTGGATGCCTGCTGATTGTGCCAATTATGCCAAACCTGCCCCAAATACGACTGCTGTGGCAACGCCTGTCATCACCCAAGCACCGATTATCAAAGAAAAAATCACCCTTGAGGCTGACGCGCTATTTAAGTTTGATAAGTGGAAATTAGAAGACATGCTCCCAGAAGGGCGTGCTAAGCTAGATAAACTTGCCACCAAGCTCATCGCATGGGAAGCAGGTGGCGACAGCCGTGTAAACCTAACAGGTCATACCGACCGCTATGGCGATGACATGTATAACATGAACTTATCCATGCTTCGTGCCCAAACGGTTCGCCAATACTTGATTAGCAAAGGCGTGACATCAAGCACGCTGACTGCCTCAGGGGCGGGCAGAACTCAGCCATTACCGCATGTCATCTGTGATGTCAATGCCCCAAGAGCTGAGCAAATTAAATGCTTGCAACCAAACCGCCGTGTGGAAGCTGACGTTACTGTTTATGCATTTGCTAATGATGGTTCACGTCATGAGATCCGCCAAGGTGAGACGTATCAAAATTTTAATGATGGTCAGTAATCATCCCTAAAAACAAAACCCTGTCTGATGGCAGGGTTTTGTTTTGGAGTTTATAAAAAACTGATGGTTAAAAGCTTAAAACTCTGTCACACCCAAAATTTCTTTATAAAGTGCTTTTTGCTCGCTACTGGGCTTGGCAGATTGTAGTGCCATGACCGCTGACATGTCGCCATCAATGCGGATTTTACCCATCATAAAGGCTTCTAGGGCAACATTAACATCTTTACCCGAGATGACTTGGGCGAGCGTGTCGCTGTCGATATTGATGGTACTAACGGCATCATTGGTGTGATGCTGACCCAATTTACCTGCTTTTAAGTGTAGCTCTTTAGGGTCGTCACCTGTGATGCTGACATTGACAATAAGGTTGGCAAGGCTGGGCGGTAGATATAAATCGCCTGCTTTAGCATTGAGAGTTTGAACTTCTTCAAACCATGCTTGGCTTAAAAATTTCGCCATAAAATAACTCGATGATAAATAAGATGGCTCATTATAAAACAAAAATGATTTGAAAAGCAGGCTTTTTATAAAAATACCACAAAATTCATCAAATTTTCATCAATTTTACTCTTAAAAATTAAATTAATAAGTAAAAAATGATTAAATTTTTATTTTATAAAAACCAAATAGGTTTGGTGAAAGTTTTTAAACTTAATAAAAAGCTGTCTTTTTTGATTAAAAAAATTGATTAAAATCGTCAAAAATTGGCAAGAGTTACAAAAAAATTTTAAAAAATGTGAAAATTTTCATTTATTTTTTACAAAACATGCCCGAAAACTTACAATTGTGTTGTATAATACACGGTGAAAAACCCGCCACAATACCCTATTGTGAGTGTGGATTTAACGCAAGCCAAGCTCATCATGAGTAAGCCAGTCATAGGAAAGATTGTGGTCATTGTTTGATTGTTATTTTTTCCTTAATTTTTTTAAGGTTTTTTCCTAAAAGCGGATTTGGATGATGATATTTGGCAAATTTTGCGTTACAATAGACAAATATAGTTAAAAAACGTAAATTTGATGATTAATCTCATCAAACAACGACACAAATCGGGCTGCACAGGAAACCTATCCCATGAGTCTATCTAAAACAGCAGTAGCCCCATCCGTTGACCATGAATACGAAATTACGATTGTTCGTCTTTTTACCATCATGGCAGTATTTTGGGGTATCGTTGGTATGACGGTTGGTGTGTTCATCGCATCGCAACTTGCATGGCCAGCACTTAATTTTGATACATCTTGGCTGTCCTTTGGGCGTTTAAGACCGCTACATACTAATGCGGTGATTTTTGCGTTTGGGGGTTCGGCACTTTTTGCAACATCTTATTATATTGTTCAGCGAACCTGTAAGACCAGACTGTTCGCCCCTTATCTTGCTTGGTTTACCTTTTGGGGTTGGCAAGCGGTTATTGTGGCAGCGGTGATTACCCTACCATTAGGTTTGACATCCGCCAAAGAGTATGCAGAGCTTGAATGGCCGATTGATATTGCCATTGCTTTGGTATGGGTGGCTTATGCCATTGTATTCTTTGGCACGCTCATCAAGCGTCAAACATCGCATATTTATGTTGCCAACTGGTTCTTTGCGGCATTTATCATTACCATTGCACTTTTGCATATCGTTAACAACCTTGCCATTCCTGCGGGTCTTTGGAAGTCATATTCACTTTATGGCGGTGCAACAGATGCCATGGTGCAGTGGTGGTATGGACATAATGCGGTAGGTTTCTACTTAACAGCAGCATTCTTGGGCATGATGTATTACTTCATTCCTGTGCAAGTTGGTCGCCCTGTGTATTCATATCGTTTATCCATTGTTCACTTTTGGGCTTTGATTGCGTCATATATGTGGGCGGGCGGACACCACTTGCATTACTCGGCACTGCCTGACTGGACTCAGTCTTTGGGTATGGTATTCTCGCTGATTCTATTCGCTCCTTCTTGGGGTGGTATGATTAACGGTGTACTTACCTTATCTGGTAGCTGGGATAAACTGCGTACCGACCCAATCATTCGCTTCCTTATTGTAGCATTGTCATTCTATGCGATGAGTACTTTTGAAGGTCCAATGCTATCTATCAAAGAAGTAAACGCCATCAGTCATAACACCGACTGGACGGTCGGACACGTACACTCTGGTGCGTTGGGTTGGGTAGGTATGATTACCATCGGTTCTATCTATGTACTACTGCCACGTATCTATAACAAAGCAAAAATGTACTCAACCAACCTTATCACAGTGCATTTTTGGCTTGCAACGACAGGTACGGTTCTGTACATTGTCGCTCTATGGATTTCGGGCATTACCCAAGGCTTGATGTGGCGTGCGACCAACGATGATGGTACATTGTCTTATGACTTTATCCAAACTGTCGTGGTATCACATTGGCCTTATGTGGTGCGTGCATTGGGTGGTCTGCTTTATGTTGGTGGTATGCTTGTGATGGCCTATAACTGTTATAAGACCATTAAGATGCCTAGTATTCCTGAGCATCTTGCTGAGCCTGAAGAGGTTAATACAGGTCGTGAAGAAGTCTTTGATAATGACGCTGTCAAAGCATAAGGGGAGTAGCCATGTCTAACATTACACATGAAATTGTTGAGAAAAACACCGGCTTACTCGTTGTCTTTATTGTGATTGCGATTAGCTTTGCGACATTGGTTGAGATTTATCCATTGATTTTTGACGAAAATTCACCAGAGCAAGGCGGTGTGAATAAACCACTTCCTAACATGCGTCCTTGGACAGCGTTAGAGTTGGAAGGTCGTGATATTTATATCCGTGAAGGTTGTCACGTCTGCCACACTCAGATGATTCGTCCACTTCGTGCCGAAGTTGAGCGTTATGGACCTTATAGTCGTGCCGCTGAATCCACATGGGATCATCCATTCCTGTGGGGTTCTAAGCGTACCGGTCCTGACCTTGCCCGTGTCGGTGGTCGTTATTCTGACCAGTGGCATATTGACCATTTGATTGACCCACGTTCGGTGGTGCCAGAATCTGTCATGCCCGCCTATCCTTGGCTTGCCAAGAATGAGGTCGATGGCAGTAAGGTTCAATCAAAAATGCGTATCTTTAAAGACCGTTTTGGCTTGCCTTATACCGAATCTGACATTGAAGCGGCGCCTGACCAAGTACAGGGGGCAACCGAGCTTGATGCATTGGTCGCTTACTTGCAACAGCTTGGTATTGCCATGCAAGGTCAACGCTAATGAATTGGGGCGTTTTACATAGTATCGCAACGGTGATGGCATTTATTGCTTTCATCGGCGTGGCGTGGTGGGCATACTCACCAAAAAACAAAAAACGCTTTGAAGAAGATGCACAACTTGCGTTAGATGACAATCAATTAGAAAAATTGTCATCACAACGCACTAAGGATATACAATGAGCTTTTTTTGGAGTTCTTGGATTACCATCTTTTCGCTGGCTTGTTGGGTTTTTATTTTTGGGGTACTTGTTTGGACTCTAAAAACCAAGCCTGTGCTAGAAGAAGATGAGACAACAGGACATTCATACGACGGCATTCGTGAATATGACAAACCCTTGCCAAAATGGTGGCTTGCGGTGTTCTTTGGGACTTTGGCTTGGGGTCTAGGATATTTTTTATTATACCCTTCAATCCAGCCAAATAGTTGGAAAGGCTTCACAACCGTAGAAGTTGATGGTCAGCAGGTGCCTTGGACATCAGAGAACGAGCTAAATAGCCAACTACAAGCCAACAATAAAGTTTTTACCGAAAACTTTGAGCAAAACATCTTGGCGGTAGCTGGTGCAACCGATGCTGTACCTGTATTGGCAAAACTCTCTGAGCTACAAGCTGAGCAACGCAAAAATGCTGAGCCTGATTCAGACTTGCAAGCCAAAATCGATGAGCAGGTTAAATTGCTTGCCCCTTATGTGGATAAGCTGGCAGGTGACCCAGAAGCACAAAAAGTAGGTAACCGCCTATTTTTACAAAACTGTGCTTTGTGCCACGGCTCTAACGCCAAAGGTGCAACAGGCTATCCTGATTTGACTGATAATGATTGGCTGCATGGTGGTAATGCAGGTGAGATTTTGCTTACCATTCATAACGGTCGTGTTGGTGCGATGGCGGCATGGCAAAAACAACTGGGTGAGTCTGGTGTTCGTGCTGCTGCTGAATATGTTTTATCTATTTCTAGTGGGCATGGTGCGGGCGTGGACAATGGCGAGCTTAATCAGTCGCTAGTAGCACAAGGTAAAGCCATCTTTGAGGCAAACTGTGTGCTATGCCATGGTGCTGACGCTAAAGGTCTAACTGCATTTGGTGCACCTAACTTAACAGATGATATTTGGCTGTTTGGCGGTGACCGTGAAACTGTACAAACCACCATCCGTCATGGTCGTGCTGGTGTGATGCCTGAGTGGCAAACCAAGCTAGGGAACGAGCGCATAATGCTACTTGCTGCCTATGTTCGTTCACTATCACAAAACCCTGTTGAATGATAGATTGTCAATCGCATAAAAAGGACCTTCATGCAAGGTCTTTTTTATGCAAGTTAATAAAGTAAAAGTAATTTACACCTAAGAAACTTTAAAGTTACCACAAACTTAATGATGTGTGGTAAGGTCTTATCTTGAATAACGCCAATAAAGGGTGTGCACAGTCAGCCCTGATAGAGCCTGTGATAAGCATCAAATGTATAAAAAATTTTGGTAGTAGTCTAAAAAGTATGCCAAACTAGGTTTTCTGTTCGCCCTGAGCCTGCCTGCGGGTAGGAAAACCGTTAGGCTTCCCAAGCTTATCACGAACAGTTTTCTTTGTAGCATACTTTTTGAACCAGAGCCAAAATTTTTAATCTCAACTTAACATGGTGGCTTATTGATTACTGGTTGGTTGTTTTCTGGTTGTAGGCGTGGGCTGTAATTTACCCTTGATAAATCAGGGACTTGTATGATTGAGAATAGATCATAAAAAAAGCTGTCATTGCGACAGCTCTTTGTTTTTATTACCAATCAAAACTTTATCTCAAAGCCTAGTACGACTCCTTGATTGTCATGGTTCTTACGCCATTGACCTTGATAGCCAAGCGATAAAGTAGTGTTGGCTTTGGGCTTGTAGGTCATGCCAAGACCCACTGCACCAAAGGTTTTACCGATGTCATGACCAGTTACTGTAAAGCCATGATTGGCAAAATCTGTAAATTCAGCATGAATATCACTGCGGACGTCTCCATTGTCTACCCCTGCCGAGAGCATGCTTTTTAGGGCTAGACGCGGTGTAATGGCATTATGCCCACGCACACCAATGGTGCTTTTTAAGCTTTGGTAGGTTGCTTTTTGTACGGCAAGATTATAACCATCTGCCCCTGCCTCAGTATAGCCGTCTGATTTTGATTGGGTGAATTCCATCTTGGCAAAGGGAGTGATATGACGGTCAGGGGTGCCAATCTGATGAGAGATACCAAGTCCTGCTTGGATGATGTTGATGTTGTAATCAGATTTGGCAATACGACCATTTCCTAAACCTGTTTGAGCAATGCGACGCTCGCCATCGATATTTGCCACCCCTGCACCAATGTGAACGTGAGCGGTTGTTTTATCCATATGGTGATTGCCATAAACAAAACCCATGACGGTATCAGCTTTGGCATTGTGATTGACAAAACCTTTGCTGTCAATGTCATTTTGACTGTATGCAACAGCAACACCAAGACTGTTGTTAGCCATGGCGGTGTCAGCACCAACAATAATACCTGTTTCATTGCTATTAAATCCAGTCAAGCCACTACTATGCTGGTCAAGGCTGGTATTATTGCCAATGGCTTTTGCCCAAATGGTTCTATTGGGGTCAAAGGCACGCTCAAAAATGGCATTGCCAAAACCATGACTGCTATCGGCAACAATACGATTAACCGAACCTGAGAGCAGGGGCTGTAAATTGTTGGCAAGGCTGGCAAGGTTTGCTTGGTTGTAATTGATGGTGTCAGCAATCAAGCTATTTGCCAAATCATTGTCATTACTCGCCACTCTATCAGCCACTGATTTATCCAAAATTTTTGCCAAATTTTCCGACGAATGGTAGCCATGAGCCTTGACAGCAGTTTCAAAAGTGCCGACAATCGTTGGCGTTGGCGTTGGCGTTGGCGTTGGCGTTGGCGTTGGCGTTGGCGTTGGCGTTGGCGTTGGCGTTGGCGTTGGCGTTGGCGTTGGCGTTGGCGTTGGCGTTGGCGTTGGCGTTGGCGTTGGCGTTGGCGTTGGCGTTGGCGTTGGCGTTGGCGTTGGCGTTGGCGTTGGCGTTGGCGTTGGCGTTGGCGTTGGCGTTGGCGTTGGCGTTGGCGTTGGCGTTGGCGTTGGCGTTGGCGTTGGCGTTGGCGTTGGCGTTGGCGTTGGCGTTGGCGTTGGCGTTGGCGTTGGCGTTGGCGTTGGCGTTGGCGTTGGCGTTGGCGTTGGCGTTGGCGTTGGCGTTGGCGTTGGCGTTGGCGTTGGCGTTGGCGTTGGCGTTGGCGTTGGCGTTGGCGTTGGCGTTGGCGTTGGCGTTGGCGTTGGCGTTGGCGTTGGCGTTGGCGTTGGCGTTGGCGTTGGCGTTGGCGTTGGCGTTGGCGTTGGCGTTGGCGTTGGCGTTGGCGTTGGCGTTGGCGTTGAGCCTTGCTGTGCCAATTTTAGATGTACTTTATTAGCATCACTATAATCTGCTTCAAAATCCACAAGTGGACTGTTGTCATCTAAGCTGGCAAATTGACCATTTAGTGTACCTGCTGACACCACATCACGCCAAACGCTGTCTTTGGGGGTGTCTGCGATAAGTTCTTCGGCATATACTTTTAGGCTGCCCTTGCTGATGTCGGCAGTGCCTGTTACGACAAGTTTGCCATGTTCGTTTATGGTATCTAGTACGCCATCTTCATTCCAATCTAAAATGCCAATAACAAGATTTTCGCCATTCATGGTGTAATTGCCATTGATTTTTAGTACACCTTGTGTGACACCAATGTCCCCTGTGAACTTTTTAGAATTTTCATTGATTTCAAGCGTGCCTGCACCCGACTTCCAAAAACCAGCTGAATCATCGGGAGTATTTATATTAATGGCACCAACATGACCTGTCAAAACCGCATTGGGATTAATAGTGACATTTGTACCCGACTGTACATTTGCTGTTTCAAAATAAACACCCTTATTGCCAAGCTCAATTTTATTGTCTTTGGTAAAATTGGCAAATAAGTTGGGTTGGTCAGCAGTAATACCAATCTTTGCCCCATTGATGTAAATGTCAGATTGGGCAGAGTTGGCATCACGACCAATCTGTTCAACATAAAGCCCTGTTAGGTAATTATCAACATCTTGAGCCTCCAAATGAAGCGTACCTTTACCTGTATTGCCTACCACCATCTCTTTGGCAACCAACGTGCTGTCTTTGATGGTTAATGTACCTGTGCCACCTGTTGTGCCAGCCGTGCCGTTTTCGCCACCGCCACCAACATAAACGGTATCACCCACTCTAAGATGACCGACACTATATGCGGAGGCACTTTCTAAGGTGAGTTTACCAACACCGCCTGACCCCACCACCAAATTGTTGTCGACATTCAACTGAGAATTCGCCCCTTTGATGAGTACGTCTGCCTGTGAACCCTCCAACACACCCAACACAATCGTCTCTGCACGAATGGAGCTGTTGTCAAAACTGGCAACCCCTTTTGAGCCTGCCACTTGTCCAATGCCCAAACTGGTTTGGATTCTATACACATCATTGGCACTATCAAGTGTGGCATTGCCCGATGTGCCTATCATCACAAATTTTGTGTCAATGGTGGTGTTGTTACTGGTCACTTGGGCGGTTGAACCCACACCGTCTGCCAATGTGTAGCTTTCACTTAGGTTTAGCCTGCCATCTGTCAAATTGGCAACACCTTTGCCATACACGCCCACTATCACACTTTGGGCATCGATGGTGGCATTGTCAATATTGAGCGTACCTGTTGCACCATTACCACGACCAATCAACAACTGATCAGCCTTAATATTTGCTTTACCACTAAGCGTTAGTGTGCCTGTTGCACTTGATTGCTCGCCAACATTGATGACTGTACCTGACAGCACTGTATCTTGCCCTGTAAGTTCAACCGTAGCAGTACTATTATCTATATTAGCAATACTCACAATGCCAGAAGCGGTAATTTTTGCACCATTTCTACCAATCAGTTTGGCAGTATTAGATGGTGTCAATCCTAAGGCTAAAATACCACTTTTATTTGCTAGGCTAGCATTATCAACAACAACCGTTGCGTTTTGTCCAGCAGAAATCGCAATGTCATTATTACTTTCAACAACGGCTTGATTTGATATGGTGGCATCGGTGTCATCACCATTACCAAACACCAACTGCCCTTTAATGGTTACTTTGGTATTGGGGTTGCTGATAAGCACCTCGCCATCAAAAGCTCTGTTGCCCTTAATGGTGTGCGTTTGCCCATCTGTGAATTCAATATTTGCCCCAAAGCTAATCCCACTCACAACAAGCGAACTTGCTACCGCCAATGCCTTAATCGACTTGGTTTTGCCTTTTGCTTTGGCAAACTCTGATACGCATTGGTAAGTGCCTGTAGCGTGGTTAAAAACAACACGATAAATGTGATTCATAAAATACCCTTAGGTTCAAAAGATAGGTTGTTTATTGATAAAATCAATGTTTGTAATTAATAAAAAATTCAATTATACTAAAAATCCTGCAATAGGATCGGTTTCATGAAAAATTATTGATAAACGGTAGTTTTTTTATGATTGTTGGTTGGTTTTTTTGTAGGAATTGAGTTGTTTGGAAGGTGGAATGCTAAAAGCGGATGATAAAAAAGACGACCATCAGCCGTCTTTTGATATTTGTCAAATCATTCAAAAATCTTAATATAAGCCCCAGCTTTTAGTTCATCCACCCAGTCTTCTTCGGCTTGGGGAGCTTGACGGCTAAATAGTATCTCACGAGCTTTGTCTTTGCGTGCTTCATTACTCATGTCTCGTTGGCGGGTGTTTTCCACTTTTAGGATGTGCCAGCCAAACTGCGTGCGAAACGGGGTGGAAAAATCACCAGCGACAGTATTTTTCATCATGGCTTCGAACTCTGCCACCATCTGCCCGTCAGTAACCCAGCCCAAGCGACCGTTTTGGGTGGCAGAGCCTGTGTCATCAGAATACGTGGCTGCCATCGCCCCAAAGTCCGCTCCTTTTTGTAGTTCGCTGTATAGGGCGTTGATTTTTTGTTGTGCCATGGCATCACTTTGAGCATCGTCAACTTTGACCAAAATATGACTGGTCTGCCATTCAGGGATAAGCACTTGTTTGGCAGGGATTTTTTGTCCTTCAGGCGAGTTTAAAAAAGCATTGACTTCCTGCTCACCGATGTTAATGCGTGGGCGGACTTGGGCTTGCCATAGTGCCACTAGGCTGGCATCTTCGATGACTTGACGACGAAGTTCGGCATAACTGCCTGCCTGTTTACCATCAAGCGAACGTTGAAAATCTGCTAGGTTGTCAAAGCCTTCTTTGTTGGCAATGGCGAGCAGTTCACGATTGACCGCATTTTCATTGGGGCTAAACCCTGCACGATTCACCAGTCCAAGCTGTAATTTGCGTGTGATGAGGGCATCCATGGTAAGATTTTGGATTTCGGCGTTAGATAAGGCAATACCTCTGTCACGATATTCACGAGCCATGGCTTGACTGGCGGTGATGAACTCGCTTTTTAGGATAATCTCGTCATTAACCTGTGCCAAAATACCATCGGCACTGCTTGTTACGCTAGGGGTGTTGGCGGTGGCGACTGTTGCCATGCCTAGGCTTAGACTGATGGTAAGCAGGGATTGGATAAGGGGATGTTTCATTGTTGTTCCTATAAAATTGTTAATAAATAAACTAAATCAGTTTAGCATTTCATCATCATCTCGTCAAATGCTATGATTTAAATAAATCAATAATCCTGCTGCCATGCTCGATTGACAGTGTCATAACCCAAGACTTTATCCGACATCAGACGGTTTAGCTTACCGCCACTGGTGATGCCATTTAGGCGAATCTCTGCCATGATGGCGTTATCCGCCCCTGCTTCGGGGTTTAGGTCGTTGCGATAACGGCGAGCATAGACCGACAACCCATAACAGCAATCTTCATAATTAACCCCAACCAAGGCATCGAGCAGGCGGTCGTTTTTGTAGTCGTATTGGGCTTGGGTCATGACACGCCAGCGGTTGTTGATGGGAAAGACGGCAGATGCGGTATAAGCCGATAGGGTAAGCTGACCTGTGGCGGGGTTGTCTTTGCGTTCGATGACACCAAAGTTGTACAGCTGATTATCACTGGGCTGATAACGTAGTTGGGCGACGATGGCACTTAGGTCATAGTTGGGGGTGAATGCTCCGCCAGCTTCTACCCAAAAGTTATCCGTCGGCTGAGTGGATGCTCGCCACGCCATCCCTGATGTGCTGCCTGTAAAGGTTTGGCTGTCATCTGCGCCCACACGAATGTCATCTAAATAAATCTGCTCGGCAATGCCCCCGTCAAAGCGTGTCAGACCCGACCCATCCACATAGCGATAATGCAGGGCAGGGGTGATGGCGTGCAAGTCGCCAATGCGGTCATAGCCCAAGAACCAAGAATCAGACAGCAGGCGGTCGTAGCTAATTTGTCCGATGGCAGTTTCAAAGTTAGGGATGTTGCTTTGGTCTTTGTAGGGGGTGTAGGTGTATTTTAGGCGTGGCATGATGACTTGATGACCGCCCAAGCTGTCGTCATACAGCCCAAAGGGTGAACCTGCCTTTTCAAAAAATAGCCCTGTATCTAGTCCAATCCTAGGGGCGAACACCGAATAAGTGCCTTCATCTTCGGTAAGATTCTGTCCGATAAGGCTGTCCTCATCATAAGACGCATACAGATGTGTCAAAGCAAGCGATGGCGTGGCATAGCCCCATGAGCGAGTCATCGGATAGCTTGCCGAGAGCTGGTTGTACATGCGAAAGCCTGATTTTTCCGTCTCGGAGTTGTCTTTGATGGATTTTTTAAAATAGGCAGAGTTGTGAACCCCTTCTACTGTTAGGCGGTTTAGCACGTCAAATTCATTGACAAGTTTTGGCAAGCGATAATGCACCGACAACTGGGGCAGGCGTGAGTAAGGCTTGTCTTTATCTAAGATGGTCGTGCCGTCGCTGTTTGTGCCGTGCAATGTCTGAAAGGTCTCCGCTCGCAAGTCGGCACTGATGTAGTCATTATAGTAGCTTGCCCCGATGTTGCGTGGCAAGTTAAGTGGGTTGCCTTCGATGCCGAGCGTGTCAAAATCATTAAGATAACTGCTGTCCGAGACATAGCGATAATGAGCGTAGGCGGACAGATGAGGGTGGCGTTTGGACTGCCAGTAGTGGTCATAAAACAGGCTTTTGCGGTCTTCGTTATTGTATTTGCGGTCATTGGGCAAATAAGAGCCACGCAATACGCCTGCCCCGACATGCTGTGTCAGATAGCGAAATTCGCCCGTGAGCATGGGGTTTTTGTTGCTAAACACCGTGGGCGTGATGGTGGCGTCATGGTTAGGGGCAAGGTTTAAATAGTAAGGCGTGCTAATCTCAAAACTGTCCGAGCCAAACCCTGCTGTCGGCAACAAAAAGCCACTGGCACGTCTGTCATCAATGGGAAAGTTAAAATACGGCAAATAAAAGACAGGCACGTTACCGATTCTTAGTGTGCTGTTTTTTGCCACGCCACGCCCTGTGTCGTTATCAATGTCAATGCTACTGGCGTCCAAATGCCATTTGCGTTCGGTTGGCGGGCAAGTGGAGAACATGACGTCCTGCATGTGGTATTGGTTATCGCCGACTTTGTTTAGGGTGTGGGCGTGTCCATGGGCGTTCATGGTGGTACTGGCAAAGGCGACGTCATGAGCGGTGGCGGTCCTGCCGTCATCAGCGTAGTATAAGTTATCGGCAACCCCGATAATCCCTGCACCGCTTACCTTGCTACCGCCAGTGCTGGGCGGTCGGTCATCACTAAACAGCACTTGCCCTGTGGCACGCATTTGCCCTGTGCTAGGCTGATAGATGAGCTTGTCAGCGACGATTTGCTGATTGTTTTGTTCGATGATGACATTACCAGCAAGCTCGGCGTAGTCTTTATTGTCATAGTAGCCGTAGTCAGCTTGGGCGTAGAAAGTCTCGTTATCATCGCCATGACCTCGATAGCCCAGAGTTTGGCTTAGACTCTCTCGCTTGGGCTGTACCCACACCCCTTCACAGCGTGCCACGTGTCCGCCGGTGCTTGGCTTGGCGTGATAATATTGGGCAAGTTTGGCAAGACTTTGGCTTTTTTGTGTGTTGGCATGATGGTCTTGGCTGATGTTCTCACTGCTGATAAACGTGGTGTTTTGCTTGCCCTGACCGCCTTGGCTATCATGAATGTCCGATGTGACAAATGATGTGGGGTTTGGGTTATGATTTGATGTGTTACCCTGTTTGTCACTGCCTGCCAGTTTATCATTAAGATATGGATTATCATCAAGCTGTGGGTTGTCCTGCGTACGGTATTGGGGGCTTTGCGAAGTGATGGCATGATGGGACAGATGAGCAAGTCTGGGCTGAGTGATGGTGGGGACAGAATTGGCGGTTTGGGTGTCATTGTTGGTAATAAATCCCAAACCATCATCGGTCTTAGCCTCTACCTTTGCCCCTGCAACCGTTTGAACGGCGGCAGGCGTGGGCGTATGGCTCATCGTGCTGTTGGAGCTTGGGCGTGTGATGTCATCGGATGTCACAAAACTTTGGGCGTGACTTAGGGTAGGCAATACGCCAAACAACGCCATGCCGACACAGATGGTCAATTCGTGTTTTTTGCCAAAAAAATCCTGTTTTTGTCTGTCCTGTTTGTTCTGCGTTGCCTGTCCACGTGTCATGATGTTACCTGAATTGACTTAGGGTGATTTTTAAATGTGGTTAAAGTTGGTTATTTTACCCTATTTTTGATTTAAAATTAATAGGGCGTACCTACCCTTGATAACATTTTTTAAAAATATGATGAAAATTTAGGGATTTCAAGCCATTTTCATATGAAAAATGGCTAAATCTTGTGGCTTGAAGTCAAAATCCTTGTTGATATTTCAATATCAACTGCGGACTTTTTCCTTGAAAAACGGGCGATTCCCCTGTTTTTTTAAATAGGTGTTTTTCATGGCAAATACCAAAGGCAGGCACGCCCTAGTTTTTGTCATGTCTTAAAAATTTGCCGTCAAAAAACAATACACCGAAAATGACTGGTGTAACGCCCAAAAATCCGCTAAACTATGGCATCTATTTAACCATTTAACCAAATCATTTAACTTAACGATTTTAACCATAAGGGCATACCATGACTCGCCATGATGAGATGATGAATTTTTTAAACAATCACCTAACTGCTGGTTTTACGGTAGAGAGCTTGGCAGGAGATGCCAGTTTTCGCCGTTATCATCGCATTCATTTTAAGGTGACAAGCGAACACGATAAAGATAAAATGACGTATCTTTTGATGGATGCTCCGCCTGACAAAGAGAGCGTGACTGAATTTGTATCGGTGGCAGGTATCATGAGTGAAGCGGTGAATGTGCCTGACATCATTGCCCAAGACATTGCCAAGGGCTTTTTATTATTACAAGACTTTGGCACGACCGAATTTGCCCATTTAATCAAAGACGATAAAGCAAATATGTCTCGCTATTACCAAAAAGCCTATGAGACATTAATCAAATTACAGGATTTGGACATTGATGTTGATTTGCCAGCATATAGCGATGAGAAATTAAATGATGAGATGGATTTATTTAGCCAGTGGTTCTCGCCGTATATTAACGTATCATTTACCGCCGATGATGAGTTATTATGGGAGCGACTAAAAAAACAAGTCATCACTGATGTCCAAAGTCAGCCCAAAGTCATTGTTCATCGGGATTATCACAGTCGCAATCTCATGCAAGATAAAGCGTCTGATGAGCTGGGCGTGATTGACTTTCAAGATGCGGTGATTGGGGCAGATACTTATGACTTGGTGAGTTTGGTGCGAGATGCGTACATTGATGTGGATGAGACGTGGGTGAATGAACAGATTGGAATTTTTTATGAATTAAAAAACCCGAACATGACATTGAATGACTTTACCAAAAATGTCAATATCATGGGCATACAGCGACATTTAAAAGTCTTGGGGATTTTTATTCGTCTGTATCAGCGAGATAGCAAAGCGCGTTATTTGCAAAACATCCCCAAAGTGATGAATGATTTGTGCCATGAGCTTAACTGGCTAAGTGAGCAGGGCGGTGATGATATTTATACTGATTTTAAGGAATTCATTTGTCAAAAAATCCTACCTACTTATAATCAGGTATTTATATCGGCATAAATAAATGAAAATAGGATGATGATATGATAAATTGTCCTATTTTTATTTTGATGTTTGATGTGTTTAATTTTACAATTGATATGATTTATTTATTTTAAAAACCCAATCATTTATAAAAACTTATTTATAAAAGGCAAACCATGATAACCCAAGCCATGATTTTATCAGCAGGTAAAGGCACCAGAATGCGTCCTTTGACCCTGACCACGCCCAAGCCTCTTGTGATGGTGGCACAAAAGCCCCTGATGGTGTGGCATATCGAACGTCTAAAACAGGCAGGCATTACCGACATTACTCTAAATGTCGGCTATTTGGGCGGGGTGATTATTGACTTTTTTAAAGGTCGTGATTTTGGCGTGAATATCCACATATCCGATGAGAGCGTCCTGCCTGAGCCTTTGGAGACAGCAGGGGGTATACGCTATGCACTGGCTCATGGGAAACTAAAAGATGAGCCGTTTTTGCTCATTAATGGCGATGTGTGGAGCGAGTTTGCGTTTGACGGACTGGCTCATCACAGTCTTGGTAATCATCTGGCTCATCTGATGCTGACCGCCAATCCTGAGCATAACCCCACGGGCGATTTTGCTTTGGCACAGATGTCGGCAGGGGGGTCGGGTGTGGTCGGACTAAAAAGCGATGACGGCAACAACTACACCTTTGCTGGCATTAGCGTGATGTCTCCACAGATGGTGGCAGGCGTGGGCGTGGGCGAGATAGCACCACTGGCACCACTGCTACGTTCGGCGATGGCAGGGGGGCGTGTCAGTGGCGAGATACTGAGTGATAAATGGGTCGATGTCGGCACGATGGAGCGACTGCATGAAGTGGAGCAGTATGTTCGAGGCGTTTGGTAAAAACGGGTGGGAGAATTTTATAAAATAGTTTTTAAAAAATAATTTCATAAATTTCAATGGTTTATAAATTTTATGTAAAATTTCTCAAAAAACCATTTGACACCCACCAAAAAATCTATATAATACGCACCACAACGAACGACATACATAACAAATAAACATGGTTTAAATTGTTTATTAAAACAGTTAAGTAAGTCAAGTTCGGGCGGTTAGCTCAGTTGGTAGAGCGTCTGCCTTACAAGCAGAGGGTCAGCGGTTCGAATCCGTTACCGCCCACCATTTTAAATCTTTTATGGTTAAAAAAGATTAGCGACCTTAGCAGCGGTAGTTCAGTTGGTTAGAATACCGGCCTGTCACGCCGGGGGTCGCGGGTTCGAGTCCCGTCCGCTGCGCCATTTTTAACTGGTTTTTCCAGTTTATCCCCTAAGTCTCCCCTGACTTAGGGATTTTTTTATGTCTTTATTTTATACACTAGGGTATACCTGCTTTCATATTTACCATAAAATGAGAAAAACTGCCCGTTTTCAAGGAGATATCAAAGGTGGTGTACCCTAATTTCTAAAATTCTAAAATAATACAACAGCTTCAAAGGTTGTTTTATTGACGCAGTTTGGTGTCTTCTTCTGTCATGATTTGCCGTGCCACATGAATGATAAGCTGTCTTAGCCATTTATGAGCAGGGTGGTGTTGTAGTAGGGGCGACCACGCCATTTTAAGCTCAAATTCTGGAATGAAAAATGGCGGTTCTTTGACCACGATTTGTGGATTATTTTGGGCTTGTAGGTTTGCCACACGAGTGGGTAGCGTGGCAATCAGGTCTTTGTTGGCGGTGAGCATGGCAGGCATTTGATAATGACGGGTAAACACGCTGATTTGGCGTTTTTGTCCCAGTCGCTGTAAGGCTTGGTCGATGGAACCCAGACCGCCTGATTTTTCAGGATTGACCCCAAAACCCACGCCCATGCCCGTTTTGGATACCCAGACGTGCTGAGCTTTTAGGTAATTTTTTAGGTTAAAACGGTGCAAATGGGGCGACTCTGCCGACAGCAGACAACTAAACGTATCACGCCACACCAACACCTGATGAAAACTCTGCGGTATCTCATTAAAGCGGTTAATCGCCAAATCCACTCGCCCCTGTTCCATGTCCCGATACGACACATCGGACGGGGTCAAAAAGTCCAAAATCACGTTCGGGGCTTCGCTTCTAAGGGCTTTGACAAGGCGTGGCACAAGCGTGGCTTCGGCATAGTCCGATGTCATAATCCGAAATACCCGAGACGTACTATACGGACGAAACTCGGTGCGTGGCTCCAACAGCATCCCCACGTCCGAGAGTATCTCACGAATACGTGGCTGTAACTCACAGGCTCGCTCGGTCGGGGTCATGCCTTCGGACGACCGCACGAGCAAGGGGTCATTAAACAGCGAACGCAATCTACGTAAAATATTACTCATCGCAGGCTGAGTAATGCCAAGCTGTTCGGCGGCACGGGTGACGTTTTTCTCACGCAGTAGCACGTCTAAATAAACAATTAGGTTTAAATCAACTTTTTGTAAATTCATAATTGCCCTTTTTATGTTTTGTATTTAATGTAATTGCACCATTTCATTTTTGGTGATTTGTAAAACACCATCAATCGCTTGATAAGATTGCACTTTTTTATTTAAATCAGTTGCCGTAATTTTTACCGCCACGGCATTTATGTTGTCATATAAATAAACAATCTCATCGTGATAATGATTGATGTGTGTTAATAAATTGTCTTTTTTGTCTTTGTCAAAATAAATAATAAAAATATCCGACTGGGCGGTTTGTGTCATTTGTGATTTTTTATTACCAGATTTGTGGTGAATGTTGACACAAGCGGTTAATACGATAATAGGAATTAGTAATAAATATTTCATAAATTGCCTTTTTAAAAAATGAAAATATTTTTGATAAATAGGCTAAATGATTAAAACTTGTGTCCCTGCATCTACCACATCATATAGCCACACCACGTCATTATTTCTCATACGAATACAGCCATGCGACATCGGCACGCCCACAGGCTCGGTATCGGGCGTGCCGTGAATGTAGATATATCGGGCGTGGGTATCGCACACCGCACCGTCTGCGGTTTTGCCAAGATTATAACCGTTTTCCACACCTTTTAACCACAAAATCCGACTCAAAATCCAGTCCCTGTCAGGATTGGTTTGCCCCAACTTGTCATCATAAATCTCGCCTGTAAACACTCGCCCGACAAAGACGGCATTTTTGGGGTATTCGCCCCCAATTTTATTGTTAATAATATGCTTACCAAGTGGCGTACACCCTGTATTTTCAAGTTGTCCTGTGCCATTTTTGGCGGTAGAGACGGGCAGAGTTTTGATGAGCTTATCACCATCAAATACGGTCAAACTTTGAGCGGTGGTGTCTATTTTTAAGGTTATCATAGGGTTAGGGCAATCATGGCTTTATGATGACTGGGTCATCAATTTTAAAAATGATGACTATTTTAAATTTTACTAGTTTAGCAAATTTTTAAAAATTTTTCGCTTATTTTTGTGAAAATTTGCCAAATTTTTAAAATTTTTACCCTAAGATTTGCCAAAAGTGTTATAATTTTTGGATTGCATGCTTTTATTTTATGAAAATTGGAGTTGGTATGAGTAGCACCATTTTAGAATCTTTGCCCTTGGGCGAAAAGGTAGGTATCGCATTTTCGGGCGGTTTGGATACGTCCGCCGCCATTTTGTGGATTAAACAAAAAGGGGCAATGCCTTATGCTTATACTGCCAATCTGGGGCAACCCGATGAGTCCGACTACGACTCAATCCCTGCCAAAGCCATGCAATATGGGGCAGAAAAAGCCCGCTTGATTGACTGTCGTTTACAATTAGTTCGTGAAGGCATTTGTGCCATTCAGTGTGGGGCGTTTCATATCACGACAGGCGGTATGCCGTATTTTAACACCACGCCACTGGGACGTGCGGTAACAGGCACGATGCTTGTAACCGCCATGAGCGATGACGGCGTGGACATTTGGGGCGATGGTAGCACCTATAAGGGCAATGACATTGAGCGTTTTTATCGTTATGGGCTACTCACCAATCCTAAGCTTAGAATTTATAAGCCTTGGTTAGATGAGACCTTTATTGATGAGCTTGGTGGACGAGCGGAAATGAGCCAATTCTTGATTGATAACGGTTTTGACTACAAAATGAGCAAAGAAAAGGCGTATTCTACCGACTCAAATATGCTTGGGGCGACACATGAAGCCAAAGATTTGGAATTTTTGAACGCAAGCCACAAAATCGTAGAACCTATCATGGGTGTACGCTACTGGGACGAGAGCGTGGAGATTGTCCCCGAGACCGTTACAGTGGAGTTTTTTGAAGGTAATCCTGTGGCACTAAATGGCGAGACATTTGATGACCCTGTGGCACTCATGCTAAAAGCCAATGAAATCGGCGGACGACATGGCTTAGGCATGACCGACCAAATTGAGAACCGCATCATCGAAGCCAAATCCCGTGGCATCTATGAAGCCCCTGGCATGGCTCTCTTGCACATCGCTTACGAACGCTTGGTTACAGGCATTCACAACGAAGACACCATTGAGCAATATCGCATTAACGGACTGCGTTTGGGTCGCTTGCTCTATCAAGGTCGCTGGTTTGATAGCCAAGCATTAATGCTTCGTGAGACCGCCCAGCGTTGGGTCGCCAAAGCCATTACAGGCGAAGTGGTGCTAGAACTTCGCCGTGGCAACGACTACTCTATCCTAGACACCAAATCACCCAATCTTACCTACGAGTCTGAACGCCTGTCTATGGAAAAAGTAGAAGACGCAAGCTTTACCGCCACTGACCGTATCGGACAGCTGACCATGCGTAATCTTGACATCGCTGATACCCGTGCTAAATTGGGTATTTATAGTAATGCAGGGCTTTTGGGACTGTCGGGTGGTAATGCCGTGCCACAGCTTGACAGCAAATAAGTCATATCAATCAAAAGAGCGAGCTGAATGTTTCGCTCTTTTTTATTAGAGCGTGCCTACCTTGATAACATTCTTATAAAATAAGTTAAAAACTTAATACTTTAAATTAATTTTTGCATGAAAAATGGTTATCCGACCACTTAATTTAAAAAATTAAGTTAAAACTCTTAAAATTTACCCAGTTAAGTGGTCGGATGTTTTTCTGCGTCAAAAACTTGTCTGATAGAAGACTCACAGCCTCAAGTTTTTTCCTTGAAAAACGTGTGATTTTTCGTGATTTTCATTGCAAATACCAAAGGCAGGCACGCCCTAAAAAATTTTTAAAAATAGTCATGGATTGATAAAATTTTTTACAAAAAATTTGTTATACTAATCATATTTTTACTCATGTCATTAAACAGTCATTTTAACCCATTTATAAATAATTTTATCAATTAAGGATAACACGTGCGTGCTTTAAATGCCATTGACCATGTATTTTTAATGCTTGAAACTCGCAAGGAGCCGATGCACGTTTCAGGTTTGTGTATTTTTGAGGTGCCTGACGGGGCGGGTGATGATTTTTTGACAAAGTTGGTATCAGACATTGAAGTGACACGCACCAAGCCAAGCTTTCCTTTTAATCAAGTGCTAAGCAAGAGGCTGTTTTGGGAGCCAGATGGGGATTTTGATGTTAATCATCATTTCCGCCATGTCGCCCTGCCCAAACCCGGTGGCACACAAGAGCTGACGAACTATATCTCACGTGAGCATGGGCTGATGTTGGATAGAGCCAAGCCGTTGTGGGAATTTCATCTCATTGATGGGCTTGCCCCTGCTTACGATGGTGGTAACGCTCGCTTTGCCCTGTTTTTAAAGATTCATCACGCCATGGCAGACGGTATCGCCGCCATGCGACTGCTTCAAATGTCGCTCTCAGCGTCCAAAACAGAGAAGATGACCGCCCCGTTTTGGTCGTTATCCACCAAATACCGCAGTCAAATCAACGCCATCTTACCCATTCACAAACCGCCCCTAAAAATCATCAAAGAACAACTTACCACCATCTATCCTGTGGGGCGAGAGCTGGTTAATAGTGTCAAAAATCACTTTGGGGAAAAGAATCTGCATTTTACCAGTACCTTTGATGCCCCCAAGTCTATCTTAAATCAAAAAATCAGCAGTTCACGTCAGCTGTCGTTTGTCTCGTTTAAAAAAGGGCGATTTGCAAAGATTGCCGAGCATTTTGGGGCGACGACCAATGATGTCCTGCTTGCCATCTGTGCAGGGGCGTTGCGTGAATATTTGCTCGTCCAAGATGCCCTGCCTGCCAAGCCACTCATCGCCTTTGTGCCGATATCGCTTCGCCGTGATAAAAGTGCCATGGGCAATCAGCTCTCGTTCATCCTTACCAACCTTGCCACGCACAAATCTGACCCTGCCGAGCGTCTATTGACCATCAAGGCAAGCGTGGATGATGGCAAACAGCGATTTTCCCGCATGAATCAGGCACAAGTCATTAATTATAGTCTGCTTACTTATGGCATGGCATTTGCCAACCTAAGCACGGGCGTGATGCCGACCCGCCAAGCCTTTAATCTCATCATCTCAAATGTACCAGGAGATAATACGCCATTGTATCTTAATGGGGCGAGACTGACGGGGATTTTCCCTGCGTCGGTGCTATTAGATGGGCAGGCTTTAAACATCACGCTAACCAATTATCAAGACAAGATAGATTTTGGCATTACCGCTTGCCAAAGTGCTTTGCCACACATTGAACAGCTGATTGAGTTTTTGGAGCAGGAATTGTTGGTGTTTGAAAGACTGTTGCCAAAAGAATAAGATGACAAAACCCTTATGCCACACATCGTCTGGGTGTTGTTTGCTTGATGGGCGTGGTTAATTTGGCTAGGGTTTGGACAATCATGTCGTTACTGATGGTGCGTGTCTTGTCGCCATGAATGACGGTCATGATGGCATGGCAAGTGCAATGAGTGGCTTGATGATGAGCGGTTTGGCGGGTCATGGCTGTACCTGTCTTAATTAAAATTAGTGGTGGGTTACAGGTTTAGTGTAGCCCAATTAAGAAGTGGGGACAACCATTTTTCGCCATTTTTCTTGATAAATTGTAAACAGATGTTTTGTTTATGACTGGCTAATGACAAGCCCTAATAATTATCGCAAACTCTTGGGTAGAGAAAAAGTAACATTCTCTTCAATGCCCGACAGCTCAGTGGGGGCATCTGCTCCCCAGTCTTGCAAGGTGTCTAGCACTTCTTTTATCAGCACTTCGGGGGCGGACGCACCTGCGGTAACTCCGACTTTGTCCACGCCATCAAACCATGCCTTATCCATCTGAGAAGCGTTATCAATGAGGTACGCCTTTGCCCCCAGTCGTTCGGCAAGCTCACGCAAGCGATTGGAGTTGGACGAGTTGGGCGAACCGACCACGAGGACGATTTGACATTCTTTTGCCAAAGATTTTACCGCATCTTGACGGTTTTGGGTGGCGTAGCAAATGTCGTCTTTTCTTGGGGCGTTGATTTGGGGGAATTTATCTTTTAGGGCGTCTATCACTTGGGCGGTGTCGTCCATAGATAGAGTGGTCTGAGTAACAAACGCAAGTTCTTTGTCCGCCCCAAAGTCTAAGTTTGCCACGTCATCCACATCTTCGACCAGATGAATGCGACCGCCAAAACTGGTGTCAAACCGCCCCATCGTACCCTCCACCTCAGGGTGTCCTGCGTGTCCGATAAGAATGGCATCCATACCGCCTTTGGCAAATTTACCCACTTCAATATGCACCTTGGTAACCAAAGGGCAGGTGGCATCAAACACGGTCAAATCACGGCGTGTCGCTTCGTCTTCGACTGCTTTGGATACGCCATGAGCCGAGAAAATCACAATCGCCCCATCAGGCACTTCGTCCAGCTCTTCGACAAACACCGCCCCACGACGAGCCAAATCTTCAACCACAAATTTGTTGTGGACGACTTCATGGCGGACATAAATGGGCGGATTAAAACGGCATAAGGCTTCATTAACAATGGCAATAGCACGGTCAACGCCAGCACAAAAGCCACGGGGATTGGCAAGTAGAATTTGCATGAAAGATTTCCAAATAACTCAACATCAAACGGCTTACTTTATCATAATTTGTCGTTTTAGGATATGACAATTTGTGCTATAATCTGTCAATCATCATCATTTGGCGAAATCATCATGACGAACACAAACCCCACCCAAGGCACGCTTTTTATCATCACCGCCGCCTCAGGCACAGGCAAGACTTCACTGGTCAAGGAGCTACTTGCCACCACCAAAAATCTCGTGGTTAGTGTCTCGCACACCACCCGTGAACCCAGACGTGGTGAGATTGATGGCGAGCATTATTATTTTACTAATAGAGATGAGTTCATCCGCTTGGTGGGGGAGAGTGAGTTTTTGGAGCATGCCGAAGTGTTTGGCAATTATTATGGCACCAGTAAGACGGCGGTCAATGATTTGCTCAGTGCGGGCATGGACGTGATTTTGGAGATTGATTGGCAAGGAGCACTACAAGTCAAAAAACTCATTCCTCAAGCGGTGATGATTTTTATCCTACCGCCAAGCCGTGAAGCCCTGCGTAGCCGTCTGATGAATCGCAACCAAGATGCCACAAAGGTCATCGAGACCAGACTGGCAGGGGCGGTGCGTGAGATGCAAGAGTATGTGAACTTTGACTATGTGGTAATTAATGATGATTTTGATGTGGCATTATCTGAGATAAAATCCATCATCACTGCTTATCGCCTTGCCATCGACAAGCAAACGGCACGCCATGAAAAATTAATCAGTCAGTTATTGGCAAGTTAGGGTGTGTCAAACCTTAATTTTCCACTTTTAAAATAGTAAAAATCTGTTATAATAATAGATTGTTATCAATGTAAAGAGTGTGATTTATGGCACGAGTGACGATTGAAGATTGTTTGGATACGGTGGATAACCGTTTTGATTTGATTTTGGTGGCATCAAGACGAGCACGTCAGCTTGCCACAGGGCGTGCCGACCCGTTGGTGACTCCCGAAGGCGACAAGCCAACCGTGCTTGCCCTGCGTGAGATTGCCGATGGTCATGTGACCCGTGCGATTTTAGATAAGCCTGAAGAAGTGTATGTGAAAAAAGAACCGCCACCGTTTGATCCAACGGCTAATGGTTTTTAAAATCATATACAGTCCTAAAAACCATGCTTTTGGCGTGGTTTTTTGTTTTGTCATTCATTAAACTTTCTGATTTTATCATAAAAATAACTCCATAAAAACGGATAATTTTCCCTTGACAATTTAACGAAAAACTGATTAATTATAAAGTTCGGATTGGGGATTTTTTTAGATAAAATCATGCCCCACTTCAAGAGCTTTTTGTTAGGGCGTGCCTGCCTTTTGTATTTGCAATGAAAATCACGAAAAATCACACGTTTTTCAAAGAAAAAACTTAAGGCTGTGAGTCTTCTATCAGACAAGTTTTTGACTTCGAGCCACAAGATTTAGCCATTTTTCATGCAAAAACGATTGATTTATTGCTAAAAATTTTAAAATTGTAAATAGTGTTATAAAGAGTGGGCACGCCCTAATTAAACAACCAACCAACACACTACCGAGCCAAACCAATCATGTTAGCCAACTACCACGCCGATAATATCCCTACACGTTTTAGTCATCCTTTGGTGGATGAAGCCAAAGACAGCCTGATGAATGCGGTCAGCTACTTAGATGCCAAAGAGCGGGCGGATGTGCTACGGGCGTGCCATTTTGGCGACATGGCACACATCAAGGACAAACGCAAATCGGGCGAGCCGTACATCACGCACCCCATTGCGGTGGCGGAGATTTTGGCGGGGTTCTCACTTGATAAAGATTCTATCATTGCTGCGATTTTGCATGACACGGTAGAAGACACCGAAGTCACCGATGAGCTGGTGGCAAGTGAGTTTGGCGAGACGGTGGCACGGCTGGTGGATGGCGTAACTAAGCTAAAATCGGGCAACATGAGCAAACAGCAATCGCAGGCAGCGACTTTTCATAAGATTTTAAATGCCACGCTCATAGACCCCCGTGTACTCATCATCAAGCTGTCTGACCGCTTGCATAACATGAGTACCATGGATGCGGTACGAGAAGAAAAACAAAAATCAACCGCTCGTGAGACGTTGGATTTTTATGTGCCGTTCGCGCGCATTATGGGGCTAAACGACATCGCTGACTACATCGAGCTTTTGTGTTATCGCAACCTTAACCCTGCCATGTACAACAAATTTAATGACAAGCTGTTACAACATGGTTTGGGGCGTAATTTTCAAAAGATTGAGATTAGCACTTACCTACAAAACCTGCTGGGACATCTAAATCTAAAAGGACATGTGCAGGTGCTGGACAACCGCACAAGCATGTATCGGCAGTTCTTTAAAAACCGTGGGCAAGCCAATCGCTTGATTCGCCAATATGATTTTGAGGTGGTGCTAGAAGACATCGGGGCGTGCGACAAACTGGCGTATCATCTCATTCAAAAGTTTGAAATCGCTGACCGTAACATTCAGGACAATATCCGTAAACCCCTAGCAGGGGGCAATCAGTCGCTGTCGCTGATTTATCAAAAAGATTATAACTTCATCAAAGTCACGCTCATGACCGCACGCATGAAAGAAGCGTCTCGCTTGGGCGTGCTTGGCAATAGCAAAAATGACATCAGTCAGTCGGTGATACAGGCAAGTTTGCGTAATATGAAGGATTTGGCGGCGGTCGAAGGCGAAGATGCGGAGACGTCGCTTAAAGTCATCAATGAGCTTATGAGCTATCTGCATGAGCGTAAAATCGTCTGTTATAGCCCCCAAGGGCGTGCCTATGAGCTACCCCGTGGGGCGACGGCACTCGATTTTGCCTATGCGGTCGGGCCTGCCGTGGGTAACATCGCCACAGGGGCGGACATCAATGGCGAGCATGGTAAGCTTGGGTTGATGCTAGCAGATGGTGACACCGTGAGCATTGATATTGATAAAAATGCCACGCCCAAGGCAGATTGGCTTGGCTTTGTGGCGACCAACAAAGCCCGCAATGAGATTTTAAAATTCCTAAAACATCTGCCCCATGACCAAAAAGAGCATTATGGCAAAGAAGCCTTGATGCGTGCCTTAAAGCCTTATGATAAAACACTAGATGACTTATCCGAGCAGGATTGGGCGGATATTTTGGCATGGCGTGGCGTGTCAAGCCAAACCGAGATTTTCCTACAAATCGCCACAGGCACACTACTGCCACAGTTGGTCGTCTCTCGTCTGTTTAGCGAAGAAGTGGATGTGGCAGACGGGGCGGAGATTACCCAAACCAAGCATTTATTAGCAGGCATTAAGGGTTTGGAGATTACCTTTGCCAAATGTTGTAATCCCATGTATGGCGATAACATTGTCGGACATTTGTCGGCACGTCAAGGGCTGACCGTCCATCGTCATAAATGCTATTCACTAGAAAACATCCGTGCTGAGAATCCTTATCAGGTCATACAGCTCAACTGGAAGTCGGATATCAAGCTTGACCATGCCAACTCGATTGGACAGCTGCATTTTCCTGCCACACTCAAAATCCACGCCATGCTAAATGAAGAGCAGATGAGTCAGGCGATTTATGAGCTGCGTGATTTGAACATTGGTATTGAGCAGACGTCTGTCAAGGCAGATGAGAAATCAGGCGGTGGGGTCGGGGCGACCTTTATACAGGTGGTGGTGCGTTCCCGAGCTCATTTAGAAGAAGGTATCATGAAGCTACGCCAAGTGCTGGGCTATCCTAGTATCATGCGACTGTATCAGATGCCGACTTAATGCTCTGTGCTTTTGCACAAAACAAACCCTGCCAATATGCAGGGTTTGTTTTCAACCATGCCATGATAATTTAGATTAACGTTTGATGGCACGCTCATAGATGGCACGGTTCTCAGGAAGGAGCTTTTCCATCGCTTGAATACGACTGTCGTTATTGGGGTGGGTAGAGAAAATGCTACCTGCCTTGCTACCACCGCCTTTTTTGGCGTTCATCTTTTTCCAAACGTTGATGGCATCAGCAGGGTTGTAACCTGCCATCGCCATCAGTCGCATGCCGAGTGCGTCCGCTTCGTATTCGTGATGGCGAGAGTGGGGTTTATCAAGTCCGTATTCGTGTAACACACTTGCCCCGAGATTGACCATGTCGGCATTATAACCTGTATTGGCTTGGACAGCGGCGGCACCAAGCTGTACCGCTAGGCTAGACAGGACGTTTGCTCCCATTTGTTTTTTACTGTGTTCTAGCAAAGCATGAGCCATCTCGTGTCCGACAATGGCGGCAATCTCGCTCTCGGTCAAGTTATAATTCTCAGCCAGTCCTGTGTAAAATGCCATCTTGCCCCCTGGCATCGCCCAAGCATTCTCGGTTTTATCCCTAACCACGGTCATTTGCCAGTCAAAACGTATGCCTGTGTTATTTAGGGAGTCGGCATGTGGTCTTAGACGGTTAAAGGCACGTTGAACGGTCTTGGCGGTGTTTGATGTGGTATCAATCTTGGCTTTGCTGAGCATTTGTTGATAGTGGGAGCCTGCTTGGGCGTTTAGGGTTTTGGTGTCCATGCCTGCCATGTCAGCAACGGTGGTGCAACCCGATAAAGTCAAGGTGGTACTAAGTAGGGCGATGCTTAATTTTTTCATAAAAAGTCCTGATTGGGTAAAACATAAAACCATCATAGCATTTTCAAAGTTTAAAAACAACATGGTGAACGGGTGCTTTAACAATAAAAAATACTTGAATATTCATGGTAATTTGTTTAATATAATCTTACCATTTCTTAAGGAGTAAGCCATGTGTTGTCAAATTGACCTAAATTCTAAATCTGACGTGGTGCATTTTTTGGGCAAAACCGAACCCAATCTTTTGCCAAAGACATCCGATAATGTCGCAGGTAACATCGTCTATACGGGCGAGCCTGCCATGAGTCTGTGGGATAAAATTATGGCTCGTTGGCAAGCTAACAAGACGAGCAAGTAATAAGCGGGTAAATTACAGACAAATGAACACCATTTAAGATAAATGGTATTTAAACAGCATTTAAACATAGAAATATCTTAGGAATAACCATGCCAAAACAAATCATTCATGCTGACAACGCCCCAAAAGCAGTGGGAACGTACTCACAAGCTGTCAAGGTGGGTAATACCGTCTATGTCTCAGGTCAAATCGGGCTTGACCCTGTAAGCATGACCTTGCGTGATGGGTTTACCGCCCAAGCTGAGCAAGTGTTTGATAATATTGAAGCCATTGCCAAAGTAGCAGGCGGTAGTTTGGCGGATGTGGTAAAGTTTAACGTATCATTAGATGATTTGAATGATTTTAATGAATTAAATCAAATCTTTGAATCTCGTCTCACCGCTCCTTATCCTGCCCGTGCCGCCCTAGAAGTCTCTGCCTTACCAAAAGGGGCGTTGGTGGAGATTGAAGCGATTTTATATATCGAATAAATTTTGGTATTGGTCTAAAAAGTATGCTGAACTAGATTTTCCGTTCACCCTGAGCCTGCCTGCGGGTAGGAAAACCGTTAGGTTTCCCAAGCTCACCACGAACGGTTTTCCTTGTAGCATACTTTTTGAACCAGAGCCTAAATTTTTAATAAATGTCAATGTAAGGGCGAATACCGCCCTTATTTTTATGTTAAAGACCACACCATGCTAATCCAAGTCGCCTTGCCTGTACCGCTTTATCGCCTGTTTGATTATCGTGTGGCGGACGTGTTGCCACCGATAGGCGTGCGTGTCAAAGTGCCGTTCGGTCGCCAAGAGTTTATCGGCATCGTGGCAGGGCATGTCCACCCCGATGACAGTGATGTGCCACAGGATAAATTAAAATCACTCATTTATGTGATAGATGATGAGCCGATTTTTGATGAATATTTTTTTAAACTTGCCCGATGGCTGTCGTCTTATTATCATTATCCGCTGGGCGACACGATGGCGGTAATGTTACCCACGCTCATCAAGGCAGGGGCGGATGTCAGTGATGAGGTATGGCGATATCGGGCGGTCGCTCACGCTGATGATGGGTTTGTTAAAGGCGTGCTGAGTAAAACTGCCAAAAAACAGCACGCTGATTTTGTCGTTATCCGTGATAACCCGAACGCCACCAAACACACCTTGCGGATGCTTGGGGTAACAGAGCGAAATTTGACACTATTTGTCCAAAAAGAGCTGATAGAATGTCACACTGCCCCAAACACACCGCCCCTGCCTGCCCAAGTGGTGCAAGAGCCACTGACCCTAAATGACGAACAACGCTTGGCACTGACGCAGATAAGCCAAATCATACATGACGGGCGTTATCAAGGTGTATTGCTCAATGGCGTAACAGGCTCGGGTAAGACCGAAGTGTACCTACAAGCGATGGAGCAGGTGCTGGCACAGGGTCGGCAGGTGCTGATTATGGTGCCTGAGATAGGACTGACCCCACAGAGTCGGGAGCGTTTCTCGGCACGCTTTGGGGCGAATGTCGTGGTGTTACATTCATCATTAAACGACAAAGAACGGCTGTCGGGATGGCAGGCGTGTCGGCAGGGGCAAGCCCAAATCATCATCGCCACACGTTCGGCACTGTTTTACCCCTTTGCCAATTTGGGACTGATTATTATTGATGAAGCTCACGATACGAGCTTTAAACAGCAAGACCATTTGCGATATCACGCCTGTGATGTGGCGTTGTATGTGGGGGTGTTAAAACAAATCCCTGTGGTGCTAGGCACGGCAACGCCCAGCCTTGAACAAATTAAACTTGTCCGTGATGGCAAACTGCATGAATGCAAACTCACCAAACGGGCAGGGGGTGCGATACCGCCCACGTTTCGCCTTGTGGACATGAGAGTGGGAACACAATGGCAGACGGACATGACAGGCGAGAGCCGTGATACCGAACTGGCTCATCAGACAGTGCAGGCGGTGCGTGAGACCTTAGGGCGGGGCGAGCAGGTGTTGATGTTTCTAAATCGCCGTGGCTATGCCCTGATTCTCTTATGTGGGGCGTGTGGCTGGCAAGCGGACTGCATGCGGTGTAGCAGTCATCTGACCTTGCACAAAAACCCCTTCAAAAAAGCACGCTATGCCAATGAGCAGTATCTGTATGATTATCTAAAATGCCATCATTGTGGCTATCAGGTGGTGACGCCCAAGGTTTGTCCGAGCTGTCATAGCCCAAATCTTGTACATTTGGGGCAGGGGACAGGGCAGTTGTACGAAAGGTTGCACAGCATTTTTGCCAATCCCCAAACCGTCCAGACCCCTTATCCCATCGTGCAGATAGACCGTGATACGGTGCGTGGCAAGGGGGGATGGGATAGACTGTATGAACGTGTTAGTACGGGCGAGCCAATGATATTGTTAGGCACACAAATGCTGGCAAAAGGTCATCATTTTCCTAATGTCACGCTAGTGGTGATTGTCAATGCTGACAGCGGATTTTTGTCGCCTGATTTTCGTTCGCCTGAGCACACCGCCCAGATGATTATGCAGGTGGCAGGACGAGCAGGGCGTGCAGGACGAGCAGGGGAGGTGCTGATACAGACCCTAAACCCTGATAATCCATTACTGCTTGATTTGATACGCTACGGTTATGATAAATTCGCCCATGACTTATTGGCAGAACGGTATGGATTGGGACTGCCTCCGTATAGTCATGCGGTGCTGGTGCGGGCGGATGCTCATCGGCTTGATGTCGCCAAAAATGCCATCATCGGAGCAAAAAACCATCTGCCCCAAGCTCATCCCTTTGCCGTGCTTGCCCCCATTGATGCCCCGATGGTCAAGAAAAACAACCGCTTTCATGTGCAGATGCTCATCCTTGCCAAAGAACGCAAAGTGTTACATGACGTGTTGGCATGGTGGTGGCAGGACGTGCTTGCCCTGCCCAGCTCTCGGGGGGTCAAGATGGCGATAGACATTGACCCTGTGGGATGGTAGATGGTCAAAAAAAGATGTTTGCAATATCCTTTTGTGGCATGAACTTTATTCTTTACGTGGCACGCTATCCACATCAATGGCGTCTTTTATGAGTTCATTGCTGATGGTTACGCCTTGATTTTGGGCGTGTTTGGGGCTGACGTAGAGCGTGAGTTTGTTCATGACCTCAGGGGCGATGTCGGTAGGCTTAGTGCCGTCTAGGGTCTGGGCGACCAGTTTGGCGGTGGTTACCCCAAAATCAAAATCATTGACCCCAAGTCCTGCACTCGCCCCACGTCTAACGCTAAACTCATCGGATGCAATGACAGGGATTTTTAACTCATTGGCAACCCCAACCATCGCCTCCATTGCCGATGCCACGCCATTGTCAAGTGATGTATAAATCAAATCGGCGCGTCCATCCAAAGCACGAGTGGCGGCAGCGACATCGGCCGAGCGGTTGGCAGGCACGTCCACAAGGGTCATCCCACGCTTGGGAAGTTCGATGGCAAGCTGTTCTTTGATGGCTACAGAGTTTGCCTCACCGGGGCTATATACAAAGCCGATACGCTTGGCACCAGGCTTGATTTGGGTAAATAAATCAAGCTGTGGTTCAAGCGGTAGCTGGCTAGACAGTCCGGTGATGTTCGCTTGTAGGGCTTGGTTGTTATTATCGATAAGTTTAGCCGCCACAGGGTCGGAGACAGCGGTGTAAATCAGGGGAATACTCTGGGTTGCTGCCGCCAGACTCTGGGCGGTGGGAGTGGTGATGGCAATGATGGCATCAGGAGTGTCGGCGGCGAACTGCTTGGAGATTTGCCCCATGGTCGCCATGTTACCCTGTGCTGATTGGAAATTTACCGTCAGATTTTGTCCTTCTTGGTAGCCATGTTGTCCCAAGCCATAAATCACCCCTTTTCTGATGTCGTCAAGCGATGGGTGTTCCACAATGGCACCAATGGCAATGGTTTTGGGGGCTTTTTGGGTGGTGGTGTCTTGGGTGGTCTCTTCGGCAGGCGTGGCAGTAGGTTTGTCATTACCACAGCCAGTCAGTAGGGCGATGGCAAGCGTTAAGGCGGATAAGGCGTACGTTTTCATAAAAATCCTTAATAGATAAGTATACTAAAAATTTGGATAATTTAACACATTTGCCCCAAAAAAACAGCGGTTTTTTGTAAAAATATTGTCATTTTGTCATCGCTAAATTTAATTATACCCAAAAATATGCTATTATTAATCGCAAATTTAATAAGATGAGCAAACAGACATGAGCGAGAATAAAAGCGGATTTTTTGCCCGCATGAAAGCAGGATTATCCAAATCCAGTAAGAATTTATCAGAAGGTCTGATGAATGTCCTAGTCGGTGGCAAAGAGATTGATGATGAGTTGTTAGAAGAAGTCGAAGATCAGCTTCTGGTGGCGGACATTGGCGTGGATGCGACCAATCGGATTATCACGAGCCTAACCGAGCAGACGGCACGGGGCGATTTGATTTATTCGCATTCGTTATATAAAGCCCTAAAAAAGGAGTTGGTGGACATTTTAGAACCCAAAGTTGCCCCGCTTATCATCGACTCGACCAAAAAACCGTTTGTGATTCTCATGGTTGGCGTTAATGGCGTGGGTAAGACCACGACCATTGGCAAACTTGCCAAACGCTTACAGAGTGAAGGCAAATCGGTCATGCTCGCAGCAGGCGACACGTTTCGGGCGGCAGCGACTGAACAGCTTCAAGTGTGGGGCGAGCGTAACGACATTCCTGTGGTGGCACAAGGGCAGGGTTCGGACAGTGCGTCGGTGATTTTTGATGCCATGCAGTCAGCGAAAGCAAAGGGCATTGACGTGCTCATTGCCGATACCGCAGGGCGACTACAAAACAAAACGTATCTCATGAACGAGCTTGAAAAAGTCATTCGTGTCATGAAAAAAGCAGATGAGACCGCCCCACATGAGTGCATGATTGTACTAGATGCTGGTACGGGTCAAAATGCCATTAGTCAGGTCAATCTATTTAGAGAAGTCGCCCCATTATCAGGCGTTACCATTACCAAACTGGACGGCACGGCAAAAGGCGGTGTGGTCTTTAATGTCGCCCAGACGACCGATGTCCCCATTCGCTTTATCGGCGTGGGCGAGCAGATTGATGATTTACAGCCCTTTCACCCCAAAGAGTTTGTAGATGCACTCATCAGCGAAGAAAAATGACAAAAAGGCGAATGCATTTCACCTTTTATTGGGGCGTGTTGAATATTGGTATTTGCAATGAAAATCACGAAAAATCGCACGTTTTTCAAGGAAAAAAACGTAGGCTGATAGTCGTTCTATCAAACGAGCTTTTGACTTCGAGCCACAATCCGACCACTTAACTGGGTAAATTTTAAGAGTTTTAACTTGATTTTTTAAATTAAGTGGTCGGATAGCCATTTTTCATGCAAAAATTGATTAAATCATCAAGTTTCTATCAAATTCTAATAAAATGTTATCAATGACAGGCACGCCCTATATAGGATAAATTAAAAGAAACTTATGATAACCACGCATTATTATCCGCCCATAGATTTACCGATGATAACTTTGACGGTCAAAGACGGCAGGTTATTGGCGTTAGATTGGTATAACGACAAAACCGCCCAAATCTTTGATAAATTAAATCAGCATGCGGTTTTTATAAAACAGGCGGAGTTAAAAGATATTGATAAAAACCAATCGATTGCCTTGCAAACCACTGCTCAATTAGATGAATATTTTAAAGGCGAACGCACGGTATTTGAATTACCGCTTGATTTATCGCATGGCACCGATTTTCAAATAAAAGTTTGGCAAACGCTTTGTAAAATCCCTTATGGACACACGATAAGTTATAAAGAGCTGGCAAGTATGATAAATAAACCTACCGCACATCGAGCGTGTGCCAACGCCAATGGCAAAAACTTAATCTCGCTCATCGTGCCATGTCATCGTGTGATAGCGTCGGACGGTACGCTGGGTGGGTATACGGGTGGAGTGTCAATTAAGCGAATATTGCTTGATTTGGAGAGTAAGAATTTGATATAAAAACCCAAAAACTTTATAGGGCGTGTCTGCCTTTTATAACACTATTTACAATATAGAAATATTTTAGAAATAGACTAATCATTTTTGCATGAAAAATGGCTATCCGACCACTTAATTTAAAAAATCAAGTTAAAACTCTTAAAATTTACCCAGTTAAGTGGTCGGATTGTGGCTCGAAGTCAAAAGCTCGTTTGATAGAACGACTATCAGCCTACGTTTTTTTCTTGAAAAACGTGCGATTTTTCGTGATTTTCATTGCAAATACAAAAGGCAGGCACGCCCTAATATTTGAATCGGAAAATGTAGGGTGGGTTATATCCATTTTAAATACCAACAATGTCATAGGCAAAATATAACCTAGCTCTACAATCTTTATACAAAATTTACGGTCTGGCAGGTAAAATAAGTGGCAATAAAGCTCCATAACCCTCTTTTTGCATCTGTGCTTTTGGTATGAATTTTAGTGCATTGCCATTGATACAATAACGCAAACCCCCTCTGTCTTGCGGCCCATCAGTAAATACATGTCCCAAATGTGAATCCGCCACTCTTGAACGCACTTCTGTGCGAATCATATTATAACTGTCGTCTTTGTGTTCGGTGATGACCTCTGGGGTGATGGGTTTTGTAAAGCTTGGCCAACCACAGCGAGAATTGTATTTGTCGGTAGATGAAAATAAAGGTTCACCACTAACAACATCTACATACAAGCCGTCATCAAATAATTGGTCATAGTCATGACTAAATGCCCATTCTGTTTTTGCTTGTTGCGTGATGCGATATTGGGCATCGGTTAGGGTTTGTTTTAAATTGTCTTTATCAAAATTTTGATAGCGTGTTGGGTCTAATGCTTCATCAACGGTCTTTGCCTCAGCCAAAGTATTGGGGCTGTTTTTGGTGATTTTTTTATTGGCAAGACTTAAATCAACATGACAATAACCGTCAGGGTTTTTGGTAAGATAATCTTGATGGTAGTTTTCTGCCATGCTAAAATTGGATAACGGCAGGTTTTCAACGGCAATTTTTTGTTGGTACTTATCTTGTAAGGCGTTTAGTGCTTTATCAATGACCGCTTTATCTTGTGTATTGACGTAATAAATGCCCGTGCGGTACTGTATGCCACGGTCATTGCCTTGCTTGTTGATGCTGGTGGGGTCAATAATGCGAAAATAGTACTGTAATAATGTATCTAAATCCACTTTGTCAGCATCATATGTTACCTTGACGGTCTCGGCATGACCTGAACCTCTGATGACCTCCTCATAGCTTGGATTTGGTAGATTTGGACTGCCATTGGCATAGCCACTTACCGCATCCAAAACGCCGTCAATGCGTTCCATATAAGCCTCAACACCCCAAAAACAGCCCCCTGCCAAATAGATGGTGCTCACGTTAGCCGTATTGCCATTACTGTTGTAATAGTTAGTGTTTTGGCTGGGTCGGGTCATGGTGCTGTTTTGTGTTTTTAAGGCTTCTAGAGTATTAGGATTATCTGCCAAATAGTTCATTTGTTCTTGGCTTAGATTTCCCCTGTTAAGATACACAAGTTTACCGTGTTTGTCTAATATTGCCCAACTTGGATAGGCTTGTACGCCCAGCTGAGTGATGATTTTTGCTTCTGTGTCAATTAGTACAGGTAAGGTGGGATAGTCTGCTTGCAATACTTGATACCAATCTTTAAAGGCCTGAGTGGGTTTCTCTCCAAGGTGATTTGGGCTGACAACAGTAACAATATTAAAGTCTGAAAATTTGGGGTCGTTGTGCCAGTCTTGTGTTTCTTGTAGTGTGCCTAGGCACAGAGGGCACCAACTTGCCCAGAATTTTACCAATGTGGGTTTATTTGGGTTGATGACATCTTTGCCTGTATCGCCCAATCCTGAGGTTATCTGAGGTAAGTTGTGCAGTTGCAATAACAGTTCATTGGGTAATACATCGCTGCTTTGGTGTAGTTCGGTTTGGTTGCCATGATGGTCACCGATGCCTTTGCCACAAGCGATGAGCGTAAAGATGCTTGTGGTGGCACTAAGTCCAAAAATGCCAATATTTTTGATGAATCGTTTGGAAAACATGCTTAATTTACCCCTGTTGTAATCTATTATCTAAATGGTGTCGCCAGCTGTTTTTATCAATGATGCACGTGCGACACCATGCCTATGTTACGTTTAGTATTTATACTCATCCGCCTTAAAAGGACCTTCCACATTGACGCCCAGATAATCCGCTTGCTCTTGGGTGAGCTTGGTGATGACCCCATTAAAGCCTGCGACCATGGCGGCGGCGACTTCTTCGTCCAGCTTTTTGGGCAATACTTTGACATAGACCTTGCCTTGCTTGTCAGCACTTGGCAAGTCGGCAAATTTTTCTTGATATAGATGAATTTGGGCAAGCACTTGGTTGGCAAATGAGCCGTCCATGATACGAGACGGGTGTCCTGTGGCGTTGCCTAGGTTGACAAGGCGACCTTCGGATAGCACGATAAGATAATCCGACTCATCATTTGAGCGATAGACTTGATGAACTTGTGGCTTGACTTCCACCCATTTCCAGTTTTTACGCATAAAGTCGGTGTCAATCTCGGTATCAAAATGCCCAATGTTACACACCACAGCGGTGGATTTTAGAGCCTTTAACATCTCGGCGTTACACACGTGATAGTTGCCTGTGGTGGTAACGACAAGGTCGGTATCTTGGAGTAGTGTAGTATTAACTCCTTGATTTTGCTCACCACCCACAAATGGAGAAACAAGCTCATAGCCGTCCATACACGCTTGCATGGCACAAATAGGGTCAATCTCGCTGACACGCACAATCATGCCTTCTTGGCGTAGGCTTTGGGCAGAGCCTTTGCCCACGTCGCCATAACCAATCACCAACGCACGGCGACCAGACAACAACATATCCGTACCACGCTTGATGGCGTCATTGAGTGAATGGCGACAGCCGTATTTGTTGTCGTTTTTGGATTTGGTGACAGCATCATTGACGTTAATTGCAGGGACTTTAAGCTCTCCTTTGCCAAGCATTTCAATCAAACGGTGTACGCCTGTTGTGGTTTCTTCGGAAATGCCGTGAATACTATCTAGCATTTGGGGGTATTTGTTGTGAATGAGTGCGGTCAAGTCGCCACCGTCATCTAGGATAAGGTTAGCATCCCACAGTTTGCCTTCTTTGTGGATTTGCTGTTCCAGGCACCATTCGTACTCTTCTTCGGTCTCGCCTTTCCATGCAAAGACAGGAATGCCAGCAGCGGCAATGGCGGCGGCGGCGTGGTCTTGGGTGCTAAAAATGTTGCACGAAGTCCAGCGAACCTCCGCCCCTAATGCCACAAGCGTTTCAATCAAGACAGCCGTTTGAATGGTCATGTGGATACAGCCCACAATCTTCGCCCCTGCTAGGGGCTTTTGGCTAGCGTAGCGTTTGCGAATGCCCATAAGAGCAGGCATTTCGGTTTCGGCAAGTTTAATCTCTTTGCGACCAAACTCAGCAAGGCTAATATCGGCGACTTTGTAGTCTTTAAATTCTTGGGCGGTAACTGTAGACACTGCGTCCACTCCTATATGATGAAAAATGAGAAAATAACGCAGATGTCGTTGTTTTATAATTATACAAATATGGCAAATTAACTCCAATCTGCACCAATTTTACATTAAAAAATGCCTTTAGTAGGGGTGTGTTGCACACGCCTATAAGCATCAATGTATCATCAGGGCGTGCACAGCACGCCCCTACGGTGGTGTATTTTGAAGTTAAACAAGTATAATTAAACCAAGCCTGACTTAAAAAAGTTGCAACATCTCTTGGTGTGCTTATTATACCAAAACAAGAATAAATTTCAAAATAACAAAATTTAGACCAAGCGGATAATATTACATGATAAAATAACCAATTTTCAAAAAAACCACATTCATCATGCCTACCGTGCCAACATCTGTATTTCGTCCGATAATTTTTATCAAACCCTTTATCAAGTCCTGCCTTGTCATCGTCCTAGCGGTGTTGTCCCTTGCCATGCCTGTGGCAGGCTTTGCCAATACCGCCTTGACCGACACCGCCCCAAAGAGCGAGATGCCCGTGCCCCAAGACAGCTTTGGGCGAGACACGCCACGAAGCACCATGCAAAACTTTGTCAAAGCCTTGTCGGATAAGGACATGGAGCTGACAGCAAAGTATTTGGATTCTGACTTTTTAAAAAAGCAAAAAACGAATGATGCAGTTATCCACGACCTAAAACTCGCCCTTGATAAAGGCGGACGGCTACTACCTGATTTGTCAATCAGCGACAAAAGCGAAGGCGATTTGGCGGACAGATTGCCAAGCAACCTAGAAAAAGTCGGTACGATTGATATTGATGATGACAAAATAGACCTGCTACTTATCAGAAAAACCGACAAAGACAACGTGGTTTATTGGCAAATTTACAAAGAAACGCTGGATAATCTGCCCAAAGATTTGACTGAAAATCGCACCACGCTTGCCGATGCCTTTGGGCTGGATTTTTTTGGTGACAGACAGCTGTTGGGGCATAAAATCTCGGACGTGGTGTCGCTCATCATCTTGATTGCCATTGGCTTATCGCTTTTGTGGGGTGGTCTGTGGGCAGGGTGGGGCGTGTTTGCCTTTTTATACCCTAAGGTGCGTGGCAAGCCGTTTGGCATACCGTCCAAAGCCTTGTTGCCTTTGGCGGTGGTGATTTTGGCGTCCATGCTCCCTGAGATGATGGTACAAATGGCGGTGCCTGTCACGCTTCGCACGGCAGTGACCCGGGGTGTTGAGGTAGTGGCGTGGCTTGCAACTGCTTGGCTGGTGCTTCGGGTGATTGATGCCGTGTTCGTGCGCGCCGAGAACAACAGTCGTAAGCACAAACGCCTAGAACAAGTCTCCATCCTAAATCTGTTTCGTAAAGTTGCCAAAGCCTTTATGCTCATTTTGGCGGTTATCATCATTTTTGGCAATTTGGGCTTTGATTTGACGACAGGGATTGCCGCTTTGGGGGTGGGAGGTCTTGCCCTTGCGTTCGGGGCTCAAAAAACCATTGAAAATCTCATCGGCTCGGTCATGGTGGTGGCGGACAGACCTGTGCGTGTGGGCGATTATTGCCGATTTGGGACGATGGAAGGGACGGTGATTGACATTGGCATTCGTTCAAGCCGTATCCGCACGTTGTCTCGGACGATTGTAACCGTGCCAAATGGCGAGTTTAGTGCCATGCAGATTGAGAATTATGACGCTCGGGATATGTTTTATTTTTATCATTTTTTGTACCTAAAACGCACGGCAAATCCCGATGAAATTGGCAGGCTTATCAATGACTTGCAGTTATTTTTGGAAAATCATGTTTATGTCAATAATGAGTGGACGCTGGTAAGGTTGAGCGAGCTACGCCAAGATGCCTTTGTCATTGAGATGCGGTGCTATCTTGATGCGTCCGATGTTACGGTGTTTTGGAAAAAACAAAGCGAGCTTTTGATTGATGTGTTAAATGAGGTGGCACGATATGACGTAGAACACGCCTTGCCCAGTCAAGAGATTAAGATTAAAAAAGAGGATGAGTTTGATAAGTTGGCAACATAAAAAGGGGAGTATAGCCCCCCCTTTTTTTTGATTTGGAGGTCCATAATACTAAAAATCAGGGTGTAAAAATCCCAACAAGCCAAATATATATCCTAGTGTCATAGACGTTACGACAAAACCAATAAAAGCACCAATGCTGATTAAGATGGGTTTTAGCCATGTTTTTTGCTCATACTCATCACCTAGCTCATCTTTGACATAGGCAACCTGCTTTTTGCCAAGACCAAAATACCAAGCAAATAAGATGATAAGCCCCGTGGCGTTAGGCAGGCTAATGCCTGTCGTCATTTCAAAAATAACTAAGCCAAACATGATGGCAAGCACAATAAATGCCAAAGTCTTGCTTTGCTGTGCCAATTCATATTCGCCCAATTCCTGCCAGTTTAGAGCGTGCATATAAATGGCAATAGGTACAAAAATTAGGGCAATAAAGGTGGCTTTATTGGGGTTCCATAAATAGGGTGTATAATACTCATCTGCAGCAGAATGATAATTTGGGCTTTGATAAGGGTTGAAGCTTGGTTCGGGCGATGGTTGGTTTTGATGAATGGGCTGTGGCGGGGTAAAAAAGAGGGGTTCTTGGGCTTGTAGTTTGGCATCGTAGTTTGGACGGACGGTGGGGTTTAGCAGCCATTCATTGACTGCCTTGATGACTTTGGGGTCCAAGGTTTGGGCATGGGTATTTAGAGCTTGGCGGATTTGCACATCCGTGGCGTGTGCCGATAATCCTAAAACTTGATAAAGGTTTATCATATATTGTCCTGATGTTTCAAAATACAACCATATCATACCACAATATTACTATAAAATAAAAAGAAAAATTATTTATGAGTGATGATTTCTTATTAACCCATGAAAATTTATTATCAATAGAGCAAAAAACGTTTGGTTTTTAAAAATATTGTTACAATGCACATTTTTATAAAATGTATCAGTAAATCATGAATAAGAATACGCTTGTAGTCGGCTTTATGCTCTTTGCCTTTTTCTTTGGCTCGGGCAATTTGATTTTTCCGCCCAAATTGGGCTTTGAAAGCGGGCAATTTTTTATCTCTGCCATTTTGGGTTTTATTTTGACGGGCGTGGGCTTGCCGTTGGTGGGCTTGATGATTGGCTCAAAATATGATGGCGGTTATCAGTCCGCCCTTGCCAAGATTCATCCTTGGTTTTCGATAGCGTTGCTGTCGGCGATTTATTTGACCATTGCTCCGTTTTTTGTCATTCCACGCACAGGGGCGGTGGCTTATGAGATGGCGGTTGTGCCGTTTTTGGATACGCCAAATTGGGTAAGCTTGCTCATTTTTACCGTGATTTATTATGCCATATCGCTGTGGCTGTCTATCAATCCAAGTAAGCTTGTCGACCGTATCGGCTCGGTGCTAACGCCTGTTTTGCTTGTTACGGTGCTATCTCTGATTGTCATGTCTTTTGCCAAACTGGGCGGTAATCCTGCCAGTGCTGCCACAGACGGCTATCAGGGCGAGGCGTTTTTTGTGGGGTTTTTGGAGGGGTATAACACCATGGACATGATTGCGTCCGTGGCGTTTTCGGTGATTGTAATGAACGCCATCAGCCAAAAAGTGGGTAAGGAGGCAAATCTGTTTGCCGAGACCACCAAGGCAGGACTCATTGCCACGTCTGCATTGGCACTTATTTATCTGTCGCTTGGCTGGATTGGCAACCATTTGTCCCTATCGGCAGATGAGCTAACACAAGTGGCAGACAAAGGGCAAAACATTGGCACGTTTATTTTGAATAAATCGGCGGTGCTTGGCTTTGGCTCGGCAGGCGGGGTGGTGCTTGGGCTGATTGCGTCTTTGGCGTGCCTGACCACCACCGTGGGGCTGACCGTGTCGGCATCTGAATATTTTCATGAGACGTTTCCCAAAATTGGCGGAGTAAATTTATCCTATAAAGCCTACGTCATCATCTTTACGCTCATTGGCTTTGTACTTGCCAATCAGGGTCTTAGTGCGGTGATTAGTAAATCGATTCCTGTCCTGCTTGTGCTATATCCGATTACCATGATGGCGATGATTTTACTTGGGCTAAATATCATAAGACCCTTACCTGTCTTTGCCAAGCGAGTCAGCCTTGGTTTGGTAACGGTTGTGTCGGTGCTATCGGTGGCGGGCGTGAATTTGCCTTTAAAAGAATATTCGATGGAGTGGCTACCTTTTGCCATTATCGGGCTGATTGCAGGACTTATTTTTGATAAGGTGATAAAAAAATAAGTCAAAAAATCCCAAACCTGCCATGTGAACCGTACCCTAAAAGTTAGACGCTCAAACACGTTTCTTCATACTCTTTTAGGATAACAAGTGGTAAAAGTTTGTCGTCTTTTATGGTTGTTGTGGCACAAATATTAAAATAGTCGCTTGGCTGTCTAAATGCAGGTTTGTTAAAAAGCGAGATAATCTGACTTAATGCCATCCATATTAAGACAAATAAGAAAAAGCGGACAATTTTGTATTGAAGTAATTTTTTCATAAAAGTTAAACGTTTAATTTATCTAAACTTGGCAAATAAAATGGCGGGTGTGTGCCAATATTCACAAGAATAATGACATCATCATAATAACAATAATGCAAAATATATTCACTGGTCAAATCGCCATTGGTTTGCTCTATATAATACGGTATGCCCAAATGATAATGCCAAAGACAATATTTTTGGGCGATTTTGGCATATTCTCGTTTTTTTTGGTATGGGGATTTTGTGGTATTGATGATTTATTGCGTCCTTTTAATCCTTGTATGCCGTGCGTATTAATATGGAACATAAAAGCAAAAATTGCTTGCTGAATGGATTTGTCAAAACTGGATAAATTTGCTTCTAGCCAATCAGATAATTGCACTTTCATACCGAAGTCCTTAACGCATCTCTTTCGGCTACCCATTTTTCAAAACTATCAAAATCTGCCAACGCCCATGTTGGCACAGACACACTATTTTTTAACGCTTATTCTTTATTTTCAAGTCCCTTTAATCGCTCTTTCATCACATCAATATCAAACAGCATTGTCGGTTCGCTTGCCAATCTATTTTGAATGGCTTGTACAATATAATCATGCACGCTTACGCCTTGTTCATTGGCGTAGGCTTGAATGCTATGCTGTATTTGTGGGGGTAGGTCTAGGGTAATCATAGGCTGTCCTTTTAAATAAATATGCCAAATTATAACATTTTGTTGGGGCTAATGCACCCTATGCAAATTCCCCCTATCTATATGCCATTTTTGCATTACCCTTTTTGACGACTTTTTCTTACCATATCGCCATTAACAGCCAAACGGAACCAGCCATGTATCAATATTCCTATGCCGACCAAGCCCTTGTCAATGAACGTGTCGCCCAGTACCGCCGTCAAACCGAGCGGTATTTGGCAGGCGAGCTACCTGAAGATGAGTTTTTGCCCATTCGCCTACAAAACGGACTTTATATCCAACGCCACGCCCCCATGCTTCGTATCGCCATTCCCTATGGGCTTTTGGCAAGCTATCAGATGCGAACGCTTGCCTGTATTGCTGACACTTATGATAAGGGCTATGGGCATTTTACCACCCGCACCAACATTCAATTTAACTGGGTCAAATTGCCCGAAGTCCCTGACATCTTACAGCTACTGGCGGACAACCAAATGCACGCCATTCAGACATCGGGCAACTGCATTCGCAACACCACGACCGACCCCTATGCGGGCATTCATGGCGATGAGATTGCCGATCCACGCCCCTACTGCGAGATTATCCGCCAATGGAGTACCTTTCACCCTGAGTTCGCCTATTTGCCACGCAAATTCAAAATTGCCGTCATTGGCACGACCGCCGACCGTGCCGCCACGCAGGTGCATGACATTGGACTTCATGTGGTACAAAAAAATGGCGAGATTGGTTTTGAGGTTATCGTTGGGGGCGGACTTGGGCGGACACCGATGATTGGTAAAGTCATTAATGAATTTTTGCCACGCCGTCATTTATTAAGTTATTTGGACGCTATTTTAAGGGTGTATAATTTAGAAGGACGGCGTGATAATAAATACAAAGCCCGTATTAAAATATTGGTTGAGAGTATGGGCAAAGATGAATTTGCCAAAAAAGTGGATACAGAATGGCAATATTCCAAAGACGGAGATTTGACATTGACCGATGAGCATTTTAAAAAGGCAGAAAGTTATTTTAGCGAGCCTGATTATGAAAATATTAACCCATTAACGGCAAATGAAATTTTACGAAAAAATTTAAATTCCGATAAAGATTTTAAAAATTGGTATGAGCATAATACCGTCATTCACAAAATAAACGGTTATAAAGCGGTTGTTATATCATTAAAAGCAGGCGTGATAAATGACAAATATATTCCTGCTGGCGATTTGACAAGTTTGCAGATGAATAAACTTGCTGATTTGGCGGATAAGTATTCCTTAGGCGAGATTCGTGCCACGCATCAGCAAAATTTGGTATTGGGCGATGTTAAAATCACCGACCTATATGACTTATATCACGCCCTAAAAGAGCTTAATTTGGCACGAGCCAATATTGGCACGCTTACTGATATGATTGTTTGCCCGGGTTTTGATTATTGTTCGCTTGCCAATGCCACCACGCACAATATCGCCCATCATATAGAAAATGCCTTTCATGATTTGGATTATTTATATGATTTGGGGCAAATTCGCCTAAATATGTCAGGCTGTATGAATGCCTGTGCTCATCATCATGTGGGCGATATTGGCATTTTGGGTGTGGACAAAAAAGGCGAGCATTGGTATCAGATTAGCTTGGGTGGAAGTTCTGGGGCGGACGCTCGTCTTGGGCAGATATTGGGGCGAGCGGTATTGGCTGATGATGTGGCGAATACGATTTTGACCATTGCCAATGTCTATAAAAACAATCGCCAAGAGACGGCGGACGATATAGAAACCTTTGCCGATTATGTGCAACGAGCAGGTATTGCCCCATTTAAAGAAGCGGTTTATGGCTAAAAAGGATAAAAAGATGAAATTGATTGTATTAAAAAATGACGTAACAAGCCAAGATTTATCAGATGTAGTTTTATATAACCCCAATATGTCCGATGATGAAAAAATGGCATTATCACAAAGTATTGATTTGACAATAAGCGATACATTGGCAAATACAGAAAATGTTATAAATGCCGTATTGTCAAAGGATTATCAAGACAGCCATTTGGATTATCATTTGTTTTTAACAGCTGATGATAATGACAATGAATTGGCACAAAGTTTGGATATAAAAACCTTAAAAAATATCCTAATTTATGTCAAAGATTTTAAAGACGGGCGAGTATTTAGCCTAATCCGTCAACTCCGAAAAATCAATGACCACGCCATGATAATCGTGGGCGGTGCGTTTGGGCTTGACCAGTCCAGTTATTTTGTCAAATCAGGGGCAAATGGCTTTATTGTGAATGATGATAAAGTTGATACGCTGATATTAACCTTAAATGATTTAAAAACCGCCCAAAGCCGACAATCAGTCAATGCGTTACCGATGTTTCGGTAGATGTTAAATGTAGATGTGTAGGGGAGAATTGCAATTCGCCCAAATAGATTTCGCCATAGGATAAACTATTGATATCCTATGGTTTTTTATTTAAAAATTATTTTAAAAATAAATACAAAAATTTAATATGCCAAAACCGATTAACGATAGTAATTTTTATAAGATTACAAATAAAAAATTTCGTTTTATGATATACCTACCTTAGTTAATCGGAGCCTATCATGTCAAAAAACCCTTGTGAATGAACAAAACCTTGATGACTATAATTCATCACTCACTGGCAAAACACCCCAAGAGATTGTCAAATGGGCGTTATCCATGGCTAAAAATCCCATTATTACCACCAATTTTCGTCCTTATGAAGCATCTATTTTGCATTTGGTATCAAGCATTTGCCCTGATATTACCGTGCTATTTGTGGATAGTGGCTATAATACGGTGCAAACTTATAAACACGCCCAAAAACTTATCAAGGAATTAAATCTAAATGTCGTTACTTATATCCCTGCCCAAACTCGTGCCTTTCGTGATGTGGCATTGGTGGACGCAACCATAAACGGCATTCCTGATGTGGATAGCGAATATCATGGAAAATTTACCGAGCAAGTCAAATTAGAACCCTTTCGCCGTGCATTAGCGGAGTTAAATCCTGATGTATGGTTTAATGCCATTCGTAAAGACCAAACCGAATTTCGTACAGCACTGGACGTATTAAGCCTATCCAAAGACGGTGTATTAAAAGTTGCCCCACTATTTTATAAATCGGCTGATGAATTAAATCAATATCAAGCAGATAATGGACTGCCGACCATTGATGAATATGGCGAAGATCATTATTTTGACCCAACAAAAGCATTGGCACATAGAGAATGCGGATTACATACGCAATTATAAAAAATACCCCACTCTCAACTAACACACCACAACAAGCAGGGTGCTTGAAATAAAAACAACATAGCCCAATCCAATGTTTCACCACAAAACAGTCTAGGAGTAAGCTATGTCGTATGATGATTTTATCATTGTTGTCTATCTTTTGGTAGAGGCTTTGTATCAAAATATTGTAACCAAACCTCTAAGAAGCAAAGGCTTTTTGCCTGCCTTGTCTGACACAGAAATCATCACCATGGAGCTTGTGGGTGAAAGTTTAGGTTTTGACACTGACAAGGAGATTTGGGCTTACTTTAAAAACTGCTATCAACACTATTTCCCCAAATTAGGCTCATACCCAAACTTTGCCAAACACTGTGCCAACTTGGTTTGGGTTAAAGACAAAATGATGAAGGTACTTGGCTCTTTGTGTATTCTTGACAATCAAGACAGCCGTCCCACTAAGCCTTATTTGATTGACAGCTTTCCTTTGCCTGTCTGTGTCTATCAAAGAGCAAAAAGACACAAATCTTTTAAGGGGGTTGGGAGCTTTGGTTATTGTGCCAGTAAGAGCGAACACTACTTTGGGTTTAAAGCCCATTTACTCACAAACCAAGACGGTCAAGTGATTGCTTACACATTAACACCTGCCAATACAGATGACAGACAGGTAGTGTTTGAGTTGACACAGTCCTTGCAAGGAGGGCAAGCCAGTTTGGTCTTTGGGGATAAGGGTTATTTATCCAAAGCATTACAAGAGGAACTTGCTAAGTTGGGGGTTGATCTACAAACACCTCTTAGGGATAATATGAAAGAGGATAGAGGTCAAGGTTTTGTGTCTTATCTTAAACGAACAAGAAAAACCATTGAAACCGTCATCTCTCAATTATCACAAAGATTTAATGTTCAAACCACCAAGGCAAGAGACTTGTGGCATCTGTCCAACCGTTTTATTAGAAAACTCTTAGCTCACAGTCTTTGTGTACAAATCAACAAACAACTTGGCAATCCACCCTTAAGGTTTGAGATGATTTTAAGTTGAGAGTGGGGTAAAAAATGCCATATTTAAAAGGTTTTCCGTTCGCCCTGAGCTATGCCTTCGGGTAGCGGAAAACCGTTGTGGTTCGACAAGCTCACCACGAACGGTTTTCTTTTTAAATAATTAGCTAAATCAGCCAAAAAGCCACTATGAACACCTTGCCTTTATTTTTTAATCTAAATCAAAAAAGCGTACTCATCATTGGGGGCGGAGATGTCGCCCAAAGAAAAGCTACGTTATTAACCAATGCAGGGGCAAGATTGGTTGTGCTTGCCAAACATTTTGATAAAGAATTTAAAGAATTTTTAATTCATCATAATCATATCATCATTCAAAAATCCTATGAAAAACAGGATTTAATTGATATAAAAAATCATCATGATATTGCATTGGTGATTTGTGCGACTGATGATAATGACTTAAATAAAAATGTTTATGAAAACGCCAAAGACATTGGGCTGTTTATTAATGTCGTGGATACGCCAGAATTATGCGATTTTATCTTTCCTGCGATTGTGGATAGAGATCCGATTACCATTGGCATTTCATCAAATGGCAAAGCCCCTGTATTAGCTCGCCTTATCCGTGCCAAAATAGAAAGCAGTTTACCAAGTAATATCGGCGACATTGCCAAAAAAGCAGGCGAATTTAGGAATACAGTAAAATCATCATTAAGCACAATTAATCAAAGACGGCATTTTTGGGAAAAGATTTTTACGAATGCTTTAAATGACAAACCCATAAAAAATTTGTCCGATGAATTAAATGATTTTATCAAAAATGACAATAAAACCACAGGCGAAGTGTATATCGTGGGAGCAGGGGCAGGCGACCCTGATTTATTGACCTTTAAGGCGTTGCGACTCATGCAACAGGCGGACGTGGTGCTGTATGATGCCCTTGTTTCGCCTGCCATTGTGGAGTTGTGTCGGCGTGATAGCGACAAGATTTTTGTTGGCAAAAAACGCAGTCATCACATCAAAACCCAAGATGAGATTAACGAGCTTATCGTGCAGTACGCAAAGCAGGGTAAGCGTGTGCTACGCCTAAAAGGGGGCGACCCGTTCGTGTTTGGGCGTGGGGGTGAGGAGATGCTGGCATGCCATACTGCTGGCGTGCCGTATCAGGTTGTGGCAGGGATTACAGCAAGCCTTGCAGGGGCGAGTGGGGCGGGCATACCGCTTACGCATAGGGGGCTTGCGACCAGTGTGCGGTTTTTGACGGCGTGCTATCAGGACAGCGAGTTTGATGGTCTAAAAAGCGTGTATCATCAGGACGAGACACTGGTGTTTTATATGGGTTTGCATGCCCTTGATAAAGTCGTGGCAAACCTTGCCAAAAGCGGACTTAGCACGGATATGCCCATTGCGATTATCTCAAATGCCAGTTTGCCAAATCAAAAAGTGCTGACAGGCGTTCTTTCAAATATCGTTCAAAAACAAGCGGTTGCCAATCTGCCCGCCCCTGCGATTATCGTGGTGGGGAATGTGGTGGGGGTTTATGAGCATGGGGATAGATTGTAGTCATAAATTTTAATTCTGTAAAATAGCACCACGCTAATTCATCTAATCATTCCATTTCATTTTATTTTTCCCGTAAAACAAAACCGCCCAAAATCAGTTGAGCGGTTTTTTGAGCAATCAATCTTGGGCGTTTCGGAGTTTGGGATCAGCAAAGACCACCACTTCTTCTTCAAACTCAGGTTTGACACGTACCACAAAATCTTCACGAGATAGTCCCATACGTAAAGGAATGGAGCTGGCAACATAGATAGATGAATACGTTCCTGCAATGGTGCCGATAAACTGAGCCAAAGCAAACCAAAACAACCCTTCGCCACCCAAAAACAGCAAGGCAAGCACGACTACAAAGACTGTACCAGAAGTCATGCAAGTACGGCGTAAGGTCTCGGTTAAAGATAAGTCAATGACTTGACGGGGTAGTAGTCCACGCACACGGCGAAAATTCTCACGGATACGGTCATAGACCACGATGGTATCATTTACCGAATAACCAATCAATGCCAATACAGAGGCAAGCACGGTCAAGTCAAACGGCCAACCAAAGATGGCAAACAGTCCACACACCACAACCACGTCATGAAACAGAGCGAGCGTTGCCCCCACTGCCAATTTAAACTGAAAGCGCATGGAGATGTAAACCATCATTAGGATAAGTGCCAGTCCTAACGCCATGAGCGACTGTGTATAGACCTCTTTGCCTACTTGACTGCCGATGATGTTGACGTTGTCCACTTTGGCAGGGTTGGCAGGCAGGTTTAGAGCGTCACTAAGGGCGTTGCTTAGACCTTCGGGGTCTTTATTCTCTTGGGGTGGCAGGCGAATGAGTAGCTCTTGACGGGTGCCGAGATATTGTACGACCGCATCATTAAAGCCTTTGTCAGCTAGGGCAGAAGCAACCTGTGCTTGCTCGACAGGCTGACTGTATGCCACATCGGCAGAGATACCGCCTGTGAAGTCTAGTCCTAGATTTAGCCCTTTGGTGGTGATGGCAACCAGACTGGCAATTACCAAGATGGCAGAGAGTACCACCATGGGGATTTCTAATTTCATAAACGGGATAATGCGTTTATTGCCCAGCAGTTTGACCCCGCCTTCTTTTTCGGCAAACTCATCGGTTTGGGCGATGATGGCTTGATTGTCAAGACTGGCATTAGCAGAGGCATTACTGCCCTTACCATCACGGCGTGGGGCACGACGACGGCGAGTCTCACTGGCGGTGTTAAGATTGTCGTTATTGTCTGTCATCTTTTACTCCTAGCCGATACTGATTTTGGTGAGATTTTTGCGATTGCCATACCATAACTGCATCAGGGCACGAGTGACGATGATGGCGGTAAATAGCGAGGTAATGATACCAATCGCAAGCGTGATGGCAAAGCCCTTGACAGGACCTGTACCGATGGCAAACAAGATAAAGGCAACAAGCAACGTTGTGATGTTACCATCAAAGATGGAGCTAAATGCACGGTCAAAGCCTGCAACAATGGCGGATTTGGGTCTGGCTCCATTGGCAAGTTCTTCACGAATCCGCTCAAAAATCAGCACGTTGGCATCGACCGCCATACCCATGGTTAGCACGACCCCAGCGATACCAGGCAGGGTCAGTGATGAGCCGATGATGGACATTACCGCCACTAGCATGATGATATTAAAGGCAAGGGCAATGTTGGCAATCACGCCACAAGCACGATAGAACACAATCATCCATAAGAACACAAGCAGATAGCCGATTTTAGATGCATTAAGACCTTTATCAATGTTATCTTGACCCAGTGATGGACCAATGGTACGCTCTTCAACAAAGTACATCGGTGCCGCTAACGCCCCAGAGCGAAGCAGTAGGGCAAGCTCGCCAGCTTCGGCAGGGCTATCTAGTCCTGTGATGACAAAGGATGAGCCTAATACTGCCTGAATGGTGGCTTGGTTGATGACCCGAGTCTCACTATATGGCTGACGCACTTCTTTGGTCTCGCCTGTGGTGGGGTCAGTCTCATAGCCGACACGTTGTTTATTTTCAATAAATAGCACCGCCATCTGTTTGCCCACACTGGTGCGAGTGGCGTTTTGCATGAGGCGACCACCTGCTGTGTCTAGGGTGATGGATACCTGTGGGCGACCATTTTCATCAACACCAGCTTGGGCGTTTTGGACTTTGTCGCCTGTCACGATGGCTTGGCGGTCAAGTAAGACGGGTGGACCATCAAGCGTGCCAAAAGGGAAGGCTTCGGTACCAGCAGGGGCGATACCACCTGTGAAGTTATGAGCGTTTTCACTGACCATGCGAAACTCTAAGTTTGCCGTACGACCCAGTACACGCTTGGCTTCGGCGGTGTCCTGCACACCAGGTAGTTCCACAACGATACGGTTGGTGCCTTGCGACTGCACCAGTGCTTCTGCCACACCAAGCTCATTGATACGGTTACGCAGGGTGGTCAAGTTCTGACCGACAGCGTACTCGTTGATTTGGTTTAGGGCTTGTTCGGTATAAGTGAGTTCTAGCACCGCCCCGTCATTACTGGCAAGGGGTCTTAGCGTGAAGTCCATCATGCTCCCTTGCAGGGCGCTTTGGGCTTGGTTGCGTTGATTGTCGCTGTTAAAGGTCAGTACCATGCCATCTTTGGTGGTTCTTAGGCTTTTGACAGCGATTTTGGCGGTGCGTAGATTGCGACGCACATCTTGGGTGGCAACCGTTAGGCGTTGCTCTAACGCTTTATCCATGTCCACTTCTAGGACGAACCGCACGCCCCCACGTAAGTCCAGACCCAGCTTCATCGGCTTTGCTCCGATATTTTTTAGCCATTGGGGCGTGGTCTGGGCAAGGTTTAGTGCCACAACGTAGTTTTCACCTAGGTTTTGGCGGAGGGTCTCTTGGGCTTTGAGCTGGTCTTCGGCGGTATTTAGGCGAATCAAGGCACTGTTATTGGCAAAGCTACCATCATGATGTGCCAAACCTGCCTTATCAAGCAGAGCCTGTGACTGTACCAACACGTCGGATGTCAGTTCAGTACCAGCACTGGCACCTGTGATTTGTACCGCAGGTTCGTCAGGGTAGAGATTGGGTAGGGCGTACAAGCCAGCAACGACCAGCACCACAGCGATGAGTATGTATTTCCAAGCAGGGTAATGCATAAGGACTTCTTTACAAAGGTTGATGATGTGGGTTTAATTTATTTTAAAAAATAATTATCATTAAACCCTTTAATAATTGACAATAATTTAAGTGTTAAATCATTGTTTGGTCTTGTTAAAATAGGGCTTATCCTTTTGCCCGATGCATTTATTTAAAATGCGTCTTTAACAGTACCGAATTTAGATATTTTCAATCGTGCCTTTGGGCAATACGCTAATCACGGACGCACGTTGGATTTTGACATCGGTGTTGTTGTTTAGGGCGATGACCGCATAGTCGCCATCAACTTTTTTGACACGACCGACCAGACCGCCAGCAAATACCACCTCATTATCCACCGCCAACGCATTGACCATAGCACGGTGTTCTTTGGCACGCTTGGACTGGGGGCGAATGATGAGAAAATAAAAAATGGCAAAAATGGCAACCATCGGTAATAATTGCAAAAAGGCATTGGGCTGAGCAGGGGCAGTGGTTGCCAAAATAGAAAGTAGCATGAGTGTTCCTAAATTTCCAAAACGAAAAATAACGCATATCATACCATAAAACAAACACAATTTATAAAATTTTACATAAGTCTTTGAAAAATTTTATAAATTTCCCCAAAAATATCGTCCTACTCCCAATCCCAACCACGTTCATCATCACAAAATTGTCCACTTTATCCTAAAATACTTGCAGTTGCCATCATTTTGGCTTAATATTAGCGGTTAATTTAAGCCACTCATTCTTTATATGCCCCGACCGCGATTTTTCCTTATTGTTATCTTTTTATTAGCCATCACACCCATCACTGTCCTTGCTGCCACAGGCGAGAGTGTGGGACAGGCGGGTAGCACCAATGTTATTTTGCTTATCTTTTATGTGGCGTTGTCGCTGATTGTTTCCTTTATTTGTTCTATTTCAGAAGCAACTCTTCTGACAATGACCTCAAGCTATATCGACACGCTAAGAGATGACAGCCCTAAAACTGCCGACTTGCTCAACGAAGTCAAAGTTAAAAACATCGAAAAATCCATCTCATCAATTCTCACGCTCAACACCATCGCCAATACCTTAGGCTCGCTTGGGGCAGGTTCGCAGGCGACCATCGTGTTTGGTAGTGCGTGGTTTGGGGTGTTTAGTGGCGTGATGACATTGGCGGTACTTATGGGTAGCGAGATTATCCCAAAGACGCTGGGGGCGACTTATTGGCGACGTTTTGCTGTGCCAGTGGCGTACTATGTCAAAGGTATTAGTATTTTGCTGTTTCCCATCGTGTGGGTTGCCGAAAAAGTCTCTCGCCTACTCACTCGGGGCAACAACGAGAGCGGGTTTAACCGTCATGAATTCATCGCCCTTGCCAATCAAGGTGAGGTATCAGGACAGATGAGCGAGCTTGAGACACGCATCATCAAAAACTCGTTGGCTCTGAGCATGATTCATGTCGAGAGTATTGTTACGCCACGCTCGGTGATGATCGCCTTTGATGAGAATATGACGGTAGGCGATGTATTTGCTGTTCATGCCAAATTGCCATTTTCACGTTTTCCCATTTTTGATGAAGACCTAGATAATGCCACAGGTTTTGTGCTAAAAAGTGACCTGCTCATTGCCAAAGCCAACCAAGAGATTCACACACCCATCAAAGCCTTTAAACGAGACATTACCTTTGTCTTTGCCAAGATGAAGCTGTTTGATGTGCTTGATTTGATGTTAAAAGAGCGACTGCACATCGCCCTTGTCGTGGGTGAGTTTGGCGAAGTCAAAGGTATTGTGAGCTTAGAAGATGTCCTTGAAACCTTGCTTGGGCTTGAAATTGTTGATGAGATTGACCGTGTTGATGACATGCAAGCCCTTGCCCGTCAGCTCATGGACAGACGCATGAGCAGGCTAGGCACGACCGTTGCTGATGATAAAAATGTGGATAATGTGTCAAATGGATGATAATTTGCAAATCAAAGACTAGGCGTGGCTGATGGCTGACGCCTTTTTCTTTTTTTGGATTAATTAACATAAAGATATATAAATTCTTCATCACTGCCTGTCAATTCAATAATTACACCATAATAGTTAAAATAAACAGAATAAACATGCCATCCTTTTTCTATGATTTCTTCCTTGGCGACTTTTGCGTGATAATCTTGAACCAACTTGTCAATGATGATCTCTGACATTTGTGGGTTATCAGTTGCCATGTTTAGGACATTAATGAGTTCATCTTTCTCATCTTTGGATAGGGTGGTAGATGTTGATTGGATAGATGAAAACCTTGGATTGAAGTTATAATCGATTTTGGCAAAAACATCATCTTTCATAACAAAAGCGTAAGGGTGTATAACTCTACAACGAAACACCTCATCATCCATAAAACATTCACGCTTACCACTGTCTTTAATGTCCATAAAGCCATATTTTTCCAGTCTCTCTAAGGCGACTTTTTGGAGCCGATAAATAAGCGATGTGTGTTTCTAACTTTTTCTGTTTCTGATACGGGCGGGGCAATGGTTAGTGCAAATGCAGGCAGAGAGCTAAGCAAAACAGCAGATAATACACAGCGGATGAGATTTTTCATAAAAGCTCCTTGGGGTGATGATGTGCATATATTACTCTAATTTTAAGTTAAAATGGTGGTTTATTGGTTATTGGATGGCTTGATTGTGGGGGCAAATTACAATCGTCCTTGGTGAATCAATGGCTTGTATAGGGCGTGCCTGCCTTTGGTATTTGCAATGAAAAACAAGATTTAGCCATTTTTCATGCAAAAATTAATTTAAAATGTTAGGTTTTTAACTTATTGTATAAAAATGTTATCAATGGTAGGCACGCCCTAAAAGAGTAGAGTAATTTTTATTCTTTTAAATGTTATAAATTAAAAGCATAATCTTTGAGTTGTTTTTTGACATTGATAATTTATTTAACATAATCTAAAAGCAAATATTCCGCCACAGCAATGACTAATAAATGCACAGGATAAAACCAATAAAACAGATAGCGACCGCCAAAGTCAGAGCCTTTTTGTCCATTAAAACCATGGATGATAAGGGCGGTCAATATCATGCCAAAGTGCATATAGCCAAGCCCTACGGTGGTGTTAAAGCCATAGATGAGCACATAGATGATAGGCAAGGATAAGAGATAAGCGATGATAAGGTAGTTGGGTTTATTTTTATAAAAATAATCAAACAATAACGTCATATAAATCATGGCAAAACCATAATCACACAGACTGATGATGGGATAGAGCAGGACGATAAGGATTGCCTTTTCCCAAAGGTGAAAAGATTTATGGTGACGAATCATCAAAGCAATGAGCGATAATAAGAGCGAGAACAGCACGTTACCGCCTATAAAAGGGGTCAGTACCGCCCAATCATCAAAAGAAACCCCTTGCCAAAGCAGGGCAGTATGAGCAATGCCAATATTAAAAAACCAAAAGGGCAGTTGTGAGATAAGGGCAAACAGCCCCAACCGTTTGGCATAGCCCTTGATGTCATGCGTATGATAAAAGCCGACCACGAGCAAATAACACATGAGTGGAGCCACCGCCCGCCCCACAAAGTGTAACATCTCTGATGAATGCACATCATAATCCAAAAACCGCCATGCCACATGGTCGGCGGTCATGAGTAGCATGGCAAGCCATTTGACATGAAAAGCGGTCAATGGTTGATGGGTTTGACGGCTTATATTGGTCATCTTGGGCTTGTTGATGAGTTATTGTGCCAATGGTGGTATGGTGTCGGGGGTGTGCTGTTGGTGGCGTTTGTCTCGTTGGTCGGGCAGGGCTTGACGCTCATCATCAAAGGCGGTCAAAGGCAAAAACGCCACGTTTTGGGCAGGCAGTTTTTGGCTGTGGGTCAGTCGCCATGAACCAGCTTCTATCTTGGCAGTACTGTGGTCATCATTGCTGATGTCAAGATAGTATTTGGCAGGCAGGGGGTCAAGGGTGAACTTGCCGGTATATAGATTGTCGCTTTGGTAGGTCAGCACAAAATCACGGTCTTTGGCTTTGTCGGTGGCGTGTGAAACTTTGACATTGAGCGTGGCAGGATAGCTCATGGCTTGGGCGGATTTTAGTTCAAATCGCACGGCATAATCATCAGGCGTGCCGTCCAATCGCATGATTCCTGATAAGCCCAAATCATGGGCGAGCTTATCTTTGGAGGCATCTTGATAGAGGCTTTTGCCGTCCATGTACCAATCATCACGCACGGGCGAGTCTTTGATTTTAAAGGCGTGCACGATAAAGAAAACACAAGAAATTACCACAATGAGTGGCAGTCCGATGACAAACACGATGACCATGTAGTTTTTATACCAAACATTGGCATTGATGTTGGCAGTGGTTTGGGGGGTATTGGGGGTTGGGGTGGTCGCTGACATGATGACATGGGGATAAAATTTGGCTTATTGTAGCATTTTTTGTCTAAAAAAGCCAAAATTTCCATCCAAAAACAGCATTTTGTTTCTAACATATTTCTATAATGCAAATTGTACCACAAGCGTTCAATGCCTCCCAATAATTTAAAAAATATCAGTAAAGCATTGGCATAATCGGGGTAGAATCTGTTAAAATAGCGTGCTGATAATTGCTCGTTGCTTTTATATTGTTTGTCATTTTTCTTATCCATCAAATTGTGGGGAATAACCATCATGATGACCATCGCTGGAAAGCCGTTTTTAACCCAGTTTCAGACAGACGCTCTCATTAAAGAGCTAAATACCAAAGCCAATTTACCCATCCGTGCCATCAAGTCACAGCAGATTTATGTTTTTCCTAGCTATCTGACGGCTGATGCACGCCAAAAAGCGTTGAGTCTCTTAAATGACGGCTTGGAGTTTGATGAGGATAAGGCAAGCGAGGGCGAACGTCAAGTGGTGGTGTCGCCACGTTTTGGCACGATTAGTCCGTGGGCGTCCAAAGCGACCGATATTTTTAGAAACTGTGGGGTGGACATTGAGCGTGTCGAGCGTGTGGTATTGTTCACACTAACAGGCGAGGGCGAGCTACCACGCAAACTGCCACAGGTCGCCCAAAATATCCTGCACGACCGCATGACCCAAAGTCTAAGCCATGAGTTATCAGCGGTCAAGGCTCTGTTTGGCGATGACAAACCTGCCAGCCTCACACACATTGACATCATGGGGCAGGGGCGTTCGGCATTGGTGCAGGCAAATCGTGAGTTTGGTTTTGCCCTGTCGGATGAAGACATGGATTATTTGGTCAAGCATTTTAACATCTTAGCTCGTAACCCCACTGATGTGGAGCTCATGATGTTCGCCCAAGCCAACAGCGAGCATTGCCGTCATAAGATTTTTAACTCTGAATGGACGATTGACGGCAAAAAACAAGACAAATCATTATTTAAAATGATTAAAAATACCCATGAAACCTCGCCTGAGGATATTTTGTCGGCATATAAAGACAATGCGGCGGTTATGGAAGGCTTTACTGCCAAGCGTTTTTATGTCAATAAAAATAGTGATGGCGTGCATGAGTATGACTTTCATGAAGAGCCTATTGATATCTTGATGAAAGTAGAAACGCACAATCACCCAACAGCCATCGCTCCCTATGCAGGGGCGGCGACAGGCTCGGGCGGTGAGATACGAGACGAAGGAGCGACAGGGCGTGGCGGTAAGCCAAAAGCAGGTTTGGTGGGATTTAGCGTGTCGCATTTGCACTTGCCAGAAATGCCCGAAAAATGGGAGGTTCAGACCAAAGCATACGGCAAGCCAGAACGTATGGCATCTGCCCTAGAAATCATGACTCACGCTCCACTAGGCAGTGCGGCGTTTAGTAACGAATTTGGTCGCCCTAATTTGACGGGATATTTTAGAAGTTTTCAGCTTGATACCAGTGTCATGCATGACGGCAGTCAAATGCGTGGTTATCATAAGCCGATCATGATTGCCGGCGGTTATGGTAATATCAAGCGTGATTTGGTGGAAAAAAATGCCATCAAGCAAGGTGATTTGCTCATCGTGCTTGGGGGTCCTGCCATGCAAATCGGTCTAGGTGGTGGGGCGGCAAGCTCAGTGAACAGTGGTAGCCTAGATGAGGGGCTAGACTTTGCCAGTGTACAGCGTGATAATGCCGAGATGGAACGCCGTTGCCAAGAGGTAATTGATACTTGCTGGGCGATGGAGGCGGAGCATAACCCCATTGTCTCCATTCATGATGTGGGGGCAGGCGGGTTGTCTAACGCCATGCCAGAGCTGGTGGATGACCATGAGCTTGGGGCGGTGTTAGAGCTTAGAAAAGTGCCATCGTTAGAGCGTGGCATGTCGCCTATGGCAATTTGGTCAAATGAAGCCCAAGAACGTTATGTGCTAGCCATTGACCCTAAGGACGAGGAGTTATTTACTCAAATTTGTGAGCGTGAGCGCTGTCCTTTTGCCATACTGGGCGTGGCAACCGATGTACGTCAGCTTAAAGTCAATGACGAGCTACTACCAGAGCAACCCGTGGACATGCCCATGCAAGTGCTACTGGGTGGTACGCCCAAGATGAAGCGTTCGGTAGGTCGCCAAAATGTTCAGCTAACAACCCTAAATGTCGATGAGCCAGACATTGCCAGTGCTGTTCGAGATGTGCTAAGACATCCGACCGTGGCAAGCAAATCATTTTTGATTAGTATTGGCGACCGTTCTATCACGGGCATGGTGGTGCGTGAGCAGTATGTGGGGCGTTATCAAGTGCCTGTGGCGGACTGTGCGGTGACGATGACAGGACTGCTTGCCGATACGGGCGAAGCGATGGCGATGGGCGAGCGTACGCCTGTGGCGCTCATCAGTCCCAAAGCGTCAGCACGCCTAGCAGTGGGCGAAACGGTTACCAACTTAGCCAGTGCCAATATCGCCAAGATATCCGACATTACCTTATCTGCCAACTGGATGGCGGCGTGCGGTGATGATGGCGAAGATGTGGCGTTATATGATGCGGTGCATGCCGTAGGTGAGGAGCTATGCCCTGCCTTAGGTATTGCCATTCCTGTGGGCAAAGACAGCTTGTCCATGCGTGCTAGCTGGCAAGATGATGGCGTGGACAAGGCGGTGGTATCGCCCATGAGTCTTATCATCACAGGCTTTGCTCCTGTTCAAGACATCAACAAAACTTTAACACCTGAGCTTATCAATGCGGACAGTCGTCTGTATCGTATTGACTTATCAAAAGGTAAATTCCGTCTAGGTGGCTCTATCCTTGCCCAAACATTGGGTCAGCTTGGCGATGACTGTCCTGATGTGGACAGTGCCGATGATTTGCGACGTTTTTTTGAGTTTATCCAAAGTGCCAATAAGCAAGGCTTTATCAGTGCCTATCATGACATTTCTGATGGTGGACTGATTGCCACCGTGGCGGAGATGCAGTTCACTGCCCGTGTCGCCATTAACCTATCTCTTGATGATGATAACGTCTTAGGACAGCTGTTTGCCGAAGAGTTGGGGGCGGTGGTGCAGGTGCTACCTGAATACGCTTTTGATTTTGAAGAGTTGGCACACAGTATGGGCGTGTCAGAGCTGATGAGTGAAATCGGACAAGTTTTTGAAACCCCTGCTGGCGGTGCCGATCAAGACATTCTAAGCATACAGACAGCCACTGTGGACTTAGAATTCATGCGTAGCGATTTACAAAATGAGTGGACAAAAGTCAGCCACGCCATCGCTAGCTTGCGTGATAATCCTGTCTGTGCCGACCAAGAGTTTGCACTCATCAACGACATCGACCATCACGGACTGATTGCACAGGCAAATTACGACCTAAATCAAGCCGTAGAAGCTCCGTATGTCAATGCTCGCACCAGCCAACCTAAAGTTGCTATCTTGCGTGAACAGGGCGTGAATGGTCATTTGGAGATGGCGGCAGGCTTTAAACTGGCAGGCTTTGACGCACTTGATGTGCACATGAGCGACCTCATGAGTGGACGTGTCAATCTGCGTGATGTTGATGGGCTAGTAGCCTGTGGCGGATTTAGTTATGGCGACGTGTTAGGGGCAGGCTCGGGTTGGGCAAATAGCGTGTTACACCACGAAGAGTTGTCTATGATGTTCGCCAGATTTTTCCATCGTCCCGAGACCTTTGCTCTGGGCGTGTGTAACGGCTGTCAGATGATGAGCCAGCTCAAAGGCTTGATGGTCGGAGCGGAGTATTTCCCACGATTTAGCACCAACGTATCAGCACGTTTTGAGGCTCGTACGGTCAATGTGCGTGTGGAACGCACCAAATCAGTGCTGTTAAAGGGTATGCAAGACAGTATTTTGCCGATTGCAGTGGCACATGGCGAAGGCTTTGCCAACCTTGATGACAAGGCGATTTTTGAGTTAGAAAATAGCGGTCAGATTGCCCTACGCTATGTGGACAGTCAGGGGCGACCCACTGAGCATTATCCTCTAAACCCCAACGGCTCACCCCAAGGCATTACAGGCATTTGTAGTAATGATGGGCGAGTAACACTCATGATGCCACATCCAGAGCGGACACTACGTGCGGTCAATCACTCATGGAAACCGAACGAGTGGGACAAAGACGGGGCATGGATGCGACTGTTCCGTAATGCCCGTGCGTTTTTACGATAACAACCCAAGCCAAAAAAACATCGTCATGTTGGCGGTGTTTTTTTTGTGAAAATGCCAAATTTATCCAATGACTGACGTGGTTATTTTTTATTTAAATAATTTTACAAAATATGCTATAATTGTAGGGTTAATCTGTCAGGATTAGCGGATACTTTATTATAATCTACTTTCATAAAATCACATGGGGTGATTTATGCCAGCCGAATGGTCAGCCATTGTCTATTTACTTGCCAGTCTAGGGCTTGTCGTCTTTATGCTTGTCGTGCCGCGCTTGCTTGGCGGTCGCTCATCAGGTTCTCAAAAACAAGAAAATTTTGAAGCAGGGGTGGTCTCAGCAGGGTCAGCCCGTATTCGTTTGTCTGCCAAATTTTATTTAGTGGCGATTTTCTTTGTGATTTTTGACTTAGAAGCCTTGTATTTGTACGCCTATTCGGTCAGCGTGCGTGAAGTGGGCTGGGTGGGGTTTGCCACTGCCTTTGTCTTTATCGCCATTTTGTTTGTTGGGCTTGTCTATGAGATGAAACTTGGGGCGATGAACTGGGCTCCTGCCGATAAACGTGTCAAGAAAAAGCGTATTTATAAGCGTCCTGCCGACTTTGATTTGGCGAGCATTACCGCCTTTAATGGCATTGATGAGTTGCATTCAGACCCCACAGGCAAGGTGCCTGCCCAATCATCAGGACGGATTTTTGCAGGACGAAAAGACTTGCAAGCGGTGCTTGAAAAAGACAAAGCTGACATGGCAAATATTGACCACATCAATGACACAGGGCGAGTTACCACGCAGAAGTTTGATTGATGTATCATCCATAAACTATGATAAAACTGATTGGTATTTTATTGGTGGTTTTTGGCATTGTTTTGGTTGTCATAATGTCCATTTTGGCACAACAATCCAACAATGTTCATTGGTCTAAAAAATTATTGTATCGCAGTCCAATTTTGCTTGTGGTTTTTGGTATGGCAACTTGTACGGTTGGGCATCAACAATTAAAAGATGAACAAATGGACAACCTTAAAATCAGTGTGGTATGTGGACAAGTATTGCATTATCGCAATTATAATCCCAAAAATGTAACTCCAACAAGAGTTGGTGGTGGGGGCGAGGGGACAAATATTGCGCTTGATATTGCAGGTGAGAAAAAGATATATGATTTCCCCAAAGGCATTCCACAAATTCAAGTAGGTGAGCGAGCGTGTTTTAAAATTCAAGACGGCTCAAAAACCAAAGGGGCTTACCAAAACAAAATCATTGCTTTGGTAGAAAATCAATGACCGAAAATAAATATGAGAAGTTTGATTAACCATTAAACTTCCTTCTTTTAAGGAAATTTAAAATGACAACCCATTCCTATTTTGGCGAATTAAATCTTGGCGATTGGTTTATTTGGAGAAGCAATATCAGCATTCCCCAAATACAAGAAAATCCAATTGTGCTTTTACTGGAGGTAAATAGTGGAAAGATTGAGCCTACAACGGATTTTTTAGACAAATCCGCCAAGCATTTTCAAAATATTGAAAGCCTTCATCAAAAAGCCGTCATTGAACTTATCAATTATTTAAATGATGATGATTATTTTATTGATGAACATATTGAACAATGCGATTTACCAGCATTAACAGCATTGATTGAAAGCGATGATTTAACCAATGAAAATTTTGTTAAATTATTAAAATTGCAATCTGTTAGCGGTTGGTATGGCGAAAATTGTCAAATTGTAATGGATTATATGATTGACCCAGAACAATCCGACCGAATTTTAGCGGTTAAATTTGATTTGGACGGTAATTTTAATAAAGTAAGCTGGGAAAGTTAATTTTTTTAAATTTAAATTTATCAAATCAATTCAAGCCCAATCCGCCAGTTTAATAACCAGCAATTTAAAAGATGATTATGAAATACACTCTAACCCGCCCCAATGAAAACGTCAACCAATATCCCTACACCACTCGTCAAGTGGTGGACGACATTACCACTGACGAAGTTGAAAAAAACATCTTTTTGGGCAACCTTGAAAACCTTGCTCACGCCGCTGCCAACTGGGGACGCAAGCATTCCTTATGGCCGTTTAACTTTGGTACAAGCTGTTGTTATGTGGAATACGCCACGACTTTGACAGGCGTACACGATTTGTCTCGCTTTGGGGCGGAAGTGATTCGGGCGTCGCCACGCCAAGCCGATGTGATGATTGTGGCGGGGACTTGTTTTGTCAAAATGGCACCTGTGATTATGCGTCTGTATGAGCAAATGCTTGAACCCAAATGGGTCATCTCAATGGGGGCGTGTGCCAACTCGGGCGGTATGTACGACATTTATTCGGTGGTGCAGGGCGTGGACAAGATTATCCCTGTGGATGTCTATATCCCTGGCTGTCCGCCCCGCCCAGAAGCCTTGATTCAGGCGATTATGCTCCTGCAAGAGTCTATCCAAAAAGAACGCCGTCCGCTTGGCATTCATCTTGACCAAAACATTTATCAGCCGATTATGACCCCAGAACGGGATAGAAAAAATGCGGAAAGGATTGCGGTTAAGAATTTAAGAAGTCCTGATAATGTGGAGTGAATTTTGTTTTGTGAGTAAAATTCATTAACTAGGAATTGACAAGGGGTCATGTAATGCAACATAAGAAGTTTGATAGAGAAATTTTAAAACAGATTAAATCTCTTTATGTGTATGATAATTGGCACGCCCCGATTGCATTGGGTGTGGATTTTGCTTTGATTGTATTTGCTATTGCATTAAGTGAATACTCTTATTGGTTTTTACCTTTAACTTTGCTAATTATTGGTAGTCGCCAAAGGGCTTTGGCTACAATATTACACGAAGCATCTCACTCTGCATTAACGAAAAATAAAAAGTTTGGAAAAATACTTGGGACTTATTTTTCAGGTTATCTAATTTTTCAAAGCTGGGATAGTTATGCGCAATCGCACGTCAAAAATCATCACCCAAAAATAGGTACGGATTTAGACCCTGATTATGAATACTATAAGTCATCAGGTGTTTTTGATACTTATAATAAAAGAGAATTTTTTTGGAGATTTTTTATTGCTCCAATTTTATGTTTAAAATTATTTTCAAATATAAAATATTTATTTGTAAATCGTCTGATGTCTAGTGCAAATAAAAAAGAACTGTTAAAAATTTTATTGGTTCATATTTTATTTTTTGCAATAGGAACTTATTTTGTTGGATATAAATTTTATTTATTTATATTGGCTTTTGCCTTACTTTACTGTATTTCAAATGATAACTTGGTTTATTGAATTGGCTGAACATTATCCTATGATTGCTTATGCTAAAAGTAATATAGAAATTTCAAGAAATCGTTTTAGTCATTTTATGGAGCATTTTTTTACTGGAATGCACGGAGAAAATTACCACCTGATTCATCATTTATTTCCTGCTATTCCATTTTGGAAATTAAAAAAAGCTCATCATATTTTAATGCAAGATGATGAGTATCGTTCCATAAATGAAAGATTTGGCGGAATTTTTATTTCTAGCAATAAAAACCCTTCTATGTGGCAACAGTTATGGAGAAGGGAGTATGTCTAAGGCAATGTTGGGAGTTTTGTTGGCATTATCGGCTGCTGCTCTTAATGCGTCCATTGGGGTATTTAGTAAGGTTTTGCTACAAAATGGGTTAAGTCCACAAGATATTGCTTTTTTTAAGACGGTTTGTGCTTTTGTGATATTGAGTTTGGTTTTGGCTAATAAACCATTATCAGTACAAAAAAAGAAATTGTTAATAGTGAAATAACATCAGATTTAAATTGGTTAAATCTACTGACTAAAATAGCTATCTGTGCATTTTTGGGTATTTTTGTGTTATTTTTCTTTGAAACAACCGCTTATCAATATGGTTTTGCATCAAATGTTGTGGTTGTTTTAATGGCTTCCGCCTCTGTTTCGGCATTGCTATTTGGGAAGATTTTATTAAACGAGAAATTAACAATTTCCGCTATTTTAGGGACATTATTGGCGATTATTGGAATATTTTCAATGTCGTGGTCTGGTGGTAGTAATTTAAATATGCTATTAAATGCAATTATCGCAGGTAGTGGCTATGGTGTTTTTTCGGTTTTGGTAAAAAAATTCTCTTTAAATGGTGGAGTTTATTTAACGAGATTATTTATGATGTTTGGTAGTATGTATTTATTTTTTCCTTATTTGAATAACATACACCACATTGATTGGAATGCTTTGATTGTAATGAATGTATTGGCATTAGCAGTATTGCCCACCATACTGGGATTTTATTGCACAACTAAGGCTTTAAATTATTTGACAGCAGCAAAAGTGCAGGTTACAGAATTATCCGAACCTATTTTTGCAGTTGTTATGGCTTGGGTGTTTTTAAGTGAATTGCCAACCTATCAATTTTTTGTTGGAGCGATTTTTATTATAATGGGCATTGTTCTAATCAACCAAATGCACCAAAGTTTATTGGCAAAAATAACTAAATAGATTCGCTTTAAACCGCAAGCACCAAATTAAATTAAGTTAAACAAATTAACAAACACAAACAAAAGTTGGTATTATGAGCATTCACCACATTCACGATTTTGAGATTTTAACCGAATTAAACTCTAAGTTTACAGGACTGACCGTCCAAGAGACCGCTGACGGCATTCCGACTGTGTGGGTGGATAAAGCCCAAGTGCTTGATTTATTGCTGTATTTGCGAACACTGCCCAAGCCTTTTGTGATGCTGGTGGATTTATCCTGTATTGACGAGCGTTTGCGTAAGCACCGCTATGGACAGCCTGCGTCTGATTTTACCGTGTTTTACCATTTGATGAGTTTGGAGCGAAACTCGGACATTCGCATTAAAGTCGCTTTGCGTGAGGGCGAGCGTATTCCGTCCGCCACACAAATTTACCCCAACGCCAACTGGTATGAGCGTGAAGTGTGGGATATGTTTGGCGTGGTGTTTGACGACCATCCGCACCTGACACGGATTTTATTGCCAAAATATTGGGAAGGACACCCACTGCGTAAAGAATATCACGCCCGTGCGACCGAGTTTACGCCGTATTTTTTGAACACCGCCAAACAGCAATTTGAACAAGAAAATCTACGATTCGTCCCCGAAGAATGGGGAATGAAACGCTCAGGGCGGGACGAAGATTTTATGTTTTTGAACATCGGTCCAAACCACCCGTCCGCACACGGGGCGTTTCGCTTGGTGTTACAGCTTGACGGTGAGGAGATTGTGGATTGTATTCCTGACATCGGCTATCATCATAGAGGTGCGGAGAAAATGGCAGAACGCCAAACGTGGCATTCGTTCATTCCTTATACCGACCGAATTGACTATCTGGGCGGTGTGATGAATGAGTTGCCGTATATCATGGCGGTTGAGAAATTGGCTGGCATTACCACCCCTGACCGTGCCAACGTCATTCGCATTATGATGAGTGAGTTTTTTAGGATTACCAATAACTTGCTCTATTGGGGGACGTTTATCCAAGACGCTGGCGGTATGACCCCTGTGTTTTATATGTTTGCCGACCGCCAAAAGGCGTATGATGTCATTGAAGCGGTAACAGGCTATCGTATGCATCCTGCGTGGTTTAGAATTGGCGGTACGGCTCTCGATTTGCCAAATGGTTGGGAGCGACTGGTGCGTGAGTTTTTGGATTGGATGCCAAAACGCCTTGATGAATACTATAAGGCAACGATGACCAACACCGTGCTAAAAGGACGTACGCAAAATGTCGCCCAATACAACGCCAAACAAGCCCTAGCGTGGGGTATAACAGGGGCGGGACTTCGTGCCACGGGCATTGATTTTGATTTGCGTAAGGCTCGTCCGTATCTAGGCTATGAGAATTTTGATTTTGAAATTCCTGTGTTTTATAACGGTGATGCCTATGACCGCTGCTTGGTAAAAATTGAAGAGATTCGCCAATCACTGCGTATCATTGAGCAATGCCTAAATAATATGCCAAGCGGAGCGTATAAAGCCGAACACCCGCTTGCCGTGCCGCCGCCAAAAGACCGTACCTTACAAGACATTGAAACGCTCATCAACCACTTTGTGTCGGTGTCGTGGGGGCCTGTCATGCCACAAGGGGAGAGTGCCTGTATGGTAGAAGGCGTAAAAGGGCTAAACAGCTATTATGTAACGTCCGACAACTCAACGATGAGCTACCGCACTCGTATCCGTACCCCAACCTTTGCCCACTTGCAACAAATGCCGTCTGTGATTAACGGCTCTTTGGTATCAGATGCGATTATTTATTTGGCAAGTATTGATATTGTGATGGCGGATTGTGATAGGTGATAGTTAATGGTGTGTGATTTTTATGATTATGCACCACTAAAAACCTAAGGGAGTTTATGGGTAGATTTTTGATCAATTTGATTGGCGGTATTGGCTTTTTGGTTTTTTGCTATTGTGTATTTATATGAAAATGGAGGGCTTAGCAAAACAGTATTTGGCTTGATTTTATTTGTTATTATTGGTGTTGTTGGTTTGATGTCTGTACTTGCCAATAAAGCTATCTCAAATAACACCAAGACCCATTTACAAGGCAATCAAACAGCTCTAAAAATCAGTATTTTTGCCGCTTGTATTATGGTAAGTGGCTTATTGTATCAAGTAAGCGGTATGTGGCATTATTTAATCATCGTTTTATTTTGTGTCGTTGCTATTATCTTTGTGATTGCTAAACATCAAAAATCAAAATAAAAATCATGTATTTACAAAAATAAAATTAAAAAATCAATTCTTTAAAAATCAATTCAATGATTTATTAATATCAATATTGATTAATATTAATAAAAATTCAAAGACATTTTGTTTTTTGCAGTCGCTGATGATAAGCTTATCTCAGCAATGATATTAACTTTGACTTGGGTGGTATTGGATTATGGCTTATTGTTATTATACGCTTATTTGTTTGCCAAAATTGCCAATGATAATTTTATCAAAATAAGTATGACACTATCGGCGGTGGTGTTATTATTGTTTGCCTGTTTTGGGGTAATAAGTTCACTGCGTGATTTATTATAAACCAGTATTTTATATTAAACGGTTAAAAAATGAAAAAAACCATTGTCTTACCCCTAATCATTGCATTATTGGCACTCACCGCTTGGGTATTTTATGACCCAGCCCCCAAACCCAATCCCAAGCCTTTTGATGTACAAAAAGCAGAAGATTTTGACTATGTGTTTGATTTAATCAAGCAAGAATACCCCTTATTGCAAGCCCAAAAAAACGCCACAGGCTATGATTTTGTTGCTGATTATGCCAAGCACAAAGCCCATATTATGCAGGCAAAAAATCCCACCGAGTTTTTCTTTTTGTTAAACGATGTGCTTGCCAAATTGGACAACGAACACACCCATATGATGACCAAAGCCGATGTGCAATACGCCATTGGCATTTATAGTCAAAGCAATCATGATGATTATCGCTGGCAGATTTATACCCATTTGACTCGTGATAAACGCTTGCAACAAGCCTATGCCACCGAAATTGGTATGACGCCCGCCCAAGAAGAACAAGCACGCCGTGAAAAAATCGCCAAAATTGATGCCCAAATTGCTGTGCCTGCCAATGTGCAGATGTTTGATGTTGTGCCCAATCAGGTGGGCTATTTGTCGGTGCGTGAGCTGACCCATGTAAGCCTACTGGATACGGACGAACGCCACGCTGTGATGCGTTATTTGCAAAAAATCAAGCATTACCCTGCTTTGATTGTGGATATTCGCACCAACACAGGGGGCGACACCCGCTATTGGACGCAGTTTTTGTTGCCTGCCATTACAGCTCGCCCCTTATCGCTTGATTTGTATAGCTTTTTTAAAAAAGGCACGCAAATGGACGCTTACAAAGCCACTCGCCCCACGATGACCGACATTGACCGCACGCAGGTGGCAAAGGCGTTGCCTGTGTCGGCAGATTTGGCACGGATTTTGGATACATTTGCCTATCAAGAAGTTCAGCCTTTGCGTGTGGATATGGACCCAAACGGCATTGGGTTTGGCGGTAAAATTTATCTATTGGTGGACAACGATGTGTACAGTTCGGCAGAAACTTTGGCGATTTTTGCAAAATACACACAGTTTGCCACTTTGGTGGGGACGCCCACTCGTGGCGATGGCGTAGGCACTGACCCCATGATTACGATTTTGCCCAACACCCATTTTGCTGTCCGCTATGCCAAACAGCTTGGGCTTGCCCCAGACGGCACGATAAATGCCATTGTCGGCACACAGCCTGATATACTGGTGGCAAATCCACCAAACTTTACGCTCCCCACCGATGTCAATGTCGCCAAAAACGACCCTGTGATACAGCATGCGGTGCAGTTGGCATTATCATCGCATTAGTGGCGTATCATTTGTCTGTTTTAAATGGCTTTTGTTATTTTGATGTTATTGCATTGATATTGGCGTTAGGCGATAAGTGCTTGGAGATATGCCATAATGTGCTTTAAATGCACGATTAAAATTGGTTTGTGAGCCAAACCCTGTCTCAATGGCAATTTGGGTAATCAATTCTGACAGCCTAGGGTGCTGATATGCCTTTGATACACCACCTAATTTTTCATTAGGCAAAGCATGCAACATATATACTAGTATTGATTGGGCTAAATTATCCACCAAAAACGCATTGCCAATTTGATTGGGGTTTTGAGCTTCATTACTAATTAACTTTACCAACGGATGCAGTGTTTGTTCATTTAAGGTTACAATAAAAAAATCTGGCAGATTTGCCAATAAGCTACTGTGTTTGTCGGTATAAAAATTTAAGCACAGCATTGTGCAATCGGTCTGGCTGCCAACTTGATTGACCAAAAATGCCCCTGACATACTTTGGATAGCACAAGTGGCATCAATCAAGCGATGTGTGTCAGCATTGGCATTTTGTATGCAGTGGGCTATCCCACAAAACAAGGCAATATCCCCCGCCCTTAAAATGTGAGTTGTGTTTTTGCAGCAAGTTTTACCGCCCCTTTGGGCAAAAGGATATGGCACGGTGGACGGTAGAAAAATAAGAACAATTCTTACTAAATACTTACACAAAATTTTGCACGGTAACTTTGTGTAAAATTTGAACGCAACACTGTGTAAGTTTATGTTACAATACATGAATTTAGCTAGCAGATGTAGCCAGCTTCGCAAGCTGTTCATAAAAAAGGTCTTTTATGAAAATAGTAACCGACAAAACCCCCAAAGTAGACATTCACGCCATTTTAACGCCCCAAGAAATTGACGGCATTCATCATCACATTCATCACTACCCACAACCGAGGGCGGCGGTGCTTGATGCCCTAAAACTCGTCCAAAAGCGTAACGGCTGGGTGGACGATGCCCAAGTCCACGCCATAGCCCATATGCTGTCCATGCCTGTGGCGGACGTGGAGGGCGTGGCGACATTTTTTAACCGCATTTATCGGATGCCAGTCGGTCGCCATGTGATTTTGATTTGTGATTCTATCGCTTGCTATCTGAACGGCTATGAGGCATTGGCGGACGCTTTTAAGTGTGAGCTTGGCATTGATTATGGGCAAACCACAAAAGACGGTCGTTTTACCCTGCTTCCCATTTGCTGTCTTGGCAACTGCGATAAGGGGGCGAGCGTGCTGATTGATGAGGATACTTATGGACCTGTGTTGCCGTCTGAGGTCAGTCTATTGTTGGAGCAATACGCATGAATAAACCAAATGTCGCCGAGCAAATCAATGCTCGTAAAAACGGACTTGCCCCAAGCCAACTAAATCGCCAAAAAACGCCAATCTGGGGCGTAGGACTGGCGGACGGTCAAGCACCGACGTCGCTTACGCACCCTTTGACATGGCGACTGTATCATCATGATGCAGTGCTGACATTGGCAGATTATGAAGCCTTGGACGGCTTTAAAGGGCTAAAAAATGCCCTTGCCAAAACGCCCAAAGAAGTCGGCGAAATGATTAAAACCGCCAATGTGCGTGGGCGGGGCGGTGCTGGTTTTAACGCAGGGCTAAAATGGACGTTTATGACTCCGCCTGACGGTGGCGTGCGGTATTTGATTTGCAATGCCGATGAAATGGAACCTGGTACGTTTAAAGACCGTCTGCTTATGGAGCGGATTCCGTTTCAGCTTATTGAGGGTATGCTCATTACCGCTTATGCCATTGGGGCGAGCGTGGGCTATATCTTTATTCGTGGCGAATATGTCCTAGCCGCCGAACGATTACAAAACGCCATTAACGAATGTATCGCCAATAACTTGCTAGGCGAGGGTATTTTGGGGGCGGAGTTTAACTTTGAATTGCATGTTCACACAGGGGCAGGGCGGTACATCTGTGGCGAGGAGACGGCTCTTATCAACTGTTTGGAGGGTCGCCGTGCCAACCCACGCACCAAACCGCCATTTCCCCAAGTATCAGGGGCGTGGGGTCGTCCAACGGTGGTCAATAACGTTGAAACCTTAAACAACATGCCTGCCATTTTGTTAAATGGGGTGGAGTGGTATTTATCCTTGCCAAACACCAAAGGCAAATCTACTACCCCTGGCACTAAGATTATGGGGTGTAGCGGTCGTGTCAAGGACGCAGGGCTGTGGGAAGTGCCATTTGGCTATACCGCTCGTGAGCTGATTGATCTTGCTGGCGGTATGCAGGACGGCTTAACCTTAAAGGCGTGGCTACCTGGCGGAGCGAGTACCGACTTTTTGACGGCAAGCGATGAGCACCTTGACCTTGTCATGGATTTTGACCCGATTATGAAGGCAGGTTCACGCCTTGGGACGTGTCTTATGATGGTCGTGGATGAAACGCAAGACATGGTAAGCCTATCTAGAAACTTACAACAGTTTTTTCAAAGAGAATCATGCGGTTGGTGTACCCCTTGCCGTGATGGCTTGCCGTGGGGCGTAAAAATCCTTGATGCGATGGAAAACGGACAAGGGCAAGCGGACGACATTGACAAATTGTCCGAGCTGACACGAGATTTATGGCTTGGCAAGACCTTTTGTGCTCATGCCCCAGGGGCGATGGAGCCACTCATGAGTGCGTTACGCTATTTCCGTCATGAATTTGAGGCAAAAGTGGGCAAATCAGAGCCACAAGACAACAAGGTAGGGGCATAACATGGCAATCCTTCATATAGACGGTAAAACCTATGACGTGGACGGCTCGGACAACCTATTGCAGGCGTGTCTGTCGCTTGGCATTGACGTGCCGTATTTCTGTTATCATCCTGCCTTGGGTTCGGTGGGGTCGTGCCGTCAATGTGCGGTCAAGCAGTACATGAGCGAGGAGGATTATCAGGCAGGACGTGGCAAGTTGGTCATGAGCTGTATGATTGCCCCTACGCCAAAAAGCGATACTTGGATTTCGGTGGACGATGCCGAGGCAAAGGCATTTCGCAAAAGCATTGTGGAATACTTGATGACCAACCACCCCCACGATTGCCCAACTTGTGAGGAGGGTGGTCATTGCCATTTGCAAGACATGACCTACATGAGCGGACATAGAAAACGCCGTTACCGCTTTACCAAACGCACGCACCACAACCAAGACTTAGGAGCGTTTATCAATCATGAAATGAACCGCTGTATCGCTTGCTATCGCTGTGTGCGGTTTTATAAGGATTACGCAGGTGGCACGGATTTTGGGGTGTATGCGTCAAATAACCGTGTCTATTTTGGGCGTGAAGAGAGCGGACAGTTACAGAGTGAATTTAGTGGTAACTTGACCGAAGTTTGTCCGACTGGCGTATTTACCGACAAAACGCACTCAGACCGCTACAACCGCAAATGGGATATGCAATACGCCCCAAGCATTTGCCACGGTTGTTCAAGCGGTTGTAACATCTCGGCAGGCGAGCGTTATGGCGAGCTTAGACGTATTGAAAACCGCTATAACCATGACGTAAACGGCTATTTTTTGTGCGACCGTGGGCGTTTTGGCTATGGCTATGTCAATCGTAGCGATCGCCCAACCCAGCCTGTGCAAAATGTAAACGGACAATTTGTCAAAACCAGTGCAAGCCTTGCGGTCGATAGCGTGGCGGAGTTATTAAAAGGCAAAAACGTCATCGGCATTGGTTCGGCTCGGGCAAGTTTGGAGAGTAATTTTGCCCTAAAAAAACTGGTCGGAAGCGATTATTACAGCACAGGCGAGCGAGCGGTTGTCAAAGACGTGGTGGGTTTGGGCGTGGCGCTGTTACGCCACAAAGATGTGCATAATGTGTCTTTGGCAGAGATTGAGACGGCAGATAGCGTGCTTGTGCTGGGTGAGGATTTGACCCAAACGGCAAGCCGTGTCGCCCTGTCGGTGCGTCAAGCGTCCAAAAACAAGGCCCGCCAAATGGCAACCGCCCTAAAAACCGAGCATTGGCTTGCCGAGCCTGTCAAGCGTATCGGGCAAGAGGCGTACAGTCCCATTTATGTGGCGAGCGTGGTGGATACCAAGCTGTCCGACATCGCCAAAGTGTCTGCCGTTGCCACGCCAAACGACATCGCCAAACTGGGCTTTATGGTGGGCGACATCATCAAGGGCTATGCCGATACGCTAGATGAGATTGGCAAAAGCGAGAACGCCATTTTTGCCAAAGAACAAGAGCCAAATCTTGTGATAGATGAGAACATGGCAATGGAGTTCTTGGCTCATCATATCGCTTATGATTTGATTATGGCGAACCGTCCACTTGTTATCACAGGCACCAGCTTGTCATCAAAAGCAATCGTACAAGCGACAGGCTATATTGCCCAAACCTTGACCGCCAAACGTGCCAAAATCGCCCATGTGGAGCGTGAATTTGTGGAAGTGCAAAACGCCAAAATCCGTGATGAAGTGGCTCGTCAATTCATTGACCCTGATAAAGATGCCAAAACGGACGGCACACACACCACAGAGCGAGACCCCAATGAGTTTGAAAAAGAACTGTCATCCCGTTTATTAAAAATAAATACTCTATATGCCGACAAAACAGGCGTGTACGTTGCCATGCCAGAGGCGAACAGCGTGGGCGTAAACTTGCTTGGCGGACAGGCGATAGAGGAGATTTTGGCAAAAGAATTTGAGGCGGTAGTGGTGCTAGAACATGACTTAGCTAATCTTGCCCCAAGCCAATTTGACAAATTGACCGAAAAAACGCTCATCGTCCTAGATCACCAGTCTTATGACTGGCACACTAAAGCCGATATGGTGCTATCAAGTGCGTCATTTGCAGAAAGCGACGGCACGCTGGTGTCTGCCGAAGGGCGAGCAGGACGGTTTTTTGCCAGTTTTGACAAAAAATACTATGAGCCAAACAGCGAGCTAAAAGACAGTTGGCGTTGGCTACACGCTGTCGCTAATGCCTTGATTGGCACCAGTTTGACAAATAGCAATAATGAGCCAACATGGTATCATCTTGATGATGTCATTGATGAGCTTATCACCGATTATCCATACCTTGCCCAAATCAAAGACGTTGCCCCTGAGTCGGATTATCGCATTACAGGGCTAAAAGTCGCCCGTGAGCCACGCCGTTATTCGGGGCGGACGGTGTTACGCTCGCCCATTTCTATCCACGAACCCATGCAACCTAAGGACTTAGACAGTGGTTTGACGTTCTCCATGGAAGGCTATGTGGGCGATAAGACTGACCCAAGCCTTATCCCATTTGCGTGGAGTGCAGGATGGAACTCACCCCAAGCATGGAACAAGCTCCAAGACAAAGTGGGCGGACGGCTAAAAGGCGGAGATGTCGGCATTCGTCTGTTTGATGACTTGCCAAAAGTTGAGACGGTATTTGACAAAGCCGAGCTTGACAGCATGATAAGCACGAGCATTTTTGACGGTCGTGCGGTGGTTGTGCCTGTGCATAATCTATTTGCAAGCTCACGCATGGCAAGCCGTAGCCCTGTGGTGGCAAGTCAAATCAAGCCTGCCACATGGACAATCAGCGATGATGATGCCAAGCGCTGGATTATCAAGGCAGGCGATAAGCTAACCCTTGCCCAGCATGGGATAGAGATTACCCTGCCTGTGGACGTGGCGGACTATGTGGCGGACGGCTGTATCGGCTATCCTGACGGGCTTGTGCCGTTTATGGTCGGTGTGCCGACAACCGTCAAAAAGGCGGAAGCCGACACGCCTGTCTATGTGCCTGAATATCAAAAAAGCGTGGCAAATCTCGCTAATATCAAGCGTGAAAATATCTTTACGCCAAAAGCTGGGTTTAATAACGCACCGTTAGCAATGCAAGTGGGGGCATAAATGAGTATTCGTGTGATTCCTGATGTGCCGTCGTGGCTTGGCGGTTTGTCGTTTGAGTGGTGGTCGCTTATTTTTATGACCGCCCAGACCTTGATTATCTTTTTGGGGCTAGTCATCACGGCAGCACTCATGATTGTCTATGAGCGGCGCATGCTTGCCCTGTGGCAAGACCGCTATGGTCCAAATAGGGTCGGTTGGCAAGGCTCGCTACAACTGGTGGCGGACATGCTAAAAATCTTTTTTAAAGAAGACTGGACACCCAATTTTGCCGACAAACGCCTGTTTACGCTCGCCCCTGCCATTGCCATGTTTACCGCTTTGGCAAGTTTTGCCATTATTCCGCTATCGCCCACGCTTGGGGCGGCGGATTGGAACATTGGCATTTTGTTCTTTTTTGCCATGGCAGGGCTTGCTGTGTATGCCGTTATGTTTGGCGGTTGGGCAAGTGCCAATAAGTTCTCGCTGCTTGGCGGTTTACGTTCGGCGGCTCAGACGATTAGCTATGAGGTTTTTTTGGGCTTGTCGCTAATGGGCGTGGTGGCGATGGCAGGCTCGTTTAATTTGCGTGAGATTGTAGAAGCTCAAACAACCGTCTGGAACGTCATTCCGCAGTTTTTGGGCTTTTTGACCTTTGTGGTGGCAGGCGTGGCGGTTACGCACAGACACCCCTTTGACCAACCAGAAGCCGAGCAAGAGCTTGCCGAGGGTTATCATGTGGAATACTCAGGCATGAAATTTGGTATGTTTTTTATTGGTGAATATGTCAATGTCGTGGTGATTAGTGCCTTGATGACCTGCTTGTTTTTTGGGGGCTGGCTTGCTCCTTTTAACCTAGATCTACCCTTTGTTCCGCCTGTGTTTTGGTTTTTGATTAAGACCTTGTTTTTTATGACCTTATTTGTGTTGGCTCGTGGCTCGCTCATGCGTCCACGCTATGACCAAGTGATGAATTTTGGTTGGAAAGTGTGTTTGCCTGTAACCTTGCTAAACCTTTTGATGACTGCTTTTGTGATTTTGATGGTGAATTAAATGTTTGCAACTTTAAAAAATACGGCGGTAGGCATTTTTACCATTGTACGCTCTATGTGGATGGTAAATTCTCATGCCTTGCGTCCACGAGACACGATTTTGTACCCCGAACAGCCTGTACCTGTACCGCCCCGTTTTCGTGGGCGAATTGTACTAACAAGAGACCCTGACGGCGATGAACGCTGTGTGGCCTGTAACCTATGTGCGGTGGCGTGTCCTGTGGGCTGTATTAGCCTACAAAAGGCGGAGCGTGAAGACGGTCGATGGTATCCTGAATTTTTTCGTATCAATTTTAGCCGTTGCGTGTTTTGTGGTATGTGCGAAGAAGCCTGTCCGACCACCGCCATTCAGCTAACCCCTGATTTTGAATTGGGCGAATACAACCGCCAAAATCTTGTCTATGAAAAAGAGCATTTGCTGATTAGTGGCGTGGGCAAATACCCAGAATATAACTATTATCGAGTAACAGGCGTGGCAACAGACGATAAGCCCAAAGGGTCGCACGAGCGTGAAGCAGAGCCTGTCAATGTACGGAGTTTGTTGCCATGATTGATGTGTTAAAGGCGTTTTTGGCAAATGGCGATGCGGTAGGCTTTTATGCCTTGTCGCTGGTGGCGATTTGGGCAAGCCTAAGGGTGGTTACGCACGCCAATCCCGTCCATGCCATTTTATCCATGATAGTGAGCCTGCTGGCGGTGGCGGGGATTTTCTTTATCATCGGAGCTCCATTTGCAGGCGTGCTTGAAATGATTGTCTATGCTGGGGCGATTTTGGTCTTATTTGTGTTTGTCATTATGATGTTAAACTTAGGCACGGATACGACAGAAGAAAAGACGTGGCTGACTGCCAATGCGTGGGCAACCCCGTTTTGTATGACGCTCATCATCGGTGGCGTGCTTGTTGGGTTTTTGACCGCAGGGGATAGCACTATGTTACAAGATAACACCATTGGTGTAAAGGACGTGGGCATCAGCCTATTTACCCAATATGTCTTGCTTGTGGAAGTGGCAGGATTTCTATTGCTTGGGGCGTTGGTGGCGGCGTATCATTTGGGTAAAAAAGCCCTAGATGATGAAAACGTGAGTCATTATCAAGATGACCCAAACAATGATGCACCAAACCGCCAGCCTGATGCACCTGTATTTAGCCAACAACAAGGGGGTAAATCATGAGTTCTTTACAAACGGCAACCCAAACGGCAGAGCTTGCCAGTCTTGGCGTGCCTGCTCATCATGCCTTGATTGTCTCGGCGATACTCTTTGTCATTGGCTTGGTTGGGGTCATGGCAAGACGAAATGTGCTGTTTATGCTTATGAGTTTAGAGATTATGATGAACTCCGCTGCCCTTGCCTTTGTGGTGGGGGGTAATATGTGGGGCAAGGCAGACGGGCAGATTATGTTTATTTTTGTCTTGACGCTGGCGGCAGCCGAAGCAGCGATAGGGCTTGCCATACTGTTGCAGTTTTATCATCGGTTTAGAAGCCTTGATGTCAATCATGCCAGTGAATTAAAGGGGTAGGGCGGTATGAATTTGTTAGCATTGACCTTTATTTTCCCCTTGATTGGCTTTTTGATATTAGCCACAGGGCGAAATAGAATTTCAGAAAAACTTGCCACGATAATCGGCGTGGGAGTCATGGGTTTGTCCGCCTTGACCACGGCAGTTGTGGGCATAGATTATCTGGCAAACAGCAGTGATAAGACGGTATTTACGACACTGTGGACGTGGTTTTCGGTGGGCGGTTTTGCCCCAAAATTTGGCTTGGCGTTGGACGGTTTGTCCTTGACCATGACCGCCATCATCACAGGCGTGGGCTTTTTGATTCATCTGTTTGCCAGTTGGTATATGAAAGGCGAGACAGGATATGCCCGTTTTTTTAGTTATCTAAATCTATTTGTGGCAAGTATGTTATTGCTTGTACAAGCGGATAACTTACTCCTACTCTATCTGGGTTGGGAAGGCGTGGGTATCTGCTCATACCTACTTATCGGTTTTTATTATCACAACCGAGCCAATGGACGGGCCGCTATCAAGGCATTTACCGTAACCCGTGTTGGCGATGTGTTTTTGGCGATTGGGCTGTTTTTGTTGTTTGTGGTGTTTGGTACGCTTGACATGACCGCCATCAATGCCAAAGCCGACACCATGTTCGCTGTCAATGATCCCATGCTTATGCTTATCGTGGCAATGCTTATCGGTGGGGCGTTTGGTAAATCGGCTCAAATTCCACTGCACACTTGGCTTGCCGATGCGATGGCGGGTCCTACGCCTGTTTCGGCTCTGATTCACGCGGCTACCATGGTAACGGCAGGGGTATATCTGATTGCCCGTATGCACCCGTTGTTTGTGCTGACCCCTCAGATGCTTTTGTATTGGGTGGGGGGTATTGGTGCGTTGTCTATGCTCGTGGCAGGATTTTGTGCGTTGGCACAGACCGACATTAAGCGTGTGCTTGCTTACTCTACCATGAGTCAGCTTGGATATATGTTCATCGCTTTGGGCGTTGGGGCGTGGCAAGTGGCGATTTTTCACTTGATGACGCACGCATTTTTTAAAGCCTTGCTATTCCTAGCCAGTGGAGCGGTGATTATCTCAACTCATCATGAGCAAAATATCTTTAAGATGGGTGGTCTGCGTAAAAAAATCCCCCTTGTGTTTTGGTCGTTTGTCGTTGGTGGTGGGGCGTTGGTTGCCTTGCCTTTTGTAACGGTTGGCTTTTATTCAAAAGAAGCGATTTTGTGGGAAACTTATGCCACAGGACACATGAGTCTGTTTTGGGCAGGCGTGTTTGGGGCGTTTTTGACGGCTGTTTATACTTTTCGTTTGATTTATCTTGTGTTCTTTGGACAAGAAAAAACGCATGGCGAGAAGTTGTCTGGTGTCAGCTATGCCTTGCCTTTGGTGGTGCTACTGGTGCTATCGACAGGGATTGGGGCGTGGATTCATCCGCCTTTGGCAAATGTCTTGCCAGCGAGCGTGGGTAGTACCCTTACAGACGGCAAGCACACCGCCGAGATTATCGCTGTGGGCGTAACCGCACTTGGCTTGGCGTTGGCGTACTTTTTGTATGTGCTTGACAAGGGTAAGATTTTGACAAAATGGACAAATTCTGCCTTTGGTGGGGCGTGTACTTATTGGTGCTATCACGGACTGGGTTTTGACGCTCTTTATGCCCTTGTGTTTGTCAAGCCGTTTTTGGCAATTTGCAAATTCTTAAAGGGCGACCCTGTGGACAAACTTTGGAATATCTTGCCTTTTGGGGTCAAACTTGGCAACAAGCTGTTGGTAAAAACCCAAACAGGGCGATTAGGCTCTCATGCGGTGAGCTTTGGCGTGGGGCTTGCTGTGGTACTAATCTTGGCAATGATGATGGTGGTATAAGATGATAGAGCAAACATGGCTTTTGCCAAGTCTAATTGCAATCCCGTTGATTGCAGGATTTTTGTGTTGGTTATTTGAAAAAAAGGACGCAAGACTGCCCAGATGGGTGGCACTTATTGGCATGACATTGACCTTTGTGCTGTCGCTCGTGCTGTATGCCAAGGGCGACTTTGGGGTGCTAAATGCCAGCACCGATGGCAGTCTGCCTTGGGTGGCAACCTTTGAAGTGCCTTGGATACCTGCCTTTGGTATCAAATTTTCCTTGGCAATGGACGGCTTGTCTTTGCTGATGATTGTCTTGACGGCATTTTTGGGTATTATGGCGGTGGGCTGTTCGTGGGGCGAGATTAAGCACCGTGTGGGATTTTTTCATCTAAACCTGTTGTGGTCGTTGGGCGGTGTCATCGGTGTCTTTTTGGCGATTGATTTGTTTTTGTTTTTCTTTTTTTGGGAAATGATGCTCCTGCCCATCTACTTTTTGATTGCTCTATGGGGGCATGATGTGCGTGATAAAGATGGCAATATCATCAAGCCAAAATCGGCTGCCGCCACGAAGTTTTTTATTTATACCCAAGCGTCTGGTCTTATCATGTTCATTGGTATCAGTATGCTTGTGCTTATCAATTTTGCCCAAAAAGGCGTGCTAAGTTTTCATTATGAAGACCTGCTTGGCACGTATCTTGGCAAATATGAATACCTGATTATGCTGTGCTTTTTTGTGGGCTTTGCGGTCAAATTGCCTGTTTTCCCATTGCACGGCTGGCTACCTGATGTCCACGCCCAAGCCCCAACCGCAGGTTCGGTGGATTTGGCAGGGATTTTGATTAAGACGGCGGCGTTTGGTTTGCTTCGCTTTGTCATTCCGCTTTTTCCAAATGCGTCTGCTGAGTTTACTCCCATTGCCATCACGCTTGGCATGATTGGGGTGTTTTATGGGGCGTTTTTGGCGTTTGCCCAGACCGACATCAAACGACTGCTCGCCTATACGTCTGTGTCGCACATGGGCTTTGTCGTGCTTGCCATCTATGCTGGCACGCTGGTGTCGTTGCAGGGCTTGATGGTGCAAATGCTCGCTCACGGTTTATCGAGTGCGGCACTCTTTATTGTGGCAGGGCAAGTGTACGAACGCTTGCACACTCGTGATATGACGGTCATGGGTGGTATGTGGGGTCAGTTTCGCTATCTTGCTCCGTTTATGATGTTCTTTTGTGCCGCCCTTTTGGGTATCCCTGGTACGGGCAACTTCATTGGCGAGATTTTGATTTTGATGGGGTCGTTCAAGGCACATCCTGTCATCAGCGTGCTATTGACCGTGAGTTTTGTGTGGGCGGGGCTTTATGCACTTATTTTGATTCATAAGGCGTTGTTTGGCGACAACACCACGCCCTATTTGCACGCCTTATATAAGGGAAAAGACGACACCGCCAAGCCTTTGCGTGATTTGGGTGGGCGAGAGCTGTCTTTGCTTGGTGTGTTGGCGGTGGGGCTTGTTTGGCTTGGGCTGTATCCACAACCTGTCCTACACAAATCCGAGCAAGCGATGAGCTATATCAGCACCAAAATGCCTGATAGGTATTCGGATGTGGATACCGCCATTACAGGGTTAAAAGGCAATCAAAAGCCCATCTCGCCAGAAATCGTGCCACAAGTCATTGAAATTAACCAAGGGGGCAACTAATGAACGTGTCTATTGAGTTTTCGTCTTTGCTCCCGTTGCTCCCTGCCATGATATTGGGCGTGGCGGTGCTTGTGGTGATGCTTGCCATCACCATCAAACGCTCGCACAGTCTGATTGTTGGCTTAACTGCCCTTGGGCTAAATGGGGCGTTGGTGGTGCTACTGTTGCAGTTTTTTGAAAAATTGCCCACTCATATCAATCGCGGCGATGTCATGGGGCTGTTTTTGGTGGACGGCTTTGCCTTGTTCAATAGCCTTGTTGTTGTCGTGTCGGCGTTGGCGTGCGTTACGTTGTCTTATCGCTACTTTCAAAGTTTTAATAACAACAAAGAAGAGCTGTATCTGCTACTTTTGACAAGTACGCTTGGGGCGGTACTGATGACATCGGCTCATCATTTTGCTTCTTTCTTTGTGTCATTGGAGCTTTTGTCTGTGCCTATGTATGGTATGCTAAGTTTTGCTTACCTAAAACAAAAGTCCTTAGAATCAGGGCTAAAATACCTTATCCTATCGGCAACCGCTTCGGCAACGCTTCTGATGGGTATGGCGTTTATTTTTGGGGCGACAGGCGAGCTTGGCTTTGTCCGTCTCGGGCAGAGTCTCATGGCAGGGTTTGGATTGTCGCCTTTGTTTATGGTGGGGGCGGTGATGATGGTGGCAGCAGTTGCTTTTAAGCTGTCCTTGGCACCGTTTCATTCATGGGCGGGCGATATTTATCAAGGCTCTCCTGCTCCTGTTACGGCATTTTTGGCGAGCGTGGGCAAGGTGGCGGTTGTCGCCCTTGTCGTGCGTTTTTTGCTGACAAGTGCCACTCCTGCCATCTCGTCTGTTGATGTGGTACTGGTTGCCCTTGTGTTGGTGTCTATTGTGGCAGGGAACTTGCTTGCCCTAACCCAAACTAACCTAAAACGCCTGCTTGCGTTTTCGTCTGTGGCACACATGGGCTATGTGCTGATTCCGCTTATCGCCACAGGGACAACGGCAGATGCTGACAGCGTGATTAGTATGTATATGCTCATCTATGCCTTGTCGTCTGTTGGGGCATTTGGGGTGATTGTGCTGATGACGGGGGCGTATGGCGAGACCAACCGCAACACGGCAACCCAAGAAGTAGAAGACGAAGCGGATAGTATGGCAGTCTACCAAGGACTGTTTTGGCGAAGACCTGTCTTGACGGCAGTTTTGACGGTGATGATTTTGTCCATGGCGGGTATTCCGTTTACCGCAGGATTTATTACCAAAATGCAGGTGCTGTTCGCTGCCACTCAAGGCGGACGCTTTGGGCTTGCCTTTATGGTGATTGTGGGCAGTGCCATCGGACTTTATTATTATCTTAAAGTCCTGCTTATCATGTTCAAACGCCCAATGACCATCGTGCCTTTTGATGTGCCAAGTAATTGGCGGGTCAAAGCAGGCGGGCTTGTGCTGATTCTTATCACGGTGTTTATTTTTGTGATGGGGATTTTGCCAAATACGCTGTTTAAGTGGGCAAGTATGGCAATTTTAAGTCTATGAGATAAAAAACAAGCACTCAATTTGGGCGCTTGTTTTTTTGTGGCGATGGTTTACAATAGCATGGATAAATTTATACTTGTTTAACTTCAAAATGCACCATCGTAAGGTCTGGCTCTGCACGCCCTGCCAGTCCCCAATGGGCGTGTGCAACACGCCCCTACAAAAATTTTTTTAGAATGTAGAATTGGTGCAGATTGGGGTTGATTTACGATAAAATAGAGAAAAATCATGTCCGACCAAAAAGCCACCCCCCTAACCGTACTCTCCAAAACCCCCATTACTCCCACGCTGTTTAGCTTTACCACCACCCGCCCAGATGGATTTCGTTTTCTTGCAGGGCAGTTTGTACGGCTCGGGGTCAATCCCAGCGAATTAAAACACACCCAAAACGCCCCCGATGAACGCATTTTTCGGGCTTATTCGGTAGCGTCAAGCCCCTATGATGAGCAGTTGGAGTTTTTCTCGGTGGTTGTGCCTGACGGGGCGTTTACCAGTCAATTACAGCATTTGACGGTGGGCGATACGCTCTATCTTAACCCCGAGCCGTTTGGCTTTTTGACCCTTGCTCGCTACCAAGAGCCTGCCCCAAAGGATTTGTGGCTACTGGCAACAGGCACGGGACTTGCTCCATTTTTATCCATGCTTGGCGATTTGACCACTTGGCAAAATTACAGCGACATTGTACTGGTGTACAGTGCCAGAACGCAAGCAGAACTTGCCTATCTTGATAAAATTCATGAATTAAATCAGCAGTTTAGCGAACTGACCGACAACCCAGCTAAACTCCATTTTGTGCCGATTATCACTCGTGAAAAAGTGGAAAACTGCCTAAATGCTCGCATTCCTGCTTTGATAGACAGTGGCGAACTTGAAAACTTTGTCGGTCTAAACTTAAATCCTGCCACTTCCCATGTCATGCTCTGTGGCAATCCGCAGATGGTGGACGACACCAAAGAAAGTTTAAAAAACAAAGGTTTAACGATGAACCGCAGGGGCGTGGGTAATATTGCGGTGGAGAATTATTGGTAATATTTGACGGATAAAATAAAACAGGGCAGGTGGTATCCATACCCTGTTTTTTGGTTTGTCTAGAAAATTATCAATCCTTCCACGCTGTTCTGTCCGCTTCATTTTTTAGTTTGGGGAACAGGTTGGGGTCGAAACTGATGTCTTTTAGGGCAACACCTGCTTTGATTTGACGCTCATAGTCCTTTAGGACACGCAGTGCCACAGGCGATAGCCACACAATGGCGATAAGGTTGATGACCGCCATGATACCCATCGTCAAGTCAGCAAAGTTCCAAACCGCTTTTAGGTCAGCAATAGACCCCACAAAGACCATGACAAGCAGGGCGATGCGTAGCCCCATCATGGCAGACTTGGCGTTTTTTTGACCAGACAAAAATTCAATGTTGCTCTCGCCATAGCTATAATTGGCAATGATAGACGTAAAAGAAAAAAAGAAAATCGCCACCGCCACAAACACCACACCAAATTGCCCCACATATTGCGACAGGGCAAGTTGGGTAAGCTGAATGCCTGTCTGCTCAGAGTTTGGGTCTACCACACCCGACAAAATCACAATGGCGGCCGTTGCCGTACAGATGACAATGGTGTCTATAAACACCCCAAGCATTTGCATAAAGCCTTGTACAGCAGGGTGATTGGGGTAAGATTGGGCAGTTGCGGCAGCGTTGGGAGCAGAACCCATGCCCGCTTCGTTTGAGAACAGACCACGCTTGATGCCGTTAATCATCGCTGTCGCGACAGTATAGCCAAGCACCCCGCCTGCGGCTTGTTCAAGTCCAAAGGCGGACTTAAAGATAGTGGCAATGGCGGCAGGGAACTGCGTGATGTTGGTAAGGATAATAAACAGTGCAAGCAAAATGTACAAAATCGCCATAATCGGCACAATCTTACCTGCCACTTTGGCAACCGAACGCATACCACCAAAAACCACAGGAGCAACCAAAATCACCAAAAACACCCCCGTTGCCCAAGGCGGAATGTTGAAGGCTTGTAGGCTTGCTTGGGCAATGGTATTGGCTTGTACGCCATTAAAGGCAAGGCCAAAGGCAATCAGTAGACACACCGAAAAGATAATGGCAAGCCAGCGTTGTCCAAGACCTGCTTGGATATAATACGCAGGACCACCACGAAAGACGTTGTCGGTGTGGGGGACTTTGTAGGCTTGGGCGAGAGCGGACTCAATAAAGCTTGTCGCCATACCCAAAATTGCCGTAACCCACATCCAAAACACCGCTCCAGCACCGCCCAAATAAATGGCGATAGCAACCCCAGCAAGGTTGCCCGTGCCGACCCGTGCCGCCAGCGATGTCATCAAGGCTTCGTACGAGCTGATACCGCCCGAGCGACCGCCCTGCCCCGACACCCTAAGCAGTTTCCACAGATGTCCAAAATAGCGAAACTGAGCAAAGCGAGTGGCTATGGTAAAATAAATACCCCCACCCACCAACAAAAACACAATAAGACCATACCAAGGATTGCCCGCTATCAACCAATCGCCATTGCCCCAAATCAGGCTTACGCCCCAATTGATGAGACTGTTAAACCACTCAATCATAACCGCTCCATTGTAGTTCACAAAAAAAGCAAGGCTTGACCTTGCTTTGGTAAATGCGGTATTATAAAAAAATTTGTCCATTATTACAAGTTCTTATGATGGCATTTTAGTTTCTTCTTATCAAAGCATTCATGTTAAAAATTAGACTTGCTTTATGATGTAATGTGATGCAAACCATCAAACAAATTAAAGAATAAGGAGTATTTATGAAAACCCTATTGGTTGTGGACGTACAAAACGGTTTTGTCGGTGGCAATCTGGCGGTGGCAAACAGCCATACGATTATCCCTATGATTAACCGCTTGATTGCTCATTTTGATACCGTGATTTTGACCCAAGATTATCACCCTGCCGACCACATTTCATTTTACCAAAATCATGACGGCAAAGCCCCGTTTGACACGATAGAGCTACCCTATGGTACGCAGGTTCTATGGAATGCTCACTGTGTACAAGGCACATCGGACGCTTTTTTTCATGCTGATTTGCAAGCTGATAAAGCCGAACTCATCATTCGCAAAGGCTATCATCGCCACATAGACAGCTATTCGGCATTTATGGAAGCCGACAGGGCGACCAAAACAGGGCTGGCGGGCTATCTTCATGAGCGGGGCATAGACAGCGTGTATGTGGTGGGCATTGCGACCGATTTTTGTGTGGCGTGGACAGCGATAGATGCCGTAGCGTTTGGGTTTGATTGCACGGTCATCACGGACGCCACTGCCCCGATAGACATTAACGGCTCGCTGGATAAGGCAATGGCGGACATGACGGACGTTGGGGTGAAATTTATCAATTCAAAAGATATTTTAAATCAATGACTTATAAACTTTTTAAAATTTTTAGCAAAAAATACTTGCCAAATTTTAAAAGTCGTATATAATACGCCACATCAAGACGAAAGTTGATGAAATCTGGGGTCGTGGCGAAATTGGTAGACGCACTGGATTTAGGTTCCAGCGGGGCGACCTGTGAGAGTTCGAGTCTCTCCGACCCCACCATATTAAAAACCTGCTGTTAAGGCGGGTTTTTTGCTATGTAAATTTTGAAATTTTAAAATAGGGTACATGGCAATTTGTCTGTATATGATTGATTTTATATTATATTTTATAAAGAATTTTAAAATTGCCACAAATTTATGATGTGTGGGTGTAGGGACTGGCTTTGCACGTCCAATGAACATCACATCATCAAGGGCGTGTTCAACACGCCCCTACAAACCCTGTGGTAAATATTAAGTCCATTAGGTGTATATGATAAAGGTAAAATCATTTGCCCAAAATTCATCCCTACCTAAACCCAACCCCAATCAGCCAAGTTTATCCTTAGCCAAAATACCATGACTGTTCAAACCTTTAATCCTAAAAATCAAAATCCCAATCCTAGCGAAGTTGGCTATCATCATAAAGCCAACCACAATCAAAACCGCACCCTAGAAGAGTCGGCAAGTCTGATGCAGATTGCTAAGCCTAGTGGCGGTTTATCCAGTGAGATTGTCAAAACGCCCAAAGTGGGGTTTGTCTCCTTAGGTTGCCCCAAGGCACTGGTGGACAGTGAGCGGATTATTACCGAGCTGACTCGTGAGGGCTACCAAGTCGCTAAAGATTATGACGGGGCGGATTTGGTGGTGGTAAACACCTGCGGATTTATCGAATCTGCCGTCCAAGAAAGCCTTGATGCCATTGGCGAGGCGATTACCAAAAACGGCAAAGTCATCGTAACAGGCTGTTTGGGTAAAGATGCCGAACGCATTCGCACCATGCACCCTGCCGTACTGGCAGTAACGGGGGCTCATGCCTATGATGAAGTGGTCAAAGCGGTAACGCACCATGTGCCAAAACCTGCCAAATCCAAGACTTATGACCCCAAAATAGACCTTATCAATGACGCAGGCGTGAAGCTGACCCCTGCCCATTATGCGTATGTCAAAATCAGTGAAGGCTGTAATCATCGCTGTACTTTTTGTATTATTCCGTCCTTGCGTGGCGACTTGGTGTCTCGCACCATTGACAGCGTGATGAATGAAGCTGTTGCCCTAAAAAAAGCAGGGGTCAAAGAGCTACTTATCATCAGCCAAGACACGTCCGCTTATGGCGTGGATTTAAAATATAAAATGGCGTTTTGGCAAGGCGAACCGATAAAGACCAAGTTTTTTGATATGTGCCAAGCCTTAGCAAGGCTTGGCATTTGGGTGCGTTTGCATTATGTGTACCCTTATCCGCACGTGGATAATGTGGTACAAATCATGGCGGACAGCATGAAAGCCAGTGGTGGTAAGGGTGGGCTTTTGCCATATCTTGACATTCCCTTTCAGCACGCAAGCCCCAGTGTATTAAAGGCGATGAAACGCCCTGCCATGAGCGAAAATACCTTGGATCGGCTTGCCAAATGGCGGGAGATTTGCCCCGAGATTGTCATTCGTTCTACCTTTGTGGTGGGTTTTCCAGGGGAGACCGAAGAAGATTTTGAGTACTTGCTTGACTGGTTAAAACAAGCACGCCTCGACCGTGTGGGCTGTTTTACTTATTCAGAGATTGACGGGGCGGTGGCGAATGATTTGCCAAACCCTGTGCCAGAGTCTGTTAAGCAAGAGCGTTACGAGCGGTTTATGGCGGTCGCCCAACAAATCAGCGAAGAAAAATTGCAAGAAAAAGTCGGGCAAACGTTGGTGGTCTTGGTCGATGAAATTGATACAGAAGAAAATATCGCCATTTGCCGTAGCTATGCCGATGCCCCCGAGATTGACGGTCATGTCTATGTGGATAATATTGATGAGACGGTAAAAGTTGGCGAATTTTTAACCGTTACCATTGATGAAGCCAGCGAATATGATTTGTTTGCCAGTTTTAAGTAATGCTCTAAAAAGACTTGAACCTATCAAGTCTTTTTTTTGTTTTGGGTATTTTTCACAAAAATTTTGGGATTTTGCCTTTGCCCCCTATATTTTTTTGTCAATTTTTAGTAAAATTCGCTTTTACCAATAAACGATGATTGACATGACTAAATTTATTTTTGTAACAGGTGGCGTGGTTTCCTCACTCGGTAAGGGTATTGCGGCTGCCTCTTTGGCAAGCGTGTTAGAAGCCCGTGGTCTTAAAGTTACCATGACCAAAATGGACCCTTATATCAATGTGGACCCTGGTACGATGAGTCCGTTTGAGCATGGTGAAGTGTTCGTTACCGAAGACGGGGCAGAGACTGACCTTGATTTGGGCTATTATGAGCGTTTTTTAAGACATTCTAAAATGTCTCGTGCAAATAACTTCACATCGGGGCGTATTTATCAAACGGTGCTTGCCAAAGAACGCCGTGGCGACTATCTTGGCAAAACCGTGCAAGTCGTTCCGCACATCACAGACGAGATTCAAAGCCGTATTCTAGCGTCAGGCGAGGGTTATGACGTTGCCATGATTGAGATTGGTGGCACGGTGGGTGATATTGAGAGCTTGCCCTTTATGGAAGCGGTGCGACAACTTATGGTAAAACTTGGGCGTGAAAATACCATGCTCATGCACTTGACTCTACTGCCTTATATCTCTTCCGCCAGCGAACTTAAAACCAAGCCCACTCAGCATTCTGTCAAAGAGCTACTGTCCATTGGTATTCAGCCTGATATTTTGGTGTGCCGTACCGAGCATGACGTGGACGATGACACCAAGCGTAAGATTGCGATGTTCACCAACGTCTCCGAGCGTGCGGTGGCGGTGTGCAAGGATGCTCGCAGTATTTATGAGATTCCACGCACTTTTTATGAGCAAAATTTGGACGATTTGGTGTGTGAGCGTTTTGGCTTTAATCAGCCCGAAGCCGATTTGTCCGATTGGGATAAAGTCATTGACGGACTGTTTAACGCCCAAGGCGAGATTGTCGTGGCAATGGTTGGTAAATATGTAGAGTTGCCCGATGCTTATAAATCGGTCAATGAAGCCCTATTGCACGCAGGCATTCACAACAAAATCCGTGTAAAAATCCACTACATTGATGCTGAAAAACTAGAAACCCAAGATGCCCTTATGGACGAGCTAAAAGCCTGCCATGCTATCTTAGTACCGGGGGGATTTGGCGAGCGTGGCACCCAAGGCAAGATGAAAGCAATCCGCTATGCTCGTGAAAATGACGTGCCATTTTTAGGCATTTGCTTGGGTATGCAGTTAGCCGTCATTGAATTTGCTCGCAATGTGCTTGGGCTTGAAGCCAACTCTACCGAGTTTGACCGCAAAACCGCCAATCCGATTATTGGTCTGATTACCGAATGGTTTGATGAAAAAGGCGAGTTACAAATTCGCTCAGATGACAGCGATTTGGGTGGTACGATGCGACTGGGCAAACAAGAAGCTCATCTGGTGGCGGACTCTCGCCTTGCCAAGATTTATGGGGCAGGCACCATTTTTGAGCGTCATCGTCATCGCTATGAGATGAACAACCGCTACATTGAACCGCTTGAAGCACAAGGGCTAAAAATCTCGGGCTACTCTGCCAAACAAAATCTTGTAGAGACAGTGGAGCTTGACAATCACCCGTTCTTTGTGGCGGTGCAATATCATCCAGAGTTTACAAGCTCGCCCCGTGGCGGACACCCACTCTTTAATGCCTTTATCCATTCGGCAGTTGCATTGCAAAATGGCAAATAAAGCATTACAATAAAATAAAAGGGGCGGTTTTCGCCCTGTTTATTCATTGGGAAGATAAAAGGGGATAAGATGATTGAAATTATGGTTACAGACATCGCCAAATATGACATGGTGCAAATTCTACAAAAGGCAGTACAAGGCGAGCAGGTGATATTAAAGCATGACAATGTGGCAGTTAGTTTAACACCAAATAAGCCACAAGCTGATGAAAGGCAATTGGCATTTGATGAATTTTTTGCCAAAATGAAAGGCAAATTGCCAGCCGATTATGAGTTTAATAGAGATGAATTATATGACCGCCCATAATCACTATTTTATGGATAGTAATATTTTATTATATTCTATTGGTGATGATGACAAACAGCCCATTGCAGAAAAATTATCACGCAATCCTAATGCCGTGATTAGCACCCAAGTATTAAATGAATTTTGTAATGTGGTTTTTCGTAAAAAACTCATGACAGATGATGAATTATTATCATCAATACGATTTTTTAAAAAGTATTTTACCATTATTGACTTAAATAGCGATTTTGTGGTTGATGCTTTGCACATCAAAAAGCGTTATCAATATTCTTATTGGGACAGTTTGCTTATTGCAACTGCTCTATACGCAAACACACCCATTTTATATTCCGAAGATATGCACCACAATCATATCATTGAAAACAAACTTACCATTATCAATCCATTTTATAAGGAAAACCCATGACATTAACCGCCAAATCTACCATTGAATTATCATCACAATCAGGCGATATAAAGATTGCCAATGAGTTGCCATTTGTGTTATTCGGTGGTATGAATGTATTAGAAAGCCGAGAATTGGCATTTGAGATTGCTGAGAGCTATATTGAGATTTGCAAAAAGCTAGATATTGGCTATGTATTTAAGGCAAGTTTTGATAAAGCCAATCGGTCAAGCCTACATTCATTTCGAGGGCCTAGCCTAGATACGGGGCTAACGTGGCTAAACGACATTAAAGAAAAATACGGCGTGCCAATCATCACAGACGTACACGAACCCTACCAAGCCTCCCCTGTGGCAAAGGTGGCGGACGTGCTACAAATCCCTGCGTTTCTCTCTCGTCAAACTGACCTTGTGAGTGCCATTGCTCGCACGGGGGCGGTGATTAACATCAAAAAAGCCCAATTCCTTACTCCGCATGAGATGCGACACATCATTAACAAATGCCTAGAAGCAGGCAATGACAACATCATCTTGTGTGAGCGTGGCACGTCTTTTGGGTATAACAACCTTGTGGTAGATATGCTCGGCTTTGACACGATGAAGGCGATGAACGTGCCGGTGTTTTTTGATGTAACGCACGCCCTGCAAGAGCCAGGGGCGAGAGCAGACAGTGCAGGCGGTCGCCGTCATCAAATCACCACCTTGGCAAGAGCAGGTATGGCAACAGGACTGGCAGGGCTGTTCTTAGAAGCTCACCCTGACCCTGATAAAGCCAAGTGCGACGGTCCTTGTGCGTTGCGACTGTCGCAATTAGAACCGTTTTTACGTCAATTAAAAGAAATTGATGATTTGGTAAAAGGGTTTGAAGTGCTTGATACGCATTAAATAAAAGTTGCAAAGATAATCTTTGGGGATTAAAATGTTATTCTATGGTGTTTTTTCGTTCATTTGGATAATTGTTTTGCTATTATACCATATTTTAACACCCAAAGATTGTCGTGGATTGTTAGATATTTATCGTATAATTAAAGAAAAACCGACTTTAAAAATTGTATCAGCTTTTATAGTTGGAATTATTGTATGGATTTGTTATATTTTCATGATATTTTTATTTTTTAAAAACTATCAAAATGCAATTATTGAAGGGTTTTGAGGATAAGCGTAATCTGTAAGGTGCGTAATACACACCATTTAAAATCCCAAATCTAAATGATGTGTATTACGCACCTTACGTCAAATTTTTTCATTTTAAAAAGGTTTTTTTAAAATGAAAAAATTTCTCTTATTTCCTTTAATGGCAATATTGGCGAGCCATACTTATGCCAATAATAATATTGATACGATTAAACAAATTGTATCATTGGCAGAAAGTGGAGAGATTTTTAATTTAACCAAAACGGCTGAACATTGTAACGCTTAAAGATGAGATTTATAGGGCAGAGCATAAACCTGTGGCGAATCGTAATAGTATTATCTACAATTTTCCAATCAAGACACATCAAGTCATTGAATCTATTTCTTGCGATGTGTCTTTTGGTGGGCTTGGCAATGATGATTTAAGTACCGTCTCTAAAAATGTGAATATTACTTTTAAAAAAGAGCATTACCCAAGTGTTGATGACTTACAAACAGCCTTTGGCGAAAAGTTAATGGCAACAGAGGCGATGGGTTCGCCAAGTTTACAAACAGGGCAAAATGGTTATCGGCAGGGTGTGCGTTATGAAAGGTATCATATTCGCACATCAAATCAGCTGATTTTTGTGGAAAATAATGGCTGTGAATTTTCGGTATCGGGGCGGGCGGACGAGTTTAAATAACAGTTTATGCCAGCCAAAATTTGTGTTATAATCTAGCTAAACTTTTACCCAACCATTAAAGGATTTTGTTATGTACGCTGAAACCACTGATAATGCCATTGAAATCAAAGACATCGTGGCTCGTGAGATTTTGGATTCTCGTGGTAACCCAACCATTGAGGCAGACGTGATTTTGGCGAATGGTGTGTGTGGTCGTGCCGCCGCTCCGTCTGGTGCGTCCACAGGTTCTCGTGAGGCGTTGGAGCTCAGAGATGGCGACAAATCTCGCTATTTGGGTAAGGGTGTCAAAAAAGCGGTGGCAAATGTGAACAGCCAAATCCGCTCAGCTTTGCTTGACAAGGACGTAACCGCCCAAAGTGAGCTTGATAAGATTTTGATTGACCTTGACGGCACCGAAAACAAAGCCAATCTAGGAGCAAATGCCACGCTTGCGGTATCGCTTGCCATTGCCAAAGCAGGGGCAATTGCCAAAAATTTGCCACTTCATCAGTACATCGCCAACTTGCGTGGGCAAACCAGCTTAACCATGCCTGTGCCGATGATGAACATTCTAAACGGTGGGGCTCACGCCGATAATACCGTGGACATTCAAGAATTTATGATTGAGCCTGTGGGCTTTACGTCTTTTTCAGAGGGGCTTCGTGCAGGGACAGAGATTTTCCATAGCCTAAAATCCGTGCTAAAAGCCCAAGGGTTAAATACTGCCGTGGGCGATGAAGGTGGTTTTGCCCCGAACCTGCGTTCTAACGAAGAGGCGATTACCGTCATCATGAAAGCCATTGAACAAGCGGGCTACAAAGCAGGGCAGGATATTTATTTGGCTCTTGACTGTGCGTCTAGTGAGTTTTATAAAAACGGTCAATATGTGCTAGAAGGTGAGGGCAAATCTTACGACAGCCAAGGCTTTTCGAATTATCTGGCAGGGCTTGTGCGTCAATATCCGATTATCTCCATTGAAGACGGTTTGGATGAGAGCGACTGGGACGGCTGGGCGTATTTGACCCGTCAGCTTGGCGATAAAGTGCAACTGGTGGGCGATGACCTATTTGTAACCAATCCAAAAATCCTGCGTGAAGGCATTGATAAAAACATCGCCAACGCCATTTTGATTAAATTTAACCAAATCGGCACATTGTCCGAGACGCTAGACGCCATTTATCTTGCCAAAGAAAACGGCTATGCGACCGTCATCAGTCATCGTTCGGGTGAGACCGAAGATAGTACCATTGCTGACCTAGCAGTAGGTACAGCGGCTGGTCAGATCAAGACAGGCTCGCTATGTCGCTCTGACCGTGTCGCCAAATACAACCAACTGCTACGCATTGAGCAGATGGTAACGGCAAGCTATCGTGGGCGTGCTGAATTCATTGGACTGCGTGGCTGACATGGCAACCCAAAAAACTGATGATGCTTTGTCATCAGACCATCAAACACACAACCAAAAAGTAGGCGTTAGCTTTTCGCCTGCTTTTTTGGGCTATCTGCTACTCATTGTTTTTGGGGCGGTGGTGTTGGCAGGTCTACAGTATCAATACTGGTATGGCGAGTTCGGTCATCATGCGTTTGATGAGTTAAATAATGAACTTGCCAAACAACAAAAAATCAATGCCACCCAGCAAGCGGTCAATGACACGTTACGAATGGATGTCCGTGATTTAAAATCAGGGCTGGGTGCCATTGAAGAGCATGCTCGCCTTGATTTGGGTTTGATTAAGTCAGGCGAGACATTTGTAGAGTTGTCCGTTGCCCCCATGGTGAGTGATAGAGAGATTCCCTATGGCGTGGATGGGGTGAGTGCGACCGAGCCTGTTGATGGACTTATTGATGATGACATGGGCGAGAATGCCTTTACGGGCGTTAGCGGTGATACGGGCGAGTGATGAAACAGACAAGTCCCAACCTACCGATTCACGCACTCATCGTCTCGGCAGGGCGTGGCAGTCGTTTTGGGGCGGATGTGCCAAAGCAGTATTTGATGGTGGCAGGGCGAACGGTGTTAGAGCATGGCGTGGCGTGTTTAAATGTCCCTGCCGTCACCGATTTGACACTCGTGGTTGCCAAAGATGATACGCTGGTGTCGTCTTTGGATTTTGAGTTTGACCGTCCTGTTTATCTGACCGAAGGTGGGGCAGAGCGTTTTTTGTCGGTCAAGGCAGGCGTGGATGACATTGCTCGGCGAGCGGTTGGTGATGTGTGGGTGCTTATCCATGATGGTGCCAGACCGTGCTTGCCTGCTGATGATTTGATGCGTCTGATTGGTGCGGTGCGTGAGCTTGAACGGCTTGAACAGACGGATGGTAAGTATAACCCAGTAGGAGCGATACTTGCCACGCCTGTGGTTGATACCTTAAAACTTGCTCATGATACCAACAGCTCTGCCTTGACAGGTTGCCAATATATCAATGGTCGGATACATCGCACCATAGACCGTCGTCAGCTTTGGCAGGCCCAGACTCCCCAAGTATTTAGACTGTACGCCTTACAAGCCATGCTTGATAAGGTCATCGCTGATGGGCTGATGATTACCGACGAAGCCAGTGGGTTTGAGCAGTTCGGTCAGTCGGTGGCTTTGGTGCAGGGTTCACGCATAAACATGAAGCTGACTTATTCTGATGATTTGGCGATGATTGAGCTGATGTTACAACATGGCATGGGTTAAGCCCAAGATGTGGGTACGATGTTGATTTGGCTTGTGTTTATTGGTGTGGCGTTGATGGTGCTCGCCACGCTGGATATCTTGCCCAGCCATGACATGACAGCCGTGAGCAGTCAGCTGTTTGGCATGGATACGACTCATGGGATGGGTTTTATGATGATGAGCATGCTCTTGTTGGGGTGTGCTTTTTTATGTTTTAAATTTAATCAATTTCATCCTAAATCCGCTTTTGCCCGAGTGGGGCAGGCTGCCATGCAAGTGCTACTGGTCGGCTTTGTGGTGCTATTATTCATGCTTCGCACCATCAGTACCGAACAGGCGTTTACAAATACTGCTCATGCCATCCCTGAGCATGGCTATACCATCACCGCCAAAGTGACGGTGCATGAGATTAGTGACAGCGTGTATGACACAGGGAACTATTATCGCCAAAAAGCAGTGCTGTCTGATTTGACATTTGGCGGTGACCGCTTGTTGGATGGCTTTAATGATGTTGGTAAGAATAATAAAGATAGCAAAGATGAGGGCGAGCACACAAGGACAGAGACCCGTAACCCATTTGCTGTTACCGCAGACACACCCGAATCCCATCCGCCCTTGCCCAGTCAGATGACGGTGCTACTCCAAGTGGTAGATGTCAAGGATAATAAGGACGGCTCAAATCGCCATCAGCTCGCCAAACTACATCCTGCCACGACCGCTTACATGACCCTACGTATTACACCCATCACTGCCGACCCCAGTGCGTCAGGCTTTGACAGTCAGCGGTGGCTTCGTACACGCCACATCCATGCCAATGCCCGAGTATTGGCGGTGCGTGATGAGCCGACACCCCTGCCACAGGTCGGCTTGGTGGGGCATTTAGAGCGATTTCGCCATGCGTTACGCACGCATTTTTATAAAGATTGGCATGCTCTTAGTGATGATAAACAGCAAGCCCGAGCGGTCACGCTTGCCCTGCTGACGGGCGATAGGGCATTAATCAGTCGTGCGACCAAAGATTTATACCAGTTTGGCGGTATCAGTCATCTGCTTGCCATCTCGGGCATGCATGTGGTGCTGTTGGCGACGATGTTGAGCTTTGGGGTGTGTTATTTGACCGATAGGTTTTTGCCATATTATCAGCGACTGCCCCGCCATCGCTTGCGACTGTTTGTCATGGTGGGGGCGAGCATGATTTATGCGTTGTTTACAGGCTTTGGTGTGCCTGCGGTGCGGACGGTGTACATGCTGTTGGCGGTGGCAGTGGCAGGCTATTTGGCATTGCCTTTGTCGTCGTTGGCGGTGCTGATGTGGGTAGGGCTGGGCATGATATGGCTTGACCCTGTCATGGCGTGGCAAGCGGGGTTTTGGCTGTCCTTTGTGGCGGTGGCACTGCTCATGAGTTATGGTGAGCGGGAGCTTGATATGCCAATCATGTCCATAAAAGACCGTCTGGTTGGTTTTTTAAAGTTACAAAGCTATCTCTTTGTTGCCATGCTTCCTGTGTCGCTGTTGTTTTTTGGCAAAGTCTCGCTGTGGGGGCTATTTGTCAATCTGTTTGCGGTGGGACTGTTTGGGGCGGTCATCGTGCCGATAAATTTGGTGGCAGGGGTGATTTTTGTGGTGTTGCCGAGCCTTGCTGATGTGCTTTGGGGTGTCTCATCGCTGATATTAGCATGGCTTCATCAGCTCCTGACGTGGTTACAGAGCCTAAGTGATGTATGGCTGTATCAGACCACAAGCGTAATGGGTATGGCACTGTTTGCCCTTGGGGTGGCGGTGTGGGTCGTCCCTGTGATTGGGCGGAAGTTTGCATTGGTGCCACTCGTGGCGGTGGCGATGATGGTGTTATTTGCAGATAGACAAATGCCATTTAGCGTGATGGTGTTAGATGGTGATGATAAGGTCAGCCAAGTACTCATCCGTCAGCAAGGGGCGGATAATGGCGATGATGCGGTGTGGCTTGTGTTGTCGGATTTGCAAGATGATAAGGCGGTAGGACATGATAAAGTGGCGAGTGTTCTGCACGACAAACTGCGTCAGCACAGTGTTCGCCATCTGACAGGGGTTATCGTGCAGACCCCAAGCCATCGCATGAGTGATGTGGTGGCAACGCTGGCACAGGATGTGTTTATCCATCGCTATTGGCAGGCGGGGCAACCTACAAACACCGTGCAGGGCTTGCCCATGCAGACGTGTGGGGTAGGGCGATCATGGTCGGGGCAGGGGCTTAGCATATCGGCAATGACAGGCTGGCAGATGATAGATGATGAGCGGGTGTGGGGCTGTACCATCATTGTTGAGAGCGAGCTGATGCCTGCCATCATGGGTGGTATCCATCATGATTATGGCGATGATGGTCGTGATGACCAAAAAAGCGAGCGGGCAGGCTCACGGCTTGTCATTAACGGGGCAATTCATGAGTATGCGTGGCACATGTATGAGAGTATGTGCCATGATGAACAGGTGCATGCCGATGTGTGGTTCGGACACAGTCGCCATGCTGTAAGTGGGACGGTGTTGGCACAAACTTTGCCATCACGGTTTGTTTTTACTGACAAAGATACAGCGGACAACCGTGAGCGAGCTGAGCTGATGATGATAGAGCTTGGTGGTCAGTAGACGCGCCCTTAACAAATTGATAAAATTTAAGGCGAGCATTTGGCAATATTTGTGTTAAAATAACCCTTGTAAAATTTAAAATCATCTAAAACCGACCGCACGGTTTTAACTTGGATTTTTAAAAGGGTGTGTTGAACTTTTGTATTTGCAATGAAAAATGAGAAAAATCGCCCGTTTTTCAAGGAAAAAACGTAGGCTGATAGTCATTCTATCAGGCAAGTTTTTGACGATGAAAAACAAGATTTAGCCATTTTTCATGCAAAAACGATTAGTTTTTCTAAAATATGTCTATATTGTAAATAGTGTTATAAAGGTTCAACACGCCCAAGTTAAGTCAGGAAAATACATCATGGCATGGCCACCAAATCCCAATAAAGACAACTTAAACGAACGCTCAAACCCAGCACCACAAACACCGCCCAACCAATACAGCGGTCAAGAGTGGCGACTGCTAGAAAAAACACTCATGGCAAGTCTTGATGAGCAAAGAAAAGCTCGCCGTTGGGGGATATTCTTTAAATTGCTCACGTTCGGCTATATCGTTTTTATCATCGCCGTCATGGGGCGTGGGTGTAGCACTGCCAGTAGCACGATGCCACTAGAAGCGAACTCGCCCCATTTGGCGGTGGTGGAAGTCAATGGCGTGATTGCCAGTGACAGCGATGCTAATGCTTATGACATCAGCTCAGCACTGACCGAAGCCTTTGAAAATCCCAATGCTAAAGCTGTCGCTCTTGCCATCAACTCTCCTGGGGGCTCGCCCGTGCAGTCGGACGAGATTTGGCAGACCGCCATGGAGCTACGTAAAGAAAACCCTGACAAAAAACTCTATGCCGTCATCGGCGACATCGGGGCGAGTGGGGCGTATTATATCGCCAGCTCTGCCGATGAGATTTGGGTGAATCCATCAAGTCTGGTCGGCTCTATCGGGGTCATCATGTCAAGCTACAACACCGAAGAGCTGATGAAAAAAATTGGTGTCCAAGACCGCACCATGACATCGGGGCAGTACAAAGACATCCTATCCATGTCTCGCCCCATGACCGAAGACGAGCGGATACACGTCCAACAACTGCTTGACACCACGCACCAAAACTTCATCGATGCAGTCAAAGAAGGGCGTGGCGATAAGCTCAAAAATGCCGAACAAAACAACGTGTTTAGCGGTCTGTTTTGGACGGGCAAAGAGTCGCTTAAACTGGGACTTGCCGACAAAGCAGGCGGTATTAGCAAGCTAGAAAAAGAGCTGGGCGTTGAGCATTCGGTAAATTACACCTATGTAGACCCTATGCGTAAGGTCTTTGACCGTCTTGGCGTGCAAATCGGCAAAGGTTTAGGTCAGGGCGTGCAAATGAGCATTGCAGAAAACAGCCAAAGCAAATTGCAATGATGATAAAGACAAAATAAAAAACCAAAAAGGGCATGATTGCCCTTTTTTATTGTCTTGATTTAGATTTAGTCTTGCCAATTGTACTCAAACGTCTACGACAAGGTGGTTAAAAAAATAAGTTGTTACACCCAAGAAACTTTAAAATTACTACAAATACAATGATGTGTGGACGTAGGGGCGTGCTGAATATCATCAAAGGGTGTGCTCAGCACACCCCTACAAACCCGTGGTAAATATCAAGTTGGTTGGGTGTAACGATACCTATTTTCATTAAATCAAGCCTTGTTATCAAATTTAACAAAATAAAATAACAAGCACAATTAAGCGGTGCAAAATGCCATAAAGTTTTGTACAATACGTCATCTTTGGGTATCTTTGGGTCGGACAAACCGTCATGATTTTAAAAGCATTTTTGATTATTTTTGGGTGTGTGTTTTTGGGTGAGATTTTTATCGCCCTAACAGGATTGTCCTTGCCCCCGAGCGTGATTGGGCTGATTATTCTATTTGGGGCGTTGCAGGCAGGCGTGATTAAGTTAGAGACGGTGCAGAGCCTTGCCAAGACCTTACTGGACTATTTGGTGTTAATGGTTGTGCCTGCCTGTATCTCCATCACGCAGTATCTGGACATCATTCGGGTGGATTTGGGGGTGCTTATCGGGGCGACTGCCATCAGTACATTGATGGTACTGATTGTGACGGGCAAATCCTACGAGTGGCTACGGCACGCCCAAAAAGCCAGACATCAAGGACGAACAAATCAAGGGGGTAGCTCATGAATACCGACCTGTCAGAGCTGTTAAACAGTCCCTTTTTTCTGCTATTTATGCTCATCGCTGTCTTTCATGGCTGTATGCACATCAAAGCCCGTTTTAAAAATCAGCTCATCAACTCCACACTCATCACAACCATCGTGGTTATCATCTTACTAAAAGTGCTAAATATAGAGTGGGCGAGCTTTGAGCAGGCGAGTCGTCAGCTGACCTTTTGGTTACAGCCTGCGGTTGTGGCACTTGCCATTCCGCTTTATGTTCAGTGGCAAAAAATCCGCTCGCAGTGGTTTCCTATTATCATCTCACAACTGCTAGGCTCGCTCACGGGTATTATCTCAGGGGTGTGGCTTGTGCGTCTGATGGGGGGCAGTGAGCAAAGTGCCATCGCCATCGCCCCCAAATCTGTCACCATGCCGATTGCCATCGAGGTCACCGATAAATTAGATGGGGTGATGGGCATTACCGCCAGTACCGTACTCATCGCAGGTGTGGTGGGACAGATGATGGGCATAGGCGTGCTGTTATTTGTCAAATCCACTCATCCTATGGCGTGGGGGTTATCCATGGGGACAGCGTCGCACGCCCTTGGTACGGTGCGTGTCATGCAGATGGGGTCAAGGTTTGTGGCGTATGCGACAGTGGGGCTGATTTTAAATGGTATTTTAACGGCATTTTTAGCCCCTGTGATTGTGCCGTGGTTGCTTTAATGATTGGGTCTTATGAAAAAAATTTTGTTATTGGATATTGAAAATGTGACTGTAAAAGCGGATGAGATTTTTGCTTTTTGCCAAAAATATGATAGGGTTTATGTGAGTTTTGCAAAAACCCCTGCTATTTTTGCATTGCAAGATATTGAGTTATTGAGTAAGTTGCTAAATTATAAGCTGTTTTTAATTACAATGACAGAGAATAAAAAGAGCAATGGTGCTGATTTTGGCTTGGCATTTTATGCAAGGGTGTTAAGTGGTCAATTTAAGCCTAATAAAACAAAATTCTATATTTTGTCTAGTGACAGAGATTTTGAACATATTGCTAGACTGCTTCAAAAAAAGTCATTTAAGGTTAAGCAAGTCACCAAAGAGCAATATATTATGCATAAAAATATTGACAATGGACTTATGCCAAAATTGACTGAATTTAAAAAGAATATCTATCTACATGACATTAAGCATTTATGTGATATTTGGACTAAGGAGAATAACAATCGCCCTGCTAAAATAAAAACATTAAAAAAAGACATTTATCAAAAATTAAAATTGACAGATGAGAGTGTAGACAGAATATTTGAGTTGCTACAAGAATATAAAATTGTCCATGTGAATCATACCAAGATAGGCTACAATCAAGGTCACATCAAAAATTGGTCGGCTCTTGATACTGGTGATTATCAGCCAGATAAAATGACGTTAAAATTACGCAAAAAAGAGTTGGCTCTGCCACCCAAAGTGGAATATATTTTGGGTGATATGTCCTTGAAAAGATTGAAAATCATCTGTGATTTATTGTTTTTGTTAAAGAAAAAGCCAGCAACCATAAATGAATTTTCAGAATGGTTAAAAGAAGAGTTGATGATTGAACATGTTTTTAGCATGCAAAATATCATCAATACAATCCAATCTTATTGTGTTATCGAAAAAAGAAATCATCAGATTATTTTTGATGATGAAGTGATTGAGAATTGGGCGAGAATTAATATTAATAGAGTGAATGACAATTTCATCAGAATGGGAAATACGCTTTTGGTTAAAGATGGCGTCATGAGACTAAAAGATAAATTGGCGAGGTTCGTTACATTGGGTCAAAAAATAGGTGAACAGGTTGATGACACAGAATATTTAGATATTGCTAAATCAGTTTTTCCTAACGAGGATGATAAAATTTTAATGCAGTTAGCCATTTGTCAGGGCTGGGTTATTATGAAAGATGATGGCGTTGTTTATAGTGGTTTAGCTTTAAAAAGACCGTCAATACTTTGACGGTCTAGGTGGTGTTTGTGACAATATTAATTGGCAGGTAGTTTTTGCAGTGCCGAGATACGCTCATCCAATGTCGGGTGTGTGCGGAACAGATTGGCAATGCTAAATCCTTGGGATTGACCGCTAGAAATGGCAAAGGCTTTCATGCTCTCTGGCATTTGATCGGGGCGAGCTTCGGCAGGACGTAGGGCGTTTAGGGCACTAATCATCTTGTCACGGCTGGCAAGTTTTGCCCCCATCTCGTCGGCACGGTATTCACGCAAGCGAGAGAACCACATGACGATGGCACTTGCCAAAAAGCCAAGCAAGATGTCCATAACCATACTGGTTACAAAGTAGCCGATACCAGGGGAGTCGCTTTCGTTTTTAAAGACCACTTGGTCAACAAATGAGCCGATGATACGGGCAAAGAACATGACAAAGGCGTTCACCACACCTTGAATTAAGGCAAGCGTTACCATGTCGCCATTGGCAACGTGTCCGATTTCGTGAGCCAATACCGCTTCGACTTCATCGGCGGTCATGGTGTGTAGTAGTCCTGATGAAACAGCGACTAGGGCAGAGTTTTTGTTCCAACCTGTGGCAAAGGCGTTGGGTTGGGCATTGTCAAAAATACCCACTTCGGGCATGCCAATACCGACAGCTTTGGCTTGTTTGGCGACGGTATCCACAAGCCACTGCTCGGTGGCGTTACTGGGACGTTCAATGATGACCGTACCTGTGGATTTTTTTGCCATCCATTTTGACAAAAATAAAGAAATCATTGAGCCAATCATGCCATAGCACAGGCATAAGACAGCAAGCGAAGCATATTGAAGTCCGCCCAGTCCATGCACACCGCCCAATCCAAAGACTCTACTTAGGATAAAAAAGGCGATACCTGCCACGACCATGACGGCGACGTTGGTGAGTAAAAATAAACCAATGCGTAACACGGTAAATTTTCCTTAAAATAAAAGTTGCAAAATAAAAATGCCCCCATTGGCATTACTGCTATTATGGGGCATGACGTTAAAAATTTAAATGGTAGTTGTGTAACTGATTGATTATTTTTACAAAAAATTAGATATTTTTTAAAATCAACCAGTTACAAGCACATTATTTATGGATATAAATACGCCCTGAGCCACTACCAACACTGGGGTTTTGAGGAGTGGCGTAGTTATTATTTGGGGTGGTGTAAGTAATGCTGACATTTTGAACCCCTGACGAGCTGGGTACTTGCAAGGTAGTCGGGGCGGGCGTGGTAAAGTTTTGGTTCATTGCCAAGTGCGTGCCACCCCCGATAATACCCGTATCATGGCGATAGAGACTGGCATAACGGCTGTTCACCGAGCGGACGTAATTTTGGGTTTCCCGAAATGGGGGAATGCCACCATGTTTGCGGACATTGCCCAATCCCGCATTGTAGGCGGCGACGACGTGGTCACGGTTGCGAAATTGGCGTTGTAGCCATGCAAGATATTTTACCCCACCTTCGATATTTTGGACGGGGTCCCAAGCGTTACTTACGCCCATGTCTCGGGCAGTACCAGGCATGAGCTGCATAAGTCCCATTGCCCCCACAGGTGAGCGAGCGTTCGGGTTAAAAGCGGACTCGGTGTGAATGATGGCTTTGACAAGGGCAGGGTCTACGCCATGACGAGCAGCGGCGGCACGGATTAAGTGGTCGTAGGCGTTACGGTTGGCACTGCGACTGGGTGTGGCGGCGGTCGTTGGGTTGTAGGTGCTAGGGATGTTGCCATTGGAGTGTAATTTGGTGTCAGGGTAATAGGTAACACTGATTTGGGTGAATTTTTTGGTGCCATTGGCGTTTTGTTGGACATTGGTCAAAAATTTTTGTCCGTTATCGTCATCTTCGTAGACATAGATGGTGTTGGCTGTGGCATGTGTGACAACAGCAGAGAATAGGGTGACGGGCAGTAGGCGACTTAAAAGAATGTTGGTCATGGTCTTTTGGTTGTTAAAATGGTAAATGCCTTAATTATAACATAAATTTTATTTTTTAAAAATAAAACCAAGATTTTTTATCTTGGTTTTATCTCTGTTTTTATGCCAACCTGTCTGTTTTATGGCTGATGATTAACCAAAGACTTTTAGGCGTTCTGCCACAGGGGCAAACGTTTTCTCGCCAGCAGGGGCAGTGATACCGCCAAAGACCATTTGGGCGACCAGTTGCCAGTTGCTAGGCACGTCCCATTCGCTTGCCACGAAGTCATTAATGAGTGGGTTGTAGTGCTGTAAGTTGGCACCGACATTGGCGGAAGCTAGGGTTGTCCAGATGGCATACTGTACCATGGCATTAGCGTGACCTGCCCAGATGGGGAAGTTGTCGGCATAAGCAGGGAACTGCTCTTGCAAGCCTTTGACCACGTCGGTATCTTCAAAAAACAGCACCGTGCCTGCCCCTGCTTTAAAGGCGTTTAATTTGTCTTGGGTGGGGGCAAAATTCTCGGCAGGTACGATAGCACGCAAAATTTCGGTGGTGGCGTCCCACAGTTTTTCGTGTTCAGACCCGTGTAGCACCACAAGGCGAGTGGACTGTGAGTTAAAGGATGATGGTGTATGTAGTAGGGCGTGTTCGACGATTTGGTCGATTTGTATGCTGGTTAGGGGGCTATTCTTGTCTAGGGCATAGATAGAACGACGAAGTTCGGCAGTGGCTTGTAGGGTTTGAACAGACATGGGTATTCCTTATGTTAATAATGAATAGAATGGGATTTATTATAAATTAAAATAATAAGAAAACAATAGCCATTTTGTTAAAGGTTTGTTTCTTATTAAGAAAAGGTTTATAATGGTAAAATGGTTTTGTTAAGCACACACAATAAACTTTAAAATTACTACAAACACAATGATGTTTGGATGTAGGGGCGTGCTGAGCACGCCTTGCATGGTAATGTCATCAAAGGGTGTACTCAACATACCCCCCCCACAAAACCTATGGCAAAATATCAAGCAATCAATAACAAAGAACCCCAACATGGACACACTTACCAGTATCAAAGTTTTTCATCAAGTGGTTTTGACAGGCAGTTTTACCAAATCTGCCGACAGCTTAGATATGTCGGTGGCGATGACCAGTAAGCACGTCGCTCATTTAGAACGCACGCTTGGCACCAAGCTGTTACACAGAAACAGTCGCAACATTCATCTGACTGATGCAGGCGAGCAGTATTATCGTGAGTCGCTGTATGCCTTGGAACTGTTAGACAGTGCTAAAGAGACCGCCCAAGGGGCAACCGATGGCGTGCGTGGCATGTTAAAAATCACCATGCCCAGATGGTTTGCCAATCCCAAGATGGCAGGCTATTTGAGTGAATTTCAGGCACGTTATCCTGACGTGACTTTAAATGTCTCGCTGTCTAATCAGTTCGTGGATTTGGTGGCGGATGGTTTTGATTTGGCACTGCGAATCACTCATGACCCCAAGCTGTCTTTGATAGCTCGCCCTTTGACACGCATGGATTTTTATCTGGTGGCAAGCCCTGATTATCTGTCACGCCATGGCACGCCGACCACGCCCGATGAACTAAACGACCCTGCTTGTCATCGGGTGATATTGCCAACGTATGTCAAAATGGACAGCGTGTCCATTTATCATCACGCCACGCAAGCGGAATTTGTACTAAACCTCAAGCCGTCCATGTACAGTAATGACACACCCATGATTAGTGAGCTGGTACGGGCAGGGGCAGGTATTGGCTATGCCCCAAGCTGGCTTGTTGAGCATGATTTGGCAGATGGGCGACTGGTGCGACTGCTTGCTGATTATGAGCTGTTGTCGGTCACGCTCTATGCGGTGTATGTGGATAGGGCGTTTTTGAGTGCCAGAGTACGGGCGTTTATTGATTTTATGGTGGAAAAATTGGATGGTTAGAATTTAGCCATCTTTCATGCAAAAATAGATTAAAATTTTTAAAATTTACTTCAATCTCAACTTAAAATATTAACTTATTGATTTTTCAATGATTATTTTCGGGTTGTAGGGGCGAATTGCAATTTGCCCTTGATAAATCAATCACTCATACAAGGTTGAGAATGGGGTAAAATTTTGTTTTCTTTTTATAAAAATGTTATCAATGCTTGGTAGGCTCTAATCATATCCTGTCAGCCATCTGTAACATTTGGGCGGTTTTCCATGGTTTTTTCACTTGCCAAATGCCTGATTTTAACGTTATGATATGACACTTTTCACATTTTAACAATGATTATCATGCTAAATCATAAAAAAATCCCCAACCGCTCACCAAAATCAGAACAGGGGCTGATGCTTGTTGGGTTTTTGCTGTTGGTTATCATCATCGCAGGACTTGTGTTTTTGGCGATGTATGCCTATAAATTAAACAGCGAGATTGTCAGTAAATTTGAAAATCGCCGTTGGGACATTCCTGCCACGGTCTATTCTCGCCCCCTAGATTTGGAGCGGGGCGTGGTGGTCTCTGATGCCAATTTTAAGGCGTGGCTTGACATGTTAGGATATAGCCAAGGCGATGTCAATCAGACGGGGCGTTATGAGAAATCGGGCAATACCTACACGGTGCATACACGGGGGTTTGATTATGGCGATGGCGAGATAGACCCAGCACAGGTGCTAAAAATCACCTTTAACGCTGGCAAGGTTGCCAAAATCCAAAGCACCAATCCTAATACAGATGGGGTGGTGCGTTTAGAGCCGATTAACATTGGCGGTATCTATCCTGAGAATAACGAAGACCGCATTTTGCTGACCAAAGATACCATGCCGAGGCAGTTGGTGGATGCACTCATTGCGACCGAAGACCGTGGTTTTTATGAGCATTATGGCATTTCACTGCGTGGCACGAGCCGAGCGTTGCTCTCCAACATCACAGGGGGCGAACGTCAAGGCGGTTCAACCATTACCCAACAGCTCATCAAAAACTTCTACCTAAACTCCGAACGCACCCTAAAACGCAAGGCAAATGAAGCCTTGATGGCTCTGCTGTTAGAGCGTCATTATAGCAAAGATGCGATTTTGCTGGCGTATTTAAATGAGATTAATCTGGGGCAAAATGGCAATCGTTCGGTCAATGGCTTTGGCATTGCATCGCATTTTTATTTTGACAAGCCTATATCAGAGCTAAGTCTTGACCAGTATGCCTTGCTGGTTGGGGTTGCCAAAGGGTCAAGCTATTATAATCCCAGAAAGCACCCCGAGCGGGCGACCGAACGCCGTAATACCGTGCTACATAACATGCTAATCATGGGTAAAATCAGCCAAGATGAGTATAACGAAGCAACCGAGCGACCACTGGGCGTGGTTAAAACCCCTGCCATCGCCAAGCCCAAATTCCCTGATTTTTTTGATGCGGTCAGCCGTGAGCTAAGACAGTATTATAAAGACAGCGATTTGCGTGGGGCAGGGCTAAAAATCATCTCCACGCTAGACCCGATTGCCCAAATGTCGGCAGATAAAGCCATTAGTGAACATTTAAATAAAAAAGGCAATAAAAACAAGAAGCTACAAGGGGCATTGGTCAGTGCTGACCCTGCCACGGGTGAGCTCGTTGCCATCGTGGGCAGTGCCAGTGACTTTACGGGGTTTAACCGTGCCATTGATTCAAAACGACAGGTCGGCTCGCTGTTAAAGCCTGTCATCTACATGACCGCCATCCAGTCGGGTAAATACCACTGGGCAACCCCTGTCAAAGATGAACCCATCGCCTATCCTGCTGGTGGCAAATCATGGACACCCAAAAACTATGCTGGTAGAAGCTATGGCGATGTCCCTATGCTCACCGCCCTTGCCAATTCTTATAACCAGTCAGCGGTCAATATTGGCATGGATTTTGGGGTAGATGTGTTTGCCAAACAGCTACGTCAGTTGGGAGTGGCGAGTGAAGTCCCTCACTACCCATCGGTCATGCTCGGGGCGGTTGATTTGTCGCCCATGGACATGCTCGGTGTATATCAGGTCTTTGCCAGTGGTGGCTATCACACCCCCATTCATAGCATTCGTCAGGTCATCAGCGAGACAGGCAAAGTGATTCAGCGAACAGATGACAATATCAAATTGACGGCACGCATACCGCCTGAGGTCATGACGGTGACAAACTTCGGTCTGCAACAAGTGGTCAAAGATGGCACCGCCAAAGGCATGGGCAACATTGGCAGTACTTATAAACTCGCTGGTAAAACAGGCACGACCAATGACGCTCGTGATGCGTGGTTTGCAGGGTTTAGTGGCAACTACGTCTCGGTGGTGTGGGTTGGACGTGATGATAATAAGCCCATTGGACTGACAGGGGGGTCGGGAGCGTTGCCGATTTGGACGGATTATATGAGACGGCTTAACTTAGCCCCTGTGCGTCTTGATGAGAGTGATAAAGTGGCGTGGCTGTGGCTCGATGGCGAGACAGGACTGCTCTCCGATGAAGCCTGCGAGCATGCCATGTATGTGCCAGTATTGGCAGAACATGCCCCCAAACAAAGCACGTCTTGTCTGAGTGAAGAGTATTATCATAATGAACCAAGCGGGACAGCTGATGAAGTCATTGACGATGGCGAGGTGGTCTATGGCGAGGTGGCTCATGATGTCGTGGAAGAAGAGGTGGTCTATGGCGAGGTAGAAGAGAGTTTTTGACATCAGCACGCCTAAAAACCATTTGCAAAATCAAATCAATACTACCATCATTGATTTATGGCAAAATAGTGACAAAACTGTAAAATAGGATTGTCGTGGTTTTTGTTCATGCCACACATCAATCATGCCGCATCTATCATGAAACGCGAAAACTACCTACACCATCTTGCATGAGTGGATGGCTCATATCGATGAGCTTGCTTGTCATGCCGACAACCTTGACAAACTGTATGGACAAGCGTTTAACCGCTTGCAAGATGATGTACTTAATGAAGAACAAGCATCGTCTTTGATGAATGATATTAGCTATGTCAAACGCATTGAAAAGTGTGCTAGAACTTCTGATGGGGGCAGGCGAGATGTTTTGTTGTCAGGCACGTTAATGCTGTTAAGAAGCAAACAATCATAACATTTTGATACATTTTTCCAAAACTTATGAAATGTGTTAAAATTGTCATATAACTGTCATATTTGACTTTTATAATGCAACAATTTTTGGATAAACTCATGTTAGGGCGTGCCTGTCCTTTATAACACAATTTAAAATTTAAAAATATTGTAGAAATAAACTACTTGTTTTTGCATGAAAATGGCTATCGAACCACTTAACTGTGTATAACTGTGTAAATTTTTAAGATTTTAACTTAATTTTTAAAATCAAGTGGTCGGATTTTTTTATAATAAAAGCTTGTTTGATAGAACGACCATCAAACTTCACTTTTTTCCTTGAAAAACGGGCGATTCTTCTCATTTTTCATGGCAAATACAAAAGGCAGGCACGCCCTATCCATGACGATTTGGATTAAATAGTAGTGGCGTTGCCCATTTAAGGAGTTAAATGGGTGGGGCTTTTTTATTGTGATATTCTTTTAATTTAACCAACCCTTGGCGGATTTTATGGTAACTTCAACAAAGCAGAATACTCCTTTTGCTGCTAATGTTTTTTTTGCGTTGCTTCTTGCGGGCATGAGCATTTATTTTGTGATGTGGGGACTTGATTATACCAATCATCAGCAAGTCGTGCTGTTCTTGGTGGCATCATTTTTTGGGATTTTTATGGCGTTTAACATCGGTGGTAACGATGTTGCTAACTCCTTTGGTACGTCAGTCGGAGCAGGGACGCTTACCGTTACCCAAGCCTTGGCGGTTGCGGCAATTTTTGAGGTGTCGGGGGCGGTGCTTGCTGGAGCTGCCGTTACCGATACAATCCGTAGTGGCATTGTGGATATCTCGGATTTGGGGGTGTCGCCTAACCAGTTTATTTATCTCATGCTCTCGGCACTCATCGCAGCAGCATTTTGGCTACTGTTTGCCACCAAAAGAGGCTTGCCTGTCTCAACCACGCACGCCATCATTGGTGGTATCGTGGGGTCAAGCATTGTACTTGGTGTGAATTTGGGTGGGTCTGAGCTTGCCTTATCTACTGTCAAATGGTCAAAGATTGGTGAGATTGCCCTATCGTGGGTGCTGTCGCCTGTACTTGGTGGGGCGTTGTCTTATGTGATTTATGGGCTTATCAAAAAGAACATTTTGGCATATAATGACAAAATGGAGCTTGAGGTCAAAGCCCTAAAATCAGAGAAAAAAGCCCTAAAAGCCCGCCAAAAAGAGCATTTTGAAAAATTAAGCGATTCTGAGAAATTGCCTTATACAACCGCCCTGTTGCGAGACCAAGAAGTCTATAAAGAGACGGACAGTCTCGATGAGCTTGAAACGGGCTATTACAAAGAATTATACGCCCTAGAAAACAAAAGAGACAATCTTGATACCCTAAAAGCCCTAAAAACATGGGTACCACTTATCGCTGCTTTGGGTGCGGTCGTGATGACAGCGATGGTGGTGTTTAAGGGTTTAAAAAACACAGGGCTAAACCTATCCACCTTGCATTCTGCCCTTGTCATGGGCATGATTGGGGCGATGGTGTGGCTCACCGCCTTTATCTATACCAAGACCATTCGTGGCAAGCACAAAGAGGATTTGGGTAAGGCGACCTTTATCATGTTTAGCTGGATGCAGGTGTTTACCGCTTGTGCGTTTGCGTTTAGCCATGGCTCGAACGACATCGCCAACGCTGTCGGGCCTTTTGTGGCGATTATGGACGTTATCCGTGAAAACGCCATTGCTACCAAAGCGACCGTGCCTGCCCCTGTACTTGTTACCTTTGGTGTGTCGCTTATCGTGGGGCTTTGGTTTATTGGTAAAGAAGTTATTCAGACCGTCGGTACGAATTTGACCGAAATGCACCCAGCATCGGGCTTTTCTGCCGAGCTTGCGGCGGCGGCGGTCGTCATGGGAGCGTCAAGCCTTGGCATTCCTGTGTCTAGTACGCATATCCTTGTTGGGGCGGTGCTGGGTATTGGACTTGTGAACAAAAGCACCAACTGGAAACTCATGAAACCCATCGGGCTTGCGTGGGTCATCACACTTCCTGCAGCAGGGACGATTAGTGCCATGGCGTTTTTGGCATTGTCGGCGATATTTGGTTGATGATTAGAATTCTTGAGAAATTCAAAATTTTGGCTTGCAAACCCTGATTTTATTGGATCTGGAATTTTGACAAGCTCAATAAAATTGTAATTTCGCAAGAGGTCTATTAAAAACATAAAGAAGGGCGTGTTTATCGCTCTTTTTTGTGGGTATATTGTCTTAGATGATTGTAAATACGGTCTAAAACTTCAAAATTATTAGGGCGTGCTTACCTTTGGTATTTGCAATGAAAATCACGAAAAATCGCACGTTTTTCAAGGAAAAAGTGAAGTCTGATGGTCATTCTATCAGACTATCAGACAAGTTTTTGACTTCGAGCCACAATCCCACCGCTTAATTTTAAAAAATTAAGTTAAAATCTTAAAATTTGCCTGATTAAGTGGTTGGACAGCCATTTTTCATGCAAAAATTGATTTAAAACGTTAAATTTCCATCTTATTTTATAAAAATGTCATCAATGACAGGCATGCCCTAGATAAAATACGCCAATAACAACGGTGTTTATTTTGACAAAATCATCGCTTATTTAGATTCAAAAAAGATTTACCGCTTTTGAGTTTTGCTGATAAGGCGGTGTGTGTTTGCCCTGACGAAGTTTTAACCGCTCATGCAACAGAGTGGGGGTGGGAGGTGGTGGATTGGCGGATTTGATGAGAGATTTACCAACAAAAAAGGCGTACCCAACGATACGCCTTTTTATTTATGCCGATTATTTCATAAATGGCAACATCAAGAAGCCTTGTAGCACCACTAGGTTCATCAAGTCCACAAAGAACGCCCCTACCATCGGAATAATCAAAAATGCTTTGTGGGACACACCATAACGGTCGGTAATGGCTTGCATGTTTGCCACGGCGGTGGGGGTTGCACCCATACCAAAACCACAATGACCTGCCGCCAGTACTGCCGAATCGTAGTTTTTGCCCATGACTCTAAACGTCACAAAATAGGCAAACAAAATCATCACAATAGTCTGTACAACTAGGATGATAACCAAAGGACCTGCTAAGTCGGCAAGTTCCCACAGCTTTAATGACATGAGTGCCATTGCCAAAAATAGGCTCAAAGACGCATTACCAAACACATCAATGGCACGGTCAAACATATCAAAATTAAAAAGACTGGTCAAAACGTTACGCAAAATCACGCCTGTAGCCAATGCCCATACAAAGGTCGGAACTTTAAGCTGAGCTAACCACTCGATGTCTTTGGCGACACCGCTCATATAGTCGGCAGCCACCAAACACACAGCAAACAAAGCCAAAGTCTCCACTGCAGACACAGCAGTAATCAGGCGGACACTGTCAGACTTTTCAAACACGGTGTTGTTGGCATCATTACTACCGTCTGTTTTTTCAAGATTGGCGTTGTTTGGTGCGGTATTAACAGTTTGTATGCCCATATTTTTGATAAGACGTTTTGCCACAGGGCCGCCGATAAGACCGCCTGCCACCAAGCCATAAGTCGCTGCCGCAATACCCATGGTAATCGCCCCTGTTACGCCATAGTCGTTTTCAAGGGTTGCCCCCCACGCACCCGCCGTGCCATGACCACCAATCAAACTGATAGAACCTGCCACCAGACCCATGATAGGGTCAAGTCCGAGCATGGATGCCAGTGCCACACCCACCCCATTTTGTATAAGTAGGAAAAAGCCAACCAGTACTGTCAAGATAATCAGTGGTAACCCACCTGCTTTTAGACGGCGAAAATCTGCCGACAAGCCGATGGATGAGAAAAACATGAGCATACAGGCGGTTTGGAGTTCCTTTTGGATGTTAAAAACGTAGCCATATTGGAAATTTAAAAAATAAATGATGGCAGCTGCAAGTAAGCCACCTGCCACAGGCTCAGGGATGTTAAAATCTTCTAAAAATTTAATCTTTTTAACCAAAAATTGCCCCACCAGTAGGACAATGGTCGCCAAAATCAGCGTATAGTAGCCGTTTAGCGTGATTTCGGTGAGTTCCATGTAAACTCCTTATTTAAAATAATATGCCCTAAAAGAGCTTAATTGATTGTTAATTTTTTAAAGATATAATTTTCAATGATTTACAAAAATCAGTTGAAAATAGTGTATTATAAACAAAAAGTTACAATAAAGCAAATCATGTGTTTTAGTTGTGCTTGTTTTTTCGCATTTGTAGAGAAAATTTGTTATAATACGCTTTTTATTTTTTAAGGTAATCATCATGGAAATCGCCCCATACCAAGAACAAATCAAAGACCTACACGCTCGTGGCAAAGAGCTTTGGGGGTATCTTTGACGTCGAAAGCAAAAAAGAACGCCTAGAAGAAGTTAATCTAGAACTAGAAAACCCCGACATCTGGAACGACCCTGAGCTTGCCACCAAAATCAGCAAAGAAAAATCCGTCCTAGATGGTATCGTGGGCGTGGTGGACGGCTTGACCGTCAAGCTAGATGACGCTGCCGCCATGTTAGAGCTTGCCGTAGAAGCAGACGATGAGAGCCTACTGGCAGACGTGCAAGCCGAGCTTGATGATGCCCTAAAAAGCGTGGAAGACCTAGAATTTAAACGTATGTTTAGCGGCGAGATGGACGCTAACAACTGCTACCTAGACATACAGGCAGGCTCTGGCGGGACAGAAGCCCAAGACTGGTCGGAGATGCTCTTGCGTATGTATCTGCGTTGGTGCGAGTCGCATGGCTTTAAGGCGGAAGTTTTAGAAGTCTCCGAAGGCGGTGTGGCAGGCATTAAGTCGGCAACCATTGCGGTCAAGGGTGATTATGCTTTTGGTTGGCTTCGCACCGAGATTGGCGTTCATCGTTTGGTGCGTAAATCTCCCTTTGACAGCAACAACGGTCGTCATACGTCATTTTCGGCAGTGTTCGTCTCCCCCGAGATTGACGACAACGTGCAGATTGACATCAATCCTGCCGACCTACGTATCGATACCTATCGTTCAAGTGGGGCAGGCGGTCAGCACGTCAATACCACCGACTCTGCCGTGCGTATCACGCACGGGCCCACAGGCGTGGTCGTGGCGTGTCAAAACGAGCGTTCACAGCACGCCAACAAAGATACCGCCATGAAAATGCTTCGTGCCAAACTCTACGAGCTTGAAATGCAAAAACGCATGGAAAAACAGCAAGCCTTAGAAGACAGCAAATCTGACATCGGTTGGGGGTCGCAAATCCGCTCCTATGTGCTTGATGATTCACGCATTAAGGATTTACGTACGGGCGTTGAGACGTCCAACACACAAGCGGTGTTAAATGGTGATTTGGATAAGTTTATTGTGGCAAGTTTAAAGGCGGGATTGTGATTTTTAAAATCAATTATGATAAATGGTAATGATTGATTTTGCCTATCAAAAAATCCTGCTAAATATTGTAACAAACTATTTATTTTATCCCTAACAGGTGTTAAAATCTTAGCACCTGTTTAAAAGGGTATTTTTAATTTCCATGACTTCAATAAGGAATGATTATGTCAATTGACCGTGTTCGCCACGCTACTTTGCGTGAAAAGGTAATGAGTGCTGATGAAGCTGCCCAATTTATCCAAAATGGCATGATGCTTGCTGTTACAGGCTTTACAGGGGCAGGTTATCCTAAAGCAATGCCAACCGCCATCGCCAACAAAGCCAAAGACGCTCACGCCAAAGGCGAAAAATTTAGCGTAGGTATGGTAACAGGTGCGTCCACCGCCCCTGAGTGTGATGGCGTGCTTGCCGAAGCCAAAGCCTTGCATTTTCGCTCACCATTTCAGTCTGACCCAACCCTGCGTAACGGCATTAACGCAGGCGAGATTGCTTATCAAGACATGCACCTATCGCACGTTGAACAGCAAATGCGTCAAGGCTTTTATGGTAAATTTGATGTGGCTATCGTTGAGGCGACCGCCATTACCGAAAATGGCGAGCTGATTTTTGCGATGGGTATCGGTCATGGCGTAGAAGCGGTTAAAAATGCCAACAAAGTCATCGTTGAGATTAACGCTGCCCTAAGTGCAGGCTTAGAAGGTATGCATGACATCTATGGCGATGTAGGCTTGCCACCGCACCGCAAGCCGATTCCTGTGGTAGGGGCGTTTGACCGTATCGGCACCACAGGGCTAGCGATTGACCCCAACAAAATCGTAGCGATTGTATTTACCAACGCAGGTGACCGTAACTCTAAGTTTGCAGAACCCGATGACATCTCTAAGCGTATCGCCGCCCAAGTCATTGATTTTCTTGACCATGAAGTTAAAGCAGGTCGCTTGCCTAAGAGCCTATTGCCACTTCAATCAGGCGTGGGTAACGTAGCGAACGCAGTCATGGCAGGACTATTAGACGCTCCATTTGACGATTTGACAGGTTATACCGAGGTATTGCAAGACGGTATGCTTGATTTGATTCTTGCCAAAAAGATGAAAACAGCGTCCGCCACCGCCTTGTCATTTAGCCCAGATGCTCTGGCTCGCTTTAACGAAAACATTGAGTTTTTAAAAGACAAAATTATCCTTCGTCCTATGGAAATCAGCAACAACCCAGAAGTCATTCGCCGTTTGGGTGTGATTGGCATGAACTCCATGATTGAAGCGGATATTTATGGCAACGTAAACTCAACGCACGTCATGGGTACTCGCATGATGAACGGTATTGGCGGTTCTGGTGACTTTACCCGTAACGGCTTTTTTAGCATTTATGTCAGCCCGTCTACCGCAAAAGGCGGGGCAATCTCGGCAATCGTGCCAATGGTAAGCCACCACGACCACACCGAGCATGACGTGATGTTTATTGTAACTGAGCAAGGCATGGCGGATTTGCGTGGTAAGTCGCCAAAAGAGCGTGCCAAACTTATCATTGACAACTGCTCGCACCCTGATTACCGTGATATGCTCCGTGATTATTATGACCGTGCATTCGTGGCAAGCCAAAAATCAGGTGGTGTACACACCCCGCACCTATTGCTAGAAGCCCTATCATGGCACCAACGTTTTGTTGAAACGGGCGATATGCGTATCAAGTAATCATCGCTTTGACAAAACAAACACCCAAGTTGTCGCTTGGGTGTTTTTTTGGGCGGATTTATAACGGCAAATTGCATTTGCCCTTGATGTGGTTTTTTGTAAGGTGCGTACCACGCACCTTTTAGGTGAAATGATAAATTGGTGTGTATTACGCCAGTTGGTGTATTTTGATGATGATATTTTTTATTGAACAACATCATATTTTAAAGGTTAAATTTAACCGAGCATACCCCCAATCATTTCACGATACTCATCATAAATGGGCAGATTATCATCAATGGCCAAGGTTCTGCGTAAGGCGGTTGTCTGCTCGCCTGTTTTGGGGTTAAAGCCGTCTTTTTGAACGTCTTGCCAATATATCCCCACACCACGCTTTTGCCAATTTGGTATGTCATTAAAGTTAATGCCGTTTTGAAATAGTAGTTCATGCTTTTCGCCTACTGATTTGTATAATAAAAAATCGGCACTTGCTTTTGGTGATTGTCCTTGTTTTCTAAGTAGCCAATAACAATGCGTGTTTAAGCCGTTTCTCTGAGCGTCTTTTTGTCGCCAGCTAAAATAATCCTGCACGAGCTTTTGAGTTGGCAATTCACAAATGCGAGCGTCAAAACTTGCTGGGGCGTTCATGATAAGACTAAATACCCCACTTGCTTCGCCTGCCAATAGTGAGATGATTTTGCGAGTTTTGCGGTTAAAACTGTCGTCATCGATGTGCAACAGCAGAGAAATCTCATCGCTTTGGGTGTAGCCATAGACTACACGAAAGCCAGTATTCATCAGGTGTTCGGTGGTTTTGGTCATGGCGTGATGAAAGGTGTCATCAAAAGGACGGTTGAGCTGCCAAACATCGTCTGCCTTTTTGGTAAAGCCCCGTCCGTCTAGTCGCACGACCATATGAACATCTGGCAAGACAAAGCTGTCATGTAAGGTTTCGTATTGACGTAATCTTGTGTCTAATTCGTTAAATCGCATACATACTCCTGTACTTCAAAGTCGCCACCAGTATTTTTTACCACAAAAATCTTATCAAAACCTTCATCAAAATCAGGTCGGCTAAGCACTTTGGCAACTGATTTTAGTCCTACTTCAGGGATTTTGGCTTTGCCGTGTCGTCTGTTATTATTGGCAAGTGCTACATCAAACGGCACATCAAAATAATAGGCGATGACTTTAAAATGATGAGTCTTTGCCAAACGGATATAATCCGCTCGGACATCTCTGGTCGGATTGGTTTTGTCTATCACGGTGGGGGTTTTGCTGTCTAGGCACGCCCCAAACAGCCGTTTTTCACGGTGAGCAGTTTTTAGCATATCGCCATTTAGCCGAATATGCGTATCAATAAACCGCTCTTTATAAAACGTGGATTTGCCCGCCCCTTGCAAGCCGATAAAAATGATAAGCTCCATTAGGCTTCTTTGTCGCCCGCCTTATTAGGGTTGTCTTTTTCGGTGATGATGGGATTATTTGGGTCGCCAAAGCTCAATATATCACCAAAGTTGGGCTGTACTTTTAAGATAAGCTGTTCTTTTTTGACCACGCCGTGATTGACCTGAGCTTTTTTTAGGTAATTTTTGATGTTCTCGGGGAGCCAACGTCCGATTTCTAAGTAGATGACGTTACCTTTATACTCGATAAAGGGCTTGCCTTTGAGTTTGGGCGACAGCGACAACAAAAAGGGCAGGGGGTCTTTTCTAAGTAGGGTGCGATAGGCAGGCACGGCAAACTTGATGGCAGGGGTCTTCCACCATGATTTGCTGTGCAGGGTGATGATGTCGGTGTTAGAGATTTGTTCAAAGGCGAACCGCTGAACATGACGGTCAAGACGAGCTTCGGTGAGTTTAAAATTACAAGCCACCGACAGGTGCATGTCTAGCACATCTGCTGTGCAGTAGAGCCTTAAAAAGCCATCAAAAAGTTCAAGGCGTAAATCTAGCACCATGCCGACATTTTGCACCACAAATTGATTTAAGGCGTCATTGATCTGCTCCTGACTGCCTGTTACATAAATCTCATCAACCAAATCGCTTGCGGTGTTAGTGTAGCTGTGTTTGATGTTGGTTAGGATATTTTGAATGCTGGTGGCGATGTTGTCAAATAAATTTTCGTTTTCAAAGGCGAACCCTGTTTGCTCAAATCCTGCTTGTTCGCCAGAAAAATCCGCCTGCGTGCGACTGTCGTAAGTGTTATTCATAAATGCTAAAAATAAAAGGGAAATAAAAAGTTGTACTATTGTAGCAAAAATTCGGTAAAAATGGGTAGATTTATGTGCAAATCGGGTAAATAACAATCCATCTGGTGCTGTAGGTTAATTTTTGATTAAATGTAATTTTTTATATGTCATTTTAAAAGGTCTGTTCATTGAAAATACCTTTTATCATCACGCCTTTTTCATAAGACCCATTACCACGCCTAACGCCAGCAGTTGCACGCCAAAGATGGTCAGTACAGCATAGAGCCACCCACCATGAGCGTAGGCGATGGCACAGATCCACGCCCCGATACTACCCCCACCATAGTAGCCCATGTAGTATAGTCCTGATGCCAGCGAACGTCCTTCTTTGACATGGCTTGTGATGTAGCTGATGGTCGCCGACTGCGTAATGAACACCCCTGATGACATGATGGTCAAGCCGATGATGATGAGTGGTAGGGGGGTGGATAACGTGATAAATAGCCCTGTGATGGAGCAGATAACGGCAAAGATGATAGTGTCCGTCATGCCAAAGCGAGCGATGATTTTGGCAGACAAAGGGGTGATGACCATGCCGATGAGATACAGAGCAAAGATGTTCGCCAGATGAGACGGCAAGAGTCGATAAGGGGCATCGGTTAGGTGTAAGTTGATAAAGGTAAAACAGCCCACCAGGCTAAACAGTACACAGCCACCGAGTAGGCAGGCACTCACGAAATGGCGGTTTTTGGTGTGGGATAGGAGCAGGCGTAGGGCGTCTTGGAAGTTTTGGCTTTTTTTAAAATGTTGTGATTTGGGCAGGCTTTTTAGTACCCACACCGCCCCCACCAAGGTCAGTACTGCCATGACCCCATAGCCCCACCGCCAGCCTATCCATTCGTGCAAATGTCCTGCAAAGAACCGTCCGCTAAATCCACCCAATACCGTGCCTGCTACATACAGGCTCATCATGCCAGCGATGTTATCACTGTACTCTTCGCCAATGTAGGCAATGAGTACCACCGTGATACCAGGGACGGCAAGCCCCTGCAAAAACCGCCAAAAAGTCAGCCCGTCCACCGACCTTGCCATGCCGACCATGAAAGTAGGAATGGCGAGCATGAGTAGCGAGCCGATGATGAACCGCCGTCGCCCAAAGGCGTCCGAGAGCATGCCCATAAAGGGCGACATCAGGGCAATTGCCATGACTGTTGCCCCGACCGCTAGCCCCACTTGCACTTCGCTTGCCTGCAAGTCCTGCATGAGTACCGGCAAAATCGCCTGCACTGAATAGACCTGTAAAAAGGCAAAAAAGCCAATCATGGCAATGGTGAATTTCTGGGTAAAAGTGGGATTGTGGGCGGTCATGACATTATCAAAGATAGTAGGTAACATAGGGCGTGTCTACCATTGATAACATTTTTATAAAATAAGGTGAAAGCTTAACGTTTTAAATCAATTTTTGCATGGAAAATGGCTATCCGACCACTTAATCGTATAAATTTTTAAGATTTTAACTTAATTTTTTAAAATTAAGTGGTTGGATTGTTTTTTATCATCAAAATTCTTGTTGATATTTCAATAGACTTCTTTTCAAACCCCGATTTTTATAGATTTTTAAAAACTTTAAACCCAGTGTTTATAAGGGTTTATTCTTAGTTTGGAAAGAGATTTAATATTAACTGCGGACTTTTTCTTGAAAAACGTGCGATTTTTCTCATTTTTCATTGCAAATACCAAAGGCAGGCACGCCCTAATATTGTATCACAATTTAATGGGAGTAAGACAGATGTGAGACATTTATTAGAAAACCGCTTAAACTAATATTTTAATCATTTTGTCTTATTTATTTTTTAAAAAACATAACCAAAAGTAAATAAAGTTATTACCAATCCCCAAAAATTTGGTATAATATTGTACTGACAACTTTGTCATAATACGATAATCATTTACGCAGGAGTGCGACATGAATACCACCAATTTATCCACGTTCATCACCGTCATGCAAACTGGCAGTATCTCAGGTGCTGCCGAGAAACTGTTTATTACCCAGCCTGCCGTTTCCAAGCGGATTAAGAGCTTAGAAGATGAGTTTGGCACGGCACTGTTTGACACCATCGGGCGTGGCATTATCCCCACGGCATCGGCTCATGAGCTACTGCCCTACGCTAAAAAATGGCTTGAAGACTATGAAAGCTGTAAAGCCAGTCTGCTTTACTCAAAGGAAGTGGCGACGGGGCGACTGGTCATCGGCACCAGTCATCATATCGGACTGCACCACTTGCCCCCTGTCTTAAAGCAGTTTATCCAAACCTATCCGTCTGTTCAGTTAGAAGTGCAGTTCATGGACAGCGAGACGGCACACAAGGCGGTGCTAGAAGGCGATGTGGCATTGGCATTTTTGACCTTACCCCCGACTTTTGACAGACGACTGGCGTATCATACGCTGTGGTCTGACCCACTGTATTTTGTCACGGGGGTACTAAGCCCATTGGCACAGCAGTCGTCCGTGAGTCTCTTGCAACTGGCACGTCATCCTTCGATTTTGCCTGCGGCGAATACTTTTACCAGTCAGATTACCTTGGCTGAGTTTAATAAGCACAACCTACGCCCCTTTGCCACCATGAGTACCAATCCGTTAGAATCCATCCGTATGCTCGTGTCTGTGGGACTGGGCTGGTCGGTGCTACCTGAGACACTCATTAATCAAGATTTGGTAAAGATTGATTTGAAAGAAAACATCGAATTACAACGGCATTTGGGGTTGGTTATTAATCCTAACCTAACTCGCTCCTCAGGCACAGATGCCTTACTTGATATGTTAGGCATTAAAGATGTGCAGAGTGAAGAGAATCAGGCGTAATAATAAAGAACCTTGGTGAGAGCCAAGGTTCTTTATTGGTTTGTTAAAAAGTGATGAGTTAGTTGCTCTTTAATAAATGATTTTCCAAATAATGAATGTTTTGGGCTTCTTCGGTAAAGGTTTCATCTTGCAATATCACATCACGGTGCAAGGCAGTATTGGTCTTAATGCCTTCGATGATGAGTTCATCTAGGGCATGGAGCATTTTTTGTACGACCTGTTTGCGAGTTTGGGCGTGGCAGATGAGCTTACCAATCATCGAGTCATAGTAGCTAGGAATGCTGTACCCTTGATACAGATGACTGTCAAAACGCACGCCAGAACCGCTTGGGGCGAATAGATTGTCAATGCGACCAGGGCAGGGCATAAAGGTCTTGGGGTCTTCGGCATTGATACGGCATTCCATGGCATGACCGTGAATGGTAATCTCATCTTGATGATAGGACAGACCATAACCTGCGGCGATTTTAAGTTGTTCGACAATGATATCAATACCCGTAATCATCTCGGTCACAGGGTGCTCAACTTGCACACGAGTATTCATCTCGATAAAGAAAAACTGCTCATTTTCATACAAAAACTCAAACGTCCCCGCCCCACGATAGCCGATTTGTTCGCACGCACGCACGCACGCATCTAAAATCGGCTGTTTGATGTCATCAGGAATGCCAGGGGCAGGGGCTTCTTCTAGCACCTTTTGGTGGCGACGTTGGAGTGAGCAGTCACGGTCAAACAGATGTAGGGCGTTGCCATTGCCATCGCCTAGGACTTGGACTTCTACGTGGCGTGGGTTTTTCAAAAACCGCTCCATATAGACCGTATCATCGCCAAAGGCGTTTTTGGCTTCGGTTTTGGCGGCTTGGACTTGATTGATAAGCTCTTCAAAACGCTCGACCACACGCATGCCACGACCGCCCCCGCCAGCTGCCGCTTTGACGATGAGTGGAAAGCCGATGGCACGAGCTTGCTCTTCGGCATTGTGTAGGGTGATGGCACCGACTGAGCCAGGGACAGTGGGTACGCCTGCTTGTTTCATGGCATTGATGGCAGAGACCTTGTTACCCATCAGGCGGATGTGGTCAGGGTGGGGGCCTACAAAAGTCAGCCCTGCTTCTTCGACCTGCTCGGCAAAGTCGGCATTCTCGGACAAAAAGCCATAACCAGGGTGAATGGCATCCGCCCCCGTTATCTCGGCAGCGGTCAAGATGGCAGGGATGGACAGATAGCTTTGGGTGGATGGGGCATCGCCAATGCAGACCGCTTCATCACAAAACCGCAGGTGCATCAAATCCTTGTCCGCCGATGAATACACGCCTACCGTCTGTATGCCAAGCTGTTTGCACGCACGTACGATACGCAGGGCAATCTCGCCACGGTTGGCAATCAATAACTTCTTAATCATAACTCACCCGTTAGGCTTTGTAGCGAATGACAGGTTGCCCAAACTGCACCACGTCAGCGTTAGACACCAAAATCTCTTCAATGATACCGCTTTGGGTGGCTTCTAGGGGGTTCATGATTTTCATGGCTTCGATGATACCAAGCTGGTCGCCTGCTTCTACTTTTTGACCGACTTTGACAAAAGGTGGGTCGTTCGGACTAGGGGCGGAGTAAAATACCCCAACCATGGGTGATGTCTCAACCTTACCGCTTGGGGCTTTGGGTGTGGGGGCGACAGCAGGGGTGCTATTTGATGAAATGACGGCTTGGGGGACGGCAACGGTTTGCACCGCCACGTTACGGGTCAGATGAACATAGCTGTCATCGTTGCCCAGTTCTAGGTTTGCCAAATCTTTTTCTTCCATGAGTTCAATCAACTCACGAATCTGAGCGATGTCAATGGTAGCATTCGTTGCCGTCTGTGTTTTTGTGGATTGGGAAGTTGGTTTTTGGGTGTTTTTTAGAATGCCCATGCCGTCACCTTATAAAATGTAAAAGTTTATTGTAACAAATTTTTTCAAAATCGCCTAGTGGCAATCATCGGCGTTATTGTTAAAATCGCTAACGCAAAAATTTGTGTTATCATCAGGTGCATAGTGTACATACGTACGAATATTTTGCAAGTATTTTTTGCTATTTTGGGCAAATTTTTTACAAAATGGGGTAAATTGGGCAAAATAAAGATAAGATTTGGTTAGGGCGTGCCCACCCTTTATAACACTATTTACAATTTGGAAATATTTTAGAAAAAACTAATCGTTTTTGCATGAAAAATGGCTATCCGACCACTTAATTTTTAAAATTAAGTTAAAATCTTAAGATTTATCAGATTAAGTGGTCGGATGTTTTTCATAATAAAAACTTGTCTGATAGAAAACTCATAGCCTTTGTTTTTCCTTGAAAAACGTGCGATTTTCCTCCTTTTTCATTGCAAATACAAAAGGCAGGCACGCCCTAATTTTTAATCGTTTTTAACCGTTTTTAATGATTCGATTGTTGATGAATGCCCTTTAAAATTTTTCTTTATAGATTGGGATTGGGCTTGTAGGGGATGCTGGTTTTGTGTTCATACATCATTGCACATGCTTTTGGACAGGTTTTGTAGGGTCAAATTGCAATTTGCCCTATGTAACGTCTTGATTTTTGGATAAATATGATTTGTTCTTACACGTTTAAATTTAGAATATGTCTTTAATTGCAAATAACAGTTTTAAATCAACAGCCCACATTCAGCCAGTATCACACAACATCAAGAAACAATCTCATCAAGCCACGCTGGTCTGACCCATTTAGGAGCGTCAATGAATTTAAAATTTGCCATTTTGTGCAGTAACTCTTCGCTGTTGTCGGCGATGCACAAAAGCTGTAAATTCTCTTTGGGCATAAATCCGCTCTTAGCAGTCTTGGCGAGCATGTCAAGTAGCGGATCAAAGAAATGAGCGACATTTAATAAACCGATGGGTTTGCAGATGAGATTAAGCTGAGTGATGGACAGCACTTCAAACAGCTCTTCATACGTCCCCAAACCGCCTGCCATGGCGATAAAGCCGTCCGCCAGTTCGATGAGCTTGGTTTTGCGAGTGACCATGTCGGGGGTTTCGATGAGTTCGGTCAGTCCCAGATGGGCGACTTCTTTTTGTTTTAAAAAGGTAGGAATCACGCCAATGACTTCCCCGCCATGCGACAACGTGCTGTCGGCAAGCGTTCCCATGAGTCCGACATTGCCCCCGCCATAGATAAGGCGGATATTATGATGGGCAAGGCGTTCGCCTAGGATTTGGGCGTGATGATAATAATCGGGAATCTCACCAAAGTTAGAACCACAATAGACGGTGATGTTATTTAGCTTGATGGCAGACATAAAAACTCGCTATATTTTTACTTATTTATCAAGGTAATTTGTGGGCGTTGTTACAAAAAAATTCAAATGACATTTATAAAACATTTTGTCAAAACAATAAATACCCTAATTTAACAAAACTTTGATAAAAAATCAATGATGGCTTGGGTGGTATGGTTTATCTAGATGATTTGAACAAACGATTTTTTAGCACGCCCACATAACGCCATGGCTGTACTGTACCAAGCCCCATGCCGATGAGTCCTAGCACCATGACACTGTTTAGGGGTTCGCCCAAGAGTGGCACGGCAAGTAAGGCTGAGATAAATGGGGCAAGACTGGCAAGTCCGCCAGCGAAAAATGCCCCAAGTCGCTCCACCGCCAGCGAATACGTCATCGTGGCAAATATCATCACCATGACGCTATGAAACGCCCCTTGGATGATGGCATGCGACAAAGATACGCCACCAAAGCCCAAACCGCCCACGCCCAGATACAGTAGCACGCCATAGATGGGCAGGTAGAGTATCGCCGACCAGATGGCGGTGCTACACATGACTTGCCATGCGCTAAATCCCCATTCTTTTAGCATGATACCATAACCTGCCCAACAGCAGGCACAGATGACAAACAGTACATCGCCCACGCCAAAGGACAAGCCCTTGATGAGCATGAGAGCGGTCATGAGTGTGAGTGTGATGATGATAAGGATGAGTGCGATTTTGGTGTCGTGGTCGGGGCGTTTTTTGAGCAGTAGGAGCATGAGTAGGGCGGTGGCGACAGGTATCATGCCATTTAAAAACACCGCCCCATGCACCACAGGGGCAAGCAAAAAAGCACTGTACACAAGCGAGCTATAACCGACCCCGCCAAACAGTGCTAAGATGACGGCTTTGGGTTGCCACAAAAACGCCGTATTTTGTCGATAGATGAGTATGGGCAAAAGTAGCCCCGCCGACACGCCAAAACGCACGGCGATGATGTCCCATGCCAAAATGCCCCAACTGGCGTTTAGGCGAGCAAGCAAGCTAAAACTGCCCCACACTAGCATGGTCAGTACGATACAAACGTAGCCTTGGGCGGTGGGCGATAGCTGACAAAACAGCTGGCGTAAATGGGTCATGAACACTACCAAGTGATGGATAGATGGGTGGACAAACGGGCGATACAAAAACTGCCTATTTTACCACAGCCTTGACACGCCCGTCATGAAATTCGATGTCAATCTTACCTTGTTTGATGGCGTTCGATGAGCCAATGACATGCCCGTCTTGATGGATGAGTGCGTAGCCTTTGGTTAGGGTGCGGGCAGGGTGTTGCACCAAAATCATGCTTTGTAAGTGGCGAGTTTTATCACGCAAGGCGGATAAGCGGGGTAGTAGTGCCTTGTGCTGAGATAGGGTGTGAGCGGTGGTTTGGCGAGCGTGCTTGATGTGTTCGTGAGCGGTTTTGTGCTGACGGGCGAGCAGGTCGCTGATGGTTGATGAGAGTGTGTGGGTGCGGTATTTGGCATGACTGCTTAGCGTGCTTAACAAAAAGTCGCTGTCTTTTTTGGCAAGTTTTAGAGTTTGGCTTGCCCCATGATGGACGCTTTTCATGGCAAGATGGCTTTGCTCTTTGGCATGGTGCAGGCGAGTGCGACTGATGTCACTGATGGTGATCATGGCGCCTTTGGCAAGGGCGACCATGGCGACCAAATGGTTTTCGATGGCTAAGATGACCTTAGATGGCGTGTCAAAGCGAGTGTGTGCCACTTCATCAAGCAGTACCTTATCACGCTCATGCCCGATACCGACCCACACAGGCATGGGCGATTCGGCAACCAATGCCGACAACTCATAGTCATTAAGATACGCCAAATCGCCCACCGCTCCGCCCCCACGGATGATGACGAGCAGGTCGGCATGATGGGCATGGCTGGCATAAAACTCACCGATGGCGTGTGTGATGGCTGTTCTTATCTCGCTTGGGGCGTGATTGCCCTGAAACGTGGCGTGATGATAATAAAACTGGCACGCCCCTGTCTGTGCCAATCTGTCCGCTTCGGCGCGAAAATCGCCCAACCCTGCCGCCTGCTCGGGGGCGATGACGATGACGTGACGGATGTCAAAGGGGGTGGGCAGGGCTTTATTTAGGGCGGTCAGTCCTTCGTCATGTAGGCGTTTTAGCATGGCGCTATAAGCCTGAGCCAACGCCCCGAGGGTGTAGGTGGGGTCGATGTCGCTTATGTTAATGCTAAACCCATACTGCGGATGAAAACTTGCCGAACCTTTTATCAGCACCGCCAGTCCTGCCGAGAGCGGTTTGCCTGTCTCATGGGTGAATTTGCCGATAACCGCATTTGCCCGATATCGCCACAACGTCGCCCGAGCACTGGCGATGATGTTGCCGTTGTCGTCCTTTTCGGCAAGCTCAAAATAATAATGCCCGCCCTTGGTATTGACCGCTCGCAGTTCTGCTTGTATCCACACTTCATGGTCAAAGGTATCGCTGATGACCAGTTTCACCGCTTCTAGGTAGCTACTGAGCGATAACTGCACCCCTGCCAATGTCGGCTCATCAGATACGCCATTCATCTCATCGGCGATGGCTTGGTGTAGGGCATTGATGTTGGTACTGTTTTGGGTTTGTGCTAGTCTGTCTAGGTTTTGGTCTAGGGTGGTCAAAATGGCTTTGTGGTTCATGGTGGCTGTTTTAAAGTAAAAAGGTAAAAAGCATTTAAAAGGGCAAAATAACACTGGAGCGTGTTGAATGTTGGTATTTGCCATGAAAAATGAGAAAAATCGCCCGTTTTTCATGCAAAAACATCATTTTATTACTGCAATATTTCTAAATATTAAATTGTGTTATAAATGTTCAACATGCCCTAATTAAAACGGTAAATTTATCGTATTTATAAAAATGCTATTAATGTTTGGCACGCCCTAAGATTGTAACAGATTTTTGATGATTTATGAATGCTGATGATGGCAAAGGGGCAGGTTTTAATTTAAAATTGCCAAAATGCCATAAATAACGTAACATAGCAAAAACTTTGAATGATTTTAAATGAGTAACGCACAAAGGCACACCATGAGCAAAAACACCCCAATTACCCCCACCAACTTAGCAAAATTTTGCGATGAATACCTACAAGCAAGCGAATTTAACGACTATTGCCCCAACGGTCTGCAAGTCGATGCCGATACGCCCATTAGTAAAGTCATCACCGGCGTTACCGCTTGCCAAGCCTTGATAGATAAGGCGATAGAGCTAAACGCCCAAGCGATATTGGTACATCATGGCTATTTTTGGAAAGGCGAGCCTGCCCCACTGATCGGCATGAAAGGCAAACGCATTCGCACTCTGCTCCAACACAACATTTCGCTCATCGCCTATCATCTGCCCCTTGATGCTCACCCTGTCATCGGCAATAATGCAGTGCTTGCCGATGAGCTTGGCTTGACCATCACAGGGGCGTTATACCCCCATGAAAAACACCCTGTGGGCAATTTTGCCACGTGTCCGCCCACGACATCTGCCGATTTTGCCAAAAAAATTGAGCAAGTGTTGGGACGCATGCCCCTGCACATCAGCGATGACCCTAACCGCACCCTAACCAAAATCGCCCTATGCACAGGCGGCGCCCAAGACATGATAACCCAAGCTTATGCCATGGGTTGTCAGGCGTTTATCTCGGGGGAAGCGTCCGAGCGTACCACGCATTTGGCACGAGAACTGGGCGTGGATTACTTTGGGGCGGGTCATCACGCAACCGAGCGGGGCGGTGTCAAGGCGTTGGGCGAGCATTTGGTGGACGTGCTTGGGCTTGATGTGGTTTTTGTGGATATTGATAATCCTGTTTAAATGGATATTTGCCAATGATGTTTTTAAAAAATGCCCCATTTACAACGCCATATAACGGATTGATTTATCAAGGGCAAATGGGATTTGTCCCTACAACCCAAAAATGACATAATTATCAATTATCTACCATTTTAAGTTGGAATTAAAGTAAAAACAACATTTGCAAAAGTATCTCATTTGGCTTGTCTTTTTTGGTATTATTTTTTAAAAAATAATGGTAAAATTAGCCGATTTTTGTTTGTATTGTAAAAATTTTTAAAATTTATTAGGGCGTGTTGAATATTGGTATTTGCCATGAAAAATAGGAAAAATCGCCCGTTTTTCAAGGGAAAAAACTTGAGGCTGTGAGTTTTCTATCAGACAAGTTTTTGACTTCGAGCCACAAGATTTAGCCATTTTTCATGCAAAAATTGATAAAAGCGTTAAATTTTCATCATTTTAATAAATAATGTTATCAATGTTCAACACGCCCTAAACAATATTTTAAATTATCCTTTATCTTATAAGGAAATCTATGTTAAATCTTACCGCCACTGACGTGCGTATGAATGCACAGGCTACCAATAAAGACGAAGCCTTATCCCTACTTGCCAAGATATTGAGCGAAGACGGACTGGCGACTGCCGATTATCTTGCAGGACTGCAAGCCCGTGAAGCACAGACCAGTACCTATCTGGGGCAGGGGATTGCCATTCCGCATGGCACGCCAGAATCACGCTCTTTTGTGCAACAAACAGGGGTGCGACTTGTGCATTTTGCCGATGGCGTGGTGTGGAATGATGACGGCGAGCGAGCGTATTTGTTGGTAGGGATTTGTGCCAAATCCGATGAGCATTTGTCCATTTTAAGACAGCTAACCAAAGCCTTGGGCGATGACATCGAAGAGCGTATCAAGCATGCCACCAGTGCCGATGAGCTATTGGCTATCTTGGATGGCACGGGCAATCGCTCGCTTAGCATTCATGAAAATCTCATCAAAACTGACATCAACGCCAAAGATGCTGATGAGCTGTATGGGGTAGCGGTGTCGCTACTAAAACAGCAAGGTAAATTAGTCATTGCCACAGGCATTCGCCCCAGTTTTACCAAGCTCTCAGAAGCCATCTACTGTGCGACCTTAGAGCATGATGAACTGGTTGCCGAACCTGCCTTTGCCTTAGCGGTCGCCAAAGAGGTGGTTAAACTGGGTCATGATGACATGAGGGTATTGGCGGTCATCGCCAGTAACCAAACGGTAAATCAAGATAAGCTGTTGGCGTTGTATGATGTGCTGTTGTCGGCAGAGTTTGGTGGCAAATTACAACATGCCAGCCTGCCCGAGTTGGTGACATTTTTGGGGGCGGACAAGGCGGAGCATTGGCAATCGGCAAGTGTGGTACTGCCCAATGCTCATGGGTTGCACGCACGCCCTGCCACTGCCTTATCCGAGCTTGCCAAAGGAGTGATAGGCGAGCTAAAAGTGGCGGTGGACAATGGAGTATACGTCTCCGCCAAGAGCCTAACCAAACTACTCTCACTGGGGGCGACACGGGGGCAGAGCCTAACATTCATCGCCGAGCCGAATACCGATGCGGTCGAGTATCTACCCAAGCTTATCCAAGCGGTGCAAGACGGACTGGGCGAAGAAGTAACACCGATAAGTAATAGTCAAGCAAACAGCCAAGAAAGTGGTAAAGAAAATCATGAACCTGCCGTGCTTGACTTGACCGATAACACCGCCATCATCAAAGGCGAACGCACACACGCCACGTCAGCGTCAGCGGGACTGGCTCATGGCGAAGCATTCGTGGTACGTCAAGTGCGGTTTGATTATCCTGTCCAAGGGGGTGATAAGGCGAGCGAGTGGGCGAGCTTGCAACAGGCGATTGGGTCGGTCAAAGATGAGCTAAAAGTCATTGTTCAGACTGCCAAAAAAGCGTCGATTGCTCAGATTTTTACTGCTCATGTGGCTCTGCTTGATGATGAAGAAGTCACACACGGGGCAAAAGACGGTATTGATGATGGGCTATCGGCAGCGGCGGCATGGCATGCTCATATTGAGCAGTTGGCAAAAGTGCAGGCGAGCGTTGCCAATCATCTGCTTGCCGAGCGAGCAGCGGATTTGCGAGATGTGGGGCAAAAAGTGCTTGCCAAGCTAACAGGTCAAGCGGTTGCAACCGAGCCTGCCGAGCCTTATGTGCTTATCAAAGAAGACCTGCTACCGTCTGATGTGGCATGCCTAGACCCTGCACGAGTGGCAGGCATTCTCACGGCGGTGGGTGGTGCCAGTTCGCACAGTGCCATCGTCGCCCGAGCGTTGGGTATTCCTGCGATTGTGGGGGCAGGTAAGGGCGTGCTTGACATTAACGATGGCGAGCAGGTGCTGATAGATGGCGGTCAAGGCTGGTTTATGGTTGCACCAACCGATGAAATGGTGGCGGTCGCCAAAGCCGAGCAAGCAAGTTGGGCGGAGCGTAAACGCCTAGCCAGTGAGACTGCCCTAAACCCTGCCATCACCCAAGACGGTCATCAAGTGGAGATTGCTGTTAATTTGGGTAATGTCTACGATACCAAGATGGCGGTAGAGAGTGGGGCAGAAGCAGTGGGGCTACTGCGTACCGAGCTTGTGTTCATGAGTCATCAGAGCGTGCCTGACATTGATACTCAGGTGGTGGATTACACGCAGGTGTTTGATGCCTTGGACGGTCGTCCGCTCGTGGTGCGTACCTTAGATGTCGGTGGTGATAAACCGTTGCCATATCTGCCCATGCCGTTTGAAGACAACCCATTTTTGGGGGTGCGTGGCATTCGCTTGACCCTAAGACAGCCTGCTTTATTGGAAAATCAGCTCATCGCCTTGATTAAAGCGTCCAAGGGGCGTGATTTGCGTATCATGTTCCCCATGGTGGGTAGATTAGAAGAGTGGCATGATGCCAAAGCGATACTAGATAAAGTGCTGAGCGATTATCCCTATGATAAGCTCCAAGTGGGTATGATGATAGAAGTGCCAAGTGCGGCGGTCATGGCGGATATTTTTGCCAGTGAAGTGGACTTTTTTAGCATTGGCACCAACGACTTGACTCAGTATGCCCTTGCCATTGACCGTGGTCATGCTACGCTCTCAAAGGATGCTGACAGTCTGCACCCGAGCGTACTTAGACTTATCCAAAACACCGTTGCCAACGCCCATGCTCACGGCAAGTGGGTGGGCGTGTGTGGCGAGCTGGCAGGCGATGAGCGAGCCATACCGATATTGGTGGGGCTAGGTGTGGACGAGCTGTCCATGTCGGCAGGTAATATCGCCCTTGCCAAGGCAGTGGTGCGTGAGCTTAACTTTGCCGATTGCCAATACCTTGCCAAAAAAGCCCTGTCCTGTCGCACCGCTGGCGAAGTGCGTGCTTTGGCGATGGGAGTGTAATATGCAAGTGCTTTGTATTACCCTAAACCCTGCCATTGACATGACGGTCAGTCTTGATGTGCTAACGCTTGGGGCGGTGAATCGTGCCTTATCCAGTCAGATGGATGCTGCGGGCAAAGGTCTAAATGCTGCTCAGATTTTGGCGGATTTGGGCGTGAATGCCGTTGCCACAGGGTTTTTGGGTGGTGATAATGACGGTATTTTTAACCGACTCTTTGATGAGCGTGATGCCCTAAACCACAGTGAGAATCTAGGTTGGGTTACTGACAGCTTTGTGCGAGTGGCAGGCATTACTCGCACCAACATTAAACTTGCCGATGTGGTCGATGGTATCGGTCGTACCACAGATGTCAATGGTCAGGGCTTTGTGGTGACCGAGACGGACAAACTGCACTTTTTTGATCAGGTGGCAGAGCTTGCCCCTGCTTGTGATGCGGTGCTGATTGCTGGCAGTTTGGCGACGGGTTTTGGTTTGCCTGACTTTGACCATTTGCTTGCTCTGCTGACAAATATCCATGGCAAAGTGGCGGTTGATGTCAGTGGCGAGGCTCTAAAAATCGCCATGCGTTATCCCTTGTGGCTTATCAAGCCCAACAACGACGAGTTGTTTGAAGCCTTTGGCATACGTGCCGATGGGCTAGATGAGCAGGTGGCACTCTTTGATGAGATTCATAGCCATATTGAGCATGTTTTTATCTCGATGGGCGAAAAAGGCGTGCATTGGTTACGTCAAACCCCTAATGGGCGTGAGATGTATGGGGCGACACCGCCTGTCATGATTGTCAAAAGTACCGTGGGGGCGGGTGATACCTTTACTGCGGGTATGATTTTTGGCTTGCTCCGAGAAGATGAGCCAACCAAGGCATTGGCAAGGGCGACTGCTTTATCGGCTCATGCGGTCTCCATCATTGGCTTTAAAGTGCCAGAGCAGGACGTGCTAACTGACTTAATTGAGCAAGTTGCTGTGAAAAAATTGGCTTGATCTAGGGCGTGCCTGCCTTTTATAACACTATTTACAATATAGAAATATTTTGGAAATAAAATAATGTTTTTGCATGAAAAATGGCTAAATCTTGTGGCTCGAAGGCAAAAGTTTGTTTGATAGAAGACTCACAAACTTCACTTTTTCCTTGAAAAACGGGCGATTTTTCACATTTTTCATTGCAAATACAAAAGGCGGGCATGCCCTAAGTTTGGGCTGAATTGAATTTAAAAATTAAAACCCTGTTCTCAACTTTGTATAAGCGATTGATTTATCAAGGGCGAATTGCAACTCGCCCCTACAACCAGAAAAATAATCATTGAAAAATCAATAATTTGTAAATTTAAGTTGAGATTGAAGTAAATTAAAATTAAAAATTGAAAAATAGGCAAACCCTATGACAAACAAAACTTATGCCATTAGTGTGGCGGATAATTCTGCTTATGGCTTGCTCATTGCTAAGCAGTTGGTTGCCAGTTTGCAAAAAAATGGCATTGATGCACAATTTACCACAGACCAAAACATCGCTCATGGTGTGAGCGTGGTCATCACTGATGATGAACGAGCCAGCACCGAGCAGGTCATTTATCTAAATCAGCATGAGCTTGACTCAGCCAAATTTGGCGATGTGGATTATTTAAATACGCTACTCACGCCTACCCAAACCGACCAAGCGGTTTTAAAGTCGGCAAATTCATCGGTGCGTAACATCGTGGCGGTAACCGCTTGTCCGACAGGGGTAGCTCATACCTTTATGTCGGCAGAAGCGATTGAGAACTATGCCAAAGCACAGGGCTGGAACATCAAGGTGGAGACTCGTGGGCAGGTTGGCGTGGGTAATGCCATTACGGCAGACGAAGTGGCACAGGCGGATTTGGTGTTTGTGGCGGCGGACATTGACGTGGATTTGTCTAAATTTAGTGGCAAAAAAATGTACCGCACGTCCACAGGGTTGGCACTCAAAAAAACCGAGCAAGAATTTACCAAAGCCTTTCATCAAGCAAGTGTCTATGGCGGCACCCAAAGTGCAAGCACGGCAGGCGAGAGCGATGAGAAAAAGGGGCTGTATAAGCACCTAATGACAGGCGTGTCGCATATGTTGCCACTCGTGGTGGCAGGTGGTTTGCTCATTGCCATGTCCTTTATGTTTGGCGTGGAAGCCTTTAAAGATGAGAGCATTGCCTTTGGCTTACCCAAAGCACTTATGGACATCGGTGGCGGTGGTGCGTTCGCCTTGATGATAGCGGTGTTTGCCGGCTATGTGGCTTACTCTATCGCTGACCGCCCCGGTTTGGCGGTGGGTCTGATTGGTGGTATGCTTGCCAATACCGCAGGGGCAGGGATTTTAGGCGGTATTATTGCTGGTTTTTTGGCAGGTTATACGGTCAAGTTTTTAAATGATGTCATCAAACTACCTGCCAGTTTGACGTCCTTAAAGCCGATTTTGATATTGCCGTTATTGGGTTCGCTCATCGTTGGTCTGCTCATGGTCTATGCGATTAATCCGCCTGTGGCGGCACTCATGACCGCCCTAACCGAGTGGCTAAAAACCATGAATGACACCAATGCCATTATCTTGGGGCTGATTTTGGGGGCGATGATGTGTACCGACATGGGTGGCCCTGTGAATAAGGCAGCTTATACGTTCTCAGTGGGTATGATTGCCTCAGGGGTGTTTACACCGATTGCGGCGGCAATGGCAGGGGGCATGGTGCCGCCTATTGGTATGGCGATAGCGACGTGGATTGCCAAAAATAAGTTCAATGACAATCAGCGTAACGCTGGTAAAGCGTCCTTTGTGTTAGGTCTGTGCTTTATCTCAGAAGGGGCATTGCCTTTTGTGGCGGCTGACCCTGCTCGTGTGATTATCGCCTCTGTGGTTGGTGGGGCATTGGCAGGGGCGATTTCTATGGGGCTTGGTATCGGGCTACAAGCACCGCATGGCGGACTGTTTGTGATACCGTTCGTCTCACAACCACTCATGTATCTGGTGGCCATTACGGTCGGTAGTCTGGTAACTGGTATACTGTATGCCTTTATTCGCCAAAAAGAACCACAAAAAGCGGTGGCATAATGATAAAAACCCTGTCTGTTGGCAGGGTTTGTTATTGGGATTGTGAAAAATCGGACGATACAGCTAACAAAATTGAATTTTACTACGAAAACCGTTTGCCACAAGCTTGCCTGCGGGTCGGTTTCCGTCATGGTTCGACTTAGCTCACCACGAACGAAAAACCGTAGCACTTTTTTATTTTGTAGAGTGTATGTGTTAAAATTTGGGCGTGTAGGGGCAATTTGTTCGCCTAAAAATCAAGACTTTATCACAGGGCAAATGTGATTTGCCCCTATAAATCCACAACCAATCACCCAATAATCAATATACTATCATGTTAAGTTAAGGTTGAAGTTAAAGTAAAAAACGCATCTAATCATCACGCTCCTTATCCTTGCCATAAAACGCCTCTTCTCGGCTGTCTTCAAACTCCACCCACACAGCACTGATAATCGCCAACAGTACGGCAAAGCCTAAGCCCAATATCCATGCAAAATACCACATGAGTTATCTCCTAATATAGTGTATGTTCGTTTTCTTTGATATAGGCTTTGGTAACTTTGCCCCGCATGATGGCGTACGCCCAGCTTGTGTAGCCGACCACCACAGGCAGGATAAAGACGACCACATAGACCATCACCATGAGCGTGAGCTGACTGGACGTGCTGTCCCATACGGTTAGGCTCGAACGGGGGTCGGACGATGACGGCATATAAAAGGGGAATAAAGCGACCCCTGCGGTCATAATTACCCCAAGCACGCCCACGCTAGACAACACAAAGGCAGTCAAGGTGCGTCCTGCTTTCATGACAAGCACCGCCACGATAGGCATGATGACGCCTAAGGCAGGAAATAACCACAACGCTCCATGAGCCTTAAAGTTGGCAAGCCACGCCCCCTGCTCGGTGATGACGGTCTTACTCGTGGGGTCAATCAAGGCGTTTTTGTCCAGCGAACTGGTGATGACATAGCCGTCAAGATTTGCCACCCAAAAGCCTGCCAGTACAAATAACACCGACATGATGATGGCGGAGATGGTGGTTAATTTTTTGGTGCGAATTTGGATGTCATCGACCGTGCGATGAGCCAGATACACCCCGCCTTGGGTTATTATCATAAAGGCACTCACCAGACCGCAGAGCAGGGCAAAGGGCGACAATAAGCCCCAAAACGAGCCAGTATAAGTAGAGACAAGCTGATTGTCAAAGCCAAATGGCACACCCACAAACAAGTTGCCAAACGCCACCCCAAAAATCAAGGCAGGGACGAACGAGCCAATAAACAGCCCCCAATCCCATGCTGTCCGCCAGCGTTCATCCTTGACCATGCTACGGTATTTAAACCCCACAGGGCGGAAAAACAACGCCCACAATGCCGCCATTAACGCCCAATAAAAGCCACTAAATGCCGTGGCGTACAGCAGGGGCAGGGCAGCAAAAATCGCCCCGCCTGCGGTAATAAACCACACCTGATTGCCTTCCCAATGAGCCTCAATGGTGTTGATGATCACACGCCGTTCTTTGTCCGTTTTGCCGACAAAGGGTAACAGGCTACACACGCCCATGTCATGACCGTCCATGATGGCAAAGCCAATGAGTAGGACACCGATGATGAGCCACCAGATGAATTTTAGGGTTTCATAATCAAATAACATGGTTATACTCCTTTAAATTCATTGGGGTTGATGATGTTTTTGTCGCTTTTTTCGCCAAAATACCGCCCTGTGCCGAGACTGGCAGGGCCCAGACGGACGTATTTTTGCATGAGATAAATCTCAATGATAAACAAAATGGTATAAAACACCACAAAGCCAATCAGCGACCATATCACGTTACTAATGGCGATGTTAGACACTGACAAATGCGTGGGCAACACGCCATATACCGTCCACGGCTGACGACCATATTCGGCAACAAACCAACCTGCTTCGGCGGCTATCCACGGGGCAGGGAGCATGATGACGGCAAATTTTAACAGCCATTTTTTCTCCATAAAATTACCCTTAATGGTGAAAAACAGCGATAAGGAAAATAATACGAGCATCAAAAAGCCCAAGCCCACCATGATACGAAACGTCCAAAACATGGGCGTTACCCTAGGAATGGTGTCATTGGTGGCAGATTTTACCATGTCGGGGGTGGCTTGGGTAACATCATGGGTGTATTTTTTGAGTAGTAGCCCAAAGCCCAAATCGTTTTTGTGATGTTCAAACTGTGCCAGTGTGCGTGGATTGACCGCCTTACTGTCTGCCATGCTCGCACGCATCTCATCTAAGGCACTCACCGCAAAGATGCCGCTGACAATTCGCTCTTCGTTGATCTCCTTAATGTCATGAATGCCTAGTATCTCCTTATTTAGCGAGCGTGTGCCAATGATGCCCATGGCATAGGGGATATGTATCGCCCAGTCGTTTTTCTCTTCTTTTTCGTTGATGAGTGCCACCAGATTAAAACTGGCAGGGGCAGGCTCGGTCTCCCACATCGCTTCCATGGTGGCAAGTTTGGTCTGCTGAGCCAGTCCGATAGAATAACCCGACTCATCACCCAGCACAATGGTACTACAAATGGATGCAAAACCAAAGGCGGCCGCCACATGAAAACTGCGTTTGGCAAAGGCGACATCACGCCCTTTTAACAGATACCAAGCCGACACTGACAGCACAAACATCGCTCCGACCACATAACCTGCCGAGACGGTATGGACAAATTTATTTTGAGCATCAGGGTTTAGCAGGATTTGGGCGAAACTGGTCATCTCCATTCGCATGGTTTGGTAGTTGAACTCTGCTCCCACGGGGTTTTGCATCCAGCCATTGGCAATCAAAATCCACAGAGCCGACAGGTTGGTTCCCAGTGCCATGAGTATGGTGGTGATGAGATGTTGCACACGGCTCATTCGCTCCCAGCCAAAGAAAAACAGCCCCACCATCGTGGATTCTAAGAAAAACGCCATCAAGCCTTCGATGGCAAGGGGGGCTCCGAACACATCGCCGACATAGTGCGAATAATACGCCCAGTTCGTCCCAAACTGAAACTCCATCGTAATGCCTGTGGTAACGCCTAAGGCAAAGTTGATGCCAAAGAGCTTGCCCCAAAATCGGGTCATGTCCTTCCAAATCTCTTTGCCTGTGATGACATACACCGACTCCATGATGACAAGTAGCCATGTCATGCCAAGCGTTAGGGGAATAAATAAGAAGTGGAATAATGCTGTAACGGCAAATTGTAGCCGTGAGACATCCATCAAAGACTCGGTAATCATACCGCTCTCCTGCCATTTTGTTGCGTTGCAAAAGCGTAATTTTGTGATTAAAACTCATTTTTGTCAAGGCGAAAACTGTTGATAAATGGTTAAATAGCATTCATTTTAAATGCATCAATCAAACCCTAAACAAAAACCCAAACAAAAAAACAGACAAGCCAACCTTGTCTGTTTTAAGGTAAATAAAAAGGGCAAAATATACCACGCCAAACCTACGACCTCGGCAAATCAAACAACAAAAATTCTGGGTTTTATTGATAAAAAAGGCGAAATAGTCATTCCTATTCAATATGATAATGCCTGGTTTTTTCAGACGGCTTGGCAAATGTAAAGCAAAATGGTAAATGGGGATATATTGACAAGACAGGTAAAATTATTATCCCCATTCAATATGATTACGCTTTGGACTTTGCAGACGGATTGGCGGGAGTAGAAAAAAATGGCAAATGGGGATTTGTTTCTAATTTTTCAGACGGTTTGGCAGTAATAAGACAAAATGAAAAATATGGTTATATTGATAAAAACGGTGAAATAATTATCCCCATTCAATATGATTCTGCTTGGAAATTTTCAGATGGTTTGGCAAGTGTAGAGCAAAATGGCAAATATGGTTTTATAGATAAAACAGGCAAAGCTATTATTCCCATTCAATACAACCATGCTTGGGATTTTACAATGGGTAAAGCCATTGTTGAATTAAACGGCGAAACTTTTTATATCGACAAAACGGGCAGTCGTATGGATTAAAAAAGCACCCATACAGGTGCTTTGCTTTATCCAAAATCATCATTTTAATAACCACAATATCGCCATTGGCAACCACACCGCCGTTACCAAGCCATTGATGGCAAGCCCAAAGGCGGCGTATCGCCCTGCGGTGGGGCTGATTGTCCATGCTTCGACCGTACCAATGGCGTGAGCAACCAGACCCAGTGCCAAGCCTTTTGCTCTGTCGTCTGTGATGTTTTTGAACAAAATACGGCATACCCCCGCCCCCAAAATCCCCGACACGATGATGATGAGATTGGCAAGCACAAGCGGTGCGTCAATGATTTGGGCAACCGACAAGCCCACAGGCGTGGTAACCGACCGTGTGGCAAAGCCCAAAATCGTCTGTATATTTAGGCTAAACACATACGCCAAACTCATCGGTACAATCGCCCCAACAAGGCTTGCCATGACGACAATGATAGACAGCTTTTTGACAGGCAAACCCTTAAAATCCATACCCGCCAGGGGGACGGCAAGCAGGACGGTGCTATACCCAAGCAAGCGGTCAAAGACAGGTTTGGCATGGGCGTAATACGTATTATAAGGCAGTTGAATCACGGCAATGATGATAAGCGTTAGCACAATGGCGATGATAATCATCGGTATGCCACGAAAGTATTTATTGATATAGCGTAGCACATACTTTGCCCCGATGTGGGCGATGAGCGTAACGACAAAGGCGATAAAAATCGTGGTGCTATCAAGAGTTGGCATGATTTTCCCCTTTATCGTCCGTGCTTTTTAGCCAGTTTTGGGACAATTTGGCAAACGCCCAAAGCGGTATCACAGTACTAAGCACGATGACCGTCGACACGGCAAGCAAATCCGACCCAAGCCCAAACAACAAAATTCCCGCCCCTGCCGACACAGGCAAAAACGCAAATCCACTATCTACAAGTAGCACGCTTGCCGATGATGACAGCCAATTTGGCAAACCGCCCTTGATAAGACGCACACCCATAAGTATGGCAAAAAGCGACATCAAGCCGACAATGTTGGTGGCGGTTGGCATTCCCAAAGCGGTGCAAGCAATCAAGGCAAGCTCACGCACACCGATGACGATGCAGACGGTGGCGAGCATACCAAGCCAAAAAGTGGGGGATTTGGTGAGATAGGGGGATTTCATTGTTATCATGTCCTTATATTGGGGTGTTGCTTGATATACTTAGCTAGAATGGTTATTTAATCATCATCATACGATTAGGTCAAGGTGTGGGGGTAGGTTTTATAAAAAATGTTCATCATTCTATAAAAAAATAGAGCCAAACACGACCGCATTTGACTCTATATTCAGATAAAGACTAACGCCCAATCGCACGCCAGCCAATATCCCTACGATATTGTATGCCGTCAAAGGCAATCGTACCACAGCTTGCCAACGCACGGGCTTGGGCATCTGCCACGCTCGCCCCAAGTGCGGTAACGCACAGCACACGTCCGCCATTGGTTAGGATTTGCCCGTTCTCTGCCTTTGTACCTGCGTGGAATACTTTTAGGTCGTCCTGCACATCTGGCAAACCTGTAATGACATCGCCTGATGATGAACTCTCTGGATAGCCACGACTGGCAAGGACAATGCCCAAGGCAACTTCGTCCGTCCATTCTGCACTGGCGGGCAAATTGCCGTCTAGCCCTGCCAAAATCAGCTCAACCAAAGACGACTTTAAGCGCATCATAATCGGCTGAGTCTCAGGATCGCCAAATCGGCAGTTAAACTCAATCACATAAGGGTCGCCTGCGTCATTTATCATAAGCCCTGCGTACAAAAAGCCCTTATAAGGCGTGCCATTTGCCCTCATCTCGTCCACGACAGGGCGGATAACACGCTCAATCACTTTCTCATGTACATCAGCCGTTACCACAGGGGCAGGCGAGTACGCTCCCATACCGCCTGTATTTGCCCCTTTATCGCCTTCAAAAATGCGTTTGTGGTCTTGACTGGTTGCCATGGGCAAAATATTATCGCCGTCAATCATGCAAATAAAGGACGCTTCTTCGCCTGCCAAAAACTCTTCGATGACGACACGGCTCCCTGCTTGCCCAAATTTATTGCCTGATAGCATGTCATCAATGGCACCAAAGGCTTCGCTCTCATTCATCGCCACAATCACACCCTTACCTGCCGCCAGTCCGTCCGCCTTGATGACAATGGGTGCCCCCTTAGTGCGGACAAAATCTTTTGCCAGCTCTACCTCGGTAAAGACTTCATAAAAGGCGGTGGGAATGCCGACTTTTTTCATAAAATCTTTGGCAAATGCCTTAGAGCCTTCTAGCTGTGAGCAGTATTTTGAACAGCCCCACGCACGCACGCCAGCCCGCTCCAAATCGTCCACAATGCCTGCCACCAGTGGAGCTTCCGCCCCCACAAGCACAAAAGCAATGTCGTGAGTCTGACAAAACTCAATCACGGCAGGATGGTCGGTGATGTCCAAATCCACGTTTTGGAGCTTGGGTTCGCTTGCCGTGCCTGCATTGCCACGAGCGACATAGACCGTCTGTACTCTGTCATCTTTGGCACACGCCCACGCTAAGGCGTGCTCACGTCCGCCTGTACCTGTAACTAAAATTTTCATAGCAGTCCTTATGGGTTGGGGTAAATTCCCCTATTGTAGCAAATTTTACCCAAAAAATCTTGGGAGTTTTTGGCTGTTTTATGAATTTTCTTTTGACTTGCGATCAAGAAAAGCATGCCATAAGCTTTCAAATTACTACAAATTTATCATACATAAATATAGGGATGTATACTTTATAAACTCCAAAATTGCCACAAGTGGAAAATATCTCATCTAAAATCTAACTCTTGTCTTGATGGGTAAGTTGGCTCATCTCCACCGCTTGCAATAATCCCAATTCATTAAATTCTTGGCGTAATTGTTTTATCGCTTGGGTTTGGTCTTTGGTTTGGGCGATGATTTCACGATAGCGATTGACGTATTTGGTTTTATCTACCGCTTGCCAGAGCCGTTTAAAATCTTGGCGTAACCACACGTTTTGCATAACCAAAATCAATATTAATGCCACAACTACATATTCTTGTTTCATAAATCACCTAATATCTATCAAACCGTATTGCATCATTTGCCACGCTTTGCAATGGCGTTTTATTTGCCAAATGGGGGGCGGATAAGGGGCGTTTGATGATGATTTTGCCATTATCTTTTAATTGAGCATGGGCACTATCCAAAAATCGTTTTTCATCATCATCGCTTGGCGGATTTGCCAAATCGTGTAATACTTGCATGGTTTTACCCACCTTTGCCGAATAGCTATCGGAAGGAAACATGGGGTCAAGATAAATCATGTCCACCTTTGGTAAGGTCGCCATAAAATCAGTATTCAAAAAATTACCATGATAAATTGCAATTCGGCTTAATAATTTTTGCCAATTTGGATTGGCATTCATCATTTGATGTTCAAATAATAGTAGCATTGCCACGATAGGATTTTGTTCTATCATGATTACATTTGCCCCTGCGCTTGCCAATATCAATCCGTCCTGCCCAAAGCCTGCCGTACCGTCTATCACGCTCATGTCGGACGTTAATTTGCTTGCTTGTAATATCAGTTCGGACTTTCGCCCTGCGGTTACGATACGTTTGGTTAGGGCTTGCCAATTTAATGATGATTTTATAATAGCATTGTTGTCAATTTTAATTAAAGTTGGCGTATTTTTGATAAGAGCAATTAAAGGGATATTGACATTATCATTGGCAAACAATGAGATGAATTTATCACTTAATTTTGATAAAGCATAAAAAGATAACTTTAAAGACAAATTGTGAGTTTTATTGATAGCGTCTAATGTATCAAATAACAATTTGTCTTGTTCGGTGCCGATGATGTTAATATTCAAAATGTTGCCTTTTAAATGGGTATTTTATAAATAAAAAATGTTTTTTAGGATTGTAGGGGCGAATTATGATTCTCCCTAGATTGGTTTTTATTAAAAGTAAATATTATTTATATACATTAAATTTAATAAAAATTTACCCTTGAATTTGATAACCAAACACAAAATACGCCAATAACACAATCACGCCTGTGATAATCCGCAAATAGGCAAAAATCATAAAATCCCGTTTTGATACCCACGCCACAAGCAAACGAATGCACAATAGAGCAACAACAAAAGACACTGCCGTTCCCACGCCCAAAATCGCCCAATCTTGTCCTGTTTGTAGCACGTCTTTTTTCTCAATCAGCTCCAAAAGTCCTGCCCCGATAATGACAGGGATGCCCAAAAAGAATGAAAATTCGGTCGCCGCCTTGCGAGACGCCCCAAACCACAACGCTCCGATGATGGTCGCCCCAGAGCGACTGGTACCAGGGATTAGGGCAAGGCATTGGCAAAGTCCGATTTTTAATGCCATTTTAAAGTCAATATGCTCGGCTTCTTGTGCCTTAATGGGGCGTGGGTGTTTTTCAACATAGATAATCAGTAACGCCCCAATGATAAGCATGGTCGCCACGACAAGCGGATGAAAGAGCATGCCTGTGATAAAGTCTTTTAAGGTAAAGCCGACAACCATGACAGAAATAGTGGCGATGATGAGCGAGATACCCAACCCACGGGGGTTGGTCATGCCGTCTGCCTTGCCTGTCAGTAGCCCCATAAATGCCGTCCACAATCTGCCCCAATAGTCATAAATGACCGCCAAAATCGCCCCAAGCTGAACAAAAACAATGAACAAATCTCGCTTGTCTTTGTCCCAAAAATTCATGATGTCTGCCGACAAAATCATATAGCCTGTGCTAGAAATCGGCAAAAACTCGGTAATGCCTTCGACAATGCCCATGATAACGGCTTTGATAAATAATAAAATGTCCAAAATATTACTCTTTATTTAAATTTACCAATATTTATTGGCGGTATGGATTGGGGGTTAAATAATTTTTTGGTATTAAATGATTGGGCGAATGTAATTTGACCCTACATGTCTAAATTTTAAAATATGTCTTTATTGAACAATGCTATTTTAAAAAATAAGATTGTTGGCATATAAATGATTGGGTGAATAAACTGCCCCATATTTCATTTTAAAATTGGTTAATTATTTCTTGCCTTGCTCTGCCAATGTTTTCCAAGCGTTATTTCTAAGATAAACGGGCAAGGCATTCTCTGCCATTACCGTCTCGCCCCTTAAAAATAGCGGATAGGCAAGGCGTGCGATGTGGCAGGCGGTTGGATTTAGGCGTAATTTTTTGGCATCTGTTGCCACCAAATCCACGCCATCCCCCACGATGATGTCGGTCTCTACATGCTTGTCATAATCCAGCAAATATTCGCTTTGGGCAATGGGCAAGGCTTTTTGTACCACAAAATCCCCTGCATAGACTTGGTTTTGGCGAGCGTCTATCACGCCAGTTATCCTTGTGCCGTCCGCCATACTTGTCTGTTCACACGCCATAAATGCCAAGGCGTGTAGGCTGGATATGCCGATACACGGTGCGTCATTGGCGACAGATAGGGCTTGGACTAGGGCGGTATTGATTCGAATACCACTAAATGCCCCCGGCCCACGGTTGAACGCCCACGCCTGTACGTCTTTTATGTCCACACCTGCCGTATGCAGTGCCTTGTCAAGCATGGGCAAGATAATCTCCGTTTGCCCACGCCCACCTGCCACGGTCTCGGTGTAGATGATGGTGTCGTTTTGCAAAATGGCAATCGAGCATTGCTCAAAAATGGTGTCAAAGGCAACAAGAATGTCAGATGGGCTGGGCGATAAGGCGGTCATAGAATGTGTGCGGGCAAAATAAAAAACGCTTATCATACCACAAAATACTTGTAAATTTTAGGGTCTTAAAAGCGGTCGGGGTTATTGATAACATTATTTACAATGGAGTAATAATTAAGAAAATTTATTTTTGTTGGACGGGGTGGTTTTATGACAAATAAATTCAATAAAAACTTTTGGTATTTTTAATCAAATCAGCGTATAATGTTCAAAACCCATAAAAATTTTATGGTGTTCGTTTTGACTTGTGTAGGGCGTGCCTGCCGTTGGTATTTGCAATGAAAAACAAGATTTAGCCATTTTTCATGCAAAAATTGATTTAAAATGTTAAATTTTTACCTTAATTTTATAAAAATGTTATCAATGGTAGGCACGCCCTAATATTTAGGAAATTTTTATGGAATCTTATGTTCTGTATGATGACGGTCATCACAAATGTATCGCGTTTAGTATGCCCGAAGAAGATGAAAGCGTGCCATCGAACCAGTTTTTAATCATTGATGGCGAAGAAGCGGCAATCATTGACCCAGGTGGGGATTTGACCTTTACGCCACTGACTTTGCAAATCACCAAATACACCAGCATGGAGAGTATTAAGTACGTCATTGGCTCGCACCAAGACCCTGACATTTTGGCGTCCATGCCTCGTTGGCTCATCCATTTGCAAAATACCAAACTGCTTATCCCGACGTTGTGGGAGCGGTTTTTGCCCCATTATAATTCTGCCTTTACCAAAGGGCGATTGCACCACGGTTTGTCGGAGCGACTCGAAGGCATTCCTGATGTGGGTGGCGTGTATGCACTGGGCAATACTAAAATCATGGCAATCCCTGCCCACTTTTTGCATTCGGTGGGTAACATTCAGTTTTATGACCCTGTCAGTCAGATTCTGTTCTCGGGCGACATGGGGGCGTCATTGGTAGGGCATTCTGGCATCAAGGTGGAGAATTTTCAAGCTCACATCAACAGCATGTCAGGTTTTCATAAACGCTATATGGCAAGTAATAAAGCCTGCCGTCTGTGGGCGGACAGCGTACGCCAGCTACCCGTGGACATGATGGTGCTACAGCATGGCAAGCGACTAGAAGGGCGTGCCATCTTTGATGAGTTCTTAGATTGGATTAGTGGGTTATCTTGCGGTATGATTTGATTGATGAGAGTACTTATGACATCAATGAGTTAATGGCGTTGGCTAAGGTTGTTCGGATATGATGGGTTAAAAAGGCGTGATGATACGCCTTTTTATTTTGGTTTTTTGGCAGACATTATTATTTACCCCATTTTTAACATCCACCCAAGATATCATTTATGGGTAACACCATCCACAGAGCCACGCTCTAACAGCCTTGACCCTATCCAGTGCCGACTAAACTGATATGCCACCCGTCCCGAGCGACCGCCTCGAGTGCTTGCCCATTTTAGGGCTTCGCTGCGCACCATCTCATCAAATGCCATGTCCGCCCGTGTCAAATAATACGCCACGATGTCCAAATACGTCTCTTGATTCATGGGTGAGAACGATATCCACAGCCCAAAGCGGTCTGAGAGCGAGACGGTCTCATCGATGGTCTCATAGGGATTGACTTCATCGGTTTGACCGTTATAAATGCTGACGTTATCCTTCATGAGCTGTGGCAACAGATGACGGCGGTTACTGGTGGCATAGATGAGCAGACGGTCTTGTTCGCTGTCTAACGCCCCATCCAGCACGCTTTTTAGGGTGCGGTAATTTTCATCATGCCCATTAAATGCCAAATCATCACAGTAGATGATATAACGGCAGTAGCTGTCGCTTGCCTTGATGGCGTGGCGGATTTTATCAAGCATTTGCAAATCATCTCGGGCGACTTCTATCACTCGCATACCGTCTTGATGATGGGCGTGAAGTAAGGCACGTACAAGGCTTGATTTGCCTGCCCCACGAGTACCAGTCATGAGAACGTGGTTGGCAGGCAAGTTTGCCAAAAATTGGCGGGTATTTTGAATGATTTTGTCTTTTTGGGTATCAATGCCGTGCAAATCATCCAAAGTGATGCCAAGGTGGACATCAATAGGAGCGAGTATGCCACGCTGACCGCCAACCCAGCGATAGGCGAGAACATCAGGGTCTAGATGAATGGATTGGGTGGTGCGTTCGCTTAAAAATTGATTGGCTTTTTGCAAAAAACTTGTGCCAAGGGTCAGTAGTTCGTTATGTAGATTCATGTCAGATGTGTGATAAAAATCTTAATTTAACATAAAACGCCCAAAAATAAAACCACCTTGCTTGGTGGTTTTGGTAATAATAATCTTGTGTAAGCTGTTCTGTGATTACAAACCGCCCACGCTCATCAAAAAACCGCCGAACCACCAGCCCCGCCGACAGCGTACACGCCAGTGTACTGCCCCCCACAGACAAAAAACATGGTAACAATCTGATAGCGTACCGCCTGTGTAGGGTCAGCCCCTGCCAGTATTCGCCCTGTCATCATCCCTGGTAGGCTTACCAGTCCGACCACGAGCATGGAATTGACGGTTGGGGTTGGGCCATTTAGCACCGCCGATTTGACAAGCTCATGCACCGCTTCAAAGGGGGTAGCCGACAGCGATAGGCGAGATTTGATAAGGGCTTGCTTGTCGTGCATGGCGTTCACAAGTTCGTTGGTTGTTAAGGATATGGCGGTCAAAGAATTGCCCAAAATCAGCCTCAAAATCGGTATGATATACTGGGGGCGATACCAAGGCGACACCTTTAAAATGAGTGTCATGGCAATCAGCGTAACCACACCCGTGGCAACCGATAGCGAGATGATACTATCAGACAGTAAGCCCTTGTAGGGGTGTTTGACCCGACCTTTTGCCGAGTGGCTTGCGATGAGTGTCATGATGGTTAAAATCGCAAGCACCTGCCACGCACTCTCCCGAGCGAACACCCATGCCAAAATCAGCCCAATCATGGACAACTGCACGACCGTCCGCACCCCTGCCATGATGAGTGTGCCTGTCAAGCGAAGTCGCAGGTATGCCGACACGCCTATCGTGATAAGCAGTAGGGTGCTGGCTAGGGTGATGTCGGTTAGGGTAAGTGTGATTGCCATAATTTACACCGCCAACACACCATTATCCATACGCCACAAATCCGCCCCCAACGCTTGTTGTTCGCTTGGCGTGTGCGTAACCCAAATCAAGGCTTTGGTATCATCATGCCAATCTAGCACGAGTCTCATGAGCAAATGTGCCGTCTCATCACCAAGGGCGGACGTGGTCTCGTCAAATGGGGCAATTGCTGGGTTAAATTGCAACGTCCGCAAAAACTCACGATTTGGCGTTCGCCCCCTGACAGCTCATGGATTGATTGGTCGATAAAATTGTCATGTTTACCAAGCGTGGTAAGCTGTTGTAAATGCCAATCTTTATCAAATTTTTTGTTTTGGTGGTATTTAAAACCAAAGGGGCCGGTTAGATGGTCAAGCACCGTGCCGTCCGATAGGCTAGGCGTTTGATGAAATAAGGCAACAGCAGAGCGATAATCGGGTCGGGGATTTGACTAAGGGATGTTAGTTTCCCGTTTTTATTTAACATAATCCTATCAGTAATAGCACTATCCAAAGGCAACAAATCGGCTAAGGCTTGTAATAACACCGATTTACTAGAGCCAGAGCCACCGACCAGAGCGACTTTTTGCCCATGATGTAAGGCAAAAGACACGTTGTCAAGCAAGGTACGGTCTGGGGTATGGTAGGATAGGGCGGTGGCGGTGAGTAGGGGCATGGTGTAGTGTGCTTGGGGTAGGATTTTATGATATGAGATTTGCCGATGGCATTACCCAAAAACCGCCTGCCCCTGATGGATTGATAAGTCTGATAAGTGGGGCAGATGGCTTGGTGTGGAGCTTATTTTTTGGTGGGTCGCTTGCTTACATCCTTATGCTCGTCAGTCTCGTACAACGCCCCTGCACGCCCCACGATGAGCGGGTCAATGTTGCCAATCTGTGAGTTGTCTTTGTCGGCATAGTCCAGCTTGTTTAGGACATAACGCATGGCGTTGAGTCTGGCACGTTTTTTACAGTCGGATTTGATGACAATCCATGGCGATTCGCTCGTGTCGGTCTCAAAGAACATCGCTTCTTTGGCGATGGTGTAGTCGTCCCATTTGTCAAGGGACGCTTTGTCCACAGGCGAGAGTTTCCACTGTTTTAGCGGGTCATGCTCACGGCGAGAGAAACGCACTTTTTGCTCTTCACGGCTTACCGAGAACCAAAACTTGATGAGCGTAACGCCTGACTGGGTCAGGTGTTTTTCAAAGGCAGGCACCTGCTCCATAAAGATGTGATATTCATCATCACTGCAAAAGCCCATAACACGCTCGACCACAGCACGGTTGTACCACGAACGGTCATACAGCACTATCTCGCCTGCGGTGGGTAGAGTCTGCACATAACGCTGAAAATACCATTGTCCACGTTCGGTCTCGGTCGGCTTTTCTAGGGCGACAACCCTAGCGCCACGGGGGTTTAGGTGCTCCATAAAGCGTTTGATGGTACCGCCTTTACCAGCGGCGTCACGCCCTTCAAAAAGGATGACAATTTTTTGTCCTGTTTCTTTGACGTGGCGTTGTAGTTTTAGAAGTTCAATTTGTAATTTGTACTTTTGAGCTTCGTAGTTTTTACGGCTCATGCGATGCTTATAAGGATAACCGCCTTCACGCCAGTTGGGGGCAAGCTCGGTGTCTTTGGATTTGCTTGCACCCAGCTCACTACTTAACTGATGGGCGACATTGGTGGTAGGCAAGTACTCTGCCAAGCGAACCCCAATTTGGGTCAAATCATCAGCACTGGCGTGTTCAACCAACTCTTCTAGGCGAGAGAGAGTGTCAGAGAATTCGTCACGAAATTTGGTAGCGGACTGCTTTTTTGGGGCGGTTGCCATGCGGACTCCTTGATAAAAATGTGGATTTGTTTTATATTAACATAGCGGTAATATTTTGGCAATATAATACGCCCATTTGTTTTGGATTTTTAATGTCTATTAGAGGGTGATGTGGGGATTTTAACAGGGATTTTATCTATTATGCCATTAATTGTTACGCAGTGATTAATATTTGGGACTTCATCCTGCTTACAAATTAAAAATAAAGAATACATAAACTCATCTCCGAGTTTCTCCCGTTCATCACTTCCTTGGTAGTTAATCATTACATTAGAATTACCAGTACTAAAAATAGATACGGATAACCTTTGTTCACCAATACTCCATTTGTATATTTCATTTCCATTGCCAAAATAAGATGACATAGGTGGCAGATTGTGTAAAATCTCTCTGTCAAAATTCTTACCCAAAATAGTATAAATATTCCCATTTTATCTACCACCTAACTCAATCCTAATCGGGGTATTTTATATAAAACATTAAACACAATTGAATTATCATATCTTTCTTTATTGATGCTGGTGTCATCAGGTAGACGAGCACCTAATTCAAAAAAATGATAAAATATATTTGGTGGTTTGCAAACAGATGAAAGGGCGATTTCGCTATATGTAAGTATGAAAATAGCGAAGATAAATTTCTTGAAATTCATAATGGTAACACCAATGTTATAAATTATTTGGTAATATAATAACTAAAATCATTCACCAAATCATACCAAACCTAACTCACGCCCGAACCTAATAACCTGCTTTCGCCATTAGCAATTTTTTTGACATGGATTTGGGTGGGAATGCGTTCTTTTAATGATTGGACGTGTGAGATAATGCCTATCATCTTGCCTGTATCTTTTAATGATGATAATACCGACAATGCAATGTCCAATATCTCATCATCTAATGTGCCAAAGCCTTCATCCAAAAACAATGAGTTAATACTGACATTCTCACTGCTCATTTGTGATAAACCCATTGCCAGTGCTAATGACACAATAAAACTCTCGCCCCCTGAGAGATTTTTGGTGCTACGAATCTCACTGCCTTGGGCGGTGTCGATGACATTTATCTCTAATAGGCTTTTGTTGATCTTATCATCGCCATGAGTTAGGACATAGCGACTGTCCATTTTGCTAAGGACATCATTGGCGTGATGGAGCATAAGCTCCAAGGTCAGTCCTTGGACGAAGTTGCGGTATTTAATGCCTTCTTTGGAGCCGATGAGTTCATCAAGCTTTGCCCATACGACCAAATCCTGCTGTTTTTGACTGATTAAATTCATCAAAGAGCCGTGCTTTTCTCTGTTGTCCTTGGCATTCATAAATAGCTGTTTTTGCTCGCCAAAGGCGGTCAGCTGTTCATAATGACGGCTTTGTAATTGCTCTTTATATTGTTTTAATTCATCCAATGTCATATTTTTCGATTTGTCATTTGTTGTATTGGATTCATGTTGTTTCTCCATGTCTTTTAAAATATCCGCCAAAACTTTATCATCAGGCTTGGCAGTCATGATGTCATCTAGTTTATGCTCCCAATAGTTAAGATTATCACGGGCTTGTTTTAAGGCATAATGTAAGTTTTGCTCGGTTTGCCCTAATGCTAAGCGTTCATCATTATCCATGCATGCCGATAAAAATTCATCGGTGTCTTTAAAGCCTTTGTCTGTTAGTGATTCATTAAACTTATGTTGTAATTCATCAATGTGCTTATCAAGCGTGGCAATGTGGCTTTGATGATGGCTGATTTTTTCATTTAGACTTAATAAGGCTTGCTGGGACTTTTGATGACTCTTTTGGCTGTCATGAAATGCCCGCTCGCTCTCATCTATCGCTTGGCGTAGCATGGCTTCTTTGTCATCGACATTATCCGTGCCAAACAGTGCTTCACGCTCTGATATATGGCTGTCGTGGTGCTGGGTTAGGGATATTTTTTCTTGCTCTAATTCATGCAGTTTTTCTTGATGGTCATTTAATTGTTTGCTTTGATTGGTCAGATGAATTTGAATGTGGCTTAGCTCGGATTCTAATTGCTGTTTTTGGGCGTGGTAATTGTCATGGTCTTGGCTGATTTGGATTAGCTCGCCAATATGCTGATGAATATTTGCTAATAATGATGTGTGGCTGTCATTATTAATATCATTAATATCATTAATATCATTAATATCATTAATATCATTAATATCATTAATATCATTAATATCATTAATATCATTAATATCATTAATATCATTAATATCATTAATATCATTAATATCATTAATATCATTAATATCATTAATATCATTAATATCATTAATATCATTAATATCATTAATATCATTAATAACATTATCCATGTTTATATCCATGCCTTTTTGATATCGCCCTAATTTGGCAGTGATGGCATGGATAAGCTCATGAATGCTTTGTTCATAATCAGCGATGGCGGATTTGGTGTCTTGTATTTGTTCTGTGATGATTTCGATGTGATTTTTTAGGGCTTTACCGTCTTGGGTGATGATGTCAAGATTTTGGCGTAAGTTATTTAGCTCTTGGCTTTTTTGGGTAAAAGCGTGCTGTAATTTATGATAGTTATCATAACTACCAGTTAAATGGGCTAATGTTTGATGAATGATGTCATTTAATGTATTAATGACTTCTTTTATCTTGGGCGAATTGTCATCTAATGCCATGGGTAATTCATGATGGACGTTTTTTATTATCTCCTGTGCGATGATGGTTTGATAATCACGGTTTATATTTGTGATGATTTCATTTTTTTGTGCTGTTAATGTTTGTTGTTGCTCGCCATAATACACTTTTGCACTGGTGATATTGGCAAGTATTTCTTTATGAGCTTGCAGGTTTTCTTTATGCGTTTCTATTTTTTGGGTGGTGTGGGTGATGGCGGTTTTGGTGCCATCATCAATATCATGGATAAAGGGGTTGTTAAGGGCGTACGGGTGCGTTAATGAACCACACAGCGGACAGGGTTCATTATCGGTCAGTTTGGCGTGATGTTCTTTTAGGGCGATGAGCTGTTGTTGGGTGTCATAATGCTGTTTTAGGGCAGTTAGGGTGTTTTGCTCTTGGGTGATTTGCTCGTTTAGGGCAGAAATGGCAGATAGGGCGGTTTGCTCTTGCTCGGCATTGTCATGCAGGCGAGTGCTTAGTTCATGAAGTTGTCCATTTAACTGTCTGTGGCTCTCTGCATGCTGGCTAAGGGCATAAGTCAAATGCGACAGCTCTTTGATGTGATGAATCTTATCTTGAAAATGCGTGCCATAATACGCCAATTTGTCATTATCAATATCAGATAACATGAGCGATGTTTGTAACAGCTCGCTGATTTGTCCGATAAGGGCTTGATGGTCATGTTCGATTTGAGCCAACCGCTCTTTTTGGGTTCGCAGTTCATCTCGTTTATCATTGATTTGTTGGGTTTTTTGGTGTAGCTCATCGGTTTGGGCGTGCAGTTTTCGGGTGTGCTGACGAAGCTGTGCCAAAGCAGTGCTAAGCTCACGTTCATGACCCGACAGCACACCCACATCTTGCTTGATGTCGGAATAATGTGCCATGTGTTCATGGCGGTCATTGATGGCGTGTAGTGTGGCTTGGTGCTTATCCTGCTGACTGTTTAGTTCTGATATCGCCTGCTTGGCATTAGCTATCATCGTTTGCTCGTTCGTGATGGCGTGGCTGATTTTGTCGATTGCCGATTTGTCCTGAGCGATGATGTTATCTAGCGTTCGCACTTGTTTGAACAGGGGCAGGGCTTGTTTATACTGGGCTTTGTGGGCGGTCAGTGTGCCATGATGACTGTCCTTTTGTGCTTGTCGACTCTGCTGTTCTTGTATTAGCTCGGGCAGGGTGTTTTGGAGTTCGGTAAGGGCGGTGTGGGTGTGGGTTAGCGTGTGGTACTCACGGGTGAGTTCTTGGTAGATGGGCGATAGCTCATGAGCCAGATTAGCAAGGCGTAAGCGAATCGCCGACTTGTCAAAGGCTTGGATGTCTGTCTGGGCGGTTACAATGTCCGCTTGGTGCTTGGCGATGTGAGCTTGGGCTTGGATTTGGTTTTGGTGCCAGCCGATGATGGTATCTAGGCGTTGCAGGCTAGTTTGGGTGTCACGAAGACGAGCGCCATCATCGCTGATACGTCGCTCCAAGGCAGAAAAATGCTCGTCATCCATGACATCGATGTCGCCTACTTTTTGCTCTAATTGGTGTAGCTCTTCCTTTTTTTGCTTATGTACATCAAAGGCTTTTTGGCTGATTTTGGCGTAGATGTGCGTGCCAGTGATTTGTTGTAGGATTTCGCCCTTTTCATTGGCTTCGGCTTTTAAAAAGGCGGAAAAATTGCCTTGGGCAAGCATGACCGAACGGGTAAACTGCTCAAAGTTCATGTGCATGATTTCTATGGCTTTTTTATCGCACACGCTCGGCTTGGTCTCGATGATGGTGCCGTCATCGGATGGGTCGGTCAGTAGGCTGATTTGGCGTTTGATGGGTTGTAACTTGCCGTCGGGCTTTTTGTTTGCCCGTCGCTGTTCAAAGCCGAACCGATAGAGCTTATCGCCTGTACTCTCATTCATGAGTAGCACCACTTCGCTGTGGCAGTCGCCTCTGTCCACGCTCATGAGTTCGTTTTGGGTGTTGCTGATGGTGCTAATCCTTGGCGTCTGTCCATAGATGGCAAGGCAGATGGCGTCTAGTATCGTCGTCTTGCCTGCCCCTGTCTGTCCTGTGATGGCAAACAGCCCGTCATTGACAAAGGCGTCATCGGTAAAATCAATGTGCCAGTTGCCTTTTAAAGAGTTAAGATTGCTAAATGATAAAGAAAGTATTTTCATGATATTTTGGATAAATAAATGGCAAAATAAATTGGTAAAATGACTTTAAAATAAATTGAGTAAAAAATCAGTCGGATAAAAATAAGTAAGATAAAAGCCAAGCCATACACCGTCAGTCCGCCTGCACGTCCTGCTCATGAATGGCTTGGATGATGTGCTGATAGGCGACTTTTAGCTCATCTTTTTCATCATTGCTCACCGCTCTCCTGTCTAAAAGTCGCTCAAACACGTCCATGGTTGTGAGCTGTTTTAGGTTCTCGTCATGATGGGTGCTTTGTAGGACGTGCCTGCGTTGGGTGTTGTTTTGGATGTTTAGGGGTAGGACTTTGGTGTCTGTCAAAAAGGCTTTGATGTCTTTGGCAAAATTTGGCTCTAACGCCTGCCCATCATAGATAATCTCGGCATAGATGGTTTGGTTTTCGGCGATTAGGGGGCGTAAGGCGTGCTTAATGCTGTCGGTGTCGCCTTGTAGTCTCACTAGCTTGGTAAAGACGGGTACGGTCAGGGCATGAATGTGGGGCGTGTTCGCTGTGACGGGGTCAAAATCAACAATCAAGACCTCTTTGTCCTTACCAATCTCACCAAAGCCCATGGCAATCGGCGAGCCACAATAGCGAATGCGATCTTGTCCTGCAACCTTTTGCGGGGCATGGATGTGTCCTAGGGCGACATAGTTGATGTCATTGGCAAAAATACTGGCAGGCAGTTGCCCGAGTGTGCCGACAAAGGTCTCTTTTCGCATGCCGTCATCATCCGATGACACGCTCGCCCCTGCACTAAACAGATGACCGGTGGCGATGATGGGAATGGGGGGCTGGTTTGGGCTGGCTTGGTGTTTATCTCTTAGGGCGATGGCGTGTTCGGCAAGGCTTTGATAATGCTTGGCAATGCCTTGGGCGGTCTCGCTGTCTCGCTGTCCTGTCAGCTCAAAACTACCGCCTGTCCTGACATCTTTGTCACGCAGATAAGGCACGGCAAGAACGATGGCACGCACGATGTCTGAATTGATTTTTGAGTTGTCTTTTGGGTTGTCTTGTGATTTGTCTTTTAAATTATTTTTTAAGTCATCTTGTGGTTTGTCTTTTAATAACAGTATTTCATCATGGATGTCGGCGGTGGCTTGTCCGACGACTTGGACGTTCAGTGTTTTTAAAATGGCTTTGGGGGCGTCCAAAAAGGTGGGACTGTCGTGGTTGCCTGCGGTGATGATGACGTGCTGGCAGGGGCTTTTGGCGACTTTGCCCAAAAAGTTATAATACAGCTCTTGGGCTTTGTTACTGGGGGTGGCGGTGTCAAAGATGTCGCCTGCCACGATGAGTGCGTCCACGTCATGGGTACTGATGGCGGTGTGTAACCAGTTTAAAAAGGCTTCAAATTCATCATATCGAGTGTGGTTAAACAGGCATTTGCCGATGTGCCAGTCGGATGTGTGTAAAATGCGTAGGGCGGTTGGGGACTTGGGGGGTGTGGTGTGCATGGTGGTTATTTCGATGAGTAAGACAAAAGCAAATGAGATAAATGGGCTGTGATGTTTTAAAGTTTATAAAAAAGACCAACTCTTGCGGGCGGTCTTTGGTAAATGTATGTAAATCGTCAGACAGCGGTTTTGACTGTTTTGGCTTTGTCAAGAGCGGTGTATAGGCGATTGACTTCATCGGCAGATGTTAGGTGTAGATTGACCCGCAGGGCGTGAAATCGTCCTGTCTTGGATGGGCGGACGACCATGCTGGCGGTGTCAAAATCAGGGAAAATCTCTGCCAAAATAAGCGTGACTTCATGGCGTAGGCTGTCATGCTCGCCTTCGTGTCCGATGATACTCATGGGGTAGTCCATGGGGAACTGCCACAGCTGGGGGTTTTGGATTTCGGTGCGTTTGGCGTTTACGGTGGGGGCGATATTTAGACTCGTAAGTTTGGTGGTCATGATAATAATAAATAGATGAATTTAGGAATAAATGGGGGTGGCGGTCGCTTTTTCAAGCGTAAAAATACACCCCACAAACCCCAAATATGCTACAATACCCTAACATTCATTAAATAGAGCTTTAAATACCATGACCTACTCCTTAGACTTTCGTAAAAAAGCTTTGGCACTCATCAATGACAAAGGCATGTCTTATCGCAAGGTAGCTTCTTTACTTAATGTCTCTACTCGTACCTTACAAAACTGGCAACAAAACATACAGATTAAACCCACCAAAGAAGTAAAGCCTAGAAAGATAGATGATGAGGCATTACTCAAAGATGTAGAAGATTATCCCTATGATTATCTGTATGAGCGAGCAAGACGATTTGGTTGTACTGACATGGGCATTTACAAAGCTTTAAAAAGATTGGGCATTACTCATAAAAAAACAAAATAATACACCCAAAGTCAGACATCAATAAGCAGTTAGAGTATTTAGCTAAACTTACCGCCTATCAAGAGCAAGACTATCCCATCATCTACAAGGATGAATCAGGGTTTGAAGCACGCACTTATCGTCCTTATGGTTATGCTCCTATTGGTCAGCCTAGCATCTTGTATCATAACTACCAAAACAGCAGATTAAGGGTTAATGTCATTGGTGTTTTATGTCACAATCAATTGTTTGCTTGCCTTATCATAAACACCACACTAACACCCAAACGGTTTATGATTGGTTAAAACACACCTTAATTGTAAAATTAAAGCGAAAATGCGTGATTGTCATGGACAATGCCCCTTTTCATAAAAACAAAAGAATCCAAAAGCTACTAAACAGGCATGGACATCGTTTATTGTTCTTGCCTCCTTACTCTCCTGACTTAAACCCCATTGAGTATCAATGGAGTCAAGCTAAGTCTTTAAGACAAGGCTGGATGACTGATGATTTGGATGAACTGTTTTGGAACATGGGGGTGTGTGGTGATTTTGTGGTTTGGGGGGTGTAACTTAATAATACATTAAATTGATGAACACTTCTTTATTTTATTTGGTGTTGCGGTTGGGTTGTAAATTCAAGACATAAAAAGTTTCCTCTTTCCACAATTTGCCTGTATGTATATCGTAAATATGCACTGGGGTTAAATCGTTTTGCCCCAAATTGAATTGTTTAAAAATTTCGCCACATTGTTGATTTAAAACTTTTTTACCATAAGCTAAAAAAGATACTTTAAAATCTGGCTATCAGGATGATGGGGATTTTGAGCAATCTTAATTTCATTGAGCCGATAAGCACGATAATCAAATAAACCATCATAGCTTGACCCTATTGGATAAACTTTCATACGCCCCAAATCAATGGATGCTGACCAAACTTTTTTCATATATACTCCAAAAATAAGATTGTAGGTTGGACTGAACCGCCGTTCCACCCAACATTTAAACCTAAGCCTTAATTTTGTTGGGTTTCATAAACTCAACCCAACCTACGGTCTTGTAGGTGCGTATAACGCACCGTTTTGGACTTAGGCTTTGAAATGGTAGGTGTTACGCACCTTACGCCCAAAAACAAATTTGTAGCCTTTTTAGGTTGTTTGGGTATAGTTAATATAGCTCCAATTTGACAACTCTTTGATTAAAGTTTTTATAAAAATAAGGCAATTTATATAATAAATTAAAAGGAAAGGGACAGCGATTACCATAATAATCGCTCATATGGTATTCTTTGACAAAATGAATTTTGTGATGCCAGTGTTCAATATCCCGACTATTTAACATTGACCAAAGATATTCAGGTTGGTCTTTTGTTTTTGAGACGGCATCGGTTTTTTTGACATTACCGACACCTTTATAATACAACATATCAAAAACAACTTCAAGATGATTAAAATTATCACATAACAAATCAAAAAATTGACGCACCTTACTTTCATCAAAATACATCAGCACGCCCTCAACAATCACCAAAATTGGCAAATCTTTATTTTGAATATACGCCACCCATTCTTTATCAAGCATTGAAAAATCAAGCATATGCACATTGTCTTGGGGTGCGATTAGTTTGCTTCTATAAGCCATAGCCATTGACACATCAATATCATACCAAACAATATGGCTTGGACAACCAAGCCGATAAAATCTGGTATCCAGACCTGCACCAATTTGAATAATAATTGCCTGCGAATGTTTGTTAATAAAGGCAAGTGTCTCATCATCAATTAGTTTTGCTCGTGTGGCAATACCAACTTGTGAAAATGCTGACCGTTTAAATTTGTTAAAATCATAATCAATTTGTTGAATAAGCTCTAAGGCTTTTTCGTCTTTGATGATGGGGTTTTTGTGCTGGCTTTCAATCGCTTTTGCCCACAATGTAATCAGCATCGTTTCAGGAATGCCTGCAAGCGTTAAAGTACTTTGTTGGTTCATTGTTTTTTCCTTATGTTGCGTCTGTATTAAAATCTTGGTCGTATTAGGATTCATATACTAAACAAAATGAGCAATGAATGATCCATATTTGTAGTATAGCATAGTTGCTAATCTATGTCAGCCCCATTTTTTACCCTTGAATCATCAAACTAACTGCAACACCTTTTGATAATAGACCTCATAAGGTGTTCGCCAATTTAAACATTTTCTAGGTCGCAGATTGAGTTTGGCGACCTTTGTTTGTATGTATTGATTGTCCCACTGGTTAATATCAGACCCTTTGGGGAAATATTCTGTTAATAACCCATTGGTGTTTTCATTGCTTCCTCTTTGCCAGGGCTGTCTTGGTGGTGGAAAGTGGATACACCCCACAAACCCCAAATATGCTACAATACCCTAACATTCATTAAATAGAGGGCATTGTTAAATCAAAATACACACCTCAAACTACCATTCCACTTAGCAAACAGTAAGCTCAGTGTATTTTCTATCATCTTTTGGCATTTAGAATAGCATTTGGTTTTACGTTTAAACCTTGCGGTAAAATGCCTAATCAGACTGTTATAGCCCTCTATGGTAAACGTTTGAGCTTTACTGGTTAGGTGTTTGTGTATGGGTATGATTTCTTGATAAGACTTTCAGTAATCAGAGCAAAACAGTTTTATGTTGTTTGGGTTTAGGTTGTTGTACAGTCTTTCAAAGGTTTTACTGTCTCGCTTACCACAAACAAAGCCTAAGAGTTGTTTGGTGTCTTCCGTCAATGGCAATCCACGTCTAACGGTAGTTTTTTAAACTTAGTGTAACTGTGAATCTCATCAAGTTCGACAATGTCAATAAGCTTGGTATTATCGGAGGTGATTTCATGTTGTTCACCTAATTGCTTAACCCATTGATAGACTGTACCATACTAATATTTAGCACTCTACCAATGGAGCGAAAGCCTAAGCCTTCAAGATACATATCTATTCCCATTTTTTTAATGTCATTGCTCTTATGTGAGGCATGTTTGTGTGCAGAGAAATAATAACAACAGTCTTTGCACTTATAGCGTTGCTTACCATTATTAAAACCTGCTTTAACAAAAGAGGGTGATTGACACTTAGGGCAATGGGTGAATATTTGGCTCATTGGGTGTTTGCTTTGCTTATGATAGACTGAGTGGGTATTTTAGCTTGGGTATTGTTGTTTAACAATGCCGAATAATTTTTACCCAAAGATACTAGAGTTCTTGCGAAATTCAAAAATTTTGGCTTGCAAACCTTGATTTTATTAGATTTGGAATTTTGACAAGTTCAATAAAATCGTAATTTCGCAAGAGGTCTACTTTATGGATTTTTCTATTCATGCTCTCGCCAAAACCTTGCTGTTATTTGTCATGACGGCGCTTTGTGAGATTTTGGGGTGTTATTTTCCTTATTTGATTTTAAATAGACTTCCTGCAAAACCCTAAATTAAAGAAAACCGTTCGCCTTGAGCTTGTCGAACCATAACGGTTTTCCGCCACCCGCAGGCATAGCTCAGGGCGAACGGAAAACTAGTTTTGCAGGAAGTTTAATGAGTAAAAAACATTGACTTTGGGCACTGACCGCTATGAGTCCGCTTGCCTTTGTACATCTTTTGATCTTGCACCCTGATGCATCGCAAGATTTATGTCATGTATGGTGGTGCGTATGTTGCCGCAGCATTGGCATGGCTAAAAATCTCTTTGACAGCATGGGGTATGGCAGGCGGATTTATGGTGCCACTTAGGGTGTTGATTATCATTGTTCGGCCAAGATGAGTTTGGGGAAATTAAGACACGCCAAAAGGGATGTAAAAATTATATAAAATTACCATTGATTTTTGGGCGAATTGCAATTCGCCCAAAAATCAACACTTTACCACAGGGCAAATGTAATTTGTTCCTACAAATCCGCCCAAAGGTATGGTTGATTAACAATACCGAAAAATCAATCACTTTCCAAGAACGAACGCAAATGCTCAGAGCGAGATGGGTGGCGAAGTTTGCGTAGGGCTTTGGCTTCTATCTGACGGATACGCTCACGAGTAACATCGAACTGCTTGCCCACTTCTTCTAAGGTGTGGTCGGACGCCATGTCAATGCCAAACCGCATTTTTAACACTTTGGCTTCACGTTCGGTTAGGTTGTCCAGCACTTCTCGGGTGGCTTCACGCAAGCCTTCGGCAGTGGCACTCTCAACAGGACTTGAAATGGTGCTGTCTTCGATGAAGTCGCCTAGGTGGCTGTCTTCATCATCACCGATGGGGGTTTCCATGGAAATCGGCTCTTTGGCGATTTTTAGGACTTTACGCACTTTGGCTTCGTCCATATCTAAGCGTTCGCCCAGCTCTTCGGGGGTGGGTTCACGCCCCATTTCTTGGAGTAGCTGACGGCTGACACGGTTGATTTTGTTAATCGTCTCAATCATGTGTACAGGGATACGAATAGTGCGTGCTTGGTCAGCGATGGAGCGAGTGATGGCTTGACGAATCCACCATGTGGCATAGGTTGAGAATTTATAACCACGGCGGTATTCAAATTTGTCTACCGCTTTCATAAGACCGATGTTACCTTCTTGGATAAGGTCAAGGAACTGTAAGCCACGGTTGGTGTATTTTTTGGCGATGGAGATAACCAGACGTAAGTTGGCTTCGACCATGTCTTTTTTGGCACGACGGGCTTTGGCTTCCCCGATTGCCATTTGGCGAGCCACGGCTTTCATGTCTTTGATGTTTATTTGTAGGTTTTCTTCGTGTGCCAAGATTTTCTTTTGCAAGGCAACAACATCAGGCATCACCGCTTCTAAGGTGCCAGCAAAGGCAGGTTTGCCATCAATACGGTGAGCCAGCCAGTCAATGTTGGTCTCGTTACTGGGGAAGGTTTTTTTGAACTCATCAAGGGGCATTTTGCCTTTACGGATAACCAAACGCATGATTTGGCGTTCGGTGGTACGCACGTCTTCATAGACTTCACGCATGAGTGCCATGATTTGGTCAGATAGGCGGTTGTTGAGTTTTAAGAGCATAAAGCGAGTGGCAAGCTCATCATAGGCGGCTTTGGCTTTTTCGCTGTTACGCCCATGTTTTTCAAGCATTTTTTTGGCATTGTCAAACAGGCTTTGAATTTCATCAAAGCGGGCTTTGACTTCTTCGGGGTCAAGACTGCTGTCATCGCTGTCAGCGTCCATGCTCATGCCGTTGTCATCATCGTCTTCGTCTTCGGTGTCGCTGTCATCATCGGCTTCACTGATTTTTAGGTTAATCTCTGTGTCGCTCTCTTGGATTTCAAAATCGCTGTCATCTAGGGATAAAAAGCCTGTGACCACATCGGAGATTTTTTTCTCGCCCGTTTGTACTTGTGCGTATTCATCAAGCACAAACTTGACCGTGCCAGGCCAGTACGCCATGATGTACTGTACTTCTCGAGTGCCTTCTTCGATGCGTTTAGCAATGCTAATCTCGCCATCTCGAGAGAGCAAGTCCACTGTCCCCATCTCACGCATGTACATCCGCACAGGGTCGGTGGTACGCCCCGGTTCGGTCTCAACGCTGGCTAATACCGCCGCCGCTTCATCGGCTGCCATGTCGTCATCACTGCCCGAGTTTGCCAAAATGATGTCGTCTTCATCAGGGGCGACTTCATAAATGGCAATACCCACGTCTGTCAGCATGGCGATGATGTCTTCTACTTGGTCGCTTTCGGTGACGGATTCGGGCAGTTGGTCGTTAATCTCGGCATAGGTCAGATAGCCTTGCTCTTTGCCAAGCTGAATAAGGGCGGCTAATTGGGAAGTAGAATGTTCGCTCATGGGTTCTCGCTCATGCCTAAAAGTGATTGAAACGGTCAATTATAACACAGTTGAGTGCTAAATGGGGGTTGGGCTTGATTTTTTAAAGGGGGTATAAAAGGCGTGTGATAAATTTTAAAAATCATGCTCTAATCTCGACTTAAAATGCATCGTTTTATAAAAGCAGGCACGTCAAACCATCAAGATTTTAACCCCATCGCATAGGTAGCAACCATCGGTTTGACAAAGGGGATTTTGTCAAAGGCAATCAGTCCGACATTGCGAGCGACTTTCATGACAGGGTTGGTGCTGGTAAAACTGCCAACAACGGTATCGCAGAATTTAATCACTCGCTTTTGGTCGGTTTGGCGGGATTGCTCATAACCTAGCAGGCGGGTCTGGCTGCCAAAGTCGGGGGTGGTCATGCCAAATTTACCGCTTTTGGCGTTTTGTAAGTTCTCGCCCAAAAGTTTGGCAAGAGCGTAGGCGTCTCTTAGGCATAGATTAAAGCCTTGACCTGCCACAGGGTGTAGTGTGTGAGCGGCATTGCCCATGAGTACACAGCGACCGACGACCTGCCGATGAGCTAATACTTTGGTCAAAGGGTATGCCCCACGCCTGCCTGCTTGTACAAACTGCCCTGCATCTGTGCCAAAGACTTGTTGCAATGTCGCCAAAAAGTGAGCGTCATCATGCAAGTAGGCGTGTTCATCGCCTTTTGGGCAGATAAAGACGACCGAACGGCGATATTTGCCATCTGCACTGTCGGGTAGGGGTAGCACCGCCAACGGTCCGGCAGGGCTGAATTTTTCAATGGCGACATGCTTGTGTGGCGTGTCTGTCTCAACCACACCAACGATACCCACTTGCCTATAATCATGACTGTCCGCTCCTATGCCGAGCATGTAGCGAGCAGGCGAGTGCTGACCATCGCACGCCACAACCAGTGGGGCGGATAGCTGAATAGTACCGTTGTCTGTTTTGTCATCTTGGCTGATGGCAGTAACATGAGCCATGTCGTCATCTTGGTCGATGGCGGTCACTTGGGTGTTATCATGCAGGCGGATATAGGGGCTTGCCTTGACCGCTTGGAGCAGTACCCGTCCTAGCCATGCGTTTTCCATGACAAAACCAAAGCTCTCAACGTTCTCCGCCTGTTTATCAAGTGTCGCCCGCCCAAAGCTACCAAGCTCGCTAATTAACACCTTGTCAATACGGCAGGCATGGCTGTCCAATTCATCCCACAGCCCAATCTCATGATAAATCTGCACGCTACGCCTAGACAAAGCGGTGTTGCGACTGTCCAGATAGGATTGGCGTTCATGGTCTTGGTCGGGGGCGATGGTCGGGTATTTGACCGTCTCCAACAGCGTGCTATAAATGCCTTGATGAGCCAAAAGCAGGGCAAAGGACAGTCCGACATGACCGCCACCGATGACGATGACGTGGTTATGCTCGGGTGGGGTATCGGGGTGTGGGGCTGTCATGACTGTCTCGCTGGATAAATGGATGGTGTATTAGGGCGTGTTGAATGTTGGTATTTGTAATGAAAATGCCTGTTTAAAAAAGCAGGGGAGTCGCCCGTTTTTCAAGGAAAAAGTGAAGTTTGATGGTCATTCTATCAAACGAACGTCTGACGATGAAAAAAATCCGACCACTTAATTTAAAGAAATTAAGGTAAAATCTTGACAATTTACACGATCAAGTGGTCGGATAGCCATTTTCATGCAAAAATGGATTAAAGCGTTAAATTATACCATATTCTACAAAAATGTTATCAATGTTCAACACGCTCCATGATAACAATTTCCCATTAAGTTAAAATTTTGTTATAATGGCTAACCATATTACCCAAAATTTATTATCCTTTGGAGTTTATGATGAACATTCAAGCACTCATGCAACAAGCCCAAGCCATGCAAAAGCAGGTTGAGCAAAACGTCGAATCCGCCAAAAAAACCCTTGCCCAAAAAGAAGTTCAAGGCGAAGCAGGCAACGGACTGGTAAAAGTGACCATGACAGGTCGCCATGTGGTCAAACGCCTATCTATCGACCCAAGTTTGATGGATGATGAGCCTGACATGATTGAAGATTTGGTGGCGGCCGCCATTAATGATGCGGTACGTCAAGCAGATGAGCTATCAGAGGAAATCATGGCGGGGGCGACCACAGGCATGGGTCTGCCCAAGGGCATGCAAGGATTGTTCGGTTAATGCTCACCCCCAAATTTGACCAACTGGTCAAAGCCTTACAAATCCTACCATCTGTCGGGCAAAAGTCCGCCCAACGCATGGCGATAGAACTATTGTCCAAAAAACGTCCCCAAGGCTTGGCGCTTGCCTATGCCTTGGAGATTGCCATGAATGAGATTAAAGAATGTCAAATCTGCCATTCATTTAGCGATGATGACATCTGTCCCATCTGTGCCGATGTCCGCCGTGATGACAGTCAGCTGTGCGTGGTGGAGCGTGCATCCGATGTGGTGGCGATTGAGCAAAGTGGAGCGTATCGTGGGCGGTATTTTGTGCTGGGCGGTCATCTGTCGCCCTTGGACGGTATCGGGGCGGATGATTTGCACATGGATGAGTTGGTGGCGTTGGTCAAAAAGTCTGCCATTAGCGAGCTGATTCTTGCCACGGGGGCGACGGTCGAAGGTCAGACCACCGCCTTTTTTATCCATGACGCCCTAAAAGCCTGCGTGGATAATATCACTCGCTTAGCCCAAGGCATTCCCATGGGCGGGGAGTTGGGTTATGTCGATAGCCTAACCTTGCACCAAGCCTTACAGAATCGGGCGTTTTTATAGTTGATTTTTGATAGTAGTCCAAAAAGTATGCTGAACTAGGTTTTCCGTTCGCCCTGAGCCTGCCTGCGGGTAGGAAAACCGTTAGGTTTCCCAAGATCGCCACGAACTGTTTTCTTTGTAGCATACTTTTTGAACCAGAGCTGATTTTTTACTATATTGCAAACAAAACGGTTGGGATTGCCCAACCGTTTTTTTAATGCGTGGGTTACTTGAAATAAAAAATATACCCAAAAAATTTGAAAATTACTACAAACGCAATAATGTTTGGATGTAGGGGCGTGCTGAGCACGCCTTATATGCGATAGATAAAACACCCAAAACCCTAAAACCGCTCTTGTGCATGCTCCATGATTTTATCACGTAGAGCATGGCTTAGATATGCCATGGCTTGGGGGGTGGTGTGTCTGATGTGGTTTAGGATTTGGGTGGTGGCAAGAGCGTGACTGTTGGGCAGGCGAGTATAGTTATCGCTGGGCGTAATGACAAATTCATCATCAGACAAATCAACGCTCACCAGCTCCTTGGCGGTGTTTTTGTGCAGGACATTGACGTTGCCTGACAGTAGGATGTTACCAATCTCGTCAGCGACTGCTTGGGTGAGGTCAGGCTCATCGGTGGTCTGGCTGTCTTTGGCGGTGTTGGTAAATTGCAAATGCAGGGCAAGGGGAAACTCATCCCACACGATGACACTCGTGCCTGTGATTTTGATGTGGGTGGCAGGGCGTAGGCTGTCGGGACTGACCCCAAAAATCGCACACGCCTGTGCCGTGGTTACTTTGTCGTTCATCTGCCCAAAAAAGTCGGTCAAAGGCTTTTGAATCTTTAGCTCATCGCTTAGGCGGTCATAATGAGCCAACAGCATGAGTGGCAAATCCTGCTCGTAGATGAATTTGTCTATCTTGACATTATGTACCCGAAACGGCACATCATCGGTCAATACTTCTTGTAAAATAAAACGGTCAGTCATGTTAATACGATTGGTAAAAATGCATAATATAACACACTATTGGCATGGTTGCATGGATGTTATGTAACTCTTTGTTTTTTAGATTGTTTTTAGATATGGGTACTAGGATTGTTTTGCTTTGCTTAACGCCACACACATATCAAGCAAGCGATTGGCGTAGCCAACTTCATTATCATACCATGCTAGGATTTTAAATTGGCAACCCGCTTGCATAAGCTGAGAGCCGTCTATGATGAGCGAATGGGTATCGCCGATAAAGTCAGATGAAACAAGCGGTTCATTGGTATAATCCATAATCCCACGCAGACGGTTTTGGCTTGTGTGTTTTAAGAGTTTTCTGATGTCGTCAAGGGTGGGGTCTTTTTCAAAGATGATCGTGATGTCAATGCAGGCGACATTGACCGTTGGCACTCGGATAGAATGCCCGCTTAATTTGCCTTGTAAAAATGGTAACACCCGCACACTGGCATTAATGCTACTTGACGTGGTGGGAATGATGTTTTGCCCTGACGCTCTAGCTCGCCTTAGGTCTCGATGGGCTTGGTCTAGCACCGTTTGGTCGGCGGTTACGGCATGAATCTCGGTCATCATCACGCTGTCTATGCCATAGACTTGCAAGGTGTGCAGTAGGGGGACTAGGGCTTGGGTGGTGCAGGACACGCCTGAGATAATCGGTAAATTGGTATGCTGCAGTATCTCATCATTAACCCCCATGACCACGCTGGCATCCACCGTATCAAAGGGGGCAGAGCCGATGATGACTTGTTTTGCCCCTGATAAGCGGTGCAGGCTTGCATCATCATAGGAGCGAAAACGCCCCGTGCATTCTAACACCACGTCAATGTCAAGCTCGCCCCATGCGATGTCGGTGGGGCTTTTTTGGTTAAGTAGTAAAATCCGGCACAGGGTTTGCCTGTTTTTTTGTAAAATCAAATGGTTATCTTGTAGATGTGCATCCACACCCAATCTGCCGTGCGTGCTGTCAAATTTTAATAAATGCAGGAGCGTGTGGGCGTCTGCGATGTCATTGATGGCGATGATGTCAAGGCGGTCAAATCTTGTGATGTCGGACAGATACGCACGCAGTAGCATTCGCCCAATACGTCCAAAACCGTTGATGGCAAGGCGAAGGGTCATGGCTTATCCTTGTTGGTGTTAGCTGTTTTGCTGTCATCTGCCGTGTCTGTTGTGTCGGCTTTGGAGATGTCCAAAAATGCCAACGCCAGCCTTGCGATGTTGTAATAGCCATTGCCTTTACCACTCATCTCCACGATGGGTTTAAGCTTGACACCGCCTTCAAATTCGCCTTGGGCGTCGAGCTTATCATAGATGGCTTTGATGGCGTGTAGTTCATCATCACTGGGGGCAAAACGCAGGTAGTCGTCTTTGCCATCACGTTCGATGAGCTCGGTGATGTGGCTGATGATGGTAGATTTGGCAAGCTCACGTTTCTGTGCTATCTCATCAAGACTAAGACCTTCTTTGATGAGTGCTAGGGTCTCATCTAGGGTTTTGCCGACTTGGGCAAGTGATTTGCCTTGGGTTTGGTTGGCGTTGATGTGCTGTTTGCGGGCTTGTTCATCTTTGACTTTTTGTAAAAGTTTTTCTTGGCGAGCGATGATGGTATCATCAGTAATGCCATCACAGGCGATGATGAACTGTTTGTGAATCTCGCTTAGGGTGTCATCATCTAAGGCGTAGAACTTTTCGGCTTGTTCGTCGGCAATCTCTAATAGACGGTTATTGACGTGAAACACCCATTCATCTAACAGCAGACTGTTTTTGTTCATGCCAAGGAGTTTTAAGCCGTCCAGCGACCGCAGGCGAGAGAGAGCAACATAGCCTTGCCCCATCTCAAAGGTGCGAGATAAATCAATCTCGGCAGCATCTAGGGTCATGCCTTGACTTTTGTGAATGGTGATTGCCCATGCTAAGGCAAGGGGGATTTGGCTGTAACTGGCTAATATCTCGCCTTGGTTATCTTCTATCGTCCATTCATCAGGCTCGGCATAGACCATGCGACCACTATTGAGTCGTACCATGGGGTATTTGATGGTGTTGGCGGACTCGTTACTACCATCAATGTTTGCCTGTGGTAGGGCGACAAAATCAACCACTTCGCCCATCGTGCCATTAGAGACACTAAGGTTTTGGTTGTTTTTGATAAACATGACCCGAGCCCCGACTTTTAGGGTCAAAGATGGGGCGGCTTTGACGTTTTTAGCGAGCATTTCTATCAAGGCTTTATCGCCATAGGTGGTGCAGTCAAAGGTGTGAGCGTCTCCATCTAGCAGAGCAAGCTGTTCTTGGTTGATGCTGTCCACGTTGCCATTATGAGTGTACAGACGTGTACAATTATCGCTGATGTCGTTATGGCGAGTGCCAAGCAAGATGTCTTGGGCGAGAGCATCCACGTCCTGATGTCGGATTTGGTTCAAGACGTCGTTTAGGCTCATGCCAAACCGTTCACGCTCATCATGCCCTGCTTGACGGTGCTGTTCTGATAGGTAGCAGATTTGGAAATTGGCACTTTTCCATGCCTTCGCCATAAAGGCAAACTTTTCTTTGTTGCTTTCGCCTTTGTTGCCAACAGGGGGTAACTGAAAAAAATCGCCCGAGAAAATCACCTGCACCCCACCAAAAGGGGTGTCATTTTCACGAATGGTACGTAAAATCTCGTCCAACAAGTCCACTTGCTTGGCATGGAGCATGGAAATCTCATCGATGATGAGTACCTTAGCGTCTCTTAGGCGGTCGGTCACGGCTTGGCGATATCTTAGACGTTTAAAATCTTCATCGGTAAAGCTGTCCTTAATGCCCATGCCAGACCATGCGTGTATCGTCATGCCGTTCATGTGCGTGGCGGCAATGCCTGTACTGGCGGTAATAGCAGCTGAGATGCCACGCACTCGCAGATAGTGAATGTACTGGTTTAGGACATAAGTTTTGCCTGCTCCTGCCTGCCCTGTCAAAAAGACGTTTTGTCCTGTTTTTAAAATATCAAGTGCAATACTTTGTTTCATGGTATTTACTTTGGTAGCTGTGGCGGTTTGTCGGGTTTGGGTAGTGGGTTTTTGGCATTGGTCTCGCTATTCATGTCAAGCCCCATCTCGCCTGCTTCACTGTGTTTGGTCTCTACTTTGACTTTATCAAGCGTGCCTTGGCTTAGGTCGGTTTTGGCGACATTGACTGCATTTTGGATGTCTTTTAGGGGGTCGGTTTTTTTATTGCCTAGACGACGGACGACCGAACCGCTAGGAATGGCAGTTTCTTTGACATTGTCATCATAGATAATCCGCCCTTCGCTGTCAATACGTGCGTATTTAACGCTTTCATTTCTAGGAATGAAAAAGTCCCTTGGGTGTGTGATTAAGTGCTTGAACATCAGCTCGCCCAAATCTTTCCACTGGCTAAAATGCACTTCTTTGGAACGTAGGGCAATCATGAGTGACAGTGAAAAACTAACAATCAGGTTCACCATGCCGATGAGCAATACTCCAACAAAAGCATACAGGGCAAGTTGCCATGTCAAATCATCAGGGGATAAGAAAAACAGCCCATGCACAAGGTTGGCGGAGGCAAAGGCGATGTGGCGAATGTCAAGTGGCAGTCCGAGCATGTAGCCGATGGTGGCGGTACTGCCCAAAAAACAGCCAAAGATAAAGTTCCCCATAATCGCCCCAAGATTGGCTTCTACAAAACTGCCAAGGCGGTTTTGCCAGCTTTGGGGCATGAGACGAGCAAGCAGGTGGTGACGTTTGACCCGTTCGCCGATTTTATTAAAGGCGGCAAGGTTATCATAATACCCTGAGATAAGTCCTGATAGGAACAAAAACACCCCAGCGATGGCAGCGTGTGGCAAGGAGAGTGAACGCAAGGGGTCAAGCTCGTGGAGCAGGTAGGCGGCCTTTTCGGTGCTAATCATCGGCTCACCATAGAACTGCACCCAGCCAAAGGCGATGAGTAGGGCGATGGGCATGGCGATGGAGATGTTACCCATGATGGCGATAAACTGCGTTCGCATGATGTCCACGACCAACTCAGCAAGTTTGGTTAGCTGTTTTTTCTTACTAGATCCTTCTGAGATGGTGGAGGCGATGGCGGCGGCGGTCATGGCGGGCTGTTTGGTGGCGACTGTCCCCCCTGCGATGTGAATGCCAACAAAGCCAAGTCCATAAATCATGCTGTTCATGAACGCTTTGCCAATGGGGGCAAGCACGAGCGATGAGCCTAGGATTTTTAAGGTTGCCATAAAAGCGATGAGAAAACCACCAATGGCCGCCTTTTTGTACATTTTTTTGTAGCCAAGCTTGTCGGTACTGATGTAATGCTCGCCCACTTGACCTGAGTTTTCGGTGATTTTACGAGACAGCAGGCGGGTGTTATTTTTGATGAGATAGCCAAAGCTGTATCGGGTTTTGGCGGTGCGGACAATCTCTTGGGTTAGCTCCACGATGGCTTTGTCGCGGTTTTTGTTTTTGTCAGAGACGAGTTCAAGCAAGATATGCATGCGGTGAATGCTCTGCTCAAGTCGCACAAGCATATTAGTCATACGAATGGAAATGCCCGTTTTGTACACCCGTTTTCGAATGTTATCAACAATGTCTTGGCACTGCTCTAGCATGACAAGCAAAGGAGCAGGGTCAATGTCCACATCAGGCATGGTGTCAGTCATGGCGTCCAAGTTATGGGACTGGCGATACTGATTGACAAACAGGACGGTCTCTTGGTTTTGGGCGACAAAGGCGGCGGTGTAGTTTAAAACCTGTGGATAGGTATCCATCATCTCAGTGTGCAGTCCGATGCCACTGATGCGATAAGATAAGATGACCAAAGCATTTAGGATGCTATTTTTGGCACTGGCGACCAGCTCTAGGTTCTGCTCATCAACCTTGATAAGCTCCACCAGCTCATCCCAATGCTCAGGCGTGATGAGTGACAGCCATTTCTCATCGGTCGCCCCGTCAAACAGATAGTGAGCAAGCTCTACCACGGAGTCTTCTTTGGGCAGTAGGGGCAAAAAACGATGTCCTATCAAGCGGTTAATGCTGTGTGAAAAGCTGTCATCAGAGATGATGCCCGTATCTGCATAGAGCGTGATACGCTGATAGTTGTCTGTTAGACGCAGGATAAACGCTGCCAGTCCTGCACCGTATTCAGGATTTTCTTTTAAAATATCAATGAGTTCACGGATTTTGGCATTGACCGCTTCTTCGTCATCGCCCGTCACTCTTAGTGCATCAATGAAACGTTTCAAAGACGAAGGCTCGGGCAACTCTTGGAGTAGGCTGATGTATTGTAAAATATGGCGTAAGTCAGAGCTGTGATCTAGCAAAGGTTGTCCTTAAAAATACAAGATAACTGATAAATGTACTATTTTAGCACAGTTTTTGGGGATAATTTAAAATGGCGGAATATTTTTTGTGGTTTGATAAAATGGCAAAATAGGTTGTTTTACCTATTTAAAGAGAGTTATTTGAAAAATAATGACAAAATAAAAATCGGGACATTCGCCCGATTTTTATATGGTGCAAATTTATCGCATAAATTTACCCAAAAAACCCTTCATCAAACGCCATGATGCTATCCGCCCTATTTTTTGCCATGACCGCATGGGCGTGCAGGCGTGGCAGGATACGAGCGGTAAAATAGTCAGCCAGACGGACTTTATCAGCATAAAAATCCCCATCCTTATCCGCACACGCCTTGACGGTCAGCACATACATATAGGCATAGCACAGATAGCCCACCGTGTGTAGATAATCCACCGCCGAGCCGTTAATGGCGTTGGGGTCGGCAGTTGCAACCTTGATAAGCTCGGCGGTCAAATCCGCCACCGTATCGCACGCCCTTAGGGTCTCATCCTTTAATAGGCCATCGGGCAGGGCATTAGCGGACGCTTTGATTTCATCAATAAACGCACTCATCGCCCGTCCGTTGTCCTTGACGACTTTTCGCCCGAGCAGGTCAAGGGCTTGAATGCCGTTCGTGCCTTCATAAATCTGGCTGATACGGGTATCACGCACGATTTGTTCCATGCCCCATTCACGGATATAGCCATGCCCGCCAAACACCTGCTGGCAGTCAATGGTGGCACCAAATGCCATGTCGGTCAAAAACGCCTTAGCAATCGGGGTCAGTAGGGCAACCTTGGCGGAAGCGGTTTTTTTGGCATTATCATCGTCTGAGAATTTGGCGGTGTCAAGTTCACGAGCGACATACATGGCAAAGGTGCGAGAAGCCACGCTGTTTGTCTTGGCATTTAAAAGCATACGGCGGACGTCCGCATGATGAATGATGGGGTCGGCAGGTTTATCGGTATTTTTGACACCACCATCGGCTCGCCCTTGTAAGCGGTCGTGGGCATAAGCACAGGCGTTTTGGTAGGCAAGCACGCTCGCCCCAAGCCCTTGTAGCCCCATGGTAACTCGCTCATAGTTCATCATGACAAACATACTTGCCAAGCCTGTATTCTCCGCCCCTACCATATAGCCTGTGGCGTTGTCAAAGTTCATCACGCAAGTGGCAGACGCTTTGATGCCCATTTTATGCTCAATGGAGCCTGCCGATACGCCATTACGCTCGCCCAAACTGCCGTCTGCATTGACCAAAAATTTTGGCACAATAAATAGTGATATGCCTTTTGAGCCTTTTGGGGCGTTGGGCGTTTTGGCAAGTACCAGATGAACGATGTTATCTGTCAGGTCATGCTCGCCTGCGGTGATAAAAATCTTAGTGCCTGTGATGGCATACGAGCCGTCAGCGTTGGGGACAGCTTTTGTCTTGATAATCCCCAAATCCGTCCCTGCGTGCGGTTCGGTCAAGCACATCGTCCCTGACCACTTGCCACTGTATAGCTTGGGCAAATATAGAGCCTTTTGTTCATCGCTACCGCTCGCCAGTAGGCACAATGTCGCCCCTACGGTGAGGTTGGGATATAGGGCGAATGATTGGTTGGTGGCAAACAGCATCTCTTCGGTAAGCATACTCACCATTTTTGGCATGCCTTGTCCGCCATACTCAGGGTCGCCCCCAAGCCCTATCCAGCCGGCATCAGCATAGGCTCTAAATGCGTCCTTAAAGCCCTGTGGCGTGGCGACTTGTCCGTTTCCAAGATAAATTGCCCCTTCTTCATCGCCCAATTGGTTTAGGGGCAAAAGCGTGGATGTGGCGAATTTTGCCATTTCGTCCAAAATCATGTCTACCGTGTCGCTATCGACATGGGATAGGGCAGGCGTGTTTTGCCAAAAGGTCGGGGCGTCAAAAATGTCGTTTAACACAAAACGCATTTCATCAATGGGGGCGGTATAAGATAGGGTCATGGCGATGTCCTTGTGTCCGTTAAACATAGAAAGTGAAAAATTATGATAAAATTTAACCAAAAAATGGTCATTTGGCAAGGGCTGATTTAAACTGATGAGTCATTTATAAAGATGCTGATAAACACTTGAAAAACATAACAATAATCAAAAATCATTATCATTTAATGAATATGAACAATTGTTTTATAATTTTTAATTAAAATTCTAAAAAGCAAAACATGAATTTTTTGACTGTTTTATGATATAATCTGATGAAAAGCATTGATTTTTATTGAAATTTTAAAAATGACTTATTAGTTTATACATTAGTATTGCAATTTTCATTTTTAAAAAATTATCAAGAAACGATTTTACAATAATGATGGTTTTTGTGAATATTTGCTACTTTATGCTATTTATCTATAAATTAATACCGTCTATCGTCAGTTTACAATGTAATGATTGACCATTTAGCCAAATCGCCTATATTAAAACTAAGTTTTTTATTCTAACCTTAATTTACTTTTTGCTTAATCATGGCATATATGTCATTATCATCATATTGGCATTATTGATGGTTGAGCCACTGCGAAGAAACTGCCAAATTTTAGTTAAACCGTTTGGTTGTTGCGTGATGATGTCCCCTATGATGATTGGCTAAACTTGTCATTATGGGTAAATCCAAGCCACAGGCTTGATGGCGATATCATCATGATTTATCTGTCTTATCCATTGATGTCAAGTAACCCTAAGCGTAATGGCTTAGAAGTGCTTGAAGACCCATCATGGATGACATGGATATCTAACACAGCAATCGCACCACATATTATTGCATTGTGTTATTTATGATGTAAATCGTGCGGTGTTTACGGTAAGATAGGAGAATATTATGCAAATCATTCGCACCAATAATCACCGATTTTATTATTCATTTTATGCCAATAACCCAGCAATATTAGACAATAATAACACCAATCCAAATTTTAAAGCGACAACATTTAAGCCATTTATCATTCAAAAATCTGCCCTATGCTTATCGGAGCTTAACGAACAAACCAAAAAAAGTCTTTTTGGTAAATTTGCCCAACGACTAAATACCCCAAACAAACCCGTGGCAACGCTTGCCAAATGGGTGCTGTGTCTTGGCACGGTGTCACTGCTTTCTTTGCCCGTCAAGGGTTTTTTGACGCCAAGCATGGATTCTACGCCATCATCTGCCATGTCTGCATTAGATGGTGTAAAACAAAAGGGTGAGATTGTCATCGCCACGACCAAGGGTGACAGCACGGTGTTCAACCATGGCGACATTCAGCATGGTTTTGGTCATGACATTGCCGACCGCTATGCCGATAGACTTGGCGTTAGTCTAAATCTTAAAGTCTATGACACCGAGCAAGAAGCTCTAAACGCCTTTAAAGCAGGCGATGTCGATGGACTGCTTGGCGAGAGTCACGAAGGCATGGCGAGCGTGCCATTGGCGTGTAATGATGACACAGCAAAAAAAGTCTCAGGGTATGGTCTTAATGCCAGTACGTCGCTCATGTTTCATACCAAGGATAACAGCCTGGTACAGCATGCCAAAAATTTTTTATGCAGTCCTGATGAGCTGGCAATCACAGGCTCTACGGCACGTTTTTATGATCAAACGTTGTTGGCAAATGAGTACAGTGATAAGCATTTTAAAAGAGCGTTAAAACAGCGTTTACCGTTGTATGAAAATGCCTTTAAACGTGGGGCAAAAGCTCATAACCACGACTGGCAAGTTCTGGCGGTCATCAGCTATCAAGAATCGCACCTTGACCCTAATGCCATCTCACGCACAGGTGTTGAGGGGCTCATGATGCTAACCCAAGACACCGCCAAAGCAATGGGCGTAAAAAACCGTACCGATGCTGTCCAAAGTATCCAAGGCGGTGCCAAATACCTGGAAGTGCTAGAAAAGCTCTATACAGATGTACCAGATTCGGAGCGTTTGTGGTTTGTACTGGCGTCTTATAACATGGGACCTAATGCCGTCAAACGCATTCAGAGTGAGCTAAACGCCAAAGGGCGAGATGGTAATAGTTGGGCAGAGGTTTATGGTTATCTGGCTCGCAATGCCAGTAAAAATGGGCGATATGTACAGTGCATGCACTATGTATCAAACATTCGTGCGTATCTTGAAAGTATCAAAACCATGCAAGTTTGATTGATGGTAAAGATGCCATTTGGTGATATTAGGGCGTCCCTACCATTTACGCCCTAATTATTAGAAAATTATTTTTTTAGATTGCAGGAGTGAATTGCAATCTGCCTTTGATAAATCAATTGCTTGTATAAGTTGAAAATAGGGCTAAAAAGCCTGATAAAAGGTGTTTTGAGTGTGTCTAACACGATCAGCATACGCCCTAGACAGCCCAAGTGGCTGTCATTTTTATGCCCATGTCCCAACCTACCCCTAAAGTAGCATCCGCCCCCTACCTTATTCATCATTAGGATAAGCGAAAAGTTGCCCAATTCCCCTTAAAATAACCCCAAATCTTAAAATTTCCCTAAGGGGGCAACATGAGTGCAAAAAATGAACTAAAAGGCGGGGGCGTGATTCACGACTGGCGACCCGAAGATGATGAGTTTTGGGAAAATGGCGGTAAACAGACCGCCAGTCGCAACCTATGGATTTCTATTCCTGCTCTACTGCTAGGCTTTGCGGTGTGGGTGATTTGGTCGGTGGTGGTCGTGCGTATGCCTGACGCTGGCTTTAATTTTACCAAAGACCAGCTGTTTTGGCTTACTGCCTTACCTGCCTTATCAGGGGCGACTTTGCGGATTTTTTATTCGTTTATGGTGCCTGTGTTTGGCGGTCGGCGGTGGACGGCTCTATCCACGGCAAGTCTGCTGATTCCCATGCTGTGGATGGGCTTTGCTCTACAAAACCCCAATACGCCATTTAGCGTCTTTGTCATCATCGCCCTGCTTTGTGGATTGGGTGGGGGCAACTTTTCGTCTAGCATGTCCAACATCTCGTTTTTTTATCCCAAATCCAAGCAAGGCACGGCTTTGGGGCTAAATGCAGGGCTTGGCAATCTAGGCGTATCTACCGTGCAGTTTGTCGTGCCTGCGGTCATCGGCTTGTCAATCATCGGCACAGGCGTTACGCTCGACAACGGCAAGAGCCTATATCTACACAACGCCGCCTTTGTGTGGGTGCCGTTTATTGCACTTATGGCGATACTGGCGTGGTTTTTTATGAATGACTTATCGTCCGCCAAAGCGTCTTTTAAAGACCAGTCCATCATTTTCAAACGCTATCACAACTGGGTCATGTGTATCCTATATCTTGGCACGTTTGGCTCGTTCATCGGCTTTTCGGCGGCGTTCCCCATGCTTATCAAGCAGTCTTTTGCTGATGTTGATCCGCTAAGAGTCGCTTTTCTTGGACCTTTGGTTGGGGCGATGTTTCGTCCTGTTGGGGGTTGGCTCGCTGACAAGATGGGCGGAGCTAGGGTTACGTTTTTTAACTTCATTGTTATGGCGGCAGCGACCATTGGCGTGATTGTCTTTTTGCCAAAAAATGGCACAGGCGGTAGTTTTGCAGGGTATTTTGCGTGCTTTATGGTGCTGTTTATTACCACAGGTATCGGCAATGGCTCAACGTTTCGTATGATTCCTGTCATCTTTCGCACCCTACACGAACGCAAAAACTCGCCCGACCTTGTCAATGTCCAAGCGTATCCAAAAAATCGAATGGGGACCAAACTGGGAAGAAATCCTAGGCTCTGAATTTGCCAAACGCCGTGCCGATAAGAACTTTGACCAAGTCCAAGCCGACATTTATGGTGAGTACGAAAACACCTTTATGATGTACTTACCACGCTTGTGCGAGCATTGCTTAAACGCAACGTGTGTGGCGTCGTGTCCATCGGGAGCGATTTATAAGCGTGAAGAAGATGGCATTGTGCTTATCGACCAAGACAAATGCCGTGGCTGGCGTATGTGTATCTCGGGCTGTCCTTATAAGAAGATTTATTATAACTGGAAATCAGGCAAATCCGAAAAATGTATTTTCTGCTATCCACGCATTGAGTCAGGTCAGCCAACCATCTGTTCTGAGACGTGTGTGGGGCGTATTCGCTATCTTGGCGTGCTTTTGTATGATGCCGACAAAATCAAAGAAGCCGCCAGCACCCCGAACGAAAAAGATTTGTACAAAGCCCAGCTTGATGTGTTCTTAGACCCCAATGACCCTGCCGTCATTGAGCAAGCTCTAAAAGACGGCGTGCCGATGAGTGTGATTGAGTCCGCCCAAAAATCGCCTGTCTATAAACTGGCGATGGACTGGCAACTTGCCCTGCCTTTACACCCAGAATATCGCACCTTGCCAATGGTATGGTATGTGCCACCGCTATCGCCAATCCAAAATGCCGCCGAAGCGGGCAAAGTAGGCATGGACGGACTTATCCCTGATGTGGACAGCCTACGTATCCCTGTCAAATACCTTGCCAATATGCTGACCGCTGGCGATGAAGCACCTGTCAAACTTGCCCTAAAACGCCTGCTTGCCATGCGTTCTTATAAGCGTATGCAACTTGTCGATAAGGTTGAAAGCCAAGCGGTGCTTGATGACGTGGGCTTGACCAAACACCAAGTTGAAGAGATGTACCGCTATTTGGCAATCGCCAACTACGAAGACCGCTTTGTCATTCCGACCGCTCACCGTGAAGAAGCGTTGTCTGATGCCTTTGCCGACAAAAACGGCTGTGGCTTTAGCTTTGGTAATGGCTGTACAGGCGGTAATGACGTCAGTATGTTCGGTCAGCGTAAGTCCAATCGCCGTGAGATGATTGAGACCGTGCAGACGTGGGATAACTGATGGGGGCTAGTATGAATCATCTTGATTTTAAATTATTAAAAGTGATAAGCCTGCTGATGGATTATCCGTCTGATGAGCTGTTTGCCGATGATACACTAGATGCGTGTAAAGACATCGTAGCAACATCAAAGTTCATCAGCCCCGAGGTTCGCCAAGAGATTAACGCCTTTGTTGACGAGTTATCAAGCAAAGGCTCGATTGAAGCTCAGTCGGTGTATGACAGTCTGTTTGAGCGTGGGCGTTCGTTGTCGCTTTGGCTGTTTGAACACGTGCATGGCGAGAGCCGAGACCGTGGGCAAGCGATGGTGGATTTGATGGGACAGTACGAAGAGGCGGGCTTTGCCATTGATGTCAAAGAGTTGCCCGACTATTTGCCCATGTATTTAGAATTTTTGTCTTATAAGGCAAGCTTTGCAGATGATGTTGAGATTCGCATGGACATTGCCGATGTTAGCCACATCATCGCTCTACTGGGGGCGAGACTGGTGGACAAGGGCAGTAGCTATGCTGGGCTGTTTAAGGCGTTATTGCAAATTGCAGGCAAGCCTTTGACCGTCATTGATGAAGAGCTTGCCAAGATGGGCAAAGACAAGGTGGATGATACGACTTTTGATGCCATTGACAAAGAATGGGAAGAAGAAGCCGTGGACTTTTTGGCAGCAAAGCAAGAAGAACGCTGTCCGTCAAGCCAAACCGACATTCGCATTGCCGAGACCTTGGCAAGACAAGCCCAAAACGAGAGCGAAATCCCTGTGCATTGGGTGGATTTTAAAACCAATAAAACTGTTAACGAAGGAGTGTCGTCATGATAGCAAAAGCAACAGCAATCACAGCAGTAACCCCCGAAAACTGGATACATATATTTTTGTACGGCATTTACCCTTACATCGCCTTGACAGTATGTATTTTGGGCTGCTGGGCAAGATTTGACCTATCGCAGTATACATGGCGTGCAGGGTCAAGCCAAATGCTAAACGATAAAGGCATGAGACTTGGCAGTAACCTATTTCACATCGGTATCATTGTGGTACTGCTTGGGCATTTCTTTGGTATGCTAACCCCGCACTTTGTCTATGAACGCTTTATCTCGGCGGCGGACAAACAGCTTGTGGCAGTCATTGTCGGTGGTATTGCAGGCGTGATGTGCCTTGTGGGACTACTGATTCTTATGTGGCGACGTTTTACCGACCCACGTGTGAGCCATACATCCACGTTTAGCGATAAGATGCTACTTGTCATCATTTTGGTGCAATTGTTGATGGGTCTTGCGACCATTTGGCACTATCCTGACCATAAAGACGGTGCGTTAATGCTGTCATTGGCAGGCTGGGCACAGGATTTGGCGATATTGCGTCCGATGAGTGCTGCCGCTCGTGTGGTGGATGCAGGGCTGATTTATAAGCTACACATGTTCTTAGGAACCACGCTTATTCTGCTTGTGCCGTTTACTCGTCTGATTCACATCATCTCAGCACCGATTTGGTATTTGGGCAGACGTTATCAGATTGTCCGTCAAAAGACATCGCAGTAAGCACTTGTTTAAAAAACCATTTTTTCGGTTTTGCCACAAACATCGCCCTAGTATTTGTGGTTTTTTTATTTTATAATTTATTGATTTTTATAATAATTTAAAAAATTAATTCTAAAACTGTGCGATATTCATAAGTCTAATATAGAGTGTTTAGACCGAATTTGGAGAGACTTAACGGTGAAATTAACATGAAATTTGATAAAATATATTGACAATAATAATAATTATTATTATAATTATCAATTATAGTACGAGGAGCTTTGTTTTATGTCTAACAAACAAAGAGATATTGAGCGATTATCAATACAAAATCTTATAAACGCCTACTGTATTGAAACCAGTCGCTTTAAAATTTTACAATCAAGCGAGCAAAGCGACATTTGTCGAGGATGTTGTGAGGGGCACTCTGCCCTGTCTTTGTTTTTAGAACCCTTAAAAGTCCGCATAGTTGTTCCATTGCTATTTGTCAGTGTGCTAGGACATCATCAAATTTTTGATAAAATATATATTGAACAAGCTGATGGTTTTGTAGAGACTAACTCTTTAATGCTGGCAAATTTATTGTTACAAGATATGCTATATTGGCATTCAGATAAAGAAAGTATAAACATCAACAGTGTGTTGTCAAGATGGATGGATAGTTCAGAAAAATTGCAGATAATTCTTGATAGTCGACAACAAAAAATTGACAGCATATTTAAAAGAAAAAAACTTAATTTTGTTGATACGGAGCAAGCTCTATTCTGTGGGCATACCATGCATCCTACTCCGAAAAACAGAATTGGTTTTGATAATGTGCAATGGAAAAATTTTTCACCAGAAACTAATGGTTGCTTTAAGTTGCATTATTGGTTGGTTGAATCAAGTATTTACGTTGAAGAGTCAGAGAGTGGTCTGATATTAGAAAGGATAAAAAGTGATATTTTAAATGAAATTAAAATTCAAAAAGAATATGAATCAGAAGGTTATAATAACTTTAGGTTGATTATACTACATCCTTGGCAGGCGAAATATTTACAACAAAAAGATATTTATAAAAAATTATTAACAGAAGAAAAATTAATAGATTTAGGTCAAATGGGAGATGATTATTATGCCACCACATCAGTTCGTACGGTTGTAAACTTAAATAGGGAGTGGATGTTTAAATTATCTTTATCTGTTGCAATCACAAATTCAGTACGCATAAATTTACCGAAAGAAGGTCGTAGAGGTTTGTTGGCTAATAAAATTTGGCACAGTCAGTTTGGAGAAAATATAAAAAATTCATACCCAATGTTTGATGTTGTTAATGATCCTGCTTGGAATGGGGTAATTGTAGATGGAAAAATTATAAATGAAACCATTTGCATTATTAGAAATAATCCTTTTAATGAAGAAGGTAACATTACAAATTTGGCAACGTTATGTCAAGATCATCCATTCCAAAAGAAAAATCGCCTATATCACATTATCAAAAATATTAGAGGTAGTCAAAAAGAATTTGGTGTCTGTTTAAGAGAAATTAGTCAAAAATGGTTTGAAGAATTTTTGAAAATTTCACTAATTCCCATGATTGATATGTATCATAATTATGGTATGGTTTTTGAGGCTCATCAACAGAATTGTCTCATAGAAATAAGAGATAATTTCCCTTATAAATTTTGGGTAAGAGATAATCAAAGCTTTGGATATGTTACTGATTATGCAGATGAATTGATAGATGAGTATACAGATCTTATTGCTAGAGCAAAGTGTGTTGTTTCTATTGATTTTGCTAATAGTCGATTTATATATTATTTTATTGGAAATACGGTTTTTTCGCTAATTAGCAGTATTGCAAAAACTGGATTTTCAACAGAAGAAAATCTTCTCAATATACTACGGGAGTATATTGAGAATCTGTTGAAAAAGTATCCAAATAGTAAGCTACTAAATACTCTGTTGTTTAGTAATCAATTACCCTACAAAGGAAATTTGTTGACTCGCTTACACGATTTGGATGAACTGGTTGCACCAGTAGAGACCCAATCTATTTATGTAAAGATAAAGAATCCTATAAAGCACAAAGAGGTAAACCATGTTTGATATCATAGGTATTGGTATAGGGCCATTTAACTTAAGCTTGGCAAGTTTGCTAAACCATAAAGATTGTCATTTAAAAACAGTATTTTTCGATAAAAAAGAAAAATTCATATGGCATCAAGGAATGTTAATGCCTGATACCACACTACAAGTTCCGTTTTTAGCTGATTTGGTAACAATGGTAGACCCAACAAACAAGTACAGTTTTCTTAATTACTTGCAAGAAAAACAAAGGTTGTTTCAATTTTACTTTAAAGAGTCTTTTTTCCTACCAAGAATTGAGTATAATAGCTATTGCCAATGGGTATGCAGTCAATTAGAAAATTTAAATTTTGGCTGTTTAGTAAAACAGATTCTTCCTATTAATAAAGGATTTAATGTTATTGTTGAATGTAATGGGAAAATTAAAAATTATGAGTGTAAAAATTTAGTTATTGGCATAGGAACTTCTCCAAATATTCCCGATTGTACAAAAAATATTGTGAAAAATTTAGAAAATCAGTGCTTCCATTCATCGGATTTTATGAAAAATTTTGATGAATTTTTAAAGAAGAAAAAATCCGATATTATCTTGGTTGGTTCTGGACAATCAGCTGGCGAGATTTTTTATAAATTAATTCAAAATGATTTTAATAATATTCATTGGGTTACTGATGATGAGGGATTTTTTCCCATGGAGTATACGCCATTAGCTTTAGAGCATTTTAGCCCAGACTATATGGATTTTTTTTACAGCCTATCAGAAGAAGCAAGAAAAAATTTATTGAAAAAACAAGATTTTTTATATAAAGGAATTAATTCAAACTTACTAAAAAATATTTACAGCATGCTTTATCAAAAAATAATTTTGAATAATGAAAAATCAATAAAATTAAATTCAAATTTAAAACTAATACAAACTTGTCAGAATCAAGGCAAGATTTGTTGTGATTTTGTACATAATTATACAAATACTTCGTCAAAAATAAGTGCTGATTATGTTATTTTGGCTACTGGATATCAGCAAGCGTCACTGGATTTTATGTCAGAATTAGATCCTTGTATCAAAAAACAACCTTGTGGTAGTTATGATATTGATCGAAATTATGAGGTAAATTACCAACACCCTAATGGTATGGGGAGGATTTTTGTGCAGAATATGGGACTTTGTACTCATGGAGTTGGGACGCCAGATTTAGGATTGAGCGCTCATCGCTCAGCAACCATAATCAATCGGATTTTGGATAAAGAGTTTTATAAGCTAAGTAGAAACAATATTTTATCAAATTTTTCATAGATGAGGTTTTGCAATGAATACATCCAATGCTTATCATTTAAATATAGAGTTGTCGCAATTAAAAAGCGCTGGCCAGTCTTTGATGAAGATTGCTATATCTGAGCTGCTTTACGAAGAAATTATTAGACCAACAAAAGTGGAATATTTGCCAGAAAACAAGCAAAGAATGTTATTTGTTTTTGATAAAATTAATTTGGAAGTAATTATCAAACCAAAGAAATTTGGTGGCTTTATCGTCTACTCTATTAATGACAAAAAAACAGGTGATTCTTTTTATAATCTAACTGATTTTTTTGTTGAGTTGTGTGAAAGTCTGAATATGGATAATGGCACAAAAGCTTATATGGTAAAGGAAATTAATCATACTTGGTTGGCGGAGGCTCATTTATACACAAAGCATAGCTTAACAAGTGAAGCGTTATCAAATCTTAGTGGGTCAGTTGTTGACTCGGCTTTACGTGGACATCCTTGGATTGTTATGGGGAAAGGTCGCCTCGGTTTTGGCTATGAAGATTATAAACAGTATGTTCCAGAGGTTGCTATTGCAAGAAAACTTCCTTGGTTTGCTGTTCACAAAAGTCTTGCGGTACTCTCATTAATTCAAGGGCTGACTTGTGATTGCATTTATAAAAAGACGTTGGGGGAAGGTCAGTATAAATCTTTTAAAAACATTTTGATGAATAAAGGATTGGACAGTCAAGAATATTTATTTTTACCAATACATCCTTGGCAATGGTCAAATTGGATTAGCTTAAATTATGCACTTGAAATCTCTGAACAAAAATTACTGTTTTTAGAAATGTCTAAGCATGAGTATTTACCTTTACAGTCTATTCGAACTTTTTCAGATATGACTGATAAAACAGCATATCACATTAAACTACCACTTAGTATTTTAAATACAGCAGTATATCGTGGCTTGCCAAACAAGCGTAATTTTTTTGCTCCGCAAATCAGTGAATGGCTGTTGAGAATACTTAAAAACGACCAACAATTGCAAGAAACCGGTGTTGTTCTATTGGGAGAGTTAGCAACAGTTACTGTAAAACAGCCCGCCTTTGATAAATTAAGCTCTCCACCTTATCAATTTACGGAATTACTGGGTTGTTTGTGGCGAGATAGTGTTGAAAATTACATCACTGATAATCAAAAAGTGATCTCTCAAGCTGCACTTATTCATAAAGATAGACATGATGATTTTTTGTTGCCACATTTAATCCATCGGTCGGGTCTTACGGTTGTTGAGTGGCTAAAAAAATTCTTTAAAGTTTGTGTAACACCATTATTGTATTGGTTGTATCGTTATGGAATTGTATTTTCGCCACATGGAGAAAATAGTCTATTGATACATGAGAATGGCATACCGATAAAAATGGTTTTAAAGGATTTTGTGGATGATATTAATTTAGTTGATGACACTTTTTTTGAACAAGAGCCTAAACCAAAAGAGGTGGGTATTTTATTAAAACACTCCCCAAAAGATTTGAGTCATTTTATTTTCACTGGGCTTTTTGTTGTGCATTATCGCTATATTTTTGATGTATTACATCAATATTATAATATATCTGAATTTGAATTTTGGAATGAGTTATCAAAGATTGTTGATGAATTTCACCATCAACATCCAGAGCTAAATGAGAGGATTGCTTTATTTGATTTAAAAAGACCAAAATTTGAAAAGGTGTGTCTAAATCGTGTTCGCTTTTTTACAAGAGGTTATCAAGATAACGCCAACCGTCCAGAACCCGTGGTTTGCGAACCAATTTGCAATCCAATATCACCACAGTTTCTAAGGTGTGTTGAACATTGATAACATTATTTGTAAAAACGATGAAAATTTTAACGCTTTTATTGGTTTTTGCATGAAAAACGTGCGATTTTTCTCATTTTTCATTGCAAATACCAATATTCAACACACCCTAATGAGAGAATAGAAATGCTAGAAATCTATACCGATTCTTTTAATCAAGATCAATGCAGTAAAATCAATCGATTGCCAACTTTATCTCAGGGGCTGCCAAACAACTACATTTACAGAGAAAATGGGGTTGAATTTGGGTTGGTGCAAATACGCTACCCTGAACATATTGAATTGTTACATCGTTGGATGAATATGCCCCATGTTATCCCTCAATGGCAACTCAATAAATCATTGTCTGAGCTGTCTGTTTATTTTGAAAAAATGTTGGCTGATGATCACCAGCGTTTGTATTTGGTTAGTATTAATGGCGAATGGGTTGGTTACGCCGAAGTTTATGAAGGGGCAAGGGATAGACTATCAGGTTATTATACGGCTGACAAAAATGATTTGGGTTGGCATTTGTTACTAGCAGAGGTACAGGCTGTTGGCAAAGGGTACTTGCGTGCCATCATGCGTCTACTAAGCTTTTTTATTTTTGAACATTCACCTGCTAAAAAAATTGTGGGTGAACCTGATGCAAGTGTAAAACCCTATGAGGTAGTCGCTCAAGAATTAAACTATATGCCCCAATATCAAATTGTAATGCCTGAAAAAACTGCAATGTTATATTTTTGTGACAAAGAAGGGTTTTATTGTAAGTTTGCCCATTATTTAAATGCCAGCATTAAAGAGTGATGTTATGCCTATTTTTCTAAATGCTATTCAGAACCCAAATAGCTCCTTACCTGTATTTTTACTCGATTTTTCAGGCGAGATTAGTCAAGATGCATTTGATGATTGGTTGATTGCTATGAGTGATTTGTTAGCCAGTGAGCAGAGTTTTGCCTTGATTTACCATAGTCGGACAGGGTTGACACTCCCTGATAACTACCGCCAGACTGAGGCGGTTTGGTACAAGACGCACAAAGAATCGTTCTTTAAATATTGCAAGGGATTAGTTAGAATTGTTGATGATGAGACTCAAAGACAAGCCTTAGACAGTCCTGCTTTTCATAAAGCATGGCGAGTGCCTTATGCGGTGGTGTTATCACTGACTGAAGCCAAAGCATGGATAAACACTAAAATAGGGGCGGTCTGATGATTGTCTCACAACAAAAAAATCGCCATCTTTTGACGATGGTGGCACTGTTATATGTTGCCCATGCCTTGCCTTTGTATTTTTTTAATGTGGCATTGCCTGCCATTTTAAGACATCAAGGCGTTGATATTAGGGTGATTGGCATGCTTTCACTTTTATATTTGCCGTGGGCGTTTAAATTTCTGTGGGCAAGTTATGTGGACAATTATTATTGTGCCAAAATTGGCAAACGCAAAACTTGGTTATTTTTTACTCAAATTATCGTGGTAGTCGGGCTGTTTGGGCTTGGCTTTTTACAGTTTTCTGAGATTGTATTATTTCTGAGCATAAGTTTTTTGGTGTCTTTGGCAAGTGCCACCCAAGATATCGCTATTGATGGCTATACAGTGGAACAATTTGATAAGTCATCCTTTGGGCTGGCAAGTGCCATGCAAAGTTTTGGAGTGGCGTTTGGTAGTATGGTAGGCGGTGCTGGCACACTGTGGCTATATCAGAGATTTGATTGGCAAATGGCGACAATCAGTTTGGCAACAACTGTTTTGCTTATTTCGTGTTCACTATCGTTCTTAAAAGATCAAGACAATCCCAAACATGCTACCAATCTTTCCAGAGCAAGTCTTATTAGGCTTATCAAACGCCCGCAAACCAAATGGTTACTAGCTTTGATTGTGGTGTTTCGCTTTGTGGAAGCTCCGATGATGGCAATGCTAAATCCAATGCTTGTGGATTTTGGTTTTTCACTGTCTCAGATTGGGCTTTTGTTTTCGGTATTTGGAGCGATTGTTGGGATTGGTTCAGCACTTTTGGCAGGGGTATTAATCAAATATATCGACATTGTACGTTGTCTTATATTATTCGGATGGCTAAGAACGGCAGTTTATGCTTTGTTGTGTCTAGGATTGCTATATCCTTTATTGGGTGATTTTTTACCTGCGGTAGGTTTATTAAAAACAGGGTTTATGAGCTTGATGGCAATTAGTGTTTTGCTAATTTTATCTGTTCGCTATTTAACAATGACTGCCTTATATGCTCTGTTTATGAATGCTGCCAATCCCGACCAAGCTGGCACGGACTTTACTTTGTTTGTGTGCGTGGAGTTGCTTGTGTATTTTATCGGCGGGGCGATGAGTGGATTTTTAGTACATCAGTTTGGCTATGACAAGCTATTTTTATGGCTTGCGATTGGTTCTGGGGTGTCAATGCTTATTTTGCCGACATTGATAAAAAAATTTTCCGTAACAGACTGTTAAAATTTTACTTTTCCATAAGCATAAGGAGTAATTTATGCGTCATTCCCACTATTCTCAATGGTTATCTTTGCCTTTACTAAGTGTGGCAGTAACTCAGCAGTTGTACGCTCAACCCAATGAGTCATTACCAACGGTTGAATTAGAGCCTGTGGTTATTACCATTGATAAGAGCGGTATGGCACTTGCCAATCGTATCACGCAAATGCCCCATACCACCAAAGTTATTTATGAAGAGCAAATTCAAGAGCAAGCAACAGGCTCTCGACAGCTTGCCGATGTAATGGCACAGCTCATTCCAAGTTTGGGGGTAAGTAGTGGCACCACCAGTAACTTTGGGCAAACCATGCACGGTCGTCAAGTGCAATTTTTGTTAAATGGCGTGCCTTTGACAGGTTCGCGAGACATCTCTCGACAGCTTAATAGTATCAACCCCAGTCAAGTGGCTAGAATTGAAGTTTTATCAGGAGCAACCAGTATTTATGGGTCTGGGGCAACAGGCGGTTTGATTAATATCGTTACTAAGTCGGATTTGGAAGAGGAGCAATTTGAAACCCGCATCGGTGTACATGGTAGTAAATTATCCAGTGAAGGTATCGGTTATCAGGTAGGTCAGAGTATCGCAGGTGTCAGCGAAAATGGCAATGTCCTTGCACGACTTGATGTCGACTATCGTACCACAGGAGGGGCATTTGATGCTAACGGTAAACGCATTGCTCCTGAGCCTGCCCAAACCGATAAACAAGACAGCAAAAGTCTAAGTATTAATGCAAATGTTGATTGGCAAATCGGTGATAAACAAAACATCAATTTAGCATTGACACATTATAACGACAAACAAGATACCGATTATGCACCTGATTATGGTAATCGCCTTGCGGTGTTGTTTGGAGAAAAGCCTTCATTAAATGCCATCAAAGGCTTATCATTATCAGAACAGCCAAAAACCACCAAAAGCACCTTTAATATCAACTATCATCATGATGATTTGTGGGGTAACACCATCAATACCAATGCTTATTATCGTAAAGAAGAAGGGCGATTTTACCCCTTTGTTGCCCCGTTTTCGACCGCCAAAGCCCTGCCTATTTTACAAAGCATGAATTTGCCACCCGCCACTTTGGATGCTTATACTAAGGCCCTACAAGCTCGCGCGTATGGGGTGTTACAATCTGAATCTAAGGCAGAGGTACTAGGAGCAAGATTGGCTTTGCAACGTAAATTTGACCTTACTCAAAAGCCTGTGCTACTTAGTTATGGAATTGACTATGAGCAAGAAAAAGACCGCCAAGGGGCAACAGGTTATGATTTAACCACCTTTATGCAAAGCAACGGCTTAGAGTTTAAAGATGCTGGCAACCGTTACACTTATGGGCCTGACACCACCTTAAAAACCTATGGTGTTTTTGCTAATGCCAATATTGCTTTAACAGATGATTTAAAAATATCAGCAGGCGTGCGACATCAACGTATAGACAGCAAAACAGACGATTTTGTGCCACCCAGTGAGTCGCTATTGGCTGATTTATTAATCCAAAACAAAGTGCCGTATCAAGCAGGGGTTGTCAATTCTGGCAAAGTAAAGCATCACAAAACTTTGTTTAATCTTGGGGCAAATTATCAATTAACGCCAAATCACAGTATTTTTGCCAATTTTGGGCAGGGATATAGTTTGCCTGACCTGCAAAGGGTGCTACGAGATGTTGGGGCAGGTTTTGTGGTTAATTCTGATAATGTCGAGCCAATCACGGTCAATAGTTATGATGCAGGGTGGGTAGGAGTATTTGGGGGTAGCCGTGCCAAGTTGACAGGTTTTTATAATACATCAGATAAAGTAACCCAGTTTTTAAAAGATTATAGCGTGGTGGTTGCTGATACTGATGAGCGTATTTATGGGGCGGAGTTTGAATTAAATCACAAGATTAATGATAACTGGGCTGTCGGTGGTAGCATTGCCTATACACGAGGTCAATACAAAGATGCAGGTGGTCAGTACAGAGAGCTTGGGGCGTTTCGTATCAGTCCTACCAAAGCCACCACTTTTGCTCAATACACCACACCAAGTGAACATAAATTACGCTTACAATTGCTTGCTATTGGAGGTACAGACAATGCCTATCAAGACAGCTTGATTGCTACAACCAATCAAAACGTCCGCAAAACCCCAGAGACTAGAATTTCAGGCTATGTTGTGGCGGATTTATTGGGTGAGATCAAACTGCCCAAGGGTCAGCTAAATTTTGGGGTTTATAATTTGATGGATGCCGATTATAAGAGCGTATTTAGTCAAGCTGCCAAAGCAACTTATGGTGAATTATCCAGCTTGTCTGCACAGGGGAGAAGTTACGGGATAAGTTATACCTTAAATTATTAATTAGCATTATGTGCCACAATACCATAAACATCGCCCTAGTGTTTGTGGTTTTTTTATTTTATAATAAAATTTAATTGATAAATAGAAACTCCCACGAAACGACACCCCGCCTTACAGCTCCTATCTCGCCAGCACCATTTGGGCTTAGTCATCGCCAACAAAGCCAAGTCCGTCACCGATGATGACAAACTTATCCACCATCAAGCCTTAGTAGAGTGTCTGACCACTACCATTCTCACGCATTTTGAGATTGAGCGGACACGCCTTGCTGATGTTATTTTGACAAAATTATCCGATAACAGGGCGGTTAAATTGGCAAAACAAATGCTTGATGAGCATGAATACATTGAAAGCCTACTTGCCAACACCGACCCAAGCGTGGACGATGTCAAGGAGCTTGCAAATGCTCTGTATGACCATATCCGCTTTGAAGAGCGAGAGCTTTTTCCCATTGCTGAGACGGTGCTAAATGATGTTGAGCTTTTTGCCATTTATGAGGCGATTGATGAGAATGTAAAGTGAACGAGTTAAAAGTTGGGCAATGGAATTAAAAAGCCAAACACCACGTTTGGCTTTCGTTTAATTTTAAAATTGCTAAAAGTTATTTAAACCCATCTTTTAACCCCACAATCTGATTAAATACAGGCTTATCGGTGCTATGCTCCACGCTGTCCGCCACAAAGTAGCTTTCACGCTCAAATTGGGATTTGTCATCGCCTGTTGCCTGTGCCAATGACGGCTCTACAATGGCATTGACAACCTTTACCGAATTTGGATTGACGTGGGTTAGTACCCATAGCGTATCATCATCGGCATCTGGGTTTTGTGTTTTAATAGTGGCAATATGCTCGTCTGAGATTTCATCATCTTCAAATAATAAATGCTCATACAGCCGCACGGTGGCAGGCACGCCATGACTTGCCGACACCCAATGAATCACGCCCTTAACTTTACGCCCCTCAGGGTTATTGCCCAGCGTTTGTGGGTCAATGGTGGCGACAAGCTCCACCACATCGCCATTAGCGTCCATGATATGCTCTTCTACTTTTAGCACATAGCTGTTACGCAGACGAATCTCAGGATTCTCTGGCGATAGGCGTTTGTATCCGTCTGGGGGCGTGATTTCAAAGTCAGATTTATCAATATAAATGGTTTTGGTAAAAGGAATCTCACGCTCGCCATTGTCCGCCTGTGGGTGTTTGGGCTGAGTAAGCCACAATACGCCATTATCTAGGCGAGCCTTGACCGTGTCTTTTTTTAGATGTTCAAAATCAGCAACCGCTTCATCAAAGTTGCTAATGGTAACTTTTAAGGGGTTTAGCACTGCCATACCACGACTGGCGGTATTTTCTAGCACGTTTCTAATGCTAAATTCCAACTGGCGAAAATCTACCACACCGTCTGCCTTGGATACGCCAATGCGTTCACAAAAATCCCGCAAGCCTTCGGCAGGGTAGCCACGTCTTCTCATGCCTGCAATGGTTGGCATGCGTGGGTCGTCCCAGCCCGATACCACGCCCATGTCCACAAGGCGTTTGAGTTTACGCTTGGATGTTAGCGTGTGGTCAATGTTGAGACGGCTAAATTCGTATTGGCGGGGTGGCACCTCAAAGCCCACTTTTTCAACAACCCAATCATAAAAAGGACGGTGGTCTTCAAATTCAAGCGTACAAATCGAGTGCGTGATACCCTCATAAGCGTCCGACAAGGGGTGGGCGTAGTCGTACATCGGATAAATGCACCATGTATCGCCCGTTTGGTGGTGGCTTGCGTGCATGACACGATAAATCACAGGGTCTCTCATGTTCATGTTGGCGTGATTCATGTCAATCTTGGCACGCAGTACCGCCTCGCCTTCTTTGTATTTGCCGTTTTTCATGTCGTCAAAACGAGCCAAATTTTCATCAACAGTAGCGTTACGCTGTGGCGATTCCACAGATGGCTTACCAAAACCGCCACGGTGTTCACGAATCTCATCAGGCGTTTGAAAGTCTACATAGGCATCGCCTTGTTTGATAAGCTGTACCGCCCATTCGTGTAATTTGTCAAAATAGTGCGACGCATAACGTATGTCTCCTGCCCAGTCAAAACCAAGCCACTCCACGTCCGCCTTAATGCTGTCCACATAATCCTGCTTTTCGGCGGTGGGGTTGGTGTCGTCAAAGCGTAGGTTGCACGCTCCACCGAACTCTTGTGCCACGCCAAAATTTAGGCAAATGGACTTGACGTGCCCGATGTGCAAATAGCCGTTTGGCTCGGGCGGAAAACGGGTCAAAATACTGTCGTGCTTACCGCTTGCTAGGTCATCACGAATAATTTGGCGGATAAAGTCGTTTTTTTCGGGTAGGTCGGTCATGGGTTTTTCCATCATTTATTAAAGGGTAAATTCTGTTATTTTAGCATAATTTTTATAGGGCGTGTTAAACTTTGATGTTTGCAACAGACCGCTCGTACTACAAAATTTTACATAAAATTGATTAAAAATAAAGCAAATTTAGTGCTTATAATTAGGGCGTGCCTACCTTTGGTATTTGCAATGAAAAATGCCTGTTTAAAAAAGCAGGGGAATTGCACGTTTTTCAAGCTTGAATTGTCAAACCAACTGCAACATCTTTGTAAGTAATGCCAAACATCTTTTCACTGGTTGTGGTTGGACTGTTTGTTTAAGATCAGATGAGTCCAATCACGCCAACACCCGCCACACCGCAAACCCCAATGCCAATACATGAAACACCACGCCCACCCACCAAATCGGCACGGTCAACCCAATGGCGATAAAGGCAAAAAATCCGCCCAACGCTATCCAGTCATGGCGTTTTTGGTTTAAAAAATCGGCTCGTAGGGCTTGGATTTCTCTTAGCTGTTTGTCCTGTCGTCCGCCAAGCATGGCAAGTGATTGGATGCTTTGGGTAGTAAGTTTGGGCAGGTCAGTGGCGGACAGTAGATGTTCGGGCAATTTGTCATAAAAATCATTCAATAGACGTGTGGGGTCAAGCTGTGATTTTACCCAATCGGTCAAAATCGGCTTGGCAAGCGACCAAATATCAAGGTCAGGATATAGTTCACGCCCAAGCCCTTCCACGTGGACGAGCGTTTTTAGAAGTAGCATAAGCTGTGGCGGTATGCTCATCTGATGACGGCGAGCGATGTTTAAAATCTCAAACAATATCCCTGCAAAATCAAGCTCACTCATGGGCTTAGACACCATGGGGCTGACCGTGCGAGCCATGTCGGCGATGAGTGCGTGCTTGTCAGCAGATGGCGGTATCCAACCTGCATGACTGATGATGTCCACCAGTGTGGTGTAATTGCCATTCATGACCGATAGGAGCATACGAGCGACAACAAGTTGGTCATCGGGAGCAAGTTGCCCCATAATCGCACAATCTAGCCCCAAATAGCGTGGATTTGCCACCGCTTGACCGTCTGGCAGGGTCTCCACAAAGATGTTACCAGGGTGCATGTCAGCATGAAAAAAGTTATCCCGAAACACTTGGGTAAAAAATATCGTCAAGCCATTTTTGGCAAGGACGGCACGGTCATAGCCCAAGGCATCAAATTTATCCGTCTGGCTAATCGGCACACCAAAAATCCGCTCCGAGACCATGACCGACTTGTTTGCCATATAGACTTCGGGCACATAGATGAGTGGCGAGTTTGTGAAGTTAGCTCTCATGCGAGTGGCGTTGGCGGACTCCAAGGTCAAATCCAGCTCATTTAGCATGATTTGGCGGTAGTCTTCCACGATACTCACGATATGCACCGCCCGAGCCGACTCCATACGAGCTGATAGGTAGCCTGCCAGCTCCCGAAGCAGTTCAAAATCCTTGATGATGACAGGGCGAATGTCAGGACGGACGACCTTAACGACCACTTCTCGACCGTCAGGCAAGCAAGCGGTATGCACTTGGGCGATACTGGCGGCGGCGAGTGGCTTTTCATCAAATCGGCCAAACATCTCACCGATTGGCTTGCCTAGCCCTGTTTTGGGGTGTTCTATTTCACGTTTTAAAATCTCAACGTCAAAGGGGGCGACTTTATCTTGTAGTAGCGATAATTGGGCGATGATGTCAGGGGGCAGTAGGTCAGAGCGAGTGGAGAGCAGTTGCCCGAGCTTTAAAAACAGTGTTCCCATCTCTTCTAGGGCGAGCTTGACCCCCAATGGGTTGTGCGATTTGCCGATACTGGCAGGGTGCATTTTGATGAGCCGTACCAAAGGGGCAAGCTCTGGTACGTCCGCAAAATGCGTGTCAAGGCGGTATTTGGCACAAATGCGATATAGGTCAAACAGGCGGTTTTTATAAGAGATGAGCATGGTTTTGGTAAAAATGGGTTTGATAAAAGGAGTTTTAAAAAGAAAAAAGGCAAATGGGTAAAATCTACCTTTCGGGGCAGGCATTTAAAACCTTTAATTTTAAATGGATTGTAGGGGTAAATGACATTCGCCCACAATTTTAAAATGCTTTTGTAGGGGCGTGCTTTCCACGCCCGAGTATATTTGAAGTTAAATGATATAAAAAATCAACGAGCCTTAAAGCCACGATGTACTGCCACGATACCGCCTGTGAGATTGTGATAATCACAATTGACAAACCCTGCTTGTTCCATCATGGCTTTTAGCGTGGCTTGGTCTGGGTGCATGCGGATACTCTCTGCCAGATACTGATAGCTTTCGCTGTCATTGGCAACAATCTTCCCCATGAGCGGTAGGGCGGTAAAAGAGTACAGATCATACGCTTTTGACAACGGCTCAAACACAGGTTTGCTAAACTCTAGCACAAGCAGTCGCCCACCAGGTTTTAGCACACGCCACATGGCTTCTAGGGCTTTTTGTTTGTCGGTAACGTTACGCAGTCCAAAGCTGATGGTAACTAAGTCAAACGAATTATCGGCAAAGGGTTCTAAGGTTTCGGCATTGGCAAGCACAAAATCCACGTTGTTGCACCCCGCATTGATAAGGCGTGTGCGACCCACTTCTAGCATGGCTTCGTTGATGTCGGACAAGACCACACGACCCGAGCGACCGACTTCTTTACTAAATACTTTTGCCAAATCGCCCGTACCGCCTGCGATGTCAAGGACACTTTGCCCTGCACGCACGCCACTCATCTTAATGGCAAAACGCTTCCAAAGCCTGTGAATGCCAAAGCTCATCAAATCGTTCATGATGTCGTATTTAGTGGCAACCGATGTAAATACTTGTCCGACTTTGGCTTCTTTTTCACGAGCATTGACGGTTTGGTAACCAAAATGGGTGGTTTCGCCAATGTTTTCAGAATAGCGGTTGTCAGTTTGGGTGTTGGCGTGGGCGGTTTCACCATTGGCAGGGGTTTGCATGGCGGATTGTCCTTGGGGCTTGCCTGTGGGTAGGATGTTAGGATTGGTAAAGTCGTTGTCGGTCATGGCTATTTTTCCAAATTTAAAAACACGCTCTTATTATACGCTAATTTGGGCAAGAATGGGCGTGTTTTGGGAAAATTAAAAATTCATTCATGAATTTCGTGAATAACGACAAGCTCATTTGCCACAAACGGCACGGTAAAATCATCAATGCGTTTTAGGGGTTTCATGGCAACCAAGCCGTCCCCGATGAAGTCATATAGGGGCTGATAACCGTTGTCGTATGCCATGCCTTTGGCAAGTTTAAAGGCGTTTTGTAGGATAAAAGAATTAAAATATTTATAAGACTGCTCGCACACGTCTTTGATGGTGTGGATTTGGGCGATGCGTTCGTCTTTGGCATTGACGTGCCGATACACGTCATGCATGAGTGTGTCATCAATGCCCCGATTGGCGTAACGCTCGCCAAAGTCAGCCAGTAAGGACGTTGCCAATGCCAAATCAAGACGGATGGCATGAACTGCCGACTGCACGCCAAGCACGCCTGCCCCTAAGGCGTTGGTAGGGATGAGCTTTTCAAGTTTGCCCGAGCCGTTTAGGGCGTTCGTCCCTGCGGTCAGAAGCTGGTCGGCAAGCACGTCAAAATCATCATCACCATAAATCCGCTCAATGAGATAATTGGCAAGTGGGGCGGTTTTGTCATCGGCAAATAGGGCGTGATTGGTGCGTTTGATGCGAGCCTTTTGCCATGCTTGCACATCGCCAAGTGCCTGTTTTAGGGCAGGGTTGGTGTGATGGGGTAGGGCTTGATAGGCTTTTAGCATATCGACTAGGGTCTGGATTTGGGACATGGTGTTAATTTTGTTGGTGGGTTAAAGTGGGGTTAAATGGGTTAAGACTGAGTTAAAAGTTGGGTTAAAAGGTTGTGTTTGTGAGCTTGATGGTATTGTTTTTCACAAGGTGTGCAGAGCCAATCCCTGCACTCCCATTTTATTTAAAATCATGGCGATTTAAACGGTTGTGTTACTATAAAACATACCAACTGGTCGGTTTTTATTAAACGCTCTCGCCACGCCACAAATCGTCTAAGCTCTCACGCTCACGCACAACCCGATGAGAGCCGTCATCACACATAATCTCGGCAGGTCTGGGGCGGGTGTTGTAGTTGCTTGCCATGACAAAGCCATACGCTCCTGCCCCTGTGATGGCAAGAGTGTCGCCCACGTTTAGGGCAAGCGTACGATTTTTTGCCAAAAAGTCGCTCGACTCACACACCGAGCCGACTATGTCCCACACTTGGGGGGCGGTCGTGGCGGTCAAATCAGCAGGGATAACCGCCATAACCGAGCCATATAGGGCAGGTCGCATGAGTTCGCACATGGATGCATCCACAATGGCAAAGTTTTTGTGTTCGGTGGGTTTTAGTACGTCCACATTTGTGAGTAGTACCCCTGCATTGGCAGAGATGTTTCGCCCTGGTTCTAGATGTAGCCCTAAGCCGTATTTTTCTTGTAATGTCAAAAGTTTGGGCAGTAGGGCGTTGGCGTATTCGCTCACGCTGGCAGGGGTCTCATCGGTATAACGCACGCCCAAGCCCCCACCCAAATCCACATGACGTAAGCTAATGCCCTGTGCGAACAGCTCGTCAATGAGCTCAATGACTTTATCCAAAGCGTCTACAAAAGGCTGGGTGTCGGTCAGCTGTGAGCCGATATGGCAGTCTATGCCGATGATGTCAAGGTTTGGCAGGGAGCTAGCAAAACGATAAGCGTCTAGGGCGTTATCATGGCTGATACCAAATTTGTTATCTTTTAAGCCTGTGGAGATATAAGGGTGAGTTTTGGCATCTACATCAGGGTTGATACGCAGGGCAATGGGGGCGGTCTTGCCAAGCTCGCTTGCCACTTGGCTGATGAGTTCAATCTCACTCACCGCTTCGACATTAAAGCACCCAATCCCTGCATTTAGGGTGGTGGCGATGTCGCTTTTGGTTTTGCCCACGCCTGAATAGACGACTTTGTCCGCCTGCCCGCCTGCTTTTAATACGCGGGCAAGCTCGCCTGATGACACGATGTCAAAGCCTGCCCCTGCATGGGCAAGTGTGGCAAGGATGGCAAGGTTTGAGTTGGATTTGACGGCATAGCAAATTTTTACGTCTGACAAGGGGACGAAACTCTCCACATAGGCACGGTAATTGGCAAGTAGGGCGTTTTTGCTGTACACATAAAGCGGTGTGCCATAGGTCTGGGCTAGGGTTTTGGTGCTAACGTTGTCAATAAATAGTGTGTCGTCTTGGTAGTGGATAAAAGGCAAATCCGCCACGTGCGTGCGTGGGTCTATCGTGAGTGCTGGGTGTTCGGTGCTGTCTGCCATGGTTTTTCCGCGAAAAAAGTATTTGGAGCTTATTTTAACAAAAAATTTTGGTTTGTCATTTTTTATTTTAAAAATAATTGGGGTTTGGGCAGAATATATAACGATTTTTGAAATATAAACCATTTTTCATTGTTATATAAAAAAGGCTTTATGATAAAATACCCCAAAAATTAACCATTTAACATCATGACCGCAACCACTTACACCTTTAAAGACAAACTCATCGCATGGCTACAACTGACCCGTTTTGACAAACCTGTGGGGACGGAGCTTTTGCTATACCCGACCTTGTGGGCATTGTTTTTGGCAAATGTAGGCGTGGGGCGACTGCCGAGCATGGCTCACATCGTCATTTTTACGCTTGGGGCGGTGCTGATGCGAGCGTCAGGCTGTGCCATCAATGACTTTGCTGACCGTAAGGTGGACGGGCAAGTCAAACGCACCAAAAACCGCCCACTGGCAGATGGGCGACTGTCCGCCAAGACGGCTGTTTTTACCTTTGTGGGATTGTCGGGATTGTCGGCGTGTTTGCTGTTTTTTTTGCCGATACAGGTGTTTTATTGGTCGCTGGTGGCGGTATTTCTTGCCTTTATTTATCCGTTTATGAAGCGTTACACGCATTTGCCACAGGTTGTTTTGGCAATGGCGTTTGGCTGGGCGGTGCCAATGGCATATGTGGCGAGCATTGGCACGGTGGATAAATGGGGCTGGCTTGTCTTTGTTGCCTATATGTGCTGGACGGTGGCGTATGATACGATGTACGCCATGTGCGACAAGGACGATGATGTTAAAATTGGGGTCAAATCCACCGCCATTTTGTTTGGTAAATATGACGTAGCAATCATCATGGCACTGCAGGCGTGCTTTGTGGGTTTGATGGAGCTGATTTGGTGGCATTATTTTTATGAAAGCATGGGGCTTTGGGCACTGGTGGGCGTATTGCCTGTGGTGGCGATGGTGGTGTATCAGTATGGGCTGATTAAGGATAGGGAGCGACTTGCTTGCTTTAAGGCGTTTCGCCATAATGCGTGGGTAGGGCGATGGGTGTTTTTGTGGACGCTGATTTGTGTATGGGTTGCGGTGTAGTTTGATCGGGATAGTTGATTTAGATTGTGTTATTAAGCGGTTTTCAAAAAGCGTTCGGGATAGATTGGGGCTTTAAAGTTAAAAAGCCGATTTTAATCCCAACTGCTCACAAAATGGCAAAAAATCCCTATCCAAAAATAATAAAATTAAATACAAGATAAATATAACAACCTATAAATTATCAATCATTAAAAAGATGGCATAGCACCAAACCGATTTTCGCCTTTACTTCCCTTTCTAAACATTAACCCCAAAAATATCAATGAACCAATGATGGGAATAAAATTTAAGATAAACCAATAACTAGATAAGTTACTGTCGTGCAATCTGCGACTGCTGACCGATAATTTGGCTAAGGTTAAAAGTGTAAATACGGCAAGCAATATGACATTGTTTAACACAACATCTAATTTTAAGCTTTCTAAAATAAAAGCAAGAACAATTAAAAATAGCCAATAAAAAATAAAAAAACTAAAAAATTCCAATCGGCTTGCCCTGTCTTCATAATTGTAAAAATTATCAAATAAAGCAGATTTTAAGCCAAGCGTCATTTTTTGTGGAAGTGATGTCATTTTATTTTTCCTTAGCCCACCTTCGCATCACACCAATCAATCACACCCCCACCCAAACACACATCACCGTCATAAAAGACCACCGATTGTCCTGCCGTTACCGCTCGTTGGGGATTGTCAAAAACTACCCGTATGGTGTCATTTTCAAGATAAACGGTACATTCTTGGTCAGGCTGGCGGTAGCGGGTTTTGGCGGTGAGTTTTGTGCCGTTGGCAGGTGCATTGACGACCCAATCAAGTTTATAAGCAGTCAAGGTGGTGGACATGAGATAAGGGTGTTCGTGTCCTTGTCCGACAATCAAGCGGTTATTTACCAAATCTTTATGCAAGACAAACCACGGCGCATCGGGGCGATTTGCCACCCCACCAATGCCAATGCCCCCACGTTGCCCAATGGTATAATACATCAAGCCGTCATGTTTACCTAGCTTGACACCGTCATCGGTGTAGATGTCGCCTTGTTTGGCGGGTAGGTAGGTTTGTAAAAAGTCTTTAAACTTTCGCTCGCCAATAAAGCAAATGCCCGTACTGTCTTTTTTCTTGGCGGTGGCAAGCTCATACCGCTCAGCAATCGCTCGTACTTCGCTTTTTTCAAGCTCGCCCACAGGAAACAGCGTTTTGGCGATTTTGTCGCCCCCCACCGCATGCAAAAAATAGCTTTGGTCTTTGTTGGTGTCTAGTCCACGCAGTAGGCACGCCTTGCCGTCCACTTCAAAACTTCGGCGAGTATAATGCCCTGTGGCGATGTAGTCCGCCCCCAGCGTCAAGGCATAATCCAAAAAGGCTTTGAATTTGACTTCTTTGTTGCACAAAATGTCAGGATTGGGCGTGCGACCTGCTTTGTATTCTTCCAAAAAATGCTCAAAGACATTATCCCAATACTCTGCTGAAAAGTTGGCGGTGTGGAGCGGTATGCCGATTTTGTCCGCCACCGCCTGAGCGTCAGCTAGGTCGGTCATGGCGGTGCAGTATTCGGTGCCGTCATCTTCTTCCCAATTTTTCATGAACAAGCCTTCCACACAAAAGCCCGCTTCTTTTAACAAAACAGCCGACACCGAGCTGTCCACACCGCCAGACATACCAACGATGACTTTGATTTGATTGGGATTTTTGCCGTGAAATTGGGCGACATCGGATAGGCGGTAAGGGGTCATGATTGTCTCTTGTTATAAAATTGTGGTAAACTTGCCATTATATAAGGCTTGCTAATTATTTTACAAGCCTTGTCTGCTCTAAACCAAGATAAACTAAGACAAACCAAAAAAGGCTCAATCATGATAAAAATCGGTCAAGGCATAGATGTTCATGCTTTTACCACAGGCGATTTTGTAACGCTTGGCGGTGTGCGTATTCCTCACACGCACGGCATTAAGGCTCATTCGGACGGCGATGTGCTACTTCACGCTTTGGCAGACGCACTTTTGGGGGCATTGGCACTTGGCGACATTGGACAGCATTTTCCCGACACTGACCCTGCGTTCAAGGGGGCGGATAGCAAGATTTTGTTAAAGCACGTCTATGAACTTATCAAGTCGCACGGCTACACACTAGGCAATGCTGACATGACCGTCATTTGCGAGAGCCCAAAAATCGCCCCGCATAACACCGCCATGCGGGAGACCATTGCGGGCGTGCTTGATGTAGGCGTGGACTGCGTGAGTATCAAGGCAACCACCAATGAAAAAATGGGCTGGATAGGGCGTGGCGAGGGCATTTGGGCGAGTGCGGTGGTGTTATTGATTAAAAAATCTTAGCTTGATATAATTGTAAATTTAGTTGCCAATAAATACAGGAAAATCAAATGATTGCCAAAAACACCGCCTTATTACTCATTGACTTACAACAAGGTTTTTATGATGAAGTCTATTGGGGTGGCAATCGCAACAACCCAAACTGTGAGCAGGTTTGTTTTGAGTTATTGAGCCATTGGCGAGAGCAGGGTTTGCCGATTTTTCACATTCGTCATTCATCAACCACGCCCCAATCACGCCTACACCCTACACACCAAGGCTTTGACTGGATTGAGCTGACCAAACCGCAAGCTCATGAGACCGTCATTACAAAGCATGTCAATAGCGGTTTTATTGGCACAGATTTACATGAGCAACTGACCAAAGCGAACATCACCACCCTTGTTCTTGCAGGGCTTACGACCAATCACTGTGTATCCACGACCGCACGCATGGCAGGCAATCTAGGCTTCACCACTTTTGTGGTATCGGACGCTGCAGCGACTTTTGATAGAATGGGGGCGACAGGCGAGCGGTTTGACAGCCAGCTTGTGCATGAAATCAGCCTTGCCAATTTGCATGGCGAATTTGCGACCGTGCTGACAAGTGATGAGCTTTTACGCAAAAAATTCTTGTAAAAATCCCCATTTGCCCCCATAATAACTCAAATTTTCCAAATCGGAGCAATCCCATGACCGACATCAATCCCCAAATCAAAACCTTGATTGAAAACCAAATCAAAGACCATGCTGTCCTACTATATATGAAAGGCACGCCACAATTTCCCCAATGCGGATTTTCAGCCCGTGCCGTGGAAGTTTTGACCCAAATCGGTAGACCATTTGCCTTTGTTAATATCCTAGAAAATCCTGAAATCCGTAGCACCTTGCCACTGATCGCCAACTGGCCGACTTTCCCACAACTGTGGGTAAATGGCGAGCTCATCGGCGGTAGCGACATCATCCTACAAATGTACCAATCAGGCGAATTAAAGCCACTGATTGAAGAGCATAGCCCAGAAGTATGATGGAGATAATCGGTTATTTGAAATAACCGATTTTTATTGATAACCACAAATAAGATAAGTAGCAAGGTGATGCAATGTTAGACGAAGGTTTCATTCATAAAAACAGCCAAGAAATTGTAGAGTTATGCCAAGAGCCTGACACGGCATTGAGTGCATTGGCATATTGGATAAAATATGAAAATATTGACAAAGATGCCATCTGTGCCATCCATAAGCGAATCTGTGCGGACATGGATATACAGTCGGCTTATTATTTGGTGAGAATCATGCAGGCTATGCCAGAGTCGGAGCGACCTGTAGATATAAAGCCGTTAATGGAGCTGGTGGGCGACCTCGGTGGTGAGCTTAATGACTCATTACCCACACTGGTTGATCGAGAGATGTTGGGGCAAATCCAACAAGAGAGCGGTGTATTTTTATGAGCATGCCAAGCATTTCTGAGCAAATTATCAGCCTTTGCCAAAATCCTAATACTGCCTTGCAAGCCATTCATCTTTTGATTGCCAATAATGGGGCGAGCGAATCGGCTTTTCGTGCTGTTTATGATAGGGTCATGGTGGATAATGACGTGGACGGGGCGTATTATTTGGCAAATTTCGCCCAAAAGGTCGATGATTTGCCTTTTGAAGTGTTGCCTTTGGTGCGTTTGGTAATGGCAAGTAATGATGAGCTGATGAAGCAGGCGTTACTTGACAAAATGCCCGATGAGGCTCGTGCCAATCTTGACACTTTGCTTGCCAATGATGCCCAAAAAGACCTTAATTTTTAAGATCTTTTTGTCTTTGTGTGATGATAATTTAGGACGACAGATGAAATACTTTAACAAAAACTGGATGATGATTTTGATGGGCGTGCTGTCGGCAGGGCAGGCGTGGGGGTGTGAAAAACCACAGACCGAAGTTGAATATCATTTTGTGGATTGTTTATCAGAAGAAGGGCTTACCCAAGTTTGGCTGTTTGACGAACAAGGCTCAAATGCAAAACACGGCTTTGTTAATAAAGCTGGAAAATTGGTTATTCCATTGCAATATGACCGAGCGTGGGGTTTTAAAGATGGCTTGGCAGGTGTTCAAAAAGATGAAAAATGGGGCTTTATTGACATAACAGGCAAGGTTATCATTCCATTGCAATATGATTATCTTTATAATTTTAATGAGCAATTGGCAGGCATTCAACAAGACGATAAGTGGGGGTTTATTGACAAATCAGGAAAAACCATTATCCCTTTTATGTACGATTGGGCTTTGGATTTTACAGAAGGTTTGGCAGGCGTTAGGAGAAATGATGGCAAATGGGGATTTATTGACAAATCCAATCGTGTGGTTATTCCATTTATTTATGATGAAGTTGATGTTTTTGTTGATGGTTTGGCAAAAGTTGAGCAAGACGACAAGTGGGGGTTTATTGACAAATCAGGCAAAGTGGTTATTGAGATAAAATATGATTATCTTAATAATTTTAGTGAAGATTTGGCAGGTATGGAAATAGATGGAAAATGGGGATTTATTGATAAAAGTGGAAACATTGTTATTCCTGCCAATTATGACAGCCTTTATGTTGGATTTAATGATGGTTTGGCAGGTGTAGAAATAGATGGCAAATGGGGGATGATTGACAAAACAGGAAAAATTGTTATTCCAATACAATACGACCAACCCTTTTCTTTTTATAATGATGTCGCCGAAGTTGAATTAAACGGCGAAACTTTTTCTATTGATAAACAAGGCAATCGTTTGCCTTGATTTGCCCAACCGCTTTATTTTGATTATAAAGCGGTTATTTTTTTGCCCAAAACTGCAAGGTGCGTACCACGCACTGTTTTAGGTTCAATTGCTCAAATGGTGCGTCATACGCACCTTACCAAAACTCAAATTTTTCCCCAATTTTCCCAAAATACACCCCAAATCTGCTATAATACCCCAATTTTTCCTAAATTTTTAGACAGATTAACAACTATGACAACACTCTATACCCACCCCAAATCTTATGATGTCATCGTCATCGGTGGCGGACACGCAGGCACAGAGGCCGCTCTTGCGTCCGCTCGCATGGGGGCAGATACCCTACTTATCACGCACAACATTGAGACGCTAGGGCAGATGAGCTGTAATCCTGCCATTGGTGGTATCGGTAAATCGCATCTGGTGCGTGAAGTGGATGCACTGGGCGGGGCAATGGCACTCGCAACCGACAAGGCAGGCATTCAGTTTCGGGTGCTAAACAGCCGAAAAGGGGCGGCCGTGCGAGCGACCCGAGCCCAAGCCGACCGTATTTTATACAAGGCAAGTATCCGTCATACGCTTGAAAATCAGCCAAATTTGACGATTTTTCAGCAACCTGTGGATGACATCATCGTAGAGAATGGACGTGCGGTGGCGGTGGTTACAGCCACAGGCATTCGCCTAAATACCCGTGCGATTGTGCTGACTTCGGGGACTTTTTTGGGTGGGGTGATTCACATTGGCTTACAGCACCAGTCAGGCGGACGGGCAGGCGATATGCCGTCCATTCGCTTGGCTGACCGTTTGCGTGAATTAAAGCTCCCCGTTGGACGACTCAAAACAGGCACACCTGCTCGTATTGACGCTCGTACGGTGGATTTTTCCGTGATGACTGTGCAACACGGCGACACACCGCTCCCTGTGATGAGCTATATGGGCGATGTGTCTATGCACCCCCGCCAAATCCCCTGCTACATCACACACACCAACGAACGCACGCATGATATTATCCGTGCCAACCTTGACCGCTCGCCCATGTTTAGCGGTAAGATTGAAGGGGTGGGACCCCGTTATTGCCCAAGCATTGAGGATAAGATTCATCGCTTTGCCGAAAAAGACAGTCATCAGATTTTTATTGAGCCTGAGGGCTTCTCCACGCATGAGCTATACCCCAATGGCATCTCAACGAGCCTGCCGTTTGATGTGCAAATTGAGTTTATCCATAGCATGAAAGGGCTTGAAAATGCTCACATCACACGCCCCGGTTACGCCATTGAATATGATTATTTTGACCCACAAAATCTAAAACCCACACTAGAAACCAAATCCATTGACGGCTTGTATTTTGCAGGGCAAATCAACGGCACGACAGGCTACGAAGAGGCGGCGGCGCAGGGGCTACTGGCAGGGCTAAATGCAGGACGCATGGCACTTGGCAAGGCATCGTGGACACCACAACGGCACGAGGCGTATCTTGGCGTGTTGGTGGACGATTTGATAACTCACGGCACCAAAGAGCCGTACCGTATGTTTACAAGTCGTGCCGAACATCGCCTCTTACTGCGTGAAGACAATGCGGATGAACGCTTGACTGCCATTGGGCGAGAGCTTGGGCTTGTGGACGATGAACGCTGGGCGAAATTTAATCAAAAAATGGAGTCCATCGCCAGCGAAACCGCCCGCCTAAAAGACATCTGGGCAACGCCAAATAACGCCATTGGTAAAGCCTTTATGGAAAATACAGGCGAGATTTTGACCAAAGAAAACAGCCTGCTTGACCTTTTAAAACGCCCAAATATCACGTTTGCCGACATTGCCAAAGTGTCAGACAGTACGGTGGGCGATGACGTGGGCGAGCAGATTGAGATAAGTGTCAAATATCAAGGCTATATTGACCGCCAAAATGATGAGATTGAGCAGATGAAACGCCTTGAAAACACGGCTCTACCGCTTGATTTTGATTATGCAGGCGTGTCAGGCTTATCCAACGAAGTCGTGCAAAAACTCACCCAAGTCCGCCCTGCAACACTAGGGCAAGCAAGCCGTATCAGCGGTGTTACCCCTGCGGCGGTGAGTTTACTTGCGATGACGGTTAAGAAGATGAAGAGAATGGAGAAAGTGGCGGAGTAAGGATTTTTGATAAGAATACGCACCATTTAGAGTTTATTTTAAATGGTGTGTGATATTATATGCCTAATACTTTAAAAAATCTTATGGCAAACGATTTTGAAAAATTATCACAGCTTATTCAAGCATTTGAACGCACGGACTTTTTGGACGAACAATATAAATTCCAAATTCAATCCCTTGCCAAAAAGAAAGTGGATTGGTATTTGGTTGAAAATTATTATAAAGGCATTTCATTGGAAGATTTGTGCCAAATTTTATTAACGCCTAATATTGAAAATTGGCAAACATTAACCGATGATGAATGCTTAAATCTCATTCAAGAAATCTTGGACGTTGTCTGCAATGTAGCGATTGTGGATAGGAATATGGACGCATTGCATAAACGCTATCCCAATCTTTCAGTTTGTGATTTGATTTTTTGGCAAGATGAAACCAATCCAAAAGTGATATTGGAGAGATTAAAAAATTCTTAAAAATTCGTCAGGTGTGTATCACGCACCATTTAAAAATGTTAGCCACTTTTAATAGTGCATAATACGCACCTTACATTCAAATAAGGAAAAATAAAATGAACACCAAACAAATCGCCCAGCAAGCCCTACAAATCAGCCAAACAGGCAAATTACCAACTGATAAAGGCGAAATTGATTTTTTGGATAAACAAACATTTGCCCAAAGCAATACTTTATTATATCGCCCAGATGACTTGGCGCAATTATTTGCCAATGACAATCAAATTGGTAATGGTAATTTAAAGTTAAGCGTAACGCACGAAAGTAGCCAGCAAGCAAGCAATTTATCGTTTGATTGTCAAAGAACAAAAAGACAATGTTTGCTTATTAAATTTTGCGTCCGCCAAAAATGCAGGCGGTGGTTTTTTTGAGTGGGGCAAAAGCCCAAGAAGAAGATTTGTGCCGTTCGTCTGGGCTGTATTTGTGCCAATTAACCCAGCCTGATTATTATGAAATCAACCGCAAGCACAAATCAATGCTTTATACCGACCATATTATTTATTCGCCTGCCGTGCCATTTTTTCGGGTGAATAAAGAAACACTATTGGACGATATTTTTACTTGTTCAGTAATCACCGCCCCCGCTCCCAATGCAGGCGTACATTTACAAAGATGTCCCAATGATACAAAGAGCATTGAAGAAACTTTAATTCGCCGTGCCAATTATGTATTAAGCGTGGCAAAACATCAAGGGCATAAAATTGTGGTATTAGGAGCGTGGGGTTGTGGCGTATTTAAAAACGACCCTGTGCAAGTGGCAAAAATATTTAACGATTGCTTAAAACAAGAAAAGTTTAAAAATTTCTTTGATGAAATTGTCTTTGCCATTCATGACAGTAGCAAAACTTTAAAGGTTTTGACAGCTTTTGAGAGTGAATTTAAACAGTCATAAAACCATACCATAAAATTAGTGTTAAAATAAGGAAATTATTATGAAAAAATATGCGTTTTTAATGGCAATTTTAATGGTTGGCTGTGTTAATCCAACACAAAACACAACCAAACCAATGACCGCACAAAAACAAGCAATATTGGCGGATTTTGATGGTTGTGCTGATGTGTATAATGAAGTTCGTTTGGAAGATTTGTATTTTGAAAATACCAAACAAACCTTGCAATTTTTTCCAAAATTATTGGATAAAGACGATGCCCCTGTACCAAAATATAATAATGCTTATTTTAATATGGCGTGTGGTGGTACAGCTTTAACAGGTCAGGTAACAACCCAACAAAAACAAGGCAAAACTTGGGTAGAAATTAAAACCTGTGGCGATTTGACTTGGCAAAGTGAAAAAGACGCTTGTAGTGTTGATAAAGGATTTTATCATCATGGATTAAAAGGTCAAAATGGCGAAACCATTATTTTGAAATATGGCTATATTTTCTACATTGGAAAAGATAGTGCGGTAAATGCCTATAAAATTTCATCATTTTAATAACGAGCAGATTTTTACTTTATTTTTGAGTAATTTTTGGTTATGATAAGTCATTTTATCATAACCAGAATTTACCATGAACTCCCAAGAAATCCTCCAAGCCATCAGTTTTGCTTTTATGATTGTCTTTCCAAACCTAGCCTTGATGGGGCTGGGTTTTTATATGAGAAAATCAGGCAAGATTAACAGTAATTTTATTGATACGGCATCCAAAATCGTCTTTAATTTTGGTTTGCCGTGCTTACTGTTTTTTAGCGTGATAAAAAGTGAAGTGAATTATGCCGAGCAGTTGCCACTCATCATGGCAGGGTTTGTAACGACTTTTGTGCTGTTTTTTGGGGCGGAACTGTACGCCAAAATGCTCATTAAGGACGTGCGTGATAAAGGCGTTTTTGTGCAAGGGGTGTTTCGCTCGAACATGGCGATTATCTCGCTGTCGGTGGCAACCAACGCTTATGGGGCGGTGGGGACGAGTGTGGGGGCGGTGTACATAGGGATTTTGACGATTTTGTATAATATCTTGTCGGTCATTACGCTATCACGCACGAGCCAGAGTAAGGGGTTATCCGCCCAAAGTCGGGATATTATCATCAAGATTTTTCAAAATCCGCTCATCATCGCCTTGGTGTCTGCCTTTATTTATAAGGGGGTAGGCTTGCCTTTACCGCCTACACCGATTGCCAAAACAGGTCAGCTACTGTCAAACATTGCCTTGCCACTTGCCTTGATATGTGCAGGCGCGACGCTGGACATTAAGTCTATGTTGGGGCTGTCGGGTGTCTCCATGCAGGCGAGTATTGGGTGGATTATTGTCGCTCCACTGCTTGCAGTGGGTGTGGGCGTGGCGTTTGCCCTACCGCCTGTACAGTTTGGCGTGCTGTTTGTCATGGTGGCAAGCCCTGCCGCCGCTGCAAGCTATGTTATGGCAAAGGCGATGGGTGGCAATGATGTCTTGGCGGCGAACATTTTGGCATTTACCACGGTGGTGAGCATGATAGGCATGGCGGTGGGCATAGCGTGGCTTCGGGTACTAGGGTGGGTTTAGAAGCCTTTTTCTATCAGTGTTGCCACGTCTGCCTTGGTGTGCTGACTGTCCCATGTGATGAGTGCTTGTAAGCGACGTTTATAAATCTCGGATAGCACGATGTTTTTGACGTTTTCGCCTTGTTTTTTTAATACGTCTTGGAGACGTTGGCATAGAAGTTCGTTAAATAACAGTGCCATTTGTTCCAAATAATGGTGTTGGTTCAGATAGAAAAACTCACGCCACAGCCTGCTAAGATGGTGTTGTAGCTCCACATTGGGCAGGCTTGCCATGATAAGATGAGCCTTGCCGTCGATGGCGGGTGCGGATTTGTCATGTAGGTCAAACTGAGCGATAACCCCTGTGTCCGCCATGCCCAAAATCATGTCAATGGCACCAACCAACTCTGCCAAATCAGTATCAATGTCTTGCCAGTTGGGTAGGGCAGGCACGGACAGCCCTTGGTGTTCTAAGTGAGTCAGATACGGCTTGTGGGCATCCGCCACGCCAGAGTTGGTCAGTAGGGTGGTTAGGGGGTTGTCTTTGATGATGTGGGGGGCGTAGAGTAGGCACAGATACAGCTGAGTGCTACTGTCCGTCTCTTGGTGGTAGTTGGCGGTGTCCCGAGCGGTTTGTTTGTGGTTTTTACCACTGAGTCTTGCCCAAAAGTCGTTATTGAGCCACCAGCGAAAACTTGACCCTTTGGGCAGTTTGGCGGTCAGCTCTTTTAATTCAGCGACCGCTCGGGCTTTATTTTCGGGCAAGGATAAATCATAACGGTTTTGGAGCACGCCATGGATATAATCCGCCATGCTCTGAGCGTGCGTGATTTGGGCACGCATGGCATCTGCCCCATGAGCCTTGATGTAGGTGTCGGGGTCATGTCCATCAGGCAGGGTGAGAAATTTTAAGGTCTTACCATCGGGCAGTACCGGCATGGCAACTTCTAGGGTTCGCCACGCCGCTCGCTGTCCTGCGGTGTCGCCATCAAAGCACAGTGTTAGGGTGTCGTTATATTTTAATAGCCCTGCAATTTGCTTGTCATTGGCTGCCGTTCCCATTGGAGCGACTGCCCCATAAATTCCTGCTTGGTGCAAGGCGATGACGTCCATGTAGCCTTCCACCATGAGATAGTTTGCTGCTTTAGCTTGGCGGGCTTCGTACAGCCCATATAGGATGTGCTGTTTGCTAAATACGGGCGACTCCGATGAGTTGATGTATTTGGGCATCTCATCGCCCAGCGACCGCCCTGCAAAGCCAACCACTCGTCCCTGTCTGTCCTTGATGGGGAAAATCACGCGGTCTCGTAGCAGGTCAAAATTCCGCCCCTTTTGCGATGTTCTGACCAGTCCTAGAATACGCAAGCCTTCGATGTCGTGGGGAAAAGCCTGCTCCAAATGTTGCCAACCGCTCGGGGCATAGCCCAAGCCAAATGTGGCTATCGTCTCATCGCTTAGCCCCCGTGAGACAAAATATGCCTTTGCCGTGGGGTTTTGATGGAGCATGTTTTGATAAAACTGGGCGATGGCGGACAGCAGGGTGTACAAATCCCCTTCGCCATTTTGGGGGGGTTGATATGGTGGATTGGTGCTATTAAAAGTGTTATCCGCTTGATAAGGGAGATTGTTGTAGCTGTCGTTATAACCGCCATTAAAACTGCTGTCAAAGTCGGTGTTAAAGTCGGCATCAAAATCATTGCCATAACTTTCATTAAAATTATCAGAAAAATCAGGATAATCATCATTGGCTGACGGAGTGGTATTATCATGATGAGTGGATTGGTTGGTTGTGTGGGTGTTTGTGCTGTCTGTATTGCCTTGATTTGTCTTTGTGGGTGTTTGGCTGCTGGGGTTTGGGGTTTTGTTTTTGGCGTAGCGGATTTTTTGGGCGAATTTGTCGTCTTTGGGCAGTTCTATGCCTGTTTGTTCGGACAGATAATCGACCGCTTCTTTGAAAGTCATGCGTTCAAATTCACGCAAAAAGGTGATGGGATTGCCTTTAACGCCACAGCCGAAACAGTAGTACAGGTTGGTTTGGGGATTGACATAAAATGACGGGTTTTTTTCGCCATGAAACGGACAGCACCCCTTAAACTCACGCCCCGCAGGTTTTAGGGTGGTGTGTTTTTTGATGATGGCGACCAAATCGGCAGATGAGTTTAGTCGTTCGAGCGTGGTGTCAGGGATTCTCATGCGTGTATCAAATAAAGGGATGGGAATTTTCCAATTTCAATTTCAATTTTCCAATTTCAATTTTCCAATTTCAATTTTCCAATTTCAATTTTCCAATTTCAATTTTCCAATTTCAATTTTCAAAGCGGTAAATAATTATCATTATTATAACCAACCTGCCTTTCTAAATTTATGATAGAGATATAGGCAGACTGCCAAGACCGTGCCGATGACCATAAAATAGCCGTATTTCCAATGAAGTTCGGGCATGAAATCAAAGTTCATGCCGTACACCCCCGCCACGGCAGTCGGCACGGCGGCGATACCTGCCCAAGCGGCGAGTTTTCGTACCACGTCGTTCTGTCCCATGGTGACCATTGCCATGTAGGTGTCCATGGCGACTGAGAGCATCTCGTTAAGACCGTTCACCGCATCAATGGAGCGGAGCAGGTGGTCGTTCACGTCACGAAAGTAGGGCTTGGCAGCGGCAGGAAAGGCGGAGACCAGCTCGTTTTTTTTGTGATTGATAAAAAAGTTACACACGTCTTGGACGGGCAGAATCACCGCACGCATGTGTACCAGTTGTGATTTTAGCTCGTACAGGCTTTTTAGGGTAGATTTGCTAAACTCATACGAGAAAATGTTACGCTCTTGCTCACGCAAATAGTTGCCCAAACGGTCGGTAATCGGCAGGTAGTTATCGACAATAAAGTCCAAAATGGCGTGCAGAACAAAAATCGGGCCTAGGCGAAGTTTCTCGGGTCGTCTGTGGCAATGCTCACGCACGGGGGTGTAGGAGTTGGACGCCCCACGCCGTACGCTGATGATGAAGTTTTTGCCCATAAAAATGGCGGTCGTGCCATAGCGGATGTAGTTGTCTTCGAGCTTGGCGGTACGCACGACCACGAAAATGGTGTCGTTGCCATAGCTTTCGACTTTGGGGCGTTGGTGGTCGGCAAAGGCGTCTTCTAGGGCAAGTTCGTGTAAATCAAAGGCGTCTTGGACTTCCTTGACTGTCTCAAAACTGGGGTCGTGTAGCCCAAGCCAGATGAATTGGCTGTTGTTAGTCAGTTGGCGACTGACTTCATCGATGGCGAGTGTAGCAACAGGCTCACCCGTCTTACGAGAGTAGGCGTAGCAGACGACAGTTTCGTTATCGCCCGAGTTCTCTTCTAGGTCTTCAAAACGGTCGGCATCGGGGTCATAGACCGTCATGGTCTCGATGGTGTCTTCATCGGTGGCGTCAGCGTCGCCATAGATGTAGCTGTCTTCTTCGTCGTGGAGATTTAGGTCGTCATCAGGCTCGCTGGGCAAATCGGCAGGCTCAAACAGCTCTTCTTGTAGGGGTGTGGTGGGTGTTTTTGTTGTGGGCGTGGTGTGTGGCATGCCGTCCCCTAAAAATCAAAATGAATAAGCAAATGCGATATTATAGCAAGATTTGCTTTATTGTGGCAAAAATTTGTTGATCGGTATAAACAAAATTTCATGGTTTTTTGTGGCTAATGGGGGGCTAAAAGTGGTAAAATAAGCCAAATTTTAACCTTGATATGACAACATGAAAATCTACCTAGCACGAAACAACGTCCAAGCAGGGCCTTACAGCTTAGATGAACTAAACCGCATGCTCCTATCGGGCGAAGTTGCCCTAACTGACCTCATGTGGCACACAGGCATGAGCGAGTGGCAGACGGTCGGGCAGATGACAGGTGGGGTCTATACTTATCAGCCGTCTGTGCAAACACCGCCCAGCCCAAAACCCCCCACTGCCAAGCCCGAACAGCGGGGCTTTGGTGATAATGTCGATTTTGTCAAAGACAAGCCTGAGCAAAAGCGGGTATCGGTTGCCGAACTCTATGGGCGTAAACCCATACAAGACCCCAACGCCAGTCAGAATAACGAACCAAAACGAACTGAGTCAAATACCCGTCCGACCAAAGAGCGGATGGCAAGCGTGCCAAAAGATGATGGTACGATAGAGTATGCCAGTATTTTGGCTCGCTTTTCGGCATTTGCCATTAATGTGGCACTGTATATCTTGGCACTGTTGCCACTCATCATGGCGTTCATGCAGGTGGTGGATGTCAATGAGATAGCACGCCACGCCCAAGATTATCAAGCTTTGCAAGCGTATAGCCAAAGTTTGGTGGATAAAGTGTCAAAGACTACGGTCATGATAAGTAATCTTATGTTTTTGGCGTTGCTTGGTATTCAGCTACTGCTCATCATCATGCGTGGGCAATCGTTTGGCAAACTGGTCATGGGTATTCGTGTCGTGGACGAAAAAACAGGCAAATTACCCAGTTTTGGCACGCTTGTGTTTATGCGGACTTTGTTTTTGATTGTGGTGTATGCAATTGGGGCGAGTATCATTTCAGGACTACCTGCAATGATAATGCTTGGGGCGAATTATATTATGGCAAAAGGCAATGATAAAAAACAAGGCTGGCATGATAAAATGACTAAGACATTAACGGTAAAAGCCAAACCTTCACAATTGGATAAAACCAAAAAATAATTCTTGATATTTTATTAAAGTGTAAGGTCGAATCACATTCGCCCTTAATTAAAAATTTAATCAAACCAATACAGGTTTTTAAATTTTATTTTCAAAAAATAAATTATCAATACCCATTTTTAATTTATCAACATAAAAATATGAATACCAATCTTACCCAAGACCAATTAACCGCCTTAAACAAAGTACAATTACCTGATGATTGGAAATTTGCTTTAGCGAATATATTATTATCGCCTGTTATGGATAATTTGCGCGCTTTTTTGCAAAATGAATATGACACCAAAACGATTTATCCGCCAAAATCACAAATTTTTAATGCTCTAAATACCACGCCCTTATCAGCGGTCAAGGTTGTGATACTCGGGCAAGACCCTTATCATGGGGCAGGGCAAGCCATGGGGCTGTCGTTTAGCGTGCCAAAAATCATTCCCAAACCGCCAAGTCTTGCCAATATTTTAAAGGAACTGGCGACTGATTTGGGCATTCCTGTCTCGGCTCATGGCGATTTGACCCATTGGGCAAATCAAGGCGTGCTACTGCTTAACGCCACATTGACGGTAGAAAATGGACAAGCAGGCTCGCACCAAGGCAAAGGCTGGGAAGAATTTACGGACACTGTGATAGACGTTATTAACCGCCAAACCGACCGCACGGTTTTTATTCTGTGGGGCAGTTATGCCAAGAAAAAAGGGCGGTTTATTGACACGTCTCGCCATTTGATTTTAACCGCCAATCATCCATCCCCTTTATCGGCGAACCGTGGCGGATTTTTTGGTTCTCGTCCGTTTTCGCAGACCAATGATTATCTCATAAGACATGGCAAAGGGGCGATTGATTGGGCGTTACCACAGTAATGGCGTATCGTGAAATTGTGCCTAAAATGGCGTGTGATTTGCCAAATTTTAGTTCCTTAACATTTTGGTTGCCTACCGATGTCGCCATGATGAACCACGCCCTAACCCTTGCCAGACGTGGGGCGGAGCGTGGCGAGATACCTGTGGGGGCGGTGGTGGTGCATGACGGACAGATTTTGGGCGAAGGCTTTAATTGCCCGATTAGCACGCACGACCCCACGCACCATGCCGAGATTGTCGCCTTGCGTCAAGCGTGTGAGCGGGTGCAAAATTACCGCTTGCCGATGGGTAGTACGCTGTATGTTACGTTAGAGCCGTGTACCATGTGTTTTGGTTCGCTCATTCATGCCCGTGTCAGCCGTGTGGTGTTTGGGGCGTATGAACCAAAGGCAGGGGCGGTGACAAGCCAATTAACCCTCGCCAAAGAGTCGTTTTATAATCATGTCATCAATATTCAAGGCGGACTGTTGGCAAATGAAAGTTCAATAATGTTGAGCCAATTTTTTAAACAAAGACGAGCCGATAAGAAAAAGGCGAAAATTGAAAATCGGTTAAATGGCGAGCATTGATTTTTAATTCTATTTTTATGAAATTTTAATTTATGAAAAACATAAAATTTTATAAATAATTTATTCGCCAAAGATGTGATTTTTAATCATAAATTTATTATGATATTTTAAAAAACTATTATTGGACTTCCTGCAAAACTGGTTTTCCGTTCGCCCTGAGCCTGTCGAAGGGTGGCGGAAAACCGTTAGGTTTCCCAAGCTCACCACGAACGGTTTTCTTTAATTTAGGGTTTTGCAGGAAGTTTATTTAACAAAAAATTTATTATAATTATGTTTTTATAGGGGCGAATTACATTCGCTCTATGATAAAACGCAATTAGCACCCAATTCCAATTTATTTTATAAAACGAGAACCCCATGACAACCCCAAAATCCATTACCCCAAAAATCATCACCATTGACGGCCCTTCAGGGGCAGGTAAGGGCACGGTAGCATATCGCCTTGCTGAGCATTTTGGTTTTGAGCTATTAGATAGCGGTGCGTTGTATCGCATTGTTGGACTAATGGCATTTAAAAACGGTTTGCTTAATAGCATAGAAATTGACGAGCAAAAAGTTGCCAAATTAATCCAGTCTTTACACCTATCTTTTCGCCCCAATACCGCCACAAAAACGGTGGAAATCCTAGTGGATAACACCCCCCTAACGGACGACATTCGCAACGAAATCGTGGGCGGATATGCGTCCCGTGTCGCTGTGTTGCCAAGCGTGCGAACAGCTTTGTTTGACCTACAAAAAAACATGGCAAAAGACAGAGCAGGACTTGTGGCGGACGGGCGAGACATGGGGACGGTGATTTTCCCCGATGCTCCTGTCAAGGTATTTTTGACCGCAAGTGCCAAGGCTCGTGCCGACAGACGAGTGCTACAACTACAAATGGCAGGCAAAGTGGCGGATTATGATGCGATTTTATCCGACATCATCGAGCGAGATGAGCGAGATGAAAACCGTGCCGTTGCCCCAAGTCGCCCTGCTGTGGATGCCCTCGTCATTGACAGCTCGGAAAAATCGGCAGATGCGGTGTTTGATGAGATTTTGACGTTTGCACAGGGCAAATTATAAATCATCAAAAAAGATGTGCATTTACCCAAAAACTTTGCTATAATATTACCGTTTTATTTTTTATTTGCCTATCATTTGCCAAAACCAGTATCGCAAACGACTGGCAATCATCTGAACCGTACTGACTGGACAGGCTACGGCTATTTTTAAGGTATACATAATGGTATCATTTGCTGAACTGTTTGAACAAAGCAATGCAAACGAAGTAAAAGTTGAAATTGGTGCAGTTATCCAAGGTCAAGTGGTTGCGATTGACAACGACTGGATTACCGTGGACACAGGTCTAAAATCAGAAGGCATCATCGAGCGTGGCGAGTTTTTAAACGAAGCGGGCGAGCTTGAAGTTGCTGTTGGTGACACTGTGGATGTGGTTATCGAAAAAGTTGATAACGGCATGGGTCAAACAGTGCTTTCTCGTGAAAAAGCAAAACGTGAAGAAAGCTGGCGTGCACTTGAACAACTTCATGAGAATGACGAAATTGTTACTGGTCTTATCTCATCTAAGGTTAAAGGTGGCTTTACTGTTGAGATTGGTTCTGTGCGTGCGTTCCTACCAGGTTCATTGGTGGATGTACGTCCTATCCGTGAGACCACTCACCTAGAAGGCAAAGAGCTAGAATTTAAAGTCATCAAGATTGACAAAGTTCGTAACAACATCGTGGTATCTCGCCGTGCCGTTATGGAAGCTGAAAATAGTGCTGAGCGTGATGAACTGCTTGCCAAACTAGAAGAAGGCATGGAAGTTCAAGGTATCGTTAAGAACTTAACTGATTACGGTGCGTTTGTTGACCTAGGTGGTATCGACGGTCTGCTACACATCACCGACATGGCGTGGAAGCGTATCAAGCACCCATCAGAAGCAGTAGAAGTGGGTCAAGAGCTTAAAGTTAAAGTATTGAAGTTCGACCGTGAGCGTAACCGTGTTAGCCTAGGTCTAAAACAGCTTGGGTCTGACCCATGGGGCGAAGTTGAACAAACTTACCCAGTTGGCACCATCACCAAAGCTCGTGTAACTAACTTAACTGATTATGGCTGTTTTGCTGAGATTGCCGAAGGTATTGAAGGTTTGGTACACGTTTCTGAAATGGACCACACCAACAAAAACATTCACCCATCAAAAGTTGTCCAAGTGGGCGATGAAGTGAATGTGATGGTTCTTGAAATCGATGGTGAGCGTCGTCGCATCAGCCTAGGTATTAAGCAAACCATGCCAAACCCATGGGAAGAGTTTGATAAGAAATACTCAAAAGGCGACAAAATCACTGGCACCATCAAATCAATCACTGACTTTGGTCTTTTCATTGGTCTAGAAGGTGGTATTGATGGTTTGGTTCACTTGTCTGACATTTCTTGGAATGAGTCTGGCGAAGAAGCGATCCGTAGCTACACCAAAGGCGACACCGTAGAAGCCCAAGTGCTACAAGTGGATGCCGAAGGTAACCGTATCAGCCTAGGTATCAAACAGCTTAACTCTGACACATTTAACGAGTACCTATCTGCCAATGAGCGTGGTGCCATCGTTAAAGGTACAGTTAAAGAAGTAGATGCTAAAGGTGCAGTTATTACCCTAGCGGATGACGTAGAAGGCTACCTGGCCGCTGCCGACGTCGCTCGTGAGCGTACCGAAGACGCATCAAAAGTGCTAAGCGTGGGCGACGAAGTAGAAGCTAAAATTGTTCGTGCCGACCGCAAAGCTCGAAGCATTACTTTGTCTATTAAAGCTAAAGACGAAGCCGATGAGCGTCAAGCACTAAAAGAGCTGTCAAATGCAGCCACTGAAAATCAGCCAAAAACTTTGGGCGACATCTTTGCCGACCAACTAAAAGGCTAATCGCTTATTTATCAGAAGACCTTGAAGTGATTCAAGGTCTTTTTTTGGATTAAATATCTGAAAATTAACAAAAAATTGATTTTATTTTTGGCAAAATTGCGGTATGATGACACTTTAACTTGAACCTTGCTCATTGGTAATTTTGTTGTGAATTTGAGTAAGGTGTGGTTCAAAAGGTGAAAAAATGCAAGAAATCAAGCAAGAGAACAAGTTTAGCCATAACAGCGAAGATGTGACGAAAAAGTCAGATTTGATTACAAACGTGGCATCTAAATGTGATAATTTAGAAGAGATGGCAGTTGATGAGGCAGTGCGTGAGATTTTGGACATGATGACGTACAGCATTGCCAAAGACGAGCGAGTAGAAGTTCGTGGCTTTGGCAGTTTTTGTTTGCATCATCGTGATGCCCGCAGAGCTCGCAACCCCAGAACGGGCGAGTATGTGGATGTCGAAGCCAAAGCCGTGCCACACTTTAAGCCAGGTAAGGCGTTGCGTGAGCTTGTAGATATTCATAACAGATAAGGTATCTTATGTCTTTATTTATCATTATTTTATTGGTGCTGTTTTTTGGCTATGCCATTGCCTTGGTACTTGCCAATAACAGCGAGATTGCGGTTAATCTGCTGTTCTCACAGGTGCCAACCACGAATTTGGGGTTATTGCTTGTCCTAACCATTGCTTTGGGTGTCTTCATTGGTATCTTGTTGTCGGTGCTACTATTTAGGGTGTTACAAAACAAATTGGAAATCCGCCGTTTGCGTAAAGAAAAGGCAGATTTGCAAACCAAATTGGATGAAGCTAATGTTGTGATTGAGCATTCTCGCCAGTCGCATATCTTGGCGGATGAAACCAAAGTTACCGTCCCTGAGCAGACCATCACGACCATAGAATCTGACACTCGCTCCCTGTCTGATACTCGTCCTTTATAATCATTACTTTTAAGACAAAGAACCATGCAAATAAATACACGCTCCCCAATCACATCTCCCATCATCGTTGCGGTGGACAAGCATGATTTACCATCAGCTTTGGCACTTGCGGACAGCTTAGATCCGAGTCTATGTCGTTTAAAGGTGGGTAAAGAGCTGTTTACTGCCTGTGGCAGAGAGGTGGTGGATGCGTTTCATAAGCGTGGATTTCAAGTTTTTTTGGATTTAAAATTCCATGACATTCCCAATACCACAGCTCAGGCGGTCTTGGCGGCGGCTGACATGGGTGTGTGGATGGTGAATGTGCATGCATCCATCGGCTCCGATGCGATGGCACTGTGTAAGGCACGCCTAAATGACGGTGGTTATGATACCCTGCTCATCGCAGTGACGGTACTAACATCAATGACACAAGATGTACTCGGTGAGCTGGGGGTGCAAGGCACGCTAGATGAGCATGTCATGCGACTGGCGGGTCTGACTCATCGTGCGGGGCTTGATGGGGTGGTCTGCTCTGCCAAAGAAGCGTCGCTTTTAAAATCTAAATTTAGGCAGGCGTTTAAACTCATTACCCCTGGTATTCGTCTGCCCGATGATGATAAGGACGACCAAAAACGCATTTGTACGCCCAAAGAAGCCTTGGATAATGGTTCGGATTATTTGGTGATTGGGCGTTCTATTACCCAAGCTGATGAGCCAAGACAGAAATTGGCTAAGATTTTACAGACGATTTAGGGCTGTTTATCAATATTTTAGCGTTGTTGGCACGTGCCTGCCTTTGGCATTTGCAATGAAAAATGAGAAAAATCGCCCATCTTTCATGCAAAAATTGATTGAAATTTTCAAGTTTCATCTTATTTTATAAGAATGTTATCAATGGTAAGCACGCCCCAATTAAAACAAACTATTTTCAATGCTCTCTTTGATGGTTAAACCTATATATTTTACCTTAGATGCTGTAATAACAGCAGTTTGTGTTAGATGTATTTCGTCGGGTCTCTCTCATCTTGTCTGCCAACATCATTAAAAAATTCCCCAAGCACATTATCTCTTGCGGTATTATAATGGGCGAATGCTTGACAAGTCGTAGTTAAGTCGCCTTGCCAAGTAGGTATCACGCTTTTCATCTTGCCAAAACGGTTTGGCACATCAGGCATACCTTTGGCAAATTCTACCGCAAGGACAGCATCATCACGGCTATTGCAAACGAGTGCCATGTCGCACCCTGCGTCTATGGCGGATTTGACCCGAGCGGTGACGTCCCCTGCTACATGGGCGGCTTTCATGGATAAATCGTCCGAGAACAGCACGCCATCATAACCCATTTTATCCCGTAAAATCTCCTGTAACCACACTTTTGAAAAACCTGCTGGTTTGTCATCAATTTGACTAAAAATGACATGGGCAGGCATAAGGGCGGACAGTTTGGCTAAGTTATTTTTAAAACTGATTAAATCACACCCCCAAATCTCATCAAGCGAGCGGTTATCCACCGCATCGGATACGTGCGAGTCAGGGGCGATAGAGCCATGACCAGGGAAGTGTTTGCCCGTGGCTTTCATGCCTGCATCATTCATGCCATCTATAAAGCGTGATGATAAGGCGGTAACGACTTGCGGGTCGGCATGAAAGGCACGGTCGCCAATGACAAGGCTACACCCATTGATGTCTAGTACAGGGGCAAAGCTAATGTCCACACCCACCGCCAACACTTCACACGCCATGAGATACCCTGTATCATAAGCAAGCGATAGAGCAAGCTCGGGGTTATCATCATAGATCTTCCCCAATCGCCCCATGGCAGGTAAGGGTGTAAAACCGTCTCTAAATCGTGCCACCCGTCCGCCTTCTTGGTCGGCACTGATGATAAGGCGTGGATTGACCGCTCGCATGCTGTCGGTCAAGGCTCGCACTTGGGCGGGGTCTTGTACATTGCGTTTAAATAAAATCACCCCACCCAAGGCATCATTTGCCAAAAACGTCTTATCGTCATCGGTGAGTGTCAAGCCGTCCACGTCCGCCATGATAATACCAGTTGCCATAAATTATCCCATAAGAATTTAAAAGGCTTATTATGCCATAAATTGTACAAATTTTACTAAAATTCATCATAAATTTAGGCGGATGAAAGAAAGATATGTTATGATAAGTCACTTTTAATTTGTCAGTTGTGACAACCGAGTTTGGAAGTACTATGATGTCAAAAAAACAACTTTTTTTATCAGGGGTAGCAACAGTCATCGCAGGCGGTTTGTTTGCCCAAAGTTATGTGGGCGTGGCGATGGCACAGGATAAAGTCGGTTTTGAGCCGACTGCCGAACAAAAAGTCACCGCCCGTCAAGTGTCGTTATTATTGGACAAAGCCCATTATCTAGACCAGCCCCTAAACCAGGAAATGGGGGCAAAAATCTTGACCATGTACTATGACCAGCTTGACCCATCACGCACGCTTTTTTTACAGTCGGACATCGATGAGTTAAATGCCAAATATGCCGATAATTTCGCCGAACGCCTAAAACGTGGCGACTTGTCGGCAGGGATTGAAGTGTTTGAGCGTTATCGCACACGCTCCAATGAGTATTATGATTTTGCCAAAGAGTTTTTAAAAACCGATGTCAATCTAAACACCGATAAAACCATCGTACTAGACCGTGAAGAAGCCCCACGTTTTAAGAGCGTTGATGAGCAGCGAGAGTTTTGGCAAACGCAGACCACCTATGCACTCATCGGACTGACTCTTGGTCAAGAAGATGACAAGGCAAAGGATAAGGCATTTTTGGATAATCCTGAGCTGGCTCGGGGACAGGATTTGGTGCGTGGCGATGAGCGTACGCCCACCGAGATTTTGTTAAACCGCCTAAATCGTCAGCAAGAACAGCTTGCCCGCCTAAAAAATGATGAAATCATGGAAACGATTTTAAATGCGGCGACCTTGACTTACGACCCACACAGCAACTATTTTGCTCCTGTCCAGGCCAATGAAATGCAAATCCAGTCAAATTTGCAATTAGAAGGCATTGGCGTATCCATTCGCCCTGACCGCAAGAACCCTGATTATATCCGTATTGTGAGCCTAGTGGACGGTGGTCCTGCCCAAAAAACAGGGCAAATCCAAGCCAATGACCTGATTTTGGGGGTTGCCCAAGATGGCGAGAGTATGGTGGATACGGTCGGATTTAGCACCCGTGAGATAGTGGCACTCATTCGGGGAGCAAAAGGTACGTCTGTTACCATTCGTGTCAAACAACCCAACACGCCCGACAGTTCGGCTCGTACGGTCACCATCGTGCGTGACGTCATCAAACAAGAAGATTCAGGCGTGCATCACCGTGTGATTGAAGTGCCTTATGATGGTGGCATCAAGCGTGTGGGCGTGTTAGAAATACCCAGTTTTTACCTTAACTTTGCCGCACGTCGTAGTGGGGCAGAGGCGGATGAGTACCGTTCTGTCAGCCTTGACACCGAAAAAGCCATCAAGGCGTTAAATGAGCAAAACATTGATGGCATGGTGGTGGATTTACGCAATAACCCTGGTGGTTCGTTAGATGAAGTTGCCAAAATGCTGGGGCTATTTATCAAAGAAGGTCCTTTGGTGCAAATCCGTGACAATAAAGGCAACGTGCAGGTATTTGCCGATAAAGACGGTGGCAAACAGCTCTATGCAGGCGAGATGGTGGTGCTTATCAATCTAGGCTCGGCATCTGCGTCAGAGATTTTCTCAGCGGCGATTCAAGACTATGGGCGTGGACTGGTGGTGGGCAGTACAACCACGGGCAAAGGCTCGGCACAGGTACAGCGTGATGATTTGGCACTTGGGTCAATGACGCTCACACAGCGTAAATTTTATCGTATCACAGGTGGTAGCACCCAAAACAAGGGCGTGGTGCCTGATGTGCCACTGGTGAACATCTATGAAGGGGTTGAGTTTGGTGAGCGTGAGTATAAAAACCCCTTGGAGTGGGATACCATCAAAACCACGCCATTCATGGCACATGGCAAATACGCCAAGGATTTGATGGTATCGCTCATTGCATCATCAAAGGCACGCCAAGAGAGCAATCCACAGTTTAAATATTTGACAGCACTCAATGACATTCGTGCCATGGATGATGACAAAAAGCCTGCCGATGTGGACATTGACAAACGCCGTGCCAAGCGTGACCTTATTGAGCAAAAAACCTTGGCTGCCGAAAACGCCCGTCGTCAAGCCACAGGCGAGACTCCATTTACCGACTGGTCAATGTATCAGGCGAGTATGGATGCCCTAGCCGAAGAGCGTAGTTTGATGAAAGAAAACGAACGCCCCCAACTGCCCGAGAGTGAAGCGTTTGTCATTGAAGCGGCGACCTTAATGTTTGAAGCCAAAGACAAAAAGACAGTGGTGGAATAGTATAAAGTAAAAGTGGGTAAAGAAAAATAAAGCATGGCGGGTTTGTCATGCTTTATTTTTTGCTAAAATTTATCGTTATCCCCTAGGATTTTTATCAAAACTTGGTTATAATAAAAAAGATTTTGACCGACAAAACGGCAAAATTATGAAATTATTCATCCATTTATTTTAAGGAAATATCATGGCTATTGAACGCACACTTTCTATCGTAAAACCAGACGCAGTGGGTGCCAACCACATCGGTGAGATTTTCTCTCGCTTTGAAAAAAATGGTCTAAAAATCATTGCCACCAAGATGAAACATCTATCAAAAGAAGAAGCCGAAGGTTTTTATGCTGAGCATAAAGAGCGTGGTTTTTTTCCTGACCTAGTGGCATTCATGACCTCAGGTCCTGTTGTTGTGTCTGTACTAGAAGGCGAAAATGCGGTACTTGCTCACCGTGACATCCTAGGTGCGACCAACCCAAAAGAAGCAGCAGCTGGCACCATCCGTGCTGACTTTGCTACCAGTATTGATGAGAACGCCGCTCACGGTTCTGACAGCACCACATCTGCTGAGCGTGAGATTGCTTATTTCTTTGCTGATAACGAAGTTTGCCCACGCACTCGTTAATCTTTGCCCAAAAATGCTAAGCAGGCAAAAACCGAGCCATGATAAATGGTTCGGTTTTTTGATGAAACAAAAATCAGTCAAAGACCACGGTTTTATTACCATCTAAGATAATACGGTCTTCTAAATGCCACCTGACCGCACGAGCCAGCACTTCACGTTCAATGTCTCGCCCAAGCTCTCGTAGCTCTGCCACATCAAAAGCATGACTGACACGCTCCACGCCTTGCTCGATGATAGGGCCTTCATCAAGCTCGCTTGTGACATAGTGAGCGGTTGCCCCGATGAGTTTGACCCCTTTATCAAAGGCTTGTTTGTAGGGATTGGCTCCCACAAAGGCAGGCAAAAATGAGTGATGAATGTTAATGACTTTGCTCTCCCACTTATCAACAAAACTTGGCGTAAGAATCTGCATATAACGAGCCAGTACCAGTAAATCATTGCCCTGCATGACTTCATCGATTTTATCGTAGGCTTCGTCTTTGTTGTCTTTACCGACGGGAATATGCACAAAAGGAATGCCAAAGCTCTCAACATCAGCACGCAAATCTTCGTGGTTGGAGACGACTTTGGTAATCTGACAAGGCAATGCCCCACGACTATAACGCCACAGTAATTCTAACAAGGCATGGTCTTCTTTGGACACCAAAATCCCCACTTTTTTGACATCAAAATTGCAAGACAATCGCCAGCTCATTTGGTATTTGTCAGCGACATTTTTGGCAAAGGTATCAAGCAGAGTTTGTTTTTTGTCTGCCAAATCTTCTACATGAAATTCTACTCGCATGAAGTATCTACCGCCATAGGCTTCGGTCGTGTGTTGGTCAAGCGAGATGATGTTTGCCCCGTGATGATATAAGAAGCCTGATACCGCTTGGACAATGCCTGCTTGGTCGGCACAAGTTACCAAAAGTCGTGCAATGTTTTGATTCATGGTCTTACTCTGTTTTCATTAAAAAAATGCTAATTTTACCACTATCTGAGTCCAATGGGGGAATTTTTTGACAAAAGATGTTGTTTTGGCTTTTAAAATGGGTGTGTTGATTTTTCTAAAAATAAAAAAGGATTTAAAAGCCGTTTAACCTTTAAATCCTTTGTTACACCCACCAAACCCCAAAATAACACTTCAAACCTTCTTCGATTGTATCAAACTCTGACAAATGACTTCTAAGTCATCTCTTAATCGTTGCCCAAGTTTGCTCTATTGGGTTTAGCTTGGGTGAGTAAGGTGGTAATGGTAAGATGATGTGTTTGTATGGTATGTTATTGATAAGCGCTTGCAAGTGTTTCATTCTGTGAAATCTTGCATTGTCTAAGATGATGATACAAGGCTTGCCTGTTTGTTTGGTGTGATTGTTAAGACAAGGCAGTAGCATTTGTTCAAACCACGTTTCAAACAAAGCACTTGTCATTGTATTGTTGTAGATGAGTGGAGCAATCAGGTTTTTGGCTTTGCCCCCTATTTGTCCTGCCACTAAGGAGACTCGTTGATAGCGTCTGCCACTGACTTTATCATAGGCTCTTTGACCTTTTAGGCTTCTTGCATGAGTACGGTGCAAGTAAGTATCAATGCCTGTCTCATCTATATAGACAAGCTCGTAACCTTGTTTGGACGTAGCTTGTAGTTGTGTTAATTTGTCTTGGAAGTCTTTGACTTTGTTTGGGTCTTGCTCTTTATAAGTTGTGGTCTTTTTTTTAAGAGTAATGTTCATTGCTTTGAGTGCTTTATGGATTGCCATATCACCACACCCAAATACTTCACCAATTTCACGTAGGTATTTGTCAGGATTTGCTTCTACGTAAGCAAGAAGCTCTTTTCTGTCAAATTTTCTGGGTCTGTTGGTGGGTTTTTTACAAGACAAATTGCCTGTTTCTTTAAGTTGTCGTCTCCAACGAAACACGGTGTGTCTTGATACACCAAAAGCTTCTATAACAAGGTCAATGTTCTTGCATTTGTCATCATAAGCCAAGGATTTTTGTCTGATTTCTAGTGAATAAGCCATATAAGTAGTGATTCGGTGGATGGTGATGATTGGTGTTGTTTTAAGGTTTGTTGGTTATATAACAAAAACCCTTAGCCTAATATCAAACTGTCATCCGCCACTTTCTCGCCACGAGTTTTTTCAAACATATCTAGCAGGTCTTGAACATTCATACCGCGGCGTTCATCGCCTGAGACATCAAGCACCACTTGCCCTTGATGAAGCATGACGGTGCGTGTGCCGTGGGCTAATGCCTGAGCCATTGAGTGCGTGACCATGAGTGTGGTTAGCCGACCTTCATTCACGATTTTGTCGGTGAGTTCTAGGACGAAACTGGCGGTTTTGGGGTCAAGGGCGGCGGTGTGTTCGTCTAGGAGTAGGATTTTTGATGGTTGTAGGCTTGCCATCAGTAGGCTGACCGCTTGGCGTTGTCCGCCTGAGAGCAGTCCCATGCGGTCGGTTAGGCGGTTTTCTAGCCCTAGGTTCAAGATGGCAAGTTTGTCACGAAACAGCTCACGATTTTTGCTGTTTAGGGCAGGGAGTAAGCCACGCACACCCCCACGTTTAAAGGCGAGAGCCATGTTCTCTTCGATGGTTAAGGCTTCACAAGTGCCTGCCATCGGGTCTTGGAACACACGGGCGACCCAGTGACTGCGTTTGTGCGTAGGCTTTTTGGTAACGTCCGTGCCATTTATCACAATCGAGCCAGTGTTGGGGCGTAAGGCACCGCTTACTGTGTTTAGAAAAGTGGATTTGCCTGCCCCGTTGGTGCCGATGACAGTCACAAACTCGCCATCGTTGATGTGTAAAGACAGTCCACGCAAGGCGGGGTTTTCGATGGGTGTGCCAGCATTAAAGGTCAGGCGTAAGTCGGTTGCTATCATCATGAGACACCCCCTGTTTTGGCAGACTTTTTGCCCATGCCAAACGCACTTAGGGCTTTTGAGCGAAATTTGGGTAAAATCAGAGCAATCGCCACGAGCAGGGCGGTTACTAGGTTCAAGTCCTGCGGTCCAAAGCCGATACTGCGTAGGGTTTGACTAGATAGGGCGATTTGGATAAACAGCTTGTACAGCACGGCACCGATGACCACCGAGAGCGTGATAAGAAAGATTTTTTTGGCACTTAGCACGGTCTCGCCGATGATGACCGCCGCCAGACCGACCACAATCGTACCGATACCCACCGAGATGTTCGCCCCGCCTTGCGTCTGTACAAATAACGCCCCAGATAGAGCAATCAAGCCGTTGCTAATCGCCATGCCGAGCATGATGGTAAAGGAAGTGTTAATGCCTTGGGCTTGTGCCATTTTTAGGTTGGAGCCTGTGGCACGCATGGCAAGCCCTGTCTCGGTGCTAAAAAACCAGTCAAGCAGTAGTTTGACCACAACCACAACCGCCCCTGCGACCAGTACACGCACCCACATGCCATTATCGCCACTGATAAATGGGGTAAAAACGGTCGGCTCACCAAGTAGTGATAGGTTGGGGGCGTTCATGATGCGTAAGTTTACCGAATACAGAGCGGTCATGACCAAAATACCTGCCAGTAGGTGTAATATGCCAATCTTGACGTTAAGCCATGCGGTAACAACTCCTGCCATCATGCCTGCCATCATGCCAAAAAGACAAGCCACCCAAGGGTTAAAGCCTGCGATGATAGATACTGCCGCCACCGCACCACCCAAAGGAAAACTACCATCGGCGGTCAAATCAGGAAAATCCAAAATGCGAAACGATATGAGCACCCCAAGTGCCATGATGGCATATATCAGTCCGCTCTCTAACGCCCCTAAAAAGGCAATCAATGACATATCTGCTCCAATCAAAACAAAACACACGCCCACGATTTGGCGTGCATTTTGTATTTATAAATAACTAGGGCGTGCTGAACCTTTATAACACAATTTACCATTTAGAAATTTTATAGAAATAAAAAATAAAAATAATGTTTTTGCATGAAAAATGATTAAATCTTGTGGCTCGAAGTCAAAAGCTCGTTTGATAGAATAACTATCAAACTTCACTTTTTCCTTGAAAAACGTGCGATTTTTCTCATTTTTCATTGCAAATACAAAAGGCAGGCACGCCCTATCTAAAAGGCATTATTCTACCACTGTTTTGGCTTTATCCAAAATGGATTGTGGCACGCTCAAACCCTGCTCGCTGGCATTTTTCTTGCTGACCATCAAGTCAAGCTCGCTGGCACTGTACACGGCGATGTCGTCTGCTTTTTCGCCTTTTAGGATGCGGGCGGTGATTTTACCTGTTTCCAGTCCTAGATTATGATAATTCACGCCAAGAGCCACGCTCGACCACGCTAGGGTCAGATGAGACAAGGGGGATTTTGCCTTCTTTGGCGACTTTGCCAAGGGCTTCATAGGTGTTGATGACGTTGTTGTCGGTTGATGTATAAATCACGTCCACTTTGCCAACCAGACTTTGGGCGCTCATGGCGATGTCTGATGATTTTTGGGCGGGGGCTTCAACGATGGTAATGCCTTGGGGTTCGGCGATGGCTTTTAGGTTACGCAAAGTCACGGTGGAGTTCACCTCTCCTGGGCTATACACGAACCCGATGTTTTTGACGCTAGGAATCAGCTCTTTGATAAGGTCAATCTGCGGTCCAAGCGGTAGTACGTCCGATGCCCCTGTTACGTTGGTGCCAGAGCCATCTAGTTTGGGTACCAGTTTGGCTTCCACAGGTTCGGTCACGGCAGAGAATACCACAGGAATGCTCGTGGTGGCATTTACGACCGCTTGGGCGGATGGGGTGGCGATGGCGATGATGGCGTCAGGGTTGTCCGCCACGAACTGTTTGGCGATTTGTCCTGCGGTGGCAGGGTTGCCTTGGGCGGATTGGAAATTGACCGTTAGGTTCTCGCCTTCTTTAAAGCCTTCGCTGGCTAGGGCTTCAAGCGTGCCTTGACGAACAGCATCCAATGCAGGGTGTTCGACGATGGCAGTAATGGCAATCGATTTGTTCTCGGCAGTCGTGGAGGCTTGGGCGGTCTCGCTTTGGCTGGCAGGTTTATCACCGCCACAGGCAAACAGTAGCGAGCAAAGCATGCTCATGCCAATGAGTTTGGGAAATTTGGCACTGATGGTCGTCATGACGAACTCCTTGTGTAACAATATGATGACTTTTATTATAGAGTAGTTACAGAGCGATGACAATAGTTTTTGGAATGAAAATATAAAAATTTTTAAAAAATAGTTGGTAAAATAAAAGTAGGTTTATCGTCACAAACCCACTTTGGTGTTAATTAACCTTATCATCACCCTTACTAAACCGCAACCCTGATGTCTTAATCGCCCAAACCAGCTCAACCAAAGCTCGGTTGTTGGTCAAAGGTTCGCCATCTAGGATAAGTACATAGCCTGTACCATCAATCCATAAAAACATAAAACTGGTGGTAGGCATAAGCAGGGCGACATCATCAAAGAGCGACACGGCTTGTTCGGCGATGGCAAGCCCACGCTCACGTTGCCGTACAAAAAAGTCAAAAAAGTCCGCCCCTGCCACTGCCAGTCTGTCGGCTTCATCAGCGGTATAGCCAATGCGAGCTAGGCAAAAGCCTTCGTTAGAGCCGATGGCGGCTTTGCGTGTGCCTGATAGACTTGCCACGACATAAGGCAAAAATTTATCCAGTGGCATATTAGGGGCGGGCAAATCTTGCGATAGACGTTGTACCCAGCCTTTTTCATTAAACTCGTCAAGCCATTCGTGCGAGTATTTGTCCAACCACTCTTCGGTAGGAATGGAGTGGCTTTGTGAGACGAGTGCTTGCAGGGATTGCTGTTTTTCGTTGGGACTGGCATCAGCAAAGGCATGCATGACACCAGATGGCGTAGGAGCGAGATAAGGATTTTGACGTTCGTTTGGCATGACGGGTTACCGAATATAAAAGTTAAGATGAAATCATGTAGATGAGTGAACGCACCATGCGACGCATCTCTTCACGGTCACGAGCATCGACCACCATCACGTTAGCGGCGACACCACGCTCGACCAGTCGCTCTGAGAGTGCGTCATGCAAATCCCAAGGCATGTTCTCAGCATGGGTCACACCGACTACCAAGGCACTGCCTTTGATAAGCGGTGAGAAAGCATCCAGATAATAATCTAAGTCGCCCACAGGATCTTTCTCTTCGGCGTTTAGCAATAGGATAAGCCCCAAAGCATTTTCGCTTAGAATCTCCCACATGAAGTCAAAACGTCGCTGACCAGGGGTGCCGTACAGTCGCACTTGCTCGCCACTGTCTAGTATCATGACCCCATAGTCCATGGCGACTGTGGTGGTTTTTTTCATGAGTTTGACATCATCGGATGCTACTTCATCGGTGGTTACCACACCTTTGTCGGACAGCACCTGAATGGCGGCTGTCTTGCCCGCCCCCACAGGACCTGCGATGATGAGTTTGTATGTTTGTTCACGGGCTTCCTCAATAATGCTCATTATGCTCTCCGTCTCATGATTGGTGTTGTGATTAAAATGACAGTTTGCTAAGCAGTCGTTTAAAAAATCCGGTTTTAGCGGCTTGGGCAACACCTTTGTTGGGGGTAAGCTCAGGCACAGGTTCAGGCTCGCTAACGAGCTGTATCTCTTCTTCACTTAGGATTTTATCTAAGGGGTTTGCGGCATAGAACGAGCGTTTTAGCACATCAATGTCTGCTGACCCTGACAGAATGGATAGCAAGAATATGCGATGCAGAATGGATGGGTTTTTTTGGGTTAACTCGCCAAATACCATGTCTAGTTGGTCAAGGTTTTTGGGAACGACCAAACATGATGACACGACCGCATGCACGTATTCAGGTACTTCTTTCATGCCTGAGAAGTTGGGCATGTAGCGGATTTTTAGTTTTAGGGTGTTTCTGGGCACGTTGATGCGAGCAGGCAAGATGACCGAATAGATTTGCCATAAAAAGCTGTTTAATGAATAACGGCGATAACCTTGGCTTTTGATATTCTGTAGCACTCTGTCAAACTCGCTGTCGCTTAGGGCGGTATTGGTAATGTTGGTTTTTAAAACTTGACAGTTACCTGCTACCGAAAAATAGTCAAGCAGGCGTTCAAGGCTTTGTACCAAGGCGATGGATTTTTTGGGATAGACATAGACCGTTTGGTTGCCGACCGCCACTTTAAAGGGATGCTCTTGGGAGAAAATTTCAATGAGTTTATACATGATATTATTGGGGCAAACACCACTAAAATAGGTGCTAATCACGCTTTGGACGAACTTGCCATCTTCACTGCGACTTTGAGTGGTGCTGCTTGGGGCGTTGTCGTTGTCGTCCAGATGTCCCACGGCTTTGGTGCGGATTAAGGCGCGGTTTTTGGCGGCATCGGCGGGGTTTTCTTGTAGGCGAGTGGCGGTACTGACAAGCTGGGAGAGTACCGCTTCCATGTCTTGTTTGGTATAAGGCGTGCTTAAAAAGAAACTGGTGGCATGGGGCAGAAAGTCAGCATTTTGCCACTGTCTGATATTACTGCGTGTCAACAATAAAGACGCCCGAAAATCCAAAAAATCCACCAAGTTTTTGATGTGTTGGTCGTTAAAAAGTGACATGCCCACACCATCAAGATTGACGATGGCAGCAAAGACATCATCAGCACTTCTACCAAGCGTGGGCAGGGTTAGGCGTAAATCATCACTAAAACAGCGTTCTAATACCAAATACTCCACATCGGGATAGTTGCGTTGTAATAACAAGGTCAATGCCCCAGCACTCGGGCCTGAAAAACCTGCCAATAATATTTTTAATGCCATATTGTCTCCAACAACCAGACCCTAGCGGTCATAGGTAAAAACAAAAATAAAACAATAGTCTAAAAATGAAAATTTAAAAAATCTTAAAATAAAAATCACTGCGTTAGTCGTTCAAGCTCGGTACGGCAAGCGACCCACCGCATGTCAAAATCCCAGTCATGTTTGCCAAGCTTGAACCATGCTTTCATAAACGCCACTAGGTCATGACAGGCAAGACAGTGGTCAAAAAACTCATCTTCTAAGCGAGTGACCTCATCAAAATTTTGGGCTTTGTGAGCGGTTAAAATAGACTCTAACAGACTTTGGGCAAGATGAGCGGCATCATCACTGCTGGCACGCAGTTTATGGCTAGGCACATCAAGGGTGGGTGTGGTAATCACACTCCAACGTGTCGCTAAGAGATTGTTTTTTTGTAGATAATATTGCCGTGACATGCAGTCATTGATGATTTGCCATGCTTGGGTGCTAAGGCGAGATTCAAACTCTTGGATGAACTCGGGGCGAATCATGGGGACGTCATACCAACAGTCAAAAAAATAGTCTGATAACGCACCTTGCAAGGGTTCGCTTTCGTCTAATTTTTTGGCGGTATTAATCCGCTCTTTGTGATATTCTGCCACCGAGGGACTGCTTAGTACCGCCCGAGAATAATGACGAAAGCGGTGATAAGCATCGGCATGTTTGGTTCTGTTCATAAGCTTATCTGTGATGGTAAATAAAAACAAATGGGCTTGGCACAGCCAAACCCACCTGCAACCCTACTAGTCAAGCAAAGTTTCCATAAGGTCAATCATGAACTCGGCATATTCTTCATCCATGGGTTCAAAACCATCAGGCATGCCAAGCTCGCTTAGCACCGCTTGACCATCGGCATCATCTTTTAGCGACAAAATCACTTTGGCGACATCGTCCGCCTCGGCAAAGCCGTCTTTGACCAAAATAACGTGCGAGATGGTGGCGATGTTACTCTCGATGAGTACATTAAGTTGTGATTTGGTCAGCTTGGACAGTGAATGATAAATCTCAGCGATAAAAAATGCCGCATCTGCTTCGCCTTTGACCACTTGTTTGGCGGCGGCTTGATAAGTCTCAGTGATGACAAATTCAACATCATCTTCGGTCAAATCCACCGCTTCAAGCAGACGCAGACCGATGAGTTTGACATCACGGTTGTCTGCCATGGCGATTTTGGCACCTGCTTTTAAATCATCCAAGGTCTTGATATTGCCACCTGCTGATGAGATGATTGCCATTTCGTCAGACTTACCAACAGGGCGAGCAACAGCACGGTAGCCATCTTCACGAATGAGTTTGGCAGCATCAAAAGGGTTGGCGTAGATGATTTTAACATCGTCTTTTGCTACGCTATTTTCTTGCTCAGCGTGTGAGGCGGGCGTGATAAGGTGCAACGCTTGACCCGAGCGTTTTTGTAGCAAGGTGTTAAACATGTGCCAACCAGCAAAACGCTCTGGCGAGAAATCAGGGGCAATCAGAAAATTATGAGCCATTATTCTGCTCCTTTCATGGTAACGTATTGGGCAGTTGCCGCTTCAATCTTACTACGGCTAGGCTTACGGCGTACAGACGTATAACCAACGGTCTCGCCACGACGCACGTTTGGCACAACAGTGGCATACACCCAGTAGTGCGAGCCGTCTTTGCATAGGTTTTTGACATAGCCGTGCCATTTGTTGCCCGCTTTGACGGTCGCCCATAGGTCGGCATAGGCGGCTTTTGGCATGTCGGGGTGGCGTAGGATGTGCTGGGGCTTGCCGATAAGCTCGTCTTCGGTATAGCCACTAATCTCAACAAAGGCATCGTTTACGTGAGTAAGTACGCCATCTAAGTCGGTGCGAGAGACGATGAGTCTGCCGTCAGGAAACGGGCGTTCTACGCCAGTGTCATAAACGGTGCGTGTCGTGCCATCAAAGAAAGTTAGGGTGTGTTCGGTGGCATCGCCGGCAGGTTTTGCCATGTCTTCTAATTGAATACTCAAAACAAGTCTCCTTAATTTAACTTGTTAATAAAATAAGGCAAAGGATTTAGATGAGTTTTGCCAAGGCTTCTGAGGCGCGTTTGATGTCTAGGAAAATCAAGCCTAGTTTGGCATTTGGTTTGGCAAGAATGGTCAGTACTGCTTCTCCGCCTGCTGAGGTCATGATGACATAGCCTTTCTCGCCTTGTACGAGTAGGCGGTCGATTTTACCACGAGCCAGCTCAGTGCCTGCACGGTCGCCTAGTGACAGTAGGGCGGCACTCATCGCACCCACACGGTCTTCGTCAATGCCAGAGGGTAGGGCGGAGGCAATCATCAAGCCGTCTGTTGAGATAAGGGCAGAGGCTTCGACATCCGCAGATGAGCTGTTTAGGTCGTCTAGAATTTGTTGGAACATGTCTGTACGCATGGTGTATTCCTTGAAACGAGTGGTTGTGAATGAATTAATGTCAAGGTATTAGCCGTTGTCCAAAAGATTGACATCAATCAATATTATTATACAATCGCCATTCATAAATACAAGCATAAAAACGGTTGTTGCTAAAAGATTTGTTTTATAGTCTGCCAACTTTGAAATAATACTGCGTCAAACTCGCTCGTAGTACTACTTGTACAACTTCGCTCGTTTTCCTTGTCTTATTTCAAGTTTGTTTGACTATAATAAAAAACTTGTCGATAAATGGCGAATGAAAATAAAACCCTTATTATTATAAGGGTTGTATGAGTGTTTGACAATGATTATTTATCTATTTTGTGATAATATTTATATTTTAAATATATGTTTAACAAGATTTTAATCATTGTTTAAAATGGTCAAGCATTAACGGTTTGGACCAAAGGCAGCCAGCTCTGGGTTGATGTCAGTCTTGGCAACGGTGTTGGCGTAGTTGCACAGGGTAGACAGTGCCACGCCCATGATGACATCTAGGACGTTTTGATCATTGTAGCCGGCTGATTTAAACGCTTCTAGCTCTTCGTCAGAGACTTGACCACGCTTGTCGATAAGTTGCATGGTGAACTGGGCTAGGGCTTGGTATTTGGCGTTTTCGTCAATGCCCGTGCGAGTACGCAGGGCCTCTACGACCGCGGGCGACATTTTTAGGCGAGCTTCAGCGATCTTGGTGTGTCCTGCCACACAAAAATCACAGCCGTTATGAACAGCAGCGGTGATTTGAATGACTTCAACCTCTTCGGCAGTCAGCGAGTTTTTGCTGTTTAGTTTACTCACTTCTTGATACATTTCAAGGGCTTGCGGTGAGTTGGCAAGTACGCCGATAAGATTTGGGATAAAGCCATTGGCTTTTTGTACCGCTTCAACACGCTCTTTGGCTTTTTCGGGGGCGGTATCAACGGTATGTAGGGCTAGACGAGTCATGTAGTTCTCCTAATTCATTGCTTCTTAACTTTAGCAGAAGCAATTCATGTTTTGAGTTGAGTTAAAGTAACAAAACCTATATGGGAATGGGTGTAAAAATTACAAGGGATTTTTAAAAATTTATAAATTTTTATGAAAATCAATGGTTTATAAAGATTTTATGGTTTAGCCAATTTTTTGTTATTGAAAATTTTGCATTTGTCAAGCATATATTTGACAAGCGGGAAAAACTTTTCCCAAATGCAAAAAATAAACGACGAAAGGTAAAACATGAACTTTGATAAACTCACCCAAAAAGTGCAAAAAACTCTGCAATCCGCCCAATCCCTAGCGGTGGGGCGTGATAATACAGCGATTTTTGCCATGCACGTCTTGTCCGTCATGCTCCAAGATGAAAGCAATGTCGCCATGCTAAGCCAAGCAGGGGCGGACATCAACAGGCTAAACCATGACACCGCCAAAAAACTAGACGATTTGGCGACCTTATCCACGCCCACAGGTCAAGCCAGTCTCGCCCCTGATTTGGCACAGGTGCTAAACCTTGCCGATAAATTCGCCACCAAGGCAGGCGACAGCTTTGTGCCAAGCGAATGGGTGCTGTTCGCCCTAAGTCAGACAGGCGATACCAAAAAAGTCTTGGCAGATGCGGGCGTGGATACTCAAAAATTACAAGCTATCATTAACCATATCCGTGGGGGAGATACCGTGAACACTCAAAATGCCGAAGACACCAGACACGCCCTAGAAAAGTACACCGTCAATCTGACCGACCGAGCCCGTGACGGCAAACTTGACCCTGTTATCGGGCGAGACGATGAGATTCGCCGTACCGTGCAAGTTTTGTCAAGACGCACCAAAAACAACCCCGTTTTGATAGGCGAACCAGGGGTGGGTAAAACCGCCATTGTGGAGGGCTTGGCAAGCCGTATCGTCAATGGCGAAGTACCTGAAAGCCTAAAAAATAAAGAAGTGCTATCGCTTGACATGGGCTCACTCATCGCAGGGGCGAAATATCATGGCGAGTTTGAAGAGCGTCTAAAAGGCGTGCTAAATGACCTTGCCAAACAAGACGGCAACATTATCCTATTTATTGACGAGCTACACACCATGGTGGGGGCAGGCAAGACCAGTGGGGCAATGGACGCAGGCAATATGCTAAAACCTGCCCTAGCCCGTGGCGAGTTACGCTGTGTGGGGGCGACAACCCTTGATGAATACCGCCAATACATTGAAAAAGACCCTGCCTTGGAGAGACGTTTTCAAAAGGTGCTGGTGGACGAGCCAAGCGTAGAGGACACCATTGCCATTTTGCGTGGGCTAAAAGAGCGGTATGAGCTACATCACGGGGTCAAAATCCTTGACAGTGCCATTATCGCCGCCGCCAAAATGTCGCACCGTTACATCACTGACCGTAAGCTCCCTGATAAGGCGATTGATTTGATTGATGAAGCAGCGTCTCGCATAAAAATGGAGCTCGACAGCAAGCCTGAAAGCCTTGACAAACTTGACAGACGCATCATTCAATTAAAAATGCAGTTAGAAACTGTCAAAAAAGAAGATGATGCAGGAAGCCTTGCACAGGTTAAGCAGTTGCAAACCCAAATTGATGAATTAACCAAAGAATACAATGACTTAGAAGAGATTTGGAAAGCCGAAAAAGCCCTAGTAGAAGGCACCAAGCACGCCCAAATTGAGCTTGATAAGGCACGCATTGCCCTAGAAAAAGCCCAACGTGAGAGCAACTGGGAGCAGGCAGGGCGTTTGCAATATGAGATTATTCCTAATTTGCAAAAACAGCTTGCCGATGAACAGCATGATGACACAGGCACGCCAAAGCTCCTAAGAAATAAGGTAACGGACAATGAGATTGCCGAAGTGGTGTCGCACGCCACAGGCATTCCTGTTGCCAAGATGATGCAAGGCGAGCGTGATAAGATGCTTGGCATGGAGACGATTTTGCATGAGCGTGTGGTCGGTCAAGACGAAGCGGTCAAATCGGTTGCCAATGCCGTCCGCCGTAGCCGTGCAGGGCTGTCCGACCCCAACCGCCCAAGTGGCTCGTTCCTATTTTTAGGCCCGACAGGCGTGGGTAAAACTGAGCTTACCAAATCGCTTGCCAATTTCTTGTTTGATGACGAGACGGCCATGGTGCGAATTGACATGAGCGAGTTTATGGAAAAGCACAGCGTAAGCCGTCTGGTGGGAGCTCCTCCCGGCTATGTTGGCTATGAAGAAGGGGGTGTTTTGACCGAAGCGGTTCGCCGTAAGCCGTATAGTGTGGTGCTATTTGACGAAGTGGAAAAGGCTCACCCTGATGTGTTTAATATCCTACTACAAGTCTTAGATGACGGGCGTTTGACCGACTCTCAGGGGCGTGTGGTGGACTTTAAAAGCACCGTGATTATCATGACCTCAAACCTTGGCAGTCATAAAATCTTTGACATGGCAGGGGACGAGTACGAAAAGATAAAATCGGCGGTCATGGAGTCGGTGAACGCTCATTTTCGCCCCGAGTTTATCAACCGTATTGATGAGATTGTGGTCTTTCATCCGCTTGGGCAGTCGCAAATGGCAGGCATTGCCAGCATTCAGCTTGACCGCCTAAGAGCCAGACTAAAAGAGCGTGAGCTTGGTCTTGTCTTATCAGATGAAGCGATGAATGAGCTGGTGTCGGCGGGGTACGACCCTGTGTTTGGGGCAAGACCGCTCAAACGTGCCATTGTCCAAGAGATTGAAAATCCCCTTGCCCAAAAACTCCTAGCAGGCGAGTTTGTCGCAGGCGATACCATTTCGGTGGGGGTAGAAAATGGGGTATTGACGTTTGATAAACTAAGATTTAGTTAATTTATCGATAGTCGTCCAAAAAGTATGCTGAACTAGGTTTTCCGTTCGCCCTGAGCTATGCCTACGGGTAGGAAAACCGTTATGGTTCGACAAGCTCACCACGAACGGTTTTCTTTGTAGCATACTTTTTGAACCAAAGCCAATTTATCAAGTAGTTAAACCAATCTAATGAACAATGCCCCAAAAGTCAAATACTAACTTTTGGGGTGTTTGGTTTTAAATATTAATTGGTTATTCTTAAACACAAAAAAATCAGGGTTTTAATCTCTTAAAACCTTGATTTTACTTATTTTAATATGGTAGGCCCAGCAGGACTTGAACCTGCGACCAAAGGATTATGAGTCCTCTGCTCTAACCAACTGAGCTATAGGCCCGAAAAAACAAAGATAATTATACTTGATAAAGTGCGTTTAGTAAAGTGTTTTTTTGCATTTTTATAAAAATCACAAATATCGCCCGAAAAGTTATCATCCGCTCTGATTTTTGTTATAATAGGACAATTTATTTAACCCAATAGGAACTCTCATGACTTCTCATTCTCTTAGCTACAAAGACGCAGGCGTTGATATTGAAGCAGGCGAAGCCCTTGTTCAACGTATCAAATCTGTCGCCCGTGCCACGACCCGCCCCGAAGTTGTAGGCGGACTTGGCGGGTTTGGGGCGTTGTGCCGTATCCCACAAGGCTACAAATCGCCCCTTTTGGTCTCTGGCACGGACGGCGTTGGTACCAAATTAAAGCTCGCCCTAGACCTAAACCGCCACGAAACCATCGGTCAAGACTTGGTAGCAATGTGTGTAAACGACCTTTTGGTGTGCGGTGCTGAGCCGTTATTTTTCTTAGATTATTACGCCACAGGCAAACTTGATGTGGACGTTGCCGAGACAGTCATCAAGGGGATTGGGGATGGTTGTCAGCTGTCAAATTGTGCCTTAATCGGTGGCGAAACTGCCGAAATGCCTGGTATGTATCAAGACGAAGATTATGACTTGGCAGGCTTTTGTGTGGGCGTGGTAGAAGAATCTGAGGTCATCACAGGGGCAAACGTCCAAAAAGGCGATGTGCTGATTGCCTTGGCAAGCTCTGGCGTGCATTCTAATGGCTACTCGCTTGTGCGAAAAGTGATTGACGTGTCGGGCGTGGACGTCAATGCTCATACGCTAGGCAATAGCGAGAGCTTAGCGGACGCATTCATGAAGCCCACTCGCATTTATGTCAAATCGGTAAACGCCCTACAAAAACAGCTTGGCAACAAGAACATTCATGCCATGGCACATATTACAGGTGGCGGTCTGACCGAAAACTTGCCCCGAGTGTTGCCCGAGAGTCTATCTGCCGAGATTGACCTTGCCACTTGGGAATTTCCTGCCGTCTTTGACTGGCTACAACAGGCAGGTAACATCGCCCAAAGTGAGATGGTGCGTACCTTTAACTGTGGCGTGGGCTTTGTGATTGTCGTCCCTGCCGATAAAAAAGACGAAACGTTGGCATTTCTGACTGCACAAGGCGAAACCGCTTGGCAAATCGGACAGATTGTAGAGCGTGCTGATAAAGCGGTGGTTTATGTTTAAAAGCTGAATGGCTTTTAAACAATTGGTAAATTGGGTTTATTGCTTAAAGATAAACCCAATTTAAAAAGGATAATTTATGCAAATGTCTAACACAGCATTATCGCCAAAAGTGCAAGCGATATTACCTGCTTTGGAAAATCTAAAAGCAGATGACTATTCTTTTTTGTTAGAATTTTTACAAAATAAAATCGTTAAAATAGATAAGCAAGAAATGCCATTGAGCCGTCAAGAAATTGCTAAAAAGCGTTTGGGGTTTTTAAAGAGTAACAATTAAAAATCAGGTTGAGTTTATCAATCAAGGAAATTCAAATGACCATTGAGCAAGCAGTCTATGAAATCACCCATACAGCCAGTTATAATGAAAGACTTTGGGCGATTGAAGAGATTATCCAAAGTTTAAAAAATGTCGCCCCAAAAGCAAATACAAATGACAAAAAAGATGAACAGATTTTAACACATAAACGCTTTAACCGTTTTCCGAAAGCCATGACAATGAGTGATGATTTTGATGATGATTTGGGTGATGAATTTTGGCTTGGGAAAGATGTATAATGGCAAAATATTTATTAGATATCCATATTTTTATCTGGGTAACGTGTGAAGCCGATAAATTGCCCAAAAGATGTGCCGAGATTTTAAGTGATGATACGCACACCATTTATCTTAGCATGGCAACCATTTGTGAGATGCAAATTAAAAACCAACTTGGTAAATTACCATTAAATCAGCGGTTAAATGTAATTATTGATGATGTCATTAAAAATAACCTATATCATATTTTGCCCATTACCGAAAACCATATTTTAAACCTACAAACCCTTGAATTTCATCATATACCCCTTTGACCGTATGATTATCAGCCAAACCATGTGCGAGCATTTAACGGTATTAACGGTAGATAGTGAAATTATAAAATATCCCATTGAATGTATTAGCTAATATGAAAACATTAAAAATCGCCGTCCTAGTCTCTGGCAATGGCTCAAACCTACAAGTTTTGATTGACCAAATGCAATCAGGCAAACTGCCCATTGACATTGTCGCTGTCGTCAGCAACAAAGCGGATGCCTATGCCCTAACCCGTGCCAAAAACGCCAATATCGCTACCTTTGTCATCGACAAAAACGAACAAGGCAAAACCTATAAAAGAGCCGAATTTGAACGTCTTGCCCTTCATGTATTAAAGCCGTTGGGCGTGGATTTGGTGGTATTGGCAGGCTTTATGAAAATCCTAACCCCATTATTTATCAATGGGGTTAAAGACGAGCTAAACGCCCCCATGATAAACCTGCACCCGTCCTTACTCCCTGCCTATAAGGGGCTAGACACGCACGAGCGAGTATTAAAGTCAGGTGAGCGATATCACGGCTGCAGCGTGCATTTGGTAACAGCAGAGCTTGATGCAGGGCAAATCCTTAGCCAAGCGGTGCTAGATATCCACGCCGATGACACGCCTGCCATACTGCAAAACAGGGTTCATGCCCTAGAACACATGCTTCTACCACGCACGATAGATTTTATCGCCCATGGCGTGATAGATGTGGAGAATGTGGGCGATGTGTATCGGTTCTGGGGAAATTAGACCAATGAAAATGGATGATGAATTAAAAGGCGACCGTTTGACCGCCATTTTGGAACTATCTAATCTGCCATGTAAATTTAGTTAAATTCTCGGTGTCCTGCAACAGTAATGTAACAGCGATTTCATTATCGGGATTTTCTTTGATGTTCTCATCTAGCAATTCCAATATCCATTGGCGAACTTCTTCGCTTTTTTGTTTTGAAAAAAGACTGTGTTGTACAATGGATTCTAACAAACGCCTTCTTGACCGAAAATAATCTCCTAAATCTGACCATATTACATCACGCAAATCATCTTTTGTTGTCTCATTTACAGCTTTCTTGACATCATCATTATTGCGTTGATTGTCAGGGTTTAAAAAGAAATCTTTAAAATCTATTTTTAAGGCATGGTTTTTAATTTGCTCTTTGACAAAATCTTTAAAGATGTCATAATTCTCTACCCCAAAAGGGTAGAAGTCATCAAAATCTATTTTTCTTTTGCTATTCTCGATGGTTTTTATAATGTAGTCTTCTACTTGTTCTTTAAAAGATTTTGCTAATGTTTCATTATGTAGCTCTATCACTTTATAATAAAAACTTAGATTGTTAAAATCTTCGTATTTAATTACTTTAACTGATGAATCATAAAAATCTTGGGTAAAATTAGCATCTATATCAAGATTATGCAATTTTGATACTAGTGATTCATGGTGTTTGATGGTTTGTATTTTTTATTCTGAAATTTCATCTTGTGCAATCAGTTCTTTTATAAATTTATCATCAATATTGTAATTAAAAATATTTTCTGTTATCACTTCAACCCAATTACTTAGACAACTAAAATCAATAAAACCCTTAAAAAAAATATTCTAGTGAATTTATTATATCTACCACAGAATTGTCAGAAATATTATAAGGTTCAAAATTTAACAGATATTTCAAATCAAATACAAAATTATTATCCTTATTCTCACAAGGTATCTCGGGTTTTATTAAGTCAGCAAGTCTGACAATAAGTAGGTTTCTCAATATGCTGTCTTTGCTTGACAAGCTTAAATCATCAACCGATTCTATAATTTCTCGATAATCTCGTTTGACTCTTTCATAAAAGCGTATGTTTTTAACCGCTAATTTTTCATAAAATTCTTTATAAATATCAATCATTTCATCGTCATCAATAATAGTTTTAATAATAGAAAAATTTTCTGTCAAATGTACAATTTCATCAAATACCTTTTCTTTATATTCTTGAAATTGGTTATCTGTTTTATCTTGGTGTAAAATCACAACCACTTTACAGTTTTTCTCGGTTTTAAGATGACTAATCAACCCCATGATGTCTTTTATATCAAGGTTATCAGATTTTCTTTCCAAATCATCAATGCAAATAATCGTATCTTTTACCAAGCTAAATAATGCACCTGTAATGATATTTTGACCAATGGACAAGGCAAAACCATTGCTTTGTATGTCAGGTATTTTTACATTATTGGTAATAAAGGTAAAGAGCGATTTAATTTTTAAATTCTTTTTACTGTCTTTCTTGTCTGTACTGGTTGCTTGTGTTTGAATGGCGATTTCATATTTTAAACTATCCAAACTATCTATACCAAACAAGGAAATATAAGCATATTTTTGACAGCCCAGTTCGCTACGTTTTTCTTTATAAAAATTTTTCCAAAAATGTGTTTTGCCAATACCCCATTCGCCAGTCAAGCCAATAACATAGCCTTGGTTTTTATCGCTATTTAGGACTTTTAATAATCTTTCGTTAATGCTTTGTGTGTTTGCCATAACTTTTCCAATAAAAATAGGTGTGATAAAATCATACCACACCTATTTACCAAAAACCAAATTATTTCAAATAATCCCTCAACGCCTTCGCCTGTTTATCAGCATTACCGATATAGGTGGCAGGGGTCAGCTCGGCTAGGCGTGTACGTTCATCGGACGGAACGGCGGACAGCTCATCGCCATTGACAAAACCTACCATCATCTCACGGGTCATCGCTTGCCCACGAGTCAGAGCCTTTAATTTTTCGTAAGGTTTTTCTACGTTGTAGCGTCTCATCACGGTTTGGATAGGTTCGGCAAGTACTTCTTGGGCGTTGTCCAAATCTTCGGCTAGGCGGTCGGTATTGATTTCTAATTTACCAATGCCTTTTAGGCACGCTTCAAAGGCGATGAGACTTTGGGCAAAACCCACGCCCATGTTTCTTAAAACCGTTGAGTCGGTCAAATCACGTTGCCAGCGTGAGATTGGCAATTTTTCGCCAAGATGAGATAGTACCGCATTTGCCAAGCCAAGGTTGCCTTCGGAATTTTCAAAATCAATGGGGTTTACCTTGTGGGGCATGGTGGAGCTACCCACTTCGCCGTCTTTTAGTTTTTGCTTAAAGTAGCCAAGCGAGATATAGCCCCATACATCACGGTTAAAATCAATCAAAATCGTGTTAAAACGGCGTAACGCATCAAACAATTCCGCCATATAATCGTGCGGTTCAATCTGCGTGGTATAAGGGTTAAAGGTCAAATCCAGACTTTCCACAAAACCCTGGGAATGCTTTGCCCAGTCAATGTCGGGATAAGCGGACAGGTGGGCGTTGTAGTTGCCGACCGCTCCGTTGATTTTACCAAGCAGTTCTACATTTTTGAACTGCTTTAATTGGCGGTGCAGACGGTAGGCGACATTTGCCATTTCCTTGCCAAGCGTGGTGGGACTTGCGGTCTGTCCGTGCGTGCGAGAGAGCATGGGCGTGTCGGCATAGTTGTCAGCAAGTTTGGTAATCTCATCAATGATGGTTTGCATAGACTGGGCTAGCACATCACGACCTGATTTTAACATCAGAGCGTGCGATAGGTTGTTAATATCCTCGGACGTACAGGCAAAATGGATAAACTCGCCAGCACTGGCAAGCTCATCAATATCGGCGATTTGCTCTTTTAAAAAATACTCTACCGCTTTGACATCGTGGTTGGTGGTGCGTTCTATCTCTTTGATTCGTAGAGCGTTTTGTTCGCTAAAATTGGCAACAATGCCATTTAGCTTGTCGTTGGTGGATTGGCTAAATGGCGTGATTTCGCTGATTTCGGGGTGGTTTGCCAAGGCTTGTAGCCAGCGAATCTCAACGGTTACACGGGCGTGAATGAGTCCAAACTCGGACAAATAAGGACGCAAGGTGTTGCATTTGGACGCATAGCGACCGTCAAGGGGCGATAGGGCACTCAGGGCAGAAAAAGACAGCTCGGACATGGGATTTTCCTTACGATAAACGGGTTTAAATGGATTTGGATTTGACAACAAAAGCCCACAAATCACTTGTGGGCAAATACGGGTATTACTTAATCTCAACAGTCACGCCTTCTTGGATGTTGGCATACAGCTCTAACACGTCCCAGTTGGACAGACCGATAGAGCCAATCGGGGCGGGCTGTCCGATAATCTCAGGGTTACTCACGCCATGAATGCCATAACCTGCCCTGTCTAGGCTCATCCATGCCACGCCAACGGGGCTGTTAGCACCGGGGGGTAGAATAAAGGTTTGTTTGCTGTCGCCTTTGGTGACGGTGGCACGATAGTGGGGCATTTTAACTTTGCTGTTTAGGTTATAAACGCCTTTTTCGGCAGGTTTTTTGCTGTTGCCGATGGTGGCAGGGTAGCTTGCCATGAGCGTGTCGCCTTGGTAGGCGGTGACGGTGTTGGTTGCGGTGTTGGCGATGATTTTGTCAAAACCGCCTTCAAAAGCATCTTTGGTATTGACCACGGTAATGCTCTCGCCTGCCACGAATTTTTTGTTGGGGTTGATTTTGGTGAGATAGTCGATACGCATGTGAAAGCGTTCGGCAAGTTTTTCTTGAATGCTCTCATAGCCTAGGTCGCTAAGTTTTGAGCGGGCTTCGACACTGCTTGGTAATTTGCCAAGCTTGGTGATGTCATCTTTGGTGATGGTGTAGCTGACCAGTACGTCATCCGCCCCCACGCTTAGAGCGTCCCATGTTTCTTGGTTCATCTTGCCAGTGGCGGGCAGGTTTTTCATGCGTTGGAAGTTGGCAAGGGCGTTTTTGCTGTTATTGCCCCAACCGCCGTCAATCGCCCCGACAGACGCATGGTGTTGGTCTAGCAGTGCTTGAATCTTGACCGTCATGGCACTATTGACTTTCATGTTGGGCGACCATGTGGACTCGTTTACGGTCTTGGCATATTCGGACAAATCCACTTTGGTGTAGCGTTTGCCTGACTTTTCAAGGCTTTTGATGGTGGCGGTGTCGCTACTGGTTTTTTTGGTGTCAATCTGACTGGCGGTGTCGCTGTCATCGGTGGTCAGCAGCGTAGGGTCAAAGGTGTTTTTTGTCCCCGATTGGGTGGTTTTAACATCAAGTTGGGCAAAGGCGGTCGTACCACAGATGGCAAGTGTGGACAGTGCCAATGTGGTGAGTTTTTTAGAACAGGATTTTTTAAAATAAAACATGGCAAATCTCATTTTATAAACAAAAAACACCGCTTATTATGCGTGAAAATGGCACAAATGACAAGGGCGGACAAGTAGGATTGTTGTAAATTTTGTATCGCCAATCCGCCTAAAACACCATTTCTAAGCGGTTAAATACGCCCAAATGATGGTCTCGGTCTTGGTTTTTGTCATTATAATAACTGATGTCCGTCTGCACAAACAGCCATTTTCGCCATACAGGTTGGCGATAGCTGACATAAGGACCATAAATGTCGAGTTCAAACTTCTTGTCTGCGACATCGCCCCCTGTATAAATGCCATAGCTAAACGCTCGTGTGCCGTGCTTGCCGTCTAGGTAGTGCTGTTGGTACAAGCTGTTACTCCATGCGGTCTCCTCGGTGTCTTTGTGGGCATAGGATAGGTGCGTGCGATTGACGAGCGTGCGGTGCTTGGACTGGGGCTGGCTAAATTCAAGCGTGGATAGGGCATAATGCTCGCTCTTGGTGCCGTAGCGATACATCTGTTCAAAGCGGGCGTTAATGCGGTGGTCAAGCTCCCATTTTTTCTCACCTCGCAGTTTAAGATATAAATCACTAGACCGCAGACCAATGTCGGCATCCGTCTCTATGCCGATGTCGTCTTGGAATTTTGACCAACGCAGAGCGAGCGATGTGTTGTCTTCACGACTTTGACGGCGGTCAAAGGTGCTGTCGCCATAAGTTACGGCACGTCCATCATTATAGATACCGCCCCCTTGTTCTAAGTCCAAATCGTCATCACCAATCATTACGCTTAGGCGGTTTTCAAGTGTTGGCAGTTTGATACGTCCACGAATACGGGGCTTGACGGTCGTGACATCATATTCATTATGATGCGTGTCAAGCATTAAACGGATGGACGCACGAGCAGGTTCATCAGGGTCGGTCTCGCCAAACCAGCTGTCCATGTGTCGTGCGGTGCGATTGAGCCAACCTTTGGTGTCGTCTCGGGTGTCATCAAGCCATGTGTTGTTCTCAGGTTCTAGGTTGGGGCTGTCCGTGTCTGATGTTATGGTGTCATTGGCATGAGCAAAGGCAGGCAGGGCAAGACAGGTCAGTAAACACAAAGTCGGGCGAGAGATGATGGGCAACATAAAAACACCAAGTTGTCAAAATTTATCCAAATCATATCATATTATTACTAGGACGTGTAAAACATTGATAACATTTTAATCAATTTTTGCATGAAAAATGGCTATCCGACCACTTAATTTAAAGGTAGTAATCCAAAAAGTATGCTATAACAAAAACTAAAAAGACAACTTGCACAAAAGTTGGTAATTTACGGTTATGAAGACATAAATTACCATTACTTGCCCAAGTTGCCTGTCGGTTAGTATAAAGAAAAATGGCATAGAAAGCTATGGCAAACAGAGCTATTTTTGCAAAGATTGTCATAGACAGTTTGTTCATCATTTACAGCTTACTGACAAAGGTTGTCAATCTTACATCAATGACAAAATACGCTTAATGTCAGCTTGTGGTTGTCGTATTGCTGACATTGTGATACTTGAACAAGTCAGTAAGGGTAAAGTATTTAGCGTGCTTGCAAACAGTAATCACCAAATCAAACCAAGACAAAAGCATTACAATACCTTAAAGATAGATGAGTTTAGGTATGAGTTTTAACAAAATTGCTTGTGATGATTGGGACAGCTTTCTTGTTGCTTTTAAGCACTCTATCAAACAAGTGGGCAAACGCTTTACCGTTGGTATTGAAGGCAACAACACAAGGCTTAGAGCCTTTGTTAGGCGAGCATTTAGAAAAACGTGTTGTTTCTCTAAAAACCTAACCAATCATCTTAAAGCATTTGACTTGGTGTTTCATTATATCAACCATGGGTGGGTGTAGCATACTTTTTGGACTAGAGACAAAAAATTTGACAAAATAAAGGGCTTTCCCAACCATTATTTATGATTTTTTGTCATAAATCTGTCATGTTCTTATCTTAACATGATTTATAACAAAACCGTACATCATTTTATGACATACGGTTTTAAAATAGCGACAGAAGGTATTGTGTCCTACTGCTTGGTATGAGTATGCACGCAGGTTAGCAGTCCAAAGCCTGCCATCAGAGTAATCACTGCCGTACCGCCATAACTGATAAATGGCAAAGGCACGCCAACCACGGGCAGTATGCCACTGACCATGCCCATATTCACAAAAATATAGACAAAAAATGACATGGTCAATGCCCCAGCGAGCAGACGACAATAAGTGTCAGGATTGACAACGGCAATATAAAAAGAACGAGCCAGTAAGCACAGATAAAAGAACAGCAACAGACCCACGCCTGCCAAACCAAATTCTTCACTAAACGCCGCGATGGCAAAGTCGGTATGACCTTCGGGCAAAAAGTGTAAGTGCGACTGCGTGCCTTCTAGATAGCCTTTGCCTGTCAAGCCACCCGAACCGATGGCGGTTTTTGATTGGATGATGTTCCAACCTGCTCCCAAGGCGTCCGCTTCGGGGTCAACTAGGGTCATGACACGGGTTTTTTGGTAGTCGTGCATGTAAAAATTCCACAAGCCCCACACAAAAGGAATGAATACCGCAATTGCCCCACCAATCATCCACCAAGGCAACCCCGACAAAAACAGCACAAACATACCACTGGCTGCCACCAAAATAGACGTCCCCAAATCAGGTTCTTTGGCGATGAGTATCACAGGCACAGCGATGATGGCAAGCGTGGTAAAGACCGTGGGAATGCTTGGTGGTAGCTCCTTTCTGGATAGATACCACGCACACATCATCGGCATGCCAAGTTTCATGAACTCAGACGGCTGAACGCTACCAAAGCCAGGGATGCCAATCCAACGCCTCGCCCCCATGCGAACTTCGCCAATAATCTCAACGAGTACCAACAAAATCAGCCCCAATACATAAAAAATAGGGCTTAGTGTGCGATAAAAAGTCGGGGGAATCTGTGCCATGACTGCCATGACCACAAAGGCAATGCCATAGCTCACCATTTGTCGGATGACCATGGCGGTGTTTTGCGTGGACGCACTGTATAGCACCGTCAAGCCCACAAAGCAGATACTGAACAAAATCAGGGTCAGCCACGGGTCGATGTGAATGCGTTGCCACACGCTCGGCTCTAAATCTCGCCCAACGAAGTGATGGCTTTGGCGTGAAAATCGGTACTGTTCTTCTCTCATGGCAAGTCGTGGTGCGGTTGGATGAACTTTTGATAAAATTTATCAAAAAATTGCTGATAGTTGGCGGATTTCATGATAAATTATAAGATGGTCGTGTAAGTTACCTGATGTATCGGCGACTGATATTTTTATCAAAACATATTAGGGCGTGTTGAACATTGATAACATTTTATACAATGTGATAAAATTTAATGACTCCAATCAATTTTTGCATGAAAAATGGCTAAATCTTGTGGCTCGAAGTCAAAAACTTGTCTGATAAAATGACTATCAGCCTGCGTTTTTCCTTGAAAAACGTGCGATTTTTCTCATTTTTCATTGCAAATACCAATATTCAACACGTCCTATTTTAATTCATCTTGATGACTTTTAACAGTAAAATTTTGTGTTAGGGCAAAATTTCGTAAAAATAAGGAAAAATTATGGCCATCATCGTAACACTCATCATATTGGCAGTTATCATCGGCTTTTTGATAGCGGTGTATAACGCACTGGTTCGTCTAAGAAACCAAGTGGTAAACGGACTGGCACAGATTGATGTTCAGCTCAAACGTCGCCACGACTTAATACCCAATCTCGTCAATGTCGCCAAACGCTACATGACCCACGAAGAGCAGGTACTAACCCAAGTGACCGAAGCCAGAAACATCGCCAAAAGTGGATTGGATGCTCTTAAAGGTGCAGGGCTGTCAGGCACGGATGGGCTTGCCAAACTGGCAAATGCTGAGAGCAACCTGTCTCGGGCGTTGGGCAGTTTTTATGCCGTGGTAGAAAATTACCCTGAATTAAAAGCCGATTCTGCCCTAAAAGAGCTCTCTGATGAGATTAAAAATACCGAAAATCGCATTGGATTTGCCCGTCAGTTTTATAATGACAGCGTGATGTTTTATAATAACCAACGTGAGAGTTTTCCCAATAATTTAGTGGCAAATTGGTTTGGGTTTATGCCAATAGCACAATTAGAGTTTGCTGATAAATCCGCCATTGATGTTGCACCAACGGTCAGTCTTTGATGTATTGGTGATGTATGCCACAGCGAATTTATCAAAACTTTTTTGAATTACAACGCCATTACAAAAGAAACAGCATGGTGTTATATGCGTTATTTGTCATGGCGATGATGGTTCATGTATTGCTTGCCTTATTATTTTTTATGATAATATGGTATGTTATTTTTGGTGATTTGGGTGGTTTTGCATGGTTTTGGGTGCTGATTCTTGTGCCCAGTTATTTTATCATGAGTGTTTTGTATCATTATAACAAAATCAGCCATGATAATGACTTTTTGTTAAAAGACATTGATGTCACACGCTTATTTATTAATATGTCAGGCGTGGATTTGCCTATTAATCATTTTAATGATGATGAAGATAATAAAAAGAAAAAAAGACAGCAGGTGATTTATGCCAAAGACATCAAAGACTTTAAACCAAAATATCGGCGGTATTATGAATTTGCCGAGCAGTTAGCGATTGCCTCAAACATTACTTTGCCTAAATTATACGTCATGGATGAGACGGGGGTGAATGCCTTTGTGGCAGGGGTTAATCAAGCAAATATGATGCTCGTTGTCAGTAAAGGGGCGTTAGAATTAGATAATGAAAGTCTTTATGGGCTTATTGGGCATGAATATGGGCATATTTTACATGGCGATGCCAAATTAAATGTGCAAATGTATGTCTTAATGTCAGGTCTGTCATGGCTTTATGATGTTGCCGATGGCTTAGAATGGCTGTCCAAATGGCGACAAAAACCCAAAGCCAAACGCTATCAATACCAAGATGATAAAGGTGAACGCCAAGAATATGTGATTGTGATGGGTACGGGGCGATTGTCCATAGAGTTTATTTCTTTGGTAATTCGCTTATTGGGCTTTTTAGGCATGGCAAGTAGCGAATGGATAAAACAGCATTTTAATCGTCAGCGTGAGTTTTTGGCGGATGCAACATCGGTGCAATTAACCCGTAGCGATGGCGTGGCAAAATTATTACAAACCCTGCAACGAACGCCGTATTTGGCACATGCTCAAAAACGCTATACCACGCATTTGAGTTATTTTTTCTTTCTAAATCCCCAAGATACCCAGATGTCTATCAACTGGCGGGAGCGAATGGGGCATACGGGTAGCACGCACCCGAGCAATCATGAGCGAATACTGGCGTTGGATGAACATTATTATGATGACTTTGCCAAGATGGTGATTGATGACTTGGATGTGGATGTATTACAACAAACCCATGATAAGATGATGTTTATTGATTGGCATAAAAAATCAGGCGTGAGTGATTATAAAACCGTGGAGTTTGTATTATGTGATAATAAAGATATGGGTAAAGATAAAGATGCTCATTTATTTGTGAATTCTGGTGATAATCAAAAAGTGATTGATATCGCCATTTATAAAAATGACATTGAAATATCACAAGATAAAGTGGTTAATGGCAGGCTGGTTGTGGATAAATCATGGCAAGCCCAAGGTGAGATGATGTACCCCAAACAAGCCAGAGCCGATTATGAATTAAAAAATATTCATCATGTTAATATGACTCATGTCAAAAGCATGACATTGCCCCTTATCATCGCTCGTTATTTACGTAATGATGACCTACATCGCCCCATGAGTAAATTATTTTCGCTGTTTTATGCGATTGTCTTTTGCCATGATAATGATGGATTTTATTTATGCGACTCGCTTAATTTAGCAAATATTTTTTATATAAAATCAGATAATAGTGATACCATAAAAATAGATAAGTCTTTATTAAAAACTGTGGCAGAGATGGATAGACGCATTGATAATGGTTTATTAATGCTGATTTATCAGCGTATTATCAAGGATTTGGAACATGATGATAAACGGGCTTTATTAAAAAATGACGTTCATCATCTGTTGGATTTTATCAATGGGTTACATCATCAAGACAATCATCATGATGATTTGAGTCTATTATGGCAGAGCATGCATTTATATCGTTTATTGGCGATATTTGCCGATGATATGGATATTGCTGATAAGCCATTGTTACAAAAACTGACATTCATGTATCATAAATATGACATGGACATGAATGATTGGATAATGATAACAGTAATGATATATATGGTTATGGCTCATTATGATGATGGCGATGACATAAAATGCCGTGCAAGCATACAACGGTTGATTCGGCTTATCAATCATGAGATTGTGATTGATGAGACAGACATGAAAAAATTAATGCAAGTCATGAGTGCATTTAGTGTGATGGATATGGCGTTATGGCTGTTAAAATATCAGCAGAAAAATACATTGACGGCTAAGCGATATATTGATACACTACATACCGCTTTATTGGGCGATGGGATATTTTGTGAGCGTGATTATGAAATATTACTAACCTTACATCAATATTGGTGTCCTGATGATGAATTTGTTTTGTATTGATTTTCAATAATAGCCACAAAACTTTAAAATTACTACAAACACAATGATATTTGGGTGTAGGGGTTGCTGAGCACGCCTTATCAACAAAGTCATCAAAAGAGCATGCAGAACCAGCCCTTGCAAGTCTGTGATGTATATTAAATCTCTTTCCAAACTAAAAATAAACCCTTATAAACACTGGGTTTGAAGTTTGTAAAAATCTATAAAAATCGGGGTTTGGAAAGAAGTCTATTAAGTTATTTGTAAAATAATATTGATAAAACGCCTCATATAACATGAACACCCTGTCCGACTGTCCGCCAAAGATTGCCCAAAGTCGCCATATCTTAGCATTGGCGGGCATATCTTTGTGGGCAAAAAAACACGAGACAACAGGGCAGAATAGGGCAGGGATTATAACCCTACCGCCCGCGTATGACCGCCTGCAACCCAATCCACGCTTGACTCATTTGTTACCTGATGAGTTGCCCGCCAAGCAACATGCCAAGCCAATTACTGCACCAAATACCACACCAACACCCGATAAATCGCAAATCTCATCTGCTGTGGATGTCAGAGCGTTGCTTGATCCTGCCAGTTTATCAGCTGATAATCCGCCATCTGCCGAGTTAACACCAGCCACGCCCGAATCACAAAGAGTATTGGGAAGCATTGTAACAGGCGAGCAAGCCCAGTCTCCAGTCCAACCAAACCCCATAACCAACCTTGCCCAAGCCCAACCCTTTGCTCCGCCTGCCCATCTTGACATTCGCTTTGCCCTGCAAGGCGTGCGGTTCGGGCAGTGGGTGCTGATTGTGGATATGCTACTGATGAGCCGTGATGAGCAGTCGCTGTGGCAGTCGCTCAAAAATGCCCTAAGCAATCAAGCTAATCATCGGCCCATTACCGCCTTTTATCGTGAGATTGGTTATCCATTGGTCAAAAATGAATTTCGCTCGGATATAGGGCTAAACCCCGCCCAATATACCTTTGACGGCTTTGTCATTGGGCTTTGTGTGTCATCTGGTCATCATCAAGCTGTGCAAGTGGCATTTTTGACAGATACGCCCGCAGGTGTCATTGCTCAGACCACCCAAACCCTGCCGAGTATCCGCCAAATGATGACGAGTCCTGCCCTAAAAAAGCAGTTTTGGCAAACGGTGGTGGGTTAAGTTATGGTTAAATATGCCGATGACTGTTAAAATTTTGCCAAAAATTTGCTACAATGCTAGGGCATTTTGAGTATTTACCAAAGTTCAATACACCCTATCATTCCCCACCTTTAAAGGATAACTATGAACCGTCTTGCCAATTTTTGTGCTGGCCCTGCCACCATGCCTACCGAAGTCCTACAAAAAGCCCAAGCTGAGCTGTTAGACTGGCGTGGCAAGGGCACCTCCGTCATGGAGATTAGTCACCGCAGTGCCGATTATATTGAGATTGCTACCAAAGCCGAGCAGGATTTACGCACGCTCATGGGCATCTCGGACGACTATGCCGTGCTGTTTTTGCAAGGCGGTGCGTCATTGCAGTTTTCCGCCATTCCCTTTAACCTGCTAAACGGCGGCACGGCGGATTATCTAAATACTGGCACATGGTCCCAAAAAGCCTATAAAGAAGCCAAACGCTATGAAACGCTAGGCTTAGGCAAGATTAACCTAGTCGCACAAGGGGATGGTAAAGACGTACCCACGCCTGAGACTTGGGAGCTAACAGACGGTGCGTCTTATTTTCATTATTGCCCCAACGAGACCATTCACGGCGTGCAGATTTTTGATACACCCAAAGTAAACGCCCCCATTGTGGCGGATATGTCGTCTTGTATCTTATCCGAGCCGATTAACGTGAATGATTTTGGGCTGATTTACGCAGGGGCTCAAAAAAATATTGGGCCTGCTGGCTTGACCCTTATCATCGTCCGTAAAGACCTAATGGAGCGGGCAGGTGCGTGGTGTCCTAGTATTTTAAATTATAAAAATCAAGCAGATAGCGACAGTATGCTCAACACCCCGTCCACGTTTGCATGGTATTTGTCGGGATTGGTATTTGAATGGCTATTGGCAAATGGCGGAGTGGAAGGCATTGCCAAGACCAACCAAGCCAAAGCCGAACTACTATATCAAGTCATTGATAATTCTAGCTTTTATGATAATGCCGTCAATCCACGCCACCGCTCTATCATGAATGTGCCGTTTACGCTTGCCGACAGCGAGCTTGATAAAGTCTTTTTGGAAAAGTCTAAAAATGCAGGGCTGTTAAACCTAAAAGGTCATCGTGTGGTTGGCGGTATGCGAGCGAGCATTTATAATGCCGTAACCTATGAGCAGGTACAGGCGTTGGCGGACTTTATGAAAGATTTTGAAAAAACGTACGCTTGATTTGTACCAATCCATAGACCAACCCCAAATCACAAATTCATGATATATGGACGTAGGGCTGTGCTGAGCACGCCTAGCTCTATCAAAGGTCGTGTGCAACACGCCCCTACAAAACCTATGGCAAATATCAGGTTTATTAGGTTAACATAAGGGCGGATTTGGTTCGTCCTTATTTTTACAACCGACCAGTCGGTTTTTTATATTTTGGAAAAACTCATGCACATTACCCCCATTCCCATTTTAAATGACAATTATGTTTGGCTTCTCGTGAAGGACAATAACGCCGTTGCTGTGGATATTGGCGATGATAAGCCTGTGCTTGATTATCTACATGAGCACAATCTTACCCTATCTGCCATTTTAATCACGCATCATCACGATGACCATATTGGCGGTGTGGCAAGTGCCAAATCCGCTTATCCCAACGCCAAGATTTACGCCCATAAGTCGCACCTTAACGCCATTGGCATGACCCCTGATGTGGCGTGCGATGAAGGTAGTGAATTTGAACTGCTCGGCTTGACGTTTAAAGTATGGAAAACGGCAGGGCATACCGACACGCATTTGTCCTATCTGTGTGATATGGCTAATATAACCCATGTGTTTTGTGGCGATACGCTATTTAGTGGCGGTTGTGGACGGGTGTTTACGGGGACGATTGGGGAGTTGTTTGATAGCATGGAGCGGTTTGGGGGTTTGCCTGAGGAGACTTTATTTTATCCCACACACGAATACACGCTGTCCAATTTGACATTTGCCCTGTCGGTTTGTGCGGATAAATATAAAGAGAAAATCATTCATCATCAACATCAAGTAAAAGATAAACTGGCAAATCAAATACCATCTCTACCCACCACCTTAAAAGTCGAAAAATCGATTAATGTGTTTTTGCAAACCGATGATAAAGACATGGTGGCAAATATCAAAAAGCATTATCCCTTAACCAGTGATGATGAATTATCCATATTTACCGCACTTCGTGAGTTAAAGAATGGGTTTTGATATTAAAAATGGCTGGGCTTGGGTGGCGTGATTTTTATCTTGTTAATATCAACCCCCACCCAATCCCAACAATTCCCATAAAAATAAGCAATTCTTTGCCTAATTTTTTATGATAAGCGATTAAAGAATTTTTATCTTTTCTGATTTTATAAATGGCGTGTAGGTATTTTAAAAATGATAGCATTAAAAATGCCAAAAACATTGCAATGACAAAATGTCCAAAATTCTGCCGTTCAAATGACACAGGAATAACAATATCGCCATCAATTTGATATTCTGAATAAGTGGTTTGCAATGCCCCTTCGTTGATATACAAATAATTGCCATTTTCTAAAATTTTTAGGCAACTGTCCATACAGTTTTCTATCGGTGTCGGCTCGGTTTGTAATTTTGTGGGGTTGTCTTTAATGTCTTGTAAGCGTTGTCCATTTATCCGAAATTTGGCATTTGGTGTATCGGTGGGGGCGTAATGCTCTTTTTGTAATTCGCCAATACCGTAAGAAATAGCCCCTGCCAAGATAAAAAATAGGCAAAGTTTGGCAAAGGATTTAAATAGGCGTGATAAAAAGTGAGTGATTTTTTGCATTTTTTAACAATCAAAATTCAATATTTTCATAAATATCCGCCACTTTTACCGTATAATCCACGCTTTTTAAATACAGTTTATCATCAAAAGATAAAAGCTCTTTTTGCCAATGATTGTCTTTACGATAAACCAAAATTTGTGGGTTGTTTAAATCAACCAACACATATTCTTGTAAAGTATCAATTTTTTGATAATGTTCAAATTTGGCATTTAATAAATGTTTGTTTTTATGGGTTAAAATTTCAAACATAATAACAGGTTTTGTTGCAAAAATATCATCACCTTTTACATCGGTTTTATCAAATACCATTGCTTTTGGGCTATAATAATTATTATCGTTAATTTTTACATCAAAATTTATTAAAAAAGTAATTTTTCATCATTTGCGACACTTGGACGAAAAATTAACAAATTTGAAACCAATAAAGCAAAATACAAACCATAATAAGGCGTTAAAATTACCATACCATTGACAATTTCATAACAAGCTTTTTCCAATTTACCATTGACAAATTCACTTAAAATTTTTTGATTTTTACTATCATCACGCAATTTTTCTAACAATTCATTTTCGTTGTCAAATCTTGGCATTTTATTCTCCAAAAAAATAAAGGAGCGACTACTTACCCCTTTATTCTATCACAATTTAGCCGATACTCACACAGATAATAGCTTGCTCTAAATAGAACTGGTTGCCCACAAACCTAAGCAGTCAGTTGCTTTTTGGCTGTATTGGTTAATAACTAAACCGTCCGCTTTAACAAGTGTAATTTCAAATTGTACGTTGTCTTTATGCAGGACATTAATAAGGGCTTGTTTTGTGGTATTTGGTTCGTTTTTAAAGGCATCAATCATTTTTTGACACAAATACTCTTTTTGTAATTCTTTGGTATTTTTGACAATAAAGGGCAATACTTCATGTAACGGCTTGATTTTATTTAACAATTCAGTATCATTTAAAATGATATTTAGTTGCAAGCTTGGATACAGGTTCTTACTCTCAATACGTATTAAATTGTCTTTAAAAAAATTGATAAAATCATCAGTAAAATCACTATTATCTTTATTGGCATTAATAATATGATTAATATTGATGTTTTTTAGAGTATTTCTTACACTATTTTCTGTTTGCTTAAGCTGATAAGCTGGGTATCCAAACAGATACCCAGTTATTGCAAGAGTGGCAATTAAAACAAATATAATAATATTTTTCATACTATCTTGATTTCATTACATTGTTTTCAAAACGCTCTTGAAATGTGTCTGATAAATCCGTATAGCTTGCCTTTAATCTTTTTAGCCTCCTTTCTTTGACCTCTGGTTCCAACTTTGTATTATTCAGTATTTTGTCTCTTCGTTTAGCATAATCATCCCAAAGTTCATCGTCATCATCTTCAAGCTTTTCCTTTGCTCTGCGTTCCTCCTTTCTAGTGAAAGTTTCAGTATCAGATGCGGTCTTGGTTTGATGTTTGGCAATTTCATTATTTGCATCCATTGCAAGCTTCGCAAGCGTTTTATTGCCTTCTATAACAAGTGCCCTTACTTGACCTTGTCTGCCAATGTCATCAACCACTTTATCTTTGCCAGTCAATACCTCGATTGTACCCCGATTTGTTGAATAAGGCATTGCAATTGGATTGTGCTCTAAATTTACAACAGTGCCTTCACCATCAACAGTATTGCTCATATTAAATCTCCTAAGTTAGAAAATTAGTGTGTATTAAAAGAAAATAACCAAACCATTCACAAACCGCTCTCTTGATTGGAACTTTCATTATTTTCATCATCTTTTTGAAAACTTTGCCGTTTGGCAATCTCTAAAACCTTAGAATATAATTTTAATTTAAACTCATTAGACAGTTCGTTTGAGTCTGCAATCTTGGTAATAATGTTGACATAAAAATCTTTATAACTATCAATTTCATCCGTCTCAGCCAAACTATCTAAAAAAATTCTTCTGATAAATTCTTCTGATTTTGTAATGCCAACAAAATTTGCAATCTCTTCTTGGATTTGTTTTTTCTGCAACTCTATTGCTATTTGAGTCTCAAATAGCTTGGACTTTTCAAGTTGTTTTATTTGTTTCACTATTTTTCTTTTTGCCAGTTTTTCTTTAAAAAAGAGAAAGAATACCTTATACCACACTACAACCATAATCAAACATAAAACAATTAAAATTCCCAACCCTGCTGTTGGCAATGCGTTATCTTGAACTAAAAACTGCGTGCCTTCCCAGTAGCCATCATCGTGTCCTTCTGTGTAGCCAACCTGATGACCTTCTTTATAGCCGTCAGCTTTTCCCTCCTCATAGCCAACTTGATGACCTTCTTTATAGCCAACCTCTTTGCCCTCTTTGTAGCCGTCTGACTTGCCATCAGAGTAACCTTTTTTATACTCATCATCACAGGCTGACAGCAGTAAGGCAAAAAAGGTGATAAGGGATGATTTTTGATGCATTTAAAACTACCTAATTTTTAGCTCATATTTTTTACCAAAATTTATTGCCGTGTGCTATAATAACGACAATTATAGCTTATTTTGTTTTTAGAACAACACACAAATCGGTTAAAAGCTAACCGATTTGTGTGCATTACACTCCAATTTGTAGGTAAAATGATGAAAACAACCGAAAAAATTCGTGAACGGCGTGAAAATTTAGACTGGTCGCAAGAACAAATGGCAGAAAAACTTAATTTAACAGCAAATGGCTATGCCAAAATTGAACGGGGTGAAACAAAATTATATTTGGACAGATTAGAGCAAATCGCCCAAGTTTTTAATGTTGATATTACCAAGTTATTGCCAGACAAGGAATTGGTTATCGTCTGTGATAATGACACCACCATTGGAGATAATAGCAATAGCAATAATATTCATCTATACAGTTCAAATGATAGTACACTTGTCAAAGAAATAGAAAGATTAAAAGCCATTATTGAACAAAAAGATATCTTACTTGCTGAAAAAGACCAAAGAATTGCCGAAAAAAAACAACACATTCAAAGACTGGATAAGATGATACAGTTTCTTGAAAATCAAAATAACAAAAGCCAATCTTAATTCAAGATTGGCTTTTGTTAAATTTACAACCTTTATTCCACTTGACTCACATCTCTCACCGCCCCTGTATCGGCACTTGTCGCCATGGCGGCATAGGCTCTCAGGGCTTGGGAGACATAGCGTTCACGGTTTACAGGTTTCCACGCTTGTTTGCCACGCTCATTCATGGCGGTACGGCGTTTAGCAAGCTCATCGTCCGTAACATCAAGATGAATGAAGCGGTTTGGAATGTCAATGACAATGGTGTCAAATTCTTCCACCAACCCAATCGCACCGCCTTCTGCCGCCTCTGGGCTTGCGTGTCCGATAGACAGCCCCGATGTACCACCGCTAAATCGTCCGTCCGTAAGCAACGCACACGCCTTGCCCAAGCCTTTTGATTTTAGATAAGACGTGGGATAGAGCATTTCTTGCATACCCGGCCCGCCTTTGGGGCCTTCATAGCGGATAATGACGATGTCGCCTGCGACAATTTTGTCCGCCAAAATCGCCTCCACCGCACTGTCTTGACTTTCAAAAACCCTTGCTCGCCCTGTAAATTTTAAAATGCTCTCGTCCACGCCTGCGGTTTTGACGACACAGCCTCGTTCGGCAATGTTGCCAAACAACACGGCAAGCCCACCGTCTTGACTGTACGCAAATTCTTTGGAGCGGATACAGCCTGATTCACGGTTCAAATCAAGGTTGCCCCAGACTTTGTTTTGGCTAAATGCCTGCGTGGTGCGTACGCCTGCAGGGGCGGCAATGTACAGCTCTCGGGCGGTTTGGTTGTCGGGGTTCATCACGTCCCATTTGGCAAGGGCGTCCGCTAGGGTTGGGCTATGCACGGTTGGCACGCCCGTGCGGATTAGCCCTGCTCTATCAAGCTCCGCCAAAATCCCCATCACACCCCCTGCACGGTGCACGTCTTCCATGTGGTATTTTTGCGTGGCGGGGGCGACTTTGGATAGGCACGGCACGGCACGAGACAGGCGGTCAATGTCCGCCATTTTAAAGTCCACGCCTGCCTCAAATGCCGCCGCCAAAAGGTGCAAAATCGTGTTGGTGCTACCGCCCATGGCAATGTCAAGGCTCATGGCGTTCAAAAATGCGTCTTTGGTAGCGATACTTCTTGGCAAAACACTATAATCATCTTGTTCATAATAACGTTTGGCAAGCTCTACAATCAGCCGACCTGCTTCCAAGAAAAGCTCTTTACGCTTGGCGTGCGTGGCAAGTAGCGAGCCGTTGGCAGGTAGCGACAAGCCTAGTGCTTCGGTTAAGCAGTTCATGGAGTTGGCGGTAAACATACCAGAGCATGAGCCACAAGTTGGGCAAGCAGAACGCTCCACGTTTGCCACGTCTTCATCGCTGATTAGGTCATCGGCAGCGTCAATCATGGCGTCCACTAGGTCAAGTTTACGCACCTTTTTACCACTCTCATTGGTTATGGTCTCATGGGTCATGTGTCCGTCATGCACTTCGCTTGCCAGCACTTTACCAGCTTCCATAGGGCCACCTGAGACAAAGACCACAGGGATATTTAGGCGTAAGGCAGCCATAAGCATGCCAGGGGTGATTTTATCACAGTTGGAGATACACACCAAAGCGTCCGCACAGTGGGCGTTTACCATATATTCCACGCTATCGGCAATCAAATCACGGCTTGGCAAGCTGTACAACATACCGCCATGCCCCATGGCAATACCGTCATCTACGGCAATGGTGTTAAACTCTTTGGCAACGCCCCCTGCTTTTTCAATCTCACGAGCGACAAGCTGTCCTAAGTCTTTTAGGTGAACGTGTCCCGGCACAAACTGGGTAAACGAGTTGGCGATGGCAATGATAGGCTTATTAAAATCATCGTCCGTCATGCCTGTGGCACGCCATAAGGCTCTCGCCCCTGCCATGTTGCGGCCTTGTGTGGAAGTTTTTGAGCGGTATTGTGGCATATTTTTTCCTAAATTGGCGGTTGGCTAAAAGGGTTATTTTAGCACTTTTTAAAGGATAATATTTGAAAAATTTTATTTATAATTTTTATAAATTTAAAAACTTTTAATTATAAAAATAACCGCTTGCCAAACTGCCGATTTTAGGCTACATTTTAGCCAAACCAGATCCATTATTTTAAATTTGCCATGACCACATCTTATAAATCCGCCATTGTCTTTTTTGTCGCCCTTGTCCTGTTTTTGATGAGTTTTTATTATCTCATTCAAGTGTGGCTTATGGTATTTGCGTCCATTTTGGTGGCGGTGTTTTTGCTAAGTTTGGCACAGCTCACCTGCCAAATTCCCAAAGTGGGCGACTACTTTGCCAAACTGCCCCACGGCGTGCAAGTCGGTGCGGTAACGGTGGCGGTGCTGTCGGTGGTGGCAGGGTTTTTGGCGATGTTTGGCTCGGAGCTTGTCGCTCAGTTTGCCGACATGAAACAGCTTGCCCCCAAGTCCTTTGATGCCATCAAAGACTACCTTAAAAGCTATCCTGCCATCTATGAATGGCTGACCCAAAATGCATGGGCGGTAGAATTCCAACAAGACCCTAAGGCGTTTTTTGAAAAATTTCAAGACAGTATTGTCGGTGGTCTGCCTGCATTTTTTGGGGGTATGCTAAGCGGTGTGGGGACGTTTTTTGTGATTTTGGTGGTAGGGCTGTTTTTGGCATTATCGCCAAGCGTGTACACTAAAAGCGCCATTGCCCTTGTGCCAAAGCCGTATCGAGACAAGGGTGAATACCTGCTAAAACGCAGTTATGGGGCGATAGAGCAATGGCTCATCGGACAGTTTGTGGTCATGGCGTTTGTGGGTGTGGCGACAGGGGCAGCTTTGTGGCTGATGGGCATTCCGTTTGCGTTGGCAATGGGCGTGATTGCCTTTGTGCTGGATTTTGTGCCTGTGATTGGTCCGTGGCTGTCGGCGGTGCCGATTCTGCTCCTTGTGCTGATTGTCTCACCTGATTTGCTACTGTGGACACTTGTTATGATTGTCATGGTTCAGCAGTTAGAAAGCTATGTGGTCGCCCCAATGGTGCAACAACGACTCATCGACCTGCCCCCTGTGGCTCTACTGCTCTCGCAAATCATCATGGGAACGCTCACAGGCGTGCTTGGCATTGCCATGGCGACACCGCTTATGGTAGTGGCGATTGTGTGGGTGCAGGTGGTGTATGTGAAGTTTGTCTTACAAGACTATTCAATCAAAGTGCTTGACCAAAACGAAAACGACATGAAAACCGACCCCTATGCCGATTATGACGCTTATAAGGCAAAAAGCCAGTCGAAAGTGGTGGTGTTATCCCTAAAGCAAGATGTAAATAATACAGACAAGAAGTTTTAAATGTGAAAATTTTAAAAATAATCATTCTTAACCCCTTGCAATTTTGTACAAAATTTGAGATAATATACCAGTTGATAATTGTTATCGTTTCTTACTTTTTATCCGTTTTGTATAACTTTTTGTTATGATGAATGCTGTTTAAATCCAAAAACAGTGTTTTTCTTTTGTGGGTTTGTGATGATGACCTTTGAGCATTCTAATAAATACAAGGTGTTGGCGGCGGCTGTGGCGATTATTTTGCATGGCGTGGCAGGCGTGGGTTTGGCAACCATGCAAATACTTCATATTGAGCCACCTAAAATCACGCCGCCGCTTGAAATTCAGATGATTAAGCTTAACAACGAAGAGTCGCCTGAACTAGCCAAGCCCGAACCTAAGCCAATGCCCATCCCTGCACAGTCTGTGGCGGCACCTGCCTCACCCAAGGCAAGTCCACCGCCACCACCAAAAGTTCCCAAGCCTGAGCCTAGACTTGAACCCCAAAAAGAGTTACCAAAACCTAAACCACCAAAACCTGAGCTTAAACAAGAACCTGTTAAACTCGAACCCAAAGAGCCACCCAAGGTCACAGAACCACAGGTGGACATCATCGCTCAGGAGCGAGCTCAAAAAGCCTTTGAACTGCAACAGCAAAGAGAGCGAGAACAGCGTGAACGTGAGCAACAAGAAAGAGAGCGTCAAGCCGAACGAGACAGACAAGCCGAGTTAGCACGCCAACAAGCCGAACGAGACAGACAGGCAAAATTGGCACGCCAAAAAGCAGAAGCTGATGCCAAGACCCGTGCCGAACAAGGTCAAGGCAGGGGTGGTGATGGTAAAGACACCAAAACCGACAATAAAACTGGCAATAAAGACACGACAAAAAGCGGTGGTGCTGGCGGTGGTGAGCTAAAAGGTCAAAATTTATCCATCTCCAATGCCAGTTGGAAAAGCAAACCTAACTGGAATGGATTGACGTCCGAAAAATTAAGCGGTTCGGCAAATTTTGTTGCCACGCTCACCATTGATGCTAATGGTAAGATTACCAGTGTCTCTGGCGTGAATACAGGCGATAAAGGCTTGGATAGACAAATCTCCCAAGCCCTTCGCCGAGCCAGATTGCACCCCTTTAAATCATCAAGCGGTCAGCCGATGTCGGGAACAGCGACATTCTCTACGACAGTACAATTTTAAATACAACATTCACTTAACCGATTCTTTATAAGGAATGATTATGGATTTTGCGCATTATTGGCAATATACTGACGCTGTCAGTAAAACATTATTTTTTATCTTGATTGCTTTGTCATTGGTTTCATGGTTTGTGGGTATCACTCGCCTGCTTAGCTCTCGCCAAATGGCAGGCGTGATTAGCAATGAACTCACTGCCGAGATTGATAACGTCAGCAAAGATTTTGGTGGGCTTGATTTTAATCAACGCAAAATCATCACTGAGCAGAGTCTGTTACAGAACATCGCTCGCTACCGTTTTGAGCTTGAAAAGGGTTTATCGGTACTCGGCACGACCGCCGCCATTGCTCCGTTTATTGGATTGTTTGGGACGGTGTGGGGGATTTTTCATGCCTTGCATTCTATCGGTCAGAGCGGGCAGGCAGGACTTGCCCAAGTGGCAGGGCCGGTGGGCGAAGCCTTGATTATGACGGGTCTGGGTCTGGCGGTGGCGATTCCTGCGGTGGTGTTTTTTAACATCATCACACGTATCAATAAGCGTGCCATTCATCACGCCAATGATACCGCTCACGCACTGCTTGCCCGTGTGGCACGCTAGGGGGTTATCATGGCGTTTGAACTGAGCGACAACGACAATGGGGGCATGAATGAGATTAACCTTATCCCCCTAATTGACATCATGCTGGTGCTTATGATTATCTTTTTGGTAACAGCAACGGTGCTAAACCCGACCGTACCGCTTGATTTGCCAAAAACATCGGCACAAGTCAATGACGTACCGCCAGAAGTGATACAGATTAGCATTGATGCGGACGGTCAAATTTATTGGGATAAAACGGCTTTGAGCCTAGATGAGCTTAATGCTCGTTTTGGCGAAGAGGTGGCAAAAGGCAAAGACCCACAGGTTCATCTGCGTGCCGACAAAGAAGGCAAATATGACACAGTCGCGCAAGTGCTGGCAACAGCAAGCGGGTCAGGGCTGACCAAGATTGCTTTTGTCAATGAATGAGCTGTTAAAAATAAATCATCATCAAATAAAGCCCTACATTGTGTGGGGCTTTATTTATTTGGGCTAAAAATGCGTATCCGTCCAAAAACAAAATTTCATGATATAATACAAAAAATTAACCACACAACATTCAAAAATGCGTATCCGTAAACTCTTTAAATTTGAAAATGCCCACATCGTCCGCAACTGCACGTCCGACCGTTGCAGTCGCTCTATTCATGGGCATAGCTATCAGGTGGAACTTATCCTAGAAGCCCACGCCCTTGACAACGGGCAAATGGTCTATGATTTTGGGCTATTAAAGTCGCACATTAAGGACTTGATTGACAGTTTTGACCATGCCATTACCTTTTGGGATAAGGACGATGGCGATTATATCCGTGCGTGCAAGGATTTTTCAGCTCGTTGGATAAGTCTGCCTGTGTCGCCATCTGCCGAGCAGTTTAGTCGTGTGATTTTTTATTGGGCGGATAAAGTCATGCAGAACACCACGACCCAAAATGGCGAGACAGACGTGTCTGTCTATTCGGTCATCGTCCACGAGACCGCCACAGGGTACGCCCAATGTTTTCGTGAAGACATAGAAAACGACCGTATGGGCAAATTGTCGCTGGATATGTTTGAATTTAGCGAACAAGTCAAAGCCGAGTGGGGCGATAGCGAGCTGTTTGATAAGCTAAAACGTGGCGAGAAATTTGTCAATCCACAGCCGTTAAGACAAGTGAATTTTTAAGGATAAACTATGATAGTGTTAGACATTACTCCTAGTGAGCAAGTGATTATTGAAAAAGCAAGTCAAATTGTTGGTATGCCATTGAGTGATTTTATTACTGAGCAAGCCTATCAAACCGCTTTAAAAATAGTTGATAAAGACAAAGGTATTTATTTGACTGATGAAGAGTGGAATAATATGATGGATTTTTTAAATAATCCCCCAGAGCCAAATGAAAAAATGAAAGCGTTAATTGCTCGGGGTTATGAACTTGATAAATCGTAAGCATTCATTGGTATTTGAACCGTTAAATAAAAATCACGATAGGTTTTTATTTGACTGTGGTAATGACATATTAAATCGTTTTATTAAACAACTTGCCAGTCAAATTGCAAAAAGACAGGAAGCGGTTATTTATGTTAGTCATGAAAATGGTTGTGTCATTGGATTTTACACCTTATCAGCGGATAAAATACAAAAATCGGACAGTCCTGATGAATTAAAAAATCAATCACCACATACTGCCATACCTTGCATATTGATTGGGCGTTTGGCGGTTGATAAAAATTATCAAGGCATGGGAATCGGTATTGATTTGTTGGCACACGCCCTACGGCGAGCAAAAAGAACAGCTGAGTTGATTGGTGTGGCTTTTGTGATTGTTGATGCCAAAGATGAACAGGCAAAATCATTTTATCAAAGTTATGGATTTTTTGAATTGCAAAATACACCATTGAGAATGGCTTTTCCTGTTTCTAAAATTGAACGTGAAGAATGAAAACTTTAATCCTAAAAAACGAAACCGACACCCAGCACCTTGCCAACGCCCTTGCCAAAACCAATCCCACAGGCAGTCTGTGGCTATCAGGCGATTTGGGGGCGGGCAAGACGACTTTTACCCGTTATCTTTTGCGTGCATTGGGGCATACAGGGGCGGTAAAAAGCCCAACTTATACCCTAGTTGAGCCTTATAATATCAATGGTAAGCCTGTATACCATGCCGACCTATATCGGCTAAATGACCCAGAAGAGCTGGATTTTATTGGGTTTTTTGAATATTTTGATGAGCCAAATTCACTGGTCATCATTGAATGGGCAAGCCGTGCCGAGAGCATTTTGCCAAAGCCTGATATAACGATAAACATTACAAGACAAGCTGATGAAAGTCGGGTGGTAGAGATTGTTGGAATGGATTTGGATTTTGCGTAATGAATGTCACGCCCTATTTGCAAAAGGCTAATCAGACAAAAAAGCCATTGCCTTTATGGCTACACGGTATCATCATGGCAGTATATGCCGTAATGTTGAGCGTGGGACTATTGATTGGCAGTTTGTTTATCAATCAGCTTATTTTTGATGATGAATATCGTAATCAGCTTATTTGGCAAAATACCGATATCAATCCAAATACTCAAATGATATTTTCTGCTCACCAAAAAGATACTAATACTTGTAAAATTACCTTATGGCAAACCAATGATAAATGGCGAGCGGATTTTAAACATTCGGCTTATATTAAAATTTACCAATCTTTTCATATTGATGACGGCAATATTCCTTGTTATAAAATTGGTGATGAGTATGATAAGTCAAAAGATATTCTTATGGATAATTTGGTATTATTAAAAGCCAAAAAGTTAAATAATGGTAGAGAGCCTATGCCTATCTTATTTGGTAAGCGATCAGCATATCCAGAATTTAAAGATATTGAAGTTTATCATTATCATTTTGTATCAGGGCGAGTAATAGACCAAGAAAGTCCTTTATATCAAAAAATTCTTACCAACCCTACTAGATCCGATAGCGACAAGAATTATTATAAAATCAAACGACATATTATTATAGGTTTGATAAGTTTGGCGGTGCTTTTTATTTTTATCAAATTAATATCATTGATAAAATATAAAGCATGGATAAAGGCGGGTTATTGCTTTATTAAATTTGGATTTATGGTATTATTGTTAATTCATAGTTTTAGCAGTATTTTATAAAACTAAACCATATCTTATACTAATTTTTCCAATAAATATATCATCGGATAATTATTGAATGACTGATTTATACTATAAATCCCTACCCGATAACACCGTCCTATCGCTTATCGCCCCCACCGCCAGCGGTAAAACCGACTTGGCGTTTAAATTATTTGATACAGGGCGGTTTGAGCTGATTTCGGTGGATAGTGCCCTGATTTATGAGGACATGAACATCGGCACGGCAAAACCGACCGATGATGAGCTTGTCCGTTTTCCACATCATCTCGTTAATGTCATCAAGCCGACCGAGACTTATAACGTGGCAACTTTTGTGGCGGACGTGGAGCGACTCATTGGCGACATTCACGCACGGGGCAAGATTCCGCTACTTGTGGGCGGTACGATGATGTATTATATGACGTTACTTGATGGCTTGTCTGCCGTGCCTGACACCGACCCTGCCATTCGCCAAAAGGTCATGGCATGGCTGTCTGATAAAGGCATTGGCGAGCTGTACGCCTATCTGCAAACGCATGACCCCAAGATTTGTCAGCGTCTAAAAATATCCGACACCCAGCGTATCACAAGGGCGGTGGAAGTGCATATGCAGACAGGCACACCCATGAGCGTCTGGCAAGATACGCCCAAAGTCGCCCCTTGTCATAATCCACGCCAGCATTGGCTGACCCTATCGGTAGAGCCTGAACGTGCATGGCTACACGAGCGTATCGCCAAACGCCTTGACATCATGTGGGAGCAGGGACTGGTTGATGAAGTGATTCATCTTTTGCAAAAATACCCCGACCTAACGCCTGATATGCCGTCCATGCGGTGCGTGGGCTATCGGCAGGTATTGGAATTTTTGGCGATAACCGACCATGAGATTATGCAAATCTCCCCCATTTGGCAAGCATTTGCTATAAATTTACAAAAAAACAACAAAATGACTGCCGAAAATGGCAAGAATTTTGTAACAAAAGGGCAAAATATGCATGATATGGCTTGCCAAGACATAAAAAATAAGGCATTATATGCAACAAGGCAACTGGCAAAACGCCAATCAACATGGCAAAGACAACTGACCAGTTTACCCCAATTTATAAACGCCAATGAAATGAATAAAACAAAGGCTAGCATAACAAGCGACCCCCAATCACAGCAACGGATTTTTTCATTTGCAAGCATGAAAGACGCACAAAATGAGCTTTTGGCGTAATTTTTAACGTATTTTTCCAAGCACCGTTGGTTGCTTTTTTCTTGTGTTAATTTTGGAGAACAACAATGTCAAAAGGGCAAAGCCTACAAGACCCCTTCCTAAACGCTCTGCGTAAAGACCGCATTCCTGTGTCTATTTTTTTGGTCAATGGTATCAAGCTACAAGGTCAGATTGAATCATTTGACCAGTATGTTGTATTGCTTAAAAATACCGTCAGCCAAATGGTCTATAAGCATGCCATTTCTACCGTTGTCCCCACTCGCAACCCACGCACAGATGGTGCAACCCCTAGCACAGGTACGGGCTATCCGTCATCGGTGGGCGTGATGAGTGGCAGTAACTATCAAGGTACAAGCTATCCTAATGCAGGCTTTGACCGTCAAGGCTTTGGCGGTGGGGCAGGCACAACCCGTCCTGTGGGTGGCTTTACTCGCACTCCGCCAAACCAAGGTTTTGGTGGCAATCAAGGCTTTGAACGTGGTGGCTATCCACAAGGAAGCATGGGCTTTAATCAAGGCTTTGAACGTTCGGGTTTTGAAGAGCGTGGCTTTGATGGCAAAGGCTTTGAGAAAAATGAACGTGGTTTTGACGGCAAGGGATTTGATAATAAAGCCTTTGACAACAGCACCTTTGACCGCCAAGGGTTTGACAAAACCAATGATGATGAATGATGTCGCTCGTGGTAACTAACCATAAAAAGCTCACATGATGTGGGCTTTTTTGTGGTAAAAGCTTTTATGATAAAAGCTATCGCAGTTTGATAAAAATTTACCATAAAACATCGCCAAATATGGTATCATACCCATTTTATTTTACAAACCATCCGCCACTCATGAACGACCAAACCCCAAACACAGCCGATCTTGATACTGACTTTATCAGCGTGGGCTTGACCGCCATTAACACCGAACAAGAGGCATTGACACTGCTTAAAGATGAGCTTGATGAGCGTTTTGTGCGGGCGTGTCAGGCGATTTTGGCGTGTCGGGGGCGTGTCGTGGTGACAGGCATGGGCAAGAGTGGACATATCGGGCGTAAGATAGCGGCGACATTGGCAAGTACAGGCACGCCTGCATTTTTTATGCACCCAGGGGAGGCAGGGCATGGCGATTTGGGTATGCTGGTACAGGGCGATGTACTGATTGCCATTTCTAACTCAGGGCAGTCCGATGAGATTAAAATGCTTATCCCTGTCGTCAAACAGTTGGGTATTCCCCTGATTAGTATTAGCCGTGACCGTCGTGGGTTTTTACCTAAATCTGCCAATATCGCTTTGACCCTTGGTAATTTTGAAGAAGCCTGTCCGCTCGGACTGGCACCGACATCAAGCACGACCGCCACACTGGCACTGGGCGATGCGTTGGCGGTGGCACTGTTGCATGCTCGGGGTTTTACCAGTAATGATTTTGCCTTGTCGCACCCAGCAGGGGCATTGGGGCGTAAACTGTTGACCCGTGTCAAGGATGTCATGCACACCGAGAACCTGCCCATGGTGCGAGCCGATACCAGTCTTGATAAAGCCTTGCTTGTGATGACAGGGGGGCGACTGGGCTTGGCGGTGGTGGTTGATGAGTGTGATGATGTGGTGGGTATTTTTACCGATGGCGATTTACGGCGTAAACTGGCGGATAACGTGTCGCTATCGGCCCCCATGAATACGCTCATGACCAAGCACCCTAAGCATACCACGGGCGAGATGCGAGCGTCTGATGCCCTAACGCTGATGAATGAGCATGCCATTAGTCAGTTATTGGTACTGGACAACGGTAGGCTTGCAGGCGTGATTAGCATTCATGACTTGCTAAAAGCAGGCGTAAGCTAAATTTGTAAAACAACAAAAGGAAAAGCATGAGCGACTTAACCAAACGATTGCAAGCGGTCAAACTTTTTGCCATGGACGTGGATGGGATTTTGTCAGACGGGCAAATCATCTATGATGCCAATGGGATAGAGACCAAAGCCTTTTATGTCCAAGATGGTGTGGGATTAAAGGCATTAAAAGAGCAGGGCATTATCCTTGCCATCATCACAGGTAGAAGCTCGCCCATGGTGGCACGTCGCGCCGATGAGTTGGGCATTGACCATGTGGTGCAGGGGCGAGATGACAAATTTACCGCTTTATCTGCCCTTGTCGATGAGCTTGGACTGTCTGTGAGTGAATGCATGTACATGGGTGATGATTTGCCTGACCTAAAAGCCGTGCGTGAATCAGGCGTGGGCGTGTCTGTGCCAAATGGCTGTGCCGAAACACAAGCGGTGGCGGACATCGTAACTATCAAATCAGGCGGTCATGGCGCGGTGCGTGAAGTGTGCGAGCAGTTGTTAAAGGCAAAAGGAGCTTATGATGCCTTTATCGCTCAATATATCTAAATGTCTAAGTTGGCAATAATCAAGCTCAAAAACAGAGATAATCACTCATGAATCTAAAAATTCTCAGCGTGCTTGGTGTTATGGCATTCATGGTCGGGGCATGGTTTTTTTACAAAGAAGACGTCAATATCGAACCTGCCGTGCCGTCTGCCCCTGCCGTCTCTTATGAAGTGACCGAGATTAAGGCGGTTCAGACCAGTCCTGAGACGGGCGAGATTGAATACACGCTAACGGCGGACAGTTTGGCAAAAAACAGTGCAGGCGTGGATGAGATGAAAAATGCCAAAATGGACTGGACACCACCAAACAGCGAAACTTATCATTTAGAAGCCAGCCTTGCCAGTTTGGGGCAGACCACGGGCGATTTGTTATTAAAAGAAGGCTTTGTGTTGGTGCGACAAGGCGATGACACCAAGCCTGATATGATCATCAAAGGCAATCTACTAACAGGCAATACCAAACAGCGTCAAGTGGCAAGCAGTGAACCCATCAGCGTCACCCAAGGGGAAGACAGCTTTATGGCACAGGGTTTTACAGGGGATTTACAGACAGGTGAGTATGAATTTTATCGCATTCAAATGGAATTTGCCCCGCCCAAGCGTGAAGACAAGCCCTTATTTTAATTCATCTATCATGGATATCTTATGAGAACATCACACTTATTATCAGCCCAAATCCTACTTTTTGTGGCAGGGATGAGTATGGCGTTATCCGCCCATGCTCTGCCATCGGACGCCAGTCAGCCTATTCGTCTGCTTGCTGACAAAGCGACATACAGCGAGCGTACAGGCGTAACTAGTTATTCGGGCAATGTCATCATCGAGCAAGGTACGCTCAAAATCACCGCCGATAACATCACGCTAAACCTAGATGACAAACGCAGTATTAAAACTGCCCTAGCAACAGGTCGCCCTGCAACCATGCAACAAGTTGTCACTCAAGAAAAGGGTCTTGCCAAGGGGCAGGCAAATAAGATTGACTATAATGCCGTGACAGGTATCATCACGCTCACAGGTAATGCCAAGCTGACCCAAGCAGGGGCGAGTTTTTCGGGCAATACCATTCGTTATAGTCTAAAACTGGGCGATGTGGAAGCCAATGCTGGCGGTGGTCGCCGTGTGGAGTTGGTGTTTCCGCCAAGCGAGTCCAACAGTCAAACAGGTGTTCGCCCATGACCACGCTTGCCATGCACCATTTGGGCAAACGCTATGGACAGCGTTGGGTGGTCAAAGATGTCTCTTTTGAGATAAACGAAGGGCAAGTGGTGGGTATCTTAGGGCCTAATGGAGCGGGTAAGACCACCAGTTTTTATATGGTTATCGGGCTTGTGCCGATGGATAAAGGGCAAGTCATGTTGGGCAATACTGATTTGTCCAAAAAAGCCATGCATGAGCGTGCCAAGGCAGGTATTGGCTATCTACCCCAAGAAGCATCTATTTTTCGTAAGCTGACCATTGAGCAGAATATTTTAGCGATATTGCAGACCCGTCAGGATTTGGATAAATCCGCCCAACTTGCCGAACTTGAAAAGCTTATTGGCGAGTTTCATTTGGGGCACGTACGGCATTCTCTGGGCATGAGTGTGTCAGGGGGCGAACGTCGTCGCTGTGAGATAGCCCGAGCATTGGCAAGCAACCCTAAGTTTATCTTATTAGATGAACCGTTTGCAGGGGTTGACCCCATTTCGGTGGGTGACATCAAGGAGGTCATCACCGCCCTAAAACAGCGGGGCATTGGCGTGCTGATTACTGACCATAATGTGCGTGAGACCTTATCCATCTGCGAGAAGGCTTATATCGTCTCCGAAGGCAACATCATCGCCCAAGGCTCGCCCAGTGATATTTTACAAAATGAGTTGGTGCAAAGAGTATATTTGGGCAGAGATTTTATGGTGTAGGCTGGGCATGCTTACCATTAAATCTCTTTTCAAACTAAGTATAAATCCTTGTGAATACTAGGGCGTGCCTAACATTGAGAACATTCTTATAAAATAAGATGAAAACTTGAAAATTTCAATCAATTTTTGCATGAAAAATGGCTATCCGACCACTTAATCGTGTAAATTTTCAAGTTTTTACCTTAGTTTCTTTAAATTTTTACCTTAATTTCTTTAAATTAAGTGGTCGGATTGTTTTTCTGTGTCAAAAACTTGTCTGATAAAAGACTCGCAGCCTGCGATTTCCCTTAAAAAACGGGCGATTTTTCGTGATTTTCATTGCGAATACCAAAGGCAGGCACGCCCGAGGGTTGAAGTTTTTAAAAATCCACAAAAATCTGGGTTTGGAAAGCATTCTATTGATGGTTTTTTATAAAAGAATACACGCACCTAACCCACCCACGCAAATTTAATAATAAACAATAGGGCAACTACCGCAACAGGAGCGTTGATTTCTTTGTAGCGACCTGTGGCAAGCTTCATCACGCAGTAGCTGATAAAGCCAAAAGCAATGCCTTCGGTGATGGAGTAAGTAAACGGCATCATGGCAGTGGTAATAAAGGCAGGCGTGGCTTCGGTCAAATCATCCCATTCCACTTTGATGAGACTGCTCGCCATCAAAATCCCCACAAACACGAGCGAACCTGCCGTGGCATAAGCAGGCACGATACTGGCAAGTGGCGAGAAGAAAATGGTAAGTAAAAACAGCACGCCCACGACCACGGCAGTCAGTCCCGTGCGACCGCCGACCGACACGCCCGAACCACTTTCGATGTAGGTACTAATGGCGGATGTTCCCATGAATGACCCTGCCATGGCACTGGTGCTGTCCACGAGCAGGGCTTGTTTCATTTTGGGGAATTTACCGTCTTTGTCGGCAAAACCTGCCTTGTCCGCCACCGCAATGAGCGTGCCTGATGAATCAAACAGGTTCACGAGCATAAATGAGAAAATAACCCCAAACAACGCCACATCCAATGCTCCCATGATGTCCACCTGTCCGACCACGGGCGTGAGAGCAGGGGGTAGTGAGAGAATTTCTCCTGAGAATTTGACGTTGTCATCAAACATCAGAGCAAGAGCGGTAACCACCACGATAGAGACCAATACCCCAGAGTGACGACCTTTGGCTGCCATGACAACAATGATAAAAAAGCCAAGCACGCCCATCAGTAGCGTGGGCGAATGTAGGTTGCCCACTGTCACAAGCGTGGCTTCATTAGGCACGACCAGCCCCATGTTCTTAAAACCAATCAAGGCGATAAATAGCCCAATGCCTGCACTGATACCCACGCGCAGTCCCAAAGGAATGCTTGCCATGAGCCAATAACGAATCTGAAAAATCGTCATCAAAAACAGCCCCACCGACCCCCAAAAAATCGCCCCCATGCCCGTCTGCCACGAATAGCCCATCTTGGAGACGACCACAAATGCAAAAAAGGCATTAAGCCCCATGGCAGGAGCAAGGGCGATGGGTAAGTTGCTAAACAGTCCCATCGCTATCGTGCCGAAGGCGGTGATAAGGCAAGTGGTGACAAAGACGACCTGTGTGTCCATGCCTGTCACGCCCAAAATGGACGGATTGACAAAGACGATATAGACCATGGTAAAAAATGTGGTAATGCCAGCGATGAGTTCGGTTTTGGCGGTGGTATGGTGTGCGGATAATTTAAAGAAATTGTCTAGGAGGGTTTTCATTGGTGAGCCAAAAGATAAGCGAGATGTAAAAAGACCAATGAAAAACAAAAGGTTTGTTTTTCTGGCAAATTGTAGCAAATTGTTTGGGTAAACACAATCATTTTATTTCTTAAACTTTCTAAAATGTAAATGGGTTTGTAAAGGCTTAATACACCCTATTAAAATTGAACGATTTTTTGAATTTTATGCTAAAATTGACTGCTTGATTCTTTGCATGGTTTGTAGTTCATGACGACATTTTGCCCCGATAACAATAACCTTAACATTCCCCATTCTGATGATTTTGCCCGCCAAAAAGCGGTCGTTTTGCTCTCAGGGGGGCTTGACTCCACCACTTGTCTGTATTGGGCGAAAGCGGTTTTTAAAGAGATTACCGCCATCAGTTTTCGCTACGGGCAGCGGCATTCAAGCGAGCTTGCGTTTTCATCCGCCATCGCCCAAACACTTGGCGTGTCACACCGTATCATTGACATTGATATCGCTCAGCTTGGCGGTTCGGCATTGACCGACACCAGCATTGATGTGCCTGATTATCAAGCGGACAGTGATGCTGTGCCTGTCACCTACGTCCCTGCTCGTAACACCATTTTTCTATCCTATGCCCTAGCCGTGGCAGAAGTGACCGAAGCCTGTGCCATCATCATCGGGGTAAGTTCGGTTGATTTCTCGGGCTATCCTGACTGCCGAGACGATTACATTCGTGCCTTTGAGACCATGGCAAATCTTGCCACCGTGGCAGGGCGAGCAGGCAGACGCCTATCCATCATCGCTCCCTTGCAGCACTTATCCAAGGCCGAGACCCTAACGCTTGGGCTATCACTGGGTGTGGATTATGCCCAAACCGTGTCATGCTACCGTGCCGATAGTGACGGGCGAGCCTGTGGCGAGTGCGACAGCTGCGTGCTACGTCATCAAGGCTTTGTGCAGGCAGGTGTTCCTGACCCCACCCGTTATCAAAATAAACCAACGCAAGGATAAACCCCATTCTCAATTTTTTATAAGTGCTTGATTTATCAAGGGGCAAATTGAAATTCGCCCCTTGTATATCCAAACTAATCATAGACAATCGATAAGTTACCATTTTAAGTTGAGAATGAAGCAAGGATAAATTAAAAAACTTGCATTTGGTCATGGCTTCTTGTAAAATATAAAAGACCGACCAGTCGGTTTTATTTATCATGTTTAACATTTAAATCATCATGCAACTCTCTATCGCTTACGCCCTGCTCGCCCTTGCCATCATCAGCGAAGTGACAGGCTTGACTTTTTTGGCAAAATCAGACGGATTTAGCAAACTCATCCCCATCTGTATCACGCTGACCTGTTTTGCCATCGCTTTTTATTTGCTGTCTCATGTCGTCAGGGCCATTCCCCTTGGCATGACCTATGCCATTTGGTCGGGCGTGGGCATTGTCTTGACCGCCTTGATTGGCATATTTATCCTAAAACAGCCCTTAGACACGCCTGCCATCATCGGCATGGCTTTTATTGTAGCGGGTGTGGTGATTATGAATGTCTTTTCATCCGCCACCGCTCATTAGCTTTCAAAATTATTTTTTATTTTAACCCCAAGAGATTCTCATGAACGACTTATTTAACACCAACACTCCCACGCCTGCACCTGATGACAAAACCAACAAACGCAAAAACAACCCCGAGCTGTTACGCCACACCATCCTAGTCTGTGCCAAAAATCTCATGCTAGATGTCGGCATTGGCAATCTGTCCATGCAAAAAGTGGCGGACATGGCAGGCACGAGCAAAGGCGGACTGTTTCATCATTTCAAATCCAAAGACGAACTCATCACCAGCGTGGCAGAGCTGTTCATCGCCCAAATCAATACCGCCATATTAGCCGACATGAACGCACACCCCACCGAGATGGGAGTGTTTACCAAAGCCTATGTGCGGGTAATGTTTGACAACCAAGAGATTGGACTACAAAGCGACTGGGCGGGACTTATCCGAGCGATGACCGCTGACAGCCAGATGAATGAGTTGTGGATAAATTGGTTTGCCCAAAAAATCAAAACCCACGCAAGCACCGACAGCGACCCACGTCTGTCCATCATACGCTGTGCTGTGGACGGGGCGTGGCTCAATAACATTCCCCATGACGAACTGCCTGCCATGCGAACGTATCTGCTGGCATTGGCAGATGATGTTTAGCCAAATCTTTAAAATCATGACAAGCTCAATGATATGCGAACGGTAAGAATAAAACCATTAAAAAAGGGCGTGATGAACACGCCCTCACAAGCTCGTGACAAATATCAAGCTCGTTAGCCATAAAGCCAAAATCAGACAAACCCATCAACCCAACGATACCGCCACATCATAATTGGCAAATACATCAGTGAGCTTTTTGATCTCATCATCATTATCATGAACCAGTAGAAAAAAGGCATTTTCATGCGAGCCAAGCTCCACCAATTTTAGCCCATGCCCTGCTAATTGTTCATTAAAATAGTTAAAAAACAGCTCACGCATGGCTTCAAATCGTGCCATCTGTTTTTGTATCATGGCATCAAACATCATGTTAATGTCAGTACCATCAAAATCATCTTCATCATCGTCATCGCCACATATTTGGGCATAATGCTCCAAAAACTCATCTTCAATGGCAATGCCACGCTGTTTTATCAAAGCGAATTTGTCAAAATCCAAATAAGGCTCTTTCCACTCCATGTATTCCATAAATTGCCCATCGGCAGGGGTTTGATAGTTATTATCGCTGTCCCAACCCAGCACAGGAAACAGCACATCCGCCACCAAATCACATTCGCCATCATAACCAATGCCATCTAGTAACGATATCGGCACACTTGCACACTGCTGTAATACTTCTTTGATGTCGGTCAAATCAGACATAAATTTACTCCCAGTTAATATTTAAAAACGATTCTGATTGTAGCATAGCAAATAAAGCTTGTAAATCCATCAAACCATTAATACTATTAATAACACCAACAAAAAACCATTCACCGCATGGCAAATGGTTTTTGTTGTGACCGCACCCAAATCTAAATGGCATAACCCAACGCATAGAACGCCACCAAGACAATGGCAATGATGACCGTACCGATGTTAAGCTTTTTAAACTCACCAGAGATGACACGACCCAGCACGAGCGAGCCAAAGCCTAACATGATACCTGTAACAATGTTCGCAGTCAAAACAATAAACACCGCACAAATAAGTCCGCTCATCGCCTCCACAAAGTCATCAAAATTCAGTTTTGAGACGTTACTTAGCATGAGTAGTCCCACATACATGAGTGCAGGGGCGGTGGCATAGTTTGGCACCAAAAATGCCAATGGCTGAAAGAACAGCATGAGCAAGAACAGACCGCCCACGACCACTGCTGTCAGCCCCGTTTTACCACCGACTGCCGTACCTGCCGCCGACTCGATGTATACCGCCGCAGGGGCGGTACCGAACACACCCGACATGAGTGATGACACCGAGTCTGCCGTGAGAGCCTTACCGCCACCCACGATTTGCCCGTCTTTGTCAATGAGACCCGCCTGCCCCGCCACCGCACGAATCGTCCCTGTGGCATCAAACACCGCCGTCATGACAAGGGCAAACACCGCAGGCAACACCGCCGCATTTAATGCCCCCATGATATCCATCGCCCCAAACAGCGACTCATCGCCAAAACTTGGTAGTTTAAAAATAGAACCGCCAAATTTGACATTCGGGTCAAAAATCAGCCCGATGATGGTAATGGCGATAATCACCCATAGGATACCGCCCTTGACCTGACGTTTTTCAAGACCGACAATCGCCGCCAGACCGATGAGCGACATGATGACCCCAAAGGAGGTAAACTCGCCCATCTTGACAGGCAGTCCTGCATCATTTTTGATGACAAGCCCCACGCCATTGGCAGCGATGAGTAGCAAAAATAAGCCAATGCCAATCCCCGCGCCATGAGCGATAGAACTGGGTAGGTTCTTTAAAATCCACGCCCGAATGCCTGTGACCGATATCAGCGTAAACAGCAACCCCATTAAAAAAATCGCCCCTAAGGCGACAGGAATGCTAATGCCTTGACCCAGCACCAAGCTAAATGCGGTAAATGCCGTCAAGCTAATGGCACAGCCGATTGCCATTGGCACATTGGCAAATACGCCAATCAAAATAGAACCAAACCCTGCCACCAAACACGTGGCGATAAAGACCGACTCGGCAGGAAAGCCAGCATCAGCGAGCATCCCCGGCACGACAATCACTGAATACACCATCGCCAAAAACGTGGTCAAGCCTGCGATGACTTCTTGGCGTACCGTTGAGCCACGTTCATTGATGTTAAAAAAAGAAAGCAAAGACATAAATCGCCTTATCTTAAATTGCTCAAAAAATAGCGGATAATTTTACCGTATAATTACAATTTTTACAAATATTAACGAAAATTTTTTTATGACATATGCCTTGTTTTATGATTGGTAATTTAGGCGATTTTTGGGTAAAATAGGCGGATTATCTTATTATCTCTTACCCTACTTAAATTCTTAAATTGCAAAATACCATCATGAAAAATTCCCAAGAAAATATCCGCCTACCCAACTTTCATGTTCATCTGGTGCGTCAGCATGATGATGACTTTATCAATGAAGACATTGATTTGGCAGAGTATATTGGCACCTATGGCAAAGGCTTGATTTTGTATTTTTATCCCAAAGACAACACCCAAGGATGTAGCGTGCAGGCGAGCGACTTTACCGTCTTGTCTGATGAGTTTGCCAAACTTGGCTATGTGGTGCTTGGTGTGTCTCGTGATAGCGTACGCTCGCATCAGAATTTCATCAGCAAAAAAGAGCTGGGTATTGGGCTTATCAGCGACCCTGATGAGGTGCTGTGCCAGCATTTTGATGTCATCAAAGAAAAAATGATGTACGGCAAAACCCACCTAGGCGTGGTGCGTTCGACGTTCGTGTTTGACAAAACAGGGAAGATGGTCGCAAGTTTTCGCAACGTCAAAGCCAAAGAACACGCCAACGCTCTACTGGACTTTTTAAAAAATCTATGAAAGTCATGCACTTATCATCATCGTTAAAGCACGATGAATCCGAACGGGGTATTTTTGCCATCACGCATGCCCTATCCAAAGCAGGGCATGAATCCGTAGTCATCGGCTCTGCCACCACCGATGATGAGCTTGTACTTCGCCTGCTTCGTGATGACACTGAGTATTATCGCATTCCCATGGCAAAAAAATCGTGGCTGTCATTGGTACACGTCCTAAAACTTAGACGACTCATCAGCGAACACGAACCTGACATCGTCCACGTCCATTCTCGCACGCCTGCATGGGTGCTACATTGGGCAATCCGTCCGCTACCTAACGACAAAAAACCCAAAATCGTGGCGACCATCTATGGCTTTTATCCATTTAACAACTACGGCAAAGCCCTGTTTTTCTCTGACGTCATCATCAGTGCGTCTCGCAGTATTGACAAATATCTCAAAGAAAAACTCGCCATCAAAAAAGAAGAATACAACATCCAAGAATTCCCCTTTAAAATCGTCTGCGTCCGCCGTGGCGTGGACACTCGAAAATACCCCTATCGCCATCATGCATCCGTGCATTGGCTTCATGGCGTGTTTGCCGAATATCCCGAACTTGAACACAAAAAATGGCTCGTATTTCCCACACCTGTCGGACATGAATACGGTCAAGACTGGCTTGTGGATATTTTGGGCAACTTACAAGAAAAATTCCCAAACATCCACGCCATCATCATGGAAGATGATTTGGCAAACGCCACCGACCAAGACGTCGCCCACGAAGAGTTTGTCCAACGTCTGCACGCTTTGGGACTAAATAGCCGTGTGACGTTCATCGGACGGCGACCCCCTGACATGAAAGAATGGCTGTCATCTGCCAATGTGGTGCTTGCCCTTGCCGAACGCCCCGAGAGTATTGGCATTACCGCTATTCAAGCGATACATCTTGGCACGCCTGTCATCGGTTGGGCAAGGGGGGCATTTTCCGACATCCTACAAGCCACTTACCCCCAAGGACTGGTCAAAGAAGAAACTGCCCTTGCTCTGTGCAAAAACGTCAAATTCCACCTACAAAACAAAACTCGCCCCCCAATGACGCACGAATACACCATCGAGCAGATGACTGCTGAGACTTTGGCGGTGTATCAGTCGCTTGTGCCAGACTGTCATTTGGTTGATAAAGATAGACATGATAATCTGGTCTGTGTCAAAGCCGAAAGTGCTTAAAAATCATGGTCTTACAAGTTATTTTTGCACGGAGCGTTTACAGGCGTTTTAAAATTATTTATAATCGGTTTTGTAGATTATTTGGTTTTATAAAAATAATCTACCTTTTTATTGGTTATATAAGGCTGTTTTATGAAAAAACTAAGCAAGCTTGGTTAAAATCGCCCTAACATCTGTCCTATCAGCAACCCTGCTGTCAGGCTGTGCAACCAGTGCATTGTTAGAAAAGGACTCAGGCGGTACTTATACCACCACCCAAAAGAGGGTACTAACCAATGACGTCGTTGTGGCATTTGGTAAGCCATCATTAAAGCTACCCAACATCCCATCGGATGCGGTCGTGATTGTCGGTCAGCGTAACAGTTATGTGTTGGTTGAAGGCGGGACTCGCTTCAACAATCTCATCACTCGCCTTGATCCACGCCATATCAGCCTTACCAAAGGCTTGGACTTTTATTCTGCCAATAATGACGGCAGTTTTACCGGTGAACTTGCCTTTAGATACACCAAGTTAAAAGCCGAAGTGACCAACGAAGAGCTAAACTTCTTTTTGCAAAATGGTGTCAAAGAATGCACCAATCACAGCGAATCGAATCTTGGGGCTCAAAGCTACTGCTTTGATATTCCCCTAAAAGGTCATACCTATCCTGCCGTGAGCAATCAGTCCAGCCTAAAAGCACTGAGTAAAGCCTACCCTGTCACCATCTACACCAACGAGCAAACCACGGCTTACCGTGAAGGGCAAAGCAGTTCTGTTGAAAAACTGGTGCTGTTTCCTTTCGCCGCCGCTTTTGATGTAGTCACCTTGCCACTGCAAATCATCGGGCAAATTTTTGACTGATATTAAAGTTTATGGTTGATAAATAGGACGTATTTGGGTGCGTCCTATTTTTGTGGATAATTGCTCTGTGATGATTGCCATAGGAAAAACATAGAAGTCATGATAAAATACGCCTTTTGCCATGACAATGACATCAAGGATATCTTGTGGATACCGAACTCATCAAAATCATTCTTGCCTTTGTGGTGCTCATAAATCCGTTTAGTGCCTTGGGGCTTTTTTTAAACCTAACCAAAGGTTATCCTGCCAAAGACCGCCAAAAAGTCGCCCAAATCGCCTGTGTGACGGTGTTTATTGGCATTGTCTTTTTTACCATTTTAGGTGAAAGCCTGCTAAAAGTACTGGGCATTTCGGTGGGGTCGTTTCAGGTAGCAGGTGGGATTTTGGTATTCTTGATTGCCATTAACATGATGAATGGCGGTGGCAACCCTGTCAAGCCTAACGAAGAAGAAGTGGAAGTTAGCTCATCCTTGACAGCGTCAGCGGTTGTACCCCTTGCCATCCCGATGATGATAGGGCCAGGCGGTATCTCAACGGTCATCATTTATTCCAGCCAAGTCAAAGGCGTGTTTGAAGTAGGCATGATTTTGGCGGCGGGGCTGTGCATTAGTGTGTTTTGTTATGCATCACTCATGGCGGCAGGTAAAATCAGTCGCTTTTTGGGTGATACAGGGCTTAACATCCTAAGTCGTATTATGGGCATGCTACTTGCGGCGGTGGCGATTGAGATTTTGATTAATGGACTTAGAACCTTATTTCCACAGCTGATGAGCTAAGCACGCTACAAAAAGCAAACATGACAAAACAAGGCTTGTGTTATAATTTTTGGCTTTTTGCTTGTTTGAACACACCCATGCCAATATTTAACATCAAAACTCCCAAAAAAGGCACCTTGCTTTATAAAATCTATGACTTTTTTCGGGATAACATCAACCTTGTTATCTCAATCATTGTCGCTATTTGTGTGTATTTTTCTTTGTCTGATGTGCGTTTTTTAAAGCGGTTTGTGCCAAGCATTAACATGGAGACGGTGTATTTGTTGGCGTGGGACAGCTTTTTGGTGGCGTATTTGCTACTGGCACTTAGAATGTTCATTACAACGAACTCCGAAGACATCAAAAAACGAGTTCATGAGCAGTATGAACGCAAACGCATCATGCTTATTTTGATACTAATCACGTCTTTTATTAGTATGATTGCCATTATTAATGAGATGCGTATCAGTGCTCAGTATGAAGGTTGGCTCTTCCACCTTACATCTTTGCATCACTTTTGGTACGCTCATTGTCTCATGGTTGTTTATCCATACTTTATTTGCCTTGTATTATGCCCATGGTTATTATGATGCCACTCATGACGATAAATATCCGCTTGATTTTCCTTATGAAAACAACCCTGATTATTGAGATTTTTTGTATTTTGCGTTGGGTATTGGGGCGACAGGGGGCGTGCCTGATGTCTCATTTACCAGTAAAAAACTCCGTCGTGTGGGGACGTTTCATAGTGTATTGTCCTTTTTCTTTAATACGGCAGTGTTGTCGCTTGTGATGGAAATGATGGGGTCGCTGGTTTCGCCATAAAATGATTTAATGTGATGAAATGGGTGTGAAAATTGGTAGAGAATTTTGCCAAAATGTTGTATCATAAAGAGTTTTTTTATGATTTTAAAAAGTGATGTATTATGGAAAAAATGCGTAATTTTATGCAGAGTTGGGCGGGTAAGGCGGTGCTTGTCATCACCCTTATTCCTATGGCATTTTTGGGTGTGCAGTCATTTAGCGGTGGTGGGCAGATTGCCCCCAACCAAATCGTCAAAGTGGGCGATACTGCCATTGATACCACAACCTTTCAGTCAGAAGTCAATAACTATCGGGCTCGCCTGCTTGAACAAGTGGACGGCAGTCTGATTAATGATAAAGCCCTAAATGATGAAGTGCTAGACAGCATGATTGACAGGGCGTTGTTAGAAAACCAAGCTCAGTTTTTTGGTATGACGGTCTCTGATGATGCCATTACTCGTCTACTGCAAGCTGACCCGACTTTCCATGATGCTAACGGCAAATTCTCTAATGATGTGTTTGCTCAGTATTTACAGAGCCGTGGCATGACCAAGGACATGCTCTTTACCATGTTTCGCACGCAGTTGTCGCTACGACAGCTCACGAGCAGTATTTTGGGAACAGCTGTTTATCCTGACAGCCAAATCAGTCGCTTGATAGACCTGCAAACCCAAAGTCGTGAAGCGTGGGTGGTGCGTTACAACTGGCAGGATTTTGCCGATAAAGTGACGGTTAGCCCTGCTGAGATTGAGGCTTATTATAACGCCAATAAAAAAGACATGATTCAGTCGCCAAGCGTGGATTTGGCTTATGTCACTCTAAGCGATGCTGACATTAAAATGGATGCTGTGAGCGAAGATGAGATTCGTGCAGAATATCAAGCCAGCCTACAAGGTCAGGGCGACGGCAGACAGTTGTCGCATATTCTCTTGACGGGAGATAATGCCGAGCATCGTGCCAAAGACATCAAAGCAAAACTGGACGCAGGCGAGTCTTTTGAAGCACTTGCTAAAGCACATTCGGATGACCCCACAGGCGAGAGCGGTGGCGACATCGGAAGCTATAACCCTGCCTTTTTTGGCGACAGTAGCAGTGCTGTAGAGAATGCCATCAGTGGGCTGACAGCAGGGGGTGTGAGCGAGCCTGTGCAGACAGGGTTTGGTTATCACATCTTTAAAGTCACCAAAATGGGCGATGCCCCAAGCCTTGATAGCATGCGTGACGAGCTAACCAAACGAGCGACCGAGCGTAAACGTGCCAATGCCATGAATGAGATGATTACCAAAATCAACACCATGGCGACCGACAGTATGGGCATTAGTGACATCGCCCAAGAGACGGGACTGACCGCCCGTAGCATTAAAGGCTATACCAAGGACAATAACACCAGCGAGCTGTCCGCTCCTGTGGTGGTGTCGGCAGCCTTTGACGACTTTGCCATCAGCGACCAGTCGGTCAGTCCCAACATCACCCTCGCTGACAAAACGGTGTGGGTACAGCCGACCAACTACCAAGATGCCAGAGAGCTGACATTGGCAGAAGCGAGTGAGCAAATCAAGGTGACTCTAACCAAACAAAAAGCCATCAAACTTGCCCTAGACACAGCCAATGCTCGTGCCAAAGAAGACCCAGCGACCCTTACCAAGTCTGCCCAGCGTCTGGGCGTGGTTACTCGCCAAAGCCCAGAGCTACTGCCTGCCGAGCGTGCCAGTCTGTTTGTACATAACAAAGACGGCATGAGTGCTTGGGTAGTAGAGACGGACGCAGGGGCGAGTGTCATGGTGGGCGATAAAGCCCAAAGCACGGCAACCGCCCAAATCTCGGATGCAGAACGTCTGTCAGCCTCACAAATCATCCGTGATAATGTCGGTCAAGACCAACTCCAAGATTATTTACACTACTTGCGTGATACCAAAGAAGTGCAAATCAACGAACAAGCCATGTCTGGACACTAAGACAAACATAATACCAAAAACCCATATGCCAAATATGGGTTTTTCATTAGACGAGTCATGTTAATGATAAATATCAATACCCCCACTCATAAGCCTAACTTTCACACCCACTTTACCACCCAAGCGGACACAAGTTTTGCCCTGTGGCTTGCTACCCTTGCCAAAGACAGCACGGATTTAACCTTAGTCATTTGCCAATCCCAAAGCGAGTTGCAACGCCTTGCCGATGAACTGCACTTTTTTGGCATATCCGCCCATGTGTTTGCCGATTATGAGACGCTTGTTTATGACAATCTGTCGGTACACCAAGACATTATTTCCGAGCGGATTGACCTTTTGACGCATATGCCAACAAGTGGCGTGCTACTGGTGAGCGTGCAGACACTCATGCAAAAAATCACACCGCCAAGCTATCTTTTGGGGCGGTTTTTTGATTTGAATGTGGGCGATACCTTTGATATAGAGCATGAGCGTGAACGCCTTGCCAAGGCGGGCTACAAGGCGGTGGATAACGTCTATATGGCGGGCGAATTTGCCGTGCGTGGGAGTATTGTGGATATTTTTGCGGTGGGGCAAGCCTTGCCGTTTCGTTTGGAATTATTTGACGATGAGATAGAAACGATTAAATTTTTTAATCCTGATACTCAGCGAACTGTTACCGACGAAGAGCTTGATAAGCTCAAAAAGGACGGCGTATTTGACGACAAAACCGTCCCAACTTCGCCCAAAGTGGCAAGTTTTCGCCTACTGCCTGCCCGTGAATTTGACTTAGACGACAAAGAGACGTTCCGCCAAAATTTTGCCAGCCTATTCCCCAATGCGTCCGCTCGCAAGGTGGAATTTTATAATGATGTCATGAATGGCATACAGCCGTCTGGGGTGGAGTATTACGCACCGCTATTTTTTGATTTGCATGAATGGCAGACGACAGGCACGCTGTTTCATTATTTGCCCAAAAATACACTGGTTGTCTGTGATGACAATTTGTCCGCTCATCATCACGACTTTTGGGAGCAGGTAAACGCACGCTATCATTCTCGGGCGTTTGATAAGGACGTGCCAATCCTGCCCCCTGATTATTTGTATTTGCCAAGCAATGAATTTTTTCAAGCCTTAAAAGTGTATCCAAGGGCAGTATTTGGCAATAAAGAAAATTCACTTTCCTTATTTCGCCAATTTACCGCCCACACCGTCCCCAATTTGCCAATCAATCATCAAAAAGACGAACCCTTGGGCGAGTTTTTGGACTTTGTGAGGGCGTGCGATGAGCCTATTTTATTGGTGTGCGAAAGTGCAGGTCGCCGTGAGATTATTTTAGAATTATTAAAAGGCAAACTTGACAGCGACACGGTGGCGGATTTTGGTGAGTTTTTGGCAAATTTGGATAAATTTACCCACAAAATTGCCTTAACTGTTGCCCCGATAGAGCGTGGATTATGGCTAAAAAATAAGAAAAATCAAGGCTTTTGTGTCATTAGCGAAACCCAAATTTTTGGGCGAGTGGTCGCCACCACCAAACGCAAACGCCAAAATGCCTTATCGCAAGCCTTTTTGATAAAGTCGGTAAGCGAGATGACCGAGGGGTCGCTTGTCGTGCATTTGTCTTATGGCATTGGGCGGTATCAGGGGCTTGTCGTGCTTGACGTGGGTGAGGGCGAGCAGGAATTTATCCATATCAAATATGCCGATGATGCCAACGTCTATGTGCCGATTACCAATCTTGCTTTAATTGGGCGGTATAGCGGTACCGATAGCGAGGCGGTGCAGTTGTCAAAACTTGGCTCGGGCAAGTGGGACAAGGCACGCCAAAAGACCTTGACTGACATTTATGACGTGGCGGCGGAGCTGTTGAATGTGCAGGCTCGCCGTAACGCCAAGCAGGGCATTAGTTTTGACATTGACATGGCAAGTTATGAGCTGTTTGCCAGTGGGTTTGCCTATGACGAAACGCCTGACCAGCAAAGTGCCATTGAAGCGGTGATGTTTGACATGAAACAGACTAAGCCCATGGATAGGCTTATCTGTGGTGATGTGGGTTTTGGCAAGACGGAGGTCGCCATGCGGTCGGCATTCATTGCGGTGCAGGCAGGTTATCAAGTGGCGGTGCTTGTGCCAACTACGCTACTGGCGGGGCAACACGAGGACAGTTTTAAGGACAGATTTGCCGATTGGGCGATTAAGATTGAAAGCCTGTCTCGTTTTGTCGGTAAAAAAGCCCAAGATAAAGTGCTTGCTGATCTGGCAGACGGTAAGGTGGATATTGTCATCGGTACGCACCGAATTTTGCAAGATGATGTTAAATTTAAAAATCTAGGCTTGATGATAATTGACGAAGAGCATCGTTTTGGCGTACGCCATAAAGAAAAAATCAAAGCCATACAAGCGGACGTGGATACGCTCACGATGACCGCTACGCCCATTCCACGCACGCTGAACATGGCTTTGTCTGGTATGCAGGACATTTCTATCATTGCCACACCGCCAGCCAGAAGGCTTGCCATTAAAACTTTTGTCGCTGAAAAAAACGAGCAGACAACCAAAGATGCGATTTTGCGTGAGATTTTGCGTGGGGGGCAGGTGTACTATTTGCACAATGATGTGGCGAGCATTGACACGGCGGCGGAGAACTTGTCCGAGCTTATCCCTGAGGTGCGTGTGGGCGTGGCTCATGGGCAAATGGCGGAAAAAGAACTCCACGATGTCATGAGTGATTTTTATCACAAAAAAACGAACGTGCTTGTTGCCAGTACCATTATTGAGACAGGCATTGACGTGCCAAATGCCAATACGATTATCATCAACCGAGCCGATAAGTTTGGACTTGCCCAGTTGCACCAACTGCGTGGTCGAGTGGGGCGGTCTCATCATCAGGCGTATTGTTATTTGTTTGTGCCGTCCATTAAGGGGCTGACGGCTGATGCCAAAAAACGCCTTGATGCCATTAGCCGAGCCAATACGCTTGGGGCAGGGTTTATGCTGGCGAGCGAAGATTTGGAGATTCGTGGGGCGGGCGAGATTTTGGGCAAGGAGCAGTCGGGCAATATGCAGACCATTGGTTTTGGGCTGTATATGGATATGCTAGAACGTGCCACAAAGGCGATAAAATCGGGTAATACGCCAAGCCTTGCCACACCGCTTGACTTGGTGAGTGATATCAACATTCATGCGTCCGCCTTGATACCGAGCGATTATTTGGCGGACGTGCATGAGAGGCTTTTGTGCTATAAGCGTATCGCCAATGCCGAGACGGTGGACGAGCTAAATGAGATGCGTGCCGAGATGATAGACCGTTTTGGGGCGATGCCAACCGCCCTTGCCAATTTGTTTTTGGTACACAAAATGCGAGTGCAAAGCATACCGCTTGGCATTAGCAAAATTGACGTAACCGCCTACGGACTTAGTATGGAGTTTAAGGCGGACACGCCTGTGGACGGTTTGGCGATTATCAAGCTCATTCAGTCTAATGACGGCTATCGCATGAACGGGGCGACGGGTATAAAATACACCTTTAAAGACGAAAAAGACGTGGTGGGGCGAACCAATGCGGTGTTTGAGCTGTTAAAATATTTGGGAGGTCATTTGGTTGAATGAGATGTTAATCATCAAAGAAAGTCTATCGCGACTACTTGCATCTATCTTTTGGCTTGTTGTGGCATGGGTGTTTGTAATTGGGATATTGTGGATAGCCTATGTTGGTATCGTTAGGTTTGATCCAGATATCATTGCAAATACTATCTTTTTGGTGCCGATTGCTTTATGGATATTGTATTTATTGATTAAGCATATTGATTATTGTTTTGGCTTGTTTGATTTTTTAATCAAAAATCCTTACCTAAATATCGAAGATGATGGCATAACCATTTATCATTATGAGATAAATACCAAACCTGTTTTTATTCATTGGTCTGACATCAAGGTTGCCTTTGCCAAACAGGATTTGCAAGGTAATCATTTTAATATTAAAAATGCCAAGAATGAGAGCGAGAATAAAAAGCTATTGATTTATACAAAGGCAGTTAATTTATCAAGGGGTAGCATTATTTGATTGTTTATGCCAAATATCTGATGAGATTAATATTATAAGACAAGAAAAATATCCGTCAATCATTAAAGACTTATCCGATGATGTATTATATGAATATTATGACGAACTAAGCAATAACAAAGCATTTTTTTTGCCAGTTATAGAGCAATCCAAACAGGCGACAAATAATAGGTATCTTGACCATAAAGAATGGCGATTGGTTGAGCCGATTGCCTTTCCCATGTTGTGTGCAGTGGTTGCGTTCATTTGCTTTTTTCTGGGTACGACATTTCCGATGAGTGCCTTATCAAAAAAAGGCGTGTCTTTGGCAAATATCGCTCCTAATTTATTTTTTGCCAGTATCATGATTTTAATGAGGCTGATTTTTTTTAAGATATTTTTAAAGTTTATATTATCATTGGGAAAATATGCATCAAAATAGCGTTAGATAATGACGGTATTTATATTTATCAACATAATACACGCTCAAAAGAGATGTTATATATCGCTTGGGAGCAGGTTTTTCAAGCAAGAAGTAGATATCATAGACATTGTTGTTATGTGGATATTGATGTATTTGTTTATGCTGATGATGTGCATACAGTAACCATAAATATCAGAGTGGATAGTTTATTTCCCGGCTCTAGCCCAAAAAGTATGCTACACCCACCCATGGTTGATATAATGAAACACCAAGTCAAATGCTTTAAGATGATTGGTTAGGTTTTTAGAGAAACAACACGTTTTTCTAAATGCTCGCCTAACAAAGGCTCTAAGCCTTGTGTTGTTGCCTTCAATACCAACGGTAAAGCGTTTGCCCACTTGTTTGATAGAGTGCTTAAAAGCAACAAGAAAGCTGTCCCAATCATCACAAGCAATTTTGTTAAAACTCATACCTAAACTCATCTATCTTTAAGGTATTGTAATGCTTTTGTCTTGGTTTGATTTGGTGATTACTGTTTGCAAGCACGCTAAATACTTTACCCTTACTGACTTGTTCAAGTATCACAATGTCAGCAATACGACAACCACAAGCTGACATTAAGCGTATTTTGTCATTGATGTAAGATTGACAACCTTTGTCAGTAAGCTGTAAATGATGAACAAACTGTCTATGACAATCTTTGCAAAAATAGCTCTGTTTGCCATAGCTTTCTATGCCATTTTTCTTTATACTAACCGACAGGCAACTTGTGCAAGTAATGGTAATTTGTGTCTTCATAACCGTAAATTACCAACTTTTGTGCAAGTTGTCTTTTTAGTTTTTGTTATAGCATACTTTTTGGATTACTACCTATTTCCCATGTTGTCATCAGATTATAAACAAAAAGCCAAAGATATATCCACGACAATCAATTGGTATGTCCATTTGTTAGCCACTCACCAACATACTCGCTATTTATCGCATTCGGTGGCTGATGTAGGTGGTTATGGGCGATATTCGTTTTTTGATATGGTGGATTATGAGTAGGACTGGCTTTGATATGCTAAGATTGGATAAATTATGAACATATTCACACTTACCACCCTGTCCTTTGGCATGGCAATGGATGCCTTTGCGGTGGCAGTGGCAAAAGGGGCAAGCGAGCAACGCCCACGCCTATGGCAGGCAGTGCAGGGCGGGCTGTTCTTTGGGGTGGTGGAAGGGTTGGCTCCGTTTATCGGTTATTGCTTGGGTAAGGCTACTGAGAGTTGGGTGCAAACCTTTGATCATTGGGTTGCCTTTGGATTGCTTGGGGCGTTGGGCGTACGGTTTATCTGTGGAGCGGTGTGTTATGATGAACAAGCAGATAAGCAAACCAATGAACAACAAGCCGAGCAACAGGATAAGCAAGAACAGACAAGTATTTCAAACATCGCCCTAATGTTCATCACCGCCATTGCTACAAGCATTGATTCGGTGGTGGTGGGCGTGTCGCTGGCGTTCTTGGACGTGAACATCGTTTTGGCGTGCGTACTGATAGGGTTTGCCACGACCATTATGGCGACAGGTGGACTGTATCTTGGCAACCGCTTGGGGGCGAGCTTTGGGAATTATGCCATGGGCGTGGGCGGGGTGGTGCTAATTGGCATTGGCGTGTTTATTTTGGGGATACACTTGGCGGAGCATGGTTGAGTTACCCATTAATCATCTGATTGCTTTTTATTTTTCTGTTTTTTAACTACTTCGCTAACGAGTAGATATAGTCCAAAGATCCAAAATAATCCACTTAATGCCAAAAGTGGATACTGTAGCCATGCTGGAAGCCTGCTTATGTCGGCACCTGCATAGCTAGTATTTGATATTAGTAAAAATGACAAAGAGAACCAAAATATCTTGTTCATAAATTTTACCTTTTCGTTTTAATGTTGCAGTTTTTGGGTATTGGTTATTGTTCTAATTCTGCCACCAAGCGATGATTTTCATCAATAGTGTCTTTAAAGAAAATACCAATATTCTCATCTGTTTGGCAGGTTAGTTTAATATCATTGTTTTCTGCACTAAAATACCCTGTATCTTTATTTGTAACTTGTAATATAATTGGTTCGCTATTTAAATCACCTGATGAGAATAGTTGTAAAACTAATTCTTTTGTATCATCAGGTAATTCATCAAGAGTTTCTAATGTTTTCTCTGTGAGTAGAAAGTCTTTTTGGTTTCCATTGATTGAAAGTTCTTGATGGTCGTAAGATAAATTACCTGTGCTTTTATAAATGAATGCAATGCCTTCATTATTTGCCTTGGATATTGACGTGTAGTTTATACTGTTTGTACTGTTGTTTGCAGACTCTGTGTCTGCATAAAAGTTATAAAATCCAACGATTTCGCCAACAACTTCACCATTTTCTATGAGTTTTTGGGTGCAATGCCAACCACTTGGTATAAATGGATGTGGTGTTAATCCTTGAAATTTTGGTGCAAGATGGTCTGGAGTGTATGTTGATTTCTGTTCACAGCCGAACAACATTATGCTACTTACGGCAAAAATCATTGAAAGGGTGGTTGTTTTTATATTGAGTTTAAACATGGATATTACTCCTTATAAATCCAAAGGCATAATATGCCTTTAAAAAAGCCTTTATAAATGGTGTAAAATACACCAAAAAAGCCAGCTAATGCAAATATTTTTCCTATTGATATAAGAATTAACGATAAAATAAGTACAATAACCGCAACAGAGATGTTTTTTCTTGCTGTTCGCCGTTTTTCTACTGCACTATGTAAAATCGCAAAAATATCTGCATAAAATCGCAAAAATATCTGCATAAAGAAAACTCAATTATGCAGATATTTTTATCACAGTATGCAGATATTAATCTAACAAACTTACACCCCAAACTCCCCTCGCTCCCCCTGCGGAGCTTGCCCTGTGATTTCATGAGTCTGTCGGTCATAATAGACCATATCGCCCACCTCTGCCTGTCCGTTTAGCACGACAAACACCCCACCGAGTGTCTGCCCGACCACCACGCCTTGCCCCTTTTGACCTGTGATTTGTGCCACGCCTTTGGGTGTGGCAAAGAGCTTGCTAAATGTTTGATATAAATTCATTTTTTTTGCCTTTGAATTATTGACTTTTTAGAGCATTAATGTATAATATAATCGGCTATTAATTTCCCATATACCTATCAAGCCCTACCACCTGCCAAATGGTCGGCACGCCATTTTCCACCTTGACCTGCACCTCAACACTGACCACCACTGCCTTATAACCGCCGTCATCGTTGATTTGCCAAACATCGCCCACCACCGCAAGGGGCAAGCCGTATTTATCCGCCCAACGTGTCGTTACCGTCATGTCCATGTGCGTGCCTGATTCTGACAGTATTTGCACGCCTTTGGCAATGGTGGCGATTTGGTCGGTCAATAGCTCGTCAGACTGTGTGGGTGCCTCTGTCATGCGTGCCGACTGTCTGCGATAGACGTTATCAAGACGGCTTGTACTGGTCAGCCACACATTATCATAAAGAGGACTTACTCTTTGTTGCTCACTGATGCTTTTTACAGGGTCAAGAGCAAGGATTAAAGCAGGTTCAGCCGTGGCAAGCTTCCACGCAGGCACTTTGTAGCGAGGTTTAATGACAAGGCTTGGCTCGTGCGGATGCGAATACACAAACGCCCCACACGCCTCTGCCACATCATGTATTACCCCCATCGGGGTTTTGTCGGTACTATATACCCCTTTTTTAATCAGCCAATCAGGGGCTTGATATTCTGCCGTCATGCCTGTATTTACCATCGCACTCATGATAAGCTGACTGGCGTAGAGGGCTTGATTTAACCCGCCTTGTTTATTTGTCGCATAGTCTGCTGACAGGCGAGCGGTAACACTTCGTCCTGATAACGTGTAGCTGTGATTGACAAATGAGCGGTTTTTGCTAAGCTCCTCAGCAATGATGACAAAGCGGTGGTTGTTAATGACCACGCTAATCATCGGCTCATTACCACGGCTGCCTAGCTTGTCTTTGATTTTATCAAAGTCTTTGGTGGGGATTTCAATTTGTCCTTGCCAACAAAAGCTGTCCATGTCGGTCTTAATGCTAAATGACAAGGGATTGACATTGACCCCACCGATGGTTGCAGTGATGGTATTATGCACGATATAAGCTCCTAAATTGGGGGTGGCAGTCGGTGGTAAGTCATGCCAACAAATAAGCGGTAGGGGCAAGGCACCCGCAGGGTGCTCGCCTCGTTTGCGTCTTAAAGCCAGTGGCAGGCGGTCAGATGGTGGTCTGATACGACAATACGAGACGGGCTTGTCAGGCTCAGGCTCTGGCACAGGATAATAACGACATGGCACAGGAGTGCTGTGGGTTATCGTGTGTGTGCTAGGGCGAGCAATCAGCGTACTGCCTGCTTGGTGGGTGTTATCGCCAAATAGTCCTGCCACGTCTGATAAATTGCCCTGCGTACCGCCCTGCAAATAGCCCTTAGCCCCATATTTGACAAGATTACAACTAAACAGTCCCACACCATCGCTCACGCTGATGTGATGAGCGTGGTGAAGTGCCATGAGAGCTTGCCATGTGTGCTGATAGACACTGCCAATCAGATAAGGCGTACCCATAGCACTATCTGCCCCACTAGCAACAGGGGCAAAATGACGAGTAGACATATCACGCCCATAAGCCATTGTTAGCGTATCACCATACACCACACTATACGCCCGTGCCACCTCATCACTTGCTATACTCACTTGTCTGCCCATATTCACGCCCTGTGGGTCAGATATTAGGCTATCAAACTCTGCCATGACAGGGTTTTGTCTTTTTGGGGTTGGGTCAGTGGGCTTAGGTGTTGGGTCAATCGGTGTTGGCAAGACCACATCCAGCGTGCTTAACTTACGATTTAGGGTAAGCGGTAAGCGGTCGGACGGTGGTCTGTCGCTTATCCGCCGTGTCAGTGGCAAGGGCAATTTATCACGGGTCAGGTCTGCCATGACTGCCACAGTTCCATTTGCTCGGCTTGGGTTTTGTCGCTCATGGGGGTTACATAATCCCAAGTGGCAGGTTCGTAACGCTCCACCCCATCGGATGGGGGCAGGTCTCGTGCCATGATGAGATACTGCTGATTTGGGTCAAGATTGTTAATCAGATAATGCCCGTTGTCAAGACTGTAAAAGCGTGAATGCACCGACAAATCCATATTAAACACCACCATTTCACGGCGGGCAGGGACACCGCCCACTGTTACAATACCGTCATTATCCCCTGCGATGTAGCCCACATTAGGTAGGGCAAGAGCCACATCTGCTTTGCTGTGTACTTGCATTTAGTACTCCCAGTAGTCTAAGTAAATCATCACCCCAAAGCTATAATTGGCTTGGTAATAACTATTTGTACCATTGACCACATATATATACAACACAGGTCTGCCTTGATATTCGGTGATCTGAATATCCGTTGGCAAAGTCAGACTGTTTTGTATCAGTAAGGCGGGCTGAGAGCCGAGCAATGCCCCATCTTGTCGCCAAAAGACATCAGAGACTAGGCTAACCAAGAAGTCTTTTTTGAGCGATTTTACTAAGTCATAGCCATTAGATAAGATACGGGCGTTGGTATAGTTGCCAATTTTAAGACTGCCTAAAAAGCTGTTGTAACTAGAACTTGATAAGTTCCCAATATTTAGCCGTACAAAGTTAATATTATTATCATTAATCGCTGATTTAATGAGACCCAAATACCCCACTTGGCTCATGCCATTTGTGGTAATGACAAAATACACACCGAGTTCGCAGACTAACATTGTCCAGCTTGGATTTCTGGCGTGTGATTTTTGTGTGTTGCTAGGCCATTGCGATACCTTATTTGTGCCATTATAATAATAAGGCTTATATGCCGAATTATCCTCCTCCACACCAAACTTGTCCATCATGATGTTCGGACTGATAAAATCACACGAATGGTCGGTTTCGTTGTCAAGCATAAATCCTGCCCCTGCCTTATTACCGTAGCCTGTTACCAGACAGGCTTTCCACACGCTTTTATAATCGCCCATCGCCCCTGTGAGCTGTGGGGCTTGTAGGTCGGTGGATTGGTAGAGTTTGGGGGTTAGGGTGATGGGATTTAAATAGCTCATAAATTATCCTTTAAAGCTTGATTAATTAACATTAAAATACACTTAAAACCGCTTTAAATCTCGGTCGTATCGCCAAACAACACCTGCGTATAGCCGTCTGACCCCTTAGGGTTGTCCGCTGACGGCTGGACGGCACAGATGACCCACACAGGTAGCAGTGTCCCCCACGTGTTAAACCGTACCACTTCTTGCACGCTCCACGGCGTGTCAGCCCCAAAGGCTTGTTTGGGTATGGTAAAGTAGGGCTTTTTGGTGGACGGATTGATTGGGGCTAAGTCTTGTAAGGTGTCGGTTTTTAGCACAAAGCCGAGTGTTTGCCCGTACAGCTCAAACTGTGAGCTACTGGTAAACTTAATCAGCCATTTCTCGTCTATCGCCCCATCATCGGTCAAGACAATGGGATAATCTTTGACATTTAAGCGGTTTAATGGCTCGTCGCCAATGCGGGTGTCTTGCCACACATTCGTCCAGTTTCTTTGGGTAAATGGCACGGAAGCTCGCACTTGCAAATTACCGCCGATGAGTACGCTTGCCACATAAGTGTCCTCCAACGGATAATCCCGTTTGGTCGGAAATATCAGGGTCAGCGTACCGTCAATGTCTACGCTGTGTATGCGGTTTCGCTCCTCCCACGTGCAAGTGGCAAATAAGGGCAGAGCATAATCGGACAAATCGAGCGGACTTGTCCATGTGATACTGCCCGCCTCCAAATCATAATCCCACAGCTCGGCATTGACCGCCTTGCCTGTACTGTCGGTAATACACAGGCGGTCTAAGTCGGTGCGGTCAAGTTGTATCGTTTGACCTGCCTTGTGAGCCGAGCCGAGTGTTTGTTTTAGGCTGTTGGTGATAAGGATAGTATCGCCACGGCGGAAGATAGGTACACGTCCGTCTTGGGGCAGCCTGACGGTGTCAATGCGTATGGTGGTGCTATCGACAGGCAGATAAGAGTAAGCCACGGTACTGTATGTAATGGACGAGCTAAACACATGAGCAGGCTTAAAGATTTGTCCGTCCACGACCGCATCAGCGTTATACCAGCTCTCACTCTCGTGGCCGTCAGCGTTTACCCATTTGCCAAATTTGACACTTGCCAAACCATACTCCACGTCCACCAATCCTAAGATGTACTCACTGTCAAACTCGCCTTTGGCATTGGCGGTGGCAGAGATTTTTTTGCCATCTAGGGTGGTTGCCGAGATGGTCAGCGATGAGGGACGAATGGGGGCGGACGGCGTGATAAAACTGATGGAGTCGGTACGACCTGCACTGACGCTCGTGGTCAAAGATTGCACCGACACTGCCCCAATGGGGTCAGAGAGTATCAGCTCGCCTGTACTATAATCAATGCTTCCCTTTCATCAGTTACCCCTGCTGTCTTGTATTTGCTAAATTTTCTGCTACAATATTGGCAAGGGTTCGTCTGCCCTGTCCGCCCAAGTCTGCCAACTTGGGTTTTTTATTTGTCTGCCGTTTGGCTATTGGCATGGCGTTTTTGATAGACCGAGAGAGCTTGTAAGACTTTGTACATCTGCTCAGTGGTTAACCATGTCACCAGCTCTTTTGCCAAACATTTTTTTAGCCATGCCATGAGCATAGTGCCAATGCAGTCCACGGTCGGTAAGTATCGCCTCTATCTTGTCTAACATGGGCTGTTTGTCCGCTGTCGTGGTTGGACGTCTGCCATGGTCTGTTTGCGTTTTGGCGGTCTGCTTGGGGGTAAAACCAAGTCGTTTTAAGTCCATAACCACCGCTTTTAGCTCATTTAGATTCATCCCTTTACAGCTTGTCTTGCCTGTTACCCGTTCTAGCACATCACGGTAAGTCGCATCATCAAGGGCAAGCTCTTTTTTGGCGATATGGATTTTGGCGATAAGAGACTTCTTATCATCTTTGATTTTTGGGGTGTTTTTGCTCATCTTTTTGCTCCTTACCCAATCAACACCTTAGACGCTTTTTCAATCACCACTTCATCAATCAATACACCACTTTGGCTGGCAATCTGCTCCGCCCCCTTAATCAGTTTGGACAGACGGCGGGCGTTGCCTTTGGCGTGGTTGATAAGGAGCTTGTTAAATTTATCCGTACCCAAAGATGAGCTTGCCAGTTTGCCAATGTCGTCATCGCCAAGCACATTGCCCAAATCACACACCCACTCCACACGGCTGTACAGTTGGCGAAATTCAAGCGATTTGCCTTGTAGGTTGGCTTTTAGGCGGGGCATACCTGCCAAAATCACGCCCACCCCTGTCAAATCGTGCAAGTTTCTGATGATTTCTAGGCATTTGTAATTCAGCTGTTCGGCTTCGTCCACGATGATAAGGCGAGATGAGCCAGCCAATTTGCCCACAAGGGCGTTAAAATTGTCGTTGTTGTTTCTGCTGGCGGTCAGTCCGAGCTTTTGGCACAGCTCATTTAACAACACTTTTACACTAAAAGTTGGATTAACACGGATTAGCACCACATTTTCAACCAACTTGGCATACTCAGCAATGGCACGGCTTTTGCCAAGCCCCGCTTCGCCAATCACAAGGCGAATGCTGTGATAGGTATGAGCCTTTTTGCAAGTGTCCAGCACCAAGTTTGCCCCCAAAGTTCTGACAAAGCCGTCTTTAATATCAGTTTGGCTGTCTGCCACTCGCTCCGTCAGCTCTTTAATTTTCTTTTCTAGGGTCTCTGTATCACCTTCGTATTTGCCTTGCAAATATTGGCTAATGGTAGTGGGCGACACCCCAAGCTGGCTTGCGACTTTGGCTTGCGATAAGCCGTATTCTTTTTGGTAGGCTTTTAACAGTTCAATGCTCATTTTTGCTCCTTGTTGGCAGGTTGGTCTTGTGGGATTTGACTTTGTCTTTCAACTTGTCCCCGTTCTTGTGGGGTTTTGGTATTATCATCAGATGGTTCGTTAAGTTCGCCAAATTGAGCTTGATATTGAGCAAGTTTTGCTTCCAGCAGGTCAATTTTTGCCAAATTTTGTTGGACGGTTTGGCTAAACATTTCATCAATGACAAGGTTATAAGCCGACAACTCGCCAATCTCCTCATCTTTTCGGACAATTTGCCCAAGGAGCGTCCAATTTTCGCTTTGTACCGTTTTCAAACGCTTAATCAACGCTTTTTTGGACAACTTTTTCAATTCTTTGCACTTCATAAAATACCCCTTAAAGGTTGGTTAAATTTAAATTGCTTGTTTTTTAAGCGGTTCATCATCGTCCGCCCAAAAATCTTCATACAGCACCAGTCCGTCATCGTCTGGCACACTTTGAGCGGTCAAGGCATCAAAATCAAAACTTGACCCAATTTCATAAGCAATGCCTTCAATGACTTTTTGATTGGCTTCATGCTTGATTTGGTCAATCTGCATTTGCTTATTCTTGATGCGAGCCTTGTCGCTTTTTTGGCGTGCGTTTTCGACCATGTCTTTGGGAAATGCGTCCACTTGGTTGCCGTTTAGTTTGGCTGTGCCTAGATATTTACCATCAAAGTCTCGCACCACAAGGTAGCTCAAATCGTGTTGGTCAGCATAAATCAGTACTTCTTGGTTGTGGCAGTTCACCAAATCGCCACAAAAATACTCGCCATCAAGATACTCAATCACACACCGCTTCACCGTACGTTTTTCGCCCACCTTAAACATCTCCACCATCTCCCATTCGCTAGGATAGGCGACTTCGTTTTGGTGCCGTTGTTGCAGTTCGGCTCGTTTCTGGGCGGGGGTCATACCGATACTTCTGTGCGTATGCTCATTGTTGTACCAGATGATTGCCGTTGCCACCGTGTCATACAGCTCCTGCCATGTAGGGGTGAGCTTGCCCCCTTGTACTTGCAGGGCGGTCATCTCATCATCGGATTTGCCCCTGATGACTGCACGGTTATGGCTCATAATCGCCCTTTGGCGTAGGTGCTGGGTGCTTTTGTCGCCACTTTTGCCTGTATAACTGGCAAAACTTTGGGCAATCATTTTCGGCACATCTTTCATAAACCGCTCAATAATGCCACGCCCTTGCGGATTACCAGGAATACCTGTTTTGTGCGTAACCCCCATTCTGGGCAAAATACCTGTTACTTCATTATCAAGCATTTCATTAAACTGTCCAGAGCCATTATCGCTAAAATAGATTTTATTAAACCCATATTCTTGCCAGCCCATGCGTAGAGCGTCCAGCACTGCAAAGCCACTTTCACTAAATGACAAAGACCAACCCACGATAAAACGAGACGGAGCGTCCATAATGACGGTAAGCTCAGGTGTGATGACCGTTTTGCCGTCTGGGTGCTTGACTTTGAGTTTAAGGCTATGGCCATCGCCCACCCACACATCGTTGTTCATAAACCAGTCAGCGTTCCAGTCTCTCTTAACATAAGGCAAAATCTTTTTGTACTCCGACCCTGTCAGCCGTCCACGCTCTCGCTCAGCAAGTGGCACTTTACTAAGTGCGTTTCTTACCTGTGCAAGGCTAGGCACATTCTCATGCCCCACCTTTTGGGCGTATTGCACGGCAAAGATACGGTAGGCGACCGACACCGACAAGCCGTTGGGGTTGCGATACACCGCCAAAAAATCCAAAATCCAACCAATACTAAGCACGCTCATCACAGGGCGACCCTGTTTGGCAGGGGCAAGATGATGCAGTCTTTGCGTTGGTGTGCTTGCCTTTTTGTGTTCAAGTAGCCAACCATGCAGTTGTCGCTTACCCACACCCACGCCACCCACACGACTGGCTTTGGCGTTTTGGCACACCTCGTTATAGTCAAGCCCATTTTGGATAGGCAAGGCATTTTGTTTGGACATCTTGCTGACCCAGTCCAGAGCCTTATCTTGCGTGCCAAGCTCTTCTATATACTGCTCCACGAGCAAGCACATCAGTAGGCGATTGTCCACACGTTCACGGTCTTTATCATCAAGCTCGCCAAACTCTCGCTCACGCTTGACCACCGCCACCGCCTTAGATTTAGACGCTTTCATCAGCTCTGCCGTTTGGCGAGCTTTGATTTCTGCTTGCACCTTTTTAGGCAAACCGTCAAAGGCATATTCAAGCCCACCGCCTTTGGCTAACCGTTTTCGGTGTACCCAGTTATCTTTTTTCGCACGATAGATGACACCAGCTTTCGTATTTGGTATAATAGACAGATTCAAGTTTGCCAATTCTAGTGCAGAATACCATTTTTCCATATTTTTCACCTTTTTTGGTCAAATGGTTTACGCATAACGACTGGGCCAGATGTCCGCAGGGGCAACGCCAATTGCTCCTGCGATAATCCGCTCAGCCTTAGGATAGGGGCGATACAAGGCATTTCTTAGACAGCCACGAGACAGACCGTGCTGTTTTGAGAGTGCTGACATATTGGTGCCGACTTTTTTAAGTCCAGCGATAATGTCCGCTTGATGCCAATCTTTAAGCTCACCTATTGAGCTTTTTTCTTGGCTTAGTAATGTACGCATTCACTTACTCCTTTCAATAATTGAAAATGCTTACTGAATACGGACATTATAACTGTAAAAAAACCACTTGTAAAGTGTAAAAAGTTTTTTTACAGTAAATTTTAATTAAAATCCACCAAATATTGTGCTATGTTATTGATTTAAATAACAATATAATTTACTGTAAAAAGATTTTTTGAAAATATGGTTTTTTACAGTAAGAAAATGCAAACTGTAAAAAGAGAGTAGTCTATGAACAGGCAAAAAATCGGGACCCGTTTACAACAAGTCAGAGAACAGTCTGGCTTAGGGCGTGCAACTGTGTGTGAAAAGGTAGGAATTGGCACAACCACCCTTCGTCAATGGGAAGTTGGAGCGACCGAAGTCTCTTTGGAAACCCTAGAAAAACTCGCTCGCCTTTATAAGGTCAGCCCCCAATACCTAATTTTCGGTACAGACGGCGACACGCTCCCGCCAGAACCCACCAGCACCAGCGATGATGAGTACCATTATGTGCCTTATTTTAGGGGAGTTATTGCCAGTGCAGGGGGCGGTAAGTTTAGCGATGGCGTGATTGGCACAGATGACTTTTTGGCTTTTCGCAAAGAGTGGATTAACCGCACAAGCCTTACAGCAAGCCAGCTTGTCGCCATTAACACAGACGGCGACAGTATGTTCCCCACAATTCCAGAAAATGCCACTGTCTTAATTGACAAATCAAAAGATACAGCCAAAGACGGTCGTATCTATGTGATACGCATCGGCGAGCAGTTGTATGTCAAACGCACGCAATGGTTACCAACAGGGCTTCGCCTTATCAGCGACAACACCATTTACGACCCCATAGACCTATCAAAAGCCGACCTAGACAGCTCCGACATTGAAATCTATGGGCAGGTTGTTCATATCAGCTACGACTTACCTCACTAGCCCCAGCATCAGGCACTACCCACACCCGCCACCACGCATAAAAAAGCGACCGCTACTTGGTAGGGTCGCTTGATTTTTAGGCTGGATGATGGGCGTTTAAACACTATTTAAACGCCCATCAAAATTTTATCATTTATGCAGGTTTTTTCATCATTTTTCTATCACTTTCCATCAATTTTAATCATTTTGTTTTCTGCATATTCTTGACCGCCCAACCGCCCACAGCTTAGATGTATCAATGGCTCGGGCTTGGTCTGCTCTCTGGTCTGGTCTATGCAGGTTTAATCAGTCCCCCATAACTATTTGAAATTAATATATCTGCCATATCATTTCCAAAATTTTTATGGTACAATAATTCTAGTCAAATTTAATTCCCAAAACCACACACAAATCGGTTAGGTGTCTAACCAGTTTGTTGTGATAATACTCCATTTTGTAGGTAATACCATGAAAACTCATGAAAAAATTCGTGAATTGCGTGAAAATTTAGATTGGTCGCAAGAAAAAATGGCGGAGCAACTACATATGTCTGCTAATGGTTATGCTAAGATTGAGCGTGGAGAAACAAAACTTAAATTGGATAAATTAGAACAAATCGCTCAAATATTTAACATTGATATTGCTGAGTTGTTATCAGATAAAGGTATTTTTGTCATGATGAATGAAAATAGTGATAACAATAAAGCAAATTATTACAATAATAATCCTATATCTTTGGTTGCTGAAATAGAAAAACTTAATGCTATTATTGAGCAAAAAGATTTATTATTAAGTGAAAAGGAACGTCAAATACAAATGCTAAACGATTTTATTAAGACTTTAAAAGGTGAGTAATCAAATTTATACCGCCCCCCGACTAAACACTTCCCGTAACTCAAAACTGGTATGAAGCTGACTGACCCCGTCAATTTTGCTTAGTCTATGGAGTAAAAACTCTTCATAATGGCTCATATCACGCACCACGACCTTTAAGAGATAATCTTCCGACCGCCCTGTAACAAGGCTGCATGACACCACTTCATCAAAGGTTTTGATGTGATTTTCAAATTCGCCAAAGCGTTCGGCGGTGTGCTTATCCATGCTGACTGCCACAAAGACGGACAATGTGTTACCCAGTGAGCGTGCGGACGTATGAGCGTGATAGCCTGTGATAACACCCATGTCTTCAAGCCGTTTAATTCGGCGAATGACAGGCGTGGCGGACAGATTGACCTGCTCACAGATGTCGGCAACAGCAAGGCGAGCGTTGTCCGTGAGTAGTTTTAGGATTTTGTGGTCAATGGGGTCTAGGCTAATGGCGTTCATGTTGAGAAATTATCAAAATTTGGCGGATTTTACCATAAATTCATTATTTTTTGGTAAATATGGCTAAAATATGCCAAAAATTTTTGTAAAATTGGTAAAAATTAGTGCAAAATTTTGGTATGATAATACAATGATTTATTAAGTTTTCCGTTTGCTCTGAGTTTATCGAAGGGCGGGAAAACCCTTGTGGTTCGACAAGCTCACCACGAACGGTTTTAATTTAAAAAATATAGCGAGCCTAGCCATGCCAACACCCAAAATCACCCCAAAAAATCCTGCTTTTGATTTTACCAAATACCGCCCTTTTGAATTCGCCCCAAACCTGCTCGACCGCACTTGGTGCGACAAACGCATAGAAAAAGCCCCCATCTGGGCGAGCGTGGATTTGCGAGATGGCAACCAAGCCTTGATTGACCCGATGACCATTGAACAAAAGTTAAAGTTTTTTAAACTTTTGGTGGCGGTTGGTTTTAAAGAGATTGAGATTGGTTTTCCGTCTGCCGCCCAAGTGGAATTTGATTTTACACGCTTACTTATTGAAGGCGGTCATGTGCCTGATGATGTTACTTTGCAGGTGCTTGTACAGGCTCGTGAGCATTTGATTGAGCGTACCTTTGAGAGCCTAAAAGGGGCAAAACGTGCCATTGTTCACGTTTATAACAGCACGTCAAGAGTGCAACGTGATAAGGTATATCAGCTTGACAAGGACGGTATTAAGGCGATTGCGGTCAATGGGGCGACTTTGCTAAGAGACATTGCCAAACGTTATCCTGAGACCGAGTGGATTTTTCAGTACAGCCCTGAGAGTTTTAGCCAGACCGAGACCGATTTTGCCGTAGAAGTGTGCCAAGCGGTATGCGATGTGTGGCGACCCCAAGACGGTCAAAAAGTGATTTTGAACCTACCTGCAACGGTAGAAGCGTCCACGCCCAATCTATATGCCGACCAGATTGAGTATTTTTGTCGTCATTTGCCAAGCCGTAAAGACGTGATTGTGAGCCTACATACGCACAACGACCGTGGCTGTGGCGTGGCGGCAAGTGAGCTTGGCGTGATGGCAGGGGCTGACCGTGTGGAAGGCACGCTACTGGGTAATGGCGAGCGTACGGGCAACATGGATATTTTGACCATGGCGATGAACCTGTACACACAAGGGGTGGACCCTGAGCTTGATTTGTCGCAGGTGAGTGAGATTGTACAAGTGGCTACCGATTGCACCAATCTGCCTGTACACCCACGCCATGCCTATGTCGGTGAGCTTGTGTTCACGGCATTTAGCGGTTCGCACCAAGATGCCATTAAAAAGTCGCTTGACTATAACGAAAAACACCCCGAAACCGAACAGCATTGGGACGTGGCATACTTACCGATTGACCCTGTGCATATCGGACGCAGTTATCAAGACGTGGTGCGTATCAATAGCCAGTCGGGTAAGGGCGGGGCGGCGTATATCTTACAGCGTCATTATGGCTTTGATTTGCCACGTTGGACGCAGATTGATTTTGCTAAAGTGGTGCAGAACCAAGCCGAGAGTTTGGCTCGTGAGCTAAAAACAGATGAGCTCCTTGACATCTTTACCAAGACTTATTTGACCCAAGAGACCTTTAAATTAAGCGATTATCAGATTAACAACAAGGGCGGAGATGTGTCATTTAACGGGCAAATCGCCACGCCAACCGATGTACTAGAAATCATCGGGCAGGGCAATGGGGCATTGTCGGCATTCATTGGCGGTCTTGTTAAGGCGACAGGTAAGGATATCCACGTTACCAATTACTCCGAACACGCCATTAACGCCAAGGCGACCGAGAGCCTGCTTGATGACGAGTTTGACGACAACCAAACCAACTCAGCGGCGGCATCATACGTTCAGTTAAATATTGACGGCAAAGTGTATTCGGGCATTGGCGTGTGTAGCAGTACCGTATCGTCGATGTTAAAAGGCGTGCTGTCGGCATTGTCGCAGGCGTGGTAATTGTTGTAATCTAATGATAAAAAGGGCGAGAATATTCGCTCTTTGTTTTTTTCAATATGGGGCGTGAGAATGAATTGTGACTTATTCAAGCACAATAGCTCATAAGGGTAAATTGCAATTTTTTATTATAAATACATCTAAAGGTAAGGTAAATCAATAGTGTTAAGATGTCATCAATGATAGGCATGCACTAGCATTCATTTAGCCCTAATGCTTGATTGATCAGATCGTAAGCAATTGTCCCTTGCTTGGGAATTAGTGGCAGGTCATCTTTACCAAAGAACTGAGCATGGGACAGCTCATTTTCATCGATGACGATATTTCCCGACTTATAGGTGACACAAAAGCCAAGCATGAGATTGGTTGGATATGGCCAGGCTTGGCTTTTGATGTATTGAATGTTATCCACGCAAATGCCGGTCTCTTCTAGTACTTCACGATGAATGGTCATCTCGGCACTCTCGCCCACTTCCATAAATCCAGCGATAAGTCCATACATGCCTGTTGCCTGATGGCGATGATGTTGTGCCAACAGGATTTGAGGCTGACCCGTCACAGGGCAGGGACGAGTGATGGCGATGATGACACAAGGCTGTATCTTAGGATAAAAATGCTGATGGCAGGTAGGACATGCCATGGCATTTTCTTTGTGGCGACTTACTGTTTTGGTACCACAATAGCCACAGAATTGATTGCCCTTTTGCCATAATAACAGCTGAATGCCTGCCGAGATTTCATGGGCGGTGTGACCGTCGGTTACGGCAACGGCATGGCGATAAGCGATAAATTCGCCATCGAGAGAATGTGGCTTAGTCATCTTTTGATAATCAATGGCAAATACCCGTCTGCCATCATCTCCAAAATGTAGTAGTTCAACCACGCCTAGTGTGTCATCCAAACCATCATCCAAGCTATCTAAGCCATCTATGCTTATCTCAGTATGATAAAATGCATAAGGCTTGCCATCACGACAAAAAACACGATCGCCATCAACGACCCATATTGCATGGGTAGCCGATGACTGTGTGTCTACTGTGTTGATGCTTTGATGCTTCATGCCACGAGCTGATTTAAGCTATTTTGGCTGATGAGAATGCTTTGTTCATTGGTAGGACGGTTTTCTTCAAAGTTTTCAAATTCAAAGTCTGCCGCCACCAAGACATCTGCCCAAGCGTTACTGATGCGAATCAGCTCGCTGTCGGGGGAAGTTTTAACTTTATCAAGCAGTCCGTTTTCTAAGCGACGAGCCAGCAGGTATAGCTGAGCTGAGGCGACAGATAGGCGTAGGAACGCTGCCGCTCCTGCCACTTGGCGAATCATCTCAGGTGTGTTTTGCAGATTCATGATGTCACGGTTACTATCTGTGATATAGTCAGTTAATGCCAAAGTTGCTGCAGTTAGGTTGCTACGTGCTTCTTTAACCAAAGTCTCATAAGAAGTATCGAGCTGATGTAGTGAGATTTCACGGTTGTGCAGGGGTAATTTAACCGCCCCAGGGGTGTGGCTCTTAGCAAGGAAGATGGCAGAATTTTCAGCGACCAATAACTTATCTAAAAAAGTATCCAAGTCTTCTAGGGTGGGATTTTGCCATCCGCTCACTTGTGCTGAGGCTGCTGTTAATGCTTGGCTAGCGTCGGCAAGCTCTAACAAGGTCATGGTCTGGGATAAGCTATTAAGCTCGGTTTTGATGTCATCAATGCTGACCATATCGCCAATCTCACCCATGCCGTTAGAGGTACGCACGAATTTATCTACTTTTTGTTTGATGGCTTCTATTTGCTCTTGAATCAAGTCGTTGAGTGTGTCGGTGATTTCACGGTTGGGCCCGAATAAGAAACGTTGCATTTCGCTAAACTTGGTGTCGCTTACTCGGTTTAGAGCGTACTTTTGATTGGCAAGGGTGGCAAATTCTTTGTTTTTGTTGCAAGCAAAGCTGACCATCTCGGCAAAACGACGGTCCTCAATCGGCAAATAGTCAGAAAATTGCTGTTCTAGATAAACCAAGATACGCTTTTTGGCGTGGCTTAGCGGCAGGTCGTTGGCGATGTTTTGGGTAATGGTTTTTGCCGATTGCCAAAATAGAGTATCAGAATGCTGGGCAATCAAAGCACAGGCTTTGGTCATACCATCTAATTTTTGGCGTTCATCATCAGAGATGACGCCGTCTTTATTTTCAAGGATGACAGATAGGCCTGCACGATAGGCTTGGGTTAAGGCTCTGACATTGAGTCCAAGCGTGCTAAGAGAAGCGTAGTTTGCTTGGGGGTCGGCGATGATGACGCTGTTAATGTTTTGGTTTAGGGTGGTGGATTCGATGACAGCATGTCCCAAATGTCCGCCCAGTTTATTGATGATGGGTAGTAGCAAGGCAGGTTCGGGCGTTTCTTTTAATAAGACAAATTCAACATAACGGTCTAGTAGCATGATGGCTTCTGAGATGTCTGTCATCAGAATCTCATTTTCATATTCATCGCCATCGGCATTACCATGCAACAGGGTATAACTTGCTGATAGATTTTCGGCAAGCAGTCCTGCTCCGTTAAAGGCAATCAATTCAAAAATGGCAGATAACTGTGATAGGTTATTTGCTGAGTCTAACAGCAGGGGGGCTTGGTCAGGGTCATCATAAAACTCACGCAAATGCACTTCGGCGTCTTTTAGCACAGAGCCGATTTCATTACGCAAAATATGAAGTGATGATAAGTCAAAATTGGTGGCGGTTTTGGCTGATTGAGTCATGATAATCCTGTTGTTTTACAGCACGCATTAATAATCGCTACATTTAACCATGTTTGGCGAAACTTGGCAAGTAAAATTATGCTAAATAGGGCAAATATCGGATAAATTGTTATTTGAGTACGCTCTTGCGCCATGCCCCATCGGCAGAGAAGTCATCTTTTGAGCGAATCAATTGGGCGGATAAGGCACTTAAATCACTAAAACTAATCTCACCCCTGTTGTTATCTTGGCTCACCCCTTCTTCTTCTTCCATGCTCATGGCAATCTGTCCGCTGGTCATGGCAAGATAGACTTCAAGTAAAATCTGCGAGTCCTTTAATGCTCCGTGGTAGGAACGGTCAATGTCTTGACCGACATCTAGGCGTTTGGCAAGGGCGTCCAAATTGTTCTTTTGCCCTGCGTACATTTTGCGGGCAAGCATGAGTGAGTCGATGACTTCCACGACATCGGCAAAGTCGGTCATGCCCACTTTGTCAAACTCATGCGATAAAAATTTCATATCAAACTGGGCGTTATGAGCGATGATTTCCGCCCCTTTCATAAACTCATAGACATAAGGGGCGACATCGGCAAATCGGGGCTTGTCTACCAAAAATTCATTGTGAATGCCGTGAACGCCAATGACTTCATCATCCATCTCCCTGTCAGGATTTAGGTACACATGTAACTGAACCCCAGTTGGCTTACGTTTGACCATCTCAACAATGCCAATCTCAACGATGCGGTCGCCCGTGGCAGGGTCAATGCCTGTCGTCTCCGTATCCATAATCAGCTGACGTTCTGACGCCCCACGATGAATGGGGTCGGGCAGTACCGCCCAAAACGGCTCACGGATCTCATCGGTGCGTCCGTCATAGTCAGGGTTTTGGTGGTTGTGGCGAACCACTTGCATGGGGGCAGGCGGTGTTTTTTTCTTGGATTTTTTGCTGGGGATTTTATTTTGGGTTTGGCTGATTGGTTCGCTGTCATTAACATCCGCTCCCACATCTGCCATTGGGTTGGTGGGGCCGAATTCATCATCTGCGACCATGTTTGCCATGTTGGCATAATAACTCATGTCATCGCCCAAGTCGCTCTCATAAACGGCATTGTCATGAAAATCAGTGCTATGAAAATTATTACCATCAAGGGCGTGGTTGGTGGTCTCGTTCATTGTGGTTATCTCGTCTGTCTCTTTTGATATGGTGTTTGGCTCAGTATTGGTTTTGCTGTCTGTCTTGTCGTTTGCAGGGTTATTTGTCGGGGCGTGACTGATAAACAACTCGCCACTGCCAGTAACGCCATCATTGGCAAGTTTATCCGCCATCTCATTACCGACATGTCCTGCATGTCCTTTTATCCACTGCCAATCAATGGTGCGACGTTGGCAGGCGTTATCTAGACGTATCCATAGGTCTTGGTTGAGTACTGCTTTGCCGTCCGCTTTTTTCCAGCCTTTGGCTTTCCAGCTGTCAATCCACTGGGTAATGCCGTTTTTGACATAGCCCGAGTCCGTCCAAATCTGTATTGGCGTATCGGCAGGCGTGCGTTCTAGGGCGGTGATTGCCCCCATGAGTTCCATGCGATTATTGGTGGTGTCGCTCTCACCGCCCCAAATGTTTAGCACGTCGCCTGTGGGATAGATGATGTGCGTGCCAAATCCGCCAGCGGATGCCCCTGCCTTGCCGTTGCCTTTGCACGCCCCGTCAGTATAAGCGATGATGGTCATGAGTGTACGCCGTTTGTTTTATATAAATTTTTTAAAAACCATGCCAATGCCATGTCATAACCCATGTCGCCAAGCCCACAAATCACGCCCACCGCCTTATCCGAAAAATATGAATGACTGCGAAACGGTTCACGAGCGTGGACATTGGATAAATGCACTTCAATAAAGGGTTTGCCACTGGCAAGCAAAGCATCACGAATGGCAACGGACGTGTGGGTAAAGGCGGCTGGATTGATGATGACCCCATCAAATTTGTCGTGGTCGTCCGCCAATACGCCTTGGCTACCAATGATGTCCACGATGTTGCCTTCGTGATTGGACTGAAAATGGTCAAGTTGGATACCGTGCTGATGAGCGGTGGTGGATAGGCGGTGAATGATGTCTTGTAAGGTGGTCGTGCCATAAATGTGCGGTTCACGCTTGCCCAATAAGTGCAGATTGGCACCGTTTAGCACTAATAATTTACGGTTTAGGGGGGTGGTTTGATTCATGAGTGCTGATGTCTATGTGTGTTTATGCTAAATACTGATTATTTTAACAAATTTTTAAAGGTAGTGGGGTGTAAATTTTTTGTTAATGTTTGGTTACATGCGTTTACAGCCCTTTAAAAGTGTGCTATATTTAGGCACGAGTTTACGATAACTGCGTAGTGCGTAGGCTTATTTGGTTATTTGTATCATTGTAAGTGTTACAATGTGGTATTTTTAAGGAAGTGTTATGTCTGCTCGTGAACAAGGTCAGGTCAAATGGTTTAACAATGCCAAAGGTTTTGGCTTTATCCAGCGTGCCACTGGCGAAGATGTGTTTGTGCATTTTCGTTCTATTGTTGGTGACGGCTATCGCTCACTAAGAGAAGGTGAAATGGTGGAATTTGTCGTGACCGAAGGCGATAAAGGATTGCAAGCCGAAGAAGTCACCAAATTAATGTGATGTTTAAATCACGCAAAACCTGCCCTTGGGGTGGGTTTTTTATAAGGTTTTAAAACTGGGCTTTAATATTAGCTTTTAAAATTAGGCTTTTAAATTGGGTTTTGCCTGTTATGATAAGTTATGATAAAATATAAAATTGATTCTTTTATAAAGGCGTGATTATGCAAAAGCCAAACAAACTTATCCATACACTTGGTATCCTAGCGTTGCTTGGTGTTGGCGGTACGGCTCATTCGGCAGTGACCTTATCAGCGGATGAATCAGCCAGAATCGAAGAGGTAGCAGGGATTTGCATGCTTGCCAGTAAAGGCGTTTATGACATCGCCATCGACCATCAAAATGGCGTCAGCAAAGACAAAGCCAAGAAAAACCTTGATAAAGCCCTAAAAAGAGTGGAAAAAGGTTTTTCCAAAAAAGACATGGTGTCATTCATCGACGAGACATGGCAAAACGGCTTGAACATCATTTATAAAATGCCTGTTTATGATGACAAAGCTGACAAAGAGCGGTTTGTTCAGCAAGCCGTGGAAGGCTCACTTAATGCCTGTTTCAATGATTTGGATGGATGATTTAAAAATATCAAAAGATAAAAACATAAATGTTGCCAATCACTTTTGATTTTTATCATTTTTAAAAATATCATTGATAAAAACTTGACAAACATTTGGTAAAAACACCAAACAATATTCGCTCATTTAGCTTAAAAGGACATGCCCTTGACCGAGCAATTTAGCACGTTTCGTGACTTACCCCTAGCAGAACCCATCCAAAAGGCAGTATCGGCTTTGGGTTTTGAGACTCTCACGCCCGTTCAAGCCCAAATCTTGCCCCATACCCTAGCAGGACAAGACGCCATTGGGCAGGCACAGACAGGCACGGGCAAGACCGCCACGTTTTTAATTACCATCATCCAAAGTCTGCTTTCTCGCCCGTTTGGTGATGATGAGACACGTTATTTGGGTGAGCCACGATCGTTAATCCTAGCACCGACCCGAGAGCTGGCACAGCAGATTTATAGCGACTGCCGAGAGCTCGTCAAATACAGTGGGTTGTATGCTTTGTGCATGACTGGTGGGGCGGATTATGACAAGCAAGCAAATGAGATAAACCGTCGCCCGATGGATATTTTGATTGGCACACCGGGGCGGATTATTGACTGGGTGCAAAAGGGCGTGCTGTTTCTTGACCGTGTGGAAGTGTTGGTGTTAGATGAAGCCGACCGCATGCTGGACATGGGGTTTATTCCTGATGTCAAGCGACTCATCAACAAAATGCCTGCCAATACGCACCGCCAAAGTTTACTGTTCTCAGCAACGTTTAACACCGACGTCATGAATTTGGCGTATCGCTGGCTGTATCAGCCGACTGTTGTGGAAATCGCCCCCGAGAGTCGTACCAATAAGAACATTGAACAGCGTTTTTATCTATTGACCGACCGCCAAAAACTGACGGCATTAAAGCAGTTGCTTGGCAGTGATGATGTCAAAAAAGCCATTGTCTTTGCCAATCGCAAAGACCAAGTTAAACGCCTGTATGACAACCTACGCAAGCATGTGGACGTGACCATGCTCTCAGGAGATGTTGCCCAAGCCAAGCGAGAGCGTTACCTAAAACGCTTTAAAGATGGCGAAGTAAACGTACTGGTGGCGACCGACGTGGCAGGGCGTGGCATACATGTGGATGACGTGACCCATGTCATTAACTACACATTGCCTGATTTGCCTGATGATTATGTTCATCGTATCGGACGCACAGGGCGAGCAGGACAATCGGGCGTGTCTGTTAGCTTGGTGGGCGAAGATGACGCCTTTAACCTGCCTGCCTTAGAGAAGCATTTGGGGATGAAGTTTGGTTTGTTGCAATTTGATGATTTGGTGCAAGACTAGGCGTGAGCTGATATGATGGCTAAATACAATACCAAATAGTATGGCAACTTAACACAAAAATCATAACAACCAATCATAAAAACAACAAAAGGCATGGCATGTGTCACGCCACAAAAACCCATGAACGAACATAGCCTAATCCTTGACCCTGCCAATATCCCATTGTCTTTGTACATTCACATTCCGTGGTGTGTCAAAAAATGCCCGTATTGTGATTTTAACTCGCACGCCTTGCCCGAGTCTGCTCCCTTTGCCGACTATGTCAAGGCACTTTTGGCTGACGCTCGCTCGCAGGTTGCCTTAACAGGGGGGCGTGCGATACAGAGTATCTTTATCGGTGGGGGAACACCGTCGCTGTTGCCGATAGAGCAGTATCGGGTGCTTCTTTTGGGGTTGCGTGAGATGCTTCCTTTTGCCGATGATATTGAGATTACCTTAGAAGCTAACCCCAGCACGCTAGAACACGCCCCTTTTGCCGACTATTTGGCACTGGGTATCAACCGCTTATCGGTGGGTGTGCAGTCCTTTGATGATGAGGTGTTGACGACATTGGGGCGAATACATCGCCATGATGAAGCGGTCAATGCCGTCAAAAACGCCAAACAAGCAGGCTTTACCCGTATCAATGCCGACCTAATGCATGGCTTGCCCAATCAGACCGCCACACTTGCCGTGCGTGACATTGACATGGCATTATCGGCAGGGGCAACGCACATCTCATGGTATCAGCTAACCATTGAGCCGAACACCGCCTTTTATCGCAGTCCGCCCGACCTGCCCTGTGATGATGAGCTAGAACGCATAGAGAATGCAGGGCGAGAGCGACTTTTGCAAGCAGGTTTTGCCAATTATGAAGTGTCGGCATGGGTCGGGCGTGATGATGAGCCGTGTCGTCATAATGTCAATTATTGGCAGTTTGGCGACTATCTTGCCATTGGGGCAGGTGGGCATGGCAAAGTAACACTGCATGGACATGATGATTATCCAGATGGCATTTATCGTTATGCCAAATCTCGCCTGCCCAAAGACTATCTAAATTATGATAACGCCCCAAAGATGGTAGGCTTTGAACGGGTAGCGGATGAAAGCCTGCCCTTTGAATTTATGATGAATGCCCTGCGTTTGGCAGATGGCACGACGACTCGCACCTTTGAAGAGCGGACGGGGCTACTTATTAGCACGATTGATAATGAGCTTTTACCCCTGCAACATCAAGGGCTGATGGTGTTTCACCCTGACATCATCGCCCCGACCAAGATGGGCTTTAAATACGTCAATCATTTGGTTCGGGCTTTTTTATAAAAATAACAACGAAATACAGCCATGAAACAAATTCATATCGTTCTCTACACCCCCAAAATCCCCAACAATACCGGCAATGCCATTCGTCTGTGTGCCAATACAGGGGCAAAATTGCACCTTATCAAGCCCTTGGCCTTTGAGCTTGATGATAAAAAGCTAAGACGGGCGGGTCTTGACTATCATGAATATGCCAACATGCAAGTACATGATGACTGGCAGACGTGCCGTGCTTATTTGGCAAGCGTGGGTGTGGATACGGTCGTGGCGATGACGACCAAGTTTAGCCGTCCGTTTTATAACTATGATTTTAAAGTTGGTAACAGCTCGGTGGCACTGGTGTTCGGCTCAGAGACAGACGGTTTGCCGTCTTTTGTGCGTGATGACATTGAGGCGGATAACTGGCTAAGATTGCCCATGCTCCCTGATTCTCGCAGTCTTAACCTGTCTAACAGCGTGGCGATTTGTCTGTATGAAGTGTGGCGACAGCTTGGTTTTGTCGGTGATGTTGGTGAGAGCGTGGGCTATCATCGTCTGTCTAGCCGTCCTGAGTGATGGTTTGGTTTGTTATTTGAATAATTTTTAAAATTTACAAATATCGGTAACAGTCGCATTTGCCAAAAATAATAAGATTTTAACATAAACAAATTGTAATGTATTCCGATGGGGATTGTCTAAAAATATTGTTGATTGCAATTTTGTTTTTTAAAATTTACCCCTTAATAAACTTATCATTTTTTTAAATGATGTCAGTACTTGATGATTTGCTTTTAAAATTAATAAAATCATCTAAAATCAAAAACTAACACGAATCAATTTAACTTAACCTTTATTAATCACACCATGTCTATCAAATCTTATTCTTGTATCCTATCCATTTTCTTTGCCCTTGGCTTAACCGCCTGCAACCAAACCGCCCCAACCGATAACGCCCCGACTGCCAAAGCAGATGGGCAGGCAGGGGCATTTGTCGGCTGTTATAGCGTTGAGAAAAATAGCCCTGCTCAGATAAAAGTGAGTGAGCAGGCAGGCGGTTTTTTCATGCAAATGAAAGAGCCTGACGGGGCAAAAACGCTGTGGGATAACCCCGAACCTTTGGATGAGATAAGCGTGGATGAGGCGTGGGATTATTTTGGCGTGAATGCCTTATCGCTTGATAAATCTGATGTCGAGCGTGTACTGGCACGCCCTGATGAGATGATGGTATTGGCAAAGATCAAGGACGCCAGTCAAAACATCAATCCACTGCTTGATAGTCCTTATGTGGTCTATATTTTTAAAGGGGCGAACACCATTTATCAAGTGCCGTGCGATGATACGCCTGTGGACATTGTCAAAGATGGCGAGAAAACAGTACAAGCGTTTTATCAGTGACTTGTTCTGTTGGTCATCCTTTGGTGGTAGGCGATACGTGTTTGGCTAGTGGGCTTGGGGTGAGATGTCTGTTATGATTTCACCCAAAATTTATTTTCACTAGGGCGTGTTGAATGTTGGTATTTGCAATGAAAAATGAGAAAAATCGCACGTTTTTCAAGGAAAAAACTTGAGATTGATAGTCATTCTATCAAGCAAGTTTTTGACTTCGAGCCACAAGATTTAGCCATTTTTCATGCAAAAATGGACTAAAGCATTAGGCTCTGGTCTAAAAAGTATGCTAAACCCAACCATAGTTAATATAATGAAACACCAACTCAAATGCTTTGAAATGGTTTTCTAGCTTTTTAGAAAAACAGCAAGTTCTCCTAAATGCTCGCCTGACGAAGGTTCTCAGTCTGGTGTTATTGCCTTCAATACCCACAGTAAAGCGTTTACCAACTTGTTTTAAAGAGTGCTTAAAGGCAGTTAAAAAGCTATCCCAATCATCACAAGCAATTTTGTTGAAAGTAATGCCTAGTTGGGTAAGTTGTATTTTGAGTTTTTTGGCAGTAGCAAGGTTTCGTTTGCCCCACACAAAAGCAACAATCTCACCTGTGCCTTTGTCATAAGCATAGATGAGCCAAACTTTGTTTTTCTTGTTACCAACATAAGTCCAAAACTCATCCACTTCTAAGGTGTCGTAATGTTGTTGTTTGGGTTTGATTTTGTGGTTGCTGTTTGTGAGTACACTTAGCACCTTTGCTTTGCTCACTTGTTCAATTACCACAATATCTGCAATGCTACACCCACGAGCAAGCATTAAGCGTATTTTGTTGTCTATGTGCGAATAACAGCCCTTGTAGCTTAGTTCTGACTGTTGGACAAACTGTCTGTGGCAATTTTTACAAAAATAATTTTGTTTGCCATAGCTTTTTACGCCATTTTTCTTTATACTATGACATAGGCAACTTGGGCAAGTAATGGTAATTGTCGTCTTCATAACCGTAAATTACCACTGTTTGGTTAAGTTGTCTTTTTAGTTTTTGTTACAGCATACTTTTTGAACCACTGCCAAGCATTAAAATTTTCATCTTATTTCATAAAAATGTTATCAATGTTCAGCACGCCTTATTTATTTAAAAAATAGTTCAATGATAAACATTTACCAAAAAACATAACAAATTTTAGGCAAAGTCTTTTATAATATATGACTAAAATTAGCTTTTATAAAAAGTAACTTTTCACAGCTTTTCACAAAAGTGACATAGTTTTCTGTCAAGCTATCTGTGCTTGACATTCATCGCTAAGTTCATCTTAGCATTCACAACAGTAGGAAAATTTTATGACGACCTATTACAACGATTCCGACCATGTAGAAACCCAAGAGTGGCTTGATGCATTTGAGTCGGTCATCAAAAACGCCGACAAAGAGCGGGCTCAATTCTTATTAAAAGCCCTATATAACAAAGCAGTACAAGAAGGCTTGCCTTTTAACCGCCTAGACACTGCTTATGTCAATACCATTGCCGTCGAAGACGAGCCTGCTTATCCAGGGGATTTGCACTTAGAGCGTAAAATCCGCTCAATCATGCGTTATAACGCCCTAGCGATGGTCATGCGTGCCAACCTAAATGACGATGATTTGGGTGGGCATTTGGCGACATTTGCGTCATCGGCAACCCTGTATGAGACTGGCTTTAACCACTTTTGGCGAGCTCCAAGCGAGAACCACGGTGGCGACATGATTTATTATCAAGGTCATGGTGCCCCTGGTATGTACGCTCGCTCCTTTATGGAAGGTCGTCTGTCAGAAGAACAACTCAAAAACTTCCGCCGTGAAGTGGACGGCAAAGGTCTATCAAGCTATCCGCACCCTTATCTCATGCCTGACTACTGGCAGTTCCCGACTGTATCGATGGGTCTTGGGCCTTTGATGAGTATTTATCAAGCCCGTACTCAAAAGTACCTAACCAACCGTAGCTTGATTAAAGACGAAGACCGCAAAGTTTGGGCGTTCTTAGGCGATGGCGAAACAGACGAGCCAGAGAGCTTGGGTGCGATTAGCATGGCAGGTCGTGAAAAGCTTGATAACCTAATTTGGGTCATCAACTGTAATCTGCAACGTCTTGATGGTCCTGTGCGTGGCAATGGCAAAATCATTCAAGAGTTAGAATCGGTATTCCGTGGGGCAGGCTGGCGTGTGATTAAAGTCATTTGGGGTGACCATTGGGACAGCCTACTTGCCAAAGACACATCAGGTGCGTTAAAGCAACGCATGGAAGAAGTGGTGGACGGCGAATATCAGCTTTATACCGCTCGTGACGGTGCGTTTGTACGCAAAGAATTCTTTGGTAAATACCCAGAGCTTGCCGACATGGCGTCTGCCTTGTCTGATGATGAAATCATGCGTCTAAACCGTGGCGGACACGACCCCAAAAAGGTGTATGCTGCTTATGCCGAAGCCATGAAAACCAAAGGTCAGCCAACCGTTATCCTTGTCAAAACTGTCAAGGGCTATGGTCTATCCAAGCAAATCCAAGCGGTAAACAAAGCTCACCAATTAAAAAAACTAGACGAGAGTGGTCTAAAATACTTCCGTGACAGATTTGACCTACCAATCAGCGATGATGAATTGCAAAACTTGCCATTTTACCGCCCAAGCGAAGACAGTCCTGAATACAAATACCTCATGGGTCGCCGTGAATCTTTGGGCGGACACTTGCCTGCTCGCCGTAGCGGTCATATCCCACTAGAAATCCCCGAATTGTCTGTGTTTGACGGTGTGTTACAAGGCAGTAAAGGAAAAGAGCAGTCCACCACGATGGTATTTGTGCGTTTGCTTTCGGCACTATTAAAAGACAAAGGGCTAAACAAATACGTTGTGCCTATCGTTCCTGATGAAGCTCGTACCTTTGGATTGGAGGGCATGTTCCGTCAACTTGGCATTTATTCATCAGTCGGTCAAAACTATGTTGCCGAAGATGCCGAAGCACTCATGGGCTACAAAGAAGCCAAAGACGGGCATATGCTAGAAGAGGGCATTAACGAAGCAGGGGCGATGAGTTCGTGGATTAGCCTTGCCACAAGCTACTCAACCAATGCTCTGCCGATGATTCCGATGTACATCTACTACTCGATGTTTGGCTTCCAGCGTATTGGCGACCTTGCATGGGCGGCAGGCGATATGCAAGCCCAAGGCTTCTTGTTTGGGGCAACCGCAGGACGTACCACGCTAAACGGCGAGGGCCTACAACACCAAGATGGTCACAGCCACATTCTATTTGGCACCGTACCAAACTGTGTCAGCTATGACCCATGCTTTGGCTATGAGCTTGCTGTTATCATGCATGACGGTCTAAAACGTATGTATGGCAATGGTGAACGTGTGTACTACTATATCACACTCATGAATGAAAACTACGACCAACCTGCCATTGGTGACAACAGACAAGCCATTGAAGAAGGTATCAAACGTGGTATGTACCTACTAGAAGACAACGGCTCAACCCAAGTGCAGCTACTTGGCTCAGGCGTGATTCTAAGAGAAGTGCAAAAAGCAGCTCGTATCTTGGCAGAAGAGTTTAACATCAAAGCCAACGTATGGAGTGTAACGAGCTTTAATGAGCTGACTCGTGACGGCATGGCGTGCGACGATTACAACCGCTTGCACCCAACGGACGAACCAAAACTACCTTGGGTCACCACACAGCTTGCCCCACACAAAGGTATCGTGGTTGCTGCTACCGACTATATGCGTAACTATCCTGAGCAGATTCGTGGCTGGCTACCTGACACACGCCCTTATACCACGCTAGGCACAGACGGTTTTGGACGTTCGGACACTCGTGCCAACTTGCGTAGCTTCTTTAATGTGGATGCAGCTCATATCGTGGTCGCCACCTTGAAAAAGTTGGCGGACGAGGGCGAGATTGACGTGCGTTTGGTTAAAGATGCCATTTCTGGCTTTGGTATTGATGCTGACCAACTTCCTGCATGGCAGCCGCAACCACACCATGACTACTACCCAGATGCCCCAGCTCCTGCGCGCCCAACACCAAAAGCTGTGCCTGAGCTAAAAGATGAGCCAGACAGTGCCATCAGCACCGAAGGGCGTAGCGAAGATAAGGCAGATGCCAAACTGCTTAACGACAGCAATATTACCGAACCCAAATAAGGAGACAAATCATGCAAATTAAAGCCCCCGATTTGGGTGTAGACAGTGCCGAAGTGGCAGAAATTTTGGTAAAAGTTGGCGATGTTATTTCCGAAAATGACAGCCTAATTTTGGCAGAATCTGACAAAGCGTCCGTAGAAGTGCCGTCCCCTGTGGGCGGTACCGTAACCGCCATTTTGGTAAAAGTTGGCGACAGTATCTCTGAGGGTACAGCCCTTTTTGAGGTAGAAGCAGGTCAATCTAACTCTACTTCAAAAGCAGAAACTCAAGAAGTCCCACAAGAACCAAAAGAAGAGCCGCAAGCTCCAAAAGCTGAAGAGTCAAAATCCGAACCAGCCCCAAGTGCGGTTTCGGGCGGTGCAAGCCAAACGCACAGCCTACCTGATTTGGGCGTGGATAGTGCTGAAGTTGCCGAAGTGCTTGTTAAGGTTGGCGATAGCGTTACCGAGGGTCAATCCTTGCTACTTGTTGAGTCTGACAAAGCATCTGTGGAAGTGCCAGCCCCACTTGACGGCGTGGTAGAGGCGATTTTGGTACATGCTGGCGATACCGTAACCAACGGTCAAGCCTTTATTGCCATTAAAGGTGGTTCTGCCCCTGCCCAAGCGTCCGCTCTAAGCGAAACCAAAGCAGAAGTCAAAACTGATACGCCTAAGGTAGAAGCACCAAAGGTAGAAGCTCCTGCGTCCGTCCCTGCAAGCGGTGCCAAACTGCCAGAAGCAGAAGTGAGCGCTCGTGCCAAAGACGCTCACGCAGGACCTGCCGTGCGTAAGTTGGCTCGTGAATTGGGCGTGGATATTAGCCTTGTGAAGGGAACAGCTCCACACGGTCGTATCCTAAAAGAAGACTTGTTTGGCTATGTCAAGTCGGTCATCAGCAGTGCCACCACCAAGCCCACTGCCAGCGTGGCAAGCGGTTCGGCGATTAGTCTGCCACCACTGCCTGACATGAGCAATAAAGAAATCTGGGGTGAGATTGAGACGGTTGAACTAACGCGCCTACAAAAAGTCTCTATTCCGCAGCTCAACCTAAACACGCTTTTGCCACAAGTTACGCAGTTTGACTTGGCGGACATTACCGACACCGAAGCCATGCGTAACGAGCTAAAAGCCGAGTTTAAGGCACAAGGCGTGAGCCTTACCATTTTAGCGTTTATCGTTAAGGCGGTTGCTTACGCTTTGACTCAGCACCCCAAATTCAACAGCCACGTGTCGGATGACAACACCCAAATGATTATCCGTAAATCGGTGAACATGGGTATTGCGGTGGCGACCGATGACGGTTTGATTGTGCCTGTGATTCGTGATGCCCAAGCCAAAGGCATTCGCCAGCTTGCCATTGAGATTGGCGAGCTTGCCAAAAAAGCCCGTGATAAGAAGCTGTCCGCCAAAGACTTGCAAGGTGCGTCATTCACCATTTCAAGCCAAGGCAACATGGGCGGTACTTATTTCACACCGCTGGTTAATCACCCACAAGTGGCAATTTTGGGGATTTCTGAATCTACCTATCAGCCACGTTGGAATGGCAAAGAGTTTGAACCACGTCTTATGCTACCGCTATCGTTGTCATACGACCATCGTACGATTAACGGAGCAGATGCGGCGGTGTTTACTCGCTATATCGCCAAATTGCTTGCTGACCCACGCAAAATTTTACTGTAATTTTAGTAAAATAAAACCCACAAAAAGGCGGAAATTTTTCCGTCTTTTTTGTTATAATTTTAAAAATTTAACCAGAAAAAACCATGCCAAACCGCCGTAGCCTATTAAAATCACTCATCGTCCTGCCCATTGCCTTCGCCATTGGGTGTAGCGACACGCCCAAATATACCGCCATGTCAAGCGGGGCAAAGGTTGTGGCATTGGGCGATAGTCTAACCTTTGGCTATGGGGCGGACAAATCCCAAAGCTATCCTGTTGTCCTTGCTCAAAAAACAGGCTGGAACATCATCAATATGGGCGTTAATGGCGATACGACCAAAGACGTACTTAACCGCATGGACAGCGTGATTGGCGAAAATCCCAAATTGGTGCTACTGGGGATTGGCGGCAATGACGTGCTAAGACGAGTAAATGCCAGCGAAACCCGTGCTAATTTGGTAAGCATTATCAAGGCATTGCAAGACAAAAATATCCCTGTGGTGCTGATTGCCGAGCCACATTTATCCGCCAGTGCCCTGTTTGGCAAGGCAAGCGATAACCCTGTGTATAAAGACGTAGCGAGCGAGATGAACGTACCATTACTTGAAAAAGCATGGTCAAATATCCTATCGGACGACAAACTAAAATCCGACCAAATCCACGCCAATGGGGTAGGGTACGCCAAATTTGCCGATGAGTTATATCAGTTTTTAAAGGAAATTGGCTATGTCTAAACGCATGATGAGTGCCAGTCTAAGTCTGTGCATGATACTGCCGATAATTGGTCTTGCCAATCCGTCATATAGTCCCCATGCTGATAGCGATAAAGCCCTGATTGGCAAATGGCAATGCCATATCAAACACGCCAATCCGCTCATTAAACAAGAAAGTCAGTTGCAGTTTTTTAAAAACCACACCATGCACGAGCATATTCGCATTTATTATGGACAGCCTAATGATTATGCCTATCAAATCGAATCCGCCACTGCCAAATCGTCATGGACATTGGCACAAGAGACCCTGCATTATGGCAATCATCAATTTCATAATTATGCCGTCAGAATGCCAAATGCCAATAAAGATGATTTGGAGCAGGCAAATATCGCCCTACAAAAATCCTTGCCAATGGTGCAGGACATGATAAATAATGACATTAACAAAAGAACGTTTGATATTCATTTTATCAATAAAAAATCTTTTATCATGAATGATGTGGACAGTCAGATATTTACCACGTGTCATAAACAAGGTTTATTTGGTTTTATTTTATAAGGAATAATCATGCAAAAATCTCTTTTATGGGCGATGATATTACCCATGACAGCCTTAGCAAATAGCAATATATCTGCCCCTGATGTGGTAGGTGATTGGCGTTGCGTGGCAGATAGTGAATACTATTTGTTAAAAACACTCATGCGTTATCATGCCGATGGTACGGCAACGGAGTTTATGGAAATCAAAGAAAAAGTAAATAATTTGCCTGAATTGGAATTTGGTATCATGAATTATCAATGGCAACTCAAAGATAATAAGCTATTGATGAGTAATCCAGACATCAATTATTATCAATATTATTTTATTTTACCTGATGGTGGCTTTTATAAATTTGACGATAAAGTAAATGCAGAAGGTAGGGCATTAATGATGGAGAGTTTTGAAGAAAATAATTGGCATTATCTTGAATTTGATGGCAAAGATAAACACCGTTATTATTTTGAAGATGGTTTTGAAGGGCATTGCCAACGCTTAAAATAAGTTTGGTTTTAATGATTGATTGTATATTAATTGGAGATAATAATGCTTAAAAATTTTCTTGCGTGTGTTTTGTTTTTACCAACATTAGTAATGGCAAATCTTGAACAGAGTTTGGTGGGTAAATGGGAATGTAAGGGCGTAGAAGATGAATATTTTCACTATACCAGCGATATTGAATATCGTGATAATGGTATATTGTCCGAAAAATCAATAATTTATAAGTGGGGTAAAGATGATGATTTTTATCAGATTGACACCATAAAAGCATTGTCAAAATGGCAAGTAATGGGCGATAAAATAAGATATTATGATAATATTGTCCAATCTTATGCGGTGGATATGCCAAATTACAACAGTACAGACGATTTTCCCAAGCACAGCAAGGATTCAATTTTGATTGCAAAATCCATCATAGAGCGGGCAAATTTTGAAAAAGAGATGGCAGATGAAATGATGGTTCGCATTCGTTTTATCGACAAAGACACTTATATTAGTGCTTTTGAAGGTATTGATGAGGATTTTCCAGTTGATATTGAAAATAACCATTGCAAACGTAAAATTTAATTTGGAGTAAAGTTATGAGCTACACACCCCCAAAAGTTTGGACGCCTAATGACATGGGCGGAAAATTTGGTGGCATCAACCGACCTAGTGCAGGGGCAAGGCACGAACAAACCTTGCCAAAAGGCGATAAGCCTTATCAGTTATACAGCCTAAACACGCCCAACGGCATTAAGGTTAATATCATCTTAGAATAGTTAAAGGCGTTGGGGCTACTCGACTATGATGCCTTTAAAATCAACATCATGAATGGCGAGCAGTTTGGCACAGGCTTTGTGGAGATTAACCCCAATTCAAAAATCCCTGCACTCGTGGATTATAGCACCGACACGCCCATATCGGTGTTTGAAAGTGGGGCGATACTGCTTTATCTTGCCCAAAAGTATGACAAATTTTTACCAAAAAATCCGACCGACCACGCCCAAATGCTGTCGTGGCTCATGTGGCAAATGGGTTCAGCTCCCTTTGTTGGTGGTGGTTTTGGGCATTTTTATGCGTACGCTCCCACGCCGATTGAGTACGCCATTAACCGCTATGCGATGGAAACCAAACGCCAGCTTGATGTGCTAGACAAACATCTGGCGGAGCATGACTATATGGCGGGCGAGTACAGCATTGCTGACATGGCGATTTATCCGTGGTATGGGGCGTTGGTGCTAGGCAATTTGTACATTGGCGAGAATGACTATGCCAAATATAACGCGTCTGAATTTTTGAGTGTACACGAATACCAAAACGTCATACGCTGGGCGAATACCATAAAAAATCGCAAGGCGGTAGAGCAGGGCGAGAAGTTGGAATTATTGCCAATGGCATGATAAATCCAATATCAATTTAAAAGATTGATTAATTATTGGTTAATTGTTTTTGATATAGGGTGAATTAATTTGCCCTATATCAAATTAAAAATTATCGCTTAATTTATATTAGTCATTTTAATATTAAAAACATAGGAATAAATATCAGCCATGCCAAAATTATTCATCGCCAGTATCATAAGTCTCATGGCGACCATGACTTATGCCAATACCGATTTTAATAAAGATGATTTGGTTGGGGTTTGGCAATGTGATTTATTGATAGAGCAAGTGGACGGCAATGTTACCAAAAGTCAAAATATGCACCATTTCTTTGCCGATGGGCGTTCGGTAGGTTATGGCGAAACTCGGCAGATTTATCAAGGGGTAGATATTCAATCCGTCTTTATGAGTACGCAAGATAATTGGGATTTTGATGGTAAGCATTTGACGGTAAATGTGGGGAATATTAATCATGTGATGATTTATAATGCCATATCAAAACAACGAGAATATGAGAAGGAGTCAGAAATGCAGGCTTTATTTATAGAAATGTTTAGAGAAAATAGCCCAATAATACAAGCGGTAACGGTAATTGATAGAGATAGTTTTAGTTATGAGCTGGGGGCGATTAATTATGGCGAGATAAAACAAAAAACGGCTCACTGCAAACGTTTGGGCGGATAAGGTAAATAAAGATGGGTTTTCTTGGTTATTTAATATTAGGTAGTGCGGTATATGTCATCGGATTTATGATAAATTTAAAAATCCTAAATCCCAAACGCAAAGCAGGCACAAACTACACACTCACACACCCGACCATGATACAGCTATTATTGGCGTGTTTTGTGGTCATGCTTGCGGTATCGGCACTGCTTGGGAGGTTTGTGATGGGGCATGAGAGCTTGGATTTGGCATTTATTTTGGCAAATAGCATGGTGGCGACGTTTGTGTTTTATTTTGGGTTAAATCCCGACCAGTCGCAGATGAATTTACCAGATTAATGTTGGTTTTGGAGTATATTCGTTTTCTTAGGCTAAAAGTGGTGCTGATAATTTTTCATGAATAAACGCACATTTATCATAAAATACCATTTGCATAAAAGCCAAAGCGGTGGTAAATTATAGCAGTTTAACCGATTAACTAAGTTACAAATTTGGAGCGAGCATGACGAATAAGTTACTTGACTTGATTGAATCATCAGGGGCGAAATGGGTGGATTTTCGTTTTACCGACACACACGGCAAAGAAATGCACCTAACCTTTCCTGCATACAGCGTGGACGAAGACACCCTAGAAGACGGTAAGATGTTTGACGCGTCAAGCGTGGCAGGGTGGAAAGGCGTGGAAAGCTCGGACATGATATTGTTGCCGGACGTTGATACTGCCTATCTTGCCCCATTTTTTGAAGTACCAACGGTGGTGGTGGTGTGCGACATCATCGAACCTGACACCATGCAAGGCTATGCCAAAGACCCACGTTCTATCGCCAAGCGTGCCGAAGTGTACCTAAAATCGACAGGTCTGGGCGATAAAGCCTTGATAGGCCCTGAACCTGAATTTTTTGTCTTTGATGAAGTCAAATGGGACATTGATATGTCAGGAGCCAGACACACCGTCATTTCTGAAGCGGCGGCGTGGAGTACCAACAAAGACTATGCGTGGGGCAATAGCGGTCAGCGTCCTGCCGTCAAAGGGGCGTATGCCGTCGTACCGCCCATTGACCATTATCATGACATGCGTGCGGTGATGTGCGACCGCATTGATGAAGTCATGGGCGAAGGTCGTATTGAAGTACATCATCACGAAGTGGCGAGCAGTCAGCTAGAAATCGGTATTTCTTTTAATACGCTCGTTAAAAAAGCGGACGAAGTACAGCAGTTTAAATACATCGTACAAAATGTCGCCAGTCAATTTGGCAAAACCGCCACTTTCATGCCCAAACCCTTAGTTGGAGACAATGGCTCGGGCATGCATGTGAATATGTCCATCTCAAAAGATGGTGTAAACATGTTTTCTGGCGATGAGTACGCAGGACTGTCTAAGACTGCTTTGTACTTTATTGGTGGGATCATCAAGCACGCTCGTGCCTTAAACGCCATTACCAATCCTAGCACCAATAGCTACAAACGCCTTGTACCGCACTTTGAGGCACCGATTAAGCTGGCGTACTCGGCGTCCAACCGCTCGGCATCGATTCGCATCCCTCATGTCAATAGCCCCAAGGCGGTGCGTGTGGAAGTGCGTTTCCCTGACCCTTCTGCCAACCCTTATTTGGCGTTTTCGGCACTACTTATGGCAGGGCTTGACGGCATTGAAAATAAAATTGACCCTGGTGAAGCGTCCGATAAGAACCTGTATGATTTGCCCCCAGAAGAAGAAATGCTTATCCCAACGGTGGCAGAAAATCTAGAAGTGGCACTAAATGCCCTGCGTGATGACCATGACTTTTTGTTAAAAGGTGGGGTCTTTACCAAAGAGATGATTAACGACTATATTGCTCTAAAAATGAAAGAAGTACAGCGTATTAATGAAGCGGTACACCCCTTAGAATTTGATATGTATTATCGTTGCTAATCGTTAGGGTACGCCCTAAAAAGACAGACGGCATGAATTTGGTTTTATGCCGTTTTGTTTTGCGTGCATTTTTGGTGATTTTTGGGTACAATAAGATTATTTTGTAACATTGGAACTTTAGATGACTCATTTTTCAAAATCAACCTTTTTCAAATCAGCGATGTGCGTGGCATTATCTATCCTGCCGACATTGAGCTTTGCTTATCACATCCAAATCACCGAGCCTGCCGAAGACCGTGCCTATCATCGCCCTGTCCAGAGCATTGATGTGCAGGCTACTGTGTCGCCAACATTGGAGATGGGCTATACCACAGCGGTGCTATTAAATGGCAAAGTGGTGGGTGATGGGCTAACCGCCAGCGTGCCAACCATTGATTTGGTAGCAGGCGAGTACACGCTAGAAGCCATCGTGATGGATAAAAATGCCCAAACGGTGGCGAGCGATACTCGCACGGTCTACGTCATTCAAAACAACCAAATCCAACGCAAAAAGAAAGCCGCCATTGCCGAGCGAGAAGCGTATGATAATTCGTCAATTTGGCATAAGATTGCGGTGGGTCTAAACCCCAAAGTTCAAGCCCCACCAAAGGTCTATGAATCCACGCCGACATGGGAGCTTAGGGATTTGCCAAATAAACCAAATAAACCAAATAAATAAGCCCTGTTTATAAATAAAAGCCCTGTATAAACAGGGTTTTGTTATTTAGCTTTTATCAAACACCTTATTCATCCATTTGCCAATGTCTTTAATCTGCTCCATGCATACTTGATGAGCCATGCCGTAGCGTTTAAATTCAGGCGACAGACCCAAAGTGGTGAGTTTTTCATTTGCCTTGACCCCAAGCACCGACGGCACGACATCATCGTAATCGCCATGGTCGATTTTAACAGGTAGGGATGCATTAGTGCCAAGCTCGCCAATCTCCTGCTCGGTGGCAAGATAAGTGGATAAGGCAAGTAGTCCTGCCAATGGTCGGCTGTTGGTCAGGGCGTTGTGATAAGCAACGGCACCACCTTGGGAAAACCCTGCGATGATGATGTTCTGGCTGGGTATGCCGAGACGCACTTGTTCATCAATCAAGTCATTAATACGTTCGCTAGATGCCTTGATTTGGGCGGTGTCCACCTTTCTGTCTAGGCTCATCTCCAAGATGTCATACCATGCAGGCATGACATAACCGCCATTAACGGTCACAGGGATGGATGGGGCGTGCGGAAAAATGAATCGCACACTAAGCTCATCGGAGAGTCCAAGCTCAGGTACGACAGGCACGAAATCATGACCGTTCGCCCCTAAGCCATGAAGCCATATCACGGCGTGTTCGATGGGTTTGTCTTTGGGGTTATGAATGACTGTTTCAAAAGGAAGTGGTGAGACCATGTCAGCTCCTAAGCAAGGCTCAATGTTCAATACACGCTAATTATACATAATTTTTAAAAATTCTTACAGATTTTTTGCAATTTTGCCTTATAATAGGCTAATTTTTTACGATAATAGGTGAGCTATGCAGTGGCGTGGTCGCAGACAGAGTAATAATATCGAAGACCGCCGTGGCGGTGGTGGTATGAAGGCAGGTGGGCTAAGTATTGGCAGTATCATCCTTGCCCTTGTCCTGTGGAAAGTATTTGGAGTTAGTCCCGAGACCACGCTAGGGGTCACTCAGCAGATAGGACAGGCGAACCACCAACAATCCGCCCCTGCCAATGAGACTGCCGACCAAGCCGAAAGCCGTGAGTTCGTGGCGACTGTGCTTGCCGATACCGAAGACGTGTGGACACCCATTTTTACAAAACTCGGTGGTACTTATCAGCCACCAAAATTGGTTATGTTTACAGGTTCGGTCAAGTCAGCGTGTGGGGCGGCGACATCTGCCAGCGGTCCTTTTTATTGCCCTGCCGACCAAAAAGTGTATCTGGACACGCAGTTTTTTGTGGACATGAGACGGCACATGGGTATTGGCAGTGAGCGTCATGGCAGCACCGAGCTGTCTCGCCAAGACCAAGTGGGCGACTTTGCCCAAGCCTATGTCATCGCTCATGAAGTGGGACATCACGTTCAGACCCTGCTTGGAATATCCCAAGAAGTGCGAAAAGCCCAAATGCAAGGCAATGAGCGACAGGCAAATGAGCTGTCCGTCCGCCAAGAGTTGCAAGCTGACTGCTTTGCAGGCATGTGGGCAAAGAAAAACCACGAACGCACTGGCTTTTTACAACAGGGTGACATCGAAGAAGCCTTAGACGCTGCCGAAAAGATTGGTGATGACTATCTACAACACAAATCGCACGGACACGTGGTGCCTGACAGTTTTACTCATGGCACGAGTGCTCAGCGTCAGCGTTGGTTCTATCGGGGGTTTGAGACGGGCGACATCCAAGCCTGCGATACCTTTGGCACCAATCAGCTCTAAGTGCTTGACTTGTAAAATACACAAGGACGGTTTTGGCTGTCCTTTTTGATTAAATGGTTTGGACTTCGGTTGGACGTAAATCATTCATTTTGAATAAATTTTAATCAAAATCTTGTCTATTTGTCAAAAAATGCTATAATCTTACGCTCACTCTCTGATGTTTCAAAAATCATTCACCAGCCGTCACGCCATGCAAGGTATCATCACACTTCTGCTTATCCTAACCCCGATGTTTGTTGGTTTTGCCCTGCCAAACAGCAAAAAAAGCACGCATTTGGCGGAGCGTGGGCTTAATTATCTGGTGTTCATCATCTTGATGGTGATTGGCATGGAGCTAGGACTGGTTGATGATTTACAGCATAAACTTGCCAATATCGCCCTGTATCTGTCGGTACTTATGGTGCTAACCATCGGCTCAGGGTTGATGGCTTTGGTGGTTTTTGACCGTATATCGCCTTGTCAGTATCGCTCACAGCAAAGCCCGACTGCCAAGCCTAATGTCAGCATTCACGGCAGTCTGACCCAAATCCTGTGTCTGGCGATGGGCTTTATTATTGCTAAGTTTTTACCTGCCACGTGGCACCCGCCAGAGAAGACCACGACGGTGCTACTCATGCTACTGTTGTTTTTGGTGGGTATTTCACTCAAAGGTTCAGGTGTCAGTCTCAAACAAGCACTGCTAAATAAGCGGGGCTTGCAAATCAGCTCGATCTTTGTGGGGGTAACACTGCTCTCAGGTGTCCTTTTTGCCCTGCTTTTTGATGACGTGTCAGTCGCTCAGGGCTTGGCGTTGTCATCGAGTTTTGGTTGGTACTCGCTCTCAGGCACGATAATGACGGACGCTTATGGGGCGGTGTGGGGCAGTGTGGCACTGCTAAACGACCTAGGGCGAGAAGTGCTGGCACTCATCTTTATCCCATGGGTCATGCGACATTCATCATCGGCAGCGATAGGGCTTGGGGGTGTGACCAGCCTTGACTTTACTCTGCCAACACTCACGCAGGCGGGTGGGGCTTCTATCATTCCGCTAGTCATCAGCTTTGGTTTTATTACCAATCTTATCTCACCTGTTTTAATGGTGTTTTTTGCCAGTTTTTCTTAGATGTTTTTAAGGTTTATTAAAAAATTATTAGGGCGTATTGAACTTTTGTATTTGCAATGAAAAATGAGAAAAATCGCATATTTTTCAAGGAAAAAGTGAGGTTTGGTAGTCATTCTATCAAACGAGCTTTTATTATGAAAAACAAGATTTAGCCATTTTTCGTGCAAAAACATTGTTTTATTTCTAAAACATTTCTATATTTTAAATTGTGTTATAAAGGTTCAATACGCCCTGATATAAAATTAATAGAATAATTATCTAATTATAATATAAAATAATAATTATTTTTATTTGTTTTTATATGATAATTTTTATAAAAATGACAAAAATTAATTTCGCTATTATATGTCATTTTCAAAAATTAATCTAGAAATATTTTTTATCAAAAAAAATACTATTTTAAAATAACTTTTATTCGAAAAATAAAATAATTCTCTTATTTTCAATGACTTGAATTTATATTCTACAAATATTATTGTTATTTTTATAAATTATTTTTAAAATTTTTATGATTATTTATTGTTTTTTTTGTTGGTTTTTTATAAATATGATTAATAAAAATTTTTTTAAAAAATAATATTATTTTACTTCAATCTCAACTTAAAATTACAACTTATTGATTTTTTGATGATTATTTTCGGGTTGTGGGGGGCGAATTGCAATTTGCCCTTGATAAATCAATTACTTATACAAAGTTGAGAATGGGGTATTATTTTAGATAAATATTTGACTTATAAAAATTATTTGTTATAATACTTGCCAGCTTGCCAGCTTGCCAGCTAATTATTTGCCTATTAAAAAGTAATTAGTCGAATATTAACAGGTGTTTGCAAAGGCTGCTAAAGGGTCTGATTGAACATTTAGTTTCGCTCTTGTTTTACAGGTTTGTCAGACAAATAATTAATACAGGTAATAATCTGCATGAATCGGTAGATAGGGGGCTAAGATGTTGTTGGATAATTTGCGAGCGATGGCGGTTTTTGTGGCAGTCGTTAGGCATGGTTCATTTAGTGGTGCCGCTAAAGAACTAAATATTACCACAAGTGCAGTTAGCCAACAGATTCGCTCATTGGAAAACGAGCTTGGGGCGGTGTTATTGCAACGCTCGACACGCAGAGTTAGTCTTACCGAAGTGGGCGAGTTATTTTACCAGTCAGCCTTAAAAATGGTAATGGCAGCCGAGATGGGTTGGCATCAGGCAAGCCGTTTGCGTGATAACGTCATGGGCAACCTAACCATTGCGACCACACCACAGGTGGCTTGCCAATATCTTATGCCTGCTTTGGCGGATTGGTTGGTGCAAAATGAATCTTTGTCGCTACACTTTATGGTGCGCGGGGAAGAGCTTGACATGACTCATGACCGTGTGGACATCTGCGTGGGTTTCGTCGATGCCAAAGAAGTAAGTGAACATGATAAAAATGATGTGTTACTGACTTATGTGCCACAGTTATTATTGGCATCGGGCGACTATCTGGATAGGCATGCACCCATCCACAGCATTGATGATTTGGCTGAGCAGGATTTTATTTTGTTAGACGGCAATCGCACGATAACCTTCGCTACAGGTGAGACGGTCGCCATAAAAAGTCGCCTTAGTACTAACAGCTCTAAAATCGCCCTAAAACTTGCCATGTCGCACCAAGGCATCATCAAGGTTAATGTTTTGGACGCTAAGCCATTCATCCAAAGTGACGAGCTTAAAAACGTGCTGGCAGGGCATGAACTACCGCCCTTGGCATTGGTGGCAAGACTGCCCGATAAAGAATTTCAGCCCATCAAAGTGCAACGCTGTTTGGATATTTTGGTAAAGTATTTTGCTAATCTTGAATAAAAAATAAAACGCTCATCATTGAGCGTTTTTTGCGATGTGGCGTTTTACCAATCTATCAGCATCCGTACGGCTGTCCAATGCCGAGAGCAGAGCGTATGCCCCGATAAATTTGCGACTGATGAACATCAGCTCTTTGGGTGGTAGGCTAAATTCTAGCGACTGCATGCCTGATTTGGCGGTGGTCATGACACGCTGATATAGGTCGCTTTTTGCCCAGATGTATTTGTCATCATCGAGATATTCGCTGTCTGCGGTATCGCTGTCGGCAAATGGCTCGCACGCCATCATTAGCACGTCCGCCACATTATCTTGGGGTTTGCCCGTTAATTTATCAAAAAAATCATAGCCAGTCATCGCATTTTTCATCATCGTTTTGTCTTGATAATGACCTGCGATGAGTAGATTTTTGGCAATGGTTAATAATTTGTCATCAAATTGTTTAATCGCCCCAAAATCGAGGAGTATCAATTTGTCTTGTTCGGTAACATCATCAAGTCTGACCAAATAATTGCCAAAATTGGGGTCGGTTTGCATCTCGCCCCATTCAAAAATCTCTCGTATGACAATGTCAATGGCAGATTGCCCTAAGTGATTACGGCGTGTTTGATTTAATGATTGTAGGGCAGGGTCATTTAAATGAATGCCTGCTTCATAGCTCATGCAAATCAGGCGGGGCGTGGAATAATTATCATAAATGGTCGGTACGATATACCGCTCATCGCCTTTGAGATAATCGGCAAATCGCTTGGTGGTGTTTGCTTCCATGACATAATCCACTTCCCGATGTAATAACTGCCTAATCTCGCCAAACCAGTCATCTAGGGCTTTGGTTTGGGGGACGGCGTTGGTAACCTTTAATAAATGTTTAAATAACGACAAATCCGAATCAATGGCTTGGGCGACATTGGGGTATTGGACTTTTAGGACAACTTCTCGTCCTGAATATTTGTGCGTGGCTTTGTGGACTTGGGCAAGGCTTGCCGTGCCAATGGGTGTCCGCTCAATCTCAAAATCATCAATCCGCTCACCCAGCTCCGCCTGTACCGTCTGATAGATGATGTGCCACGCCAGTGGGGCGGTCTGAGCGTCTAGGGTGTGCAGGGCATTGACAACTTCACGAGGGAGCATATGCTCGCCATATAACGCCAGCATTTGCCCGACTTTGACAACTGACCCCTTTAATTTGCCAAGCTCTGCCACCAAATAATCCGCCTGCTCTTGCATGAGCGTGTGTTTTTGGAGTTCCCGCTGTTCTTTGGATAAAAAAAGCCCCGTAACGCCACTTTTCGCCCAGTTTTTGCCGATGTTTAGGGAAGTTTTGGCAATGCTTAACTGGCGAGAAAGGGTGGACGTTTTTACGGTATCTAGGGGCTTTTTGTCGGTCATTGAGCTATCAAATCATTTAAAATTGGCGATTATAGCAGAAAACGGGGGTTTTGGCTATGCTCTTTTGGGGGTAGGTGTGGTTGGGTGTTGGCGGTAGAAAATGCCAAGTTTGTTGCTTGGCATTTAAATGAATTAAATCAAAATCAGCCAATTATCATTGAGCCAATTTGCACAACTTGCCAATAAGTCGTTATCCAAATCACAAGATAAGTCATCAAACGTAATCACGTCACGATTGGTAAAGCGGTTAATGAGTGCCAGCTCTTCATCATTAAAACACACGCATTCGCCATTGATGTACCAATCGTCATTTTGTCGGACAAATCGGCAGGCAGGATTTATCATCAAGCATTCGCCATTTTGTAAGCGTTCAGCCAGTTCATCAGGGGCAAGTTCGTCATCAAAGGCAATCAAATCATATTGGCGTTTGCTAACCAATTCACTCAACGCTTGGGTTAAAATGGCGTTGCCTTTGTCAGAATTTAGTAAATTGATAAGCTCATTTTTTATGGTAGAAATACTCTCGTCTGTCAGCTCATAAGCGTTGTTTTGTAAGGCTTGGGGCAGGATAAGCGGAGAGAATAGGGCGTGTTCGCCTGTGGCAACATCTGCCACTTCGTCTAGGATTTGCACCATGTTGGGACGGCGAAACCCAAAGCTAAACGTCAAACAGTCGTCTTGGGCGACCCCATAATGGCTAAGGCGTGGCGGTACATACAGCACGTCCCCTGCTTCTAGGATTTCATCAAAAATAATCTGCCCCATGTCGTCAAGCAGGCGAATGGGCTGACCTTCAATAAATGGCGTGTCGCTACTGCACATTTTGCCAAGCGTCCAACGGCGAGAGCCATACCCTTGTGCCAAAAACACGTCATATTCATCATAATGCTCGCCTACCGAACCACCCGCCCCAGCGACCGATACCATGATGTCGTCTTGTTGCCATTTTGGGATAAAATCAAAGGCTTGCCACAGCTCGCCAAGCTCGGGCGACCACTGTTCTAGGTTTTGCACCAGCACTGTCCATAGGCGTGGGGTGTTTTGCAAATCTTGCTCGGTCAAAGGCGAATTTTTGAGCGTCCACTCCTTTGGGTTGTCGTCTTTTTGGGCGATAAGCCGTGCTGATACGCCGTCTTCTATCGCCAAATCAAGCACGTCTGTCGGCTCAAACATACCCACAAGGGCAGGCAAGCCGTTTTTGATAAGTAGAGGCTTTTTTTGCCAATATTCTGCCAAAAAAATCTCGGGCGTGATGTCGGCAGGCAGGCAAAAGGGGGGCTTGTCGGTCATGGATGTCTCTTTTTGATAAATCTGTTATCTTTAAAATGTGATGTTGTTAATCATTGGTATGTTTGAAATTATCCAAAATCATTAGGGCGAATGTGATTCGCTCCTAACAAATTAACACAAGGTTTAAATTTTCTATTTTATCAATGTTTCCCCCAAAAAACCATTTTTTACCACAAATTTAATGACTGATTTAAAAAGCGGTTTAAAAATGGGCGATTTTTCTTTATAATGGCAATTTTATGCGATTAAGAGAATATCATGTCAGACACCCATTTAGATGACCAGTTTAGCGATGATGCCGAGCAAGAATTTGACAGCTCAGACAACTTAGAACACTTAGACGAGCTAGACAATGGCAAATTAAGCCCTGCCCAAATTGACGAGTTGCATATTCAGCTTGATGAAGCAGGACGAAATTTGCGTACCATTCGGGATTTTATCCGTTTTTGTGTGAGCAAACTGCGTGAATATGACGTGGTGGTGGCACAGGGGACGACCGATGAATTTGCCGAAAGCTCTGCCATTGTCCTGCATACGTTAAACCTAGATTGGGGGGCGAATCCTGAGATTTTGGATTGTCGTTTGACCGACAGTGAAAAACAGGCGGTACTTGATTTGCTCGCTGAGCGGATTATTCAGCGTAAGCCTTTGTCGTATCTCATTAACTTAGCGTATTTTTGTAATTTGCCGTTTTATGTGGACGAGCGTGTGCTTATTCCACGCTCGCCCATTGCCGAGCTTATTAATCAAAACTTCTATCCATATTTTGATGTGGATAATGCCAAAAAAACCAAATTTTTTGCCCACGGCTTGCAAGAGTTGCAACTGGCTCCGCCTGAGCGTATTTTAGACCTTTGCACAGGATCAGGTTGTATCGCCATTGCCTTGGCGGTAGCATTCCCCGATTCCAACGTCGACGGGGCGGACATTGATAAAGATGCCCTAGAAGTGGCATGGACGAACGTCGAGCATCATGAATTATCTCATCAAGTGAATCTGGTTGAAAGTGATTTATTTGCCAAAATCCCTGCCGAGAATCAGTACGAACTGATTGTAACCAATCCACCTTATGTGGATGCTGCGGTCATGGCAGAGTTGCCACCGGAGTTCTTGCATGAGCCAGAACATGCCTTAGCGGCAGGGCAGGATGGGTTGGATTTGGTACATCAAATCTTGTACCACGCCCCTGACTATCTGACCAAAGACGGGCTGTTGGTGTGCGAAGTAGGCGATAGCGAATGGGCGTTACGCCAATCTTATCCTGAGATTCAGTTTGACTGGCTCACTTTCCAAAAAGGCGGAAGCGGGATTTTTGCCATTACCTGCGAGGAGCTTTTGGAGTATCGTGATGAATTTAAAAGACAGGTGGATAGGGTGAAGGGGAGATAATGGATTTAACCAATCTAAAAATCGGTACGGTATTTACTAACGCTCAATTGATGGAAAAATTCGGCGTATCAAATTCTAGTGGTATGCGCCGCAGTCGAAAAAACAATGTGTTGATTTTGGTTCATAAAAAAGACAGTGTTTATCAAGACAGATGGCAAGATGATAAGCTGCTTTATACAGGCATGGGGCTAAAGGGCGACCAAGATGTGAATTTTAGTCAAAATAAAACATTGGCAAAATCAAAAACCAATGGTGTTGCAGTGCTTTTGTTTAACAACCCAATGCCAAATGTTTATGAGTATGAAGGTGAGGTTGTTTTGGCAGGTAAACCTTTTTGTGAAAAACAGCGTGATGAAAGCAATAAAGAAAGGCAGGTGGTAATTTTTCCACTTTGCTTTAAATCATAAGGGGGTAATATGGCAGGCAACACAATAGGACAACTTTTCACCATAACCACCTGTGGCGAGTCTCATGGGACGGGACTTATGGCGATTGTGGACGGTGTACCGCCCAATTTGGCGCTGTGCGAGGCGGATCTGCAAGCCGAACTTGACCGCCGTAAACCCGGCACGTCCAAATTCGCCACTCAGCGTAAAGAAGATGACGTGGTGGAGATTGTCTCTGGGGTGTTTGAGGGGCGTACCACAGGCACACCGATTGGACTACTCATTCGCAACACCGACCAAAAATCCAAAGACTATGGCAACATCGCCACGACTTTTCGCCCTAATCATGCTGACTACACATACACGATGAAGTACGGCTTTCGGGATTATCGTGGCGGTGGGCGTTCATCTGCTCGTGAGACTGCCATGCGTGTGGCAGCAGGGGCGATTGCCAAAAAATACTTAAAAGAACGCTTGGGTGTTATCATTCGTGGTCATGTTACCCAAATCGGCACCGAAAAAGCTGAGAAGCTCGATTGGGATATTGGGTATTGTCAAAAACAAATACATAAGTTAAAATAACTCAATACTTTACCATAGAGTAAAAACCAATGAACGAAACATTTGATAGTTGTCCTAAATGTAAGCACAAACACTTTGTCAAAGCAGGTTTTAACAATGGCAGACAACGCTATAAGTGCAAAGGTTGCAATCATTACTTTTCAGTACATAAACCAACGCATCATAAAAGCGAAGCAACCAAGCAAATGGCAATCAATATGTATCTAGAAGGTTTGGGCTTTCGTTCAATTGGTCGCATATTAGGTATTAGTTATGGCACAGTCTATCAATGGGTTAAAAAACTTGGCGAACAACATCAAATCAAACAAGATAGCAATCAAGCGATAGATATCGTTGAGCTTGATGAGATTCATAGCTACACCAAGCATAAAAAACGCTTGCTGGACCCCGCTTGCCATTGACAGAACAACAAAACAAATCTTAGGTTTTGTTTGTGGCAGACGAGACACCAACACCTTTAAACAGCTTTACAATCAATTGAACATCCATAACATTCAACTGTTTTGTAGTGACTACTGGAAATCTTACCTTGAAGTCATTCCAAAATCAAAACATATGACAAGCAAAGCTCAAACTTTTACCATAGAGGGCTATAATAGTCCCATTAGGCATTTCACAGCAAGATTTAGAAGAAAATCAAAATGTTATTCTAAATCCGAGAAAATGATAGAAAACACTTTGAACTTACTGTTTGCTAAGTGGAATGGAACTTTGAATTATGTATTTTAGTTTAACAATGCCGAATATTGTAAACCAAAACCCGTTTTTTTGCGGAGATATTGACGCTATACCACGCTTTGAAAAATTGGTTACGTCTTTGCGTGAACAAGGCACAAGCTGTGGGGCGAAATTAGAGATTTTTGCTGAAAATGCCGATTTTTGACCGCCTAGATGCCGATATTGCCCATGCGATGATGTCTATCAATGCCGTCAAAGGCGTGGAGATTGGCGATGGCTTTGGCGTTGCCGAGCAGTTTGGACATGAAAGCCGAGACGAGTTGACCCCTGAGGGCTTTTGCGCCAATCACGCAGGCGGGATTTTGGGTGGGATTAGTAGCGGGCAGACCATTCGTGTCGCCATTGCCCTAAAACCGACCGCCAGTATCACCACCGCAGGCAAGACAATAAACCTAGACGGCGAGGCGACAGGCGTGATTACCAAAGGTCGTCATGACCCTTGTGTGGGCGTGCGAGCCACACCGATTGCCGAGGCGATGCTTGCCATTGTCCTACTTGACCATTATTTGCGTCATCGTGGGCAAAATGCCGATGTGGTACAACCTTTAAAGCCGATTGAGTAATATGAAAAAATTATCCATTTTATGCCTAGCCCTATTTTTGGCGGCTTGTGATGACCCCAATATCCAACAAACTGCCAAAAACTTAAACCTTGACCAACTTGGCGAGATTGGCACAAAGCTTGTTATAAGTACCGTCAAAATCGAATGCCAAAATCAGCTCAACGCCCAAGAAAACAGCGTGGCGGACTTGGTGTTTACCGCCGAACAAAAGGCGAACATCTGTGGGTGCGTGTCCGATGAGTTAAAAGGCAACTTAACGGCTGAAAAATCGCAAAGTTTTATCAAAGACGGGTAAGTGGATACCAATGCTTTGACAGGCGTGGTGACAGGGGCAATCGCAAAATGCACCGCCCCCACTGCTTCGCCAGCACCCACCAATGCAGATAGCACTCAAACAGAACCTAGCAAGCCAAAACAAGAGCCATGATCCCTGCCATTCGTCTATTAAAAAAGCAAAAAATCGCTCACAGTATTCATGAATACGACCATGACCCAAATAACACCAATTTTGGGTTGGAAGCGTCCGAAAAGTTAGGTTTATCGCCTGTAAATCAAGCCAACAGTCCCATCAGCACCATGACTTTTATCAAACCATTCTAAAATCATCATCAAGCATTGCCCAATGCTTGATTAGTATCTCTTTGCGCATTTGTGCCATTGGTAAATTATCTAATGTCCTCTTCCAAGCATCTCTGGCAATTTGCATTACTTCTATCAGTTGTGGTTTGACACTTCGCCAAGGTACACCCACCAAACCCCAAAATAACACTTCAAACCTTCTTCGATTGTATCAAACTCTGACAAATGACTTCTAAGTCATCTCTTAATCGTTGCCCAAGTTTGCTCTATTGGGTTTAGCTTGGGTGAGTAAGGTGGTAATGGTAAGATGATGTGTTTGTATGGTATGTTATTGATAAGCGCTTGCAAGTGTTTCATTCTGTGAAATCTTGCATTGTCTAAGATGATGATACAAGGCTTGCCTGTTTGTTTGGTGTGATTGTTAAGACAAGGCAGTAGCATTTGTTCAAACCACGTTTCAAACAAAGCACTTGTCATTGTATTGTTGTAGATGAGTGGAGCAATCAGGTTTTTGGCTTTGCCCCCTATTTGTCCTGCCACTAAGGAGACTCGTTGATAGCGTCTGCCACTGACTTTATCATAGGCTCTTTGACCTTTTAGGCTTCTTGCATGAGTACGGTGCAAGTAAGTATCAATGCCTGTCTCATCTATATAGACAAGCTCGTAACCTTGTTTGGACGTAGCTTGTAGTTGTGTTAATTTGTCTTGGAAGTCTTTGACTTTGTTTGGGTCTTGCTCTTTATAAGTTGTGGTCTTTTTTTTAAGAGTAATGTTCATTGCTTTGAGTGCTTTATGGATTGCCATATCACCACACCCAAATACTTCACCAATTTCACGTAGGTATTTGTCAGGATTTGCTTCTACGTAAGCAAGAAGCTCTTTTCTGTCAAATTTTCTGGGTCTGTTGGTGGGTTTTTTACAAGACAAATTGCCTGTTTCTTTAAGTTGTCGTCTCCAACGAAACACGGTGTGTCTTGATACACCAAAAGCTTCTATAACAAGGTCAATGTTCTTGCATTTGTCATCATAAGCCAAGGCTTTTTGTCTGATTTCTAGTGAATAAGCCATATAAGTAGTGATTGGTGAATGGTGATGGAGATATGGGGATAATTGGTGTTGTTTTAAGGTTTGTTGGTTATAACACAATGCAAGCTATAACCAAACAAAAGAACGCCCCAGTTGGAGCGTTCTTTTGTTTGGTCAAATTACATACCGCTTTCTACTGCTTGACGTAGTTTAGCTTGATGGTCGATGAGTGCTTTTGGCATACGCTCGCCCAATTTATCAAACAGCTCTTTGTGGCTATCAAGCTCTTTTAGCCATTCATCTTTGTCTTGATAGGTTACGGTGTTGAAGTTGTCTTTGGTAAAGTCGGAATGAGTCCAGTTTAGGTCTTCGTAAGTCGGTACAAGCCCAATCGGTGTGGCATGAGCATTGGCATTGCCTTCACAGCGGTTGATAATCCATTCTAGCACACGCATATTTTGCCCAAAACCTGGCCATACAAAGTCGCCATTATCATCACGGCGGAACCAGTTTACTTTAAAGATTTTTGGCAGTTGGGTGCCATGCTCTTTGGTGAGTTTTTCTAGCTTTTCGCCCATGTCTAGCCAGTTGGTGAAGTAGTCTGCCATGTTGTAGCCTGCAAATGGGAGCATGGCAAAGGGGTCACGGCGGACAACGCCCTGCTGACCGACCGCAGCAGCGGTGGTTTCGCTGCCCATGGTGGCAGCTTTGTACACGCCATCAATCCAATCGGGGGATTCGGAGATAAGTGGCACGGTGTCGGCACGGCGACCGCCAAAAATAAAGGCAGAGATTGGCACGCCTTCGGGATTTTCCCAGTTGGGGTCAATTGATGGACATTGGCTTGCCGATACGGTAAAGCGGGCATTGGGGTGTGAAGCTTTCTCACTACCGTCATGCTTTTTGCCTTTCCAGTTGATGAGATTGTCAGGCACTTCTTTGGTTTTGCCTTCCCACCATACTTCGCCGTCTTCGGTCATGGCAACGTTGGTGTAGATGACATCACGAGACAAGGACGCCATGCAGTTGGAGTTGGTTTTGGTGTTGGTACCAGGGGCAACGCCAAAGAAACCTGCTTCGGGGTTGATGGCGTACAGTTTACCGTCTTTTGATGGTTTAATCCAAGCGATGTCATCGCCCACGGTTTCTACTTTCCAGCCTTCATAGCCTGCTGGTGGGATAAGCATGGCAAAGTTGGTTTTGCCACAGGCTGATGGGAAAGCGGCTGCCACATAGTGTTTTTTGCCTTCGGGGTTCGTTACGCCTAGGATGAGCATATGTTCGGCAAGCCAGCCCTGCTCACGACCCATGACGGAGGCAATGCGTAGGGCTAGGCATTTTTTGCCAAGTAGGGCGTTACCGCCATAGCCTGAACCAAATGACCAGATTTCACGGGTTTTTGGGTAGTGAACGATGTATTTGTCATCGTTGCAAGGCCATGCCACGTCTTTTCCGTCATCTGCCAAAGGCTTGCCAACAGAGTGTACGCATGGAACAAATTCGCCGTCCGTGCCTAGCACGTCATAGACTGCCTTGCCCATGCGAGCCATTTTACGCATACTTACGACCACATAAGGACTGTCGGTCAGCTCTACGCCAATGTGGGCGATATGGCTACCGAGTGGTCCCATGCTAAATGGCACAACGTACATGGTGCGACCTGCCATACAGCCGTCAAATTTATCATTCAAGATGGCACGCATCTCATTTGGGTCTTTCCAGTTGTTGGTTGCCCCTGCATCAATCTGTTTTTCGCTACAAATAAATGTGCGGTTTTCGACACGAGCCACATCAGACGGGTCAGAAAAAGCCAAATAAGAATCAGGGTGTTTTTCTTGGTTTAGCTTGACCATGGTACCATTGTCAATCATCAGATTGATAAGGCGGTCGTATTCTTCTTGTGAGCCGTCGCACCACTCAATACGAGCAGGTTTGGTGAGTTTGGCGATGTCGGCAACCCAATCAATGATGGCTTGATGGCGGACAAAATTAGGGGTGTTTAGGGCGATTGCGGTCATGGGAATCTCGCTTAAAAATGGATCTGTGATAGAGCTATTTATCAGCAGAATTAAAAAATTTCAGCATTAAACCATATTTTGCCATAAATTGTAAGTTTTATTTTTTTAAAAAATGAATTTATTTCTAAAAAAAATGAACATGTCATCACGACATGTTCATTTTACGAGTTAATATGGGATTATCTTAGGAAGAAGAATGCCCATATTGTGACGATGGCGATCGATACCAAGTTTAGGATAAGGCCAACGTTCATCATCTCTTTTTGTTTGATATAGCCTGTCCCCATGACGATGGCATTGGGTGGGGTGGCAACAGGTAGCATAAAGGCACAAGAGGCACCGATACCTATGACCATGATTAAGGCTTCGGGTGGCAGTCCAAGCTGCACACCAATCGGAGCAAATAGTGGCACAAGCAGTGCAGCAGAGGCGGTGTTTGAGGTAAACTCGGTCAAGAAAATGATGAATGCTGTGATGACCAAGATAACCACAAATATCGGGGCAACAGACAAGGCACCAGCGATTTGTTCGCCAAGCAAGGCAGAGGCACCCGATTCTTTCATGATATTGGATAGGGCAATACCGCCACCAAAGAGCATGAGTACGCCCCAGTCGGTGTTATCAGACACTTGTTTCCAGCTAACCAAACCACAGGTAAGCACCGCAACTGCTGCTGATAGAGCGATGACGGTGTCGGGGGATTTAAAGGCGAACATCTCGCCAAGCTGTTTGCCAAAAATCCATGAAATGGCAGTGACCACAAATATGATAACAGTCAAAATGCGTGATACCGTCCACGGAATGACTTCATCGGTCATGACCACGGTTTGTTTGAGATTGGGTTTTAAAAAGATATACATCGCCCCGAGCAAGGCAGGGAGCATGACAAGCATCATGGGTACACCAAATTTCATCCATTCAATAAAGCTTAAATCCAGTGCTTTGGCGGCAATTCCGTTGGGTGGGGAGCCGATCATTGTCCCTAGACCGCCGATGCTGGCACAGTAAGCAATCCCCAGCAGGACAAATAAAAAGGTAGAGCGGTCTTTTTCTTTGTCAATCTGCCCCAACAGTCCCAATGCCAATGGCAACATCATGGCGGCGGTGGCGGTATTACTAATCCACATCGATAACATGGCGGTGGCAAAAAAGATGTAGAACACCGCCAAACCTAGCTTGCCCCCTGCCAGTTTGACCAAGCCAAAAGCGATTTTTCGGTCAAGTTTTTGTACGTGCAACGTGGCTGCAAGGGCAAAACCGCCAAAGAACACAAAGATGATGGGGTCGGCAAAACTTGCCAAAGCTTTTTTAGTGTCAAATTCAGGCACACCAATCAACACCGCAAGAATCGGCACTAAGATGGCGGTGGCGGTGACGTGGATGGCTTCGGTCAGCCATAAAGTGCCGATAAAGACAAGTATCGCTAAGCCTTTATTGACGTCAGTGCCAAACGGCATGACGTGATATAATATGATGGAGACGATGGCAGTGACGGCAAAAATAATCATGCCTTTGATGGCGTCTTTGGTAATGACACCCGATGGCGTTTCTTGATTGTCGCCAGCTGTAAAATCAGTATCTAAGGTCAGCTCTGGAACGTGTTCATGGGAGCTTGGTTTGTTTGGGTCAGTCATGATTTTCCTTTTTCATAAATACAATATCATTATTTGAAAACTCAATCATTGAAAATATCAAGCAATGAATATCATGCATAAAAATACCAAAATCAACTCGGTGTGTCTATATAAAATGCTTTGATTTATTCAAAGCAAGCGACCGAGCTGACATTGGCAGTAGTGACCGATGATGTGACTCACACATACATACAAATTCTATTGTATAATAACAGAATTGTAACTATTTAAAAATAGTTTGTTGATTTGTTTTTAAAAAACAGTGCACCCAACTTGCCTACTTGACCTGCTTGACAAATGTATTTTGCAACAAAAATACTTACAATAAAGGCAGAGAGCTTGATAAAATCCACTTGCTTGATAAGAAATGATTAGGTAAAATGGGACTTTTATTTAAAATTAACTGAGAGTAATATGTCCCAGAAGAGCAGTGATACCGCATCTTTGACAACTTTTAAAGAAGCCTACGAAATTTTAAAGCATAATGCTGACTCATTAGAACAAAGTCAGGTGTTAGACATTGACAACCTAGTGAGCGTGGTAGAGCAATCCATTGATGCTTATAAAGTCTGTCAAGAACGCATTAATGCTGTAGAACTGGCATTAAAACATGCCTTTGATGAGACTGCCTTAAAAAACTAACCCATTGACCAAATTTATGACTGATTTTAACCAACACAAAGATATGGGCAATTTGTCCTTAAAAACCTTTTTTGAATCTAAGACTCTGACTGAGCTTGGTGTGTATGGACAGACTTTGACGGTGTCCGTCAATTATGAAGCCTGCCGATTTGAAAAAACAGGGCTGCTTGCCTTTGTCAGAAAAATACCCTTATTAAAGGGGCTAACTCCATTTCGCTCGCCCACGCTTGACATGGACATAGATCTGTCCTGTGTGGTGCTAGATGGCTCACATCAAGTGCTAGATAAGATTTGGTATGCCAAGGTGCGGGGACTTGATGAGAGTGTGCGTCACGTTGGGTCACTGGTGGGAGCAAATAATTTTGAAGAAACGCTCATGCCCCAAGAGTTGATTCACGTCAAACTAAGCGAGTTGCCCAAGATGGCACAAAAGCTCGTGTTTGTCATGTCAAGTTATCATAAACATCCGCTTTGTCATGCCAAAAAAGGCATTACAAAAATCAGTGATGACGACAGCATCATTCATGCCTGTGAGCTGGCAACAATCACCGCAGGCGAGCATGCCGTTGTGGCGTGGGTGATGGAGCGTGATGGTGATGATTTTAGGATATCTGCCCCACAAAAAGGTCTTGGTAACTCATTTGACCCTGCCAAGCTAAACGATGAGTTGGATAGATTGGCAGGTGGCTTTTAACGGACTTTTGCAAGAACCCAATCACAATCAAAAGATGCTACAATAAACCAAACCGCCACCAACCAAATCATTCAACAGGACAAAAGCCCATCCAAGTAACATCATGCGAGAACAATTTAAACACATACGTCCATTACTAGGGTGTGCCTACCATTGATAACATTTTTATAAAATACGATAAAATTTAAAGCTTTTATCAATTTTTGCATGAAAAATAGCTATCTGACCACTTAAATTTAAAGGCAGTGGTTCAAAAAGTATGCTGTAACAAAAACTAAAAAGACAACTTAACCAAACAGTGGTAATTTACGGTTATGAAGACGACAATTACCATTACTTGCCCAAGTTGCCTATGTCATAGTATAAAGAAAAATGGCGTAAAAAGCTATGGCAAACAAAATTATTTTTGTAAAAATTGCCACAGACAGTTTGTCCAACAGTCAGAACTAAGCTACAAGGGCTGTTATTCGCACATAGACAACAAAATACGCTTAATGCTTGCTCGTGGGTGTAGCATTGCAGATATTGTGGTAATTGAACAAGTGAGCAAAGCAAAGGTGCTAAGTGTACTCACAAACAGCAACCACAAAATCAAACCCAAACAACAACATTACGACACCTTAGAAGTGGATGAGTTTTGGACTTATGTTGGTAACAAGAAAAACAAAGTTTGGCTCATCTATGCTTATGACAAAGGCACAGGTGAGATTGTTGCTTTTGTGTGGGGCAAACGAAACCTTGCTACTGCCAAAAAACTCAAAATACAACTTACCCAACTAGGCATTACTTTCAACAAAATTGCTTGTGATGATTGGGATAGCTTTTTAACTGCCTTTAAGCACTCTTTAAAACAAGTTGGTAAACGCTTTACTGTGGGTATTGAAGGCAATAACACCAGACTGAGAACCTTCGTCAGGCGAGCATTTAGGAGAACTTGCTGTTTTTCTAAAAAGCTAGAAAACCATTTCAAAGCATTTGAGTTGGTGTTTCATTATATTAACTATGGTTGGGTTTAGCATACTTTTTAGACCAGAGCCAATTTAAAAAGTTGGCTCTGGTTCAAAAAGTATGCTACAAAGAAAACCGTTCGTGGCGAGCTTGGGAAACCTAACGTTTTTCCTACCCGCAGGCAGGCTCAGGGCGAACGGAAAACCTAGTTCAGCATACTTTTTTGGACTACTATCAAAAAGTTAAGTTAAAATCTTAAAATTTATCCAGTTAAGTGGTCGGATTGTTTTTCATAATAAAAACTTGTCTGATAGAAAACTCACAACCTTAAGTTTTTTCCTTGAAAAACGTGCGATTCCCCTGCTTTTTTAAACAGGTATTTTTCATTGAAGATACCAAAGTTCAACACGCCCTACTCACCCGATACACACTCGATGTCAAAAATTCAATCTCTTGTATGTCATGACTGATGTAAAGTATGGGAATGTTCATCGCTTTGATGTCTTGAAAAAATGGCAAAATTTCTTGTTTGTGTTCGCTATCTAGGGCGGACAGCGGTTCGTCCATGAGTAGTAGGTTGGGAGAGTATAGCAACGCTCGCCCGAGTGCCACTCGCTGTTTTTCCCCGCCTGAGAGTTTGGCGGGCAGACGTTTGGTTAGATGCCCCAGTTTTAATAGACTGATGATGTCATCAGGATGGAAACGACGGGCGGACTTATCACGGTGTTGATAGCCGAACAGCAGGTTATCCATCACGCTCTTGTGGGGGAGCAGTTGCCCATCTTGGAATACCAAACCGACCAGTCGGTCTTGTATGGGTAAATTGATGTTGGCTTGTTTGTCGAACCATGTCAGGCCATTGACTCTGATGTGTCCTGATGTGGGCGTGATAATCCCTGCAAAGGCATGTAGGATGCTGGTCTTGCCCGTACCGCTCGCCCCAAACAGTCCGACGATGTTGTCATTAAAACAAAAATTTGGCGATAGGGTGATTTTGCCTAGTTTTACAGTGACATCACAATCAAAGGTGGATTTGTCATGCGTATTCATTGCTACACCTTTTGTTTTTGCTGACGATGATACCACTGCGAGAAAAACAACGCTACAAATGCCACGCCGACCGAGAACGCCATCAGTCGCATGATGGCAACATCGCCATCAGCCTGTTGTAGTAAGCTATACATGGCAAGGGGTAGGGTGCGTGTCTCGCCTGCGACGTTGCCCACGAACGTGATGGTCGCCCCAAACTCGCCCAAACTGCGACAAAATCCCAAAATCGCCCCAACGACGATACCGCTTGCCGATAAAGGCAGGGTCACTTTAAAAAACGTACCAATCCTGCTAGCCCCCAGACTTTTGGCGACCCATTCTAGGCGTGTATCAACCATCTCAAAGGCAAGGCGTGACGACTGCACCATCAAAGGAAAACCCATCACCGCACTGGCAAGCACCGCCCCTTTCCAGTTAAAGGCAAATTCTAGCCCCAAACTGCTCAAATGCTTGCCAATCACACCTTGATTACCAAATAGAACAAGCAGTACATAACCAGGGACGACAGGCGGTAGGACAAGGGGGAGATATACCAAGGTCTCAACAAGCGATTTGCCCCAAAACTGTGAGCGTGCCAAAAAATAACCCATCATGATGGCAGGGATGAGATTGATGAGCAGGCAGGATAGGGCGATTTTAACCGATAAGCTGATGACTTCAAGCTCGTCGGGGCTAAGTGATAATAGCATGGCAAATGATGATGGCAATGATGGCAATGATGGCGACATTATAAAGTAAAATAGGCAATCTGGCTAATGCCCATTTGTAAGTGGTGTTCAATTATGATTTATTTTAACGGGGTAAATCCATGCTTTTTAAAAACTGCTTTGGCGTCGTTGGATTGTAAAAACTGATAAAATCGCTTGGCATTGTTGTTATTAGGATGGACAAGCCCTGCAGGGTAAATGATGGGCGTGTGACTGTTAGTGGGAAAAGTCGCCACGGTTTTTACCGCTTGGGTACTGATGGCATCAGTGGCATACACGATACCAAGTGGACACTCGCCACGGGCGACGAAATTTAAGGCGACTCGCACGTCTTCGGTCTCGACCAGTCTTGGTCTGATACTCTGCCACCACGTCATGTGCGTGAGTGCTTCTTTGGTGTATTTGCCGACGGGGACGCTGGTGGTATTGCCTGTGCAGAGTTTGCCTGTAAAACTACCACTAATATTAAAATTTTGGCTCATCGTGACTTTGATGGGGTTTTTGACAGGGCTGATTATTACCAAGCGATTGCCCAGCAAATGCGTGGTGTTGGCAGGGCTGATGAGATTTTTTCTATTAAGATAAGTCATCCATGCTACGTCTGCTGAGATAAATACGTCCGCCTTGCCACCTTGTTCTATCTGCTTGGCGAGCGTGCCTGATGATGCATAAGAAGTCTTTACTTTGGTACGGTATTTTTTCTCATACATTTTGTTAAGCTCGCCCATGACATCGGTCAGGCTGGCTGCTGCATAGACGGTCACGTCAGCATGGGCGACAGGTAAGTTTAGCATGAGTGTGGACAATAGGGGCAGGGTCAAAGATTTCATAAAGGACACCAAAACAACCATTAAAAATTGACATAAGTTAAGAAAAAGCAAGATGACATGATTGTATAACAAAATCACATCCTAACCCATTATCCAAAAGTGGTAATCTGTTTAATATTTAGCCAATCTTTTTATCAATCTTTGCCAATAACGCTCGCAGTAGGGCGTATTCTTTTTGGTCAAGTTGCAGGCGAGAAGATAGGCGTGATAAGCGTTTGGGTAGGTCTTTTAGCTCATCATCTCGGGCGAGATTGAGCTTGATGAGCAGGCTTGTGATGGCGTCATCAAGCCCCATCTTTTGGGCGTGGGTGATGGCAGGCTCATCCCATTCGGTGCGATGATGGATGTCAAGATGGTGTTTGAGATTGTGCTGATTATAATGGGTGTCATCTTTGGTTTTGTCGCTGTTTTGCTCATCAAAATAAGCATAAAGTGTGCTTGTGATGACTTGCACGGCACTTGCCACATTAAGCACAGGATAGGCAGGGTTGGCAGGGATTTGTACATGATAATCCGCCAGTGCCAGCTCGTCATTGGTCAGCCCCCTGTCTTCACGCCCAAAGACCAAGGCGATGGTTGCATTGGGGTTTTTAGCCAAAAAATCATGGCATAGCACCGCACACTTGTTTGGTGTGATGACAGGCTTGGGCAGATGGCGAGTGCGTGCCGATGCCATGACAATCAAGGCATGTGGCGATAGGGCGGTCTCGATGGTGTCAGCGATGATGGCGTTGTCTAGGACGGACGTGCCACCGGCGGCATTGGCGTGACTGGTCTCATCAATCGGCAGGCGGGGGGCGACCACGGTCAAATGGGACAGTCCCATGGTGTGCATGGCACGAGCTGCTGAGCCGATATTGGCAGGCAGGGTTGTATTAACCATGATGGTGTGAATGCGGTTTAGGGAGGTGTTTGGCATGTCAATTCAACTAAATCAGGGCTTATTTCACCATCAAATCCGACCCAAAGGCATGTCTTAGGCGGTTTAGGTTGTTATCAGATGGATACAGGCGAAAGCGGTCATTCGTCAGCACTTTACAAATACTGCATTCATCGTACAGATACAGCGACACAGGCAGACAGCCGTCGGGGGTGTTGCCATTTGCGTCAATGATGGCTCCCCCGTCTTCGGTCGTTGTCTGGGATTTGATGAATCCAGCAATCTCATCAGGGTTAGGCGGGACGTTCTCTTTTAGCAGACTGGTCAGTACCGACAGTCGCTCGGTGTCGTGGCTGTGTAGTTTGACGTGCAAGCCGTCCAACGATTTTATGCGAGACTCGATGATGTTCTTACCCCCTTGCAGGCGAGCGAACAACCGTCCGTCATTTTCGCTGACACTAATGCGAGCGATGAGAATCACGCCGTTTAGGTTGTTTAGCTGTTCCCAGTCTTTTTTGTCAATCTTTGCCAATGTCTGCATGTTTAGGCGTTTGGGGTTGAAGTTTTTGTCTTCTTTGGCAAGATGGGCGTATTTTTGGCTTAGGACGGTATTTAAGCTAATGTTGCTTTCAAGCAGGGGTGAGATACGTTGGTATTTGTCCATATAACAGCTAAGCTCCAAGCGACAACTGCCGTCATCTAAGGTGATGGCGACACGGTTGCCAAAGTTTGCCACGTCTATCACCAGTCCTGCGACCAAGGCAAATTTGCCATAGCCTGTCTCAGATACTTCGCTTAGGTTTTTGACGTTGGTATAACAGGGCAACTCATCACGATAAGCGTCCATGGGATGACCTGTCAGATACAGTCCCAACGTGTCTTTCTCGCCACGCAGGCGAGTTTGGTCGCCCCAGATGATGTCAGGCAAGGGCGGAGCGACAGACAGACCTTCGTCCACTTCGGCAAATAAGTCAAATGTACCTGCTTCGCTGTTTAGTCGGTTTTGGTGAGCCACTTCCATGGCTTGGGGCAGTTGCTCCCAAAGTCCGCCACGGATTTGGTAGGATAAGTTTTTGCCATGAATGTCAAGCAGTTCGGGACGTAGCACGCCTGCTAGGTCATCAAAACAGCCGGCATTGATGAGAGCTTCTAAGGCACGTTTGCCGACTTTTTTGGTGTCCACACGGTTACAAAAATCGTATAAATCCTTAAAAGCCCCTTCGCTTCTTGCCTTGACGATACTGGCAACCGCGTCTTCGCCCACGCCTTTGACTGCTCCTAGCCCATAGATGATGGTTTTAGGGTCACGAGCGACGAAGTGAAATTGGCTGTGATTGACCGATGGTGGCAGCACTTCTAGGTCAAAGTTATCCTTGCAGTCGCTGATTAAAAAGACCACGGTATCGGTGTCATCCATCTCCGATGTCAGTACCGCCGCCATGAACTCAGCAGGGTAGTAATGTTTTAGATAAGCGGTTTGGTAGGCAAGCACGCCATAGGCTGCCGAGTGCGATTTGTTAAAGCCATAGCCTGCAAATTTCTCTACAAGCTCAAAAATCTTAATGGCAAGCTTGCCATCCACGCCAAGCCCGATAGCCCCTTCTTCAAATATCGACCGCTGAGCTGCCATCTCTTCGGGCTTTTTCTTGCCCATGGCACGCCTTAGCATGTCCGCTCCGCCTAGGGTGTAGCCTGCTAGGGTCTGGGCGATTTGCATGACCTGCTCTTGATAGACGATGACCCCATAAGTCGACTCTAAGGCAGGTTTTAGCCAGTCGTGCTGATATTGGGGGTCAGGGTAGGCGACTTCTTGTATGCCGTGCTTGCGGTCGATAAAGTCCGACACCATCCCCGTCTCCAAAGGACCGGGGCGGTACAAGGCACACATGGCGATGACGTCTTCGATGTTGGATGGTTTTAACTGTTTTAGGTATTTTTTCATGCCCGAGCTTTCAAGCTGGAACACCGCCGTGGTGTTGCCATTTTGTAGGACATGCTCATACACCGCCGTGTCATCTAAGGGCAACTCATCTAGGTCAATGGGGTCTTTGCCTTCTCTGGCAAGGCGTTCATCGATGTTGTTAATGGCGGATTTGATGACGGTCAAGTTTCTAAGTCCCAAAAAGTCAAACTTCACCAGTCCGACTGCTTCTACGTCGTCTTTGTCGTACTGACTGACAAAATGCCCTTCATCATCGGCATAAATGGCACTAAAATCACTGATACGATTCGGGGCGATGAGTACGCCCCCTGCGTGCTTACCGACGTTACGGGTCATGCCTTCAAGTTTCTGTGCCATCTCCCAAATCTCAACCGCCTGTTCGTGGTCTTGGGTATCGGCATTGGTGAGCAAATCTTTTAATAAAGGCTCTTCTTTAACCGCGTCTTCAAGCGAGATACCGGGGGTTTTGGGGATGAGTTTGGAGATTTTATCGGCAAGACCGTATGATTTGCCCTGTACCCGTGCCACGTCTCGCACCACAGCCCTTGCCGCCATCGTACCGAAGGTGATGATTTGTGAGACCGCCATTCGCCCATAAGTATCGGCAACATAAGCGATGACACGGTCTCGCCCTTCGATGCAAAAGTCCACATCAAAGTCAGGCATGCTGACACGTTCAGGGTTTAGAAATCTCTCAAAGAGCAAATCATACCGCAAGGGGTCTAAGTCGGTGATGTTTAGGCTATACGCCACCAGTGAGCCTGCCCCCGAACCACGCCCCGGCCCTACAGGCACGCCATTTTCTTTTGCCCAGCGGATGAAGTCCATCACGATGAGAAAGTAGCCCGGAAAGCCCATTTTTAAGATGATGTCCACTTCAAATTCAAGGCGTTCATCATAAGGCTTTCGCACATCCGCCCAGCTCTCATCTCGGCTCTCGGGTGGATAGAGCTTGTCTAATCGTCTGTTTAACCCATCTTCGGATGTTTTGCGGAAAAACTCTTCTTCGGTCATGCCTTCGGGTATGGGAAAGGCGGGCAAAAAGTTTTTGCCAAGGGTGAGCGTGACGTTACAGCGAGAGGCGAGCAGGGCGGTGTTTTCGATGACTTGGGGGATGTCAGCAAACAAAGCACTCATCTCGCTTTGGGTTTTAAAATACTGCAACTCACTATAAATGCGGGGGCGTGTGGTGTCCGCCAGTACATAGCCACTGGCGATACACACACGAGCTTCGTGAGCGTCAAAGTCAGTACTGGCGGTGTCTTCTTTGCCTTGACTGCGAACACTGGCATTCATAAAACGCACGTCATTATGAGCGATGATAGGCACGCCAAATCTCGCCCCTGCCATGATGATGTCACGGTTTAGGTCGTCATCATGGACGTGGGTGCGTTTGACCGCCAGATACAGACGGTCGCCAAAGGCTTGTTGCCATGTGCTTATCGCATTCATCCCCCCACGCAAGGCGGACGTTATCTCTGAGCGGTGCGTGAGTATGGCGATAATCCCTGCGTTTTTGGCAGGGTCGAACAAATCTTGCTTTAACACAATGGGCGTGCTGACCGTCACTTTGCCGTTCTCACCCATGGGTCGGTTGGTGTAGCTGTCTGAGACTAGACGTAGAATGTTTTGGTAGCCGTCGTTGTTCATGGCGTAGAGTATGACGCTAAAACTCTCATGCTCGGCGGTCGCACTAAAATCATCGCCCGTGATGACTTCCGTGCCAAGCAAGGGCTTGATACCAGCACCAATGCAGGCTTTATAAAACTTGACTAGGGCAAAGATGTTTTTAAAATCGGCAATGCCCAAGGCGGTCTGTCCGTCATCCACGGCACGTTTGACCAACTCTTTGATTTTGACGATAGAATCAACAATGGCGTATTCGGTACGCACGCCCAAATGCACAAATGACATAAATTCGCTCTGTTTTAATTTTTAAAAATGGGTTTGGGAAAATAATTGGCAAAATAAAAGGTTATTGACTATATAGATGATTTTTAAAATTTAAACAGTTTTTAAAATTTTCATGTTTAAAATGAGTCGTGTTTATTCATGGTATTTTGGTAAATTTGCTAGGAAAAATATATTTACAAAGATGACTGATTGATTTTAAAAAAATTGTCATAAAGCAAACCGCCATTTTTCCCGACAAATCCATTTAATTTAACTTAACATATCATTCATTTAAAACACCAACACATCACAACGCCACAGGTATGGGGTTAATCTCTTGGCTGTTTTGATAAAATCCCACGCCTAGCGACATCACAAACAGCAACACAAACACCGCCAAGACACCCAGCACGGCTTTTTTAAGATAAGGATAGCATTTGGAGTAGGCGTGTTTGAGGTCGGATTTTTTCATCATATTAATCAATGGGTTGGGGGTTTGTTTTAATACACCCAAAAAACTTCAAAATTAACACAAACGCAATGATGTTTGGATGTAGGGGCGTGCTGAACACGCCTATATAGTCTGCCAAATTTGAAATAATACTGTGTCAAACTCGCTCGTAGTACTACTTGTACAACTTCGCTCGTTTTCCTTGTCTTATTTCAAATTTGTTTGACTATAACGATGACAACATTAAAGGATGTGTGGGGCTAATCTCTACAAACCCGTGGTAAATATCAGGTTTGTTAGGTATAAACTTATCAATGATTGCTAAATGGGGTTATTATAACATGGAAAATTTACCAAAATCACGGTAAAATTAAGGAAATTTTTCGGGGTCATCCCAGTCATCATCTTATCATCAATACCGAGCCGATTTGTCCATGTTTCATATCATCCAGTCCAATAACACCGACCGTCTTGTGGGTCATTTGATTGATTTTTATCAAAAAAATAACGCAGAAGATGACCTTGCTCATCTGATTTTTACCCCGTTCACCGTCATCGTGCCGTCTATGGTGTTGGGCGACTGGCTGACCAAGACCGTGGCGAGCCGTGTGGGCATCAGCACGCTGTTTACCGCCCAGTTTTGGGGTAAATACCAGTGGGACATGATGAAAACGGTGTTGGAGCTAGACGCACAGGCATACCCCCATGACGCTATGTCCGTGCCAGAAGTGGCGGTTTTGTCGGCGTCCATCATGCGTTGGCGAATTTTTGGCTTTGTGATGAGTGAGTTTGAAAAAAATAACCGACTGCTTGACGATACGGCTCATCCACTGTATTTTTTGACAAAACCTTTGTATGATGACGATACAGACACTCTGCCCGAGACTCGGCTGTGGCAGGCGTGCGATGAGTTATCACGCCTATATGTGCGGTATCTGACCCATCGCCCCGAGTGGCTCCGTGACTGGGCAAATGGCGTGTCGCTTAACGATACCGTCAAGCAGATGATGAGCGAGAAAGAACGACTGGACAAAGCCTTTGGGGCGATACAGCCGAGCGATGACAATGATAATGATAAATCCGATGACAAATCTGATAAAGCCAATGCCAGCTACATGCCTGAGTGGCTCGTAGAACATTATCTGGATTTGGAGCGACTGCTTGGCTATCTGTGGCAACAGCTTTTTGGCGAGACGTATCGTTATCGCTTGGCATTAGAAGAGCGTTTTTGGCAGGTGCTGTCAGGCAAGCGAGACGGCACGGCTAACAATACCAATCATGCCGACCATACCAAGGGCGAATCATTGTCCATGCGTGCCATACAGGCTTTGCCCAAAGCTCTGTACCTGTTCACCGTACAACAAATCCCCAAAGTGGAGCTTGATTTTTTAAAACAGCTGTCTTTGTATCTGGATGTGGTGCTCCTCCACTTTAACCCATCGATGATGTTTTGGGCGGACATCGTGGACAGACAATGGCTTAAAACCCAGCAAATCATCCGTCCGCATATGGTCTATCTTAAAGACTACGGGCATGGGCTGTTATCACGACTGGGCAAAGAGTCCCGAGACACCTTTGCCATGCTTGCCGACTTATCGGGGGGCGACAGTCATGCCATGTGGCAAGTGCGTTGGCAGGATGATTTTGATGAGTCCGTGCCCAAGAGTGGAACACTGCCAAACCTGCTACAAAGCTTAAAGGCAGACATTCTCATGCTAAACCATGACAAGAACGTCCATGAGCAGGCAGGCGGACAAGTCGTGGCCACCTTGCTTGATGATGAGCTGTTTGCCCATGATGATATGGCAGATGATACGCTCATGCAAAAAGTCCGCCCCAAGACACCACTTGGGCTAGACATCGGGGCGGACATGGGCAGTCTGTCCATACACGCCTGCCACAGCCTAAAACGCCAATTGGAGCTGTCTCGGCTCATGATAGCCAAATATCTTAACGACAACCCAGAGCGAAGCCTTGCCGATGTGGTCGTGCTACTGCCTGACATTATCAGTAGCGAAGACATCATTCGCTCGGTGTTCCCTGACGGACGGGGGGCGGACGGGCTGACCTTGCCCATCAAAATCACAGGTACGCCCGATAAGAGCATCGATGAGCTGATGGGGGCTATCATGGGATTTTACACTCTGCTTGGTGAACCGACCAGTCGGTTTTATGCCGATGAAGTCTATGAATGGCTACTGACCCCTGCGTTATATGAGAGCTTTGGGCTGTCGTTTGATGAGATGAGACGGGGTGTGGAGCTACTAAGGCAGGCAGGGTTTAGACGGGGTTTTGATGAAAGGCACTTATCGGCGACGTTGCACGCTGATGACAGCGATTATCGCTATACGTTTAGCCATGCCTTAGACCGTTTGGTGTTAGGGCTATTGACTCCAACCAAAACCCCAAGCCGTGCCTTACATCCCTTTGTGTGGCGTGCAGGGGCGTTTGGTGAAGCAAGCCTACCGCTCATGGGTGTAAGTCTGGGCGACGAGCCTGTGATTCATGCCTTGACCGACATCCATGCGGGGCTATCTGCCAACCGCCAACAGCTCACCGCCGTGGACAGCGTGGAGCGACTTTTGAACCACATTGAGCATGATGTCATCAACCGCTACTTTGGGCATTGGCATGACAGCGTTGCCATGCGGGCGATTTTTAATACCAAAAACGCCATGATGAGTAGCCTGCGAGCGAACCGCTATTATCATCGCCATCTGACCGTGGGACAGGAGCAGGTCGGCAGTGTAGCAAGTACTGATGAGATTCGCCTGTCGATGAAGTTCGTGTTGGAGAGCCTATCTGAGACGGTCAAGGCACAGGCGATTAGTGCCGAGCCATCAGAAGTCATTACCTTTGCTCGCTTTGGGGCGGTGCGGAGTATTCCTTTTGGCATGACGGTCATGCTGGACATGAATTTGGCGTCCTTTCCACGCCAAGACAGGGCGGTGCGACTCGATTTGATGCGTGCCGGAGTGCGACGACTGGGCGACCGCTATAACGAAGATGATAATAATGGGGCGTTTTTGGATGCCTTGCTATGCACCAAAGATGCGTGTGTGATTTTTTATCAAGGGCTAAGCAGTGACGGCAAAACCAAGCTGTTGCCTGCGTCTGTTGTCGGCGAGCTGATAGAATTTTTAAAAACCGAAGCCCAGTGGCGGGCTGACGGCATGGATGATTGGCAAACAGGTGCAGGGATAGAGACAGATGACATGGATGATGACATTACCACACTCATCAATCAGCTCATGCCTGCCCTAGTCGAAGATTATCTCATCACTTACCATAGCCCGACATTCTTTGACAAGGCGGTGTATTATCATGATGATCATCAGATGCCTTCTACTGATGACGTGGCAGGACAGCTCAAAGCACACCTAATGGCGAGACTGACCGCCCTAAAACACCGCCAAAAACAAGCCCTGCCTCCGCCACAGCTGTGGCAGGACATCCGCCACACCCTAGACAGCCCAGTTGCCACACCACAGCCATCATCGCTCATTATGGATAGCACGGCAGTACAAAAGCTGGCAGACTGGCTTGGGCAGTCTTTGGCTTGTTCAGATGATAAGGCACTTGCCTGCCACATCAAGGCGATGTGCGAGCATTATGAGCTGACTTTGCCGACACACATGCAGGCAGGCGAGCTTATCGGTCGTTTTAAAAACCTAAGCAAAACCTACTTACATGACAAAGTCAAGATTGACAAAGAACGCACTCCTGATGAGCAAAACGAGCCGTTGAGCTTAGACTCATTGGCCAATTATCACATGAATGAGCTGTTCATCCGTGGGGCACAGTTTGGGCTGTTTGACACGCAGACGGGCGATGAGTCATTTCGGCAGGTGCTAGATGCCATGAGCAGGGCAAGCGACCATCGCCATAATGACGCCATCTTTGCCATGCAGTCGCTGTATTATGGCGACCGACTGCCAGCAGGGCAGTTACGCTTATCCACGCCTGATGAGTATTTTACCGAGCTCAAAGACGACCTTGTCGAGTTTGGCAACACCCTAGATACGCTCAGACAGGATGAGCGTTATGCCATGGCATTAGGTGCGATGGGCGGTCTGCTAAGCACTACTTCTGAGCAAAGTGTCCCGCTCATCTGTGATGACATCCACATTGACATCACCGTCAGTCTGCCGACCGATGACTCATCTGGCACACCTGACTCATCTTGGCGAACCATCTTACCAAACTCTGCCCGAGCTGAGCATTTATTCCGTTTTTTTGTTCATCATCTGTTATGGCAGATGACGGGCGATGATGATAAATTTAGCCTGTGGCAATACCGCAAGGCAGGTGGGGACACTCATCTGACGGGGCGGACATTTGCCATCGGGAGCATTGACACACGCATCGCCAAAGCCCATATCCTAAACCTAATCGTATTTGCACAGCTTGCCAAACGTGAGCTGATTGTCATGACGCACCGAGACGCCTTGGTATACATCGCCCACAGTCAGACAGATGATGCAAAAATCACGCCTAAGCTGTTTGAAAAATGGACAGGAAAACCCAGCAATAATGATGATAGGATTTACGAAACCGACAGTCGCCATGAGACATGGCAGTTGGCATTACAAGGGGCTGACCCCTACAAAGCCTTGACGACATATCTGCCCTTAGCGTTGCCACTGTATCAGCTGATGTTTGGCTCGCTAATTGCCATTGACAAATTAAATGAAAAAAAGTGATAAGGATAATAAATGACAAATCTGACCGACATTCCTGCCATTGCTTGCACGCTCAGTAAAGGCTATTTGATAGAAGCGTCCGCAGGCACGGGCAAGACATGGACATTGACCGGCATTATTTTACGGCTATTGATAGAGAAAAAATACACCCCTGAGCGTATTATTGCCACGACCTTCACACGAGCGTCCGCCAGCGAAATGCAAGAGCGGATACAGGCTCGTATCAGTAGTTTTTATCGCTATGTCTCTTGGCTAAATGGACAAAAGGCGACTCATGCCCACTGGTTTCATCACGCCCAAGACACGGACAGCGATACCGCCAGAGACAGCAATCAGACATGGGGGCAGATAGTAGAGCAGGCAGGCGTGGCAGGCATTGCCGACCATGATGACCCGATTAATGAGCATTTGATAAAACAGCTTATCACAGACAGCGACCCCAACGCCTTGACGTTGGCGATTCGGCGGTGTTCGCTCCTGCTTGCGACGTTGGATAAGCTGTTTGTGGGAACGCTAGACAGCCTTGCCCAAAAGTGGCTCAAAGAATTTGCCGACCAAATCGGTCATCAGATGAACACCGAGCTTAGCACGAGCAGCAATGAGCTAACCTGTGCTCTCATTCATGACGCCCTACGTCGTGAGCATGTGCGAGTGGCTCAGTTGCCACTTTATGCACTCATTGATAAGGCGGTGTTTAGCGATGTCGGTTCGGCACATCAAGCGGTTACCGTGGCACTTAATTTCTATGATACTCCCATCGATACCATGGCAAGTGTGGATGACTATTTGGCGATGTTGGATAAACGGTTGATGTCTGTCTTTGAGATTATATCGGTCTTTGAGCCGTTTTATGAGCTTGATTATATGCTGGCATTTGGATTTAAAAATGTCGGTACAGCCATCAAAGAATTTGGGCGTTTAAAAAACATCATGGAAATGATAAAAGTCCATCATTTAGATTTTGTGAATCATATCAGTGATGAAGATAAAAGTTTTTTGGATAAGTTAGAAGATATTAAAAAAGAAACAAATTTTAAAAAAGGCTTTGAAAATAACAAACAAGCCTTTCTTGCTTTGCCGTTGGATAAATTATTAATCATCCGTGAAACAGTAACTGCCATCAAGGAAATTGCTGATTATTATAAATCCCATCTATATCAAACCATCGCTAAGGACGTGCGGGTATTATTAAAAAGCACCTTAGAACGTCAGCACAAAAGCACCTTTACTTTTCAAATGGTGCGACTCATCGAAGCCTTAGAGCATGGCCCTGAGCTGGCAAGGCACATTCGCCATCATTATCCTGTGGCACTCATTGATGAATCCCAAGATATTAATGGACTGCAAAAACGCTTAATAGAGCTTGTTTATTTGGATTATTTTAAAGAAAGGCGAGACAAAGGCAAATCTAGCACGGGATTTTTATTATTAGTTGGCGACCCCAAGCAGGCGATTTATCGTTTTCGGGGCGGGGATGTTGCCAATTATAACAGCATTAAACATTATGGACAGACCGATATATTACCGCCTTTATTAAACAGCAAGCTGACACTCACGACCAACCGCCGTTCTAATAGCGAGTTAATCGACAGTTTAAATCACTGGTTTGCCCATCAAGATAACGCCCATAGTCCTGCTTATCTGGGCGACGGCATTTATTATCAGTCCATCACCGCTCACAAAGAGCAAAGTTTATTATCATGGCAATATTTAAATAAGCCAGCATTGCCTGATTATTTGGGACATAAGCCATTAACATTATTGCATTTGCCTTATAAAAAAGATGATGACAATAAAAAGCTGGATAAATACCAATACATCGCCCATCATATTAATAGCTTATTGCAAGGCGGACATACCCTTGATGATAAAAAAATCAAACCTGATGACATTGCGGTATTGGCACGCACCAAAAAAGATTTGGCACAACTAAAAAAACAGTTGGATAAATTGGGCATTCCATCGATTTCGCCCAATGACATCAATGTTTTTACCACAGAGTCGGCAAAAGATTTATATGCCCTACTCACTGCCATGATAAGCCAAGAGCGAGAGATTTTAGGTCGACTTTTTATTACCCAATTATTTGGTTATGAGTTAAGAGAAGTTACTGATTTATTAAATGATGAACAAATCATCCAGTCCGTTGTTTTTCATTTAAAAGAATGCCATCAGCGGTTTTTAAAATATGGCATTGCCAGTGCTTTGACTTATGCTTTATTAAACCATCCGTTATCCGATGATAATCTGTGGCAAACATCTGCTAAGGCAGGCGAGCGATATTTGGCGGATTTGTGGCAACTGACCGAGCTGATAGGGCGAGAATACACGTATCAGGATAATAATGAGATAAAACTCATGAATTGGCTTGCCGATAAAATGACAAGGCAAGATGATAATGAAGACTATCAGCAGATGATATTGCCAAGCGAGTCGGGCGTGAATCTCATGACCATTCACAAATCAAAGGGTTTGGAATTTCCCATTGTCTATGTCATGAATTTAGATGACCCTGCCACAAGTAAGAACCACAAAGACATGTTTTATGCTTATAGTGATGAGCGATATAACCGCCGTATCTCCCCCATCAAAGATAAAGTGGCTGATAATGAGATAATAAGCGATTATTATAAAATCAAACAAAACCAAGAATTACTTGATGAGCGTTTGCGAGTGGGTTATGTGGCATTGACCCGAGCGTCAGAGCAGACTTTTGTGGTCGGGCAGGATTTATATAATGCTGGTCAAATAGATGAGCGACCATTGTTTTTATGGTTCGATTGTAAACAGAAAGATATCATATTGCCCGAGCGACTGACAGATAAAGTAGATGTCATTGATTTGGCAAAATCAGAACAGCTGATAACCGATAACTATCAAGACGATGATGTGGTATTGACCCCGATACATTATCAGCCATGGCAGGTGGTATTTGCCAAGGCGTATTTTTATGGGGCGTCCAAGACCAGTGCCACGGCATTGATGAGTGTGTTTAATAAACCATCAGTGATTGATGATGATAATGCCATCGATGATGAGATAGCCATCATCCCACAAATGGCGACACTCATGGATGATATTATCCCTTATCCTGAGAATGACATTCGCTCATTATTTGAAAAAGGCGTGAATGCAGGAACGTTTTTACATAATTTATTACAATTTATCGACCCCAATGATAAAAATAACATCAGCAGTCGCATTGATGATGAGATTCGCCAATTAAACTTTGCTCATGCTTATCACAGCAGTCATGGCGATATACCGCATGAATCAAATGATGAATTAGCTAATGAATTGGTTAATCAGGCTGTATTAAACCATCATCAAGCATTGGTAGAATGGCTGTATGACATTAGCCACACACCATTTTTATCATCAAAGATAAGTTTGAGTGCATTAGCTCCTAATCGCCTTGCCAAAGAAATGTCTTTTACCCTAAGATTGACCGAGTCATTTAATATTAATGAGCTAAATGAGATATTTAAAGCACACAGCGATAAAGAGATAATACTCACCGAGCAAAACCCATCTGCTTATTATAAATATCTCAATGGCGAGATAGATTTGGTTTATGAACATCAAGGCAAGTTTTATGTTGTGGATTATAAATCCAACTTTATCGGCGAGAGTCTGTCGCATTATCGCCATGACTCATTAGAATCCGCCATGAACAAAGCAGGCTATTGGCTTCAAGCATGCGTGTATCAAGTGGCATTGCACCGTTTATTAAAATTACGCATAAAAGATTATGTCGGGCGTGAAGAGCAGTATTTGGGAGCGGTGGAATTTGTCTTTTTGCGGGGCGTGGATAAGCATGACCCAACTTTGGGGCATATTGCTTGGCAAGTGCCATTACCGCTTATTTATGCGTTGAATAAATTATTTGGTTAAGTTTTTATATTTGATTAAATGATTTTAAGTTTTTGAATGGTTTAATCAGACAATTTGACTAAAACCGATTAAAAAACGTTATTTATTTTAAAATAAACCGCTAAGATAAAAGGAAATCCATGAATACCCCTTATCAAAACAACATCGCCCAATATCTCATCAGACGCATGCAGGATAATGCTAACTGGTATCATGAGACAGGACGTATTGATGACTTTGTATTTAATACGGCTGATGAGACGATATTTTGTTTGATTCATTTTGTCATCAGTCAGTTATTGCATGACGGGCATACGGTATTATTATTAAATAGGCATGATGATATTAATAACACCCAAAATACCGCCCATGATAAATTAAGCCCGTGGCAGTTGTCAGTATTACATCCTATCGTGTCGCTCATTAGCGATAAAGTGGGCGATGAGCTCGATTTTAATGCTATTTTTGGGCGTATTGATGAATTGTTAAATGATAAAACGGCTTTGGCTCATTATGTTCATCACACCCAACATGACCTAAAAGAGCGGTATTATCAGCACAGTATTATCACCAAAAGCCACAGCCATCAGTCAGATGAGCAGGTGGTGACACAGCTTGGCGAGCTGATGATTTGTGCGTTGCGTTTTTATTATGTGACAAGTATCACGCTGGGTCGGGATTTTGATGAGTTTATCAAGCGATTATACGCCAACCCTTTCTTTGCTCATGGCGATGATGAAAAGCCAGATAGGGCGGTGGTGTTTTATCATGATGATGATACGCTGTATTTGTGGCTCGGTCGCAGTTATCAAGCGGAGCGTGAGCTGTTGTCCGCCATTCATGAGATTCGCCACAGTCCCATCCACGCCCTAGATTTGCCCATCAACCCATCGCTAAACCCTGAGCAACAGCAAGCCATCAGGCAGGTGGCGAGCGAGCCGTTTAGTATCATCACGGGTGGACCGGGAACGGGCAAGACTTTTACGGTCGCACAGATTGTATTGGCGTTGCACCATGCCCTGTCGGATGTGGACGGAGAGCTGAGTCTGGCACTGGTCGCCCCCACGGGCAAGGCATCACAGCGGATGGCGGAGTCGCTTCAAAACGCACTCTCGGACAGTCAGACCAACATCACTCTGCCTGAGCCGATGACCATTCATCGACTGCTTGGCATTGGCATGAGTGGTATGCCCCGCTACCATGCATCAAACCCACTGCCGTATGAGCTGATTGTTGTGGATGAAGCGTCCATGCTTGGCACCGAGCTGGCACGCCATTTGCTCTGTGCCGTCAAGCGTGGGGCTAGGATTATCCTGCTCGGCGACGCCCATCAGCTCTCGGCAGTGGACGCAGGGGCGGTGCTGGCGGATTTGTGTCGCATACCGAGCTTGATGACGACACGCACGCATTTGGTCGTATCCAACCGTTTTTCTAAGGATTCGGGCATTGGACGTTTGGCACAGCTTATCAATCAACCAGAAAACATCGCCTTTGACAAGCTCATCGCACTCATTCATCAAGAGAGCTATTTGTCATGGATGGACATTGCCTTTTTGACAGCACAGCCGTCATTGTTGCGACAGCAGTTTTATAAAAACATCGCTGATGAATATATGACGCCTGATGGCTTTTTTGCCTTAACCAAAACATTAAAAAAACAGTTTGCCACATATGGTGATGATGAAAAACAAACACAGCTACAAGAATTAAATAAACGGTTTAATCAATATCGCATTTTGACCGCATCACATATCGGCAGTTGTGGCGATGAGCTGATTAATGGCTTTATTGAATCATTGCACCGTGAATATCTAAAACTGCCGACGGTAAAATCGCCTTGGTATCATGGTCGTCCTGTGATGATATTAAAAAATCGTTATGATTTGGGATTGTTTAATGGCGATATTGGCATTTGTTTGCAAAGTGGCAAACGAGGTCATGAATTATCGGTGTATTTTGGCGATTCGGTTAAAGGCTTGCCGATTAATATGCTAGACGGGGATATTGCCACAACCGGCTATGCGATGACCGTGCATAAATCACAGGGGTCAGAATTTGAAAAAGTCGCTGTGGTCTTTAATGATGATAACGAGCGTTTATTATCCAAAGAACTCATTTATACCGCCATTACCCGTGCCAAAACCAAAGTGGCAATATACAGCACCGAGCAGGCATTATTAAAAGCGGTTAATACCCCGACAATCCGCCAAACAGGACTATTGGTGCATGATGACATAAAAAGCGGGGCGAATTGAAAATGGTTTTTTAAAAATGCTAAATATAAAATTTAAGTTAGAGTCAAATTTGTTAAATTTAAATTGATTGATTTGAAAAATAAAAACATTGGGATAAATATTTGCCCCAATGTTTTTATAAAAAAGATGAATATTTTATTGACATTGAAATTTAATAAAATATTCATAGTCATCATCACGGCTTAGTTCAGGCGAGCCTGTGCCGAGTATCGTGCCGACCACTTTTGCCCCTTGTTCCATGACTCGCCCCATGCGTTCGTCCATCACGCCATTGTAGGTGGTGATGTCATTGATGACGACAGGGGTTTTGTAACCGCATTGGGCTTTGGCGGACGCTAGAGCGTTGTTTTGGGCGGTGGCTTTGGTCTTGCCCAGTCCTGTGGTCTCAAACGTGTTATCCGCCCGAGCGATGACAGGGCTAGTCGGCGTGCTTTGGCAAGCGGTCAAGCCCATGGCAACTAGGGCGATGGCACCGACAGAGCATAGGGTGGCGATGTTCATAAGGTATTCCTGGTAGTAAAATAAAAGTATATCGTAACAACGTGGTAATATATGACAAGTCATTGACATAACCATTTTAACAAAACTTATTTTCTCATTATTATCACAATGGTAATGTTTTGTCTTTATATTTATTTAACATAATCTATTTTTAAAAATGCAGTCATAAACCCCTAAAATTAATACAAGGCTAGTAATATGTGGGTGTAAGGACGTGCTGAGCACGTCCTTTGGCGATATCAATTTTTATGGGCGTACAAAATAGCCCTGCAAAGCCTGTGGAGAACATTTGATTTGTTAGGCGTAATAAAACAAAACCATCCGCATGATTTTATCCCATAAATTTTTACAAAAATACACAAATTTTTGGTACAATGGTTTTATTTTAAATTAAATAAGGAAAAACCCATGCCAGTCGGTGATGTCAGTCTTGTGCCATTATTGCCCATTGATGGTGTAAAAATCGGCATTTGTGAAGCAGGTGTACGCTATGCGAACCGCCGTGATTTGACGGTGTTTGAGATAGAGGACGGGGCGAGCGTGGCGGTCGTTACCACGCAAAACTACTTTGTGGCAGCCCCTGTGCAAGTGGTGCGTAAACATATCCGAACGCACACGCCACGCTATCTACTTATCAATACAGGCAACGCCAATGCAGGCACAGGGCAGGACGGCATAGATAGAGCATTGGCGACTTGTCAGGCGTTGGCGGACAAAACAGGCGTGAATGCGTGCGAAGTGCTACCGTATTCTACGGGCGTGATAGGCGAGACTTTGCCGAGCGAGCGGATTATTGCAGGGCTGGATAAGGCGTTGACGGTTTTGACAGCCGATAACTGGCTAAACTCTGCCCACAGTATCATGACGACCGACACCACCCCCAAAGGACATAGCGTGCAGACCACGATAGACGGCATGACTTACACGGTAACGGGTATCAGCAAAGGGGCGGGTATGATACGCCCAAACATGGCGACCATGCTTGGGTTTGTGGCGACAGACGCTCATATCAGCCCAGAGCTGTTACAGAAAATCTTGGTGGATTTGACTAATCAATCCTTTAACCGCATTACCATTGACGGCGATACATCTACCAATGACTGTTGTACACTCATCGCCACAGGCAAGGTGGGGGGCTTGATAGACAGCGAAAACCATGCCCATTATCAAGCCATTTACCAAGCCATTAAAGATGTGATGTTAAAAATCGCCCAGCTCATCGTACAAGATGGTGAAGGGGCGACTAAATTTATCACGGTCAAGGTAACAGGCGGTAAGACCACGGACGACTGTGCCAAAATCGCTTATGCGGTGGCTCACTCACCTCTTGTCAAGACGGCATTTTTCGCGTCCGACCCGAACTGGGGGCGGATTTTGGCGGCGGTGGGTTATGCAGGCGTGCCATTTGACCAAAGCCGTGTAAGCGTGTCGCTAGACGAGATTGCCATTTGTCAGCGTGGCGGACTGGCGGATGGTTATACCGAAGAGCAGGGGCAAGTGGTCATGAGTCGCCCCGAGATAACCGTCAGCATTGATTTGGGGCAGGGTGATTGTACCGATACGGTTTATACTTGTGATTTGTCGCATGAGTATGTCAGTATCAATGCTGATTATCGTTCATAATTCACACAAGGCAAATCATTGCATTTGCCTTACTTTTTCTGGTATTATTAAAAACAAATACATAAGTTAAAATAACTCAATACTTTACCATAGAGTAAAAACCAATGAACGAAACATTTGATAGTTGTCCTAAATGTAAGCACAAACACTTTGTCAAAGCAGGTTTTAACAATGGCAGACAACGCTATAAGTGCAAAGGTTGCAATCATTACTTTTCAGTACATAAACCAACGCATCATAAAAGCGAAGCAACCAAGCAAATGGCAATCAATATGTATCTAGAAGGTTTGGGCTTTCGTTCAATTGGTCGCATATTAGGTATTAGTTATGGCACAGTCTATCAATGGGTTAAAAAACTTGGCGAACAACATCAAATCAAACAAGATAGCAATCAAGCGATAGATATCGTTGAGCTTGATGAGATTCATAGCTACACCAAGCATAAAAAACGCTTGCTGGACCCCGCTTGCCATTGACAGAACAACAAAACAAATCTTAGGTTTTGTTTGTGGCAGACGAGACACCAACACCTTTAAACAGCTTTACAATCAATTGAACATCCATAACATTCAACTGTTTTGTAGTGACTACTGGAAATCTTACCTTGAAGTCATTCCAAAATCAAAACATATGACAAGCAAAGCTCAAACTTTTACCATAGAGGGCTATAATAGTCCCATTAGGCATTTCACAGCAAGATTTAGAAGAAAATCAAAATGTTATTCTAAATCCGAGAAAATGATAGAAAACACTTTGAACTTACTGTTTGCTAAGTGGAATGGAACTTTGAATTATGTATTTTAGTTTAACAATGCCCACAAAAACACAAGACTGCTTCCCCACCATAGGAAAGCCATTTGAACTGCTTACCATAAGAACAAGCAATCAGTGACTTCACTGGCACTCGAGTACAAAGTATCAAGACCTACCATTTACAAGGTCTTAAAACTTGCTCGCATTAAACTCCTTAAGCCTCAAACCAGTACCAATAATCGCTTTAAACAAGCCAAGTATGGCATTAAACGCTTGGCTAAGGTTGAAAAATCCATTCAAGACAAACTCAAAAGGCAAGCCAAGCGATACAACAAGTCCTATTTTGGTGAGATGGTTCATGTAGATGCCAAACGCTTACCTTTACTTAAAGGACAAAGTACAAACAGTCCTAGAGAATATCTGTTTGTTGCCGTAGATGACTATTCTTGTGAACTGTATGCTGCCATACTGCCTGACAAAACAGCCTTTGGTGCAGCACAGTTTCTGGTAGAGCAAGTGATAGAACCTTGTCCTTACCAAATTGATGTTATTTACTCTGACAATGGCACTGAATTTAAAGGCACAACACAGCATGAATTTGTCAAAGTATGTTATGATAACCACATCAACCAAAAATTTACCAAAGTAGGCAGACCACAAACCAATGGCAAAGCTGAACAGGAGATACGAACATTAATAGAGCTTTGGCATCATCAACATGAGTTTGTCAGCAGTGAACATAGAAAGCAAGAATTAACCAGATTTCTTAATTTCTATAACACTGTTAGACCACATTCATCTTTAACCAAAAAAGATGAGATTACAGGAAAAACTTTGACTTTTACGCCTTATGAATGGTTAGAGTTTTATTTTAAACAAAGTGTAAATAACGGGTGAGGTTTTTTACAAGTGAGATAATCAAAGCGACAAACGCCAGCGACAGCGTGTGCCCAAACTGGTGGGCTATCTCGTCCCACACGCTTGTCCCACTGACGAGCGAGTTTCCCAAATCCAAGCGGAGCAGGTCGCCAAACCATGCTATATACTGCTCATACCACTGCAAATCAAGCCCCAGTTCGGCTCGCACTTGGTCGGCAGAGCTTGCGGTGAATTGGTCGTAGCCATAGCGAGACGCAGCGATACGATACGCCATGTCGCCGGGTAGGCTTCGCATAAGAACAAAGGTCAAAGTGCCGACCGACCAGACGACCAAGAGCAGTTGGATAAGCCGTGATGTGAGTAGTTTTAGCATAATGATATGGTTGCCATAAACTTAGGTGTAAAGCAAATTAAGAGAGTCAAAAGAGCGATGGCGTGTCGCTCTTTGGGTTATCATGGCGTAGTATTACCATTTAAGCTGATTTAGGTTGTATTTACGCTCAAAGGGGTCAAGGGTCAAGCCTTGTAGCGACTTGTGAGCGGATGCACTTTGTTGGTAGTACACGACAGGGATAAGCGGACGCTCATCTGCCAAAATGGTGGCGACTTGTTTTTTGAGTTCATCTCGCTTGACATCATCGGCTGTGGTAGCGATGTCATGCAAGGCTTGGGTAAGCGTAGAGTTTTGGTAATTCATCACGCCCCAGTCGCTGCCTTGTGGGCTTAGGTCGGATTGTAGTGAAGCCAATGGGTCTGGGGTGTTGCCATAGTTACGAGCGTACAGAGCCATTTGCAGTGAGCCGTCTTGGAGCCTTGGGAATCTCTGATGAGTTGGTGATATTAACTTGTAAATCCACACCGATTTTACGCCATTGGTCTTGTAAGGCGGTGGCGATAAGCGGTAACTCTGGGCGGTCGGAGAAAGTGATGAGCGATATGGTAAAGGGCTTACCGTCTTTTTGTAGCACGCCATTTGCCCCTTCGGTAAAGCCATTGGCGAGCAGTTTGGCTTTAATGGCAGGATAATCAGGGGCGGATTTTGCCACGCCTGCCTGCCAATCGCCAAACATGGGCGGTAGTAGCTCATACGCTCCTGCATCGCCAATGCGTAGCACCGATTTAGCAATGGCTTCACGGTCTATGGCATCGGATAGGGCTTGACGAGTGGTCTTATCGGCAAAGAGCGGATTGGCGATGTTCATCTTAATGACAATGGTGCGAGCGAGCGTTTGGGTTGTCACTTGTAGGTCGCTGTTGTTTTGTAGGCGTTTTAGGCTGGCACTGTCTAGGGTGTACACCAAATGGTCATCGCCACTCTCGACAAGCAGGGTGCGGGTCTCACTGCGAGAGTTGGCAAGGTAGTTAATGCGATTAATGTGGGCTTTTTGTCCCCAATAGTCGGCATAAGCGGACTGCTCAATCTTTTGTGGTGGCTCAACCTTATCCGCCTGATACGCCCCTGTGCCGATGATTTTGGTGGCTTGCCCTTTGTCATCAAAAGACGCAGGGGCTAGGATAATGGCGGTGGCGTGTGTCAAATAAGACGGTAGGGTGGTCAAAGGCTCGGCAAGAGTGAATTCTACCGTTTTATCATCAACTGCCTTGATAAGCTCGATATTAGCACTTTCTAGGGCAGTGGGCTTATTTAGGGCGAGCGTTAGACTGTTTACCACTTCTTTGGCGGTCATCGGTGTGCCGTCATGGAATTTGACATCGTCACGCAACGTAAACACCCATGTTTTGCCGTTGTCGGTTGTTCTCTCCATTTTGCCAATTATACCAAATTTATTTAACATAATCTATTTTTTAATAAACTTTTTAAAATAAGAAAAATTAAAATTCAAACACAATATTATTCGCCATAAAAAATTGAAAAATTTGTTATTTATTGGGTAAATTATTTTAAATAATAGGGAATTGGATTTGTTAAAAATTTTGAATATAGGGGAAAAATTGCAATTCACCCTTTAATGCAGAAATGTATTTTAAAATTGATAAGCCGTTGAAAATTGTAAAAAAGTGAAGTGCATACCATTTAAATCCAAGCCAAATCAAAAACCCCAATCCATGACAGATTGGGGTTTTTGATTTAGGGTAATTTTTGTATGATTAGCGTTCTAAAATACAAGTAACGCCTTGACCGCCAGCGGCACAGATAGAAATCAAAGCACGCCCTGAGCCTTTTTGGGCGAGCAGTTTGGCGGCGGTTGCTAAGATACGTCCACCTGTGGCAGCAAAGGGGTGTCCTGCGGCAAGGCTTGACCCATTGACATTGAGCTTACTGCGGTCAATGCTACCTAATGGCTTATCTAATCCCAAGCGGTTTTTGCAGAAGTTTTCATCTTCCCAAGCGGCGAGAGTGGAGAGTACTTGACTGGCAAAGGCTTCATGAATCTCATAAAAATCAAAGTCTTGTAAGGTCAGACCAGCACGAGCGAGCATTTTTGGTACGGCATAGGCAGGTGCCATAAGCAGTCCTTCGGTCAGCCCATTTTTACCCACAAAGTCCACGGCCGCCGTTTGTTGGTGAGTGATGTAGGCAAGTGGTTCAAAACCGTGCTCACTTGCCCAGTCATCACTGGCAAGTAGCACACAAGACGCACCGTCGGTCAGTGGCGTGGAGTTACCTGCGGTCATGGTTGGGTTGGCGTTACGCTTACCAAAGGCAGGTTTTAGCGTGGCAAGTTTATCAAGCGTGGTGTCTGCACGCAAGTTATTATCACGGTTTAGCCTTTTATAGGGAGTCATCAAGTCATCAAAAAATCCTGAGTCATACGCACGAGCCAAATTTTGATGGCTGTTAAATGCCAACTCATCTTGGTCGGCACGGCTGATGTTCCATTCTAGGGTAGTGATGGCTTGATGTTCGCCCATGGATAGGCGAGTGCGTGGCTCACCATTGGCAGGGAATGACAGTAGGTCTTTGGGGTTGATGTGGGTTAGGGCGGTCAGTCGAGCTTTGGCGGTTTTGGCGTTATTGATGGCAAGCAGGGGCTTACGAATGCCGTCCCCGAGTGCAATCGGTGCGTCCGATGTCGTGTCCGTCCCGCCTGCGATACCACTGTCGATGATGCCCAGTGCGATTTTGTTGGCGACGGCAAACGTGGCTTGCAAACCTGTGCCACACGCCTGCGAGATGTCATAGGCAGGGGTTGTGGGCGATAGGGCGGTGTTTAGCAGGGCTTCACGGGTTAGGTTCAAATCACGGCTGTGTTTTAAGACCGTGCCGGCAACCACTTCGCCAATCTCTTTGTCCGCCAAATTAAAGCGAGCAATCAAACCGTCCAACGCCGATGAGAGCATATCGATATTACTGGCGTCTGCGTATGCACCGTTTGAGCGAGCAAAGGGAATGCGGTTTCCGCCAAGAATGGCAACTTTTTTGATGGTCATGACTTATCCTTAATGAAATGAATTGATAAAGGTAACAGGGTTTTGACAGATGATTTTTAAGATAAGTTAAGATAAAAATCTAATAAATTTGCACGAAATTATCCTAAAATCAATCTTATCAAAACCCAAAAAATGACATCGCATCTATCATTTTAGCTTATCCTAGCTTATCATCATTTGACTTAAAAGGGAAAATGTTTTTTGCTTTCTTAACTAATTTTTTGTTATTTATTTAAAATTTATAACTTATTTTTATAATAGAGAAAATTTTGTGCCAACATTTATTTTTATGCTAGAATGGGGCTTATCGTATTTACAAACAAAAGGATACTCCTATGAGCGACCGTTATGGTGAATTGGTGCAATCAGGTCTAGGCAGAACTGTTGCAAAAAATCTGGGTTTGCCCACACCCATTAAACTTGACCGCTTTGAAGTGGGTCAGCCTGTGGTGCGTGGCGAAGTGGCATTTGGGGCGACAGGCGACAGTGATGTGAGCCGTAGTGTGAATGATATTTTGACCGCATTGGACGCCAAGATTACCACTAATGATAAGCTCGATGACCGTCTAACGGACGAGAACGTGCGTTTTAAAGTGGCGATTTTTGATGTTACCAACATCAAAGACACGGACGGCTTAAAGGTGGTGTATGAATTTTTCCATAAAATCGCCCGTCGCATCAAACCGTCTGGTCGGATTGTGCTGATTGCTCGCCCGTCTTGCTGTACAGGCATAGACATTGATTTTGCTTTGGCACAGCGTGCGGTGTTGGGATTTGTCAAATCAGTCGCCAAAGAATTTAAAAAAGGCATTACCGCCAATGTCCTATACACCCAAATCGGTGCCGAAAAACACCTAGACCACGCCTTACGCTTTTTTATGTCGGCAAAATCGGCATATGTGTCAGGGCAAGCGGTCTATATCAAGGATAATGGCGATGAGCTGTCGTTGGTCGATTTTGACGAAACCAAACCCCTAAAAGGCAAAAAAATCCTAGTTACAGGGGCAAGTCGTGGCATTGGCGAGTCAGTTGCCAAAGTGTTGGCACGAGACGGGGCACAGCTGTACTGCTTGGACGTGCCTGCGTCTTTGGCAGATTTACAAAAAGTCGCTGGCAATCTGGGCGGTTATGCCTTGCCACTGGACATCACTCAAACGGACGCTGGCGAGCAGATTTTAAGGGCGTGTGGCGTGTTGGATGGTGTGGTGCATAACGCTGGTGTTACTCGTGATAAGACCCTAGCCAACATGAGTGCCGACAAATGGGATTTGGTGCTAAACATCAACCTAAAAGCCATTAGCACCATTAATAACTACCTACTTGCCAATAATGGCTTGTCCGAGTCGGCTCGTATCGTCTGTGTGTCTAGTATCTCAGGCATTGCTGGCAATCTGGGGCAAACTAACTATGCCATGAGTAAAGCGGGGGTTATCGGTCTGGTAGAAGCGACCGCCAAGAGTCTAGACGGTTCGGCACGCCGTATCAATGCGGTCGCCCCTGGATTTATTGAAACTAAGATGACCGGTGCCATTCCCTTTGCCATTCGTGAAGCCGGTCGCCGTATGAACTCAATGAGTCAAGGCGGTGAGCCTGTGGACGTGGCAGAGACGATTTCGTGGCTACTGTCGCCAAAAGCGTCAGGACTCAATGGTAACGTGGTGCGTGTGTGCGGTCAAAGCGTGCTTGGGGCGTGATTTTATTCATTGGTAAATTTTGATGGGAAACATATCAGCCGTACACTTGTACATTTTTGATTTACATTCCCCCAAAAATCCATTAAAATTTACCAAAAATTATTTTATATTAAAGGTATGATATGGCAGAACAAAATTTTAAAGAATTGCCAAAAATGCACACCACTTATGCCAACGTTATCAAAAGTTTGATTCCGCATGGCGACAACCGAGCAGGGGCATTGCCTGATTCGGTGTATGCAGTGGACAAACTCGCCATTGACCAGAACAATTTGCGAGACTATCGGCGAATTTGTGGGTTTATTGATGATGGGCGTGTACCGCCAACGTATTTTGCGGTGTTGTCGCAGACGTTACAGATGAACATGATGGCAAAGCCTGATTTTCCTTTTGCCATGCTTGGGCTGGTGCATTTAGAAAACAGCGTTACGCAGTATCGTCCGATTTTTGATACCGAAACGGTCAAGATGAGTGTGCGACTTGACAACCTAACCCCCCATGACAAGGGGCAGACCTTTGATTTTATCACCGAAGTGCATATCGATGATGAGCTAGTATGGCAAGGGACATCAACTTATCTGTCTCGCCAAAAAAAGCCCGTCGATGAACGCACGGTCAAATCTGTGTCTGAGAGCGTGGCACGCTTAGAGCCTGATGAGAATGGTTGGGCGGAGCTGATTAACATCCCAGAAGACATCGGACGGCGGTATGCGTTCGTGTCGGGCGATTTTAACCTAATCCATTTGCACCCCTTATCGGCTCGGGCGTTTGGCTTTCCTAAGGCAATCGCTCATGGCATGTGGTCAAAGGCGGCGAGCATTGCTCAATTTTATGATTTGCCGAAGGCGTACCGAGTGGACGTGTCATTTAAAACGCCCATTTTCTTGCCGTCCAAGATTGACTTTGTGGCACGCCAAGAGAGCGATGGGCGAGCCTTTGCCCTGTATGCGGCAGGGACGGAAAAACCGCATTTACTCGGCAAAATTACGTTTTTATGATGAGTGAAAAAGAGCAGGGCAGATGATGATTTGCCCTGTTTTTTGGTTTTTGGGATTAAAATTTTTTAAATTTGCAAATTTTAAAAATTTGGTCGGGTGCATAATACGCACTCTATCTGACGTCATGACAAACGCCCCACACTTTGAATTTTCCCCCAAATTCTTATACAATAAGCCATTTTTATCATTAGGTACAGACCATGTGGCAAGATTTTCCCAAACTGCTTTCTAAATTACAATTTGACGACTCGCCTGCCGGTGGTTCACTTGTCATCACTCACAAAGGCGAGACGGTGGTAAACACCGCCATAGGGCAAGCCCTGCCACACCAAGACTGGCACGCCCACACGCTATCGGTAAATTTCTCTATCGGCAAAGGCGTGATAGCGACCCTTGTGGCGGTGTTGGTCTCAAAAGGACTGTTGGACTATGATACGCCCATTGGTTCATATTGGGCGGAGTTTGGGGTAGGGGGTAAAGAGCATATCACACTACGCCACATCTTGACTCACACCGCAGGGCTGTTTAAAATCACCACACTCACCTACGACACCGATGAGCTAACCGACTGGCAAATGATGACCGCCAAAGTTGCCCAAATGTCGCCTAACACCCCCAAAGGACAGGACGAGCAGGGCTATGGCAGTGCGTATAGTGCGTTGGTCTCAGGGTGGATTTTGGGCGGATTAGTGGAACGTGTAACAGGACTGCCCTTGCAACACGCCCTAGATGAGTACCTTGCTACGCCCTTAGGCATACAGGGCGAGCTGTATTATGGACTGCCTGCTGATAAATTGGGACAAGTTGCCAAGCCTGTGCGGTATTTTGATGGCACACCCATAACCAAACGCAAACCAACCCTAAAACCTGACACTCCAGAGATGTTGGCGGTATATGCAGGGCTTGACATCACGCCATTATGGGCGGATAAGGTGGAGACACTTGGCACATCTGGCATTAATAAGCTATATTTTGACACCGCCAAGATGAACCTTGTCAATTATAAAAACGCACTCATGCCAAACGGACGTGATGGCGTGGAATACCATCATGATAAGGTGTTGCAAGCGGTCATTCCTGCCGCCAATGGGGTCTCTACCGCCCACGCCCTAGCCACTATCTACGCCATGCACGCTAATGGTGGCGTATGGCAAGGGCAAACGCTCATCACGCCTGCGGTGCTTGCCGACATGCGTGCGGTGCGTGTGGACGGTTTTGATGCGGTTATGCCTGCCAATATGCGGTGGCGGTCGGGTTTTCATCGCTTATTTAGCTTGCAACACACGCCAAACGCCTACGGACACATGGGTTATAACGGCTCGGTGGCGTTCTGCGACCCTGATAGGCAGTTGTCGTTTGCCTTTATTCATAATTTTGACACAATCATGCTAAATGACGTACGCCAGTTTGTGCTGGTAGAGACGGCAATCGCTCGCACCACACCTTAAAAAACTATTGCAAAACGCCCAAACGGTGTTATAATCATGCGATTACTTTTATTTTATGAACGCTCTAAGTTTATAAAATAATTTTATTAAAAGCTCTTTTTATCAAGGAAAAACTTATGAGTTTAGCAACCCAAGACGGCAAAATGTGGCTAGATGGCGAACTAGTCAACCAGCCTGATGCCAAAGTCCATGTACTCACGCACAGCTTGCATTATGGTTTGGCAGTGTTTGAAGGCGTGCGTGCCTATCAGACCCCTGACGGGCGTACCGCCATTTTCCGTCTACATGAACACACCGAACGCCTACTTAATTCTGCCAAAATTTTTCAGCTAGACGTGCGTTATAGCCATGATGAGCTGGTCAAAGCCCAAAAAGACGTGGTGCGTGAAAATGGCTTGGCGAGTGCTTATATTCGTCCGCTCATCTGGGTCGGTTCAGAAAAGCTCGGTATCGCCGCCAAAGACAACACCATTCATTCAGCCGTTGCTGCATGGCATTGGGGGGCGTATCTGGGCGAAGACGGCATCAAAAACGGTATCCGTGCCAAGACATCAAGCTACACACATCATCACCCCAACGTAACCATGTGTAAGGCAAAAGCCGCCGCCAACTATCCTGTGTCTATCCTAGCTAACCAAGAAGCAACCCGTGCAGGCTATGACGAAGCCATTCTTATGGACCCGCTCGGCTACGTGTGTCAAGGCTCTGGCGAGAACCTATTTTTGGTGAAAAATGGCGAGCTATATACCCCAGACCTTGCAGGCGGAGCGTTAGACGGCATTACTCGCCGTACGATTATTGAGTTCGCTCATGATTTGGGCATCAAAGTCGTAGAACGCCGTATCACTCGTGATGAGTTCTACCTTGCCGATGAGATTTTTATGACAGGCACCGCCGCCGAAGTTACCCCAATACGTGAATATGATGACCGTGTGATTGGCAAGGGCGGACGTGGCGAGCTGACCGAAAAACTACAAACCTTGTATTTTGATGTGGTGCAAGGGCGTAATGACAAATACAAGCACTGGCTGTCTTTTGTTGATGAATAATCAAATTTGATTAAATTTTTAACAATCCCCAAAATATGATGTTTTGGGGATTTTTATTTATCAAAATGTTAAGCAGATTTTTGGGAATAAGCCATTGATTTTTAGACAAATTCATATTTTAAAAAGCATTATCAGCAAATAATCCCTGCATTCATCAAAATTTTTAAATTTTTTTTATAAAAATTATCAATTGTTGCTTGCAAATAATAATAATTATTGCTAATATAACCCCATGAGTTAATAAGAATAACCGTTCTTATTTTCGTTTAAAAAATAGCCAATCCACAACAGCATTCGCCAAGGACTTCGCCATGTATGTTTGTATTTGCCATGACATCAAAGACACCCAAATCAAAACCGCCATGCTACAAGGCGTTGATAGCGTGGAAGCATTGCAAAGTGAGCTACTGGTCGGTACTTGCTGTGGCTGTTGTATGCCTATGGTGCAGGATTTAGTTGATGAACATCATGCCAAATATGTGGCGGTGGACGCTATGGCGGTGTGATAGAATGTTTGTAAATATTTGGTAAATTTATTACTGTAATTTTTCTCAATATAAGTGTCTTTGCATAATCTTAGCTAAATTAAAATTATCAATCAATAGTCATTTTCAAGTTGATAAAATTAACTAATAAGCCTTATTATTTGCAAATTATTAAAATGGTAAAAGGAATTGTCATCAATAATAAAAATAACAACATAATCAATAACTTAGCCTATTTGCCAAAACCATTTTCTCCAATTCACCTAAGATGATTTCTTAGGTGAAAATTTTTGTTATTGTAATAGCCATTCTCACAGCGTAAGTCGTTCGCAGTTCCTTTGCCATACAAATACCCCCTTGTCAATCCCTATCTTTGTGCTATGATATGTCCCATACAGCGTTGGCTGATTTTTCTTTATCTAACACAGGATTTTTATCATGAAATCATCTCAAAAAGTCATTAATTATCTAAATTTCTTATTGGCGGGCGAGTTGGGTGCCAGAGACCAGTATTTTATCCATTCACAAATGTACGCTGAATGGGAGCTGGGTAAATTGCACGACCGCATTTATCACGAAATGGAAGATGAGACCCTACACGCACGCCTAATTATCAACCGTATCATCATGCTGGGCGGTACACCAAATATGCAAGTGGGCAAGATTAACATCGGTGCCGATGTGCCTGCCATGCTAAAAAGCGATTTGGAACTAGAATGCGCCGTGCAAGAACACCTAAAAGAAGGTATTTCTATCTGTGAAGCCGAGCGTGATTATGTAACTCGTGATATGCTCGTGCGTCAGTTAGAAGACACCGAACAAGACCACGCTCACTGGTTAGAAAAACAACTACGTTTGATTGAGCTTATGGGACTACAAAACTACCTACAAAGCCAAAGTGGAGAGTCTAACATGGTGGGTGTCACGCACTAAGTAGGGCAAAAAGCAAAAGGGGTGTTGTGCATACACCCTTTTTTAAAAAAGTTAAATGTTTAAAATTTAAAGATAAAAAGGTAATAACATGAAAGGCGATAAAGACGTTATCCGTCAGTTAAATTTGGTATTGGGTCAGTCCCTGATTGCCATTAACCAGTATTTTTTGCACGCTCGTATCGTCAAAAACTGGGGCGTAGAAGAACTAAACGACTCATTTTTTAAGCAGTCCATTCGTGAGATGAAATGGTCAGATGAGCTGATTGAACGAGTTTTGCTACTTGAAGGTTTGCCAAATTTGCAAGATTTGGGTAAGCTCATGATTGGCGAGAGTGTAGAAGAGATTTTGGCATGTGATTTGCGTTTGGAGAAACGTAAACATGACGTGCTGGTAGAAGCCATTGACGTGTGTACCGCCAAGCGTGATTTTGTTTCTCGTGAGCTACTCATCAAGCTAAAAGACGGCAATGAAGAGTACGAAGACTGGCTAAAAACCCAGCAAGAGAAGATTGCGGACATCGGCATTCAAAACTATATCCAATTACAATCAAGCGATGATTGATAAGCAGATAAACGATAAAAAGGGCGAGCGTGGGTTTGCCCTTTTTGTTGTTTGCTAATTATTTTGGGTGGTAGGGGTGAATCACATTCGCCCTTGATAAATGAGTCACTTAATATAAAGTTAAAAATGATTTTAACCATTAAAAGGTATAAGTCAAACCCACATTTGCCCCAATGTCCACCTTATCATCGGTTAGCGGGCTGTCTTTTTGAGTTGATGAGAGCCATTCGGCTTTGGTGTTGGCAAAGGCACCGACGTGGTCGGTAAATTGGTATTTGCCAGAGACCGAGACAAAGGGCGAGTAGCTGGATTTGGCGGTGTAGATGTCTATGCCTGTTTTGGTGCTTTCTTGCTTAGATACGCCAAAGTAGTATTGGTTATAATCATCACTGTACCAGTTTACGCCAAATTTGGGATAGACGGTGAGTTTGTTATCGGCGAATTTGAACAGACTGCGATGAGCCAACGAGACGGTCTGACCGCCACTTCTGTCCATCATGTCCGTGCCTGCCTTGATCTCAAAACCGCCCACAGGCGTGATACGCATATAACTTAGTACGATATTGGCACTGGATTTACGGCTGTTTAAGCCTTTTAGGGCGGTTATGGTTGCGTCATCTGGCTCAAAGTTTCGAGACTCATAGCCTGCCCCGACACGAAACCAGTTTTCGCTGTCTTTGTGAGCATAAAAACCGAACTCCGAGCCTTCGGCATAAAAATAGTCGTTATCGTATAGCACGAGTGGCACCACCCCCACTTTGTCATCGGTGGCATAGGCGTGCGAGCCAAAACTGGCTAAGGCACCAATGGTCAAGTCGTCAAGGGCTGATGTGTCCTGAGCGGTGGCAGATAAGCTAAGGCTAAGTAGGGTTAGGCTAAGTAAGGATTTTTTCATGATGAATGTTCACGGATAAAAATAGGATTATTATAATGCAAAAATGGCGGTTTGGGAATGATGGTTTGGGGAGATTTTTAATAGACTTCTTTCCAAGCCCTGATTTTTATAGATTTTTAAAAACTTCAACCCCAGTTTTTATAAGGGTTTATTTTTAGCTTGGAAAAAGATTTAATAAAAAAAGCGTGCCTTTTGACACGCTTTTATTTTGGGATAAATCACTTAGGAAACACAGGGCGGCTACCGGGGGTTTCACGATTTAAATGCAAAAACGCCCGATGACGCTCGTATTTGTCAAGCACATCATTGATGACTTGCTCGCTGTTAAAGCCTGACAAATCATTGCCTTGCAAACCTTCAAACAAATACGTCTCCAAGCGATAATAAAACTCTTGCCCATCATCAACCGTTGGACGCTCTGGCACAGGGTATTTAACGGGGACGATGCCATACACGAAGTTATACTCATCCTTATAATCCACCGTCAGCATATGTTGCACAAGGCTTGGCTCACCGTCCAAGGCGACCGATTCCACACGCACCGACAGTCCCTTTTGGCGTAGAGCGTCCGCCACGTCAGTTAGGGCAGGCAGGCAGACATTTGTCATCATCGCTTTTGTTTCTGAGGCGTCAGGATAGGCGGTAATGCGGTGCAGACGAGTTTGCCAGTCGCTCACGTCCACGCCCCCTGCCACAGGCACGGCATTGATTTTGGTAATCTCTTCTCTAAAATCTTCAAGGCGTAACGACTTAAACAGCCCCACCATGACAAAAAACATGACAAAGCTAAATGGCAAGCCCATGACAATAGTCGCCTTTTGTAGGGCGGTGATGCCGTCCGTCATCAGCATGGCAGCGGTCAGCATGCCGATTGCCACCGCCCAAAACAGGCGTATCCAAATGGGGGGCGTGTCGGTGTTTTTTTGGCTTTTGAAGCTAAAATTACTAAGCACGATCGCCCCAGAATCTGCCGATGTTACATAAAACAAAAGTCCTGAGACAAAGGCGATGATTGCCGTTACCGAGAACCACGGATAAGTGGATAACAGCTCATAAAAACCAATCTCAGGGCGTGCGATGATTTTTTCGGCAAAAGCAAGGTTGCCTCCTAAGACTTCATTTAAGGCACTATTGCCCATGACTGACAGCCAAGCAAGCGTAAACAAAAAGGGAATGGACAAGGTGCCGATGACAAATTCACGAATGGTACGACCCTTTGAGATTTGAGCCAAAAACAGTCCCACAAAAGGCGACCACGCAATCCACCACGCCCAAAAGAACAGCGTCCAGTCTTGAATCCATTGTTTTTGTTCGGGCGTTTGGTTGTAGGCAAAGGTGTCTAGCGTCAAAGTTGGAAAACGGCTAAGATAGTCGCCCACGTTCATGACAATGGCGTTTAGCAAAAATTCGGTATTGCCCAAAAACAGCACAAACAGGATAAGCCCCAAGGCAAAATAAATGTTAAGCTCCGATAGGATTTTGATGCCCTTGGATGCCCCTGTGGTTGCCGACACAATGGTAATGGCGACCGCTAGGGCGATAAGCCCGATTTGCCAAAGTAAGTTTTCAGGCAAATCAAAAATAACGTGCAGACCGTAGTTTAATTGCACAACCCCGATACCGCAAGTGGTGGCAATACCAAAAATCGTCCCCAAAATCGCCGCCACGTCCACAGCATGACCGGCAGGTCCATCAATCTTTTTGCCAATCATGGGGTACAATGCCGAGCGAATGGTTAGGGGTAGATTGTAGCGGTAGGCAAAATAGCCAAGGGCAATGCCCACCAACGCATACATGCACCAGCCTGTCAGTCCGTAGTGAAAAATCGTCCACATCAAGGCTTCACGAGCCGCCTGTGTGGTCTGACCGTCCCCAACAGGCGGATTCATGTACTGCATGATAGGCTCTGCCACCGAAAAAAACATGATGTCAATGCCGATCCCTGCGGCAAACAGCATGGACGACCACGTCAAAAGACTGTACTTGGGTTGGGAGTGCTTGGGACCTAGCTTGATGTTGCCATAGCGAGAGCAGGCGATAAACAGCACAAAAATGATATACACCGATGCGGCAAAAAAGTAATACCAACCAAAAGTGGTACTTACCCACGCCAGCACACCGTCCAAAATGGCGGACGCACTGTCATTAAACAGCATGGTATATAAGCTAAAAAAGACGATAATCACCGCCGAACAGATAAACACCGTTCGGTTTAGGCGACCGTCTTTGGGTTTGGTATCTCCCATAGTGTTACCTTCCAAAGTTCGTTAATGATATAAAATTGCTAGGGTGCGCTAAATTTTCATCTTATTTTATGAGAATATCATCAAGGTTTAACACACCCTAAATGGTTTTCAAAAAACCTAATAAATTACAAAACGTTTACAAAAATTAATTTGAAATATATAATCATTTTACACAAATTAAACAATAAAGTCATTAAAAATCAATTATTTGCGTTATAGATGATTTTTTGTTATCATAACCTATCTTTTTGGTTTCATCAACCTTTGAATAAAATTTATAAGTTTTGATGATAAATTTTTAAAAATATAGGAGTCTTGTTATGGCATTGTCATCACTACCAAACGTAGAACAAACATCGCTATACATCGGCGGAAAGTATGCATCCGCCAGTAGCGGGGAGTTTTTTGAGACGGTCAATCCTGCTACAGCAGACACGCTTGCCAAACTGCAAAGTGCTTCAAAAGCGGACGTGGATAAAGCGGTACAAAGCGCCAAAGAAGGACAAAAAATCTGGGCAAGCATGACAGCGGTGGAGCGTTCTCGGATACTGCTAAAAGCGGTGGCAATTTTGCGTGAACAAAACGACGAGCTGGCACGCCTTGAGACGGCGGACACAGGCAAGGCAATCAGCGAGACCGCTTATGTGGATATTGTCACAGGGGCGGACGTCTTGGAGTATTATGCAGGGCTTGCCACCGCCGTTGAAGGAGTGCAAGTGCCACTTCGCACGGGCAAAGAAGGGAGCTTTTTTTATACTCAAAGAGAACCGCTTGGCGTGGTGGCAGGGATTGGGGCGTGGAATTATCCCATTCAAATCGCCCTATGGAAATCCGCCCCTGCCTTGGCATCTGGTAATGCCATGATTTTTAAGCCGAGTGAAGTTACGCCTTTGACTGCCCTAAAACTTGCCGAGATTTATACCCAAGCTGGCGCGCCTAACGGGGTGTTTAATGTCGTGCAAGGTGGTGGTGATGTGGGGGCGTATCTGACCGAACACCCTGACATTGCCAAAATCTCATTTACAGGCTCGGTGGCAACAGGCAAAAAAGTGATGAGCCTTGCAGGAGCATCATCACTAAAAGACGTAACCATGGAGCTTGGCGGTAAGTCGCCTTTGATTGTTTGTGATGATGCCGACATTGATCTGGCGGCGGACGTGGCGATGATGGCAAACTTTTATAGCACAGGACAAGTGTGTACCAATGGCACACGAGTTTTTGTACCAAGTGCCAAAAAACACGCCTTTGAACAAGCCATTTTGGCACGCCTGCCCAAGGTTCGCTTGGGCGACCCAACTGATGAGATAACCAACATGGGTCCTTTGGTGAGCTTTGCCCACATGGAGCGAGTGCTTGATTATATGGAGCAGGGCAAAAAAGCAGGGGCAACGGTGCTGTTTGGTGGACGGCGTGCGGTGGCGGATGATTTTGCCGAGCATGGCGAGTCGCTGTCCAAAGGGGCGTTTGTGCTACCGACTGTCTTTACTGATTGTACCGATGAGATGAGCATTGTTACCGATGAGATTTTTGGGCCTGTCATGAGCATTTTGACTTATGATGATGAAGATGAAGCGATAGAGCGTGCCAATGACACGATTTTTGGCTTGGCAGGGGGTGTCGTTACGTCTGATTTAAATAAAGCTCATCGCATTACCCATGCCTTGCAAGCGGGTATTTGTTGGGTCAATACGTGGGGCGAGTCAGATGCCAAAATGCCTGTGGGGGGCTATAAGCAATCAGGCGTGGGACGTGAAAATGGCATAATGACACTAGAACACTACACCCAAGTCAAATCCATTCAGATTGAAATGGGTAAATTTGAGTCTATTTTTAAATAACTGCTATATTATCAAACTTATTAACTTATTAAGGAAAACTTATGACAGAATATGACTATGTCATCATCGGAGCAGGTTCGGCAGGTAATGTGCTTGCCACACGTCTGACAGAAGACAGCGATGTGAGCGTGCTACTTTTGGAAGCAGGTGGTCCTGATTATCGCTTGGATTTTCGCACGCAAATGCCTGCAGCACTGGCATACCCCTTGCAAGGCAAACGTTACAACTGGGCGTATCTGACCGACCCTGAGCCTTATATGAATAACCGCCGTATGGAGTGCGGACGTGGTAAGGGGCTTGGCGGTTCATCGCTCATCAATGGTATGTGCTATATTCGTGGTAATGCCATGGATTTGGACAATTGGGCAAAAATGGACGGGCTAGAAGATTGGAGCTATGCCGACTGTTTGCCCTATTATAAAAAGAGCGAGACCCGTGATGTGGGCGAAAACGACTATCACGGTGGCACAGGTCCTGTGAGCGTAACAACTTCACAGCGTGGCACGGTAATTGGTAGTAGCGTGCTGTTTAATGCCATGGTAGAAGCAGGCGTGCAAGCAGGCTATCCACGCACCGATGATTTGAACGGCTATCAGCAAGAAGGTTTTGGACCTATGGACAGAACGGTTACACCAAAAGGACGCCGTTCTAGCACGGCTCGGGGCTATCTAGACATGGCAAAATCACGCCCCAATCTTACCATAAAAACCCATGCCGTAACCGACAAAATCCTATTTTCAGGTAAGCGTGCCATTGGCGTACAGTATCTACAAGGCAATGACACAAATCCCACAACCGTCCACGCCAAGCGAGAAGTGATACTTTCGGCAGGGGCGATTGCATCTCCACAGATTTTACAGCGTTCGGGCGTTGGGGCAAAAAATTTGCTTGATGAATTTAAAATCCCTGTCGTGCATGACCTACCAGGGGTGGGCGAGAATTTACAAGACCATTTGGAGATGTATCTACAATACGAATGCAAAAAACCTGTATCGCTGTATCCTGCCCTAAAATGGTATAACCAACCCGCCATTGGGGCCGAGTGGCTGTTTTTGGGAACGGGCATTGGGGCAAGCAATCAGTTTGAGGCAGGGGGCTTTATCCGTACCCGTCCTGAATTTGAATGGCCAAATATCCAGTATCACTTTTTGCCAGTTGCCATTAATTACAACGGCTCAAATGCCGTAGAAGAGCATGGTTTTCAAGCACACGTTGGCTCCATGCGTTCGCCGTCTCGTGGGCGTATCCGTCTAAAATCGCTAAATCCACACGACCACCCCAGCATCTTGTTTAATTATATGTCGCACGAGCAAGACTGGCAGGAGTTTAGAGATGGCATTCGTATCACGCGTGAGATTATGCACCAACCTGCTTTAGATGCCTACCGTGGGCGTGAGATTAGCCCAAGCCGTAACGCCCAGACCGATGCCGAGCTTGATGAATTTGTGCGTAATCATGCCGAGACCGCTTATCATCCGTCTTGTAGCTGTAAGATGGGTATAGACGATATGGCAGTTGTGGACGGACAAGGGCGTGTGCATGGCTTAGAGGGTTTGCGTGTGGTTGATGCTTCTATCATGCCCCTTATCATCACAGGCAACCTAAATGCCACTACTATTATGATGGCGGAAAAAATCGCCGATGTCATGCGTGGGCAAAGATTGCCAAAATCAACGGCAGGTTACTACAAAGCCGACCCCAATGTGCTAAGACAAGAGCCTGTGCGAGCGTTTGACCCGAGTGTGATGGTTTAAGGGTTTATAAAGGGCGGATTTATCCGCCCTTTTATTTTCACTGCAAGATATAAAGGTATTGTCAAAAACAAATACATAAGTTAAAATAACTCAATACTTTACCATAGAGTAAAAACCAATGAACGAAACATTTGATAGTTGTCCTAAATGTAAGCACAAACACTTTGTCAAAGCAGGTTTTAACAATGGCAGACAACGCTATAAGTGCAAAGGTTGCAATCATTACTTTTCAGTACATAAACCAACGCATCATAAAAGCGAAGCAACCAAGCAAATGGCAATCAATATGTATCTAGAAGGTTTGGGCTTTCGTTCAATTGGTCGCATATTAGGTATTAGTTATGGCACAGTCTATCAATGGGTTAAAAAACTTGGCGAACAACATCAAATCAAACAAGATAGCAATCAAGCGATAGATATCGTTGAGCTTGATGAGATTCATAGCTACACCAAGCATAAAAAACGCTTGCTGGACCCCGCTTGCCATTGACAGAACAACAAAACAAATCTTAGGTTTTGTTTGTGGCAGACGAGACACCAACACCTTTAAACAGCTTTACAATCAATTGAACATCCATAACATTCAACTGTTTTGTAGTGACTACTGGAAATCTTACCTTGAAGTCATTCCAAAATCAAAACATATGACAAGCAAAGCTCAAACTTTTACCATAGAGGGCTATAATAGTCCCATTAGGCATTTCACAGCAAGATTTAGAAGAAAATCAAAATGTTATTCTAAATCCGAGAAAATGATAGAAAACACTTTGAACTTACTGTTTGCTAAGTGGAATGGAACTTTGAATTATGTATTTTAGTTTAACAATGCCGATATAAATTATAAAGACAGATGTCAGTACATTTTAAATCCAATGCCAAAACACTTATCAGAAATATATCTAAAAAATTTTATATTTATCATAAAAACTAATAATAATACAAAGATTTTCCATTTGCTATTTTGTCAGCTTTGGTTTAGTTTATACACGTTTATTTTAAACATTTGCGGTTAAAAACCAACAGGAAAAAACATGACAAGCAACCATCTAACCATCAGCCCAAAACGTGTCAGCAACATCGCCCGTCACGCCACAAGCCATCATCATGACAACCATGCCAACCATCAAGAGATATTGGCGAAGTTTATCCCCATCTATTATCAGCACTTGCCCATAGAGATAGCAGACAGATTCTCCGATGAGATGTTGTCGGGCATGGCATTACACCATTTTAGCTTACTAAAAACGCATAACAGCAAAAGCCCCAACATCAGCGTCATCAACCCTTTGGGTGAGTCGCACCTGTTTAACAGTGAGCGTACCATCATTGCTTTGGTCGCCATTGACCGCCCCTTTTTGACCGACACACTACTCATGAGCTTGGAGCGTCGGGGCATTGGCGTTCATCGCATTTATAATAACATCATCGAGGTAGAACGCACGGACGGACACATCAGCGACATTCAAGCGGTTGATGAGAGTAGTGGTCGGGCGGACAGCTGTTTTGCGTTGGTGCATATTGAGATTGACCGCCAAAGCGAGGATAAGCTGGCGGACATCAAAGAGATGTTATTAAAGAAAATCCACGCCATTGATGTCATCGTTGGCGACTTTGGGGCGATGGCAGATAAGCTAGATAAGATTAAAGAAGAGCTAAAAAGCCTACCCATTCCCACAGAGCATTATACCAAAGAAGCGGTGACGGGCTTTTTGGAATGGGTGGGGCGTGATAACTTTATCTTTATGGGGTATCGTGAATACCGTTTTGAAAATGACCATGGTGTGCCTGAGCTGTACTCGGTGGGTGGTAGCGGACTGGGCGTGCTACAAGGCAAAGAGACCGATGAGTTGTCCAAGAGCTTTCACGGTCTGCCCACGCACCTAAAACGCCTGATAGCCGAGCCACGTGTATTACTGCTGTCTAAGTCGGCACGTCTATCGCCCATCCATCGCCCTGCTTATCTGGACTTTTTGGGCATTCAAAAATACAACGACCAAGGCGAGCTGATTGGCGAATATCGTTTTGTTGGACTTTTGACATCACGGGCGTATCAGACCAGCGTGGCAAACATTCCGCTACTTAACGAAAAAGCGGGTAAAATCCTTGCCATGTCACGCCTGCCCAAAAACAGCCATGCTTATCTTAAACTTACCCACATCGTCAATACCTTGCCCCGTGATGACCTATTCCAAGCCAGTACCGATGAGCTCTATCCGATGGTGGCGAGCATTGCCAGCTTACAGGACAAAAACCGCCTACGCCTGCTCGTGCGTACCGACCATTATCAAAGATTTGTATCGTGTCTGGTCTATGTGCCATTGTCTAAATTTAACAGTGGCTTACGTCAAAAAATCCAAGACATCCTAACCCAAGCCTTTGGCGGTGTGTCATCGAGCTTTACGACCGAATTTAACGAACTTCATCACGCCCGTGTGCATATCCATGTACGCACCGAGACAGGCAAAGTCAAGGATTATGACCTAGTCAAGTTGGAGCGTGAACTGTCGGCACTCATGCACGACTGGACGGATGAGTACGCCAAAGCCCTAACCGCCCAGACAGGCGAGAGCCGTGCCAGAGAGATACTGGCGACATTGGGGACGAGCATTCCTTTGACGTATCGTGAGCGGTTTGATGTGCATACGGCGGTGGCAGATACCACCAAACTGCTGTCACTTGATGATGATAAACCTAAGATTTGGCATTTGTATCAGTCGGCAGGCGAGCGTGCGGACAGCCTAACCCTAAAACTCTACGGCAGGGGCGAGATTTTGACGTTGTCGCACGTCTTGCCGATATTGGAGCATTTTGGGGTGGCGGTCATCTCAGCGTCCACTTATGACTTTGGTGGGCAAGACACCCCTGATGTCAGCGATGATTTGTGGTTACAAGAGTATAAACTCACCTTAAAAGCAGGATTGACGGTGGATTTGACCGCAGTCAAAATGCAGGTGGAGCATGCCTTAGATGAGATTTGGCAAGGGCGTGTTGAGTCCGACCGCCTAAATCAGCTGATTTTGACCACGGACATTGACACCTATGATGTGGTGGTATTGCGTGCTTTGTCTCGCTATATCGTCCAAGCCCGAGCCCCATTTTCGACTGAGTACATTCACAGCACGCTAGTTGGCAATCCTGCCATTGCCAGTTTGCTTGTCAAGCTGTTCCATGCCAAGATGTCGCCCACTGAGCAGACGGACACCGCCCCGATTTTGGTACAGATTGACAGTGAGCTTAGCTTGGTAACCAGTCTTGATGAAGACCGCATTGTGCGTTGGTTCTTGGATTTGTTAAACGCCATGCTCCGCACCAATTTTTATCAAGTGGACAAAGATGGAGCAAGAAAAGACCGCTTGTCTTTTAAATTTAAAGCAAGTGATATTCCCAATTTGCCAAAGCCCAAGCTCATGTTTGAGATTTATGTGTACTCGCCAAGGGTTGAAGGGGTGCATTTGCGTGGTGGTAAGGTGGCTCGTGGCGGGCTTAGATGGTCTGACCGCATGGAAGACTACCGCACCGAAGTGTTGGGACTTGTCAAAGCCCAAATGGTCAAAAACTCAGTCATCGTGCCTGTGGGGTCAAAAGGCGGTTTTGTCTGCAAAGACAAATCCAAGCAGGCAAGCCGTGAGATGTGGCAAGCCGAAGGCGTGGCGTGCTATCAGACCTACATCCGTGGTTTATTGGACTTGACAGATAATTTGGTTGATGGCAATGTTGTCTCGCCTGCCAACACTGTCCGCCATGATGAGGACGACCCCTATTTGGTGGTGGCAGCCGATAAAGGCACAGCGACTTTCTCAGACATCGCCAACGCTTTGTCTGCCGAATACAACTTTTGGCTACAAGATGCCTTTGCCTCGGGTGGCTCGGCAGGCTACGACCACAAAGGCATGGGCATTACCGCTCGTGGGGCGTGGGAGAGCGTCAAACGCCATTTTCGCTTGATGGGCAAAGACATTCAAGCCCATGATGAATTCACCGTGGTAGGCATTGGCGATATGAGCGGAGATGTGTTTGGTAATGGTATGCTACTGTCCAAAAATATCCGCCTTGTGGCAGCCTTTAACCACTTGCACATCTTTATTGACCCAAATCCTGATGCCAAGGCAAGCTTTGCAGAGCGTGAGCGTCTGTTTAATTTACCACGTTCGGCATGGACGGATTATAAGACAGAGCTTATCAGCGAAGGCGGTGGGGTATTTAATCGCACCGACAAAGCCATCGCCATCAGCCCACAGATGAAAGAGTGTTTTGACATCGCTGAGGACAGCCTTACACCCAATGAGCTACTAAACAAATTTCTAAAAGCCCCTGTGGACTTGATTTGGAATGGCGGTATCGGCACTTACATCAAGTCATCTGACGAAGACCACAGCGATGTGGGCGACCGTGCCAACGATGCCATTCGTGTGGACGGACATGAAGTGCGTGCTAAAGTTGTGGGCGAGGGTGGTAACCTAGGCTGTACTCAACGTGGACGTATTGAGTATGCCCTACATGGCGGACGTATCTACACCGATGCCATTGACAATTCAGGCGGTGTGAACTGCTCAGACCATGAAGTCAACATCAAAATCCTATTAGGCTCAGTTACTGAGCGTGGGGATATGGCCATCAAACAGCGTAATGACTTACTGGCGAGCATGACCGATACGGTGGCAAATTTGGTACTACGCCAAAACTACCTACAGCCACAGACCATTGAGCTGTCCGCTTATCAAGCATATGAGCGTGCAGGCGAGCATATTCGTTTTATGAATTTCTTGGAAAAGGCAGGTCGCCTTGACTGTGCCATCGAATACCTGCCAAGCGATGACACCCTAACCAAACGCAAGGCAAAAGATGGACGTGGGCTGACCAACCCTGAGCTGGCGGTACTGTTGTCTTATGGCAAAATGTGGGTGTATGATGAACTGCTTGGCAGTGGTCTGACCGAAGATGCCTACTTCTTGCATGAGCTTAAAAAGTACTTCCCAGATACGTTGGGCGAGCAGTTCTTTGATGAGATGACCCGCCATCGCCTGCACCGTGAGATTATCTGCACTTATCTGACTAATGGACTGGTGAACCGCTTGGGTATAGAAAATGTGTTCGTCATGAGTGATGAGACAGGTCACAGCGTCGCGGATATCACCCGAAGCTATGCCATCGTGCGTGATGTCTTTGATGTACAAGCGATGTGGGACAGACTGTCAAGCCTTGACAATGTCGTCGCTGGCAACACCCAAATCGAGCTTGAACTTACCATCCAAGATGTGCTAAAACAAGGCATGACATGGTTCCTAAACCGTCAGCTGACAGGCGAGAGTGTGGCACAGACGGCACTGACCTTTAAAAACTTGGTCGCGGACTTGTTCTCTTATGATGTCATTGATGAGCATTTTGGAGCATATATCGCCAAAGATGTCGCTGATTTGACCGCCCAAGGACTTAGCGATGATGATGCCCGTGCCTTTGCCCGCTTGCCCATCTATGTGCATGCCCTAGATGTCGTGGCACTTGCCGACCAAAAAGGCGTGGCAGTGACCGATGTGGCACAAGCGTATTTTGGCGTGTTCTCACAGCTACACATGGATAAGCTAACATCAGCGGTGGCGGAGTTGCCTGCCGAGAGTTACTGGGATAGAAAAGCGTCTTATGCACTCACTGGTGAGTTTAACCGCACGCTCATGGCACTCATCACCGATGTGTTGGCGGTGGGTGGTCTGTCAGCATGGCAGGATAAGCACCGTGAGCGACTGGCGGTACTCTTAGAGCAGATAGATGGCTTGTCAGACAAAGTGGGACTGGCGGAACTGTCGGTGCTACTGAGCGAAGTTAATGGCTTAAAAGCGGTTTAAAATAGCTTTGGATTTATAACTATTTTTAAAAATTTTAAGCCATCAAAAACCCCAATTTAGCCTTAGATTGGGGTTTTGTCTATAAAACTTATTTTTAAAAAGCATGTATCACACCATACGACAAATCTATGACAAACCCAGCCTTAGCCCAATTCCCCATCAAAACGAAAAGTCGCCCCATCGTGCCACATCTGCACAAAGGTAACAACCTTATTGCCTGAATATGTGTAGCGAGACAAACGCAGGGCAGGCGAGTTTGGCTGACAGTCCAAAAAAGTCGCCACATCGGGCGGACAAGGTTTGGCTTCAATAAAATAGTGTCCACGCACAAGCGGTGCTTGACTGATAAGGTAGTCGCTTGTGTTGATTTTATTAAAATCTTGATATTCAAAGGCGGGAATAATCGCCAAATCCACAAAACGCCGTTCAAATTGCAAAGGCTTATCATTGCCAAAATGCACAATCTCCACTTTGTACAGACGCTGAGTGTCATGAAATACCGCCCGAGCTGATGGCGGTAAGTCACTATGAGGCAAGGCAAGCTGGCTTACGACTTTGGCGTGATAGCGTTTGCCTGTGCTTTCTATGTCGTGGGCGATGTTGCGAACGGTGATAAAGGTTTGGTTGAATTGTTGCTGGGCGACAAACGTCCCCGAGCCTTGACGGCGTTCTAGCACCTGCTCATCGGTCAGCTCTTTTAGGGCACGATTGACGGTCATGCGAGCCACGCCAAATTCACGAGACAATGCCATCTCGGTGGGAATGGCAGAGCCGACTGCCCATTGTCCTGCGTGGATTTTGGCTAAGATGGCGGATTTTATGCGTTGGTAGGCGGGTGTTTTTGGCATGGTCTTGGCTAAAAACCAATAGTATAGCGTATTTTAAGCCAAAATTAAAGATAATGATTTTTGGTAAAAATACTCAAAAACCCCTTGCATTCCCCCAAAATTTTTGCTAAATTATCATAAAATTTGTATATACAAATTCCCCCATCATTCACAGCTAAAAAGGAACGCATTATGGCAACTCGCACCGACCCAACCCGTACAATCCTTGCTCCGACAGGCACAACCTTGACCTGCAAAAGCTGGCTGACTGAAGCCCCGTATCGTATGATTCAAAACAATCTACACCCCGATGTGGCGGAAAATCCGCAAAGCCTTGTGGTGTATGGTGGTATTGGACGGGCGGCGAGAAACTGGGAATGCTATGACCAGATTCTAGAAAGCCTTAAAACCCTTGAAACCAACCAAACGCTTTTAATCCAGTCAGGCAAGCCTGTGGGCGTGTTTAATACCCACGAAAACGCCCCAAGAGTTTTGATTGCCAACTCCAACCTTGTGCCAAAATGGGCAACTTGGGAGCATTTTAACGAGCTTGACAAAAAAGATTTGTTTATGTATGGGCAAATGACTGCAGGGAGCTGGATTTATATTGGCACGCAGGGCATTGTACAAGGCACTTATGAGACCTTTGCTGAAGCAGGGGCTCAGCACTATGGCAACGGCACGGACAAATCTACCGACAACTGGAAGGGGCGTTGGATTTTGACCGCAGGGCTTGGCGGAATGGGCGGGGCTCAGCCTTTGGCGGCGACTTTTGCAGGGGCGGTAAGCCTTAACATTGAATGTCAGCAGTCTAGTATTGATTTTCGTCTGCGGACAGGCTATGTGGATAAGCAAGCAAAAGACCTAGACCACGCTTATGAACTGATTAAAGAACACACAAGCAAAGGCGAAGCGGTGTCCATTGCCCTGCTTGGCAACGCAGCTGAGATTTTGCCCGAAATGGTCAAACGAGCCAAAAATGGGGAAATCAAACCCGACCTAGTAACCGACCAAACTTCCGCCCACGACCTTATCAACGGCTATTTGCCAATGGGCTGGACGGTCGATGAGTGGAAATCCGCCCAAAACGACCCAAGTCGCTACAATGAACTAAAATCCGCCGCCGCCAAATCTTGTGCCGTCCACGTGCAAGCAATCCTAGACTTTGTGGCAATGGGCATTCCTGCGACTGACTATGGCAACAATATTCGCCAAGTCGCCTATGATGAAGGGGTCAAAAACGCCTTTGATTTCCCAGGCTTTGTCCCTGCTTACATTCGTCCACTGTTTTGTCAAGGCAAAGGACCTTTTCGTTGGGTGGCGTTGTCGGGCGACTCAGAAGACATCAAAAAAACAGACGCTAAAATTAAAGAATTATTCCCCGACAACAAGCACGTCCATAACTGGCTAGATATGGCACAAGAACGCATTCATTTTCAAGGCTTGCCTGCACGCATTTGTTGGCTTGGCTTGGGCGAGAGACATTTGGCGGGCTTGGCGTTTAACGAAATGGTCAAAAGTGGTAAGCTAAAAGCCCCCATCGTCATCGGACGAGACCACTTAGACACAGGCTCTGTTGCCAGCCCCAACCGTGAAACCGAGTCCATGAAAGACGGCACGGACGCAGTATCCGACTGGGCACTCCTAAACGGTATGCTTAATGTCGCAGGCGGGGCAACTTGGGTATCGCTTCATCACGGCGGTGGCGTGGGAATGGGTTATAGTCAGCACTCTGGAATGGTGATTGTGGCGGACGGCACCGATGAAGCCGCCAAACGCCTAGCTAATGTGCTTGTTAATGACTGCGGAAGTGGCGTAATGCGACACGCAGACGCAGGTTATGAGCTGGCGATTAAAACCGCTAAGGAATTTGGGTTGAATTTGCCGATGATAAAATAAGTTTTAATGCTGGGGCGTGCTGAACCTTTATAATATTATTTACAAATTGGAAATAATTTAGCGATATTTTTGCATTAAAAATGGCTAAATCTTGATTTTCTGCGTCAAAAGCCTTGCCAATATTATTATATTGCCTGTAGCTTTTTCCTTGAAAATACTGCGATTTTTCTCATTTTTAATTGCAAATATAAAACTTCAACACGCCCCAATTAAAATTAAAAATAAGTCATTGGCATTTGCTGATGACTTATTTTGTTTTTAAAATTGAATGTTAAGTATTAAGGACAATGTATGAAAAATCAATCAAATACGCTGGCACTTATCAAGTTAATTGGATTTAGTTTGCTTGGTATCTTTTTGTTTTTTGTGCCGATAGACATAGCAGGAATAAGTACCATTACCTTTGACCATATGGCAAGTTATTTGGTGCGAGAACAAAAGGGTTTGGCTATTGTATTATTATTTGCACTGATGATTTATGGCGTGGCCAAGCCTTTTATTAATAAATCGTTTAATGCCAATTTAACCAATAGGATTTTAACGATTTTGAAAATATTAGGGCTTATTTTGTCTATATTATTTATTACTAAAACCGCTCCCGATTTTTTAATGCAAAAAGATATGCTCCCTTTTTTGTTTGAAAAACTTGCCCTACCTGTGGGAATGATTGTGCCGATTGGGGCGGTGATGCTGGCGTTTTTATTGGGCTTTGGGTTATTAGAAGCGGTGGGCGTGTTAATGCAACCTGTGATGAAACCACTCTTTAAAACTTCTGGCAAATCCGCCATTGATGCGGTAGCATCTTTTGTAGGGAGTTATTCGGTTGGGCTTTTGATTACCGATAGGGTGTATCAGCAAGGGGCATATTCCGCCAAAGAAGCAGTCATCATTGCCACGGGCTTTTCTACCGTTTCTACCGCCTTTATGGTCATTATTGCCAAGACATTGGAGTTAATGCTGTTTTGGGGTTTTTATTTTTGGTCGTGTCTTTTTATCACATTTTTGGTAACGGCAATCACGGCACGCATTCCGCCCATTAGCCGATTTAGTGATGAAAAAACAATTCCTGATAATGATAAACTAAATGCACCCATAATAAAAGTCGCTATAAATACAGGCATTAACACCGCCAAAAATGCCCCGCCTTTATACAAACTGTTGTGGGATAATTTTATAGATGGCGTTAATATGGCAAGTGCGATTGTGCCGTCTATCATTGCCATTGGTTTGATTGGGCTGTTATTAGAAAAACACACACCTGTTTTTGATGTTTTAGGTGTTGTGTTGTACCCATTTGCCTTAATTGGCGGACTGTCTGAGCCAATGACGGTTGCCAAAGGTTTGTCATCAGGACTTGCCGAGATGTTCTTGCCTGCTTTATTGCTCGCCAAAGCCGATTTATTAACCCGTTATGTGACAGCGGTGGTGTCAGTCTCAGGCATTGTTTTCTTCTCGGCGATGATTCCGTGCGTGCTTGCCACCAAAATCCCATTAAGCGTGGGCAAAATGGTGCTGATTTGGTTTATACGTGTGGCATTGTCCATTGTTTTGGCAATTTGGTTTGGGTATTTGGCGATAAGTATGGGTTGGTTGGTTTAATTTTGGTTTTGGTGCCACAAAACAACCAAAAAAATCAGACCGCACGCTCGCAGTCTGATTTTTCCTACCTTACCAAGGCGTTTTCTTTTCCCATTCCTTATCAAAGCCCTGTGTCTTTTCTGCCAACGCCTGATAATCGGCAAAACACTCCGCAAGCAACACAGGTGGAATCTCGGCAATCGGCTTATTAGGCTTGCTCCACGACCGCACGGTTTTGTCTTCAAAGGACAAGCCATAAACCACCGCAGGCAGGTTCTCTTCTGGCACGTAGCTACCACTAAACCCAATCACCGCCGACACGCCCAAACTGTCAAAAGGCTTATAATAACTGTCAAACGACCCACCGTCTTCAATGCTTGCCCGTACATAGCCCATTTTGGTAACAATGCCCCGCAAGCTATAAGTGTCGGTCAGATAGCCCTTAAAGGCGTTAATCGTGGTTTCATCGCTGGCTTGCTCGGGGTAGGCAGGCGTGGCGGTCAAGTCGGGTAGGGCGTTGATCATTTGGTTGAACAAAAATTCTACCTTATAATCCTTAAAATGCCCCACCCAGTCTTCTGCCGTCTCATCGTCCAAAAGGACACGGTGAGCCACCTTAATGCGACTGCCCGCCCCAAGCGTGATTTCATCGTCATCGAGGTTTAATAACGAACCGTCATCGGCAGGGCGAAACGCCTGTACCACCGCTCCTGTCCCGTCCAGTTCTAGCCACACAAGGCGAGCCACCAGCCGTTTCATTAGTGGGTGCTTGTACAGATACTCTTGCCAATCAGAACTTGCCCACGACCGCTCGGCACACATCGCTTCGTACAGGCGAGCGGTTTGTAAGTCTAGGACTTGTTTGTATTCTTTTTTGGCGTTGCTAAATAGGGCTTTGGCGTCCTTAATCAGCGTCTTATCATCGTCCGCCCGAGCCGTTGGCAAGGATTTGATGACTTTGCCGTATTCATTTTTTAGGACAAATTTGTCTTTGTCGTCAATGTAGGCGGTCAAATGGCGACTGCCATACTCAATGCGTAAAATCCCGTCATCGTCAAAGCCAGCAGTCGGAATGGTGCGGTCAGCCAGCTCGTCCGCCGTCCAGCCGTTGCGTTCGGCAATCTCGCCAACGAGCGATTTGGCAAGCTCTTGAATGGTCTGCATTTTGTAGCGTCTTGAAATGCCAAGCAATAATTGAATAATCAGCGGGTCATCGCTGGTTGCAAAGCTCATTAACATCGCTTCCACTTGGCTTCGGCGGTTGTAGTGATTTTTCATAAAGTCTTGCAAAATCTTGACCGCCACCGCTCCTTGTGTTTTGGTTGCCAATGCCAGCAAGCCTTTGGATTTAATCGCACTGCCCAAATAAATGGACATATGCTCACGGATAATTTCCGCTTTCACCTGTTCCAAAGTAATGTTGGCATATTCTGGGTGCCATTCTGGACTTTGTTTGTACCAATATTGATAATCGTCTAATCGCCCCTGTGCGTCTCGTTCGGCAATTTTGCTGGCTTCGTCTAGGCTTGGGTGTCTTGTGTCCTCGGCAATAAAGGCTTGGAGTAAATGTAAGGACAACGCCTTTTGGCTTTTTTCATCAAGCAATTCCAAATACCGCACAAACAAGGCATTGGGGCGGGGGTCTTTGGTTTTTTCTGCCAAAACCACCCACCATTTGACGATGTCCTTGTCCACCGCCTTGCCATTTTGCCACGACACGGCAGGCAAGCCGTCAAAATCAAACCACGCAAGTGTGCTAGAAATCTTGCCTTTTAAGCCTTTTTGGGCATCTTTTAACAAGGCTTTGGGGTCAAGGTAGGGGCTGATGTCTTCGCCCAAACTCTCCAAAGCGGTCAAAATCTCGGCAATGACGACTTCTTTTTTCTCTTTTTTAAGTAAATCATACAAAGGTTTAATGGCGGATTTTTCGTTCAAACGGGCAAGCCATTTGATTGCGGTGATACGAATCTCTTGTTTGCCGTCTGCCAAAGCTTCAATGGCTCGCTCGTGCACATTGGGCAGGCGTGCCAAAAGTTCTTGGGCTTGAAAGCGTAAGGTTTTTTGATTGCCAAGTGCCAATTCCAGCAAAGGGGCAATAAAGATTTTTGGCAAAGTAGGGAATTTGCCCAAAATATTAATCGCATTTTCGGCAGTAAAGCCATAATAACGATTGTCTGATTTATTGGGCAATAAACCAAACGCTTCTTCCAAAAATTCAGGATTTTCCACAAAAAATGGATAAATCTTATCATCGTCCATAATAAAATCAGACAAAATGCTCCAACGGTCTTCCAAATAATTCTCGGCAATTAAACGATTGGCTTTTTCGCTACCAAATCCCACTTGCTCCAAATAATAAACAAATTGGCGTAATTCCAAATCTTGCCAATGTTCGGGCTTACAAAAATTAAAGACATCGTCCCAATTTACCCAATGATGACTGGGGTGTGTGTCTAATAATAGGGCGTGGTACAAACCAAATTCGGGCAAATTGCTAATGGTTTTATTAAAATTAACCACTTCTTTTAAATAATCCCGATTAAATTGCGAGTTTTTGCCATTGCCTTTTAGGGCATCGCAAGCATCTTTAATAAATGATTCTTTATTTATTTTGGCAAAACTTTTAAAACCGTGTTGTCGCCAAGTGGATTTATAATAATTTTTGTCGCCTTTATGGGCTTCGTTGCAGGCTTGCTCTTCTTCGGCATCTTTTTGATAACGCTCGTAAACCAAATCAAAGTTTTCGCTTAGAATCTTGTGAATGCTGTCGGAGAGTGTTTGGATTTCGGGCATTGCCATAGGGGGCAACTCAATGTCTGTATCGCCTGCTTGCTCTGCGGTATCAAGACGGGCTAGGGCGTTGGTAATGGCGGTTTGTACCGATTTTAATTTTTCTTGGGCAAGGGCATTTTGCAAAATCGGGCGGGCAGTTTCGCCAAGCCGTGCCAAATAATCACAGGCGTTGGTGCGTTCTTTGCTGGTGCCGTTTGATAAAAATTCGCTCAAATGGCTGACGGTTTGCTCATTGCCAAGCCCCCCAAGTAGCGGTGTGGCAAGCTCTCGCACCGTCTTTTTGTCGCTTAGGGCAAGGGCGACCACAAGGGCGGTAAAGGCAGGCGAGACAAAGACGGCGTTGTCGGCGTGGCTTAAATCCTGCTTTTTAAGATAATTCAAAAACACCACTTGTCCCCGTGCTGACAGCGTGCGTAAAAAGTCGCAAGCAAGGGCTTGGTGCGTTGCCAAAAAGTCTTTAAAATCAGGCAATTCACAGATGTGGAGCATTCCATCATCATACCAACTGGAATCATTTTTGCGTTCAAAAAACGCCCCCAAAATTTGCTGAATGCCTGTGCTTTCGTCCGCATCTTCGCTTTGCAATAAGGTCAGCAAATTGGCAAGCGACCACGATTTTTTGACCGCTATTTCATTAGGATTGTTCACTCGTCTAAATGCGTCCGACAACAAATAAGCAAACCAAACAGGCACGGGGTCGTGAAATTGGGGGTTGTTCTTTTCGCAGGTAATGGCGACCATTGTTTTGGCGTAGCGGACAATCTGCTCAGGCGTTAGTCGCTCAAACAAATGATTATAAAGGTTGCCCCGAGCGGTAACACAACGGTTTTTGTCTTTTTTGACTTCTTTGGATAAGCCCCAATCTGAGCTACCCCAGCGATAATCGCCCATATTGCCCGTTAATTCAATGCCCTTATTGTCATTGCGAGCGTGCAAAGTCGCCACAATTTCAGGATTATCGCCTGTGATGATATAAGTTAGCACGCTTTGTACATAACTTTCGTCCATATGGCGTAAGGGTGTGGCGTATTGGGTCAAAAGTTCAAAAGTAGCATCTCGCCAAGTTTCTGGCAAATGGGATTTTAAAGTGCTCATATTCAATTTCCTTTTAAAAAAGTTAAGCGTATTGTGCAATAAATCTTGGAATATCATATAAAAAATTTTGGTATTTTACAATGGGTTTTTGATTAAACTTTAATTGATTTTTTTATAAAAAACCAATCAATAAAATTTTGATGTATTTTATACCAACGGCAATTTTAACCGACAACTTTGTGCCAAATCCAAGACATAACGCAATTTTAATAACGCATCTTTATCAGACGGCGATTGGCAAAGTGTTTTAATGGCATCGCACACCAATGCCAAACCAATATTTAAAAAACCACCAGCAAGACTTAATAATTCTTGTTGGTCTTCTGTTTCTAAGGCTCTGCCCGTATTGGCATAAAACGCCAAAATGGACAGCGTCCGAGCGATTAACAATTCTATGGTGTCTTTGGGTTTTTGGGTGATTTTAGCCGTTCTTTTTTGTTCCAAAAGTTTGGCAATTCGCCCTGCTAATTCCGAAACAAATACCGACAATTCTTTTTTGCGATAATAGTAATAAATATCATCATAATCCAAATTAAAAATTTCTACATAAGGTGTTTTGGCTTGTCGCTCCAACAATAAAGAACACGGGGAAAAATAAATACAATCACCATTCACAATTACTTTGGCTAAAATGCCAAAAATGTTTTGATGTTTTAATAAATACTCCAAACTTTTTAATTTTGATTCGTTAACAGCGGATGCTTTTAGCGATAATAAAAGCCCTGTGTCATTATTATCATCAAGCCGAACTAAAAATTGTTGGTTGATTTCATCAAGGTCGGGCAAATGAATGTTGGCTGGGTATAATAACACATAATTGGGATAAGTTAAAAACAGCCGTGAAGTGGGGGAAATTAACGTAGTTAATGTTTGCCAATCGTCAATGCCAGTTACTTCTTGTTTAAAGGTGTCGGCATTTAAAGTTTTTAATTCAAACAATTCTTGATAACGGCTTAATTCGCTGGGAGAAAGTGTGCCATTGTTTTTTAATTTGCCTTTGGTTAAGGCAATAGCGTGCGTTTTTAAATAATCCACGCTTGCCCCAAATACCCCCATTTGATAAGCGGACTGTTTATGAAAAGTGCTGTCAAGACTATTGGCGCGCCCATTGGTTACGCTTATCAAGGCTTTGTCATCACCATTATAAAAACAAAAACTAATGCCCTTTGCCCCTGTACTTGTTTCCCACCATTCTGCCCCTAAGGGAATAAGTTTTTTGATAATAATGTCATCGCCCGTATTGATAACTTTACCCCGCAGTTTTTCTAATTGTTCGCCATTTTGGGAATGATGAGCATTTATAAAACTTTGCAAATAATGGTATAAAAACGCTAACTCATTAAAAATATTTTCTTCTTTACTATGAATGTCTTCATTTAATAAAGCGGTCATTGCGCCATAAATTCTACGAATATGCTGTGCCAAATTGGGCATTTGATAAGTACGGGCTTGTAGGCTTAATAAACGCAAAGACAATACCGACTCTTTGGCAAGGTGTGATAAACCTTGCTTTAAAAAATTCACGCACAACGATTGTGATTCATCAATAAAAACCAATTCATCATCGCTTAAACAATTTTGTTCGCTGACAAATACGGCTACTTCGTCCGTCCATTGCCAATCTTTATTATGTTGATAAAAGACATAAGCAATTAATGCCAAATGAATGGCGGATTTTTGTTTATCAGGCAATTCTGATAACATTCCTTTTAAGGACAAACCCTTAAAATAATACACGGTTTTATCAAAATCTTTTAAATAAAAGTTAAGTTTATTGTCCGTTTCATCAATTCTGACTTCATTACTGTCAATCAACTCTTGATAATGGGTAAAGGCAAGCAATCTGTCAGATTTTTTAAGCTGTTTTTGTAAGTCTTTTGGGTCTTGGTTTAATAAATCATCAATAATGCTAGGCTGGTTGTTATTATTAACCGTATCATCAGATTGTTGAATGTCTTGATTATTTGCTTGGTGATTGTCATTATTGGAAAATAAAGTCTGATGATTTTCTTTTAAATAAAGCACACTTGCCAAAATATGTTTGCAACATTCATTGGCAGGGCAAGTGCATTTGGCACCCGCAATGCCGTCTTTTGGTAAAGTAATATGAAAACTTTCTAATTCAAAAATCAAATCGCCATTGCTGTTTTCAATCAATTTAACTTCATCAAGCGATTTTTTGGCACGGCGAACCAAGCCTATATTGGCAAAAGTAGCTAAGGCATCGTCATCGTAATTTAAATAAATGCTCATTGGTTTATTTCCATAATTCAAATTTAATTTAATTCATAATATCCGCCAGCCAATCCGCCAAATGCTCTGGGGTTATTGCCCCAATGTGCATTCCACGATTGGCAAGTTCATTTGCAATTTGTCTGTCATAACACGGATTAGCATTACTGTCCAAAGACGCAAGCCCCAATAATTTTGTGCCTTGTTCATTTAATTGGCTGACGCTTTTATAAAAATGGGACAATGAACCACCTTCTTCAAAATCACTAATCAAAATTAAAATACTTCTTTTGGGATTGGTAATTTTTTTGGCACAATAATCAATGGCTTGCCCAATCAAAGTTCCCCCACCCAATTGAATGGTTAATAGTACTTCCACAGGGTCATTTGCCATATGCGACAAATCCACTACTTGTGTATCAAATACCACCAAATGCGTATTTAAACTGGGCAATCCTGCCAATATGCTGGCACAAACAGACGCATACATAATAGAATCGGACATAGAACCACTTTGGTCAACACACAGAATAATCTCCCATTGTAAATGTTTTTGTACTCGGCTATTAAAAAATGGGCGTTCTATAATCATCTGTCCGCTATTGGGTTGATAATTTTTAAGATTATGGCGAATGGTTTTTTTTACAATCAAAATTTTGGGCTTGTTTGATGACAGAATTGGCAAAACGGTTTTTTCTGCCCGATAAGGCATTGATAAAATTTGGGCGAATTTTTTGAATGATGTCGTCCACCACTTTTTTAATGAGTTCTCTAATGGCTTCACGGGTTTCATTATTTAAATTGCCCCGCAAAGTTAATAGGACTTTGGCGGCTTGCGGATTGGGTTCTAATGCTCTGATGTTATCGGCACTTTTTAAAATATCAGTCATTTTATAACGGTCTAGGGCGTGATGTTGCATTCTTTCAAAAGTGGATTTTGGAAATAATTTACGACTTTGATTTAACCAGTTAATTGCGGTTAATTGCGAACTTTCTAAGCCACCGCCCCGAACACCATTTTTTTGTTTAATGCCCCGTTTTTTATATTCGTTTTGATACAAATAATCCAAACAGCGTTCCAATTTTAATTCATCGCCAGACAAAGTGGCATTATCCAGATCTTTATCGGCATAACGCCCCAAAATCAATCGCCAGCGTCTTGCGGTTTCTAAATCTTTATTTTGGTCGGTCATTTTAAATTTTCCTAAAATAAATAAAAATTGATTGGTTTGGTTTTAATAATTGGTGTGTATTATGCACCATTAAAAATATAGCCAATTTATTGACCCAAACAATCATTGTTTAATAACTGTATGAGTTTTTCGTTTAATTGCACGCCATACATCATTTCATTTTCGCTAATGGACAAATCGGTATAAAACACTTCATCGTCATCACTAAGCCCTGTATAGTGGGCAATGCGTTTGGCAATTTCTTGGCTTTGGCGGGGCGTTAAAGTGCTAAATATAAATCTTAAATCGGGCAATAAACTCAAAAATAACTCACCGTCCCAGCGTTTAATAAGTTCATTCAAAGCGTGAATGGCAATCGGCGAACCAATAAAATATTCGGGAGCAACTTTAAAAATGCCTTGCAAATACAGTACTGAATCGGACGGCAATGTGCCTGTGGCAAAAGCGGTAATAATGGCATTTTGTAAGTCATCATTGCCAATTTTATTATCCAAATAAGCCATTGCATACAATGCCCCTGCCAATGAATATAACCCCAGTTTAATCAGCTCATCGTGTGAAATATTATCATAAAACGCGTTTAAAAACTCATCGCCCAAATTAAAAGAAATGGCAATGTTTTTAATGAGTTCATTTAAGCGAATTAAGGCGGTCAAATGTTCATCGGTATTTTCTGGTGTGGTGTCATAAAGCGTATTAAGACAATAAATGCTTTGACGAATGCCAATCATCATATTGTCTTTTAATAAGTCGCCGTCTATGTCTATTAACGCTCGCCCTTGCCACAAATAAAAAAGCTGGGCGGTGGCATCAATCAGCGAAGTTAATTTATAATCGCTGTGCAAATAGGCTTTTAATTCTTGATTAAATGCCGTCATTTGTGATTTTAGACCTATTTTACAGGCTTTGGCAAACAGTTTGGCACAATCGCTTGCCAATAAGGGCGTGCCTGTTTTTGAAAATTGCTCTTTTTCATTTAGGAGTTTTTGGGTGGCAATGACCGCCAAATCATTGCCTGTTTCAGACAATTCAATCAAACGGGCTTCTACACTTGGTGTCCACGCATATCGCCATTCTTCGAACAATAAATCCAAATTGGTACCACTGACAAAATCCGCCCCCGCCATAAATTGCCCAAACCCCACTTCCAAAAAATAAAGCAAGTGCATAAATTGGCTAATTTGACGGTGCAACGGTTTTCTGTAAGTGTCCAATTTGCGAGTTTTTGGCAAAGTATCATCTAATTTAAAGCGAAAATATTGTGCCTTTTGATAAGTGTTGGCAACTAAGGCGGGACTTTTTTGAGTTTTGGCGACTTGTCCTAATTTATTGCCACTTAAATGCTCATAAACCACTTGCCATAAATACGCCTGACCGTCATCCAATTCGCCTTTGGTTAAAGCGGTGGTAATGCCGTCTATTAAATCATAACGACTGGGTGTATAATGTCCACGAAGTGCCGATAAACCTGTGGCAATTTCTAAGGTATTTTTAGGGCGATAAAAGGCGTTATTTCTAGGGCGGATTTTTCATTTAATTGATGACATAAAGTTAAAACATAGGCATAAAACTCTTGATTAAAAAATTCTAAGTCGTCTTGATTATTTTTTTGATAAGTTTCTTTAAAGGTTAATAAAGTTTGCCAACGCCATTCATAATAGGCAGGGGACGGCATTCCCGATGCGTAGCCATTTAAGGCATTTAATTTATCAAAACTGTACCGAATAAGCCACGCATTGTCATCATAAGTATTTTTTATGATATAAGGTTTTATCGGTTCTTGATTGATAACCTTATGCAAGTTTTCAATTAAAGCTAAGCTATGAAATCCGCCCGTAACAATTAACAGTTTGTGATTTTTATCAATCAAAGGCGTGATTTTTTGAACCATACAATATTCACGGTGCAATGAGCCTTCTTTTAATAACACTCCTTCTTCATAATCCAAACGGGCTAAGGCACACCACGCCAATACATCATCAAAAAACGCTGTGGCGTTATTTAACTTGGCAGGTGGTTGTAATTCAAACAAATGCTCCCACAAATCATCGTGGTCTCGTAAATGCAGGCGTTTGGCAAGGGTGCTGATATAGGTGCTGTGTACCAAATAGCGTTCTTGCATTAGGCTTTTTTGGTTGGGGGCTTGATTGGCGGTATCGTGTGGTTCATTGATAAATTCATTTTCTAATTGACTTTGGCTTGCAAAGTCCAAATCAATAAATTCACAAGGGATATTTTTTCTTTGGCTTTCTTTTAGGGCAACCCATTCGGGCGAATACTCACAAAATGGAAAAAAGGCAGAATAAATGCGTTCTTGTGTCATATTATCATCGTCTTCTGCTGTTGTTTCTTTTTTTTGGGGTTTTGTTTTATTTTTTTGGGTGGCTTGATTAAAAATGGCAATCGGTGGCTTGGTATCGGCTGATAATAAATCTGGAATTAACCCATTAAAAGTATAAGGGGCTTCAATCAAAATATGGGTGGGCTTTAAACTTTCAATATAAGCAAGTAGGGCAAAACTGCACGCAGGGCTATGATGACGAATGGGAGCAAAATAAATGCCGTGTTGGTTTAATTGTTGTTGTAAGTTAAGAGTATTGCTTAGGCGTGGGGGATAATTTTTCATAATGGGCGGTATTTAAGTTTGATGGTAAAAGGGCGAATTGTAATTCGCCCCTACGGGTTTTTATATTAAATGGTATTTAATCAAAATTTTTATTGCCTTGATAAAATGCTTGCCAGTCTTTATCTTTTTTGCCCCGTTCTTTAATCACGGTATCCAAATAATAGCTCATTTTTTTGGCATCGTCTTTATTGTCCTTAAACACCACGCCTGTGATTTGTTCGCCAATATGACGGGCGGTTAATTCGCCATTGTCCAAATAAATCGCTTGCAAACAGGCATTGTGGGCGACATTGACCGCTTCGGCACTGCTCATTACCGCATCGGGGACTTTTAGATGACTGCCGTCTTGACTTTGTCCTGTGCGTAATTCATTAAACACCGTTACCAAAATATCAATGACACTTTGATGAATTTTGACTTCTTTATATAAGTCTTTTAATTCATTTTTTAATTGAACATTGATAAGTTCTATTTCAAAATTTTTATCTTTAATGGCTTTGACCGTTTCAAAATTAAAGCGTCTTTTTAAGGCGGACGACATATCGTTTACGCCTTTGTCTCTTAAATTGGCGGTGGCAATAATATTAAAGCCTGCTTTGGCTTCTAGGGCATAATCTTGCCCCATTTCGGGTATCATCATTCGCTTTTCGGATAATAAAGAAATCATCACATCTTGAATTTCGGCAGGGCAACGGGTAATTTCTTCAAAACGGGCGATTTTGCCGTGTTGCATTGCGTGATAAATGGGCGAGGCGATGAGTGCCTGTTCGGTCGGGCCTTGTGCGAGCAGTAGGGCGTAGTTCCATGCATATTTGATATGGTCTTCGGTCGTGCCTGCACTGCCTTGCACGGTGTGGTTGGAGTTGCCACTAATCCCTGCCGAAAACAGCTCTGAAAGCATAGATTTGGCGGTGCCTGGTTCGCCAACGAGCATTAGCCCTTGCTTGCCCATTAGGGTAACCAGACTTCTGTCCACAAGGGCGTCATCGCCATAGAATTTTTGGCTGATGTCAAGGGCTTTGTCGCCCAAGATGAATTTGCGGACAGCGTGGGCGGACAGCTCCCAGCCTGTTGGTTTGGGGGCTTTGTCATTTTCTTTTAAACGGGCAAGTTCGTCAGCGTATTTTTGTTCGGCACTTTGACGTAGAATGGGGGTTTTGGCTTTGGGTGGCATAGGGGTGTCCTTAAAAACAAATGATACCCATTGTAACGATTTTGGGGGTGGTTGTAAATGGGGGTAGGATTGGGATTTTTTTATAAAAATTTTCTTGAATTTCCCCCAAAAATTTGCTAAATTAAGCCCAAAATTTGTCTATACAAATTTTTTCTAAAACATTCTCATGAAGGATTGCCAAAAATGAAACCCATCCTAACCCTAACCCCACGCAAATTAACCTTTGCTCAATTACGCCAAATTTATAACGAACCTGTCAATTTGGTGCTAGACCCATCTGCCTATGAGGCGATTGACCGCTCGCACAAGGCGGTGCAGGATATCATCGCAAGGGATAAGCCTGCGTACGGCATTAACACAGGCTTTGGTTTGCTTGCCAAAGAACGCATTAGCGACGATGAGCTTGAACTTTTACAAAAAAATCTGATTTTAAGCCATTCGGTTGGCACAGGCGATTTGCTCCCTGCCAATGTCGTTCGTTTGATCATCACAATGAAATTATCCAGCCTATCGCAAGGGGTGTCAGGTGTTCGCCGTGAAGTGGTGGATGCACTTATCAATCTTATCAATCATGACATCACGCCCATCATTCCTGCCAAAGGCTCGGTGGGAGCATCAGGCGACCTTGCCCCGTTGTCGCACATGACACTTGCGATTTTGGGTGAGGGCGATGTGTTGGTTCGTGGCGAGCGTATGTCTGCCAAAGACGCTCTTGCCAAGGCAGGACTGTCGCCCATCACGCTTGCCGCCAAAGAGGGTTTGGCACTTATCAACGGCACCCAAACGTCCACCGCCCTTGCCATTCGTGGCTATTTTATGGCGTGCGACCTTTTGGCAAGTGCGACCGTAACAGGAGCGTTGTCGGTGGAGGCGGCTCGTGGCAATGATTCGCCCTTTGACCCACGCATTCATGAGGTGCGTGGACATCATGGGCAGATTGAGCTTGGCAAGACCTATAAGGCGTTGCTTGAACATAGCGGATTTAGGGGTAAAAACCGTGGCGAGGCGGAGCTGCGTGTGCAAGACCCCTACTGCCTACGCTGTCAGCCCCAAGTGATGGGGGCGTGCCTTGATCTTATCAATCAAGCGGGCAAAACGCTACTCATAGAAGCCAATGCCGTAACTGATAATCCGCTTATCTTTGGCGATGATGAGCCTGTTGCCATCTCGGGGGGTAATTTTCATGCCGAGCCTGTCGCCTTTGCCGCCGATACCTTGGCACTTGCCATCAGCGAGATTGGCTCAATGAGTGAACGCCGTATTGCTCTACTTATTGACAGCAGTTTGTCAGGACTGCCTGCGTTTTTGGTGCGTAATGCAGGCGTGAATTCTGGCTTTATGATTGCCCATGTTACCGCCGCCGCTTTGGTTAGCGAAAACAAATCGCACGCGCACCCTGCATCGGTGGACAGCATTCCAACATCTGCCAACCAAGAAGACCACGTCTCAATGGCGACCTATGCAGGGCGAAGATTGTTTGAGATGGCACACAACACCGCTGTCGTGGTGGGTATTGAACTGCTTGTCGCTGCCCAAGGCGTGGACATTCATGGCGAAGATTTGGGCTACAAGAGCGATAAGGTGCTAACGGACGTTCATGCCAAAGTGCGTGCCAAGATTGCTCATTATGACAAAGACCGCTACTTTGCCCCTGATATTGAAAGCGCCAAACGGCTTGTCTTGTCGGGTGAGTTGCTTGATGGCTGGGACGAGCTACGCCAAAATTGGTTTAGCAATGTGTGATGGCTGGGGTGTGTTTGACCCTATACGTCCAAATTTTAAAATGTATCTTTGTTAGAACTCTAAAATTACCACAAATTCAATGATGTGTCAGTGTAGGGGCGGATTCTGCACGTCCTATAAACATCAACATATCATCAAGAGGTGGAAGGAACGCCTTACAAATCTTACTGTGGTAAATATAGCAAATCAACCTCATTTTGCACCAATCTACATTTTGAAAAATGCTTTTGTAGTTGGGGACTGGCAGGGCGTACCGAGCTAGCCCCTACGGTGGTGCATTTTGAAGTTAAACAAGTATATCAAGTTCGCTAGATATATCCTAATTTTTATCCATCCATTTTAAACCAACTAAAAACCATGACCGACATTCACGCCACTTATATCCCCTTTGACCCCGCCCATTATACAGGACGCACCGACTCTTTTGAGAGCGATAGAGCGGTGTATTGGCATAATGCCGTACAAGCCTTTGACCGCCAGCCTATTGCCTTGGTGGGTTTTTCTTGCCATCAAGGGGTAAGGCGAAACTTGGGTAGGGTAGGGGCAAAGTCCGCTCCGCCTATTATTAGAGAATTTTTTGCCAAATTGCCCATCACAACAGGCGTGCAGGACAAATATACCACTTTGTCCGACTTAGTGGGCGACTGTGGCGATGTGGTGTGTCATGACAATGACATCATCGTCAAGGGTAGTTTAGAATCCGCCCAAAGAAGTTATGCCACGCACATCACCCATGCCCTACAAAACAACGCCCTAGCGGTCGGGCTTGGCGGTGGGCATGAGATTGCCTATGGCAGTTTTTTGGGATTGTATGAGCATCTAAACGCAAGCAATGAGCATTTGCCCAAGATTGGTATCATCAATTTTGATGCCCATTTTGATTTGCGAACGGACGAGTACGCCACATCGGGTACGCCATTTTTGCAGATTGCTGATATGATGGGTGATGAGTTTTGTTATTTTTGTGTAGGCATTAGCCGTTTTGGTAACACAGCAAGTCTATTTGACAAAGCCCGTGCCTTGGGCGTTGGTGTTGTTGGTGATGATGATTGCCACCGCTTGTCTTATGATGAGATTTGGGCAAGGCTTGATGGCTTTGCTCGGGGCGTTGATGTGCTTTATGTTACGGTGGATCTGGACTGTCTGCCAAGTGGTGTCATGCCTGCGGTCAGTGCGGTAAATGCCAAGGGGATTGAGCTTGATTTGGTGGAATTTTTGCTTGAAAAGCTCATTCAAACAGGCAAAGTCAAAGTGCTGGATTTTGCCGAATTTAACCCAACTTACGACATTGACAGCCGTGGAGCAAAAACCGCAGCACGACTGCTTGCGGTGTGTGTGGAGTGGGCGTTGCTTTATGGTTTGTGATTGGGATTATATTAAACTTAAAACTTATTGATGACTATTAATCTACTCTATTCTCAGCTTTATATGGGTAATTGATTTATCAAGGGCGAATCAATAGCCCTTACAACCAAAAAAATAATTGCCCAATAATCAATCATTTGTAATTTTAAGTTGAGATTAAAGCTGATTTAATATTTAAGGAAAAACCATGCAATTTGACACCTTAATCACCAACGCCAACATCGCCACCATGAGCGAGACATTTGGCTACACCAAAGATACCCCTTATGGGGCGATACGTGGCGGTGCGGTTGGCATCAAAGATGGCAAAATTGCCTTTGTCGGCACGATGGACGAGCTTGGCACGGCAACTGCTGACAAGATAATTGATGCCAAACAAGGCTGGCTAACCCCCGCTTTGATAGACTGCCACACCCATGTGGTCTATGGCGGTAATCGCAGTAATGAATTTGAGATGCGTCTAAATGGCGTGGATTATAAAGACATCGCCAAGCAGGGCGGTGGGATCTTGTCCACCGTGAAAGCCACAAGACAGGCGGATTTTGATGAATTGTACGAGCTTAGTTTGCCACGTTTTGAAAGCCTTGTAAGTCAAGGCGTGGGGACGATTGAGATTAAGTCGGGCTATGGGCTTGATTTAGATAACGAACGCAAAATGCTCAAAGTTGCCAAAAAATTGGGCGATGACTTTGGCGTTACCGTCAAAAAAACCTACCTTGCCCTACATGCTCTACCGCCAGAATATCAGGGGAGGGCAGACGAATATGTTAAGCAGGCGTGCGAGTGGCTAAAAGTGTTGCATGGCGAGCATTTGGTGGACGCAGTAGATGCGTTTTGTGAATCCATTGCTTTTGACACCCATCAAGTGGGCAGGCTCTTTGAAGTTGCCAGATCGTTAGGATTGCCTGTCAAGCTTCATGCCGAGCAGATGAGCGATATGGGCGGAGCGGGGCTTGTAGCAGAGTTTGATGGCTTGTCTGCCGACCACATTGAATATCTGTCCACCGACAGCATTGTCAAGATGGCAAAGCATGGTACGGTGGGCGTGCTATTGCCGACCGCCTTTTATGTTCTAAAAGAAACCAAACTGCCTCCCATCGATGCCATGCGACAACATGGCGTAAAAATGGCGGTATCCACCGACTGTAACCCTGGTACATCACCATCAACAAGCTTACTGCTTGCCATGAACATGGCGTGTACGCTGTTTGGCTTAACGCCCGAAGAAGCTTTGGCAGGGACAACCATCCATGCGTCCAAAGCCTTAGGGCTACAAGATACCAAAGGGCAACTTTCGGTGGGGATGGATGCTGATGTGGCGTTGTGGCAGATTGACCGACCTGCTGATTTGTCTTATCTTATCGGACAAAACCGCCTACAAGGGCTTTGGGTGGCAGGTAGGCAGATGGGCTAGGCTTTTCGCATAACGCTTTTATGTTACAATAGCAAGCTTTCGCCCAACATGTATCATCATTCCTACATGTTGGGCGTTTGCTATTTAACATAATAACTATTATGCGAAGTAAAATATCACTAATTATAGCATAGATTCACTCAAATTTCCATGCTGTTATTTTTATCAAATCTTACGCTTTTTATCTATATCAAAACTCGCACATTTTTAATTATGTACGAGTTTAACTCAAAAAAGCAGGCGTGTTTACCGCAAACTCTTAATCACGTGCATGACCACGCCCACAACCATCATATGGTCGCCATCTTTAAAACTAAAATTGGGATGTGGGTCAGCTTCGTTTTCTGAATGTAGCTCCAGTCGCCCATCTTTAAACTTGTGCAAGCGTTTAATGGTAAATTCACTGCCCAAATCTGCCATCACAATATCAAAATGCTTTGGTTCTACCGAGCGGTCAATGATGAGCAAATCATCCTTATCAATGCCAGCATCCAACATTGAATAGCCCCCACATCGCACCACAAACGTATCACTCTGACGCCCGACCAGATAGTCATTAAGATTAATCTCTTCGCTTTGCCCGTCGTTATAAGCAGGCAAACCTGCTGGCACCTTGGCAAGACTCATCAGCACCGACATATCTGTGTCATCATTGGCAGGTATCATGGCATCAAGTGGCACATTAGGGCTTTTGATGACCGCTGAATTTGCCAATGTCTGCATCATGTTCTCAGTCATCTTATCTATCATCGGCACCAAAATACTCGGCACCCGTTTGACGACCGTCTTGATGGCAGATGCCTTTCGCCCTGCCCCTTTTCGCTTACCACCATGAGAGTTTTCGCTCGCCCCTTTGTCTTTGAAACTGTTATTTGGCGTGGGGCCTGGGACAGTTTTTAAGATTTGGTCATTTTTGCTCATAAAATTGCTTGTTTTTTAAAAATTTTGTGTTATTATATCATCATCTTGATTTTTGTAACAGTATTCAAATAAAATTTTAGCCGATTTTTGTATACTTTCAAGATAATTCGTCAGTTTTGTCCCACAGCATTAAACTGACGTCCTTTTTTGTATTTGATAGTGAGATTAGCGATGAGTACATCTTATGACATGGTTAATTATGACGCCACTCAGCACGTGGCACATTCACAGGGCAAAAAATCTTTACGCCCCATAAGAAATTATATCATACAACTAATCTGCTATTTATTGCAAGTCGTTATTGTCATTTGTCAGCAATTAGAAATGCTTTATCAAGACATTCGACAGTCGCTATTACATATCAAACAAGACATCACAGGTAATAATGTGGTATTTTACCATAAGAGCAGTGTTAAAAACATTCGCATAAAAACGCCCAAATTTTACCAAGTCAAACAAGGATTGGCTTTGGTTTATCAAGCGTTTAGCCTAACCTTGTTTGTCATGATAATATCCAGCGTGGCACTGATGTTTGTCAAAGCTGGGTTTTAAATTTACCCTTTTCAATGTCATTTCTTTTTAAATTAAAACTTTAACAATTCAAGCTTGTATAGGCGATGAGTATTCATTGCCTTTTTAATAACATCCCAGCCAATCAATATCACCAAATGAAGTCATGCTAAACGTAACACCGCCTGCCCCCATTCTACTTTATCGCCAGCTTTGACAAGGTAGTCATGCAAAACTCCCGATTTATCGGCTATGATGGGGGTGAGTACACCAAGGGCAAGCACGCCCCCCACTGTGTCGCCAGCTTTGATGATATCGCCTGTGGTTAGGGCAATCCCATCAAGGCAGAACTTGCCCACACTTGCCGCTTTTATGATGGCTGATTCATCGGCATTGTTGGCATCATCGCCCAAAGGCGGGGCTAGGCTCATGGTTTTTGGGGCTATTGGCATTGAAGTCTTTGTGGTATTAACTACCTTGATACGCTCTGTGCCGTCTGTAACTTCAATTTGCCCAAGTTCGCTTGTCTCGGCAAGTGCGATAAGGCGTTGTATTATCTCAAAATTCATGATTTATCCTGCCAAATATTTATAAATTGTCATCACGCTAAGAATGGACATTGCCAACGCCACAATCCAGCCAAAGCCTGCCATCCAGACAGGGTGCTTGTAATCGCCAATGATGTTTTTGCGATAGGCAGCAAGCAAAATAACCACAAGGGCAATCGGCAGTACAAGCCCGTTTAGCGTACCCACAAGCACAAGCACTTGGGCAGGTCTGCCAATCGTTGCAAAAATAAGCGTTGAGATGGCAATAAAACCGATGATAAAATAACGGCTGTTTTTGGCGATACCTGCGTGAAAATTGGTCAAAAATGATACCGATGTATAAGCACAGCCAATCACCGATGTGATGGACGCTGCCCAAATCACCATACCAAAAATAATCCGTCCTGTGTCGCCAAGCCCATGCACAAAGGGCGTAAGAGCAGGGTTGTCCTTCATCATGGCAACGCCTGAGGTAACCACGCCAAGGCACGCCAAAAATAAGAACACCCGAATGACGGACGCTGCCAAAATGCCCTGAATGGAGCTTTTTGAGACGACAGACAGATTTTCTTTGCCAGTAATGCCAGCATCCAGCAATCTGTGAGCCCCCGAAAAGGTGATATAACCCCCAACCGTACCACCAACCAAGGTAACAATCGCCATCGCATCAATTTTTTCGGGAACAACAGTGCGAGCGACCGCTTCGCCAAAGGGCGGATTGGTGTTGAATACCACATAGATGATAAGAGCAATCAGCACAAAGCCCATAAATTGGGTGAATTTGTCCACCAATGAGCCAGCTTCTTTGCTTAAAAAAATCCCAACGGCAATCACACCTGACACTAACGCCCCAATGATGGGGTCAATGCCAAAAATAGACTGCACGCCAAGTCCTGCCCCGCCGATGTTGCCAATATTAAAGGCAAGTCCGCCCATGATGATAAGCCCTGCCAAGACATAGCCCATGCTAGGCATGACAAGGTTGGCAATCTCTTGAGCTTTCATTTTTGAGACGGCGATCACTCGCCAGACGTTTATTTGTACGCCAATATCCATCAAGATGGACACCAAAATCACAAAGCCAAAGCTTGCTCCTAGTTTTTCGGTAAAAGTGGCGGTTTGGATCAAAAAGCCTGGGCCAACAGCCGATGTTGCCATCAAGAACGCCGCCCCTAAGATGGCAGAATTTTTGGTAGAATTTTTCATAAATGTCCTTATTACCAATTAATGATGTTTTGCTTCAATCTCAACTTAAAATTGTAAATTATTGATGATTGGGCAATTATGGTAAATTAACTTCAATTTACACCAACGCTACATTTTAAAAAATACTTTTGTAGGGGCGAGTTACATTTGCCCTTACAAAACGCATTAAATGCTAGGTTTTGGGTTGTATTTGGGTGCAATGCCAATGCCTTTTTCAAGTAAGGTTTGTTTGATTTTTTGGGCAAAATCTAGGGCGTGCTTGCCATCGCCATGCAAACAAATGCTATCCACTTGCACATTGATGACCAAACCGTCCACCGCCACCACTTGTCCGTCTTGCACCATACGCACCACTTGATTGATGGCTTCGTTGTCGTCTTCTATCAAAGCGTTGGGCACGGTGCGTGAAACCAACGTACCATCGGCATTATAACGCCTATCGGCAAAGGCTTCACAGATGACCTTTAAGCCTGCCTGTTTGCCTGCATGAATAAGCTGACTGCCAGACAAGCCCATGAGTGCAAGGCTGGGGTCAAAGTCATACACCGCTTGGGCGATGGTCTTGGCAAGGGTGGGGTCGGTGCTGGCTTGGTTGTACAATGCCCCATGTGGCTTGACGTAGCTTGGGGTAAGCCCCATATTTTGGCAGACCGCCACAGTCGCCCCCAACTGATAAAACAACAAAGAACGCACGTCATCGGCAGATAGATTGTGATTGGTACGCCCAAAGTTGGTACGGTCGTCATAGCTTGGGTGCATGCCAATGCTTACGCCATTATCACGGGCAAAGGCAAGCGTTTGTGCCATGCACACCGCCCCACCTGCGTGTAGCCCTGCACAGATGTTTGCTGAGCTGATGATGTGCATGAGTGCTTCATCAAATTCAAATCCTTCTGCCACGTCCGCATTCAAATCAATCGTTGTCATATGCTCTCCTATCTAAAGCGTTTTGCCATGCTTGCCACTTGATGTAGATGGGTGTGATACGTTGCCATCTTTTGTAGGGCGGTGTCTGCGTCCACATAGATAAAGCGAATTTGATTACCAAACCGCACCTGAGCCAATCTGCCCAAATCCGCCCCAATGACCGCCCCAATCTTGGGATAACCGCCTGTGGTCTGAGCATCTGCCATCAGGACAATGGGCTTGCCATCGGGCGGTACTTGTATCATGCCAAAGTCCACGCCGTGCGAATTCATCTCGATTTTGTCAAAGGTTAATGGCGTACCATCTAGCCGATAGCCCATGCGGTTGCTGTTTGGTGATAATGTATATATTTGTTCGCCAAATTCATCACGCCCTTGGACAATCTTGTCATATTCGCTACTTTTAATGACGTGAATGTTGGTCAATTTGCCAAATTGGTACAAATTTGCCACGCCCATCGATTTCATCTCACGCCCTGTATGATAAGGCAAGCCATCGCCTGCCATCACATAGCGACCAAGTCCGCCAAGGCGTATCTTGATGTCGGTGCTTGCCGAGCCTAGCTCGTGTGCCACATCAAATCCGCCTTGCACACACAGATAGCCGTGCATACCATCTGTCATGCGTTTTAGGGTCAAAACTTGCCCCTGCTTGGCAAAATAACGATAGCCTGCGATGACACGCCTGTCATCAAGTGTGCCATCAAAAATTGCTCCCGTCAGACAAAACGTGGTGTCTTTGGTAAATGTAGCGGTCAGTCCGCCAAGCGTGATTTCAAGGGCAGGCAAGTGAGTATCATTGCCAAGTAAGGCATTGCCAAGTTGTAAGGACAAGCCGTCCATCGCCCCACATCGTCCAATGCCAAGCCCCAGATAGCCTATGCGTCCTAAATCTTGAATGCTGGCAAGGGCGGATAATGTATTGATTGTTAACATGAATTATCCTTATGCCAAAATGTCCGTTGCCACAAAACGCAAGGTATCGCCAGCTTGCAGTAGCGTTGGGGAGTTGTGTGTTTTGTCAAAAAGTGGCAAGTTCGTCCGCCCCAAAAGTTGCCAGCCCCCAGGCGATTCAAAAGGATAAATGCCCGTCTGAGCCCCACCAATACCCACCGAGCCTTGTGGGACTTTAGTGCGAGGTTTGGCGTGGCGTGGCAGGTGTAGCTCATCAGGCAGCCCCCCAAGATAGGGAAAACCCGCCTGAAAGCCAATAAAATACACGGTATAAAGCGGTGCGGTATGACGTGCCACAAGCTCATCAATGCTCATGCCCAGCATTTTTGCACTGTCCGCCAAATCCACCCCATATTCTCCGCCATAAATGACAGGAATGTCCACGTGCTTGCCATCTATGCCATCAAAACTGCCCGATGAGCCAACAAAGTCATGGGTAATTTCATTTAGTAGTTTTTGATAAATGGCAAGATTACTTGGATTTTGATAAAGTACATCTTTATCCAAATACATCGTCAAGGCATTCATGCCGACCACCGTCTCACTTACAGGCAAATCGGCGCAAGTGTCAAGATGGCGAGACAATGCCCAGCACAGTTTTTGTTTGTCAAGGCTGATTTGCCCACCCAAAAATAGTACAAAGGTGCTTTCTGATGAGCTTATCCATTGGGTGTTTGTGTCCATAAGTTGCCTAAATTTATCTAGTTTTTGTGATTGGGCTGATTGTTTTGATAATTGTCAAGCCAATGGGTGAGGTAATGAATGCTCACACCACCTTTTATAAAGCTGTCATCATCAAACATTGCTTGATGTAGGGCTTTGTTGGTCTGTACGCCTTGAATGTCAAGCTCGGTTAGGGCAGATTTCATCTTGGCGATGGCAAGCTCTCTTGTCGGTGCGTGGATACATAGCTTGCCAATCAAGCTGTCATAATAGGCGGGGATTTTGTAGCCCGTATAAAGATGGCTATCCACTCGTGTGCCATAGCCTGCAGGCAGATGGCAGTAGCTTACCGTCCCTGCCGATGGCATGAGTGTGAACGGATGTTCGGCATTGATACGGCATTCAAAGGCGTGTCCTGTCAGCTGCATGTCGTCTTGGGTAAATTGCAAGGGATAGCCTTCTGCCACTCGGATTTGTTCGGCGATAAGGTTTACGCCTGTTACAAGCTCGGTAACAGGATGTTCTACCTGAATGCGGGTATTCATCTCAATAAAGAAAAATTCCCCATTTTCATACAAAAATTCAAACGTTCCCACCCCACGATAGCCCATATCAAGGCACGCCTTAACACACGCTTGACCGATTTTGGCACGCTTATCATCGCTGATAAAGGGAGCAGGGGCTTCTTCGATGACTTTTTGATGACGGCGTTGCATGGAGCAGTCTCGCTCGCCCAGATGAATGGCATTGCCATGAGTGTCTGAGATGACTTGAATTTCAATGTGGCGTGGGTTTTTTAGGTATCGCTCCATATAGACCACAGGATTGCCAAAGGCACTCATTGCTTCTTTTTTGGTCATGGCAACCGCAGACAACAGCTCGTCCATACTCTCAACAACTCTCATACCACGACCACCGCCACCGCCAGTGGCTTTGATGATGACAGGCAGTCCCACATCTTGGGCGATTTTGATGATTTGTTTGTTATCATCGGGCAACGCCCCATCAGAGCCTGGCACGCACGGTACGCCTGATGCTATCATGGTGTTTTTGGCGGCAACTTTGTCGCCCATCATGCGGATATTTTGGGCGGTAGGGCCAATAAATACAAACCCCTGCTCGCTAACAAATTCGGCAAAATCGGCGTTTTCACTCAAAAATCCATAACCAGGGTGAATGGCGTCCACTTCCATCAGCTCGGCTGCCGATACGATGGCACGCTGATTGAGATAGCTGTCTTTGGGCAGATGACTGCCAATGCACACCGTCTCATCGGCAAGACGAGCGGGCAAGCTGTCCTTGTCGGCGGTAGAATGTACAAGCACCGATTTGATACCAAGCTCACGGCAAGCACGGATAATTCTTAGGGCAATCTCACCACGGTTGGCAATGAGAATTTTTTTAAAGGGGGTTGGGTTCATGGACTGTCCTTATTGTCTATTTATTATTGATGACAAATAATGGTGCATCATATTCCACCATGTCGCCTTCTTCCACCAAAATCTCAGCCACCACACCATCGCTGTCCGCCTTGACCTCGTGCATGATTTTCATCACTTCTACAATACACAAGGTGTCGCCTGCTTTGATGGTGTCGCCTGCTTCCACAAAATTCGGGCTATCTGGGGCGGATTTGCGATAAAACGTCCCCAGCATGGGCGATGTGATGGTGTGCTTAGCACTTGGATTGTTGGGGGTTTGGGTGGCTCTGGTGGGGGCTGTGCTAACTGTTGGCACAGGAGCGGTTTGTCCAATGGGGGCAACTGGTGTATCGGATGGGTATTTGGTCAGTTTGATGGTTTGAGTGCCGTCTTGAATTTCTAGCGAGTGAATTTGAGCGGTCTCGGTCAGCTTGATAAGGCGAGCTAAGTTGTCAAAATCGATGTTCATTATTATCCCTAAAAATGTGTGGGTGGGACTGCGATTATAAAAAAATTTTGCAAATTTGTCTAGACATTTTGACAGATTCTACATATGTTTTGAATACAAGTATCTGATTTTACTTGATGTTTATTTGAAATTTTTGATTTGTGATAGATGTGCAAAATTTTTTCATTCTATTGCATTGATCCAACCATATTGGGAAAAATTTTATTGGAAGAAAGTTCTCAAACGCCATCATTATTATTCAACCTATCTTAAAAATCCTTCACTTTTTATTTTAAAAAAAGCATGTTATCTTATTTACCCATATTTTTCATCTCTGTTGATTTATAGATTTTTTATTTGAGAATAAACATGACAACAGCCGAACAAAGCATATCGCCACAAACCAATGCACAAACACAAAAACTCACTTGGAAAGCCTTCGGGCCTGGCATTTTAATGGCATCTGCCGCCATTGGCGGTTCGCACCTTGTATCATCCACCCAAGCTGGGGCGTTGTACGGTTGGCAACTTGCCATTATGATCGTGCTTGCCAACTTTTTTAAGTACCCTTTTTACCGCTTTGGCACAGAATACGCCTACAAAACAGGCGACAGTCTCGTGGCGGGTTACGCCAAAAAATCCAAAGCCTACCTTTGGGCGTTTTTTGGCTTATCTGTCGTCTCAGGCGTGATTACCACAGGGGCAGTCGCCCTGCTCTGTGCGACCATTTTGGGCTTTATTTTGCCTTTTGAGCTAAATCCACTTATCCTGTCCATCATTGTAATGACCGTCTCATGGGGGCTACTCATTGCAGGGCATTATAAGGTTTTGGACAATATCTCAAAGTGGATTATTCTGGCATTGACGGTTGCCACCATTTTGGCGGTCATCATCGCAGGTATGTCGCCAAAAGAAGTCGCTCCTGATTTTGTGTCGATGTCGCCTTGGAACTTGGCGTCTTTGGGCTTTATCATCGCTCTTATGGGTTGGATGCCTGCTCCACTTGAATTTTCGGTCATTACATCTGTGTGGACTGCCAAAAAAATCCGCACCGACCGCACAAGCCAGTTTCAAGGCGTGGTAGATTTTAACGTGGGCTATTTTACATCGGCGATTTTGGCATTATTTTTCTTGACGCTTGGCGTGTTTGTGCAATACGGCACAGGCGAAGAGATTGCCACCAAAGGCGGTGCTTACATCGGTCAGCTTGTACAAATGTATACAGAAACAATCGGTAGTTGGTCAAAAATTCTCGTGGCATTCATCGCTTTTTTGTGCATGTTTGGCACGGTCATCACGAGTGCAGACGGCTATGGGCGTACCAATGCCGAGAGTCTGTCGCTCATCAAAACAGGTACGACCGAGCTTACCGAAAAATACGTCATGCGTTGGACGACCGCTATGGTCATTGGTGGATTTATCTTGATTAATGTGTTTGCAGGACAAATGGCAAGCCTACTTAAATTTGCGATGATTAGCTCCTTTGTCTCCGCTCCGATTTTTGCCTACCTTAACTACTCGTTAGCAAAATCTGAAAACCTACTCACCCCAAAAATGAATATTTATGCCCTGCTTGGCATTGCTTTTTTGGCGGGATTTGCAGGATTGTTTTTATTGCAGTTTTTTGGGATTATTGGTTAAAACTTGCAAAAAAACACATCAAAAAAAGGGCGACATCAATCGTCCTTTGTTTTTGCAAATACCCTACCTTATTCCGTGCCAAACTCCTTACGCTTATTGGCAAAAAATCTATCCAATCTATCCATCGCATCTTCCAAATCTATCAAATTGGGCAAAAATACGACCCTAAAATGGTCGGGCTTATCCCAATTAAAGCCCGTGCCTTGCACCATCAGCACCTTTTCTTGGATAAGCAAATCCATCATAAAATTCATATCATTTTCAATGGGATAAACCTCTCTATCAATCTTAGCAAAGCAATAAAACGCCCCTTGCGGTTTGGTGCAGCTAATACCCTTAATAGCATTTAGGCGAGAGAACGCCATCTCACGCTGTTTGTACAGTCGTCCTGTCGGTGCGGTCAGCTCCTGCATGGACTGATAACCACCCATTGCCGTCTGTATGGCGTACTGAGCAGGCACGTTGGCACACAGTCGCATACTGGCGAGCATGGTCAAGCCTTCTATAAAGTCGCCAGCATGGTCTTTTTTGCCCGACAACATGATCCAGCCTGAGCGATAGCCTGCAATGCGGTGCGATTTTGACAAGCCATTAAAGGTCAAAACCAGCGTCTTATCGGTAATCGTACACATGGGCGTATGCACAGCATTATCATACAAAATACGGTCATAAATCTCGTCCGCCATGATAACCAAGCCGTATTTTACCGCCAAATCAGCAATCTGCTCTAAGATTTCCTTGCTATACAACGCCCCTGTGGGGTTGTTGGGATTGATGATGACAATGGCTTTGGTTTTGTCGGTGATTTTACTCTCAATATCCGCCAAATCAGGATGCCAGTTGTCTTCTTCCACACAGCGATAATGCACCGCCCTGCCCCCTGCTAGGTTGGCGGACGCTGTCCACAGCGGATAGTCAGGCATGGGAATAAGCACTTCATCGCCGTCATCAAGCAGACATTGCAAGGTCATGACGATAAGTTCCGACACGCCATTGCCGATATACACATCGTTGACATCGGTCGCTGACAGCAGTCCTTTGGCTTGATAATATTGCAAAATCGCCTTACGAGCCGAAAAAATCCCCTTAGAATCGGAGTATCCAGACGCATTTTGCAAGTTCATCGCCACGTCTTGCACAATCTCATCAGGGGGCAACAGTCCAAACGGTTCAGGATTGCCAATATTAAGCTTAATAATACGCTGACCTTCGGCTTCCATGCGGTTGGCGGTTTGCAAAAGTTCGCCACGAATGTCATAGCAGACGTTAGAAAGTTTGGCAGATTTTTTTAGGGCTTTCATGGGGGCTACCTTATAAGAATGGTTGTGTAAATTTGATAGATTATCTTGTAAATCAATCTCTTGACTGGCATTATTGACGGTTGGATTCGTCGACACATTACCTGTCAAAAGATAATTTTCGGTCGTGCCTAGCACTTGGGCGACTATGGGGAGCTTGCTACTTGTGATACCATTTTTGTCGCATTCCCAATTGGCAATCGCTCCACGACTGACGGACGCACCGTGGGCGTTTAGCTTATCGGCTAGGGCTTGGGCGGATAATCCTAAGGATTTTCTAAGCTGTTTTAGGCGTTCACCCTGCGTGGTGGGCGTATTTGGTAAGTGGGTATTGGTGGTTATGGCGGTCATTGCAAGTAAAAGTTGCAGTTATCATACGCCCAATTGGCTAATTTTGCAAGAAAATTTTTGGGTGGGGCGTATTGGGTGGTTTAAGCCTCACAATCCAGACAGTTCATAGTAGCGATTGGTGAGCAATAAAGCCGTACACAGCCCAGCCAGTATCGCTACCAACCATGAAAATCCCCAAAAGAAACTGGCAACCAACACATAAACAAACAATGAGATTAGGGTGATTGCCAGCACCAAATACATCTCTACTTTGGTTGTTTTTTGTTTAGAAATACTGGCGCTGATTGCAAATGCCACCATTAGACTTACCATGCAAGACCATATCATTATTCACCCCAAATATCATCAGTCATGCTCTTATGATACTTGTTGCCGTTACAAAAAGCAATTTGTTCTACGGTCTTTTTATGATACACTTACCATTATTTGCAAGTATTTTGGAAGAAAATCATGTCATCATCTCACGCACTCACCGCCAACGACATCGCCCACATGAGCGAACACGACTGGCAAAACCGCCTAAGCCCCGATGAATACTACGTCCTACGCCAAAAGGGAACAGAGCGTCCTTTTACGGGCATTTATACGGACGTATTCGAGGCAGGCGTGTATCATTGCAAGGGCTGTCACGCCAGGCTGTTTGACAGTAGTAGCAAATTTCACTCAGGCTGTGGCTGGCCAAGTTTTGACAAGACAATCAACGACACCGCCCTGACCGAAACGCTGGATTTATCGCATGGCATGAGACGCATTGAAGTGACTTGCACCAACTGTGGCGGGCATTTGGGGCACGTTTTCCCAGATGGACCAAGGGAGACCACAGGCATGAGATATTGCATTAACTCGGCGTCCATTCATCTTGAAAATGAATAATTTTTGATAATTATCAATAATTTAGGATAAATCATGACAACCATCTATACCTTTACCGCCACCGACATTCGTGGCAATGTCGTTAATTTTGCCGATTTTAACGGTAAAGTGCTACTGATTGTCAATACCGCAAGCAAATGCGGATTTACACCACAGCTTGCAGGCTTGCAAGAATTACACACAAAATACCACGACAAAGGCTTGGTTGTCATCGGTTTTCCTTGCAATCAGTTTGGCGGACAAGAGCCTAATGACGAAAATGGCATCGCTAATTTTTGCCAAGTCAATTATGGCGTGGACTTTTTGATGATGAGCAAGGTTGATGTCAATGGCGACAACGCTCACCCGATTTTTGAGTTTTTAAAACGTGAGCAAGGCGGAATTTTGATTGATGCAATCAAGTGGAACTTCACCAAATTTTTGGTCGGTCGTCATGGCAAGGTGCTAGACCGCTACGCCCCCACCACCAAGCCTGAGAGTTTGGAAGATGACATCATCAAGGCATTGGCTTAACAAGCAAATTTTATAGATTTTAATTTAATAAAAATCAAATACTTATAAAAAAATTTTAAAATTTTTTGCAAAAACTATTTGACACCCACCAAAAAATCTATATAATACGCACCACAACGAACGACATACATAACAAATAAACATGGTTTGAATTGTTGGTTGTAGTCTAAAAAGTATGCTGAACTAGGTTTTCCATTCGCCCTGAGCCTGTCCAAGGGTAGGAAAACCGTTATGGTTCGACAAGCTCACCACGAACGGTTTTCCTTGTAGCATACTTTCTGAACCAAGACCAAATTGTTTATTAAAACAGTTAAGTAAGTCAAGTTCGGGCGGTTAGCTCAGTTGGTAGAGCGTCTGCCTTACAAGCAGAGGGTCAGCGGTTCGAATCCGTTACCGCCCACCATTTAAATCTTTTATGGTAAAAAAGATTAGCGACCTTAGCAGCGGTAGTTCAGTTGGTTAGAATACCGGCCTGTCACGCCGGGGGTCGCGGGTTCGAGTCCCGTCCGCTGCGCCATTTTTAACTGGTTTTTCCAGTTTATCCCCTAAGTCTCCCCTGACTTAGGGATTTTTTGTATTTGTCAATTATTTACCTATAAATTTTTAAAAATATTTTAAAAAACTCATTTTATTATTTTTACAAAATTTATCATAAATAACTTACTCTTTTGGCAAAAATAGCATAAAATAGGCGGATATTTGTCCACTTTTTTGTGCTATTTTATCATGCGACATCGTACCCTTGACCCCTTTTTTCGCCGAATACTGATTGTGCTGTTTTGGGTGGTTTTTCTGTATGCCCTATATCTCATGCGTGCGGTGATTTTGCCTTTTGTGGCGGCGTTTATTTTGGCATACATGCTAAACCCTTTGGTAACACGATTGGCTCGCTACATGAATCGCATGCTTGCCATTGTGGTGGTGTATTTTGCCAGCATTCTACTGACGGGGGCGTTGGTTGTGTGGTTTGTGCCCGTATTGTGGCAACAAATTACTTTGGCGTGGGAGTCGCTACCCTTGCTTGTAGAGTGGTATAACACCACAGCAAGAACATGGATAAGTCAGCACATGGGCGGACGTCCCATGCCCCTTGAAGTTGATGTCATCTCAAATGCACTTATTGAGTACGCCCAGAAAAATTATCAGGTGGCGGATGCTCAGTCGCTCATCAAGCAGGTGCTAAACTCGGGCATGATGGTGGCAAATAATGTTGGCATGGCAGTAATGGTGCCGATATTGACGTTTTATTTTCTCATCGGCTGGCAAAAACGTCTAAATACATGGCTGCATGCCATGCCTAAACCGCATCAGAAAAAAGCCCTAGAAATCGCCAAAGACTGCGATACCACGCTCATGAACTTTATCAAGGGCCAGCTTAGTGTCATGTTACTGCTTGGGGCGATTTATGCCATACAACTACAACTCATCGGACTAAAATTCGGACTGCTCATCGGTATCGGAGCAGGCGTGGCAAGTTTTGTGCCGTATTTGGGTTTTGGTGTAGGAATTATTGTAGCGATTGTCGTGGGGCTGTTCCAATTTGGTTTTGACCCCATTTATATCGGTCTTATCATTGGGGCGTTTATGGTCGGTCAAGCGATGGAAGGCTATGTATTACAGCCCCTACTGCTTGGCGATAAAATTGGATTGTCGCCATTATGGGTGATTTTCTCGGTATTGGCAGGAGCGTCATTGTTTGGTTTTGTTGGTATGCTCATCGCCCTGCCCGTCTCAGCGATTTTAAATGTTCTGTTTCATCATGCGTACTGTGCTTATCTGGAGAGTGATTGGTATAAAGGGCAAAAACAGCTGACGTTGTGGTAAGTTTTTAAACCACTATCGATTTTTAAAAAATAAATAATGGCAGGGTTTGTCTTTGCCATTATTTTTTTGGGCGGTTATTTGGGTTTGGGTGGCAGATACGCTATAATAGGCGATTTTTGACACTGTACTGACTTAACTGATGAATATTTTTAACCACTTTACCAAAGACCAATGGTTCTCAAACGTCCGTGGCGATGTGCTGTCAGGGCTTGTGGTTGCCCTTGCTCTCATTCCAGAGCAATTGCCTTTTCCATCATTGCAGGGGTTGACCCAAAAATGGGGCTGTATGCGTCCTTTTGCATTGCGGTGGTGATTAGCTTTTTTGGTGGTCGTCCTGCCATGATTTCGGCAGCCACAGGAGCGATGGCACTTGTCTTGGCAAGTCTTGTCAAAAATCATGGGCTAGAATATATGCTCGCCGCCACGCTACTGACAGGCGTGATACAAATCATCTTTGGCTTTTTAAAAGTCGGGTATCTTATGAAATTTGTCGCCCGTGCGGTGGTCGTGGGCTTTGTCAATGCGTTGGCGATACTGATTTTTATGGCACAACTGCCTGAGATTTTGGGGCGTGGCATGACAACTTATGCTTTGATTGCACTCGGGCTTAGGATTATTTATGCTTCTCCTTATGTTCCCAAACTTGGCAAAATCCTGCCATCGCCCCTTGTTACCATTGTCGCCTTAACCGTCATCAGCGTGATGATGGGACTTGATGTGCGGACGGTGGGCGACATGGGCGAGTTGCCCGATACGTTGCCTATGTTTTTGTTGCCTGACATTCCCTTGAATTTGCATACGCTGTGGATTATTTTGCCTTATGCACTTAGCCTATCGGCGGTGGGTCTGCTCGAATCCTTGATGACGGCAACCATCGTGGACGAGATGACCGACACCACAAGCGACAAAAACCAAGAATGCAAAGGGCAAGGGGTCGCCAACATCGTAGCAGGATTGTTTGGGGGCATGGCAGGCTGTGCGATGATTGGGCAATCGGTTATCAACGTCAAATCAGGCGGTCGCACACGGCTATCCACGTTGTTGGCGGGTGTGATTTTACTCATCATGGTCGTATTTTTGAGCGATGTATTAAGTGTCATTCCCATGCCAGCACTGGTGGCAGTGATGATTATGGTGTCCATCGGCACGTTTAATTGGCAGTCGGTCAAAGAGCTAAAAACGCACCCCTTGGGCTTTAATATCGTTATGATTGCCACGGTCGCCATCGTGCTATATACCCACAACTTAGCCCTTGGGGTGGGAGCAGGCGTGCTACTTGCGTCTTTGTTTTTTGCCAACAAAATCGGTCGCCTTATGTCGGTACAATCCTTACCCGCGCCAGATGAGACCACGCTTGCCTATGGCGTGGTGGGGCGGGTATTTTTGCCAGTGCTGACCGATTTGTCGCTCAGTTTGATTTTGATAAGCCTGCTGAGGCGGTGAGCATTGATTTGACTTATGCTCATTTTTGGGACGTAACAGCCGTATCCGCCCTTGACAAAATCGTCATGAAATACCGCAAAAAAGGCGTATCGGTAGAAGTTTTTGGGCTAAATGAAGCGAGCAAAACCTTGGTGGGTAAATTTGGCGTACATGACAAACATGATGGCAAGGATATTATTTTTGAGCATTAGGGCGATATGACTTGCAAAACCGTCAAAAATTTGATATATATAGCACATTTTTAAATCAGTTGAAAACCACTGAGCGATTCTAGCAAACTTTGGGATACCAAGCTTACATGACCGACCTTTTTCAGTCCGCCCTAGACCTTGACGTACAAGAGGAATCTCGGCTTTCGGATTTTACGTCCGTGGGATATCAAGCAGTCATCATCGCCACCCAAAAGCTCTGCCAAGGCGAGTTGCCTGAAATCTTTATTTATGGTAAAAAAGGCTCTGGCAAATCCCATCTCGCTCTCGCCATTTATAACGAATACACCAAAACAGGCAAAACCGCCATCAGTCTATCGCTTGACAAGATGATAGAGAGCGAGGGCGATGACGCGTCCGCCCTACAAGGCTTACAGCTGTTCGACCTTGTGATACTAGATGATGTCGAGGCAGTAGCACGCAGTCATGAATGGCAAGAGGGGCTGTTTCATCTGATTAATGAAGTCAGACGTGAACAAAAACAGCTTGTGTTCCTAGCTAACGACCCTGCCCGTGAGCTGGACATTAACTTGCTCGACCTGCTCACACGGCTGTCGCTTGCCCCTGCCTTTAAACTGCCCGATGGCGATAACCCTGCCGACCGTGAGGCAATGTTAAAGTCCATTCTAAGACGTAAAAACTGGCGACTGCCCCCTGTTATTTTTGAATATCTGGTCAGCGATGGTCCTTATAATGCCACAGACATGATGAGTGTGCTAGACAGTATCTCGCCCCTGCTCACACGATTGGCACGCACGCCCGTGAGCAAAAAAACCTTAGAAGACACCAAAAAAATCATCGATAAAGAAACTCTACTTTTGGAGCTGGGCGACTACATCGATGACATGGATGGCTGATTTTGTTTTACCGATTTTAAATAATTAGCATTTTCTCACTTTCTGCAACCCCACCCAATAGGAAATACCATGAAAAAATTAAGCCTACTGCTCGCTCTCGCACTTGCCACCCCTGCTTTTGCTGAGGTACGCCTGAACGTGGATGAGCATATTAAAGTAACCGCCATCAACGGGCAAGAGATTAAACACGGAGCCTTGCAACCACTCAAACGTGAGCTTACCCTTGACGCTGGTCGCCATGTCATTACTGCTCGCTATGACCGCTTATTTGACTTGCCTCGTGGCGAGCATGATTACCTAAAATCAGGTAACGTTACCATCACCGCCGACCTAGCGGACAACCAAACTTATCAGCTGGTCATGCCAAATCAGCCAAGCAACTACCGTGACGCCAAAGAATACGCCAAAGCCCCTACCCTTGCCATCAGCCAAAATGGCAAAGTATTGGCTTCTGAGCAGACCGTAGAGAGTCGCACGGGCATTTTATCAACACTGGGCGACAGCATTGGCGGACTGTTCGGTCGTGACGATGCTACCCGAGCCAACCAAAAAGCCATCGCCGCCCTTAACCAAACCCCCACGCAGCCCACCGCTCCAACCATGGTCGCCCCCAAGGACAACCTAGACGGCTTTATGCAACTGTGGCTCAACGCTACCCCCGAAGAACGTGAAAAAATCCGTCAATGGGTTGAAAAATGATTTAAGCATTTTTAAAAAGCTGTCTTTGGACGGCTTTTTTGTTGGCTATAAACTGCATACGCCAAGGAGATGATTTTGAAATTAAGCAAAAAACAATTCTCCATGGTTAAAAATATAATGATTCATTTGACGTGTAGTTTTCTTTTTAAAATAAAATTTAAAAAATAGATTATGTTAAATAAAATAATTTCCACAACGCTCTAAAAGTTTGTTAAAATACAAAACACTGTTATATTATGATGTAGCCATATCATGTCTGTTTATCAATTAAAAACTGCGTTTCAAAACAAACTTCGCCCCATCAGTAACACGCTGATCAAACAAGGCTTCACCGCCAATCAAATCACCCTATCGACGGTGATATTAAGCCTTATCACGGCTCATCTGATTGCCCGTCACGCAAAACACCATAAGGCTTACTGGTATCTACTACCCACAGGGCTGTTTGTCCGCATGGCAATGAATGCCATCGATGGCATGATGGCAAAAGAACACGGACAAGCCAGTACGCTCGGGGCATGGCTCAATGAAAGTGGCGATATGGTCTCAGACACCGCACTCTTTTTGGGGCTATTGCCACACACCAATCACCCTGCCCATCTTGTCTTCATCACCGCCCTATCGCTAGCAACAGAGCTAACCGCCATCATGGCAACCCTGCTCACGGGCGAGCGTGCCAATCATGGACCCTTGGGAAAAAGCGACCGTGCCTTGGCACTGGGGATATTTGGACTGATAAAGGGGCTGGATAAAGAGCTAAGCTATGAACGCCTAATTCTTGTCATCGCCCAGTTGTTACTTATCAAAACCATCATCAATCGTGGGCAAGCCATCATCTGCCATCGCTCCACAAATCAACAGTAGTTTTGCAAGACCGACAAAGTTAATAAGGATTTATCATGCAACCCATCAGCACAGCAAATATTCATGAATATCACAGCACGTTTAATAGCTACGACGGCACGGCCATGTTCTATCGATACTGGCTCACCGACAAGTCAGAGCATGTCTATGACCATGATGGCGACCGTGATGACCTAAAAATCATCGTCATGCTCCATCGTGGGCATGAACATTCACAAAGGCTGACCGACATAGCTCATGCCTTCGTCAAACAAGGCTATCAAGTCTTTGCATGGGACGCACGGGGCAACGGACGTTCAGGCGGTGAGCGAGACCATGCCGAGAGCTTTGGGCAATTGGTGCGTGATTTAGATGAATTTTTAAAAGTCATTAAAGCCCAAACGCACGCCAATGATGAGCAGATTGTACTCATCGCCAGTAGTTTGGGAGCGGTCATTGCCAGTGCCTATGTACATGACTACGCCCCCAACATTCGTGGCATGATACTCGGCACGCCTGCCCTTGCCATTCGTCTGTATGTCCCCTTTGCCCTGCCAGCACTCAAAGTCGCCAAAAAACTCGGAGTCATGTCTCGTGTGTCAAGCTATGTCAAAGCCCAAGTGCTCACACACGACAAAGAAGCCCAAAGCCAATACCACGCTGACAAACTCATCTCATCAAGTATCTCTCGCGACCTGCTCATCGACTCCCTACAAACAGGAGTACGCCTGCTCGATGACGCAGGTGCCATTACCATACCAACCATGATACTGTGTGCAGGTCAGGATTATGTCGTGGACAAAGAAGCGATACGCACCTTTTATGACCGCATTCGTTCGCCCATTAAGCGTTGGGCGTATTATCCCAAAAGTTTTCACGCCATTTTTCATGAAGTCAATAAACAAGACGTCTTTGCCGACTGTTTGGCGTTTACCGATGAGCTTTTTGCCAGCCCGCCCCAAACTGTGGACTTGACATCTGCCCACAACCCAACCACACACGCCCAAAGTTTTAGTAAAGACAAAGTCGATACACTCATGGCAAAAGGCTTTAACCCCAGTTTTGCCATGACTAAATTTATGATAGAACGCTTTGGACATGTCAGTGACGGAGTATCAGCGGGGGTAACACACGGCTTTGATTCGGGCGTGTCGCTAGATAAGGTTTATCAAAATGAACCACGTGGTAAGTTCGGTGTGGGCAAGCTCATTGATAATTTTTATTTAAATAACATCGGTTGGCGTGGCATTCGCATTCGCAAAGCTCATCTGTTAGAATTGGCAGAGATTGCCATTGACAAACACCTTAACGCACACCCTGACAAACAGCCCATCAAACTGTTGGACGTCGCCAGTGGTAATGGTTATTATGCGTTTGAACTTCTGCATAAATATCCCGCACTGACCGCCACGCTACGAGATTATGATTCACACAATGTCAGCGTCATGAAGGATAAAGCTGTCAAACAAGGTCTGTCACCACGAGCGACCATCAGCCAGCAAGACGCTTTTTGTGCTGACAGCTATCACTCATCTGATAACGACATCGCCATCGTCTCAGGGCTGTTTGAGTTGTTCTCGGATAACACCCTTATCCAAACCGCTCTAAGTGGTATGCACCGAGAATTATCAGACGGCGGTTATCTGCTATACACCAATCAGCCGTGGCACCCCGAACAAGAATTCATCGGCAAAACCCTAAACAGCCATCAAGGCACAGATTGGGTCATGCGATGTCGCTCACAAGCCGAAATCGACCAATTGGTTGCACAGGCAGGCTTTAAAAGGATTGATATGCGAATTGATGAGTTTGGCATTTTTAGCGTGTCTTTGGCGGTCAAACTTCCTACCCAACCATGACCACAAACACACCGCCCCTTACAAAACTCCCTTATCGCCGAGCCCTACTCATGGCAGGCGGGGGGTGACGCTTTGGTTATTATTTGGGGATTTATCAGGCGTTGTGCGATACAGGCAGGCGACCTGATTTGGTGATTGGTAACTGTGGCGGAGCAATGGCAACCGCCCTGTTATTAGAAGCCCTATCCGATTCGTCAGAGACAAGTCGGCAGTCGCTTATCGCTGTGATGAACAGATAGTTATGGGCAGTATCTCATGCCTGCCCTAAAACGTTGGTGTGGTTATCAACTCTCTCATCTACTTAACCGTCCTATCCGCCACACTCATCTGACGGACAAACTCATCGGCAACCTCACCCATCACGCCATCGGTCATGTGGACGGCGAAACGCACACGCCCTGTTGGCGTTTTGATGAACCCACCTCCAAGCCGTCCGCCACACACGTTCTGATTCTCGCCAGTCAACTGAATCGTATTCACGCCCATCATCAATGGCAAGGGCTACTGTGGACGTCAAACCCCCTGCTTTGGCAAGCCCTTGAAGAGCTAACCCCGACCAACATCATGGCACGCTACTCACCGCTCATTTGTGCCGATTATCATTCGACCAATCTGCCCTTGTCCGTCATGGTGCGTGCGTCCATCACGGACATGTATTATTTACCACCCCTATGTCATGATGACCGCTGTCTTATGGGCGGAGTCATGGATTTGACACCCATTGAACTTGCCTGTCAGCTTGCCGATGTGGTGTATGCTGAACCAAAATCCCCCTTTGACCGTGTGCTTGCCGAACCTGCCATTCATCACGTCTTTGGCTTCTCGCCCAATGCTCGCCTGCAAGATGTGCATGATTATATGGCAAATAACCCCCAAATACGCCATTTAGATACCAAAGATTATCGCCGTGTCCGCCCTTTATTTGACAAAAAACCCAATCTTCGACAAGGGCGTATTTTGGCATATCATCATGATTTTGATACTTTTGTCCAAATCACTGCTGAGCAGTTTGCCTATGGCTATGATGTAGGACTGTGTTGTGATGAGTGAATTGGGCAATTATTTTAAGAGAAAGTTAAAATTTTACTCTATAAATCAATTACTTATATTAAATCAAAAGGCATAAATAAATGAACACCCCCCAAACCATCATCATCTTTGGCGATACGAGCGGTATCGGTCTTGCCCTTGCCAAATGGCACGCCCATCAAGGCAATCTGGTTACGGTCATTGGTAGCAATCCCCACAAAGTACAAGCCATCTTAGAGCTTGACAACATCACCGCCATCTGCTGTGATGTCCGCTGTCGTACTCAGCGGGATGAACTCTTGAAACGGCTAGATACGCCTTTTTCTCAGCTGATTTATAGCATTGGTAAATATTATCCCGAACGCAAACAAGCCCTTAGTGCCGATGAAAGCCATGATATGCTCATGCTAAATTTGCAAGCCTTTCAAGCGGTGTTTGCTTGGGCAAGTGAGCGTCTTATTCACAAAAAACAAGTTCAAGAAAAACAAACCATTCATCACATCACGCTCGCCACGCCCACAAGTTTGGTCGCCATCTCATCTGTGGCAGGGCTATTTGACTTTCAAGGGGCAAGCCTATACGCTCACTGCAAGCGTGCGATGATACAAGACACGCTCGCCTATCGCATGGCACTTGCTCCATTTGGCATACAAGTCATCGCCATCGCTTGTGGCTATGTTGACACAGCGACATTAAGGCAGTTGCATGGCGGACGAGCCGACAAGCCATTTTTAATCAGCGAACAAGAAGCCGTCCATCAAATCATTTACGCCATACATAACGACATCGCCCTACACGTCTTTCCCAAACCCATGAAAGCCATTGCCAAGCTCCTGACCGCCCTGCCTCGTCCCTTACTTGCCAAAGTCATGCAATTACAGTACCACCATCAAGACCGCAAATAGTGGCACGCTCACAAGCAGGCTATCCATTCTGTCCAAAAGTCCGCCATGCCCTGCAAGCCACACCCCCATGTCCTTGACCTGATGACGGCGTTTGACACTAGATTCTAACAAATCGCCAACAATACCGCACGCCCCAAGCGACACCGCCAATAGTACCAACTGACCCATGCCAAAATCAGTCAAAACTCGCCCCACGGGTAGGCTTAGTACCATCATCAACAGCACGCCAAACACCGCTCCTTCAATGGTCTTATTGGGGCTAAGGTTGGGGGCAAGTTTGCTAGCAAACAGGCGATGACCAAAGGCTCGCCCCATGAGATATTGGCACACATCACAAACCTGCACCGCAAATAGGACAAACAACAGCACGGATAAAGGCTTGACGGTCAAGGCAAGCCACACCCACGCCAGCCCAAACAGTCCGATATAACCCACAAATAGTCCATCACGCCATGTCCACACCTTAATCACTCGCCACAGCTCCCACAGGGCAATAGCACTCATCAGCATGCCCAATGTCGCCACGCCATACCGCCCAAGTATAAAGGCAAGCCACAGCACTGCCAACAGCCAAAACCATGACCGCACTGTTTGATAAACCTCCTGATATTTGCCCAAGCATTTGATAAACAACATGATAAGCAAGACAACCGCCATCAAGAGTAATAATAAATATTCACTCATGCCAATAACCCCCGCGCACGGTGCTTGCCATAGGACGACAGCACAGAATCCATCATCTCTTTATCCTGCACGGACAGCCGATGTGGACAAATACTCTGTTGCAAGGCAAGCAGGCATATCATCACCGCCACACTCCTAGATTGTCCCATCGCACATTGGCAGATAATGAGTGTGTTAGGCTCGTCTGCTTGCTTGATATCATCATATAACGCCTTGACATTGTTCATAATGGTGTCATCAAAATACTGCAAATCCATCACGCCAAGATTAACATACTGCCACTTTGTCACTGTTCTCTTATCCGCCAGTAGCCTAGCATGGGCAAAATCAGATGCCATCTCCGCACAGACATCTACCCACAGTATCTGCCGATATCGCCCAGCGTATTGGCTTAACTCATCTAGCACATCATCAGACAGATGACCGATTGCCATAATGGTAAACGCTTGGGTGTGAATCGCTCGCCTGCCAATGTCATGACACACAAAATGACACGCCCACGCCAGTCGCCACATGAGCTTATAAATGATGATAATGGGTAAACCCAATCCGTACGCACTGGAACGAAATGCACCAACATGATGTTTATCCGTCTGTTTGGCTAATAGACTGGTTATCCATGACGGCTTGGCATAGAGCCACGCCACCGAGAACAGACCCAAACAGCCATACATGCCCATAATTTTTGCCATCATTGCCCACGCCGTACCTTGATAACCCACCAAGACAGGCACGACCGCCCACCCCAAAAACCACAGCACCCCAAGCGTGATAAACTTCATCATCGCTCGCCCCGTGATGTGTGGTAAGGCATGAAGCCATCGCTCCGCCACCAATACCACCACCGCAAGCCCAAGCCCTGCGACCACGTCCGCCACGTGATGTTGCCACGTAAAAAGCGTTGCTCCTGCTATCGCTACACAGATAAGACTTAGCCCTGCACGATACAGACCACGCCACCGCCCTTGCACCACATGCCATAAATTCACCCCAAACAGCAGTGCATAGCAGGCGTGCAAGGATGGCAGTTGATTATAAGGCTTATCCACGAGCGACAACAGCTCATACGCCCACCGCCACTGCTCCGACATGACAGGTCTATCATAGGCAAACACCAAAGGATAAACATAAAAGCACAGGCACGCCACCAACGTCCCAAGCACCAAACGGTGCAACAGCCGAGACAGCATGGCAGACGACACCACATAAAAACTCAGCACAAACAACACAAAGGATAAACCATAAGGCACTATCGCCCACGCCACAAATGGCACGACATCATAGCGACTTGCCACCGACCCCACCGCTGTTGGCGTGTGCGACATCAAAGCGTGCGTATAGTCATTGGTTAGGGGATATGCTAGCCCAAATAGCACCAATGCCTTGACAAGTGCCATCGTTCGCTGTTTTAGGTCATCATTCATGATTGCCAATGTGTACAAATAAACTGCATTAAATGCCAAATTCATCCCAAAGTCAAGTAAAAATAGTCCAAGTAAAAACAAATCCATACCCATTTATACACCTATTTTTACCTTATTTTAAAAAATCCGACTGGTTGGTTTTTTATAATTTTTATAAAATTTATCAAAAATTTGATAATCGTCTGTCCGACAAATTGATGAAAATTTGCCCAATTTCTTTACAAAATTTTCTTAAAAAATTTTATCGATCTCTTGACAAGCCTCAAAGCCTTATCCTGTCTTTTCTGTACGTTTTTCAAGTTTGGTTAAAATGACAAAATCACAGATTGGCACAAAATACAAGCTAGTATTTTAAAAATTTTTAGGCTATATTGTGCTACCTTAGAAATGCATTACTACATCTAGTGGTTAATTTTTAAATAGAAAAATCGCTAAGTCATTGAGATTTGGTAATTTTTTACAATTTACAACAAAAACGGGTGATTTTATGACACACATCGACCAAATCAAAGTCAAAAAAAGAGACGGCACCTTTGAACCCATCAACCTTGATAAGATTCACAAGGTCATCACATGGGCAGCCAAAGGATTAGACAACGTCTCCGTGTCGCAAGTGGAACTAAAATCACACATTCAGTTTTATGACGGCATTGCTACCCGTGACATTCATGAGACCATCATCAAGGCGGCGGCGGACTTAATCTCAGCCGAAACGCCCGATTATCAATATCTGGCGGCTCGTCTTGCCATTTTTCATCTACGCAAGATTGCCTATGGCGACTATGAACCGCCACATCTGTATGACCATGTCGCTCGCTTGACCGAAATAGGCAAATACGACAAGCACATTTTGGCAGATTATGACCGTGCCGAATTTGATGAACTAAACGCCTACATCGACCACGAACGTGACATGAACCTTGCCTATGCAGCGGTTGAACAGATGATGGGCAAATATCTCGTCCAAGACCGTGTCACCAAAAAAGTCTATGAAAGCCCCCAGTTTTTGTACATTTTGGTTGGCATGTGCCTATTTGCCAGCTATGATAAAGCGGTACGACTGGACTACATCAAGCGTTTTTATGACGCTACATCCAACTTCTACATCTCACTGCCTACCCCCATCATGTCAGGCGTGCGTACCCCCACCCGTCAGTTTAGCTCATGCGTACTCATCGAATGTGGCGACAACCTAGACAGCATCAACGCCACCACATCCGCCATCGTCCGCTACGTCTCACAGCGTGCGGGTATTGGCGTGAATGCAGGGGCGATTCGTGCGTTAGGCTCGCCCATTCGTGGCGGTGAAGCTCAGCACACAGGCTGCATTCCCTTTTTTAAAATGTTCCAAGCGGCGGTTAAGTCCTGCTCACAAGGTGGCGTGCGCGGCGGGGCAGCGACTTTGTTTTATCCGCTCTGGCATTTAGAAGTGGAAAGTCTGCTTGTCCTAAAAAACAATCGTGGCGTCGAGGACAACCGTGTCCGTCACATGGATTATGGCGTACAGATTAACAAAACACTCTACACCCGACTCATCAAAAACGAAGACATCACCCTATTCTCCCCGTCTGATGTGGCAGGGCTTTATGACGCATTTTTTGCTGACCAAGCCGAATTTGAACGTCTCTACACCCTATATGAAAATGACGAGAGCGTTCGCAAACGCAAAATCCCTGCCCGTGAGCTGTTTAGTCTCATGCTCCAAGAGCGTGCCAGTACGGGGCGTATCTATGTCCAAAACGTTGATCACTGCAACACGCACAGCCCCTTTGACCCGTCTGTTGCCCCTGTTCGCCAATCTAACCTATGCATGGAAATCGCCCTACCCACCAAACCGCTTGATAACATCAATGATGAGCATGGCGAGATTGCCCTATGTACGTTGTCCGCCATCAATCTAGGCAAGATTGACAAGCTAGAAGAGATGAGGGAGCCTGCCGAGCTGATTGTGCGTGCGTTGGACGCTTTGCTTGACTATCAAGACTATCCTGTCATCGCCGCCAAAAATGGTAGCATGAACCGTCGTACACTCGGTGTGGGTGTGATTAACTACGCCTATTATCTTGCCAAAAACGGCACACGCTACTCAGACATGGGGGCGATTGGACTGACCCACCGCACTTTTGAAGCGTTCCAGTATTATCTGCTAGAAGCGTCGAACAAACTTGCCCAAGAAAAAGGGGCTTGCCCTGCCTTTGGCGAGACGACATACAGCCAAGGTATTTTGCCGATTGATACCTACAAGGCGGATTTGGATAACATCTGCAATGAGCCACTACACCTAGACTGGGAGGCCCTGCGTGCCAACATCAAACAGCACGGTCTGCGTAACTCCACCTTATCGGCTCTCATGCCATCTGAGACATCTAGCCAAATTGCCAACGCCACCAACGGTATCGAACCGCCACGGGGCTTGGTGTCGGTCAAACAGTCAAAGGATGGCATTTTAAAACAAGTTGTGCCTGACATTGAGAATTTGGCAAATAAATACGAGCTGTTATGGCAAATGCCTGACAATAACGGCTACCTAAAACTCGTTGGCATTATGCAAAAATTCATCGACCAGTCCATCTCTGCCAACACCAACTATGACCCCAGCAAGTTTGAAGGCGGAAAAGTCCCCATGAAAATCATGATTCAAGACCTGCTTACCGCTTATAAACTGGGCGTAAAAACCCTATATTATCACAACACCCGAGACGGAGCAGATGACAGCCAAGGCGAGTTAGATGACGGCTGTGCAGGCGGGGCGTGTAAGTTGTGATTTTAAAATCAAGCCTATCGATTGGTAGGCTTGATTTTTGGCTTTTTATAAAAAATGAAAGATGTAGATATACTCCCATTATTTATAATACCCAAGATAAATACCGCAAATAAACCTATATAAAAACTAAAAGAATGCTCACCAAAAAAATAAGCGGTCTGTTACTCCTATGAGTGGTTAGGCTTTTTATATAAATACGGAGAAAATATAATGAAATTTATTATAGCAATATTAATGACTTCATTGTTATCTTGCGGTTATGATAAAACTGGACATTATGTCACTTCAAAAATTAATGCTACTAATACAGACGAATACGACCGTTATGTCATGCAAAAAATAAATGACATCGCAATAAATGGCGTCATTGATGACAACGAAAAAACGAAAAGGCTGTTGTTGGACTTGGTGCCAGAAGTAAATCGCATGAATGATGAGAATGAAAAGTACAAAGCATTATTGCAAATATATACATTAACAGATGTTCATAAAGCAATAGATTTTATTGATGAAGTTCTTAGGAAAAACCCCGATCATTGGTTACTTATTTATAAATGCCAACTTATGAAAATCAATAATTACGACAATGACGAGATAACAAATTGCTTTTCTCATATTGCCAGAAAAGCAGAAGAAGAAATTAAGAAAAATAACTATAACAAAAAAGACAATACCAAAGAAATTTTGTTGTACTATCTGGCTGAGATAAATGCTGGAAATGTGGCGTATATTCAAAAATCAAAAGATTTATTAGATAAAATACAGACCCAAAAAAGAAAGATGAGTTGTATCAAATTTTTAATAGCCAAATAGATATTGAAAATTAACATCTGGTATTTTTTAATAAAGATATATTTTTAAAATTTGGACGTATGGGACAAATTGCCATTCACCCAAAAGTCATACTTTATCACAGAGCGAATGTGATTTGCCAATAATAACTCCATCAGCCCAATGGCAGGCACACCCTAATTAGCAGGCTTAATTTTTAGCTTTTTATAAAGGACTAGTGATTTATCTATAAATAAAAACAGGTCTTATCCGTTAAGACCTGTTTTTACAAACCATTGGTTTATTCCATGATCCCTGTAATGTCCACAGGGTTATTTGCCACTTGCTGTTTTTTGGCACCGTCATTGCGTTTGGCTTGTAGCTCTTGTAGGTACTCTTCGGTAATCTGCCCCGCCACATAACAGCCGTCAAACACCGAGCAGTCAAAGCCATCAACACGACTGTATTTGGTGTTATTAACCGCTTCCACCAAATCATCCAAATCTTGGAAAATCAAGCGGTCAGCCCCGATAATCTCACGCACTTCATCAACCGTACGCCCCGATGAAATCAACTCACTCCGCACTGGCATGTCAATGCCATAGACATTGGGAAAAATCACAGGCGGGGCAACGGATGCAAAAAAGACGTTTTTCGCCCCAGCATCTCGTGCCATCTGAATAATCTCATGACAGGTCGTCCCACGCACGATAGAATCATCCACCAATAGGACGTTTTTGTTTTTAAATTCCAAAGGAATGGCATTTAGCTTTTGGCGGACACTCTTTTTACGCATGGACTGCCCAGGCATGATAAAGGTACGCCCGATATAGCGGTTTTTGTTAAAGCCTTCACGGTATTTCACGCCCAGATGAGTGGCACATTCTAGTGCCGAGTTGCGAGATGTATCAGGAATGGGAATGACCACGTCAATGCCATGCTCATCACCCCATTCTGCGATGATTTTTTGGGCAAGCTTTTCGCCCATCCGCATGCGAGCCTTATGCACCGAGATATTATCAATGATACTGTCAGGACGGGCAAAATATACATATTCAAAGATACAAGGCGTGTGCTTGATTTTGTCGGTGCATTGTTTGGTATACAGGTTATAATTTAAATCAATAAAAATCGCTTCACCAGGGTTGATGTCTCGCACCACTTCAAAGCCCAGTGCAGTCAGTGCCACCGACTCAGACGCCACCATGTACTCCACGCCAGCGGAGGTCAGACGGCGACCATAGATGAGCGGGCGAATGCCGTTAGGGTCTCTAAATGCGAGCATGCCATGTCCTGCTATCATCGCCACCACGCCATACGCCCCTTGACAGCGGTCATAGACAGCTTGCAAGGCGGTAAAAATATCATCGGGGGCGAGTTTGGTTTTGGTGAATTTTTGTAGTTCATGGGCAAAAATGTTAAGTAGCACTTCCGAGTCCGAATCGGTGTTCAAATGACGGCGGTCATGCTCATAGACTTCTTTGGCAAGGGTTTCGGCATTGGTTAGGTTGCCGTTGTGTGCCAAGGCAATGCCATAGGGAGAATTAACGTACAAAGGCTGAGCTTCTGCCGTGCTTGATGTGCCTGCGGTCGGATAGCGAACATGCCCGATACCAAAATTCCCCACCAAACGCACCATGTGCTTATTTAAAAACACATCTCGCACCATGCCATTGTCTTTACGCAGATACAGGCGGTCATCTTTTAGGGTTACTATCCCTGCCGCATCCTGCCCTCGATGTTGTAACATGGTCAAGCCATCATATAACATCTGACCCACAGGCTCATGGGCACACACACCAATCACACCACACATAGTTGTTCACTCCAAAAGTTTGGCAACACGCCAATTAGGTTAAAAAGATTTAATGCTGATACAGATTTTTAACAAATTTTTTATATTAAAAAATCCGCCCTATTGATACGGATTTTCTACTTGATTCCATGCTTCACCAAGCACTTCGGTCAATAACGCCTGTGCCACAGGGGCAAGGGGCAGTAAGTTTTGGGCGAGAATGGATTCTTGCCATTGGGGTAGTTTAATAAGCAAGGGGGATGCGATACTTAGGATAATCAGCACTTTTAACACGCCCTTACCTGCCCCCAAGATACCACCCAAAATGTTATCCAAAAAGCCCAATTTTAAAAATTTTAAGGTTTTTAATGCCAGCCACGAGATAACGTGCGTGATACTCACAATAATCAGCACAATCACCAAAAACGCCAGCGAAATCTGTAAGACTTCGTTATCAACCACACCTGCAAACAAAGGCGAGAACTCTTTGGCAAGCGCTGACGCCACAATGAGTGCGACAAACCACGCCACCAGTGACATCGCTGTCTTAATCGCCCCTGCTTGAAAACCACGCCACAGTCCAACAAGCACCATAAAGGCGATACCAATATCAAGAATACTCATGCTTTATTCGGCTCGCCCGAAGTATTTTTGTCCAAGTTGCTATCATTCACGTCTTTATCCAAATCATCAGATTTATCCACCACAACCAAGGCACGCTCTTTGTAGTTGGCAATGCTTTGCACGCAGTCCTGCACGAGCGAAGGACCTTTATAAACCAGTCCTGAGTACAACTGTACGGCGGTCGCTCCTGCACTCAGTTTACGCACCGCCAAATCACCCGTGTCAATACCGCCCACCCCAATCAAATCCACCTTGCCCGACAGTCGCTCAGCAAATGCCGTCAGTACCAACGTGCTTTGATGACTAAGCGGTCTACCTGACAACCCACCATCTTCATGGGCATGCTCTTGGTCTTCGACACCCACCCGTGATAACGTGGTATTCGTGGCAATCAGCCCATCAATGTCAAAGTTGGTGAGATTTTTAGCGATGTCATCTATTTGGCTCTCGTTCAAATCAGGGGCGATTTTTAGGGCAAGTGGCACATAGTAGCCATGCTCGTTTGCCAGTTTTGTATGGCAAGTTTTAATACCATCTAACAGATGAGCCAGCTCAGACGCTCCTTGCAGGTTTCGCAAATTGGCGGTGTTGGGACTAGAAATGTTAATGGTGATATAACTGGCGTACGGATAAACCCGCTCCAAGCAGTACACATAGTCATCCAAGGCACTCTCAACAGGCGTGGTCGCATTTTTGCCGATGTTAATACCAAGCACGCCTTTGTATTTGGCACGCTCAATATTGGCAATCATCTTATCCACGCCATCGTTATTAAAGCCCATGCGGTTGATAATCGCCCCACTGTCCGGCAAACGGAACATTCTCGGACGTGGACTACCCGCCTGTGGTTGTGGCGTGACTGTACCAATCTCCAAAAAACCAAAGCCAAGCTCAGCCAAGGCGTCAATATACTCGCCATTCTTATCAAGCCCTGCCGCCAATCCCACAGGGTTCATCAGGCTAATGCCCATGCAGTTGGTCGGCATTGACTGGCGTGGATAAGCAAACCCAAGCAGGCGTGCTGTATTCAATCGCTCTAAATTTTCAAGCGTCCATTCGTGGGCTTTTTCAGGTTGCATGGAAAATAGATAAGGGCGAAGTAAGCTATATGACATAGGTCTCTCAAAATGGATAAATACATCTTTTGACATTATAACACATTCTGTTAAAAGATTAAATATCACTCATGATTGACTTTTGACCGCCTTTTATCATCAAAAACCGCCACCCAAATAGGTAGCGGTTATGTTATCAGTCCATCAAGGTTGCACAGGCGAGAATCTCTCACTTTGACGTGCCAGACCTTGGGCGATGATGTCGGCTGTCATGACTCGATATTCTGCCAAGTCAAACATCGGCGGGGGCAAGCCGTCTGCGTCCAGATACGCCACCATACGAGCGACTATCGGCATATGACATACCACAGCTATCACTTTATCATGCTCATGCCCATAGTGCGATGTAATAATCCGCTCAATGTCCGCCACGCCTACCACAGGGTCATCATCGGGGGTAATACTGTCTAACGTGATGAACGTGGGATTTTGTCCTTTGTCAGTTGCGGTATTTTGCAAGATTTTGGCGGTTTGGTCGGCACGATTAAAGGGACTGGCGATAATCATGTCAAGGCTATATCGTTCGGTTAGGTGCGTGGCAGTCTGGTTCGCCTGAGCTTGTCCAAATTCGGTCAAATCACGCCCAGCATCATCAGCACAATAGGCGGCTGCTTGTCCGTGTCGGATAAAGATAAGTTTCATGGTAAATCCTTCTTTTAATATAGGGCAAATTGCAATTTGCCCTTGGGGTGTGTTGAATATTGGTATTTGCAATGAAAATCACGAAAAATCGCCTGTTTTTCAAGGAAAAAGTGAAGTTTGATAGTCGTTCTATCAAACAAGCTTTTGACTTCGAGCCACAAGATTTAGCCATTTTTCATGCAAAAATTGATTAAATTATCAAATTTTCATCTTATTTTATAAAAATGTTATCAATGGTAGGCACGCCTACATATTTAGTTAAAATTTTCAAAGGTACATTTGCAAGAACACAGCGAATTTGACAATCACACCCTATTTATCATCTTTATCATCAATAGCTTCATCATCTTTGGGCTTATTCTCTTTACTTGCTTTTAATACTTTATCAAACTCTTTTGACAGCTTTTCATTGCTCTCATCATGGGGCATGACAAATTCCACATCACTTCGAAACCCTGTTTCCATCAGGTTTACCGCCACACTCAGAGCCGATTTGTTTTCATATAGCACCGCATATAAGGCATGAGTGATTGGCATATAAATACCCAGTTTTTTGGCTTGCTCTTCCACCTGAGCGATGGTATTGACCCCTTCGGCGGTTTGCCCCAATTTTTTAATGGCGTTATCCAGCGTGATGCCCTTGCCAAGCATATTACCGATTTGATAATTGCGACTTAGGGTGGAGTTGCAAGTGGCATACAAATCGCCCACACCTGATAAGCCTAAGAACGTCAAGGGGTTTGCCCCCACCGCCACGCCAAATCGGCTCATCTCTGCCAACGCGCGGGTCAGTAGCATGGCTTTGGTGTTCTCGCCCACGCCATAGGCATTTGCCATACCCATTGCCACCGCATAGATGTTTTTTAAGGCTCCGCCAAGCTCCACGCCCTTGACATCATCGGAGGCAAACACCCGAAAAAATGCACTGTGCAGTGCCGTCTGTACCGCCACTCTGAGTGGTTCGGACGGGCTAGCAATCACGCTGGCGGACGGCATGTTATTCATGATTTCAAGAGCAAGGTTCGGGCCACTCATCACCCCAAAATTGACCTGTGGCAACTCGTCCTTGATGATGTCGCTCATCAGGGCAAACATGCCTTTTTCTATACCCTTGGTCAAAGACACCACCGCTTGATGTGTGATGTATGAGCGGATATTTTGCAAAGTCTCACGCACCGCCGAGCTTGGCACCGCCACAAAGATGATGTCTTTGCTTTTAACCGACTCCGCCAAATCATGACTAAATGCCAAACGGCTATCTAGTACATGATTGGGTAGGTATTTTTTGTTAATACGGGTTTTTTGTAGGGCTTTGACCGTCTTTTTATCACGCACCCACAGGGTTGTCTCACAACCATTTTTGGCGGACAAATTTGCCATTGCCGTCCCAAAACTACCCCCACCGAGTACCACGATACGCAGGGGTGTATCCATGTCCTTATCCACATGAATGCCAAGTGTGTCGAGGTCTGGCTCTTTTTTGCGTTTTTTGGCAAGATGGGCAAGGTTTGCCAAAATTCCGCCTTCGGCTTCGGATTTTTCTAAAAGATGTCGGGCTTCTTCTAAGCCTTGATTGATGCTTTGGCTTGCCACATCGACAATTTTTTTGACTTTGGGGTTATCTTTTGGCAATTTCATGGAGTCATCCTTTTACATGGATTTTTACAGATCCAAATTGTTAAAACATTCAATTAAAAATTTTTTAACTTTTCAATTTTTTTATCATTGTTTTATCAAGGGCGAATAAATTACCCCTACCATTCAAAAACAATCAAAATCGTTGAGATTGATAATTTATTGATAAAAATAAACAAATTCCGACAAATCCACCGCTTCACGCTCAGGCATGGCAATATCGCTTGACCCAACATAAACAAATCCGCACACGGTATTGTCATCGCTAACCCCAAAATGGGCTTTGACGGCAGGCTCATTACACAAATCGCCTGTCCGCCATACCGTGCGATAGCCCATGCTTTGTAGTGCCAACAGCAGGTTTTGCACCACCGCCCCCACGCACAGAAGTTGCTCAAACTCTGGCACTTTTGGGTGCTGTTTGTAGTCGGTTGCCACCGTGATAATCATCGGAGCCCGTTTTGGCATATTGATGAGTTTGGTGCGTGCGGTGTCATCTAGGCTCTCGCCGTCTGCTTCGGCTTTGGCAAGCCCTGCTTGGAGCAATACCTGCCCAAATTCATCAAGGGCTTTGCCTGTCATCACGCCAAACCGATAGGGGCGTAACACCTTATGGTCAGGGGCAGTCATCGCACACAAAAAGGCGGTGTTTAGCTCATCATGGCTTGGCATGGGTAGGGAGAGTTTGCCAATGCTACGGCGAGCATGGATAAGGGAGATTAGGTCGTTCATGGTTGTTCTCGTTTGATTTTACTTTTAATCGGTTTGGAATATGAATATATAGGAATAATTTATTTTGCCCAAAAATCAAGGTTTTTTATACAAGACAAATGTAATTCACCCAATCATCGGGTGTGGAAAGTACGCCAAGTACGCCCCTACAAGGCATTTTTCAAAATTTAGCATTGGTACAAATTGGGGTTAATTTGCTATAAACCCCCTATTCCACCCGATGCTCTTCCGACAGATACTCTTCGGACTGCATTTCTAAGAGGCGTGAACGTGTCCGCTCAATCTCAAAGGCGAGTTTTTCGCCTTGATACAACTCCAAAATGGACTGCTCGGCACGCACAAGCAATTTGACACGGCGGTCATAAAATTCGTCCACCAAATAAATAAATCGTCTGGTTGGGTCCATAAACGTATCCGTCAAGGCAGGGACATTATCCACCATTACCGTATCAAAATCACTGGCAACCTCAATAAAATCAGACGCCGAACGGGGCTGCATACACAAATCCCTAAAACTCGCCAACAGCATGGTCTCGGTACGCTTGATGATATCAATCTTGCGCCCACCGATGACAATGGGGTCGATCAGCACTTTTTGACCACCTGCCAGCGTGTCAAACCGCTCGGACAGCCAGTCTTTGGTGTCGTCCGTTAGGGGCGATGAGTAGAGTTTGGCTTGCTTTAACAATCTTAGCCGATAATCCACGCCTGCGTCAATATTCATCACGGTTGTGTGCTTTTCAACCTGCTCGATGGCAGGCAAAAAGCGGTCTCTGTGAATGCCATTTTTATAAAGTCCAGACGGCTCAATGTTGGAGGTTGCCACAAGCGTAATGCCACGCTCAAAGAGCATACTAAACAAATCGCCCAAAATCATGGCATCCGACACATTGGAGACAAAAAATTCATCAAAACAAATAACAACCGCCTCAGCATGGATAATATCCGCCACTTTTTGTAAGGGATTGACTCGCCCTTGCAATTTGACAAGCTCGGACTGCACCCGCTTCATAAAATGATGAAAATGCAGTCGCATTTTTCGCTCTATCGGCAAGCTGTCATAAAACATATCCATAAGCCACGTCTTGCCACGTCCGACACCGCCCCACATATACAAGCCTTTGGGAGGCGTGGGTTTGGATTTGAACAGACTGGCAAAAAAGCCTTGATTGGTGTTTTGGCTTGCCATGATTTCATGGTGCAATTTGTCAAGATAAGCAACCGCCTTTGCTTGCACGTCATCATGGCTAAAATTGCCTGTGGCTAGGGCTTCATCATAGCGTTTTTGGGGGGATAAATTGGTCATTATTTTTCCTTAATTTAAGCTCATTTTGTGAATGTTTTTCGGCAACCAAATAAGAATGTATGATTTTATAAACGGTCAAAAATAACAACGAACACGTACACACAATTATCATAAATACCGAATGCCAATGGCTTGGTGCACCACGTTGTAACTGTGTTTTAAATAAATTGATGTGCGGTTTGTCTTTTAAATAATACACTTCGACAGTATCGCCCAAAGGTTTACCACAAGACATTCCAACAGATTTGATGTACCTTTTACCATTCACATCAAAACGATAAAATCTTGTGGCATTCTTTCCACAATATTCACGGTAGGACGTGGCTAATATCAACACGCCATTGTCTTTTAATAACTCGTGTTTCTTTATGGTTTTTTGCTGATTGTGATAAGCAATCCCACAAAGCACGGCAATTATCAAAGCAGTAATCAAAACCACCACCCAACATAATGCTTTATTGCTTGTTATTAAAGCAAACACTTCGCCGAGACTGACTTTATTTGGGTCTTGTGATTTTGACATGGTTTATTTTTCAATCAATTCTTTTAACTCACTAAGTTGCCCATGAAAAAAGTGGCTCGCCCCTGTCATCACTTTACTGCGTATGCCAAACTTATCGGCAAAATCCGCCATACTGCTTGGGCGGACAAATTCATCTTGGTCGCCATAAATCATGAGCGTATCGGTCGGCAAGGTTAGCCCTGTTGGGTCGTTTTTTTCAATGGACGGGGCGACGAGCGTGAGTTTTTGCAGATTGACATCGTAATCCGCCAACACCTTATCCGCCACACGGCACGCAATAAATCCCCCAAAAGAAAATCCCGCCAGCCAGAGTGTCTTGGCATTCGTCTGTTGCAGCGCCCAATCAAGTACGCATAGGCTGTCCAAATACTCGCCATTGCCATACTCAATCTCACCGCTTGAACGCCCCACGCCCCGATAATTAAACCGCACGGTATCCATGCCATTTTCTTTACAAAAGCGGTATAGGGTCGTAACAACCTTATTATTCATTGTCCCGCCTGCTTTGGGATTGGGGTGCAAAATGACGGCAAGCGTGTCTGAGTTTGCCCAATGTGCATCCACTTCAAGCACTGCATTATCGCCCATGTGTGGGGCAAGGATTAGGGTTGTGGGTTTTAAGTTTTTCATGTTTTTAAAAGTATAAAATTAGCCATTATAGCATAAAATCAGACTTATACAGGTGTTTTTGTGATGGGTTTTTATGATGAAATTTTGGAATTTTTTTGTAAAATAGGGATAAATAATTAAGATTATGTTAAATAAATTTTTAAAATAAAAGGGAATCATAAGTTTTTGTGTTAAAGTTACCACAAATTTTTGATATTTGAATACTGCCCTTTTTGTAGGCGTGCACAGCACGCCCCTACACCAAAACATCATTGCGTTTGTGGTAATTTTAAAGTCTATTGAGTATATAATAATACTCGTGTTATCACACCTCAAACCTTGCCCAAATCGGTGCATGGTCGGACGGTTTTTCTAGCCCACGAATGTCATAGCTAATCCCTGCACCCACGCAGTCTTGGATAAGTTTGTCCGTACACAGAATATGGTCAATTCTAAGCCCCCGTTTTGGCGTGTCATCAAAGCCTTTTGAGCGGTAATCAAACCAGCTAAACTCGTCTGCACTGTCAGGCTTAAACTTACGGTAAGTGTCATATAAATCACGACTCATCAGCTCATCATACCATTCACGCTCTTCGGGCAAAAATGAACAGGTACCATTTTTTAGCCAGCGTTTGGCATTTGGCTCGCCAATACCCACATCATTGTCATGGGGCGAGATGTTCATATCGCCCATGATGACAAGCTCACGCCCCTGCCCTTTTAGCTCGTCAATGTAGCGGTTTAGGTCGGCATAAAAGGCACGTTTCATGGGGAATTTGGTCTCATGGTCTCGATTTTCGCCTTGGGGAAAATAGCCATTGATGACATCAATCTTACGCCCATTGACATCAAATCTGGCATGAATCAGCCGTCTTTGGGCGTCCACATCGGCAAAGGGAAAGCCCTTTTGTACAAAAATCGGCTCAAATTTGGACAAAATCGCCACGCCATAATGCGACTTTTGCCCAAAAAATTCCACATGATAGCCAAGGCTCTCCACGTCTTTTAAGGGAAAGGCTTCATCATGAACTTTGGTTTCTTGCAAACCGATAATATCCGCCCCAAGCGTATCACGCACGGCAACAAGTTGGTGGGGTCTGGCACGCAGTCCGTTGATATTAAAACTGACAAAAGTAGTCATTGCGATATTCTCTTAAAAAATAATGGCATATTATAAGGGCAAAACCACAAATATAAAGGGCATGCCGACCGTTGGTAACATTTTTACAAAATACCTGCTTTATACATAATAATTTCTGCATAATATAAATTATTAATCATAAAAAATTATAAAACAATAAGCTATAGTATGCTAATATCAAAAAACTTTATTTTTATTATTGGGGCAATTATGGCTAATCGCATTAACTGGAGAGCCTTTGGACCGGGCATCTTGATTGCATCTGCTGCCATTGGTGGGTCGCATTTGGTCGCATCAACACAAGCAGGGGCGTTGTATGGTTGGCAACTTGCCATCATCATCTTATTGGCAAACTTTTTTAAATACCCCTTTTTTCGCTTTGCCACCGACTATGCTTATGAGACAGGCGACAGTCTCATCACAGGCTACGCCAAAAAATCCAAATTTTATCTTTGGGTATTTTTTATCCTATCCATCTTATCAGGCATGATTAGCACGGGGGCAGTGGCACTGCTGACGGCGGTGATTTTAAGCTACATGCTCCCCTTTGAACTATCTACCATTGCTTTATCAGGCTTGGTCATGGTTACTTCTTGGGCACTCCTTATCTTTGGGCATTTTCGAGTGCTTGATAATGTTACCAAATGGATCATCATTCTTTTGACCGTAACGACCGTCTTGGCAGTGATGGTCGCAGGGGCAAAAGCCTCCCCGCCTGCTCCTGACTTTGTGGCGGTCTCGCCCTTTAACATGGCAGGGCTTGCCTTTATCATCGCTTTGATGGGCTGGATGCCAACACCATTAGAATTCTCTGTCATCTCATCAATATGGACTGCCAAAAAAATCCGTGACGACCACCCCACGCACAAGCAAGGCTTGCTTGACTTTAATGTTGGCTATCTTACTTCTACCATCTTGGCGTTATTTTTCTTGGCATTGGGGGTGTTTGTCCAGTATGGCACAGGACAAGAGATTGCCATGCAAGGCGGTGCCTACATCGGGCAGCTCATTGACATGTACACCAACACCATCGGCGAATGGGCAAGGGGTTTGGTGACGTTCATCGCCTTTTTGTGCATGTTTGGCACCATCATCACTTGCGTGGATGGCTATGGTCGTGCCAACGCCGAATGCTTTACGCTCATCAGCGGACACAAGTCATCAGGCAAAACCACGCTGTTTTGGACGACCGTCACCACCATCACAGGTTTTGGGCTTATCACGTTCTTTATGGGGCAGATGGCAACTTTGCTCAAATTTGCCATGATTTCTGCCTTTGTTACCGCACCGATTTTTGCCTATTTGAACTACTCACTCATCAAAAGCCGTGGCAAGAAACTCTCGCCTTTGATGAACGTGTATGCCATCTGTGGGATTGTGTTTTTGACAGGGTTTACAGGGCTGTTTTTGTTACAGTTTTTTGGGGTTATCGGATAAACTTTGCACCAAACCACGATAAAAAAACCAGTCGCTTGACTGGTTTTTTGTTGGATGGGGCAAAATAAATTAAGACAAATTAGACGCTTGCACCAACAGCTGGGTGTACTTATGTTTTGGCTCTTCAAAAATCTGTCTTGCTGTACCCATCTCCACCACTTCGCCCCCACTCATCACAATCACACGGTCAGAGAGTGCTTTAACCACCGACAAATCATGACTGATAAAGATATAGCTTAGTCCATATTTCTTTTGTAGGTCGTTTAAAAGCTCGACCACCATGATTTGAGTAGAGCGGTCAAGAGCAGAAGTCGGCTCATCAAGCAGGACAAATTTCGGCTCTAAGATAATCGCTCGGGCGATGGCGATACGCTGACGCTGACCGCCTGAGAACTCATGCGGATAGCGGTTTATCATAGTAGGCGATAGATTGACTTCTTTTAAAATCTTCACCACCTTTTGCCGACGCTCTTCTTTGGTCATCTGTGGAAAATGCACGGTCAAGCCTTCTTCGATAATCTCACGCACGGTCAAGCGGGGCGAGAGTGAGTTAAAAGGGTCCTGAAAGACGATTTGCATGTCACGGCGTAGGGCTTGGCGTTTGTCGCTCTTTGTGTCAATGATTTTTTCGCCATTAAAACGAATGTCGCCCGTGGACGCCACAATCTGCATGATGGCACGCCCCAGCGTGGATTTGCCCGAACCTGACTCGCCCACAATACCAAGCGTCTCGCCCACTTTTAGGTCAAGCGTAATACCTTTGACCGCATTAAAAGTCTTGGTCGGCTTACCAAAAAAGTTGCGTGCGACGACATAGTCCACCTTGACATCGTCCGCTGTGATGAGTCTGGGAGCGGATTCATCAAGGATGGGTTTGTGATTATTAGGAATGGGGGTCAAAAGCTCCACTGTATAAGGGTGCTGTGGGTTATTAAAGACGTCTTGGGTTGTGCCACGCTCGATAATCACACCATGTTGCATGACACACACTTGGTCGCTGTACTTTTTAACCAGTCGCAAATCATGGGAGATTAAAATAATCGCCATGCCCAAATCACGCTGTAACTCTAGCATCAAATCCAAAATCTCCGCCTGCGTGGTCACATCAAGTGCCGTCGTCGGCTCATCAGCGATGAGTAGGTCGGGCTTATTGATAATCGCCATCGCAATCATGATGCGTTGGAGCTGACCGCCTGAGAACTCATGCGGATATGCCGTCATTTTTTTGTCGGCATTGGGGATTTTGACCTTTTGTAAGGTATCAAGTGCCAGCTTGGTCGCTTCGGATTTGCTCACGCTCGGGTTGTGAATGCTGACCGCTTCTGCCACTTGTTTGCCAATAGGGACAAATGGGTTTAGGGAAGTCATGGGCTCTTGGAAAATCATGGCAATCTTATCACCACGAATGGCACGCATCTCACGCTCAGACAAGCTAAGTAGCTCTTTACCATCAAAGAGTACCGATGAGTCTTTACCAAAACTGGTGATGTTTTTTGGCAACAGTTGCATAATCGCCATTGACGTGACCGATTTGCCCGAACCTGACTCGCCTACGATGGCAAGCGTCTGTCCTTTTTCTACGGTAAATGATGAATCTTTGACCGCATGGACAAGCTCTTCATCGGTTTTTAAAAATACGTCCAGATTTTTTACTTGTAATAATGTCATATCATCTATCCTTTGGGTCTAGGGCATCACGCAAGCCATCGCCGATAAAGTTAAAACAAAACAGTGTAACCACCAAAAAGGTAGATGGTACAAGCAGTTGCCAAGGAGCGACTTGCATGGTCTGAGCCCCTTCTTGGAGCAGTGCCCCCCAACTGGTTCTCGGCTCTTGCACGCCCAGCCCCAAAAAGCTCAAAAATGACTCAAACAAAATCATACCCGGCACGATAAGAGATGCATAAATCACGACCACGCCGAGCACATTTGGGACGATATGACGGGTCACGATTTGCCAGTTATTCACGCCTGTGACTCGAGCGGCTTCAATAAATTCCTTGTTTTTTAGGCTTAATGTCTGACCACGCACGATACGAGCCACGTCAAGCCATGATACCAAACCGATTGCCACAAAAATCAAAATGATATTACGCCCAAACAGGGTTACCAATAAAATCACAAAAAACATAAAAGGAAAGGCACTTAGGATTTCTAAAAATCGCATCATGACCATGTCCACTTTACCACCCAAAAAGCCAGAGACAGCACCATAGACCGTCCCCACCAATACCGCCACCAACGCACCAGCAACCCCCACCATGAGTGAGATTTGTCCACCGACAGCTGTCCGCACGAGCAAGTCTCGCCCTAAGGTATCCGTACCAAAATAGTGCTTGGTTTCCATAGATGGGGCGATACCCATGTTACTCCAATCTGTGTCAGCATAGCCAAATGGCGAGAGCATGGGGGCAACAATCACAAATACCGTGATAAGAAGCAATATCACACCACTTGCCATGGCGGCTTTGTTACGGCGAAAACGTCGCCATGCATCTTGCCACAGACTTCGTCCTTTTACCACAGGCTCTACGGCTTGCACTGTTTCGCTTGCATTCATAGACATACACATTCCTTTTAGTATTTAATTTTCGGGTCAATCACGGCATACAAAATATCAACAATGGCATTAAATAGGATTGTCAATACCCCCACCAAAATCGTCAAACTCAGCACAAGGCTATAATCACGGTTTAACGCACCGTTCACAAACAGCTGACCGATACCGGGCAGACCAAAAATCGTCTCAATCACGATAGAGCCTGTGACAATCCCCACAAAAGCAGGTCCTAAATACGAGATGATGGGCAACATGGCAGGACGCAAGGCATGTTTAAAGACAATGTGCGACAAGGGCAAGCCTTTTGCCTTGGCGGTGCGGATATAAGGGCTGTTCATCACTTCAATCATCGACCCCCTTGTGATACGAGCGATACTCGCCACATAGCCTATCGCCAATGCTGTCACAGGTAGCACCAAATTCATGAATGCCCCACCATTCCAGCCCCCTGCTGGAAACCATTTTAAAATGACCGCAAAAATCAGCACAAGTAGCGGTGCTTTGACAAAGCTTGGCATGACCACGCCCGTCATCGCCAATGTCATTAACACATAATCAAGCCAGCTGTTTTGTTTTAGGGCGGCGATAACCCCAAGACCAATCCCCAACACCACCGCAATGATGAATGCATACAAGCCAATCTCCACCGAGACAGGCAAGGCTTGGGCAAGCAGTTCATTGATGGTGTAATCCTTGTACTTAAAAGATGGGCCAAAATCCCCTTGAGCAAGCTGTTTTAGATAATTTAAAAACTGAAGCCATATCGGGTCATTTAAATGATATTTCGCCTCGATGTTGGCAAGTACCGCAGGGGGTAGATTACGCTCGCCCGTAAAAGGACTACCAGGGGCAAGTCGCATCATAAAAAATGAAATGGTAATCAAAAAGAGCATGGTTGGAATGGCTTCTAACACACGCTTAAAAATGAGTTTAAACATAAGCACTCTCTTATTGTTGTTGCAAGTCCATGGCAACGTAGAAATCCTGCCAGTTTAACAAATGTAACGATGACGTATTATGTCCTTTTGTCATTACTTTTTACATTTGTCATCATCTAACATTCCCTCTACTGATGAGTTTTATCTAGGGCGTGCCCGCCCTTTATAACACATTTTAACATTTAGAAATTTCATAGAAATAAAATGGTGTTTTTGCATGAAAAATGGCTAAATCTTGTGACTCGAGGTCAAAAGCTTGTTTGATAGAATGACTATCAAACTTCACTTTTTTCTTGAAAAACGGGTGATTTTTCGTGATTTTCATTGCAAATACAAAAGGCAAGCATGCCCTAAAGAATCGGTGGTTTATTGTAACATAAGCCATTATATACACCTATTAATTATTTTTGATAAAACATCAGTATTTAAAACTTTTATTAAAAAAATCTCATTGCAAAAAATTTGCATCAATCATAGGGCGTAATTTTTAAAAACAACAGCACCTTACAAACAACTGCAAGGTGCTGTGATTAACGCCAATTATTTTAACGTCCAGTCCTTGATTTGCCAGTTACCGCTCGGGTCATTTAGTGACTCTGCTTCCAGATAAGGCTTTTTGAGACGAACCGAGATGGCAGTATAAATCGGCACCATCGCCATATCCCTATCCAAAATCGCTTCGGCATTGTGGTAAATTTTCATACGCTCATCATCACTAGTGCCTGCATTTAGGGTTGAATCCAACAGGCGGTCAAATTCTGTATTTTTGTATTGACCTGAATTGTTACTGTTGCCCGAGCGTAAGATATTTAGGAAGGTTGATGGCTCGTTATAGTCGGCACACCATCCTGCAAATGCTGTATCAAACTTACCTTGACGGCGAGTATCTAACATGGTTTTCCATTCTTGGTTGATGATGGATACATTGACACTACCGCCAAATGATTCATTGAGCATGGATGATGTGGCTGTGGCGATACGCTTGCCTGTTTCGCTCGTGCTATATAGCAGTTCAAACTTTAAAGGCTTGCTCGCTGAATAACCCGCCTCTTCGATGAGCTTTTTGGCTTGTGCTACTCGTGCTGATTTGTCAAGTTTCATCCACTCGTGGCTGACCTCGCCCATGCCGTGAATGGCAGGTGGGGTAAACTGATAAGTTGCCTTCTCACCACGACCTAACACTTTTTCAGCAATCGTCTCACGGTCTAACGCCATGGCAATCGCTTGACGAGCTTTTACGTCATTAAAAGGTGCTTTAGCATGATTATATTCTAAATAAAAAGTACACAATTTTGGCGAAGAATGCACCTCATTAGGCAACTCCTTTTTGATGCTTGCCAAATGCTCCGATGGAATGGCGGCAAGCTCAACCTCGCCTGCCTTATAGCGGTTAACTTCTGTGGAGGCTGATGTGATGGGCAGGAACGTGGCTTTATTGATATTACCCGTCACTTCGCCAAAATAGGCAGGATTTCGCTCTACAGTGATGTGACTATTAACCACCCAATCGGTCAATTTATACGCACCACTAACCACGATGTTGGCAGGGTCAAGCCATTTGTCACCATGAGCGTCAATGGCTTGCTTTGGTACAGCGTATGCCACAGGCAACACCAATAAGTCAGGCAAATAAGGCACAGGGTCAGTTAGTGTAATTTCAAGGGTTTTATCATCAATGGCCCTCACACCCAAGGCTTCCACATCTGCCTTGCCTTCGGCAATTTGACCTGCATTAACCACTTTGGCATCAACAAGATAACTAGAATATGGCGAAGCCGTTTTTGGGTCGGTCAGACGCTGAAAACTATACACAAAATCATGGGCGGTGATTGGCTTATCATCTGACCATTTGGCATCACGCAGTTTAAATGTCCACACTTTGCCATCATCACTACTCCACTGGGTTGCCAATGCGGGTATGGTCGCTCCTTTTTCATCAGCACTGACCAGTCCTACGAACATTTGACGCATGATGGCAAACGAACCTGCGTCTGATGCCTTATGCAAATCCAGTGATTCAGGTTCTGCTTCATTGGGTATGGTAATGCTGTCCTTGGATGCACTGATACTGCTGGCACTACCTGCTTGGGTGGACGGCTTATCACCCCCACACCCTGTCAAAGTAACCGCTCCACATAAGGTAAGCATGGCTAGGTTTAATGTTGATAGTTTCATCTTAGTTCTCCATGATGATGAAGCTGAAGCATTCCGCTCCAGCGGTGTTAATGATCTATTTTACCACTGACCAATATTTGGCTTGCCATTGGTCAAGCGGGTCTTTATTAGAATACCCTTGTACATAAGGCTTGACTAGACGGGCATTGGTATAATAAAAGATGTCAATATGAACCTCATCTTTGTCCAGCAGACTCTCGGCTTGATGATAGATTTTCACTCGCTCTTCATCGCTAAGCCCTGCCTGTAATGAACTTGCCATGATGGCGTCATATTCGGCACTCTTATAGGCTGACCAGTTGTTGGTGCTATTTGATTTCATCAAGTTTAGGAACGTTGATGATTCGTTATAATCGCCACACCATCTGGCTCGCACCATTTGGTATTTGCCTAGACGGCGGGTTTCTAGGTAGCTTTTCCACTCTTCGTTCACAAGCTCTACATTCACACCCAAGGACTCTTTCCACAGGCTTGCCATTGCCACGGCGATTTTTTTGTGGCTTTCGTTGGTGTCATACAACAGCTTAAAGGTCAACGGGTTAGATTCATTATAACCTGCTTCACCTAGTAGCTTTTTAGCCTCCTCTAAACGCTTGGCTCTGTCCCACGATTGCCATTCTGGGGTGTATTTTAATCCCCCTTTGATGGCAGGCGGGGTAAATTGATAGGCAGGTACCTGTCCTTGCCCCATGACTTTCTTGGCAATCAACTCTCTGTCTGTCGCTAAGTTTAGAGCACGGCGAACCTTGATATTATCAAAAGGCGGATTGGCAACATTTAATTCATAAAAATAAGTACATAAAGTCGGGGCGGATTTGACCTCATCGCCTAAGGTTTGTTTTAGTGATGCAAACTGCTCAGATGGCAACTCACTGGCGGTAATGTCAATCTCACCCGCCTGATAACGCTGTACGTCTGTGGTTGCCTGTGGAATGGGTAGCATGGTCAGCTTATCCAGCTTGACATTGCCACTGTCATGATAAGATGGGTTTTTCTCTAGGACAATTTTTTCATTGACTATCCATTCGGTTGGCTTATATGCCCCATTGACCACGATATTTTTAGGATTTGTCCATTTATCGCCATGAGCTTCCACGGTTGCCTTATGCACAGGCTGTACAGACGTATGAATCATCATGTCAGGCAAATAAGGTACCGCTTCTGACAAAGTAATCTCTAAGGTCTTATCATCAATGGCTCGTACGCCCAATGCATCCGTTGACTTATTGCCCAAGATAATCTCACTGGCATTGACCACTTTGGCATCTTCTAGATAACTGGCATACGATGACCCTGTTTTTGGGTCAACCAAACGTTGAAAACTATATACAAAATCATGAGCCGTTACAGGGTCGCCATTTGACCATTTGGCATCACGCAAGCTAAATGTCCATACTTTATTGTCAGCACTCTCCCACTTTTGTGCCATGCCTGCCACCAGATTACCATCATTATCTGTTGTCAGTAGTCCTTCTGAAAACTGACGAATCACGTTCGCCTCTTGTGCACCTTTGGCGACATGCGGGTCAAGCGACTCAGGCTCGCTGGCGTTATTAATGGTAATGGCTTGCTCAGCCGTGGCTTGGGCATTGGTGCCAGTTTGGGTAGTATCGGTTTGAGCCGAGCTTGGCTTATCACCGCCACACGCTGTCAAACCAAACAAGACTGCCATGCTAAGCACAGCAGGACGAAAACGTGGCAGTTGAGACATGAAATGGGACATAATTTCTCCTATAATAAACAAAACACAAACCACCCTAGGGCGATTTGTGCTGTTGTGATGTGTTAGTGTTTGGCGATTTTCCAATCTTTGACCTGCCATGTACTTTGCGGGTCGTTGTCTGCATAGCCTAGGACGTATGGTTTTACCAAACGGGGTGATACATAGTGATACACAAAGATGGTCGCACTGTCTTTATCTAGCACCGCTTCGGCTTGACGATACAGCTCGGCACGCTGTTCTGCGGTAACATCCGCCCCTAATGTACTACTCATCAAACGGTCAAACTCTGGGCTGTTGTATTTACCATAGTTGCTCGAATCGGTTGAGATGAATGTATTTAGGAAAGTTGACGCTTCGTTGTAGTCAGCACACCACCCACCACGAGAAACTTGATGTTTTTGAGTGCGTCGAGTTTCAAGGTAGGTTTTCCATTCTTGGTTATTTAGGCTAACTTCAACAAAGCCCAAAGAATCTTTCCAAAACGACGCTGCTGCCACCGCCAGTTTTTTGTGTGCCTCTGATGTATTATACAGCAGTTCGAATTTTAATGGATTGGACTCATTATAACCTGCTTCACCCAGTAACTTTTTGGCTTCTTCAATACGCTTGGCTTTGTCCCACGCCTTCCATTCAGGCTCATAATCTTTCATGCCTGCGATAGAATTTGGCGTGAATTGATATGCCACGGTCTGACCTTGTGCCAAGATATTGTCAGTAATGATGTCACGGTCTAGTGCCAATGATAACGCTTTACGCACACGCACGTCATCAAATGGAGCTTTGGTGTGGTTGAACTCATAATAATAAGTACATAGCTTCGGCTGAACCTTGACCTGCTCGCCCAACTCTGATTGGAGCTGTTTGAACTGCTCTGATGGCAGGGCATCTGCCGTAACATCTACCTCGCCCGCTTTGTAGCGAGTCACGTCGGTAACCTCCGACGGGATGGCCAGTAGCGTGACTGTATTGATGGTGGTCTTGGCGTCGTCATAATAACTGACATTACGCTCTAGCACGATGCGTTCATTAACTTGCCAATCTTTTAGGTTGTAAGCACCATTCGCCACATAGTTACCCACTGCTGTCCATTTGTCGCCATGTTGCTCTACTGCTTTTTGGTTGACAGGCTTGACAGAAGTATGAATGAGCGTGTCAGGCAAATAAGGTGCAGGCTCGGATAAGATGACCTCAAGCGTCTTATCATCAATGGCTTTGACACCCAGTGTATCAGGTTTTGCCTTACCGTCTACGATGTCTTGGGCATTCACCACCTTGACCGCCGCCAAATAAGTGGCATAAGGCGATGCTGTCTCGGGATTTACCAGGCGCTGAAAACTATACACAAAATCCTGAGCCGTCACAGGGTCGCCATTTGACCACTTGGCATCACGAATTTTAAATGTCCATACCTTATTATCAGCACTCTCCCATGATTCTGCCATGCCAGGCACAGTGTTACCATTTGCATCGGTTGACGTCAAACCAACCAATAGCTGACGAATGACGTTAGATTCTGGTACGCCTGATACTTTATGGGGGTCTAGCGACTCAGGCTCTGCACCGTTATTGATGGTCACTTCTTGTGTATCGGCAAGTTCGCCTGTAGCAACAGATGTATTGCCTGCTGATGTTTGGGTTGACTCTTTATCGCCACCACAACCAAATAAAGCCAGACTAAGAGAGACAAGCAGTGCTGATGGTACAAATTTTGCATTCATGAGTATGTCCTTATGTGAAAAACAGTAACTTATCGTTAGCATTGCGTTATTTGAACTTGCGTAATTACCACTTATTCAAATGACAACTAAATATAATCATTTTTCACCCCCAAAGTCAAGAATTTTTTAAAGATTATGGCAAAATAATGACAACAAAAAACCACTTATTGTAAAAATAAGTGGTTTTTATGTTAAAAAACATCACGCATCAAACGGGTCTCTTAGCACAATCGTCTCGGCTCTGTCCGCCCCTGTTGAGATGATGTCCACAGGACAGCCCACAAGCTCTTCGATACGCTTGATATAGACTTTGGCATTCTCTGGCAAATCGTCAAACTTCGTGATACCGATTGTAGACTCACTCCAGCCTTGCAATGTCTCATACACAGGCGTTACTTTGGCATAATACTCAGCATCATACGCACCCTGAATCTCGCCTTCTGGCAAGGTATAATCAGTGGCGATTTTAATCTCGCTAAGGCCGTCTAGCACGTCAAGCTTGGTTAGGCAAATACCGCTCATGGAGCTTAGTACAACCGCTCGTCTAAGTGCCACTGCATCAAACCAGCCACAACGTCTGGCACGCCCTGTGGTCGCTCCAAACTCATGCCCCACCGTTCCTAAATGCTCACCCACATCATCAAACAGCTCGGTTGGGAAAGGCCCTGACCCTACACGGGTGGTATAAGCCTTAGTAATACCAAGCACATAATCAAAATACAAAGGCCCAAGCCCTGTGCCTGTTGCCACGCCCCCTGCGGTGGTATTTGAGCTCGTTACAAACGGATAAGTCCCGTGGTCAATGTCAAGCAAGGTGCCTTGGGCCCCTTCAAACATCAAGTTCTCGCCTGCCTGACGGCGTGTTTCTAGCTCGTCTGTGACGTCCACAACCAAGTCTTTTAGCTCGCTTGCCCACTCTTGACATAGAGCAAGGGTGGCATCATAATCAATCGCTTCTGCTTTGTAGTACTGGGTCAAAGCAAAGTTGTGGTATTCTAGGATAGTTGCCAATTTATCCGCCAAATCACTGCGGAACAAATCAGCCACACGCAAGCCACGGCGAGCCACTTTGTCTTCATAAGCAGGGCCGATGCCACGCCCTGTCGTGCCGATTTTACTGTTGCCACGCTTTAACTCACGGGCTTGGTCAAGGGCGGTGTGATAGGGCATGATAAGCGGACAAGCAGGCGATATACGCAGTCTTTTACGCACAGGCACGCCTTTGTCGGTCAAGCCTTTCATCTCTTTTAGTAGAGCATCAGGGGCAAGCACCACGCCATTGCCGATAAAGCACGTTACACCTTCACGTAAAATCCCTGATGGGATAAGGTGCAAAACGGTCTTTTCACCACCGACCACCAGCGTATGCCCTGCATTGTGTCCGCCTTGATAGCGTGCCACCGCTGTTGCTTTCTCGGTCAATAAATCCACGATTTTGCCTTTACCTTCATCGCCCCACTGACTGCCAAGCACGACAACATTTTTACCCATGTCTTTCACCTTTTTTAAAGTTAAACCAATGCCAAATTTTGGCGTTTTTCCTATCTAGTTTAACACATAACCAAGGGGGAAAACTAGCTTAAATTGAACAAATTTTTAAAATTTATCAAATCAATTCAAATTAGCAAAAACTTGCAAAATTTTGCCAAAGCCCTTAAAATTTTTGCCAAAATCATGTTACAATATCCTGTTAAAATTCATAATTAAAAAAAGGCTATCTCAATGTTCCAATTACATCCCACCCTTGCCAAAGACACATTTTTGGTTGGCGACTTACCCCTATGTACCGTGCGTTTGATGAATGATTGTCAATTTCCTTGGCTGATTTTGGTGCCACGTGTCTCAAACATCAAAGAAATCTATGAGTTATCTGACGCTGACCAAGTGCAATTTTTACGTGAATCAAGCTGGGTATCTAGCCAAATGGCAAAAATCTTTGGGGCAGACAAAATGAACGTCGCCGCCCTTGGTAATCAAGTGCCACAACTACACTTTCATCATGTCGTCCGCTATCAAAATGACGCTCGCTGGCCCAACCCTGTTTGGGGTTGCCCCGCCATCGCCTACACGCCCGAAGTCTTGCAACACATGAAACAGACCCTGATGATGGCACTGCGTGGACATCATGAAATGCCTTTTGACTGGAAAATGGAAATATAAGTAGCTCATTGTCGCTCATTGTAGCCGAAGCCTTGATTTACAAGGCTTTTTTTATTTTTATTGTCGCTCATTGTCGCTCATTGTCGCTTGAAATCGCTCTCTTTTTGTAGTATGCTTTGTAGTACGCCAACCAACGTACTACAAAGACCATGAAAATCATCAAACCACTTACTGCAAAACAGATAGACAACGCCAAGCCCACGGATAAACCTTACCGCTTATATGACGGTGGGGGCTTGTCGCTACTCATCAAACCCACCGCCAAGATTTGGCATTTTAATTATCAAAAACCCATCAGCAAAAAACGCACAGTTGTATCATTTGGGGCTTATCCTGTTGTCAGTCTTGCCGATGCAAGAGCCAAAAGGGACGAGTATTTGGCACTACTTGCCCAAAATATTGACCCCCAAGAATACGTCAAGCGACAATTAACAGAGCGCAAAGCCAACATCGATAATACTTTCTACAAAATCAGTCAAGACTGGCTTGCACAGCAAAACTACAAGCCAAGCACTTTGGACGGGGCTAAACGTTATTTGCAATATGCGTACCAGCACATCAAAGATAAACCTATTGCCGACATTACCGCCTTTGACATTTTGGACATTTGCCAAGCCGTCCACGACACGCACGGCTCACTTATGGCAAGTGGTGTTAAGACCAAAATTGCCCAGGTGCTAGATTTTGCCCTGTCAAGGCGTATGGTTACAAGCAACGTAGCAAGGGGCTTAAAAAGTACCCACAAAAAACATAAAAAAGGGCATAATCCTGCCATTATTGACCCCAGAGACTTGGGCGAATTTTTAAATGCGGTGGATAATGCCGATAATTGCGGTGTTGTTGTCAAGACCTTTTTGCAACTTGCCCCCTATTTGTTCGTCCGCCCTACTGAGCTTGCTAGTATGCACAAAAAAGACATTGATTTTGACAAAAACGAATGGCGATACACTCCGCCAAAAACAGAAAACAGTACAGAAACACAGGTAATAGTTCCGCTTGCCAGTCAAGTAGTTGAAAAAATTAAATTTTTGCTTGACTGGCACGGACACGACTATGTTTTTTATTCAAATCGTGGCAAATACCGCCACATCACACGCCCACGCCCTGCCGAGTGGCTTAGGGATAATGGTTTTGCAGGCAAACAGACAAACCACGGACTTCGTGCCACCGCCCGCACGATTCTAGAAGAAGAATTGGGCTATCCGCCCCACATCATAGAAATGCAATTAGGACATCAGACCAAAGACCCCAACGGCAACGCCTACAACCGCACCAAATTTTTAGAAAAAAGAAAGGCGATGATGCAAGATTGGGCAGATTATTTAGATAATCTTAGATAAAAGACTGTCAGAAACAGCTATTTTCGTGAGAGGTGCATGACATGCCCCCTCCTTTACCCAATTCTAAACACTTGCCCACGCTGTACGCCATCTGAGCGTTTATAGCCCAGATGCACCCAACTGTTCGGGCTTTGAGGGTATTCAAGAATACACTGGTCAAATTTTATACCACGCTTCTTGAACTCATCTGCCAAATGTTTTACCACCGCCCTTGTATTGCCAAAGGCAGGACAACTAAAATCAATGGCATAGCCGTGCAGGTGCGCCGAGTTTTTCGCCCCACCAATCCTGCGATTTAAGGTAGGGCAACGATAACCACTGGTGATAAATATGGGGTGTCCTAAGATGTCTCTTGCAGGTTGCCATAGATTAACCGCACTTTCAATCAAATTTGCCAGAACCTGTGCGTTTGGCATGTTATCAATGTTATATCGTGTGGCGGTTTGACTTGCCAACAGCTCGTTTAGCGTGATGTTGGCTGTGATGGGGATAACCACACCCTTTGATAACGCCACTCTTAGGGCATGGATGGATTGATTGCCCCAAATGCCATCGGGTGTTGTGCCAATGGCGGTTTGTATGTCTTTGATTGTCATAATTCACTCCATAAAAAAGCCCCTTAGGGGCGGTTACGTCTAAAACGTCTGCGTATCTTGATACAATGCTTTTGCACTTTTAAGATATCGCCAATCCAATACACCAAAAACAACACACGACAAAACAGCTCTGCGTGTGTGATATTATTGTCATCAAAACTGGCATACAACGCCACCGACCATGCAAGCGTACCCACCGCCACAAGCCACGAATCCACGGTGGGTGTTTTGGCATGGCTAAACGCTTGCAAATGACGGATAAACGTATAAGCACCAAGTCCAAAGCCTACAACACAAATTAGGGCATTGATAATAAGCATATTACTCATTGTCTCGCTCCTTTTTTGACCAAGGGATAAACTTATCTTGTGCCGATTTGTACAGCTCGTTTTGGCGTTTTTGGTCGGATATAAACACCAAAAACCCTGTAATGATTGGTGTGCTAAGCAAGGACGTGATAAAACCCCAAAGTAGTAGTGTGCTTAGCGGTGGCTCGGCATTTTGGTTAAGATATAGCACCATCGCCATGCCTGACATCGTGCCAATCAAGGTTTTGGCGATAAATGGGCGTCTTAGGCGGTGGTCGGTGTTATCAATCTTGATAAATGCACTCGCCAAACCGCCAAAGGCACAAAACACCCAAAACGGTAGCCAACTCAATAAAAAAGGGGCTGATAGCCCCTGTAACTCTGTCATATAATCCCCTTAACGACCGCTTAGTGCTTTGCCGTTTTCTAGTTGCTTTAAAAATTCCATCATGGTATTTTCTTGACCTGCTGGAATGCTTGTGTTAATAGTCTGCCCCCCTTGTTTGATATTGACATTGACGGTTTTTTGAGGTTCGATGACATCCGCCGCCTGAATTGCTTGTGTGTCAGCTTTGCGATAACGCAACTGCTCGGCAATATGCAACAAACGAGTGCTAGCACCCGCATATCTAGACCCTTTGAATCCCATCATACCTGCCATTTTATGGATGTTCTCATATGGATCACCATTTGTGACACCGTTCATAAGCCGTCTGGCGGTTTGCATGGCGGTTTGTTCATCGACACCTGCCTGTTTTAGAAAGTTTTCAATTGGCTCTATTGCCAATTAAGCTATCGGCAAACACTTGGCTCCACGTCTTTTGGCTAAATACCGTCTCGGTGCGTGCTTGCAAATCTCCTGCCAGTAGCATAGAGCTTGCCACCGCATTCGTGGTATAGTCGTGGGTTATTTTGGTAGACAAGGTAACACGCCCTGTGATGTCGCTATCAACAATCAGCCCCATGTCCATAATGCGATAATCTACCGTCACAGGGAATGTGGGCGGACTGTCAAAGCTAATAATACCCCTATCTAAATCCACCGCCGCCTTGACATCACCATCAGCGTTGTACACACGCACATCAGATAAGCGTACTTCGCCAAGCTCGATACGGTCGGTAGGTTCGGTAATGGTTTTGCTTTTAAGCTCGGTAATCACCAAGCCGTCCCCTTTGCGGATAAATGGCACTCGCCCATCGGTAGGCAGTCGCACAGGGTCAAGCCCGATGATATTACTATCAAGCGGTAAATAGCTATATCCCACCGCATTGATGGTAACGCTGTCAGGGTCGATATAAAACGGCTCATTAATATAACCGTCATAGACATTTTGGGCATCATACCACCATTTGTCGGCATGCTCGCTTGCCAACACCTTTTTATAAAAGACTAAGTTAATTACGCCCTGCTTAAAGTCCACCGTGCCGTGTGCTTTATCGCTACCTGTGATTTGTCCGTCTTGGTTGGTTGAGAGCGTAAAACTCTCGCCATCTGTAAACTTGCCCATGATTTGTACCGAGCCGATTTGGAGTGGTCGCACGGCAGTACGGAAGATAAGACTATCTACCGCATTGGCTTTGGTATAGACCACGCCAGACTCTAAGACAGCCATACCACCTGCTCCTGCTTGCCAGTCATCTAGGGTAATTTTTTGCCCTTTCATTATGCCAGCATTTGCCCCGTTATGGCTAAGATTAGCCCCAAGCATGACCCTATCGCCCACTCTGACACGCACCGAGTTATCTAGTGCATTTAGCCCGAAATCGGCATGTACTTGACCTACAAGAGCGGTATCATCGCTACCAAAATCACTACTGGCATGACGAATAATAAGCCCTGTGGCGGTCAATGGCACTTCTTTATTGATGATGTTATTGGTTGTTTGTTTCATTATACCCCACTAAACATGATATAGTTTGCTTGTTTGCTATAATTTTGTGTTTGAACCATCTGAACTTTTAACGGCTTAGTCAGGCTAATGGTCTGAGTGCCATAATCCACCACGCCCATTATCTCGCCTGCCGTATTGGTAGTGCGTTCAGTGATAGTCGTTTCCTGCGTGGTTTTTCCTGTCAGAAAATTCCCCGAGCTGTCTTGTTGCGTGCCCAAAATCTTTTCATAGCCACTTCTAAACACCACATTGCCCTTGCCGTCATCACCAAACACACAGCCCATGATTTCAAGGCTTAGTGTGCCACGCACAATCGGATTATTTAGCTTGATGGTCAAGCCACTACTATTACTACTGACCGTTGCCCCATTGCCGTCTGTGGCGATATGACTGTTTGCCCCTTTTAGGGTAATTTGTGAGCCTTTGGCAGGTAATTTATCAAAATACACTTTTAAGCCGTCATCAGTCATGTCAAAGGTAGAATTCACACCATCTATCTCAACGGCAGATGGCATTTTGTCGGTCTTGACATGAGCGTATAGGGGCTTTTGTATGCCACCGACAGCAATCGCCCCATTATCCGTACCATAGCTGATGATGATAAGGCTTTCGCTGTCCGGTATGGCGGACGTTGTCAAGACAAGCGTTTTGTCATTGATGACACCAGACCCTTGTCCTATAAGCTTACCACCATTGTCGGTTAAGGTGTACACTTCGCCATTTGACTGATAAGAAACTTTAACCGATAACGGCAAGGGTGTATTGGCTAGGGTATAGACATAGTTATATCCTGCCCCTATCTTTGGCACGGCTATCACTTCGGTGGCATTTGCCCCTGTTTGATAGCCTGCAGGAATAAAACTCACAGTCGCTCCACGCCCTGTATTTCCAGCGTACCACGTGATGACCCCTGTCTCATAGGCAATCGCCCCGATGGCGGTATTGCCATTTTTAATTTCGCCATTGTCATCATGATAGACCGCCCCACCCATATTTACCGTCAAGGAAGTAGGATAGACCGCCCCAAGCTGATTGGTTGCCGATGTCACAAAGGTTTGGCTGACGGTGTCATCATTACCTTTGACAAAAAACACGCTGTTCATGCTTGGGTTGTTCTGCACCAATGGCGTTTCTACCTGCGTACTTGGCACCACCTGTACATAAATACTCTCCAAATTAACCGTTTGGGTGGTCATGGCAGTGATAGGCTGTGCCAGATGACTTGCCGAGTAGTACTGGGCAGCGTCCGCCACGATGGTATCACGCACCAATGCTTTTCTTTTTTCGCTGACCCCATCTAGATATTCAAGCACCGACAAACCATCAAAATCATGTCTTAGACTGTCGGTAATCTCCAAGCTAGCAATCAATCTTGTGGCGGTTTTTTCACGACTGATTGGGAATTTTCTGATTTCCGTACTAACCTTGCTCACACGCACAAACTGATAACGCTCATCAGCTTGGTTCTCGTTTTGGATAATCACCAAAGAATTACCCACGCTTGGTACGCTGTCGGTAGGGTCTAATGATAACTGTATCACACGCTGACCCTTTAAGTGACTTTCTAACAAATGACCGCTCCACCGACTGCCCCTTGCCAAATAGCTCTCAATGCGGTCTTTGGCGTGGGTTCGTCTGTCAGAAAAGGCGGACGCTTTAAACGCAAAAACGCTCATTTTGTGGGGGATTTTGGTAAAAATAAGCCGTGCTGACTGCACCAACTCATCATTTGCCGTCCGTACGCCCAAAAATATCTTACGCAGTCGCACACGCCCCATCATACGGTCGGTATCAGATACATCAGGAAATAGGGCGTTACTGGTGTGATTAGGAACGGTGTGTGTGGTTGGCAGTCCACCGCCATCATCAAAATCTGATTGATTTTCCGCCTTTAACAGCACCAAATTATCTTGTGTTATCATCACTCTACCTGTACAAATCTAAGCTCAATATTAAAATAATCGTCCAAATTGGGGCTGTTATGCCCTTTCACTGGCGTGGCACGCATGGGGTCATCGGTATGGTCGAACATCACGGTCATCTCTTTATCCATACCGTCTTGATGGTAGGATAATTTAAATTTGGTGTTAGGCAAGCTTGCCCACGCCTGCAACCGATTAGCAACTGCCCTTGTTACCCATGCCATGTCATCACGAGCGGTTAGCACATACGGCTTGCCATGCTTGCGTACGGCTTGCTCGATGAGTAACGTGCCGTCTAGCATGCGGTTGTGGGTTGATACCACTTTTGACCAGTTAAGCTCGTCCACGCTATACAAATCATCGGACAAATCTACATGCCTGTTGTCTGCTAAATTAGTAAGTTTCAAACCATTTTCCCCATGCTTTTTTGTCCGCCCCTGCCATACGCACCGCCACCGCCATCATCTTATAATGTTCGCTTTGGCGACGGGCAACCACCTTTAAAAACGCCACAAAATCGCCATAGCCCATCTCCATGACATCGCCATAGTGATGACCGTTTGACACAAGTGTTTGTATCATGTCGTGGTAAGGGCTAATGTCGTGAGTGTTTTGCCTATCTTGTTTAGCGGGCTTAGAATTTGATTTAAAAAAAAACCTTGCGATAGCTTGATGACTTCACAGGTAAGCTCAAACAAGGCTTTGGGTTCCTGCTCTTTTAGCCATTCCCTGTCGGCATCTGTCAATATCGCACACAGATTGACCACATCGGGACTGTGCATGGCACACAGACGAAACAAGTCGCTGTTGGTTACCTGACCGCCTTTTGAGATGTCATTAAACCTATCAATAAACGGCTCAACCGCCACACACACGGCAGGTAAATCCTTGACTTTTATGGGTCGTATTGTGATTTCTTTGTCGCTGATCTTAAGTTTTGTCATTTTTTAATCCAAAAAAACACCCTTGCAAGCGAATACCTGCAAGGGATTGGCTTACAACTTGCTAATCGTTACTAAGCCTTCATTGGTCATCAAGGCTTTACCTGTGATTTCAAATTGTCCTAGCTCATCATTAATTAAATCAAAGGTGCTGGCAGGTTCGATAGCCATTTTGTGGATTTGTACCAGTACAGGTTTGTTGTTTTCGGCAGTGTTAAGCCCTTCAAAGCGTAAAGCGTATTCAGGATTTGATTTTTTCAAAAACTTAACCTGCTTTGCTGTGCCTGCGGTGTAACTGACCGTGAATGGCTGTTTTAGCGTTTGGCTGTCCGAGATGAACGTAATGCGACCAAAGGTTTTATCCACGATATAGTCCACATCTACCACCAATGGCTGACTGTTTTTATCATTGATGACCACATCAGAGACGTTTTGATGGGTAAGCACCCAATTATCGCCTTTGGTTAGCTCGCCCAACACTGCATCAGTGATACTCTCGCCTGCCACATCAATAATTTCTCCATGAAAGGCTAGGGCTAGGTTGTCAATATTGACATCTTCTAGTGTAAAGCTTGCTTCAACGTTTTGCTCGCTGATGATGACTTTATCCACCGCTCTTGTCCCTGTGTGGCTCTCTTTGTGTTCGTTTTTCTCAACGGACGTTTCTAGTGACAGGGCAGGTACATTACCCACAAAGCGAAATGCCCCTGTCTTACCGTCCACGATAGGGGCAACAAACACTTTGCCCTGACCACTATAATATTCTGCTTGATAGTTCATATACTCTCCAAAGCCCTAAGGGCGGTTAAATGGTAATATCCGTACTAAAAGTAAACGGATAATAACTAAACGCATTACTAAACCCTGCCACATCGCTCCCCACTCGTTTAAGCGGTGAAGCATACGGCACGACTTTCACGCCTTGCAACTGTCTTAACACAAAGGGGATAATCTCGCCTGCCACTTGCACGCTATCATAAGCGTTGATTTGACTGGCACTGTGCGATATGGCAATGATGACGCTATAACGCTGGCTGACTTTGACACGCTCGCCACGCCCTGCTGTATCGCCCACCGTATCGCCACGATACACCACATAACAGGCAGGTGTGATTTGCCGTTGTTCTGATACGTCATTTAAGCTTTGCAAAAAATCCACACGCCGAAACAACGGTTCGCCTTGATGTTGTAGGGTTTTTAACAGGTCGGTTAAGGCAAGCCCCACCCCAAAATAATTATCCACGAAGTAGCTCCGTTAATATCTTTGCCACGCTTTCTTTCTCCTGCTCGCCCAAGCCCAAAAACGGTCTTGGCGGTAAGATGACTTCTTTTTTACTTACCCAACCATAAGCGGTCTTAAAACGTAAAAAGCCGTTATTTCTCGCCTTAATGGTTGCCCCATAATGCAAATAAGGGGCGTATGCGACTTTGGTTCCCCACGCCACACCGTCTGGCACAAGCTGATAATTTAGGCTATAAAACAACTGCCCTGTATCTCTTAGCGTTTGACCGCTTCGCACGGACGGCACGAAGGCATGACCGTACAAATCCACGCCTTGCTCTATTCGCTCTTGGGTAAGATACACCATTTGACTGCCCACTTTTCGCCAAAAGGTGTGGCTTTTTTGCTCATCAAATAGCAAATGTTGTAAAAAGGCGGTTAGGTTCTCGTCAATCATGGTCTTGGCAACTTAGCAAACACATTATCCCCAAACACACCGCCTTTATGACTAGCTCCCACAGGGGCAACGGGTCGGACGGTGGTTTTTTGGATTTCTTGGGCGGTTAGTGGGGTAGCATAGGTAACATTTGCCTTACCATTTGCCACGTCTTTAAGCCACGCTATGGCTTCATCATAGCGTTTTTGCACTTCTCCGTCGCTGTCGTTCATATACAGACGATATCGGGCGATGTTACAGGCAATCACGGTCAAAAACTCACTACCCACCACAGGCGTGATGTAACGCACCGACAAATAACTGTTGATTTGATGGGTTGCATCTATCAGTGCTTTATCGGTGGATAGTTCGCCGTCATGGTGCATACTTTCAAGCTCATTGATTTGGCGTATGCCAAAGCGAGTTATCATGTCATCTTTAGTTGCGTACATCTTTAACCTTGTGTTTTGGTTGTGCGTTGGCGTTTTGGTTTATCTTCTGCAACGGTTTTTTCGTCATTTTCGGACGGTTCATCGCCCAATGGCTCAACATTCCCTTTTTGTGGTTCTTGGTCGGACGGCACCGCTTTAATCGCACCGATTGCCAAAAGTTCTTTGGCTCGCTCGTCTGTTAGACCTAGCACTTCATCGCCTGTGGCGAAACGCCCAACAGATTGATTGGCAATATATTTCATGATTTTTTTCTCCAAAAGAAAACCACCCACAAAGGGTGGGTTGGGCTTAGTCAATAAATTCATCGCCACCGCACACGCCATTAACATTTGACGGCACGATAAGCGGCGAGGATTCACAAATCATCTTGATACCGCTTGGGTCCTCTTGCACCACCGAGTAATCAAAAAATTCCACTGCTCGTCCATTGGCACTTAGGTGCTGGATTTCGCATTGGGCTTGATAGCCTGTGGTATCAGCAATCATGTAAAAACCCTTTTCGCTGATGAAACGCTCCGCCTTACCGTTCAGTTTGTGCTTTTCGTCGTAAGTATAAACGGCGATACCATCAATCTCACCACGATATTTGGCATTTGGCACGGCAAGCCCTAGATTAAAGGGATTTGGGGCGGTCGAGCCTTTGGGTTCAATAAAACGCTCTGTAAAGCCCTTATTTCTTACCATGTGCATGTACAGCTTGCTTGATGTCAAAATCACGCTTGCCCCTGTACCGCCATGCTCAATCAAGCGGGCATTCATGGTCTCAATATCACCCACAACGTCCGCATCAGGCTCATGCCATTTGACGACAGGCGTAAAACTTAGGTCGCTATGACGTCCAAAGTCAATCTCCATGGCTGCGTGGTCATCGCCCACCGCAATAGTCTTACCCTTAGTCAAAATATCACACGCCATCAGAACTTTACGGTTTACAATGGACTGACGCAACTCATTAAACGCCCCAATCTGTGCCAGTCGCCATTTATCCGACATGGACATATCGCCTTTAATGATTGTTGCATCTTTCAATCTTGTGAACAACGCCAAATCATAGGTGTTGGCAGGGGTAATCATCTTGGCAGGCTTGACATAAGGGGCTTGGATATACTTACGCTCAAAATTGCCCTGTTCACGGATTGGCTTGCCCTGCACCACAGGCGAGACAAAAGGGGCAAGCGGTTGGCTGGTTTCTAGCTCATCAATCGGCACCGCCTTTTGGTTGTCAAAGCCAACTTTATTGGGAAAAAACGTGTCCAAAATCCAATTATCAAGCGGTTTGGTTTTGTTTTGTACGATAGATAATTGATTGTTGTCAAGTAGGGTTAATTCTTGACCTTTCACAGTAATTTTCAATGTCATAAAAAAATCCTTAAATTTGGCGAAGTTCAATGGCAGTTGCCGTGTTAGCACGAGCTCGGGCTTGGGTGCGTTGTTCTTCGGTAAGTAACACACCTTGTAAACGCACCGCTTCTACGTTAATTTCCCCTTGTGTGTACACAGGGATTTCTTTTTTGGCGGTCAAGTGTTTTTCTACCTGCTCGGCGGTTACGTCCACGGCACAAATGACGTGCCAATCTGTGCCGTCTGCCGAGTGCGTCGCCACGTTTTTATCACTCACCACCAATAAATCGCCACGTTTGTAATTGGTGCCTGTGGTTGGCACCACGCTGTCGGTCTGTACACCATCCCCAATGACAAGGTTTGGCTCACTGGTGTAACTGATGTCTTGCTTAATCATAATCCCCCCTATTTTAGGTTGTTGATTGCTTGGTCTAGTTCATCGCCACAGCTTGCCACGCCTGCGGTGAATTGCTCATCGGTTAAGGCTTTTGGCAGTGTGGTTTTTGAATGTTTGGCGAACAAGGCAAAAGCTTCATCACTCATCGCTTTGATGGCGGCAAGCTCATTGTCATCAAAGCTCTTACCTAGTGCTTGGATTTGTTCATCACGCACTTTGGCTTGATAGGCTTTTAGCTCATCGTCTTTATCTTTTGCCGTTTGCTGTGCTTTGGCAATTAGGTCATCTTTGGCTTTGCTTTCTGCCTTGACTTTGTCAAGTTCGGCTAAGGCTTCGGCTAGGTTCATCGTATCTCCTACGCTGTCAATTAAACGTTTATCCAGGGCAACAGTTGCATTAAAACTATCGCCTTCCCATGACTTGATGTCATCTACTGATAAGCCACGCATTTTTGCCACATGGCTCATAAATTCATCAGCGACTGTGTCCGCTTGGGCTTGTAGTCGCTCTTTTTCGTGTTCTTGCAAGGGCAGACGGCTGTCAAATGCACCTTTCCACTTACCACTTCTAAACACATGTACGCCAATACCTTCTTTGGCGTAACTTTCGCTAAAATCCAAATGCGTGATATACGCCCCAATACTGCCAATCTTGGCGGACTTATCGGCATGGATTGCTTTGGTGCTTACCCCTAGCCAATATGCTGCCGAGTTCATCGCTCCTGTGGCGTGGCTGGTAATGGGCTTATCTAGTCGCTGTATCGCGTCTATCACATCAGATAAGCCTTTGACAAATCCCCCATTACTGTCAATATCAAGGACAATTTGACGGACGCTTGGGCTATCATTGGCTTGTTTTAAGTAATCACCCAAAATGTTATAGCCTGTTACGCCAAATTCGGTGTAATCTCTATCAGTTTGTGGCAATAACAGCCCACGCACCTTGATGGTGGCGATGCCGTCTTTAATATCAAATCCGCCTGTTGTCTGCTCGCCCACATTGATATTCTGGATAAATGCCAAAATATCGCCATGATACGAACACGGCTCACGGTTTAGCTCTTGCTCAATCTGTTTCTTCATCAATCTGCCCTAAAAGTTCATCAAGCGTGGTTATGGGGTAGCTCATCATCGCCACCTGCTCAATCTGCCCTGCTACGCCCACCAAATCAGCTTTGGGATTTTCCAGGGCAAGACGTGCTATGGCGTCATACACCAAATTATTAAACTGCTCACCATAGCGGGCGGGACTAATGCCAAAATCATCAGTCTTTGGCGGTAGCTCATCGACTGGCGTTATGCCACGCTCCTTTGCCTGTTGCTCTGTCAATGCCCTAGTGGTGCAACGACAACGAAAACCGCATGGCGGTGTGTTGTCAAGCCAAAAAGGGTCATCAATGGGGCGTATTACCCCATGCCTTGCTCTGTGTTCGGGACGTGTTCGGCTGTCATTGATGGCAGAGTACATCAGATAAGGGCGGTCTTTCTTGTTCTGTTGTTGCTCATACCATTTGCCACGATTGTAAGCAGCTTGAATGTTGGTGCGATAGATGTTATTTAGCCTGTGGCGTGGTAGATGTATGTCCCCCGCCTGCACTCGCTTTCGAAAATCGGCGAACGTCTCGCCATGCTCTATCGCCTTGTTCACGCTGTCAATGATATGGCGGATTTGCTCTAATTGGGCTAATGATTTGATTGATATGGACGTTTGCCGTTGTAGCTGTGTCATCTGATTGTAGTATTTATCAGACGGCACAACTTTTCGGCTTTTGGCAAATGCCAACGCTTCTTTGAACATCACATCAAAATGATTCATTTTCCGCCTCATCGATAACACCGTACAAGTCCGCCACCGCTAGGCTTGCCATGATAAGCTCGTCATCATCGCCCACCAATTTAGCAAGGGCGGTTATCATCTCGTCCTTGTCTTTGGCATTTTTGATGATGTTTAGCACGTCATCGGTTGGCAGGGGTTGGTGTGTCAAGCCGTCCGCCAGTGTTTCTAATCGCATTTGTTCATCAGTAAACTGTCTTGCCACACCGCCTTTGGCTTGTGGGCTATTGGCAATGATGTTTGGCGTGCTTTTGATGTACTTTTTGTCAATATCGTACATATCAGCAAAGTAATCATCGGTAAATGCCACGCCAATTTGCGACAAAGTCAAATCACGGCTTGCCCGCTCGGTTTGTAGCGACTTTTGTTCAATCCAATTAAATACTGGCGGTGTATGCCCATTGACCTCACAAATCACGTCAATAAACTGTTGGATATATTTTTTGACAAATTTTCTGTCGCTATTAAAGATAATCTCTTGTTGGTCTTGGTGTACCTTGCCCTGTCCGTACGTTCCGCCTACATCAGTGCCACTGGTTAGGGTCTGCCCTAAGAGATATTTGGCAATACGGCGATTGATGGCATTATCAAACACTTCAAACGCCACATTATTGCCACTGCTATTGATGACTTGTATGTCATCGTCAATACCGATTGCCAGCACCGAATTATCTTGGGCTTCTAGCATGGCACCCGATAGCCGTGTTGTTGCTAAATCGTCCGTGTCTGCGGTCTTACCAATCATCAACGGCGAGCCAAAGCGTTCAAGGTTTTTCGCCCAAAACGCAAAACCGTTTACTTTGTAGTAATGTAGCCAATACACACGGCTAAGCAGTGCCTTGCCCTTTGGGTTTTTGTAGGTTGGCTCATGGCGAACAAGTAACACCTTTTGGCGGTAAGTCGGATTAGCGGAAATATCCACGCCTGCCGTTATATTATCGGCATGGTAAAATAGCCGTCCGTCTTTTTTTGGCTCAAACCATTCCATAGGCTTTTGGGTTATGGATTTAACCCTGCCGTCATCATGCCATACAAGCTCGCTTACGCTATACCCATACAGTTTTGCGTTCATGATTGCACTAACCAAATCATCTAAATGGCGATTAAGCTCATCATAGACAAATTGGGCGGTCATGCCTTCAGACGGCGATAACGTAAAAGGCGATTGCTTTAAGTTTTCTAGCCGTCTGGTGATTTTCTCGTCTATCTCGTCATCATAGAGTAGGGCGGATAATGATTGGCGTGTCTTGCCAACTTTTGCCAAAATTTCATCCGTATCAGCCATTAACACATCATCGAAAAAACGGTCAATTTGACTGATAAACTCATCTTTGCCTAGCGACATGGGCTTTGGTTTTGCCGTTTGCTTTTTCGGCTTAAAAAAATCTAAAAGTTTCATCTAAATGTCCGTTTTCCTGCGGTGGCATATTTAACCGTTGCTGGCTGTGAAATCAGTTCGCCATAGGCTCGGCTTAGGGCGTCAATGCGGTCATCATGGCTAGCATTGGGAAACAGTCGCATTTCATCAACCAATCCCATATTCCACGCTCCACGCACCATAACCACATTACCTGTATTTACTTGACTGGCGAACGGTTCAGCACGCACCACTTTATCGCCACTTTCTATTGAAGTTTTAAATTTATAGCCTTGTAACATCTTGCCAAAATGCACCGCTTGGGTTTTACCTGCTTGCCCTGGGTCTTGTGGCAGACTGATTAACACGCCCCTACCATCAAGGCTTGCCGTATTTTTAATCATGGCATCACGTTCATCAACCGACACATCGCCATGTGCCATATCGCCAATGACAAGCCGTCCGTCCGCCATGATGCCTAGCAACGCCCCACAAGTTGGGTCTCCGCCCACCGTTGCCCCCAAGTCCCAACCACGCACCCACCGCCTAACGGTCGGTAGGGCATCGATAATCTCAATATTGGACGGTTTAAAAAACCCACCTTCAAGTGGGGCGGGTCTTTGTTGGTATTGCCCTGCGAACATGTAGGGGCTTGCTTGCTCCATTTGGCGTAATTTAACAATGTCATGCTTAAAATCCCACAACGCCTTGCCGTCATCACTGATAGCGGGCAAACATAAGTGTTCCCACTCGTCATCATCTCGACCAGACAACAAAAACCCCGATAAGTCATTTTCATGCAAGCGTTGCATGATGACAATAATCGGGGTTCGCTGGGTGTTTTTGCGTGATTTTATGGTTTCAGTAAACCAATTAATCACATTGTTACGCTTGGTCTCTGAGCGTGCTTCCGTTGCCTTATGGGGGTCATCAATGATTATTGCCCCGCCAAAGCCGTCTCTTAGCTTGCCTGCCCCAAAACCTGTGATTGTACCCCCTGCACCTGTGGCGTACATCGTGCCACCTGCCTGTGTTTTCCAATGGTCTTTGGCTTGGCTGTCATCTTTTAGGGGCGGGTTAAAAATCTTTTGGTATTCTTCATGACAAATCAAATCACGGATTTGGCTTGAATTTTTGCTTGCAAGTGTTGATGAATAGCTTGAATGAATAAATTCACAATCAGGCATTCTCCCCATTGACCATGCGATAAAATTTACCACCGCCAATTCTGTTTTACTGTATCGTGGCGGAATATTGATAATCACATTTTGACTTCTGCCGTAAAAAATATCTGTCAATTTATCACAGATGATTTGGTGGTGGTCAGACTGCACCCACTCATAGCCATAGCGAACATAAAACATATAACGGCTAAAAAAATACAGGTCTTCATACGCCAACGACCTTGCCACTTCTTTTTCTTTTTCGGACAACATCAGATTTTACCCAAAACTTCTTTGGCAATTTGTCTAAATTCATCTTTACCCATTGTCTCATTTTGGTTAATTTGGACAGCTGTTACATCTACTGATTGATTGTTTGCCCATGCTCCAATTTGAACATGCTTACCAAGCAATTCTAGGTTTTTGACTTTGTCGGGGAATTTGATTTTTTTAACAAATCCGCCTGTGGCGTTTTCTACAATCTCAAATGATGATAGATTTAACCGCCATTCTTTTGACCATTCGGAAATCGGCTTAAAATTGCCTGTTTCGTCCAAGATGTCGGCAATGTCCAATTGGTCAATCTGCACCAAACGATTTAACACATAATCAGCATTGATTTTAGTGCGTTGTTGGCGTTCACTCATTGCTTGTTGGATTGCGTTTTGAATGTCAACAAATGTCAACATTCTTTGCCCCATACTTCTTGCGGTTTTCTCGCTATACCCTGCACGAATACAGGCTTGTGTGGCGTTTAGGTCTATTAAGTACTCATCAACAAACCGTTGTTGTTTTGGCGTAAGTTTCGCCATGCTTACGCTCCTTTTAAAAATATAAAAAATAATACTTGACAATGTTCCTAATTTTAGGTACAATATACATCAACAAGCAAGGCAATCGTGCCAGCTTATCACTTGGAGTTGATATGAGACCAAACACCCAAACCCTTAACCGAGAAATCAAAATGGCAGAGCTTGAACGCATTAAGCTAGAAGCTGAAAAAATGAGAGTTGAAGCCGAGAAACTAAGAGCCGAAACTTTTAAAATCCAAAAAGAAACCAAGTATTATCCAGCCGTTTCTATCGTGATTGCCTTAATCGCCCTAGTTGCTTCACTTCTAGCCCTACTCAAATAACCAAAGCCCCCAAGTGGGGCTTTTTAAGGAATTGACATGACCCCTGACCAACTCACCGCCATCGGCACGGCATTATATGGCACACAATGGCAATCAGACCTTGCCCGTGCATTAAATGTTGATAGCCGTCGTGTTCGCCAATGGCTCAAAGAAGAAAGACCGATACCCGATTGGCTAGATGATGAATTAAAAGTACTGCTCAATGAAAAAATCAGCCTGTGTCAATCATTATTATAAAAAGCGTTGGGCGTAACGGCTCGCTAATCAATAGCAGTCATTTGGACTTTCCGTCTTGCCCAACAAAAAAGCCCCTGTCGGTAATGGGGTAACCGCTACTTACCAACCCTTTACCCACTTAATGCACAAAGACGGCTTAGGTTTGGTGTTCGTTTGTCAAAATGGCGGGCGTACCAATAGCCCCAATCGGATTTTTACTCACGGTGGTGCATTCTGTTGGCGGTCAATCAACAGGCGTAAAAAAGCCCCGCCAGTCGGCAGGGCAAAGGAATTAGAAAGTAGGCTCGTAGAGCCTATTATAACATATTTCATTAAATTTGCAACAAAAAAAGCCACAACCTTTCGGCTATGGCTTATTTCAATTATGCCATAATTTTACCCCTTACTGTTTCCAAAATCAAGGGGTTTTTTATGAGTTTTTTGTAACTAGATAATAAAACGAGTTTGCAACGCCTTAATATTTCTCTCGCCAACATCAAGGCGGTGTTGCAATTCGCCAATATGGTCAAGCAGATGTCTGACCACACCGATAATCTCGTTTAATTCGCCTTTTGCCTTTTTGTTTTGATGAGCTTGGTCAGCTAGGATATTATGAACAAGGGCAAGATTGGGGGTAAAAACAAAACTCTCAATAAACGCCAATGCTTTGTCAAACTCAACCGCCAAAATATCCTTATACCTTTTGACACCAAATTCATCATATAAGGCATGGTAAATGGTCTGATAATGCACTTTGTTATTTAGGCATTTTTGTTTAATGGCTTTTTGGATTTGGTAGGCTTGACTGTCGGTAATTTTGGCAACTTGTACAGGCTCGCCCACTTCTTTATCCAAAATGTCTAGTACCCATTTGCGAAACTCTTTGGCAATTTTGGTGCGGGCAAACATAGCGATTAAATGGCAACCACGCAGCGAAAAGATACGCATTTTTTGCATACCGCCATTTGTTTTGACTGTGGCAATGGCGGTCATAGACGAATTAAATTCATCAGCATTGCGTTCATAAATTTTGGTAACAGATTGCGTATCGGCATAATCAAGAGCTTTTGCCAATTCGCCAGAAGTAAGCCAAATTTGGTTGTCCACTTTGGCGGGGATAAGGGTGGTATTTTGGAAAGTTAAAGTTTGCATTGTGTATTACCTTTTTGATAGGGTTAAATTTTCCTAATTTAAAAGGGTGGGTCAAATTGACTTACCCTTAAATTAGGAGACCAACGGCTCAAAACCTATACACAATTAGGCGGACTTATTCCCTTGCGGTATTGTATTCGTCGCACCGTCGGTCATAACTTATCAAATAAGGTATGCAAATCTATGCCAAAAAAAATTTCGGATTAACTTTTGGACATAAAAATATCACGCTGACGGGGTGATTACCGTTGTGTAAGGCTTTTGAGACCTTAGGCATATCATACCCCAAGCCATACCCTTTGTCAAATGGTTTTTTAAATAAAATAAGACAAAAATGTCTTGACAATAAGACATAAATGACTTATAATAATCCCATACACAGCAACCATAGGGCTTTTTATGAAGTATTCAGAGTTTCAAAGGTGGCTATTGGCACAAGGGGCAACGGTAAACAAGCAAGGCGGTAAAGGCTCGCACCGTAAAGTTACCCTAAATGGCAAAACCACCACTTTCCCTTATCACGGCAGTAAAGAGATTGGGGAAGGACTAAGAAAGAAAATTTTAAAAGACTTGGATTTATAGGATTGGGGGCAACCCCAATCTTCCCAAACTGTGTAAAAAGCCCCATTTTAAGGAAATGATTATGTACTATCCTGCTACTTTTACCCCTGATACCAATGATACTTTTTTGGTGGCGTTTCGTGATATTCCCGAAGCGGTGGGCGTGGGTGAAACCTTTGAAATCGCCTACCAATCCGCCCTTGACGGCTTAGAAACGGCATTTAGCATCTATATGGACGAACGCAAGCCAATCCCCGCCCCCAGTGAGCTGTCTGACGGCGAACACGCCATTTATTTGCCTGTGGCGGTACAGACCAAACTTGCCTTATATCACGAAATGCTAGCCCAAGGCGTTACTAAGGCGGAGCTGGCTCGCCGTCTGTCTGTCAATCAAAAACAAATTGATAGACTTTGGGACGTGAGCCACTCCACCAAATTAGAATTTTTGGAAAAGGCGTTTAGCGTGCTAGGCAAACGCCTATCCCTAGCCATTTAAAAAAGCGGTCTTATGACCGTTTTTTTATGTTTTGATAAACCTGCCTTTCGGCTTCTTGTAATAACCTGCCAATCGTCCTTGTACTGACAAACCGCTTTCGGCTATCACTATCCGCCATATCCACTTGGTGCGGATATTCTAAGGGCGTCAGATACCGCCTTGATATTTGCCGATAAGACCACCCCCAAACGTGGTACATGAACAAGACGTTATACAGCACCAAAAACTCTCGTCTAAGCTCACACACTGCCTTATCCACTGCCAATGCTTCATCATCGCTAATATTCGGCTCGTTGTAGCTGCCAAAACTTACCGCTCCATTGGCGCGCATAAAAGCAAGTAGGGGCGTATCGTGTTTTTCATAGCCATTGTGTCTTGACCATAAACCCCATTCTTTAATCAGATTTCGCATTTTGCAATCTCCCAATCTCATCTTGTATATACCAAACCGCCTTTTGCAAATCTTGAATATCACTGTTGCCGTCTTTAAGTCCTGCTCGCCACAAGTATTTGATGGCGTTGCCAATGTTAAAATTGCGATGGCGGGTAATCTCAATGCACTCAATACCGCTAGGGTCAGAAGTGTAATGTTTGGGGTGGTTTACAGGGTCATTCATTTTTCAACCCCCATTCTCTTAAATTCGCTAATAAAATCGTCCCACGCCATAACTGCCGCCTTGTCATTAATAACCACCGTTACCGTATCTGATTTTCGGTCATAATCAATCACTTTGGCAACATCGCCGTTGTCGTTTGTGTAGTAAGTCATTTTTTAATTACCCTTTTGCATTCATAAATTTTATTGCCAACAAAGAAACCACCCAACTTTTCGCATTCGTTGGCAATATAAAAATGGGCATATTGATAGCCAACAAAGAAACCAATAACCAAAAACAATAAACAAATCATCTCACCCACTCCAATTCCTGTGGTGTCGTAACCTTAAAGCCATTTGCCACCGCCCATAATTCAATTTTTGTTAAATACTCGGCAAATTGTTTGGTATTTGCCTTTGTTGTGCTGATATTTTTAATCACACTCATTGCGATATTTTCATAAAGCGTGTCGTTAATTACGCCCTTACACCGCTTGATACTATCCGCCATCTCGGCAAATTCACCATCATCTCGTGCGTAAATACGAGCCAAAAACAAGCGTTTAAAAAACATATGCCACCATTCATCATCTTGCCCATTTTGGCTTTCTAGTTCGTGAAGCCAGCTCCAATAAAGTCGGTTCTGGGCGTTGCTTCTTGCCTTATCGTCATCAATGCCAATCGTTACCACGACATTATGCGGTGTGTTTAGGTTGTCCGCTACGGCTTGATGAATCGCTTTAAAGCAGTTCTCGGCAACATCGGCATTGATAAGGCGGTAGGATTGATTTTTCATAAGAAAATTTGATATAGAATATGAAGTGAAGCAAGCATTAAGATAATAAGCACATTTGAAAAACCCAAAGTTACTTTTTCTGCTATTGTAAATTTTTTATAGACACTAAAATCCGCATAGCTAGAATTACCTAAGATACATTTAATCATTAACCCAAAGTTTAAGATTAATAATATTTCAATATAATTCAAAATCGGCAAAGAAAATAATCCACTCATATCTTGATAAACCAAATAAATCAAGTAGGTTTTAATTAAATAACAAATAATCCAAAAAATAATCATCATAACAAACACCTTTAAAATAAATTAAAATAAATTCTCAGTTGGGTTATCCTGCTCATTTAACACAGAATTAACAAACTCAAGTTTTCTCAAAAACCACGCCTTAGCCCGTTCACGGTTTCGTCCTTGATAAGTGTCCAACTCTTGATGGCATTTTCGGCACAATGGAATAGTGTACTCATCATCGGACTTAGTCCCCATTCCCTTGCCAAACTCGCCCCAATTAGCGTGGCAAGGGTCGCTTGGTGGTGGGGCGTGGCATTGGACACAGGGCAGGGATTTTATGCGGTTAAGTCGGTTCATACTTCATTAATCCCCAAATACGCCTTAATCTCATCAATTGCCCCAGTTGCCCCATACGCCACCACTGCCTTATAGCCCTGTGCATTTAGGCGGTCAATCATCGTTTGTTGGTGTTTTGATACCTTGCCCGCCTGCTTATGTTTGCCGTCTTTGGTTTTACCCTTTGGGGCTTTAAGCTCAATAAATAAGCCGTGATAGCCCCCGTGCGGGATAAACAAAAACAAATCAGGAAACCCCGCCTTTGTTCCCATCGCCTTAAAGCGTGTGGCGGTGGTAATGTGGCGTTTGCCACCGTTGGGGCTGTGGTGCAGATAATCGGCAATTTTGCCATCTGCCCATTTTTGCCATCTTGCCCAACTGATGACGGCGATTTGTTCACTGTCTTCGCTCATGCCAACACATCCATTTTGTTTAATCCAAACAGGCTGTGCACAAACTCATCACTGGCTAATTGCTTGGACGGCTCGCTTGGGGCGTGGGTGATGGCAATGGGGGCGATGTACCGCTCGCATTTGACCTTGTTTACCACCAGTTCATGCACAATCATCTCGTAATGGTCTTTGAAGGCACTGTGGGCGGTGATGGTCATGTTGCCGTTGTAGTCCGCCTGTGAAAACAGGTGCATGGTCTTGTCATAAGCTTGTTTTTCTGCCGTGCTAATCGGCTGTGTGCTATCGCCACGCCATGCCAGGATGTTTGATAACGCCCCGTTTTTGGCGACGTAACTGTCGGCGATGACGTCGGTGTTATCAAAGCCATCAATGCCCTTGCACCATTTGGCGAACAAGGCAGGGTCAGGGCAATAGCCCATTTGATTGATTTTGGCAAGCCCTGTGTTAAGCTCAGTTTGACTAAATCCTGCCACACAAAACGCAAATCCTGCAACCACTTCGTTTGTGCTAAGACCGCCAAAGGTTTTTTCAAATGAACGCGGCACAATCGCTTTAATCATGGCGGTTAAATGCTCCACATTGTTGATTTTGACAAGATTACTCATAATTTACTCCTAGTGCGTCAAAGTTTGGTGGCAGGTCATCGACAAAAACATTGGTTGGGTTGGTATTTGCCATATGGCGTAATTCGTCCATGCGGTTTGTTGGCTGTGGATTGCCAAACTTGGTTTGTGCGTTCTGATACCAATCCGCCTTGAATGACTGCCAACCCATTTCACAAGCGAACTCAATCGCTTTGGCTAGTGATACCCCTGCAAGGGTTGCTTGCTTGGCGATTCCGCTAAGGGCTGTTTGGGTGAGCTTGGTTTTTCTGGTGGCTAGGTAATCGTTTGCCACTTGCTCATCAACTCCTAGGCTGACTAGCTCATCTGCCGTGATGAATTTTTTGGCTGATGGAGATTTGCCAGTCGATTTGTTCGGTTTTGCTGTTTGCGAATTTTCAAGATTTTCGTGCGTGTGCGTGTCATACTCTCTGTATTTCTCTTTAGTGTTTTTAATATAATGTATTTCTGTATGTTCATTTTTTGAACCAGCTTCTTGTTCATTTTTTGAACCAGTTGGTTCATTTTTTGAACTAGTGCATTTTTTGACTGGTTCATTTTTTGAACCAGCTTCTTGTTCATTTTTTGAACCACAAAAATCATCATTTAAGCGGTATTCGCTCATTGATTTTTCATTGCCTTTTTGAACAGAAATTAACCCAATTTCTAGCAATTCATCGATTGCTTTGCTGACTGTTGCACGATGATTTATTCCAGTATATTTTTGGATTTGTGAATAACTGATGCGGTCGGCTTCTTTGTGCCAACCGCGGGTTTTGCGGACGATGAGCAAATATATTTTGCACGCATTACCGCTAAGCTTGCAAAGCATCTCATCAACGAATGCGTTTGGCAGCTGAAAACTGTTTGCGATGAATTTGCTCATTTTTTCTCTCCCATGATTTTAAAACCTGCTTTTAATGTCTTGCCAAAAGTCCAATTTGTATTTTTGCGTAAGATATCAATCACTTCACGCAAACTCATATTTGCAGGATTTAAGGCAATATAATCATCAATGCTAATCACGCCTTGTTTTTTTAACAGCTTTTTGACCGCCGACAGTCCGACCTTTGCCCCAACCTGTGAAGCATTGACTAGGTTCTTACGGTCAGCCACAAGGTCATAATGAGCAACTTTGGGGGCATCTAGTTTGGCTTGTTGTTCTAGGGCGATTTTGGCTTTTTCGGCTTGTTCTCGCTTTTCAAATTCAGCAGCCCATGCACGAGCTGCTTCAGCAGGATTTGAAAAATCGGGCAAAACAAGGCTTGTTGCTTTTTCCAACTCTTGCCAACGACGATTAATACGAATACGCACATCAGCACGATAGCCTGTAATTAGGTCAATGCACTGCTCTTTGGTCAATAAGTATTCACGATATTGCTGATTGCCTGTGTTGGGCGTGGTGTAATACCCTTGCCCAACTTTGGGCAACCCCATTTTTTCGTAGGTTTCATTTAAAGTATCAATATCACGCAATACATGGCGATGTTCTTTTTCGCACAATGTGGCAATCTCACGACTTGACATCGTTTGAAAATTGCCTTGAATTTGGGGTAAATTTGTCATATAATAGACTCCGTTGTTTGTAGAAAATAACACCGTCCGAAGTTAATCCGAACGATGGACACCGCCCCTAGTTGTCGCTAGGGGTTTTTGTTTGGGTGGGATTTAGGGGTTGATTTTCTGATGGGACTTCCATCGCTTCAATCTCGGCAAGGCGTGGGCATAAATCCACCGCACGGAATTTGCCTTGAGTGAGTTTTTCGGCAAGTGTAGCGGTATGGGCGGACATTTTGCTTTTGCCACTTATCCAAGCAAAAACTGATGGTTGCTTAATTTTTAGGGTTTTAGCGGTTTTTGTTTGCCCGCCCAAAAAATCAACCAAGTCTTTATAGATATTTTTATTCATAATCCTAATATCTCTTAAAAATTATCATATTCTATAGATAAAACTTGCTTAAGTCAATAGAAAAAACTATAAAAATTAAGTTGGCATTATTTTGACTTTTAATAGTCAAAACTATATAATATGTTTATATAACAAATTTTTATGGGGGTGCTTTATGACACTGGCAGAGCGACTAAAACAGGCAAGACTAGCAAAAGATAAAAGCCAAACTGAAGTTGCAAATGCAGTCGGTATGAAGCAACCAAGCTACAATGCCATTGAAAGTGGAAAAGTACAAAGAAGCGGTTTTTTGACTGATATCGCCCAATTTTTAGGCGTAAACCCCCATTGGCTCGCCACAGGACAAGGCGAGATGACCGCCAAGCCTACCATTGATGAGTTACGGCTAAAAATGGATGAGATACAGGGTAAGGTAAATGGCGTGGAGCGTGCCAATCCTGTTAAGATGTTGCCTGTCATCAATGAGGTGCAAGCAGGGTATTTCACTGATATTGGTGATGATAGCTATGATGAGTATCGACCTGCCCACCACAAAGGTAGCTACTGGCTCAAAATCAAAGGCGATAGTATGACCCCTGAATTTCGTCAGGGTGATTTGGTGCTTGTTGACAAAGAGCGTATTGCCACCACAGGCAACTATGTCGTTGCCTTGATTGAGGGTGATGCCAAAGCTACTTTTAAAAAATATCGTGAGTGCTTTGATGACGGCAAGCCTTATTATCAGCTTATCGCTTTAAATGACTTTTACCCCATTATTGATAGCCGTGCCAAGCCTTTTGAGGTGATTGGCGTGGTTGTGGAACATAACAGGGGATTGGTGTGATTTTTTCATAATGCCAAATAAATTAGGATTTTTAGAGCAGTAATTTAGGTACCAACCAAACAAGAGAGATGATATGGCAATAAATATTAGATTTGATTACTTCAATATTAAGCTATCAAAAGAGCGTAAACGCAAGTCGAAGCAGGGTCAACAATATTTTGGCGACATAAATTTGTCCGATTTTTGCACATGGCTACATGATTATTGCACTCAAAACCCACTTGGTGAACATGGTACTGAAATTTTTAGCTACAATTATCATAAAAAATGGATAAAATGGGTGGGTGCTGATTTTGATAAAGACAAAGATAAGATGAAGCTTTTATTTAGCTTCAATGATAAAGAAGTAGACCCCAGATTACTCGCAGACAGCCAAGACAATGTATTGGCTCAACCTATACCAGATGAGAGTTACGGACAACGTACATTGCTACACATCGTGATTAGCCCCCAGCATGGTAAAATATGTGTTCAAAACATCACAGGATTTGGCAAGGAAAAATTACAAAAACTTATCATTAAACTGCTAGAGCTAGTTGCTCACAACGATATTTGGACAGCCACCGACCCTGTTACCGAAAAAGATGTATTGTGCAGACCTTGCGTTGAGATAAATTTTGCTACCACCGATACCGTCTTATCCATTGTCAAGAATGGTGGCTTGCGTGGACTGGTCATCACAGAACGAAAACCTGCCAACAGTCAATTTGATAAAGCCAATCACCTTACTCAGCAAAATACCGAGATTACAATTAGAGCCGAGCCCAAAAACTTTGTAAAAAAGACCAAAAAGACTCTTATTGATTGGGCAAACAAGGTTACTAAAGAAAAGAGCAATGCAGACAACCCACAGATATCGTTACTCATCAAAGACCCGCAAACACAATCTGAGGTTAAACATGAAATCTTAAATAACGTGATAGATGGATTTTCTCACAAATGTTTTTTAAATTGGAAGGACAGAGATGAAGCCACCCATAGCGGTATCGGCAACAAAACTCCTACCCCAATTGCTCAATTTTATGCTAAAATGATAGAAAATTTTTAACCAAAAAGGAGGTCAGATGCTAAGTCAAGCCCTGTCAGTATTTGACTTCTTAAAAATCAAATACCCAAAGCACAATCCTAGATTTGCCTTGTGCATTATCCCTATGTTTGTAGGTGTGCTTTTTGCTATTTTTGGTTTTTACCTTTCTCATCAAAACGTGATTATTTTTACCCATGAAAGATTTGGGGATATCTTTACTTTTCTGGCAATTTTACCTGGCTTTTATATTGCATCTTTGGCGGCAATTGGTACAATTTCCAAAAAATCCATAGACAACTATATTGACCCAGAAAATTCACCTTATCTTGTTAAACGCGAGCCAGACCGCACAGAAACTTACAACCAACCCCTAACACGGCGGTTGTTTCTAAGCCTTCTGTTTGCTTATCTTGCATCTATCACATTGTTGCTTGTGATTTCACTTGTTGGCATCCGTTTTTATTTGAGTATATTCTTACTTCCTACATGTGTAGTAGCCATCATATATTTTATTGTCTTTTTTGTAATTACACAAATCATGTTGCTTAGTCTGGTTGGTATTAGCTATTTGGGCTACAAATCTCTTGCTAACAACTAATTGTCACAAAGGAACCCCATGATACTAGACATCTCCCCCACCACCACCGAGCTTATCATCGCCAAAGCCGAGCGTTATGGCATGAGTGTGGACGAGCTGTTATATGAGTTTGCCCACACCGATGAGCTGTATTTTGACATGGAGCAGATGACACAGGCGATTGACTCGCCAAGCGTTGAAGTCCCAAAAACCGCCCTAAAAGATTTGGCAAGTTTTGAGCGGTTTTTAAAGGAAAGTTTTGCATGAAAATCACTGCCAAAGGAATTTGATGGTTGCAAAAATATCATTGATTTTTTAGATAAATTCTGTCAATATTGTAATATTCAAGGCAACCCTTTTGTGGACATTCAATTAAGCATCTACGATGAAACTCATCACTGAACTTCACAGTCATTTTGACAACTATTTGGCATGGCTAAAAGACCAAACCGTATTTTCAGAGCTGGACAATGGGGCGGTAGAGATTACCGCACCTTATTTGGACCGCCACAATGATTATTTGCAATTTTATGTGTTACGCAATGAGCAAGGGTTGTTTTTTACTGATGACGGCTATATCCTAAATGACCTTGCCATGAGTGGTGTGGAGTTCAACACCCCGAAACGCAAAAAACTACTAACCGAAGTAGCAAACGGTTTTGGCGTACAAATTAAAGACGGTCAGCTTACCACCCTTGCCAACAAAAATAATTTTGCCGTCCGCAAAAACAGCTTTATCCAAGCGATGCTTGCCATCAACGATATGTTTTCGCTTGCCAATGCTAGCGTTGCCAGTTTCTTTTTTGAAGATGTGGAAGCGTGGCTAACACAGCACAACATACGCTATTTGCCCAATGTCAATTTATCAGGTAAATCAGGGTTTACCTTTAATTTTGATTTTGCTATTCCAAAATCCATTCAGTCGCCAGAACGCCTACTCCACACCATTAATAACCCCGTCAAAAGTAACATTGAACACATTCTTTTTGGTTGGTCCGACACCAAAGAAGCACGGGGAGCAGATACGATATTGTATGTTGCCCTAAATGATACAGACCACAAGATTTCTGATAGCACCATGCAGTCTTTACGCAACTACAACATCAACCCCATACTTTGGTCAAAAAAAGACAAAGCAATTAGCCAACTTATTAACTAATTGACATACGCCAAAGCCCCCAACATGGGGGCTTTTTTATTGCCCTATTCACATTCCTTGCTATGAGCCAAAAGGCTTGCCTTGACCGCCTTAGCGACCGAACCATATCGCTCGGTAAGCTTGTCAAGGGCATCTAGGGCTTCTTGGTCTTTTGGCATAAACTGTACTGTGGTAGAACGCAGGGCTTTGGCGTTATAGTTGGCTTTGGCTCGTTTGGTGTATTCGGTGTTTTGGTAGTTTGACATTGACATTCTCCTAAAAAAGGGGTATGATATTAGTTAAGGAATGTGTTAGATAGGGTGCGACCCCTACCTAACACCCAATCAAGCTATTTGCGGTAGTTTGATTGGCTTGCTATTTACCACGCTTCATTGCTGATTAGTAGTAAGATAACAAGGACGATGACTTTAATTAACGGCTTCATCGTTCTTTTCCTTATTTTAACGCCAGTACCAGTTACTGGCACCTTATCAAGCTCCCTGCTTGATGTGTTTATTATATCCTATCTTGTATATAATATCAAGCATTTTTAAAAAATTTCCGCCTGTTGGGCGGTTTTTTATGCCCATCTTTTACCGCATATCTTTTAAATAATACCTTTTGTCTTAAAATATAGATATAATGATAAAATAATAGATAATTCTATTGACTATATTTATAGTTTTATCTATAATACACCCATCAAGACGGAACGACCGCTTGAATAACTATTTAACACCCCAGAAGCCCTACCGTGAGGGAGCCACACGGAGTTTAGTCGAACTTAGACGAACCAAATCTAAAATCGGACAAACAAAGCCCACACCACCGTGGCAGATAACGGAGTGAACCTGTTCCATTTTGGAAACAGTTAATCAGCCATTGGCAACTTGTAAGCATTACTGAACAGTTGCCAATCACGGATTAACTTTTAGGAGCATACTATGCTAAACATTGACAAAATCAGCCCAAGCCATGCAGTTGTCGTGCTAGATATATTAGATGAGTGCATTTGGGCGGAGCTAAGCTTGGAGCATGAATGCGAGCGGATGTGTGATGATGATTACACCCGTGAGTTTTTTTGGGACCAGTACCATCCCATCATTACCGACATACAGGGCATAGACGATGACGGGGAGTACTACCCCATGCCAGTTGAGATGGCGGAGATTATCAGAGGGTGCCTTGATTGTGATGAGTTTTACGATGGTTATCAAGCATGTTTTGATGACAATTTTAAATGGGGCAAGAAAACAGAGCGGTATTATTACAGTCCGTAAAATGTTAAAAAATGTTTGACAAGGTGGGAGGAATGGGGTATGATGTGCTTACTACTTAACTTCTAGCGGAAAATTCACACCGTCATCGTGATTTTTTTGTACCTAAAATTTACCAAAAAGTGATATACAAATCTGTATATCACTCACAGGCAAAACAAAATTCGTCTTATGACGGGTTGATAAGGCAAAATACAATAGCCCTTGTGGTGAATATGCCTAGCCGTCTAGAAGCGGTAGTTGAGACCCGTTACCCTATTGGGTAACATTCACTAACTAAACTTCTAGGAGTTCATAATGAACTTAATCATCAATACCCATTCTATCAGCCAAGACAAAAACGGCTTTTTCTCTCTCAATGATTTACACAAGGCAAGCGGTAATGAAAATCGTCATACCCCTGCTTTATTCTTGCGTAATCAACAAACACAAGACCTTATCAGCGAAATTGAACTTGAAAATAAGGTCGCTTACCACACCATCAAAGGCAATCGTGCAGACGGTGCAAAACAAGGCACATTTGTCTGCCGTGAGTTGGTCTATGCCTATGCAATGTGGATTAGCCCTAAGTTTTCGTTAATAGTCATTCGTGCCTTTGACGCACTTAATACAGGGGCGATACCGTGTCTACCCAAATCCACCGCCCACGACCGCACACCCCTACGCCAAGCCGTAACCGCCCTAACGGCTAAGTTTGGCTTAATGCACGATGAAGCCTATCGCCTAGTTCATCAGTATATGGGCGTAAACAGCATTGACGAGATTGCCCTTGATGATTTGCCAAAGGCGGTTGCCTATGTGCATAGCTTGCTACTAAGCACCCACAACAACGACCAAAACGCCTTTTGGCAAATGGTAGGCTTGCTTGAACATGAGCGTATCAGTGGTGAAATCAGACAGCTTAACGACACCATCAATCAAGCCGAACGCCTAATCCGTCAAGCACGAGTGCAAATCAATCAGCTAAACACTGGTACAGGCTTACTCTATGATGCCTTTGGTGAGCAATACCTACCTACCAAAGTTCCTGTGCTAGATAAAGCCCAAGCATTCATTGACCGTCAAATGGCAATGAAAAAGAAAATCGGTCTAATCTCTTAATACCAACCCAAAACGCTTGCTTGTGCCTATTTTGGCATGAGTGGGCTTTTTGCACCCAAAATTTACGCATAAGGAGTAAGCCATGAGACTTATCGCAGAACTCGCCCCCAAGGGGCAAGAATGTAATGCCGTGCACGTCGAAGCGGACGTAACCGAGTATGACGAATACACGGTTATTCACACCGCTAAGCTGTGTTTTAATCGGTTTAGTGAAATCAGCCTAGATTTGGGTTTGGCAGAAAATCAAGATTTGGTTAAAAAAGCGTTTAGCAAAAAATGTTATTTGCCACTGCTAGAACATGAAGTGGCAGGATATGAGCAAATTTTGGCAGAGGAGTATGTATGAAAATATCTGATTTGATGGGCGGGGCGATAGCATATATCGCCCTTGTGGTTATTACTTATCAGTGTATCTTTGGATGGGCAGAGCATACGGCAGATGATAACAGCCGTGTGGCACAAGCCCAAGCCGAAACCTATATCAGCCATGCCGACAAGGTCATGATTGAGATGATGAAAAGTGGAGATGAGAAATGAACCAAATCGTTACAACCAACACCGAAACACAATCTATGGATATGGCAAGCCAAATTGTGGCTATGGCAAGTAATCCCGACTTTGATGTCGCAAAACTTGAAAAACTCATGGAATTACAAGAGCGTGTAGCAAATCATCAATCCGTGATTGCATTTAACCAAGATTTTTCGGTCATGCAGTCAAAATTACCCGTCATCGCCAAAAACAAAAAAGGACAGTCCAGCAAATACGCCACTTTGGAGGACATCATCGCCAACACTCGCCCAATTTTGCAAGAGTTTGGATTTGCCACGTCATTTGAAACCCAAACAGTTTTAAATGACAATAAAAACAACTGTTTTGTTGAAGTGGTGGCGGTGCTTACTCATCGCATGGGGCATAGCACACGCACCTCCCTACTTGTGCCTTTTGATTTTAGTGGCAACAAAAGTGCAAATTATGCACAGGCAATGGGGTCAGCTGTCAGCTATGGCAAGCGTTATGCCCTTTGTGCGTTGCTTAATATTGCAACACAAGATGATGATGATGGCATGGCAACCAGTCAAGACAACAAGATTACCAAAGCCCAAAGAGAGCATTTGCAAAAACTCTATGACCGCCTAAGCGATGACAGCAAAATCTACTTTGACGGTCAGCTCATCAATGCGTTTGGGAGTGCTAAGATGGGTAACATCCCACTCAATCAATACCAAAACACGCTCATTGAACTGCAAAAGCTGCAAGAAGCAATCGTTCCAAGGGGTTGTTTATGAAAATCATTAATTGTCAGCAAGGCACAGACGAGTGGTTAAACGCTCGTCTAGGCATTATGACCGCCAGCAACGCCCACTTACTGCTTGTCAACGGCAAAAAAGACGGCTTAGGCGATGGGCTGATTACCCACGCCTATCATCTGATTGCCGAGCGGTTTACAGGGCGACAAAGCGGTAAATTTGACGGCAATGAATACACCGAACGGGGTCATTTCTTAGAGCCGATTGTCAGCGACTATTATGTCAAAATGGGCTATGCCACACCGTCCGAGATTTCCGAAGTGGGGATAGTGCTTAATTTTGCCGACAAATACGGCTATCCTGTTGGGGCAAGTCCTGACAGACTGGTGGGCGAAAATGCAGGTTTAGAAATCAAAACCCGAGAACCACACCTACAAGCCAAACTGCTTGATACTGATGATATTGGCAAAGAGCATTTGGCACAGGTGCAGTTTAATTTGTGGGTAACAGGGCGTGAATGGTGGGATTATATCAGTTATGCTGATGGTATGCCGTTTTTTATCAAAACCTATTTTCCCGACCGCCAAATGCACGCCCTTTTTGATGAAAAAATCGGTAAGTTCTATCAGATGATAGAGCAAAAAATGAATAAGATGTTAGGAGCTAAATAATGGCTAGCGTTAATCGTGTAATCCTTGTCGGCAACTTAGGGGCGAACAAAATATTTACTTGGCAAATAGTCAAAGACTAGGGTTTTTTCCAGTTTTTGAGGGTAAAAGATGAACCTAAATACCGCCAAAGCGTTGATTGATAAAATCGGACTAAACGAAGCAAAAAACATTGCTGAAAATGAGCCATCAAATGCGTTTATTTTTTTTGATTTTGGAAAATATCGCAACAGCATTCCCTGCCCGAAAAAATATTCGGTCAATACTATCAAGACAGCTTTGCAAATTGTTGAACAACACAACAATTCAATAAGCGATTTTGATGTTTTATTGGCTGAGATAAGAGAGTGTCGAATTAGAACACAAAATAGCGATGTTGTTTCCATGCTTGATTATCTTGAACACTTTGCAATCGGTTTAAAGGAGTAAAAAATAAAATGGCTAAATTAAATAATCCATACTCGGCAGTTGTCTTTTTATCGTTTTTCGTTAATGATTTTGAAAAAAGAAATTTTAAAATCCCAAACGGCAACAAAATGCGACACAATCCACGAAATAATAAGCGAACAAAATCAAAAAGGGGTAAAAAATGAACATTGAAACCGCACAAAAACTAATTGAAAATCTTGGTGGAACTGAAAAAGCCAAAGAGATTATCAAGAATTGCCCAAAAGAGTGTACCGTATATCGTGAAGCGATTGGCAATATTGTCATTAAAGAAATTCCCGTCGGGGTAATTGCAACAGCTTTGGCAGTCTTGGGGGTGGATTATGGACAACCTAAATATTTCTCAATCACTTATGACATGTCCAAACTATCCGATGATGAACAAAAAGCCGTGATTGCCGAAGCAAGCTCGCTTTTTCGCAGTCAAAAAGCGGTGTGTGCAGGGTGGGAAAACGATGGTGTTACTAATAACGGTTGGATTAGTGTTGATGACCGATTACCCCCGTTGGAAACGGTAGTATTGGTGTATCAGAGACCCCTGCGGTATGTATTAACTGCGGAATATCTTGGCGATAGCTGGGAGTTTAGCGAGCTTATGCCACACGACACTCGAGTAACCCACTGGCAACCCCTACCTAAGCCACCAAAGGAGTAATAAAAAATGAACAAAATAATTCAAAATCTAAAAGCAACCAATGAATTGTTGTTTTTTATTTGCAACAAAAACAATATCTCATTAGGTACACTATTAAATGATAATGGTGCTTGTATTCAAGATATTATTGATGACAATAATATCTTAATTAGTAGTGGTGGTTGGATTGATATTAAAGACGGTGGATTTGATGATGGGCAAGAAATCTTAATCACAGACGGCAAAGAAGTTTGGACTGATACTGTCATGTTTGATTGTTCAGATAATGACTATTACATTTATTTTGACGGTGGTTCAAACCCCGAAACTGTAACCCATTGGCAACCAAAGCCCGAACCACCAAAGGAGTAGTCATGTATGTCTATCCAAGAATAAAGGGCTATGCGATTAATGTGTGCGACCTGCCCCACTATATCAGCCCCTGTGTTAAGCATTATTATGTATTTTGTGCGTTTTGGCATAGGGTGAATTTCATGCCGTATCACGGGCTTTATGGGGCTTTAAAAGAATTTGTAGAAAAAGGAGTAATTGAGTGAACGAACGCCTAATCACAATTAAAGAAGTTGAGAAAATCATCGGCTTTAAAAAAGACTTTATTTATCGCAACATAAAAAAGAACAAATTTCCCAAGCAGGTCAATCTTGACCGCTCCGCCCGTTGGCGGTTGTCAGAAGTGCAAAAATGGGTTGAAAAACAAACCGAATCGGACAGTGCTACTTGAAGTCTGATGAAGTTTGTCTTATGATAGTGGGCGAGTATGGGGGCGTGGTGTTTTTGCTTTTGTAGTATGTATTGTAGTATGTACAAGTTTTCTACAAAATAAAGTTATTATAAAACAATGACTTATGCCACAAAACACCTTTTGACTGGAAAATGGTGGTTTAGCGTTTAATCCATTGATTTTATTTTAAGAAAATTGATAATTTATTCACATCAAGCAACACATAAAAAAATCCGTCATGACACCACATGACACCAAATGACGAATTTTGTGGTTTTTACAAATGATTTAATCACTTGTTTTGTTCAAATGCCAGATTTAGCGTGCCATCTTGATTGTTTTCGCTTGACTTTTGCTCATCTTGTGCCAATTTTTCTTTGGCAAGGCTGTCTTTGGCGATGACGGTATCATCTGCCTTAGTTGCTTTTTCATCTTTATCCACTGGGGTAACGGTCACTTTTACCAAACCCGCTGACAATGGAGCAAGCTGTTTGAAGGCATTTTTAGTCAGGTCAATACGCCCCACCTTACCAATACGGTCATTGACTTTACAAGTAATGGATTTGCCTGTTTTGCTATTGACCACTTTGACATGAGTGCCTAGCTTATATTGGTTGGACGCACAAGTCATGCCGTTATTGCTAAATACTTCGCCATTGGCAGTTTTACGACCATTAAATTTATCGGCATAATAAGACGCCGTGGTCGAATGGGCAGAAGCCTGCACGCCAATCAAGGCAGTTAGAACTAGGGCGGTGATGTTAAGTAAACACATAATGTCTCTTTATAAAATAATACAAAAGATGTTTTAACCATCTTTGATGTTAGTTCTCTATGGTTGAGAAATGAATAACGGTTTTAAAAAATATGAAAACCTGCCAAACAAAAAGAATGGCTAGGGTATGCTTGCCTTTTGTATTTGCAATGAAAATCAAGAAAAATCACCCGTTTTTCAAGGAAAAAGTGAAGTTTGATGGTCATTCTATCAAACGAGCTTTTATTATGAAAAACCAGATTTAGCCATTTTTCATGCAAAAACATTGTTTTATTTCTAAAACATTTCTATATTTTACCCCACTCTCAACTTAAAATCATCTCAAACCTTAAGGGTGGATTGCCAAGTTGTTTGTTGATTTGTACACAAAGACTGTGAGCTAAGAGTTTTCTAATAAAACGGTTGGACAGATGCCACAAGTCTCTTGCCTTGGTGGTTTGAACATTAAATCTTTGTGATAATTGAGAGATGACGGTTTCAATGGTTTTTCTTGTTCGTTTAAGATAAGACACAAAACCTTGACCTCTATCCTCTTTCATATTATCCCTAAGAGGTGTTTGTAGATCAACCCCCAACTTAGCAAGTTCCTCTTGTAATGCTTTGGATAAATAACCCTTATCCCCAAAGACCAAACTGGCTTGCCCTCCTTGCAAGGACTGTGTCAACTCAAACACTACCTGTCTGTCATCTGTATTGGCAGGTGTTAATGTGTAAGCAATCACTTGACCGTCTTGGTTTGTGAGTAAATGGGCTTTAAACCCAAAGTAGTGTTCGCTCTTACTGGCACAATAACCAAAGCTCCCAACCCCCTTAAAAGATTTGTGTCTTTTTGCTCTTTGATAGACACAGACAGGCAAAGGAAAGCTGTCAATCAAATAAGGCTTAGTGGGACGGCTGTCTTGATTGTCAAGAATACACAAAGAGCCAAGTACCTTCATCATTTTGTCTTTAACCCAAACCAAGTTGGCACAGTGTTTGGCAAAGTTTGGGTATGAGCCTAATTTGGGGAAATAGTGTTGATAGCAGTTTTTAAAGTAAGCCCAAATCTCCTTGTCAGTGTCAAAACCTAAACTTTCACCCACAAGCTCCATGGTGATGATTTCTGTGTCAGACAAGGCAGGCAAAAAGCCTTTGCTTCTTAGAGGTTTGGTTACAATATTTTGATACAAAGCCTCTACCAAAAGATAGACAACAATGATAAAATCATCATACGACATAGCTTACTCCTAGACTGTTTTGTGGTGAAACATTGGATTGGGCTATGTTGTTTTTATTTCAAGCACCCTGCTTGTTGTGGTGTGTTAGTTGAGAGTGGGGTATGTGTTATAAAGATTTAACACGCCCTATTATAACAAATCATCATCCATCGCTTGTTAAGCGATTGCTATTTTTTTGTAAACGTGTATTGATACCGCTCCATCATGTCGCTTTTATTTTTGGCAATTTTAATTTGAGAAAATGTTTAGATAATTTAAAACAAGTAAAATACGTGTATGTTTTGTAATGAATATGGCTAAAAATAAGCCAAAACCAACGTTTTATTACTTTTTATTACAGTCCACAAAGAATATGGCAATAAAAAAAGACTACAATAAATTTGCAGGCAATCACTGCCCTGCTGTAAGTGTAGCATCAACACCAAATTAAATTAAGGATACCTCCATGAAAAAAATCATCGCCCTATCATCAATCATCGCCTTGACCTTAACAGGCTGTGCCAGCACCCAACTAGACGACACCCGTGTCAAGACCGTGGAAGGCGAAGTGAAAGCCGTTAAAGTGGTTAACATCCCAAGCTTTGACATCGAAATCGCCCCACGCAAAGCCACTTGCCAGCTCACCGACACCGCAGGTAACGCCGTTGCTAGCGAATGCCTACAATACCGCCGTACCCACGAGCGTAACTATAACGTCCTAAGTGGCAACATCGAAGGATTTAGCTTTGAAGAAGGCAACCGCTATGTGCTAAACATCAGCCAAACAGCAGTTGACGATGAAGCCTCAGGCAAAGTCGTTCCTGTATGGAAACTAAACAAAGTCATCTCGGTAAATCCTGAAATCATCAATCCTGTACAGTAATTATTTCTGACTGCAAAGATTTTAAGACTCTTTGTTCTTGTAAAGCCTTTCAAGTTAGTATAATCTACCCATTGGGCGAGCTTACCATCATGAAAATGACTGGTCGGTTCGTCCAATTTTTATTTTTTGGTAAAGGGTGTTATAATTGGCTAAATTTTAAGACAAACACACCATGACCATTCGCACGCCAAAAGAATTTAATCACGCCCCCAGAAAACGCTTTGGGCAGAACTTTTTACACGATACAGGCATTATCCGCCAAATCGTTGATAGTATTCGCTTATCTCGCACCGATAACCTACTAGAAATCGGACCGGGGTTTGGGGCATTGACCGAGCCACTACTGGCGGAGGTGGACGGCATGACAGTCATCGAGCTTGACCGTGATTTGGCAAATGGTCTAAAAATCAATATTGGGGCGAACAGCCACCCTGATTTTACCATCATTAATGACAACGCCATGCATATTGATTATCATGAGCTTGCCAAGCAGGTGGGGCGTGGGGCGTTTCGTGTGGTGGGAAATTTGCCTTATAACATCTCCACGCCCATTTTATTTCGCTTGTTAGAATTTAGCGATGTCATCACTGACATGCACTTTATGCTTCAAAAAGAAGTTGTTGAGCGTATCACTGCCGAGCCAAATACCAAGGCGTATGGGCGACTGTCGGTCATCATGCAGTATCATTGCACCGCTAATTATCTTTTGACCGTGCCAAATGGAGCGTTTAACCCACCACCAAAGGTAACCTCTGCGGTGTTTCGTCTAACGCCTTTTAAGGTCAAACCCTTGCAAGCTCAAGATGAAAAACTCTTTGCCGATGTCGTGCGTGAGACTTTTAATCACAGACGCAAAACCTTGCGAGCGATTTTTAAAAGCGTGAGTATGTTACCAACTTTGGACGATGAGGATTTTGCCAAAGCGGACATCGATCCCCAAGCCCGTCCTGAGACACTAAGCGTGGCGGATTTTGTGCGACTGTCCGATGTCGCCTTTGAAAAAGCCAAAATTGACCCCAAATAATTATTATAATTGAACAAACTTTTTATTATTTAACTGATATAATGAATGTAGTAGCACCCAAAGTTTATCGTCATGAATACGTCATTGGGGATTTACAAGGTTGTTTTGATGCCTTTAATCGACTGCTTGTTGCCCTAGATTTTGATGAAACCCAAGACAAGATTTGGCTGTGTGGCGACATCGTGGCTCGTGGGGAGAATTCCCTAGACACCCTAAGACAAGTCAAGCGTTTGTCCGACATTGGGGCATTGACCACCGTGCTTGGCAACCATGACATTACGCTGATTGCCACATGGCGGGGCGTTTTACCCATCAAGCCCAAAGACAACACCGCACCGATTTTTACCGCTCCCGACTGTGATGAGCTGTTAAACTGGCTACGTCATCAGCCATTTTTGGTATATCCCAACGACAAAACGGTATTGACCCATGCAGGCATACCGCCCCATTGGAAGGTCAAAAATGCCAAAGGTTATGCCAAAGAATTAGAACAAGCCTTTGGCGGTGATTTAGATGAGCTTGATAAGCTGTTGCCTAATTTATACAGCAAAGCCATCGAACCTTGGTCGGATAAGCTAACAGGTCATGCTCGCCTGCGACTGATTGTCAACTATCTGACACGCATGCGACTGTGTGACAAACATGGCACGCTTGAATTTTCATTCAAAGAAAGCCTTGGCGATACCATGCCTTTGGGTTATCGTCCTTGGTTTGATTGGAAAGTGGTACGCAAACGCAAGATTTTGTTCGGGCATTGGGCAGCACTAGAAGCAAAAATTGCCACCGACCACGTTCGTGCGTTAGATGGGGGCTGTGTGTGGGGTGGCAAACTGGTGGCGTATCGCCTTATTGATGAACGCCTTATTACCGTAAATGGCATAGACGATAGGAGTAACAACCATGGCTAATCTGTCTTTTTTCACTATAAAAGAGGTGACACTGTCACATACTCGAATGGGTGTAGCCATTTTAACAGCGTTAATCCTGTCAGCGTGTGCCAACAAACCCACCTATCAGCCAAATAATAACACTCGCACCACGCCTGCTGGTGGCAACCATGCCAAGCAAGGTGTGCCACAGCGTTACCAAGTCCAACGTGGCGATACCGTCTCAAAAATCGCCGCTCGCTATGGTCTTAACTGGCGTGAAGTCAGTCGCATCAATCGCCTAGACAGTAATCACACCATCCGTGTCGGGCAGTGGCTAACCCTATGGGGGACATCAAACCCCGCCCAAGCTGACACAAGTACCAGTATCACACAAAGCCCCATGCACTCAAATACCAATACAAACACAACCAAGGTGATTACCGTTAAAAACCCCATGGTCGGCAGTGTGGGCGTCATGCAATTTGAATACCCTGTCAGCAAAGATAGTAAAGTTGTGCGTCACTTTGGTGAAATTAGCAACATCAACGGCATTAACACCAAGGCCGAAGGCATGTGGTTTATTGGCAAAAACAATGATCCGATTCGTGCCGCCCGTTCAGGGACGGTGGTACATGCTGACAATGCTAGTACAGGTGGCATTATTACTATCTCACACCCCGACGGCTTTGTTAGCAGCTACCTGCATGTCAAGGATGTCAGCGTTCGCAAAGGGCAAAAAATCGGTGTGGGCGACCCTATTGCCAAGATGAAACAGCAACAAAATAGGGCAACTTTACTAGAATTTCGTATTGCTAAAAACGGCGTCTACATTGACCCTGTGACGGTTTTAAAATGATTGGATGCAGCTAAAAACCCCACCAAAAGAAAACCGTTCATGGCAATTTGTCTGTCCATAACGGTTTTCTTTAAACTTAGAACCCCAAGAACCTGTTCACAATCAAAATATACTTGCAAGAAACTCAAGAGTTATTTGCGCTTTATTTAAAATAAAACTCCAACCACTCATAAGAAGTAAAGGTTTAATGCCAAATCTTGCTTATTTAAAGCAATTGTTGGTGCTAGCTTGCGGTTTAAGTAGTTTAACTTGTATATGACAGTTATTGATACTTTATACTCAAGTGCCAGCAAAGTAACAGATCGCTTGTGTTTATGATAAGCTGTCCAAATGACTGCCCTGTGGTGGGGGTAGTCTTGTGTTTTTATGTATGTTCATTTACAGTATTCGACCTTGGGTGCTGTAAATAACGGGAATATATTTTACAGCTACAATCAAGCAGTGAAAATACACACCCAGAGTGCAACCATGACGCCACACAAAAAATGAATTTTTATTATTAAAGCATTTAGGGCAAGACCTACCAGGAGCCATCACCACCATTCCAATCAATATGCAACAAGTACCTAACTTTATCATTCATCATCTAGGATTGACCAAAGATGATGTGGGCATGACCCCACAGTCAGGCAGTCATGACGACACACCCATTAACGACAGCGGTCTATCTCACCCTTTTTCTTTGGCGGGCGTGCAGACCAAATTCTCCATGCGTCAGATGATGACTCACACAGGCGAGCGGTTTACACTACCCTTGGTTGGTCAAAAATCCACGCTTGGCAACTGGATTGTTAAGACACCATCGCAATCACACCCTTTTGTCCCCGAAAATGAATACAGCATGATGCGACTGGCAGAGCTTGCAAAAATAGAAATCCCGCCAATCAAGCTTACACCCATCTCATCGCTTACTGGCATTGCAGATACTACCATGTTCAATCATGAAATGGTAGATATATATAATCCACCACTGGCTTATGCCATACAACGATTTGACAGGCAAACCCTAGCCGATGGTAGCGTTAGATGCATACACAGCGAAGATTCTGCCCAAATTCTTGTCAAATACCCCCATGAAAAATATAACGGTGGTAATTATGCCAGTCTTGCCAAAATCCTGTATTAGTTCAGCGAACATGGTTTGTCTGATGTCAATCAGCTCGCCAGACGAATCTTGGTAAATATCTTAATTGCCAACGGTGATGCTCATCTCAAAAATTGGAGCGTGATTTATAAAGATGGCGTAAATCCTGTGCTATCACCAGCCTATGATTTGGTTAGCACCAAAATGTATTTACCCAATGAAACCAGCTTTTCACTCAATCTTGATGGTACTAAGCACTGGTATCAAGTCAATATGACTCATTTTGAACATTGGGCAAAAAAGCGGACGTATAACCAACAAACCTTGAAAAAATACCAATCATCCCCATATCTCCATCACCATTCACTAATCACTACTTCAAATGGCTTATTCACTAGAAATCAGACAAAAAGCCTTGGCTTATGATGACAAATGCAAGAACATTGACCTTGTTATAGAAGCTTTTGGTGTATCAAGACACACCGTGTTTCGTTGGAGACGACAACTTAAAGAAACAGGCAATTTGTCTTGTAAAAAACCCACCAACAGACCCAGAAAGTTTGACAGAAAAGAGCTTCTTGCTTACGTAGAAGCAAATCCTGACAAATACCTACGTGAAATTGGTGAAGTATTTGGGTGTAGTGATATGGCAATCCATAAAGCACTCAAAGCAATGAACATTACTCTTAAAAAAAGACCACAACTTATAAAGAGCAAGACCCAAACAAAGTCAAAAACTACCAAGACAAATTAACCCAACTACAAGCTACGTCCAAACACGGTTATGAGCTTGTCTATATAGATGAGACAGGCATTGATACTTACCTACACCGTACTCATGCAAGAAGTCTAAAAGGTCAAAGAGCCTATGATAAAGTCAGTGGCAGACGCTATCAACGAGTCTCCTTAGTGGCAGGACAAATAGGGGATAAAGCTAAAAACCTGATTGCTCCACTCATCTACAACAATACAATGACAAGTGCTTTGTTTGAAACGTGGTTTGAACAAATGCTACTGCCTTGTCTTAACAATCACACCAAACAAACAGGCAAGCCTTGTATCATCATCTTAGACAATGCAAGATTTCACAGAATGAAACACTTGCAAGCGCTTATCAATAACACGCCATACAAACACATCATCTTACCATTACCACCTTACTCACCCAAGCTAAATCCAATAGAGCAAACTTGGGCAACGATTAAGAGATGGCTTAGAAGTCATTTGTCAGAGTTTGATACAATCGAAGAAGGTTTGAAGTGTTATTTTGGGGTTTGGTGGGTGTAAATAAAATTTTAAAACATTAAAAATAGCCCATATTTGGACTATTTTTTGAGCAAACCAAATAAATCAAGCCAAAGATGCCAACGCCTTATCATAATCGGGCTCACTCTTAATCTCTGGCACAAGCTCGCTATGCAATACTTTGTTATCAGCATCTAACACAATGACCGCACGAGCAGTTAGCCCTGACAATGCTCCTGATGTCATGGTAACGCCAAGAGTTTTGGCGATGTCATCATTTCTAAAAGCGGACAAAGTTTTAACATTGTCAAGCCCTTCTGCCCCACAAAAACGGGCTTGAGCAAAGGGCAAATCTGCCGAAATGCACAGTACTACGGTGTTATCAAGCTCGCTTGCTTTTTGGTTGAATACACGCACAGACGTGGCACAAATGCCTGTGTCAATGCTTGGAAAAATGTTTAAAATCTTGCGTTTGCCTGCAAAATCGGACAATTTGACGTCCGCCAAATCATTGCCCACTAAGACAAAATCAGCGACCGTCTCGCCCACTTTGGCAAACTCACCTGCCACATCAACGGCATTGCCACCTAAGGTAATTTGACTGCTCATACGCACTCCTATTTATTGATAAAGGGATAACCTATATTACTGTGCTTTGGGATAAAATGCAAACCATCCACACCTTTTAATTACAAAAATTTGGTAATCAGTCGCAATGGCAAATATTTCATGCCCAGCCCAATCGGTAGCCACGGCCACGCAGGGACATAGGCTTCATCTACTTTGGCTTCAATGGCTTTGACAATCACGTCCGCCCCTTCGTCTTCTTCGACTTCAAAGGGCAGATATTTTGCCCCGATATTTAGGTCGGTACGCACATAACCAGGGTAAATGGTGGACACCGTAATCGGCAATTTTTCAGTAATCGTATCAGCACGTATCCCCTCAGCAAGAGCCGCAAGTCCTGCTTTGGCAGCAGCGTAAGTCGTCAAATGTCTTGGCAGTCCACGCACCGCAGACATACTGGATATGACAACCAAATGACCGCTATTTTGACGGCGGAATATTTGCATGGCAGATTCACACTGAGCAAGGGCGGAGATGAAGTTGGTCTCGGCGGTGGCACGATTTATCGCAAATCGCCCATGCCCAATCACGCGACTGTCGCCCACGCCTGCGTTCACGATGATTTTGTCAAGCGTACCGCCGTCATTTTCCACGTCTTTGGCAAACTCTTCAAACACGGCAAACACATCATCATATGCCGTAACATCCAGCGTACGCACATAGACTTTAATACCAAATTCTTTTTCTAGCTCGGTTTTTAGAGCCTCCAAGCGGTCAAGTCGTCTGGCACAAATCGCCAAATCATACCCCAAAAAGGCAAATTTCTTTGCCATCATCGCCCCAAGCCCCGAGCTTGCCCCTGTAATCAGCACCGTTTTGCCTTGACCGATACCACGAATGTCATTTAAATCTTTGATTTTACTAAATTTATTGGCAACCACTCGTCCGAATTTATCGGCTTTGGCAAAGGCTTCTTCTAGTTTTTTCATAAATAACCCAAATCACACGTTAAAATCAATAAAAAAGCGAACAACCATTGTCCGCTTTTAAAAAGTTGAATGGCTTATTTTACACCATTTTTATCAAAATTTTAAGTAAAATGATGTGTACATTCAATCACTTGCAAGACTCTTTAAGGACGTTGATATTTGGCAAGCTGTTCGCCCACCGATGACATCATGTGTCCGACCATCTCACCCATCTTTACGCCCACCTGCTCAGACAGTCCCAATTTTTCTGCCAAAGTCGGCTTGGTGCGGGTATGCAATACAAAGACGTCATGCTCTTTCATTAGTTCTAGCACATAGGCATCAGACGTGCCAATCTCATCAATCAGCCCCAAATCCAAAGCGTCCTGCCCAAACCAAATCTCGCCTGTGGCAATCTTCTCCACATCTAGGCTTGGGCGGTGCGTTTTGACAAAGGTTTTAAACAACTCATGAATGCGGTCAATGTCCGCTTGGTGCTTGGCACGGTCTTCATCGTCATTTTCACCAAACATGGTAACGGTACGCTTGTACTCGCCTGCCGTGAACATCTCATAGCCAATGTTGTGCTTTTTTAGCAGTTCATGAAAATTGGGGAGCTGACTTACTACACCCACCGAACCGATGACCGCAAAGTCGCTGGCGATAATTTTGTCCGCCACGCACGCCATCATATAGCCACCACTTGCCGAGATTTTATCCACGCAGACAGTTAGCGTAAGCCCCGCCTCTTTTAGGCGAGCCAATTGCGAGCTTGCCAAACCATAAGCATTAACCTGTCCGCCACCGCTCTCTAAGCGTACCAGCACTTCATCGCCTGATTTTGCCGAGCTGATAATCACGCTAATCTCTTCACGCAGATGAGCCACCGCAGATGCTTTAATGTCGCCGTCAAAATCTAGCACAAACACACTTTTATCACTACTCTTACTTTTGTCGTCTGTCTTGTCTTTTTTGTCTTTTGCTTTGTCTTTGGCTTTTTTGCACAATTTGCCAAACAGACCGCATTTTTTGTCGTCTTTTTGGCTGTTTTTTAGAGCGTCTTTTAGTTGCCCTTGGCGTTTGTCTTGGAGCTTATTAAGATGAATAATGGACAATTCGGTGGGTTTTTTTGATGAATGAAATAGCATGGTTTTACCTTTATTGATAAATTTTAAAAAAATGGGGTTTGTTTGGCGTTTTAAAAGCCCCTTATTCCTTTTTGACCGTATTTTTTAGCCCCACGCCACGCAGTCTGCCCCGATTGTCCACATCACGCACAATAAGACTCCAGTGGTCATTGAGTCGCACCTTATCGCCACTGACAGGTTCGGCATGGAAATGACTTAGCATATACTCTTCGATGGTCTCATTTTTGTGCTTATCAAATATCTCAATCAACTCATCATCAATCCCGCCAAGCGTTGATTTGGGTGGGGTAAATACTTCAAAAAAATCAAAGGGCATTTTTTTGGTGGATTTGGACGTGCTGGATCGGTCGGTTTTGAGTAAGGATTGCCCACCGCTAAAAAACGGCAAATCGGCAATTTTGATGTGGGGAGACAGCAGCCAATCGCCATAAAACTCGCTTGTTTTTTGGTATTGGGTGGCAGAATTGTTAAAAATCTTTGCCACAGAGTTGGCATTATCCCCACTCATGGCATACCACACCACATCGCCCGCCCGCAATGCTGTGTCGTCATTGACAACAAGCAAATGCTCATTTCGTACCACCGCAAACAAATTGACATCCTTGGCATTAAAACGGCTTGAGATATTGACAGGGTGTCGCCCCACGGCAAACGCCCCCTTACCCACTTCAAATTCATAAAGCGTAATATTGGCATGGTCGCCCACCCAAATCTCATGCTCCGCCTTTGGCTCGCTATCGGTTGGCACCCACACCCCAAAGGCTCGGGACATAAAGGGAATGGTCGCCCCTTGGGCAAGTAGCGACAAAATCACAAGCCCAAAGGCGATGTTAAATGCCAAATTGGCTTGGGGAACTGCCATCATAATCGGGATAATAGCAAGGGTAATCGGCACTGCCCCACGCAGTCCCACCCACGAGATAAAGCCAATTTCACGCCAATTAAATCCAAAAGGCAAAAGGCTTGTCATGACCGCAAACGGGCGAGCGACAAACAACAAAAACAAAAACACAATCAAAGAATAATGCCACACTTGCAAAAGACTAGATGGCGTAACCAGTAGCCCCAGCACCACAAACAGCACCGCCTGCGATAGCCACGCAAAACTGTCCATGACCCGAAGTACGTGTTCGGTGGCACGCACTTTGGTATTACCAATCGCCACGCCTGTCAAATATACCGCCAAAAATCCCGAACCGCCTAGCAGGTTGGTTGCCCCAAACACCGCCATGCCTGCTGACATAATCAAAATGGCATACATACCGTCCGCCAAATGCACCTTGGGGAGCAGTTTTGACAGCACAAAACCCGACACCACGCCCATGACCAGCCCCACGCCAATTTGGGTGGCAAGTAGCGACAAAATCGTCCAGATTGTTTGGCTTTCGGGGTCAAGGTTTAGGGCAATCATGACCGTAACAAGCAAAATTGCCAAGGGGTCGTTCGCCCCCGATTCAAGTTCAAGCGTTGCTTGCACACGGTCGTTGAGCTTAACCCCACCATTTCTAAGCAGGCTAAAAACGGCTGCCGCATCGGTACTGCCCACGATGGCGGCAATCAACAGCCCAAGTCGCCAGTCCACCCCCAAAAGATAGGCAATAAAAACCCCAAGCGTCAAAACAGTCGCCACAACGCCCCAAGTAGCAAGGGTAACGGCGGGTTTTAGCCCCACCCGAAACGAATTAAGGGACGTTCTAAGCCCCCCATCAAGCAAAATGCACGCAAGGGCAGCTTGTCCGATAAAATTGGCAAGGGCATACTGCTCAAACTCAATCCCCAAAATCCCTTCTTCGCCTGCCAACACACCCACGCCCAAAAAGAATAACAACAAAGGCACGCCCAAACGAGCCGATAACTGGCTTGTCATAATACTTACAAAAATCAGCACCGCCGAGACAAGGTACAAAATATTTAGGGTGTCCATCACGCTCCTTTTTGGGTTGGGTAATTTGTGGGCAAAACTTGACAGCAGTCAATCATCAAAAATCAGTCAAAAAGATTAATTGTAACACAAAATCGTCCCAAACGTGCCAATTTTTTTCCAAGAATAATTCCAAAAAACCAAACGCAAAAACCAAACAAAGGAGCTACTTGCCCGCTTATGCCACTTTGACAAATTTTTACAAAAAAACTTGCCCAAATTGCATTTTAAAGGCATAATAGCAGGTTTGAACCATTTTACTTTTAAAATTTAAAGCAACTTTCAAAAGGCAAATTTATGGCAATTCGCACAGAATATTGCGGTAGTGTTACCGAAAGCTACATTGACCAAACCATTACCGTTGTCGGCTGGGTGCACCGCCGAAGAGACCACGGGGGCGTGATTTTCTTGGACATGAGAGACCGAGATGGACTGTTGCAAGTCGTCATCGACCCCGACACGCCAGAAGCCTTTGCCACCGCTGATAACGCACGTTCTGAATTTATCCTAAAAATCACAGGGCGTGTGCGTAAAAGATACGAAGGCACCCAAAACCCCAACATGAAAAGCGGTCAAATTGAACTTCTTGCCAAAGAAATTGAAACCCTTGCCACCAGCGAAACGCCACCATTTCCACTAAACGATGATTTTAGCAACGTCTCAGAAGAGCTACGCCTAAAATACCGCTTTCTTGACATTCGCCGTCCTGAAATGCTTGACCGCTTGCGTTTTCGCTCAAAGGTTACAAGCCTAATCCGCAACTACCTAGACAAGCATGGCTTTTTGGACGTTGAAACGCCCATCCTAACTCGTGCCACCCCAGAAGGGGCAAGGGATTACCTTGTGCCAAGCCGTGTGTCTAATGGCGAGTTTTATGCCCTGCCACAGTCGCCACAGCTGTTCAAACAGCTTCTTATGGTGGGTGGTATTGACCGTTATTATCAAATCGCCAAGTGCTTTCGTGATGAAGATTTGCGTGCCGACCGTCAGCCAGAGTTCACCCAAATTGACATTGAGACATCGTTCCTTGATGACAACGACATCATGGACTTAATGGAAGGCATGACCGTCAAGCTATTTGACGAACTGTTGGGCGTAAAATTTGACAAATTCCAGCGTATGCCGTATAGCGAAGCCATCCGTGATTACGCCTCCGACAAGCCTGATTTACGTATTCCATTAAAACTTGTGGACGTGGCGGACATCATGCAAAACGTGGAATTTAAAGTATTCTCCGCCCCTGCGACAGACCCCAAAGGGCGTGTGGTTGCCCTACGCATTCCAAAAGGCGGTGAGATTACGCGTCGCCAGATTGATGACTACACCAAATTTGTCGGCATTTATGGGGCAAAAGGTTTGGCGTACATCAAAGTAAATGATGTATCCAACATTAACAACGGCGTGGATAAAGAAAGCGGATTACAATCGCCCATCATCAAAAATATGACTGATGACGTGCTTGTCGAGCTTATCCGCCGTACAGGTGCCGAAAATGGCGACATCATTTTCTTCGGTGCTGACAAAGCCAAAATCGTCAATGATGCGATGGGAGCCTTGCGTGTTAAAATCGGTCATGATTTAAACCTACTTACATCAGAATGGGCTCCCTTGTGGGTTGTGGACTTTCCGATGTTTGAAGAGACCGATGACGGCAAATGGACATCAGTTCACCACCCATTTACCCGCCCAAAAGGCACGGTAGAAGAGATGAAAAACAGCCCAGAGACCGCCCTATCTATCGCTTATGACATGGTGCTAAACGGTACAGAGATTGGCGGTGGCTCACTGCGCATCAACACCCTAGACATGCAAAAGGCAGTTTTTGAAGCACTAGGCATTAGTGAAGCCGAAGCCGAAGAGAAATTCTCATTCTTGCTCAACGCCCTAAAATACGGTGCTCCGCCCCACGGTGGCTTAGCATTTGGTCTTGACCGTTTGGTAATGCTGATGACAGGGGCAAGCTCCATTCGTGATGTCATTGCCTTTCCTAAGACCAAAACAGCAGAATGTCCGCTTACCGAAGCCCCTGCTGGCGTGGATAACAAGCAACTGCGTGAGCTTGGCATTCGTGTGCGTGAAAAAGAAAAAGCTGAATAATCATAGACTTGTGATTTATGCTTAATCTTATCAAATTCGTGCCAATGTCCTTATTGGGGGCATTGGCTCGTTTTGCGTCTTATCTTGCCAAATGGTCAAATGCCAGTATTTATCGCAGTATTTGCACCAATCTCATGCTAGTCCGCCCTTTTATGGATAAGGACGAGCGAGACAGGCTTGCTTTTACCATACTACAAAATCAGCTTACCAGCACCCTAAACAGTGCCAAAAGCTGGGCAATGCCCCCAAAGTGGTCTATCGCCCAAATCAAAACGGTGCATAATCGTGAGATTTTGGAGCGTGGTTTTGCCAATCCTAAGGGGCTGATTTTAGTGGCGCCACACATCGGCACTTGGGAGATGATGAACGCATGGCTGTGCGGTTTTGGCGATTTGACGATTATGTACAAGCCGTCTGGCAATCCCAGCCTTGACCGATTTATCCTAAGCGGTCGTGAACGACTTTCCGCCACGCTTGTCCCCACCGATAGCACAGGCGTTAAGGCAATTTTTAAGACCTTAAAATCAGGCGGATTTACCGTGATTTTGCCCGACCATGTCCCTGACAAAAATGGTGGAGAAATCGTCCCGTTTTTTGGCATTCCCACCATGACAGGCACACTCACCACCAAGCTTGCCCAAAAAACAGGCTGTGCGTTGGTTGGTTTGGCGTGTATCAAGGGCAAGGATGGATTTGAGATATTTTGTTATGATTTGACCGACCCCAATTTGTACGACAAAAACGACATTATCGCCACCACCACCCTAAATAATAGTATGGAGATGATGATAAATAAGCATTTTGCTCATTATATGTGGGGCTATCGGCGATTTAAGACCACGCCTTTTGGGGAAAATCCCTATCTGTTGCCTTTTGATGATTTGCACGCCCAAATAAAATCTTATAAAATAGACAAAAACAAGGAAAATCCATGACCGACAACCGCTATGTGATTTGTATGAAATGGGGAACCAAATACGGTGCCGAGTACGTCAATCGCCTGTATAATATGGTAAAACGCCATTTGACCCTTGATTTTCAAATGGTGTGCTTGACGGACGATAGCACAGGCATTGATGACAATGTCAAATGCTATCCCATTCCTGCCTTAAATTTACCTGATAATATTCCAGAGCGAGGCTGGAAAAAACTCACCACCTTTAAACCAAAGCTTTATGATTTAAAAGGTACGGCACTTTTTTTGGATATTGATATTGTTATTGTTGATAATATTGATTGCTTTTTTACTCATCAGGCACAGTTTGATGATAGCGTGATGATTATTAGAGACTGGAAAAAACCGTGGCGAATGGTCGGTAATAGTTCGGTCTATCGCTTTAAAGTGGGGCAAAATACTTATCCGAACCTGCTTAGCGATTTTGAACAAAATTTTGAAAAAATCCGCTCGGAGGTTCGCCACGAACAGGCGTTTTTGTCCAATTATCTGCGTGAACATCATCATTTGGAATATTGGGACGCCAGTTGGTGTGTGAGCTTTAAATATCAGTGTGTTCAGCCTTTTCCAATGAGCTTTTTTAAAGCTCCGATATTGCCCAAAAATGCCAAAATGGTGATTTTTCACGGTGAGGTCAATCCCCCTGATGCCATTGTCGGGCGAAGTTGTAAATGGTATCGCAAGGTATTGCCAACACCTTGGATTGTGGAGTATTGGCGATGAGTTATTCATTATCTGTGGTGATGATTATCAAAAACGAAGCGCACAATCTGGCAATCTCTTTACCTGCCTTAGATGGCTTGGCAAACGAGATTATCATTTTGGACAGCGGTAGCACCGATAATAGCAGACAAATTGCTGAGCAATATGGGGCAAAATGGTTTGTTAATACCAACTGGCAAGGCTTTGGCAAACAAAGACAGTTCGCCCAATCTTATGCCACAGGCGAGTGGATATTAGCACTTGATGCTGACGAAGAGATTACCGATGAGTTAAAACAGAGTATTTTGACAGTCATCAAAAATCCACCAAATGATACGGTATATGGGCTAAAACGACTTGATTTTATTGCGGGCAGGCAAATTGACAACCCTTATTGGAGCGTGAAGGCTTATTGGCGACTGTTTCCCAAACAATTTGGCTTTAATGATTTATTGGTGCATGAATCGCTTGATACTACCAATGCCAAAACCCAGGTGTTATCGGGATTTTTACATCATCACACCGCCCCAGACTTAGAGTTTTTACTACAAAAACGTTTAAGCTACGCCAAAACTTGGGCGAACGAAAAACACCAAAAAGGCAAAAAATCCAGCCTATTTAAAATCATCAGTAACCCCATTTGGCAATTTATCCGCCAATACTTTTTGGACGGACGTTTTTTGCAAGGCAAATATGGGTTGATTTATTCGTGTTTATTTGCCCAATACACTTTTAACAAATACGCCATTTTGTATGATTTGACCCACAATCAAGCCGAGCAAGCATTTTTAAAATCGGTAGAATTTGCCAAAAGCCTAGCCTCTATTGACTTAACAAACAAAAAAAGCACGTTGTCGCTTGTCATGATTTGCAAAAACGAATCTAAACACCTAAAAGCGTGTCTTGATACGGTGCATGATTTGGTAGACGAAATTATTGTCCTAGATAGCGGTAGCACCGATGATACTCGCAAGATTGCCGAACAATATGGGGCAAAATGGCACGTCAATACCGACTGGCAAGGTTTCGGCAAACAACGCCAGCTTGCCCAATCCTATGCCACGAGCGATTATGTGCTAGTGCTGGACGCTGATGAGCGACTTGATGACAGCCTAAGAGACAGTATCACTAAAATCCTGCATGAGCCACCACAAACACACATGGTTTTTGCTCTACCTAGGGTCAATCTATTCTGTGGAGTAGAAGTTTTAAAACGTTTTTGGTATGCTGACAATTTAGCACGACTGTATGCTAATTCACACTATCAATACAATGACTTAGAAGTTCACGAATCGCTAGATACCAAAAATGCCACCATTAAAAATTTATCTGGCTATCTTTTACATCTGACTAATGATGATTTCGCTCACTTCGTCCAAAAAAATATTCGTTACAGCGATGATTGGGCAAGAGACAAATCCGCACGTGGCAAAAAAACAAAGTTTGGTAGTGTCATATCGCACGCTTTATTTTCATTTTCAAGAGAATATGTTATTCGTGGCGGTATGTTAGGCGGTGCATACGGCGTGCTACACGCAGGAGCTTCGTCAAGCTATACCTTTAATAAGTATTTGATATTATGGCAATTAAATCAAAACAAGCATCATCACCAACCATGCAAAATCACGTCATCAGCCTGACCACTGCCACCGAACGCCGTCAGCACATCGCAGAAGAATTTAGTAAACAAAACATTGTATTTGAATTTTTTGATGCAATCACACCCCCATGCATTGACACCGTTGCCAAACAATTTGGTATAGACATCAGCAAAATGAATTTGTCATCAGGCGAGATTGCATGTTTTTTAAGCCATTTATGTCTATGGCAAAAGGCGATTGATGATGATTTAGATTGGATTGCAATTTTTGAAGATGATATATATTTAGGCAATAATGCACAAGCTTTTTTAATTTGTGATGATTGGTTGCCTAATGGCTTTGATGTAATTAAATTAGAAACCTTTGCCACTTCCGTGCATTTATCTGACCCCAAGACAGTACAGGACAGACAGCTTTACACCTTAAACACCGCCCACTATGGAGCGGGCGGTTATATCATCTCCAAGCGGTGCATTGTGGCACTGTTTGAGCTTATCAAATACCAATCACAACACCAAGCACAAATCAGTGCGATTGATGATATTTTATTTGCTCAAATTCTAAACAAAAAAGACGTCTTGCAATTAACACCCGCCTTGTGTATTCAAGAGTTTATCCATAAACAAGGCAACCTATCATTAAAAAGTACTCTTGACGAGCACCGACAAACCCATTACTTTAAAAAACCCCATCGCACCCTACCCCAAAAAATCATGCGAGAGTTCAACAGCTTCATTCACAAAACAAGACTCAAGATTTTTGGTCAAGTGGTTGAGTTTAAATGAAAAAAGGGCAAAAACTCTTTGCCCTTTTAATCATCATAACAGCTAGTCTCTCATCGTCAATAACGCCTTGACATTGCCAAAAGATTTGGGACGTGTTGGGTTTAGTGTCTCACCTGCGATGACTTTTTCGTAACACGCCTGATAAGCTCGTCCCATGGCTTCATGCCCAAAATATGTCTTGGCGTGTTCGTGGCAGACCCTGCGGTCATAGCTATCCACTTGTTTTAGAGCATCAGCAAGTTCACCATAACTGTCCGACAGAACGCCCAAGCCATCATGACTGATGATGTCAGGCAGTGAACCAAAGGGCGATGCAAACACAGGACAACCCAAATACATACTCTCAATAATGGCAAGCCCAAATGGTTCATGCCACAGTACAGGGAAAATCAGTCCCTTGGAGTTTTTGATAAGCTCATCTTTGGCACGACCACCGACCATGCCATTAAAGCCAATCTGTGATGACAGGTAAAAGTATGGGTTGCGAGAAAAATTGTAACGCTTACCGCCAATCACTTCTAGCCTCTTCCCCGCCCGTTTGGCAATCTCTGCCGTACCTTGTAGATTCTTAACTCGCCACGCTGCTTTTGCCAAAAAATGCACATAGTCTTTTGATGTAGTCAAATTTGGCTCGCTATAATCTGCCCAATACAGTCCATTATGCACATAACAAGTCGCCCCATGATTTTCAGCATGCTTACTCGATAAGAATACACTGTTAATCGGATACTCTTTGGCAAGCTCAGCATTGCTATGCTCAGTACAAATATAAGGCTTATGAAGCTCGCCATCATACGGCCAATGAAAATGCACCACATCTGGCCAATCATCTATCTGCTCATGAATTGGCTTGGATTTATCATACAGTTGTACATCTGGGTTATTGTTGGGATTGGCTTTGGTCAAAAAACGCACTTCATGCCCCATTTCACGCTGTGCCATCGCCAAAGCCCAAATCACACGCTCCGTACCACCATAATCTTTTGGCGGAATGGCAAGACGTGTTAATAATACATGTAAAATTTTCATAAATCACCTAATTTTAAAACTTATCATAGCATTATATTACATAATTTTTGTAAAAAAAATCATTCAATTAATAACACCCAATACTACCAAAACCACTTTTTAGCTTGACAGAATAGTATTTATTGGATAATATTATCACATTTTCTATAAAATGTCATTATGAAAAACTACGTTATCAGCCTGACCACTGCCACCGAACGCCGTCAGCACATCGCAGAAGAATTCGGCAAACAAGGTATTATATTTGAATTTTTTGATGCAGTTACACCCAACGATGTGGATGAATTAGTAAATAAATTTGACATCAATATCCAAGATGCCAATCTTACCAAGGGTGAATTGGCTTGTTGTTTTAGTCATTTATGTTTGTGGCAAAAAGCAATAGATGATAATTTGGATTATCTTGTAGTTTTTGAAGATGATGTGTATTTGGGCAAAAATGCTCATTTGTTTTTAAGGAATAGTGATTGGATTCCCAGTGATTGTGAATTAATAAAAATTGAGCATTATTTGGATAAACTAATACTTGGAAAAAGTATTAGTGAGATTTATGGTAGACATATCAAACCCTTAAAAGAGTTTAATTGGGGGACAGCTGGCTATATTATTCACAAATCAATGATTGACAAACTCATGCATGTTATTACCGAACAATTTAAAATCAATGCTGAGCCAATTGACCATATTATGTTTGAAATAGCGATATTTAAATACAATCTACCTATTTATCAAATGACCCCTGCTTTATCAATACAGAGCGACCGACCTCAGCAATCAGGAAAAATTAAAAGCACACTAGAACAAGAGAGACGTTCTCGTATGAATGACCAACCAAAGCCAAAACCAAGATTAACCCTATCTCAAAAAATCAATAAAAGATTTGAGCGTATTGCTGTTAAGATTGCAAGAGAGACTGTGGATTTTAGATAGGAAAATACAATTATAATGCTAAACACTATTTTACCAACCATTCATGCCTTATGGATAGGCTCTAATTTAGGGCAATTATCCCATTGCTGTCTATCATCTTTTGTTGCACAGGGGCATCAGGTGTATTTGCACACCTATAATGATATTAATGACCTGCCAAAAGGCGTACAACTTGCTGACGCTAATTTGATTATTCCAAAAAACAAAATCATAAAACATAAGAAAACGGGTAGCTATGCCTTATTTTCAGATATATTTCGTTATGAATTATTAAATAAAGTAGATGGTATTTATGTAGATTGTGATGTTTATTGCACAAAGCCCATTACAATACCAGATAATGGCTATTTATTTGGTTATGAAGATGATAATAAAATCAATGGTGCGGTCTTAGCCTTACCAAAAAACAGCTTATTACTTAATAAACTGATTGAAATCAGCCATGATTCTAATTTTATACCACCTTGGTATTCCAACAAAGCACAAAAAAGATTAAAAATAAAGAAGATGTTTGGGATTGCAAAACATATATCACATATGCCGTGGGGTGTCATTGGTCCGGAAGCGATTACTTATTACGTAAAAGAATTTAATTTAGGTTATTTAGCACAACCAATTGATATATTTTATCCTGTACATTATCACTGTATTAGATTATTATTAGAAAAAGATTTAACATTATCTGATATTTGTACAAAAAGAACCTTAGCAGTTCATTTATACAATGAAATGCTTAAAAATATAAATTTAAATCAAATTGAAAAAACATCAGTATTATCAAAAATGCTTAGAGAAGAAATTTAGGATTAATCATGAAAATTGGTCTAATTGTTGATGAATATTTTGGTGGGGCAGGCACCGCCTTTGGTGGTTATGGTTTTTTAGCTAGACATCTTGTTGTAAAACACCTTTCAAAATTTTGTGAAATTGATGTTTTACTGGGAAAAAGTAACTCGCACCGTTTCAAAGCAGAACATCATATTGTTGATAATATCAATGTTTATAGATTGCCAAAAAGAGCTTGGTTTGCACAAAGATGGCTTGCCATAAAAAATTATGATGCTTATCTTAGCATAGAACTTACCGATGATTATGTACTTAAAAATGAAACAAATAAAAATAAAAAATTAGTGTTATGGATTCAAGACCCACGCCCCGTGTATGAATGGGATGAGATAAATACTGTAAAACTTTTTACAGAGACCTGTTATTACAATCAAACCATCTATGATTTGGTGCATAATTGGTATAAACAAGGTCGTGTTCGTTTCATATCTCAGGCTCATTTTTTAAATCAAAAAGCCATTGATTTATATTCTCTTGATAGAAATACTGATATTACCCACCTGCCAAATCCCATAGAAATAAATAAAGAATTTGATATTAAAAACCACCAAAAACAAAACAAAATCATCTTTTTGGGCAGATTAGAATCAGTGAAACGTGGTTGGCTGTTTTGTGAAATTGCTAAGCAGTTGCCAGAATATCAATTTTATGTACTTGGTCAAACTTTTCGTGAATCAGATAAAAATAAAGAAATTTTTGCAAAGTATCAACAAATTTCAAATCTACATTTTGTAGGGCATGTCGAAGGTGATGACAAAACCAACTTTTTAAAAGACGCTAAAATTTTGGTAAATACCTCCATTCATGAAGCGTTGCCCATTTCATTTTTAGAAGCTTTATCGTATGGCACACTAATCGTAAGTAATCGCAATCCTGATGATTTAACTATTAAATTTGGTATTTATGTCGGTGATGTGTTAGGTGATGGTTTTGATAAAGTTTATTTGTATGTTAATGCAATCAGAAAGCTTATGACAGACGAACAAAACCGTCAGCACCTATCAATACAAGCAATCAAATATGTTCAGGAAAATCACAATATAGAAGATTTTCAAAAAGACTTAAGGGATGTTTTGCAACAGGTCTGCAAGACTGATTGTGACATTTCTTAAATCAAGACCTTTTAAATCAACTAACAATGCTACAAAATTAAGGAATTAGCTATGTCAGGCAACACAATAGGACAACTTTTCACCGTAACCACCTGTGGCGAGTCTCATGGGACGGGACTTATGGCGATTGTGGACGGTGTACCGCCCAATTTGGCGCTGTGCGAGGCGGATCTGCAAGCCGAACTTGACCGCCGTAAACCCGGCACGTCCAAATTCGCCACTCAGCGTAAAGAAGATGACGTGGTGGAGATTGTCTCTGGGGTGTTTGAGGGGCGTACCACAGGCACACCGATTGGACTACTCATTCGCAACACCGACCAAAAATCCAAAGACTATGGCAACATCGCCACGACTTTTCGCCCTAATCATGCTGACTACACATACACGATGAAGTACGGCTTTCGGGATTATCGTGGTGGCGGGCGTTCGTCTGCTCGTGAGACTGCCATGCGTGTGGCAGCAGGATCGATTGCCAAGAAGTATTTAAAAGAACGCTTGGGTGTTATCATTCGTGGTCATGTTACCCAAATCGGCACCGAAAAAGCTGAGAAGCTCGATTGGGATATTGTAAACCAAAACCCGTTTTTTTGCGGAGATATTGACGCTATACCACGCTTTGAAAAATTGGTTACGTCTTTGCGCGAACAAGGCACAAGCTGTGGGGCGAAATTAGAGATTTTTGCTGAAAATGTCCCTGTGGGCTTAGGCGAGCCGATTTTTGACCGCCTAGATGCCGATATTGCCCATGCGATGATGTCTATCAATGCCGTCAAAGGCGTGGAGATTGGCGATGGCTTTGGCGTTGCCGAGCAGTTTGGACATGAAAGCCGAGACGAGTTGACCCCTGAGGGCTTTTGCGCCAATCACGCAGGCGGGATTTTGGGTGGGATTAGTAGCGGGCAGACCATTCGTGTCGCCATTGCCCTAAAACCGACCGCCAGTATCACCACCGCAGGCAAGACAATAAACCTAGACGGCGAGGCGACAGGCGTGATTACCAAAGGTCGTCATGACCCTTGTGTGGGCGTGCGAGCCACACCGATTGCCGAGGCGATGCTTGCCATTGTCCTACTTGACCATTATTTGCGTCATCGTGGGCAAAATGCCGATGTGGTACAACCTTTAAAGCCGATTGAGTAATTGATAGTAGTCCAAAAAGTATGCTGAACTGGGTTTTCCGTTCGCCCTGAGACTGCCTGCGGGTAGGAAAACCGTTAGGTTTCCCAAGCTCACCACGAACGGTTTTCTTATTAGCATACTTTTTGAACCAGAGCCTGTTTTTCTTGTTACCCACGTAAGTCCAAAACTCATCTATCTTTAAGGTATTGTAATGCTTTTGTCTTGGTTTGATTTGGTGATTACTGTTTGCAAGCACGCTAAATACTTTACCCTTACTGACTTGTTCAAGTATCACAATGTCAGCAATACGACAACCACAAGCTGACATTAAGCGTATTTTGCCATCTATGTGAGATTGATAACCTTTGTCAGTAAGCTGTAAATGATGAACAAACTGTCTATGACAATCTTTGCAAAAATAGCTCTGTTTGCCATAGCTTTCTATGCCATTTTCTTTATACTAACCGACAGGCAACTTGGGCAAGTAATGGTAATTTATGTCTTCATAACCGTAAATTACCAACTTTTGTGCAAGTTGTCTTTTTAGTTTTTGTTATAGCATACTTTTTGGACGAGTGCCAAACAAAATGCCAATGGCGACTATAAACCCATTTCTCTGATAAATAATAAATTGACCGAAAACTGCATTGTTTACTACCCCAAGGATAAAAGCTGGGTAATTGATGAGTTTGTGGAATATTAATTTGCTAGATGTCGCCAATGTAGACACCAAAGAGAAACCTCTTTGGTGTTTTTACTAAAACTTTAATTCACTGTGGCAATTTTTCTTGACATACTCTCTCATAAAATCACGAATCAGCTATGCCGATGTTCTGTCGTTGGCAGCGGCAGCCTCTTGAAAGGCTTTTAATAAATGCTCATTGACTCTGATGGTAAAGCTTTTATTTTGATGGTAAAGCTTTTATTTTTGTCTGGTGTGCTCATTTTTGACCCTATCTTAAATGTATTAACTTTTGATTAACACAGTATATCGTCTGTATTAACAAAATTCAAGTTGTTGGGCAATTTGCATAATCAAAATGCACAAAATACCCCTAGATATTATCGTTTTGTATCACTTAAAATCATTTTGTGCTAAAATTTGCCACAAATCGTCAAAATGATAGCTGAGTAATTATTAATGACTTCAATACACCCACAAATCATCACCCAAGCCACAGACCCACAAGATATGCTGGGTATGCTGTGGCTATCTTATCATTTTGGTATACCCTTATGGATAAAGCCTTATGTGATAAGTCAAATTGGCAAAAGCCGTCGCACGCTTACAGAGGGGCATTATACCCAAGAAATCTATCCTGCTCGCACTCGCTTGGGCAATGATGTGGTAGCTCATCTTACCTTTTATCTAAAAAATGAAATACCCAGCCTGGAATTTTTGGCAAGATTATTTCACAAAATAGATGGCAGACTAATCCAAGAATAGGTTAATACCGAGCCAACAGGTCGCTACGCCAGAAGAGCAGCTTTTTTATATGAATGGCTGACAGATGAGCGTTTGGATACGCCGTCTGACATTGGCGGTGGCTATGTCGATGTCTTAGATGGCGATAAAGTGGTGGTGGCAAATACCCCCATTAAAGACAGTCGCTGGCGAGTGAACAATAATATCGCAGGTACTAAGGACTTTGCTCCGATGGTGGTCAAAACACCAATGCTATTATCCGCCATTGCCTTTGATATTAAGGAGTATTTGGCACAGCTTAGGCAGGAGTTTGGCGAGGATTTGTTGGTGCGTGCTTCGGTATGGATTACGTTGCGTGAAAGTCGTGCCAGCTTTACCATTGAGGGAAAGGGCGGTCAAGAAAGTCGCATTGAGCGATTTGCCAGAGTGATGGCAGAACAAATCGGACAAGGCGAAATTGTTTTGTCAGGTGAGAGGCTGGCTGCACTTCAACAGGAAATTATTGGCAAAAGCCTTAGTATTAAACATTTTAGGCTAAGACAGTCGCCTGTATTTGTGGGCGAGAGCAATTATCGCCACGCCAAAGAGATTGTGCATTATATCGCTCCAAATTATGAGGAAGTCCCATTAAAATTAGCGGGTCTAAATACATTTTTTGAAAGTACAAAAGGGCAATCTCCCTTAATCAGAAGTGCAGTCATTGCCTTTGGTTTTGTCTATATACACCCATTGGCAGACGGCAATGGACGCATTCATCGTTTTTTGATGAATGATGTATTAAGGCGAGATAGGCAGACTGATGACCCTGTGATTTTGCCCATCTCTAAAGCCATCATTGACAGTCCTGCAAAGCACTTGTCATTGTATTGTTGTAGATGAGTGGAGCAATCAGGTTTTTGGTTTTTTACAAGACAAATTGCCTGTTTCTTTAAGTTGTCGTCTCCAACGAAACACGGTGTGTCTTGATACACCAAAAGCTTCTATAACAAGGTCAATGTTCTTGCATTTGTCATCATAAGCCAAGGCTTTTTGTCTGATTTCTAGTGAATAAGCCATATAAGTAGTGATTGGTGAATGGTGATGGAGATATGGGGATAATTGGTGTTGTTTCAAGGTTTGTTGGTTATAAAACATCGAACCCTTGATTTCAACCAACAAAAAAGCCCAAACCTTTTGATTTGGACTTTTTAAAATTTGGAGCGGGAAACGAGATTCGAACTCGCGACCCCAACCTTGGCAAGGTTGTGCTCTACCAACTGAGCTATTCCCGCGTGTCAGCGTTTGCTGTATGGGTGGGTATTATATAGGATTTTGTCATCAAGTCAAGTATTTTTTGCAAAAATTTTTGGTAGTAGTCTAAAAAGTATGCTGAACTAGGTTTTCCGTTCGCCCTGAGCCTGCCTGCGGGTAGGAAAACCGTTAGGTTTCCCAAGATCGCCATGAACTGTTTTCTTTGTAGCATACTTTTTGAACCAGAGCCAAATTTTTAAAAGCACTTCAATTAATAACAACTGATAAACTCACGAAACACCCAGCCGATGTATCGGTCGGTTTTGGCGTTAAACACCAATGCCCATGGACGTCCTTTGTCATCATAATCATACTCTGAGACATAGACGGTGGTGCCGTTTTTGACTTGTCCGATAACTTTACCATTGGGCGTGGCACGGGCGTTTAGTGGGGTGCCTGTTGGGTCGGTAACTTTGCAAGTTTGGGCAGATGCAGTGGCTGGCATGGAAAGTACCATACTAAGCCCAATGGCAGTTAGGGTGGGGGCTAGTAAAGATTTGATTTTCATAACAATACTCAAAAAAATAACAATACTCAAAAAGACGTTTATCAATCTTGCGAGTGTATAACAAAACAAGGTATTTGTCAGCATAACACAAATACCCTGTTATTAATAGTCAATTTAACAATAAAACAACCGATTAATTACTTGCCATGACTTCCGCCACACGAACCACCTGTGTGCTATATCCCATTTCGTTGTCATACCACACATACAGTGTTGCGCGCTTGTCGGTGGCGATAGTCGCTTTGGCATCAAAAATCGCCACTTTTTCAGAGCCAACAAAATCAGTAGATACCGCTTCGGGGCTGTCTGAGTAGTCGATTTGCTCTTGCCACTCAATACTTTCTGACTTGGCTTTGATAAAGGCGTTTAGCTCATCAGCAGAACCAACCGCTTTGTCAAAGTTTAGGTTTAAAATCGCCAAAGACACATTGGGCGTTGGCACACGAATGGCATTGCCTGTGAGTTTGCCTTTGAGTTCTGGAATGGCTTTGGATACTGCCGACGCTGCCCCTGTGGACGTCATCACCATGTTTAAGGGAGCGGCACGACCACGGCGGTCAGATTTGTGGTGGTTGTCCACTAAGTTTTGGTCATTGGTAAAGGCGTGGACGGTTTCCATGTGTCCGTTTACGATGCCATAAGTGTCGTGTAGCACTTTTAGCGTTGGTGTGATGGCGTTGGTGGTGCAAGACGCTGCCGATACGATGGTGTCGCCTCCGATGGTGTCATGGTTTACGCCATAGACCACGTTTTTGATGTCACCTTTGGCAGGGGCGGTAAGTAGCACTTTTTTGACGCCTTTGCTTGCCAAATGTTTGCCAAGGCCTGCTTCGTCTTTCCATTTGCCAGTATTGTCAATCACGATGGCGTTGTCAATGCCGTGGGCGGTGTAGTCAATCTCGCTGGGGTCAGAGGCGTAGATGAATTTGATAAAGCGACCGTTCACGATGATACCGCTATTGGCGTTGTCAATTTCCACCGAACCGTCAAACCAACCATGCACGCTATCACGCTCCAATAGCGAACCACGCTTATCAAGGTCGCCGTCTCCTGCGGGGCGTACCACAATGGCTTTTAATTGCAAGCCTTTGTCAGAAGCAGGACGACTCATAAGTAGACGTGCCAAAATACGTCCGATACGCCCAAAGCCATACAGCACCACGTCCGTGGCGGGGATTTCGGTGCCATTGGCAAAGTCGCTTGCTTTTTTACCTGCTTTGACCGCTTGTCCCAAATCGGCGGTGGTGTTGGTAGCGGTAATCTCTTTGGCAAGGGCAAGGGTGTCCGCCACGTCAAGTCCTGCTTTGGCGTGCTTGGCTAGAATGTCCGATACCGACAAAGCCACACGCTCACCAAAAAACAGAATGTTTACGTTTTGGGTAGACAGCTTGGCAAGGGCGACAAGCAGTTCAGTTGCTTGGGTTTCTTGGGTTTGGCGTTTGGTTAGGTGGTCTTGATAAATGCTCATGGCGGCATCCTTTTATGAATGGAATGAATAATATAACAAAACACCCAAATTTTAAAGGAATTTGGGTGTTTTGACAAGGGTTATTTATTTTAAAAATAGGGGTATTTTATTATTTATTATCTAACCATACCAATATTTGCTGATTCGCTTGCGGAAACCGTTCATCACTTTGTAATAAAGTCATTTTATCAAGCCATAATAAAGCCTGATTGTCCAAGCCGAATTTTTTGTCTTTAAAATCAAGATACTGGCTATCGGTTAGGGCAATTTCATACACATATAGTCTCACCATTTTATCGCCATAATCATGGCAAATCTGCCCAAACTCACACATGCTATTGGTAGAGATATCTAATCCCAGCTCCTCGCCCACTTCACGGATTATGGTGGTTTGGGGTGTTTCATTTGATTCAATCTTACCGCCAACAAATTCCAATTTACCGCCTTGATGTTGATGAGCATGACGGGTCGCCAATAAAAATTCATCATGGTATCGTAATACTGCTACCGCCACAGAGGTGATTTTTGGGGATGTTTCGCATTTGGTAGTCATATTTATACCTTTTATCAGAAAAATGAGCAATTTTACCAAATTTTGCAATTTATATTTGCAATCTTAGGAAAGTTTGGTATCATATCTACAAATGATAATTTTTATTGTTTGTAAAAATTTAGTGTTTAGATAAAATTATCATTTTAAGCCAATAGTTATTATCAGCTAGACGGCTCGGAAAAATATCCGCAACCCGTCCAAACATAAGGAAACTTGTCATGACCATGACTATCGCTCGTTATTTTAGCAACCGTGAATCCACTCGCTTGCCCACCCTACATTCACAAAACCTGTTCGCTCTCACCAAGGAGGTACGGATTGAACATCAGGGCGAAGAATATCGCTTGCGTCTGACACGCAATAACCGCTTGATTTTAACCAAATAATTTATCAAAATTTCATAAACTCCAAACCAAAAAGCACGCCCCTAATCTGTGGTATGCTTTTTGGTTTTTGTCTTGGATAGGGCGAATTGCAATTTACCCCTACAATACCACCTAAAATCAATTAACAATGCCATCACCCAACCTAAAATCTCCAACGATAAATTACATCAACCATGTTCTCAGTGGCAGATGTCGCCTGCACATAGACACGGCGAGTCAGCTGATATCGCATGGACAGCTCGGTCTCAGCATTGAACACGCCCACGCCATAGCGGATATATAAATCAGGCGTGATGTAGCCTGTAACATTAACATGCGTATCGCTTGAATTGCCCGATGCGTCCACCGTCAAGCTCTCAAAGCCTAATGCACTGCCGATTTGGTTGGTAAGTCCACGTGTGCCTGATAAGCCAAGACTTAGCCCTGCCGCTGCTAGGTTATTGGTGACCTGTGAGCGAAATCCTTGTTCAGAGATTTGGCTGTCTGCCGATGGCGACAGTCGCCCTGTAATGATGGCGTTCATCGCTTGCTGTTCGGATAGCCCTGCGTTATTGAACACGCTAATGTCTGGGGCATTTGCTGTACCTTTAATACGCACGCCTACTGTTTGTCCTTCAATTTCTTTTTCAGCTTCAATGGATAAGCGTGGATTTAGCATGTCGCCATTAAAACGGACTTGGGCGTAGTTAAGCTCTAGATTTTGTCCAATGCCGTCAATCTTGGTGCGTTCAGACACCTGTATCATGCCCCGAGCTTGGGTCTTGCCCTGTCCGCTTTGGGTCAGGTGCAACGCCCCTGCCAGTGGCAGTCTAGCACCAAAACCACGAAATGTCACATCATCACCCAAATCCAATCCGATGTCGGCATTGATACTCCATGGGGCAGACACTGCCAAAATTTGCTCAACTTTGCCCGAAAGACGACGGTCAAGCACCGACACATCAGGCGACTGAACCACGACATCACCCTGTGCTTCGGGCGGGCGAATGGTTGCTGATGGTATGACCACCACGCCTTTGATGTCCACATAGCGAGATGAAGGTCTAACCACCACTTCAAGGTCGGGACTGACCTGTGCCACAACCATAGGGGGCGAGCTGATGGTCAAATCATCGGCAGAGATGTTTACTTTGGCTTGGAGTTCCTGTTGCCAGTCCACCTGCCCCGTCAGCACACCCTGCCCCTGCCCACCGACAAAATCACCTGCCAATGTCGCTTGCGTGCCTGACACTTGGGCTGATAGGTTGATGTTTGTCAAATCCAATGGCACATCCATGACCGCCAAATGCCCATCCGTCAGCTCAGCATTACCATAAAACAAGGGGCGAGATAGCGTACCACCCACACCACCTTGGAGCGTGACGTTGCCTGATAGGGCTTTTAGGCTCGGCAAAAATGGACGCACCACTGCCAAATCAATGCCATTAATCACCACCGCTCCCGAGATGGGCTTATCATCGGTGAATGGATTCATCAGCACATCAGCATAGCCCTCGCCTATCGTCCCTGCCACATCGGCGCGTAGTTTTAGCCCCGTGGGCGTGCTTTGGGCGATGACCGAGATACGCTCATAGGGCATTTCCACATAGCCTGTATCATCGCCATACAGTCCCAGTCGCCCATTATCCGAATATAGCACGGCATTGATTTGGGGACTGGTATTGCCTTTTTTGTGGCTGATTTTGGCTTTGCCATTTAACTTAGAATGCCAAAAAATATCACTGGGCATGGCAGGCGAGAGTACGGACGTATCAAGGTCTTGGACGACCAAATCCGCTTTGATTTCATTGGGGGTATAGACCAGCGTGTCTTGTAGGCACAAAGACCCTGTACCGCCTGCATGGGTTTTACTGGTCTGCCAACAGTGCGGAGCGATTTGTAAGCTCTTATCTAGCCCTATCTTAAACTCGGTCGGCTGTCTTTGTGACAACAGCCCAAAGCGGGTCTCCATCCGTCCCTCGCCCAGTACGCCTTGATAAGTCTTGGTTCGTCTGTTAAAACCACCCACCACTTTGGCACGTGCCTCCACCTGAGCATTTTTGGTTGTCAGTGCTAACTCGTGCTTATCCTGCGTACCTTTAAAATCAAATCGTGCCGAATTCACCACTCGCCCCATGGCGATGATGTCTGAGACCTCAGCCAATAGCTGACTAGGAGCATTGCCCAGATTGACAATTTTACCCACCACACTCGCCTTTTGGACAATGACATCCGCCGTACGCACGTCATTGGCATTTAAATCCACATAAATGGTCGGTAACTCGGTGCGATTATCCACCAAAATCACACCGCCTTTTATCGCCCCCCGAGCACTCGGGATGAGCTGACTTAGGTCGGTAAGATTAAGTGCTGTGGTGAGATTTTGCTCATTGCCATGCATGCTTGCGACATTATCGCCCATGCGAACTTGGACTTTATCGGCGTTTAACTTACGGATGATTTGGCGGGTTTGTTTGGTGTTTTGTTTTAACTGACGCTGAAAATCGGTAATACTTTGCAAATCAAAACTGTCAGGACTGGTTTTTAGACTGCCAATATATCCACCCAAATCATCAGGCAAATCAAACTCCCCCGACAGCGACCCTGTGGCAGTCACATTCTGCCCTCGCATGACACCTGTCAGAGCCAAGCCATCAATGGCGATACGCTGAATGTCCCTACCCCATCGCCCTGTCGTGGTAAAGCCCCCTGTCAGCTCGCTGTCCATGTCACGCACAAAGCGACCGATGTTCAAGGCATTCATTTTTGCCGTCAAGTCCCACGCCATCTGCCCGACATCCACCGTCCCTGACGCTGACAACTCGCCTGCCTCCCCTGTATGCTCTAAGCGATGTACCACAAAGCGGTTATCCTCTCCGCTGACATCCACTGCAAGCTGACCATCTGGGATGTCATCATGGGCGACTTGACCGTCAAATTTGGCAGTGAGTTTGCCCAGTTTGCCATCTTGATAACTGCCTATGCTACTCATGTCGCCTGTGATGACAGCAAGCAAGCTCGTATTATCCACCACGGCAGACGTATCTATCTCATCAAGGCGAGCCTTGATGTCCCAACCAATGCCTTGGGCGAGTGTCAGCACCCCCGACCCTGACAGCCTGCCTTTGGGCGTGCGATAATTTAGGGTACTGATGTTCATCTTATCTAGGTCGCCATGAACCCCAAGCAAAATATCGCCCGTACCAATCTTAGGCAGTAGGCTCTGACCGAATTTACCTTTAAAGTCAGTGGTAAAATGACTAACGTCCGAACCTACTATTTGCACCAACGCCTTGCCCTCGCCTGACAGAGTCATGGTACTGTCATCGGCAAGGGTCGCTGTCAAGTCCGAGCGAATGATGTTAATCTCATGCGACTGTCTTGTATGATTTGGCTCTTTTGGCGAGCTTGCTCGATTTGTCCTTACCTTGGTATTTTGCTTATCTTCACGCATTCGCCCTGTGGCTAGAATAGTGCCTTTGATGAGTGAAAACGGGGTCTTATCAGGGGTGTCAAAATACGCATTCGGCATAAAGCCATCGGTCGCCAAATCAAACTGCCAAGCCAACGGCGTGCTGGTCGTGGCAAGGTCAATCCGCCCCGTCCCCGTCAAGTCCCCAAGCTCGCCTTGATAATGAAAATCGGTTAGATGAATCCGCTCGCCCTTTTCGATATTGGCACGAATGTCATAATCCCCCACAGGGGCAACCGATAACGCCTTGATGTTCGCCTTGCCCTCGATGTAGGTTCGCCCCTCTTCTAGGCGAATACTTGCCGTACCGTGTGGACTATTGATGTTATCGATGTTTGGCACGCCTGCCCGCACCAAGTTTTGCCAATCGGCATGAACCCGCCACGGAGCGTTAGGGCTGTCTTGGCTTTGGGCAAGCGTTGCCTGTACTCGCTCGCCATCTTTTTGGGCTAGGTCAAATGCCAAGCGAGTCTCATTGGTCGCCTTGTCCAGATAAAAATATTGAAAATCCAAAGCCCCATCTAGCACCGTCGGCAGATACGCCTGATAATCGGTGTATTCAACAGGCATGAACTCACGCACTCGCACGCCATCGCCACGCACCGTCACATCCATCATGAACTCATCTGACCACGCCATGTTGCCATCGGCATGAAGCTGTCCGCTTGGGGTGTCTGCCGTTAATGCCTCGATGTCCATACCACCATCACGCACCACGCCCCGACCATAATACCGACCGGCTGGTATGTCTCTGCCTGCTAAGTCGGCATTCATGCGTAACTCAATGCGTTCAACCACGCCATCAGCGGTAATTATCCCATCTTTTATCGTGATGTTCTGCTCTTCGGCATAGGGCAGGACGACATGATTGACGTACAGTTTGGCACTAAATGGCGAGCCATCATCTAGTCCTTGGGCGACGAACTCGCCATGAATGTCGTGTTTATTATATTTACTGGTGACCTTGCCGTGCGTGCGTTTGAGCGTACCTTTGGCGGTGGCGTGTAGTATGTCAAAATACGCTTTATCCAAAGCGGGCACCTTAACATCCGCCGTGGCAGAGAGCGGATAGTCGCCTGTCAAACGAATCTCGCCATTGACATTACTCACGCTCACGTCATGGTTAAAATCAAGGCTCCCGCCTTTGATATGCACATCCGTCCCTGCCCATTTGCCATCTACCAAGGCGATGTCATACAGATAAATGGCGTCTTTATAACCGCCTTTGCTGTTTTTTTGGGTGTAGCTGACCGTGCTTGCGGTCGTGTTTTGTAGGCGTAGGCTAACGGGCAAATCAATGGTCGCATAATCAAACGGCTCGCCTGTGGGCGGTTTGTGATTGATGATGTCAAGCTTATCAATGCTTGCTTCTGCCAAATGCACTTGACGGGCAAAGACCGCTTGCCAGCCCAATTTGACATAGGCTTGATTGACCTTTATCTCCATGTCTTCGCCTTGGGCAATGATGACATCATTCACCCACACGCCCCCACGCAAACTGCCTTTGCCGTAGGACAGCTTGGTGCCGGTCTCGGTTGCGATTTTTTCTAAAACAAATTTGGTGCCGGTCTCGGTACTAATGGCATAAAACAGCAATGCAAAAATCAGCACGAGCACAATAATAATGGCGACAAACAGCCGAATGAGATACACCTGCCATTTGGGTTTTGGCGGTGTGTGTGATGGGTTTGTGCCTGACTGATGGGACAAATCCGTCCCTGCCTTATCATCAGGCGTGGCATTTTGGGGGTCGGTGGGTTTGTGGTCAGTCATGGCAAACAGTGGTCGTTAAGCGATAAAATTATCATAAAAAATGGTGCATTAAACCATAATTTGAGCAATTTTTCAATGTAAAATCAATGCAAATCAATCATCATGACAAATAAGAATATATGCCAAATTTGAACATAAGATAAAAAATTACTCACTTAAAAATCAATGCTTTACAGCTTTATATAGGGTAAATTGCAATTTTCCCTTACAAATCCATCCAAAAAAATCATCCACTCACAATGCCCACGAATATTTAAAATGCAAATTTGAACGGGCTTATGATTTATATTCTCTTAGAAAGGTGCCCCGATAAAAAAGTGCAATTTCACTGATTTGTCTTTTTCGCCCACGCCTGTTGCCACGTCCAGTCGCACTTGCCCCACAGGGGACGCATAACGCACGCCCACGCCTGCCCCGACTTTGGTGTCATTTTTAAAGTCCTTATCATAAGCATTACCCACATCGGCAAATACGGCCAGTCGCAAGCCTTCTAAGATTTCGTAGTTATACTCGCCACTTGCCACGGCTAGGGCTTGACCGCCCGTCAGATAGCCTTTATCGGACAAAGGTGACAGGCTTTCATAGTTATAGCCACGAATGCTTTGGTCGCCCCCTGCAAAAAAGCGGAGTTTGTACGGCACGGCATTAAAATCATCCGCCCACAGATAGCCTAGGTTGAGACTGCCGATGAGTTGGTGCTGACGGTCTTTGCCGTAGCTGTTATCACCAAAGCTATACACACCGCTAAGCCCTGCTCGCAGTATCGCCATGTCGGTATCGGCGAGCAGTCCTTCTTTGCCCAGCTCTAACGAGTAGTACTGACGATAGCCCCGCATGGGATTTGCCAGATTGTCCGCCACCATCTTATTCATGGCATAGCCCAGCAGTAGGGCTTCTTGGGTGGGCTTGCCACCTTCAAACTGCACCGGCAAATCCTGCCACGTCTCTCTTGGAGCGTTGGTTTCAAGCTCATCTAGGCGATATCGTAGCGAATAGGTGCGATTCCAGCCATTTTCCTTGATGATATTACGGCTTAGCCCCGTCTCCAAAGTCTTACTTGATAAGTCAAAATGCCCCACACCTTGGTCGATTTTCTCTTCATCATAACCCAGTGAAGCTTTGACTTTATCGTTTAAAGGATGACTCATGGGACGGGTGATGTACATCTCCACGCCCTTTTTGTTTTGCGAGACTCGCACGTCCGCCCCTGCTTGCATGCCATCTCGGTTTAAGAGATTGTGCTCAATCTTGGTAATGAGTCTTGCCCCATTATCTGACCCCCAACCCACACCGATTTGGGCATCTCGGGGTTTGTCTGACATCACAAAGATATATAGTGGCACTTTTTTGTCTTCATAGACATCCTGCCCACCTTTTCGCCCTGCCAATACAGGCGACTCTACGCCTTCGGGTAGCTCTGGCAGAACATCGCTGGATTCATCGGGCAGTATCATCTTAGCCACGCTACTGACTGCATCCGAGATACGCCCTAGGATACTGCGTGACTGCTTACTGCTGTCGGTGACAAGCAGACGGTCATCAGGGGCGTTATAGAGTCGTTCGGCTTTTTGTTTGACCAACGCCAGTTTGTCGCTGATAATCTCACTTGTGGTAAAGTCAATCGGGTCAATGGTCGCCGTCACACCATCACCCAAATCCACCGTCTGACTGCCATCATCCGTCTCGGCTCGGGCAGTGGTATTTTCAAAATTAATCCCCGTCTCTGGGGTCTGACTGGGCGGGACTATCTCGGTATTGACTGCATTAAAATAACCCGTGGCAAGTAAGTTATTGCTTAGATTGCGTGTGGCGGTGCGATTATAGGCATCGCCCATCTCAAAGGTGACCAGCTTGCGTAGCACTTCGGGCTTGACAGGCAGTTTGTCAGGGTCGGTCGTCAGCTGACCTGTATCCTTATCCACGGTAAAGAACACCACATCATCAAAGCGGTATTGCTCGCCTGTGTCATAGACTAGGTTCACATCCGCCACATTGTCAGGCAGTATCACATCCACTGAATTACTAAGCCATCTGCCATCAAAATAACCATGCTCGCCACTGACTTCATCAATAACCGCCTTATTGGCTTCATAGTTGCCATGATGAAAGACATCGCCCTGTTTGAGCGGAGCGTTGTCTTGGGCTTGGACATAGGCAGGGTCATCCGCCCCCAAACCACGCACGTCTAGCACCGCATTATCCACGACGACAGGCTCGCCCAAATCATGCATGACCAGATTTATCTCGCCTGCCCCTGCCCGCTCTATGCTAAAATTCAAATCATAATAGCCCACCGCTTGACCTGCAGTGATAACCGTCTGCCTAAGGCGTGCCACCGACGCCCCAAAGTCCGCCACACTCTCAGCACTAATCTCTTCTAAGGCGGTCACGATGTTGGCAAATGGCTCAGATTTTAGAGTTTTACGGGCGACTTTGTCGGCATTATCGGTTGCTTTGGCGTTGTTCATGCGTCTTGCCATCATCTTGGCTTGCAGGGCTTCAAAGTCATCCAAACTCTCCACCGCCGTATCCCAGCCCACACGCTCGCCCCCGTGATAGACATTGACTTTTAGGCGAGTGACCGCTTCTACACCGTCATTGAACAGGCGGCTGTACAGGCGTTTGACCAGATTTGGCGGTTTAATCTCATCGACGATGGCATCAGGGCGTGGGGGCGGTGTGTTCGCCTCATATTCGTACTCGGGCAAATAAGCGGTCGGGTCAAGCTCGCCCTCCGTCTCATCCTGCCCTGCGGTCACACTCTCATAAGTGGGCAGTTTGGTAATGGCACTCTCATCCAGCCCGATAGGTGTTTTATCCGTACCCAGCGTGGCAATGTCGCCATCTTCAATCTTAGCAAAACCATCTTCATGGCGGGTGTCGGCATGACTGACATCTGCCGTCTCATAAAAGCGGTTGTCCATACTGGCATCTTGTAATTTTTTCTCAATCTCTGCCGTGGTCAGCATTTGACTGGCGGACATGTCCCCAAAAAACACATCATCAAGCAGACCATCTGCCAACATCTCTGTACCGCTCAGCTTGCCATCATCCATCACGCCATTATCTGTCTTGCTTGGCTCGCTGTTATTGGTCTCGCCCGCCCCCACAGACATGGACGCATCAGGATTGACCGTGGGCAGTGGTGCTGACAGTTGGCTCGCTATCGCAGGCAATACCCCAACCCCCATCAGGGCATGCAAGCACAAGAGCAGGCGTGTTTTTTTGTGTACAGATACAACTTTTTTCATGATAAATTTTAAAAATTTTAAAAATATCTGCTATTATAAGCAACTAAATTATCATTATCAACACACAAAACATCATGGCATCCCAATTCTTCCTATTTAGAACCCGTCGTTTTAGCTCGATGTTTGCCACTCAGTTTTTGGGTGCATTTAATGACAACGTGTTCAAACAGGCACTCATCTTGGTGCTTACCTACACCGCCGCCGCCAAAATGGGCGTTGCGGTCAGCTTGCTTAACAACCTTGCCGCCTTACTATTTATCTTGCCTTACTTTTTGTTTTCAGCATTGGCAGGGCAAATCGCCGATAAATACGAAAAATCACAACTCACCCAAAAACTTAAACTATTAGAAATCATCATCATGGTTTTGGCGGCGGTCGGATTTGTCTTTGAGCTATACCCTCTGCTGTTTGTGGCGTTATTTTTAATGGGCACGCATTCTACCTTTTTTGGCCCTGTCAAATATGCCTACCTGCCCGAAGTCATGCACAAAGATGAGCTGGTCGGGGCAAATGGGCTGTTCCAAACTGGCACCAGTCTTGCCATCCTGACAGGCATGATGTTGGCGGGGGTCTTAACTCAGCTCAACAACTCGCTGGTATGGATATCGGGCATGACCCTACTCATCGCCATCTTGGGTTTTATCGCATCTCGCTTTATCCCTGTCGTCCCACCCCACGAGCCGAATTTAAACGTAGATTATAATATTTTTCGCACCAGTTTTAATATCATCAAATATTTGTATGGTTTACCGTTATTGTTTTTTATCATTTTGGGTAATAGCTGGTTTTGGTTTTATGGGGCGACTTTTTTAACCCAAACCCCTGAATTTAGCAAAGTGATTTTGCATGGTAATGAATCGGTGGTGATTTTATTATTAACCTTATTTTCTGTTGGTACTGCCATCGGCTCATTATTATGCAAAACACTCACCAAAAACCAAATCAGCCTAAAACTTTTGCCCATCGGCATCATCGGTCTTAGCGTGTTTGCCGTGGATTTATATCTATCACTAAGCAGTATTCATATTAATGCCCCTGCCCATGGCACTTATACCATCAGCGAGCTGTTAAATATGAATGGCACAACTCGGGTATTTGCCGATTTGTTTTTATTGGGGTTGTCAGGCGGTATTTATATCGTGCCATTATATGCTTTTATGCAGGCTTATGCTCCCATCAGCCATCGCTCACGCATTGTTGGGGCGAATAATATTTTTAATGCGATATTTATGGTTGGCTCTGCCATTTTCTCTATTATCATTTTAACGGTATTAACATTATCCATCCCTCAATTATTTTTAATCACAGGTGTGATTAATGCTGTTTTTGGGATATTTTTATACATCAAATTAACCTGTTATAAAGACAGCATGGCAATGGCAGAAGATGACGGCATGATTTAATTATTTTAAAAACACAAAAAGCCATGTTATTTATTAACATGGCTTTTTATACGGCTTATCCTTTCTCAAATTTATATACAGCTAACAAAATTGAATTTTGCTACGAAAACCGTGGTACTTTTTCATTTTGTAGAGTGTATTTTGGCATAAAAAGAACCACGTATCAACACATGCTTGCAATGCTCCAAGAAGTCTACCCATCGCTCTTTTTGGAGCGGACGGTTATGACAAAATCAATAAAGGAACAATGACGGATTATAGCGTTCTCAATACGAATAAAATTTGAAAAATTTTTACAAAAAATAGTTTCATTCATTTTCCGAAAAATTGTGGCGAAAATCAAGTCGCAAAAGGCGTGAACAAAAATGGAGAAATCATCTGCGGTGCAAGACTTTCTAATATTCTGGTGAATGTCCGTGTAACCGACGGAACAGGAATTATTGAAAATATAAAAACCAAAGAAAAGAAAAATCTTCAAAAAAATGACACCTTCACCGTAACGGACAAAGTCATGCTCAGCACGACCGACAAATCTCTGGAAATCGCATTTGCCGATGATTCTATCATTCGTCTAGAAACGGATACCAAGATTTCACTTTCTGGAATCAAAGATCACGACGGAATCCGCACACTTGCCGAAGCGAGTTATGACCGCGGGCTACTCTGGGGGCGTGTTGTCTCACCTGATGGGCCGTCATTGCGACATGGAGAGATTATTGCCTGAGTGCGTGGAACGAGCATTGCCTTAACGGAAGATAGCATCTATGCTTTACAATCGCAGCATCATGATAGCGCCGTAACAATTCAAAAATCTGGAAATACCATCAATATGTGAGAATGTTCACAGATTTCTATCAAAAATCCTGATAAAGCCAATACTATCAGCAATGGTGGCGAGCGTTGTATGGGAGCGAAAATCTCATACGCAGGAAGAGACGATATTGTCCGTGAAAACACCAAAAAAGACATTGCCTATCTCAATACGCTCATCGCCGAGAATAAAACAAATAATCATATAGAAAAAGAAAGAAATATCGCCTGACCGCAAAAAATAGAAAAAAATGAAAAATTCTGTCCAGACACAAAAAATCCTATATTCTGGCCGAATGTCATGGATGCAAGTCAGATGTGTCAGGATGAAAAGGTGTATGCTATGGTTATAAAAGAAGCTGGAAAAAATCCAATTTTATATTACTTTAATAAAAATGGAAAGATTCAACAAAGCAACGGAACAAAAATACAAAGAAGTATTCGATATAATTTTCAAATAAATGAAAATTTTTATAATAATTTTAATGAATATTTTATAAAAACTTTTAAAGAGATTAATGGTGAGGCGGTTTCAAATATTTCACTTTCTGATGGTGACAATGCCCAAAAAAGACCAACTATTTATTATAAATGAAATTCTTATGAAGAGGACAATGAAATATATATAAAAAATAATTTTGAATATTCTACTAATGATATTTGAATTGATCTATGAGATATTAAAGTTTTAAAATTTCTAAAAAAATAATATACCTTTTCGGTATATTATTTTTTTAGAATCAAAACGGATTTAATGATGGTAGTAATATGGTGCGCTGAGTTTTTAGTGTGGGATTGGTTTTACTTTGTAGGAATAATTTTAGTTCATTATTTGAGGAGGTTGCAGGATGGTGAATAAAGGTGAAGGTTTTTTCGTGGAGGTTTATGATTTTATGATTATCTGGAAGTTCTACTCATCATCGTCGTCGCAGTTCATATCATGTTATTTCTATATTATCTCACAAATAAGGCTTTAAATCAATGGTTACTTGTTTATATGTTTTTCAGTCTCGCAAGCTTGTTGGCAGTTTTGATATTATATTATTGAACTCGTCTGGTGTCATGATTGGCGTTACTGGTGCTGTTTTAATGGTTGCTTTTGCTTCGTTTGGATTGATGGCAGGTGTATATTCTCCTGTATTTCCATTTTTTGCCTCGGCAGTTGTCGTGATGGTATATTCACCATCAATCAGTCCTGAGAATACGCCGTTTTTACTCTTGACTTGTGTTCCACCCACTGTTGTAAGCACATATTCTACATTTTCCACTCCATCCATATCTATAATACCGTGATCGGTTACACGAATCGTGTTTCCATTTTCTACTACAATAGTTGGTTGCTTGAATGCTGTGAGTGTATCAAGGATTTCTTGTTGTTCGCTTGAAGATGTCTCTGTTTTTATGTTGGCGACTACTGTTCCGAGTCTATCCACCTCTTTGACACTGTGGGGGCTGGCGGTGCTGATGACTTGACGGACATGGGCGTTCATGCGTGCCAATGAGTCCGTGCCACGCTTGCCACGCAGTGATGAGCCACCACCGAAATGATAGGTTAGCCCTATGCCACCGCCGTTATCGCTCTTGCCGTCTTGACGATGATGAAACAGGTGAGCATTCACAGAGATAGGCATGCCTGTGATACTGTGCTGTATGCCTGTCTCATAGCGTGAGTCAGTGTCGGCATATACATACGCCATAGAGCGGTCGCTGTCATAGTAATGCTGATAGCGGACGTTGGCGTGTGTGTCGCTGTCCATGCCGAACTCATGACGAAGCCCTGTGCGAATTTCGCCATGTTGCCCCACATCAAAAGTCGCTCCCACGTTCGCATAGCCACGCACATCACCGTCAAAGGTGCGTGTGGTTGTTGTGGTTGTGTGCGTTGTGGTGATGGTTTTGATGTTGCCTGCGGTCGTCTCTGACGTGTGAGTCTGATGAATGGTGCTACTGCCTAAGTGTTTATTATCGCCACGATGAACGATGACGTTTGCGTCTATGTTTGCACGCTCGGACAGATACACCCCACCGACTGACGCACCGTAGGCGGATAGGTCGGTATTGTGATGATTTTCGTTGGCATAGGACGCTGTGCCATAGACATAGCCGTGTGCGAGCGATTTGCCCACACCGATAATGGCGTGTGTGTCGTCTGTGGTTCTGTCAGCGGATATGCCTGTTTTTCGGCCGTGATTGACCACTCCAAACTGCACAGATGAGTTTGGCTTACTAAATGGATAACGCACCGACTCACTGGCATGGACAGATAGCCCCACCATAGATAACGGCACAACAATCATCAAGCGATGAATGGTTCAAGATAGCACAGTATGTCTAAAAATCATAGTGTTAAGAGAATTGCTTTATGCCTGACACCTGCTAGGACAGAGCCTTTATCGTCGCCAAGATGAAGATGATGCGCTAATGGGATTAAGTGTTACGGTCTTGTTTGTTCAATCTACGCTTGTATGACGGAGTTCCACGTCCGAATTTCGTCATAGTCGCCCAAACACCCTTAACCCCATGAAATATGCTATCCACCGCTTCGGCTTGTCTGCTCTCCCCGTCTTAGCTCATTAGTAACAAACTAACTGCCAAAACGGACAAAAGGGCATCATGCGTGAGTCAGGTTTATGCAATTTTCCCCATAAAAAGTGAAAATTTGTTGTATATTAGCGAATGTTTTGTGTGTTGTCAAGGGCGTGTTGGGGATTTTTTGTAAATGGGGGTGTTATTTTTTAAGTGGGTTTGTTGATGAATAAATATTATTTGGTGTTATTAATGAGCCATGCCTTTGGGTGCATTTGTAAGGGCGAGTCACATTCGCCCTGTGATACGGTGTTGATTTTTATCAAAATTAAAAATTTTTTCAATAAATTAATCACTGATATAAAGTTAAAAATGGGGCTGTTTTTATTGAATTTAGAACAGATCTATGTAACAATAAATGGAGCGGATGACGGGAATCGAACCCGCACCAAGGAGGGAAATCCTATGTCAGGCACTGAAAACCTGCGTGCTACCTTTACACTACATCCGCATGGTATTATCCTATCACATCGCCCACATCATATCAAGGACATCTATGAAAACCAACAGCAAACGCCGACTAAAACGACTGATAGAACGGGTCAATACCGTCATCATGGCATGGGGCAGTGAGACCCGCCCAAAACGCCATAAATTCGGCGAGACCACCACCCTACCGCCTTTGTATCAAGTCATGGCATATCAAGGCGAAGCGATACTTCTGCAACGCTTTTTTGGTGTGTTGCGTGAACGTCTGGGCATGGATATGGAGCATAGGGCGTATTTGGCGTTTTATGAACAGGTAGTAGAGCATGGCGGGTTTTTGTTGGACTTCATCAGTCGCACCGAGTGGCTTACGATTGTAAGTGGCGATACATCACTACCCAACATCACCAAGCACCAAGCCAAACAGCTCTACTGTATCCTACTGGCGGTCATCTCAGAACGCTCGCCTGCGATGATAAGTGTGGCGTGTGATGAGCTATTTATACATCTGTACAAACAGCAATTCCCAAGCCAAACGACCACCGAACGGCAGACCACCACCGACCAACTTCGCCACAAACTCACCAACAAACTGCGTAAAATCACGCACACCCCCTGCCAAATCAAAGAGTCCTTTCATCAAGATGATGATAAAGTAGTGTTTTGCCTAATGTATCGCAAGGACGACCGAAACCGTTATGAACCGCTCATCAGTCTAGAACGCCCACGCCTAAAAACCGCTCGCCTGTCGGCTTATCAAACTCTGCTAGATGACGATAAGCTGGCGGACAAACTCAGTTATGTGTATGAGCTTGCGTCTAAGAAAAAGCGGATTATCACGTTTAAAGATGTAGGGTGATGTCAATGTTGAAAGTGTAGAGTAAAAAGTTTCCCAACAACCCCTATCACACGTCCCCACTCATCATCACCGCCATGTCAATGGCACGCCTTAGACTACTGCTACTTGCCTGCCCTGTCCCTGCCAAATCCAATGCCGTGCCGTGGTCTACGGACGTTCGCACATAGGGCAAGCCTAGCGTGATATTGACCGTATCGCCAAAGCCGTGTGATTTTAGGGGGGCAAGCCCTTGGTCATGATACATGGCAATCACCGCATCCGCCATCGCCAGATGTCGCTCGGTAAACAAGGTATCGGCAGGCATGGCAAGACTGATCTCCATGCCGTTTTTGCGAAAATCATGCAAAACAGGGTTGATAACCATCAGCTCTTCATCGCCCAGATGTCCGTCTTCGCCTGCGTGGGGGTTTAGTCCGCATACTAGGATTTTGGGGCGGGTTATGCCAAATTTATGCACCATCTCATCGTGAGTGATTTGCACCGTTTGGCGAATCTCTTGGGGTGTGATGGCACTGGGTACGTCTTTTAGGGGGATATGCGTGGTTACTAGGGCAACTTTCATCTTGGCATTGGCAAGCATCATCACAACCTTGTCCACGCCTGCCTTGTGCATAAAATACTCGGTATGACCGCTAAATTTATCACCATTGTCTAGGCACACCCCGCCGTCTATCATCACTGATTTTTGTAGGGGAGCGGTGATGATGGCACGGACTTGGCGAGTGGTGGCAAGTGTGTGGGCGATGTCAAGCTGAGCCTTGACCATGTGGGCATTATCGACATTTAGCACACCTGCGACCACAGAGGCAAAACAAGGCACATGGAGTAGATAGATAGGGCGTGGGTCAGATGAGTCAATCCCACCGATGTCATCTATCACTGCCATGTCCGCCAGTATGTCCGCCTGTGCCTTGCCTTGCTTTTGTAACTGTGCCACTCGCTCGGCAAAGGCGTGTTTGTCCGCACAGATGATAAGGGGCGTGGGCAAGGCGTGGGCGTGATGGGTCAGCGTATCAATGACGATGTCCATGCCAATGCCAGCAGGTTCGCCTGTGGTGATGAGTAGGGGTTTGGGAGGTGTGGTCTGCATATTGATGTCATCTGTGGATAAATGAGTCGTCTATTTTACCGATTAATTAACATTTTAAAAAGCACATTTTTGGGCTTTGTGGTAAAATTTACCGCCTACTTTTTAAAAAAATAAACATCATCGCCATGACCGAAGCTAGCACCCTAAAAGATGCCAACACCACCAATGATGACCTACTGACCCTACAACCGCCACATAACATGGACATCGAGCGGGCGTTACTGGCGTCGCTCATGAGTATTGATGATTCTTTTGAGAAAATCGACGGCATTGTCAAGGCAGAAGATTTTTATGGCGAGCGTCATCGGCAGATTTTTAATGCCATCAATCATTTATCACGGGTCAATCAGCCTTATGATACGCTGATGGTGCATGACTTTTTGAGTCAGCAAAACCTACTTGCCATGGCAGGCGGGGAAGAGTATCTCATGCAAATCAACCAAAGCCCTGCCACGCTCTTTAACCTAATCCCCTATGCCGAGCGGGTGCGTGAGTTCTCGGTCTATCGTCAGCTCATCAAATCCGCCAATACCATGCTCAATCTGGCGTATCACCCCAAAAAACAGACCGTGAGCGAGATTTTGGACGTGGTCGAAGCGGATATTTTTCGTATCAATGAAGACTACTCTCGTGGCACGGGCAAACAGGGGGTTCGGCGAGTTGAAGACATCTTGCAAAGCGTGACCGACCAGCTCGTTGAGATTAAAAGCCGTCAAGGCGGACTCATCGGACTGCGTACGCCCTTTGAAGAGCTAAATAACAAAACCCAAGGCTTACAGCGGGGCGATCTCATTATTTTGGCGGCACGTCCGTCCATGGGGAAGACCACCTTTGCCATGAATCTCGCCCAAGAAGTACTGGTGCAAGAGCTACCCGTGGTCATGTTCTCCATGGAGATGCCTGCCGAATCCATTCTCATGCGGATGATGTCGGGGTTTAGTAGCATTAACCAAAGCAACCTACGCTCAGCACAGATGAGCGAAGATGAGTGGGTGCGTCTGTCGCAGGCGATGACCTTTTTTCAAAACACTCATCTGTACATCGACGACCGTAACAACCTACCGCCATCCGAAGTCCGCTCTACCTGCCGACGTATCGCCAAAAACCACCCCGAAGGCTTGGGCATGATTGTCGTGGATTATTTACAGCTTATGAAAGTACCGGGCATGGAGAACAACCGTGTCCAAGAGATTGGCGAGATTAGCCGAAGCCTAAAAGCCCTAGCCCGTGAGATGAACTGCCCTGTCATCGCCCTATCTCAGCTTAACCGTAGCCTAGAACAACGTACCGACAAACGCCCGATGATGGCGGATTTGCGTGAGTCAGGGGCGATTGAGCAGGACGCTGACTTGATTATGTTCATCTATCGTGATGAAGTGTATTATAAGGACAAGGCGGACAACAAAGGCTTTGCCGAGATTATCATTGGCAAACAGCGTAACGGCCCTATCGGTAAACTGCCCCTTAAGTTTGTGGGAGAGTACACCCGCTTTGATAATCTCATCGTTGGCGACAGACCCGATGATTATGAAGAAGAATGACAAATAAACAGGACAATCCATGCGACACACTCACATCACCATAAGCCAAACCGCCCTAGCCCATAATCTAGACATCATCAAACGCCACGCTCCCCATGCGTCCATCATGGTAATGGTCAAGGCAAATGCTTACGGTCATGGGGTCGCCCACTGCCTGCCTGCTCTTATGCAAGCGGACGCTTTTGGTGTGGCAAGTTTTGATGAAGCCTTGACGGTGCATGAGATTTGTGGGCAGTTATCCAAACGCATTATTCTCATCGAAGGCGTGTTTAGTCAAGATGAGTGGCTTGTCGCCCAAACACACGGTTTTGAATGCGTGGTGCATTGTCAAGCCCAACTGGACTGGGCGTTATCGCACGTTCCGCCTATAGATAGCCCCACACGCACCATTTGGCTCAAATACAACACGGGCATGAACCGCTTAGGTCTTGGGCATGATGACGTACTCACTTGTGCCAAACTTTTACATGATAAGGGCTATCGGCTGATTCTTGCCAGTCATTTTGCCTGTGCTGATGACAAAGACCACCCTGCCAATGCCCAACAAATCAAGCAGTTTGATGACGTACTAACCACCCTAAAATCTTTGTACGGCGATGTACAAGGCTCGCTCTGTAACTCGGCAGGTATCATCAACTTCCCCCACGCTCATCATGACTGGGTGCGTGCAGGCATTGCCTTGTATGGGGCAAGTCCTGTGGCGGATAGCTCTGCCGATGACTTAGGTTTGTCGCCTGTGATGAATTTCACCGCCCAAATCTTTGCCACGCATGAGCTGCCTATAGGCGAGCAGGTCGGCTATGGCGGACTGTGGACAGCAGATAAACCTACTCGCATTGGCGTGCTAAGTGTCGGCTATGGCGACGGCTACCCCCGTGTGGTTACTGATGCTAAGGTATCCATTACCAAAGACGCTCAAACTTATCTTGCCCCCATTGTCGGACGTGTCGCCATGGACATGACGATGATAGACGTCACAGGCTTGCCTGTGGGTGTGGGCGATACGGTCATGCTATGGGGCGACGATTTACCTGCCGACAACGTGGCACATTGGGCGAATACCATTAGTTATGAGCTGTTTTGTAAAACCACCAACCGCCCACATCGGGGTGTTGTGGCATAAGTTTAATTACCAATAAAATCGGTTAAGGCATTGCATTTTTATAAAAAGATTTGTTATACTCATGCCTTTATTTTTTTCATGATTAAAACAAGGAGTTGGCATGAGCGTTCGCCATTTTTTAACCTTACTTGACCTATCCAAAGACGAACTTCGCACCGTTATCAGTCGTGCCAGTGAACTTCGCCAAATGCAACACAAAGGCGAGATTTATCGCCCTTTTGTCGGTCGCACGCTTGCCATGATTTTTGAAAAATCCAGCACTCGCACCCGTGTGTCCTTTGAGACAGGCATGGGACAGTTTGGCGGTCAGGCTTTGTTTTTGTCGCCCAACGACACCCAGCTTGGGCGTGGCGAACCGATAGAAGATTCGGCTCGTGTGATTAGCTCAATGACCGACATCGTGATGATTCGTACATTCGCCCATGAGCGTGTAGAGACCTTTGCCAAACACTCGTCCGTGCCAGTCATCAACGCCTTGACCGATGATTATCACCCTTGCCAACTGCTTGCCGACATGCAGACCTTTTTTGAACACAAAGGCGACATCAAAGGCAAGACGGTAACGTGGGTCGGCGATGGCAACAATATGTGCAACTCATATATCCTAGCGTCCGAGCAGTTTGATTTTCATCTAAATATCGCCACGCCAAAGGGCTACGAGCCAAACAGTGAACTGGTCGCCCGATACGCCCACCGCCTGACCTTGACAAACAGCGTTGCCGATGCGGTTAAAGGTTCACACCTTGTCGTTACAGACGTGTGGGCAAGCATGGGACAAGAAGCTGAGCAGAAAAAACGTGAAGCCGACTTTGTAGGCTTTCAAATCACGCCTAAGCTACTAGACACCGCCGATAAAGACGTGCTATTTATGCACTGCCTGCCTGCTCATCGTGGCGAAGAGATAAGCCATGACCTACTAGATGACCCCCGTTCGGTGGTGTGGGATGAAGCGGAGAATCGTTTGCACGCCCAAAAAGCACTCATGGAGTTTTTGTTAAAAGATAAGATTAAATTGGCTTGATGCTATTGTATGCCATCAAGGGGGTGTGTCTAGCACGCCCCTGCACACATCATTGAATTTGTCGTAATTTTAAAGTTTTGTGAACATAATCCCTACCCCACGCCCTTTTTAAAACCCATTATGAATAAATCGGACATAAGTAACTTGGATTATGTTAAATAAAATTTCCCTTAAAAATTTCCCTTAAAAATTTCCCTTAAAAATTTCCCTTAAAAATTTCCCTTAAAAATTTCCCTTAAAAATTTCCCTTAAAAATTTCCCTTAAAAATTTCCCTTAAAAATTTCCCTTAAAAATTTCCCTTAAAAATTTCCCTTAAAAATTTCCCTTAAAAATTTCCCTTAAAAATTTCCCTTAAAAATTTCCCTTAAAAATTTCCCTTAAAAATTTCCCTTAAAAATTTCCCTTAAAAATTTCCCTTAAAAATTTCCCTTAAAAATTTCCCTTAAAAATTTCCCAACTTAAACATCTTAAAAATCAAACAAACTCTATACTCAGCGAGCTTTTGATGGTAGAATAAGCCATTTTAAAATGCGTTATCTGCCATGAGTATCTTTTCCAAGCTAAAAAGCCTAGCCTGTGCCATCGATGATGATTTGAGTGCGGTGCTAGAACGTGACCCTGCCGCTCGCACCAAGATTGAGATTGCCCTGACTTATCCGGGCATTCATGCTCGCACCTTGCACCGTGCGTCTCACACCCTATGGCAGGCTGACCACAAATTTTTGGCAAGGGGTTTGTCACACTTGACACGCATGGCGACAGGTATTGAGATTCATCCTGCCGCCAAGATTGGCAAACGTCTGTTCATTGACCATGGCATGGGGGTCGTCATCGGTGAGACGGCAGAGATTGGTGATGACGCAACTTTATATCATGGTGTCACGCTTGGCGGGGTGTCATGGGAGAAAGGCACAAAACGCCACCCCACGCTTGGCGATAATGTCGTGGTCGGAGCAGGGGCGAAAATCTTGGGTGGTTTTAGCGTGGGCGACAACGCCAAAATCGGTTCAAATGCCGTGGTTGTCAAGCCCGTCCCTGCAGGGGCGACCATGGTCGGTTCGGCAGCCCGCATGGTTGACAAAAACATCAAAAACACCGAAACAAGCGATGACATCAAAAGCGACACACCCAAGCCTAGCACCCCCGATAAGGGTATCCGCCTAGAATCTACCAATGACGCCAGTTTCAACGCCTATGGGCTAAGCCCAAACAGTGCCGACCCTGTGGCAACGAGTATCGCCAAACTACTCGCTCACATCCAAGCCCAAGATAAGCACATTGAAGCATTGCAAAATGCCATCTGTCGTCTTGACCCTGATTTTTGCAAATCTAATATTGACAACCTTTGCAAAGACGATTTGGCAATCTTGACCGATGATGACAGCAAATAACCATCAAACCCAATATTTACCCCACCCAGTATTCGCCAATTAATTTAGCACACCAACAAACAGGAAACTCTCATGGCATGGCAACAAATTCACCTACAACTGACCAAAGAGCAAGTTGAACTTGCCGAAGCACTGTTTTATGAAGCCGAAGCGGTCTCCATTCTATTAGAAGACGCAGGCGATGAACCGCTGTTTGAGCCCATGCCCGGTGAAGAGCCATTATGGGGCGAGGTGGTGCTGACCGCCATTTTTGACACCAACACCGATGGGCGATTTGACGGCGCCAACTTTGAGAGCCTTGCCCATGACATCGCCGCCGAAGTTGGGGCAAGCCGTGTGTGGCTGTCGGTGCTAGATGATAAGGACTGGACACGTGAGTGGATGACCTATTACAAGCCCATCCAATGTGCTGGCAATCTGTGGATAGTCCCCGAATGGCTAGACGCTCCCGACCCAGACGCTACCAACCTTATCCTAGACCCCGGTCTTGCCTTTGGTACGGGCTATCACGCCACCACTCGGCTGTGCCTTGACTGGCTGACCACGCAGGATTTAACCGATAAAGTCGTGATAGATTATGGCTGTGGCTCGGGGATTTTGGGCGTAGGAGCGTTACTGCTTGGGGCTAAGCAAGTATTGGCGGTGGATATTGACCCCCAAGCGGTGCTTGCTACCCGCCAAAACGCCAAACTAAATGGCGTCGAAGATAAGATGTTGGTATTTTTGCCCGATGAATTTAAGGCTTATCAAGAAACGCACGGCACGCTTGCTGACACCATCACCGCCAACATCCTAGCCAAGCCACTCATTCACTTTGCCCCATTGTTTGCCACCTTATTAAAGGATAAAGGCAATATCGTCTTGGCAGGACTTATTGAGAACCAAGTCGATGATGTCATGACGTCATACCAGCCCTATTTTGACCTTGATACACCTTATCATTATGACAACAGCGAAGACCATCATTGGTATCGTTTATCCGCTATTAAGCACAGCTGAGCGGATTAAAATTGTCAAATGCGTAACAATTTAGTAGGATAAAGAAAAATAGTTTGTACGATTTTTGCAAGTTGTTACTTGCCAATTTCCTATCTTTGCCTATTATTTTACTGGATTTGACAAAAACATGAGCAACCAAACTAAGTGCCCCCATTGCCAAACGACTTATCCCATGCCAGCCGCCAAACTTGGTGACCCCAATGCTCGTGCCAAATGCGGTAAGTGCCAACAAGTGTTTTTTCTAAATGCCAATCTGGTCGGTAGCTCGCCTGCTGTCCAAGCTCAAAGACAGACAAATCCCGCCCCACAACCCCAAGCTCAGACAGCCCAAACAGTGGCACGCTCTGCCCCAACCACCCCACAGGAGCCACCCACCCCCAAACGTACCAAGCGTGTCAAACCCGCACCCACCGAAGGCATGATTCATGACGAGATGGATGGCATTGAAGAGAACAAAACCAAAGCTGTCGCGAGCGTAAGCTTTTCTGATGATGAGTTGGACAGCTTTTTAAAAGACAACATCAGCTTTGCTCCGACAGTCGCCAAAAGCACCAAGGATGAGATGGCGGATAACGAAGGGGAAGAATCTTGGGCTGATGATTTACTCAAAGACACCAAGCCTGTCAACATCACCCAAACCACTAATACCAGCTCTGCCATAAACAACGTCGATTTGGATGCCATCATCCCTGTCGCCACACCCAAACCCAAAAAACCAACCAACATCAAAGAAATCCAATCAAACAAGCCCACCGCTCAACAACTTGCTACCAAAAGATCCTTAGGGTCACAGTTTTTGTGGCTCATTGGGTGTTTATTGCTCGTTGGGCTATTGGTGGCACAATACGCCCTATTTAATATAGATAAACTTGCCAAAAACCCTGAGACTGCCAGCCTTGCTCATACCATCTGCGGAGTTATTCCCTGCAATATTCCATCGGCAGATTTACATGGCTTGGAAATCACATCATCCCTAGAAAATCAAAAAGATGTCATCATTAACATCACCAACAAAACCAATTCCGAACAACTGTTTCCTTACTTACTGGTGCAGTTTAAAGACAGTAGTGGTGTGGTCGTGGGGGACTTTGTGGCGGACACCAAAGACTACCTTGGCGAATCTCAGACCACCTTACTTGCCAATCAGCACAAGCGGATCATGCTTTCAGTGAACCCTGCTCCCAAAGCAAGCTCGGTAACAGTTACGCCATTTTATCAACAACCCTAAGTCACCTAGCACCAAGCTAACTTGCTCTGTTAGGTAAAGATTCATCCCATCATTTTGACGGATAAATAACCGCTTTGTAATTATTCATTAACACAAATTAACAACAGGATAATACAGCTTAACATTACAAACATCTCATGACTTGCCAAATTACGGCAATTGTTTTACAATAATTCTAGGAAATACGCCTTCTACCAACAGGTGATTGATAGGTATTGACTAGGGCGTGTTGAACTTTTTTATTTGCAATGAAAAATAGGGGAAATCGCCCGTTTTTCAAGGAAAAAATGCGGACTGATGGCCATTCTATCAGGCAAGTTTTTGACGATAAAAAAACCAAATTTAGCCATTTTTCATACAAAAATGTACCTTTATTTCTAAAATATTTCTATATTGTAAATAGTGTTATAAGGGGTAGGCACGCCCTAGCCTACCACTCGTAAGAACAAGGTTAAGTGAGACACAGGAGCTTTTATGATGACCCCCACGCCTCCCATTCAAGAAACCACCCCTCTACACGACGAAGTCAAAAAAGCAGTGGAAAGTTACTTGATGCACCTAAATGGTGAGAATACTACGAGCATGTATGAGATTTTTTTGCATGAATTTGAAAAACCCTTATTGGTGGCGGTCATGAAGCACACACGCAACAACCAATCCAAAGCCGCTCAAATGCTTGGGCTAAATCGTGGCACGCTCCGCACTAAGCTAAAAACGCATGGCTTATTATAATTTCTAATTTTTTGCACCCGTCATTTTTTGGCGGGTTTTCGTTTTGTTTTAATCCCACTTTTAATCCTGTTTTATCCACCCTTGTAACCCAAAAAGGTATTTTTATGAAAAAATTCGCCCTACTCTCCGTCTCTGACAAGACAGGCATTGTAGAATTCGCCCAAGAATTATCTGCCTTAGGCTTTGGTATCCTATCCACTGGCGGTACCTTTAAACTTTTGACCGAAAACGGTGTTAATGCCACAGAAGTCTCCGCCCACACCGGCTTTGCCGAAATGATGGACGGACGAGTTAAGACCTTACACCCCAAGATTCATGGCGGTATCTTGGGTCGCCGTGAGATAGATGCCGACATCATGGCAGAGCATGGCATCGATGCCATTGATATCGTGGCGGTGAACCTATACCCCTTTGCCCAAACAGTTGCCAAAGATGATGTTACCATGAGCGATGCCATTGAAAATATTGACATTGGCGGCCCTGCCATGGTGCGCTCATCTGCCAAAAACCACAAATATGTGGGTATCATCACAAGCCCTGCCGACTACACCACAGTCATCAACGAACTAAAAGCAGATGGCAGGCTATCAGACAGCGCTCGCTTTGATTTGGCGGTCAAAGCCTTTGAACATACTGCCAGTTATGACGGCATGATAGCGAGCTTTTTGGGGGCAAGACTACTGGACAAAGGCGAGACATTAAGCGATGATGCCACCGCCAAAACCCAATTCCCACGCACCTTTAACATTCAGCTTAACAAAGCCCAAGAACTCCGTTATGGCGAAAACCCCCACCAAACCGCCAGTTTTTATGTAGAAAGTGGGACAACAGAAGCATCTATCGCCACCGCCAAGCAGTTGCAAGGCAAAGAGTTATCCTACAATAACATTGCCGACACCGATGCGGCCTTAGAATGCGTCAAATCCTTTGCCAAGCCTGCCTGCGTAATTGTCAAACACGCCAACCCTTGCGGTGTGGCGGTATCGCTTGACGGTATTTTAGACGCTTATAACTTAGCCTACGCCACCGACCCTGAATCTGCATTTGGTGGGATTATCGCCTTTAACCGTGAGCTAGACGTGGATACCGCCAAAGCCATCATCGACCGTCAATTTGTCGAAGTCATCATCGCCCCAAGTGTGGCAGACGGTGTACTTGACATTACATCAGCCAAGAAAAACGTGCGTGTGCTGACTTGTGGCGAATTGCCAAACATCAACGAACGCACGCCACAGCTTGATTATAAACGTGTGAATGGCGGTCTGCTTGTTCAAGAGCAGGATTTGGGTATGATTGACAAATTCGACCTAAAAGTCGTTACCAAGGCACAGCCCACCGAGCAAGAGCTTGATGATTTGATTTTTGCATGGAAAGTTGCCAAATACGTCAAATCCAACGCCATCGTCTATGCCAAAAACCGCCAAACCATCGGTATCGGTGCAGGGCAGATGAGCCGTGTGAACTCTGCTCGCATTGCCGTCATCAAAGCCGAACACGCAGGATTGCCTGTTGAAGGGGCGGTTATGGCATCGGACGCCTTTTTCCCATTTAGAGACGGCATTGATAACGCCGCCAACGCTGGCATTAAGTGCATTATCCAGCCCGGTGGCTCTATGCGTGATGAAGAAGTCATCAAAGCCGCCGATGAGCATGGCATTGCCATGGTGTTCACAGGCATGAGACATTTTAGACACTAAAATTAGGACATATCCCAACCAACAATAAACCCCTATCTTGGGGTTTATTTTTTGCTTGTATAATCATCAAACCTCAAAATACACCACCAAAGGGCGTAGAAAGCACGCCTCTACAAAGGCATTTTTCAAGATTTGATAGTAGTCCAAGATTTAACATTGGTGCAAATTGGGGTTAATTTGTTGTATCTTACACCATGCGAATGCTCGGCAAATGCCAATCGTATCGCACCGCCAGCATTCGCACGCCAAACACCACCATCAGCATGGCAAGCTCGCACAGCCACGCCACCACACCTAGTCGCCCCAGCCCCAGATAGGTCAGCGACCCCAAGATACTGGCGGTAATATAAATTTCCTTTTGCAGTACCATCGGCAACTCTTGGCAAATCATGTCTCGCATGATACCGCCTGCGATACTCGTCATCACCGCCATCATCACAGCGATGAGTGGTGTCGCCCCCATTGATAACGCCACCGTCAGCCCAATCACGCTAAATGCTGACAGCCCAATGGCGTCAAACAGCTTTAACACGCCATTCATGCGTGCCGTTGGACGAAAAAACATCTGGCACAGGATTGATGTTATCGTAATGGCGAACACATAATTCAAATCTATCGTCCAAAAGAGCGGGTGCCTATCAAGCATGACATCACGAATCGTCCCACCGCCAATGGCATTAACCATAGATGCCAAAATACAGCCAAACAAATCAAAACCCTTACTAATGGCAAGCATGGTGCCTGCCACCGCACAGGCAATAACGCCAATAAAATCAAGCACATAAATCAAACTTGCCGTATTAATTGGTTGGGCTAACTCTATCATCATAATCATTTTATCATCAAAAAATCGGGTGTGATACCCGATTTTTATTTATAATTTTAAAATAGTTTATATAAATCAATGAGTTATCATTATAAGCCAATTTCGCCGATGAATGGCAAATGGCGGTATTTTTGTTCATAATCCAAACCATAACCCACAATAAAACGGTCTTCCACTTCAAAACCTAAAAATTTTACGTCCATGTCTATCTCACGGCGAGACGGCTTACTGACCAGTGTACAAAGCTCAATGGAGTTTGGCTCACGGGTTTTTAAAATCTCCACAACTTTGGACAACGTACGCCCAGAGTCAATAATATCTTCAACAATCAACACGTCTTTACCACGAATGTCGCCGTCCAAATCTTTTAAAATCTTGACATCGCCACTAGATACCGTGCCTTTAGCGTAGCTAGATGCGGTCATAAAATCAAACTCATGCGGTTTGTCAATCGCTCGGCACAAATCCGCCATAAAAATCACCGAACCACGAAGCAGTCCGATTAAAATCAACTCTTTATCGCTATCAGCATAATGGGCGGTGATTTGTTTGCCAAGCTCGCTTACCTTTTGGGCGATTTCTTCGCTACTAATCATGACGTTTAGATTTGGTATGGTCATAAAACTACCTTTTGGTTTTGTTAAAATTGATTTAAATTTGATGGTATATTGGTGCGTATGCACCCTACCACTCTTGATATTAAAAAGTGAAATAAAATATCACCCACTTATGGAAGTCATCATCGCTGGCGAATATATCGCCCAAACAAAGGCTAAGGCGATTAAAAAAGACAGCACAAGCACCAATAGCCCAATATGCCGTTCTTTTTTAATGATTGCCATAATGCCAATGATTAAATTAAGCTTTGGGATTAGCCAAATGGCTTTTGCTTGGGTGATTGACAGCATAAAAGCTGTATAAGGCACAATCTCGACGCCAAAACTCTCCCACATTTTAAGCAATTATTTAACTCGTGTGGGTCATAACCGCCAAGCAGATAGATAAACACGCCTTGAACACCTACACATATCAGCAGTAATAGGATAAAAATTGCTTTTATTATCATGCTCGGCTCACAATCAATCAATAACAGGATTTATCGTTGGGATTTTGTTGCTAAATTTAGGGTTAAAGGTCTGCACTTGTGGGGCGGTCGGCAAACCAATATCGGCAAGTTTTTCGCTTACGCCCACTTGGATATTATCGCCTTCAAACAGCCTCTCATCGTCTGTTCGCTCGGTTTTTAGGCTTTCAAAATCAAACAACTCACGGTCGGCAAGCTGGCTTGGGGCGACATTTTGCAAAGCTTTAAACATACTCGCTAGGCGTTTTGGGTGGGCGTTGTCCCACTCACGAAGCATATCATTTATCATCGCCCTTTGTAAGTTTTCTTGTGAGCCACACAGTCCACACGGGATAATGGGGAACTGCTTGTAATTTGCGTACTTGATAATATCCTTTTCGGCAACATAGGCAAGCGGACGGATAAGTACGTTTTGCTTGTCATCGGATAACAGCTTAGGGGGCATGGCTTTTAGGCTTCCGCCATGAAACAAATTCAAAAAGAAAGTCGCCAAAATGTCATCACGATGATGCCCCAGAGCAATCTTGGTCGCCCCAATCTGCTTGGCAAAGCCGTACAGCGAGCCACGTCTTAGGCGTGAGCAAGCCGAGCAGTAAGTTTTGCCCTCTGGCACGACTGATTTTACGATACTATATGTGTCCTTTTCTAGGATATAATGCGGAATGCCTTGTTTGGACAGGTATTCGGGCAGGACGTGCTCTGGGAAATTGGGCTGTTTTTGGTCAAGATTGACCGCCACGATATCAAAGTTAATCGGGGCAATGCGTTTTAAAAACAGTAAAATATCAAGCAAGGTAAAGCTGTCCTTACCGCCTGAGATACACACCATGACAACATCGCCATCTTCAATCATATTAAAATCACGAATCGCCCACGACACTTCTTTACGCAGTTTTTTTTGTAGTTTTTTGAAGCGGGCGGATTTGATGCCGTCATCAAAGTCATGTTCATCATCGCCGTCTGTGTCCGTCTCTCGCTCGCTGTCGGCAGATAAGGCGTGAATGATTTCAGAATGGCTTTCTGCATCGTTTAGGATTTCATCGGTTAAATTTTGGCTATCGGTCATGGCTATTTCTCAAATTTTTTGATTTTGCGTTTAAATTTTTGGGTTGTGGTTTAAATATCGTATTTAAAAAACCGTTCGTGGTAAGCTATGCCTGCCCATAACGGTTTTCCTGCCCGCAGGCATAGCTCAGGGCGAACGGAAAACCCATATAAAATTAACTCACGATTTTGGTTTTACCGTATATTTTTTGGGTTTGTCGGATTCATTGGTTTGGGTGTTGTCAATAGGTATGGCAACCAATTTTCCGTCAATCTTTTCATAGCGTACTTTTGGCTTGTCTGACTTAACAGGTTCATTATCATAAAATCTGTCTTTGCCTGTTTGTCTTTTATCAAATGACTTATCAGATTTATCAAATTTTTTATTAAAAGACTTGTCTTTATCAAATGACTTTTTGTCATTATTTTTAAAAGTGTCTTTTTTAAAGCTATCTTTTCTATCATCTTTTTTAAATCGTGGATTATCTGATTTATCTTTAAATGGCTTTTTATCAAAAGATTTTTTAACTTCTCTGTCTTTTGAATGTTTTATATCAGATTTTTTATTACAAACCGTTATTTCATCTTGCCAATCATCATTGACGGCATCAAACGCACTTTCAAATTCATACACTTTCATCATTTGATTTTTGTGCGTGATTTTAAAACTTTGATGGATGGGTTTTTTTAGATTAAAATCTACGCCAATGGTTTTATCGGTGATTGGTGTTACGTCATAACGAGCCTTGACTTCATCGTCTAGCACAAATTTGGTAAAGTTATTGCTAAAATACAGCACGCCATTTGGGACAAGGCGGTTCATGGCACGGCTTATCAGGGCGACATGGTCTCGCTGTACATCAAACGTTCCCTTAAACTTTTTAGAATTAGAAAAGGTGGGTGGGTCAATAAATATCACGTCAAATTGTTCGGTGTTATTTTTTAGCCAGTCAAAGACATCGGTGGCGATGAATTGATATTTTGGCACATCATCCAAGGTCGTGGCGGTCAAATCAAGCCCATTTAGGGCAAAGTTTTGTTTGCCCCAATTTAAATAATTGGCGGATAAATCGACGCTCGTTACCGATTTGGCTCCGCCCATTGCCGAATGCACGCTGGCGGTACAAGTATAGGCAAATAGATTTAAGAAATTTTTGCCACGACTGGCATTTTTTATCATTTCACGAATATTGCGGTGGTCAATAAATAACCCCGTATCCAAATAATCTGTAAAATTCACATACAAATATACCCCATTTTCATGAGCGACATACATTTTTTTATATCTTTGAGTATCGTCTTTGGTGTTTTTGGTATATTGGTCATTGCCCGATTGTCGCATACGGGTTTTTATAAAAATACTTTCACGGTGGACATTAAAAATATCCCGAATGGCGGATAATACCAAATTAAAACGGGTTTTGGCGACATCGGTGGGAATTTGTTTTGGTGGGGCGTATTCTTGGACGTGAATTTTATCGCCATAAATATCAATCGCTACATTATAATTGGGCAAATCAGCGTCATAAATTCGCATATTGCTGATATTGTTTTTTTGGGCGTGTTTTTTTAGATTGATGATATTTTTTTGTAAGCGGTTGATAAATTCTTGGCTATCAGGATTATCAATTTCTTTTTTATTAAAATTGATAATCAATTCATATGCCAAACGGTCGGTTTTGGCAAATTCTACCGCCCCATAACGAAAATACACGGTCAATGCTCCGTTATGGCATTTTAGGGTGTTTGGCTCGGCAATCGGCAGGGTGTCGGCGTGTTCAATGTGGCTTGCCAGCACCGCCATGTCTGCACGCCCCACATGGCGTAAGCCGTCCGCCACGATAAGCCCCAAGCCGTGATACAAGGGCTTGATAAAATCGCTCTCGCCCAGTCGCTCGCCATAAGGGGGATTGGTGATGACAAGTGGATAGGCGGTGGTAAGCTCGCTCAGCACGGCTTTGGCGGTGGCAAGCGGTCGCTGTTCTAGGCGGACGTACTCGGCAATGGGGGCAAGGGCGGACGCTATCAGATTCTTGTGGCAGGCACGCACGGCATGGGCGTCAGCGTCTAGGGCAAGGGCGGTAAAGTCGCCTTTGATAAGGGATTGTTCTAGGTGTGCAAGGTTGGCATGAAAGTCATCTAAGGCTTTACCAGCAAGGGTTTGCCACAGCTCATCATCGTGGTATTGCCAATGATAAAAGCCAAAATCGCTTGCTTTTTTGTCAATGCCCACAGGGTAGGCGGTTTTCATGAGTAGGGCTTCAGTGATGAGCGTGCCAGAGCCACACATAGGGTCAATAATGGCGGTATGCTCGCCCTTGTGCCAGTTGCATTCATAAAGCAACGCACTTGCCAAATTTTCCTTTAAAGGAGCGTCCGTGTTCGCCACACGATAGCCACGGCGGTGCAGGCTTGTGCCTGACAAGTCCAAATACAGCTCGGCAAGCTCACCTGTGGCGTGGGCGTAAATGTGAAAATCAGGGGATTTGTCCACGTTTGGTCGCTCGCCTAATTTTTTGTTAAAGCAGTCGGCGATGGCGTCTTTGATACGCAAGGTGGCAAATTGTTGGTTTACCGACAGGCGTTTGTCGGTGGATAGGCGTATGGCAAAGGTGTTTTCTACGCCAAACACGCTTGTCCAATCATAGCGACTGGCGAATTCATACAAGGTAGTGGGAACGTCTTCGTCAATGACTTTGGTCTCAACCGTGCGGGTGGTTTTTTTGCCGCCACTTTCACGCACTTGGCTCACGGTTTGGGTTTTTTGGCGAAAATAATACTCGCCAATGGGGAGTAGTACACGGCTTGCCACACGGCTATACAGGCAAATTTTGTAAAAGTCGGCAAGCGACACGCCCACACGCACACGCCCTGTCCGCACAATCTGTCCGACCAGCCCAAATAAGTCAAGCTCTATCAATAAGGCATTTTCAAGACCGTCCGCACAGGTGATGACAACATCAAAGGCGGTGGGGGTAAAGTTGGCGAAGGGTAATTTTGGCATGGTGTGGGCTTATTTGATAAGAATTTTGGTAAGGGGTTTGGGTAAACTAATTATTATAGCATAATTTGGGACGGGTATGGTAGTGACAATTGTTGTTTTTGGGGCGGTATTTAGCAGGGTAAATGGGCGAGGCAAAATGATGTTAGTGCGATTGTCAAGATGATTGCTTGTTATTATCAATTTAAATGACAGATAATTGTATAAATAACACCAGTTTATTTAATTAATTGTCACTGCTTTTTTATGGCACTCTCTACATCTTCTTCTTTGTCATTGATATTTTTATCCAATGCTTGATGAATCATTGCCAAGTGTTTTTCTTTATCATCTGAGCGGTTAAATAATATCTCTTGATAAGGATAAGGGGTTTCAAATCCTGCTTCGTCTAAGGCTCGTTTAATACGCTCATTGATGTTTTCTTTGATAATCGGAATACGGGCAACCGATAATGGAGCAACCCAAAAACGCACAATAAAATAAATGGCATATTCGCCCACTTCACTGACGGTCGCCATAGGGGCTGGGTGTTTTAAAATCACTTCATCTTTGCTTAATGTTTTGATGATGATTTCTTTGGCGTGGGCGACATCATCATACAAGCCAATTCTTGCTTTAACATCAAATCTTATCATCTTTTTGGACGTTAGGTTAATCACTTCCGATGATGACATGGTCGAATTGGGAATGATGATAATGATGTTATCACGGTCAAGGATTTGCGTGGCTCGCAGGGAGATTTTAACCACTCGTCCTTCTTTGTCGCCAAGCCGAATCCAGTCGCCCACTTGAAACGACTGCTCTATCAAAATGGTAATGCCCGCGATGAAGTTGGCAAGCGTGCTTTGGGCGGCAAAACCCACTGCCAAACCCACAATACCCAGACCTGCCACCAAGGATACAATATCAAAACCAAACTGGGCGAGTACGCTTGCCAAAGCAAAAACGATAATTAGCACCAAAATCAAGTTTTTGAGCAGTTGTTCAATGGACGCATTGAGTTCATAGTAACGTAACACTCTGGCAACCATTTGCCCACTGGTCGCCCACAGCACATAATAAAACCCCGCCCAAGTCGCCGCTTTTGCCGTTGCCTTAATGGTCTCTGCCTGCGTGCCAATCTGCGTCATCACCGCCAGCAAGCTCGCCACAAACCATGTATAACGCAGTACCGCCCGAGCAATCCAAACATGGCGCTGTGATAGGTGTAGCGGACGGCGACAATGCTTTAATAAATAGACCAACAGCCAATAAAAAAAGCCAATAATCACCAATAAAATCAATATCTTAATGCTAATACTGGCAACAGCCATGCCCCGCTCTGTCCAGTTTAGGGTCTCATCGTCGAGCGAACCGCCAAGCGACACATACACGCTTTGGTACAAATCATTTAGGATTTTTTCAAAAAAATGGGATAGATTCATGAGCTGATGAATGGTCGATGATAAAATGGGCGATGACAACCGATAAATAAACCACATCAACAAAGATGTGGTAGAATAAATAAGGTTTGTGAATTATAACATAAAACCTATGGTGTTAAAAAGGGTTTTAGCCAAATATTGACCCCACAGCCCTTGGATGAGCATAATTGGTTAGGTTTTTAGGATTTTTAACTTAATTTTTTAAATTAAGTGGCCGGTTTGCTTTTGTTTGTCAAAAACTTACTTCATAGAAAACTCACACTTGCGTTTTTTCCTTGAAAAAAACGTGCAACTTTTCTCATTTTTTATTGCAAGTGCAAAAGAAAGGCAAGCCTTGATTTTGCATGAACTTTAATAGACTTCTATGCAAACCTTAACTTTTAAACATACTGCAAAATAAAATCTTTATACATTCAAGCCCTGATATTTTCTAGACTTTAAAAATTTAAAAATTCTGTAAGATCATTTTCGCAGTGGCTTTCTACATATTTTTCTAAAAATGCAATTGCGGTATTTATAAGAACTTGGCTTTAATTTTTCTAAAGAGAAATCTAATAGACCACTTGCGAAATTAAGATTTTATTGGGTTTTTAAAAATTTCAAGCTCAATAAAATAAGGCTTTAAAGACCATTGTTTTTGAATTTCGCAAGAACTCTAATGTATTTTTCATAAAAAAGATTAAATCTTATCTTACTTGCCCACACCCAAAGACAAGCAAACTCCCAACAATATAAAAATAAACCCAGCTTATCACTAAACTGGGTATGGGTAAGATTGCAATAAGTTTTCCCTGCCATTCCTAACGGCGATTTAATTCCTGTCATCCTAGTTTTATCTTGGTTTTACCATTTAATTTTTGTAATTTTTGTGTATTATAAAAATTTTTCCCATCGCTGACCATTGGTAAAATACTTAAAATTTTGTAAGCGATTGCCGACATTTGTGTGAAAAATTATCAGTTTTTATCAGTTTTGCTGATGTTTACTAGAAAATTTATGAAATTTGACAAAAACACTTGCTTTTTTTGTCCAAAAAAGGCATAGTTATGGGTTACAACTTTTTAACAAATCTAAGGTGTTAATTATGACAGATAAATTAACTGTTGGCTTGGTGGGCTGGCGTGGCATGGTGGGTTCGGTACTCATGAACCGTATGCTTGAAGAAGGCGACTTTGACCACATCAATCCTGTGTTTTTTTCGACCAGTAACGCAGGTGGCAATGCCCCAACCTTTGATAACAAAATCCCGACCAGCACCTTAAAAGATGCAAGCAACATCAATGAGCTTGCCAAATGTGATGCCATCATTACCTGTCAAGGGGGCGATTATACCAAGTCCACGCACCCCGCCCTTAGAAAATCAGGCTGGAGGGGCTATTGGATTGATGCAGCAAGCTCACTTCGCATGGAAGACGATGCCATCATTATCCTAGACCCTGTCAATCGTGATGTCATTGATGTTGCCCTAAAAGACGGCAGAAAAGACTTTATTGGGGGCAACTGTACTGTATCGCTTATGCTTATGGCAATTGGCGAACTGTTCCGCCGTGATTGGGTGGAGTGGGTGTCAGCGATGACTTATCAAGCCGCCTCAGGAGCAGGGGCGAACAACATGCGTGAGCTTATCTTAGGCATGGGCGTACTGCGTGATAGCGTGACGGACAAACTTGCCGACCCTGCCTCTGCCATTTTGGAGATTGACCGCACCATATCCACCACTCAGCGTTCGGACGATTTCCCCAAACAGCATTTTGGGGCGGTGCTTGCAGGCAGTCTAATTCCCTATATTGACAGCCAAGTTGACAACGGTCAATCTCGTGAAGAGTGGAAAGGTCAAGCCGAAACCAACAAAATCCTAGGCAAAGAAGAAGACATCATCAGCATTGATGGTATTTGTGTGCGTATTGGGGCAATGCGTTGCCACAGCCAAGCCCTGACCATCAAGCTCAAAAAAGACATTCCTTTGCACGAAATCGAAAAAGCCCTAATCGATAGCAAAAATCCGTGGCTTGATGTCGTCCCCAACAACAAACCCGACAGCATGACACGCCTTACCCCTGTGGCGGTAACAGGTACATTGGGTGTGGCGGTCGGTCGTCTGCGTAAGATGAACATGGGGGGCGAGTATCTGACCGCCTTTACTGTGGGCGACCAGCTATTGTGGGGAGCTGCCGAGCCACTTCGCCGTATGCTTGCCATCATTCAAGGTAGAATTTGATACACGAGCCTACTTGACCAAACCAAATCAGCTCGTTGGCGGTCAAGTGATTTTAATCTTTGCAAATATTGTAAACTTTTGCAAAGATTTTACTACTTGCCCACGTTTTAATACCATATATTTGCAAATTATCAAAATAAGCTAGCATTTTTTGCCATATTTTGTTATAAATACACCATAAAACTGTTTATTGAACAGTCTATTTTTATTCATTATTGACAACCTTTTGAAAGGATAACTATGTCTTGGCATAAAACTCACCGCACTACTTTTATTTATCAAGCAGTGCTTGCTTCGTTGTTTGGTATGGTAAGCCTAAATGCTTCCGCCATGAATCTAGGTCAAGCCAACATCACATCGGCACAACACGAGCCTTTATCTGCCACGATAAATGTTACTAATATTGATGCTGCCAACTTCCACGCATCTGTCGCCAGTAACGACATATACCGCCAAATGGGGCTCAGTCCTGATGCTCAGATTTCAGCAAGTTTTACACCCACGTCAAACAATGCAGGTCAAATTACCCTAACTTCTAATCAACCCATTAGCACGCCTTTTGCTGATGTGGTATTAAACCTAAATAACAACGGCGAGCAAATCATTGAGCCGCAGACGCTACTTATGCCCTTGCCCGCCGCCAATGCTTTCACCCTACCCGAAGACAAAGTAACACAAGTGGTTACCGCTGAGACTCGACCCAACTTACCCGAGACTAGCCCCACCACCAAAACACCTGATGACACCATGTCATTAGACGAGCCAGCAACGCAGGTCATTACCCAAGACATACCTGTGCTTGAACCTGTTCTTACCGCTGTTGGTATCAGCGAAGGTAATATCATCTCTAAAGAAGAAACGGTATTATCTCAAATCACCCCCGAAGGCACTAACAGACAGGTTGACATCCTGACCGAAGAAATCGTTCGTCGTGTATATCCTGCTGGGCAAGTACCGCCCACACCTACCAGCCCAACATTTGACGAGCCATTCATTGCCCAAGACACCACACCAGAGCAGGTGTCGCAACCAAAGCAAGACCATGTGACAACACCTACCGAGTCACAGTCAAGTCAAGCCATTTATGTCGTGCAACAAGGCGATAGTTTATGGAACATTGCTAATGTTATTGCACAGGCAAATAACATGAATGTCAATGAAGTAATGGCCGCGATTCATGAAACCAACCCCGATGCTTTCAATAAAGGCAACATCAACCAGCTCAAAACAAATGCTAACTTAAACTTACCCAACTATCAAGTCATACCATCACAAAAAGCGATTGCCGAAGCTATTGAAGCCAGACGTGCCAGCAAAGAGCGAGCTGTTACTGCAAGACAACCAACAAGTAGAAGTAACACAGCAAGACAAACCAGAAAAGAGACACCAAGACGTGGCAGTCAAGTGACCGCCAAGCCTGCTCAAAAAGCCCTGCCAAAGGCTCAGATGACCTTGGTAACACCCACGCAACAAGGTAGTGCTACAGGCACCAACAACAAACATTCATCCAACACAGCGACAGGTGGCGGTAATTTAGCAGGTACTTTGAAAAATACACGTCAGCAAACTGCCAGTAATGCCAAACGTGTTAACAGTCTAAACGAAGAACTCTCATCAGCTGCTAGAAAAGTTCAACTACAAAATCAAAAACTTGCTGAACTTGAAAGTCGCTTAAAAAGCCTCAAAGAGAAAAAATAATTAACAAAGGGCACTGCCCATTAAGCCTGTATATCAAGCTTAATAAATCGGAGTTATCATGGAAACCATTATTATCGCCATTGGTGCTGTTGTTGTAATTAGTATTGTGGCGTTTTTTGTATTAAAAAAACTACAAGCTCAAAAAACAGAACTGCCTGCCAGTCCACAGGCTCATATCCCTACTCAGCAAACCCCAGTAGCACCCACACCGACAGCAACTGGCAATGATCTTGCCACCGCTGAGGCTCATATCCGCAATCAGAACTACAATGAAGCGATTGCCGAGTTAAAACGGGTGCTAATGACCAATCCCCGTCATAACGGTGCGATGCTAAAACTGCTACAAACTTATGGTGTCACCAAACAATTTGCTGCCTTTAACCAGCTACACCAAAAAATCCATGAGATTGCCGATGGCGAGACCATTCGTGAAGCTGATTTTTGCAAATCGCTATTAGAAGATGAGATAAACAGTGGCGCAGGACAAACACCCGCACCACAGCCCACTCCCGCTCAAACAGCCGCCGTGGTTGCTGCTGTGGCAGTTCCTACGCAAAATCAGACATCTGATGCTTTTGATAATGGCTTAGATTTTGACTTTGAAACACCAGCATCCAAGCCCACACCAAGTGTCACTACCAACACTGACCCATCACTTGACTTTGACTTAGAAACCTTAAATACACCAGCACCTACTGCTGAGCCTACGCTGAGTGGTAGTGACTTTGATTTAGACTTTGACACTCCTGTTCAGCCACCACAGCCTACTGCTGAGCCGACATTAGATTTTGATGATTTCTCCTTTGATGAACCAGCAAAAGAGGTGGTAGCACCTGCACTTAGCAATGAGCCTACGCTTGACTTTGACACCACATCAGATGATTTGATGAGCCTAGATGGCAGCTTAGAGAGTGATTTAGATGTACAATTTAGTCTTGACCCTGCCCCCGCTCCAACAGCGGTAGACAATCAAGCCAATGATGCACTAGATGGTTTTGATTTTGAATTTGAAACGCCAGAGCCTACCCCTGCTGTCAGCGAACAACCCAACTTAGATAACTTAGATTTTGGTACGATTTCATCAAATAAAGTTAATGAACCTGCCATCGAAGATACCTTAGGAGATCTGGGCAATGACTTGGGCAGTGACCTAGACTTTAATTTTGAAGCCACTCCCGAACCCACCCCAACTCCTGCTACACCTGATACAGCGCCAAGTGATGACTTAGCTCTTGATGGCTTTGACTTTGATACTGATGTATCAATCGCCACACCAAAGCCTGTTAATATACCACAAGCAGAAATCAAGCCAGAAACCGAACTGAGTAAGTTTGGCGACTTTGATTTGACATTTAGCACCGAAACCCCATCAGCTCCTTCGGTATACACTACCTCAACTGCTGATTTGGATTTTGGTGATTTTGATACTGAACTTACTGCCGAACCTGCCACCAAGCCAGCTCCGACACCAACCATTGACCCCAGTGATGAATTTGCTGATTTTGACTTAGGGTTTAATGAGACTACATCAGCACCTGTGGTTACACCAACTGTTACCCCCACTAGCAGTGCCGATGATGATTTAGGGTTTGGCGATTTGGATTTGGGGGTAGAGTCCACGCCAGCAGTGAGCGAATCTGTACAAGATGATGGCTTGGCATTTGACACTACCGATTTGGCGTTTGACACCACGCCTGTCACTGACATACCAAATGACAGTCTTGATATTGACGGTTTTGATTTTACCGAAACACCTGCCACAATCACGCCAGAGCCAACTCCTGCTTCTGTTTCTGAGCCAGTTACTTCTGTTACACCCGTCACAGCCGTACCAACGCAAACAGCAGGCATTCCATCAGAGCTTGGTTTTGTTGATGAACTGGACAATACCGGCATCACTTTAAATCTTGCCAAACAATATCTTGACCTTGGCGAGTACGACAGTGCCAAACGTCTGCTTGATGAAGTAATACAAACAGGTAATACCACTCAGCAACAAAACGCACGTGAGTTATTAACCCAATTAGTATAATGTCGTAGCCACCAACATATAAGGCATGTCTTACGATGTGCCTTTTTGCTTTTTTGTAAAAACCATGTTATGATTCGCCCAATCATTTTACACTTAGCTTATCATGCTCTATCAATCAGACGACATCCATCTCATTTATGCTGGCGGTACTTTTGGCAGTCATGGCACGCCTTTATCGCCCTTACCCGCCCATGAGTTTTTACCTGTTTTACAAAATTTATTAAACAGCCGATTAGGCAGCAGGCAAGTCATTTTGGATAATGACTGCATCAAAGACAGTAGCACCTTAACTCCGACTGACTTTGCCCATTTTTATGAACTCATCGGTACCGCCCATCAGCAAGGTACCAGACGATTTATACTGATTACAGGTACGGACACCCTAAGTTTTTTGGCAAGTTTTTTATTTCACGCCTTTACCAATCGCGACTTATCCTTGGTTATTACAGGAAGCATGAATCCACTACTTGTGGCAGATAATCCTACTTATCACATAGATGATACCAGCGATGCTTGGCACAATCTATCAGATGCCATCAATGTCAGCCAAACCCGTCAAGGTGTGTTTGTACAGTTTTGCCACCAAACCTTTTGGGCGGACAACACTCAAAAAATAGACAGTCTCAGTCCCAATGCCTTTTATGGCACACACGTTAGTCATCCAAGGCTGACATTACCCACAATCCGCCCCGAGTCTTTTGACATCATCAAACATCACGCCAATACCGCCAACATCAAAAGCATTTTTTTACTGCCCAATGACACAAACCACATCGCCCAAGAGCTAGCCAACATCAATGACAACACCACCGCTGTCATCCTTATCGCCTATGGGGCAGGCAACTTACCCAAAAGTGATGCCATTATCGCCGAGCTTGACCGACTACATAAGCAAAACATCCCTGTGGTATGCACCACCATGTGTCCCTTTCATGGGGTGAGCACCACTTATGCCACAGGGTCTTGGCAATATGCTCATCATGTGTGGTCAGGGGGTAAATTGAGCATTCCTGCCATCTACGGGCGACTTTTATGGCTGGCGATAAATAACGCTTTATGTTCTGATAACTGGTGATTGGTGATGAGCATGACAATCCACGCCATTGGCATTGAGTTCATTGGCACGCATTATAAAGGTTGGCAACGTCAGCAAGAAGTGGACAGCATTCAAGCCCGCCTTGAATACGCCATCTCCAAAGTCGCCAACGAACCTGTGGAAGTCATCGCCGCAGGTCGCACTGATGCAGGGGTGCATGCAGGTAATATGGTGGCTCATTTTGCCACCACCGCTCATCGCACGCCCCACCAGTGGCTTCGTGGCGTAAACACCCTACTGCCCGACGACATCGCCTTAACGTGGGTTATGCCCATGCCTGATGACTTTCACGCACGCTTTGGTGCCGTCGCTCGCCGTTATCGTTATGTCACCCTAAACCAACCCTATCGCCCTGCCATCTTACGCCATCAAGTCACTCATTTTTATGAACCCCTTGATGTCGATGTTATGGTGCAAGCCAGCCAACTTCTGCTTGGCACGCATGATTTTAGCAGTTTTCGCTCATCCATGTGCCAATCTAACAAGCCCGTCCGAGACGTTCATCACATCCGCCTATTTAAACATGGGGCGTATCTTGTGTTAGACATTCAAGCAGACGGCTTTTTGCACCATATGGTGCGTAATATCATGGGCATGCTGTTTGCCATTGGCACAGGCAGGCTCCACATTGACGCTTTGCCTGCACTCATCGATGCCAAAGACCGCTCACTACTACCACCCACGGCAGATGCGGACGGGCTGTATTTTATCAATGCTTATTATCCTGACAAATTCCAACAACTACTGCCAAAACAGCCTTTGACCCCGTTGTGGCTTGGTTTATTAGAGTAATCCATTGCTATTTTATGTAATTTCTACTATAATACTGCTTTCATTTTTAACTTATCTGACTTATGGCAAAAAAAGACGACATCATCGAGTTTGAAGGCGAAGTCATCGACACGCTACCAAACACCCTATTTAAAGTCCGCCTTGACAACGGACACGAAATCATCGCTCATATCTCAGGCAAGATGCGTAAACACTATATCCGCATTCTGACAGGCGATAAAGTCAAGGTTGAGATGACCCCTTACGATTTATCTAAAGGTCGCATTACTTATCGTGGCAAATAAACCTACCACGCTCGTTTTGCATGGTTTGCACCAAACCAGTTTGATTGTTTATCCGCTTGCCAGATACATTCGGCGAGCGGGTTTTATCGTGCATACACCCACCTATCACAGTCTACGCCAAGACGTCTCGGCACACGCCAAACGCCTAAATGACTACCTGCTCACTCATCATGGTCCCGACAAACCCATCAATCTCGTGGCTCATAGCTTGGGCGGATTGGTGATTCGGCAGTTTTTACACGACTATCCCGCATGGCAAGTTCATCGCTGTGTCTCCCTTGGCACGCCCCATCAAGGCAGTGTTTGTGCCACTTATGTTAAACGCACGCTGTCACCCCTAGTCGGACAGTCCTATATCGGAGCGTTGGACGGCACTTGCCCGAGCGTTCCTAATGACGTGGAATTTGGTGTGATTGCAGGGGATAAGTCCCAAGGCTTGGGTCTGCTGTTTTTGAATTATCACAACCGCCACTACCGCACCCGACATGCCCATGACGGCACGGTATTTGTCCATGAGACCGAACTACCATCTGCCACCGACAGCCTGATTTTACCTGTCACTCATACAGGCATGCTAACCAGCTCTGCTGTTGCCAACCAAGTGGTACATTTTTTGGAATACGGTAAATTTAGACGGGCTTAGCCTATCTGGGGTGTGCTTTTGGCTTTTTAGCTTGCCTTTATCGGTTGCAATTTTAAAAGCTGAGCCACGCCACGTCCCACCGCCTGCCCTGTGGCAAAACATGCCGTCAAAAGATAACCACCCGTCGGGGCATCAAAATCCAACATCTCACCACAGACAAAGACAGCAGGATTAGATTTTAGTTGTAATTCATCAGTTAATGCCGACCGCTTGACACCGCCACCTGTACTAATGGCTTCATCCATCGGGCGAAAACCATCAAACATCATCGGCAAGCATTTAACAAAACTTGTCATGCGTTCGTGATTTGCCCAGTCTGCCCTATGGGTACATTCACGAATTAGGGCAATTTTCACGTCATCCAAGCCGATTTTTCGTAAAATGTTATTCAAAGACTGCTTTTTATTTTTGGCAAATATCTTGGCGATGTCATCTGGCGATTTGTCAGGCAATAAATCCAAATACACCCTTATCCTATCATGACACGCACGCATGGCTTTGTTGTATTTATAAATCAGTCCGCTCTCCATGCCATAATGAGTAATGATGATGTCGCCTTGGGAGACAGGCTCACCATCTGTCCACAGACCTACCCTTTTTAACGGTTTACCAAAAAACTTATCCATGTAAGGCGACCACGACCGCACCACCCCGACATTACTGGCATACAACGGAGTTAGCTCATCATCGGACAGCCATGCCTGCCATGCACCTGTCGCCCCCAATCGCCGATACGAACCGCCACCACACGCCAGCACAATGACATCAAACGTCTGCTCAAACTCCGCCCCATTATGGGCAAATCGCACGGCATTACCATCCATACCCAAGCACTCATGACGATAAAAAATCTGCACGCCCCTTGCCATCAAGCGACGTAACCATGCCCTGAGAAATGCCGATGCTTTCATCTGCACAGGAAAAATCCGCCCACTTGACCCGACATAGGTCTCAATGCCCAGCCCAGCGAGCCAATCTACGACCCACGCATTATCACAGACTTGCAAAAAAGGTGTCAGCCAGTCGGACGGGGTGTAACGCCCCACAAAAGCCGTCATCGACTCGGCATGGCTGACATTTAGCCCTGTCTTGCCTGCCCATAGGATTTTGCGGCCTGCACTTGGCATTTGCTCATAGACACAAATGTCCACATCATAAGCGGACAAATGCTCTGCGACCATAAGACCACTCGCCCCTGCCCCAATGATGGCAACCTTAGGCTTCATCGCTTGGCGACCATGATAAATGTAGGGGCAATGTCTCATCAAAACGGGTGCGATAACCGCCAGGCTTGGTAATGATAAGTTCTTGGCAACGCTCGCCCCGTGCCAAATATTTAATCTCAAAATGCGTGCGTGCCGACATCGGCTCTATCTGCCTTTTGACATAAGGCAGTTGCCACATCTCAGTAAGCAGTCGCTCAGCTTCGTCGATATAGTCGCTAATGTTACTTGCCAAAATAATCTGCCCACCATCTGCCATCTTGGACAGTAACAGCTCAAAGAATGGCATATTCAAAAAACGCTGGTTTTTGTTTTTGGGTTCGGGGTTGGGGTATAAGATAAAGCAGGTTTGGAGCTGCTTGGGATACACCGCAAAAGCTGTCCACGCAATGGCGTCAGCGTGAATGGCGGTCAGATTGGGCGGATTTGCTATACCTGCCTGTTTGTCAAACGCCCCAAACTTTATGGCGGTGCGTTCTATGGCATATAGGTGTTTATCAGGGTTTTGATGGGCAAATAACAAGGCGTGCTTGCCCTTGCCCGCTCCGATTTCAAGGCAAATGGGTGTATCAGCAATGGGATAAAAATCCCTAGGCGGACGCAAACTGGCTAAATGAAATATTCGGGGGAAATAATGAGATAACGGATTGGATGGCATAAAAATGATGAGTCTAAAAATAATGGAAAATGACAGTTTTTATATACAATACTGTTTTAAAGATAAGATATTGATTTTACACAAGAATATATTTTATTCTGTTATGCTCTCTTTAAAGTAACCAACAGCGGAAACTCAGCTTCTTCGGCATACTCTTGCACGATGGCGATTTTCATCTCACCAATCTCTTTGGGTAGGGTCGCCACAATCGCCTGCCCTGTTTGATGAATGTCCATCATTAAAGATACAGCTTTATCCATGCCATGAGCAAACACTTCAACGAGCACAAACACCACAAAGTCCATCGTGGTAAAGTTATCATTATGCATGACCACATGAAACAATGGTACTTCTGCCTGTTCTGGCTTAGTTATCACATCGTTTTGGCTGTCGATATCAGATTCATGTTGGCTCATATCACACCTTTGCTTTTACTGTTATTCGCCTGCACCGACAGGACGCTCACTCACGCCCTTATCTTCCCTTTGGGCAACGACTTCGCCCACTTGCCAGTTATAGAGCTGTTCGACACGCTCACCACCTGCATTGATTTCTAGCTTGATTTGCTTAGGCACAAAATCTTTGGGCATGACAAACCGCCCACGAATCCGCTCCACGTCTTTAATCTCATAAATGGCAGGTTTTAAGGGGATTTGCACCATGCTGGTGGCATTTAGCAGGGTCATCTTGGGTGCCATGTTCATGGTCGAGCCTGATGACGCTATCATCGCCACATCAAAACGATACTCATAGGTGTTATCAGGCAACGCCAGAATCTCACTGCCCAATATTTCAAGGGGAATACCGCCATCTTTGGCAAGTTTTTTCTTAAACAGCTCATTGACCTGAGTCAGTTGCAGGTTTTTTGTGGTCAGCTCTTCATTTTGTTCACGCAATGTTTCTAGGTTTGACAGGCTAATGTCACGCTCTTTAACCGCTGAGTCAAGCTGTTGTTTTAACTTGGCTTCATTGACCGTCATGCCTTGTAATGGGTCTTCACTGCCGTCTTGGGCTTGAACGGTTTGCAAGCTCACCCCCTTTCTTAGTCCTTGCTTGTGTCCAATTTTATAGCCAAAAACTGCCATGACCATCGCCACCAACGCCAAAGCAATGACAAACAGCACCAAAATCTGCTGTGCCGAACCACACTGATGAGAAATGCCTTGCTGGCGAAACTTACGATTTAAAGAATTCATGACAAAATCAAACCACACAAAGTGAACAATAAAGAGACATGTATATTTACACGTAAAAATACATTATTATACCAAAAAATTAACAAACGTTACGCCCTAATCTTTACCAATTTACCCTTTAAAATACAAAAATCATTTATTTATAAAATTAATCATAAATTGTTATCAGCTACCCACAAATGTGCATTGACGTTTTTATCGGTTTGCGGTATTGTAAGCGATGGTAAATTTTGGTTAGTTTTTTAAAAGACCATTATTTATTAACTTTATTTATTATGCAACAAACTATTCTGATAAAGCAATCTAGGAGATTGTTTATGTTGTGGTTTTTCTTTTGTGTCGCTGTGTTGGTGGCAGGCTATTTTGTGTATGGCAAGATGATTGAAAAAATCTTTGTCATCAATCCCAACAAAAACACCCCTGCCTACACCATGACAGACGGCGTGGACTACATCCCCATGTCCAAAAAACGCATTTGGCTCATCCAACTGCTTAACATCGCAGGCACAGGCCCAATTTTTGGCCCCATCTTGGGAGCGTTGTATGGTCCTGTGGCAATGCTATGGATTGTGTTTGGTTGTATCTTTGCAGGGGCGGTACACGACTACATGTGTGGCATGCTCTCAGTGCGAAATGGCGGGGCAAGCATGCCGTATCTGACGGGCAAATATCTGGGGCAACCTGTTAAGCATTTTATTAACTTGCTTGCTGTTGTCCTGCTTGTGCTTGTTGGCGTGGTCTTTGTCGCAAGTCCTGCCGCCCTACTTAGCTCCATCACCATGGATACTTTTGGCAGTAACGCCACAGGGGCGATTACCGAGAGCGTTACTATTGCCACCGAGAGCGTCAAAAATACCGTGTTTGGTATGGATAAAGACACCATCGTGGTGTTGTGGACAGCCCTGATTTTTATTTATTACATCATCGCCACATTACTGCCCATTGACAAAATCATCGGTCGGGTTTATCCATTTTTTGGCGGATTATTGCTATTCATGTCGCTTGGCATGACTTATGGTCTGCTTAAAAATGAATTTGGCGGACAGGGTGATTATTTCTTTAATAGTATAGGTGGTTTGACGGTTGAGAGCTTCTTTATGAATTTACAACCCAAAGGCGACTTGCCCATTTGGCCTCTCTTGTTTTTGACCATTACCTGTGGTGCGTTGTCGGGCTTTCACGCCACGCAGACCCCGCTCATGGCTCGCTGTGCCGAGAATGAGTCCGAAGGTCGCTTTATCTTTTATGGAGCGATGATTACCGAAGGGATTATTGCACTGATTTGGTGTGCGGTCGGCATGTCGTTCTATCCTGACTTGGCTAGCCTACAAGGTGCCATTGCTGACGGTTCACCCTCCAAGGTGGTCTATGACAGCTCAATTGCCTATCTTGACACCATTGGCGGTATCTTTGCGGTGCTTGGCGTGGTCATCCTGCCCATCACCTCGGGTGATACAGCGTTTCGGGCGGCACGGCTTATCATTGCTGAATTTATAACCATGGAGCAACGCACGCTCGTCAAGCGTTTGTGGATTGCCATTCCGCTATTTGTCATTGGCTTTATCGTCTCAAAAGTGGACTTTCAAATCCTATGGCGATATTTTAGCTGGGCAAACCAAACTGTGGCGGTGGTCATGCTGTGGACAGCGGCAGGCTATCTGTATCGTTATCGTAAGCTCCACTGGGTTTGCACATTGCCTGCCATCTTTATGAGTGCGGCATGTTATACGTTTTTGGCGTACAACAAAATCGGCTTTGGGCTTGATTATACGCTGTCGGTATGGATTGGCATTGGGCTGACAGCACTAACCACAGGGGCATTCTTTATGTTTGTCAAACGTGAAAGCGTGGCAGGCGACCCTGATGCGGTGGTGGTGGAATAAAAAATTACTTCCACGGCGATAAAAGTGTGAAAATGCAATTATAACATGCAAAAGAAACCACGTCCTAGAGCGTGGTTTTTTAAAAAATTTAAAATGCAATTTGTGTTACAAAAGATAGGTACGCTTTAATTTGATACCCTTTCTTCTATCACCACCTTTAACCGCTCGCCTTCAAACAGCTCCATCTCAGGGGCAAGTGTCACCATGAATCTATCAAAGTACAATAACTGCTTGGTTAATAACGCAAAATCCCTAGGAAAATGCACGCCATAACGCTTGCCAATCTCCACAAGTTCTAGCATGAGCAGGTTCAGATTATCCGTCTCTTGGGGCGAGCCATGCACCTTATCCATCATCGCTTTTAGATCGTCTGCCAGTTGTCCTACTTTGATTTTATCATGGCTGTAGGTCATGCCAATATCGACCATCGCCTGTGCCATGCCGTGATAGTCGTTAAGCTGCAGAGACTGCACCAATGAAAAACACGCCTGCAAACTGCTCGGCTTAATCCGCCCCATCAGCCCAAAATCCAAAAAGGCAATCCGCCCATCGGTTAGATACATGAGATTGCCTGCGTGCAAATCCGCATGGAACTCGCCCGTCATCATCAGCGACAAAAACCACGTATCTAACACATCCGCCATCACTTTTTGGGGTGTGGTGCGATTGCTTTGGGCGATGTCGCTAAGCAAACTCTCATCAACGAGCGACTTACCAACCAACAAATCCATGACCAACACACGCTTGGTCGATAGGTCATGATGAACTTTGGGAGCGGTGATGTGCTGACTGCCTGTTTTGTCTAAAAATTCACGAAATTTATCAATGTGGCGAGCCTCCGCCAAAAAATCCGTCTCAGCAGTCATGCGAGTGCGAATCTCATCAATAATGGGGGCAAGATTGGCGGTTTTCATCATCGGCAAGAGTCGCTCCATCGCCCAAAACGCTCCATGTAGTACACCTAGGTCAGTCTGCATAATCGCCCCAACATCGGGCTTTTGGATTTTTAGGGCGACCTGCCGTCCGTCTTTTAGGGTTGCCTTATGCACCTGTGCGATACTCGCTGACGCCAGTGGCACAGGGTCGATGAACGCAAAAATATCATCAAGCCCACGCCCATCATCGGTCAGCTCCTCAGTCAGTACTTCTTGCATTTTGGCAAATGGCACAGGCGGTGTGGCATCCAAACAGTCAGCAAAGGCAAGCACATACTCACGGGGAAACAGTGATGGTGTGCTGGCGATGAACTGCCCAAGTTTGATATAAGTCACGCCCATCTGCATAAAGGCATCTTTTAATAGATAAGCATCCATCTGCTCGCCCTTGGCAACACGCAAGGCGGATAGCCCTGCCACGCTGGCACTTTTATGTAGGCGACCTAGGACGTTTGCCCCTGTATTTAGGGATTTTTTGGCAAATTGTAATGGTGATGTTTTCATGGTTTTATCATCTAAGAATGGTACGGCTAAGCGTGGCACAGTGGGCAGTATTTATTGGTGGCAAATCGCATTTTTTGTAAAGTCATGGTTCTGCCCTGCCATAATAACAGCTCGTGAGCGATGGGGTTATGCCCCCGTCCGAGATAATCTAGGGCAATCTGTGCCGACATCGAGCCGATGATACTCACGGTGCTAGATAACACCCCTGATGTGGCACAGTTTTGGGTAATACTGCTGTTATCATCTTTGTCCTGTCCAAACAAACATTCATAACAGCCCGTCTGCTTATCAAACAACGCAATCTGCCCCACTTCACCAATGGCAGAGTTGGACAACAGGGGCAAACCGAGCGTTCGGCAGGTTTGGTTAATCAAATAACGACTGGTAAAATTATCCGTGCAATCAATCACCAAATCAGCACCACTACGCCCAATTATCGCTGTGATGTTATCTGCATTTAGCTCCACGTCTTGATGAGTGATGTCAATAAACTCATTATGCATCGCCAATGCACGGCTTGCCACTACCACTTTGGGCTGACCGACGTCCGACTCTCTAAACAGTGTTTGGCGTTGCAAATTACTACAGCTTACCACATCAAAGTCAATCAAATGCATACTCCCCACGCCTGCCCGTGCCAGAATCTGCAAGACAGGACAGCCCAGACCACCCACACCCACAATCAGCACACGGCTACTTTTTAGGCGCAGCTGTGCATCCATGTCCCAGTCATTTAGCAGAATCTGACGGGCATACCGCATGAGTTCATTATCGCTAAGCTCACTGGTAGTCATTTTTTTATCATTATCACTCATCACAAACCCCCATCGTGATTCTATCATTACCGCCATAGTCTTTGACGGTGCGAACGTCTTTAAAGCCTGCCTTGGCAAAAAGCATCCGCACGCCTGCCCCTTGGTCGTAGCCATGTTCTAAGGCTAATACGCCACTAGGCATGAGATACACTGCACTGCCCTTAATGATTTTTTCAATATCGGATAAGCCGTGATTGTCTGCCACCAATGCCGTGATAGGCTCCGCCCCCAACTGTGCCAAATGCTCATCGGTGCGTGCGATATAGGGCGGATTGGAAACGATAACATCAAAGCTCTGCATGGGGATATTTTCATACCAATTGGATTGGATAAATTGGCAATTTGCCACTTGCAAATCTTGTGCATTTCGCCGAGCAACGTCTAAGGCATGATGAGAATAATCCACCGCCAGCACCGTACTAGACGGCAACGCCTTTGCTATGCTTAGGGCAATACACCCCGAGCCTGTCCCCAAATCTAATATCCGAGCCTGCCCCAAACCCTTATCCGCCACCACATCAAGCACCGCCTCCACCAACATCTCCGTATCAGGGCGTGGGATAAGCGTGTGTTCATTGACCGCAAACTCATGCCCAAAAAAGCCCTGCCTGCCGATGACATATGCAAGTGGCACGCCCGAGCATAGTTTTGTCATGCCACCTTCCAGTCTACCATATTCATCAGCGGTCAGCAGATAATCATCGTGGGTGATTAAAAAGGCTTTATCTTTATTTAGCACAAATAACAGCAACAACTCAAACCAATGATAAGGCAGGTGTGCGTGCGATAGCTTACGAAATTGGGCTTTTAGGGCATTGATGGTGTGCATGTCATTCTTTGTCAAGTACAGACTCGTCCAGCGAGATGTGTTTATCTGCCAAATGAATCAAATATAAAATCGGCAGTCCAATCACAAATGTAATGGCAAAAAACGTGGGATAATCGGTCGCATCCACAATCGCCCCCGAATAACCACCCAAGATTTTTGGCGATAGGGTCATGAGTGATGAAAACAGGGCATACTGCACCGCCGTGAAGCGAATGGATGTCAGTGCCGACAAAAAGGCGATGAATACCGCACTTGCCAAGCCTGCCGCTAGGTTATCGGTAATCACCGCAAAATACATGACCAGAATGGTTGGTATATTGGCAAGGATGATAAATAACAGGTTCGTGGCACACGCCAGTATCGCCCCCACCATCATCGCTCGCATGACCCCCATCTGCTGAGCCACCCAGCCCCCAACAAAGCCACCGCCAATACTGGCAATCACGCCCACCACTTTGACCGCATTGGCGATTTGGATTTTGGTAAAGCCCAAATCTTGATAAAATAGGTTGGAGATGTTCCCTGCCACGATGTCCGAGATACGATACAAGCCAATGAGTGCCAGTAGCAACATCGCCTTTTTGCCATAACGGGCAAAAAAATCGGTAATAGGGGCAATCCATGTCGCCTGTGCCACTTCTCGTCTGACCACGCCTGCCTGCACCAAGCCATAGCCGACCACCCCCATGGCAACTGCACTACTGATGAACTGCACACAGCCCAGCAAAAAGGCAATACCCACACTCTCTGACTCTGGCAATACCCCACCCATCATCCGATACGTTATGATAAAAGCCACCACCGAGAGTACGAACACCACGCACAGTCTTGCGTAGTCTGCAGTTTGGGTCACCACAGGTTTGACCTGACGGATAGGCTCACGAATCAGTAGCGTGGTCGCCACACCGATGAGCATGACGCACGCCATGATGAGATAGGTTTTTTGCCATGCCACATACTGATACATGCCTTCTTTGGAGCCAAATAGCTCCGCCAAATACAACGCCCCTGCCCCCGAGATAATCATGCCAATGCGATAACCTGCCACATAACTTGCCGAGAGTGCCGTTTGCATCTCGCTAGGGGCGGACTCGATACGATAGGCATCTATCACGATGTCTTGGGTCGCCGCCGAAAAGCCGAGTAACACCGCCCCCACCGCCATCACGGACGGGGCAACCTGAGCGGGGTCAGTCATCGCCATCATAATAATGGCAGTAATGATAAACACCTGACATAACAGTAGCCATGACCGGCGATGACCGAGCATTTTACCAAGCACAGGCAAGGGCAAAGCGTCCACCAATGGCGACCAAATAAACTTAAACGAATAGCCCAACGCCGCCCAGCTAAACATCGTCACCGTACTGCGGTCAATGCCTACCTCTCTTAGCCACAAGCCCAAACTAGAAAAAATCAGCAAAATAGGCACGCCTGCGGCAAAGCCTAAAAATAGCATGGATAAAGCTTGACGATTAAAATAAGCCGTCTTAAATGCCGAAAAATCAAATTGTCGTATCATTGTATTATATGAGTGCAAAAATCATTTGCCATTTTAGACTATTTTTGGTTATTTTACAAAAAGTTATTGTGATATTTTTAAAATCAGACATGTCCATGCTCACATGTCCACCCCACACATCAAGTCAAATACGCTCACCGATAGAAACTATACCACCTAAATTGCAATATCCACATAAGATACGTTTGGTAAACAAATCAACCATCTAACCTTTTAAAGTTACCGCCAGTCTTAACATATTGCCAATTTATTATAATTATGACAAAATAAAAATCCCTTTTAGCACATCAATCCATCATGAAACTTTTTAGCGTTGCCATTAGACAAGAAGATGATACTTTTTATGCCCAAGTACCTGATTTGCCAGACATTCACGTAATTGGCGACAGCATCGCCGATACGATTGATAAAGTACGTTCCACCTTGATTGGGTATTTACAAAAACTGGCAGATGATGGCAGTGACCTGCCCCAACCTGAAAACATCACCAATCATCTAACCAACCCCAAATTTGCAGGGCAAACATGGGCAATAATCAGCTTAAATTCCATGCTCTTTAACAGCAAGCAAAAATCCTTTAACCTGCACCTGCCCCGTGCCTTACTCACCCAAATCCAAGCACAAATCGGCTATGATGAACACGACATTGAAGCCTTTATTTTAAAAGCCATAGAGCATGAACTTACCAATGCTTAACAAGCAATCATCGTCTTAACACCGTAAAAATGCCGATATTCCTAATCGGCATTTGTTTTTTCTTTTTGGGTATTTTCTTTTTTGGTGGTGACTTTTATAATGACAGCACTTTATAACTCAGATTAAGGGGCGTATCATGGCGATAGATGTGGTCATCAACCAAAAGCATTTACAAATCCAGCTCAAACAGCTAGAAACCGTCTGGCATACCGTCGTCAATGGCTATAACCTATCCCAAGCCGCCGAACTGCTCCACACCAGTCAGTCCAGCCTATCCAAACAAATCGCTGCCCTAGAAAATCAACTCAAAGCGGACGTGTTTACCCGTCAAGGCAAACGCCTAACAGGGCTTACCCCCATCGGCAAATCGCTACTGCCCCACATCGAAGCGATTTTTGCCGAGATACGCACCATCGAAAATCTAAGCCTTGATTTTAATAACGCCCAAGAAGGCACGCTGACCGTTGCCACCACCCACACCCAAGCCCGCTATGTCTTACCCACCATTGTTAAGGAGTTTTTGCAAAAATTCCCTAAGGTCAATCTGGTGCTACAACAAGCCGACCCTGAGACCATCGCCCAAATGGTCATTCGTGGTCAAGCCGACATCGGCATTGCCACCGAGAGCCTACTCAATAACGCCGTGTTACGCTGTCATCGCTATTATGACTGGTCGCACGTGGTCATCGTCCCCAAAGACCATGAGCTGTCAGGAGTAGCAGGCGTGATGGATGGCGTGGATTTGCCTGAGCTGGCAAGTTTTCCCATCATTACTTATCATGGTGGTTTTACAGGGCGAAGTGCCATTGATAGGACGTTTGAGCAGGCAGGGTTACAACCCAAAATCGTGCTTGCCGCCCTAGACTCGGACGTGATTAGCACCTATGTATCGGCAGGTCTAGGTATAGGCATCATCGCTGAGATGGCGTATGAACCTACCAACTATCCTGACCTTGTTGCCATCCCTGTGAGCCACTTTGGGCGGTTTACCAGTTGGATTGCGGTGCGTGATGACAGCGACATCCGCAAGTTTGGCGGTGAGTTTATCAAGCTGTGTCAAGCTCAATTTGATAAACGTTAGGGCGTACCCGACTTTGATATCCACCATACAAAGCCTGTTTAAAAAACAGGGAAATCGTACGTTTTTCAAACAAAAAACTTGCTTGATAGAATGACTATCAGCCTACGTTTCTCCTTAAAGACGTGCGACTTTTCGTGATTTTCATTGAAAATACAAAAAGGCAGGCACGCCCTACAATGTAAATTGTATCACAAAAGACAGGTATCCCCAATCTCTGTGCAAAAACCATAAGCAAATAGATTTATGGTAAGTCGGTTGGACAGATGTCATAAGTCTCTTATCCATCATCAATATTAGCAGGTGTTAAAACAGAGTCAATCTCTTGACCTTGTATACCCATCAGTAGATAAGTTTTAAAGCCAAATTAATACACATGTTGATTTGCACAAAAACCAAACTTACCACAAATTTAAAGTTCTTGAGTCATCCTGCACCACCATGACGACACACAGACAAGGGAACACTACCAATCAAGGAGGGTTTGTGTGCATTTTGACTGGGTGTGTTATCGCATTCATCTTATCTTTTGCCCGAAGCGAAATTGAGAATGGGGCAGTATTTACAAACCTGCTTCTAACTCGCCTGCCTCCACACTTTGGCGGATTAGGGTGTTAATGGTCATCGGTCCCACACCCCCTGGTACAGGCGTGTAGAAACTGGCAATCTCTTCAATACCGTCAAGCTCAATATCGCCCACACCGCCTGTCTTAGTCGGGTGAAAGCCTGCGTCCACGACCACCGCCCCTTGTTTTATCCAATCTTTTTTGATAAGCTCTGGCACGCCCACCGCCCCCACCACGATGTCCGCTTGGCGGACATGGTCGGCAAGATTGGCGGTTTTAGAGTGGCAAATGGTTACGGTGCAGTTGGCATTTAGGAGCATCATCGCCATCGGCTTACCCAAAATCGCACTACGCCCCACCACCACAGCGTGTTTGCCTGCCAGTGGTACGTTATGGTGATTTAGCAGGTGCATGATACCTTGCGGTGTGGCAGAACCATAAGCACGCTCGCCCATCGCCATACGTCCAAAGCCCAGACAAGTCACACCATCCACATCCTTGGATAGGGCAATCTCATCAAAACAGGCACGCTCATCAATCTGAGCAGGCACAGGGTGCTGCAATAAAATGCCATGCACATCGGGGTTGGTGTTTAATTCACGGATTTTAGCAAGTAGCTCATCAGTGGTCGTCTCGCTTGGCATTTCCACACGGATAGAGTCCATGCCCACACGCTTACAGGCATTGCCTTTCATGCGGACATAGGTCGCTGACGCTGGGTCATCGCCGACTAGGATAGTCGCCAAAATGGGCGTACGTCCTGTTTTGTCTTTCAGAGTTTGCACTCGCTCACTAAGTTCTTTTTCAATTTGACCAGCAAGGGCTTTACCATCTAAAATCTGTGCCATAAATCCACCTTTTATATTAACGCAATCATCTAATGATATGGCTTAGGATAATCCTACACCATCTCTACTGTTTGTGCTGATTTTACCACATCAAAGCGTAATTTTGATGACTTTTTATCATCATTTGCCAATTTTTCATCATCAAGCGACACTTGCACCACCCCACCTTGTGCCAGCTCACCAAAGAGTATCATTTCGGCAAGGGGTTTTTTAAGCTCATCAGTCACCAGTCGTGCCATCGGTCTTGCCCCCATGAGTTTATCATAACCCTTCTCGCCCAGATATGTACGCACGTCATCACTGACTTCTAGTACCACGTTTTTATCATCTAGGGTGCTTTGTAGCTCGATGATGAATTTATCCACCACCGAACCGATGGTCTCACTAGATAACGGAGCGAACTGCACCACCGCATCCAAACGATTGCGAAACTCTGGGGTGAAGGTGCGTTTCATTGCCTCAGAGTTATCACTGCTGTGGTCTTGCTCGGTAAAGCCCATCGATGTACGGCTAATACTCTCTGCCCCGATATTAGTCGTCATGATGAGAACAACTTGTTTAAAGGACACGCTTCTGCCGTTATTGTCGGTCAGCGTGCCATGATCCATGACTTGTAGCAGTAGGTTAAAGACGTCATGATGGGCTTTTTCAATCTCATCAAGCAGTAGCACACAGTGGGGGTGTTGATGGACTTTTTCGGTCAAAAGTCCGCCTTGGTCATAGCCGACATAGCCAGGGGGAGCCCCGATGAGTCGTGATGCGGTATGAGCTTCCATGTATTCACTCATGTCAAAACGGATAAGCTCCACGCCCAAGGCAAAGGCAAGCTGACGGGTGATTTCGGTTTTGCCGACTCCCGTTGGTCCTGCAAACATAAACGCCCCGATGGGTTTTTCGGTGGATTTTAGTCCTGCCCGAGCCAGCTTGATACTGTCGGCTAATTTACCAATCGCTTCATCTTGCCCAAAGACGACGTGTTTTAAATCTCGCTCTAAGTTTTTCAACACTTCCACGTCATCACGACTCACCGATTTGGGTGGTATGCGAGCGATTTTAGCGACGATTTCTTCGACTTGTGCCACGTCCACCGTGCCGATGATGGCTGTTTGTGTGTCATGATTAACATTGTCCAACTTCTCGCCATGTTGCAGTCGCATTCTCGCCCCTGCTTCATCGATGACATCGATGGCTTTGTCGGGCAAAAAGCGGTCATGGATGTGCTTGGCAGACAGCTCCACCGCCGATTTGATGGCGTCATCGGTATAGCTGACCCGATGAAAGGCTTCGTATTGGGCTTTTAAGCCTTGCAAGATACCAATACTGTCTTCTATGCTTGGTTCTTTGATGTCGATTTTTTGAAAACGTCTGGATAGGGCATGGTCTTTTTCAAAGACTTGGCGGTATTCGGCAAAGGTCGTTGAGCCGATACAGCGTAATTCGCCATTGGCTAAGGCAGGCTTGATAAGGTTAGATACGTCCATGGTGCTATTCATCGATGAACCTGCCCCGATGATGGTGTGAATCTCATCGATAAATAGCACGGCATTGGGCTGTTTTTTAATGGCTTTTAATAAGTCTTTGATACGGTTTTCAAAATCGCCACGAAACTTCGTCCCTGCCACCAATGAACCGATGTCAAGGCTATAAATGATGGTATCGGCTAGGGCTTTGGGGGCTTTGCCACTGGTGATGAGCCATGCCAACCCTTCGGCAATGGCGGTCTTGCCCACCCCAGGGTCGCCCACCAGTAGGGGATTATTTTTACGGCGACGGCATAGGATTTGGGCGGTGCGTTCTATCTCTGCCATGCGTCCGATGAGCGGGTCGGTCAAACCCTGCTTGGCTCGCTCGTTAAGATTTTGGGCAAACTCTTTGAGCGGGTCTTTTTTGGGGGCGGACTTTTGGGCTTTGGGGCTGTCATCTTCTTCGCTCTCGCCCTGCTCATCATTAGGCTCATTCATACCATGCGACAGATACCGCATGACTGACAAGCCTGATATTCCCTGCGATTTAAGCAGTGCCACCGCCTGTGAATCTCGCTCTTTAAATATCGCCACCAATACATCGATGCCTGACACCGCTCGCCCCTGCCCACTGGTCTGCACATGCCAAATCGCCCGTTGTAACACTCGCTGATAGGCTTTGGTCATCATGGGCGTGGCGTGCGCGCCTGTAATGCGTGGGATATAAACTTGCAAATACCGCTTTAACTCATTTGCCAGAAAGTCCAAATCCACCCCACACGCCGTCAAAATCTCTCGTGCTTCGGGGTCGCTGATAAGCCCCAGCAGCAAATGCTCAACCGTGATGTATTCGTGCTGTTCTTTGCGGGCGAAATCTTCTACCGCTTGGCGAGTGTTTTCAAAGGTTTTATTAAACATAAAAGTCCTACTTGATAAATGCTTTTATAACAATATGGGGATAATGCCACAAAAAACCATGATTGTTTTGCAAAAAAATGATGGATTATGGGATTATTTATTCGCCTGTGTGACTTTTAAAAACTCATCAACAACTTTATATTGCCCACTTGTTGTCTCCTCACGGTACATCGCCTCACGAAAGGCGTTGGAATTGGCAAGTCCGCCTGTGTACCAAGCGATGTGTTTTCGGGCAATGCGACAGCCTGAGTATTCGCCATAAAATTGATACAGCTCGTCCAAATGAGCCAGTACAATCTCACGCAGTTCACTCACGCTAGGCGATGGCAAAAGCTCACCTGTGGCAAGATAATGGGCAATGTCCCGAAAAATCCATGGTCGCCCCTGCCCTGCTCGCCCTATCATGACCGCATCCGCCCCTGTGTACTCTTGTACCCATTTGGCTTTTTGGGGGCTGTCAATGTCGCCGTTTACGATGATGGGGATTTTGGCGTCTGCCTTGACTTGCTTGATAAGCTCATAACGGGCATTGCCTGTATAAAAATCCTCTCGGGTGCGTCCGTGTATGGCAAGGGCGGATATGCCTGCGTTTTCGGCAATTTTGGCAACCGTTAGGATATTTTCTTGCCCGTTGGCAAAGCCAAGCCGTGTTTTTAGGGTAATCGGCACGCCCAAATCGGCAACCGACGCCACCGCACTGTCAAGGAGTCTTTTTACCAAATCTAAGTCTTGCAAAAGTGCCGACCCCGACAGCTTACGACACACCTTTTTGGCAGGACAGCCCATGTTAATATCCACGATACACGCCCCATTTTCCACCTGAAATCGCACCGCTTGGGCAAGTTTATCAGGCTCTGCTCCCGCCACTTGGGCGGATATGGGAGCAATCTCACCCGAGAAGTTGGCACGGTACAGCGACTTTTGGCGAGCGTATAGGGCGGTATCGGCAATAATCATCTCACTGACGGCATGACCTGCCCCAAAGGACTTAGCAAGACGGCGAAAGGGGTTATCGGTTACCCCTGCCATTGGGGCGACAATCAGGCGATTGGCAATGGTTTGATTGCCGATGGCTAGGGGGGTTAAGAGTATGTGTTTATTCATAAATTTTTGATTTTATTAGGTTCATTTATAGCATCCAAACCCACCACCACTTGCAAAAAATCCTTTGCCAGCACCAGTTTGCCGTCATAATAACTCTCCACTTCCTTACGAATATGCCCCATGTTGGGCTGTTTGGCGGTTTCATCATCAAAAGGGGCGTATCTGGCACTAAAATGGGTCAATATCAGCATGGGAACGTGGCAGGCGTGGGCGAATTGAGCAACCATTTTGGCACTAGAATGCTTAGGGTCAAATCCGCCCTGCTCGGCAGGTTTACTGACTATTTTTTGCATGACATCATCGGTATAAGTCGCCTCGTGGACGAGAGCGTGGCAGTCTTTGACGGCTTGGGTCAGTAGGCTTGGCGTGTCGTTGTCGCCTGCAATGACGATTTTGGTGGTGTTTTGGGCATGAACTTTGTAGTCATGCGGATTGATGATGTTGTCATCAAGGCTTAGGGGTGTATCCGCTTTCAAAATCTCATGCCAATATTTATTAGCGATGTTATCGGTTTTTAATTTGCCCGTCAAAATTTTGTCTTTGTCAAGGATCTGGACAATCTCAAAGCCAAACGATGCAATGCGGTGCGATAGCGTGTGCAGGCGTATAAAAATGCGATGATTGTCGCCCAAATCAAGGGGCAATTCACGCTCCAAATTATCCTCAATGGCAATAAAATCAATGGGATAATTAAACTGTAGCTCGCTCACGATGGTCAGTGTATCAAGCAGTTTGACAATCGCTTTTGGGGCGATGAGCGTCAAAGGCTTAGTGCGTCTGTTCATGCCAAGGCTCGCCAAAAGTCCGCCCAGCCCATAGCAGTGGTCGCCGTGCGTGTGCGTGATGAGTATGGCGGATAAGTCATTGGGCGACAGATGGCTTTTCATGAGCTGATGCTGAGTGCCTTCTCCGCAGTCGATGAGTAGCCAAGTATTGCGTTTGGCGTGGGCGTTGGCAACGCATTCTAGGGCAAGGGCAGAGACGTTGCGTTCACGAGTTGGCACACCGCTTGATGTGCCTAAAAAGGTGAGTTTGAACATGGAGTTAATTGATAAATATGGTGGCACATTGTACCATATTTATCAAAATGGGTTGGGATTTATCAAAATAAATCAGGGTGATTTTACCGTCCCGATGTGTCACCATCCATCGTCCCTAGCCATTATTAGACAACCACAAACTGCTGTCGTCATCATAAAATTCCTGCTTCCATACAGGAATGTCGGCTTTGATGGCGTTCAGTAACCACTCGCAGGCATCAAATGCAGGCGTACGATGAGACGCACACACCCCAATCCACACCGCCATATCGCCAATGCCAAGCTCGCCAATGCGATGAATGGCGACAGCGTGCGTGATGTCAAAGCTCACTTTGGCTTCACGGATGAGCTTCGCCCCATGATTGATGGCAAGTTGTTCATAGCCATAATAAGTCAGACGGCTTACCGCTCGCTTATTATTATGGTTACGCACCCACCCTTCAAACGTGACGAGCGCCCCTGCGGTGTCATTTAGTAGATACGATTTTAACAATCTATCATCAATGGGGTAATCCGACAAAGCAAAACCGTCCACTCGGGCAAGCTCATAGGCTTCATCCTTGGGCAGGCTTGTGATTAACGCATTATCATGAACCGTTTTCATATCAGCCCCCTGCCACAGGTGGAATAAAGGCAATCGTATCGCCTGATGAGACCTTATCACCCCAACTGCCAAACTCATGATTGATGGCAACCGCCACTTTGTCTTGGGGCAAATCAAAGCCGTATTTGGCGGACAATTTGGCATAAATCGTCGCCAAATCACCACTATCAGTCTGCACAGTCTCGCTATCCTTACCTGCCTGCTCGGCAAGGCTGGCAAAGTACAGCACGGTAAGGCTTATCGTATCAAGCGTTTGATTGTTATCTGTCATAATCGGATTTTCCCCCTGTTTTTTGGATAAGATGAATATCAGTTATCATGATGTCATGGCTGATTGCCTTGGTCATGTCATAGATGGTAAGACACGCCACCGACACGGCAGTCAAGGCTTCCATTTCAACACCTGTCTTGTGGGTAACTTTGGCGGTCGCCCCCACCACGATGGCGCACTCATCATCAGCATAACGAAAGCTCATCTTGATGGTGTCAAGGGGCAAGGCGTGGCATAAGGGTATCAGCTCATGCGTTTTTTTGCCTGCCATAATCCCCGCGATGTGGGCGGTCTGAATGATACTGCCCTTTTTGGTCATGCCCTCTGTGTCTTTGATGTGGCGGTACACGTCAGGGGCGAACACCACCTTACCATGTGCACTCGCGGTGCGTGCGGTGGCGATTTTGTCGCCCACGTCCACCATGGTGATGTTGCCGTCTTTGTCTAAATGGGTAAGATTCATGATTGCTCTTTTTGTAAGTTGTTTTTAAAATACGACAATGCCAATTTAAATTCATCGGGCGTATTAAAATTGGCAAGATTTCGCCAATCTGTTGGCATGCGTGTTTGGTAAATGGCTTTATCCTTTAAAAATTTCATCACAGACCGCTCGCCCTTATCCAAATATATTTTTAATTCATCATATAAAGACAACGAATAACAGCCTAATAACGGATAATCTTTATCGCCCGAAGTGTCTTTTAAATATACCCCATGATGATTTTTTAAATTAGCCTTTTTTAATAAATTAAAAATCTCACCAACATCAATCAAATTATCACAGCTAATTACCATCAAAAATTTATCGGATAAATTATTGTCCGTTGTTTTATCTTGATTAACAAAATGAGTTTGACAATAATGAAAAGCCGATAAAAGACACGATAACGCCCCTGCATTTTTGATATAGTCATCAATGATAATAACAGATGAATTGATTGAATTGGTATTGTTTGAAAAACACTTATCCAAAAATCCTTTATCATTATCGCCAAGCAATATCGCCAGATTTAACATATTGGCATTATTGATGTGAAAATCAAGCAATGTCTGATGATTTGGCAAAGGTAATAATGCCTTGGGCGAACCCATGCGGCGAGAATTACCCCCTGTCAAAATCAATAGACCAATCACGCTCATGGCTTTGCCCATCGCTTAGCCGTGCGTGGGATTTTGACGCATAAGATGTGGCACAAAGTTACATGGGCGTGTGCGGTTATCAAGCTGTTCCAACAAAATGCCTTCCCAACCCGTACGGCACGCCCCTGTCGAACCGGGTGCGTTCAAATTAAATTCTTGATTGATGGCGTCATAGGTCGTGATGGGCATTTGGTGCAGGGCTTTTAGATGTCCGCCGTGAAATTTATGTTCTGCCTGCTCATCCTCGGACAGACCCAGCAGATTTACCGTCATGCTACCGTCAATCGCTATTTTGTTAATGGCACTCACGCCACGCACGAACGGCTCTACCTTGCCTGCTCGTACATCGGTTAATGTGCCGATAAGTCTGGGCAAATCATCTGCTTGTGTGATTGTCTCTGCGGTCATGATTGAACACCTTATGCATTAAAAGCCATATCATATCATAAGATATAACTAACCGCCCACCAGCGATAAATTATTCATAATACCGCTATGACTGTCTAAATAATGGTGTTCAGGTTTGATTGGCATTAAGCCTTCTAGTGCTGTCATTAGCCCTTTTTTATCTTGTGTTGCAAGATAAGGGCGAATGTCATAATTTTGAGAATCAAATAAGCACAAATGCACTTTGCCAAGACTGCTGACTCTTAAGCGATTGCAACTATCACAAAAGTTTTTGGCATACGGCTCAATAATGCCAATACTGCCTGCATAATCGGGGTGGATATATTCAATGGCAGGTCCATCGTCTTGGGCTTTAGGCTTGGGTTGCCAGCCATGTGTAACAAGGTAGTCTTTGATAAACTGGGCGGTTTGATTTTGAGCAAAAAACAAATCGGCATTATCACTGGTTTGCATAAATTCAATAAAGCGATAAGTAACAGGACGCTCTTTGACAAAATCAAGGGCGGATAATAAATTATCATAAGCGGTATCGTGCATTAAAATACCGTTCATTTTTAATTTAATGTCGGTCGTTTGTAATAATTCATCCACATCATTTAATAGCGTGGGCAATATGTCAAAGCCTGTGATTTTTTTGAATATGTCTTTATCAAAACTGTCAATACTAAGATTTAATTGATTCAGCCCAGCGTTTTGCCAAGATGATAGGTGTTTGGCAAGTTTGTAGCCGTTTGATGAGATGGCGATTTTGGCAATGCCATGCTGTTTGGCAAGGGCGATGATGTCCGCCAAATCACGACGAACGGACGGCTCTCCGCCTGTCAGACGTAATTTTTTTGTACCAAGACTGACAAAGCTGTCAAAAAGCGTGTCAATCTCGGCAAGTGTCAGCTCGTCATTAGCTCGTTTGCCTTGATAGCCGTTCGGCAAGCAGTAATCACAGCGAAAGTTACAAAAGTCAGTAACGGATAGGCGTAGGTAGGTCAGCTGTCTGTTAAATCCGTCCACAAGTGGGGTGGGGGTAAGCTGGGTGTGTGAGCCTTGCCCGCCCATGTCAGCAAAGGGGGCTTTGGCGTGGTAGGTGGGGACGGACGTTTTCATGGCTTCGTAAGGCGTTGCCTCGGTTGTGGGTATGGGCTAAGTGTAGCAAAACCGTGCGTCCGCCCCAATCGCCCAAAAGGCAAAGGGCATACTACTTTGGGGGTAGGGGTGGGGTGATGGGGTTTTTATTTGTATAGCCACAACATTTACTCATAAAACTACTTGAACATCAAACCAAATCGCTGTATGATTTAAAAATCCAAATCAAAGGCTAAATGATATGATGTCACTCTTAAGTTTATTCATTGGGGCATTGATTGCACTTTATTTATTATTTCCTATATTGGCAATACCTTTGATTATTTTGGCTGTGACTTTGTGTGCTTTTATTCAAGGGTTTTTGGAGTCGCTCATCGAATCTTTTTTAAAAATAATAAAAATAATATTTAGGGCGTGCCTACCATTGGTAACATTTTATTGAAATTTAAAAAACCTGATAAACTAAATCAAGGAAATAACCCCATAATATTGATATTATTCTTTATTCTTTGGCTGATTGGGGCGATTATTTTTGGTACGATATGTACATTTATTGGCGGTTATGTCCGCCCCCATGATGATACTGGCATATGGCTTGGTCTTGTGTTATCTGCAATTATTTATGTCGTGGCGACCATGATATGGTTATTGGGTTATGTGCACCCAACCAACTTGATATTACCACGGATTTGTAGGGGTGTGCTGAGTACACCCTTTGATGACATTACTGTGCAAAGCGTGCTCAGCACACCCCCACATCCACGTTTATTGAGTATATTTATTGACAAGACAGCCTAGTATTTTAAAAAAGGGTAAAATCAATTTACTCTTTTAAAAAAACAAACCTTATCAATAAAATCCCCACCCAAACGGCTCTATCGTTATCTCATCGCCTGCCAAATAGCCTTCACTGTCTTTGTTTGCCACGATAAGACAATTGGCAAGCGATAACTGCTTGATACGGTGCGAGTCTTGCACGCCCACCGCTTGCACCGCAAATTTGCCAAACTCATCTTGATGGTATATGCCACGCATGAACTCTTTACGCCCTGCCCTTTTTTTGATGTCGTGGCTCAAAGTTGCGCTTAGGGTCAATCGCTTGGGCAAGTCATCAGCACGCACCCCAGACAGTCGCCACAAGGCAGGAATGATAAACTGCAAACAGCCCACCACGCAGGACAAAGGATTACCCGGTAGCCCAAAATACAGCACCGTTTTGGGGCTGTCGGCATTGTCATAAAGCTCGCCAAAGACAAAAGGCTTGCCTGGTTTCATGGCGACTTTGTAATGGGTGATTTTGCCAAGTTTGTCAATGGCGTGCGTCAAAAAATCATAATCACCCACCGACACCCCTGCACTTGACACCACCACATCGCATTCATGCACCGCTTGCTCTATGGCGTGGCAGGTCTTGGAAAAGTCATCAGGGATAATGCCGTAGTCTTTGATGATAATGGGTAAGTCTTTTAGAAGTGCTTTTAGGGTGGGTGTGTTTGAGTTGTAGATATTGGCAAAGCTTGGCAGGCTCTCGCCCACAGCTACAAGCTCGTCCCCTGTCGCCAAAATCCCCACCACAAGCGGACGATACACCACCACATCTGCCACACCAAGATTGGCAAGCAGACTGATGTCGGCAGGGTTTAGGCGTTTGCCCACGGTCAGCACGCACTCGCCCGTGGTGACTTCTTCGCCTTGGTGTCTTATGTTGTTGCCTGTGTATGAGTCTTTGGCAAGGGTGATGGTGTAAGTGGTTGATTTGTCGATGCTATTTTTTATTTCGTCCCAATCGGTGTTTTCTTGCATGACCACATTGTCGCACCCATCTGGCACGACCGCCCCTGTAAAAATTCGCACCGCTTGCCCCACACCTATCGCCCCATGATAGGGCTTGCCTGCACACGACTCGCCAATGACGACAAACTGACTACCGCTTGCCAAATCCGACTCTGCCCCCAAGGCAAAACCATCCATGGCGGACAAGTTTTGGCGGGGAATGTCAAAGCCTGCCGTGATGTCCTGTGCCAGCACATGACCGATGGCGGACAATAAGGGCAAAGCTAGCGTATCCTGATGAGCCTTGGCGTGCGTGCTTGCCGTGGTGCTGATGGCGTGTTGTAAGTCTTCTACACTAATCATAATTCCTCCTTAGCCCCGATAAATGTTCTCTTGATTGACACTAATATCAATGCCCACGATGTCGGCATTTTGTTTTAGGATGTACAAATAATCAATCAGGGCATGATGAAATGCCTGCTGAGACAGTCTATTTCTAATCATGGGTAGGGCTTCATCAAAGCTCAACGCCTTACCGTTCATACGCTCCATCACATCCACAATATGCACCCCATAACGGCTCTCAATGGGGCTTGGGGCAAGTCCTTTGGGCAGGGCAAAGACCGCCTTTTCAAACTCAGGTACAGTTGCCCCTTTTTGCAAAATACCAAGCTCGCCCCCATCTGTCTTGGACGGACAGGCAGAGTGCTGCATGGCTTGGGTAATAAATTCGCCTGACGGATTGGGGCTATTTTTGATGGTATCAATCAGCTCATAGGCACGTTTTTTTAGCTCAATGCGTTCTTCGCTTTCTTCGGGCGGACAAGCAAAGAGAATATGGCGAACTTTCATGACAGGCGGTGCGGTAAACTCGCCCTGATTGGCGGTGTAATACTGCTCACAAAGGCTGTCGGTTGGCGTATTAGGGCGGACGTTTTTGGCGATGAGTTTTGAGATGGCGTTCTCATCATCGACTTGCCATTCGTTTTTTAATTCATCATCCGCCATGACCGCTTGGCGTAATAACTCACGAATGACCAACGCTTGGGCGGACAAAAACAACGCTTCGTCTTGGCTGTCGGCAGGGTGATACTGCACTTCTTCGCCAATGGCTTGCTCGCTGATAAGCACGCCATTAACCGTAATGGTAGGCACGCTTTGGCGAGATGAAGCGATAAGATTGCTGTGATTGGCGTTCTCTTCGCTGATGGCTCGCTGTATGAGTTCGGCGTCCGATGATAAGCGTTTTAGGTCGTCTGATGTGGGCATGACCCGAATGCCGTCATCAAAAAATTCAGGCTTGTGGTTATGATGATGGGCATGGCTATGGTTGTGGTTGTGAGAGCCACCACAACCGCACGAACCATCTGACTGCTTGGCGTGGGCTTGGCTTGGCTCGCTGATTTGCAATAGCTCAGGGCTGGTTTGGGGGTTTGAAGTGGGGGCGGGGTTATTCGGGGCTTTGGGGTTATAGGCTTGGACGGTCATAAGACACCTTTGGGATATTGGTTTTGGTGTATTATTCATGATATTTGTCAAGGATAAAATACTCCTTTCGGTTAAGTAGTTGGCAAGCATGGCACGCCATAGAACCCCGCTTGTTGCTTTTAAATACTAGGATATGCCTACCATTGACAACATTTTTATAAAACAAGATGAAAATTTGACAATGTCAATCAATTTTTGCATGAAAAATAGTCAAATCTTATGGCTCGAAGACCAAAGCTTGTTTGATAAAAAACTTGCAGCCTGCGTTTTTCCGTTGAAAAACGTGCGATTCCCCTGCTTTTTTAAAAAGGCATTTTCATTACAGATACCAAAGGCAGGCATGCCCTAACTTTTACACCATACAAAATGAAAAAGTACTACGGTTTTCGTTCGTGGTGAGCCATGCCTACCCATGACGGAAAACGACCCGCAGGCAAGCTTGTGGCGAAAGTTTTTTGTAGTAAAATTCAATTTTGTTGGCTGTATAATGCCGTGCCGTCATCGGTTTTATGATAATTACGGTTAAAATAAGTCAACGCCCCATCACTGTCGCCTTGACGAATGGCGATAATCTCACAAATGAACACACCATGCGTGCCAACTTCTTTAATCTCGCTAATCTTGCAATCAAAGCTAATCAAGGCATCAGACAGCATTGGCGAGCCTGTGGCAAGTCTCTCCCAAGTGCCGTGTTCAAAACGTTCATCAGAATTTAGCGGTGATGCGAACGTATTAGATAGATGCGATTGCTCAGCGGTCAAGGTATTGACCATAAGCACGCCATTTTTGACAAAATTGTCATAAAATCCGATGTTTGTATTCATACACACAAGCAAAGTCGGGGGCGTGTCGGTCACGCTACATACTGCCGATGCCGTAAAACCATGTTGCCCTGCCACACCGTCTGTCGTTATCACATGAACAGCGGTGGTGAGTTTTGCCATTGCGTCTTTAAAATCTGTTACTGATACCATTGTTATTTTCTTAAATTATTTTATAAATATAAATGTTGGATTTTCATACAGAAAACCCAACATTCATTCGATTTGGCTGATTATTTACCTGCCAACTCGTTACGGATAATTTTCGCCCCTTCGCTAAGAGCGTGCAACTTACCACGAGCAACCGTACGAGATAGTGGAGCCATACCGCAGTTGGTGCTTGGGTAGAGTTTATCCGCATCCACAAATTGCAAGGCTTTACGCAAAGTATCCGCCACTTGCTCAGGTGTTTCAATCTCATTGGTCGCTACGTCAATCGCCCCGACCATGACCGTTTTGCCACGAATCAGCTCAATCAAATCCATTGGCACACGAGAATTTTGGCATTCTAGTGAGATGATGTCAATTTTGGATTGTTGCAGTTTTGGGAAACTCTCTTCGTATTGTCGCCATTCGTTGCCAAGCGTTTGCTTCCAATCGGTGTTCGCCTTAATGCCATAGCCGTAGCAGATATGTACCGCTGTTTGGCATTTTAGCCCGGAGGTGGCACGCTCCAAAGTTGCCACGCCCCAATCGTTTAGCTCATCAAAAAACACATTAAACGCAGGCTCATCAAACTGAATAATATCCACGCCTGCCGCTTCTAGCTCTTTTGCTTCTTCATTTAGGATTTTGGCAAATTCCCAAGCGAGCTTCTCACGGCTCTTATAATGAGCGTCATACAAGGTATCAATCATCGTCATCGGGCCCGGCAGAGCCCATTTGATGAGCTTGTCGGTATGCTGACGCAAAAATTTGGCATCGTCTACAAACACCGATTTTGGGCGAGACACATCGCCTACCACGCTAGGCACACTAGCATCGTAGCGGTTACGAATGCGGACGGTTTGACGCTTGTTAAAATCCACACCGTCCAAATGCTCAATAAACGTGGTTACAAAGTGCTGACGAGTCTGCTCACCGTCGCTGACAATGTCAATGCCCGCTCTGGTCTGCTCGGTAAGCGATACCAAAAGGGCGTCTTGCTTGGCTTGGCGTAGCTCATCGCCTTCAAATTTCCATTCTGACCACAGTTTTTCGGGTTCGGCAAGCCAAGATGGTTTTGGCAGACTGCCTGCGGTGGAAGTGGGAAGTAAAAGTTTGCTCATTGTATTTTCCTAAATTAAAATTTGCATTATACCAAAAAAATTCAAATCAACCGACAATTAAATCGGTTGATTGAAATTCATCTTTTATTTTTCGGCAAGCCAAGCGTCCAAAATCTCTTTATACGGCTTAATAAATTGCTCTTCGGCAAGTTTGCCTTGTTTTACCGCCAAATCGTTACGCTCCACACGGTCATAATCCACTTTCGGCACGGCATAGTCTTCATAAGTTAGACTACCCTTGTACACCTGTCCTGCAACCGAGTTGGCGCTATAAATCTCTGGGCGATAGATACGCTGGAACGCTTCCATGGTCGCAATGGTGCTGATGAGCTCTAAGTTAGTGTAATCGTTCAACAAATCAGCATTTTCATCAAAATAAAACGCATACGGAGCAACCGATTTTGGTGGCATAAAGTAACGCACTTTTAAGCCCATTTTGGCAAAATATTCATCGGTCAATGAATAGTCGTTTTGCACATATTCCACGCCCAAAATCGGGTGCGTATTGGTCGTTCTGTGGTAGGTGCGAGTGGTCGCAACGCTTAGGCACAATACGGGCGGTTTTTTGGATTGGGCTTTGTACTCTTCGGACGCAACCATGAATTTGAACAATTTGCCATGCAAATCGCCATAGCCTTCTGGCACACTAAATTCAGGCTTGTCCTTGTTGTATTCACGAAGTAGCACGCTAAAATCATAATCACGGACAAACGATGAAAAGCTGTTGCCGATGATGCCATCAATGGTTTTGCCTGTTTTGTGGTCAACGACAGACGTTTTTAGCCACTCCAATCCTGAGAAAAATTCGCCCTTACCTGCCACGTCAATGTCAATGGACACAATGTCAATCAGCACCGAATAGCGGTCGTTGGTTGGGTTGTCCCAGGTCGCCAAATCGTTAAAACGGTTGTTAATCATGGCAATGGCGTTTTGTAGGTTTTGTTTGCGGTTTTCGCCACGAGCTAGGTTAGCAAAGTTGGTGGTCAAACGAGTGCTACTGGCAGGCTCATAGTTTTCATCAAAACGCTGGGTATGCACTCGGCATTGGAATTGTGCGGTCATTTTTTCACCTTGCGGGGTTGTTTTTGGAATGGGTGTAGGGCGTGCTGAACCTTTATAACACATTTTACATTTTAAAAAATTTTAGGTATGAACAATGTTTTTGCATGAAAAATGGCTAAATCTTGTGGCTCGAAGTCAAAAGCTCGTTTGATAGAGTGACTATCAAACTTCACTTCTTCCTTGAAAAACGTGCGATTTTTCTCATTGTTCATCGCAAATACAAAGATTCAACACGCCCTATTAAACCACATTTTCTTGATGAAAAAAACTGATATATTTTTAAAAAAAGTTGAAAAAAATTCAGGTTGGGGATTTTTGTGGTTTTGTGCGTTTGTTTTTGAGTGGATTTGTGGGGGTAAATTGCAATTTGGTTGGTAATAAGGTATGATTTTTGGGTGTTGTGTCTGTTCCCACAAAACCGTATTAAATTTCTTATTGGTGGCAGGGTGCGTAATACGCACCAATAAGATTTTTTTATTCAAAAGGTGCGTGGGACGCACCCTATGGAACTAATTCAACGCACGTTTTAATTTTATGTAAATATTTTTACAATTTTATGCACACTTTTTGTAATTTTCATTGACTTTATGCACAAATAAGGGTAAGATATAACCATAGACAGGGTAGCGTAAGCGTAATTCCTAGTCGGCAAAAGCTCCAAAGAAATTTGGGGCTTTTGTTTTAGGGATAAATTCTTAATCCCAAATCTTCATAATTATGCCCTGTATTGCTTGCTCCATGCTTACAATAAAATTTATGTTTAATAATATCAAAGGCTCGGTTAATCTGAGCAGGTCTTAATACATGGTTACCAATGGGTCGTGCGATTAAATCCGCCAGTTGCATACCCGATGAATTGGCATATTTTGATGCCAAAATCAGTTGAAATGGATAGCATTTATCTTGGCAAACACGCTCAAATTCAGCTTTTAATAATTCATCTTCATTCAATCCACGTTGCTCAAATACCACAAAAGTTTGGTTATCTTGCTGTCTTTTTTCACCCAAAAAATCATTCAAGCGTTCAAGCCCCATTGACATTGCCAAATGATAAGGATTGTCCGCAATATCGACTTTGGGCAGTTCATCTTTGCGAATAACGCAAGCGATGACAACAAATTTATTATTTTTCATCAATTCACTAATATCATTTAAACATGTCATGCCCAAAATAATTAAATTTTAGGTTTTGAATCTCTTTAACAGTATGATTGTTATAATATCTTTTATTAAAAATACAAAATACCAAAACAAAAATAGGGTATTTTGAATTGATGTTATCCAAATTATGGTCGCCACTTTCATCCACATAAACAATACAATCACTAAAATTCATGTCATCTCTTAATGGTTTGCTATTTTGTCGTCATTATAAAAACAAAATATCAAAAATACCATCTTGTTTTTTTCTAAAAAAATAAGATGGTGGGTTAAGTCAAAAAACTAATGCCCTCAAACAAAAAAGGCGGACATCAATCCGCCTTTTTTATCATTCGCCATCTTGGCTCGTTTCTATCATCTCGCCATGTTCGCTGTCGCTGTCATCATCGCTTGGCTCTTCATGTTCCACACAGGCAAGCCCCACCAGCGTTTCGCTCTCGCTAATGCGAATGAGCTTGACCCCTTGGGCGTTACGTCCTGCGGTTGCGATTTGGGCGACAGGTGTGCGGACAAGCGTGCCTTTATCGGAGATTAAAATCACGTCTTCGTCGCCTGTTACCGCCACCGCTTTGACAAGCTGGCCGTTACGCTCTGATGTCTTAATGGCAATCACGCCTTGACCGCCACGCCCTTTGGTCGGATAGTCGTCAATCGGAGTGCGTTTGCCGTAGCCGTTTTCGCACGCTGTCAAAATCTCGCCTGCCTGTGGGGCAACCACGAGCGACACCACGCGACTGACCGACACCACGCTGTCATTATCACTATCATCGGTATCGTCATCGGTCGGCTCATCATCGTCCAAGCCGAGACTGGCGAGCAGATTGACACGGATACCACGCACGCCCTTGGCAGTACGTCCCATCGCACGAATGGCGGATTCTTTAAAGCGAATGGCTTTGCCTTCGTTGGAGAACAGCATAATATCCTGCTCACCGTCCGTAATCGCCACGCCAATCAAGGTATCGCCATCCACAAGGTCAATGGCTCTTAGTCCGTTGGCACGCAAATTGGCAAATTGCGACAACGCCACACGCTTGACCGTACCGCTTGCCGTGGCAAAAAACACAAATTTACCTTCATCGGCTAGGCTCTCCACAGGCAAAATGGCGGTTACGCTCTCGCTTGGGTCAATGTTGATAAGATTGACAAGCGGTCTGCCCTTTGAGCCACGAGAGGCAATCGGCACTTCAAAGCCACGCAAGCCAAACACTCGCCCTGTGTTGGTAAAGCATAAAATATGGGCATGCGTACTGGTAACTAATAAATGCTCAATCACGTCATCTTCTTTCATGGCGGTCGCTGATTTGCCTTTTCCGCCACGTTTTTGGGCTTGGTAGTCGCTCACGGCTTGGGTTTTGGCATAGCCTGTATGCGACACGGTCATGACCACCGTCTGCTCTGGGATTAAATCTTCACGGCTAAAATCGGCTCGTGCGTCCACAATATTGGTCTTACGCTCATCGCCAAAATCATCACGAATCTGGATAAGCTCCGCCTTAATCACGCCCATGAGCTTATCAAAATCCGCCAAAATCATCTGTAAGCGTGCAATCTCGCCCAAAATCTCTTGGTATTCTTTGGACAATTTGTCCTGCTCCAAACCTGTCAAGCGATGCAACTGCATATCCAAAATGGCATTTACTTGGTCGGGCGATAGACGGTATTCTTTGTCATCATTGATAAGCCCAAACGGGGTGTTTAAATCCTCGCCCTCCATAATGTCGGGGCGAATAGACGTTGCCCCTGCATTTTTTAGCATGGCAACCACATTGCCCGCCTGCCAGATACGCTCAAGCAGGTTCTCACGAGCCTCGGCACGGTTGGCGGACTTTTTGATGGTCTCAATGATGTCATCAATGTTGGTAAGGGCAATCGTCAAGCCCTCAAGTAGATGTCCACGAGCTTTGGCTTTATTCAGCTCAAAAATGGTACGGCGTGTAACGACTTCTTGGCGATGACGGATAAAGCTGGCAATCAAGTCATGCAAGGTCATAAGACGTGGCTGTCCGTTGTCAAGGGCAACCATGTTAATGCTAAAACTGGACTCTAAGGGTGTCTGCAAAAATAGATTATTCACCACAACTTCGGCATTTTCGCCACGTCTTAGGTCAATGGCAATTCGCATACCCTCTTTGTCGGACTCATCACGCACGCCTGTGATGCTGTCTAATTTTTTGTCATTGACAAGTTGGGCGATTTGCTCAATGAGTTTGGCTTTATTGACTTGATAAGGAATCTCAGTAAAGACAATGCGTTCACGGTCTTTGCTTGCCCCTTCCATATTCTCAATGACATAACGCCCACGAATGTGCAGTCGCCCTTTGCCTGTGCGATAAGCGTCAAAAATACCGCTTCGCCCATAGATGATACCGCCTGTGGGGAAATCAGGTCCGCTGATGTGGCTAGCTAGCTCATCGCCATCAATCTGCGGGTTATCGGCATAGGCAAGACAAGCGTTCACCACTTCGGTTAGGTTATGCGGTGCCATGTTGGTCGCCATGCCGACTGCAATGCCCGTTGCTCCATTGACAAGCAGGTTTGGCACACGAGCAGGTAGCACAGACGGCATTTTTTCGGAGCCGTCATAGTTGTCCTCCCAGTCCACCGTGTCTTTGTCAAGGTCGGCAAGCATTTGGTGCGTGAGTTTTTGCATACGCACTTCGGTATAACGCATGGCGGCAGGCGGGTCGCCGTCCACCGAACCGAAGTTACCCTGTCCGTCCACCATCATATACCGCATAGAAAACGGCTGGGCAAGACGCACAATGGCATCATACACGGCAGTGTCGCCGTGGGGGTGATATTTACCGATAACATCGCCCACGACACGGGCAGATTTTTTGTAGGGTTTGTTATAATCGTTGGACAGCTCGTGCATGGCGTACATCACACGGCGGTGAACAGGCTTTAAGCCATCTCGCACATCAGGTAAGGCACGAGAGACGATGACGCTCATCGCATAGTCAAGGTAGGACTGCTTTAATTCATCAACAATCCCAACGGGGGTTACGCTATCGGTCATAATTTTTCCAAGTAACACACATAAAGGCAACATTATAGCACAAAATGGCAAAAATGGCGAATTTTACGCCATAAAATCTGGGCTTTTTATTTAAAAAAATAATTAAAAATCAATATGTTAAAACTTTATGGTTTGGTGGTTTTTTAGAATTTTTAAAAACCTAACAATACACTTGAATAAATCGCAAAAATTTGCTAATATATCGACTTTATTGTGTTAGGCAACGTGTCTCCTTTATTTTATTGGGTAATTCGGTGGCTGCCTGAATTATCGCCTACACTAAGTTATCTTTATATCCATTTTACTTTTTGTAAGGAAATCATCATGGCAAACTCAGCCCAAGCTCGTAAACGTGCACGCCAAAACATCAAACGCCGTGCCCAAAACGCCTCTCAACGTTCTATGGTTCGTACCTACATCAAACGTGTGGTATCTGCCATCGAATCTAAGTCTTATGACCTAGCAACCGAAGCCTACGCCAAAGCCGTTCCTGTGATTGACCGCATGGCTGACAAAGGCATCATTCACAAAAACAAAGCCGCTCGTCATAAGAGCCGTCTAAACAAAGCCATCAAAGCGCTAAAAGCTTAATCGGCACTCATGCCAGTTTTGGTAACAGACGTAAAAAGACCTTAATATTAATTAAGGTCTTTTTTATTTTAAAGTGGTAGATTTTGTGTTAAAATTTGTGCGTTTTTTCGCCTTTATTTTGCTTTTATCCTGCCCTTATTTAAAGGGTTTTATAAGAATTTGTAAGGACGCACCATGTCAGACACCCCGCCCCAAGCCAACCACCCCGCCCCAAGCCAACTCCCAAAGCCTGCCCCACTCACTCTTCAGCTAAACCGTGAAGCCAAATGGTCTTTGTATCTGACACTCCTGTATATGGCAGGTTGGGTGATTTTTGCCTATTTTATGCCAGCAGGGACGGGACTTTTGGGCTTGCCGTTGTGGTTTGAGTTAAGCTGTATTTTTTTGCCCCTGATTTTTATTTTAATCAGTATGGTGGTGTTAAAGGCGGTTTATCAGGAAGTGGATTTGGACAGTGAATTAAGCAACGACTTAAATCACAATACCAAACAAGGGGATAATGCATGAATTTAAATATCCAAATTTTAACCCCCCTTGTCTTATATCTGTTTTTTGTGTTTGGGGTGGCATGGCACGCTTATCAAAAACGCAAAGCAGGCGGATTTTTAAATGAATACTATGTCGGCTCTCGCTCCATGGGTGGATTTGTGCTTGCGATGACCACGGTGGCGACTTACGTCTCAGCAAGCTCGTTCATCGGCGGGCCAGGGGCGGCGTACAAATTTGGCTTGGGCTGGGTGCTACTGTCCATGATACAAATCCCTGCGATATGGCTCACGCTTGGCACGCTTGGTAAGAAGTTTGCCATGCTCGCCCGCCAAACAGGTAGTATTACCATCAATGACCTGCTATTTGCCCGTTATCAAAATAAAGTCGTGGTGTGGCTTGCGTGTGTCTCGCTCCTACTGGCATTTTTTGGCATGATGGTGGTGCAGTTTATTGGGGCAGGTCGTCTGCTTGAAACAACACTGGGTCTGCCTTATGAATGGTCGATTGGCGTGTTTGCCCTTGTGATTGGGCTTTATACCTTTATTGGGGGCTTTCGTGCGGTGGTCTTGACCGACACCGTGCAGGGGCTTGTCATGCTCATCGGCACCATGCTCCTACTTGGGGCAACGCTTGTCGCCACAGGGGGTATGGAGAACGCCGTGACCACCCTGCACGTCATTGACCCACGCCTACTGACCCCCACAGGCGTTGATGATAAGCTGTCGGCAACATTTATGCTGTCGTTTTGGGTACTGGTGTGTTTTGGTCTCATTGGCTTGCCCCATACGGCGGTACGGGCGATGGCGTATAAGGACAGTCGCTCGCTACACCGTGGGATACTTGTGGGAACGGTGGTGATGACGGTGCTGGTCTTGGGCATGCACCTAGCAGGGGTCTTGGCTCGTGCGGTCGTGCCTGAGCTTGATGTGCCTGACAAGGTCATTCCCACGCTCATGATGACGGTGCTACCGCCCTTTGTGGCAGGGATATTTTTGGCGGCACCTATGGCGGCAATTATGTCTTCCATTGACTCGATGCTGATACAGTCGTCAAGCACGCTGATTAAGGATTTATACTTATCTATCAAACCTAATGCTATCCACAACGAAGCCAAAATCAAACGCTACTCCACCACGCTCACGCTTGGCTTTACCGTGATTTTGGCGGTCGTTGCCATGCTAAATCCGCCAGATATGCTCATTTGGCTAAACTTATTATCCTTTGGTGGGTTAGAGGCGACTTTCTTATGGGTGCTGGTCTTTGGGCTGTATTACAAAAAAGCCAATGCCACAGGGGCGATATGGTCTATGGTGGCAGGTCTGACTAGCTATGTCATCATTGCCTATTTTAAAATCGCCTTATGGGATTTGCACGCTGTTGTGCCTGCGTTGGTGATTGGGCTTGTTGCGTTTTTGGTGGGGAATAAGGTGGGGGAGATAAAAAAGGTATGATGTTAGGATGTACCTGCCTTTTGTATTTGCAATGAAAAATGTCTGTTTAAAAAAGCAGGGAATCGCACGTTTTTCAAGGAAAAAATGCAGGCTGTGAGTTTTCTATCAGACAAGTTTTTGGCTTTGAGCCACAATCCGGCCCACTTAATTTTGAAAATTAAGTAAAAATCTTAAAATCTACACAGTTAAGTGGTCGGATAGCCATTTTTCATGTAAAAATTGATAAAGTATAAATTTGCATCTTATTGTATAAAAATATCATCAATGTTCAACATGCCCTTAGACATACTGCAAAATAAAATGTTTATGTTCAGACCCTGATATTTTGAGTTTAAAAATTGAAAAATGCTGCAAAACCATTATTTCACAGTGACTCTGTTGTTGTGAAAAACACAAAAACCAACACACCCCAACAAAAAAAATCACCCAATATCCATTGAGCGATTTTTGTTTTATAAAACCATTAGACTCTAAACTGTGGGAGCAATGCAGGCACACCGGGGAACATGCCCACCAAGCCCATGGCAATACACAGAATCACAAAACCTGCCACAGGGATAATCACACGTCCCATCAAACCTAGCTCAACACTACGTTTTTTATCACCGATAAGACCTAAGTTGTCTAGCATCATGGTTAGCGACCAACCAAACACGGGATTCACGAGTGCTGATGAGAACACCACGATGGCAGCTGACTGAGTTGTCTTACCTGCACGAGTCATCTCCATGCCTGCTTCTAGTAGGGGTACAAATACCGCCACGATAAGAGCTGTGGAGAGCACAGGTTGCCATACCGCCAAGTCCATGGGATAACCCCAAATGGCTGCGACGATACAAAATACCGCAGTCAAGACAGCACCAGCAGGAATCGGACGTTTAGCAATGGACGCAGGCACGATGTAGGTACCCCATGATGATGTGAAGTTCGCCCCGCCCAGTGCTGAGCCCACCATTTGACGGATAGAGCACGTAATGGTCGTGTCATCAATATTCATGTGCGTGCGTTCAGAGTGCTTAGGATAGCTGATTTGCTGAAATACTTTGTGTCCCAAGAAATCTGGTGGCCACATGGCAACCGCCAACACCGCAAAAGGAAACACCACGATAAAGGCTTTGGCGTCGGGCAAACCCAGTGTCCAACCTGTATCCTCACCCCACCAGTAGGTCGGACTAAGTGGCGGCAGTCCCGGCTCGGTCTTAAACTCAAAGGGAGCTCCCAAGATAAACGCCAAAAATCCTGCCAACGCACAGCCGATAGGCACTGCAAGCCAACGTTTTTGCCAATGTTCTAGCAAGGCATACATGACAATGGTTGACAAAATGATGATAAAGGCGATGTGTGGCAGACCAATTTTATCCGCCCACGCTATCATGTTTTTGACCTGAGCTATCAGCCCCACAAAACCCAGATAGAGTAGTAGCCCGCCTGCCACCCCATTACTGGTGAGTTTGGACATAAGGCTACCGCCTTTTAAGACCGCCATAATCAGTCCAAATACCCCGATGAGTACACCAAAAGCAAGTGGGTGCCCCCCTGCCGCCACCACAATAGGAATGAGCGGAATAAGGGGTCCGTGTGTGCCGGGTAAGTTGGATGTTGGCAGGAAAAATGCCGAGAAAATAAGTACAAAAATTGAAGCGATAATCATCTCATAGCGGACGTTTTGCAAAACAAAATCTTCGCCCAAACCAAGTGGTGCAGCAAAGGCAGCTGCCATCGCTCCTACCATGACGATTTTACCAATCATCCCCGCCATCGCAGGAATGGTATCTTCAAACTCAAAACGATAATCACGAAATGGCAAGTTCACACCCCATCTTTTGGGTTTCATGATTTGCAATTCGTGTCTTAGATAAGCGTCACGAGACTCAAAGGCAGATGGTGACTTATGAAGCTCTTCATAGCTTTTGGTTGCGTACTCTCGGATTTGCTCTTCGGTTAAATCAGATTGAACATCACTCACAAATATCTCCTATCACTGTGAGAAAAATGCGTTTTAAAATCCTTGTTTTTTCATTTGTTCAAGTCTTGCATTCATCTGCACGCTCAAACAATGCCAAAAAACACTTTTTAAAACACTCAGCAATCTTGCCATTCCACCAATTCATTAATTATTTCTACAAGATAACACAAATATTTTTTGGGTTATTTTATAACAATAATTTAATAAATCAATCGCACTAGCAAGAGTGCGGTGCTGATTATAACTTTCTTTTTTGTGACTGTCATGTTTTATTTGTAAAAAATTATGAAATATTTGCTAAGTTACTAATTTTTAATGACATTAAAACCCATTACACCTAGGGCATGCCTATCATTGATAATATTTTTATAAAAATTTACATTTTAAATCAATTTTTGCATGAAAAATAGGCGATTTTCCCTGTTTTTTATTGCAAATACCAAAGGTAGGTACGCCCCAGCAACACAAACTCATTTTGTGTAAATGATAAAAATTTGTTAAAATAAATCCCCATTACAAAACAATCACAAAAACCATCACATGACCACACCCACCACTTACCCCTGCCCCCAATGTCAAAAACCGACCAGTTGGTCTGATAACCCCAACCGCCCCTTTTGCAGTGAACGCTGTAAGCTCATTGATTTAGGGGCGTGGGCAGATGAGTCGTATCGTGTGGCAACCGATGATACGCCATTTAGTGATGAGCTGCCAGAAGTGTGATTTACCTAAATTTTGAGAGTTTTATCAAATTTTACACCCTATGAATTTGACAATTTTTGATTTTATTATTTAGAAAAGTTTAAGGATTTGTTATGTCATATCTTATGCCAACCTACGCCCGCCAGCCCATCTCTTTTGCGCGTGGGCAAGGTTCATATCTGTATACCGCAGACGGCACGGCGTATCTGGACGCTCTGACAGGCATTGCCGTGTGTGGGCTTGGGCATTGCCACCCTGCTGTCAGCCACGCCATGAAAGAGCAATCCGACACACTCATTCACACTAGCAACTTATACCAAATTGACTGGCAAGAAAAAGCAGGTGAAATACTGTGCCAAAAGGCAGGCATGGATAAGGTGTTTTTTGCCAATTCAGGAGCCGAAGCCAATGAATGTGCCCTAAAATTGGCTCGCCTATACGCCCACAACCAAGGCAAATCTCGCCCCAAAGTCATCGTCATGGAGCACGCTTTTCACGGTCGCACCTTGCTCACCGTAACCGCCACCGCCAACCCTAAGGCTCGCTCAGGCTTTTTTACCCTAGATGATGACTTTATCCGTGTGCCGTTTAATGACATCTCTGCCGTGGAAGCCTTGACCGATGATAAGGACATTTGTGCGGTATTTGTAGAACCGATTCAAGGCGAAGGCGGTCTGCATACCCCAAGCGATGATTATTTAGAAAAACTACAAAACATCTGCGATGCTAACGACTGGCTATTTATGCTGGACGAAGTGCAAACAGGCAACGGTCGCACGGGCAAATATTTTGCTTATCAGTATGGCAATGTCAAACCCGATGTGCTAACCACCGCTAAAGGACTGGGCAACGGCTTTCCTGTGGGGGCGTGTATGGTGTCAGGCAAAGCCAAAGACTTATTTGGGGCAGGTTCACACGGCTCTACCTTTGGTGGCACGCCCTTTGGCTGTCGTGTGGTCTGTGCCGTCTATGATGAGCTGACCGATAAAGTCATGACAAATGCGGTGCGTGAGAGTGATTTTATCCGCCAAAGCATGCGTGAGCATTTCCCACAAATAGACGTGCGTGGGCGTGGCATGATGATAGGTTTTGGCTTGCCTGATGACGTGGATTGTACGCACATTGTGGATATGGCTCGTGATGAGTTTCATCTGATTTTAAATGTAACAGGCGGTAATGTCATTCGTCTGCTCCCTGCCTTAAATATCAGTCATGATGATACGGTGATTTTGACCGATAGGCTGATTAGTTTGTTAAAAAAGACTTTGGGGCGTGTTGAATATTAGTATCTGCCATGAAAAATGCCTGTTTAAAAAAGCAGGGGAATCGCCCGTTTTTCAAGGAAAAAACTTGAGGTTGATGGTTATTCTATCAAGCCAAGTTTTTGACTTCGAGCCACAAGATTTAGCCATTTTTCATGCAAAAATAGATTGAAACGTTAAATTTTCATCTTGTTTTGTAAAATGTTATCAATGATAGGTACGCCCCAAGATAAACTTGGTGTAAAATTTGCCATATTCTAGCAACCATTGTTAAAAAAATACCTAAAATTCATCCGATTTTGCAAAACTTGTTGAAGTTTATTTTGGTAAAATTACCATACTTTATTTCATTCTCAACTTCTTATAAGCGATTGATTTATCAAGGGCGAATTGCAACTCGTCCTACAACCCAAAAAATATCTATGGGTAATCAACGGGTTGCTATTTTAAGTTGGGAATGAAGCATACTTTATTTTATCAAAACAATTTTAGGAAAATCATGAACAACACTCACCGTCAAACAGGAGCAAGCATTTGGGTCATCCTGCCGTGGCTCATTGCCCTAGCCTTAGCCACGGCTTTAGTGCTATTGGTCGCCAAGCACAACACCACGCCCATAACCGCCCAAAGCACCCCCAAAGCCGAGCAGATTGCCCCAAATACGCAGTCAAGCGAGCAGGCATGGCAACCCACCCTTGCCACGCCCAAAGCCCACAACAACCTCGACACCGCTCCCACAGTAGATTCTTATCACGACGCAGTGACCCAAGCCAGTCTGTCTGTGGTTAATATCTACACCACCCAAAAGGTGCAAAACCCTTATATGGGCGATCCTGTGTTGGAGCAGTTTTTTGAATACTATGGGCAAGGGCAAGAGATTGACAGGGGAGCGAGCAGTCTAGGTTCAGGCGTGATTGTCTCCAAAGACGGCTATATCGTCACCAACGCCCATGTCATCGAAAAAGCCGATGAGATTACCGTCGCCTTAAATGACGGGCGTAAGGCACGGGCGACCATCGTCGGGGCGGACGTGGAGAGTGATTTGGCGGTGATTAAGGTTGAGATGGATAACCTTGTTCCACTCGCGTTTCGCCGTGAACCCATTCGTGTGGGTGATGTCGCTCTTGCCATTGGCAATCCCTTTGGCGTGGGTCAGACCGTCACCCAAGGTATCATCTCTGCCACAGGTCGTTCTGGACTGGGTCTGACCACCTTTGAAGACTTCATTCAGACTGACGCCGCCATCAACCCTGGTAACTCAGGCGGTGCTTTGGTGGACGCCAATGGGGCATTGGTCGGTATTAACACCGTCATCTACTCTCGCTCTGGCGGTTCGATGGGGATTGGCTTTGCCATTCCCACCACCATTGTTGAGCAGGTCATGAACGGACTGATTAGCACTGGCAGGGTCAGCCGTGGCTGGCTTGGCGTGGAGATTGCCCCTGTCAGGGAAAACCCCAGCAATCTCACCACTCACGAAGGTGTGGTCATCGCCAGTGTCATGGCGGATGGTCCAGCAGGCAAGGCAGGTCTACGGGCAGGCGATGTGGTGCTGTCACTAGACGGCAAAACCATTGACAACGCCAACACACTCATCGGTATCGTTTCTGCCAAAGCCCCCGACAGCACACTTGATGCCGTGGTCAAGCGTGGCGACGATGAGCATGAACTTACCATTACCGTCGGCGAACGCCCCAGTCGTGGCAACAACCGCCAAAACAACGAGCAAGACAGTCGCTCTCTAAGCCCCGAAGAGCGTGCTTATCTTAATGAGCTGTTTAATCAGTTAAACCGCATGCACGGACGCTAATGGCAAAATAACAAAGTAAATCCAATCTTTGTATTAGGGCGTGCCTGCCCTTGGTATTTGCCATGAAAAATGAGAAAAATCGCCCGTTTTTCAAGGAAAAACTTGAGGTTGAGGTTGATAGTTATTCTATCAACCTCAAGTTTTTGACTTCGAGCCACAAGATTTAGCCATTTTTCATGCAAAAATGAATTAAAGTGTTAAATTTTATCTTGTTTTATAAAAATGTTATCAATGGTAGGCACGCCCTAGTTTTTTGTTGAATTTTCAAAATAAAGCCTTACTATTTATCAATCATTTACAAACCACGAGGACATCATGAGCGAACACATCGATGACGATAAAATCCTAGCGTCCCGACCAGTCATGCCAACGTTCGCTTGTTTGTCGCCACGCCTGCTGATGGTGGTGAGCCGATTTGGTGGTTTGGGGGCGGATTTGATTTAACTCCCTTCTATCCTGTGATGAATGATGTCGTGCATTGGCACACCATTGCTCACAAGCTGTGCCAACCTTTTGGCGATGATATTTATCCAACCTTTAAGGCGTGGTGCGATGACTATTTTTACCTAAAACATCGTGGCGAATGCCGTGGCGTGGGCGGACTGTTTTATGACGACCTAAATACTGCCACACAGCGTTGGGATTTTGAAAAATGCTTTGCCTTTATGCAGGCGGTAGGGCAAGGCTACATTGATGGCATCATTCCCATTTTTGAAAACAACAAACACAGACCCTATACCGCCGATGAACGTGCCTTTCAGCTGTATCGCCGTCGGCGGTATGTTGAGTACAACCTTGTCTATGACCGTGGCACGCTGTTTGGCTTGCAATCCAATGGTCGCACCGAGTCCGTTTTGGTGTCCATGCCCCCTTTGGCAAGCTAGGCATATCGCTACGAACCTGTGGCAGGCACGCCAGAGTTTGAACTGACCGACTTTTATTTAAAGCCCAGAGATTGGCTCGGTTTGATGGACAAATCATAAACGCCCGCTTTGTTATCAAATGTAACTTTGTGTGCTTTTATGCAATGGCGTTTGAAATCATCAAAGGCTTGTGATATATTTGGGTCAATTTTATATCAAAAGTTTGTATAAACTCATGAATAATAAAAAAGAATTGGTTTTTGCCAATTCTTTTTTGTCAAATACCCAAGCCACCTTGATAGGAAGCCCCGTGAAATTCGTAAAAATGCAATCGGTAAAATCTTTCACTCTCATCACCCTAACCGCCCTTGTCCTGACTGCTTGTGGCGACAAAGCCCCTGCTGGTGCTGGCTCAGCAACATCAACCGATGTCAAAGCTCGCCAAGACCTAATGCAAGATTGGCGTGGTGCCAATGACATTTTAAAAGGCATGATGGAAAATCCTACCAATTTTGACGTTGCCACCTTTAAAGAGCAAGCTGAGTTCATCAGTGGTAGTACCGCCCAAATGTGGACGCACTTTAATGATGCCAATGCCAAAGGCAACTCTCAGGACGCTGTATGGTCAGATGCGACAGGCTTTCAAACCAAAAAAGACGAGTTTAATGCTGCCGCCCAAAACCTTGTGGCAGTCGCCACCACCGCTCAAAGTGCTGATGATGTCCATGCTGCTTTTGGAGCCATGGCAGAAGGCTGTGGCAGTTGCCATAAAGTTTATAAAAAGTGATTGTTGATTACTGAACATTTGCATGATTTTAAGGGTAAACTGTGTTTGCCCTTATTTATCTTTATCATTGTTCAATTAAGATAATTTTGTTAATATTTACATATAAAAAAGAGAGCGAGCTTCACCCAAGTGTTTATTTTGCCACGAGACTTGTAGGGGCGTGTTGCACACGCCCTTGGTGATACGTTGATATTTAGGGCATGCACAGCACACCCCCACAACTTCACTCAAAGACATTATTAATCAATAATATTAATACCTATATTTTATACAAACAAAAACAAGCCCAATTTGAGCTTGTTTTTGTTTTTAAAGCAATAATTATTTTAAATAATCGTTTTGCAAATCATGCCTTATCAAAGTTTTCTTGGGCTTTGTCCCAGTTTACCACATTCCAAAATGCCTTGATGTAGTCTGGGCGTTTGTTTTGGTATTTTAGGTAATAAGCATGCTCCCACACGTCAAGACCGATGATTGGCGTACCTTCACAGCCTGCCACGTCTTTACCCATCAGTGGGCTGTCTTGGTTGGCAGTTGAAACAACGGCAAGTTTGTCGCCTTGCTTAACCAGCCATGCCCAGCCCGAACCAAAGCGGGTGGCGGCGGCTTTTTCAAATTGCTCTTGGAACGCCTCTACCGAACCAAAATCACGCACGATGGCATCTTTTAGCGAGCCTTGAAGCGTGGTGCCAGTTTTTAGGATTGTCCAAAATAGACTGTGGTTAGCGTGTCCGCCTGCGTTGTTGCGAACGGCAGTTTGCTTGTCGGCAGGCAGTGCAGATAGATTGGCAATGACTTCTTCGGCTGATTTGTCCGCCCATTCAGTGCCTTCTAGGGCAGCGTTGGCGTTATTAACATACGCTTGATGATGGCGAGAATGGTGGATTTCCATGGTTTCTTTGTCAAAATGTGGCTCTAATGCGTCATAGCTGTAACCTAGCTCAGGCAGGGTAAAAGACATGATAATTCCTTAATAAAATTAGGGTTAATGTTTGTACAAATCGTTGATTTGTCCCATCAATATAAAGGCAAAATTGGCAAATTTCAAGTGCTATTTTATGAGTTTACAAAAAACCAATCTATTAAATGATTATCATTATTTAATAGATAGTCAATACTTATCTTACCCACCACAAAGCAAAAAAAAAGCAAATGGCATTTTAAAAACAGCCTTCTATCCAAACCAGATTTTTGTGCATTTTTAAAAAATTTAACCTTAGTATTTATAAGGATTTATTCTTATTTTGGAAAGAGATTTGATAAAATAAACCTATCAGACCATACCTTATTTCCCAACTTTATATCAAATGATTGATTTATGATACAGCTAACAAAATTGAATTTTACTACACAAGCCGTTTGCCACAAGCTTGCCTGCGGGTCGGTTTCCGTCATGGGCAGGCTTAGCTCACCACGAACAGAAAACCGTAGTAATTTTGCACTTTGTAGAGTGCATCTTAATTCATTCAAAAATATTTATTAAACCCACTTTTATAACGCCAGCCAACCTATAAAAACAAAACCGCCTTTTTGCACAATTTTTGCCACGCTCCAAATAAAAAATGCTACAATACCCCAAACCCTAACACACTCTCATCATGGCAAAAAAATCCTCTTACGTCTGCCAATCCTGCGGAGCCAATTACGGCAAATGGTCAGGGCAATGTGCCGACTGTGGCGAATGGAACACCCTCACCGAAGCCCCCAACGTCGCCATGCCCCACCACAAAAAAACCACCACCAAATCCGCCCCGAAAACCGCCAACTATGCAGGCGACAGCTCTGGGGTCATGACCCTTGCCAATGTCGGCTTTTCGCTAGAAACCCGTATGCCCACAGGCTTGGGCGAATTTGACCGTGTGCTTGGCGGTGGGCTTGTGGCAGGCTCGGTGGTGCTGATTGGGGGCGACCCGGGTATCGGCAAATCCACAATCCTTTTGCAGACCGCCATTAACATGGCAAGTAGCGACTCGCTGGCTGGCTCGGCTCTATATATCACAGGCGAAGAGAGCCTGTCGCAGGTTGCCATGCGTGCGGTGCGACTAGGGCTACCGACCGACCGCCTAAGGGTACTTGCCGAGACCAACGTTGAGACCATTTGCATGGCTCTGACCGCCGAACAGCCTGCCATTGCCGTCATTGACTCCATTCAGACGCTCTTTACCGAAGCCATACAGTCCGCCCCAGGGGGCGTCGCCCAAATCCGTGAATCCGCCGCCGTCTTGACACGCTATGCCAAGCAGACAGGCACGGCACTGTTTTTGGTGGGACACGTTACCAAAGAAGGGGCGTTGGCAGGGCCTCGTGTGCTAGAACACATGGTGGATACGGTGCTGTATTTTGAAGGCGAGTCCGATAGCCGATTTAGAATGATTCGCGCGGTCAAAAACCGTTTTGGGGCGGTCAATGAACTGGGTATTTTTGGCATGACCGATACAGGTTTAAAGGAAGTTGCCAATCCGTCCGCCATTTTTTTGAGTCGATATGACAAGCCCATTGCAGGGTCGGTGGTCATGGTCAGCCGTGAAGGCACACGTCCTCTGCTTGTGGAAGTGCAAGCGTTGGTGGACGATTCGCAAGGTCAGCCCAGACGTATGGCGTTGGGGCTTGATTATCAACGCCTATCCATGCTCCTTGCGGTCATGCACCGTCATGGCGGTATCTACACGAGCGGTCAGGACGTGTATGTCAATGTCGTGGGCGGGGTCAAGGTCATGGAGACAGGCTCGGATTTGGCGGTGCTGATTGCCTGTGCGTCTAGCATTAAGGAAAAACCGCTACCTGCACGGCTGTGCGTATTTGGTGAAGTGGGACTATCGGGGGAGATTCGCCCTGTGCCAAACGGTCAAGAACGCCTAAAAGAAGCGATGAAACACGGCTTTACCTACGCCATTATCCCCAAAGCCAACGCCCCCAAAGTAGGCGATAAAAATTTTGCCAATATCAATATCATTGCCGTGGATAGGCTAGATGATGCGTTGATACGGGCGTTTGAGCTTGCGTGATTGGTTTTTGCAGTTAAATAATCCAAATAAAAGCTATGCTAGTATCTTTTTTAAAAAATCTTACCGCCTATGGCATTCGATACAGCCTAATTATCCTATTGCTAATTATTTGGCAATTGGTCATTGGATTTGGGTTATTGCCTGATTATTTATTGCCATCGCCCATGCAAATCATTAAGGCATTTATTGATGATTTTTATTTGCTTATGAGTCATGCCAAATATACGCTGATTACGGCATTTTTAGGCACAATCATTGGGCTGATATTAAGTTTTGTGTTATCCATTTTAATGGATTTGTCCAAAAACTTTCGTCAAATGGTCTATCCGATTTTATTATTAAATCAAACCATTCCTACCATTGCCATTGCCCCTTTACTTGTGATTTGGCTTGGCTATGGCATATTGCCAAAAGTGGTGCTGGTGGTATTGTCGGTATTTTTTCCGATGACGATTGCACTTGTGGACGGTTATAATTCGGTACAAAAAGAGCAATTAAATCTCTTTCGTTCATTAAAAGCAAGTCATTATCAAACTTACCGCCATCTAAAAATACCGTCCGCCATGGGGTATTTTTTTACAGGATTAAAAGTGGCGTTGTCGTATGCTCTTATCTCGGCAGTGGTGGCAGAATGGCTTGGCGGTTATCATGGGCTTGGGGTCTATATGACCCGTGTGCGAAAATCGTATGAGCTGGACAATATGTTTGCGGTGATATTTTTGATTAGTGTTCTGACTTTGATTTTGATTGGATTGGTTAAACTTTTGGAAAGAAAAGTTTTGGCGTATCAATATCAAAAATAATTGGGATTTTGATGTTTTAGCTAAATTTATTTTTAAGCGTAAGGTGCGTATCACGCACCGTTTTTATATTAAGGTTTTTTTTGTTGGTGCGTAATACACACCTTACGGCAAATGTTAATTTAAAAAAGCGTTTTAATTCTAAAAATTTTCTTAAAAACCCAAAACTTGACAACCATTGTATTTTATTTTATAATTAAAACATTAGTCGGGGTGCTTTATTTTTAAATAAAAGCTGAGATGATACCCGTGAACCTGATACAGTTAATACTGGCGTAGGAAACTAGACAATGATTATCAAGCTCTGTTTGACATTTTATGTTAAGACTTGTTTTGGTCTGTTAAACGCCAAGATTGGCTGTGTTGTTTTTTGACCTTTGGGTGCTTGGCACTTAAAGGTTTTTTATTGTCTAAATGGAGCAAACAATGCACTTAACTTTGAATGGCGTGGCGTTAAAAAATGTAGGATTTGGATTGGCAATGGGCGTTTCCCTATTGCTTGCAGGCTGTGGCGACAACAAACCTGCCCAAACCAAAACAGACACCAAGACCGAAACCGCCCAAACAGGCGAAAAAAGTGAGCAATTAGAAGAGCTTATCATCGCCCTTGACTGGGTGCCAAACACCAACCACACGGGGCTGTATGTGGCGCTTGAAAATGGTTATTTTAAAAATCAAGGCTTTGATGTCAAAATCGTCCAGCCGTCCGAAGACAGTGCGTCCACGCTGGTGGCGAACAATCGTGCCGATTTGGGCGTGTATTTTCAGCCCAATATGGTCAAACGCCTAAACAAAGGCGAGCCGATTGTGGCGGTGGCAACCATCGTTCAGCACAACAACGCAGGGCTGTTGTCGCTCAAATCTTTGGGAGCAAGCACGCCCAAAGACCTGCACGGCAAACTCTATTCCACTTGGGAAGACCCTGTGGACGATGCGACCGTTGCCGAAATCGTGGGCAAGCCATTGCACAAAATCCCAGGGGAGAGTACGGACGCCACCACCGCCCTAAAAATGAACCAATTTGACTACATTTTGGCGTATTATAGTTGGGACGGCATTCACGCAGGGCTAAAAGGCGAGCCGACCAACTTTTTTTATTTAAAAGACCACAACCCCGCCTTTGACTACTATTCGCCTGTGCTGATTGCCAACAGTAACAAGGTGGGCGAAAATGCCGAACGCTATAAAAAAGCCCTAACCGCCATCAAAGAAGGCTACACCTATTCTGCCCAAAACCCTGCCAAATCTGCCGAAATTCTTATCAAGCACGCCCCTGAAACCAATAAGGAGCTGGCGATGGCAAGCCAAGAATTTATGTCCAAGCAATATCTGGACGACAAGGGCGACTGGGGTAAAATTGACCCTGTGCGTTGGGATAAGTTTTTTGAATGGATCAATGATAAAAAATTGACCGATAAGCCCATTGAAAAAGGGGCAGGGTTAAATACAACGCTGTTGCCTTGATTTTAATTGGGATAATTACAATTTGTCCAATGATAAAATAAAGGTGTGAAATTCGCACCTTTATTTAAAATAATAGAAAATCTTTTAAAATGAAATTATCCAAAAAAGACTGGTTACAGTTGTTTGCTTTTATGGTTGCAATGATTGCACTCATTGTAATAACAGGGTTTGATTTGATTTTTTCATTGCCTTTAATGACGATTTATCTTATCCTATACTTTTTTGATAAAAGCACACCACAACATCAAAGTAAAACAACAATTATCTCTTATCTAGCGTTGCTGTTTTTGGTTATTTTTGGCAAATCTTTGGTGGAGCCTATTTTTAAAGATAACATTCATCAAGTTTGTGGGATATTGATTAAAAATGACTTTGAATTTTTTGATAGGCTTATTTTTAACCCACCCAATACCCTGATTGAAAAAGATACCCAAACCCTAGAATTTCGCTCTTTTAGTACAAATATTCTTATCAATTCCCAAGTGTGTGTTAATTATATAGAAAGTGATAATACAATTTGGTTGTTTAATGATTATGTGTTGGATATCAAACAATCAGAGAATTAACTTTCGCCTCCAATTTATCTCAATTTAAAAAATGTCCAAACTTATCCTAAACAATCTCCACCATTCCTTTGAGAACAAACCCTTATTTAATGGTTTGTCTTTGTCTGTTGGCACAGGCGAAGTAGTGGCGATTGTCGGGGCAAGTGGCGTGGGCAAAACGACTTTGTTTAATATTGTTGCAGGGCTGATTACCCCAAGCGATGGGCAGGTGCGGATTGATGGCGTGGATAGGACGGGGCAGGCAGGCTTTGTGGGCTATATGCTCCAAAAGGATTTGCTGTTGCCCTTTAAAAGTGTCTATGACAACATTACCCTGCCTTTGACCTTACAACACCTGCCAAAATCCGCCATTCATGACAAAATCATGCCTCTACTACCTGCCTTTGGGCTTGATGAGCTATACCACAAATACCCCGCCCAGCTCTCAGGCGGACAACGTCAGCGAGTGGCACTGCTTCGCACTTATCTAAGTAATGACAGTCTTATGCTCTTAGATGAGCCATTTTCGGCACTGGATTTTGTAACCAAAAATCAGATGTATAAATGGTTTGGGGCGTTTCAAAAAGACAAGGAACTGACTTGCCTTATTATCACGCATGACATTGATGAAGCGATTTATTTGGCAGATAAATTGTATGTATTAAAGGGGTTTCCTGCCACACTTGCTCATCATTTTGTCATTGATAAATCATCTGATTTTTTGCAAAGTGTAGAATACTTAAATCTAAAACAAGATGTGCTTAGGGCGATACAGGGTTAAGTGGTTGCATGGATTTAAATACCCCAATAAACACCGAGCCCACACCAAATTAAATTCTATTCTTACTTTCCATTTTTAAAAACGTATTTTTAAAATTTTGATATTGAATAATAGCCCCACAAACCCCACATTACACCTTTGGCAATTTGCCCAATTTGCTACTTTTCCTTTCATAATTTATAAATAATAACCATGTCTTTATTTCGCTACTTTGAAAACCGCCTAAATCCCTACCCCGACAGTCCGATGCCCACTCCCGACTCCAGTCAGCGTGGATTTTTTGGGTTTTTGTGGGCGTGTACCGAAGGGGCGAGATTTTGGATTGGGGTGCGTATTGTTTTATCAATATTGCTTGGCATATTTAGCTCGCTGTTATTTGCATGGGCGGGCGATGTCGTGGACTGGCTGACCGTCTACACCCCCGAGACTCTATGGCAAGAAAAGGGGGCGACCATTACACTGATTTTGGGGCTGTGTGTGCTGTCCATTTTTGGCGAATTTATCGACAACTTAATCCGCTTTCAAGTATTGCAGGGGGTCATGCCGATGCGACTGCGGTGGTGGTTTCATAAGCACATGCTTGGACAGTCCATGCAGTTTTATCATGATGAGTTCTCAGGGCGTGTCTCTGCCAAAGTCATGCAAACCGCCCTATCGGTGCGTGATACGATTATGACAATGGCAGAGATGGTGTCGTTTGTCGTGGCGTATTTGGTCACCAGTGGTGTGATTTTATTAGGGCTAGATATTTGGCTGTTTTTGCCGTTTGTGGCGTGGCTGATTTGTGTGGCGTGTATGATGAAATTTTTCCTGCCTCGCCTGCGTGAGACCGCCAGTAATCAAGCCGACGCTCGTGCCTTGATGACAGGACGTGTGACCGATGCTTATGCCAACATCAGTGCGGTCAAGCTGTTTAGCCACTCCAACCGTGAGCTGTCCTATGCCAAATCCGCCATGAGCGAGTTCATGACTACCGTCCATGCCCAAATGCGGTGGGTGTCCATCTTAGGAACGACGACCGAGACGCTCTCGCTTATCATGATAGTCGGCAGTACCGCCATCGGTGTGTATCTGTGGATGATGGGCGAAGTAAGCGTTGGGGCGATTGCGGTGGCAAGTGGTATCGCCCTGCGTCTAAAAGGCATGATTCAGTGGATTATGTGGGAGATGGCAAGCCTGTTTGAGCATATCGGCACGGTGCAGGATGGCATGAGAACACTAACCACGCCCCACGCCATCACGGATAGGGCTGATGCTGGTGAGCTTGTGGTGGCACGGGGAGAGATTGCGTTTAAGGACATGACCTTTAACTACGGGCGTAGCGAAGACAGAACTGCCCTATTTGATAAGTTCAACCTAGCCATTCAAGCAGGCGAGAAAATCGGTCTGGTCGGTCGCTCGGGGGCGGGCAAGTCTAGCCTTGTCAATCTACTACTGCGTTTTTATGACGTGGACGGGGGCAGTATCAGCATTGATGGGCAGGACATCAGTGCCGTCACTCAGACATCGCTCCGCCAAAATATCGGCATGGTCACCCAAGACACCGCTCTACTGCACCGCACCGTGCGTGAGAACATCGCCTATGGCAGACCTGATGCGACCGATGACGAAATCATCGCAGCGGCACGCCTTGCCCACGCATGGGATTTTATCCAAACCTTAGAAGACAAGCACGGCAATACAGGGCTTGACACCGAAGTGGGCGAACGTGGCGTGAAACTCTCAGGCGGTCAGCGTCAGCGTATCGCCATCGCTCGGGTCATGCTCAAAAACGCCCCCATCTTACTGCTTGATGAAGCGACATCTGCCCTAGACAGCGAAGTGGAACACGCCATCACCCAAAGCCTAGATGAGATGATGAAAGGCAAAACAGTCATCGCCATCGCTCACCGCCTATCCACCATCGCCAGTCTTGATAAGCTTGTGGTGATGGACAAAGGCGAGATTATTGAGATGGGTAGCCATGACGAACTCATCGCCCAAGGCGGGATTTATGCTAACCTATGGGCAAGACAGTCGGGCGGATTTTTGGGTGAGATGTAGGCGTGCTTGCCCCAGTCAAACATACTTGACTACACAGTGTAACACAACTGACAACCCTGTAACAATTTACCACCAAAACAGTGTCCAATACATATAGATGATTAAGGTAAATTTCTTATAATTTTTAAAATTTACCTTTATTTTAAGATTTTTAAAAGAGAACCCCATGAAAACCTTACCCTTTTACAAAGTAGCACTTAGCACCATCGCCTTGACCGCCCTACCTGCCATGGCTCAGCTAAACACAGTAGGCATCGCCCCTGCCATGCGTGGTGAGCTAACTACACCCATCTCCCATGCCAACGCTACCAACCTACTTAGTCAGTCTGTGGCAGGCGTGCCATCCATCAGTGCTAATATCTCTAACGTCAATCGCATTGCCACCGTTGTCATCAATGCCAACCAAAGCGGTAGCACTCGCCTTGATGTGAGCTTGATTGATGATTTTATTGATGATGTCGCCCCTAACGCTCGCCACTATCCACCAAATTTCCCCAATCGCACCACTGAATTTATCACCAGCGAGAACATCAAATATCTCTCCGACTGGCTAGAACCTTACGCCAATGCCAATGACGCAAGCCTTGATGTCATCTTGCGTGTCGCCAAAATCAACGGCATGGCTCGCAACCTAAACATCGGCACTGACTACACCCAACGTGCCAATAAATACATGGCAAAAGCCATCGCTTTGGCTCCTGATAACCCCGAAGCCAACTTCCTATACGGCATGATGATTAGTGAAGGTGGTGGCTTTATCGAAGGGCAAAAATACCTACAAAAAGCCGCCAGTCTTGGCTATCTAGAAGCCGAACAAAGTCTCGCCCAAGCCGAGCTACTGGCGGACAACCACGCAGGGGCATTATCTCGCCTAAAAGCCTTGCAAAGTCAGCACCCGACCAATGCTCAAATTGCCGAACAGGTTCGTATCGTTGAAAATGGCGGTTATTATATTTGGAACATCAAAAACGACAACATCAACGTCAAGCCATTGCAATTAGCCAGTAATCAATAAATACTTGCTTAGACTTTTAAAAATAAATCCATCAAATATTCCTTTTGGTGGATTTTTTATGTAAAATTATCGGGAAAATATCAATACACAACAAGACCCCGTATGACCAAACTTACGCTAAGTACCCTAAGCCTTACCCTAACTCTTGTTATCACAGGGTGTAGCACGCTTCACAAGCCCAAACAAATCCAATCGAAAATCATCGACACACATCGTGCCAACATCACCACTCGCCCACAAATCAGTGCTGCGGCAAGCAGTATCTTACTGTCATCAGGTCTGACCCAAGATGAGTGCATGAATGCCTTTGATGACTGTTTGGACAAAGTCAAAGAAGTACTTGCCTTTGGCAATCCGCAAGTTGCCGTCAATGACCGCCAGCACCAACACATCGCCAGACCCACCCTTGCCCTACTCTCTGAGTTATACTACACCAAAGCCCTAAGCCTTGGCGAGCAGGACGCTTGTCAAAGCCCAACCCGTCCACCGCTAGACCCCTATTATGCCAACGCTCCCCTATCCGCCAGTGAGCAAGCCGATAAGCAAAAGGAGCGTCACGCCTGCCTATCTGCTAAGCGAGACGCCATTAAGGCAAGCATTAACCACAGCTATGCCTATCTGTTTTATGACAGCTTGACAGGACAAAAGACCACATCGCCCCTAGTCACCGAGAACGACATCAAGGCTCAGGACTTGTACCATGTGGCGAGCAACGCCTTGATTGGCGAGCTGTACCAAGCCCAAAACGGGGCTTTTGCCAACGCTCATCAGCAGGGCTTTCATCTCACCCCCACCAGTGACTACGGTCATATCCTTGCCAACAGCTACCACAGTGATGACGTCACCGTCAATCTCTACCTTGCCCATGACTCTGACTACATGGCAAATCTAGATGTAAGCTCACAAAATCAGCACCTGCTCTCCGACCTAGTCTCAGCTTATGACTCACGTTTGGCAGACTTAAATACCACCAGTAGCCGAGCAGGTCTGGGTGTGCCTTATGTGGGTGTGTTGCCTGATCGCCGAATGATTACCCTACGAGAGCTGGTTGGTCAAAACCAGTCCACCAAACCACGCATCAGTCACGCCATCGACAGCACTACCGCTGACCCTGCCGATAACCCAACCGACAACCCCACCAAAAACATCAAAGCAAATAACCCTCTGCTTAGCCAAGACCTTGACAGCATCGTCAGTCGCATTCATCCCACAGGACACATGCTCCTGACAGGCGTGGTCAAGCCCCAAGGCACGCACTTGTCTGACGTGCTGTCAGCAAACGTGCTAGACGTGCATTTTTTTAACCCTTATAAAACCAAAGACATTGAGATTTTGGGCAAAAATTACCCCCTATCGGCAAACTTCTCAGCAGGGTACGCCCTATGGCTTGCCGAGAACCAACTACAAGGCGTGGGCATTTTAAACATGCTAAACAAAAACACCGCCACCCTGCCCCAACTGTTTATGTTAAAGCCCTACGACCCCAATCAAAAAGTCATCATCATGATACATGGCTTGGCGTCCAGCCCTGCCACATGGGTCAATCTCACCAACAATCTCTTTGCCGACCCCGTCCTGCGTGATAACTACCAAGTATGGCAAGTGTTCTACGCCACCAACCTGCCCATGCTCGAAAACCGCTACCAAATCCGTGAAGTCATCGACACCGCCTACGCACTCACCGACCCCAACGGCACTCACCTTGCCAGCCAGCATAGCGTGATTATCGGGCATAGCATGGGTGGTATCATGGCAAGAATGCTTGTCTCCGATGATGATTTGTTACCCCGATTGGATGATTTGGGTAAATTGGATGATTTGGACAAATTGGTTGATGCCACGCATATAGACGGCATGGATAATGGCGACCTAAATAAAATCACCAACAACCAAACCCACCCCCATGACAATACCCTAATCAGACAGCTACTTGCAGACACTTACCAAGAAAATTTTAACAACCGCTTTGCCCTGCATGCCCTGCCACAAGTTGATACAGCAGTGTTTATCTCCGCCCCTTTTGCAGGCACGGACTATGCCGACCGCTGGTTTACCCGCTTTGCCCGCCGTGTCGTCCGTCTACCCCTAGACATCACCAAAACTGTGACTGGCACCATCATAAACAGCGGACAAGTGGACAGCACCCAGCTCCAAAACAGTGCCATCGGCTCACTCTACCTACAAAATGGACCAAGCCAGCTCTCCGACCAATCCGCCTTTATAAAACTTACCAAAGAGCTAACCATTAATGACAATGTCGCCTACCACACCATCATGGGCGACCGTGCTGGTAGTGCCGAGAGCTTGCAGGGCAATCTGGTCGGGCAAAATCTCTCTGACGGCATCGTCCCCTATGACAGCTCTCACCTAGACGGGGCGGTCAGCGAAACAGTCGTCACAGGCGGACACAACATTCACGAAAACCCCAAAACCATTTTGCAATTACGCAAAATCCTACACGAGCATTTAGCACGTCATGGCGACCATACGACAACAGATGTGGCAAATGACGAAAAAGATGGGCAAGACAGGAAAGATGGGCAAGATAAAGAAAGTGGGAAATCCACAACAGATGACATTGACGAAAAAATCGTTAAAGAAGAGATGAACGCCAATCTCAATTAATATGGTAATTTTTTGATGATTGGGAGTTTTTTGAGACGCAGGGGCGAATCACATTCGTCCTTGATGAATTGCTGATATAACGTTAAAAATGGCGTTTATTTTACAAACCAATCAAACACCCAAAGCCCTACGCCATCACTATCCAACGCCCCAATCACCGCTTGCACTTTGTTATCGATATACCGCCAATCGCCAAGTACCATGCGTTTTTTGTCGCCCAACGTATGTACGGCAGGACGGTGCGTGTGTCCGTGTAGCAGGATATCACACGTTTTCATGGTTTTGGCGACCATATCGGAGTTTACGTCCATGATGGTGGTAGGTTTTTGGTGTTTGTCGCTGTGGGATTTGGCTTTGATTTTTTGGGCAAGGCGTTGGCGGTAGGCGAGCGGTTGTTTTAAAATAAGCCAAGAGATGACAGGATTTTGGATAATTTTTCGATAACGCTGATACGCCTTATCATCGGTACATAGCCTGTCGCCATGTTCTAGGCGAATGGTTGTGCCATTTGAAAGTGTTAAAAAATGCGGTTCTTTGATAAGTGTGCCATAAAAGGTATCACACAGACTTTGGCGAATGGCAAAATCTCTATTGCCGTGCATGACATAAATGGTGGTTTTTGTGGAGAGAGTTTTTAGGGTATTTAAAATAGGCGTTAAAAAATGCCGTGCTTTTTTGTCATCGGACAACGTCAAATAATCATCATCGCCAATCCAACCGTCCAGCCAGTCGCCCAAAATATAAAGGCTTTGCAAGTTTGGCAAAACGCACAAATCTTTGATAAGTGCCAAAAACGCTTGATTTAGGGCAGGCGTGTCGCTTGATAAATGCAAGTCACTGACAAATACCGCACTAATATCATGGGGGCGAGTGGTTAATAAGTGGTCAAATTGTTGCATGGCAAGGCTTAAAATGAATAAAAAGGGCGAAAATGATTCGCCCTTACAACCAAAATAACGGCTAATTACTTAGAAATCACTTTGGCAGAGTTAATGACAATCGGTGTGGTCGGTACGTCTGAGTGATAGCCATAACGCCCTGTGGGTACGCCTTTGATTTGGTTTACCACGTCCATGCCGTCTGTTACTTTACCAAACACCGCATAGCCCCAGCCTTGTGGCGTTGGGCTTGAATAATTCAAAAAGTCGTTGTTTTTGACGTTGATAAAAAATTGAGCCGTTGCTGAATGTGGGTCTGATGTACGAGCCATGGCGATTGTGCCAACATCATTGGTTAGACCGTTGTTAGCTTCGTTTTTGATAGGGGTGCCGGTGCGTTTTTCGTTCATCTCGCTATCCATACCACCGCCTTGAATCATAAAGCCGTCAATCACACGATGAAAAATCGTGCCGTCATAATGACCGCTTTCGACATAATTAAGGAAGTTTGCCACCGTAACAGGGGCTTTTTCGGCGTTAAGTTCAATAACAATCGCACCGTGTGTGGTGTCAAACTGTACAACAGGCATGTCCATAAGGATTCCTTATAAAAGTGAAAACTGGCGAGTATTATAGCAAAAATTTGATAAATTGTTAAGCCTCATAATGATGACGGCATGAAATGATGAGTGTTTCACTTTCGCAACAATAAACCAAGCGGTTGGCATCATCAATGCGTCTTAACCAGTAGCCTGTTAGGTTATATTTTAATGGTTCGGGTTTGCCGATACCGTCAAAAGGGTCTCGTCTGCAATCCTTAATCAAGGTATTAATACGTTTTATGGTTTTCTTATCTTGGCTTTGCCAATACAAATAATCCTCCCATACCTCATCAAACCATCTAATCCTCAATCAAATCCCTTTGGGTAAGTTGACGATTTTTTACCGCTTGCACGCCACGCATAAGGTGTTCGGCATTAGCAGGGTTTGACAATAGATAATCTGTTTCTTTAAAAGCATTATATTCATCAAGACTAATCACCACCGCAGAATGTTTGCCACGTTTGACAATCACAGGGGCATGGCTGTCTTGAACATAATCAAGGGCGGACGCTAGGTTTTGGCGAAATTCGCTATAATTCATCACTTACATGATAGCCTCCTAATTACACTATTGCACTCTACAAAATGAAAAAAGCACTACGGTTTTTCGTTCGTGGTGAGCTATGCCCGCCCATGACGGAAACCGACCCACAGGCAAGCTTGTGGCGAACGGAAAACCTAGTTCAGCATACTTTTTGGACTACTACCCAATTTTTTATACTGCATGAGCCAAAAGCATTTGACCCATGAAACATTGTTGATTCAAAACAGTCATGAAAACACTCCTAAACCAAATACAAAAGAACGTGATGATACTCGTTTAAACCCGCCTCACTTAAACTTCACAGGTCGCTCGGCATTGGGATAATGATGTTCATGCTCGACATCACACTCTTCACCCACCGTTGCCCCCTTATCATCCTTAGGCTTTTCAATATAGCCTGTGCGTTCTTTTACGGGCAGGTACTCATGCTCCCACACCATGACCGCTTGCATACAGGTTTGGCGTTGTTCGTCCGTTAGGCGAACGCCATTATCCCATTTGCCAATCTCAATGGCGGTGCGGAATTTGGCGACGATTTCGGGGGTTAGGCTGTTTAGGATGTCTTGTTTGTTCATGTTTGACCTTTTTGATTTTGGATTATTTAAGTAAGTTTTTTATCACACCCATCAGTCCACGGCTGATTGCTCGGGTCGCTTGCTTATTCAACTGACTGCCCAGTGCGTCCGCCACATCATACGCCATGCCTTGATTGCGACTTTTACGCCCGCCTGACAGACCACCAATAAAACCATCTAACGCCCCCAGCTCTTTTTTGTCTGATGATTGGACGATTGGCTTTTTGCCTTGTCTTGTTCTGCCTCTGCTTTTTGGGCAAGCTGTTGGGCTTCTAGCTGTGCCAAAGCCTCAAATGCCGAATGATTGTCCACGCTATCTTTATAATAGCGATACAGCACATCGGACTCAAAGCTGGCTCGGCACTCTTCGGCTGTCAAAGGCGACAAGGCAGACGCAGGCGGTAGGATATAGGCACGCTCGACCACGTTTGGCATGCCCTTTTCATCCAAAAATGAGACAAGAGCCTCGCCAACACCAAGCTCGGTAATGGCACTGGCGACATGCAAATTTGGGTTGGTGCGAAACGTATCAGTGGCTGCTTTGACTGCTTTTTGGTCTCGTGGGGTAAAGGCTCTTAGGGCGTGCTGAACACGATTACCAAGCTGTCCTAATATCGCATCGGGCAGGTCAAGCGGGTTTTGGGTCACAAAATACACCCCCACCTCCTTAGAGCGAATCAGTCTGACCACCTGCTCCACCTGCTCTGTCAGAGCCGATGATGCGTTGTCAAACATCAGATGAGCCTCATCAAAGAATAAGACAAATTTGAGCTTATCAAGGTCGCCCACTTCGGGAAACCTCTCAAAAATCTCTGCCAAAAACCACAACAAAAACGCACTGTACAGACGGGGCGAGAGCATGAGCTTTTGGGCATTTAGGATATTAATCACGCCCCGACCGCCCTCGGTCTGCACCCAGTCTTCTAGGTTCAGCTCAGGCTCGCCAAAAAAGTCATTACCCCCCTTCACTCTCTAACTGTAAAAGCTGACGCTGTATCGCCCCGACACTCGCTGGCGAGACGTTGCCATACTGCGTGCGATAGGTTTTGGCGTTATCAGCGACGTGAGTGAGCATGGCTTTTAGATCTTTTAAATCTATCAAATGCCATCCGTTGTCATCTGCCACCTTAAAGACAAGATTTAGTAGCCTCTTGGGTGTCGTTTAGGTTTAACAGGCGAGCCAGTAGCATTGACCCCATCTCACTAATGGTAACATGCACGGGAATGCCGTCTTTGCCGTACATGTCCCAAAACCGCACAGGAAACCCTGTTAGATGGTCATCGGTCATGCCAAATTCTTGCATACGCTCGCCAATCTTACCGCTTGCCACGCCTGCACGACCAAGCCCTGATAAGTCGCCTTTGACATCCACCAAAAAACTGGCACACCTGCACGGCTAAAACCCTCTGCCATGGTTCTAAGCGTGACGGTCTTACCCGTGCCTGTCGCTCCTGCGATGAGTCCATGGCGGTTTGCCATATTGCCTAAGAGATTCATTTGGCTGGCGGTGTCAATCGTGCGAGCAATGGGAAATATGGTCATAATGTGCCTTTTGGTAGGTGTAAAAGCATGAATGAATTTTAGTGAGTTATCCAAACAGCCATTATACTGATCTTTTAAAATAAAGCAAATTTTATCCTAAGTAAATGCCCATCTGACCGTATCACAAAAAGTTAAATCGCCCATCGCCTGTGGCAAATCATCCGTCGCCACGCCCATGAGTGCCAAGGGCGTACTACTGATACGGTCGCACCCTGCTTGGATGTTACCCATTTCGATGATGTGGCGTTGGATACTGGTATAGATGATGTCGCTGATTTGCCCTGATTTGACAGCATGGATAAGACGGTGTTGCATTCGCTCTAACACCACCTGTGGGGCGTTGATGTGCTGACGAATGAGCATATTTAACTCATCTTTATCTTTATCATCAATATCCAGATAATCGGCAAATCTCTCCACGGGCAGTTTTTGATGACGTAGGCGGTCTCTAAATAAATTGACAAAAATCAGCATATCCACGAGTATCGCTCGCCTGTCATCATCATGTAAAAAATGACTGTCCCGACTCAGATGACGGGTATTGGCAATCAAAGCACCCCACAGCTTACGCCCTTCCCACCATCTGTCATAGCAAGCATTATTCCTAAATCCCAAAAAAAATGGACAGCACCACGCCAAACACCGTAAAGCCGACCGCAGGGACGTTTTTGACGGTGTAGAGCTGATAATGCGACAAGCCCCACGCTATCATAGACACCGCCATAAGCAGGATGATCATCGGTAGCACTTTGGGCAGTATCGTGCCATGCCACATGAACAGCAGTTTTAGGCTGTTGTGTTTATCACGGACTATCATAACTTAACAATCACAGTCGCCATACGTCCTGTGGCGGACTTTTTGGCGTGGGTTTGCTGGCGGTATGAATAGTATTTGAGGTTAGCATAACTACACGGAACGGTATCGTTTATGACCGTAATATTTAAATAGGACAGTTGTAATTTGGTTAATTTTACAATATCAACCAAACATTTATCATCATCTTTATCCGTGATAATCTGTTGATATAACTCATCAACTGTCAATGCCACTAAGGTTTTATCACTCACTTGGCTGATGATGTCATGGGCTAGGGTTTTGTTAATTTCATAATTATCATGGCTGATACACGCCCCGATGACGGCTTTGATGTTGGTTTTATTGGTAAACTTTTGATAAGTATTTTTAATAATGCCTTTGGTTAGCCCTTGCCAACCTGCATGAATACAGGCGATTTGGCTATTCTCATTATCCACACAATCATCATTAAAAAGAGCAATCGGCACGCAGTCGGCGGTCATGATAGACAGTCCCACGCCTGCCTTGTCGGTGATAAATGCGTCTGCGTCTTGGGGGAATATGGCACAGCTAGCATGTGCCACAATGTCGCTGTGGATTTGGTTTAGCCAGTGGATTTGGCTTATTTTATCATTTGTCAGTTTATTTAACTTATCCAGTAAAGTCATGCGGTTTGCCAAAACTTGCTCGCTGTCATCACCAACGTGTAGCCCCACGTTAAATGAACCGTATAAATCATCGCCCCATTTGTCAAACTCGCCTGCGTGGGTTTGAATGATGAGTACATGGTCGTTTTGGTGTAATATATCAAACATGATAATCCTGTTAATTTTTAAATTTGATTTTGGATAAATTGGTAGGGGCAAATTGCCATTTACCCTTGATAAATCAACCAATTATATAACGTTGAAAATGGCGTTTTGTTTTATAAAACTATTCTTGCAAAATCCCAATCATCTTAACCATATCAGACGGCATATCACGACTAAACACCAACGCCTTGCCTGTGGTCGGGTGGATAAAACCGAGCTTGTGGGCGTGCAGGGCTTGACGGGGGAAATCTATCACCGCTTGGCGAGTGGTGGGGGCAAGACCCGATTTTGGCAATCCGCCATAAACCTTATCGCCAAGCAAGGCATGACCAACATGGTACAGATGTACACGGATTTGGTGAGTACGCCCCGTCTCCAAGCGAACATGGAGCAAGCTATAATGCGTACTCAGTGGCGTGGCGGATAGGATGTGCGTGGTGGCAGGTTTACCGCCGTCCGTTACCGTCATTTTGGTGCGATGAATGCGATGTCGCCCTATCGGTACATCTATCGTGGCATGGCGTAAAATGTCGCTTGGCACACCTGTGGCGATACATTGATACTCCCGATAAACCGATTTGTCTTTTAGTTGCTCGGTCAAATCAAGCTGGGCGGTTTTGGTGCGTGCGACAATAAGTAGCCCTGATGTATCCTTATCAATGCGGTGAACCAGTCCTGCCCGTGGCAGGTGGGCGTTATCAGGATAATGATACAATAGGGCATTGACCAGCGTGCCTGTGCGATTGCCCGCCCCAGGGTGGACAACCAAACCGACAGGCTTATTTATCACAATCACGTCATCATCAGCATAGACCACGTCAAGGGGGATATTTTCGGGCAAATCTTCGCTGTGATTGTCAAGCGTGGCGGATAGGGTCAAAATATCGCCTAGCTTGACACGGTATTTGCTTTTTTGGGGCGTGTCATTGACAAGCAGACTTTCATCATCAATAAAGCCCTGTATCTGCACTCGGGAAAAACCATCAAACACGTCGGTGGCGATTTTGTCTAGGCGTGTGCCGATGTCGGATTCGCCAACCGTGTGGCTTTTTATCAGTGGACTTGGCGAGTCTGTCTCGGCAAATTCATCATCATTATCATTTAAACTGGATAAATTAGGCAAATCAGATAAATCGTCATTGGCGGCCTGATTAAAAGCATGCTCTCTCATGATTATGTTTAAATTACTTGGAAAAAATAAGCCATTTTAGCATTTTTTGTTAAAAATCGTCGATTTTATTTTGGTGTTGTTCATTCTTAAAATTTTGTGGTAAACTATTTCAAATTTTTATTGTAATTTGGACAAAAAATGAACAAAACTGCCAAACTTACCCTAACCGCCATCATGACATCTGCCGTGCTACTTTCTGGTTGCTCCACCCTAAAAGGCATTGGCAAAAAAGACAGTGAAGTTGTACAAAGTGCCGAACAGTCCGAGCTAGGCTATTATAAAACCGCCCAAGCCGCCCTTGAAAAAAACCGTTATAACGAAGCCATGAGTGCGTTAAATAGCTTACGCACGTTTTATCCGACAGGGCAATATGCCGAGCAGGCGTTGCTGGATTTGATTTATGCCCAATATCGTGCCAACGACTTTGAATCGGTAACCAAAAGCACTGCCGAATTTATCCGCTCCTATCCAACCAGTCGCCATGTTGATTATGCTCTATACGTCCAAGGCGTAACCAACATGGGCGGGGCTCCCAAAGCCTCCCGCTTATTTAACCTTGACCAGTCCCAACGTGATGTATCTTACCTGCGTTTGGCATTCCAGGATTTTTCCAATCTCATCAAGCACTTCCCAAACAGTGCCTACGCTCCTGATGCTGCCCAGCGTATGAGAGCGATTTATAACGACTTTGCCGAGCATGAACTGGTCGCCGCTCGTTGGTATGTCAAGCGTGATGCTTATGTCGCCGCCGCCAACCGTGCCAAGTGGGTGTTTCAGTACTTCCCCCAATCGGACGGTGTGCCAGAAGCCATCGCCATCTTAGCACACAGCAATGAGCAGTTGGGACTGACCGACACCGCCAACCAATACAAAACCCTACTCCAAATCAACTACCCCCAATACCTTGGGGCAAATAGGCAGGTCAATATCGGCAACAGCCAATCTTTTGCCAAAAAAGCCTTGTCATCGATAAGTTTTGGTAGATTTGGACGTGCCAAAGACACCCCCACCTATCAAGGCGGTCAGTATGACGGTGCGACACACACACAAATCATCACCTCCGCCCAAGCCCTTGCCCTACCCCAAGCAAGCCCTGAAAGTGCCGACATCGCCACACCAAAACCTGCCGACACACGCAACACACGCCGTATCGGTCTAGGTCTGCCTACCGATGAAGCCGAGGCAGGTAACACCAACCAAACCCCCTAACATCATCACATTTGACCCCCAAAAATCTACCTTTTGGCGGTCAGTTTTGCCAAATCATGGTGTTGATGATAAAATTGGTTTTATTTTTTGATTTTTAGGAAAAGCTATGGCAATGCCTGTTCGTGGCGGTATTCTAACCTGCAATATCGCTGACACCCAAACCCTATACAGCAGTTATCTCTCTTTTGTCACTCATGGTGGTATTTTTGTGCCGAGTGCCAGAAAGCACAGCCTTGGCGAAGACGTGTTCGTGGCATTTACCCTACCCAGCTCTACCGAACGCTATCCGCTTAACGGCAAAATCGTGTGGCTTAATGAAAAAGGCACGCCCAGTAAGCCTGCTGGTTTTGGCATGCAGTTTGGTACCGACCCTAACAGCCTAAAACTCAAAAACGAAATCGAGCGACTGCTTGCCGGTGAAGTAGAATCCACCAAACCCACTTATACCATGTAAGTGTTGCGGACAAATTTGCCAATTACATGGTTATTTGTTATAATAATGGAAAGCACGGATTTTATTCGTGCTTTTTTATGGCAATTTTAAGACGTATTAATCACCCTATTCTCAACTTGTATAAGTGATTGATTTATCAAGGGCGAATTGCAATTCACCCCTACAACCCGAAAAACAATCATTGAAAAATCAATAAGTTGTAACTTTAAGTTGAGATTAAAGTATTAATTTTTAAATTTAAAGGCAACTTTTTAAAGACAACTTATGAAACACTCACATCCTTTTTGGCAAATCATTCGCACCGTTCCCAATTTTCCCAAAGCAGACATTGATTTTTATGACATCACGCCCCTATTATGGCATGTTGATGAACTCATTAACGAGCTTTTAAACGCCCTGCCCGATGGCATGATTGATGAAGTAGAATGCTTTGCCACCACCGAAGCACGGGGCTTTGTCATCGGCAGTCTGCTATCAGGACGTACTGGCAAACCGCTCCTGCTCATTCGCAAAGCTGGCAAACTGCCACCCCCTGTCCATCGCCAAAGCTATGACCTAGAATACGGCACCGACACCCTAGAAATCAAAGCAGACGCCCCCAAATCCAAAGTGCTACTGGTTGATGACGTGCTTGCCACTGGCGGAACGTTAAAAGCAAGCAAACTTCTGTGCGAGCAAGCGGGGCATAACGTGCTTGGGGCATTGGTACTGCTTGATTTGCCAAAGTTGCACGGCGATATCGGCATGGATACTTACGCCGTGATGAATGATGTGGACTGACGGCAATCTAATACCAAAATACTCAAATCAGAGCACACACTAGATAATCCCACTAACTTCCTGATTGTGTTGGGTATTCTTTGGCTTTATTAGACCAAATACAGTAAAAAATACCCGACCTTTTACAACCATCCAACCTGTAAAGTACACCGCCTGTTTTTGCTTGAAAAATCAAACCCAGCTCAACCTATCTTTAAGCCATTACTCACAGTCAAAACATAACAATCCCATACTTTTATTATGGTGAATTTTTTTGTATAATAGCAATGCTATTCATTTAACATCATACATTATGACAAACAAAAAATTCAAAAAACCCTTGATTTTTATCATCATTTTGATGATTGGAGTGGCGTGTGCTACTTTCTTTTTTTATCAAAAACAACCGCCAAAACAGCAATACCTCACGCACACCGCTGGGTTTGCCAACATCGAGAGTACTGTCATCGCAGGCGGTCAAGTCTATGCTGAGGAGCTGATTGACGTGGGGGCTCAGGCAACGGGGCGTGTGGACAGACTGCACGTTAAGCTAGGACAACGGGTCAAAAAAGGTGAACCCATCGCCGATATCGATGCCACTCAGCAAAAAAATGCCCTAAAAGATGATGAGGCAAGCTACAAATCCTTGCTTGCTCAGCACGACATCAAAAAAATCCAGCTTGCTCAAATCGAGCATGAATTTAACCAACAAAAGCAAGGCTATCAAGCAGGCGTGGTAGCAAAAATAGACTACACAAAAGCAAAAACTGCCCTATCCACCGCCCAAAAAGAGCTAAGTGCAAGCATGGCTCAGCTTGAGCAAGCCAAACTCAAAATCGCCACCGCCAAAACCAATCTGGCATATACTCGCATTACCGCCCCCATGGATGGTGTGGTGGTAGCGGTCGTTACCAAAGAGGGTCAAAACATCAACGCCATGCAGTCATCGCCAACCATCATCAGGCTGGCTCAGATTGATACGGTGCAAATCAAAGCCAAATTCTCCGAAGCGGACATTCCCAAGCTAAAAACAGGCATGAATGCCCACTTTACTATTTTGGGCTTACCAAATCGACAGTTTGAGGCCAAGCTCCAAGATTTAGAATTATTCCCCACTGATACCACTGCTCAATCAGGGGCGGTGTATTATTATGGACTGCTCAGTGTCCCAAACCCCGACCATGAACTCTTTATCGGCATGACCGCAAACGTTACTGTCACCATTGACAAAAAAGAGCAAGTACTCACCATTCCCATGACCGCACTTGGCAAACAGCTCTCTGATGACACCTTTGAGGTACAAGTCATTGATGATGAACACAGCTCCACCCCCACCATCGAGACTCGCACCATCAAAACAGGCATCAACGACAAGCTCTCTACCGAAGTGCTATCAGGACTAACACAGGGCGAAAAAGTGGTGGTCGCCACCTCAGACGGCACGGTCGAAAGTGTCAGCATGGGGCTATGACATGGCAACACCCATTTTATCACTAAAAAACATCAAAAAAAGCTTTGCTTTTGGTGATGACTCCCTAGAAGTGTTAAAAGGTATTGACCTTGATATTTATAGAGGAGAAATGGTCGCCATCGTGGGGCAATCAGGCTCTGGCAAATCCACGCTCATGAACATCATGGCGTGTCTAGATACGCCGACATCAGGCGAGTATCGGATTGACGGTCTTTGCACCCAAGAGATGAACGGCGAGCAGTTGGCAAGCCTAAGACGAGATAAGTTTGGTTTTATTTTTCAGCGTTATCAATTACTTAGCAGTCTCAACGCCACCGCCAATGTCGCCATGCCTGCCATCTATGCAGGGGTGAGTCAAAAAACTCGTGAGCAAAAAGCCCAAGCCCTACTTGCCAAACTGGGGCTAGAACAACGCCTCGACCATTATCCCAATCAGCTCTCAGGCGGACAACAACAGCGAGTATCTATCGCTCGTGCCTTGATGAATGGCGGGCAAATCATCTTTGCGGACGAACCCACAGGGGCGTTGGACAGCCAAAGTAGCCGTGATGTCATGGCAATTTTGACCGAGTTAAATCGTGAGGGACACACGATTATCCTAGTAACCCACGACCCCAAAATCGCCCAAAGTGCCAGCCGTATCATCACCATCGCAGACGGTCAAATCATCAGCGATGACAACAACAGCAATAATACTGCAAACACCACCCAAGATTTTCAACAAAACACTCATCGTACGCTAAATTTTCAAGCCATCGGTCGTATCAAAGAGGCTTTTCACATGGCGGTTTTGACCATGCTTGCCAGCAAAATGAGAACGCTTTTGACCATGCTTGGCATCATCATTGGCATCGCCTCTGTGGTACTCATCGTGGCACTTGGCAACGGCTCAAAACAGCAAATTTTAAACCAAATCAACAGCATGGGCTCATCAACCATCAGCGTCTTTATGGGTGGTGACAACGAGGACGACACCACACCGCCCAATGATTTGACCTTTGATGACATGTATGCACTCGAAACATTACCCTCTGTCGCCAGTACCTCGCCAGATTTGAGCATGAGTATGACCGCCCAAGTTGGCAATCACAGCAAAGGCGTGCAGGTGGACGGCGTGGGGCTAAACCATCATCGTTTGCAAAATGTGCAGTTTATCGCAGGGGGTATGTTTCGCCAAAGTGATTTGGATAATTTTAGCCAAAACGTCATCATCAGCGAAAAAACCAAACAAGCTTTTTTCAAACAAAACAACGCCTTAGGGCAAATTCTCATCTTAAATGGTGTACCCACCAAAGTGGTGGGCGTATTTAAATACAATGGCATTGAGGGCAATTTTGACCGCAATCTCAAAGTATGGCTTCCCTATCGTACCTACCAAGCCCGCTTTGCAGGCGAGTCGCCACGCCTAAACAGCATTACGGTACTACTAAAACCAAACGAGTCGTCCGCCCTTGCCAGCGAAAGCATCAGCCAGCTTTTAACCCAACGGCACGGCAAAAAAGACTTTACCCTATTTAACAGCGACAGCCTTGCCAAAACGGTCGAAAAAACCGCCCAATCCTTGACCCTGCTCATCGGGGCGATTGCAGTCATCTCGCTACTGGTTGGTGGGATTGGCGTGATGAACATCATGCTTGTCTCCGTTACCGAACGCACAGGCGAGATTGGCGTGCGTATGGCGGTAGGGGCAACTTATGGCGACATCGTTTGGCAGTTTCTCATCGAGGCGATGGTGGTGTGTGCGTTGGGCGGTGTGCTTGGGGTGCTTTTGGCGTTTGGGCTTGGTGGATTGTTACAACTCTTTGACATTAAAGTCATTTTCTCGGCAACTTCCATCGCCCTTGCGGTGGGTTGTGCTAGCCTGATTGGGCTTGTTTTTGGGCTAATGCCTGCTCATAAAGGGGCAAAACTAAATCCCATCGAAGCATTAAACAAAGGATAAATAATGAATAATATCAAACAGCTAATTATCATCACAGGCATCATTACCCTAACCGCTTGTCAAAGCACCTCACCACCCAAACCCACCGCCCCCACGCCCATCATGGTGGACAATACCGCCTATTGTTTGACGATTGATGACCCCATTTGTCATCACGATTGGTGGACGGTGTTTGGCGATGAGGTGTTAAATGATTATATGAAAAAGGTCGTCAAGCACAATCACGAATTGTCGGTGGCGACATTAACCCTACAAAAATCCTTGCTTAACCAACAAAAATCTCAAGAGCGATTTTTGATAAATAGCCAAGCTGGCGCCAACCGCCAAACCCAAAAATCGCTATCAATGGGCGAAACCACGCATTCACGAGGCTTTGACGTTAATCTGGGTGCCAGTTGGGAGGTGGATTTGTGGGGAAAATTGCAATTACAACAAAATCTAACCGAATGGGAGACCCATGCCGTCCAAGCCGACCGCCAAGCGTTGTTTTTGAGCCTAAGTGCCAATGCCGTGCGAGAATATATCAACTTGATTGGCGTTAACCAAAAACTTATGGACGCACAAAAAGCCCAAGCCTTTCAACAAAAACAACACCAATATCTAAAAAAGCAAGTTGATTTAGGGCTAATTGCCAGAGCCGATTTGGTTGCCATCGAACAAACCCTAAACAATCTAAAACAAACCACCCTAATTTTAGAGCATCAAAAAAATGACAGTTTGGCAAACCTTTCATTATTGGCTCATGTTGATAGGGATAAATTACCTACCACCCTAAAAAATCAGCACCAAATCCCAAAAATTCCCCATGATTTTTATCACATCAATGCCAATGCAATATTAAACCGCCCTGATTTGCAAGCCTTGCTTTGGCGATTGGCAATTAGTCTCGAACAAACAAATCTACTACAAAAAAATCAATATCCCACCCTTGTGTTTAGTGCAGGGGCGACCGCCCAATCGCCCAATTTACTCGACTTATTAAAAGTGCCTGTCTTAAATTGGGGTGTTTCGTTAAATATCCCCCAACTTAATTATAAAGAATACCAGCACAACATCAACATCGTCCAGATTGATGAGTATATCGCCACCTTAAACTATCAAGACACGACTCATAAAGCCCTAAATGACGTACAACAAAAATTAAATGCTTGGCAAAATGGCAAAAACAATCACGATGTTTTATTAACCGCTCAAAAATTGGCAAAAGAGCAATTGACTCATCAACAAAAACGCCATGAATTGGGACTCATTTCCACCAAAGAGTGGGTAGAACACCAAGAAACCTACCGCCAAAGCCAGACCGCCCTAACTAATAATACCATCAATCAAGTGCTTAATTGGATAGCGGTATATCAAGCGGTGGGTGGATTGCCAAATGAATCACGCTAGGACATGCCTGTCCTTTATAACGCTTTTAAATCACAACTTAAAACTAAAAACCATGTCTAATCCCACTAATCCCAATCAAGGCTCGTTTTTGGCTCATTTTATATGGTGCTCTCATGCCTGTCATTTGCCATTGTGCTGATTTTTTATCAAATTTGCAGGGCAAAAATTTGCCATGCGCACCTATGAGCTGACCTTTTGGCGGGTGCTGTTTTCGCTGATTGTGGTTGGTGGATTTTCATGGGTTAAAGGGCGAGATTTTCGCACGGCTTATCCAAAGGAGCATTTTTGGCGGTCGCTGGCAGGTTCGGTTGCCTTGCTTATGAATTTTTATATCATTTTGCACCTGCCCCTTGCCACCGCAAGCAGCCTACAAAACACATCTGCCCTGTTTTTGGGGCTGTTATCCAGTATTATTTTAAAGCAAGAACCCACGCTCATAAATTGGCCATCGCTTACCTTGGGCTTTGTTGGCGTGCTTATTTTGCTAAGACCGAGCGGTGGGGGCGACACCTTTGCCATGCTCGTGGGACTAGGTAATGGGGCGATTAGCGGTTATGCGTATCTGCAAGTGCGAGAGCTGTCTTTACTTGGCGAGCCTGCGTGGCGGATTGTGTTTTATTTTTCATTATTATCCACGCTGACATCAGGCGTTTTGGCGTGGTATTTTGGCTTTACGCCTGTGAGCCTAGCAAGTCTGCCTTATATTGTTGGCATTGGCGTTACCGCCCTAGCAGGGCAACTTTTGATGACTTATGCCTATCAAGTTGGGCAAAAATTTGTCGTGGCGACACTGTCCTATCTTGGCGTGGTGTTTGCGATGATGTTTGGGGTGATGTGGCTTGGTGAACGACTTGACACATGGGCATTGCTAGGCATTGTCATCATCGTGGCAAGTGGCATTATTAATGCCAAGAAGTAGGACACATCAATCACATCATTGGCAAACGATTACCATATTGACATTTTATTTTAATCGTTCACATGTTGACACTTATTGATTTATTATGCTATAATATTCCACACTAATAATAAGGTTATGTTTTATTCATTCCAAAAACACAACCACATCGGGGCATGCATTATTATTTTTGACATCTAAAATAAAAAAATGATTTTATTATCAATAATTTATCTTAAATTCATCAAATAACCTCGTTAAACACGCCCCAACAACTTTTTTTACTCATCCAATTGTGAGGTAAACCATGCAAAAAATCACAACCATCGCCCTCATTGCAAGTGGGGCATTATACACATCCTTGACACACGCAAAAAACCCAGTCGAGTTCAGTTTGGGTGTTGAGCGTTATCAGGAAACCTACCGAGAATATGAAAACGGCGAACGTTTCATGCAACAACAAGGAAACTTAAACGCATTTAACGGCTCTATCAAATACCATTTTAATGAAAAAGATGCCATCAAAATAGAAGGTAGATACGCCAAAGGTAAAGTTGATTATACAGGCGGAGAGAATCCCAGTTCAGAAAACCCTGAAGGCACCCCCTACGGTTCAGTTCATCAAAAAGGTGCACCTCGTCGCTCTTATGATATTCGTTCATTATATGTTTATGAAAAATCGATTCGCCCCAATGTCAGCATTATTGGTGAGTCTGGCTTGGGATACCGTGTTTTACAAGATTTAAGTGCTCGCATAGATTCAGAGGATTACAATAGAAAAAACAAAACCGCCTACACACAAATAGGCTTGGGTGCAAAAGTGGGGCTTGCTCATGGATTTGAATTTACACCAAAAATCGCTTACAATCAAGGCATTTACGGTCGCCAATACTCTTATTTGAGTGATGGCACCGTCGCCTTAAAACAACACAATGCTCGTGGCTTTGAAATAGAATTACCCATCAGCAAACAATTTTCTAATCAAACCAAAATCAGTTATACTCCTTATTATCGTGGTTGGCGTGTCCCCACTTCTAGTACTTTTGAACGTGTTGAAACTGATGAAAACGGCGATTCAGGTGTAGCAACCTATAGCGAGCCCAAAAACCAAACTAACGAGGTTGGTTTTAAATTGCAATATTCATTTTAAGTGCCACTTGCGATATTGTCATCTCAATGACATTAAAACCAACAAAACTCAAAATTCCCCCATCCATCAATGATATGACACATTGTTTAGATTGGGGAATTTTGGTTTAGCCACACCGCACAAATTCAAAAGCCATATCTCCATAAACCAACTAAACAAAAAATTAATACGATTTTGTAGGAGCAAATCACAATTTTATCTATATAGTGTAATGATTTGTTTAAATCACTTTTAAAGCTCCTTTGGTATAAATGCACCCATCAACCCTAAAATTTGACACAACTCATCAAAACAATTGTTATACGCTCTATGTTGTCATAATGATTTTAATCCAGCTTTTTACATTTGTTCAGCACAAAATACCAATGCTACACCAAAATATGTTATAATTATCCGCTTTTATTCCCTTTTCATGGTCTGGCTACATGGACATCATTTTACAACTTTTTGATTTTATTTTGCACATTGACGAACACTTAGCCTTCTTTTTGGCGGATTATGGAATGTGGATTTATGGCATTTTGTTTTTGATTATTTTTGTGGAGACAGGCTTGGTGGTCATGCCTTTTCTGCCGGGGGACAGTTTGCTGTTCGCAGTGGGGGCATTGGCGGCATTTACAGGCGAGCTAAATCCTGCCTTGCTTATCGCCCTATTGTTTGTGGCAGCAGTACTTGGCGATACACTCAATTATCATATTGGCAAATACATCGGTCCAAAGGTATTTGAAAAAAACTACCGTTTTATTAACAAAGAATACCTATTTAAAACCCAAGCATTTTTTGAAAAACACGGTGGCAAAACTGTGATTTTCGCCCGCTTTTTGCCTTTTGCTCGCACCTTTGCCCCCTTTGTGGCAGGGGCAGGGACTATGAATTATAAGCGGTTTATCAGTTATAACGTCATTGGTGGATTTTTGTGGATTACATCCTTTGTTCTGCTTGGCTATTTTTTTGGCAACCAGCCTGTCATCAAGGATAATTTTACTTATGTGATTTTTGGCATTATCGGATTTAGTGTGTTGCCGATTGTCATCAGCTTTATCAAGCAAAAAATCAAACCCATGGCTTAATCACTCATTTATTTTTAATCACTCATCTATTAGCGACAGGTATCATCATGACTACATTTAAAGACTTACTCTCCAAAGACGCCCAAACCCAACTCAAAGAAATGGGCGGTAAATCATCCACCAAGTCCGAGACCGACAGCAACGGCAAGCCCACCACCGCCAATGTCATGGGTAAAAAAGAAGTCGCCCAGCACGTCAAACGCTTTGGCAGTGAGCTGATTGACGATGATAAAGTGTTATTCATGCAAGCGATGAGCGGTGTCCGCCCCCTAAAACATGAAAAGTCGGTCAATCACGCCAAAAAAACCGACCCCAAAGACCCCACCGCCCTATTTCGCCGTGCCAATGCCGAAGGGACTGATGAGCTAACCCAAGCCAGTTTATCCGACATGCAAGCCCTGCTAAACCCCGTGGCGGGCGAAGCATTTTTAAGCTACAAACACCCCACTTTGCAAAATAAAGTCTTTGAACAGCTAAGACAAGGCAAACTGCGTTGGTATGATGCGGTAGATTTGCACGGGTCAAGCATTGATGAAGCCCGAGATGCCGTCCAAACCATCATCACCAATGCGGTCAAACATGGCGAAACCGTGGTCAAAATCGTCCACGGCAAAGGCACAGATGCCATCATCAAAACCTGTGTCAATGGTTGGTTACGCCAAATCAGCGATGTCATGGCGTTTGTCTCTGCCCCTGCCAATGATGGCGGTAATGGAGCGGTGTTGGTGCTGATTAAGAAAAAGAAACTCGGTTAAATTTTAGGACGTGCCTGCTTTTGGTATTTACAATGAAAAATGCCTATTAGAAAAAGCAGGGAAATCGCACGTTTTTCAAGGGAAAAACAAAGGTTGTGAGTTTTCTATCAAGCAAGTGTTTATTATGAAAAACAATCCGACCACTTAATTGTATAAATTTTAAGAATTTTAACTTACACCCAAGAAACTTTAAAATTACTACAAATACAATGATGTGTGGACGTAGGGGCGTGCTGAGCACGCCTTGTATAGTAATATCATCAAAGGGTGTGCTCAGCATACCCCTACAAACCCGTGGTAAATATCAAGTTGGTTGGGTGTAACTCTTTAAATCGGCTCTAGTCCAAAAAGTATGCTACACCCACCCATGGTTGATATAATGAAACACCAAGTCAAATGCTTTAAGATGATTGGTTAGGTTTTTAGAGAAACAACATTTTTCTAAATGCTCGCCTAACAAAGGCTCTAAGCCTTGTGTTGTTGCCTTCAATACCAACGGTAAAGCGTTTGCCCACTTGTTTGATAGAGTGCTTAAAAGCAACAAGAAAGCTGTCCCAATCATCACAAGCAATTTTGTTAAAACTCATACCTAAACTCATCTATCTTTAAGGTATTGTAATGCTTTTGTCTTGGTTTGATTTGGTGATTACTGTTTGCAAGCACGCTAAATACTTTACCCTTACTGACTTGTTCAAGTATCACAATGTCAGCAATACGACAACCACAAGCTGACATTAAGCGTATTTTGTCATTGATGTAAGATTGACAACCTTTGTCAGTAAGCTGTAAATGATGAACAAACTGTCTATGACAATCTTTGCAAAAATAGCTCTGTTTGCCATAGCTTTCTATGCCATTTTTCTTTATACTAACCGACAGGCAACTTGTGCAAGTAATGGTAATTTGTGTCTTCATAACCGTAAATTACCAACTTTTGTGCAAGTTGTCTTTTTAGTTTTTGTTATAGCATACTTTTTGGATTACTACCTATTTTTAAAAACAATAACATCATTGTGGTTATTTGGCATAAAACTTGCAACAATTAATTTTATTATCATGGGACGGATTTCATTTTAACTTTTGCAAATTTGTAAAGTGACTTATAAAACAATCTTGCAAAATAAAGAAAAACCCCCATGTTATTAAGATAACTAACGATTGGCTTGCTTAAATTGACTTAACACCAATCATTAACCCACCAGAATGCCATCATTGCTTTTGTAAGTATGAATAATTCCTTTATAGGTTCTCACATGAAATATCTAAAAACTGGTGCGATTGCACTTGCAACAACCCTAGCAACAGTCGCTCCTGTTCAAGCGGTCAATGCGGCAAATACAAGTGCCAATATTGATAAAGTATTGGGCGAGCTTAGCCGTCAGCACAATAACGCATCAAGCCTTGTCAAATCCACTCGTGACAACACTTCATTGACGTTGTCAAGCTCTTTAATCAAGGATGCTAAGAGTGACTCTCAAAAAGACTCAGACATGCTAGGACAGCTCTCTGCCGTTGCTTCTAATACCGTCAGCAAATTTAAACAATCAGGCATGGCATCATGGTACGGTCGCCAGTTCCATGGCAAACCCACCGCCAGTGGCGAAACCTTTGACATGAATGCCATGACCGCCGCTCACAGCTCCTTACCGATGAACTGCTACATCAAAGTCACCAATAAGGACAACGGCAAATCTGTCGTCGTTAAAGTCAATGACCGCCCTGCCCAAGCCAACCGTATCTTGGATTTGTCTTATGGTGCCGCCAAAGCCATTGGGCTAACCCAAAAAGGCGTGGGCAATGTCAGCATTGAGCGTATTGATTAGGGCGTGTTGAAACTTTATAACACATTTTAACATTTAGAAATTTCATAGGAATAAAATGGTGTTTTTGCATGAAAAATGACTAAATTTTGCTTGTCATTGCAAACACCAAAGACAGGTACGCTCTATACCAAAAGAACCAAGTTCCGTTAAGCACAGAAACTTAGCCCAACTAGATCCAACCAAAGTCTAATAATAAACTAACCCCCATCTTAACTCAGCAATTAATGCTAGATTGCGGGATGAGAATTGGGGGTTAGTTTATTTTTTAAACATTTTAACGATGTTAAAATTATTTTTTGCCTTTTTTAGCGGATTTTTCGGTAGGATTTACCGCGTCTTTTAGACCTTTACCTGCTTTAAATCCAGGCACTTTGCTGGCAGCGATTTGTAGTGGCTCACCAGTCTTAGGGTTGCGACCTGTACGAGCAGCACGCTCTTTAACGCTAAAAGTACCAAAACCAACCAATACCACGTCATCACCACGCTCCAAGGCACCTTGTACGCTAGAAGTAAAAGCATTAATGGCTTTGGTGGCTTGCTCTTTGGTAAGACCTGCTTCGCTGGCAACAGCATCTACTAATTCTGATTTATTCATGATTTGTCCTCATGGTGTTGATGATAAGAATGTGAAATGAATTTACATTTGCTAAGTCTTGCAATAGCAATAAAGTCAGCAAAAGCAAATCTAAGCCTACAACACATGCTGCATGCTTGGGCTTATTTTGAGTGCATTGTATAAGGGTATTGCCCATTTTACAAGGGGTATGGCAAAATATTTTTATCTTTTTTACAAAAATACCCCATCAAAGGCGTGATATTTACGATAAAAGCTTACTTTCATCCTTTTTTACCAAAAAATCACGCATTGGTTACATTAAGGTGGTTTACTTTTTTTGGATATCATTTTATCATTAGCATTATTTTTTGATCAGATAATCACGCATGACCGACCCACAGCCGACTCACAACACCAAACCCAGTAATCCACAACCAACCTATCGCACCGATGATGGCGATAATGGCGGTGTCTCTCGTGGACTGTTAAATGTTCTATTGGTGTTTTTAGAATCAGCCATCACTCTAATTCTCCGCTTTGACCCCAAACTGCGACAGCTTGCCTACCCACTTGCCGAGCGTGGTACGGTGGTCTGCATTCGTACCTACCTGCCTCACGTGCAGTTTTATGCTACATTTGGCTATCGCGGGGTGCTACTTGATGACCGCCTGCCCAATGACAAGACCACGCCCGACATGACGGTAAACGCTTACAGTTTTCAGCTCATCAATGCCATTACCACGCATAGCAGTGGCAGTGTTGAGTCGCTACAAATTCGTGGCAGTCATGAAGATGTGCATGATTTTAAGGCGTTTTTGGTGCAGTTGGGCGTGGGCGGTGTCATTCAAAATCTACTGGGCAAAGTCAAGGGCAAACCTGCCCCCACCCCCGAACAAAAAGCCGAAAAACAAGAAAACTACAAAGCCAAAATCGCCGAGCAGTCTGCTCGCATTGATGAGCTAACCATGCATAATCACAAGCTAAATACTGCTCTCATCGAACTACAAGGCAAACAAAAAAGCACCCTTATCGCCCTTGTTGTCGTGGGCATCATCGCATTGGTTGCCATCATCATGAACTTTGTTTGATTATTTTTTACGCATAAAAAGGCGAACTTTCCGCCTTTTTATTTATTTTACTGGTTATTTATTTTATTGACTTGATTTTTTGCCCTAACGCCAAATATCAATTCCTACTCCTTTAGTCGGATTGCAAACCACATCTGCCATGCTATGATAAATGTCACTTTTTAGTTTTGGCTTGATTGGGGTTGGGGCATGCCTACCATTGACAACATTTTAAAAAGATGTAGTGAAAACTTAACGCTTGAAATAGATCTTTCATTGTAAATACCAAAGGCAGGCACGCCCTATATTTGACAAGTAATTCAAAAGATAAATTTATGATGAATTTTATCAATGGCAAAAATCAATTACTTTGATAAAAAATAATCTTGACTGGATTACTAGGAATTATTATAATAGTCACATATTATCTACCCACGCCTAGCTTAGTTGCCATCAACGTTAGGCTAGGCAATTTGGAAACCATATTATGCGATTGACAACTCGTGGACGCTATGCAGTAACTGCCCTACTTGATTTGGCGGTACAAGAAATTCGCCATCAAGGGGCGGTGTCCTTGTCTGACATTGCAAAGCGTCAATCCATCTCCATCTCTTATCTTGAACAACTTTTCTCAAAGCTACGCAAAAAAGGCTTGGTCAGCAGTACTCGTGGGGCGTCTGGCGGTTATCATCTTGCCAAACCCTTAGACGAGATTGACATCATGAGCATCATCACCGCCGTCGATGAGTCCATTAACGCCATGCAGTGCGGTGGCAAGGGTGACTGCCGAGATGGCGAGATGTGCCTAACGCACGACCTGTGGCATGATTTATCCAACCACATCGAAGCCTATCTGAGCAATGTTACCCTAGCCCAACTTTTAGAATCCAAGCACACAGGGTACATCGCCGACCGCCAACAACAAAAAATCTCTGGCGAGAAAAACGACAAAACCAATTCAATCAATACAATTAACTTAGGGGTCAATCCAGCATGAGCCAGTCATCACTTATTTATTTAGATTATGCCGCCACCACGCCAGTCACCCAAGAAGTCGCCGACAAAATGGTCAAATACATGACCTTTGACGGGATTTTTGGTAACCCTGCCAGTCGCTCGCACGGCTTTGGTTGGCAAGCCGAAGAAGCGGTAGAAAATGCCCGTTTGCAGATTGCCGAGACGGTCGGTGCCGATCCCCGTGAGATTGTGTTTACCAGTGGGGCGACCGAGTCGGACAACTTAGCCCTAAAAGGTGTGGCTCATTTTTATCATCAAAAAGGCAAGCACATCATCACATCAAAGATTGAACACAAAGCAATCTTAGATACCTGCCGTCAATTAGAAGAAGAAGGCTTTGAAGTTACCTATCTTATCCCCCAAGAAGCCACAGGGATTATCACGCCCGAGCAGGTAGAAGAAGCCATTCGCCCCGATACGATTTTGGTCAGCCTTATGGCGGTAAACAACGAGCTTGGCACGGTAACAGACATTGCCAAGATTGGCGAGATTACCCGTGCTAAGGGTGTATTGTTCCATGTGGACGCTGCCCAAGCCGTTGGCAAAATCAAGATTAACCTAGAAGAGCTAAAAGTTGATTTGATGAGCTTTTCAGGACACAAAATCTACGGTCCTAAGGGGATTGGTGCGTTGTATGTTCGCCGTAAGCCCCGTGTGCGTATCAAAGCCGAACAGCATGGCGGTGGGCATGAACGTGGTATGCGTTCTGGTACGCTTGCTACTCATCAGATTGTTGGCATGGGCGAGGCGTTTGCCTTGTCGGTTGCTCGTTTTGATGAAGACCACGCCCACATCACTCGCCTGCGTGATAAGCTGTGGAATGGCTTGCAAGGCATTGAAGAGATTTATTTGAACGGCAGTTTTGAGCATGGCATTCCCAATATCCTAAACGTGAGCTTTAACTTCATCGAAGGCGAGAGCCTAATGATGAGCCTAAAAGATTTGGCGGTGTCGTCTGGTTCGGCGTGTACGTCAGCAACCTTAGAACCCTCCTATGTGCTAAGAGCAATCGGACGCCCTGATGAACTGGCTCACTCGTCCATTCGTTTTAGTATCGGTCGCTATACCACCGATGAAGACATTGACCGTGTGCTTGCCCAAATCACCGATGCGGTAAACAAACTTCGTGAGCTGTCACCCCTATGGGATATGTTTAAAGAAGGGGTGGATTTTAGTAAGGTTGAATGGCAAGAGCATTAATGGAAAGATGATATGAAACGTTTGGCATTGACCGCATTGTTGGCAGGTATTTTGGCAGGGTGTGCCACGCATGCCCCAACCCAAGCCCCTACTTTGACCTATGATGTGGTGTCTGATTTGGATTATATGCCTTATATTTATAAGGACGAGAACGGAAACATTGTCGGTTTGGAAGTCGACATTTTGACCACCATTGCCAAGAATCAAGGCTTTGATGTGCGTTTTGTGCCTAGCACATGGGAAACACTCTTTGATGACATGACCAAGCACAATGCCAAACTTGCCCTAAACGGCATGGCGGTCGTTGATGTTGATGACAAGCTAGCCACCCCAAGCGACAGCTATATGCAATCGCTTGACTGTATGGCAACGACCAACCCAGCCTATCTAAACAACTGGCAAGGTCGTTCTATGGCGGTAGTGTTTGAAGGCGAGATTACCAATAATCTACAAGAAGCAGGTATCAAACCTAGCCAATTTGTAGAAGCCCCAACCCAACAAACCGCCCTAAAAATGGTTGGTGATAATCAAGCAAATCTAGCCATGGGTGATTGCACGGCACTGCGTTATTATATCAAGCACGAACCTATGCTACAAAATTACCGTTTTGTGGTGCAAGAATTACCTAATTCAGACGACCCAAAAAATTCACGGCTTGTTTTTGGTATTGCCAAAAATCCTGCCTTGATACAACAAATCAATGACGGACTTGCCACACTTAAACAAACAGGCGAACTTAATAAAATCAAACAAAAATGGCGGCAATAACCCCATTGGATAAAGTGTAATTTTAATCAATGCGGTTTTGATAAACGACACAATTACGATGAATAAATGATGATGCATAAAACGATTGTCGTCTTAATTATGGGTTTATTTGCCAATATTGCATTGGCAGATGAACTACCTATCGGCATAACACAAGCAAATTTACCGATTTATGCACCCAATAATCCAAATTTATCATTATGGACTGTTGGCGAAAACGGTATGGAAGGTTCTTCTAGAAGCAATTTTTTGTATTCTGACGGTGCTTATTGTTATTCGCTTGGTGCAATGGGTAGTATTATTTTGTTAAATGGTCAATGAATTTAACAAGGACAAAACTGGTATAAATATTACACTTCATGACAATGATAAGCCATTTTATATTACCAATGATAAATCTTTTGATGAATGTCAGCAAGACCTAAATGATCGCCAAAGACGGTTGAAATTGCCTGATTTATTCTTTTATAGAAAACAGGTCTATTTGGGTTTTTCAAATCAAGAAACACCCACCCAAATGGCATTGTTTGATTATAATAAACACCATGACGAAATCATCATTCCCAATAATAGCCGATATTTATTTGCTGCCAAAAACCAAGACAGCAAAAGGACCATTGCCCGTTTTGATTTAAATGCTTTTAAGTATCCCAATATTACTTTGCTATATAATGATGGGCTTATGGGTGTTTCACGACATGAAATCAATGAATACTTTTTGGATAATCAGCCTACCTTTATTATTAAAAATGGTAAAGTAGGTTCAAAAGACAGTTATTCTGATGATGTTGATTTTTTTCAAAATTCTTATCATGTTGATTTAAACACAGTTAAGAATGATGATATGAATTTTAAAAGATTGCACCGTTATTGCTCAGGTCAATCTGATGAATTTTACTTTGATGTGCTTGAAAGCAAGCAAAATGATTTAACAAAACCCACTTATATCAATTGGCATGGTAAAATCAACCCAACAGCTGATTGGTTGAAAATGCAAGATTAACCACTTTAAAAGCCAAGCAAATAATTGCTAGCAACGGAGACCATTATGGCATACTCAGACAAGGTCATTGACCATTATGAAAACCCCCGCAATGTGGGCAACCTAGACAAAAACGCCAAAAATGTTGGCACAGGTATGGTGGGAGCCCCCGCCTGTGGCGATGTGATGCGTTTGCAAATTCAAGTCGGTGATGATGGCATCATCGAAGACGCCAAATTCAAAACTTATGGCTGTGGCTCAGCAATTGCCTCAAGCTCACTCGTTACCGAATGGCTCAAAGGCAAAACCATTGACGAAGCCCGTGCCATCAAAAATCTTGACATTGCCAAAGAATTGGCATTGCCTCCTGTCAAGGTGCATTGCTCTGTATTGGCAGAAGATGCGATTAAGGCGGCGATTGAAGATTATCAAGCCAAATCGGCAATTGCTTAATCTTAATTCTGTTAAATAGTCCAAATTGGCTTTTTATTGGTATTTTGTACTGGCGGATATAATTCGCCCCTACGAATTTTAAAATAAAATTTAAAGTCAAATAAGGCAAATTTACCTATAAAAATCAATAATTTGTAAAAAATTGTAAAAATAGGAAAGACTTATGATTACTCTAACAGACCGAGCGATAACGCACGTCAAAGACTTTTTGGCAAATCGTGGAAGCGGTGTGGGCATTCGTGTGGGCGTACGAACGGCGGGGTGTTCAGGTCTTGCCTATGTGCTTGAATTTGTGGACGAGCCAAACGACACTGATGAGCGTTTTGATAATGACGGCGTGGGTGTGTTCGTTGATCCAAAAAGCCTTGTCTATCTGGACGGCTTACAAATGGATTACGTTACCGAAGGGCTAAATTCTGGCTTTAAATTTACCAACCCCAACCAAACAGGCGAATGCGGTTGTGGCGAATCCTTTACGGTGTAACTTATGGCGTTATTAACCAATCATTTTTTTGAATTGTTTGGGCTACCTGTGGCGTTTATCATTGACAAATCCGCCCTAAAAGCGACCTTTTTACACCTGCAAAAACAGCACCACCCCGACAATGCCGACAATATCGCCCAAGCCGAGCAAAATACCACTTTGATTAACCACGCTTTTGACACCCTAAACCGTGATGACAGCCGTGCAGTCTATTTGCTTGAATTATCAGGCGTGGCACTTAATTCGGACAAAACCATTGCCGATGAGCCGTTTTTGATGCAGATGATGAGCTATCGCATGGAGTTAGAAGATGCCATTTTTGACAATGACAAACATACAATTAGTCAAATTGCCAACAATATCAATGTCTTAATGAGCCAAACGGCAGACGACTTTGACAGCGTTTATCAAGCAAAAGACTGGCAAACCGCCCAAATCATCGCCCAAAAATTACGCTTTTTGGGTAAATTGCACGATGACATGACGGACGCTCTGTCCAAATCATCAAGCCAAGATGACGGGCAAGATGATGATTTATATGTGTGATTTTTTATTATTTTAAAAATTCAAAAAACTTAAACAACCCATAAAATGCCAAAAATTTTAACACCCAATTTATCCCAAATAGGTAAAACCATGTTAAAATTTTAGCCAACCTGTAAACCATAAAATACATAATACCATGTCCCTACTTCAAATCAGCGAACCCAACCAATCCGCCAAACCCCACGAGCACCGCTACGCCTTGGGCATAGACTTAGGGACGACTCATTCTTTGGTGGGCGTGGTACGCTCAGGACGGGCGGACGTGTTGCCCTTTGGCGACAGCCCCCTATTACCGAGCGTGGTCTATTATGGCGACAAGGCGGACGCCCCCATTGTGGGCAAGCACGCCTTGACTTATAATGACCCCCAAAATACCATTATTTCTGCCAAACGCTTTATGGGGCGTTCGCTTGCCGATATTAAATTTAGCCACCCTTACGAGCTGGTTGGGGGCGACAACGCCATGCCAGCGTTCGTTACTGCACAAGGCGACAAATCGCCCGTTGAAACGTCTGCCCATATCCTAGCCAAGCTCTACAACCACGCCAAGGCAAGCCTACCGCCTGACAGCATACAAGGGGCGGTGATTACCGTGCCTGCCTATTTTGACGAAGCCCAACGCCAAGCCACCAAAGACGCAGGGGTGAGCATTGGACTCAATGTCTTACGCCTTTTAAATGAGCCAACCGCCGCTGCCATTGCCTATGGGCTTGACAAATCCGCCAAAACAGGCACTTATCTGATTTATGACCTAGGCGGGGGGACGTTTGATGTGTCGGTGCTATCCCTAAAAGACGGAGTGTTTGAAGTCTTGGCCACAGGCGGAAATTCGGCTTTGGGCGGAGATGACATTGACCGCTTGATTGCCAACTTTTTTATCAAATCGGCAGGACATGACCCCAAAGACGTGGACAACGCCCAAAAAAGCACCCTTGCCAACCTTGCCAAAAGCTACAAACAAAAACTCTCACAGCGTCAAGCGGTGTCGGTAGATATTGAGATTAACGGTGTGCCATTTAGCACCCTACTAAACCAAGACACACTCGCCCAAATCTGTGAACCTGTGATTCGCCGTAGCTTACAGCTCTGTGAGCAGGTGTTGGCGGACGCTCGCCTTGACAAGCATGAGCTGGTTGATGTGGTGCTGGTGGGAGGTTCTACTCGTATGCCAATCGTGCAAAATGCAGTGCAGGCGTTTTTTGATAAAGAACCGTTATGCTCTATCAATCCCGATGAAGTCGTGGCACTTGGGGCGACAAGGCTTGCTCATCAGCTCATCAACAAAGAAGATGATAATCTGCTTCTGCTTGATGTTACGCCCCTATCGCTTGGGCTTGAAACCATGGGCGGACTGACCGAAGTCATCATTCCACGCAACACCCCTATTCCTGTGGCACGCAGACAGACCTTTACCACGCACACGGACGCTCAGACGGGCATGGTGATTCATGTGGTGCAAGGCGAGCGTGAGACCGTGGCGGATTGTCGTACTTTGGCGAATTTTACGCTGACGGGCATTCCACCGATGAAAGCAGGGCTTGCCCGTGTGGAAGTTACCTTTGCCATTGATGCCAACGGTCAGCTTACCGTATCGGCAATGGAGACAACCACCAAAGTCGCCAGTAAAATTGATGTCGTGCCAAGTTATGGGCTGACCGAAGAGCAACAAGAAGAGCTTCTAAAAGCAGGTTTTATCCATGCCAAAGCCGATAAAGAAAAACGTATGCTTATCGAAGCCAAAGTAGAAGCCGAGCGTGAGATTTTGGCATTGCAATCGGCATTGGGTGAATTTGGCGAGCTTTTAAGCGATGACGACAAAACCAAATTAAACGAAAAAATGACCACCGTAAAATCCGCCATTGACACCGCCCAAACTGTCGATGATAAAGCAATGCTGGATAAGGCGGTGAGCGAATTAAAGCCTTTGTCGGATAATTTTGCGTCTGTCATCATGAACCAAAATGTCAAACAGGCACTTGCTGGCACTAAGGCAAGCGATTGGCAATAATTGCCGAGCCTACTAATTACAACCTATTGATTTTAAATAATTAAGTAAAACTATTATGGTAACTGTAACCGTACTTCCCCACCACGAAATCTGTCCAGAAGGGGCAACCGTTGAGCTAAACAAAGGCGAAAACCTACTTGAAGGCTTGCACGAACACGGCATTAACATTGAACACGCTTGCGACTGCTCAAAGGCGTGTACCACGTGCCATGTGGTTGTCCGTGAAGGTTTTGATAGCCTAGAAGAAATGGACGACATAGAAGCTGACTTGCTTGACCGTGCGTGGGGGCTAGAACCCAACTCTCGCCTATCGTGCCAATGTGTGGTCGCTGACGAAAACCTAACCGTCTATATCCCTAAACATACCTTAAATCATGCAAAGGAAGGGCATCATTGATTAAATTTACAAATAACAACCGCTTTTATACAGATAAAGGCGGTTTTTTATGTGCTTTTGTGTATAATTCTAAACATAATTTACTTATCCATACCTATCATTTTGACATACCCCACCCAAAATCACGCATTTATCACAAAAAATTTCCAAAAAATACAAGAGTTGGTATAATAAACTTTTTTATGTAGCAGGCATTATTATGGCGACTTTATATTATATCAGCACCAAAAATCTACTCAAATTTGACAACGGCAAAGAGTCCACCATTTCTTGCCAAGCCATCAATCAATACACCAAAAATATCAAACAAATCAAAGACAGAAGAGCATGGAAAACTGAAGGTGCTGGGGCGATGTTTATGGGTACAGCACAAGCAGAGCAGGATAATTTTGACGGGATTTACCCCACTGCCATTGCTTTTATAGACGACAACACCTATGTCTATAGTGCCAGATTGCAAGAAGGCACAGCGATTCAGTCCAAACCAATCAGTAGCGACACAGCAAGCGAAGGACTGATTTTACGCAAGAGTGATTTTCAAGTGTTTGATTTGTGCTATGATTCAAAAAATAAGCGAGTTATCGTCTCAGCAAGCGATACCCCTTACGCCAGCCATTATGGCGAGCGACATTTGTGTGTACTATCACTTGACAGTGTTCGCACGCAGTTTGTTACCGAAGGCGAATGTCAAGACAAAAACCCAAGCGTAGACCCCAATAACAGCACGGTGATTTATTATGATTCTTGTGGACTTGCGTACACCCAAGATAGCATTGTGTTTAGCCCACGCCAAGTCAATCGCTTAGACCTTGCCACGGGTGAGCTTGAGACGGTACTGGCAGACGATAAATTTGACTATTTTGCACCCATTATGGACACACAAGGCAACCTTTATGCCATCAGACGCCCTTATCGTGAGCATGATAGCACAGACCCTGTGGGTACTGCCAAAGACCTGCTTACAGCACCTTTTAAAATCCTCAAAGCCATTGTAGGCTGGCTGGACTTTTTTACCAAACGCTATTCAGGTGAATCTTTAAAAACATCAGGTGCCAACCCCGCTCGCACCAAACCCAAGAGCGAAGAAGAGTTGTTTATTGAAGGCAATCTTATCAAAGCGGATAAAAATTTGCTAAAAAATCAAGCGGACGGCGAGAAGTTTGCAGGATTTATTCCAAAAAGTTGGGAGCTCATAAAATACTTGCCCACAGGTGAGACGCAAATCATTAAAAAAGGCATTATGGCGTATTGTCTTGCAGATGATGATATTATCATCTCCAACGGCAAATCAATCATCAAAATCACTAACGGTCAAGAAGAGCTGATTACCCATGCCCCCAAAGTTGCCAAACTGATGTGGGTATAAATTTGTAAAACAAAGGAAAATTTATGGCAATCCAACTCTCTAATTTTAAAGACAAATTCCTAACTTTTATCTTTACAAATTTCCAATGGCTTTTGGCGTTGGTTATCCTATCAGGCATATTTGGCTCAGTGGTGGGTGTTGGAGCTTGGGTTGGGATTTGGGCAGTAGTTTTATTAACACCCATCCTTTTTCTTTTTTACAAACCCTATGAATAAAAAAAGACTTGGCGATACCAAGTCTTTTTAAGCATTTACCCTATTTTGTAGTAGGTAATTTTTGGGGTGCTACGCCAAACCATTTTTCATAAATTTTGGCATAAGTACCATCAGCGACAATGTTGGCAAGCCCTGTATTGATTTTTTCCATCAGCTCATTTTCAGACTTTGGTGTGATGATAACCATCTCGTAGTGCTCAAAAGCCTCGCCTTCACCGACGATTTTAAAGTTAATCTTGGGGAACTGCTTGGCATAGTAACGTAGCACACCTTCATCTGCCAATACCGCCTCAGCATTGCCTGTCGCCAATTCTTTAAAAGCTAAGAATGCAGATGGCTTTCCAATAATACTAGGATTGCCTTGACCAAGCGCCTCTTCTAATTGCGGAATATAGGGGCTGTCAGCCAATGTTGCAACTTTCTTGCCATTTAAATCTTTTAAGTTTTTGATACTGTTGTTTTCCGCAGAAACAGCAAGCGCATCTTGTCCCCATGCATAGGTATTAGAAAGTAAATATTTTGCTTCTCGCTCATCGTTTCTTGAAAAACCTGACATCACAATATGGCTTTGGGCATTATCCAAGCCTTTGACAAGCACTTTCCAATCCTGAGGAACGACGTCCACACCAAAGCCTTGATTTTCAGCGATGGCTTTGATGATATCCACATCAAAACCTTGGGCGTTACCATTCTCATCCTTAAAATCATAAGGGGGATAGTTGGCGTCAATACCAACCACATAGCTTTGGGCGTTGGGTACGGTGGCACTGGTACTGACTTGCTCACCTGTGGCTGGTGCTGTTGCGGTAGGTGCCGGCTCGCTCTTAGGCTCACTGGCAGTTTCAGGGGCTTTATCACTACATGCCATCAACGCTGACAACATCAATGGTAAAATGGCATACTTTGCCTCGGTATTGAAATTTTTCATAGCTTCCTTCTCCTAACTAAGGGATTGATTTAACCCAACAAATTGTTAAGTTTTTATGATGATAACACGTTATTTAATCTTAATACAGTGGTTTCATAAGCTTATTACATTTTGTTGCAAATTATTTGTGTTTCAAAAATAATGATTATTGATAACTTTTTTATTTGATTCGTCTTTGATACCTAGAAAGTTCACAATAACTGTGTGATTTAATACAAAATACCATGATTTTCGCGTTTTTTTTTGATATAATTTGACAAATTTAATCATTTTGGAGCTATCATGGCACTTGTATCCTTACGCCAACTTCTTGACCACGCAGGCGAACACGCTTACGGCCTGCCCGCCTTTAATGTAAACAACCTAGAACAAATGCGTGCCATCATGATGGCAGCGGACGAGACCGACTCGCCTGTCATCGTGCAAGCATCAGCAGGAGCCAGAAAATACGCAGGAGCTCCCTTTTTACGCCACCTTATTTTGTCTGCCATTGAAGAGTGGCCGCACATTCCTGTTGTCATGCACCAAGACCACGGCACAAGCCCTGCCGTCTGCCAACGCTCCATTCAGCTTGGATTTAGCTCGGTCATGATGGACGGTTCATTAAAAGAAGACGGCAAAACCCCTGCCGATTATGACTACAACGTGCGTGTAACCCGTGAAGTCGTCAAAATGGCTCATGCGTGCGGTGTGTCGGTCGAAGGCGAAATCGGCTGTTTGGGTAGCTTAGAGACCGGCATGGCAGGCGAAGAAGATGGCGTGGGTGCAGAAGGCGTACTTGATCATAGCCAGCTTTTGACATCGGTCGAAGAAGCCCGTCAATTTGTCGCCGATACCAACGTGGACGCTCTTGCCATTGCAGTGGGTACGTCTCATGGGGCATACAAATTCACCCGTCCGCCTACTGGCGACATTTTAGCGATTGACCGCATTAAGGAAATCCACGAAGCTCTGCCAAATACTCACCTTGTCATGCATGGTTCATCAAGCGTTCCCCAAGAATGGCTAAAAATCATCAACGAAAATGGTGGTAACATTGGCGAAACCTATGGCGTGCCAGTAGAACAACTTGTCGAAGCCATCAAGCACGGTGTTCGCAAAATCAACATTGACACCGACTTACGCCTAGCCAGCACAGGGGCAGTTCGTAAGTTTATGAACGACCACCCTGCTGAATTTGACCCAAGAAAATATTTACAAGCCAGCATGAACGCCATGAAAGACATCTGCGTACAACGCTATGAAGCCTTTGGCTCGGCAGGTCATGCCAGCAAAATCCGCCCAATCTCATTGGAAAAAATGGTAGAATATTACAAATAAATTGGTGCAAGTCGTGAATAAGGGCGACAAGATTCGCCCTTATTTGTATTTTAAAGGAAAAACCATGATTGGTATGATTACAGGGCAAGTCGCCCATCTATCCGCTCCCGTCGCTTGCGTCATGACATCAGGCGGGGTCGGCTATGAGATAGAAATGCCCATTGGTGAGTTTTGTACATTGTCTGTCGGCATGAACGTTACGCTTTATACGCAACTGGTCGTGCGTGAAGATGCTCATCTGCTGTTTGGTTTTACTGACAAGTCTGAGCGAGAAATTTTTAAAAAACTCATCAAAATCAATGGCGTGGGGGCAAAAATGGCACTTGCCATACTCTCAACCTTACCGCCAAACGAGTTACACCAAGCGGTAGAATATGGCGATGAATCCGCTCTAACTCGTGTGGCAGGCATTGGCAAAAAAACCGCCCAACGGCTTATTATTGAATTAAAAGGTAAATTGGACGGCACATCGGACGATTTATTTACCCCAACCACCACCCAAAATGAGCCAACACACACTGCCAACCCCATGCACGTCATCGCTGAAACCGAAAGTGCGTTGGTGAGCCTAGGCTATAAAGAAAAAGAAGCCCAATCCGCCATTAAGACCGCCAAACAATCGCTGTCCGATGATGAGCTGACCACATCAAACCTATTAAAGGCAAGTTTAAAGATTTTGTCGGGGTTTTAAGTCATCCACAAAAAAACACCGTCATCACAACGGTGTTCATCAGTCATTCTACAAAAATCCGCTCTATCTCTTTTTCAATATCTTGTTGCATTTTTTCATTATCGAGATTAGGGTTGTCAATCAGCATTTGCACAACCAACTTTTGTAGCTCGTCCATATATTCAGGTGTCATTATGTTGGTTTTTTGAACAACGCTTTTGCCAATAGGCGTGCTTAGAAATTCATTATAAGCATCAATCTCTTCTTGGGTGTAGTATTTTTTGGCGACATCAATAAAGATTTGGTTGATTTGTTGGCGACTTTGCGGTGTTATTACTTGACCTATCACTTGATTCACATGTTTTTCAAATACCATGCCTACTTGCTTGGCTTGCTCTGGGGTTACACCTTCTTTTTGGGCGATTTGAGCTTCAAAAAGCTGTCGCTGTGCGTCCAAACTGCCTTGCATACCAAGGTCAAAAGCTTTATCCATCTCTGATAATTGCATAAACTCTATCAAAGATTCATCGGACGGCACTTGGGCGGTGGCATTCATGGCAAAGGCTAGGGACATGCCAAGTAGCATGGCGGTGAGTGATTTTTTCACGGTTTTCATGGGATTATCCTTAGTTAAAAAAGTTTATTTTAAATAAATCTCATTTATTTTTCAAGCCCTAAACCACCCGCACCCCACACACCGCCATAATCCCCTGCTCATTCATGACAAAATCCACGTCCACCGCCCCATACCGCATGGCACACGCCACCCCGATTTCAGATTGGCGATAGGCAGGGCGTGGGTCTTGGGCAATCAGCTCGCCAATGAGTGCTTTGTCATCAGCTGTTAATAAGCCCAACTTTATCAATTGTTCAAATTCATCATTTGCCTTATCATTAAAGATAACATTCCGCTCAGTCGGTTTGTCAAATCCCATCGCCCCGTTCACACCGTCCACATAGGGCAGATACGGCTTGATGTCTAGTATCGGCGTGCCGTCCACCATGTCCGCCCCTATGATATGTAAAATCACTTGACTATCAACCACTTCTACCTTATCAAACCCCACCACCGACAACCCCACCCCAGACGGGCGGTACATACTGCGTGTGGCAAATACCCCGATTTTGTCATTACCACCCAAACGTGGTGGACGCACCTGCGGACGAAAACTGGCTTGTTCTTTGTTGTGATGAAATTGCCACAACACCCACAAATGGCTATACTGCTCAATGCCGACAAAGGCGTCGGGCGTGCCATAAGGGGCGATAAAGCAGATATGGCTTTTAATAGCGACAAGGTTGGGCTGGCGTGGAATGCCAAACTTTTGGGATAGGGGTGAGTAATGATGACCGATAATCGGCAAAACGTGTGTGTTCATGGTATTTTTGGGCGGTTTATGCTAAAATGACAAATGGATATGCCAATTTTTAAGTAAAATTTGGCATAAAAAATCGCTATTATACACAAAATTTGCTATTATATCAGATTTGATAATCATTCTTAATAATTGGATAATGCCATGTCAAAATTCATCAACGAAACCGTTACCTACGTCCACCACTGGACAGACCGTCTATTTACCATTAAGACCACCCGTAGCGACAGCTTGCGTTTTAGAAGTGGCGAATTCGCCATGATTGGCATTGAAGTGGACGGCAAACCCCTTGTCCGTGCTTACTCTATCGCCAGTCCCGCTTGGGCAGAAGAGCTTGAATTTTTCTCTATCAAAGTTCAAGACGGCCCTTTGACTTCACGCCTGCAACACATCAAAGTGGGCGATACCCTGCTCGTCTCCAAAAAGCCCACTGGCACGCTCGTACTCGATGACCTGCTGCCTGCCAAGCATTTGTATCTGCTTGCCACAGGCACAGGACTTGCTCCATTTTTGTCTCTCGTGCGTGAGCCTGAGATGTACGAACGCTTTGAAAAAATCATTCTGGTGCATGGCGTGCGTCATACCGAAGATTTGGCGTATAAAGACTTTTTTGAAAATAAACTGCCAAACGATGAGGTTTTTGGTGAATGGGTGCGTGAAAAACTCATCTACTATCCCACCGTAACCCGTGATGAGTTTAAAAACCAAGGGCGTGTTACCGACATTATCAAATCAGGCAAACTCTTTGAAGACATCGGTCTGCCCCCCATGAACAAAGACGATGACCGTGCGATGATTTGCGGTAGCATGGCGATGAATGCCGATATGTCTGCCATTTTAGACAGTTTTGGTTTGACCGTTTCGCCACGCATGGGCGTACCTGCCGATTATGTGGTGGAGCGGGCGTTTGTGGGCTGATGACCCATTGATAGTAAAACGCACTATTATTATGGTGCGTTTTTTGTTTTTATATTTTTACAAAATCCACTTTTTACAATTTTTCCATAATTTATCAGCTACTGCCATGCTATGATAAAATTTTAAACATGAAAATTATGATGAAAAAACACACTGCCCTACCCTTATTTGCCATTGTCATTTTATCCGCTTTTGGAGTTAATTTTTATCAAAACTTGCCTACCAATCCCACGGCACACGCCAGCACCTTATCGCCCAAACAGCTTGAACTTGTCAATCAACCACCGCTACCGACAGGCACACAGATTGACAAACTCATCGTCTACAAATCAAAACGGGAAATGCACGCTTTACATCAAGGCAGTTTGGTAAAAACTTATCCGATATCGCTTGGCAAAAACCCGATAGGGCACAAAGAATTTGAAGGCGACATGAAAACGCCCGAAGGGGTCTATATCATAAACGACTGTAATGCCAATAGCGGTTATCACAAAAATTTGGGTATCTTTTATCCCAATGAAGCCGACATCGCCTACGCCAAAGCTCACGGCAAATCGGCAGGCGGGGCGATAAAGATTCACGGCATAAAAAACGGGCTTGGCGACATCATCGGGGCAAATCATCTGCTCAAAGACTGGACACACGGCTGTATCGCCGTAACTGACCTCGAAATAGACGAGCTGTTTGTGTCGGTTGTGGAAAATGCGGTGATTGAGATTTTGCCTTAATGCCTTGAATTATCAAACCAACTGCAACACTTCATCAAAATAAACCTCATAAGGTGTTTTCCAGTTTAAACACTTTTTGGGTCTATGATTGGGTTCATTTACTTTACTGATAATATCGCTTTCATGCCACTTGCTTAAATCTTGATGCTTAGGGAAATATTCTCTAAGCAGTCCATTGGTATTTTCATTGCTTCCCCTATCCCAAGGGTGTCTTGGTGGGGGAAAGTAAAACTCTACATTTAACTGCTGACTGATTTTTTCATGATAAGCAAACTCTTTGCCTCTATCAGGGGTAATTGTATGGACTTTTACATCCTTTAATAAATCAATCATTGCAGTTTGTACATGTTCTGCCCTCTTGGCAGGTAATCTTCTGCACCACAGATAACGGCTTTTTCTATCTACTAAGGTGAGTAGACAATGACCACCAGAGATACCTAAGACAGTATCCACCTCTATGTCACCTGTCCGCTCTCTTAAATCAGCCATCTTTGGACGTTCTGATAATTCATGACTGATCTTAATTTTACCACGCTTTTCATCATGAGTCTTAGCATGTCTTGTCTTACCTTTATGGCGTAGCTTACGACGTGCCAATCTGCCACCTTCATCAAACCATCCATGATAAATGGCTCGATAAATTGTATTGGCACTTATTTGGTGTTTTGTATTCTCAAGCCTAAGACGATTGCTGATTTGCTCTGGAGACCACCTGTGACTCATAAACTTATCATGGGTATTGTCAAAAACAAATACATAAGTTAAAATAACTCAATACTTTACCATAGAGTAAAAACCAATGAACGAAACATTTGATAGTTGTCCTAAATGTAAGCACAAACACTTTGTCAAAGCAGGTTTTAACAATGGCAGACAACGCTATAAGTGCAAAGGTTGCAATCATTACTTTTCAGTACATAAACCAACGCATCATAAAAGCGAAGCAACCAAGCAAATGGCAATCAATATGTATCTAGAAGGTTTGGGCTTTCGTTCAATTGGTCGCATATTAGGTATTAGTTATGGCACAGTCTATCAATGGGTTAAAAAACTTGGCGAACAACATCAAATCAAACAAGATAGCAATCAAGCGATAGATATCGTTGAGCTTGATGAGATTCATAGCTACACCAAGCATAAAAAACGCTTGCTGGACCCCGCTTGCCATTGACAGAACAACAAAACAAATCTTAGGTTTTGTTTGTGGCAGACGAGACACCAACACCTTTAAACAGCTTTACAATCAATTGAACATCCATAACATTCAACTGTTTTGTAGTGACTACTGGAAATCTTACCTTGAAGTCATTCCAAAATCAAAACATATGACAAGCAAAGCTCAAACTTTTACCATAGAGGGCTATAATAGTCCCATTAGGCATTTCACAGCAAGATTTAGAAGAAAATCAAAATGTTATTCTAAATCCGAGAAAATGATAGAAAACACTTTGAACTTACTGTTTGCTAAGTGGAATGGAACTTTGAATTATGTATTTTAGTTTAACAATGCCTTATCATGCACCAACTGATATAACTCTTTGTCATCTAATTTAAACTTAAGTTTGCATGCTTGACGTTTTTTATCATAGTTTATCTGAGCCGTGTTAGCGCTATACGCTTGGTTTAACTTACAATTTCTTGATATTTCTCTTGAAATTGTTGAGCAAGAACGTCCTAACATGCTTGCGATTTTACTGGGCTTTATGCCTTGTGCAAGCATTAACATTATCTTTTCTCGTTCATTTATGCTAAGATGTTTGTAGGTGTTCATGATTACTTTTTTATTTGTGTGGTAACAATATTATCAGTAATGATGAACATCTTTTCATTTGTTGCGGTTGGATTGTATGTTTAAGGGTTAAATTAAAACTATAACCAATCAGGGCTTGGGCGACCCGTATACGCCAAAATATCCGCCTTGCCACAGCGATAATAGGCGCGATAAGCGGTGACTGTATCATCGCCTTGATACTCATCGGGCATGACCTGTGGCGGTGCTACAAATGGCGTGTCGGCAGAGATGGGGCAGTTTATCAGAATGTGGCGGAGCTTTTGGTCGGTCAGATGAACCTTGCCATAGCGGTGCGTATATTCATCACACAGGGCGACAAACAGCTGATAAAGCCAGTCATAATGCGACTTTGAGCCACGCACCCACACCGCACATGGGTGGTTTTGGTGCGTGCATTTATACAGAACCGCCCGCTCATCATCGCAAAGGACGCTATCACCTAGATGATGAGCGGTACACAGTAACTGGGCGTATTCTAATATCATCTTGACCACATGCTTATTACCATGAAAAATGGCACAGCGTATCGGGTCAGGGTCAAGGTAGAAAATGTTCAAAACGCCCTACTTACCGTCAATGACTTCACGGATTTTACTTGCCAGCTCCGCCAGCTCGTCTTGGTCTGCCATGACACTCTCGTGCTTGCCCAGCTCGTGGACGTGGGTTGGGATTAGGTGCATGTGGTAGTGAAATACGCTTTGTCCTGCACCCGCGTGGTTAAGTTGCATCTGCACAATGCCGTCCACACCTAGGGCAGTGCGTTGGGCAGTGATGACTTTTTGGGCGGTTTTGAACACTGCACAGGCATACTCGCACGGCAAATCAGACAGCTCCACCGCTTCACATTTTGGAATGACCAGCACATGACCTGTTGCCTGTGGCATGACGTCCATAAAGGCAAGGGTTTTGTCATCTTCATAAACCTTATGGCAAGGAATCTCGCCACGCAGGATTTTGGCAAAAATGTTGGTGTTGTCGTAAGTCATGGGCTACTCCTTTTTACAAAATGAATACTTACATTCTAACACAAACCATGTTAAAAACACCCTGATTTTTCAATTTTTAACAAAAACACTTTCCACATAAAGATGATATTTTTTACATTTAGATGTACAATGGTTAAAAATTTAAGGAATAACCCATGATTGCTCAAGCAAAACCCATTTTTAGCAACCACCACAAAGTCTATATCAACCACACAGACGCAGGCGGTATCGTCTATCATGCCAATCATTTGACTTTTTTTGAGAACTGCCGTCGGGATTGGCTGACATCGCTCGGCTTTAATGGTTATTTTTTTGACACGAACGGGACGGCAGATGGCACAGACGGACAGCAAGGCAAGGTGCATTTTGTGGTCAGTCGTGCTGATTTAACCTATAAATTACCACTTTTGGTTGATGACAACCTTGTCGTTGCCATTACTGATGTCGCCAAAAAGCCCGCCAGTCTCATCATGACTCAGTGCATCTACCGCAGTGATGATGATTTTAATCAGGGAAAGGTCGCCACCATTGGTGTGATTACCCTTGCTTGCGTCATGAACAGCGAACACGGCATTCGCCCCTGTCGTCTACCTATGGCGTTTCGCTGATAATTTGTCAAAATGGCGAAATCATGGCAAACAGTTTGGCTTAACCACAAAAAAACAGGAAGTATTTTCTCCCTTTTTTTACTTTTGACAGTAGCTTACAGTTTAAACTCATGCACACTATCCACAAATACCTTAGCGTGTTCGGGTTTGACCCACTGGGTAATGCCATGCCCAAAATTTGCCACATAGCCCGTTTTGTCATTCACATAGGCATCTGATAGCATATCATGTACCGCCTTTTTGATGTCGGCAGGCGAGCCGTAAAGCGTGGCAGGATCAAGGTTACCTTGAATGGCTTTTTGACGTTGTAGCTTTTTGTGCTTGACCGTCAAAGCCTTTTGAGCATCATTAAGTTCATGTCTTGCCTTGTCTAGGGGCATTGTCCAGTCCAGCCCCAAGCAGTCGGCTTGACTGTCCGCTTGAGCATCAAGCCATAAGCCACCGCCTTTGGTAAACATGACCACAGGCACATCGGGGTGATTGGCTTTTAAGCGGGCGATGATTTCACGATTATAATTATGGCTAAATTCCACAAATTGACGATGACCCAACGCCCCACCCCAACTGTCAAAAATCTGCACAATCTGAGCCCCTGCATGTATCTGAGCGCCCAGATAATCCACGACAGCGTCCGAGATTTTGGCAAGTAAGGCGTGCAAAAACTGTGGTCGGGCGTACATCATCTCTTTGGTATGGCGAAACTCACGGCTAGAACCGCCTTCCACCATATAGGTCGCCAAAGTCCAAGGACTGCCACTAAATCCAAACAGTGGCACTTGTCCGTTTAGCTCTTTTCGGATATTGGTTACCGCTTTTAGCACATAGTCAAGCTGACTGTTTACATCAATTTTTGGCAAACGTTCAAGGTCGGTCGGTGTGCGTACGGTGTATTTAAGTTTAGGGCCTTCGCCTTCTTCAAAATAAAGTCCAAGCCCAAACGCATCAGGGATTGTCAAAATATCACTGAACAAAATCGCCGCATCCAGCTCAAAACGGCGTAACGGCTGCAAGGTAACTTCAGTCGCCATGTCGGTGTCCTTGCACAGGCTTAAAAAATCACCTGCTTTGGCACGGGTTTCTTTGTATTCTGGTAAATAACGCCCTGCCTGCCTCATCATCCATACAGGGGTGACATCAATAGGCTCAAAACGCAAAGCACGCAGTAGGCGGTCATTTTTTAGGGGGGCAAATTGTTGGGTCATTGTCATTCCACTGGTTAAGTTAATTTTTAGTTGGCTCTGGTTCAAAAAGTATGCTACAAAGAAAACCGTTCGTGGTGAGCTTGTCGAACCATAACGGTTTTCCTACCCGTAGGCATAGCTCAGGGCGAACAGAAAACCTAGTTCAGCATACTTTTTGGACTACTATCTTTTAGTTAAATCAATTTTTAAAATTTTTTCATTGTTAATTGACTATACCTTTGGGTAAATTTGTAGGGGCAAATGACACTTGCCCTTTAATAACGTGCTCATTTTTGGGCAAATTGCAATTCGCCCCTACACACCCAAATTGTAAAATGCATCTTTATTAAACAATATCAAAATTTTAAATATCTATCACAAAACCGCCATGTCATCACGGTGCACCATAATGGCTTTGTCGTTGTCGCTTAGGTTTAGGATTTGTAGGACTTCATCGGTGTGTTTTTGGGTGATTTGTTTGGCTTGACTGCTATCAAAACCAACTTGACCCACCGCCAACCGCACTTTTTGGGTGTTAACAATCTCCACCACATCGCCCATGTCAAAATCACCTTGCACGTCTAGCACGCCCACAGACAGTAGCGATTTGTGCTGTTCGGTAATCGCCTTGACTGCCCCATCATCGATGATGAGCGTGCCCGCCATACGTAGGTGCGTGGCAAGCCATTGCTTTTTGGCAATCAGGCGGTCGGCATGGTCGGTCGTGAGTCGTGTGCCGATAGCCTCGCCATCCACCAGTCGCACGATGACATTTTCCACCTTACCATTGGCGATGATGGTCGGGCAGTTTGCCATGGCGGTCAATCGCCCCGCACGGATTTTGGTTAGCATACCGCCAGACCCCCATTTACCACCGTCCCCTGCCACATCAAACAGATAATCCGCCATCGCTCGCTCGCTTGTGATAAGCTTGGCGTTGGGATTGGTGCGTGGATTGTCGGTAAATACACCGTCTTGATCGGTTAGGATAATGTACAAATCCGCCCCTATCATGGTCGCACTCATCGCCCCAAGCGTGTCATTATCGCCAAATTTTATCTCGCCATAGCTGACCGTATCATTTTCATTGATGACAGGCACGACACGCCACGCCAAAAGCTGGCTCATGGTCTGGCTAATGTTAAGATAACGGGAGCGGTGAGCTAAGTCGTCATGAGTCAAGAGAATCTGTGATGACTGCACGCCTTTTTGGATTAACGCTTGCCACCATGTCTCAATCAGCCCCATCTGTCCAATGGACGCACAGGCTTGCAAGGCAGTCAATTTTTTGGGGCGTTCGGGCAGATTCATGCGAACCACGCCTTCGGCAACCGCCCCACTAGACACCAGCACAACTTCAATCCCACGAGCGTGCAAGGTGGCGATTTGTCTTGCCCATTCATAAATGGCGGTACGGTCCAGTCCACGACCGTTGTTGGTCAGTAGCGATGAGCCGATTTTTACCACGATACGCTTTGGCAAATTATCCATGCTATTTCCTTATATCAGCCCATCATCAGTACGGAGCGTATTCCACTGCCACATCATAGTCGTCATCATTCCAATCATCATCGTCATCGTCCGATACGCCCTCACGCTCGGCTTTACGGCGGGCACGGTAGGCTTCTTTTTGGATTTCGGTGTTGTGGCGAACTTCTTCTTCAAGTCTGGCAAATCGTTCAGCTCTTTCTTTGGCAAAATCAGCGTCCTCCGCCTCTCGCTCTTGCTCCGCCTCAATCTCACTCATCAGATGATATTTAATCTCGTCCACACCTTGTCCGCTAATGGTAGACGTGCGAAACACTTCGCCCTGCCAGTCTAGCTCTTTGACGATATTATTACAAACTTCATCAATCTCATCATCTTCTAATTGGTCAATTTTGTTTAATACCAAAATTTGGGGCAATTTGGACAATTCAGCAGAGAATTTTTCAAGCTCATTTAGAATAATGCGTGCGTTCTCCACAGGATTTGACTCATCAATGGGTTTTACGTCCACGATATGAAGTAGCCGTCTGGTACGGGCAACGTGCTTTAAAAAGCGAATGCCAAGCCCTGCCCCATCTGACGCCCCTTCAATCAAGCCCGGGATATCCGCCATCACAAAGGACTGATGCGTTCCCACGTCCACCACGCCTAGGTTCGGCACAAGGGTGGTAAAAGGATAATCCGCCACTTTTGGGCGAGCGGACGACACTTGACGGATAAAGGTGGATTTACCTGCGTTTGGCAAACCAATTAGCCCCACGTCCGCCACGACTTTTAGCTCTAACTTCAGATTTTTGGCTTCGCCAGCAAAACCAGGGATTGCTTTACGGGGGGCTTGGTTGGTAGAAGTTTTAAAACGGGTATTACCAAACCCACCGTCTCCGCCTTTAGCAACAAGCACGACTTGCCCCACTTCGGTCAAATCGCCAATCACCACATCAAGGTCGGTATCAATAATCGTTGTCCCTACAGGCACTTTTAGATAGATGTCGTCCGCCCCTTTGCCCGAGCAGTTTTTGGAGCGACCGTTTTCACCCCTTTTGGCTTCAAATTTACGAGTATAACGAAAATCCACGAGTGTGTTGGTGTTGTCATCAGCAATCACATAAACATCGCCACCCTTACCGCCATCACCGCCATCAGGCCCGCCTTTGGGGACAAATTTTTCACGGCGAAAACTAACAATGCCGTTACCGCCATCGCCTGCCTTTACGCTGATTACAGCTTCATCAATAAAACGCATAATTTCTCAAAATATTTTAATCTAACTGGTAATTATATCACATTTTTTATAAAATCTTTATCATAAAAGCACGGTTTATAAAAAATATCTGTTGGTTAAAAAATTATATCCGAACGATTATAATACATTCATCACACTGGGCGTATATTTATGAATTTACACAATATTGGCTTGGTATTGGCTGTATGGCAGTAATTTTAGCAACCAGATTTTATTTTCAGCCGATTTTTCGCTATTATGACCTGCACCAAAGCTTATTTTTTAAAAGCATGACTCAAACACTCATTAATGACACAGGCAACAAACGTATTCACTACAGGCACGTTTGTTTTTCACACACATATTTCTGGGATAAAGATGAGCGACCCTATCAAATGGAGCTAACCACCATGCCCTCACTTATCTCAAAAGAATTTCAAGCAGTTATCAAGTTTAATAACACACACATTGAAGAAAATCACCTTATGGCAATTGACAATCGCACAAATAACATCACAGATTCTTTCATCAATGAACTCATCAAACGTTCTGCTAAATTTGACCACTCCTTTAGCACTTCACACGAAGCGTTATATGAATTTTATACTACCGCTTGCATTCCTGTGCGTTATATGAAATATTGCAATCATTACTATGTATACCCCACCACACCTATTTCTCATACTCATCAGTAGGAAACTCCATGCCCCTAGAACCACATGACAATGATTTTGATGGTAATTTTGATGAGAACTGGGAATATGAAGAGCCCTTATTTTCAAAAATAGAAATTCTCATTTTTTCTATTGCAACTCTCACATTGGGCATTTTTTCAACGTTTATCTTTCATTTTTTTAATGAAGAAATTATTAAAGTCATTTATCCTTTTGGCTTACAATGAGAAATTATGGTTTTTGATTTTATTTAAAAGCGGTTTATGTTTACTTACCTTTGTTGTGATTTGGCTTGTCCATTATCGTCTTTATCATTATTCTTATGAAGGTTTGTCTTCATATTTGGGATTTAACAAACCAAATTGGAATTTTTTATTATTATGGACGATTATTTTTATTAGCTTACATTCATTTCAATGGGCGAATCACACCCGAGCTATTCATATTAGGTTAAGCGAAGATATTTTAACTTATGGACTTTGGGCAACCTTAATCAGCACCGTGATTATTGCCCCTATTTATGAAGAAATTCTGATGCGTGGATTTTTATGGCGGGCGACCTTAGATGCCTTTCAAAGCGAACGCATTGCTTTAATTCTTAGCAGTGCTGTTTTTGCTTTTGCACACTACAACTTTGACCCAACCGCTGTAATGTTCTATTTTATCAGCAGTTTTATTTTTGTTTCTGCCAGAACCACAGGGGGAACACTTGCCTTTGCCATATTTTTGCATTTTTTACACAATTTCGCCTTGGTGTTGGAAACGTTGGTCATCATGTCAAAATAATACGGTCAAAAATTTTAAAAGTACCGCAAAATCAACCTTAGGCGTAAGGTGCGTACCACACACCGTTTTTAATGAAATCTATTTAATGGTGCATGATACGCACCTTACGCAGGCTTTATACCCCCCTATCCAAAACACCACGCAAACATCAAAAAGTATTATGTTAAATAAATTTTAATCACCGAAACAAAAATCCCACTAGTGTATACTCGTGGGATTTTGTGTCAAGCCTTTGGCCAATTATTCGCCAACAACAGACACATAACGGCGACCAAACTCGCCTTTCTTTTCAAATTTTACCACGCCATCAGTCAAGGCAAATAGCGTGTGGTCACGACCCATGCCTACGCCTTCACCTGCGTGAAATTCGGTGCCACGCTGACGCACGATAATGTTACCTGCGATGACATCTTGACCGCCAAATACTTTTACGCCGAGCATTTTTGGGTTAGAATCGCGACCGTTTTTGGTGGAACCACCAGCTTTTTTAGTTGCCATGAGAATATCTCCTGTGAATACTTTTTATAAAGTATATAAATTAACCATTGATTGCGTTGATTTTAAGCTCGGTGTACCATTGACGATGACCTTGCTCTTTGTGATAGTGCTTACGGCGACGGTGCTTAACGATACGCACCTTTTTGCCACGACCGTGAGAAACTACTTCTGCAACCACGCTGGCACCAGCAACCACAGGCTGACCGATTTTTACATCAGCACCATTTACTACCATCAGCACTTCCTCAATATTCAAGGTTGCACCAACTTCTGCTTTTAGAAGCTCAACTTTCAAAGTCTCGCCAACGCTGACACGGTGTTGCTTACCGCCACTTTTGATAACTGCGTACATTTGTACTCTCCAAGAAACCTGTCTGCCGTGATTGGCGACCTGCCAATGCTTGAAAACGGACGAGACTAGGATAAAACGCCTCATTATACGCTATTTTTTTGGGGAGTGCAAGGGGTTTTAAAAAATTCCCTTCTCTTTCTTAATTCTTTTAACCTGTTCAATTTTTTCACGCTCTCTTGGGTTGTTGCTCATATGACTATGCATAGGCATTTTTGAATGACAGTCAGCACACAAAGCCATCAAATTAGAATATTGACACTCATTTTTTTGTCCGTTAATATGATGTGTTTCCAATAAACTAGTATAATTTACCAAATTAACACCACATTTTTCGCAAGTCCAATTTTTAAATGCTCGGTAATTACGACTAATTTCATTCCAATTTTTTGGATATTGATTAACTGACGAGTTAATACTTGAATATCCACTACTATCCACAAGCGATTTCGGATATTTTTCAAAAAATCTTGCTATCGTGAAATCTCTTACATATTTATCTCTTTTTGCTCTATCCCAACCCATAGAAAACCCATCCCAATCCAAAATATTTAAACAATTTTGACAAACATCTAACTTTTCTTCAATTTCTCTAACGTTATTCCCACCAATGATATTTAGGTAAAAAATCCCTGTTTCGTTTTGAGTGCGAACATATCGTCTTTTTCTGTTATTTTCAAACATTGTCTGCAATGTTGAACATTTTGCAATATGAAATCTTGGTAAATCAGAATGTCCGTAGTTTGCAACATCTCTAATATACAATATAACCCTCTCATTATTATAGGTTAAAGTATGGTCTTTTAGTGGCGTAATTTCATTGATGTCATCAAAATCCTGCCCTTTACCATTCAATAACTCCCTAACACCTTGATTTTGACAATCCCTATAATTTCCATAGGTATATCTGTCAATTCCCATTTTTTCTTTTAGGGCATTTAGTTTATTATTTTCAAAAAAATTTGGTAACTTAATTATCATTTTATATTCCCCAAATTATTTAAAACCTCTTGCATATATTCATCAGCATTGGTTCTTACTTTAAACTCAACACGCTGTGAAGCTTGTTGATTTTCTGTGCCGTCATTATTCAATATCAGTTTAGATGACGACAATCCATTAGCAGTCAAAATATTTTTTGTCCAATCCTTGTTATTGATATTGGTATTAACAAGCACATAGCGTAATACACTCAAAGTGCGAGCTTGCGATAATTGCATATTTAAAAAATAAGCATCATCACCACTAACTCCCACACTCCATTTACTTGAAGTATGTCCTTCTATACGAATCTCTTCAATCTTATCTTTATATTTATCTTGACTAAGTATTTTGATATATCTTGGGAAAAAGTCGTTTAAAATGATAGCAAATTGTGGCTTTAAAACATCTTTCCCTGTATCAAACAAAACATCTGGCGACTTAAAGCGAATGGATAAATTTTTGCTATCACATTCAGCGTCCCATTTAGCTAAATCTTTTGAAAATTCAGCACACAAATCACGCCCCAATTCATCTTTTGAAGCTGTATAGCCAGAAATCGCATTGCTTACCTTTAACATATACAAGACAGCAATTAACATAAACACCATCATTAAGCCTGTCATTAAGTCAGCAAGTGGTATCCAATGTTGTTCAGAGTTTTTTGCCATATCTTATCTGCCACTTTGTTTTGTTATTTGTGATATTCTTGCTAATGCATTAGATAACGCATTATAATCATTAGCAAATTTTTCAGTCATCGCAGTAAGCTGTCCACCAAGCGTCGTCAAGGATTGAGTTAAGGCTTCTTCTATGCCTTTATTGAGAGCGTTTGTTTGCTTCTCGGTGCTTTCTGCCAAACTAGCAACCTTTCTATTAAATTCATCGCTAGAGTTTTGCATTGTTGTTGCAATACTGAGTATTTGAGAACTAATTTTTGGTAGGTCATCAGAAGCCTGTATAACCAATGTAGATAATGTGGTTAATTGTGTTTGAATAGCTTGTCTTTGAGCATTTAAATTACCTAATGTTGTTTCTAAATTTTTAGAAACATCTATAAAATTTTTTGAATTTTCTAATGTGCTATTAAAATTATTGGTAATAACATTAGATTGTTCAATAACTGAATTTAGTTTATTGGTTAATTGTTCAATATTTTCAATAAGTTGATTTAATGAATTTGTACTAGCATCTATATAATCGGTATATTGATTTTGCCAAACCAATAATTTTTCAACCGCTTGATTCAATTGTTTGAAATTTTCGCCAAATTGCTCATTAATTTTTGCATTAAAATCCTTAATGACATCTTGCAAAGCGTTAACTAGTTCTTCTGATGAAGATTTAGCAATTTTGCTTAATGCTTCATTTTGAGATTTTATAGATTGCTCCAAGAGTTCTTTGTTTTCTTCTCTTAGACCCCTTAATTCATCAATTAAAATTTGATAAAATTTTTCATTATCGGAAAACTCTTCATAATTTGGAAAAAAAATATCCCTAAGTTTAAAAGTTAATGCACTACCAACACCGAAAACCGAAGCCCAAAATGCAGTTTTCATGCTTTCCAATAGAGCTGGAACGCTACTGGTAATATTTAATGCATTAAACTCCAATAAGCCCCTAGCAATCGCAAAAAAGGTTGCAAATATTCCCAATGTCGTTAAAAAAGTTGGGGCTTTTTCAGAAATATTTTTATTATAGGCAATATGAAAAACAAGAGCAAATACAAAAATAAAAGCAATGAAAAACTTAGTTTCATTAGGCAAATTCATAAACAAATCAAGCATATAAAAACCTTATCATTCCTACAAGAAAATTGAAATTAAAAGAAATCGGTTGCTAATCCTCCGCCCTATCCGCGAATGCATACCACACCGCCAAGCTTTGTGCCACCTGCGCCACATTATGCGTCCGCACAATGCCCGCCCCCTGTGCCAACGCAAAGAGAGCAAGGGCGGTGCTGGCGGTATCTCGCTCGGCAGGATTGTTGTTTGCTAGGGTTTCAATACCGCTCTCCGCCAAAATTTCGCCAACAAAGCGTTTACGAGATACGCCAAACAACATCGGATAACCCAATTTGCCAAATTCGCCCAAATGCTTAACAATATCAATATGATGTCCATATTCTTTGGCAAAGCCCATACCCACATCAAGGACGATATTTTCTCGCCGAACGCCCGCTCGCAACGCCTTATCCACCAAGCCCCCAAGCTCCGCCAACACTTCGGCCAGCACATCGTCATACACCGCCATTTTGTTCATTGTGAGAGGCTCGCCCCGACTGTGCATTAAGACAACAGGCAATGCCAAACGGCTTGCCATATCGCACGCCCCTGCCCGTTGTAAGCCCCGCACATCGTTCCAAATGTCCGCCCCCAAATCCGCCATTTGTGCCATAACGGCCGGGCTACTCGTGTCAATGGACAGCCAAAGATTGGGGTAGGTTTTTTTGATTTCACGGACAATGGGCGTTAGGCGAGCCAGCTCCAAATCGTCTGTAACAGGCGTGGCATTGGGGCGAGTGGATTCCGCTCCAATGTCAATAATGTCTGCCCCTTGCCGTAGCATTTCGTCCACTCGGGCAAGGGCGGTGTGGGTGGCGGTAAATTGCCCACCGTCCGAAAAAGAATCGGGCGTAACATTTAAAATGCCCATTATTCTGGGTTTGGATAAATTTAAAATTTTGCCATTGGCGGATAAGGCAAAATTGGGCAAAGGGGCGAATAAGGGGTTTGGGGTTTCGTTACAGTCGGTCATTTTAAATTTTCCAAATAAAGTTCGGTTTGTTGCTGATTTAAGTGATGCCAAATGACAAAAATTTCATTTTTGGCGTAAGGTGCGTATTACGCACCATTAAAAAGAATTAGTCCAAAGTGGTGTATGGTACATATCTTATAGTTGAATATGGCAATTATTATAACAGATAATTTTATTAAAATCATTGTATTTTTTTAAAATAACAATGATTTAAAAATTGGTTTATTTTGATAATCATAAGGTGCGTATTACACAACACCTTATTTAACTTATCGATTATTTTTTAATATAAAAACCATTAAGATATAATCTTATAATGATGATTTTTAATCGTGTGTGATACGCCTTAAAATCCAAATTAAAAAATAAAATAATTAAATTACCATTTTTAGTTATTAACTTTTAATAGTTCTTGATACGCACCTTACCAAACTTAATTTTAAAAAAAATAGCAAAATTGATAACTTATTATTTTTTTCATTTAAAAAACCACAATCTAATCAACTTTAAAAAATAATTTTTATTGCACAATAAACCTTGAAAAAAATTTTTAATTATGCCATTATACTTTATTTTAAAATCCTTGTTAAGGAAAAACTTTGCACTATTTTGAACAACACAAAGACACAGAAAAGGCGATTTTGGTGCATTGCACCTTTAAAAGTTTGGATTTTGCCGACAATCAAAACGATTTGGACGAATTTCGCCTACTTGCCATTTCTGCCGATGCCGAAATTTTGGGCGAAATCACAGGCACAATGAACAAACCTTCTGCCAAATATTTTGTAGGGACGGGCAAGGCGGACGAAATCGCCCAAAAAGTTGCCGAAACAGGGGCAGAAATAGTTCTTTTTAATCATACACTTACACCCAGTCAAGAACGCAATTTGGAAAAAATCTTGCAATGCAAGGTCATTGACCGTATGGGGCTGATTTTAGACATTTTTGCCAAACGAGCAAGGACTTATGAAGGCAAACTGCAAGTGGAATTGGCACAGCTGACCCATTTATCGTCAAGGCTGGTGCGTGGCTATGCCCATCTTGGACAACAAAAAGGCGGTATTGGGCTACGGGGCCCCGGCGAAACCCAGCTTGAAACCGACAGACGGCTACTCCAAGTGCGGGTAGGTCAGCTCAAAGCCAAGCTCGCCAAAGTCAAGCAAACTCGCCAAATCGGACGAGCCAAACGCACCAAATCGTCCACGCCCACCGTCTCGCTGGTCGGCTACACCAATGCGGGCAAATCCACGCTGTTCAACGCCTTGACGGGCGAGAACATTTACAGTGCTGACCAGTTGTTTGCCACGCTTGACCCCACTTTGCGTCAAATTGACTGGCAAGGCGTGGGCAAAGTGGTGCTGGCGGATACGGTCGGCTTTGTGCAAAATCTGCCACACGAACTTGTGGAGAGCTTTCACGCCACGCTAGAAGAGACTTTGGAGGCGGATTTGTTATTGCATATTATTGACAATAGCAGTCCCAACATGCACGAGCAGATTGACGCAGTTAATAGCGTCCTTCATGAAATTGGTGCAACCGCCCCTGTCTTGCTTGTCCATAACAAAATCGACAAAACCAAAGAAAAGCCCACCATTCATTATAAGGATGCTACCACACCCCACCGTGTTTATGTGTCGGCTCATGCAAATTTGGGTATCAATGAACTAACCCAAGCGGTGCAGGAACTTTTGGTGGGGAGCTTGTCGTATTTTTACTTAACCCTACCCTATCACGCAGGACAATTAAAAAACGCCTTGCATGAGCTTGGGGTCATTACTCATAGTGAATTTGATGAAACTGGACATGAAATGCTGACGGTTCGCCTTGCCAAAGACAAATTAAAAGAGCTACTCGGCAAATATCATCTTAATGCCTTTGATGTATTGCCACCACATGAGGCAAACAGTCTTTTGCCTGTATTGGAGGAGTTTGAAAAAGTAAATATCAAACCCAATGATGATAATAATGACGAATTAAATCCGTTTTATTTTTAAGTTTAATCTCTCTGCCAAAAATTTGGGATTGGTTTGTAATAAAAAGTGCGTGCCATCAATGACTAAAAAGTCAATATTCTCAAACATCGTCCCAAATGCCAATCCTGCTTTTTATCAACCAAATCATCACACCTTGCCGATACATATACGCAAGGGACTGATGATTTTGGTAAATGGCTTGGGATTTTGGCATGAGCGATATTGGATAGACGCTTTTTAAACAAGGGTAAAATGGCAGGACTACTAATGACTGCCAACACTTCACGAAATAAGCCAATCAATTCCTCATTTGCCCAATGACGAAATAATAGAAATCCCAATAATTGATTTGGCAATAATCTCGCCCATGCAGGATTGATGAAAAGTCCAAATTTTGCCAATACAGACGGACATGCCAAAAACCCACCGATAATATAAATCTTTTCAATAGCTAATTGGCATTTTAATAAATAAGGCACAAACAGCGATGAATAAGATTCAAACACCACCACAAAAGACTCATATCCAAAATTACCATGAATAAACTTGACAATTTTATCAGCTTGATATTCTAATGCTTGATTGTTATTATCTTTAATATGACAAGCATTAAAATCATAAATGGCAATGCGATAATTGACATCTGATTGATTTAATTCATCAAGCAATGGACGAAATAAAATCCCTGTGCCGTCCATGCCTGATAATAATAACAAATTTTTCATACCCTACCTAGTCATCACACTCGCCCACACCTTGTCGAGTCGTTTTGCCGAGACAGGCACCGCCGTTTTCATGGGTTGGGAAAACAGTTGTATGCGGTATTCTTCCACAAGCCAGCGATACTCGCTGATTTTTGGGTCGTGAATGCGGTTTGCCAGCCTTTCCATATGCTCATCAAGGGCATACACCCCGTCCAAATCATTGTCCAGATTGTTCGGCAAACGGTCAAGACGCACCTTTAATGCCCCCAAATAACGGGGATACTGTCGCCAAGCCTCATAAGGCACACGATAAACAAAATCGCCCAAACACAAATCATCAAGCTGGTCTTCAATGTCATCAATGCTCTCGCCAAAAATATCACGGTCAAGCATCAAAAGCTGTCCCCGCACCGTTTGCCAAGTGGTGTAAATGTCCTTTAAGACCTTTAACATCTCTTGTCCCACGCTCAAAAACTGACCGCTTATCAACTCCCTAACCGCCCCAAACTCGCCTGCATTTAGGGGCACTTTGTCAAGCAAATCGCCCATCTTATCATCACGCACAAAGCCCGCCACCTTTTTACGCACGCTCGTATCAACAAAGGGCTTGGCGTATTTTTCAAAAGTCGCTTGCAAAGTCGCATCCACCAGCACGCTTTTTAATTTTTCCAAATCACCCAAAGGAGCGAACGCCATTTTAAAGACTTTATCAATTTGAGAAGTCAGCTGTTTTTGTTTTGCTCCGAGTGTCAGCCTGACAAGCGACAACACGCCTTTTTTATGCATGGCTAATGCCCCTGTCAAGTCGCCAAATTCCATCACCGCTACTTTGCCCGTCTCATCAGGACTTAGGGCAAAAAAGGCTTGTGTTACCATGCCCTTATGATGACGAGTTTTGATAAAGTCAAAATGCTCAGGGAAGCTGTCGTGAATGCCTTCGGACACGGTCTGTACTTGGGCGTGCGTGCGGTACTTGGCTTGCAATTTTTCCAAATCTCGCCCTTTTTCAATCACTCGCCCCTTGTCATCAAGCACGCAAATCAAGGGCTGTAAATATTTATCAATCTCATGAATCTTAAAATCGTCCGCCCCCACTTTTACGCCCATTCTAAGCAGATTATGACAAAGTTGGTCTAAAAGTCCCACGCCATTGCCCTGCGTAAGTTTGTCCATCAGGGCGTGGGCGGTGTCAGGAATGGGGACGATTTTTCGGCGAATGTCTTTTGGCAAGGTTTTTAATAGCCCTGACACAAGCTCAAACCGCCACCCTGCCACACCCCACAATAAATCCACACCATCAAGCTGAGACAATGCCCCTGCCCCCACTTTGACGCTTACGCCGTCATCGTCCGAGCTTGGGTCAAAGACATAGGACAAGGGGAATTTGACTGCCCCCACTTGCCAAAATTTGGGAAATTCTTGTCCGACATTGACGACACTGTTTACGACATCTTCGTCTTTAAATTTTAAAAACTCATCATCGCCTACCTTGCCAAGCCAATCTTCAAAGGCTTTGGCGGACGCAATGTAGGGCGGAATTTTATCATCATAAAATTCATAAAGTCGCTCTTCGTCCACGAGTAAATCTCGCCGTCTTAGCTTGTCTTCGGTGTCGCCCACGTCTTTGATTTTTTGGCGGTTGTGGGTCAAAAACGGCAGGGCTTTAGGGTATCGCTCGTCCGCTTGGCTGTCCTGTACGTCCCCCACCAAAGCATCACGGATAAATATCTCACGGCTTGCGGTCAGGTCAATGGTTTCATAATTGACCAATTGTTTATGAACAATAATCAGCCCAAACAGGCTAATCTGAGCATAGGCTTGCACTCTTCCGGCTTTTTTTGACCAATGTGGCTCAAAATAATGGTATTTTAAAAGATTTTTGCCTGCCGACAAAATCCACTCAGGTTCAATCTTGGAAAGTGTACGCATATACACTTGTGAAGTTTCCACCACTTCAAAGGCGAGCACCCATTCTGCTCCTTTTTTATGCAAGGTGCTGGCAGGAAAAATACGTGCCTTTTGGTTTTTGGTCATGAGATACTCGCCCACCGTGTCGGTTTTGTGAGCAACAAAAGATAGCAGTGCCGTCAATAACGCCCGATGAATGCTGGTATAATCTTCGCTAAATTGCAGTTTGGTTTTGCCTTGTTCTTTTAAACTGGCTAAAATCGCACTGTTTCCTACCTTAGCTTTTTTACCGCCTTTTAAGCCAATGCGACCTTTTGGGGCATCTTTTTTATCATCAGCTTTTTTGGTATTATTATCGTCAATTTTATTGTCATTATCGGCAATCTGATAACCCAAATCCGCCACCATTTGACTAAGCTGTTCATGCGTTTTTTGCCATTCTTTGATGCGTGGAAATGACAAATAATGCTTTTTGGCAAAATTCTTGCGTCCGTTGCCAGTCAGCTTATCGCCACCGTGCATTTCATGGGCGCTAAACAGTACGTTAAACAATTCTACATAAAACAAAAAGTCCGAATTTTCACGGCGAAACAGGGCGTGCTTTTGGTCAGCTTGCGACTGTTTATCGGCAGGGCGTTCACGCACGTCTTGCACGGCAAGGGCGGAGACGATGATGAGCATTTTGTCAAGGCAGGCAAATTCATGCCCTGCGATGAGCATACGGGCAAGGCATGGGTCTATCGGCATACGAGCCATTTTTTTGCCAATGTCGGTCAAAGCGGAGTGTTTTTGTTTGCTCGTTTTTCCTTTTAGGACTTTTTTAAAGGCGGTTTTGGTTGGCGTGTCGGATAGCGCCCCAAGCTCGTGTAGGAGTTTTCGTCCGTCATTGACAAGGCGTAAATCAGGCGGTGTGATAAAATCAAACTCCGCCACATCGCCCAGCCCCAAATGCTCCATTTGCAAAATCACGCTTGCCAAATTGGTACGCAAAATCTCAGGCTCGGTAAAAGGCGGACGGCTGTCAAAATCTTCTTTAGAGTACAAACGTATGCACACACCGTCCCCAATCCGTCCACAACGTCCCGCTCGCTGGTTCGCCGCCGCTTGGCTAATGGCTTCAATGGGCAAACGCTGAATGCGTGAGCGGTAATTATAACGGCTAATCCGTGCAAAACCCAAATCAATGACATAGCGGATGTTTGGCACGGTCAAGGCGGTCTCGGCAACGTTGGTTGAAATGATAATCCGCCTACCCCCTGTGGGCTTAAAAATACACTGTTGTTCGGCAAAACTTTGGCGGGCAAACAAGGGCAAAATCTCGGTGTGGGGCGGTGCGTGAGCGGTTAAAATGTCCTGTATCTCACGAATCTCGGCTTCGGTACTGGCAAAAATCAAAATGTCCGATGAGCTTGGGTGTCCTTCGGTGCGTGCGTCATCAAAACACTCGGCAACGGCAGACGTCAAGGCTCTGGGGAGCTTGTCTTCCATGTCATCAAAAGCGTCATCGTCATGGCTTTTGACAATCTCATCTATCAAGGGGCGATAGCGGGTCTCCACAGGATAGCTTCGCCCTTCTACGTTGATAATCGGCACATCGCCTTTTACGGACGCCTTAAAATACTCGGCAAAACGGGCGGTGTCTAGGGTGGCTGACGTGATGATGACCTTTAAATCAGGGCGTTTTGGCAGTAGGCGTTTTAAATAACCCAAAATAAAGTCAATATTTAAGCTACGCTCGTGCGCTTCGTCAATGATAATGGTGTCATAGCGTGTCAAAAACTTGTCCGACCCCAGCTCGGCAAGCAAAATACCGTCCGTCATGAGTTTGATAAGGCTATCACGACTGCCCTGCTCGGTAAATCGCACCTTAAAACTCACCGTCTGCCCCAAACTCTCGCCAAGCTCGTCTGCAATTCGCATGGCAACACTGCGAGCGGCAAGCCGTCTGGGCTGAGTGTGTCCGATTTGCCCTGTGATGCCCCGTCCTGCGAGCATGACAAGTTTGGGGAGCTGAGTGGTTTTACCCGAGCCTGTCTCGCCTGCCACGATGATGACTTGATTGTTCTGTATCGCACGGATAATCTCATCGGCTCGGGCGGTAACGGGCAAATCGGCATTGAGCTTATCCTTTAAATCAGACGGCACGCTGTCCATACGAGCTTGTACCGCCTGACTAGAACGCTCAATGATACTATCAAGCTGGGCTTGTTTTTTGGCCTTGATGTCGGCAGGAAAATTGCCACGCAACTCACGCTCTAAGCGATGAGCGATGTGGCGGTCTTTGGCGAGTAGAAGAGTGTTGGGATTTTGGGTTGCATTTGGCATTGTTGTGTTATGATTAATCATTCTAAAAATCAGATAAATGGGGCTTATGCAAGGATTTACAAGCCGTGCCACTGGCATTAAGGATAATTTTCATACCGTTTGTAAACTTAGGCACACTTTTTGGTGTGGTTTTTTAAAAAACCAGCTATAATAAGCCATTTTTGGCAAAATTTTATACGATGAGCGAACTTAACGTTTTAGATTTGATTTTAGAAGCCAGTTTGCTGGTGCAACTGGTCATGGGATTGCTACTGCTCCTATCATTAATTGGTTGGGGGTTGATTTTTCACCTGTCCGCCAAACTTGGCAGTGCTAAACGCTTTGATAATGATTTTGAAGCGTGGCTATGGTCAGGCAACACCCTTGCCAAACAGTACAGCTCAGTTGCCAATGAGCTTGAACGCACCGGCTTAGAGCAGGTGTTTTTTGTCGGTTATGGCGAGTTTTTAAAAGCCCAAAAATCAGGGGCAATGCAAGCCGACACGCTAGACAGTGTTGAGCGTAAATTTAAAGTCGCCATTGGCAAACAACAAGCCGTATTAGAGCAAGGCTTGGCAACCTTAGCCAGTATCGCATCAGTCTCGCCTTATATCGGACTGTTTGGCACAGTGTGGGGGATTATGACCGCTTTTATTGGGTTATCTAGTGCTGAGAGCGTGAGTCTTGCTACCGTCGCCCCTGGTATTGCCGAAGCCTTGATTGCCACCGCCATGGGGTTATTTGCCGCCATTCCTGCCAGTCTTGCCTTTAACCATTTTAGCGCCAAGGCAGGAGCGTTGTACGAGTCTCGGGCGCTGTTTTGTGAGGAGCTAACGGGTGTATTTGCTCATGAGTACACCATGGCACAGCGTACTGGTCGGAGTTAGGCGACATCATGAAAAACAGCTACACACGTGCCAAAAAATCCCTAAATAGCGAGATGAATGTCGTCCCTTACATTGACGTCATGCTCGTGCTACTCATCATCTTTATGGTAACCGCTCCCATGCTCACGACAGGGGTAGAAGTCAATTTGCCAAGTGAGAAAACCAGTAACATCACCAAAAGTGAGCTGACCCCTGTCATCGTCTCTCTTACCAAAGATGGTGAGCTGTTTGTCAGTCATGAGAGGGCCATTGATCAAGCCATCAGCGAGAGCGAGCTGTCTGCCTTGCTTACCGACATGGCACAGGCGAACATGGGCGAGAGCGGTAGCCAGCTCCAAGTACTGATTAATGCCGATAAAGATAACGCCTATGAAGCGGTCATGCACGTCATGGCACTGGTGCAAGGGGCAGGTGTTACCAAAGTCGGACTGTTAAGCGGTCAAAGTAGCACTAAAAAGCAATCCAGCAAAAAATAAAAAATAACAGCTCATCATGAACCATCAAACCGCACGCCTAGACTTAGACAACATCGGCACCAAAGAGCCTAAACCCTTGCTCTCGCTCGTGGGTAGTGTCGTGGTGCATGGGCTGATTGTGGCAGGAGTGCTGTTTGCCTACACCCAACAAAAACCTCTACCCGAAACCATCTCCTTAGAAGCGAGCCTAGTCACAGGGGACGACCTAGCAGGGGCAGAAGCCGCCATTGCTGACGCCTTTGCTGAGCATCAAGCCCGGTCCCAAGCCCAAGCCGATAGCATCCAAAACACCACCACCCCTGACAGCAGTCGCAGTGCTCAGCTAGAAGCCTATTATGACGACCTTGCCAGGCGTGAACGTGCCTACCAATCTCAAATGGCAGAGTACGCCAAAAGCCTAGACGAAGAGATACTCTCCGAGATAGAAATGCAAAGGCAAGCCATGGCGGACGAAGAGCGTGAACGGGCTCGTGCCGTGGCAGAGCTAGAAGCTCGAGAACGCAGTAATGATGACATCGCCCGTGAGAACAGCCAAGGGCTTGATGAAGCCCGAGAACGCCGTGATAACGCCATTGCCGAAAAAGAGCGTGCCAATCGTACCGACAGCCGAAGTTTGGACGATGGACAAAGCACCATCAAAGATACGCCCACCACCCCCACCGTAGGACGTGGCGGAGCGGTCAGTGGCGGTAATAGCAGTGGCAGTAGCGGACAAAGTAGCAACCGCAACGAAGTCATCTCTGCCTTGCAACGCCACATTCGCTCACATTGGCGAGCCACTGGCAAAAACCAAACTTTACAAGTCAAGCTCAAAGTGGATGGCGGTGGTAACGTGCTGAGCGTGCAAGTCTCAGGCGGTGATGATTATTTGCGTGAACAGCTAGAAGATACCGTGCGTCGAGCCAGTCCACTCACGCCCATTGTTGGCACGAATTATCGTGACTTGAATTTTAATTTTAAAATCAATTAGAATATATAGGGCGTGCCTGTCTTTTATAACACTATTTACAATATAGAAATATTTTAGAAAAAACTAATCGTTTTTGCATGAAAAATGGCTAAATCTTGTGGCTCGAAGGCGAAAACTTGTCTGATAGAAAACTCACAGCCTCAAGTTTTTTCCTTGAAAAACGTGCGATTTTTCGTGATTTTCATTGCAAATACAAAAGTTTAGCACGCCCTGCATCCCCAAATATCATATTTAAACATTTTTAAGGATACCTCATGAACATCAAAACCCCCCTATCCCACCTAACCCTAGCTGTCGCCCTAGTCGTGGCAAGCCCTGCTTTTGCCGTGGGTTATGGCTCACTGGGCAACACCAATGACAGCGAGCTTAACTTTGACATTGACGTCGATGGTGTGCAAAACCCCTACCAAGTCGCTCTCATTCCCTTTGCTGGCGACAGTGTGGTCAGCAACACCGTCATCAACAACCTAAGCCACACCGAACTAAAAACCACCAGTCAAAACCTACCCCAACGTGCCCACTCCTCTGCCGAGATTAGCCAAAACCTATCACATTGGCAAAATGCTGGTTTTAATTATGTCGTGGTTGGACAAACCCAAAACGTCACAGGGGGCAAAATCGCCATCGTCTTTGAAGTCATCGAAGTCGCCACAGGACGTGTCATGCAAGGCAGACAAACCAAATACAGCGAGAACAACCAAAGCAAACTTCGCCACACCGCTCATGTTGTGAGCGATAAGATTTATGAAATCATCACAGGCGAACCAGGCGACTTTACAGGGCGTATCGCTTATGTCGAAGAGACAGGCGACCCACGCAATAAAACTTCCACCCTAAAAGTGATGGACGCTGACGGGCAAAACGTCCGTGTGCTATTTAGCACGCAAGGCTCTATTTTTAGTCCCACATGGTCGCCTGACGGTCAGCGTATCGCCTACTCTGTACAAAAACCTAACGGCTTGCCAGTCATTCATCTGCAAAGTGCCAGTAGCAGTGGTGGCGGTCAAGTCATTACCCCATTTAAGGGTAACAACCTAGGGGCATCGTTCTCGCCTGACGGCACCAGTATTCTTTTCTCAGGCAGTCATGAAAATAATGACCCGTCCATCTATGAGCTACACATCGCCTCAGGTCATCTAAAACGCCTAACCAACATGAAAGGGGCAGAAAACTCACCGCAGTACACCCCAGACGGTCGCTCTTTTGTCTTTACCGCTGACAATGGCTCACGCACGCCACGCCTCTACCGCTACAACATGAACACGGGGCAAGCATCAGCCATTGGCGGTGCAGGGGCAAACCCCCGAGTCAGCCCAGATGGTAGCAAAATCGCCTATGTCTCAGGGCGTAGCCTAGTGGTAACAGGGGCTGGCACGATTGACACGACAGGCATTGATGAATCAGCAAGTTTCTCACCCAATGGTAATCGCATCGTTTATTCATCTCACAAAGGCGGACGTGGTCAGATGACCATTCGCTCTCTAAAAACAGGGCAAGCCTTTACCATTGACACCCAAGGGACGGTGCGTGAACCAACATGGTCACGTGGTGGTATCAACTGATTTGGACTTGGGCGTGTTGAATATTGGTATTTGCAATGAAAAATGAGAAAAATCGCACGTTTTTCAAGGAAAAAATGCAGGCTGATAGTTATTCTATCAGACAAGTTTTTGACGATGAAAAACAAGATTTAGCCATTTTTCATGCAAAAATTGATTGAAATTGTCAAATTTTACCATATTTTATAAGAATGTTATCAATGTTCAACACGCCCTTATCAATCATCCTAAAAAAACGCACGACTCATCTGCTCGTGCGTTTTGGCTTAGTGCTACTTTGTGGCATGCTCAGTGCCTGCCAACACATCCAGTGGGTGAATAGCCCCCTGCCCGTCACCCTAAACTCAAACCTTAACCCCAACACCCCCGAATACACGCCCAACCTACGACAAAAGCACCTGCCCATCCACCCCTATCATGGCAGAGCGATGTGCGATGACATTAGCTTTGCCAAAAATCCTGCCATCAAAAATCGCCTAGCCTCCAAGCCATGCACCCCCAAAGAAGCCAAGCGTTATGAAAAGCCGTTCTTTTTGTTGGAAGATTGGTTTTAATCTTTATCAGATTCCGCCAAAGTATTATCCGCAGCAGACATGCTCCAACTTTTCCCAACAAATATTTTGCCAAACGTCCGTATTTGTGGTATGTTAAAGCACTTTTATCATCAAGGATACCCATGACCATGAACGCCCTAACCGCTCTCGCTAAGCACACCACCATCGTTGCTGATACAGGTGACCTAACCGCCATCGCTCGCTTGCGTCCACGAGACGCCACCACCAACCCAAGCCTAGTAACCTCCGCCCTACTCTCAGGCGAGCATGACGAGCTTATCCGCCAAATCAAAGGCTTAGGACTGTCTGATGATGACACCATCGACCGTCTCACTGCCGAACTGGGCAAGCGGATACTCTCGCACATCGACGGACGGGTCTCCACCGAAGTGGACGCACGCCACTCATTTGACACCGACAAGACCCTGCAAAATGCCCTAGCATTCATCGAACTCTATGACAAACTGGGCGTAGACACCAGTCGCATTCTCATCAAAATCGCCGCCACTTGGCAAGGCATCAAATCCGCCGAAATCCTAGAAAAACAAGGCATTCACTGCAACCTAACCCTGCTCTTTACCGACACCCAAGCTCGTGCGTGTGCTGACGCTGGGGTTAAGCTCATCTCGCCGTTTGTGGGGCGACTGACCGACTGGCAAAAGGCACATGAAAACCACCAAAGCATTGACATAAATGATGATTTGGGCGTAAACTCAGTCAAAAATATTTATGAATTTTATAAATCGCACGGCTATGCCACCGAAATCATGGGGGCAAGTTTTCGCTCCACCGCCCAACTCCTTGCCCTAGCAGGGTGCGACTTACTCACCATCTCGCCTGCCTTGCTTGATGAGCTTGCCAGCATGGAGACGGACGTTGCCCGCCAATTAAACCCAAGCCAAACAGTGCTAGAACGTCCTACACCCCTTGACGAACAAGGCTTTAAAAACTTACAAGACCACACTCCTGTCAATGAACTGCTTTTAAAAGGCATTGACGGCTTTGTCAAGGCTCGGGCGGATTTACAAAAGCAGTTACTTGAAAAATGATTGAAAAAACAATACGATTGATTTTTTCAATCAAAAAAGACTTTACAAAATGGGCGTATGAGTGTAAACTATATACCCATTTATCAATGAAGTTTTGCCATGAAAAAATACCAATGTATCGTCTGCGGTTGGATTTATGATGAAGCCTTAGGCTGTCCCGAAGAGGGTTTGCCTGCTGGCACACGTTGGGAAGACATCCCAAACGACTGGACATGCCCCGACTGTGGCGTGAGCAAAGAAGACTTTGAGATGGTTGAGATTTAATCATTCATGGTCTATTTGCCACCGCCCATCGCCCACACGCCACCGCCAAGCTGGGATAGATTTAACCAAGACTGGCGAGCATCCGACCTATCGCCCCATTTTTATCAAAGCATGGTTGATGTTGGACGTGGTATTACACTGTGTGTCGAAGCAGGGGGCAACCCTGACCATCCGCCTTTACTGTTCATCACAGGCTTTGGCTCGCAAATGCTGTTTTGGTCGGATACTTTTTTAAAAAAGTTTATGGACGCAGGGTTTTTTGTCATCAGATTTGACAACCGTGATACGGGTCTCTCCACCAAAATCAAGCACCTAACCAAACTGCCACACACCAACATCCTAAAAATGATTGCCAAAAACCAAATTGGCTTATCCAACGCCCGTGAAAAAGTCGCCTACACCCTGCCCGACATGGCGGACGATGTCGCAGGGCTGATTGGGGCGATGAATTTGGGCAAAACACATCTGGTCGGGGCGAGCATGGGCGGTATGATCGCCCAAATCGTCTGTGCCAAATACCCCCATCATATCGAAAGGCTTGCCCTGCTGTTTAGTAGCACCAACCACCCCTTTTTGGTGCCACCCAAACCCAAAGAGTTCTCTACCTTTTTTAAAAAAGCCCAAAGCAACAGCAAACGGGACATGCTCCGTCATGCGGTATGGTTTATGACAGCGGTCGGCTCCCCCGGTCATCTAGACATCAAAGGCACTCGCCACATCGCCTCAATCCGCTATCATCGCTGTCATCATCCGCTTGGCATGGCACAGCAGATGAACGCCATCCTTGCCACAGGCTCGATTTTCCAGTATACTCGTCAAGTGACCGCCCCCACACTCGTCATTCACGGCAACAAAGACGGGTTACTACACCAAAGCCACGGTAAACACATTGCCAAAATCATCCCAAACAGCCGATTCGTAGCGGTAGACGGCATGGCACATGACCTGCCGGTGTATTATCAGCCGTATTTGGCAAGTTTGATAATGGGGCATTTATCATCACAAGCCTGAGTTCCTAAGCCCATTGGCTACGCTTTACTAGTTTTTGCCCCAATTTTTGGAATTTTGCCATGACTACTGTCTTTATCAACAAGCAAGCCCACCCCATCAACACCATCTACTGCGTCGGGCGTAGCTATGTGGAGCATATCCACGAGCTTAACAACGAAATCCCTGCCGAACCGTTGGTTTTTTTAAAACCCAACAGCAGTATCACAACAGGCGATACGCTCACCTTGCCCGACTTTTCGGAGAATATCCATCACGAGACCGAGCTTGTGCTACTCATCGGCGAGAACAAGCAAATCATCGCCTACACGGTAGGGCTTGACTTGACTGCCAGAGACGTGCAAGACGTGTGCAAAGCTAAGGGCTTGCCGTGGCTTAAAGCCAAAGGTTTTAAGGGAGCGTGTTGGCTTGGGGGATTTAAGCCATTTAGCGAACGCCATTATCATTTATCCTTAGCCGTCAATGGCGAGATTCGTCAAGACGACAGCACCGAAAAGATGATGTATTCATTTGACTATTTGGTGGATTATTTGGATAATCTCTACGGCATACAAGCAGGCGACATCATCATGACAGGCTCACCAAAAGGGGTGGGCAAGATAGAACGTGGCGATAAACTGGTGGTGAAGATTGATGATGATAGGTATCATCTTAACATCCAATAACACCAAAATCCAAAGCCAACTTATTTCTTAACTTCTCCCCGTACTAAGCCCCGCCTTGCCATTTTCCCAAATGATCTTGGCAAGCACACGCCACGCCGATAGCTTAGGATTGGGCGATTTGCCTTGTCCGATGAGTGTCATTTGGCTCATATGCCAGTCCATTTCTAGCACCGAGCCGATTTTGTCATCAAGCGGTTTAATGCCTGTTTTTATGCGATTGGTCTGCACCGTTTCATAAGTGCCATTTTTGATTTGATTGGGTAAATCAGGCACAAGGGCAAAAGGACGAGCCACGCCCACCATGTCCAAATGCCCGCTTGACAATACGTCATTCATCACCACCTCGCTTCTAAACCCGCCTGTGATAATGAGCGGTACTTGGCTGATTTTGCGTCCCTTTTCGGCATAATCTAGGAAAAAGGCTTCTCTTTGGCGTGTGCTGGATTTTTCAGCCAGCATTACAGGGCTTTCGTAGTTTCCGCCAGAAATTTTAATAAAATCAATGCCCAATTCTGATAATTTGGCGACCACAGCAAGGCTGTCATTTTCATCAAATCCGCCCTTTTGAAAATCGGGTATTGTTAAAAACAAATACATAAGTTAAAATAGCTCAATACTTTACCATAGAGTAAAAACCAATGAACGAAACATTTGATAGTTGTCCTAAATGTAAGCACAAACACTTTGTCAAAGCAGGTTTTAACAATGGCAGACAACGCTATAAGTGCAAAGGTTGCAATCATTACTTTTCAGTACATAAACCAACGCATCATAAAAGCGAAGCAACCAAGCAAATGGCAATCAATATGTATCTAGAAGGTTTGGGCTTTCGTTCAATTGGTCGCATATTAGGTATTAGTTATGGCACAGTCTATCAATGGGTTAAAAAACTTGGCGAACAACATCAAATCAAACAAGATAGCAATCAAGCGATAGATATCGTTGAGCTTGATGAGATTCATAGCTACACCAAGCATAAAAAACGCTTGCTGGACCCCGCTTGCCATTGACAGAACAACAAAACAAATCTTAGGTTTTGTTTGTGGCAGACGAGACACCAACACCTTTAAACAGCTTTACAATCAATTGAACATCCATAACATTCAACTGTTTTGTAGTGACTACTGGAAATCTTACCTTGAAGTCATTCCAAAATCAAAACATATGACAAGCAAAGCTCAAACTTTTACCATAGAGGGCTATAATAGTCCCATTAGGCATTTCACAGCAAGATTTAGAAGAAAATCAAAATGTTATTCTAAATCCGAGAAAATGATAGAAAACACTTTGAACTTACTGTTTGCTAAGTGGAATGGAACTTTGAATTATGTATTTTAGTTTAACAATGCCGTTTTTATTTTTGGAATGATGGATTTTTCAGGCTGGTTGAAATGATTTGTAATACTCACTTCTTATTTAAAATAAAATTTTTAAATATCAATAATTTAAAAAAAGAATAAATTTTATTTTATAAAAGAATAAATTTTGTGTTTATTTTATTTTCTATTTTTGTATAATACGCATATTATTCATCAACACAGGAGCAATTCCAATGTCAAACGATTTTATCAACAGTCGCACCCAAGCCTATAATCAACGCAATCAAGACAAAACCACTTTGAGTTTGCGTTTATCTATTAAAGAAGATTTGATTTTGCAAGAATTAGCAGATGCTTGGGAAACCACTCGTCAAGATATTATTCACGATTTAATTTCAGAATATATCATCAAAGCGTGGGATAATCAGCGAGCCAACGACCAAAATCATCACGAAAAAACCGATAATTCCACAGCAACCAAATATTTTTTATTAAACACCAATAGTGCCAACGATATAGACGACCATCATTTTATGATAAATAATCAAGTTGCAGCAGCATTTGAAGATGGTTATAAAGAAAAAATTGGGCGTATCAAAAAAGGAGATTATGTTTTTTTATATGCTTCTGGGCAAGGCATTGTTGCCTTTGGACAGGCTTGTGGCAATGTGGAAAAAACCCACCATTATGGTATAGATGATAAAACCTATTTTCAAAAATTAGATGATTTTGTGAGTTTAGGTAAGCCAATTAAAGCCAAAGAGGTTAAATCCGTATTAGGCTATTCTTTTCCATTTGCTCAAACCCTTTCCCAAATTGCAGATGGTGAAAAACTACTTGAATACATTCAGAAACGATAAATCTCAAAAATACCATTTTCAGGCAGCCTGAAAACCCATTTTCCAAAATTCCAATAAAAAACACCGCCTAATTTTTAAATTAAACGGTGTTTTCTCTTTTTCCCTTAACCCTTCAATCCATACTGATGACTTACCCCCCAAATACTCCCTTAGCGTATCGCCTTCATAATCAAGATGATAAACCCCCCGTTCCTGCAAAATCGGCACGACTTTTTCCACAAATTCACGCACGCCCATTTGGCTGTTAGGGGCAAGTGAAAAGCCGTCTGTCGCACAAGCTTTAAACCATTGTTCCATAAAATCTGCCACATCAACAGCTGTCCCCACCACCACAGGGTGATAGTTAATCACGCCACCAGCAAGCACTTCTTTGGGCGACATTCCATGCTTAATCAGCTCCACCGCACGGGGAGAGCGTGGGTCATTGGGGTGGGACATCGCCTGATTTTGCAAATGTGTCGCCAATGGTAAACATATGGATTTCATCAGGATTGCGACCGTGTGCGATGGCACTTTGTTTTAATGCAGTGCGATAGGCTGTCGCTTCTTCAATGCTAAACGGATTGGCATACACGCCACTGGCAAAACGCCCTGCCAGTTTGATGCCTTCAACGCTTGGTCCTGCCTGAAAAATGGGCGGTTGTCCTTGTGGTGTGGCAGGGATTGGCAATGCCCCTTTGACTTGGTAATATTTGCCTTGGTAACCCGCTGGTTTAATCTGGCTCATATCGGCAAATTGCCCTGAGGTTTTGTCGGTGATGTAGGCATTTTCGCCAAAAGTCCCCCACAAAGTTTGCACCGCTTCCATCATCTCAAAAGCCATTTCATAGCGAGTGGTGGTGTCAGGCAAGGGCTGGTCGCTAAAATTGTAAGCCACTTCTTTTGTGCCTGTGGTAACGGCATTCCAGCCCACACGCCCACCACTGATGATGTCCAGCGTTTTTAATTGGCGAGCCAAATTGTAGGGCAAATTGTATGTAGGTCGTAGAATAAGTCGCCACCAAGCCAATTTTTTGGGTATGCGTGGCAACCGCTGACAAAATGGTCATCGGCTCTAACACAAACATAGGCGATTTTTGGGCAAAATCACCAATCACGCCCGCCCCAACCATTGCAGGCGTGTCGGCGATAAATAGCGTGTGAATTTTGGCTTGTTCAGCCGTTTTTGCTATTTCCACATAAAAATCAGGTAGTAATCCAAAAAGTATGCTATAACAAAAACTAAAAAGACAACTTGCACAAAAGTTGGTAATTTACGGTTATGAAGACACAAATTACCATTACTTGCCCAAGTTGCCTGTCGGTTAGTATAAAGAAAAATGGCATAGAAAGCTATGGCAAACAGAGCTATTTTTGCAAAGATTGTCATAGACAGTTTGTTCATCATTTACAGCTTACTGACAAAGGTTGTCAATCTTACATCAATGACAAAATACGCTTAATGTCAGCTTGTGGTTGTCGTATTGCTGACATTGTGATACTTGAACAAGTCAGTAAGGGTAAAGTATTTAGCGTGCTTGCAAACAGTAATCACCAAATCAAACCAAGACAAAAGCATTACAATACCTTAAAGATAGATGAGTTTAGGTATGAGTTTTAACAAAATTGCTTGTGATGATTGGGACAGCTTTCTTGTTGCTTTTAAGCACTCTATCAAACAAGTGGGCAAACGCTTTACCGTTGGTATTGAAGGCAACAACACAAGGCTTAGAGCCTTTGTTAGGCGAGCATTTAGAAAAACGTGTTGTTTCTCTAAAAACCTAACCAATCATCTTAAAGCATTTGACTTGGTGTTTCATTATATCAACCATGGGTGGGTGTAGCATACTTTTTGGGCCAGGGCCGATTTGTTTATGCTCTATGCTTCAAAGCGTTATCCGTCTGCGATTGTGCGGGTGTTTGTGGAGTTTGTGATGGATAAAGCTACATGACTGTCACATGACTGCCACATGATTATCTGGCGATGTCTCGCTCGCTTCTGGGCAGATAATAGATATAAAAACTTAAAAATATCGTCAGAAGTCCCACCCATAAGAGATATAAAGCAGGGGCAAGTGGTAGATGAAACGTGGCAAATGCCAACAGTGACGGCACACCACCTGCCACCAATGCATAAGTGACATTATAAGTTAAGGCAATGCTGGTTAGGCGGATTTTACTGGGGAACAGTCGCACCAAGACCACAGGCAGCGTGGCAATCATACCCCCTGAAAAACCAAGCAGAGCAAACCACAGTAGCATCAAATCACTACCAAACCCCAACTGGACAAAAAACAGTGATGTGTTAACGATAAAGAATATACCGCCGAAAATCATCACTTTACCTACATTCACCCTATCCATCAAATAGCCATAAAACGCACAGCCAATCATCATAAAAAAGACCGCAAGACCCGATCCGAATACCAAAATACTCTCCGACACCGCAAAGCTAATGTTAAGTAGCATCGGCATTATTATGGCAATGACAATAAAGACACTCAGCATAATCCATGATATTAGTACAGCAGGGATAAGACTGGATGGGCGATTTTTGGTGATGATTTGAACTAAAGATGATTTTTGGATGGATTGGGGTTTGTCATCATGAAAAATATTAGCATCTGCTAAGTCTTGGATTTGAGTCTTAGTTAATCCATCAAAACTCATGGCACTGAGCGTATGTCCAGCTTCAGCATGGCGGTCTTTGGTCTGCACATCGATGGAGGTTTCTTTTAAAGTGTGTAGCGACAACAGCAATGATGCTGACAGCACACCACCAATGACAAAAGGGATCCGCCACCCATAGCTGAGCATGTCTGCATAACTTAGAATGTTTGCCAAAAAACTGGACAGCAGACTCACCAAAAGCACCCCGATCAAAACACCCACCACAACAAAACTGCACCCAAGCCCCACTCGTCTCATGGGCAACTGTTCAGTAAGTAGCACCAAGGCAGACGGAATCTGACCCCCGTAAGCCAACCCCTGCCCAAAGCGAGCAACGATAAATAAAATCGGAGCAAGCACCCCCAAATGATGATAGGTTGGCAGTACTGCAATGATAAAAGTAAACACAGTCAAGCCCAGTAAGCTCAAGAATAAGACCGCTCGCCTGCCGTTGGCATCACCATATTGTCCCAATAAAAACCCGCCAATAGGGTGGGCGATATATGCCCCTAAAAACAGTCCCACCGCCTGCATCGAATACAACCACATCACTTCACGCCCGCCAAAGAAATTGTCAGCAATCACCTCTTTGAGATAAAACACCAAGGCATAATCAAAAAATGCCAACATGGTCACCGAAGCGACCGTGGCAATCAGGCGGATATGATGAGAGGATAAGGTAGCTTGTGGCATTGTAAATATTTGTGTACTATTTTTGTATAATGTACTAAAAACTGCTTAAAATAGCAACAATTTTTATGTATTTTGTTAAAATTAACATTCAGCCATCTAGGACGTGCCTGTTTTTGGTATTTGCAATAAAATGATAAAAATCGCACGTTTTTCCTGCAAGAATTGCTTAAAATTGTCAAATTTTCATCGTATTTTGCAAACATGTTATCAATGGCAGGCACGCCCTAGACATAAGCAATCACAATAGCCAATCTATCGGCAGCCAACTCATGAATGATACACCAATACGCTCAGGGGTGTTCATGTGTGGCTCTTTATCAAAAATCACTTCTTGCCCCTGTTCTAAGGTTCGCCACTGAAGCTCCCCATTCACCAAACGCACTTCATAAACTTGGTTTAAAATGACCGAATTTTCTTGGTCGCCAGCATTATTTAGAGCATTGTGAAGCTGATACGCCAGCTCTTCATCATAAATCATCACACCAAGCTCGGTGTTGATGTTTGCCGAACGTGGGTCAATATTATACGAACCGATAAACACTTTATGATTATCCACAGCAAAGGCTTTGGCGTGCAGACTGGTGGTGGTCATGCGTTTGGTACGCCATAGTTTATTTTCATCTTCTTTGGTGTTTTTAGCCGTGGATTTTAACTCATAAATCTTCACGCCTGCTGACAACAACTCCTGACGCCAATGCCCATATCCTGAATGCACCGCGCCCACGTCAGTGGCATCAAATGAGTTGGTCAGTATACTCACGTCTACACCATCTTTGGCAAGGGTGGTCAGTGTACGCACACCGTCCTTGGTGGGAACAAAATACGATGAGATGATGCTTAGGCGTTCTTTGGGGCGACCGAGTTCATGGCGAAGTTTACTGACCAGGTGACCGTCTTTGGGATTTTCATTTTTGACTTTAGTGTTGAGCTTTGCCACATCATCCGCCAAAAATTTCATATCAACCCAGCGAAATGGTACATTTTTATTGAGCAAATCCTTGCCAATGGTACTGCTCGCCACGGCACTGCGGTAGGTACGCAAGGCTCGCTCATTTTTAGTGGCATTTAAGCCATCGTCGTTATCCTTACTAAATACCGCCATCGCCGACTGGTGGGGTCGCTTTTTGTCTGTTGATACTAGTGTCTCAATATCATAAGCCGTTGGCGATTGCCAGTATTCATCAAAACTTTTGGTAATGTCGCCCACCACTTCGCCGATAAGCAGAACATCTAGATCAGCAAAGTGGTTGTTTTGATGGTTGTTTAGGTACTCATTGCCGATATTACGCCCACCGATGATGCTGATGTGATTATCAAAAGTCATGCTTTTGTTGTGCATACGCACGTTAATACGCACAGGCGATGTCAGATAATTCATGAATTTATAACAGCGATAGGTAAAGGGGTTTACCACACGCACAGCAATGTTAGGGTGCTTAGCAAACAAGGCAAGCTGTTCATCAAGCCTAGGATTGCCATTAAAATCATCCAAAAGCAAGCGAACAAGCACACCTCGCTCTGCCGCTTGCCACAAGTCCTTTAGCATCAAAAATCCCGCTTCGTCATCATGCCAGATATAGTACTGTACATCAATGGTGTGAGTTGCCATGTCAGATAAAATACTGCGCGATGCAAACGCATTCGCTCCTGTGGTGATGGGATAATATCCCGATAGCGTGGGGTGGTATTCTGTCTGCTCATCAATGATGGTACTCAAAGACAACTCTTCTTGAGACGGAGCATCTGTCTGCCGATTGATTTCTTTGCCCAAAAAACCTGCATCTGGGTCATCATCTCGCTGGTTGAGATAAGCCTGACTGTGATTGCTTTGATTATTCAAGCGCTTGGCAAGTAACGCTTCATGTGCCAAATGCACCCGCTCGGTCAGCTCGGTGCTTTTAGGAAGGTGCGGTGTGGATGGCAATGATTGACAGCCTAGCAAAACAGTGCCTAGCCCCACCATAATCAACATACGAGAAGTCATTATTATAAACCCATGCTTTATTAAAATTGGCAAATTATACCCCATTCTCAACTTTGTATAAGTAATTGATTTATCAAGGACAAATTGCAATTCGCCCCCACAACCCGAAAATAATCATCAAAAAATCAATAAGTTGTAATTTTAAGTTGAGATTGAAGTAAATTATAACAAATAATTGGGGAAGTGTTAATTATTTCTCATCAAAACTGCCCATAAGAAAACGCCCTGACATCAGAGCGTTTTTTGTTGTTTTGGCAGAGCATTATTCTTGCAAATAACCAATCAAGCGTAAGAATTCAACGTACATCCACACCAGCGTTGCTAACACGCCAATGCCATAGACCCATTCAAACTCTTTGTTCACGCCATACATGGCACCATCTTCGATGTTTTTAAAATCAATTAACAAAAAGAAAGAAGCGATGAGCGTGGTAAAAACACTAAACCCAATGGCAATCATACCGCCACCGAACAGATGTGGGATCGAGCTACCAAACACCAGCGACATAATCCACTGAATGGCATAAACAATCATGATGGCGATAGAGGCAGATACCACCAATGAGCGGAATTTTTCGGTCACTTTAATGATGCCCGTAGTATAAAGGGTCAGCATGACCGCCCCAGTAACAAAAGTTGCTGATAAGGCAAGCAGTGGCACGCTTGGGGCTTTATAAAAGGCAAAAGCAGAGGCAACACCGATAAACACGCCTTCTAGCAGAGCATAAGGCACAGCAAGTGTTTTGGCCAGATGTGGCTTAAAGGCAGTGGCGAGACCTAGACCCATGGTAACCAGCATGGCAACCACTGCCAAGCCCATTAATACCCCTGATGACATGCCACTCATCAAAGCAAAGAAAAACATTCCAAAGCCCGAAACAGCAGAAATGCCAAGTAGCAGAGCGGTCTTTTTGACCACACCATTGACCGTCATCGGTACATCACCTGCCAGTAGTTCGGTACGACTAACAATAGGGTTTGCCATAATTTTCCTTATATAAAATTAAGAATAGATTGATAAATTGAGAATTAAAACAATTTGGTGTTTTATACTATATTTACTTTTAAAAATCAAGTATTTTTACTGTTTTGATAACTCAACATGGGTATTTTTTTGATTAATGGGGATGGTAGCATCATTTACAAGCTTTATGGGTTTTTACTTGTAGTCTGGGCGGAGTTTGGTTATCATATACTTTTTATTTTTTAAAGACAATCAGCCTTCATGACCGAGACCGCCATTTCACCGACATCTTTTAATATCCAAAAGAGCCATTTTAAACGCATTGGACTCATGGGGCGTGCTGGCAAAAAAAGCATTACCGCCACATTAAATGAACTCATTAACCTGCTGTCAGGGTGGGGGCTAGAAATCACCATTGACACCAGTACCGCCAGCATTGACGGCATACACATCGATTTTGACAGAGATGACAGCCCCATCAAAATCGTGCCACGTGGTCGCATGGGCGGGCATTGTGATTTGGTCATGGTGGTCGGTGGCGACGGCTCTATCTTGCAGGCAGGTTCTCTCTTGGCGGGAACGGGCGTGCCAGTACTCGGGGTCAATCGTGGGCGACTGGGGTTCTTGGCGGACATCAACCCTGAGCGTTTGGAGACCGAGCTATCAGAAGTCTTTGCTGGCGAGTATCATACCGATGAGCGTTTTTTGTTAAAAATGCAGGTGCTCGGGCGAGATGATGACGGCAACACGCAAGTGTTTCATGAAAGCTATGCCCTAAATGACGTGGTGCTACACGCAGGTAAATCGGTGCATACCATTGATTTTAAACTGCAAATTGATGACATTGACGTCTATCGTCAGCATGCTGATGGGCTGATTGTGGCAACCCCAACAGGTTCTACCGCCTATTCGCTCTCAGCAGGAGGCCCTATCATTCATCCAAGCCTAGATGCCATTTGTCTGGCTCCCATGCACCCGCACACGCTGTCTAGTCGCCCCATCGTGGTTGCAGGCACCAGTAAAATCACCATCAAAATCCACAAAGACAACCGCACTCAGCCCATGGTCAGCTCTGACGGCGAAGCAAGCGTACCGCTAGACAACGACCAAACCCTACTCATTACCAAGCACGACAAATCCCTAATCCTACTGCACCCCTTGGACGTGGATTTTTATCAAGCCTGTCGCACCAAGCTTAATTGGAGCTTATATACCGAAGAATTTTCATTAAAAGATGAGTAGGGCTTACTACTCATAACTTTGTGCCATCTCAAAACTGGGGCGAGATTCACAGTATGCTAGCCAGTTATGGACATGCATCCATTTATCAGACAACCCACCCGATTTTTTCATCTGAGCAATGCCAAAATGCAGATGAACATCCACAGCACCAAACACCCCCTGCCCTGCCCCTGACAGATAATGCCGACTTGCCAAATGCTCGTTAAGCAAGGCTAATGCCTTATCTACATTAGGCGAGATAAAAGACTTCTCAACGCCCTTTTGTACACCCCTGATGATAGGACGGATAAAAAATGGCGACTTTTGTACGATTTTAGCAAATACCAATCGCATGACCAAGTTAGGCATGAGCGAGCTTTCGGCAAAATGCAACCAAAACGTATAGTTCTCCCACGCCTCATCAGCGGGCGATAATTTGCCGTCCGTGTCATAATATCGCAATAAATATTCAATGATAAAGCCCGACTCGGCAAGCGTCCGCCCACGGGTTTCATCCACCAAAATCGGGGCTTTACCCATGGGGTGAATTTCTGTTAGCTCTTTTGGGGCAAGGTGGCTTTTGGTGCGGTTGTGTTTGATGACACGAAAGGGCGTGCCATATAAGGCGTTTAGTTCGCACAATAGCCACAAAATACGAAACGAGCGAGATTGGTTAAGATGATGAAGAGTGAGCATGGGGTTTTCCTGTTAGGGCATGATTGATACCGCCTTAATTTCAATCTTGCCAAGTTCATTGATACTTGGTGCCATCATACCAAACCCCCATCCAAAACACAAACAAAAATCAGGCGACCCATCACAAGACCGCCTGATTTTATGGTTGGTTATTAGCCGATGTTTTATGATTTATTTTTCATCTTTAACATCGCCTGATGACCTTCTTCCATTTTTGGTTTGACTTCTGAGATATAAATCCACACAAGGCTCACCCACACCACGCCAAACATAATCATAAATGCCGATGAGCGTACGCCTGTTATATCCACCGCCGCCCCAAACATGATGGGTAGGATAAATCCGCCCAAGCCCCCTGCCAGACCAACCACGCCAGAGACTGCCCCCATGTTGTCTTTGTATTCGTCCGACAGGTATTTGAACACGGACGCTTTACCGATGGCAAAGGCAATGCCCAATAAGAAAATCAAGATGGTAAAGATAGTAGAATTTAGTCCGATATGAAATGCCCGCTCACCGTCCACCGTTTGCACCACAAGGCTTGTTTGTGGGTAAGACAAAACAAACAAGAACAAAAATGACGCCCAAAGCACCCACCAAGTTACGGTATGGGCTGAGTATCTGTCCGACAGCCACCCACCGAGCGCACGCAAAACGCCCCCTGGTAGACTAAAACACGCCGCCAAAAACGCTGCCGTTTGTAGGCTAAATCCATACTCATTGACATAGTATTTGGTCATCCACAAGGCAAGGGCGACATAACCGCCAAAGACAATAGAATAATACTGACTATAACGCCACACATTGGGGTCTTTTAGTACCGCCAATTGACTGGCGAAACTGGCGTTACTTGCCGAGCGGTGTTCTTTTTTGTCAAACGACATAAACCAAAAGCCGATGGCAGTAATGAGCATAATGCCTGCATACACCTTTGGTAAAAACTGCCAGCCACCGTAAACAATAATCGCAGGGCCTACCATCTTGGTCAGTGCCGAGCCTGCATTACCTGCCCCAAACACACCCATGGCAAAGCCTTGACGCTCCGCTTCAAACCATTTGGCAACATAGGCAATCCCCACCGAGAACGACCCGCCTGCCAGCCCTGCAAACAGACCCAGTACCAAAAACTGCCAATAAGCATTGGCATAGCTCATCAAAAATATCGGCACCACACACGCTATCATCAGAGCAAAAAACACAATGCGACCACCATATTTGTCCGTCATCATACCAAGCGGTAAGCGAACAAGCGAGCCTGTCAAGACAGGCGTGGCGGCGAGTAGTCCAAATTGGGTTTCGGATAAGTCAAGTGCGTTTTGGATTGGAATGCCAAGCACCGCAAACATCATCCAAATCATAAAGCAGACGGTAAATGCGATGGTTGATGATATCAAGACCAGCAGTTGTTTTGATTTTTCGGTTGCCATAATCCCCCCTTAATTAAGGTATAATTGGCATGGCTAATGATAAAGTTGTCCTACCTACCATCGCCAAGTTTGTTAAAGAGATGTTTCAATATTGTTGTTATCATAGTGAAATTTTATTAAAAAATCCTTGATTATAATCAAGTTTTTATTGGCAAAATTTTTATATGATAGCCAACTACTTCTTTGGTAGTATGGCTTAATCTGGGTTTATCGCTTATAAAATACCTTTTTTCAATTACTTATAAAAAGTAGCTGATCAATTTTACTAAAAATCATTCATTATTTTTAGTCATGAACTTTTTGGGAGTATAGCTCGTGCCACTTGCCTTATTAAAACAATTTGCCCATTGGATAAGTCCGACCACAGTCGGGCATTCCATGACACGGCGTGCAGGCTTGGCGGTGGCGTTTATTTTTTGTACGATTTTGACCGCTTCCACATACAGTTTTTATCTTGCCAATACCGCCGAAAAGGACGCCCAAGCGATCAATGACGCAGGTTCCATCCGTATGGCAACCTACCGCATCAATCATGAGTTGGCACTGTCGGCAAACCCAAATTCACCCCACACGCCAAACCCCATCTTGGCAGACGACATGACCGCCCGTCTTGACAAACTAAGCCTATACCAAGCCAAGAACAGCAATAAACATGGCGACATTGATAAGGCTCTCACCAAAATCCGCCATGATTGGGAACACACCTTACTACCAAATTTAGAACAAAGCGACAGCACGGCATTTTATCAGCATTCTTTGGTGTTTTTGGATGATGTCAATCATCTGGTGGACGCTATCGGCAAACGCAACGAGTACCGCCAAGAACACCAACAGCACGTCCAAATCATCTCGCTACTACTCATCACCTTTGTAATGTTGGTCGGCATGTGGGAGCTACACCGCAATGCTTTAGCCCCCCTAAAAAACCTAACTGCCACTGCTCGGCATTTTAGGCAAGGCAAATCGCTTGACATGCAAGCGGGCAAGATGGACATCAAAGGCTATCAAGAGCTAAACGAGCTGTCGGACGCGTTTTTTTCAAAAACCACCAAGCCGAGCTTGAAGCCGAAGTCAAACGCAAAACACACCATCTCACCCAAAGCAACAAGGCTCTATACAGCCTGTACCATTTTGCTGAGAAAATCGCCACCACGCACCATCTCAACACCGAAGAGCTTCATGAACTCATTCAAAATTTCGCCCGCCTACTGCCCAACACGGAGCTGTCGCTGTGCATTCATGGGCAAAATTTTGAAAATAATGTCATCATGAGCCTATCGGAGCGTAAACATCATGACTTTTGTACGCCTGACGATTGCGAGTATTGCGACCTAAAAACCGACACGCACACCCGTATCATCCCCATCAAAAGCACTGATACCAACTGGGGTGAGCTACTGGTGCGTGAGCCTGTCAGCCCCGTGGCAAAAAACCGCATTGCCCTACTGAACATCAGTGACGATAATGGCTTGTCCGAGCAAGACCTGCTTGGCATGCTGGCACAGCTCATCGCCTTGACCTTTATGTCAAACCAACGCCAAAAGCAAGCCGAAGAGCTACTGCTGTCCGAAGAGCGTAACACCTTTGCCCGTGAATTGCACGACTCCATCGCCCAGACGTTGTCGCACCTAAAAATCCAGTCCGCCATGCTAAAAACCCTAGGCGAACAAGAGAAAAAACTGCTTGCCGAAGAGCCAAACTTACAAAACAAAGAAACTTTGCTAAAAATCCATCAAAAACAAGACAAAGTCCGCACCGACCTAAATGACGGCACCAGTCACGCCTATGTCCAGCTACGGGACTTATTAAACACCTTCCGCCTAAAAGTGGATGGAGGCGATTTTAATGACGCCTTAAAAATAAAGGTCAAAGAGTTTGAAGCCAAAGGCGGATTTAACATCAACTTTGACAACCAAGTATTAACCCTAAACCTATCTGCGTCCGAGCAGGTGGATTTGTTGCAAATCACCCGAGAAGCCCTGTCCAACGTCCACAAGCACGCCCACGCCAAGAACGTTAACATCACGCTCTACCAAGACAGCATCAGTTATGAAGTCATCTTGCGTATCAGTGATGATGGCATTGGCATTCGTCAAAGTGACAAAGAAAAACCTGAACACTACGGGCTTAGCACCATGGGCGAGCGGGCGTTGAGTCTAGGTGGTACGATTAGCACCGAGCCAACTCGTCCCACAGGCACCGAAGTGTTCGTTCGCTTTTTGCCCCAATTTTTCTTAAAAAAGCTAAAAAGTCCACGCCCCAAACCTAAGCTCAAAGAATGGACTGCCGAACAAATCAGTGCTGCCACTTATGAGCTTACCCATGAACTCGATGATGAATTTGGTAAAACATCGGAGTCATAAATGGGGTATAATAGGGTATTCTGTCACATTTATTAAACCGATTATTTATTTAACTTAACCGATTTCACCCAACCAACCAGCCAAAGATATTATCATGAGCCAAAAAATCTATACCGCCACCAGCCCTGCCCGCCTATTAATTGTTGATGACCACCCCATGTTACGGCGTGGTGTGGCGGACTTATTATCCTTAGAGATGGATATTGAAGTGGCAGGGGAAGCCAATCATGGCATTGAAGCGTTGAGCTTTTTACAAGATGAGAGCGTGGATTTGATTGTGCTAGACCACAACATGCCCGTGATGAACGGACTTGAAACCCTAAAAGCCATCCGAGAACGCCAAATTGACGGCAAAGTGCTACTATTTACCGTCTCTGACAACATCAAAGACGTCCAAGATGCCCTAGCGTTGGGCGTGGACGGCTATCTATTAAAAGACATGGAGCCTGATGAGATTATTGGCAATATCCGCCGTATCCTGCGTGGCGAGCTTGTCATCAGCCCTGCCCTTGCCCCTATTTTGGCAGCCGCCATGCGAAAACCTGCCCAACCTGAGAGCAATCTTGACCTAACCGACCGTGAACTCCAAGTGCTGTACATGATACGAGACGGCATGAGTAATAAGATGATAGGCAACAAACTGGGCATTGCCGAATCCACCGTCAAAGTCCACGTCAAGCACATCCTAGCCAAAATCGGTCTGCGTACTCGTGTCGAAGCGGCGGTATGGGCGGTCGGGCATTTGGATAAATAGTCTACTCGCTCACGAGTGCCAATAACCCTTCGGCGTCCATCAGGCAGTATTGCGACTTGCGTTTAGTGATAAGTCCTGCACTAATGAGTTCTTTTAGGGTGCGAGAGAGTGTCTCAGGACGCAGTCCAATCTGCCCTGCCAACTGTTTTTGGCTAAACGGCAACTCAAACGGTACGCCCACAGGATAATGAGTAAGAAAATAGTAGCTAAGTTTGGATTTGGCTTGAACAAAGGCAAGCAGGTCGCTACTGATGAGATGATAGTACATGCGTTTGCTGATGGTATCACAAAACCACATGATGAGATTGCCCAAATCAAAGCTGGCAATGCTCTCAAAATAAGCCTGCACTGGCAACGTCGCCACAATGGTCGGCTGTTTGGCGGTGGCGGTCAGCTGATGAATACCCCGCTCTTTGATGAGCAGTTTGGAATGACGTGTGGCGATATTGGCTTTGCTAGGGATTTTCCCATCCACATCATCCACCTGCCCAACCCGATGAATGCCCGTGCCAAAGTTGGGATAATCATCTGTCTCCAAACCCCACAGCACGCTCTCGTTAATCAGCCTCATCTCATGATAGCTGGCAATCAAGCACGCCTGCCCGCTTGGCAGTTCACGATGACACATCACCTGCCCATCTAGCAAAAAATACAAATTTTCAACCACACTATGTTGAATGAAAATCAGCTCACCCTTGGCGTATTCATGAATCACCACTTGGCTAAGCAGTTCATCTTTGACCGCCTGCCCCGTCTCAGATTGAGGCAGCAGAGCGAATAAAGGGTGCGTTTGTAGGATATCAAGGTAGGCTTTTTTGGTGTGTTCGGCAGATTTCATGATGTCAGCTATACAAAATAAGTGGCATTATCATACCCTGCCCTGCCTGCCTGCCATATTCTCCAAAAGCACAGACCAAAACCGCAACCTACCCCTTTTGGCTAGTTTTTACCTACTGACTTTGGCGGTTATTGGTATGGTAACGCTTGATAAATGTGCTATTTTAATAGTATAGTTTAATGCATTTGGAGCCATCATGTTATCCGACTTATTAGAATCCAACCGTTTTTGGGCAGAGAGTCTCTCCGCTCGTGACCCTGATTATTTTCCCAGTCTTGCCCGTCAGCAGTCGCCGAATTATTTTTGGATTGGCTGTTCTGACAGTCGTGTCCCTGCCAATGAAGTGGTCGGGCTCATGCCAGGGGAGCTGTTTGTCCATCGCAATGTGGCAAACATGGTCGTTGCCACCGACATGAATCTACTGTCCGCCCTACAATACGCCGTGGACATGTTAAAGGTTGAGCATATCATCGTCTGCGGTCATTATGGCTGTGGCGGAGTGCGTGCGGCACTGTCGCACCAAGAGTTTGGACTGATTGATAATTGGTTACGCTCATTAAAAGGTATTCATTATCAATATTTGGATAAATTTGACAACCTAAACATCGATGAGCAAACCGACCTTTTGTGCAAGCTTAATGTCAAACGCCAAGTAACCAACGTCTGCCACACCACCATCGTCCAAAACGCATGGCACAGGGGGCAAAAGCTGTCCGTACACGGCTGGATTTATGGGTTAAAAGACGGTTTGATTCATGACCTACAGGTAAGTGTGAATGATTTTAGTCAGCTAAAAGACGCTTTTGTGTATGAAGTGTAGCAACCGCCCTGCTCACTTCTACTCATTTAACGTCAGTCGCACCGACGTGATGGCATTGTCATCATTGATAAAGTTGCCTCGATACAGGCTTTGTAAGACAGGGCTGTTTAACAACTGATTGCTGGCGATGGCTAATACCTGCTCATCTCGCTGTTTTTGTTTTTGTACAGGCGTGGCAAGATGAGCAAATTCGCTTTGGGACAGCAGTGGCATCTCATCACACAAGCGACCATTTGCAAAATCTTGACCAAATTTTTTGGCAAAGCTCTTAAAACTTGAAAAAATCTGCTTATTATGCTCAGGCACATACAGCTGACAGTCGCCATCTATCTGCCCCGCCATCATCGCATGACTCACCATCGCCAATTCATCGGCATCGAGCTTATGCTCACGGCGTGCCACCGCCACCCAATAATCCCATTTCTCTGGTGTCCACTCGCCTGCCAACGCTACCTGCTGTGGCATGAGTTCATTATTTAACTGCTCTTTGGTTATCTGTCCTGATGGCTTGATGTCATTGATTGATTGAGAATTATTTACCGCTTTGCCAATTTCTTGATTGCCAATTTCTTGATTGCCAATTTCTTGATTGCCAATTTCTTGATTGCCAATTTCTTGATTGCCAATTTCTTGATTGCCAATTTCTTGATTGCCAATTTCTTGATTGCCAATTTCTTGATTGCCAATTTCTTGATTGCCAATTTCTTGATTGCCAATTTCTTGATTGCCAATTTCTTGATTGCCAATTTCTTGATTGCCAATTTCTTGATTGCCAATTTCTTGATTGCCAATTTCTTGATTGCCAATTTCTTGATTGCCAATTTCTTGATTGCCAATTTCTTGATTGCCAATTTCTTGATTGCCAATTTCTTGATTGCCAATTTCTTGATTGCCAATTTCTTGATTGCCAATTTCTTGATTGCCAATTTCTTGATTGCCAATTTCTTGATTGCCAATTTCTTGATAATGATTTTCTATAATTTCTGTATTTTGTGAAATCGCCAAACTCTCATCATTTAAACTCTCATCATTTAAACTCTCATCATTTAAACTCTCATCATTTAAACTCTCATCATTTAAACTCTCATCATTTAAACTCTCATCATTTAAACTCTCATCATTTAAACTCTCATCATTTAAACTCTCATCATTTAAACTCTCATCATTTAAACTCTCATCATTTAAACTCTCATCATTTAAACTCTCATCATTTAAACTCTCATCATTTAAACTCTCATCATTTAAACTCTCATCATTTAAACTCTCATCATTTAAACTTTGATTAACGCAGTTATCTATTTGTTGATTTAAAATTGCTTTGGGTTCTTGATAAATAACTTCATCACCAGCAAGCGGACGAAACGCAAGCAGTCGCAAAATCCCCATTTCCAACGCCTGCATGGGCGTACTGGCAAGGCGAACGCTGTCTCGTGCCTTAACACTAATCTCATAATAAAGCTGTATGACATCGGCAGGCAAGGTGTGGGCAAGATGATAAAACGCCTGTTTTTGCTCATCGTTCATATCAAGGGGCATGTCAGGCAAAATCTGCACCAGTGCCATTGCATGAAAGCTGTCCACAAGGCGGTCAAGCAAAGCGGTAGCGTCCACCATCTGTTCACGCATTCGGGCAATATGACGAGCCACGCCCGAGCGGTCATCGTGATAAATATCACGCACCAAATCCAGCACATCAAGACTATCCACAAGCCCAAGCATCTCCATGACGGTATCCGCCCCGACTTGTCCCCCACCGAACGCAATGGCTTGGTCGGTCAAGGATAAGGCATCACGCACCGAGCCTTTGGCGGACTGAGCCAACTGCCACAGGGCGGTGTCATCGTGTGCGATGTTCTCGGCATGCAGGATTTTGGCTAAATGGGCGTGGAGCAATTCTTGCGACATCGGACGAAGCACAAATTGCAAACAGCGAGAGACAATGGTAATGGGGAGCTTTTGGGGGTCGGTGGTCGCTAGGATAAATTTGACGTGCTGGGGCGGCTCTTCTAGTGTTTTTAAGAGGGCATTAAACGAGTGCGTGGAGAGCATATGCACTTCGTCAATGAGATACACCTTGTACCGCCCTTGAGTGGGAGCGTAGGGGACATTTTCTAGCAAATCCCGAGTGTCTTCTACTTTGGTGCGACTTGCCGCATCAATCTCAATTAAGTCAATAAACCGCCCATTATCCACGCTCACGCAAGTATCGCACACACCGCAGGGCGTGCTTGTTATGCCTGTTTCGCAGTTGAGGCACTTTGCCAAAATCCGTGCAATGGTCGTTTTACCCACGCCACGAGTGCCTGTAAACAGATAAGCGTGGTGCAATCGCCCTGTATCAATGGCGTGCGATAGGGCTTGGGAGACATGGGTTTGCCCCAATAATTCGCTAAAATTTTTGGGTCGGTATTTGCGTGCTAAGACTTGGTATTCGGACATGACAAATTGGTAAATGAGCGGTATAAATTTGTGCCATTATACCGCATTTTGTTGGTTTAGAATACCGATTTTGGCGTGGGCTATGACTGATATCAAGCCAAATATGCACTAGGCACTTGCCATCAGACTGGCGTTACCCCCTGCCGCTGTGGTGTTATAACTTTGGCTGACTTCATGATACAGACGTGTCATGTCAAAGCCATCTGTGGCATCCATCACACGACGAATCGCCCCATCCAGCTCTGACAGTCGCACTTTTTCAGAAATCGGTAGGTCGGACAACGCCACGATAATGGTGTTTTTATCCACGCCTTGTTGCCCCATGACGTCAAGCACATCTGTCAGCTTATCAGCGTAAGGGGCAAGCTCATGGCTTGGGGTAACGTGCGCCTTGGTGCCGTTTAGAGCAAGCACAGCAAGCACCGCCAGAGCCTTGTCTGGCGTGCCATTTGTCAAAGCCACCGAACGTGGGGCATGCCATGATAGGGTGTTGGTCTCGCCCGTTGGCCCTTGTAGGGTGGTCTGGGCGTGATTGAGTGCCGTTTGATAAGCGTGCTTGATGGTGCTGTCTAGATTGACACCTACCGACCGAGCAACGTCCATGACACGAGCTACATTGTTATCATAAGTCGTGGCAGGCTTATCAAGGGTCGGTATGTCCCAACTGTCCAGACGGCTTAGGCGTTGCAGATAAAAGCACCCGCCTGCCTTGGGTCCTGTACCCGATAAGCCATGACCGCCAAAGGGTTGGACGCCCACCACCGCCCCGACGATGTTGCGGTTGATGTAGACGTTACCTGCTTGTATGCGATTTATGATATGCTCTATCGTGCCATCGATACGGCTGTGAATGCCGTGTGTTAGGGCATAGCCTTTTTTGTTAATGCTGTCTATCACGTCATCAAGTTCATGGGCTTTATAACGGACAACGTGTAGCACAGGTCCAAAAACCTCCTTTTTAAGCTGTGATAGGTCTTTTAGTTCAAATAAAATCGGAGCAACAAAGGTGCCTTGCTCGCCATCTGTAACACGCACTTCATGATAGTCGCTGGTTTGTTTTAGGGTATTGATATGGTCTAGCAGATTCGCTTGGGCTTCGCTGTCAATCACAGGCCCGACATCTGTGCTAAGCAGGCGTGGGTCTGACACGACAAGCTCATCCATCGCCCCTTTTATCATCTCAATCATAGGCTCGGCGATGTCTTCTTGGATACATAAGATACGCAAGGCAGAGCAACGCTGACCTGCTGAGTCAAAGGCAGATGCCAATACATCGGCACACACCTGCTCAGGCAGAGCGGTAGAATCCACAATCATGGCGTTCATGCCCCCTGTCTCAGCGATGAGTACGGGGTTATCAGAGCGTTTGGCAAGCAACATATTAATGCGTTTGGCGACGTCTGTTGAACCTGTGAAAATCACGCCATCAATACGCTCGTCCGCTGTCAAAACACCACCCACATCCCCAGCACCCAGCACCAGTTGTAATACATCAGTTGGGATACCTGCTTCATGTAGCCATGACACCGCCAAGTAAGCGATGATGGACGTCTGTTCGGCAGGTTTAGCAACAACCGTATTGCCTGCACACAAGGCAGAGACCACTTCGCCAACAAAAATCGCTAGGGGAAAATTCCACGGGCTAATCGCCACCACCGTGCCTAGTGGCGTGGTTAGGTTTAGCCGTTCGCATTCATCGGCATAATAACGGCAAAAATCCACCGCTTCACGCACTTCAGCAATGGCATTTAGCAGGGTTTTGCCTGCTTCACGCACCGCCACCATCATAAGCAGTGCCATGCGTTTGGGCTCTTCCATCAAATCGGCAAAGGCTCGTATCATGTCAGCACGCTCTTTTGGCGAGACGTTTTGCCATGAGTGTTGGGCATTGATGGCAACTCCAACCACATCTGACACCTGATTTGGGTTAATAAATGCTACTTGTCCGACCACATCGGTGTGATTGGCAGGATTTAGCACGGCAAAGGCAGGTATATGGACGACATTATGATGGGTCAAGGAGCTAACGTTAAAATCAATGCCACTTGCCATAGTCATGTCATCTTGGAGCTGGGATAGGACATGCTCGTTAGATAAATCCATGCCCCATGAATTTTTGCGTTCGCCATAAATATGGCGTGGGTTTGGTGTGAGTGGGTTTGGTGTGATGTTACCGACATCAATCTCATCTAAAGGCGAGATGACCAACTCATCAATACTGACTTTCTCATCCACGATACGATTGACAAATGATGAGTTCGCCCCATTTTCCAAAAGACGACGCACCAGATAGGCGAGCAGGGTCTTGTGTGTGCCGACAGGGGCATAGATTCGCACACGGCGGCCAAGTTTGTCGCCGACCACTTGGTCATATAAGGTCTCGCCCATGCCGTGTAAGCATTGAAATTCAAAATCAAGCTCCTTACCCATCTCATAGATGGTTGCCAGCGTTTGGGCGTTATGCGTGGCAAATTGGGGGAATATGGCATCTTGGGCGGACAGTAGTTTTTTGGCACATGCCAAATAAGACACATCTGTGTGGACTTTGCGAGTATAGACAGGATAGCCGTCCATGCCATCCACCTGAGCCCATTTAATCTCACTGTCCCAATACGCTCCTTTGACAAGGCGAATCATGAGTTTTTGGTTATGGCGACGAGCTAAGTCAATGAGATAATCAATGACAAAAGGACAGCGTTTTTGGTAGGCTTGCACCACAAAGCCAATGCCACGAAAACCTGCCAAATCAGGGTCAGACACCAAGGCTTCCATGAGTTCAAGCGACAGCTCCAAGCGATGAGCTTCTTCGGCATCGATGTTTAGCCCGATGTCATACTCTTTGGCAAGCAAAAACAATGCCTTCAATCTAGGCAATAGCTCACTCATCACACGCTTATGCTGTGAGCGAAAATATCTGGGATGAATGGCAGACAGCTTGACTGAGATGCCATTACCATCATAAACCCCACGCCCTTTAGCATCTTTGCCAATGGCATGAATGGCACTGACATAGTCATTAAAATAACGGTCAGCATCCGCCTGTGTCATGGCAGCTTCACCAAGCATGTCAAAGCTAAAACGATAGCCCAGACGTTCACGCTCTTTACCATTGGTAAGGGCTTCTTCTATCGTCTGCCCTGTCACAAACTGCTTACCAAGGAGCTTCATGGCATAGTTCACGCCACCACGAATAAAGGGCTCGCCACCTTTTTGTAAGACACGGGTCAAAGATGAACCCATCGAGTCATCCGACACATCCGTGGTCAGCTTGCCCGTCAAGACCAGCCCCCAAGCAGCAGCATTAACGAACATGGATGGGCTATTACCGACATGACGTCGCCAATCCCCATCGGCGAGCTTATCACGAATGAGCTTATCTCTGGTGGCGTTATCAGGAATGCGTAGCAGGGCTTCGGCAAGGCACATAAGAGCAATGCCTTCTTCGCTGGATAACGAAAACTCATGCATAAGAGCATCCACGCCCGATGATTTGGAGCGGTCGGCACGCACCTGAGTGATGAGCGAACGGGCAAGCGACTGAATATTGTCTCTTTGGGTTTGGGTAAAGTCAAGTATGCTTGCCAAATTTCGTACTGCCACCGTCTCATCCAAGCGATAAGCGGCGGTAATGGTATCTTTTAATGGGGCTTGTACATGGGTAAAGTGAAACATAAAATCTCCTTAATTGTCTTATAATGACCCATCATTTTAACATCAAAAACGATTAGGGTCATTGAGTGTCGCTTGCGTTTCGTGTTTGGTGTCATCAAACTTAGGCAATTCCTCCAATTCCTCTGGCGTAGGCTCATATAGGCTAATGGTTTGATTGCCAAATTTATCCTCATTTAACACATATAATCTGTCCGAGCGATTCATTATTTTGTGCATGAGGCGTTGATACCAGCCTGCAAACCCTTCGCTTGGCTCATTGGGATTATAATAAAAGGCATTAATCACCGCAGGCAATCCCAAACCACACACCACGCCTGATAAAAGCACCACGATAAAGGTATAACCAATTAAAACATTAGTATATTCTTTTAATTGTGGGACGTTGGCAACCGCCAAAATCAGAGCAAGCGAAATGCCACCACGCACCCCACCCCATGACAAAATCTCCAAACTGCCTTTATAGGCATTTTTACGCACACTGGGAAAAAAGGCAAATGCCAAATAATTTGCCAAAAAGCGTGCCAAATGCAAAATCACAAAAGCAACAATACCGCCAATGATGATATGAGCATTCAAATCCAAAATAAATAACTCAAGTCCAATTAAGGTAAATAAAAAGGAATTAATAATACCCTCAATGGTGTGCCAAAAATGGTTAATTTCTTCTACATCTTTATAAGCCAAAATCTCTTGCCATTTATCGCCCACCATCAAACCACCAATCACGCAAGCAATCGGTGCGGACGCATGAGCATAGAGTGCCACCAAATAAGAGCCTGAGGCTAACACGGCAGTGGTTAATATCAAAGACTCCATTTCGTTTTTGCCTTTTAATAAATACAACGCCATTTTACCAAAAGCAAAACCAATAATGACCGCTACGATGATTTCAAAGGCCAAATGCTCAGCAACATGCAATAAATTAAATTCACCCCCTTGAATGACTTTTAAAATCGTCATAAATACCGCAATACACATGGCGTCATTAAATAAGGATTCGCCTTCTAATTTAATCATCAAATGATTGGGTGCTTTAATGGAGCTTAATACACCTTTAATGCCAATCGGGTCGGTTGCCCCGAGCGCCGAACCCAACAACAATAAAACAATTAAGGGTACATGATGACCTGTGATGAATTGATAGCCAAATAATAGACCGCCAAAAACAAAAGCACAAAGCAGTAATGCCAAACTTGCCAAAATCCCAATGGGTTTCCAATAAGTTCTTAAATCCGCCATTTTAAATTTAAGGGCGGAGGCGGTCAAGATAAAACAAATCACCCCATTAATTAAAAAATCATAAAAATTGATTTTGCGGACAGCTTCTTCAATGGCGTGAATGTTGATATTAATAAATTGATTGCCTGCCAATAATGTCGCTGACCATTGCAAAATAAAGACCAATACCGCCGAGACAATCGGCACGCCAATGGCTTGGGGCATTCCCAAAATGCGTTTATTAAATAAAGTCGTAATAATAGAAATCAAACAAACAACGGTAAAAATTTCTAAAAAAATAAAACTTCCCATTACATTACCCTGTTTAAAATCAACCATAAATACCAACATAGATAATATAAATCACCAAAGCAAAAAATAAAATCCAAACAATACGCCAAAACCAAGTATGAAATTTGCTTTTACCCTCATAAAGCCATATCTCAAAACAAATAGAAAATATGCCTTTAATCAGTTGCCAGAAACCTTCAAAAAGTCCCATCGTTTATCCTGTTTTTAAATAACCCTATCTTATTATAAAAATAGGGTTATTTTTAACAATCCAAATTATTTATGTCGCATATGCGGGAATAAAATCACATCACGAATACTTGGTGCATTAGCAAATAACATCACAAGGCGGTCAATACCAATGCCTTCGCCTGCGGTTGGCGGCAAACCATATTCCAATGCTTCAATAAAATCAGCATCATAGTGCATTGCTTCATCGTCGCCTGCATCTTTTTCGGCAACCTGCTGTTTAAAGCGTTCGGCTTGGTCAATCGGGTCATTTAATTCTGAAAAGCCATTTGCCAACTCTCGTCCACCAATAAAGAATTCAAAACGGTCGGTAATATGGGTATTATCATCATTACGGCGAGCAAGGGGCGACGTTTCGGCTGGATATTCGGTAATAAAAGTCGGCTGGCGAAGTTTGGTTTCTACCGTCTCTTCAAAGACAATCGTTTGTAATTTACCCAAACCAAAAGACGGTTTGACCTCGATTTTTAACGTATTTTTAACAAAATCCGCCAAAAATTCACGGTCGTTGATATTCTCCAAAGTTAGATTTGGATTATATTTTAAAATCGCTTCACTCATTGGAATTTTGGCAAAGGGGGCTTTAAAGCTAAATACTTCATCGCCATACGGCACATCGGTCGTACCCAAAATATCGTTTGCTAATTTTTCAAGCATACGCTCGGTTAAGCTCATCAAATCCTTATAATCGGCATAAGCTTGATAAAATTCAATCATCGTAAATTCAGGATTATGACGAGTAGAAACGCCTTCATTTCTAAAATTACGGTTAATTTCAAATACCCGCTCAAAACCGCCAACCACCAAGCGTTTTAAATAAAGCTCAGGGGCAATACGCAAATACAGCTCCATATCCAAGGCATTATGATGGGTAACAAACGGTTTTGCTGACGCACCCCCTGGGATAATGTGCATCATTGGCGTTTCTACTTCCATAAAACGCTCGCCCACCAAAAACGTACGAATACCTGAGACCACTTTGGCACGGATTTCAAAGGTTTTGCGGGTGTCTTCGTTTACCATTAAATCAAGGTATCTTTGGCGGTATTTGACTTCGGTATCGGTCAAACCGTGAAATTTATCAGGAAGTGGACGCAGTGATTTGGTCAATAATTCAAATTGCTCTAAATGAACATATAAATCGCCTTTACCAGAACGACCCAAAAAACCTGTGCCAGCTACAATATCGCCCAAATCCAAGGATTTAATCAGCTCCAAGGTCTCGGCAGGTAAACCTTTTCTATCCACATAAAGCTGAATCCGCCCTGTCATGTCTTGAATAACAATAAACGAACCACGATTTAGCATGACTCGTCCTGCCACAGATGCATAGACTTTTTCGCCATTTTCAATGGTTTCTTTATCCACGCCTTCAAATTTTTCTTGCAAATCTTGGGCATAATCTTCACGCTTAAAGGTGTTTGGATAAGCAGTTTTGCCATTCTGTTTGGCTTTACTTTCCAAGGCTTGCAATTTTGCCAATCTTTGGGCGATTAAATCGTTTTCAGAAATTTCTTTTTCTGGGGTTTGGGGTTGGTTTGACATAATTAAGACCTTAATAAATTTTCAAATTAAATTGTTTAAAAAGAAGTATGATGCATAATATGCACCGTACGATTAAATTTTAAATAAACTTTTTAGCTTATCAGCAAAACTTGTTTTTTCATCATCAAAAAAAATTTCTAAATCCACCGACCAAACAATAACATATCCATATTGACCTTTTTTAACTTCTCCACCGACTTCACGACCTTTATCGGTTAAAAAGGTGTTTTTACCCTTTAATTCAATATAACCATTTTCAGCAAGTAGTTTGGTAAATTCATTGCTATCAATGCCAAATTTCTCAGCAAGTTTGGCGGTGGTGATTTTATCGTAATTTTTTGGTTTGGAATGACTTTCTGTTTTTGGTTTTTCTTGATAAGTGGTAGATTTTTCAGTATCTGCTGACAATCTCACTTCTTCGCTAATTCTAATGATGCGCTGTACTTCATCATAAGTATCGGCATATAACTGACCGTCATCATTTTTATTGATAAGCACGCCCATTTCATTATTATTGACTTGGCTAAATTCATATAAATTTAGACTGGTAATAATACACTCGTGTTCATTTAAATAGCATTTGGCGTGCAAATTTTTGCAAAAGCTGGTACGCACAAAAGTTAAATCTTTTAGCCAATTGATTTCTTGTGGCGATAATTCACTTTTGCCATACACAATGCGAATGTCAATTTTAAGGCGGTTTTTATCTTCTAGCAATTCCTTAATGCGTTCATTAAATTGCAAATAAGGACTGATTAAAACAAGTCTGTCGGTTGCCTTTTTAATCAATTCTTCCAAATGGTAAGTTGTACCACTGGTATTTAAAAATTTTGCCATAAATTATTCCTCTTTTTATAACGGTGAGCAATACACACCTTACGAGCTTGATTGATTTTTTGCTAATTCTGCCCATATTTTATTGAGTGTTTCAATATCTTCATCATAGAACATTTCGGCAATTTCATCTTCAAACATTCTATCAAAATCATTGGGAGCGGAAGTATTATCTGCACCAACTAAAAATCCACCCTTGCGTTTGTTTGGCTCATTTTTTAATCCACACACAAAAATCCACCAAATTCACCCTTATTGACCGTCCCATAACAACCAAATGGCACATTATTACTAGGGCATACGCCTTTTACAGGTGTGCCAACTTCATCATCAAAAGAGCTACCATCAGTAACACACCGCCCTGCTTGACAATCGCTACCGTCCGTACACACTTTGCCTTTATCGGCAAATTCCACCACACAAAAATCGTGTGCCATTAAGCCTTGCTTGCTGATTGTTCCACCTTGTCTTTGGCATTCGGCAATCTCGCTAGGGGTTGCGGTTTTGCCTTGTGGGTGTTTGCTGTCTTTGGCAGTTAAAGTTTGGTTTGGTTTATTTATTTCTTGGGGTTTTTGAATGTTTGGCGTATTATCCACTTTTTTCCCATTGATGGTATTGGGCGTGCAAGCGGTTAATGCCAAAATACTTGTGATTGTGATTAAAAATTTACTCATTTTTTATTACCAACATTGTCTTAATTTAACAAAAATTTTCAATTAAAAAAATGCTATTTTTTAATTGTCAAGTCCACAAGCTTCATCACCAATGGACGCACCACCGTAACACAACAAAAGACAATGGGAAAAGAAATCACATACGCCCCAAACACTCGCACCATATAATTACCGCCAAAGCCTGTATTAAACGCCACAAGCACGAGCGACATTAAAAACGCCATAATACCCGACATATAAAAAGCAAAGACAAATGGGGTAAATTTGGCAGGAATAAAGCCTTTTATTTTCATTAACTCTCTTTACTTTTCCAAATTGTTCTTGGTAAAAAATATAATAAAGACAGTATTGTGCCTATCGAAAATGCCAATACCATAATCGCAAAAACAATCTCTGAAATCTTGCGAGACAGTTCCAATTTTTTCTTTGCACCAATAGCAAGCAATAAATGCAAAACAAACAAAGGGCTATATCCAACCATTATTAACATCAAATTTTTTAAAAAACCAACAGGTTCTGAATTTTCATTAGGAAGTACACTTAAAAAATAAGCAACCAATCCAAAAAATATAAAATAAAAAATCATTAAACCAATATGTACTCGCATTAGTCTTAAATGATTGTTATTAAAAGTACTTTCCCATTTTTTCATCATTCCCCACCAATACTCGCCATCAAATCTACCTGATGCTCTCTTAATAAGCTATCCAATAATTCGCCTAAATCTCCTTCCATAATTGCATCTAATTTATAAAGGGTCAAGTTAATTCTATGGTCGGTCATTCGCCCTTGTGGAAAATTATAGGTACGAATGCGTTCGGAGCGGTCGCCAGAGCCGACAAGGATTCGTCTCATATCGCTGGTTTGGTCAATTTGGGCTTGGACTTTGGCTTGTTGAATTTTGGCAACCAGCATTTTCATCGCCTTGTCTTTGTTGGCGTGCTGAGAGCGTTCTTGTTGGCACTCGGCAACCACGCCTGTGGGAATATGCGTGATTCGCACCGCAGAATCGGTGGTATTAACGTGCTGACCGCCCGCCCCACTTGAACGATAAGTGTCAATCCGCAGGTCGGCAGGGTTAATCTCAACCGTGTCGTCAATCTCAATCTCAGGCATAATCGCCACCGTGCAAGCGGACGTATGCACCCGCCCTTGGCTTTCGGTGGCTGGCACACGTTGCACCCGATGAGCCCCGCTTTCAAATTTGAGTCGTCCATACACGCCCACGCCCGAGACACGGCTGATGATTTCTTTATAACCACCGTGTTCGCCCTCATTGGCGGACAATACTTCCACCTGCCAGCCCTGCGACTGGGCGTATTTTTGGTACATGCGAAACAAATCGCCCGAAAAAATCGCCGCTTCATCGCCCCCCGTTCCTGCCCGAATTTCCAAAAATGCCGTTGCCTTGTCGTTGGGGTCTTTGGGGAGCATTGCGACATTTAGGGTTTCGGTCAGTTCGTCAATTTTGGATTTTGCCGTTTCAATCTCATCTTGTGCCAGCTCTTTCATGTCAGGGTCGGCAAGCATTTCGTTTGCGGTCGCCAAATCTTCTTCGGCTTGGCAAAACTTCCCCCAAGCATCCACAAGCTCGGACAAATCGCTATGTTCCACCGACAAAGCACGGAATTTTTTGCTGTCAGAAATGGTGTCAGGGTCGGACAACAGGGCGGTAACTTCTTCAAATCTGTCCGCCATTTGGTCTAGGCGGTGGCGTAGGGATTCTTTCATGATGATGATTTAATTCTTTTAAATAAAACAGGCTATTTTGCCATATTTTTAAAATTTTTGCATTAAGTTTTACCAATTTATTGGCAATTTTATCAATCGCAACCCCCCTTTCTTTTATCACTAAAAATCTGTTAAAATGGAGAAATTTTCTTGATATATACAGTAGGACTGCAAAATGACCAACCAACCAACCAACCAACCAACCAACCAACCAACCAACCAACCAACCAACCAACCAACCAACCAACCAACCAACCAACCAACCAACCAACCAACCAACCAACCAACCAACCAACCAACCAACCAACCAACCAACCAACCAACCAACCAACCAACCAAAACATTATCGGACATTTTAGAGCAATATCAAGCACTTTCTCACACTCAGCGTGAAAAAGGCACTTATTTTGAACGCTTGTGCATTGATTATCTTAGCACCGAAAATCATTACAAAATCCTTTATGATACCGTACTTCCCTTTACCGAATGGGTAAGCCAGCACAAACCCGATTTCCCCAAAACTGATACAGGCATAGACCTTGTCGCCATTGGCAAGGACAGCACATTAACCGCCATTCAATGCAAAAATTATTCAGCTGATTATCGCATTGCCAAATCCGACATTGACAGCTTTTTTACCGCTTCTGGCAAAAATGATTTTTCTTATCGTCTGATTATTACCACCACTGACCATTGGTCAGACAATGCCGAAAAATCCCTTGAAAACCAAAGCATTCCCGTAAATATCATTAACCGTTCTGACCTTGAAAACAGCGTCATTGACTGGGCAAAATACACCCCCAACCGCACGCCCATTCTCCACGCCAAAAAATCGCTACGCCCCCACCAACAACAAGCCCTAGCTGATGTTACCAAAGGTTTTCTTAATGCCAATCGTGGCAAGCTCATTATGGCGTGTGGCACAGGCAAAACTTTTACTTCTCTAAAAATCGCCGAAAATCTGGCTGGGGCTGGCAAATTGGTGCTTTTTTGTGTGCCAAGCCTATCCTTATTATCCCAATCTTTGAGCGAATGGACACAACAAAGCAATATTCCCATTCACGCCTTTGCCGTCTGTTCAGATAACGATGTTGGCAAACAAAAAAGCGATGATGTGTTACAAACCCAATTACACGAACTACAATACCCTGCCACCACCAACGCCCAAAAATTAGCCGAAAAATTAAACAACCGCAAAGACAATGATACAGTAATGACGGTTATTTTTAGTACCTATCATTCCATTGAAGTTATTCATCAAGCCCAACAATTAGGCTTAAAAGAATTTGATTTGATTATTTGTGATGAAGCCCATCGCACCACAGGGGCAACTTTTGAAAATAATGACGAAAGCCATTTTGTTAAAATTCATCATAATGATTTTATTAAAGCACAAAAACGCCTGTATATGACCGCCACCCCAAGAATATATAGCGATAAAGCCAAAAATGTTGAAGGCGTAGAAGCTGTTTATTCTATGGATAATGAAGAATATTATGGCAAAATTTTTCATACCATCAGTTTTAGCAGTGCAGTCAATCAAGATTTGTTGGTGGATTATAAAGTTTTGGTATTAGCCATATCCGAAAGTCATATTAACCGCCGATTAGAAAAATTATTAAATGATGATAAAAACGAATATAAAGTTGATGATGTTGCCAAAATCATCGGCTGTTGGAAAGCTTTATCAAAATATGGTGTAGAAACAGAATTAGCCGATGATTATAACCCAATGAAACGAGCGGTTGCCTTTTGTCAAGTGATTGACAAATATACAGGCAAACATAAAGTCAGTTCAAAAACCATTAGTGGTATGTTTAATGAAGTGGTAAGTGCTTATCAAGCCCAAGAAATCAAACTACTAAAAGAAAAACATAAAACAGATGAAATAACATTAAACCCATCATTGCAATTAAACTGTGAAGCCAACCATATAGATGGCTCAATGAACGCCAGCCAAAAGGTAAATAAAATCAACTGGCTAAAAGAAAATACCCCAGATAATACTTGCCGAATACTTTCTAATGTTCGTTGTCTATCCGAAGGCGTTGATGTGCCTGCATTGGACGCTGTTTTATTTTTGTCCGCTCGTAATTCACAAATTGATGTGGTGCAATCGGTAGGACGAGTAATGCGAAAAGCCCCCAACAAAAAGCGGGGTTATGTGATTTTGCCAATCGTTATTCCAGCTGGCGTAGAACCGCACGAAGCCCTTGACAACAACGAAAATTACAAAGTGGTTTGGCAGGTACTAAATGCCTTGCGTTCACACGATGATAGATTTGATGCCATACTCAATAAATTAGAATTTGGAGCAAGTAAAGATAAAATTGAAATTATTGATGTTACCAATAATATTAGCAAAAAATCCACAAGCAATAAAAAAACCACTCGTGGCAAATCCACCATTGGTCAAAAAGAGAATAAGCCAGCAGTACAAGGCGAATTGGATTTTAATATCACCGATATTGAGCGAGCGTTAATCGCCAAAATCGTCAAAAAATGTGGCAATCGTAAAAATTGGCAAGAATGGGCAGAGAATATTGCCAAAATTGCAAATACTCATACAGACCGTATTAAAGCGATATTAGAAAATAAAGAAAATACCGCTCAAATCCAAGCATTTAATCAATTTGCAGGTCAGCTTCGCAACGATTTAAATACAGCAACCACCGATAACGATGCGATTGAAATGTTATCACAACATTTGATTACCAAGCCAATTTTTGATGCATTATTTGATGACCCAGAATTTACCAAAAAAAATCCAATGTCTGTGGCATTGGATAAAGTCATCAATGCCCTAGCATTAACCAACATTTCTGATAAAGAAACCAAAGAATTAAATGAGTTTTATCACGCCATCGCCATTCGTGTCAGCGGTATTAAAGAACCTACTCATCGCCAAAAGATTATCAAAGAATTGTATGATAATTTCTTTAATAAAGCCTTTCCAAAATTGTCCGAAAAAATGGGTATTGTCTATACACCGATAGAAGTGGTAGATTTTATTATTCATTCTATTGAACATATTTTAAAAACCGAGTTTAAGGCAAGTCTTAGTGATGATGGCGTACAAATCATTGACCCATTTACAGGCACAGGGACTTTTATTACACGACTGCTACAAAGCGGTATTATTGATAACAAAAATCTACCCATAAAATACAGCCAAATCCACGCCAATGAAATGCTATTATTGGCTTATTATATCGCTACTATCAATATTGAAAGCGTGTATCATAGTATAATGGTTGATAAATTGGGCATTATTGATGACTATAAACCCTTTACAGGCATTTGTTTGGCAGATACTTTTGCGATGTATGAAAATGACTTAATTACATTAAGCGACAACAGCGAACGCCAAAAACGCCAAAAAGAATTGGACATTACTGTGATTATGGGCAATCCACCTTATTCTGTTGGTAAAAAAAGTGCCAATGATAGTATTGAAAATATGAAATATCCAGTATTAGATAGTCGTATTGAGAATAGCTATGCAAAATATTCAAATACTACCCTAAAAAAGTCTTTGTATAATAGTTATGTTAGAGCAATTCGTTGGGCAAGTGATAGAATTGGAAATAATGGTGTTATTGGATTTGTTACAAGTGCTGGATTTATTGATAGTAAAGCACATAGCGGACTAAGAAAATGCCTATCCGATGAGTTTAGCAGTCTATATGTTTTTCATTTACGGGGTAATGCCAACACTTCTGGTGAACTCAGAAGAAAAGAAAAAGATAATGTATTTGGTAATAATGATAAAGATAAAGGGTCAATTAAAGAACCTGTCGCCATATCAGTTTTGGTAAAAAATAAAAAATCATCAAAAAATGGTAATATTTATTTTTATGATATTGGCGATTATTTAAGTCGTGATGAAAAATTATCAATAATCAATGAATTTAAATCCATTGATGGGATTAAACACTGGAAAACAATTATTCCAGATGAATTTAATGACTGGATAAATCATCGCAATACCGATTTTGATAAATATATTTCAATGTATGAAAACGGTAAATTGAATATATTTTTAGATTATTCTAATGGTATTGCAACAAGTCGTGATAAATGGGTTTATAATAGCTCAAAAACAAACCTATTAAATCAAATGAAGTTGTGTATTAGTTTTTACAATTCAGAATTAGAAAAACATGTATCAAGTAACGGTGATTACACTTTAAATTTAGACGAAAAAAGAATTAGTTGGAGTGATAACACCAAAAAATTCATTCAAAGACATTTAAATTCAAAATTTAATATAAGTGTTTTAAGAAAAGCCTTGTATAGACCATTTTTTTACCAAAATGTTTATTTTGATAAGTTTTGGATTGAAAGAACCTTAAATAACAAAATTTATCCAAAAGCGGAGTGCGAAAATTTAGTAATATGTTTATCGTTAGCCAACAAGAAAGATTTTTCTACTATCATAACAAATACAATCCCAGATTATCACTTAATTGGCGATACAAAATGCTTCCCATTGCATATTTACGAACCCAACAACAATGGCGATTATACCCAAAAATCCGCCATTAGTGATGAAGCCTTAGCTCATTTTAAAGAATTTTATAATGGTGCAGAAATTAGTAAAGAATGCATCTTTTATTATATTTATGACCCCACTCTCAACTTAAAATCATCTCAAACCTTAAGGGTGGATTGCCAAGTTGTTTGTTGATTTGTACACAAAGACTGTGAGCTAAGAGTTTTCTAATAAAACGGTTGGACAGATGCCACAAGTCTCTTGCCTTGGTGGTTTGAACATTAAATCTTTGTGATAATTGAGAGATGACGGTTTCAATGGTTTTTCTTGTTCGTTTAAGATAAGACACAAAACCTTGACCTCTATCCTCTTTCATATTATCCCTAAGAGGTGTTTGTAGATCAACCCCCAACTTAGCAAGTTCCTCTTGTAATGCTTTGGATAAATAACCCTTATCCCCAAAGACCAAACTGGCTTGCCCTCCTTGCAAGGACTGTGTCAACTCAAACACTACCTGTCTGTCATCTGTATTGGCAGGTGTTAATGTGTAAGCAATCACTTGACCGTCTTGGTTTGTGAGTAAATGGGCTTTAAACCCAAAGTAGTGTTCGCTCTTACTGGCACAATAACCAAAGCTCCCAACCCCCTTAAAAGATTTGTGTCTTTTTGCTCTTTGATAGACACAGACAGGCAAAGGAAAGCTGTCAATCAAATAAGGCTTAGTGGGACGGCTGTCTTGATTGTCAAGAATACACAAAGAGCCAAGTACCTTCATCATTTTGTCTTTAACCCAAACCAAGTTGGCACAGTGTTTGGCAAAGTTTGGGTATGAGCCTAATTTGGGGAAATAGTGTTGATAGCAGTTTTTAAAGTAAGCCCAAATCTCCTTGTCAGTGTCAAAACCTAAACTTTCACCCACAAGCTCCATGGTGATGATTTCTGTGTCAGACAAGGCAGGCAAAAAGCCTTTGCTTCTTAGAGGTTTGGTTACAATATTTTGATACAAAGCCTCTACCAAAAGATAGACAACAATGATAAAATCATCATACGACATAGCCTACTCCTCGACTGTTTTGTGGTGAAACATTGGATTGGGCTATGTTGTTTTTATTTCAAGCACCCTGCTTGTTGTGGTGTGTTAGTTGAGAGTGGGGTATTTATGGATTACTCCATAGCACCGATTACCGTGAACGCTATGCCGATAATTTATCCAAGCAGTTGCCACGCATTCCACGAGTCAAATCGCTAGATGACTTTTTGGCATTTGAAAAAGCAGGGCGAGCATTGGCGAATTTGCATTTGAATTATGAAAGCGTGATGATGTATGATAATGTGAAATTACAAGGCGGTATTGGTATTGATAATGACAAAATAACTGGCGGTGATGACGATGATTTTTATGTAACCAAAATGAAATTTGCCAAGCGTAAAAATCCACAAACAGGCAAAAATGAAGATGATAAAACGGTAATTATTTATAATGATAATTATACTGTAAGCAATATCCCATTACAAGCCTATGATTATATCGTCAATGGCAAATCAGGGGTAGAATGGGTAATGGAACGCCAGTCCATTAAAACCGATAAAGCCAGTGGTATCACCAATAATGCCAATGATTGGGCAATAGAGACGATGAATAATGCTCATTATCCCTTAGAGTTATTACTTCGTGTCATAACGGTAAGTATTGAGAGTATGAATATCGTGAATAATTTGCCCAGTCTTGTGATTGAGTAATACAATAAAAAGCGGATAAAATATTTATCCGCTTTTATACTTTTTGAGTTTTATTTTTTACTAAGCCACACCCCACTTTCTATATGGTGCGTATAGGGAAATTGGTCAAATAAGGCAAAGCGTTTTATTTCGTGGGTATGATTTAAAAATTTCAAGTTTTCAAATAAAGTATCAGGATTGCATGAAACATAAATGATATTGTCAAAATTTGCCAAAATCTTTAAGGTTTCATCATCAATCCCTGCTCGTGGCGGGTCGACAAAGACGGTATTAAAGTCATAAGATTTAATATCAATATCACTCTCGGCAAGTCTTCTAAATTCACGCTCGCCATTATGAGCTTGGCTAAATTCTTGGGCGGATAAGCGAGCAATGGCGATATTGGCGATTTTATTATAATCAATCGCCCATTTGGCAGAATTGACCGATGATTTTGCCATTTCGGTTGCCAGAACTTGATTAAAATATTTAGATAACGGCAAGGTAAAATTACCATTACCACAATATAGTTCTAACAAATCTTTTTTATTATGTTGGCTAATATTATCCGCCACATCACAGGCAAAGTTTAGCATATGACGGCACACATGAGCATTAGGCTGACTAAATCCACCTTCTATTTGTTGATAATAAAAATCTTGGGACTGCCCTTTTATATCCACGCTCATTTTTTCAATGACAAAATCATCATCTAATACCAATTTTTGCCCACGACTTCGCCCAATGAGTTTTATACTTAGTTTATCCGCCAATGAATTTGCCAATGCTTGCCAGTTTTCATCTAATTTTTTATGATAAATGAGCGTAACGAGCATTTGCCCATGTAAGGTATTTAAAAAATCAATTTGAAATAATTTATCTTTTAATAAGCTGTTTTGTTTTAATTCATTTAATAAAACAGGCATCAGCTCGTTAATAGCACGACTGGCAATGGCAAAATCGGTAATCTCAATCACCTTTTTTGATTTGCCGTCTCGCTCAAACATCGCATAAAACATATCGTCCGCCCCGTCTCGCTCGGTATGCCAAATTCTAAATTCGGCACGCTGGCGAAAATGACTTATCGGTGATTCATAGACTTCTAAGGCAGGCGGATTAAACGGGGCGAATTGGGTGCTAATGCGGTCAATTTTGGCGGATAATTGGGCGTGGTAATCATCGTGCGTAAAGGCGGTGTGTATCATAATATGGCTAATGTCAAATAAAACCGCCATTTTATAAAAATATTCGCCAAAAAGCAAATGGCACGCTATAATAGCCTATTTACCCATCAAATCATTCTGCTCAAAATGACCGTCAAAAAAATCCTGCTTATCGGTGCCGAATGCACTGGCAAATCCACGCTCGCCCAAGCCCTAGCGGACAAATACAACACCACTTACACGCCTGAATACCTGCGTACCTACCTAGAGCAAAAGCCAACAGGTCATGTCTGCACCTTTGATGATTTAACGCCCATCTCACAAGGACAAATGGACAGCGAGAAGCATGCGGTTGCCACTGCCCATCGCTATTGTTTTATCGATACGTCATTATTACTACTACATATTTATAGTCAGCATTATTTTAATAAAACGCCTGATATTATTTTGGATAATTTAAATAACCAATATGATTTGATTTTAGTAACCGATGAGATTGGCATTACATGGATAGATGATGGCATGAGAGATTTACCCAATGGGCGACAGCAAATGCGACAAACGATTATTAAAGAATTAGAAAACCGCCAATTAACTTATCACGCCATTTCGGGAAATTTGGAAAATAGAATAAAACAAGTTGGGGAATTATTAAAAAATCTTTAATTTTATGAATTTTAATAACAATAAAAAGAGCGAAAATCATCCGCTCTTTTTATTATATCAATGATTTTTATCACACCTTCTTAACAATCACCGAACCAATCGAATACCCTGCCCCAAACGAGCAAATTACCGCCAAATCACCGCTGGCAATGCCATCTTGACAACGATGAAACGCAATCATCGGACTTGCTGAACTGGTATTGCCAAACTCATCAATGACAATCGGAGCAAGTGATTTGTCAGCATCTTTACCCATGACGGTACGCAAAATCAAATCAATCATGTTAATGTTAGCTTGGTGTAACCACAGTTTTTTGACTTTATCGGTGCTGATGTTATTTTCTGCCAAATGCGTGCTGATAATCTCGGACACTTTGGGGCAGACTTCACGGAATACTTTACGCCCTTCTTGTAAGAATAATTTATCGGTAACAGGCTCGTCTAGGTCAGGATACATGGATGTTTTGGCGTGCAAAAATTCACTTCTATCCATAAAGCCAAATTCGTTTTTGATGTTAGTTGAAAACTCTGTCCACAGCTTGCTATCTAGCACTTCATAGCCTTTTGGCGTATCGGTCTCTTCGATGATGGTCGCCGCCGCCACATCGCCAAAGATGAAATGACTATCACGGTTACGCCAGTTGAGATGAGCGGACGTAATCTCGACATTGACCACGGCAATGCGTTTGGCGACACCGCCTTTTATCATACCGACCGCTTGGGCGATACCAAAAGTCGCCGCACTACACGCCACGTTGGTATCAAAGGCAAATCCGCCCACCATACCCACCGCATGCTGAATCTCAATGGCAATGGCGGGATAGACACGCTGAAAGTTGGAGCAAGCACAGATAATCCCGTCCAAATCTTTGCCTTCTAAGCCAGCATTAGCTAAGGCTTGATTGAGTGCGTCCGTCCCCATCTCTGCCATGATAGACAGCTCTTCGCCAAGTTTGCGAGCAGGGAAAATTGGTGCCATGATGTTCGGGTCTAAAATACCTTTTTTATCAATGACATAGCGAGACTTAATGCCTGACGCTTTTTCGATAAATTCTACGGTAGAATGCTGTAAAGCGACCTTTTCGCCAGATTCAATGGCTTGGGCGTGGGCTTCATTATAGTTATCCACATAAGTGTTAAATGTCGCTACCAACTCTTCGTTGGTGATTTTGTCTTTGGGAATGTGTAGCCCTGTGGCGGTGATGCAAATGGTCATAGATACTCCGCTTTTGCCTTATGTATTATGTTGTGTTTGAAAAATTTAGTTACAAATTTATTTGCCTAGTTTAACACATTTTTTCATAAAAAACAGCATACATTTGTAGTCTTTTATTAAAAGTAAATTGCCATCAGTCATCATCTGACTATCATTCTTTTGCCATTTATTTTATAATAAAAGCCAATTTATCACGACCGTTCATTATGTCACACCAACCTGCCACGCCCATCAAGCTCATCGTCATCGGACACACCAATGTCGGCAAAACATCACTCATGCGAACCTTGCTCCGAGATGGTGAATTTGGCGAAGTCAAAAATGCATCCGCCACCACCCGCCATGTCGAAGCCGTCACGCTCTATGCCAACGATGGCAAGCCCTTGGTTGTCCTGTATGACACCCCCGGCTTAGAAGACGGCTCGGGCGTGATGGATTTTTTGCATGAACACACCGACGGGCGAGCCGATGGCGTGGAGCGATTGCAAGCTTTTTTAAGGGCGGTTGCAAGCAGTGACCCCAAACTGAGCTATGATTATAGTCAAGAAGCCAAAGTCATTAACGCCCTACTCTCTGCCGATGTCGCCATTTATGTCGTGGACGTGCGTGAGCCTGTGCTGTCCAAATACAAGGACGAGCTGGCGATTTTGGCAAGCTCGGGCGTGCCTGTGTTGCCTGTATTTAACTTCATCAAAGATGAGCGGGCAAACTTCGATGACTGGCGTGAGACCCTATCACGGCGGGCGTTGCATGCTTATCAGTCCTTTGATACCATCGCTTTTGACTTTGCCAACGAGATGACGTTATGGGACAACCTAGGCACACTCACTCATCATCCTGCCTTTGCCATCTTAAAGCACGAACGCACCGAACTATGGCAAGACATGGCGGAGATGGGCAGTTTGGTGATTGCTGATTTTCTCGTTAATGTGGCAAGTTTTCACAAAAAAATCGGGGGAGATGACGACCCCACACCCACTCTCACCACCATGCAACACGCCACCCGTCAAGCCTTTGACATCATGCAACAAAAGCTGTTGGATTTGTATAAATTTTATCATGTACAGACCGAGCATGGCGAATTTGCCGTCACGGGTGCCGAGCAGGATATTTTTGACAGTGAACTGCTTGCCCGTTATGGCATTCGCACCGCCAGTGGTAGCATGGCAGGCATGATAGTTGGGGCAGGCATTGACGTGGCGACCCTTGGGGCAAGTCTGGGGTTAGGCACCGCCATCGGGGGCGTGCTTGGTGGACTACTACCTAACAGCGGTACCATTAAGGACAAAGCGATGGGCGTTAAGACCCTGACCATCAACAATGAAACGCTTGCCCTGCTCGCCATCCAAAGCCAAAACCTGCATTACACCTTACGCCACCTAGGGCATGCTAGCCTTGACATCATCAGCACTCATCATCATGACACGCTGGTGTGGCAAGCAGGCAAGCTCCCCACGCCGCTTAAAAAAGCTCGTGCCTATCCACATTATAGCAGTCTGGACGGGCGTTATGATGACAAAAAAGCCGTCCGCTCCGAGCTATCGGACAAGCTCAGCGACATCCTGCTGACCCATCTGGGCAACATGGAAAAATCACGCTAACGCCACGCCTGCCCTATCGGCGACACTCATTGCCATAACACCAACACACCAAGGACATATCATGACCGCATCTGCCCCAACTATCCGCACCGATGACATCCGCCTACGCCAAGCCGACATCAGCGACGCTCAAGCTTTGGTCACGCTTCTAAACCGCTGTTACCGCAACGATGAAGGCTGGACAAACGAAAGTCAGCTTATCAGCGGTATTCGCACCACCTTAGCCGAGATAGAAAAGACCATCACCGCCGATGGGTCGTATGTCTTCGTGTTTGAGCCAGAGCTTGATAGTGGCAAGCAAATCTTGGCATGTATCGGAATGCAGTTTACCACCATGCACGACAAAAATGTCGCCTACATCGGCACCTTTGCCGTCTCGCCCGAACTCCAAGGCAAAGGCGTGGGCAACACCCTACTGACAGCGGTCGAGACCTTTGCAGGGCGACACGCCACACGCCACGCCTTAGACGGCTGTGCCATGTCCATCCTATCGCACCGCCCCGAACTGCTCGCCTACTATGAACGGCGTGGTTATCAGCTCACGGGCGAGAGCATGCCCTTTCCTGATGACGGTAATAATGGCAAACCCAAACGAGATGATCTGGCGTTACATTGGTTATTCAAAGCCATACCCTAAAACCATAAATGCATAAAACAACCGTGAACCATCTGCCCAATACAACCACAAGATTTTACCAAATGATTGATTTTAAAGATAATAAACGCATTAGCCTTGCCCCGATGATAGATTGGATATTTTATTTATAAAATATCCAATCAATCAATAACTTAATTTATTTTAAATAAAAATTTCCGCAAATTTTACGCAAAAAAATAACCCCTGACTAGGGAAATACCTAGTCAGGGGTTATGGTTTATTTAAGCAGGGATTTCAAAATGTACGCCGTCCAAAAACTCTTTTTTGCCAAGTTTTTTGCGTTCGGCTTTGTACGCCTTGACCCACTCCTGCGGTGTGCCGTTTTTGTTTGTGATGACCGTCCACGCCCCACCCCAACGCACCGACACGCCAAGCTCGGTGCTTGCTTGGGCAATCGCTTGGGCAATCGTGTAATAATGGTTAAAATCCCACGATACCTGACCGTCCACAATCGCCACCAGGTCCACAGCATCCCCTGTGAGATGGCGTGAGTTCATTGTTTTGCTTTTGCCTTGCTTGACAAGTAGAGCTTGGCGTTCTTTGGTGCGTAAGCCTTCTTGTACTCTAAAATCTACGCCTGTGACTTCAATCGCCCGCTTAACCACCTTGACAAGGTTGGGATTTACGCCTTTGAGACGGCTTAGACTTAACTCACTTAGGCTATAAGTTGGCTTGTTTTTGGGTGCAATATCCACCGCATTGTCCGTCAAGTTTAACAAGTGTTCGTTTCCGTCCACCGTTGGGTCGGTGGCATGGATAACCGATACATCTTTTTGCTCATCTTTGGTGCAAACACCCCGTTTGATCGCAAGCTCTACCGCTTTGACGGTTAATTTGCCTGCGATACCGTCAATTTTGCCTGTATATAGTCCTGCTTCTTTTAAGCGGGTCTGTAATTGACTGACATAACTACTCATAATTTACTCCAAATAAAAGCCCCATTCGGGGCGGTTAAAAATAACAAGATTATTTAATCAATGCTTTAACAATGTTTTTAATTTCGGTTACAATCTGGGACAATGTTTTATCAGAAGTGGTTAATTGCCAAGAGCGATAGACCGTGCCAAAAACAAGCATACCGAATGCCGAAAAAATCAAATAAAACAATGCTTGTGCATAGTAGTTCAAATGCTCAAAATCAAAATAATCAATAGTAAACTCCCCTGCAAACAAACCTAAACCGATTGCACAAGTGATTTTGATGATGATTTTTAAGTTTAGGGTTAGACTGGCGTTATCGTCTCTATCAAGATTAATATCGCCACTTAATATAAGACTGATTAGACCGCCCACGATTAACGCAAATAGTTTGGTTAAAAAAGGTATGGCTTTTGTTAAGGTTTCGGGCATTTTTTACTCCAATAAAAAGCTCCCTGCGGAGCTAACATACTAATGGTGGGAAACGTCTATGATATGGGGTGTATTATCGTATCGTAACCATTGATTTTCGTTCATAGTCTCTCCAATAAAAAAGGGGCATTAGCCCCATAAAATAGGTTTGTCTCTACTCAATAAAAAAGCCCATCAGTGATGGGCGGTGGTGGTTATGGGAGTGGTGTTGTGTCATGATGGTCTCCTTGTGAATGGAAAAGGCAAATTTTGTATATCAACAAAATCAAAAGATGTGCGTCCAGTAAATATTACTCTTCTAGAGTCAGGCAAAGTACCACCGTGTCTGACCGTGCCATCTCTTTTGATGTCATCAAAGGGCACACTAAATAGCACAGCTGGCTTGTCTGAACAGCCGATAGCTGTCAATATCGGCGTGTGAGTTAGCACATGCTTATTAGCCATGTGCGTGTAATGACCACCCAAAGTTGGAAACAGATCACCCTCTACAGGATTTGGCAAACCTCCGTTATTGATGCTAATAATATAGCCTGCTAATTCAGCTGCAGTGGCTGGGTAATATCTTAGATATCTAACTTTTGCAGAGGGCAGACCCGCAGACTTGGAGTTTATCGTTGAAGGTACAAGGTCTCTAATTCTTGTACCTGAATTCAATCTGTTCCACATCTCAGACTTATGGTTTCCTTTTGAAAGATAATAATAATCCTCCCATTTGCTTCTTGAGAAATAGCCGTATTCAGTTAATGACGCTTCGCGTTTTGTGACATATGCGTAAGAGTCAGGTATACTGTCATAGACATACTTAGTATGTACGCTCATCGGCTGGCTTCGACTGCTAAAAGTAACATTGCCCTCACGGTCATACAAATTCATGCCCACGGTAGTTTCTTTTTCTGTCGCCACCACATCAAAAATATAAATCTGAAACTTGGCAAGCTCAGCATCTGACAGTCTGCCATTTGAGTAGAACATCATTCTTGCTGTACTGCCGACATAGCCTGTATTTAGATATACTACTGGATTACAATTCTCTGCCAGGTCATCGTAATATATCGCACATAGAGGGCTGACAGCTCTTGGTACATCGATATAATACATACAATATTCAGGACTGTATATGTCTGCTACAGTTGTCCTTACTCTTGAATTGATGATCAACCTTTTGGCTCGGTGCGAATATACTCTTTTATTAGCCTCAAATGGCTTGTCTAACAGTCGTGTCAATCTGCCTGACATCACAAAATTAAAAACTAATTCATCACTGTCTAACAGTTTTTGACCTGCCCTATTATAAGTATGAAAGCTCATATGTACCCCCAGTAAATTTTGATGGGCGTCTGCTTCTTGCCTTCTTGACCTCTTGTGTTGTAAGAAAATCCTGTTCTGTAGATGCGTACCTTGGCTTGCCACAACTCATAAGTATAAGAATAAGCATCCTCTTCTCCTCCTTTTTCTTCTGAAACATGCTCGGGTTGGTTGATCTCATCCACTCTGCCTAGATACACGGGTACCACAATGCGTGTGGCACCCTCAGGAACATCGTAATGGATTCTCTTTATTTCAGGTTTGGTGATAATAGCAGAACCGACAAACTTACAATATCTGCCAGTAATGCTACTTATCTCACGACCTTGTCTGTCCCAAACTTTAAGTCCTGTTATCATGTGAAAATCCCCAATTCTACCGCTTTTTTACCCCTTGCCTTGTCATACCAGACGATTAAGCCTTTAGAGTTTAGTTCAAGACTTGAACCGTCGCCAAAAGTGTTGTTCAGCTCAAAACGACCGTCCTTGAACAGTCGCCAGCCTTGCCGCCCTGCCACATAGTTATCAGATTGTATGCTGTCGGCAATCTTCGCCATGGTGATGCTGGCGTTGGCGATAAAAGCAGTGTTGATGTACGTACCAGCAGGAATACGCACGCCATTGATCACCGTAGGTTGGGTGTAAGTAGCAAATGGCTTTTTGCCGTTTCTTGGACTGCCGACGAAAAAGCTATCAGCATTCACGCCAAACTGACTGGTCACACGACCGTTTTGTAGCTCGCTCATCAAACCATAACCGCTGATGACGCCGTTATTGTCCACCGTTACCGCCTTAATCGCACGCACGCCATCGACTGACCGCTCAACATTTCTGATGCTTGTGGTTTGACCGTTTACGGTGGTTTGCAGTGTGGACAGTTTTTGGGCAGTGGCGGTGTCTTTTTGTGCCTGTGTGCGTTTAAACTCATCAAGGCTTGCCGAGCTTGCTTTTGCGTCAATATCAGCTTGCAAATCTTCTGGTGCGGGTGTCCAGTCTGTTGGTATTGTACCAATTTCTAATTTAGGTAACTTAACTTCGCACACAAAACCTGCCCGTTCATAGGTTGCAATCTCAAAGTTTACACGCTCTTGATTTGTCCATTTACTATAATCCAATGTTAAGCTATAACGCTTAAATTCACGACTATCAATGGCAATATACTGGGCGATATCGCTTAATTGATTGTTTGTATTAAAACGGCGTAGTCTAATATGCAATCTACCGTCTCGATTGGATTTAGCGGTAAAGCTAATGGTAACCTTACCGTTTTCTAATGCTTGGACATTATCAGATTGTTGAGTGCTTGCCAGTAGTCTGCCAGTAGCTACAAAGGTTGCCACACCATTTTCAATACTGGTGGGGCGTGTCCAAAGTGGGTTTAGGGCTTGGGTATTAAGTAATAAATTCCGCCCACCCACCGTCAAATTGTCAAATCTTGCATTCAACTCGTTTTGAGCGGTGGCAATCGCTCCATTCAAATCGCTTGTGGTGCGTTCAAGGCTTGCGATTTTGCCCTCACTTGTACCAACCCGTCCACCAATGCCGTTCACGGTGCTTTCTAGCGTACGCAGGGCTTGAGCATTGGCATTGTCGCCATTTGCTCGTGCGGTTTCTTCTCGGGCAAGGCGTGCTGTGATGTCGGTATCAGCCGATTTGTAAGCCGTGTCCATTGCGGTGATTTGCTGACTTAGGGCAATGTCGGCATCGGTCAAAGTTTGGCGTAGAGTTTCAAGATTGGCATTGACATCACTTGCCAAGCCCGCCACCTGCATCTGCCACACATTATTGTCGGTGCGTGTCCAGTAACTTGAAATTCTGACAAAACTGGCATTTTCGCTGTTAAAAGTCGCATAATCCCCACCCCTTGCGATGATTTGCCCCTTAACAAAGTTTTTATCGTCATCATACCAAATCACACGCAAATTACTAAAATTACCATCAAATGGGCGTTCATCATAAACGCTTCAAAGCCGATGAGCTGCACGCACAAGGCACGCATGGCTTCCTTTGTACTGCCCACTGCCAATTTAAAAGATTTGCCGAATTTTTTGGCTAAGATGCCGTGTAAGATGATGGTTTTCATGACTTGGTTTTTCCAATGAAAAACGCCCATGATAAGTCATGAGCGGTTAAAAATCTGTTATTTTGGACAACAAAAAAGCCAAATAATTACAACAATTTTATAAAAAAATTGTAATAATTACTTGACTTTTAATGTAGTATTTACTATAATATAACACATCAAGCAAGGGTTGCTTGATTGGTAAGATGGTAGCCATCGTTACCATTATAACAAGGAGTAAAACGATGAAAACGACCCTTGAAATCCTCGTAATCATCGCTCTGCTGTTGCTAAGCTATCCAGCTTACTAACAGTAAAAGCCTAAAGCGAGTACCAGTCGCCAAGGCAGGTTAGGTGGAAACGCCTAGCCACTCCTTACCTATTATCATAAAATATTTTAAAACAAAGGTCAAGCATCATGCCTAAAATTGTCAAAACTCCAAAAACCAAAGCTCAAATTCAAGCTGACTCTGATGCCAAACGTGGCGTAAAGGTGGCAAGCTATAAGTTTCCCACCGAATTTATTGACGAGCTGACTGTTTTATCTGAAAAAACAGGACTTTCACGCTCTGCCATTATCATGCAAGCTGTCAAAGCGTGGGGGCAGACTTTATGAGCGAATGATGACGCACGACAAGCCCAACCCTATCCGCCCACCCTTTGCCATAAATCTCACGCACGCTTTGCCGTCCGTAGGGGTGGTGCAAGATTAGGGTATTGCCCACGCAAGGCGGAGTAGTCTCACTTTTAAGTACACCCTTATCGCCAAGCCAAATCAAGGCATGATTGACATGGTGCGTCCGTCCGACACGGCAAAGCAGCACATCGCCATATTGCAGGTTGTCTTTACCTACTTCCACAAAGCCTGCTGTTTTAAAATTGTTCTCGTATAAGGGTTCGTGGCCCTCAATTTCCCACCAAGCGTCTGTTCGCTCAAAGTCGGGCAAGTCCACGCCAAATTCACGGCGATAAAAATCACGGACGATGGCATAGCAGTCCTGCACGCCGTGGATATAATTTCGCCCCAGTAGTGGCGGTCTGTACCCACATGGCTCATATACGCCAAAGGCAGGCTCATCGCCATAATCTTGCTTGGATACCGCCACGATGACCCACGGCACACCATGCAGTTCAATTTGTAACTTGTCCAAATCAGACGGCAACACACCGCCGTCAGGGTGGCTATGGACGACGGCTTGTATCTCGCCTATGCTTTCCGCTTTTGCAAAATCTTTGGGGCAAAGGATGAATTGCTCATTGCCTGTGGCAGTGTTGGTGCAAGGCAGGTAATTATCATTCACAATCACGCCACAGCACTCAGCAGGATAGCAGTCAAGGGCGTGGGAGATGATGTCGGCTTTTAATTGTTTGGTGAGTTTCATTTATGTTGTCCAATAAAAAACCGCCTTTTGGAGGCGGTTGGTGTATTATGTTTGGTTATTTGATATATTTTGCGATAAGCTCTGGCAATTCTCGTGCGTATTTTTGAGCCATGACAACATCCGTCCAAGTAATGTGTTCATGCAATTTATAATCTGATTTGTGTCGCTTTTTTAAAAAATCTTTAAATTGCAACGCCAGCTTTTTAATAGGCTTGTCTCTGACTGCCATTTCGTCCAATATCATGTATAAATTATCATGTGTGCCTGTTTTGTACTGGTTAGTACTAATGTCTGCTTGCTCCATTGCCAATCTTAATTCATGAAAAACCGCATAATAACTGCGATTGATATACGCTCGCCAAAGTGCCTCTGACGATGTACTATCAATATCGCCAAATAGCAGATTGATGCTTTCGTGCAAGTCGGTCGTTGTTACTGACATTAGGCACGCTCCGTACCACATTCTGATGAAAAGTTAACTAAGATGTCTTTATAATCACGATAATCTAACTCGCTGTCAATCAGCTCATCTAAAAATCCGTCTTGTAGAGACACAGAATCATCGGCAGATAAATTATTTAAACAAACATTAATCTCTAAATACCCCCCAATTTCTGTATAACCATAATCAAATGACAAATAATTATCGCCCACATATTTATCCGACAAAAACACATAAATATGATTTAATATATCAACAACCGTTTTTTTGGATATGCTTAATTCATTAATCATATCTATTCTTTTATTAATTTCTTGGATATACATTTGGCTTTTGTGCATGATTTGTTGGTTGTCCCCTTGATAATATTGCATGGCTTCATGGACTTTATTAATATCCAAATGCAGTAGGGCGTGAGACAGTAATAATGACACGCTTTCTAAATCATGGGGGTTTTGTTGCAATATTTCTTTGGCAAATTGATTGCTCTCATCAAATCTACCCATGCTGTGTAAAATATTCATGATATTTTGCGTGGCGTGTCTGTCGCCTAGTTGTTTAGCATTTTGCATGGCGTACAAACCCTGAGTAGGATTACCCATTAAGATGTAAGTAAATGACTTTAAAACATAAGCACTTTTAGGGTCTACATTCAAAAGATTTGGAACATCTTGACTTAACCAGCGATGAAACTGCAAATTATCAGGGTTGATTAGTCCTTGATAGTTTTGTAAAAATTCATAGGCTTCTTGGGTTTTAGGTTTTGGTTGCATGAGCAAATCTCCACTAAGGGCGTTTCATTATAACACATATTATTAAAACTTGACAAATTCATGCTCCAATCAAACTGCTGGCAGGACAACCGCCAAAGGGCAAGGGCTTATTTTTTCCAAATCGGCACACGCACGATTTCATACGCCCACCGCATTTGTCCATGATGGGGTTGTCGGTAGGGTTGTCGTGTTCATCAAACATGGCTACACCTGTATAACCGCATTCTTCGCCGCGATACTTACCCACTACCGCCCAATGACAATAATTGGTAATCTCTCTGACGGGGATTTTTAAGCCTTCAAGGTCAATGGGGTTGGATAATTCAAAGGTAACTTGCTGGGCGTTTTCTGATGTTTTTTGTTCCACAAACCAAATTTGCTCTTTGCATTCATCGCTGGCATTTGGATTGCCACCGTCAAAATTAACCGCATCTAGGTATTTGGCAAGGGTGGTGATGACGGTAAGCTTCGCCCCTGCAAAATCGCTAAACTGCAAGCAATACGCCGACACCGCACCTTGCACCCCTGCGATGTTATTGGCAAGGGTCAGCGTGGGGGTGCTTGCCTTACCGTCTGACCGCATTTCAAGCCCTGTGACATTTAGGGCTTGAGGGGTGTACTCTCTGCCACGGAAGGTAATCACACCATCATTTTTGTCGTGATTGTGTCCGTGAAAGCGTAAAATGCCCGCTCCAAGACGGCTTGCATCCAGTTCAAACAAGGTAATTAGTCCATCTACGGATAATTTTTGAAAATCGGCGGTTAAACTCATATTTGCCCCACAAGTTTTGATTACGCTTGGTTTTCGTTAGCTGATTCGTCTTTTGGCTCGGTTTCGTCTGCCAAACTTGCCATTGGGACAACTTCCACCAAAACGCCATATTCGCCATTTTTATAAGACACCACAAAAGCGGTTACGGTGTTTTCATTGCCAAAGCCTTGTAGTTGTTTGAGCTGATTATTCGCCCAAGCAATAATATCAGCACGGAACACGGTGGTGCGGGTGCGTTTGATAATGCCGTGACTGGGTTCGTTGTTAAACACATCAAAGCCTTTATCTTCGGGAAAATACACGATTTCTACCGTGTCGGCTTTTTCGCCATATTGACTTTGCCAAGCGTCCATTTGCCAAATAAAGGCTTGTAGGATTTGGACTTCGGTGCGGTTTAGGGTGGTTAGGTTTTGTTCGCTCATAGCGTTCTCCATTAAAAAAGCCCCTGATAATCAAGGGCGTGGGTTATCTCGACGAAATTTATTTCGTCGAGATAAAATTAAAAAACTTGCTCAAACTTCAAACTAATCTGCCAAAAGTTGCCTTTTCGCTGACTTTCTTTGTAATCCTGACAAACATATTTGTTAGTTTCGCCGTGGGGGTCAGTCCAAAGAAAAGGGGTAACACCCCCATGCTCATCTAAAAAATCCATGATTGGCTTGATGACGGTATCATAATCACCCGTTTTCTCGCCACTCCAATCTTTGATTTTGTTGTTAATACCATGACTCACTCGCTGGGTATAGCCATCGCCAAATTGGGTCTTAGTAACGTTATGGCGAACATCGGCAGACGCTCCCATGTTCATTTTCCATTTAAAGGTTTTTAGGTGCATAATTAACTCCAACCTTGACGTTTACGTTTGCGGTCATATTCAGCAATCTCATAGCGTGCAATTTGTTGCATTTGCTTACCAATCGTTACTAGAAAATCACCATTTGATTGTTGGCTCACTTCGGCTTTTTCATTGGAATAATTATTGACAATGATTTTGACATCGCCCCGACCTTGCAATCGGTTCAAGGTATTATCCAAATTTTGGGCGGTGTGCTTAGGTAACACTCGTTCGCCTTTTTCCAAATTCCAAGTACCCGACTTTGGCACGCTCATGATGCCGTCATGGGCTTGACCGACAGGCATAACGACTGACTTAATCGCACTGACAATTCTAGCCCCTTGTGCAGTGGCGGTAGCAATGCCTGCAAATTTCTCAGCAAGCGTAGTGCCTTGTGCAAAAGCATCAGAAATTGCTTTGTGCATATTAAGCAATGCTGTGCCAATCGCAAAGCCCTGTTGCATGGCAAACATGGCACGATACAGCCGAGACTGCTCACCCAATCCATCTTTGGTAATGCTAGCAAGACCGCTAAACATCGTCTCCCCATCGCCAAGCACCAACGCATTCATGGCAAGACTATGGGCTTTCTCAATCTTTAACCGTTCGTCCGCTCCCCATTGCTTGATATTGATACGCTCCTGTTCAGTCAAACGCTCGTTATCCAATAGCGACTGTAACCCTGCATCCAAACTGGCGTATTGGCTTGCCGTCTTATCATTTAGCTCTTTGTAAGGGTTGGCAGGTGTGGCAAGTCCCACACCTTGACTGATAAGCTGTTTGGCTCGTTCAATGTCAAGATTTGCCCCCATGACTTGATTGTGGGCGGTTAAGACATTGAGCTGTTCTTTGAGCGTGTCAAGACGTTTTTGTTCATCGGTTTTTAAGGATTGCACCAAGTCGTTGTATTGCTTGGTAATAACGAGTCTTTTTTGGTCAGTCGCCAAAATATCCAAGCCTTCTTTGACTGCATTGTAATAATCAGTATAGCCATCTTTTAAAAGATAATTATATTTTTCAAGGGTTTGGATTTGCTGTTGCTCAATAATCACAAATTCTCTTGCTATGCCGTCAGGCACGGACAAGGCTTTTAATTCTCTGCCGATGTCATTGATTTGGTCTTGGGTGTCTTTCTCCCAGTTTTTCAAGTCAATGAATATTGCTGATTGCAACATTTCTCTTTTTGCTGTTTCACTCGCAAGTGACAACTTATTGTATTCATCATTTAAGTCATAAAGCATTTCTAAGTATTTTGAGCCATGTGAATACATTAACTCTACTTCTCGTTTATTGGCTTCAAGAATTTTTCTTATCTCAAAATCAGCCAAATCTACATCCACTTTTTTTGCCCATTTTCTAAGCTCATCTTGCAGGGTTTCGCCAAGACCTTGGAACTTCCCATATTTAATCTCATATTCCAACTGGCTAAGTTCGGTTACAAAAGGCGTTTTCAAATCCCACAAAGTCTTGCCCCATGCACTCATTTGGTCTTCATAGGCTTTTTGCAGTGCTTTTGTCAAATCATCGGTAGCTTTGGTAGCTTGCTTGTTGGCATCTGCTAACTTTTTCGCTCCCTTACCTGCTTTTTCGCTGGCACTTGCTACATTATTTAAAGAAGTTCCCAAAGCCAAATTAGCACTACTTGCTTGTTTGGCTTTATCTTGCATTTGTTGATGTGTGTCAACCCATTTATTTTCCAAATAATGTGAATTATAACTGGCAATATTTCCAGCACTACCAAAGTCAGGCGTGGCGTATGTGTAACGAGCAAAACTTTCCTTACCAATCATCGGAATGGATTTATCGCTAAATGCACCCAAAACAAAATTAGCCCCCTTTGACAAAGAATTAATTTCATCAATAATGCCGTGTACGATTTTTTCAAAAACGCTAATCGCAAAATTACCAATGCCTTTAAAAACATTAACAACTGATACGCCTAATGCTCTGATATTTTTACTGGCACTATTGACAAACCAAACCACCGTAGCACCGCCCAAATCAAAAGTACGAGCGATGATTTGACCCACGCCCACAAAGCCCTTTTGCGTACCTGCAAAAAATCCACCAAAGGCGGTTTGGGCGAAACTGGTAGCGTTAGCTGAGCCGCCCATAAAGCTGTTAAAGTAGTTGTCTGCTGCCGTCCAAGCCATACCCAGACCATCTACTACACCGCCAATAAAATCGCTTGCCAAGATACCCGCAACACTAAACGCATCGCCCAATGACTTGACCGCACCGCCCAGTCCTTCGGTGCGTGCAATGACCGTTCCAATGACGGCGGTTAAGGCGATGATGGGGTGAGCCATAATCACTCGCCCAAGCGACATAAACGCACCGCCAAGACCCGTAACCGCACGAGTGGCGAGAATACCCACGCCCATTGCACCTCGTTTGGCAGTCGTAACCCCTGCTAGGGCGAGTGTGTGTAGCCGTGCGGACGCTGTGGCGGTGTTAAAGCTGGTCGCCAGACCAACCAATGAGCGAGCATAAGCGGTCGTGGTCGCTATGGCGGTCTTGGTTAGGTCAATATAATGGGCTTTGGTAAGCCTTAGTAACATCAAGCGAGTGGATAGTACATTGTAAGCGTTGATTTGACCCTGCACGCTAAATGCGTTGGAAATACTTGCTTTGGTATTCGCCAAAGTTGCCGAAGTTAAGCCAACAAATGAAGTAACCAACGCAGAATTTTTGGCGATATTAGCAAGCCACACCGCCCCCATTGCCGTACCCTCAGCGATTTTGGCAATTTTGGCGACAATCTCAATGCCTTTGTCGGTAATGGTTGCCTGTATCACTTCGCCAATGGGTTGGTTATGGTTGTGTTGCCATAGGAGAGGAATGGGTAGGGCAAATTTTGCCCCTGTTGGCTCTAAAATGTCATCATCTCGGTCGGTACTGGGCGTGGTGGCAATGCCTGTGATAAGGCGTTCATCATCGGTGTCTGTTACCGATTTGATGGTTAGGGTGGAATAGGCTTTTGTCATAATTTTATCCAATAAAAAACCGCCCATATCAGATAAGCGGTTAAAAATGAATAGATGAGAAAATAAAAAAAAGCCAAATATTTACACGAAACCGCATAAAATACTTGACTTTATTTGTTGGTTAGCTTACAATATACATCAACAAGGCGTTACCGTCTTGGAGGTGGTGGCAAGATTACTGGAACAATCAAGCCACTTGGTATTAACCAAACTGGAGAAAACAATGTTAGCTCGTTTAATCATTGTTGTTATCTTGGTACTATTAAGCACACCAGCCTACTAATACCAAGCACCTAAGGTAGCTCGGAACTACTAAGGTGGGGCGGTTGGGAAACTACCGCTCATCTCCATAGCTTTATCTTAACATAAAACAGGAAATTGTCAAATGCCAAAAATCACAAACACCCCAAAAAGCCAAACCCAGCGTACCGCCGACTCTGATGCCAAACGAGGCTTTAAGACCAAGGGCTTAAAATTGCACATTGACGACATTGCCTTGATAGAAAGTCTGTCAGAGCGTCTAAATATCCCCCAAAATCAGCTGATTATGGATGCTATTCGGGCGTACGAAAAGCAGCTGGGCTAAAAATACACCCCAATATCATCAGCTGACTTTGGCGGTTGCGGGTTTTGGCCCATAAGGGCGACGGCGTTAAGCATTGCGATGACAGGGTCAATCTTGCCGTTACCGCTCTCAGACTTACTCATCATCACGCCTGATCCTGACAATTTCACTCGGGCATTGCCCACGCACCACGCCATCATCGCTTGATTGGCGTGCGTTAGGTCGCCACTGGCGATTTTGCGTTCGCACACTTTTTGATAGCCACCGAGTTTCCAGCCTTGCGACACGCCTGTGATATGCGTGTCTTTGGGAATGCCGATGGATTCTAGGGCGATGACAATGTCGTCCGCTCCTGCTGGGTCAAGCCCAATCTTGTCAAGTTTACCGCTGTCATAGATTTTCTTGGCAATGTCAGCAAACTCAGCAACATCATCGCCGACATTTTCCACGATGACAAGGTCGCCATCAGCTTCAAAGTCTCGGTATCTTGGCTCGTCTTGTTTTCTACGCTCCAACGCAATCGGATGACACCACGCTTTGACCCACACCCACCATTGCTTGACTTCGTGGCGAATACCGCCGTCATCGGTGTAAATGTATTTTGGTGTAGGCAATCGCCCAACCACCGCACAGCCAAGCAAGTCATCAAGACCGCCACCGTCTCCGCCCATGGTGATGACTTCACTTTTTTCGATGAGTTCATCAAGCGTGAAAGTTTTGCTAGCCTTTTCCCAAAATTCAGCCCCAGCCCAGCGGTTCGCTCGCAAACTGATACCGATTTCCACATTTAGATGCTTGGCTAGGGCGGTTTGTAAGCTGTTCTTATCGTGCGATTCTTTGGCACGGTTTAGGGTATCGGCTAGGTATTCATTATCCACCGATGCCCCAAGATTGGGGTTGGTGATGTACCAGTTGTCAGGCTTGATATAGTCGCCAGATTCAATGTACGATTTTGGAAATTCGTACAGTACTGGCAAAAATCGTGCGTCTATGATTTGTCCATCTCGCACTCCTCTTGCGTAGTCTAACTTTTCTTTGAAAACGCCTGCTGGCGGTTCGTCCGACATCGTGGACAGGTAAATCACAAAGCCCTCTGGACGGCTTGCCAGACCCTCTTTGGCTTCTTGGAGCATGGCCGACGCCCCAGAGCGTTTGCCAAACACCCACAGCTCATCAATCAGCACATAAGTCGCTTTCACACCTGCCAAAGAGTCGGACTCTGCTGCGATGACTTTTAGAGTGGCCTGCGTAGAGCGGTGCGTGATGGTCTTAGTGTGCGTTGAGACATTAAAAATGGCGGATAATTCCTTATCCACCCTGATCATATCTTTCATTGGGTCAAAGCTGTTATTGGCGACTTCTTTGGTGGGGGCGATAATCACCAGCTCACACGACTGACGCTCGTTCAGGATAAGAGCGGTCAGCATAATGCCAGCCGACAGCGTGGATTTGCCGTTTTTCTTACTGATAAGCAAAAAGAACTCTTTAATCAGTCGCTTTTTAGCACTTGGGTCATACGCCCCAAAGATGACCGAGACAAACTCAAACACCCAATCCCTTGTAATCTCGCCAATCTTCGGACAGTCCAGCACATCAACCAGTGCCAGCTCTTTAAATACCCGCAAGGCAATGTCGCTCGGTGCTTTAAAGAGCGGTGGGCAAGGGATAAGGCTTTCGCCCTTGACAATCCTTTTTTCCCAATCAGGTAGGGCGGTTGTCCAAGTCGGTGGTGTATTTTCTGACATGAGATTGTAGGTACACATAAAAAGCCCCAATGGGCTTTTGCACAAAATGGGTTAAAAGCTCTTTTTTCTGCAAATCTTGATGACTTGCCACTTCTAAGATTCTAATTTTCGCCTTTTCGGTCAATTTTTCATCATTTAAAAAAGCACGGCGAGCATACCATAGGGCTTTTTTTAGGTCGGTTAAGCTATCACCCTTTAACCCCGCTCGGTGCAAATATTTGTAAGCATTACCAAGACAGAACGGCAACAGCTCGGCAATCTCAATACACTCAATCCCGCTCGGGCAACTGATGTAATGCGGTGGGTGGTTAATCATGTCTGGCTGATCGGTCATAATTTTTTTCCAATAAAAAACACCGCCAAATTGACGGTGTTCTTTGCGTTGATATTAGGCGACTTTTTGTAGGGCAAGTTTTGCTTCAACTGCTTGATTGTCCATTTGCTCGGACAGTTCTATTAAGTCAGCAACAACAGGTTCTAGCAGCTCTTTCATCATGGATAAGGTTTGGGATAGACCCCAGTCCTTGTCGGCATTTTTAATCTCTAAAAGCTCCGCCAGTACACGGCATTTGTCTGCTTTATTCATTATCTCGGTAACATCATCTGCGGTGATTCTTTTGGTGATTTTCATCTTACATCTCCTTTGCGTCATCAAGCGTGGTTAGAAACGGCGGATTTTTTAGCATAGATGCCAGCCGTGCCGATGATATATAGTTAATCGCCACCAATTCATCGTGCGTGATGTCGGTTGCCGTCATCAGAAGCTGTGGAATTTCGTCCATTCGTACGATGTGTTCATTATCCGCCAGCGGACGAGTCCATAGTCTGCCATCATCATCGACCTTGCTCACCAATCGATCGTTATCAGCATAATGATAGCGTGGTTCATTGCACTGGATGATCAGACTGTGTACATAGGCGGTGGCAAGCGGCAAATCCACCGTTGTGATCTCATCAATGCTCTCAACGCCCATGTATTGATACACCATCTTATAAGCCTCATCAAAGCCAAGATTGGTTTTGCCGATCAAAGTGCTGACCGCATTGCGTAAATCTGTTCGGTCGGTTTTATTGCTGCGGGGGTTCACCGCCACGCCTTTATGCCAGTAGTCGTGTAGGACGGTAAAGCACTCTTCTTGATATTGCTCGACGATATGGCGAATGTCGGCACGCACTTTTTCGGGGTTAATGCTAAATAGCCAGCCGTTTAATTTTTTGATTGGCATACACAGCACTTCACGGATTTTGCCGTCTTTGGCAACTGTGTTCATATGAACACAGTTAAATTTTGGGTTGCGGTCTAACTTTTGTTTTTGGGTACTCCATTCTAAGCCCATATTCTCTACGATAGGGCGAATGGCAACATATTGTATGTTGTCTTGCTCAATGGTAATCAAGACATCGTCATAGAATTTGACGGTAGCGATTTTTTGCGACATAAAATGTCTCCTATTGATATTTTTCTGAAATTTACCCAATCATTAAAGGGGTAGACATATGTCCATACCTTGACAATGATAGGGTGCTAGGGGGTTCAGAAACCGTCAATAGTCGGTTGGGATTATTCGTGCGACAAGTCGCCTTATTTCTCCGCCCCCCTAACATAATTGAAAATTTGTAGTCGCAAATATTAGAGGCGTAAAAATACCGCAAGTCTTTCGGGTGCGGATGTCCGCTATTGATTAAGGTTCTGACACCTTGATAAATACTATAAAATAAAAAACCCACTTTGTCAAGTGGATTTTTGCCGTCTTGGGCAACTGTGTTCATATGAACACAGTTAAATTTTGGGTTGCGGTCTAACTTTTGTTTTTGGGTTGTCCAATCCAATCCCATATTTTCCACAATGGGACGGACAGCGACATAATGCTCGCCATCTTTTTCTAGGGTGATAAGGGTGTCGTCATAGAATTTGACGGCTTGGACTTGGTTTGACATAAAATGTCCTCTTTCTGATTAGTTAGTAAACATTACCCAGATAGGGTAACGGGTCTCAACTACCGCAGAAAGACGGCGGGCATATTTCCCTTAGGGGTGTTGTATTACGCCTCTCAACCCGTCATAAGACGAAGGGGGTTATGCGTTTTTGTTCAACTGTGGTGATATGACCACAGTTCACAAATTACAGGCATAAAAATAACGCTCTTTCGGGGCGAGATTTGATACCGCTTTGAGTTTTTAGTAGTAAGATTATACTAACTTAGGTTACAAAAAAAGCAAGCGTTTTTTGCTTGCTTTGGTTAAATTTTTCCAATAAAAAAACCGCCTATTTGGCGGTGTATGTGTCGTTATGCTTAATTGGTTAGCCTGCCTATCGGCATTTCTAGCTGATTGGACAAGGTCGAAAACCGCCCGCTTTCGGACTTCTCACGAGCCGTGTCGATGGCATCTTCTTTTTTGCCTGTCTGAGCCAGTTTCTGCTCGGTATAGGGCAAGAGGGCGATGGCGGCGTTAATGCGTTCTTTGGGCGTGTACAGCCCTTCAGCGTTATTAAACACCGAAGTCAAAAACTCCAAAGGCGATTGTTTGGTGGTCGGTGCTTGTCGTGCCTGAGTCTTCTCAATCGGTGTGGCTGGTGCATTTGGATAACTGATGTCGGTCGTGGCGGTGGTGTTATCGGTGGGCGTGGTTAGACCAGCATCAACCGTCCGCACCTGATGGATGAATGCTTGCACATTCTCACGCTTTGCCATATCTGCGACAAATTTACGAGCCGCTTCATGATTTTTACAGCCAGCTTCAAGGGCGGCTGTGTGTAAGTCCATACCACTCGCCACAAGACGAGCGTATCGTTCCTGCTTTGCGGTGATAGCCATTTTTTAACCTTTCTGTATTCTTTCTAATGTAATTTTATGTAACTTTTGTTTCTGTGTTTATCGGCGGAGAAACGGAGATTTTCCCCCAAATCAAATTTTTTTTATACACGGGTGGGGGCGTGGTGTCCGTGAAATCAGCTTAAAAATTGTTGCACTCCCCCCGCCCGACTTTCGCTTTGGGTTTTGGTTTTGTGGCAGGAGTGGCAAAGGATTTGTAAGTTGGATTTATCATTCGTGCCGCCTTGTGCCACATTGACGATGTGGTCTAATTCAAGGCGACCGCCAACCCGACCACAGCACTGGCAAGTGTAGCTATCTCGTGCCAGTATCTCATCACGAAGTCGCCGCCATGCACGACCGCCACGACCTTGACCCCAGTTCTTCTTTGGCGTTTGGGCGGTGGTGGGTTTTAGTCGGGGTTGTAAGGTTGATAACTTCATGATGAGTGCGAATAAAAAACCTTATGCCATAAACAAACTGGCATAAGGCGAGGGAGACCGTGCGACTGTACGCCTTTTTTGGCTAGGTATGGGTGATTGGTCGCAGGGGTGGCATTACTAAATCTCTCTTGGGCTATCTTAGCAGTAGCAAGTTGAGCTTGTTTTTTTGCTTGTTTTTCAGCTGATTCTCGCTCGGCTTTGGCGGCTGCCCACGCTTTTTTGTCGGCTTCGGTGATGGGCTTGCCACCATCAATACCAAGAATATCAGCGATGAGTGCGTGCGTCTCGTAGGCATCATTGCCTGTGTGGTCACGCACGAGTGTGTAGCCTGTGCCAGCACCGCATTGATTGCATATCCATGAGCCTGTGCCGTTCTTATCATCACAGCGAAAACGATCCGAGCCACCGCATAGGGGGCAGGGCTGGTGTTTTTTGCCGTTGCCTTGTAATTGAATACCCACGGCAGGAAAGATACGGCTGACATAGTAGCCGTTCGCCTGCTCTTGGATGTAGTCGAAATTTAGGGGTGGGCGTTTGTTTTCCCCTTGTATTTTTGTATCAGTTGTCATATAATAAAACTCGCTTGCTTGTAAGCACTTCTAAGTCCATTGGTCGCACCCAGTGGGCTTTTGCTTTTTTATTTGCCACTTTTTCTGATGTAATCCCAGTTAATATCTGGGCGTAACTGCTCGGCAGTGATTTGCCCTTGGGTGGCTTGTTCAATGTCCAAACATCTGTCTTTGGGTGGGGCATTTTTATCCCATTTACTGACCGCCCATGGCGTAATGCCAATCGCACGAGCTAAGGCGGACGTACTACCCAAAATAGAGATGGCACGCTCTAACGGGGTCTTTTCCATATTTAAATACCTAAAAACTACTTAAAGTAGCAGAATTATACTACTAAAAATAGTGATGAATCAAGCGTTAATTTCATGTAAAATAGTTTTATTTTTCTACTAAGGGTAGTAAATCATGAGCGAACCTGTTAAACATCAAGACTTTGGCGAACGTGTTGAGCAGTTGATGAAGCAAAAACAAGTTGATTTGAACGATGTGGCAGACGCCACAGGTATTAGCTATGAGATGGTAAGACGCTACAAAGACGGTATCGCCAAGCCCAGAGAGAAAGGCATGCAGAAATTGGCGGACTATTTTGGGGTATCAATCGCTTATATGGGCTTTGGCAATGAAGGCTTTCAAAGCAATGGTTTTGTGGACGGTGTGGCGAAAAAAGTGCGTGAAATACCTGTATTGACATGGGTGCAAGCAGGGATTTTTAATGAAACAGGCGAGCTGGAATATGACCGTACCGAGCCCGCTTATGATGATGATTACCCTGATGATGTGTACTGGATTCGGGTTAAAGGAGACAGTATGGAACCGAGATTTTTTCAGGGCGACTTGCTACTCATTGACCCTAATCGCCAAGCCAAAGGTGGGGATTTTGTCATCGCCCGAGAAGAATTTGAGTCCAACTCTATTACATTTAAAAAACTGCGTAGCTGTTTTGATGAGGCGACAGGCAGGGATTATTACCAGCTTATCCCCTTAAACAAAGACTATGCCATTGTTGATAGTCGTTTTAAAAACTTTGTCATTCAGGGCGTGGTCATTGAGAAAAAAGAAGTTTTGATTTAAGGATTGTCTATGAAAAATTTTGTTGTTATAGACGTGGAAACAGCTAATGCCAATCTAAGCTCCATCTGCCAAATTGGTATCGCTGTCTTTGACGGTGAAACATTGATTGATGAATATGTCAGTTTGGTCAATCCGCAGACCTACTTTGACATCATGAATGTCAGCATACATGGCATTGACGAAGCGGACGTACAGCACGCACCAACCATCTCTGAGATTGAACCAATCATTCGTCAATACTTCGCACAAGGCGTGGTCTGCTCGTACGGCTCTTTTGACCGCACTGCTCTTGATAGAGCGATTGGTAATATCCCTAGTGTATGGCTGGACATTACCAAGGTTGTCCGCCGTACATGGGATAAGTTTGCATGGGCTGGCTATGGATTGGCGAGCATGAGCGATTATTTAAACATTGAACTAAATAATCATCATGATGCCCTAAGTGATGCCAAAGTAGCAGGGCAAGTGTTGGCTTGTGCCATGCGTGAAACACGTTTTGACTTGGACGGCATTATTAAACGTGCTAATCAAACGCTAACCTTAAACTATGAAAATAGTCGCACTAAACTAAAAGGCAACCCAGACGGAGAATACTACGGAGAAACCTTAGTATTCACAGGGGTATTATCCATTCCAAGAAGTGAAGCGACTGTCCTTGCTAACGCCAAAGGGTTTGACGTATCGCCTAGCGTGAACAGCAAGACCAATTATCTAGTCAAGGGGCTAGCAGAACCCGAAAAGCTAAATGGCAAAGACATGAGTACCAAAGAAAGTAAGGCTTTAACACTTATCCAAAAAGGTCAAGACATCATCTTTTTAAGTGAAGAAGATTTTTTTAACCTGATAAAATAACCCCTAAACACCTAGACCGCCCCAATGTGGGCGGTTTTTTATTACCTTAATAAATTTTTACGATGAAAAATAGGAAAAATAATACTATTAAAATCAGTATTTTATGAATTATTTCTACTTTTAGTAGTTTGAAAGGATTGATTTATGCTACTTAAAGTAGTATTATTTTCACACCGAATTTGAGTAGGAGTGAATTTATGAACTCAATCAATAAATCAGACCTAGCCTTACAGCTGTTATCTATCATCCTGCTTGCCCTTACTTTGCATTCATGCGTGGCAAATCTGGACAAGCAAGCCGAAGCCGACCATCAAAAATGCCTGTCATGGCAGGCAGACGGTTATAACGTGAGATGTGGGGGCAGACCATGACACAGGATAAGAGACACGGTAACGGGGCAAATCTCATCATTGATGCACTCTTGACGCGTATGAGTGAGCTTGATCGGTTTAGTGATGATGAGTGTGTTATTGCAGAGCGAGCGTTATTGCCGCTGGATGTCGTGGTTAATGATGAAGGCGAATTTGGTTTTGTCATCGAAGCGGCAGAATATGGCTATGACGACAATGGCAACAAGCGTTGGAGTGTGGATTTTGCAGGTGGCGTACTTATGTTGGTGTACGATGGTAAGAACGAGGCGGTGCGAACCATCTACGAGACCGAAGGGGCGAAGGCAAGAGCGTATCTCGCCAAGCACTTGGGAGATAAAAAATGGTTTTGACTCCCGCAAAAATCCGCCGTGAGCTTGCCAAAATCAGCTTTACTACCGCCCATGCCAAAATCTATAAAGCCAATGCCATCACGCATATGCTGACGTATGAAAAAAGCGTGGCAAGTCAAGGTGAGATTGATTTGTCAGCGTTATTTGCGGTGTATTGTCATCTATCGTGGCTGTCTAACCATGTGCGTGAGATTAACGATAAGCAAGTGTTACCAAGTGAGCGGTTATTTATCGCCAATGCACTGAGCTATGTATCTAGAACCTACAACACCCAAAGGAGCGTGTGATGAAAAGCTATATCCCCAATGAAGCAATACTGCACAAAAAGCGTAGCGAGCGTTGGATGTTTGGGACATTATGCCATCAGACATCGCACCTGCTGTGCCAACACCCACAGGGCATGACCCTAGCGAACGTGCAACGGGTCATCGGACTGTCTGTCAAAACCGCCAAAGCCGTACTAGGTGCAGTGGCGGTGGAAAAAGACGGTAAATTTTATCAAAATAATCAACGTAACCAACCACTCGGAGGATAAAGATGAGTGAATTTAAAGCAACCGACACCTGTGAGTTTATCACAGACTTGACCGCTGGTGCCTTTGCCGAACAAATCGGTGTTGCCATCAGCGATGTGTGCAGTCAAGTGGTCGCCACGGGCAAAAAAGGTCAAATCAAACTGACCTTTGATGTCAGTCCCATCGGCGAGAAAGGTATGGGTCAAATCCAAGTCAAGCATAAGCTCGACTACACCGCCCCTGAGACCTTTGGCACACGCAAAGAAGACTATGCCCGTGAAACGTCCATGTATTGTCACACGGACGGCAGGGTGAGTCTGTTTTATGAAAATCAACTTTTTGGTCACGAAGCATAGGAGCTTATCATGTCAAACATTTTTGAAAAACACGAATCTGACCTTGCGGTCGTTGCTGACCTAGCACGCCCAGATGTCTTAAAATTTGGCGACAATGGCATTGCTTATAACGGCAACATTGAGCTTGGTAATATTGACAGATTTCTTGACGCTCGGACTCGTAAGCGTGGCACATTTAGCACCGATGATTTGGATTCATTCGGTGAATTTGTTGAAGTGCATGGCACGGCGGCAAATACTGAGATTTTCATTGATAAAACCGCAATGAAAGCGATGGCGGTACTAAACTTTGGCGATGACAATTATCCGATGGGGCATTGTGATTTTTGTGCGGCACTGACCGCCAAGCCCACCAAAGTGTATGAAAAAATCACGGACTTGCACCATCATGGGCGTGTCAGCCAAAAAGAATTTTCGGTATTTTTAGAAGACTGGGGTGGTGAGATGGTCGCCTTTGACGAAAATGGCGTGGAAATCCCTATGAAAAAGGCGATTGGCATTGTCCGAGACATGAAAATTGATGAGCTTGCCGAAAGCACGAGCCAAGTCGGTAATTTTAGGGAGTCTCGCTCACGGCTGGAAACGGTGGCAGTCAAATCGCAAGCAGGGCTACTGCCAGCGTATTTTGAAATTAAAAACACGCTGTATGAAACCTTAAGCGAGCCAAAAACCGTACGGCTTAGATTGTCCATCAACACCGCCAATGGCAAGCCTGAGTTTGTACTGTCTATCGTGGGCTTGGAGTTACTCAAAGATGAGCTTGCTGGCGACTTTTTGGCAGTGGTGGAAGAGACTTTGGGGGATGACTACTCTCTGTTTTTTGGGACGTTTAGTGCGTAAATAAAGGCAAGTATACAGTCACTACGGTGGCTGTATCTTAGGAGATGACAATGTCAGACATTAATCAATGTACCTTTGTCGGACGACTGGGGCAAGACCCTGAGATAACGGTCACACCGACAGGCAGAAAAAAGGCAAAATTTAGTATCGCCGTCTCGGATAAATGGACGGACGAGAGTGGTATCAAGCATGAAAAAACCACATGGGTTCCTATAACAGCATGGAATAGACTGGCGAGCACGGTCGAGAGCTACCTACATAAAGGCTCTCAGGTTCTGGTGCAGGGCAAGCTGGGGTTTAGCACTTATACCGACAAAAACGGCATAGAGCGGACATCAACGACCGTTACTATGGACTTCATGCAGATGCCTGGGCAGTCGTCAGCAGGGACATCAAAGACAAGAATACCGTGAATCAAGCGATAATACGCCAACTGCCACCCGTCCAAGACCTGCGAACATGCAGGGGTCAGTCCATCAGCCCATGCCCGCCTATACAGCCGCCCAGACAGCACCAGAGCAGAAGGCAGTGGTAGATGATGATATGCCGTTTTAAGCAATTTGGCAAGGTCAAGCGTGAGGCTCGGGTGTCGCAGTGCGTGTAATTCCCAAGCTGTGCAGGGTCTATGACCGCCTTGCCACTTTTTTTTGGAGAGGTAAATATGAACAGCCTAGACATTATCAAACAACACATAATTAAAACCCTAACCTTTTATAATTTATCAAGAAAAAATAAATCCTTGCGTGCTGAATTGGGCAAGATTCATTCATTGGCTGATAAGTTGAGCGAAAACAACAGCTGGATAAGCGTTGATGATGAATTACCGCCAGATTTTGAATCTGTGCTTACATTATCAATCATGAATACATATCAAATTCTTTCTTTGCAAAAGAATGGAGAGTATTTTGACTTTGCAAGAAAGGAGACTGTTAGGGTTGATTATATAACCCACTGGCAACCCCTACCACAACCACCAAAGGAGTGAATAAATGAAACCCCTTATCCCTAAAATCTCCACCCAAGACTATCTATTTTTACAATTTGGTAAACTCGTAGTGGAATTGCGTGAAGTCTGCGAAATTTATTATCCGCACCTTAAACAAAGCCAAATTAACCGCCTAGCCAGCGAGCAAGGTTTTGCTTTTCCTTGCTTTCGCCTTGCCGACAGTCAAAAATCGCCTTATTTTGTTCATTTGTCAGACTTGGCGACCGCCCTTGACAAAGCAAAGAATGCGGTCAAGAGCGATCATTCAAAACTTCACGCATAACTTCATCAAACTGGGGCGTGTTTGCCCTTTTATGCACTGACACATACCTCTGTAAACTCCCCCAACTTTTGTGCAGGCTGACTGACTGGATTTGGGGGATTGTCATTCCTTGTTCTGCCAATCTTGTACAGGCTTCGTGCCGTAAATCGTGAAAGTGTAAATCGTCTATCGCTAAGAGATGACAGGCTTCTGTAAACAGCTTGCTTATCATTTTATGGCTTTCTGCCACCAAATAAGTCTCGTCCGCCGTGTGCTGTTTTAAAAGCTCAATGATTTGCCGTGTTTCTGGCAATACCGCAAATTTTTGATGATTGCCAGCACTTCCTTTAGGATTTTTGACATCTCGCACGATAAACACTTCGCCCAAATCGTCTGCCAATTCTAGGCGTGTGATTTCCGCTTGTCGTCTGCCCGACAATAAGGCAAACCACATAATTAGGTGCATTGCCATACCGCCGTCTTGCCACTTGTGGTAAAAATGGGCGGTTAATTTGATAAGCTCGTCCGCCGTGGGTAGGCGGTCTCGCTTTTTGGACGGGGCGACATTACGGGTCTTTTTAAGCTGTTTTAAGGCTCGTTTTAGGGCGTTCATATCAAGCTCCACGCCCCACATAATTTCTGCGTGGTCTAGCACGCCAAACAGGTAAGTAAATTCCGAACCAAGCGTGGCAGGGGCGATGGGGTCAAGGGCAAGTTCTGGCACGCCAGTTTTACGCAGGTTGGCGTGGTCGGTGATGTCAAGCGGACTAATGACGGTCAAAGGCAACTTGCTAATGGGGAATTTTTGCAAAAGCCTTAGGGCGTGCATTTTTGAGCGTCCAAAGCCTACCCCAAGCTCGCTAATATAGCGGTCAATCGCCTGTGCCAATGTCAAATCATCGCTGATGCCTTTTGCCCCAAATAGAAGTTTTGGATTGTCTTTTAATTCTTGTTCTCGCTTGGCTATCCACGCCTGAGCGATTTTTTTTGTGCCAAAATTGGCAGATTCTCGGTAGGGCGGAAAACCTTGCTTATTGATGCGGATTTCGGCATAATAGCGGGGCGTGCCGTCTTTTGATTTTTTGGTGCGAATACTGCCCATTTTTGATGACCTTTGGTGAGATTTTTTCCGCAATATTTTACGCAAATTTTACGCAAAAAACTACAAAAATAATCAAAAATACGCTAAAATAATCAAAAATAATTCATAATCTTAACCTGCTCAAAGGCTTACAATTCAATGCTTTCCCTACAAACTGCTTTAAAATCAAATATTAAGAGAATATCCGTTGCCCCGATGATAGATTGGACGACAGCCGATTTTCGCTATTTTGCACGGCTGTTTAACCGACACATACATTTGTACACCGAAATGATAAGCACGAGTGCCATTTTAAAGGGAGATACGGAGTATATTTTGCGATATAATGACAGCGAACACCCTGTCGCATTACAGCTTGGTGGGTCAAATCCCAACGATATGGCACAATGCGTACAGATTGCCGACAAGATGGGTTATGATGAATTTAACATCAACGTGGGTTGTCCGTCCGACCGTGTTCAGCACAACAAAATCGGGGCATGCCTTATGGCAGAGCCAAAACTGGTGGCGGACATGGTGCGTGCGATGAAAGACAGTACGGATAAGCCCGTTACCATCAAGCACCGTATTGGCATTGACACGTTTGACAGTTATGAGTTTATGCGTGATTTTGTGGGGACTGTGGCGGAGGCTGGCTGTACGCACTTTATCGCTCATGCTCGTATCGCATGGCTCAACGGCTTATCCCCCAAAGAAAACCGAGAAATTCCGCCCCTACGCTACGATGATATTTACCGCCTAAAAACAGAATTTCCCCATCTGTTTATAGAAATCAATGGCGGTGTGGACAATTTTGATGACATCAAAATCCACCTAACCCATGTGGACGGCGTGATGATAGGACGGGCGTTTTATCATAATCCCATGCTCATGGGGGCGTGCAATGAACTGTGGGGCGAGCCTATCCCAACGCACCGTGAAATCCTAGAAAATCTCTACCTTTATCTTGAAAAACGAGCCGAGCAAGGGGCGAATTTGGCGACCTTGACACGGCATTATCTGGGACTATTTCAGGGCTTGACGGGAGCAAGAAAATGGCGACAAGATTTGAGCGGTAAGCGAAATCTCACCGTGGACGACATCAAGCAAGCAGGCGAGAGCGTACTTAGCCAAAATGGGCTGTGATGATACACATCGCCTAGCCGTTACCTAGCCATTACCTATTTGTCAATATCTTGCCTGCCTTATTTATGGTAATGGTCTCATCATTAAGATACATCTCTTCGGTCGCCCCATCTGACTGCGTGATGAAGTCGTATTTGACAGGGAAAATCTCCTTACCCGTGGTATCAAGCAGTCCATAGTACTGCTTATCGCCGATTTGCTTTGCCACTCTTATTGTTGTCGCCCCAAAACTTGACAAGTCATCGAACTCAATCTGGGTCAATGCCACGCCCTTTTTATCCACCAAGCCATACTTATGATAACCATCGATTAATGTGCTCACGCCAATCGCCCCATTATCCAAAATCCATAAACCGTCATGCACAGGAGCAATGATTTCTTGGTAATGCTCATCAAGCACGCCCCATTTTCCTTGTCTTAAAACAGGTATCATGCCATATTTTAACTCATCCATGTCATCATATATGAATTTGGTCAAAGGCTTATTTTGTTCATTGATTAACGCCCACTTATCATCTTTTTGAACCGCCCATAGCGTTGGCGTGATAAATTCAATCTTTTGATAATCAAAACCCGTCATGGCTTTGTCATATTGATACAATGCCACTTTATCATCCTTTTTGACAATAAAAAATGGCATGTCAGGCGAATAAATATCATCAAAATCAAAAGGCAATAGCACATTCATGTTTTTATCAATCACGCCTGCATGATGTTTATTTTTTAAAATATAATAATCAGACATAACCTTACCATGATAGGTTTTATCAATTTGATAATCAGGCTCAAATATCAGCCTGCCTTGATTGTCAATGATACCATATCTCTCATCATCTATTAGCATGGCTTCATCTTGATTTAAACACTTATTTTTTACTTCAAAATAATTAGCGTTTAATACAAATATGTCATCAAAGCGATGAAAAGGGACGATTTCTTTTAATTCGTGATTAACCAATGCCGTTGGATAGCCTTCTTCATTTGTCAAAGTTGCGATGTATATGGGGTGGTTGTTATCATCATAAAGGTCAGATGAGCGGTATAGTCTCATCTCCTTTTTTAAAATATCGCCATTAAAATTGCAATAAAAATATCATCACCCAAGGTTAATATAAAATAATGCTCATCCACATATTCGATATTATCGTATTTTATGGGAATGACAATATTACCCATGCGGTCAATCACACCTTCTTTATCATTTTTAGTGACAACATTTAGCCCATGTTCAAAACCCTCAACATAATCATAATCCTGATAATCAATGGCAAGCTCTCCTTCTTTATTGACATAGCCAAACCTGCCATCCTTTTTAACCATATAAAGCCCCTCATTAAAAACCACCCCCATTGATGAGACATCTTTTGGCACATCAAATACCCTACTGCCTTTTTCATCGATAAAATAAACATCAAGACCTTTATCATCCGCTCTTTTTTGTACAACCCAAGCCAAACCTTCTCCAAACCCCTAAGCATCATCATAGATAAAATCAATGACCGTTTCGCCTTGTTGATTGATATAGCCAAATTTACCATTTGATTTGACTAAGATAAGATTATCATCTTTTTCAAAGATGCCGATATGTTCATACTTAAAAGGCAGTTTTATGCGACCGTCTTTATCAATCAATCCTGTTTTACCATTCATAACCATGTCAATCCCTCTATCATGCTCATCATATAATAAATCCACCTTAGCAAATAAAACATTGCCCTGTTTATCTATGACACTATAATATTCATAATCGTGATTGCGTTCAATGAGATTGCCAACACAGCGAAAATCGGTTATGGGTTCATCCAAGGGCTTTTCATAAATACAGTGAGAATAGGCAGGCATTGCCATACATAAACCAATAATGATACAGAGTGATTTTTTATCATGATTCATCCTTTTTTGGTGTAATATTTATTTAAATGTTTGGCGTTGTTGATAAATTATGCCTTAGATAGGCTTGTAGGGACAAATTGCAATTTGCCCTGTGATAAAAGATTGGTTTTTGGATGAATAAATTACCCCCATATAACCCAATTTATTTTAAAATCAGCTCCAACACCACCTTTGACCCCACAAACCCAATGGCAAGCAGGATAAAGCCATAAATGGCAAAATTGGAAGCTTTTTTACCCCGCCAGCCAAAACGGTAATGCCCCGCAATGAACACCCCGAACACGAGCCACGACAGCACACTAAACACGAGCTTATGTGCCACATGCTGAGCCATGATGTCATAAGTGGTCACAAGCCCAAGCCCAATGGCGACACTTAAAATCACAAAACCCATGAGTATCATGTCAAACAGCAGGCTCTCCATGCTCTGCAAAGACGGCAGTTTGGCAACCCAAAAGCGGTGTATCGTCTGGTGCTTTAATTCACGGATTTGTAGTCGCAAAATCACCGCTTGCACGCACGCCATCAGTAGCACGCAGTACGCCCCAAACGACAGCAGGATGTGCGTTTGTAGACCCATGTTCATGTCAGTAATCGGCTGATACGGGGCTTGTCCAAACTCACCAAAACTCATGCCAATAATGGCGGTCGGCACGGCAAGCACGCCTAGGCTCAAAATGGGGCGATACAGACTAAACAGCACAAAAAAGATAAGGCAAAACAGCCCCGTTAGACTAAGGACGTTAAAAATGTTAAAATTAAGCCCATAGAGCGTGATGATTTGTGGGGCGAGTATCACGCCATGCAAGATGATGGCGATGATTAGGGCGGATAACGTGGCGGTCTTAAAAATTGGCTTATTTTTAACCAAAGCGTGATACAGATGAAGCCCCACTCCTGCATAAATCATCACGCCAATCAGGTATAAAACGAACACAACCACCCCTTTATCATAAAATTGGTACAAAATATGCAATAATAATAGCATAATTTTTAAATTTAGCATAAAATAACCCAAATTTTTCTATTAATTTTTTGGAACTCATCATGTTTGACACCTTAACCGAACGACTCTCTGGCACACTTCATAAACTGGCAGGTCAAAGCACCCTGACCGAAGACAACATCAAAGACACCTTGCGTGAAGTGCGTATGGCACTCCTAGAAGCGGACGTGGCACTGCCTGTGGCTCGTGATTTTGTCGCCAAAGTCAAAGAACAAGCCCTCGGGCAAGAAGTGCTAAAAGAACTCGCCCCTGGTCAAGCCTTTGTCAAAATCGTCTATGACGAGCTGACCGAGATGATGGGTTCGGCAAACCAAGGCTTAGAGATGACAGGCAAACCGCCTGTGGTCTATCTACTGGCAGGCTTGCAAGGGGCAGGTAAGACCACCACCGCAGGTAAACTTGCCAAGTTCCTACAAGACAAACAAAAGAAAAAAGTCATGCTCGTGTCAGCAGACGTGTATCGCCCTGCCGCGATTAATCAGCTTGAATTTGTCGCAGGGCAAGTGGGGGCAATGTTCGTGCCATCGAGCGTGAACGAGAATCCGATTGACATCGCTCATCGTGCCATCGAACAAGCCAAAATCCAGTTTGCTGATATTCTCATCATCGACACCGCAGGTCGCCTTGCCATTGATGAAGCGATGATGACCGAAATCAAAGAGCTAACCGCTGCCGTCAATCCTACCGAGACCTTGTTTGTCGTGGACTCAATGACTGGTCAAGACGCCGCCAACACCGCCAAAGCCTTTAACGACGCTCTGCCCCTAACAGGCGTGATTTTGACCAAAACAGACGGTGACGCTCGTGGCGGCGCCGCTTTGTCCGTGCGTGTGATTACTGGCAAGCCCATTAAATTTTTGGGTCGTGGCGAAAAACTAGAAGCCTTGGAGCTGTTCCACCCCGAGCGTATCGCCCAGCGTATTTTGGGCATGGGGGACGTGTTGTCATTGGTTGAAGAAGTTGAAAACAAAATCGACCGTGACAAAGCCGAACGCATGGCGAAAAAAATCCAAAAAGGCGGTGAGTTTGACTTAGAAGACTTATTGACCCAGTTCCAACAGATGAAAAACATGGGGGGCATGGCAGGATTTTTGGACAAAATGCCAGGCATGAGCGGGGCAAACATCCAAGACGCACTCGCCCAAGCCAAACCCGAAGAGAAAGTCAAAGAAATGGAAGCACTCATTCACTCCATGACACCCTTTGAACGCCAAAATCCCGACAAAATCACCCCTAGCCGTAAACGTCGCATCGCCGCAGGTTCGGGCAAACAAATCCAAGACGTTAATGCCCTGCTAAAACAACACAAGCAGATGGCAAAAATGATGAAAATGATTAGTCGCCCCGATGGCATCGAGAAAATGATGAAAGCGGTGCAAGGGCTGACTCGTGGCATGTCTGGCGGTGGTGGCGGTCCTTTGTTTGGTGGCAACAAGCAACAAGAATTTGCCAAAATGACCAGTGACATTCATGAGATGGGTGTAGACCCCAGCACCATCAATCTGGGCATGAGTGAAGAGCAAGTTCGCCAAAAAATGAACGAGTTACAAAATGCCAGTAATGCGATGGGCGGTAAGTTTAAAAAGCGTTTTTAGTCTTGCCTGGGGCGTGTTGAATGTTGGTATTTGCATAATTAAGCGGTCGGATAGCCATTTTTCATGCAAAAATTGACAAAACAATAAGTTTTATCTTATTTTTATAAAATGTTATCAATGTTCAGCACGCCCCAATACACACACAAAAAACCAAAAAATGAACCAATCCAAATCTTAGACACAAGATCAAAGGTTAGGTTGGTAAAGCCAGCTGTATCCACTAAAGACTAAGTTTTGTGTAATTGTTCTTTAATTCACAACTTCACAGAACTTAGTCTTCTACCTTGCTGACGTAATTGTCATCATTCAAACAGTCTTACTGCCTATCGATGTCGGCAAGTCAAGGTAGGCGGGCGGGCATGGGGGCGATGTCGGGGATTTTGGTGGGCGATAGTTTGCTGATTTTGGCGACCGTCTTTTGGGCAGGGGCGTTATTAAAACTCTATCCTGCGGTGTTTGATGTCATCAAGCTCATCGGTGGGTGCTATCTAGCGTATCTAGTACGGCTTATCATTGGGGCGTATCACACCTTTAAAAATCGCCATGCCATTGCCAATAAAAGTTTTAATCCGCCCAAAGTCCAATGGCACAATCACTTTTACCGCTTGTCATCACTTAGTCTTACCAACCCCAAGGCGATTTTATTTTTCTTATCGTTTTTTGTGCAATTTGTCCGCCCTGATTATGATAAGCCGTTTTTGACCTTTTTATTTTGGCGGTCATTTTGCAAATTGTCAGCTTTTTATATTTGACCTTGCTGATTTTTAGTGGCAAAAAACTGGCGGATACTTTTGGCTCTCGCCCCATTATCATGACTTTGGCGATGGTGGGGGTGGGGTGTTTGTTTATTGGCTTTGGCGTGAATTTGTGGCTGGCGAAGTTGTAAGGCATATTGATGATAATATTTTCTATCTTCTTAACCATTTTTTTAATAACATCACCCTCATTTATTGTCATTAAAATTGCAAACCGTCGAAAAATACCTATATGGATAGCATGGATATTATCAATTATATTGGTATGGCTTTTGATTGTTTTTATGGCAGAATTTTTTCATTATCAAAAAACCATTTATTTGAATAGTTTTGATTTAGATGATGATGGTTTTTTTAGTGGTGATGAAATTACACCGGAACAACAACAAGCCATGCAGAGAGTTTCTAACGATACAGGTCGAGCACTAGCACCCATTACAGGAGCAATATTCTCATTTATTTACAACTGCGTGTTATTTGGTATTTATGCAATCTTTAAAAAATCTAGGTAATAAAAACCCCAAACTATGACAGCTTGGGGTTTTTATCACAAGCGATTAATCGCCCTGATAACCTTTCAACTTCAAACGAGCTTTGTGCAGTAGCGGCTCGGTATAACCACTCGGCTCGGTCGCTCCCTTAAAGATAAGGTCGGCGGCGGCGTGAAAGGCAATGTTATTGTCAAAATCAGCCGACATCGGACGATAGGCAGGGTCGTCTTTGTTTTGCTCGTCCACGACTTTTGCCATGCGTTTTAGGGTGTCCCAGACTTCATCGGCAGTTACGATACCGTGAGCCAGCCAGTTGGCGACGTGCTGAGATGAGATACGCAAGGTGGCACGGTCTTCCATCAGCCCCACGTTGTTGATGTCAGGCACTTTGGAACAGCCCACGCCCAAATCTACCCAACGCACGACATAGCCCAAAATGCCTTGGCAGTTGTTTTCAAGTTCACGGCGTTTTTCGTCCGCTGTCCAATTTGTATCGGTGGCAAGAGGAATGGTCAAAAGGTCATCAAGGCTAGGCGTGTCAAGGCGTGCAAGCTCTTCTTGGCGGTTCATGACATTGCATTTGTGATAATGAATGGCGTGAATCACTGCACCGCTTGGAGACGGTACCCATGCACAGTTTGCCCCTGCTTGGGGGTGTTCAATCTTGGTGCGATACATCTCGGCAAGTTCATCAGGCTTAGGCCACATGCCTTTACCGATTTGGGCTTTGCCACGCAGTCCTGCTTTTAGACCGATTGAGACGTTACGCTCTTCATACGCCCCAAACCACGTCTGTCCCTTAATCTCGCCCTTACGCACAAACGCCCCTGCGTGCATGGCGGTGTGAATCTCATCGCCTGTTCTGTCCATAAAGCCTGTGTTAATAAAAATCGTCCGCTCACGAACTTGGGCGATACAGTTTTTAAGGTTGGCGGACGTTCTACGCTCTTCGTCCATGATGCCCATTTTTAGGCTATTTCTGGGTAAGCCAATAGCTTCTTCGGCACGAGAGAACAGCTCCACGGCAAACGCCACTTCATCCGAGCCATGCATTTTTGGCTTAACGATATACATGGAGCCTGTGCGAGAGTTACGCAAGGTGTTCTCGCCACGAATGTCAATGGCGGTCAGCATTGGCGTGATAAGAGCGTCCATAATCCCCTCAAAAATCTCTTCGCCACCCACCAAAATCGCAGGGTTGGTCATCAAATGTCCAACATTACGCAAAAGTAGCACCGAACGCCCGTGTAGGGTTTGGCTGTTGCCATTTAGGTCGGTAAAGGTGCGGTCGGGGTTTAGGGTGCGGGTAATGGTTTTGCCATTTTTCTCCACTTGCTCAGACAAATCGCCTTTCATAAGACCCAGCCAGTTGCGATAGCCTTCTACCTTTTCTTCGGCATCTACCGCCGCCACGGAGTCTTCTAAGTCTTGAATGGTGGTAACCGCCGATTCTAAAATCACATCTTTGACGCCTGCTTTGTCATCTTTGCCAATCAAATGCTCACGGTCAATCTGAACGATGGCGTGTAGGCCATTGTTTTTTAAGATAATTTCGCTTGGGTTGTCTGCTGTGCCGTTAAAGCCTGCCAGTTTTTCAGCGTTTTGCAAAGTAGTGGTTTTATCGCCAATTTTGGCGGATAATCTACCATTGTCAATCGCATAAGTTGTTACATCAGCGTGCGAACCTTCTACCAATGGGAAAGTTTCATCAAGGAAATTTTTGGCAAATGCAATGACCTTCGCCCCCCGTACAGGGTTATAGCCTTTGCCTTTTTCTGCACCGTCTGCCTCGCTGATGACATCAAAGCCATACAAGGCATCATAAAGCGAACCCCAACGAGCATTGCCAGCATTTAGGGCATAGCGGGCGTTTCGTACAGGCACAACCAATTGAGCCCCTGCGATGGTGGCGATTTCATCATCGACATTTTCGGTGGCGATAGAAAAGTCCGCCACTTCTGGTTCAAGATAACCAATGTCGGTTAAAAATTGTTTGTACGCACCCAGCTCATAAGTGTTGTTTTTGTGCCAAGCGTCAATTTGAGCTTGAAACTCATCGCGTTTGGCAAGTAGGGCTTTGTTTTTTGGGGTGAGGTCAAGCACCACTTGCTCAAAGTTTTTCCAATAAGTGTCGCTATCTAGCTTTGCCACAGGTAGGGCTTCATTTTCAATAAAATCAAATAAGATTTTGTCAATCGCCAAAGAGCCTTTTTGAATGCGAGTTGTTGCCATTGTTTTGTCCTTAAAATAAAAATGAAATTTGATAAAAACCGTTCGTGGTGAGCGTGTCGAACCATAACGGTTTTCTTTCACCCTTCGACAAGCTCAGGGCGAACAGAAAACCAATATCAGTTAGCTTCCATTTAACAAAAACGGTGTTCTACTTTGACAGTAAAACACCGTTTTCACGCTTAGGATTTAGCGAGAATTAACCGCCAAATTGGTTCATGGTGTTTTTGCTCGCATCGCCAGCTTTCAACGCATTTTCGCCAGAGAAAATCTCTTTGTGGTCATCGCCAATGTCCGAGCCTGCCATGGCTTGGTGTTTCACGCAAGCGATACCGCCACGGATTTCTTTACGCTGAACGCCTGCCACATACGCAAGCATACCTTCATCACCAAAATAACCTTTTGCCAACTCGTGTGTAGATAGAGCGGCGGTGTGGTAAGTCGGTAGCGTGATGAGGTGGTGGAAAACACCTGCTTCACGGGCAGCGTCCGCTTGGAAAGTACGGATTTTTTTGTCCGCATCACGAGCAAGCTCGCTGTCGTCATATTGAGCATCCATCAGCTTATCACGCTCGTAGCCTGATACGTCTTTACCTTCGGCAACCCAACGGTCGTAGGCTTGCTGACGGAAGTTGATTGTCCAGTTAAATGACGGAGAGTTGTTGTACACCAATTTAGCATCTGGCACTTGTTTTTTGATGTCATTAACAAAACTTGCAATGCCTGCCACGTCTGGGGTTGGGGTCTCAATCCAAATCATGTCCGCACCGTTTTGGAGCGAAGTTACGCAGTCAAGGACAACACGGTCGTGCTGTGTGCCTTCACGGAACTGATACAGACCTGATGGCAAGCGAGTTGGGCGGTGTAGTTTACCGTTACGCTTGATAAGGATTTCATCTTCTTTGGCGTCCGCGATGTCAATCTCGGTGGTTTCTAGGTAGCTGATGTATTTGCTCGCCAAATCACCGGGTTCACGGCTTACAGGGATTTTTTGGGTAAGGTCGGCACCTTCTGAGTCGGTACGGGCAACAATCACACCCTCGTCCACGCCAAGCTCTAAGAAGGCATAACGCACGGCATTGATTTTCGCCAAAAAGTCTTCGTGTGGTACGGTAACTTTACCAGCTTGGTGTCCGCACTGCTTGGCATCTGATACTTGGTTTTCAATTTGAATGGCGCACGCCCCTGCTTCAATCATTTGTTTGGTCAGTAGGTAGGTGGCTTCTTCGTTACCAAAACCTGCATCAATGTCAGCGATGATTGGCACAACGTGGGTTTCAAAATTGTCAATTTGAGCTTCGATTTCTTTAACTTTTGCAGTATCGCCTGCTTGTTCTGCTTTTTGCAACGCACGGAACAAATCGTTTAGCTCTTTGGCGTCTGCTTGGCGTAAGAAAGTGTAAATCTCTTCAATGAGCTTTGGCACGGCAGTTTTTTCGTGCATGGATTGGTCAGGCAGTGGACCAAACTCAGAGCGTAGGGCGGCAACCATCCAGCCTGATAGGTAGATGTAGCGTTTGTTGGTAGTGCCGAAGTATTTTTTGTTGGCAATCATTTTTTGTTGGGCGATAAATCCATGCCAACAGCCTAGCGACTGGGTGTATTTAGAATTGTCAGCATCGTACTCTGCCATGTCACGACGCATGATGGCAGCGGTGTATTTGGCAATGTCAAGACCAGTTTTAAAGCGGTTTTGGACAATCATGCGAGCGGCATCTTCTGGGCGGATAGCGTCCCAAGTGCCTCCGAGTTTTTCTTTAACTTTGCGAACGTGTTCTAGGGCGGATTGGTAAGTCATGAGAATTTTCCTTAAAGTTCATGGGTCTAGGACCGTGAATGACAAAACTGCCAACTTATGAAAAAGCAATGCAAAACCATCTGTATTGCTCGTTTGTTTTTCATGTGCCTAGCATACCCAAAAGTTTGGCATTTATCCAATAGCCTGCTTAAATTGTCATTATTTTTTTAAAAAATGATGTTGGATTTTTCATTATAAAAATTGATGATAATTAAGACAAGCAAAGTGATAACCCTCTGAAAAGTAAGGTGATTTTCTCAAAATGTGGTGTATAAATTATCTTGATGATAATGTTTGATTTTTTATAAAAATTTTTTGAAAAATCTGCCAAATTGTAACAAAACATCTCAAAAACCACCCCATCTCGCCCCCACTATTGTCATTTTATGCTAAAATTTGCCAAATTTCACACTATTTTATCATGACCACACCACCCACCACCTTAGCCCCTTATCTATATTCTCACGGCTCGCTCACCACCTTATTAGAACAGCGAGCAGGGCAAGCCTTGCATGTCAATGTGGTGCGTGAATCGTATCAAGTCATTGATTTTACCACCAAAAAACTCTTAGGACTGCCCATCCACCGCTCTGCCCTTGCGTGGGTGCGTGAAGTGGAGCTTTATGGCAATGATGATAAAGCATGGGTGCGTGCCAAAAGTGTATTTCCCTTGACAAGCCTAGTCGGTAATGCCAAACGCCTACGCCATTTAAAACGCACACCAATTGGCTATGTCATGTTTAAGCACAACAAAAACTTGCCCCATACTCGCACTTACTTTTTTAATAATAAGCATTGGGGGCGAAATACGGTCTATGATTGGCAAGGGCGAGCAGTGTTAGTGCAGGAGATGTTTTTAACAGATTTTTTAAATTGATAATCGACTAATATCTTGGTATGATTTTGGTCTATTTATCATCTCTGATACCAAAATACCCCTGCCATTTTAGGTAAAATATGATACACTTAGCATGTTTTTATACCATTTCATTTCTAATCTTTCCAATCTAAGGATTTTTTATGTTCAAAGACATCTCCCTACACGCCATTGACCCCGAGATTGCCATCGCCATTGATGCCGAGGGCGAGCGTCAAGAAGACCACATTGAGCTTATCGCCAGTGAGAACTACTGCTCCCCTGCCGTGATGATGGCACAAGGCTCAAACCTAACCAACAAATATGCCGAAGGCTACCCTAACAAACGCTATTATGGCGGTTGTGAGCATGTGGACATGATTGAGCAGATTGCCATTGACCGTGCCAAAGAGCTGTTTGGGGCGGACTATGCCAACGTACAGCCACACTCAGGGTCTAACGCCAACGCTGCCGTGTATCTTGCCCTACTAGAAGCAGGCGACACCGTGCTTGGCATGAGCTTGGCTCACGGTGGACATCTGACACACGGGGCAAGCGTGTCGTTCTCAGGCAAAACGTATAATGCCGTGCATTATGGCATTACCGATGACGGCTTGATTGATTATGATGAAGTGGCTCGTCTGGCTCGTGAGCATAAGCCTAAGATGATTATCGCTGGCTTTTCGGCATATAGTCAGGTCATAGACTGGCAAAAGTTTCGTGAGATTGCCGATGAAGTCGGTGCGTATCTTATGGTAGATATGGCACACGTTGCAGGGCTTGTGGCGGCAGGTGTGTACCCGAACCCCGTACAGATTGCGGACGTAACGACCACCACCACTCACAAAACCTTGCGTGGCCCTCGCTCGGGTCTTATCCTTGCCCGTGCCAACGAAGAGATTGAGAAAAAACTAAACTCAGCCGTCTTCCCTGGTACGCAAGGCGGTCCTCTAATGCACGCCATTGCCGCCAAAGCAGTGTGCTTTAAAGAAGCAATGAGCGATGAGTACAAAGAATATCAACAACAAGTTGTCAAAAACGCCAAAGCCATGGCAGACACGATTATCGCTCGTGGCTATGACGTGGTGTCTGGCGGTACCGAAAACCACCTTATGCTAATCAGCCTTATCAAGCAAGGCATTACAGGCAAAGAAGCGGACAAATGGCTTGGGGACGCTCACATCACTGTGAACAAAAACTCCGTGCCAAACGACCCCAAATCACCCTTTGTAACAAGCGGTATCCGCCTTGGTACACCTGCCGTTACCACTCGTGGTTTTAAAGAAGCTGAGTGCGTGGAGCTGGCTGGCTGGGTGTGCGATATTTTGGATGCCAAAGGCAATGAAAAAGTGATTGGTGAAGTGCGTACCAAAGTTAGCGAAGTATGTCAAAGACTGCCTGTATATCAAAAATCCAAAACCAAAGAGCTGTTCTCCAAAATTAGTGATATGATTGATGAGCAGGCCGACAGCGAATTTGTCCACACCGCCAAAGACAAATTTAATGAGTTCTACGAAAAAGCGATGGCAAAAATCAATCAAAAATAAGTCCTACATCAAATCCGCCTCTTGATGATGTCATGGGGCGGATTTTTTGGTTGTCTGTAGAGTTAATCAAAAAACCCTATCATTGCGATAGGGTTTTGGTTTTGGCAAGACTTGTTTAACCTTGCAATACCCCAATATCCGCCACGCTCAAAAACAGCGTACGCACCTGCCCAAGCAAGGCTAGGCGGTTGTTTTTGAGATTTTCGTCATCGGAATTTACCATGACATTATCAAAAAAGTCGGTCAATGGGCTTGCCAAAGCGGTCAAGGCGGTCAATACCCCTTGATAATCCGCTTTATCCTGTAAGGGTTTTACCGTCTCTTTGGCACTCAAAATCGCCTGATACAACGCCTTTTCTGCCGTCTCGGTCAATAGGCTCTCATCTACATTCTCGTCCACGTTGTCGGCTTTGGCAAGGATGTTGGCAACACGTTTGTTGTTCTCTGCCAGCACCTGTGCCTGTGGCAACGCACGAAACGCCTGTACCGCACGGATACGCTCATCAAAATCAAGGGGCATGTGCGGATTTATCGCTTGCACCGCTTGAATGGTGTCTACATTCACGCCCTGCTCGGTGTACATGGCACGATAGCGTGCATTGATAAACTCCATCACATCGGTAAAGGTTTTGGCAAGATTGGCTAGGCGGTTGCCATAGCCTTTTAGAGCTTGTTCAACCAGCGCTACAAGGTTTAAGGGTAACTTTTTATCAATCAAAATTCTTAGCACGCCAATACTGGCTCGTCTTAGACTAAATGGGTCTTTAGAGCCTGTCGGTGCTTCATTAATGCCAAAAATCCCCACGATGGTATCCAAGCGGTCGGCAAGTGCCAAGCACACACCAATGTCGGTTTTGGGCAATTCATCGCCACTAAATTTGGGCAGGTATTGCTCGGCAATGGCGTTCGCCACGTCCGCTTTTTCGCCCGATTTGTGGGCGTAATACGTCCCTGCAATGCCTTGCAATTCGGGGAATTCGCCCACCAACGTGGTCGCCAAATCCGCCTTCGCCAAAATCCCTGCTCGCACCACGTCATCGGTCGGCACGTCCCAACCGTGCGGACGCAAGTTTTCGCTAATAAAGGCAGACAGTTTGGCAATACGCTCGCCTTTTTCCCAAATCGTACCAAGTTTGTCTTGGAATACTCGTGTTTTTAGGGTTTCGGCAAAGTCGGCAAGCGGACGTTTTTGGTCTTGCAAAAAGAAAAATTCAGCGTCCGCCAGACGGGGTCGTACCACTTTTTCATTGCCCAAAATCACCGCAGATTTATCTTTACTGTCAATGTTACTGATAAAGATAAAGTTGGGTTTTAGCTTGCCGTTATCGTCTGTGAGACAAAAATATTTTTGGTCGGCTTGCATGGTGCTGATAAGGGCTTCTTGGGGAACGGCTAAGAAACGCTCTTCAAAACTGGCTCGCAGGGCAACAGGATAATCCACAAGGGCGGTAACTTCATCCAGCAACTCATCAGGGACAATGGCGGTCGCACCGATTTCATCAGAGAGTTTTTGGACTTGGGCGACAATGTTCGCTTGGCGTTTGGCAAAATCGGCGATGACATAGGCGTTTTCAAGCACGCTTTCGTAGTCGTTGGCATTGGAAATTGCCACAAAATCAGGAGCGTGGAAACGGTGTCCGCAGGTTTGACTTCCCGCTTGGTGTCCTTGAATGGTCGCAGAAATAACCGCATCATCACGCATTAGCACCACCCATTTGACAGGGCGGACAAATTCGTGTTTGTCAGCACCTGACCGCATTTTTTTGGCGATTGGTAGCTCATCTAGGGCTTTTTGAATAAGGCGGGGCAGTAGCTCGTCCACGCTTTCGCCTTTGACAGTCAGCTCATAGCCAATGTATTCGCCTTTTTTGTCAGAAAGGGTAATTAAATCGGCTTTGGTTAAATTTAAACCTGTGGCGTTTAGTCCTTGCAAAAAGCCTTGACCTGCACGGGTTAGCTCGCCCGTCTCATCAAAAGCGGATTTGACCGCAGGGCCTTTTTTGGTTTCTACTTTGTCGGGCGTAACGCTGGCAACATTAAAAATCTGCACCGCCAAACGGCGTGGAGCAGCGTAGCTTTTAATGCCGTCAAAGGCGATTTGACCGTCCACAAGCGATTTTTCAAGGCTTGTTTTTAGGGCGGTTTCTAGGGTTTTTAGGGATTTGGGTGGCAGTTCTTCACAACCAAGTTCAAATAGGATGATACTCATTGTTTAACCTTTTTATTTAAAAATTTACATTATAAAACCCGATACAGGGTTAGCATTTCATCATCATTCACAACCGCCAATTGTTTAAAGTCGTGATGGCTATATAAATCAAGCAGTTTGGCAATGGGTTGGCATTCCAAAATAACGGCACGACCGCCAATTAACTGTTTGGCTTTTAATAATATTTTCTCAATTTCATTAAAAATATCTGCCAGTTTAATGGGGGTTGTCGGCAATTAAACTATTTTTACCAATTTGTCCAATCAAAAACACTCGGATTTTATTGGCGTTTTTATTAATGCCATCCAATTGCTTAATTTCAGATTTGCTTATTTTATCTACTTGCAAATCCACTTCCTTAAACGATAATGAAAAATACGCCAATATTTCGCCCATTTCTGACAAAATCAAATAAGTTCTGGCATTATGACTTTCTTCAAATCGTAAGGCTTTTTGGTGCAAAAATCGCTCTACATCGGGATTTTTTGGACAAGCAAATTCCTTTAATAAAAGTTGTATTTGTTCTTTGTTGCGACCTTGTATGTCATACAATTCCTGCAATGCGATAATCGTTAGCATAACTTACTCATTCGCTTTTGTAGCAATGCCAATACTTTATTTTTTTGCTCAATTTCATCTTGCGTGGGTTCAAGACTGATTGGTTTTGACGGTTTGGCATTTTCTAAATCATATAAAAATTGCTCAATCGCCTTTTCATCACGCACAATAAATTGTTTGTCAAACGATGCGGTACTCATTTTTAATCCTATCTTAGAAATTGCACTATTCTTTTATCATAGTGCAATTTTTTGTCAAATTCGGTGCTTTATTAAATGGCGTAAAGAATGCTACAATCTCATCATCTTTATCAACGACAGCAAACATTTGAGCATTACCAATTTTATTAATAAACATCATTTTGAATACATCGTTTGCTTGTGGCTTAACCGTCAAATTATCAACAACAAAAGTATATTCCACATCATTTGTCAAAGGTTTTTCAACAACTGTATTGCTAGCTTCATCTCTATAACCGAAACTAATAACAGGTTTGTCTAAACCATTTGGATAACATTTGATGGTTATCTCAAAGAAATTAGGTCTAGGCGTAACAATATTGTAAGTATATTCATCAGAATTGTTTTCTTTTATATGCCAATAATTCAAAGCCGAATGAGCATTCATAGCAAACAGAACACTCAAACCGCATAATGCTTTTACTGCAAATTTTTTCATTATTTTATCAACCTGTTTTTATTAAATTTTAAAAAAATCACTCATCATTCTCTTTGGGCAACCACTTCTCCAACGCTTCTTTTTTATGAGCTTCATCCGCCAAAGGGAAACCCAATTTGGCACGAGCAATGGTATAACTCTCCGCCACTTTACGAGCCAAAGTGCGTACTCGCAAGATAAAGCGTTGGCGTTCGGTAACACTGATTGCCCCACGCGCATCAAGTAAATTAAAACTGTGAGACGCCTTTAACACTATTTCATAGGCAGGCAATGGCAGATTGACACCAACCAAACGGTCGGCCTCGAACTCATAAAAATCAAACAGTTCAAAGAGCTTTTCCACATCGGCATATTCAAAGTTATAGGTGGACTGCTCAACTTCGTTTTGGTGGAACACATCGCCATAAGTTACTCGCCCAAATTCGCCATCCGTCCATACAAGGTCATAAACGCTGTCCACGCCTTGAATGTACATCGCCAGACGCTCCAAGCCATAAGTAATCTCGCCTGTGACAGGAAAGCACGCCAAGCCCCCCACCTGCTGAAAATAGGTAAACTGGGTAACCTCCATGCCGTTTAGCCACACCTCCCAGCCCAAGCCCCACGCCCCAAGCGTTGGCGACTCCCAGTTGTCTTCCACAAAACGCACGTCATGAGTTAGTGTATCAATACCTAACGCCTGCAAAGAGCCCAAATACAGCTCTTGGATATTGGCAGGATTGGGTTTTAGCACGACTTGAAATTGATAATAATGTTGCAAGCGGTTGGGGTTGTCGCCATATCGCCCATCGGTGGGTCGCCGAGACGGTTGTACATAGGCGGCGTTCCATTTTTCAGGGGTCAAAGCACGCAAAAAAGTGGCGGTGTGAAAAGTCCCTGCCCCCATTTCCACATCATACGGTTGCAAAACCACACAGCCACGCTCTGCCCAGTAGTTTTGTAGGGTTAGGATAATTTGTTGAAAGGTAAGTGGTTGTTTTGATGTTTGTGCCATGGTCATCACTTTTGGATTTGGTAAATGACTTATTTTAACACAAATAGACAAGATAAAAAATGGTTATGATTTTAAGTTGCTAAGATTTTTACAGATAAATGGCGAATGACAGAGCAGATTAAAGGGTTGGGGATATGATTTTGCTTTTAAAAACAAAGAACCCTTGAAAAATCAAGGGCTTGTAGTTGGTACCAGTGGTCGGAATTGAAAACCTAACCTAAGTTATTGATTTTATTAGGGGTCATTTTCAAAAATGCCGTTTAGGGTACAAAATAGGGTACAATGCTTTCAAGTCCACGCTTGTTCACTAAAATTATTTTACCGCTCAATTTGCCCCATATCTTAGTAAAAATTCACCATTCATGCAACCTGCATGTCATAAGATTATCTCATGTTTAAAAAATACAAAAACGTAAACATGATAGCATAGTCATGTTTATGGCGTAAACATATCTTACTTATCATGTTTAAAAAATCGCATTTTATCAACATAACAAAACAACCTATTATCGTACTGCTCGCAAAAACCAGTTTCGCATTTCAAATGCGGAATTACTCTTGCTCTCGTACTGCTCCGAAAAGTCTTTTTTTTATAATGTTCAAATACCCCCTTTACTGGTCAGAAAAGTACACCAACGGCAGGCGTGGATTTTGGTTTTTAAATCTAAAATTGCCATCATGAAATGTTTCTAAAATTACATAAAATTACCGTTTTTTTGCCCATAAAAAAATAAATTTCTGTATCTGCATTTTTTTGTGGTGTACTTGGTGTACTCGGTGTACCGGCCTTATGTGGCAAGGCTTTGACGATTTTAAAAATGGTGTACTTTATCAAAAAAACGGTGTACGGTACACCGTTTTGAAAAAATTAAAAAAACCCATGATTTAATTATGGGTTTTTTGTGTTAAATTATGTTGCTATGGCTCATTGTCTAAAAACGTCAAAATTTCATCTTTGATGGCATAAAATAAACGTTTTTTGCCATTGATTTTCTTTTGGTATTGTTGTCGGTGGCTTGCCGTGGTAAGATTGACCGCTTTTAGCATTTGGTAGGCTTGCCTAATCGGTAGCGGTTCGCTGACTTCGCTAAACCCTGCACTTGTGAACAAATAAAGGCGGTTTTTTTCATCAATACAGCCTAGAAAATTGGGTTTACCGTCCGTCCAGTTATTTTCTAGGTTCTCGGCTTCGTGTCTTAGGCTTGCCATGCGTGAATATTGGTGTCGCTCTATGGTGTGGACGATACGCTCCACTAGGGCGGTTAATTCCAAATCGCCATGCTTGCCATGTATGGCTAACCAATCATCAAAACACGCCTTGACCGCTTGTGTGGCTTGTCCTGCCTGCCAATCTGTAACCCCTGCGACTGTGGCAAGCTCGCCCACGCCTGCAACGATAGCAAAGTGTTTACACACTCTCATTGCCTGACTGCTTAGCCCATCATACAAATTAGTAAAATCATGAATAAAGGCTTTAAGCTGTGCCAAATAGTCGTGGGTGGTAAGATAATCAAGCCATGCAACCCCTGCCGTGCCGTGATAGCGTTTGGCATTGTCTCGCAAACGCTCGGCTAACTCATGACCGCTTTTAAACCCTGCTAGGCTGTCAAACATGCCGTATTTTGCTTCGGCATTGATGTGGGCTAGGCGTACCGCTTGACCTGCCTTTATGCTTTGCCCTGCTTGCTTTAAAATGCCGTCTAAGGTGGTCTCTCCTGTGGATAGGTAAGCAATCCGCCATTTTTTGCTGGGGCGTGTGGTGGTGTCTTTGTTCATGCGTGTTTTGCCTGTGCCATTGCCTAGCATATACACCACGCTCCCAACTTGCTTAGGCTCGCACTCGCCCAATTCATCAAGGGCTAAAAAGCCGTCATTGTGCATGCTTGCGACGCTCTCCATGCCGTTGCCTGTGGCTTTCCATGTGCGGACAAACTCACGTCCGCCCCACACGCTTGCCCCCATGTTTAGGGCAAGGGATTTACCCATGCTAGATGGACCCACAAAATGAAAACCTAGGCTATCCGCCCCCAATGGCTCTAACACCGCCCCTGTGAGTGATACACACAAGGCAAAGGCTAAGCGGTTATGGTTAATACATGGCTTGGATATGTGTTCTTGCCACTCGGCTAATGTACCCTGCTCACGATAGCCATGCTCTATCTGCTCGGCTTGTAATACCACGCCATCGCCCCAAATCTTGTGTGGTAGGGCGTATGCCGTGCCGTGCCAACCTACATTATCCACACACAAAAGTTTGTCGGTACATGGATGAAATTGGATATAAGCGGTTAATAGGGCTTTGGCTTTGGCGGTTGTGCCAATAACAAGCCCCATGCTGGCAAGCGGTCTTAGGTACTCTCGCCCATCACCCATCAATAAATCATTTGGCATTGCCCATGTCTTTTGTGTGCCGTCTGGGTCGGTAAAGCGTAACAGCTTGCCCCAATTACCGCTTGTCTTGTCTCGGGTTTGTCCGTCAATGTACAAGGCATTTGATAAAAATGTCTCGGTGGTGTGGTCGGTTTTGCTATCTAACTTGGTATAAAACAGCTTACCATCTTTGATGACAAAATGACCGCCCAAATAGGGATAATCAAGCTCTTTGATGATTTGGGTGTCTGTGTCATTACCCTTCAACCGCTCTATGGTGTTCTCCACGGGGTCTAGGCAGGCGTGTATCTCCACGTTTGGCAAATTGCCTATTTTATTTTGTAGCTCGTCCGCTTGGTGTTTGCCTATGGGCAAGATTAGGCGGTGTGTTTTGCAAAAGGTTTTGGCAACCTTGTCAATATTGCCAAATGCCATCAGTACACAAAACCGCTCTCCCATCTCTTTTAGGGCAAAAGACAAATCTAAGGCGGTGAATAAATCATCTACTAGGTAAGCACACTCCGCCCCCAAATCGCCAAACACGCCTGCCCCTACCTTTTCACGGTGGTTTAGCAAATAGGGCTTGGACGGCTTTAAAATTGCCAAATTGACCGCTTGCCCTTTGGGGTTTTTGACAATCATACCTAGATTATTGGCGGTTTTGATGGCATTAATATCATCATCAATCCACACAAAGGATTTGGGGGATAGCTCCCCCATGCCCTGATAGATGGCGTTAATCTGGTCGGTGGTGGCAGGCGTGTAAGTTTTGATAAGCTCGCCAATGGTGTTAATCTCGCTCATGCTTGCCCCCCATTGTCATTATCACAATCATCAAAAAATAACGATACTTTGGCTTTCTCAATGTGGGCTTGTGGGTAGTCCTGTGCAAGCTGTGTGGCGAACGTGTGGGCGGTGTCAAAGTCGCTAAACTCTTGGTAAACGTTTGGCTCTTTGCATAGGACGGTATAAAGCACCTTTACCGCTCCTTGTGGGGTGGTGTCAGTGTTCTGACTTGATGTAATCTTGATGTTGTCGGTGGTGTTCATTCTGCACCCCCTAGAATGCGATTTAAAGCCGTTTTTGGCTTTGGGGTGCTTTGCTTTAAAGCGTGTATGGCGTTGCTAATGGCATTGGCACGGTCTGCATAACCCATGTATGGGTTTTGCTCGTGCATGGCATTGTAGCGGTGGTATTCGTCTGTTAGGACGGCTAAGGAGTGGGATAAGATTGAGTTTGTCATAGTGTAGTTACCTTTCGATGGTTTGAATAACACCCTAAAAATAGGGTGGGCTGGAAGTTCGAAAACCGCTACACTAACGGCGTGTGGTATTGGGTATTTCCACACCTTCCAACCCAAAAGAAAGGCAACCGCTGACAAAAAGGCGGTTAAATTCTGATAGGCATAAAAAATCCACAGATTTCGCTTGTGGTGTGCGAGTGTAAAGCAGTTTTCGACGCTGCGATGGCTATTATCGTCCACACTATCAGTTTTATCAAGTGAAATAATTTCATTAACTTGTGATTTACATTGAATTTCATTCATAGTAAAATATCCTTGTGGTGGATTTCCCCTTGCAAAGATTGGCAAGGGGTTTTTTATTGCCCTGTTTTCGCCTGTGTTGCGTTCTGTGGCGGTTTAGGGCGGTGGGTGGTGTCTTTGCCTATGGTGGGGCTTGGACGGCTAAAAAGGGGCTTTCATGGGGTTTGTTTCTCAAATGGGCGTTTATCGCTCGCCATGGGGTTGTTTCTCATTCAAAGTAATACCCTTGCCCAACTTTGGGCAACCCCATTTTTTCGCTTGTACAGTATTTCCCGAAAAAGTCTATTGCTTAACCAACAAATGCGGTTCATCAATCACTTCTTGAATATACCCGCCATGTTCTCTAAGCTGTTTGGCGTGTTCAAGGCAAATTATGGCATGGTCTTGGTACATGGTATCGCCTTTTAGTTCATGGGCTTGCAAAAATAGCGTTGCCATGCAGTCGTTTTTGTCGGCGTGTGCGTTTAGGACATTCACAACTTTTTGCAGATAATCAATATCAATCATAAAAATTTACTCCCATGGGGTTGTTTCTCATTCATGTGATTGATGATTTTATCAAGCTGTCTGGCGTGAACGTCTAGGCGGTCTGTGATGTTGTCTAGCACGTCCGATACGCTTTGATTACTGCTTGCTTGACTGATTTTGCCTAGTAGCTCGGTTGTGGTATGTAGGTCGTGGGACAGTTTGGTTAAATACGCTTTTATCATGGTTTATACGCTCTGTTTTGTGGAAATGAATGTCAAGTTTTTTCAAGTTTCCAAAAAATCTTGCTTGGATTTGAAAACGTGGCAAAGGGTCGTATCTGAAAATACAGCCCTTTGGTTAGCAAACAAGTTAGTAAGGTTTTCCATGGACTTGTATGCGTACTGGTGAACAGCAAAGTGAACAAGGAAATGCTTGGTTAGCAACTTGGTTAGCAAGGTTTTTCATAAATTTATGGAATACAAAAATGAAAAGTATTAGTTTCCAAAAAAGTTTCCACGGTACGCAAGCTGGTACGCAAGATTTACACGCCATAGCCTTTAATCTCGCCTGCCTTGACTTTGGCGATATAGGTTTTATCTAGCCAATAGCACGCATAACGTTTGCCATCGGCATTCTCTACCGTCTTTGACAAAATGGGTACACCAAAATGCCGTCTAAGCTCGCCTAGTCGCTGTGATAGGGAAAAGCACCCAAACAGATTAAGGGCGGTGATGGGCGTGATTGATGCCCCTGTCATTAGGTGGTTGTAGATGTCCTGGCGTTGGCTCATGCCAAATTCTCCCATGTGGTCGGATTAGCTAACCACTCGTTTACTTCATCGTTTCGCCATACAGTAACGCTGGCATTTAGTCTTTGGGGTTTGGGAAATTTGCCATGTTTGCATTTACGCCATAGGGTTGTCCGCCCAAAGGGTAGTAGGGGCAAGATGTCTTTGGCGGTAGATAGTCCGCCTTTTGGTAGGGTTTGCATTACATACGCTCCGATTTAAAAGGATTGGAACGCATGATAAAAAATGACAAAAAAATAATCCTTTCATTAGCAATTTCATTTTTTATAAATGAAAAATCAATGAAAAGATTATTTAAATAGATGATTGATTTTAAATGAAAAATAATAAGATAAATTTCATTGTTTTTGTTGCAAATATTTTTTGCTTTCTGCAAATTTCTTGGTTAGTGTGCTTTCGGATAAGCCAGTAATTGCATTATGTCTAGCCATAATCTCAATGATGAGTTTTGCTTGTGTATAGGGATTTACTTTGACATTAGCTAAGGTTTCTATGACCGCCCCCAATATCAATAAATCATCGCCTTGTGGCTTGATGACTTTGGGTGTGCCTTGCTTTTTAAGCTCGTCCACACGCCCCCTTAATTCGTCTCGTTCATCAATAATACTTTGTAGGGTGTAATAATCAATATCCACGTATTCATCACAAATGGGGGTAGGGCTTAGGGCGTTTTCTAGGTCTTTTTGTTTTACTTCTATGCCATCACTAACAAGGTATGATAAAAAGCGTTTTTTGCCAAAACCTAGATTATAAATAGGATTGGTTGGCTCTATTTGTTTTTGCTTGATACATTCGGTCAAGCTATCAATAATTTTTGAATAAGTCATGGTAGCAATGCCAAAATGCCATTCTGCATATTCTGAACAGTAATTATTTTTCTCATCACAATAAACGCTTTGACAACCATCATTTGTCAAATATAGCTTTGATTGATAAGGCATGCACTCAATAATATAGTCTAATGCTTCATCTAATGGCTCATCTAAATATATCACACTATCAAACAAAGAAATAAACTCATTATTAAACTTTTCTTGTCGCTTTTGTTTGGCATCTGATAACAATCCCATTTTACACCTCAATAAAAACTCAACTTAATACACAATTTTCAACTTTTCAATGTCATACCTTAACAAATAAAATAGCAGGCGTGGCGGTCTAAGGTATGAAAAATAACCGCCGTTCGGTAGCTACTCCTAGCCTTGCAAAAGGGTTAAATTATTGCAATTTCTCAATGGGGAAAATTAAGCGGTTGCCGTCAAATGGCATAAAGCCCATATTTTGATAATATTGGTTTAATGTGTCGGTTTTTGGGTCAATGATGATAAATGCCATACCGCTAAATCTAGCAAACTTTTTAATGCCCAAAAAGGCGTGGGCAAAAATTACTTTGAATAGCCCTTGCCCTTGATAGCGTTTATCAATGCCAATTCTACCGATTAAAATAGCGGGGATAACTTTGGGATAGCCTTTTAACTGATGGTCGGTTATTTGGCTGTTGGATAGGGTGTAAAATGCCTTGATGGTTTCGCCATCTGCCAAAATGTGTGTAACACTAATATTCTTTTTGGTGTGTTGGCTCGCTATGGTTTGTAAATAGCGGTTAATATCATCATTACCACAATCAAAATCCGCTTTGTTATGGTGTTTGGCAAGTACTTCAAAATCCATAACTTGCCCCCAATGCCAAAATCTCTTTTAGGGCAGGCGTGGGCGGTGTAGGTTTATCCAAAATGGCTTGTAGGGCTTGACTGTCTTTCTCGTTCAAAGTGAAATTGGCGGTATCGCTGTTTAAGCCGTGCATTTCTGCCAAATCATCGCTTGGAAATTTTTGTGCCAATAATTCGCCAACGCTTACGCCTTGCCTTTTGGCGGTGGCAATAATGACTTGTTCAATGTGTGGAGGAATGTCTAACATAAGGCTGTCCTTTTTATTTGGTGGTTTTAAATCGCTTGTTTATCGGTGTTGGTTAGCGTGGGGAATTGCACTTGAAAACTGGCGGAAAAAATCACGTTCATGCCGTCTTTGCCCCACTAAGCCATTTTTCCAAACTCTCCACACTCTCTAAGGCGTGGGGTGGTATCGGCTCGGTAACACCGCTATTGATTGCCTTATCCAACTTGTCAATGTCGTAATGATGTTCATAAAACCAATCATAGTAGGCTTGTTCATCATCTTGGGCAAAGGTTTGTAATAGCAGTTCATCAACACTTACGCCCCTTTGTTCGGCTCGTGTGATAATCATCTGCTCAACGTGTGGGGAAATGTCTATCATCTTGGTTTTGTCCTTAAAATAATTCGCTATGACTGCCTAACCTTGCCAATGACAAATATTCATCATCTTTTTGATAAATAAGCAATAAATCAGGCTTGATGTGGCATTCTCTAAAACCCTTGTAATTGCCGATTAAATCATGGTCTTTGTATTTTGGTGGCAGGGTTTCGTTATTGAGTAGCAAATAAAGCACTTCTATCAAAGCGGTATCAAGCTCGCCATGCTTTTTAAAGTCTCTTTTAAAGGCGTTTGAACGTTGTAGTTTAAGCATTTAAATCCGCCATAAGCTCATCAAGTGTATCAAATTTCTTGCCCTGTCCTGCCATAAGCTCGTCTATGGCTTGTTTGGTTTCGCTGTTTGGCATATAGGCAAATTCTAGGGCTTTTTCATAAACGCTATTGATACAAAACTGCTCAACGCTAATGCCCTGTACATTGGCGATACGTTCAATAATGTGGGCGGTGGTCGGTGGTAGGTCAATAATCATGGTTAATCCTTAAATATCGTGATTGTTTTGCCGTCTAAGGTGGCATGGATTGACAATTTACCGCCTAAAGCTGTGATGTATCTATCAAGCGTGGATAGCTGTATATCGCCCCCATTCTCTATCTTGCTGATGTTGGCTTGTGATACGCCCATTTTTTGGGCTAACTGCATTTGTGATAAATTGGCGGTGTGTCTAAGCTGTGATAATGCTGTCATGGTGTCGCTCCGATAATTGGCTAATTATAACATATAAGTAATAAAGCCAAAACCCTTGATTTACAAGACTTTGCCAAAAATGGTGTACGGTACACCACAAAGTACACCGTTTTTTTAATAAAGTACACCATTTTTTAGTATAAGTACACCGTATTTTTAACGCTAAACCCTTATAAATAAAGGGCGGTACACCGAGTACACCATAATTTTTAAAAACTTAAAACTCAATTTTTTCACGCCTGCCATCTTGACAAGAAAAAGCCCCAAACTGGGGCGGTTCATTGTAGCAACCTGACAATCTCATCTTTGCCAATCATGTTTATCAAGGCTTGCAAAATCTCGTTAGGCTTGTTGCGATACACGCCTTTATAATGCGTGGTGTCCTTGCCGTCTGCCAAATCGTCTATGTAGTCCGCCCACGTCTGCATAAGCTCACACCGCTTGGTGTATAAATCGGCTCTCATGTAGGGATTATCGCCCCCTTTGACAACATGACCCAACACCATCTCGGTTATCATGTCGTTATAATCAAGCTCCTGCATGAGTAGGGTTTTGGCACTTGACCGAAAGCCGTGTGATGTGTGCTTGTTTTTGTACCCTAGCTTGTGTAAGGCTTGGTTGGTGGTGTTCTCGGATATTATGCCATGCTTGCTTTGGTCGGAATAAAATACCTGCTTGCGGTGTCCTGTGTGGCGGTGCTGTTCTTGTAATATCTTGATGACTTGCCTGGATAATGGCACGGTCATTTGTTTAACCATTTTAAAACCGTTGTCGCTTTCGCCTTTGATTGGGGTAAGCTCCCATTTGGCATTATCCAAATCCAAATCCGCCCACGCCATCGCCCTAATATCGCCAATTCTTACGCCTGTGTAGGCAAGTAGCATAAGGCAATGATAAGTACTTGCCCCCATGCGGTTATCGTGCTTGATGTCGTGCATGAGTTCGCCAAACTCATTAGGTTTAACCAATGCTTGACGGTTGCCATAGCTAACCGTCTCTAAAATGTGGCTTGTTTTGGCGTTAGCGATTGGCTCGGCTGGGTTGGTGGTGCAATATTCATGAACCGTTGCCCATGCGAATAAATCCACAATCATGCCCCTACACCTGACGGCTTTATCACTTGGTTTGGTGGGGTCATTGCGTTGGCGGTGGGTAGTTTCTATGTCCTGTAATAGCTCTATCAAATCGGCGGTGCTTATCTCATTCATGGGCGTATCGCCAAAGCGTTTGATGAATAGATTTAGGTTGTATTGGCGTGTTTTTATCGTGTCTTTTTTGCCCCACGGCTGTGTTTTTGCCCACGCCATACAGACAAGGCGGAATTTATTTTTTTCTTGACGTTCTTTTTCTTTGGCTTGTTTGGCGTAATGGGTTTTGGGGTCAATGTCTTTTGAGATAAGCTCGTTTAGCTCCTGCCATTTGTCAAATGCCATTGCCATGCTGACGGTGGGATAATTACCCAAAAATTCCTTGTGGGTGTGTCCGTTCTTGGTGTAACGATATACCCATTCTTTGGTTTCGCCCTTTTTGGTGGCTCGTACTCGGATAGATAGGCGTGGTTTGCCGTGTACTTTGGCATGATATTCTTTTTGGTCTGCTTTTAGGGCGATTATTTGCTTGTCGGTTTTAACTTCTATCATGGTAAATTTTTAGGGTACAATTTAGGGTACAAGTATTATGAACCAAAATGAAACACCCTGCAACACCAACAAGAAACAAAAAACCCCGAAAACCTTTATTTTATGGGGCTTTCGGGGCTATTTTGGATTTTTTGAAATGCTTTGAAAAGCATGAATGGTACCAGTGGTCGGACTCGAACCGACACGCTTATTAGGCAACGGATTTTGAATCCGTCGTGTCTACCAATTTCACCACACTGGCATGAGCGGTTAGCTTGTTTGCTATGGGTGCGTATTATAGCTTATTTTAAAATTTCGTCAAGGGGTTTTTATAAAAATTTTAAAAATATTTTAAAAACTGGACTGATTGGACAGCCCAGTCTTATAGGTTTTATTTATCCGCCAAAAACAACCAAGTATCCAGCACCGTATCAGGGTTTAGCGATACTGAGCTGATGCCTTGCTCCATGAGCCATTTGGCAAGGTCTGGGTGATCGGACGGTCCTTGACCGCAAATGCCGACATATTTGCCTTGTTTGCGACACGCTTCAATCGCCATGCCAAGCAGTTTTTTGACCGCAGGGTCTCGCTCATCAAACAAGTGCGACACAATGCCACTATCACGGTCAAGCCCTAGCGTAAGCTGAGTTAGGTCGTTTGAACCGATTGAAAAACCGTCAAAATATTGTAAGAATTCATCGGCAAGCAAGGCATTGGTTGGCAATTCGCACATCATGATGACTTCAAGAGAATTCTCGCCACGTTTTAGCCCATTTTTTTCAAGTAATTCAATGACTTGGCGGGCTTCGCCTGTGGTACGCACAAACGGAATCATGATTTTTACGTTGGTTAGCCCCATGTCATCACGGACGTACTTCAACGCACGGCATTCAAGCTCAAAGCAATCACGGAAATTGTCCGAAATATAACGGCTCGCCCCACGGAAACCGAGCATGGGGTTTTCTTCGTGTGGTTCATACAGCTTACCGCCGATTAGGTTGGCGTATTCGTTGGATTTAAAATCACTCATACGCACGATGACAGGCTTGTCTTTAAATGCTACGGCAAGCGTTGAAATGCCTTCGATGAGTTTATTGATATAAAACTCCACAGGCGAGTTGTACCCTGCGATACGCTCAAACACTTGGGCTTGGGTTTCTTGGGGCAAGGTATCCACATTAAGCAGGGCTTTTGGGTGTACACCAATCATGCGGTTGATGATAAATTCTAAGCGAGCCAAACCTACGCCTTCGTTCGGGATTTGGGCAAAGTCAAAGGCACGGTCAGGGTTGCCCACGTTCATCATGACTTTAAAGCCAAGCTTGGGCATACTGGCGACAGAATTTTTTTGCACTTCAAAGTCCAAAATGCCGTCATAAATAAAGCCCGTGTCGCCTTCGGCACACGATACCGTTACCGCTTGACCGTCTGTCAAAAGCTCGGTGGCGTTGCCACAGCCGACAATGGCAGGTACGCCAAGCTCACGAGCGATAATCGCCGCATGGCAAGTACGTCCGCCACGGTTGGTGATAATCGCACTGGCACGCTTCATCACAGGTTCCCAATCGGGGTCGGTCATATCAGACACGAGCACATCGCCGTCTTGAACTTTGCTCATCTCGTTCAAATTCGTTACGATACGCACTTTGCCTGCACCGACACGCTGACCGATAGAACGCCCTTCGCATAGGACTTTTGCCCCTTTTGAGTTGATGACATAACGCTCCATGCTGGTTTTGTCTTGGCGAGATTTGACGGTTTCGGGGCGAGCTTGTACGATGAAAAGCTCATTAGTATCGCCGTCTTTTGCCCACTCAATGTCCATAGGACAGCCGTAGTGTTTTTCAATGATAAGGGCTTGTTTGGCAAGGCGAGTTAGCTCATCGGTATTTAGGGCAAACTGCTGACGGTCGGCTTTTTCTACATCCACGATTTTGGTTGAGCGTTTGGTCGTGCCTTCGTCACCATAGACCATTTTGATGTGTTTTGAGCCAAGATTTCGGCGAACCACAGCAGGGCGATTTTCTGCCAATAATTTTTTGGATAAATAAAACTCATCAGGGTTTACCGCCCCTTGCACCACCATTTCGCCCAAGCCATAGCTTGCCGTGATAAATACCACGTCATTAAATCCGCTTTCGGTGTCAAGCGTAAACATCACGCCAGACGTACCCGTCTCCGAGCGTACCATACGCTGAACGCCTGCCGACAACGCCACGCCTGCGTGTTCAAAGCCTTTGTGTACACGATAGGCAATCGCACGGTCGTTATAAAGGCTTGCAAACACTTCTTTGATGGCAATCAGCACGTTGTCAATGCCATGAATGTTAAGGAATGTCTCTTGCTGACCTGCAAAAGACGCATCAGGCAAATCCTCGGCAGTCGCTGACGAACGCACCGCCACCGCCACATCTTGACCACCTGTAAGCGTATCAAATGCCGTGCGAATCTCGTCTTCTAAGTCTTTTGGCAATGCTTGGGCGATGACCCAGGCACGCACTTTTGCCCCTACTTCGGCAAGTTTTTCGACATCATCAACGTCCAAGCCTTTTAGTTCGGCATTGATTTTGTCAAGTAAGCCCGTTTCATTCAAAAAGCGGTTAAACGCCTCTGCGGTCGTGGCAAAGCCGTTTGGCACAGACACACCAACATTGGCAAGATTGCTAATCATCTCGCCCAAAGACGCATTTTTGCCACCGACAATCTCAACATCGTCTTTACCAAGTTTGTTAAAAGGGATAACTTGTGCCATACGAACACCTTTTTTAATCTATGAAATTTGTCAAATTATAACGATAAATTTGCCAATACTCAATTTTATTTTTTATAAAAATGAGTGTATTTATTATCTAAATACACTCATTTTAACCTTTTAATAAGGCTAATTAGCTCGTTCAATGCGGATAAACCCCCGCCCTTGACCGCCCTGCCCTGAGTTGATACTCGGCACATCATTGGGGATGTATGTCGGAGCGGTGTTAGGATGCGTGGTATTGGGGTACTGCGTGAGGGCTTGCGTTTGTAATGCCAATAACTCATTTGCCAACTCATTGCCTAGACGAGTGTAGCCTGACTGGCTAAAATGCACGCCATCTTTACTGGCAAGCCCGCGATTTATCCATGATTTCATGGTGCAAGAGCCACCCATCACCCCTTGCCAGTCCCAGTAGAGCGTACGTTCGGCTTGGGCGACTTGCCGTTGGGCAGTCTGCACGTCTGTGAGCGTGTCAGGGCGTGTGCCACAGCTACCGCCTGTGCTTTTTAGAGCTTCTGGCGAGCCTAACACCATGACCGCCGAACGTGGGCTGACGGCACGGATTTGGCGGATTTTTTCGGTCAAAGTCGTACGCACGCTCTCGCCTGACACACCATTATAGGCTTCATTGGTGCCATAGGCGAGTACGATGAGCGTGGGGCGAATGGTGGCAAGCTCGCTTTGCCACGCCTGCGTATTCCACCTATTCCAATGCGACAGCTCAGAGCCATTGATACCCAATGCCGACACCACCGCCCCACGCCCACTAGGATTAAACGCCCACCAACCGCCAATCGCCGAGCCTGTGGCATTGTCATTATAAATGGTAAACGGCAAATTCACGTCCACGCTCACCATCTGCCATGTACCATCCTTACGTGCCGTCTCTAACACAAACCGCTTACCATAAGCGTCCACCCCTGTAAATCTACCGTCTGTCGGTTGCTGACGAATGCTCACCCAAATACGCTGAGCAGGTTCTGCCCCTTTTTTGGGTTTTAGAGTGAGGCTTGCCCCATTGACCTTGGGCCTGGCAATCAGTCCGCCCAGCGTATAGTACTCGCTTTGGTTGGTACGGCTAGAAATTGGCGAAAAATCGACATTATCATAGCTAAACCGTGTCATACGCTGACCGCTAAAATACATCGGCATCGCCCAGCCCATGCCACCATCGCCCATCACGCCCTGCAAGCGATTTCTTAGAGCGTCCGTCATGGTATCGCCGGCGGTGTGGCTGTCGCCCAGTTGGACGATATGCACCGAGTGATTTGCCATTGCCTGTGCTAGGGCATTGGTGTTGGGTTCACCAAAGTTGGCTAGATTGGCATGAGCCGATACCGACACGCACGCCATGATTAATAAGGTAGGCTTAAAGCTAAATTTTGTTAAATTCATGAATACTCTTTTTAGTTATCAAATGATAACATCACTCAATGATTAAATAAGATTGCACTTCTTTGGCAAGAATCCGCTGACCATCGCCAGAAAAATGAACGCCATCAGTGCTACGCATTTTAATATTTTTGCCATCTTTTTCAAGATAATCATTGTAAATATTATTGCACCCACCCATAATAGGGCGTGCATCAATCACTTTAACATTATGACGAGCCAGCTCATTCATCATCACATCATTGAGCTGAACCATTTGTTCATTTAATTTATTTTTTTTCATATTTGGCGGCGTTACCCAAATCACACCCACCTGTCTTTCTTTGGCAAAATCCAATATATCTTTCATGCGTGCCTGATATTCTGCTATCCATTCTTCGCTATTAAATTTTAGGTATTTTCCCTGTTTATCTGGCATATCCCAAGGGTCATTTGCCCCAAGCATGATGATGAGTACTTTAATATTGCTATCTGACCTCAAAGTATTTTTAATGGTGCTATTCCAATCAAAGAATTTAGGATATGCCAAGCCGGTACTTTGTTTGCTAAGATTGACCGAATCTACGCCTAAGCCCTGTAGATATTTTTGCATATGTGGGGCAATGCCCTGCATCATCGAATCACCAGCAAAAAATACCTTTTGGCTTTTATTTAACGTTAAGGATTGTTCTAATTCATTTTGGGCTTGATTTTCTTTTAGAGCTTGGGCTTTTAATTGTCTTTCTTGCTCTTGGCGTAATTGCTCTTGGCGTGCTTTTTCTGCCATTTGGGCTTTATAAGCAGGGGTATAGGCATAATTATCATTAAACTCATCAATCATACTTTTATTCATATTGTCGATATTATTGGCAATATTATCATGCAAGGTATATAACCTATCGCCAATATTGCCCCCTTTTTGCCATAAAGAGTGATTGATTAGATTTAATGGACTAGGCTGATGATAAGTTTGTAGATAATAGGCATTGATTGATTTTTGCATTATCCAAATACCCATGACGGTAGATAATACCAAAAACATGAGCGTGTTAATAAAGGATTGTTTGAAATTATCATCTGGTTTAATTACTTCATTATCCCAATCATCACTATCTTCTTGATAAATGATTTCTTCGTCTGTATTTTCTTTATCAATGATTTTTGTATCAATATTTTTATCTTCTTGATTAATGTCATTTTGACCATCAATATCAGCCTTGTCAATATGACTAATCTCATCTTGTTTGTGTTCGCTCATGATAATACCTTTTATCTTATCTTTTAGAAATTTGCATAAATAAAACCGGGAATGCCAGACGGAGCCAAAATTACCACCGCCATAAATATCATAAAGCACAACACATAAAAAATCACACTTGGCATTTTAAGTATCAGCCGACCGAAATTTTTTTGATGACGATGAAATAATGGATAAACCAGCCATGCAAATGCCAATATCGCCAATAGATAAAGCGGATTATTGGTCGATGCTACATTAATATGATTAAAAAATAAAGCATTAAAAACCAATAATGCCTCATCTAATGTTGTCGCTCTAAAAAACACAAAAGCAAATACCACAAAATGCACAGTAATTAATACGCCTAGCGTTTTACCAATGATGCCTGTATTTGCCAAAAAATTACGCCCTTTGGCATGACCGCTTATTTTTTGGCAAGCCAAATCTCCAATATTTAATAAAGCAATGGCTAAGGCGTGTAACAACCCCCAAAAGAAAAAGTTAAAGGTTGAGCCATGCCAAATTCCTGATAACACCATCGCAATAATAAGATTAAGCTGGGTAAACCAAAAACCTTTTCTACTTCCGCCTAAGGGAATGTAAATATAATCTCGTATCCATGTTGATAAACTAATATGCCATCTGTCCCAAAAATCTCTAATATTATGAGCCAATAATGGGGCATTAAAATTCATGGGTAAGCGAAAACCAAGCAACAACCCAAATGCCACCATCATCTCACTATATCCTGAAAAATCCAAAAATAATTGCAAGGTATAACCATAAATGGCAGTCAATACTTCCAAGCTGTGGAATCCTGCAGGATTGGCAAAAACGGGATTAACCCAATTATCCGCCAAATATCCTGCCAACCACCATTTTTTGGCAAGGGCAAGCACAATCAAGGCAAAGGCGATTTTTGGGTATAATAATTGGCGTGACTCTGGCTCATTTAATTGGTCATACATCCCACAAGGCTTACCCATAATATCAATCAAACCTTTAGTGTCATTAACACGGGTAATCGGACCTGCCGAAATTGTGGCAAGAAACGAAAAGTGCGTTAATGCTTGCCAAAAATATAAATAAGAAATAGGATTTTCATTATTTTCATCTTGTTTTTCTTGCTCACTTTGTTTAGCTTGTTCATTTTTTTCATAAACCACGCTTTGTCGGTAAAGCGTTACCAAATAACTAATGGCTTGAAATGAATAATAAGAAACACCCAATGGAAAAATAATATTTGCCATAAGTCCCGTATTATCTAATTGCCACATCTCTAAAGCACGACTAATATTAGCACGGAAAAATTCATAATATTTAAATACAGATAAATTTATCAAAGTGATGATAATACCCATCGTCATCCACGTTTTTTTGTGATGACTGATGATGATTTGCCGAGCAATGGCATAAATGACAATGCTAAAAACAAACAGTATGCCAACTGCCATCATGCCCGCCATCAAATAAATAATGGCATGGCTGATAATGAGCAACAGCATATTTTGAATGTCTGGTCTTTTTTTAAATGCCCAATAAAGCATAAAAAATGCTATGAACAATAAAGCAAATTCTACCGATAAAAATGAAAACATTACAATCCTTGGTCATAAACCATCTGAGAAATCATGAATACATCTTACCAAAAGATGTAATTGTTATTATGGTTGATACCGTCTTTTATACATCTACACTTTTTATATTTACAAAAATAAACTTATTTTAACAAAATTACCAAAAATTCGCAATGGGATTTCTTGCACTTTTATGCTGTTTTATTAATAGTTATTTGCTTGCCACGTTCTTTGCTCATCATACCGCAGTTGATAATTTTCTCTACAAAACCCCCTGTTTTTGTGCTATACTCTCATTTAAGTTTACCCATGTATGGCACAGGACATAAAGGATAGCCATGTACGTTCACACCCCCACACCCAGCCAACAAGACGAGCAGGCGAATCAAACCAAGCAGTTTAAAGCCCCCGAGATACTTCGCAGTGCTTTTTTTATCTCCGACGGCACTGCCATCACTGCCGAGACACTTGGACGATCACTGCTTAGCCAGTTTGGCAATGTCAAATTTGACGTCAAAATCATCCCCTATGTGGACACTCCCGAGTTGGCTCATGAAGCGGTCAAACGCATCAACGAAGCTCATCGTTTATCAGGACTTAAACCCTTAGTTTTTGACACCATCGTTAGCGATGAGATTCGCAATATCATCAATGGGGCGGACGCCACCAACCTTGACATCTATGAAGGGTTAATTACCCGCATTGCCAATGAAATAGGCGAGGCCCCTGACTCCCATGCAGGCATGGCACACGGACAAGTGGACAGCGAAGACTATAAGGCAAGGATTGACGCGGTGCATTTTGCCTTGGATAATGACGACGGGGCAAGAACCAATCACTATGATGGGGCAGACATCATCCTAGTTGGCTTATCACGCTCAGGCAAGACCCCCACAAGCCTATATCTTGCCTTGCAGTTTGGCATTCGTACCGCCAACTATCCTTTGACTGAAGATGACCTAGATAGTAGCAATCTACCCAAAGTGTTACAGCCCTATCGCCACAAACTGTTTGGTCTGACCATTGACACCGAACGATTGGTGCGTATCCGTCAAGAGCGAAAAGCAGGCTCTCGCTATGCCTCCCTTGCCCAGTGCCAAGAAGAACAGCGTGCCATCCAAGCCATCTACACCGCCCAAAAAATCCCCAACCTTAATGTATCAGAAATGAGCGTTGAAGAGATTGCCACACGGATTTTACAAATTACAGGTTTGGCACGGCGGATTGGCTGATTTTTAAAATATTTAAAACTGATAAACCCTGAGAAAAATATGAAACATCACTCTTTGTTGCTCTTACCCCTAATACTCATCATCTCTTTGAGTGCGTGCCAAAGTCGTCCGCCCGTACCTGAGCCACGTTATATCCCTAATGTCGCCCTAAATGCCAGCGAAACACTAGAAGTCATGCCTTATCGCAGTGCTTGCCATTCTGCCACGCCCATGCAATGCCTACTGGTCAAGCCCGTCGGGGCAGATGATGATAAGCTGTTCGGTATTGGCTATAATGACATCATTGGCTTTACGCCAACTGTTGGCACCGCCTACACCATCAAGGTGCGTCAAGAGATAGACCAAAATACTGGTAAACCCACAGGACTGTGGCAGTTAGATGAGATTTTAACGCAAAATATTCGTTAATTAAAATAAACAAAAAGGTAATATCATGACCAAAACCAACCCCACCGAGAAGGCAGGTAAATCCCCAAACCCTGCCAAAAATGAGACCAAGGCAGAACACGCCATCAAAGAACAAGCCAAACATTCCGCCCTACCCGAAGCAGAAATCAAAACCCCTGACAGCACAAACACGCCAGCTCATGAAGAGCATGACCTCAGTCACCCGCTAATTAGCCCTCTTGACGGTCAGCGTATTGCCATCGCTCCCCAAAAACGCAAAGCCCGTCACGGCTTTGAATATGACGCTGTGGTGCTAGGAGCAGGGCCTGCTGGTGAAGCAGCAGCGATGAAGCTTGCCAAATCAGGACTCAAAGTGGCAGTCATCGACCCCCGTGACCAAGTAGGCGGTAACTGTGCTCATGTCGGCACCATTCCCAGTAAGGCGCTTCGCCAATCGGTGTTTAACATCATCAGCATGAGACGTGACCCCATTTTTAGCTCATTTACCGACAACTTTCAGGTTCCCCTAAATAAGGTGCTAAGCAAAGCACGGCGAGTGATTGCCAGTCAAGTCAATACCCACAAGCTATTTTATGAGCGTAACCGTGTTGAAATTATCCAAGGTTGGGGGCGTTTTATTGACAAAAACACCCTAGAAGTTGAACAGGTTCATGGCGAAGGTGCCAAGACAGTTACCTTTGAAAAGGCAGTCATTGCCGTGGGTTCACGCCCCTACCGTCCTGACTTGCTTGACTTTGACCACCCCCGTGTCTTTGATTCGGACAAGATTTTGCAAATGGACTATGTCGCTCGTAAAATCATCATCTACGGAGCGGGCGTGATTGGCTGTGAGTATGCGTCCATCTTTACAGGCTTAGGCTATGTCGTTGATTTGATTAATAACAAAGAACAGCTGCTAAGCTACCTTGATGATGAAATCTCAGACGCCCTATCGCACGACTTTCGTCAGTTTGGCGTGCGTATTCGTAGCAACGAAGAGATTGAACGCCTAGAAACTTTTGATGACTGCGTGGTCTTGCACCTAAAAAGCGGTAAAAAAATCAAATCCGACGCCATCCTTTGGTGCAACGGACGTTCGGGCAACACCGACGGGCTTAACCTAGAAGCGGTTGGCTTATCTGCCAACAGTCGTGGACAGCTTGAAGTTGACCAAACCTACCGCACCAAAGCTGAGCATATCTATGCCGTGGGCGATGTCATCGGCTGGCCGTCTTTGGCGTCCGCTGCCTATGACCAAGGGCGAAATGCCGCCGGCTTTATGGTGGGTGACAAACACGCCGAGTTTGTCAATAGCGTGCCTACTGGCATCTATACCATTCCTGAGATTTCAAGCATTGGGGCGACCGAAGAAGACTTAACTCGTGACCAAATCCCTTATGAAGTCGGACAAGCCTTTTTCAAACATCTGGCTCGCTCCCAAATCATCGGTGAACGTTCAGGCGTACTAAAAATCTTATTCCACCGTGAAACTTTGCAAATCCTAGGTATTCACTGCTACGGCAACCACGCCTCCGAGATTATCCACATCGGACAAGCGGTGATGAAATGTGGTCACACGCTAGAATACTTCATCAACACCACCTTTAACTACCCCACCATGGCAGAAGCCTATCGTGTGGCAGCGTTAAATGGCATGAACCGTATTTTTTAAAGCATTACAACCCATAAGGCACATCAAAGAACGTGCTCAGCACGTCCTCCCTACGTCCACATGGTTAAATTGTGATAACTTTAAATACCGCCCATCTTATTCGCTTTTTATTTTTATTTTTATAAAACCACAAAAAATCACCCCAACACAATTTGGGGTGATTTTTGATTTTGGTTAAAAATTAGTTAAAACAAATTATTTTTTAGCGGCTTCCACTTGAATGTCAATGCGGACATTTTTTGCCATGCCGACATTCACTAAATAATCCATGCCCCATTTAGTGCGGTCAATGGTCGTGCTAAAATCACCGCCACAAACTTCAGTTTTTGCCATCGGACTGTCATAGCAGTTAAACTTATTGGCATGCAGACGAACAGGGTGCGTTTGACCAAGTAGGGTAAGTTTGCCATCTACTGAGCTTAGTTTGCGTGCTTTGCCCTTGCCTGTGTAGTTGAACTTGGTAGATTCAAAACGCATGGTGGAGTATTTTTCAGCATCAAACAATCAGCACTCAGCAGATGTTCGGTAAACTCCTTAGAGCTTGATTGTAGATTTGCCAATGGCAACTCAATGTCAATCTTACCCGTGCGTTTGGCTTTATCAAACTCCATCTCACCTGTCAGACCATACACACCGCCCACGTTGGTGCTGGTTTTAAAATGATCAATAGCAAAACGGGCATTGGTGTGAAATGGGTCAATCTCATAAGTGGCGGCATTTGCCATGCCTGCTAGGGCGACAAGAGACAGTAGGGCTAGCTTTTTCATAACAACTCCTTGGGTTTGACGAATAATGTTATTGGCACAACACCAATGCGATAAATTCTAACAAGACTGATTAGGAAAAACAAGCACGATTAAGAAACGCATTGTCAATGTTTGGTTAATGATACATCAAGGTTTATCCGTTTGGCTTGCCTACTCCGTCTTTTGACCTGCTGTCTCTTTGCTTGCCGACTCTTGGCTTACTGTCTCTTGGTTCGCTGTTTTGGCTGTCTGCTTAGGCAGGTATTCCTCTCGGATAATGCCTTGCAATTTGTCATAAGCAATGACAAGCTCCACAGTTCCCATGGCATAAGGACCCAAATGATAAGGTGCGTACGAGAACACCAACCCATCTTTACCAAAATAGAAATCTTCACTCACATCAAGTGGATAAGTCTCCATATGCCCCGCTATCTCTTCTTTGCTCATCTCATGCCCTTTTAGATAGCTTTGGTATGCATCGCCCATCAAGTCAAACAGCTCTGTCCTACGCTCTGAGTCAAACACTTGGATGTCAGCTAGGGTGATTTGGCTTTGCAAATCCATGTCAAACAAATAATAGTTCATCACCGCCATGCCGTGAGCCCCACCCAAATAAGTATCATGCATTACTGCAAACTGTGCCACTTGGTTGTGCATGCCCAGATATTCAGGGGTAATGCTCCACGAATAGCCCAAAGATATCTCATCTTGGATTTGTGAACGGACAAAATCATCCAAATCACGACGGAATTTGACAAGCTCAGGATTGTCATCGCCCGTCATCTCACGACGCATGATGTCATTTATCCAGCGTGGTTCGATTTTTGCCATCGTTATATCAACGCTCGGGCATTGGATGGTGTTTTCATCCCAATTCTCAGGCAATTCAGACACGCAGTTATTTGTCACATCCTTTGGCAGGGTATAGTCTAATTTTTGTATCGCAAAGCTGACCTTTTTACCATCTTGACCGCTTACTTTGGCAAGACTACTATCAATCGCTTTTAGTGTCTCGGTTGCTGTCATTGGCTCATTGGCAGGCATGACTTGGTTTTTTTGAGCATCTAGATATTCTACTTGATTGTTTTTGACTGTTTCATCTTGACCACAAGCAGTCATCAACACCGCCAAAGCCAGCACCAATATTTTTTTCATCATCTCACCCTTTTTAAATTAAAACCGATAGAGTGTGTTGAAAATTGGTATTTGCAATGAAAAATGGGAAAAATCGCACGTTTTTCAAGGAAAAAACTTGAGGTTGATAGTTATTCTATCAGACAAGTTTTTGACGATGAAAAACAATCCGACCACTTAAACGGCTAAATTTTTAAGATTTTTACTTAATTTTTTAAATTAAGTGGTCGGATAGCCATTTTTCATGCAAAAATCAATCAAGGCCTTAAACCCCTACCAAGTTTAAATAAAATGTTATCAATGTTCAACACGCCCTAACATTGTAAAGCAAAATCAATCACTTGGCAAATAAAAAAGCCCACAATCACGGGCTTTTTGTTAGATTGACAACCTTACAACGCCTGCACCACTTTATCACCCATGTCCGCACAGCCAACCAAAGTCGTGCCGTCTTCATAGATGTCCGCCGTGCGATAACCTTGTTCTAGCACTTTTTGTACCGCCTGTTCTACCTGTTTGGCACGGGTTTCGTCATTGAGACTATACCGCAAAAGCATTGCCAATGATAAAATGGTCGCCAAAGGGTTTGCCTTATTTTGCCCTGCAATGTCAGGGGCAGAGCCGTGGCTTGGCTCATAAAGCCCTTTGCCATTTTCATCAAGGCTTGCCGATGGAAGCATACCAATAGAGCCTGTTAGCATAGACGCTTGGTCGGATAAAATATCGCCAAAAATATTGCCTGTGGCAATCACATCAAACTGCTTGGGGTTTTTGACCAGTTGCATAGCCGCATTATCCACATACATATGCGACAATTCCACATCTGGATACTCTTTGGCAACTTCATTAAAAATTTGTTTCCATAATTCGGTTGTTTCTAATACATTGGCTTTATCCACGCTACACAGTTTTTTATTTCGCTTTTGGGCGGATTCAAAGGACACTTTGGCAATACGGCGAATTTCACTCTCACTATATCGCATTGTATTAAAACCTTCACGCTCGCCTTTGTCATTGGTAATAATTCCGCGTGGCTCGCCAAAATAAATATCGCCTGTCAGCTCTCGGACAATCAAAATATCAAGCCCTGCCACAACATCGGTCTTTAAGGTGGACGCATTGGCAAGTTCGTTATAAAGAATAGCAGGTCGCAGATTGGCAAATAAATTCAAATCTTTACGAATTGCCAAAAGCCCTCGCTCTGGGCGTAATGCTCTCTCCAAATTGTCGTATTGTGGCGAACCCACCGCCCCTAATAGCACCGCATCGGCTTTACGCACGATTTGTTGGGTCTCGCTCGGATAAGGCGAGCCATAAGCGTCATAGGCTTCTCCGCCCAATTTGGCGTATTCGTAAGTGGCGTTTAAGCCGTTTTTAATCAATTTATCCAACACTTTAACGGCTTGGGATACAATTTCAGGACCAATGCCGTCGCCGTTTAGGATTGCGATGTGTTTTGTCATTTGACATTCCTTTTAAAAATTTATTAAAGTTAATTAAAAACCCGATTAAACACTTAATCAAAAAATAATCAAGCCGTCAATTCCTTAAACACCCAAGGACGCTCATTTTTAGCTTTTTCTTCAAAAGCACGAATGTCATTGGCATTTTGCAAAGTCAAGCCAATATCATCTAAACCATTTAATAAACAATGTTTACGAAATGCGTCTACTTCAAAATGATATTCTTTACCACTTGGCGAGATGACTTTTTGATTTTCCAAATCTACCGTTAATTGATAGCCGATATTATCAAAACATTCTTTAAACAGTTCATCAACTTCGCTTTCAGACAAAATCACAGGAAGCATACCGTTTTTAAAGCAGTTGTTATAAAAAATATCAGCAAAACTTGGGGCGATAATCGTGCGAAAGCCAAATTCATTCAACGCCCACGGTGCGTGTTCACGGCTAGAACCGCAACCAAAATTGGTGCGAGCAAGCAAAATGGTTGCCCCTTGGTAGCGGTCTTGATTTAGCACAAAATCAGGATTTTTGGGGCGTGCATTGATATCTTGCCCTAAAAAGCCTTCGTCCAAATAACGCAGTTCATCAAACAAATTATCGCCAAAACCTGTGCGTTTGATGGACTTTAAAAACTGCTTGGGGATAATCAAATCGGTGTCCACATTGGCACGGTCTAAGGGGGCAACAATGCCGATTTCGGTGGTGTATTGTTTCATAGTTTTTTGCCTTTTTAAAGTTTAAAGGGGTTGATTATTTTTACGCCATCAATGATATGCCCATTATGCAAATCTTCGGAATATAATATTGAACAATTCATTCTTTTTGATGCACAAACCATTAAAGCGTCCCATAAAGTTAAATGATGTGCAATACTAATTTTAATTGCCTCTGCAATTAAAGAAAAATCGGTATGAATAAGTGGCATTTGTGCCATTTCGTGTACGATTTTTTCCATTGCCACCTTGTCTTGTTTAAGTTTTTTGGTTGTTACCGAAAAGAACTCTTGCAAAACCTGTGTGGACATCATAATATTGATTTGACTGTCTTTTTGCAAACCCAAAACAAATTGGCGAGCCTGCTTGCTTTTATCAATACAACGCTTATCAATCGTATAAACCCAAATATTTGTATCAATAAAAACATTAACGCTCATAAATTTCGTCTCTTGTCCAACCACGGTCGTCAGAGTTGGATAATACAACGCCATTTAATTCGCTTTCCTTAAAGGCTTTATCCGCTATGGCAAAAATATTTTCTATCCAGTTCTCATCGGTTTTATCCTGTGTAACTAATAATTGCCCCAATTCAGAATTGGATTGCAAAAATAATAATTCATCAACAGATTTTTGATAAACATCTTTTTGCAATTGCTCAATGATTTGGATTTTAACCCCATTATCCAAATGCTGTAATGTTTGATAATGTTGTTCAAATAATGACATTGGCATTGTATAACTCCTATTTAATTTACCAACTATAATAAGCCGTCAAACTTGCCGTTGCCAATGCTTTGCCATTTAAATTAAAGCCCAATACCGCAGGGCTTATGGTATTTGGCAAATCAAGCGTTTCATTTAACGCATAAAGGGTAAAAATATAACGGTGTGGTTTATCGCCTTGTGGGGGAAATGCCCCAATAAAGCCGTCCAATCCTGCATCATTTTTTAATTCCAAAATGCCATTGCCAAAATTATTTGAACCATTTTTAGGTAATTTATTCCAATCAGCAGGAATATTAAACGCATTCCAATGCCAAAAACCACAGCCCGTTGGTGCGTCTGGGTCATACATGGTTAAAACAAAGCTTTTGGTGTCAGCAGGTGCGTTCGCCCATTGTAATTCTGGGCTGATATTATTGCCTGTAAATCCCCAAATATTTGCCACATAGTCATTAGATAAGGTGCTACCCTCTGCAATATCGGCACATTTTAGCACCATTTCGCCTTGTGGCTGAGCAGGTTGGCGGACTTCTAAATAAGGGTTTTGAGCTAGGTCATTCATACAATTTTCCTTTTTGATTGGTTTTAAAGCTAAATTTCACTAAGAATGATTAAATTTAAATTTACTCGTAACGCCCCCTATTTCTAAAATCATTATCAATATATGAATTTACTTTATCTTGAAAATCATACCTATCCTCTGGGTTATTCCAAATACTATCAAGTTCAGCCAAAAATGCCTCGCAACCCTCCAAAAATGATTGGCTATGGCTATGACAATCCGAAACATCTTTTGGGTGATTTTCTTTAGCCCATTCAAATCCAGCCTCATGCCCAGAACAATCTTGTGAACAGTCGCTACCATCTTCAACATCTAAATAGGATTTTTTATACAACTCATCTTGCTCAATATTTATATAGGTTTGCTTCGCAGAAATATAAATCTCTCTTGCTTCTTGTTCATTTTGTTCTTTAATGTACAAATAACCAATCAGCATTAATGCAACCAAACCAAAAACAAATAACCCAAAAAGGTCTTTACTCTCACCTTCAGTCATTTAAAAAAATCCCTCCATTTTAAAAATAAGACAATCATACCACAGATTGCCTTATTTTTCACGCCTTACGCCACCGACCGCACATCCACAAAATGCCCGTGAATCGCTGCCGCCGCCGCCATTGCAGGGCTAACCAAATGCGTCCGTCCGCCATTGCCTTGACGACCTTCAAAGTTACGGTTAGAAGTGCTGGCACAATGCTCACCTGATTGTAGTTTATCGGCATTCATCGCAAGGCACATAGAACAGCCTGGTTCACGCCATTCAAAACCTGCGTCCAAGAAAATCTTGTCCAAACCTTCGCTTTCCGCTTGTTTTTTGACCTGTCCAGAACCTGCGACAACCATTGCTTGTTTAATGGTGCTCGCCACTTTTTTGCCTTCTACGATTTTGGCGACTTCTCGCAAATCTTCAATGCGAGAATTGGTACACGAGCCGATGAACACACGGTCAAGCGTAATCTCGCTCAAAGACTGCCCTGCCGAGAGGCCCATATACTGATAGGCACGCGTCCAGTCATTTTTTTGCACATCGTCTTTTGCCATATCAAGCGTTGGCACATTGGCGGACACAGGAACGACCATTTCAGGCGAAGTTCCCCACGAAATTTGTGGTTCAATCTCATCGCCATTTAACACCACCACCACATCAAAATGAGCATCATCATCTGATGTTAAAGTTTGCCAATAAGCAACTGCCTTATCCCAATTCTCACCAGTTGGGGCATAAGGGCGACCTTTAACGTATTCAATCGTTTTTTCATCAACAGCCACTAAGCCAACACGAGCACCGCCTTCAATCGCCATATTACACACAGTCATACGCCCTTCAATGGACATATCACGAAATACTTGTCCACCAAACTCAATGGCATAGCCCGTCCCGCCTGCCGTGCCGATTTTGCCAATAATCGCCAAAATCACATCTTTGGGCGTTACGCCTTTGCCAAGTTTGCCGTCCACCCGTACAAGCATATTTTTCATTTTCTTTTGGACAAGGCATTGTGTGGCAAGCACGTGCTCTACTTCACTTGTACCAATACCGTGAGCCAAACAGCCCAAAGCCCCGTGCGTGGCGGTATGACTATCACCACACACCACCGTCATACCAGGTAAGGTCAGCCCCTGCTCAGGCCCAACCACATGAACGATGCCTTGGCGTTCGTCATTGATGCCAAATTGTACAATATCAAAGGCATTGCAATTATCATCAAGCGTTTTGACTTGAATGCGAGAAGTATCATCTTCAATGCCCGAAATGCCCTGCGAGCGTTCTTTGGTGGAAGTGGGGACATTGTGGTCGGGCGTGGCAATATTTGCCGAGAGTCGCCAAGGGGTACGTCCCGCCAAAGTCAATCCTTCAAAGGCTTGGGGGCTGGTTACTTCGTGCAATAATTGACGGTCAATATAAATCAAAGACGAGCCATCATCACGCTGTTTGACCAAATGGTCGTCCCAAAGTTTGTCGTAAAGGGTTTTGCCTGCCATTGTTATTCTCCAAATTAAAATGGTCTGGGTATGGTAAATTTTAAAAGATTATAACACACTTTAAAAATAACAATAATTTATAATTTTTATGGTTTATTTAACTTTTTGGAAAAATTTTTTTGGCATGATAATCTTGCCACTTATGATAAAATAGCCCAAATTCCAACGCATTGTTTTTATGAAAAAATACCTAGTCACTGCCTTATTGCTCGGCTCGCTCACACCCCCAGCTTATGCCTGTGCCCTGCCCAAAAGCCATTATAAAAACGTCAACTGTACCGCACGTTCGGGCGTGTTTTTGGCGGTCAAAGACAATGGCTCACCCGTGGCACTTTTGAACAAAAAAGGCAACACAACAGCCGATTTATTCGCTTATGACGCGGTGCTGGGCTCGGAGTTTAGAAGTGGGCTACTCCCCGCCCTAAAAAACGGTAAAGTCGGCTATATCAATGACAAAGGCAAAACCATCATCGCCTTTAACTACGACCGCATGAATGGCAACCAATGGGCAAGGGGCGTGCAGGGCGAACGTATCATCGTCAAACAAAACCGTGGCTTTGGCGTGCTAGACACTCGGGGCAAGGTCATCGTCCGTCCCGAGCGAGCCATCAGCCACATCAGCGACTTCTCCCAAGGTCTTGCCACCGTTACCGCTGGCGGTAACACCTACACCATCGACAAAAACGGCAATCGCACACAGCAAGCCCCCGACCCATCGCCCACCCCAGAGCTGACACCTGCCCAAAGCAGTCTGCCAAACCCTAGCACACACCTAACACTCACGCCAAGACAACAAGACGGCAAATGGGGCTTTGTCGATGATAAGGGCGTACCGATGATTATCTACGCCTTTGATGATGTCCGAGCTTATAGTGAGAATCTGGCAGGGGTACGCATGGGCGATAATTGGGGCTTTATTGATAAAAGCGGGCAACTGCTCATCGATTTTCGTTTTCATAAAGACGGGTTTATCTTGGACAGCCCCAAAAATCCCGAACTGCCCGAACCGTTGATGTTTAAAAACGGCAAGGCATGGATTGGCAATCTAAATAATGGCGACAAACTATGTATCAATTCGCAAGGGGTCAATGTAGCTTGTTAGGGTTTTTGATTTTAAAATACGCCATTATTTTAAATCCGACCAAGCCCACATTTGGGCAGATACTTTTGTACCAAAACCCCATCAATCATGCTAAAATACCAACCCATCTGATGTGGCTATCTGTGCATTTTTTTAAAATAGGATTGTTTGCACACTCTGCCCGTCAGACTATCCCATTTAACAACCCATTTTTATGCACGGTAAAATAAATTTATAAGGACTTTTATGATTAGTATTTTTGATATGTTTAAAATCGGTGTTGGCCCTTCAAGCTCGCACACGGTCGGCCCGATGGTTGCCAGTGGGCGGTTTTTGGCACTGTTAGATGAGCGATTGCATGGCGATTTTAGTCCGATTACAGGCATTACCATAGAGCTGTACGGTTCACTGTCCGCCACAGGCAAAGGACACGCCACCGATACCGCCACCTTGCTTGGGCTACTCGGACACGCCCCACGCACGATAGACACCGAACGCACGGACGAGTATTTATCAGACATACACACGCACCAAAAGATGAACTTGGGCGGTCGTCATGTTATTGATTTTGATGAAACGACCGACATCTTGTGGTATAGCGATGTTACCCTGCCCCAACACCCCAACGGCATGACACTCATCGCCACCTTAGGCGATGGCACTCGTATCAGCGAGACTTACTTTTCTATCGGGGGCGGATTTGTTGTGGATAATGACGAATTTAAAGCCCAAACCGCACAAGAGCAACTAGATACCCCCAAAAAATCGCCCTACCCTTATCCCTTTGAGCTAGGAGCAGACATCGAACGGCTGTGCCACACGCATGGGTTTAGTATCAGCGAGCTTATGCTTCATAACGAAACTGCTGTCCGAGACGAAGAAGAAGTTAAAGATTATCTTAATGACATCTGGGCGACCATGCGGGCGTGTGTCAATGCCGGCTACCAAAAAGACGGTATCCTGCCCGGCGGTCTTAACGTCAAACGCCGTGCCAAAGCCTTATATGACCAGCTTAGCAAAGAATACAGCAAAGCCGATGGCGGACTGCTTGCAATGGACTGGGTGAACCTGTATGCTCTGGCGGTCAATGAACAAAACGCCTCGGGCGGGCGGGTCGTTACCGCTCCCACTAACGGAGCGGCGGGTATTATCCCTGCGGTACTACACTACTATCAAGGCTTTATTCCGTCATTTAGCTATCAAGGCGTGCGTGAGTTTTTGCTCGTGGCGGGGGCGATTGGGGCATTAATCAAACAAAATGCGTCCATTTCAGGGGCGGAAGTTGGCTGTCAAGGCGAAGTTGGCTCTGCCTGTGCGATGGCAGCAGCAGGACTGGCTCACGTCATGGGCGGTACGGTCGCCCAATGTCTAAACGCTGCTGAGATTGGACTAGAACATAACTTAGGCCTGACCTGTGACCCCATTGCAGGACTGGTGCAAGTGCCTTGTATTGAACGCAATGCGATGGCGTCCGTCAAGGCGATTAACGCCGCTCGCCTTGCCCTGCGTGGCGATGGCTCGCACCACGTCTCACTAGACAAAGCCATTTTGACCATGAAAGAGACCGGACTTGACATGATGGACAAATACAAAGAAACCGCTCGTGGCGGGCTTGCCATTCATGCCGATAACCGCATTCCTGTGGCAGTGGTCGGTCATGTGGGCGTGGGATTTAGCCAGTGTTGATGACACCAATAATCTGTAAAAACCTCACCCGTTATTTACACTTTGTTTAAAATAAAACTCTAACCATTCATAAGGCGTAAAAGTCAAAGTTTTTCCTGTAATCTCATCTTTTTTGGTTAAAGATGAATGTGGTCTAACAGTGTTATAGAAATTAAGAAATCTGGTTAATTCTTGCTTTCTATGTTCACTGCTGACAAACTCATGTTGATGATGCCAAAGCTCTATTAATGTTCGTATCTCCTGTTCAGCTTTGCCATTGGTTTGTGGTCTGCCTACTTTGGTAAATTTTTGGTTGATGTGGTTATCATAACATACTTTGACAAATTCATGCTGTGTTGTGCCTTTAAATTCAGTGCCATTGTCAGAGTAAATAACATCAATTTGGTAAGGACAAGGTTCTATCACTTGCTCTACCAGAAACTGTGCTGCACCAAAGGCTGTTTTGTCAGGCAGTATGGCAGCATACAGTTCACAAGAATAGTCATCTACGGCAACAAACAGATATTCTCTAGGACTGTTTGTACTTTGTCCTTTAAGTAAAGGTAAGCGTTTGGCATCTACATGAACCATCTCACCAAAATAGGACTTGTTGTATCGCTTGGCTTGCCTTTTGAGTTTGTCTTGAATGGATTTTTCAACCTTAGCCAAGCGTTTAATGCCATACTTGGCTTGTTTAAAGCGATTATTGGTACTGGTTTGAGGCTTAAGGAGTTTAATGCGAGCAAGTTTTAAGACCTTGTAAATGGTAGGTCTTGATACTTTGTACTCGAGTGCCAGTGAAGTCACTGATTGCTTGTTCTTATGGTAAGCAGTTCAAATGGCTTTCCTATGGTGGGGAAGCAGTCTTGTGTTTTTGTGGGCATTGTTAAACTAAAATACATAATTCAAAGTTCCATTCCACTTAGCAAACAGTAAGTTCAAAGTGTTTTCTATCATTTTCTCGGATTTAGAATAACATTTTGATTTTCTTCTAAATCTTGCTGTGAAATGCCTAATGGGACTATTATAGCCCTCTATGGTAAAAGTTTGAGCTTTGCTTGTCATATGTTTTGATTTTGGAATGACTTCAAGGTAAGATTTCCAGTAGTCACTACAAAACAGTTGAATGTTATGGATGTTCAATTGATTGTAAAGCTGTTTAAAGGTGTTGGTGTCTCGTCTGCCACAAACAAAACCTAAGATTTGTTTTGTTGTTCTGTCAATGGCAAGCGGGGTCCAGCAAGCGTTTTTTATGCTTGGTGTAGCTATGAATCTCATCAAGCTCAACGATATCTATCGCTTGATTGCTATCTTGTTTGATTTGATGTTGTTCGCCAAGTTTTTTAACCCATTGATAGACTGTGCCATAACTAATACCTAATATGCGACCAATTGAACGAAAGCCCAAACCTTCTAGATACATATTGATTGCCATTTGCTTGGTTGCTTCGCTTTTATGATGCGTTGGTTTATGTACTGAAAAGTAATGATTGCAACCTTTGCACTTATAGCGTTGTCTGCCATTGTTAAAACCTGCTTTGACAAAGTGTTTGTGCTTACATTTAGGACAACTATCAAATGTTTCGTTCATTGGTTTTTACTCTATGGTAAAGTATTGAGTTATTTTAACTTATGTATTTGTTTTTGACAATACCAAAAGACGGATATAGATGTTTTATTCCGTCTTTTGCTTTATCCATCTTGCTTTGCCAAATATGTAAATATCATTGCCAAAACTCTCATAACTGTGTACAATGACAACAAATTTTTACCAATAAATACTCATGACTCATCCTGTAAAAGCCCTGCTAGACCACCCTGCTTTTCGCCTGTCCGCTGTGGCTGTTGCCATTATCACTCTGCTATCCTGTGCTTCAGCTCCTCAAACACCACAGCGACCCATCGTGGTTGAGACACCAACGACCACACCTACCCCATCTCGGGTGGTCATTGTCAAACCCCAAACACCCACAGCCCCAGTAACCACCTCCACGCCCACGCCTGCCCCATCGGTAGAAAATCGCTACTATGGCAGTTTTGGCGACTGGAAAAGCGATTTCATCACTCGCACCATCGCCAGCGGTCATGCCTCTCATGCGGTGCATGGACTGCTAGGCAGTGCCAGTCTTAACTCACAGGTCATCAGCCTAGACGGTCGCCAAGCCGAATTTGCCAAAATGCCGTGGTCATACGTCGAGTCCGCCGTTACCTCAGGGCGTGTCTCTGATGGCAGAGCCAAACTGCGTGAATACCCCTCCCTACTCTCACGAGCCGAAAGCCAGTATGGTGTCCCCAAAGAAGTGATGGTCGCCATTTGGGGTATTGAGTCCTCATATGGGGCAGCAACAGGCTCAACCGACTTAGTTGATGCCCTATCTAGTCTTGCCTTTGATGGTCGCCGTCGTGAGTTTGCCGAAGGCGAACTGCTTGCCATGTTACAGATGATAGAGCATGGCGATGTCAGTCGCTCACGACTGCGTGGGTCATGGGCGGGGGGCATGGGTCATACCCAATTCATCCCCTCCACTTGGATAAAATACGGCGTGGACGGTAACGGCGATGGACAAAAAAACCCATGGACAATCTCGGACGCTCTCACCTCCACCGCCCATTATCTAGGGGCGAGCGGTTGGGTGTCAGGCGTGGACGCTTTTTATGAAGTTCGCCTGCCGACTGGCTTTAACTACCAACTCTTAGGACAAAAACAATCCCTAGAATCATGGAAATCCTTAGGCGTGGTCTCTGCCAATGGCGAGTACTTTGGCGGTCATGCCCAAGCCGAGCTGTGGCTCCCTGCTGGCGTGAATGGCCCCGCCCTACTACTCACGCCCAACTTTGATGTTATCAAAGTCTATAACAACTCATCTAGCTACGCCCTAGCCGTGGCAACCCTTGCAAAACGTATCGCTGGCGGTGCTGGCATTAGTGGCAACTGGCCACGCCACGAACAGCCCCTGTCTCGCTCAGAAGTCATTCGCTTACAAGAAACCCTAAACGCCAAAGGCTACTCTGCCGGCAAAACAGACGGCGTGGCAGGGGCGAACACCTCTCGTGCCTTTGCTCGTTGGCAAGCGGATAATGGACGCATTCCTGATGGCTTTATCACCCAAAACTCGGTGCGTGGCTTGGTCTGGTAACATAAAGTCGGTGCGTGATGTACCGACTTTTATTTAAATCATTCATCATGCGGTTAAGTTATCGTTGCAAATGATAACAATTTAAAACTTTTCATCTTGATAAAAATCTGTTAGATTATAGCACTTTTAACCTTTGGAGCTGTTATGAAAATCAAATCCCTACTACTGCTTAGCACCCTATTTTGTGCCAGTGCCTTTGCCACACCGAGCAATCAATCACTAGAAGAACTTGCCAAAATCATGCCTTACGAATCCACATTTTACCAAGCGGTCGTTGCCCCCCTTGAAATGGAACGCATGGCAATCGCTCAGGGCATGGCACAGGACAACACACTCACCGACGATCAACGCAAAAAAGCCCTAAAAGCCTTTGACGACTATGCCGAAGGGCTTATTAAAAGCCTAGACACCAAAGCGACCAAAGACGGACTTAAAAAATCCTACCTTAACGCCGCCAAATCGTTTAGCCAAGCCGAAGTGGACGCCATGATTGCTTTTTATGGCAGTAAAGACGGGCAAAGCGCCTTAAAAAAACAAGATGCCGTCTTTGAGTCCTATATGAAAAGTGCAGGCGAGAACAACAAAAAAACCTTAGAAACTTACGAAAACAAACATCTTAAAAAAATGCAGGATGATGTTAAAAAGATTTTGAATAAATAGGGCGTGTCTGCCATCACTTGCAAATCCTTATCATAGCCCCCATTATGATAAGGATTTCTTTTATAAAAACAACACCATGCCAAAGCCCAAAACCACTCGTGCCAAAATCACCGAAAGTCAGCTTACCAAACAGCTAGGCGATGACGATAAAGTCTTTAAAATGGTTACGCCCTTTGCCCCCAGTGGCGACCAACCGACCGCCATACAGTCCCTAGTGGACGGGGTCAAGGCAGGCAAAAAAGACCAACTTTTGCTCGGTGTGACAGGTTCGGGCAAGACTTACACCATGGCAAAGGTCATTGAGAGCTTAGGGCGACCTGCCATCATCATGGCTCATAACAAGACACTGGCAGCACAGCTTTATGGCGAATTTAAGGAATTTTTCCCCCATAATGCGGTGGAGTACTTTGTCAGTTATTATGACTATTATCAGCCTGAAGCGTATGTCGTGGCAAGCGATACTTTTATCGAAAAGGACTCCGCCATCAACGACCACATCGACCAAATGCGACTGTCCGCTACTCGTGCCTTGCTTGAACGCCGTGATACCATCATTGTGGCGAGCGTGTCCGCCATCTATGGCTTGGGCGACCCTGAGAGCTACCTAAAAATGCTCCTGCACGTGGTCGTGGGCGATGTCGTGGACAGAACCGCTCTCATCAAACGCTTGGTTGAGTTACAATACGAACGCAACGAGCTGGACTTTGGGCGTGGTACCTATCGCTTGCATGGTGAGACCTTGGACATCTACCCTGCTGAGAGTGAACAGTTGGCGGTGCGGATTAGCATGTTTGATGATGAAGTTGAAAAAATCACATGGTTTGACCCTTTGACCGGCAAAAACATCAAATCCGTGCCACGCATTACCATCTATCCCAAGTCGCACTATGTTACCCCCCGAGAAAAATTAGAAGTGGCAATGGGGACGATTAAAGAAGAGCTTGCCGAGCGGTTAGACTATTTTCGCTCACATGATAAGCTACTAGAAGCCCAACGTGTCAAAGAACGCACCCAGTACGACTTAGAGATGATACAGCAGTTAGGCTACTGTAACGGCATTGAGAACTACTCTCGTCATCTGTCAGGACGACAGGCAGGCGAGGCACCACCCACGCTGTTTGACTACCTGCCGTCTGATGCGTTGGTGTTTTTGGATGAAAGCCACGTTACCATCCCCCAAATCGGAGCGATGTATAAGGGCGATAGAAGTCGCAAAGAAAACTTGGTTAATTATGGCTTTCGCTTACCGTCCGCCATGGATAACCGCCCCATGATGTTTGAGGAGTGGGAGGCGGTTGTGCCAACTCGTATCTTTGTATCAGCAACCCCTGCCCCCTATGAGTTGGAGCATAGCGAGCAAGTGGTCGAGCAAGTCGTTCGCCCCACAGGACTCATCGACCCCATACTAGAAATACGCCCCGTACTCACCCAAGTCGATGACGTGCTGGGCGAGATAAACCTGCGTAAGCCCTTAAACGAGCGAGTGCTGATTACCACGCTCACCAAACGCATGGCAGAGGATTTGACCAGTTATTTAAAAGAATATGGCGTGCGTGTGGCATATCTGCACAGCGACATTGACACGGTAGAACGCATGAAAATCATTCACGAACTCAGAACAGGGGTGCATGATGTACTGGTGGGCATTAACCTACTTCGTGAGGGCTTGGATATGCCCGAGGTGTCGCTTGTGGCGATTTTTGATGCGGACAAAGAGGGCTTTTTACGTTCGGAGCGGTCGCTCATTCAGACCATTGGGCGAGCGGCACGCCATGTCAATGGCAAGGCTATCCTATACGCTGACAGCATTACCCCGTCCATGCAAAAGGCGATAGATGAGACCGAACGCAGACGAGCCAAACAAATCGCCTTTAATGCCGAGCATGGCATTACACCAAAATCGGCAAGCCGTGCCATTACCGACAAGATTGACACGGGCGAGATTGAGAGCGTGGACGCCCCAAAAATTGACGTACCATTTGCCCTAAATGATATTGACGTGGAAATCTTACGCCGTCCTGAGCTGATGATAAAAGAGATTAACCGCCTAGAAAAGCAAATGAAAAAACTCTCAGGCGAGCTAAAATTTGAAGAAGCGATGAGAGTACGTGATACCATGCTGGCGTTAAAAGATGAGTTTAACAAACTGTAAAATACGCCTTTTTGTGGTACACTTAACGGACAACCTAAGGAGCATGCCATGACCCAAATCATCATCAATAGCCCCACCGACAGCAGTTTGTCTATACATGTTGCCACTCAATGCGGACGGTAGTGTGGTGTTTCCTAAGTGGTTGATTGATGACTTAGCCCATTCTCATCGCTTGGTAAGTTTTAAAAACAATCAAAAAACCACCAAAGAAGATGACGTTCTTGCCATGATTGAAAATACAGGCGGACTGCTTGCCCCTTATGTCAAACAACCGCTAACCATTGATGAGATGAATGACGGTATAAACCACCATTTTTCACAAATGAATAAGGCGGAGTTATGATTAGCCTTGATACCAATATTTTGGTGCGTTATTTGACCAAAGATGATACCAATATTTTGGTGCGTTATTTGACCAAAGATGATACCGTGCAATATCAAAAAGTAGTGGCATTATTTCAAAAATTACATACGGATAATGAACAAGATTTTATCTCTTTATTGGTAGTTTTGGAAGTAAATTGGGTATTGGCATTTAGTTATAAAATTCCTAGAAATGAAATTATCCATTCGCTATTAACTTTATTAAATTTTCCTTTTTTAACTTTTGAACAAGCCAATCATCTACAACAAACCTTACTATACGCCCAAAATAATACTTTTGATTTATCTGATTTGTTGATAGCGTGCAAAAGTCGCAGTTTGGATAATTTACCTGTTTATACTTTTGATAAAAAAGCAAGTCGGGCGGAAGGGTTTGTTTTATTATAGAATATTATGCAAGAATTCCACCCCCTAGCCCCATTTGCCCCACCCAATGCCAAAGTGCTGATGCTTGGCAGTTTTCCGCCACCGCCTAATCGCTGGGCGATGAATTTTTATTATCCCAATTTAAATAATGACATGTGGCGGATTATGGGCTTGGTGTTTTTTGATGATGAAGATTATTTTATTGACGGTAAACGATTTAAAGAGACGCTTTTAAAAGACTTTTTAAACAAACAAGGCATTGCCATTTATGACACCGCCAAAATCGTCATTCGTGAAAACAACAATGCATCCGATAAATTTTTAACCATTATCCAAAAATCCGACATCAAAGGCTTGTTAGCTACCTTACCCGAGTGCAATCATATCATCACCACAGGCGAAAAGGCGAGTGAGATTTTATTGTCCGATTTTGATATTAAAATACCCAAAGTTGGGCAATCGGTAAATTTAACATTTAACAATAAAATTGTTACTCTACACCGTCTGCCGTCATCATCACGGGCGTATCCATTAGCCCTTGATAAAAAGGCACAGTTTTATAGGGCGGTGTTTGAGAAATTAGATTTATAAATATGATTGTATAACCACCATACACAGCATAACCACCAACCAATAGGAGTTTTTATGAAATTATCCAACCCTACGCTATTCCACGAACACGCACTCATCAATAACACATGGCAATCCGCCAAATCCGCCAACACCATAGACGTGTTTAACCCCTTTAATGATAAAAAAATCGGCACCATTCCTGATTTGTCCGCCGATGAGGTGGCAGAAGCCATCGGTTTTGCCGATGACGCCCAAACATCATGGGCGAGCCTAACCGCCAATGAACGAGCGGTTATTTTGCACCGTTGGGCGGATTTGATTGATGAACATCGTGAAGACCTAGCCATCATCATGACCACAGAGCAGGGCAAGCCCTTAAAAGAGTCTCGTGGGGAGATTGGCTATGCCAACAGTTTTATCCGCTTTTTTGCCGATGAAGCCAAACGAGCATATGGGGACGTGATACCCAGCCCGAACGCCAACCTACGCTATGTGGTGCTAAAACAGCCTGTGGGCGTGTGTGCCAGTATTACGCCGTGGAACTTTCCGTTAGCAATGATTACCCGTAAAGTCGCCCCCGCCCTAGCTTCAGGGTGCGTGATGATTGTCAAGCCAGATAGCCAAACGCCCTTTTCCGCCCTTGCCTTGGGCGAGCTTGCCATTCAAGCAGGCATTCCTAAGGGTGTTTTGCAAATCGTGACAGGGCAAGCGGACGTTATCGGGGGTGTACTCACGTCCGATGAGCGTATCAAAAAACTCTCCTTTACAGGCTCTACTCGGGTCGGTAAACTGCTCATGGAGCAATGTGCCAGCACGGTCAAAAAGCTCTCCTTGGAGCTTGGCGGTAACGCTCCTTTTATCGTGTTTGACGATGCCGACATCGATAAGGCGGTCAAGGGGGCGATAGCGTCCAAATATCGCAACGCAGGGCAAACGTGCGTGTGTGCCAACCGCATCTATGTTCACCAAACGATAAAAGATGAGTTCATCGCCAAATTTACCAAAGAAGTTGGTGACTTACATGTTGGCGACGGACTGTCAGATGACACGGACATCGGCTGTCTTATCAATGACACCGCCGTGCAAAAAACCCAAAAACTACTCCAAGATGCCCTAGATAAAGGAGCGACACTCATCACAGGGGGCAAGTCCCATCCCACACACGCACGCTGTTTTTTACCAACGGTCATCACGGACATCACGGACGATATGGACATCGCTCACGAAGAGATTTTTGCTCCGATTGCTCCGGTTTTTGTGTTTGATGATGAAACCGAAGTCATTCGCCACGCCAATAACACCCCCTATGGTTTGGCATCCTATTTTTACACCCGAAGCCACGCACGAGCATGGCGAGTAAGTGAAGCCTTAGAATACGGCATGGTCGCCCAAAATACAGGGTTGCTCTCTACCGAAGTCGCTCCGTTTGGCGGGGTTAAGCAGTCAGGGTTTGGGCGTGAAGGCTCAAAATATGGCTTGGATGAATATCTCACCACAAAATACTGGTGCATGGACGTGAGCTGATTAAATATCATACAACCAAATCCCTAAAAATATTGATTTTTGGGGATTTTGCTTTATCTGATATTTTTACAAAAACCGCCATTGCATTACGATGGCGGTTTGGTATTTTAACCTTACTGGTTAATCACGTCCACCCCCTTAGGCGGGGTAAAGCTAAACTGACTGGCAGGAATGCTTTTATTAATATTAATGTTACTAAAACGAATCGACGTGGTCTGTCCGATACTGTCATTTAGCACCATCATCACAGGCTTACCGCCATTAAAACTGATGGACAAATCTCTAAAATTAGCCGAGCTTGATTTGGGTTTTAGGACATAGTAGTTTTTGCCTTTGCTTGGCTGACTGACGGTAAAATTGCGTGTGATTTGATTGGGGTCGCCTGACAATAACAAGGCAGGTGCATCCCCAACTTGGTTATTTACCGACTGCTTGGTAACTTGTTGCAAGTCCTTATCGTATACCCACATGGTACTGCCATTTGCCACGATGAGCTGTTCTGATGGTGATTTGGTATCCCAGCGGAATTTGTTGCCACGCTCTAGTGCCATGCTACCGCTAAAACTTTGGCTTTTACCACTCGCTTTGGTCGTTTGTGAGAAATTGGCAGTCATTGATTTGGTGTTTTTAAGCAGGTGATTTAAATTGGTCACTGCCGTGTCATTGGCATGAGCGGTCAACGCCGTCATGGGAAGTAACGTCAATACCAATGTGCTTAGGGCGATTTTTGTATTCATAATAACTCCAAATCATAAAATGGTTGGTTTTAATGCCTTGTGCCACTTTTTATGACTTTTTAAAAACTGATTCAAAAACTAATTAAAATTGATTATCCTAAAAAATCATTAATCAGTCATTAAACAGCCATTAAAAGCTCTTAAAAAGTCATCAATGCAATTTAAGGCACTCTTAGAAAGTGGAGTCATTGTGCCATGTTTTTATGTTGCAATCTAGCCTAGTTTTGCAAAAATTTGGGGGTAATGTTGCATTTATGTGGCTAGGGCGTGTCAAACATTGATAATCATGCCGTAATTTTATCAATATTGGCTTGTTTTTATCATTTTTATCAAAACTTTTGCCATGTTACCAAAACCATCGGTCAAATCAAATGCAGGCAATCACTCACTTTTACATGATTTTAAATAATGTTAAATGAATGCCAATCAGGAATATTCATTGAAATTTCACCCAAATACTGGTAACATAAGCCCCCATTTTAATCATTTTAAAAAGACGGTGTTTTATGTATCTTAATCACAACCACACCTTACGCCCCATTCATCTGCGTTTGACGGGCGAGATTGTGGAACATTTGGAAAAAGTCAAGGGCGAGCATGGCTTTGAGTGTATTCAACCACTCATTCGCTTTTATATCCGTCAAGGGCTTGACCGTGATAATTCCGAATACTCTCTTAGTGATGATGTTGCCTTTATTAACGAACTCAAAGAACAAGGCGTCAGCGAGCAGTTAATAGAAAAAGCCTTGGAAAATGTCTGCAAAAAAGTTGACCAATAACTTTAATCAGCTTTAATCAGCCATCATAAGCAGTTGAATAAACGGTTGTTTTTTGGCGATTAATTGTTGCTTATTTGTTACAATAATTTTGTTGTTTTAAACAAGAAATCATGGTAATATTTCATAGAATACAAATGTATTTTAAAAATACCTGTATCGCCCAATATTTATCTGCTTATGGAGTATTGATGATGAAGTTAAAATCATTATTTATCGCCTTGATTGCGACCAGTGCCATCGGTTTTTCTACCAACGTTTCTGCCAAAGTAGGTCCTGCCTATAACGGCGGTGGCTTATACGGATATGCTTGCACTCACCAAACCAATGGTAATGTACTGCTCCGCTCAGGCCCTGGTCAGAATTATAAAGTTCTAGCCCGCATGCCTAACGGCAGTGATGTTAGTATTATTGGCGAACGCAACTCTAATGGCTGGGTGTGGTACAAAGTTAAATTCGGTCGCAGTGTCGGCTGGGCTCGCTCAGATTATATTTGCAGTTAATCCATGATGTTTAAAAGACGAGCGATGCATTTTTTGCATTGCTCGTTTTGTAATTTAGTTAATAAATTTCTTCACCTAGGTATTTTTAAAAAATCCACAACAATCCACTTAGTAATGGTAATCTAATAATGACTGATTTAGGTAATTTTATGAAAAAACGCACAAGAGATTTATTGATTGGTGCAGGGCTTTTGGGGGTTGGCACGGTTGGTGCGATTGCGATGTTTACAAACAACCAATCAGGCTCGGGGTATATCGCAAGCCCAAGCAAAAACACCGTCCACGTCATCAGCCAGCCCACCAACCCCACCGCGATTGCCGACCAAAGTGGGCGGTCTTATACAGGGTACAACCAAAACCAACCGACCCATCATCAGCACCAGTCACCACAAGCGATGAACCAAGGTCCTGCCTATCAAGTAGAGCAAGGCAATTTTAACACGCCAACACCCCAATATGATACCAATGCCATAGGCTCGATATGCGCCCCCGAAGCCCTAAAAGTGGGTATCAAGCATTTTAGATATGCCGATGCCGACCCTAGCGACCTTGTGCCTAGTGGCTATGGCAGTGACCCGAAATTTAAGATTCATCGTGCCGCCAAACCTGCCTTACAAGAGATGATTAAGGCGGCTCGTGCTGACGGGGTTACGCTAACCCCTGGCTCTATCTTACGCACGTCAAGCCGTCAAGCCCAAATCGTTGCCAATAAGAAAAAACAAGGACAAAGTGCCAAGCAAATCTATCATACATCCTCACACCCTGGTTACTCCGAACATCATACAGGGCTTGCGGTGGACTTCTCACCGATTGACCACAGCTTTGCCAAAACAGCAGGATATCGCTGGTTACAACAGCATGCTCATGAGTACGGTTTTTACCAAACCTTTACTCCTGACTATTCTAGATACAGTGGCGTTTCTGAAGAGTCGTGGCACTGGCGTTTTGAAGGCAAAAACAAAGAATTCTCTTATGTCTTTGCCGATAGTATCAATCGTCGCTGTTAATGGTTTGTTAAATGTATAAAAATAAAGCAGTTTTGGGACTGCTTTATTTTTTATTTTTACCCAAGTGTTTACATTTGACAACACTTTATTTATAATACAATTAAGACAAATATCATGAAACACCATCCCAATAAAGAAATCAGCGATGCCATTGCATATGCATTAGAACACGGTTGGCATGTCATCGCCAGTGGCAAATCATCTCATGCTTATTGTCGATTGCGATGCAACTTCGGGCATGGCGAACACCAAATAAGCATTTGGAGTACACCCAAAAACCCACAAAATCATGCCAAACAAATCATCCGCAAAGTCAATGAATGCCAAGGAGAAAACAATGAACACCTACCACTTTAATATCATCATTAGGGACGCAAACAGCCAAGATAGCGCATTAGAAGACAGACTGTTTGAAGCAGGTTGTGATGACGCCCTAGTCTGCCGTTTGGATGAACTTGTTTATTTGGAGTTTGACCGAGCCAGCGACAGTGCCAAAACAGCCATCGCCAGTGCCTTTGATGATTTACATAAAGCAGGGTTTCATGACTTGATTTTACAAGAAAAAGGGGTGTCAAGCCTAAGTGAAATGGCAAAACGCCTTGGCGTGTCACGCATGACATTAAGTCATTATGCCAATGGTACCCGTGGCATGGGTAACTTTCCTAAACCTGTGGCAGGAGTATTGTCAGGCTCTGTGCTATACGCTTGGCATGAAGTGGCAGACTGGCTATACCAACAGAATAAAATTAGCCAACCTGATTATGATGTGGCAAAAGTAGCAGGGGCTTTTTAGCCTATTGTAACGCTTAGACATGGCACTTCAAGGCTGTCCTGCCGTCCACTCTATCACTTCATCTAGCACATCATGGGCGTGGGTGTTATTACCTGCTCCATCGGCATTAATGATGGCGACCACCACATACATCTTGCCTGATTGCCCCATGACATAACCTGCAATGCTTGCCACGTTGTTTAGTCTGCCAGTCTTAATAAAAGCGCGTTCTATCGCAGGGCTATGGGGACGGCGTTTGGCAAAGGTTGTCATCGTGCCTGTCCGCCCCACAATCGGCAAAGACGCTTTAAATGTCTCAAATGTCGGCTTGGTCTGACTAAATGCCAGAAGCTCGCCCAACGCCCTAGGGGCAACCACACAATCTCGGCACAGTCCTGACGCTCGGCTCATGATGGGGGCAGGCGTGGTAAGATGTTGTTGCCACCATGTATTTATCAGGGCAAAACTTTTGGGGAAATCACTGGTTTTTTGACCCATCATCAGGGGCAAAGACAGAGCCACTTGCTCGGTCATGACGTTATTGGAGTATTGGTTAATCTGATATACCTGCTCAGATAAAGGTTTGGACGCAAAGGACAGCAAAGGCGATAACGTTCGCCCCACCCCATCATAAGGCTGTCGCAACCTAACCTGCCCAACAAAGTCCTTATCAAGGGCTTGCCATGCACCTTTGACCGCTTTGGTAATAAACACTTTGCTGTCAGCAAAGGTCAGCCACTCACTCGCCTGCCCACAGCCCACACCCACTTGCCCTGTAATGGTCAAAGTATCGGCAGATAAGCCAAATTTTGGCTTGGTGCGACATGACCGGATATCGCCCTGTATCATGGTTGGTGCGTGAAAATCTGCCAATTTTGGCAATACCTGTACCGCAACCGCACCATCTGTCGGACTAAACTGCACTGTCTCTGGCGACTGCCCAAATTGCCAATTTCCCGATGGTATCATACTTACTTCAAGCGTACCAAAATTTATCAAAAAGGCATTGGGCTGAGCGTTATAGGCTCGCAGTCCCTGTCCGTCAAAAGCATTAACATCTTGGGCAACATTGACAAAGCCAGTATTATCCACAATGATGTCGCCCTTAATGTGACGCACGCCCCGAGCTGTCAGCTGTGAAAACATGGCACTAAGGCGGTCATGAGTCAGTGATGGGTCGCCACTGCCTTTGATGATAAGATTCCCATATAAAGTATCGCCAACCACCACGCCATCGGTGTATAGCCGTGTCTGCCAACGATAATCCGCCCCCATCATATCTAAAGCGATGGCAGTCGTAATGAGCTTTTGGGTGGACGCTGGGGTGCGTGTTGTATCCGCCAGATGACTGATGAGCGGTGCCGACCCATCGTTTGCCATCACCCAAATACTGATGTCATCGCTTGATAATCCGCTTTTGCTAAGCTTATCACTGATGGCAGATGGCAGGCTGGTTGATGTCTGTAAGTTGGCAGGAGTAGCAGGCTGTGTATTGGCAAATGCAGGTAACGCACAAAGCACGCTAAGACTTAGCGTGCTGATGATAAGTGAATAAGACATGGTCATGCGTGGATTAAGCAAAATACTTGTCCAACCCCTCTTGGATACCACTACTAATCACACCCTTAAACGGCTTTGCCAAAAAGTTCAAATCCGCCTCAAAGATGACCTTATCACTGTCCAAAAACGCACGTCCGTCCACGCCTGCCTTAGTGATGTTTACGGTGTCGCTGTCCGCTCCTTCTTGGTAGGTCGCCTCAAAATCAAACTCTTGTTTTGCCTCTTCTAGCCATGCTTTGGCTTTGGTGCGAGCAGTGGCAAGGTCAAAGTTATGACGTTTTTCAATACGTAAATCAGACATGATATTCTCTTTTTTAAATAATAAATACTAAATGGTAAATGACAAGTTAAGTTTTTGGCAAGGTGACGCCCGTTTGCCCTTGATATTTACCGCCCCTATCTTTATAGGAAGTTTCGCAGACTTCATCAGACTGGAAAAACAGCATTTGAGCCACGCCTTCGCCAGCATAGATACGGGCAGGCAGGTTGGTGGTGTTACTAAATTCTAAGGTAACATGCCCTTCCCACTCAGGTTCTAAGGGCGTGACATTGACGATAATGCCACAGCGAGCATAGGTGGATTTGCCCAGACAAATGGTCAGCACATCACGGGGGATTTTAAAATACTCCACCGTGCGAGCTAGGGCAAATGAGTTGGGCGGAATGATACACTCATCGCCAACAATATCAATAAAACTTTTCTCATCAAAGTTCTTAGGGTCCACGATGGCAGAATGCACGTTAGTAAATACCTTAAACTCATTAGCACAGCGGACATCATAGCCATAGCTTGACGTGCCGTAGCTTACGATTTTCTCGCCATCGCTGTTATGGCGGACTTGACCAGGCTCAAACGGGGCAATCATCTCATGTTCGGTCGCCATTTGGCGAATCCAGCGGTCTGACTTAATTGACATGTTATTCTCTTATGATACAGGATAGAGCATTATAGCAAAATTCTTGGCTTTTTTAAACACATGAAAAAACCGCCAAATGACGGCTTTTCTATCACGCCCCTAGCCCATCATTCATGATAATAGTCGTTTAACTTAGCAAACACCACAAAAAGCAAACCATAACACACCACGCTGGTCACGAACAATATCAGCAAATTGGTCAAAGTTCGCTCGTTATTGATGATGTTTGACAGAAAACCAAATGCCGACACATTGCCCCAAAACAGGTAGTTTATGAGTAACTGTATGACAAAACCCACCGCACAAACCCCGTGCGTGATGGCGGTTGCCTTTGTGGAATGAATGACAATAAAATAAACACCAATGGCAAATATGATAAGATAGACAATAAACGACACTAAATAAATCATGGAAATACTCCTACCAATCCATTTTTATGGGTGCAATAAAACCCTACAAACATTAAGGTTTTTATTTTAAAACAATTATCAATCTCATGTCAAGACAAAATCATCATTCTTGATAATAATCATAAGCTTTGATGAGCATCACAAACAATGCCGAATAGCAAAAGATACTGATAAGGCACAGCACCATCAAATTAAAGGCACTGCGGTCATGGTCAAGATGAGCCAGCGACTCAAGCACCCCCAAATGCCCAAGCCCAACATAATTAATCAAAATCTGTGCACAAAAACCGATAAACACCAAAATGCCCACCCACCGCTCGGCACGGTCTGGCATTTTTTTTGATGAACGCCATGCCAAGGGCAAAAATCAGTGCATACCACACCACCGATACTGCATAAATCATGGGAATCTCCCCGTGTAAACACAAATTGATTTAAAATGAATGATTTATATGTATCGCCATCGTAACACAATTTTTGAGTTTTGATTGTGGGTATTTTTTAAACAGTTGTTTGCCCATGGCATTCTCCCGACCTTTATAACACCATTTGCAATTTAGAAATATTTTACAAATAAATCAACCACTTTTGCATGAAAAATAGATTGGTTTTTCAGGCTTTACCAATCCCACCATTATTTTGGCTAAAATCTCACAAAAATCAATTCCTTATCCAAAATTTTCCCCATTTTGCCAAAAAAGTCCTGCTAAGACACAAAAATTATGCTAAAATGGCACGCCATCAAACACATGATATAGTGATTTTATTTTAAAATAACACCATATTTAGATAACAAGACCCAGCTTTCCCTTTATTTATAAAAATCAATCATCAGAGAGTATCATGCAGTATTCTATCTTTCCCCAAACCAAAAACGACCCCCTAAAAGAACCCATGTTTTTTGGGCAAGCGGTGAACGTCTCTCGCTATGACCAACAGCGTCATCCTGTGTTTGAACAACTCATTGAAAAACAGTTGTCGTTTTTTTGGCGACCCGAAGAGATAGATGTCAGCCGTGATAGGATTGATTTTGGTGAATTATCCGCCCCTGCTCAGCACATTTTTTTGTCTAACCTAAAATACCAAACCTTGCTTGATAGCATTCAAGGACGTAGCCCTAATGCGGTGCTATTGCCCATTGTGTCTTTGCCAGAGCTTGAGACATGGATTGAGACGTGGTCATTTAGTGAGACCATTCATAGCCGTAGTTATACGCATATCATTCGCAACATCGTCAATGATCCGAGCGTGATTTTTGATGACATTATGGATAACGAGCATATCCTTGCCCGTGCCAAAGACATCGCCGTGTATTATGATGATTTGTATAAAGCCAGTCAGCTGTATAACCTGACAGGCAAAGGTGATTTGCGTGAGCTTAAAAAGAAGCTGTACCTATGTATCGTAGCGGTCAATGTCCTAGAAGCCATTCGTTTTTATGTGTCGTTTGCTTGCTCATTTGCCTTTGCCGAAAATAAGGTTATGGAAGGTAACGCCAAAATCATCAAGATGATTGCCCGTGATGAAGCCTTACACCTAAACGGCACACAGCATATCATCAATCTCATGCGACACGGTCAAGATGACCCCGAGATGGTCGAGATTGCCAAAGAATGCCAAGATGAAGCGATTGAGATTTTCCGTGTCGCCGCCGAACAAGAAAAAGACTGGGCAAGCTATCTATTCAAAGACGGCTCCATCATCGGACTAAACCGTGATATCCTGTGCCAGTATGTTGAGTATATCACCAACACCCGCATGTTGGCGATTGGTCTGCCTGCCATTTTTGACACCAAATCCAACCCCATTCCTTGGATAAATGCGTGGCTATCATCGGACAACGTGCAAGTCGCCCCCCAAGAAACCGAAATCACCACTTATCTGGTCGGTCAGATTGACAGTGATTTGGACGGGGTGGATTTGGACGATTTTGAACTCTAATCACAAAAGTATCAATCATGCCGTGGATTTTTACAGACGAAATGCGGTTTTATCTGCATGAAGGCGAGAGCTTGCTTGATGGTATGTTACGCACCGAACATAAAGACGTGCGTTATATGTGTCGTCAGGGCTTTTGTGGGGCGTGCAAAATGCGTGTCAAAGGAGCAACAGACGCCCCCAAAGCCAAACAAACCCCACTGGCACACCTAAATGATGATGAAGTGCTGGCGTGCTGTTGTATGCCGACAGGGACGATGGTGGTCAGCTATGATACGGACAAACCAAACAAATCATGGCAACATCAGCGTACAGATGGGGCTTGGCATTTACAAAAAACATCTATCATCAGCCGTCAGATTTTTTATAAAATAGACGGGTGATGTGATTATGTGCTTTTGCTTAAGGCGTACCTACCTTTTGTATTTGCAATGAAAAATGCCTGTTTAAAAAAGCAGGGGAATCGCTCGTTTTTCAAGGAAAAATGCAGGCTGTGAGTTTTCTATCAGGCAAATTTTTGACTTCAAGCCACAAGATTTAGCCATTTTTCATGCAAAAACATTATTTTCTTTCTATAAACACCCTAAAATGTAAATTGTGTTATAAAGGTTCAAAACGCCCTATGACCCTAACCCGTTTTCCCATCAATAAAAAAACCTTGCTCATCGGTGTCATTGCCCTTAGTCTGACGGTGGGCGGTATTGTTTTATGGGGCAGTCTGTCGGGAAATCTATCTCGAAACCAAAAGTCCGCCAAAGACTCTGTTAATACCGAATCGTCAGCAGACGTGGCAAGCATGGTTGTCGCCCCTGCCACGGCAAGTGTGGACAGCTCTGACAGCCAAACTCATACAGAGACAACGCAAGCGGTGAGTTATGTCGCCTTGGCTGATGCCACGCTTGATGTCGCCCAAAAACAAGACATCGCACGCCAAATCAAGAACTTAGAACACACAGGCAGTACATCGGGTGGTGTATTAACCCATAAGTTCAAATCCGCCACACATGCCAAAATGTCTTATTGCTTTGGGCGAAAACAGCCCCTTGCCTTTGAAATGGTAAAAATCAAAGATGCTTTGCCGTTAGGCTTTGTGCTGACAGGGCGAGCGTATGAAGGGGTGCTTGGCGAGACGGGTTTTGATGGGGTGTACCGCCTATTTGAACACCCTAGCACCAAAGCACGCCTTGAAATCACCGAAACCCACATTCATCCCGACAAGCCCTTAACACTCATCAAAAAACTGTACCGTGAAGACATGAACGGCACGCCCCTAAGGTTTGAGCAACTTATCGATAAAAAGAGTGATGTCTATTATCATGGCGAGTTCGTGGCGGGCGACCGTTATGTTAGCATGACCAGTCGTGGCATGAATCTGCCTGAGTTTATGACGGTGGTGGACATGACACTCACACAAGCCAAAGCGGTGCAAAAGCGGTTGTAATTTTGCCGTTTTCATTTACCCCCTTAACCATACTACATCTTAGCACCACAATCAAACCCGTCACGAATGGACTGTTCATGCTCATAAAGTAGGGGCAGTACTGTGCCAATAACCCACGCCTGCCGATAGCCTTGCAAGCCCCCCGATAAGGCGTGCGTGTCATCGATGGGCAGACCTTGATAGACGTGATACATAAGCTCATTAATCCAACGCCCTTTTAGTAGCAGATTGCTAGGAATGTTTAGCAGGCGAGCTTGGGCGTCGGTGGCTTCGTCTAGGGCATGGCGAAAAGGCTTGGCTTTGCTGGTATAAACGGGGATTTTGACAGGCATGTCGGCTTGGGGCAGGGCTTTGGCTTCTTTGATGACACGGATTATCTCAGCACCATAACGGCGTAGGGCGGAGCGGTTTAGGGTGGTGTGTGCCAAATCTTTCATGTTGGTCGGCAGGCTCTCAATAATCTCACGTAGCGACTGTTTACCAATGATAAAACTGCGTGGCTCATTCACTGCCCGAGCCAGTGACTCTCGCCACATGGTCAAGCCCCGCAGTACTGCCAGTTGCTGTCTGGTATAGGTCGGGGCGACATGGTCAAGATAGAGCTTATCATCGCTTAGGTGCTGAGTGTCGTAGGGCTCTTTGGCGTAGAGCGTGCTGTCTTCATTGACATAGTCCAGCACCTGCTTATCACTAAGTGCCTGCACAACCGCCTGATGTAGGGCGAGCAGATAACGCACGTCATTGACCGCGTACAGTTCTTGCTCGGGCGTGAGCGGTCTGGCAAGCCAGTTGGACTGACTCTCGCCTTTATCTAGTGCCACGCCCAGAATCTCACTGACCGCTTGGCTATAACCCACTTGCAATTTGCCAGTCAGGTACGCCACGCCAATTTGTACATCAAAGACATTGGTTAAGGGCGGATTATTGGCAAGCAAATAAAATATCCCCAAATCTTCTCCGCACGCATACCATACCATGCTCGGCACTTCGCACAGAGCTTGCCAAAACTCGGTCAAATCAAGCCGTGGGGCGTCCACAAGGTATATCCCTTTGCCGGTATTGACCTGCACCAATGCCAATATCGGATAATAAGTATCACGCTTGATAAACTCAGTATCTAACGCTACGGTATCAATGCTATCAATTTCATCAATGAGCTCATACAGCTCATCATCTGTCCGCACCCATTGGGTTGGCAAATCAAGCAGGGCATGCTGTTCATCATCGCTAAGATGAGCGTGGGGAAAGCTAAAATTGGCAGGGTTTTTTAAATCAGTCATTGTAAGTCTGTGTGTCAAAAATTCCCCTAATTTTACACCAAAATTGGGGGAATGTGTGTAATTTGATGGGTGGTTTGCTGGGTTGGCTGATTTTATGGCGTTTATTTTTGGTTTTAATATTAACAATTTGGGCGTATCATGTTAAGATAGACGGTGTGACCTTATAACTTAGCCAAAACAAAAGGAAAACGACAATGTTAATCGAATTTACCAAAATGCATGGTTTGGGCAATGACTTTATGGTGATTGACCTAGTGACACAGCGGATGAATCTGACAAGCGAGCTGGTGCGACTGCTTGCCGACCGCCATCTAGGCGTGGGCTTTGACCAACTGCTTATCGTTGAGCCACCGTCTCGCCCTGATGTGGATTTTAAATATCGTATTTTTAATGCCGATGGACAGGAAGTGGCACAGTGTGGCAATGGGGCAAGATGTTTTGCGTCCTTTGTACAGGCTCGTAAACTCTCCTTTAAACAGCGTTTGCGTGTGGAGACGGCAAGCGGAGTCATCACGCTGACCACCGACCGTTATGGTTGGGTTCAGGTGGACATGGGTAAGCCCAAATTTGAGCCTGCTGAGATTCCTTTTGCTCCCCAAGCCATCACCAAAGTGGGTAATTCCTACCGCCTAAATGTCGATGGCGAGCCTGTTCAGCTCTACCTTGCCAGCATGGGCAATCCCCATGCGGTCATTTTGGTGGATGATGTGCTGACTGCTGATGTGACACGTCTGGGCAAGCTCATTGAGAGTCATGACGCATTCCCCGAGCGGGTGAATGTCGGTTTTGTCCAAATTGTTAATCAACGTCATGTCCGCTTGCGTGTCTATGAGCGTGGTGTGGGCGAGACGCAGGCGTGTGGCACAGGTGCGTGTGCAGCGGTCGCTGTGGGCGTGCGTGAAGGTTGGATTGATGAAGGCGTTGATGTGCGAGTTCAGCTCTATGGCGGTAGCCTTGCCGTGCGTTATCAAGAGGGCTACTCGGTAATGATGACAGGCCTAACATCCTTTGTCTATGAAGGGGTGTTTAGCCCTGATGGACTGGCAGCACAGGCAGGGATTAATCTAACACCGACCGAGGATTATGACGCTTAAATCAGTTATTTGCCAAATTAAGCCCTTGCTATTGCAAGGGCTTTGTTAAGCTGGGTTTAAGCTCACACCCATCATTGGTATATCATATCTTACCCCAATCTCAACTTAAATGATAATTTATTGATTGTTCGATAATTATTTTTTGGGTTGTGGGGACAAATAGCAATTTACGCTTGGTAAATCAATTACTTGTATAGGTTTAAAAATAAGGCAAAACCCCATTTTATAGGCGGTTTACACCAAACCAAGCTCAGGCACATCCAAGCCCTGCTTGGCATAAAATGTCGCCACAAATTCATCAAACGTCTCATTTTCTAGGCTTTCACGAATGCCTTTCATAAGATTTTGATAATAGCGTAAATTATGAATGGTGTTTAGCTGGGCTGAGAGCATTTCGCCACATTTGTGCAAATGGTGCAAATAGGCACGGCTAAAATTCTGGCAGGTGTAGCAGTCGCACTCGCTATCTAATGGGTTTTTGTCATGGCGATGAACGGCATTTTTTATCTTAACCGCCCCCGTTCTGGTAAACAGATGTCCATTACGGGCGTTACGGGTCGGCATGACACAGTCAAACATATCCACGCCCCGTCTTACCGCCTCCACGATGTCGGACGGTGTCCCCACGCCCATCAGATAGCGTGGCTTATCAGACGGCATACGGTTTGGCAGATAATTTAATACTTTTATCATCTCATCCTTTGGCTCACCCACCGACAGTCCGCCAATGGCATAGCCGTCAAAGTGCATGTCGGTCAAAGCGGTCAAGGACTGCATCCGCAAATCTTCGTACATACTGCCTTGCACGATACCGAACAGAGCGTTTTTGTTGCCCAGTTTGTGATGTTCGTCAAGACAACGTTGCCCCCAACGGAGTGATAATTCAAGCGACTTTTGGGCGTCGGTGTGCGTGGTAGGATAAGGCGTACATTCGTCAAACTGCATGACGATGTCGGAGTTTAGGGAGTGTTGGATTTGCATGGAAATCTCAGGCGACAAAAACACCTTTGAGCCGTCTACAGGCGAACGAAAATGCACGCCTTCTTCGGTGATTTTTCGCATTGCCCCAAGACTAAACACCTGAAAACCGCCCGAATCGGTCAAAATCGGCTTATCCCAACCGATAAACTCATGCAATCCGCCAAACTCGTCAATCACGCTTGTCGTCGGACGTAGCCACAGATGAAAGGTGTTACCCAAAATAATGTCCGCCCCAATGGCGTGAATGTCTCGTGGGAGCATGCTCTTGACCGTTCCATACGTCCCCACAGGCATAAAGGCAGGCGTGGCGACATCGCCATGAGCTAGGTGTACCGTGCCACGACGGGCTCGGGTTTTTGTGTCGGTTTTATATAGCGTGAATTTCATATCATCATCAAATAAAAAAGTGGCGTATTATAGCAATATTTGCCAATTTTAGCAAATTAGCCATATAATTGCTCTCGTATTTCAATTAAGGTTTTTATTGCCAAATAATGCTCAGGAATTTCTGGTAAATCGCTTTGGTCAAATGCTAATTCCACGTCTTTTATTAACTCATCTGCCTTTTGTAATAAGTCATCATAATCAAATTGCCCTGATTTAATTGCCAAAAGCTCATCACGATTATCACGCTTGACAATCACTTTGCCTAATTTGGCAATATCTAAGGCGGTATATAACAGCCGAAAGGTGTGCATGATATTTTTGGCGTCATAGCCTTTGCCGTGATTGGCGGTGGATTCATAACGTTCATGATTGCGTTTTTCTACCCATTCCCAATACTCTTTATAATCTTGGCAATATTTGCTATATCCCATTTGATTAAATGACAAATAAGCAATCGGCGATATGTCTTTGGGGATAGAGCTTAATAATACATCTTGGCTATCATCATAAATAATCCCCCGATAATCGCCAACAAACATCGCATACATATGGCTGGCGTGGAGCATTTTGGATAAGCCGATTTGCGATTGGGTAAGATTATTTTTATTTAGCCAATCTATCAAATCCACGCTTTTTTGATTGTCAAATACCACACAAAATTCCAATAGGCTCTTTTTATTTTCACTCATCGGATTGACAATTTTTTTATTTAAGCCACGAGATTTTTTAATTTGGCTAAGGGCAAATCCTGCAAAGGTTTTTTGGCATAATTTTGAAATAAACCAATCAGGATTAAGTTTATCCATAATGAGGTGTTTGTATAATATCTTATCGCTTGGCGTGGCAAGCAGTTCCATGATGTTAGGATTATTTTGTAATAATAAATCCACAAACCGTTCTAGCTCATAATAGACCGCGTCATTGGTTTGGTTGCTCACCTGTGGTACATAATCATCGTGCAAACCATAATAATAAGGCTTGGGCAGATAAAACACGCCTTTAATGTCAATATCCGATGACGGTGTGTCTAATCCGTAGGCACGACTGCCTGAGATACATTCTAATAAAATCAGATTATTGGCTTTTAGGTAATCAATGGTTATCATGGGGATTCTCGTTGGTTTTATGTGATTTTTAATATAGAGGGCAAATTGCAATTTTCCCTCTACAAATGTATTTCAATCTGTCAATTTTTTAAATGTAGACTTGATAAATTTATTTAAAAACAATTTTTCTAAACAACTCATTTAATACACCAGCATCGCCTTTTTGTTTTTTATCAAAATTTAAATTCTGGGTTATTTGCCAAAGATGTTGGGTGAATATTTTCATGGATAGGGGCAGTTGATACAAATATTTTTCATCATGCGATTGTTTTAAATGGATAATATGATTTAATTCATCAATATCATCAGGATTTAATAAGCCAAACATTTCATTCATGCATACAGGGGGCATGGTTTGATGTTCTTTTATCCATAGGCTTGCAAGTAACGCACGAATCAGATAGCACCATTTTTTAAGTTTTATGGGGCGTGATATGTCTAGCTCGCCATTTGCCTTTTTTGCCATGCCTTGATAATGATGATAAACTGCTTGGGGATTAAAAAAGTCTGATTGGATATGTTTAATATCTTTGATAAATTCATCATCGCTGTGATAAATAATGGGCGAATTTAACCATTCAAAAATCACGGCATTGGATTTATGAATATGTATCAAAGTCTTTTTAATATCCCAACCGCCAATATCAAATGGCACATCAAATAACTCATGATTGATAAATTCAAAAGTGTCTTTGTCATCATAAATCTGCAAATACCAATCAGGCGTATGATGATAAATGAGCCGTACATCAAAATCACTATCAAAACTGGCAAAACCCCACGCCCGACTACCGCTCTCTATGGCGTGTAACGGCTTAATGGCGTGGACGTGGCAAGTGGCGTGTAGGGTGTGAGTGATTTGGTTGTGGTGGTCGGTGCAGGTCATGTTTTACCCCAAAAAAAATAGGTATCATTAACAAAATTATCCCAAAAATCCATTTGCCAAATATGTCAAAAACAGGTAATATGCCTTTTATTTTTATTAATAGGAAAAGTTATGAGCGACATCGCCCCCGAATTTCGCATTACCTTATCAGGTCAAATTACCCCTGCTGACGTGGCAGAGCTTGCTCGCATGGGCGTAAAAACCGTGATAAACAACCGCCCAGACTTTGAGGAAAAAGGACAGCCAACCTCTGCCGAGATTGAACAGGCATGCCAAGCTCACGGCATCGCCTATAAACAAATCGCCTTTGCAGGTGGTATGATGGACATGAACCACGTCCAAGCCTTTGCTGATTTTTTTAATGAAACCGAACGCCCATTGCATATCTTTTGCCGTACAGGCAACCGCTCAAATAACCTTTTGACGGTGGCACGAGAAAAAGACTTACTTGATGAAGAGTGATTGATGTTTATAAAAAGCAACTGTTTGGGTTGCTTTTTTATCGCCAAAAATCTACCAGATAACAATTTTTCTCAAAACCACTTGACAAACCGTCCACGATAGATTATATTCGCATGCAAATGAATACAAAATAATACAGGTGTCTGCATGCCAAATACGCCAAGTAATAGCCGAGTGCCGATAAGTGTCCGCATTAGCCAAGAAGACGCTGATTTTATTGCCAGTTTACAGATACAAGGGGCGAATACACCATCCGACAAAATCCGTGAACTACTAAGCCAAGCACGCACCTTGCATACCCAAGGGCAAGATTATGAAACCAGTCTATCGCTTGCCGAACAACAGCTTTGCACCGCTCGCCATGAGATTTTGGCACTTGAAAAGGAGCTAGGTGTACATTCGCACATTGTGGCGAGAATTTTTGAGATTTTGCCTGATTTGGTGGCAACCATGATGGCGGATTACCCCAAAACGTGCGACAAATCCGCCCTTATCAATTTTGAAAAACAGGCGATGTGGCGAGTGGTTCGCCTGATGGACAGCGTGTTACAGCTTGCCATTACGGGCAAAGGGGCGGGCTATGATGACAGCGTGCTGGACGAGCTGGATAATACGTTACAGTTGGCAAATTTGATTTATCAAAACAAACCAAAAAATGATTAAAACTGAAAAATTTGACCTTGATACACATTTTATAACCATTTATAGAAATTTTAATGAGAAAATTATTAGAAGTGTGATTACTGATTTAAATGGCATTGTTTTGCAAGATGAATTATGCGAATATGATACATCGGGCAATAAAATTTGCGACTGTGTTTATGATAATTCACAAACATTGGTGGCGTATCGTGAATATTATTCCGAGCAAGATTATTTTGGTTATCGTGATTATAAACTTATCAATGGTAAATTTGAACTTTTATTAAGCACAAAACAAGAGTAGCTTATTGCGGATAAAAAACACAAATTTACTTGGTATGATAATCAAGGTCAATTTATATGTTATGATTTATTTGAATATGATGACGATATTGGCGACATGATTTGGCAATTTTGTTATGATAAAGATGATAACATGATTAAGCCAAAATATTTGGAGTAATATTGTGATTATTATTTAAAATTTATTTAATTCTCAAATTAAAAGGAGTAGTTATGAGCGAAACCCTATCCTACCGTGTCGGTCGCCTAGTCAGTGGCGGATTTCATGCCATGCTAGACAAAGCCGAAGACCTAGCCCCCATGCTTGCCTTTAACGAAAACTTGCGTGAGCTTGACAAAGCCATTGATGAAGTGCGTGGCGAGCTTGGCAAAGTTGTTGCCCAAAAGCACCTAGCCAGCAAAAAATTAAATGACGAAAACACCCGCCATGAGAGCCTAAACGACAGTATCATGACGGCGGTCAATGTGGGGCGAGACGATTTAGCACAGGTAGGTATTGCCGAGCAAATGGACATTGAGGCACGCATTCCTGTGCTTGAAAACACCATTGCCGAATGCAATGATAAAGAAAAAGAATTGGAAGGATTTATTATTGCCCTGCAAGCCAAACGCCGTGAGATAAGCCTAGCCATTGAGCAATATCAGCAGACCGTAGCGACAAGCGGTGCAAATGGGCAGACGGTTGGTGCAAGCAGTCTTGATAAAATCGCCCAACGAGCCGACAAAGCATCCAATGCTTTTGACCGCACCATGAGCCGTCAAACAGGCATGGCACATAATACAAATGGCAATGGCAACGCCCAAAGTCTAAAAGAGCTTGAAGAGCTTACCAGAAATAACCGCATTGCTGAACGGCTCGCACAATTAAAAATGAAATAGGGTTTGTTTTTTTAAATGAATATTTGTTGGGGTAAATTTATATTGCCTTATGGTAAATTTAATCATTGGGCGAATATAATTCTTTCCTACACCTAAATTTTAAAATCAATGTTTATTTAAATCCAAACCTGTTTTTATTTAACTATTTTTTATTTAATCATTCCATTAAAAATTGCCAATAAATTTTATAAGGATAATCATGCTTGATTTAATTTTTGCACCCCAAAACTTTATATTCGGTGTGGCAATTACGCTGATGTTTTTGTTATTTATCCTGGAAATTGTGGCATTGATGATTGGTGGGGCAAATGATTGGGTGGATGGCTTATTACCCGATGAATTAAATGCCCACGCCGAAGTCGGTGTAGATGTGGCGGACGCTGGTATTGCCGTGCGGTTTTTAAGCTGGCTATATGTGGGCAAAGTGCCCGTGTTAATGCTCCTTGTGTTATTTTTGGCGATTTTTGGGTTATTAGGATTTTTTATTCAGGGCATATTGTTTAATCTGGCAGGGTTTTATTTACCAAGCCTGATTGCAATTATTGTGGTTTGGGTGTTGTCATTGCCCACATTAAGAGTTTTTGCCAAAGGCTTATATAAAATACTACCCAAAGATGAAACTACCGCCATTAATCAAAGCGAGCTTGTGGGGCGAATTGGCACGGTTGTCATAGGCAAGGCAACAAAAGACACCCCCGCCCAAATCAAAGTTAAAGACACGCACGGGCAAACGCATTATATAATGGCTTATGCCGATGACGAAGATTTAATACAGGGCGAAACGGTGTTACTGGTCTTACAAAAAGAAATGTATTTTGTGGCAATTAAAAATATGAATGGAGTTTTGGTGGATTGACAGTTGTTGTGTGGCTTGTTAGAATGTAATTACAATTTTGTCATTATAATTTTATTATTATAATTTTGTAATTACAAAAATAGGAGTAAAATCAATGATTTTTGAATGGGACGACAACAAAAATCGGACAAACAAGCAAAAGCACGGTGTCAGCTTTGAGAGTGCAAGCCGTATTTTTCTTGACCCATTTTTGATTGTTACAGAAGACACAAGTTCTGATGAAGTGCGGTGGCTTGGTGTGGGTAGTGTAGATGGCGTGGTGATTTTACTCGTTGTACACACCCATACTGATACAGACGGTACAGAAATCATTCGCATTATCTCAGCACGCAAACTTAGCAGAGGAGAAATAGAACGCTATGGCTATTGTTAGAAAAACCTTAGACGATATCAAACACACACCCATTGATAAAGATGAATTGGCACAACTGCAATCAATGAGCGATGATAGCATTAACTACGATGATATTCCGCCATTAACTGACGTTCAAATTGCCAATTTGCGTTTGTACAAGCCCATTAAGCAACAAATCACATTAAGGCTTGACAGCGACATTGTGGCGTGGCTTAAAAAAGACGGCAAGGGTTATCAAACTCGTGCTAATCAATTATTAAGACAGTTAATGTTGAAAGAATTAACCACATAAGGAACCCCTATGAACCTAATCTCAATTCTTATTACCGCAGGGGTTATTTTAACCGCCCTATTTGTGCTTGGCTTGATTTTGACTCGCCTATATCGCCGTGCCAGCAAGGAAGTGTCCTTTGTGCGAACGGGTTTTGGCGGCGAAAAAGTGATTGTAAACGGCGGTGCGATTGTCCTGCCTGTCTTGCACGAGGTGATTCCTGTCAATATGAACACGCTACGCCTTGAAGTACGCCGTGCGTCCGAGCAGGCTCTCATCACCAAAGACCGCATGCGTGTGGACGTAACCGCCGAGTTTTATGTACGTGTCAAACCAACCGCCGAATCCATTGCCACAGCTGCCCAGACGCTGGGTATGAAAACCATGTCGCCACAGGATTTAAAGGACTTGGTAGAGGGTAAATTTGTGGATAGTCTGCGTGCCGTTGCCGCTGAAATGGCAATGGAAGAGCTACACGAAAAGCGGGTGGATTTTGTGCAAAAAGTTCAGCAGGTCGTGTCAGAAGATTTATTTAAAAACGGCTTGGAGCTTGAAACAGTGTCCTTGACAGGGCTTGACCAGACGGGATTTGAGTATTTTAACCCCCAAAACGCCTTTGATGCGGAGGGTTTGACACGCCTGACCGAGACCATTGAGATTCGCCGTAAAAAGCGAAACGACATTGAGCAAGACACCGATTTGGCGATTAAAACCAAAAACTTAGAAGCTGAACGTACTCGCCTACAAATCTTGCGTGAAGAAGAATACGCCAAGCTAGAACAAGAGCGTGAGATTGAGATTCGTAAAGCCGAGCAAGAGCGTGAGATTGCCGTTCGCCGTGCCGAGCAAACGGCTGAGACTGCCAGTCAAGAGGCGAGCAAACAGCGTGAAGCCGAAGAAGCCCAAATTGCCGCCAAGCGTGAAGTGGATTTGAAAAAAATCCTAGCCGAGCGAGACATTGAAAACGAAAAAATCCAAAAAGAGCAACGCATTGAGCAAGCCGAAGTAGAACGTAAAAAGGCGATTGAGCTTGCCGAGCAAGACCGTGCCATTGCCGTTGCCGAAAAATCCCGTGCCGAGAGTGAAGCCAAAGCCCAAGCCGACAAGGCACGAGCAGCAGCAGTCAAAGAAGAAGAAAGCGTGATTACCGTGCGTGAGACCGAGCGAGCCGAGCGAGCCAAGGCGGTGGAGCTTATCTCAGCGACCGAGCTTGCCCAAAAAGATGCGATTGCCATTACGGTTGCCGCCGAAGCTCAAAAACAAGCGTCCCTAGACCAAGCCGAAGCGGTGCGTATCAGTGCCGAAGCCGAAGCGGAGAAATTACGCCTGCAAGCCAAAGGGGAGGCGGAGGCTCAAATTCTGCTTGCCGAAGCCAAAGAGCGTCAATATCAGGTGGATGCTGACGGAACAAAAGCGGTCAATGAAGCGTCTAACGTGCTGTCAAGTGAGCAGATTGAAATGCAAATTCGCCTTGCCCTGCTCAAACACTTGCCCGAGATTATCCGTGAAAGTGTCAAACCCATGGAGAACATTGATGACATTAAGATTTTGCAAGTGGGTGGTTTGGGCGGTTTTGGGGTAAGTGGCGAGACGGTTGATACCACAGCAAATGCCAGCCTTGCCGACCAAATGGTCAATTCTGCCCTGCGGTATCGTAGCCAAGCCCCGCTTGTGGACAATCTACTAAAAGAGATTGGGCTAAATGGGGCGGATATTAACGGGCTGACAAACGGACTCGATAAAGGCGTGAATAAAGACTAACTTAAAATGGCAAAACCCACAATGGTAAGTGTGGGTTTTTCATTTAACGCACAATTTTATCAATAATACGCCTTGCAATTTTCCATAAATAACTACGAATGCGTGGCTTGATATAATACTGAATCATACGTTTTAATTCACGTTTGATAAAATTATCTCTATTTGACATGATATTTCTCCTTTGGTTAATAAGGATATCATTGATTTGTCATTCGTTGCAAATTTCTAATATCATCGGGGCTTAGTTTTAATTCACTTTCACTACTTGGCGTGGATTCAATAACCGTTTCAGGAACAAAGCGAATTTGTAATTTAATCGTGCGATTTTTAAAGGTATCATCAGCGATTTTTTGAATGGCTTTTTCTAATTCATAAACTTGAGCTTGGCTTGGTGGCTCGGTACCTTGAATGACCGCTCGCAAGACATGCACTTTTTGTTCTTTGTTAATGCTTGATGATACCAAATAATTGGCTTGGTGCTCTATACTTTTTTCAATTAAAGCATTGCTTTGGCGTTCAAAATTTTGTTCATTTAAAGTATGGCTAAAATTAAATGACAAATACCCACCAATCACCACCAACGCCATTAACACGGCAAAATTTCTTTTTAAAAATTGCCCAAGTTGCCCCAATTTGCCCACGTCATCATCATTGAGCGTTCTGCGAAAACCAAACAGCCACAATACCAACGCATTGGTAAATTGAATGGCAAGCATGTTGGTAATGGCAAGCAACAACGCCCCCATTGCCAACGAAAAATGCCCTGCCGACAGCAAAATCCCGCTTGCCGTCAAAGGCGGAACAAGGGCTGTCGCCACCGCCACGCCAACCACCGCCACCGATAGGTTGGGCGAGACCATGGCATATGCCCCTGCTGTACCGCCTGCCAATGCCACCACCAAATCCATGGTCGTGGGCGATGTGCGTGCCAAAATCTCGCCCGTCATCACATGGTCAGGGTACAAAAAGCCCAGCACCATGCCAATGGCAAAAATCAGCAAAATCCCACCGATTAAGGTTTGGAGCGAAGTTTTGAGCAAGGATAGCCGTGCATCAATCACCGCCAACGCCATACTGGTAATGGGCGAGAGCATCATCGCCACAAGCATCGCCCCGATGACCACCGCAGGCGAGTTGGCAAGCAGTCCATAGCCTGCAATTACCGCCGATAAGCCATTCATAATAAAGAACATTTTGGTCGGTAATGCCCCTGCTTCTATGCTGATTCGCACGTTTTTGTGATTGATGGTTTTTTCGCCATGCTTTTTGGCGATAAGCGTACGAACAATATCGGCTTGCTGTTGTTCGATTTTGTCTAATTCTTTTTCGGTTTTTGAACTATTGTTTTTTAATTCGCTATTTTTTAAATCATCTGTTTTGTGAGTTTCTTTTTTATTTGTTTTATTATTTGAAACAGCAGTTTCAATTTCATCATTTGATTTTAAATTAGTTTTGATTTTATCAGCGTTTGTAATTTTGTCTTCATCATTTTTTATATCAATTTTTTTATCTTCTGATTTATCGGTTTCTTTTTCTTTGTCATAATCTTTGGCATTAGCATTGTCGGACAATTCATCATTGACTGTTTTGACAAGCTCATCAAGCTCATCGTCGTCAATGCCTTGTTTTTTAAGTTCTTCAAGTTCGTCTTGACTAAATTCAACGTCATCGCTTTGGGTGTCTTTATTGTCGCTCATAAAAAACCTTATTTATGAATGAGAAATAGAGCAAATTGCAATTCGCCCCCACATTGGAAAATTTTTAAAATGTCAAAATTAACCTTTATCCAAAATCATCGCATCGCCATAACTAAAAAAGCGGTATTTCTTATCAATGGCATGAGCATAAGCGTTTTTGATATTATCCGTCCCTGCAAAGGCAGATACGAGCATGAGCAGGGTGGATTTTGGCAAATGAAAATTGGTAATCAGCCTATCCACCACGCCAAATTCATAAGGCGGATAAATAAAAATCTGCGTATCGCCACTAAACTCGGCAAGCTGTCCGTCCACACGGTGCAAATGGGCAGTTTCAAGCGTGCGAGTTACGGTCGTCCCCACGGCGATGACTTGTCCGCCTTGTGCCTTGGTGGCATTGATTTTGTCAGCAGTCGCCTGTGGCAGGTGGGCGTATTCAGCGTGCATGATGTGGTCAGTCAAATCGTCCGCCTTGACAGGGGCGAACGTACCTGCCCCCACGTGCAAGGTTACAAAGGCAATCTCTACCCCTCTATTGGCAAGCTTTTGCAAAGTTTCATCATCAAAATGCAAACTGGCGGTGGGAGCGGCAACGCTTGCCTGCTTGGCAGGGTCATGAAACACCGTCTGATAACGGGTGTCGTCCGTATCGTCTGCCGTGCGTTCAAAATAAGGCGGAATCGGCATTTGTCCATAACGCTCCAAATCCGCCAAAATCGGTGCATCAAATTGCAAGACAAACAAATTTTCCGCCCGTCCGCACATCGTTGCCGTCATGCTCTCATCTGCCAGACTCACCGTTTGCCCCACCTTTAACGCACGGCTAGAGCGTACATGACAATAGGCGATGTGATTGTCGTGGTCGGTAATGCGTTCTATCAACACTTCCACCGCTCCGCCTGTGTCCTTGACCCCAAATAGACGGGCTTTCATGACTTTGGTGTCGTTCAAAACAAGTAAATCGCCTTTGTTTAACAAATCAGGCAAATCGCTAAAATTTAGGTCGGCAAGCGTGTCGCCTTGCACGTGTAGCAAGCGAGAGCCAGACCGTACGGCAAGCGGATAACGAGCGATGAGTTCATCAGGCAAATGGTAGTCAAAATCGGCGGTGAGTAGGGGTGTGTTCATGATGTGGCTGTGTTACAATAAAAATGACTTATTTTATCAAAAAGCCCAGCGATTTGCTTGTATTTCTCATGTTTGCAAACTGGTATTTCTCATTCCTAAACTAAGCCTTTTGGCTAAATTGCAAAGTGCTCAAAAAAGGCGTATCATATAACCATTATTTTTAATGAATGTTTTACCATGCTGATGAATATCCAAAACACCGCCCCACGTCCTACATCGCCCCACCCCATTTTAAACTTAGGTTTTCGCATATTTTTTGTGGGGTCGGCGGTCTTTGCCATACTTGCCATGTTGCTGTGGCTTGCGATTTTGCAGGGTTTTGCCCCGTTTAAAGGCACGTTTAACCCCTTTTATTGGCACGCCCATGAGATGATTTTTGGTTATGCGTTGGCGGTCATCGCTGGATTTTTATTGACCGCCGTCAAGACTTGGACAAGCCAACCCATGCCCTACGGTTGGCATTTGGGGGTGATATTTGGGGCGTGGGCGGTCGCTCGCCTGCTCTGGCTTGGATTACACGCCACGCCAAGCGTTGCCATGCTTAGTGTGGCATTTGTGTTTGACTTGCTCTTTTGGGGCATGACCGCCTACTCGGTCATCAAGGCGGTGTGGGTCGCTCGCCAAAAACGCCAAATCGGTATCGTTGCCAAACTTACCCTGCTCATGCTTGCCAACATCGCCTTTTATACAGGGGTGTTTTTGGACAGCACCACCACACAACAAATCGCCCTGTATGGGGCGTTATATCTCGTCATCGGCGTGGTATTTACCATTGCCAGACGGGTGTTGCCGTTTTTTATCGTCAAGGGCATTAGCGTGGATAACAACGGCAAACCCAATGGCTTAAATATAGAACAAAAAAATTCAGCATTATTAGACAGAATGAACCTAGTCGGATTTTTTGGTTTTATCGTGTTTGATTTATTTGTCAAATCGCCCATGCTCGCCAGTGCCTTTGCTCTGGTTTGCGTGATTGCCAACATTTGCCGTCTTAAAAACTGGCATCACCCTGCCATTTGGCAAAAGCCCCTACTGTGGTCGCTTATCATCGCCTTTGGGGGCATGACCGCAAGTTTGCTGTTCTTTGTGGTGTTGCCTTTTGTTGATACGAGCGTGAACGTGCATTCGCTCGGCTTGCATGGGCTTGCCCTGTTTGGCGTGGGACTCATGACCGTTGCCATGATGGCTCGGGTATCGCTTGGACATACGGGGCGAAACATTCATCAGCCCCCAAAAACCGTGAGTGCGATGTTTATCCTGATGACAACCTCTGCCCTATGCCGTGTGGTCATGCCGATGTTTGGCGGTGATTATATGACGTGGGTACTCATCTCGCAAGTGGCGTGGGTGTTGTCCTTTGGGCTGTTTTGCGTGTCGTATGTGGGAATTTTGGCAAAACCACGCACTGATGGACTGTTTGGCTGATAGGCAAGGATTTTAAAACATGATAAAATAATGAAAATATGAGCAATGAGACGATTATGTTTAACCCTTTTAAAAAGAAAATCCACATTAATATGAGCGACATTGACAAGGTGTTGCAGGATTTTCGCCTGTACGGTCAAGCCCTGCCGACTTTTATTGATGATAAATCCTTGCATGATGACACGCTAGACATCGCCCTAAGAGTGCATAAGGACGCCAACCAAGCCGAGCTTGAACGTGTGTATCACGACCTGCGTGCCAGATTACATCTCATTGGCGTGGCAGAAGTGAATTTAAATGTCGTCTTATCCGACAAAGTCGCCCCCACCACAACCGCCAGTGCCGTGCAAACCCACACGCCCCAGTCGTCAAATCAAATCCCAAACCACGCCACAGACGACACCCCCACCAAATCCGCCCCCAAGCAGGCGGACATCGTCCCCCACCCCCGCATTCGCCACATCATCGTGGTCGCCAGCGGTAAAGGCGGTGTCGGCAAATCCACCACCACGGTCAATATCGCCCTTGCCCTACAAAAACTCGGTAAAAAAGTCGGCATCCTAGATGCGGACATCTATGGCCCGTCCGTACCTGATATGCTGGGCGTGGCAGGGGTCAAGCCTGCCGTTGAAAACGACCAATTCGTGCCGATAGATGCACACGGCATTGCCATGCTCTCCATTGGCAATTTGATTGAGAGCGATAACACCCCTGTGGCGTGGCGTGGGGTCAAGGCGACAGGAGCGTTAATGCAACTGTACAGTCAAACCAACTGGCCCCACCTTGACTATCTCATCATCGATATGCCCCCCGGCACAGGCGACATTCAGCTCACGCTCGCCCAGCGTATCCCCGTAACAGGGGCGGTCATCGTTACCACACCCCAACACATCGCCCTGCTAGACGCCCAAAAAGGCATGGAAATGTTTTTTAAAACTGATATTCCCGTCATTGGCGTGGTTGAGAATATGGCTCTGCACACTTGCACCAACTGCGGTCATGTGGACGCCATTTTTGGGGCGGACGGTGGGGCAAAGCTGGCAGAGAGATACCAAGTGCCACTTTTGGGGCAACTGCCACTTGCCACCGATATTCGCACGCAAATGGATAAGGGCGAGCCGTCTGTCATGGCAGGTGATGATTTTGCGGTGTATTATGAAAATATCGCCAAAAATATTGATGGGCAAATAGGCAAATTTGACAAAGGGGCAAGCGGGCGGATTTTTTAAATGGTATAAAATGTAAAGTGCATTAAATTTCCTGAAAAACCCCAAATTAAAGAAAACCGTTCATGGTGAGTTATACCTACCCATTTTACGGTTTTCCGCCACCCGCAGGCAGGCTCAGAGCGAACGGAAAACTAATTTTGCAGGAAGTCTATTTATAAATAGTGCATGATTTTGGCATTTTTACCACCCCATTACCACACCATTACCACACCATTCATCATCTGCCACGCCCCCGTCATGACAATGACACTGACCACCGCACACAGGGCAAACACGCCCTGACTGGCGCGACCTAACTTTTGACTCATCGCATGGCACAGCCCCAACACCACCCCCATCATCATGCCCCCAAGATGCCCTGCCACATCGATACCGGGTATGGCAAAGGTCATGACAAAGTTAATGCCCATGATGAGTGCCAAGCTCTTGGTATTTAGTCGCCACTTCTTTGCCGAGCCGAACATTGATAAAGTCAAAAGCAACATGCCCAGCCCCATGATACCGCCCGACGCCCCTGCCGACAACCCCACCCCTTGCACGCCCTCTTCTTCTATCCGTCTTAGGGTCATGTATAGGTTTAACAGATTGCCCGCCACCACCGACAGCAAAAACACCACCAAAAACCGCCACCATCCCAATATCTGCTCGCTGACCATGCCAAAATAATACATGGCAAAACTGTTAAATAGCAGATGAATCACCCCAATATGCAAAAACCCTGCCGTCACCAGTCGCCACGGCTCACCAATGAGTGTCAATGGCAAAAAGTTCGCTCCATAGCGAATCAGCTCCTGCCCTGTCTGCTCGTCAATGTTTATCCCATTCATGACTTGTACGCCCATCACCGCCACAAAGCTGATGATAAGCAGTAAGGTTGTCGGGGCGATTTTAGAGAGTTGTATTAAAGTCATGGTGATAAAATGCTAAAAAGTGAAAGTGAAAGTTAATTGACGGAATGATTTTTGTCATATTAAAATAAATTTATCAAATAAATTTTGTGGTATAAAATTGATAAAACAGCAGGACACAAAGATAGCAATACAAAAACACCAACCCATCAACACAGCTCACGCACCGCCATGACAAATCGCCGTCCGCCCAGTCCTGCCACGTCCTTTTGCATGAGTGTGTCCGCCCGACCCAAAAACTCATCTCTACCCATCAGGCTCGCCCCCAAACTCATCAAGTGCGAATTTTCCAGTTGGCAATCCACGAGTGCCACGCCCTGCCGTTGGCATAACTGCATGAGCCCCCAAAATGCCACCTTTGAGCTGTCCGTTGCCCGATGAAACATGCTCTCACCACAGAACATCGCCCCGATATTTAGCCCATACAGCCCGCCTATCAACGCACTAGCTTGTGGCTCACCTTGCCATATCTCCACGCTCACCGCCACACCAAGCTCGTGCAGTGCAGTGTACGCCTGTATCATCTCATGCCCTATCCACGTCTCATCGGCATAGGCTCGTGGCTCACTACACGCCTGTATCACATCGGCAAAGGCGTGATTGGTCGTCAGCGTCCATGTGGACTGGCGAGCCTTGCGAATGAGCGATTTTTTAGGGATAAAGTCGCTGGGCGTTAGCACACATCTGGGATTGGGCGACCACCACGCTATTGGTTTATCATGAAACCACGGAAACACCCCAGAGCGGTAGGCATGCAACAGCGTTGCCACCGACAAATCCGCCCCCACGCCCAAACATTCTTGGTCATCAGATAAGGTTTGCACCCCTTGTCTAAGATCATAAGGGCAATCATCGGCTAAGGCGTGGATTTGGTGAATGTTTATCATAAATAAAAAGGTTAATTTAAAAATTTAAAAAGTAAAAAATAAGGTGTGATAAATTATGATTGGTATTGTTAATTCAATATACCCATGGGTGGTTTTGTAGGGGCAAATTTTACAATATATCTTTCAACTGAACAATTTTATGATTAATCAGTGAGTTTGGGTAAATTTATTTTCTCATTTATCATTTTAAAAAAACATCTTGGAGCATTCCTACTATTGATAATATTTTAAATCAATTTTATAAAACAAAAATCTGCCCCCACCAGCAACCCATCATTCAGACCGCTTTAAATTTTAAAACACACCCCCATTAATGGCAAGTGTTATTTTTAATTCAACAAAACAGAAAACATTATGTTAAATAAAGATTATCGCCAACGCTTTTTTATTGAGCATTCGCCCGTGCGTGGCGATGTGGTGCGACTGTCCGACAGTTTTACCACCGTGATTAGCCAAAAAGATTATCCCCCTGCCATCAAAGCCTTATTGGGTGAGATGTTGGTGTCGGCAAGCCTGCTCATCGGCACGCTCAAAATTGACGGCAAATTATCCATTCAACTGCAATCATCAGACGACAGCTCGCCCCTGCGTTTTGCCATGGCAGAGTGCGACCACTCATCAGGACAAGAGCTGGGGGCGGTGCGTGCGTTGGCAAGTTTTGACAACAGCGATGACAAACAGGCGTTTTGGCAATCACTTTGCACCAGTGATGACGCTTTTGCCGTCATCAAAACAGGCGTGCTATTTATCAGCATTCACCCTAACTTTGGCGAGAGTTATCAAGGCATTGTCGAGCGTGTGAGCAACAATTTAGGCGAGTGCCTAGCCCACTACCAAAAACAATCCGCCCAAATCCCCACCATCATCAAACTTGCCACCGATGAGACCACAGCAGGCGGACTGCTCGTGCAACTGTTGCCCCAAACAGACGCTGACAAAGAGAACGACCCTGACCTATGGGACAGACTAAGCGTACTCACTGGCACCATCAAGGCGGACGAGCTGACCGAATTGCCTGCCGATGAAATCCTATATCGCCTGTATCACGAAGAAGACGTAGTACTGCCCGAACCCACCCCGCTTGGCTTTGCTTGTACTTGCTCGCCCGAAAAAAGCGAAGGGGCGATTTTGCAACTAGGGCATGATGAAGCCTTAGAAGTCGTGGATGCTCATGGCGGTACACTCACGCTCGATTGTGGGTTTTGTGGCAGGGAATACCGTTTTGATAAAGATGATATTAAGCAGTTATTTGCGTGATACGTCCCACCCCACCAACGCCCACTGTCATACAGTGGGTTTTTATTGGTGAAAAATATTGGTATAATCGGCGATATATTATTATCATGGAGATGTCATGATTGTAGAAATCCCCCAAGAATTACAAATGATGGTAGAGTACCGTGCCAAACAACAAGGCATATCATCACACGCCTTTGCTGTCAAAACCTTAGAGCAAGCGGTCAATCCAAGTTATGCCAATGGCGATTTTAATTTTGATTTGGCACGCATAGACCAATCTATTAAAAGCGGACGTATTGATGTGCCTGATTTTGATGATATGGATGAATTTTTGGCATGGGTAAATTCATGAAAGTTATTTTTACCCCACAATTTAAATTATGGCTAAAAAATTATCCAAAAGCCGACCAAATTAAAATCGGTTTGTTCGTAGAACACGTCAAACAGTTTGGACTTAACAACTTGCAAGGACGCAACAAATCATCAGACAATGTCCCCACTGATGACCCAAATTGGCTACAAAAAGTCAAATATGCCCAAGCCTATCGCCTGTGGCATTATCATATCGGTATACCTGATTATGCAGGCGAATTTGGCGACATGGCCAGTGAATACATTTTGCATTATCAGCGTTTTGATGATGAGATTGTCATCGTGGATATGTCCGCTTACCCACCTTTTGAACTACCTAGTATAGACCGCCTAATCTGACCATACCAACCCCACCCACATGGACGGTAAAACCGCCGACATCGCCAAAGACGGCTTTTCGGTCATGTATGAGTTTTACCCAAAGCACCCTAGGAATTACCCGATTTGCCATGAGTTTGATGACAGCATGGTGCTATTACAGCATTTGCCAACGTTGTTGATATTTGGTGTACTGGCAATCAGCCTTGGCAATGTGTGGCTCAATATTTTTATGGGCAATCAGTCATTTTTAAACGCCCTGCCCGTTACGGTGATTTTTTATTATAGTCAAACAAATTTGAAATAAGACAAGGAAAACGAGCGAAGTTGTACAAGTATTACTAAGAGCGAGTTTGACACAGTATTATTTCAAAGTTGGCAGACTATATTTGCCAGATTTGCCTTGTTTTTGTTGTACGCTCATATTCTTATGTGGCGACATCATGAGACGATGATTAAGAGCATATCGCTTTTATCAAGCATTATACCGACCGTGAAAAAACGGTCATCGGTTTTGATAGAATTTATCATGCCGAGATAAAACAACGCACCCAAACATGGTACAAAATCGTGTTGTATTATGTGGAATTTAGTGATGACGGTCTTTATTATAAAAAGCACAAAAGCACGATTGGTTATGTAAGCAATCTATTTGGCATAAGTAGCAAGCGAGCAAATCATAATACACACCATGCAAGCGTATCATGGCAGTCATGAGGTGAATTTGCCAAAAGTGAATTATATTAAACAAAAGTTTTTTTAATTAACAATAAACTACCGATACAACGTCCGCTCATTTAACAAATCAATGTCCGCCTGTTTTAGCTCAAAATTATGCAAATCCTGCTCATTGGCATAAGGATACATCAGCGCGGTCGGGTCATCATTATGCCCGATACTAAGGGCATGACCCAGCTCATGAGCCAGCACCAACCGCAAATCATCGATATTTTCAAATTCATAAATATCAATCTTATGCCCGTCAAACTGCCCCTTATGAAACTCTCGAGGCGTTAGGCGAGCATTGGCATGGTCAATGGCGTGATTGATATGCCCCGCCTTATGATTAATGCCATCTACCGCTTGGTTAAAGGCGTCTTGGGAGAGCTGATAAGCGTCAATTTTGGCATTTAGGGCTTGCTGATTGGCTCGCAACTGCTTTTCTATGCCTAGCAAGCGTTGGCGTTCGTTTGGGTCACGGGTGTGATTAATAAGATGAATGATTTGGTTATATTGCTCTTGCCAAGCGGTCAGCTCGGTTTGCAAATGGTAAAACTCATCATGCAACGCCTGTCTTTGGCGTGCCAGATTGTCCGAATCTCGCTTGTGATTTTGTTGCAGCGTGTCAAGCTCTTGCTTGATTTGTTGGCGTGCTGTAGTTTCCATTTGTCGCTCATCATAGATGAGATTGATACTTACTTTTGCACTGTCATCATAGACGAACCACTGCCGACCTGTGCCGTCATGCCATATCATCACCGCTTCATGGGCAAGGCGTTTGACTTCATCACGGCTTAGCCCAAAACGCTCATCCACATCGCCAATACGATATCGCACTCGCAAATCGGTCGGATAAGTCAGCCGATGAATCAAGCTGTTGTAGCGAACCTGTGGCTCGGTGTGGGTCTGATAGGAGAAAAACCCAAGCACCAACACCACGCCTGCCAATATCATCAGCCGAATGATTTTTAATAACGTCATTTATTTATTCAAATCAGAGAATGACTAACGTCAAATTAATCTAGCAATTTAAAAATCAATCTAGCAATTTAAAAAAATGCTCACGATAATGGCGTAACTCACGAATAGAATCTCTAATATCATCTAACGCCAGATGCGTACCGCCCTTTTGATAGCCACGAGCGACATCAGGTCGCCAGCGATAGCACAACTCTTTGACACTAGACACATCTAAGTTACGATAATGAAAAAACGCTTCAAGCGTGGGCATTTGTCTTGCCAAAAAGCGTCTGTCTTGACAAATGGAATTACCACACATGGGTGACACCCCTTTATCCACCCACTTTGACAAAAATTCAATGGTCGCCTGCTCGGCATCTGCCAATGTTACCGCACTACGGCGGACACGGTCGGTAAGACCCGACTCTCGGTGCTGACGAGTACACCATTCGTCCATGCCGTTTAGCACCGTATCGGGGACTTTGATGGCAAACACAGGACCTTCGGCAAGAATGTTAAGATTATCATCGGTAACAATGGTCGCAATCTCAATAATCTCATCTTTTTGGGTGTCAAGCCCTGTCATTTCTAAGTCAATCCAAATGAGTGCTTTTTTGGGTTTTTGGGTGGGTTTGGGGTGCGTGATATGAATCTTGGACATGATGTTCCTAATTTGGGTAAATTATCTCTTGGACAATCTGATATTATAAAGAAAAAGCAAGGAATAAAAACAAAATGGGACAACCGCCCCACTTTTAGGGCGTGCCTGCCTTTTGTATTTGCAATGAAAAATAGGGGAAATCGCACGTTTTTCAAGGAAAAAACGCAGGTTGATAGTTATTCTATCAAGCAAGTTTTTGACGATGAAAAACAAGATTTAGCCATTTTTCATGCAAAAACGATTGATTTATTTGTAAAATATTTCTATGTTGTAAATAGTGTTATAAAGGGCAGGCACGCCCTAACCAGCCAATCAACTAAATCGCTTGGGAGCTTCGTCATAGACATGGGCATGGTATTGTCGCATTTGGCGTTCCATGACCGTGGCTATCGCCGCCGAAATCATGTGCTGACCGATACTTTGGATATGCTCCGCTCCAACCATGTCCTTGACCTTATCAGCAAAGGCAATACTCACCAACGCTTCATCCGTCCCCACTTCTCGCAGGACGAGCGAGCCACTCTCCACTTCAACAAATTCCAAAATGGCTTCTTTGGCACCAAAACGTGGTCTGCCCCGCTCATCTGTGGCTAACTCATCGCCCTGCTGTGCATGAGTTTCTTCGCTGATGTCTGCCTTGACTGCTTTTTTGCGGGTGCGTTTTGGCTTGGCAGTTTGATTGTCGGTTTGGCTTTTGGCTTGATTGTCAGCATCTTCGGTGTTTTTGGCTTGACTGGTTCTGGTTTGTTTTGGTTTGTTTTGGTTTGCCTTAGCTCTTGCTTTTGTGCTTTTTGGCTGACCTGCGGTGTCGCTCACCGCTGACACATCGCCTACTTGTACATCAAGGGCGACATCTGCTGGGTCTTTTTTCTTGCGGGTGCGTTTGGGTTTGTCTTGCGGGTGCGTTTGGGTAGAGACAGACACATCATCTGTCATCACGCCCTGCTCTGCCTGCTTGTCGGATTGCTTTGCCATAAGATTGCCTACTCTTAGCGTACTTTTATATCATTAAAAACCATCTTTATATTATGGCGATTATGTCGGCAAATTTCAAGTAAACTGCCAAGCTGTACTTCCCTTTTATCCATCATCATACGCTTATTTTTTAAACGATAAACACCCAAACATCAAATAAAAGCATTTGCTAGATTTTTACAAATAAATATAAAGATAATAACTGTTATTATTTACAAAGATAATTTTTTAAGGTAAAGTACCTTGTTTGTTGTCATTTTGTATGTATTCTTACAGCTTGATAATAACCACAGTACATTTGTTTTATTTTTATAGGCATGGCTCTATGCATCAATACAACCTCCCCAAAAAATCATTGCTCGCCCTACTCATCACCACCACCATGATGTGCCACACCATACAGGCTCATGCTGATGACAGCCTAGAACCTAAAGTTCATCTTGGACATGAGACGATTACTATTAGTCGCACACCCCAAGAGGAAGTGGGCGAAACCATTGTAACTCGCCGTGAACTCAACGAACAAATGGCACAAAACAGCCAAGATCTTGTTCGTTATAACACCGAAGTAGATGTGGCAGAAGTGGGTCGTTATGGCAATAAAGGCTTTGCCATTCGTGGTGTGGATGGCAACCGTGTGGCGATGAACATTGATGGCGTGGCACTACCTGAAGTGGAGGTGAATGAAATATTCTCTCCTTACGGCTATCAATACGAAGGACGATTTAACCCAGACTTAGAGATGATGGGTAATGTGCGTATCGCTACAGGCTCTGATAGTCTACTTTCAGGGTCAGGTGCAGTTGGTGGTTCGGTATCTTATATGACCAAAGAGCCTGTTAGTATGGTCAAAAATGGCAATTTGGGCGGTTATGCCAAAGTGGGTTACACCACCAAAAACGAAGAGCTGTTGACCGCGGTGGGCTTGGCAGGCGTGTATGATAAAGCGGAGTTTTTGTTAAATTATGCTCATCGTGAGGGTCATGAGCTGAAAAATCATGACATGAAGCGCCATGATAAAAATAAACTCAATCCAATTTACGAGTTTAGCCTTGATGAGATGCCTAACGGCACAACCAGTCTGGTTCATCCTGATGCATTAGCCTATGAGCAAGATAGCGTCCTTGCAAAATTTTATTATCATATCAATGATAATCATCGGGTGTGGTGTAAAAGAGGTTAATACCCTAGCGGCGGTTCCAGGTATGTTCATGCTTGGTCTTAATTATTATAGCCCAAATAATGACTGGGAGATTCATGGCAAGGTACGTTATACTCAAGCCAAAAAATCCTCCGATGCCAAATATTTAGACACCAGACTTAAATACAAAGAAGACAAAGTTTATTGTAATAGCACTTTCTATGCAGGTTTTTGTAGTTATGGTGGTTTTTATGATTATGACAGCGCTGTGGGCGATTACTATAAAATTGATAGGGTGGCGGACGGCTACACAGAAGAGGTCAAGATCTATGACGTGGTCAATCGTAGTAAATCCACTCTACTGTTTGATGTTTATGGGTCGAAGAAATTTGGCAAGGATAAAAACTGGATTTTAAATGCAGGCATTTATAACATCACCAATGAAAAATACATTCCATGGGAAACCTTACGTCAGTTTGCCACAACCAGTGTCAATAGTTTGGTGGACAGTGAAGGTCATGGCTTTAACCGCTATACTGCCCCCGGTCGTAACTACGCGTTATCGCTAACCTATGAGTTCTAGTTAATGCCCAGTAACAAAGCCTGCCCTGATGGCGGGTTTTGTTTATTTGTCAATTATTTTGTTGTATTGTAACTATACTTAATGTTATGTTATAATATTTATTTTTGATTGATGGAGATTTTCTTATGACTGCTTATAAGCGTTTGCCGTTGGCTATTTTACTGATTTTAAGCCATCATGCCCTCGCCGATGATGTGCCAACAGTTCAACTTGAGCATGAAATCATTAATATTAAGCACCAACCCTTAGAAAGCCTTGCTTTGGGAGGTACGCGCAAAGTCGGCGACACGGTTATAAAAAGTGAAGTGCTAAAACAGCGTGCAGTAACTTTGGGCGATGCTTTGGACGGCGAGCTTGGCATTCATTCCAATCAATTTGGTGGGGGTGCTTCTGCACCGATTATTCGTGGGCAAGAAGGTAAACGCATTACCATTTTGCAAAACAATGCCGATGTCATTGATATGGCACATCTTTCGCCAGACCATGCGGTGATGGTGGATACGGTGCTTGCACGTCAAGCTGAGGTGGTGCGTGGGGTCAGCACTTTATTATATAAATCAGGCAATTCGGCAGGGGCGGTCAATATTGTGGACAACAAAATCCCCACCAAACTGCCCAACAAGCCGATTACGGGTGAAGCAGGCATTCGCTTTAATACGGGTAATAATGAAAAACTTGGCACAGGGGCGATTACTTTTGGGCTTGGGCAAAATGTTGCCGTGCATTTGGAGGGCTTGCACAAATCGGCAGGCAATTATCGCACGCCCAATTATCAATACACCACTTTTGATAATGAAAATCAAATTGACCGCTATGTCAAAGCCCCAGAACGCCTAGCCGCCCTAGAAAAAGAATGGCAAGCAATCAAAAACGGCACACCCCTATCTTGGCGAGATAAGACCTACTTTATCAGCGATGAAGCAGGTTATTTGGCTCAAAAGGCGATATTAGAACAAGATTTGTCCACCATTCAGCATTATCATTTTGATTATTTGCCCGAAAGCTGGGCGGACTCAAAATCGGGCAGTGCTGGGCTGTCGTGGATTGGCAACAAAGGCTATGTGGGCGTGGCAATCAGCGAAAGAAAAGACAAATACGGCTTGCCTGCTCACAACGCCATTTATGAAGGCTGTGGGGTGATTTCTATTTTTGACAGTTTGTGGGACAGACCGTATTTGGCGACTTATCCCCAGCTGATTGACGAATCCGATGTCAATTATATCAACCCACGCCCCGACTGTGCCGACCACGCCCACGAGAATTTTAACCACTCGCACGGCGTACACAAAAAGCACGACAAACACGGCACGCCCTTTGTGGATTTGACCACTCGCCGTTATGATTTGCGTAGTGAATGGGACAATCCTGTGCCATTTGTGGACAAAGTGCGTGCCAATGTTGGTTATGTGGATTATAAACACGATGAAAAAGAAGGTGATGTCGTTAATACTTCATTTATGAACAAGGGCAAAGTGGCTCGTGTGGAGCTGACCCATACGCCATTTAAAAATGCCAAAGCCTTGTGGGGTGTACAATATACAGAGCAGGACAACAGTGCCTTGTCGCCCCAAACTGAATGGCGAAAACGCCAGCTTTTGACCCAAAATGTACTAAAAAATACCGCCCTATTTGCAATGGGGCAATACAATGTCGGCAATGTGGAGTTAGAACTTGGTACTCGCCTAGAAAAACAAAAAGTGGCAATGGATTATGATACCGACCACATTGTACAAATAATGCAAGACCGTAGCCGTCTAAGATTGGATGCGGACAAATTAAAAGAAGCGACCGATTATGCCATCAACGCCACCAAACCGCATAAAAACACCGCCCATTCTTATGCACTTGGCGTACATTGGAAGTTTTTGCCAAATTATACGCTTTCCTTTAACGCATCGCACCAAGAACGCTTGCCCAACAGCCAAGAGCTTTATACGCACGGAATGCACCTTGCCACCAATTCTTTTGAAATTGGCAATCGGCATTTGACCAAAGAAAAATCCAATAATTATGAACTGGGTTTAAAGTTTGTTGGCGATAAATTGGATTATAAAGTGACGGGGTATTTGTATGATTTTGACAATTATATTTATTTGTCCACGATTAACGAATATCTCGGCACGGCAAGGGTTAATCATCTTAAAAAATTACGCATTAACCGTTATGACCAAAGCCCTGCCAAATTTTATGGGGCGGAAGCGAGCATTGGTTATCAGTTGAATGACACTTATTATGCGTCTGTTTTTGGCGATTATGTCAAAGGCAAATTGCACGATATGCCACCGATTGTCTCTGATTATACACCAGCATCGTGGGGCAAACCTGCAATCAAAACCTACACCGACCAAGAAGACCGCACCACGCCACGCCTACCGCCAATGCGACTGGGGGCAAAAGTCAAAGCCGATTTTGATGATAAATGGTCGGGCAGTATGGAATATGTTCGCACTTTTGACCAAAATAAAGTTTCCAAATTTGAAGCCCCAACCAAAGGTCATCATTTATTAAATATGGGCGTGAATTATCAAAATTATAAAGGCGGTTTGGATTACTCAATTTTCTTTAATGCTAATAATTTGTTAGACCAAAAAGTCTATGCCCACGAAACGCATTTGCCTTATATTCCGCAAATGGGCAGGAATTTTAGTTTGGGGATAAATTTTAAATTCTGACGCATTTATTTGCAAAAACCACTTGACCCCTGCCAAAAATCGTGTATAATACCCCACACATTCGGGGACGTGGCGAAATTGGTAGACGCACTGGATTTAGGTTCCAGCGGGGCGACCCGTGAGAGTTCGAGTCTCTCCGTCCCCACCATGTTTTAACTCAATCGTGAAAGCGGTTGGGTTTTTTTGTGTGTAAATTTCTTGACATTTGTTCTCATAAACACAATAATGACCCAATCCCATGACACTTGATAGGACAACCCATGACGACCACGCCTTTTGATACCCTGCCCACATCTACCTTGACAGGCAAGCCTGTACTGCATTTTGTCCATGCCAATGGTTTTCCCAGTCAGGTCTATGCACCGCTGTTTGAGCATTGGGAACAGGTGTTTAGTATTGAGTATATTGAGCTCTTTGGCACGCACCCTGATTATCCACTTGACAACCACTGGCAGGGACTGACCGAGCAAGTGCTAGACAGCATCCGTGAGGCGTGCGACAAACACGGCGTGCCACAGCTGGTTGCCGTGGGGCATTCTGTGGGGGCGGTGACGACCATGCAGGCGTGTGATAAAGACCCCACGCACATCAGCCAAGTCATCGCCCTTGACCCATCCCTACTTATGGGCAAGATGAGCCTAGCTTATCAGTTATCTAAAGTCATGGACAACGCCCTACGCCCCTTGCCCAGATTTCATCACTATTTTGTCGATAAAATCTCGCCTGCCAGCAAATCCAAATACCGCAAAGACACCTTTGACAGCAGGCAGATTGCCCATGACAGTCTACGCCAAAAGGGACTGTTTAGAGCCTTTGACGCACGCACCTTTGACGGCTACATCCAGCATGGACTGACCGCCAAAGACGACAAATTCACGCTCGCCATCCCCAAGGCGGTCGAGCTTGCCATCTTTCGCACCATTCCATCCCTATACTGGGCGAAGTCACTGACCATCTACCGCCCCACCACGCTCATCGCTGGCAAGGACAGCCACTTCACCCACATGGGTTCATACCACGCCATCCACGACCGTTGGGGCGTGCCAGTCATCTATGTGGGCGGCTCGCACATGTTCCCTTTGGAGACACCCGACAGCACCGCCCATCTCGTGCTAGACACCATCGCCCAACAAATCAAGGCTCACTAAATGCTCCATCATGACTTAACCGCCCCACAGATGAGCAAGCCATCTCCACGCCCTGCCATTTCTTTTTCGGCAGTGGGCGTGGTGGGGCTGTGCTTATTTTGCCTGTTTGGCATGTTTGCCTTACAAATCATTGGCGTGTATATCGGCTCACTGGCTTATTATGAGCAGGCAGGCAGTCTGAATGTCGCCACGCTCATCATGCTCGGCTCCAATAACGGCGTGGTGGTCGCCATCTCAGTTTTCATCACTGCCCTAGCCTTTACGCTGTTTGCCGTAGGTTTGGTGCTATTTAAAAGCAAAACGGCACGCCACGGCACACCCCATCAGCCCCCATCAGCTCATCACTGGGGGGAGTTTTTTGGGATAAAGGCGATAAGCGTTCGGGGTTTTGTCGTCAGTCTAATAGGCATGATAGCATTTATGGCGGTAAGTGAGATTATCTTGACCGCCTTGGACAGCTCGCCCATGGATTTTTTGGATGGGCTTATCACAGATGAGTCCCTGCCCCTGCTCATATTCGCCATCGTGGTGGTCGCCCCCATCTACGAAGAGCTGGTGTTTCGGGGGTTGATATTTGGCGGACTGCTTCATCGTCATCGTGCCGAGCAAATCCCCATCCGTCTGGTCGGTTTTACCATCGCTAAGTCCACACTCATGGCAAGTCTCATAAGCAGTCTGCTCTTTACACTCGTTCATCTACAATACGACCTGCTTGGCATGATGGTCATCTTTGCCATGGCGTTGCTATTTTGCTATATCCGTGTCAAATACGGACTCATCATGGCAATACTCATGCACATGGTCAATAATGGCATGGCGATGGCGGTGTATTTGGCAAGCTGACTTAAAAGCCCTTTTCTTTGTCATCAGAGCTTGTTATACTATTTATAAGCACACCCTAATTACAGACTTTAACTGGGAAACATACTAGGGCATGCCTACCATTGATAGCATTTTTATAAAATACGATGAAAATTTGACAATTTTAATCAATTTTTGCATGAAAAATGGCTAAATCTTGTGGCTTGAAGTCAAAAATTTGCCTGATAGAAAACTCACAGCCTCAAGTTTTTTCCCTTGAAAAACGTGCGATTCCCCTGCTTTTTTAAACAGGCATTTTTCATTGCAAATACCAAAGGCAGGCACACCCTAATTTACTTACAAGTCATCATCAAGGTATTTTATGGACATCATTATCTTGGGTGGGGGCGTGATTGGCACGACCACCGCCTATTATCTTGCCAAAGCAGGGGCAAAAGTTACCGTCATAGACCGCCAATCGGATGTGGCGATGGAGACAAGTTTTGCCAATGCCGGACAAATCTCCCCTGGTTACTCAACCCCTTGGGCTGCCCCCAAAATCCCCCAAAAGGCGGTCAGATGGCTCATGCAAAAGCACGCTCCCCTTGCCATCACGCCTGATGGCACAGGCTTTCAACTGGCATGGATGAAACAAATGCTTGCCAACTGCAATGCCGAGCGGTATGAAATCAACAAAGAACGCATGATGCGAGTGTCAGAGTACAGCCGTGATTGCATCCGTGCCTTACGTGATGAGATTGGCATTGGCTATGAACATCGTACAGGTGGCACGGTACAGCTGTTTCGTAAACCCGCCCAAATCCAAGCCATGCACCTTGATACCAAAGTGTTAGAAGAATGTGGTGTGCCTTATGAGATACTGGACGCAGATGGGCTTATCAAGGCTGAACCTGCACTTGCTTATGCTACCGCTCCGCTTTTGGGCGGTCTAAGATTACCCAATGATGAAACGGGCGACTGTCATTTATTTACCAAACGCCTTGCCGAACATTGCAAAACTTTGGGCGTAGAATTTAAATTTAACACCATCATTGACAAAATTATCTCTGAAAATCAAAAAGTGACAGGCGTGGTTGCAGGGGGCGAAACCTTGACGGCAGACGGTTTTGTGTTGGCACTCGGCAGTTATTCTCGGGTGATGGCAAAGGATTTGGGACTTGATTTGCCTGTTTATCCTGTCAAAGGTTATTCTTTGACCGTGCCAATCGTGGACGAAACAAAAGCCCCTGTTTCTACCGTGCTCGATGAGACTTACAAAATCGCCATTACTCGCTTTGATAATCGCATTCGTGTGGGCGGTATGGCGGAGCTGTCGGGCTTTAATTTGTCATTAAATCCTGCTCGCCGTGAGACCTTAGAGATGGTCACAAAAAGCCTGTTTGATGGTGGTGATTTGCCAAAAGCACAGTTTTGGACGGGTCTGCGTCCAATGACCCCAGACGGCACGCCGATTATCGGAGCAACAGCAACCAAGTTTGATAATCTATTTATCAACACAGGACACGGCACGCTGGGCTGGACGATGGCGTGTGGTTCTGGCAAACTGCTTTGTGATATTATTACAGGCAAACAAACTGAGATTTCATTGGAGGGCTTAAATATAAGCCGTTATCAAAAATAAAAATAAACAAATTTGCCGCACCAAATAGCCTTAAGCGGCAAGGTTGATTTATTCGCCCTTGTAAAGTGTATCAAATTTAACTTCTTTATCCATCTTTTTATTTTAAGGAAATATTATGAACATTCAAAAAATTGACAGCAACGAAACCATTACCGAAATCGCCATTTATAACGGCGTGGTATATCTGGCAGGGCAAGTGCCTGACGATGATAGCCTTGACATTGTCGGGCAAACTCGTGAAGTGCTTGCCAATATTGACAAAGCACTCGCCAAAGCAGGCACAGACAAATCCAAGCTATTGACCGCCCAAGTCTTTATCAAAGATTTAAACGACTTTGAACAATTTAATGCCGAATACACCGCTTGGATAGCAGGCAATGTTCCGCCCACTCGTGCCACGGTTCAGGCAAATTTGGTTAATCCAAACTGGCTTATTGAGATTGTGGTAACGGCAGCGGTTTAGTTTAGCCCACTTGCCCCACCACCTGCAAGCCTGCCAACGCTACCACCCCTGCCGTCTCGGTGCGAAGTATCCGCTCGCCTATCGTCCACGACAAAAAGCCATGCTTATGGCACGCATCTATCTCATCATCAGACAGCCCGCCTTCTGAACCGACCAGTATGCCAATCGTGGACGGCAAGGGGGCTTTTGGAATATAGCGGTGCGTGTCGTCTGATAGGCTCATGACAATTTTTAGCTCATCGGTACAACTTGCTAGATAGCTCGACAGCGTAACAGGGGGTAAAATGGCAGGGATAATATTTAGCCCACATTGCTCACAGGCAGAGACGGCGATTTTTTGCCAATGAATGAGTTTTTTGTTATCACGTTCATACCTGAGTCGCTCGGAGCGTTCGGTGGTGATGAGCTGTATGGCGGACACGCCCAACTCGCACGCCTTTTGGATGGTATAATCCATACGCTCGCCCTTACTCATCGCTTGGATTAGGGTAACACGATAAGGCAGGGTGCGATTGGCAGGGTTAAAGTCATCTATACGCACATGGGCAGACTTTTTGTCAATGCGAGTGAGCGTGACGGTATATTCGCCCCCTTGCCCGTTAAAGAGCGTGGCAGTATCGCCAATATTTGCCCGCAAAACTTTCGTCCAATGATGATACACGTCATCAGGCAGGGTTATCGTATCATGTACGGCTAGGGGCATATCTACAAAAAAACGCATGAAATCGCCTTTTAAATGATTTATTAAAAATAAGGCTCTGGTCTAAAAAGTATGCTAAACCCAACCATAGTTAATATAATGAAACACCAACTCAAATGCTTTGAAATGGTTTTCTAGCTTTTTAGAAAAACAGCAAGTTCTCCTAAATGCTCGCCTGACGAAGGTTCTCAGTCTGGTGTTATTGCCTTCAATACCCACAGTAAAGCGTTTACCAACTTGTTTTAAAGAGTGCTTAAAGGCAGTTAAAAAGCTATCCCAATCATCACAAGCAATTTTGTTGAAAGTAATGCCTAGTTGGGTAAGTTGTATTTTGAGTTTTTTGGCAGTAGCAAGGTTTCGTTTGCCCCACACAAAAGCAACAATCTCACCTGTGCCTTTGTCATAAGCATAGATGAGCCAAACTTTGTTTTTCTTGTTACCAACATAAGTCCAAAACTCATCCACTTCTAAGGTGTCGTAATGTTGTTGTTTGGGTTTGATTTTGTGGTTGCTGTTTGTGAGTACACTTAGCACCTTTGCTTTGCTCACTTGTTCAATTACCACAATATCTGCAATGCTACACCCACGAGCAAGCATTAAGCGTATTTTGTTGTCTATGTGCGAATAACAGCCCTTGTAGCTTAGTTCTGACTGTTGGACAAACTGTCTGTGGCAATTTTTACAAAAATAATTTTGTTTGCCATAGCTTTTTACGCCATTTTTCTTTATACTATGACATAGGCAACTTGGGCAAGTAATGGTAATTGTCGTCTTCATAACCGTAAATTACCACTGTTTGGTTAAGTTGTCTTTTTAGTTTTTGTTACAGCATACTTTTTGAACCACTGCCAAAAATAAATTGGTAAATATAAAATGATTTTAGCATTCTATTGATTTTTATTTGCCAATTTTATCTTTATTTTATTTAAAAAAATAGGTATGGTTAATTTACGATTTAGGTACATGGGGGTAAATTTAATTTATCCAAATTGATATATTACATTGAAAAATTTAAATTTTCCTCTACGCATTTATCCAAAAATAAATCATTTCTTTTTAAACAATATTTTAATCAACCTTTTTCGACCCTTTTTTATTATCTTGTTTAAACAAACTTGATAAATCAGGTTTTTCTTTACCAATGGTAACGATGATAAATTCATCAGGGCGGATATAGGTATTTAGCGATTGATTGACCGCATCCAATGTCGCCTTGTCTAGTCGCACCAGATAATCAGTGATATGACTGTCGGGCAAATTATCATAACCCAAATGGCTTGCCGTGCTATGAATGGCTGAGTTGGTGGCAAGGCTCATGGGATAGGCGTATTTGCGACTGGTGCGTTCTAGGTTAAATTCGCTGTCTTTTATGCCATTTTTTCTTGTGTTTTCAATGACTTGTAAGGTTTTGATGATTGCTTCTTTGGCTTTGTCGGTCTGAGTAGAAAAACTGATACGATAATAACCCCGCTCATCAAATGTCGTCATACCGCCCGTAATACCATAGGTGTAGCCGTGCTTGTCTCGGATTTCTTTCATGAGATACGCATTAAAATCGCCCCCTGCCAGTACGCTGTTGGCAAGGCTAAAACTGGTGCGGTTTTGTAGCTCCACAGGATCTTTGGTCTTTTTTTCGCCCATGTGTCCGATATAGACGTGCGTTTGGGTGCTATCATAGGGGATATGGACGTGCTGTGGCTTGGGGGCGATGGGCGTGGGCAAGTCGGTGGCTCTCTCGCCTTGGGGCAAGGCATTTATCAGGCGTTTGGCGATGGTGCGTGCGTCATCGGTACTGATGTCGCCTGTGATGGCGATGTGGGCGTTGCCTTTGGTTAAGTATTTGTTTTTATAGGCGATTAGGTCATCTCGGCTAATGCTCGCCACGCTCTGTTGTGTTCCGCCTGTGGGGATGGCGTAGGGGTGTGTGCCGTATAGGGTTTTTAAAAATTCAACACTTGCCAGATGGCTTGGGTTTTGTTTGGCACGCTCAAAACCGATGTCCGCTTGGGCTTGGTTGCGTTTTAGGATAGTTTCATCAAAACGGGGGTTTTGTATCATGTCGGCAAACAAATCAAGGGCAGGATACAGCTCTTTGTCGTCCGACAAACTTCTAAACGCATAAACAAACGTGTCTCGGTAGGCAGTCGCCCCAAATACCACGCCCAGCAGTTCGGCTTTTTCGGCAAATGTGTTCTCGTCTAGGTGGGTTGTGCCTTGGGTCATCATAGTGGCGGTCATGCCAGCAATGCCGTAGCCGTCCGCTCGTATGGTGTCGTCCTTGGCAGAACCGCCCTTAAAGGTCAAGCTAATGTCCAAAATCGGTAGCTCGTCAATGGGCGTAAAAATCACAGGCACGCCGTCCACGTCAAACCGCTCCATGTGTGGGATTTTTAAGTCCAGTGGCTTGTCATCTTTTAGACTGTCAAGCATGGGCAAGGGCTTATCGCTTGGGGCGACAGGGGCATGATGATGACCGTCCGCCCATGTGGTGTGGCTGATAAGCAATAAGGTTAAGGCAATTGGGGTAAGTTTTTTCATGAGATTTCCTGATATTGGATTGGGGTTTTAATTGTTGATTTTATATAAATCATTTTTATTTAAATTGATTGTCATGGTTAATTTTGGAAAAATGTCTTGTTCATTTTTTAAATATCCAAATTTAATACAGCTAACAAAATTGAATTTTGCTACGGAAACCGTTCGCCACAAGCTTGCCTTCAGGTCAGTTTCCGTCATGGTTCGACTTAGCTCACCACGAACGGAAACCGTGGTACTTTTTCATTTTGTAGAGTGTATCAATTTATCTTTTAAATAAAATGATTTTGGTAAAATTTAATTTTTTATTTAAATTTTGCCCATAATTTTTATCAACTTTTCAAACCCCAAAAATAATCTATTATTCATCTTTTGGCAAAATATAGGCACTATACATACGCTCATCGCTTAGGTATTTTTTGCCTGCATTTTTAATTTCATCGGTGCTAATGGTGGGCAGGATTGCCAATTCTTCTTGGATTTTGCCAAAAGGGATATTTTCATTTTTTAGCATTCCCAATAAACTTGCCTGCCCTGATACACCTTCGGACGCAAACACCAAGGCGGTTTTTGTGGCAACCATAGAACGGTCAAGCTCTTTTTGGTCAATGGGGTCGGTCATGGTGCGTTTTATCTCATCTAAGACAAGGTGTTTGGTTTCATCAAGGCTCACCCCTGCTTTTGGCGTTGCCATGACCATAAAAAAGCCGTCCCCATAGCCTGTACTGTCGTAACTACTATGTACAGACGTAACGAGTTCTTTTTTGACCAAATTTTTGGCAAATCGCCCAGACGCTCCGCCACTTAGCACGTCATCAAACAGCCCCAATGCCAACAGCTCTCGCTCATTGTCGGCGGTGTGGCGGTTGGTGAGTTTTAGGCTAGATAAAGTCGGGGCTTGCCATGCCAAAATCAGCGTGGGAACTTGGACGGCTTCTTTAATGACGACATGGCGTTCGCTCACACCGCCTTTGCCTGCGTTTAGGTCATCAGCATGGATGAATTGGGCAGGGTCTCGGGCGGGTACGGGGTCGCCTTTGGGAATGTCGCCAAAATATTTTTTGATATGGGTTAGGGCATCGTCCTTGTCCACGTCGCCCACGATAACAAGCGTGGCGTTGTTGGGGACGTACCATGTGGCGTACCAGTGTTTTAGGTCATCCATGGTCAAGCTCTCAATGTCCGCCATGCTCCCGATAATGGGGCGACCCCGTGGCGTGTCGCCATAGACGAATGGTAAAAACCTCTCCCACGCTTTTGCCATGGGGTTGTCGTCCGTACGAGAACGGCGTTCTTCTTGAACAACTTGGCGTTCGCTCTGTATCTGTTCGGGTTTAAATAGGACGTTTTTCATGCGGTTGGCTTCTAGCTCCAACGCTAGGGCGTAGCGATTGGCGGGCAAAATCTCATGATAAACGGTAACGTCCGAACTGGTGTAGGCGTTATTGCTGCCACCATAATGACTGATAAGACGGCTAAATTCATCGCTGGATACCTTGGGCGTGTCCTTGAACATTAAATGCTCTAAAAAGTGCGACAATCCGCCCTTGCCCACAGGCTCATCATTCGCCCCCACGCCATACCAAATCTGGGTCATGACCACAGGGGCTCGTTTGTCTTCTTTGATGACGACTTGCAAGCCGTTGTCTAGAGTGTATTCGTGGATGTTTTGTAGGAGGCGAAGTTCGCTTGTAGGTTGAGTTTGTTCTGGCGGTACTGGATAATAGTAGAGCGTTACTTTGCTCTGACAAGCTGTCAGTAACGTCATCAATCCCAATGATAAAATAAAATGATAAAAATTTTTTTTCATGATTTGTTCCAAAATGTCATTTTCCAATCAACACGCTGGCAGTAGGACGTACACCCTGACCGTTATTGGCACTGCACGCCACAAGCGTTAGGGGCAGGCATAGGGCGATGATGAGCGTAAATTTTTTCATGACAATTCCTAATTGCAAAAGGTTATAGTTTAGCATAAGTTGGGATGGGTAGCAATTTTGGGAAAAAGATTGACAAAAAGCACTTTTAAAAGTATTATAAAAAGCACTTTTAAAAGTATTTGATTTTCCCATGAATGAACATAATGACGTACATGACATGATGATAAAATTAGAATATATAGAATATATAATAAATTCAGTCATTGAACAAACGATAAGTACCAATATAGAACATTTAAAAAATCTAAGTTTATTTCAAATATTTCTGAGTATTTTTTGCTTATTTTATTCTAAAAATATCTCCGATAAAAACTGCATACAAAATATCTTTAAAAATATTTTAAAGAAAATTCTAGATATTCGCTCACATGTTGGTTTAATATTCTTAACACCACGTCTCAATACTCCAATCTATCACTAATCCGCTCTTACCGAAAAGGTAGTTTATATGCTAAACCAAATCCATAGCCGTTATGTTGCCAGTATCAGCGATTTAAAGAAAAGCCCCATGGACACACTCGCCCACGCCAATGGCGAACCTGTGGCGATTTTAAATCGCAATACCCCTGCTTTTTATTGCGTGCCTGCGTCTTTATACGAAAAAATGTTGGACGCATTAGACGACCAAGAACTCATCAAATTGGCAAACGAACGGCAAAACCAAAAAACGGTAAAGGTAACGATTGATGACTTACGAGCCAAATTCCAATAATGATGAAAATCGTGTTTATGAATTAGAATTTAATGAAACTGCGTTAAAAGAATTTGAAACATTAAACGCCACGATTGCCGAGCAATTTTTAAAAAAGCTAGAAGAAGTGCTGTTAAATCCACACATTCCCAAGAATAAACTACACGGGGCGAATGCTAAGAATTTATACAAAATCAAACTTCGTAAGGTGGGTTATCGTTTGGTTTATGAAGTTAGGGATGATAAATTGGTGGTGCTTGTGATTACGGTGGGACGGCGTGATACGGTGTATGATAATATTTGACGCACTTATAGGCTTTGGCTCTATTTAGTATGGTAGAGCTGATTTTTTATGATTTATTTTTTGCTAAATTTAGCGTAAAATAACCCCAAATTTTTATGAGAATCATCATGTCTAACACAGCCCACACCGACCCCAAACTTGCCCAAAAACAAGCCGTTGCCAAATCCGCCCTTGCCTACATCGAAGACGGCATGATTTTGGGTGTGGGGACAGGCAGTACGGTAAACTGCTTGATTGAGCTGTTGCCACAGGTTCGCCTAAAAGGGGCGGTGGCAAGCTCACAAGTGACCGAAGATAAATTAAGAGCCTTAGGCATTGAAATTTTTGATTTAAATGCGGTGGGCGAGCTTGATTTGTACATTGACGGGGCGGACGAGATAGACGCTCATGGCAACATGATAAAAGGCGGTGGCGGTGCCTTGACCCGTGAGAAAATCGTGGCGGTAGCATCCAAACGCTTTGTGTGTATGGTGGACGACTCCAAAACAGTCACCAAACTGGGCAAATTCCCTGTGGCGGTGGAAGTACTGCCCCAAGCCCGTTCCTATGTGGCTCGTGAACTGGTCAAACTCGGGGGCGAGCCTGTCTATCGGGAAGACTTTGTCACTGATTATGGTAATGTGATTTTGGATACTTATGATTTGGACATCACAGACCCTGCCGAGCTAGAGAGTACCCTAAACAACATCGTGGGCGTGGTGTGTAATGGTATCTTTGCCAGTCAGTCGGCTCACATCATGCTAAAAGCAGGCGATGACGGCGTAAGTACGGTAAAATTTGACAAGACGACAAGATAAGGCAAATAAAAAATAAGGATTTGACATGCTCTTAATCATGGATAACTAATATATGATAAACAATGGGCAAAGATGATGAAAGATGGTTAAAGCCATAATTTAATAAAATAAAGCATTTCATTATTATTCTTTTATCATCTTAACCCATTTTTACCCATTGCAACCCATAAAAAATTGAGTATAATATTGAGTGTAAAGCCCATTACACTCAATTTTTTTATGCTAACCGACACACAAGTTAAAAATCTAAAACCTACCGACAAACTTTATCGCAAAACAGACAAGCAAGGTCTATGCATTGAAGTCCGCCCCAATGGCAAAAAATATTGGTATTACCGTTTCAGTTTTGACGGCAAGGCAACCATGATGTTGCTTGGCGAATACCCGATGATAAGTCTATCGCAGGCACGAGAAAAGCACCTAAACGCCAGAGCGGCCCTAAAACAAGGCATTAACCCAATTGCCAAAGAACGCCAAGAAAAGCAAATCGCCAAAGATGAGCGAGCCGATTTATTTGCGTATCACGCCAATGCCTTTTTGGATAAAATCAAAGACAAGCGGTCAAGTGGCTATGTTCGACAAATCCGCCATAACCTAGATACCTATATCCTGCCTGAGATTGGCAACAAAGCCATTAAAGACATTGACACCATAGACATCATACAGATGATGAATAGAGTACTAAAACTGGTCAGGGCTAATATTAAAAAGCATGGCACGGGCGAAGTAACCGCCGAGCTTTGCCGTCAGCAATCAGGGCTGATATTTCGCCATGCCATGCGGTCGGTGCGTGGCTTGCATGACCCCACGATTGGGGCAAAAGGTGAGATTGAGCGTCCGCCCATTGACCATGCCCGTGATTTGACCCTTGATGAGCTAAAACTACTGCTACAAAAACTGCAAAATTATGGCGGTATGCCATCAACCAAAGGCGTAATATGGACAATGCTCTACACTATGTGCCGAACCAAAGAGGCAAGGTTTATGCGTTGGGAACATATAGATTTTGAACGCAAGCTATGGAGCGTGCCACTTGCTGAGATTTCAAGACGCAAAAAAGGCGAACGCAACATGAAAACTGACCGCCCCCATATTGTGCCATTATCCAACCAGATGATAAAATTGTTAAAAGATATGCACCCCATGACAGGACTTGGTGAGTTTGTATTTGTATCGCCCAAAGACTTTACAAAACCCATTGGGGCGATGACGGTTAATTGTGCCTTAGACTATATGGGACTAAAAAACATATCAGGGCATGACCTACGCTCCACAGGCTCAACATATTTGCATGGGTTAGGATATGATACCACGCACATTAACTTGCAAATGGCTCATGTTGACAATACAGTAAGTGGCATTTATAACCACGCCCTGTATTTGCCCGAACGAACCAAAATGCTGCAAGATTGGGCAGATTATTTAGATAATCTTAGATAAAAGGCTGTCAGAAACAGCTATTTTCGTGAGAGGTGCATGACATGCCCCCTCCTTTACCCAATTCTAAACACTTGCCCACGCTGTACGCCATCTGAGCGTTTATAGCCCAGATGCACCCAACTGTTCGGGCTTTGAGGGTATTCAAGAATACACTGGTCAAATTTTATACCACGCTTCTTGAACTCATCTGCCAAATGTTTTACCACCGCCCTTGTATTGCCAAAGGCAGGACAACTAAAATCAATGGCATAGCCGTGCAGGTGCGCCGAGTTTTTCGCCCCACCAATCCTGCGATTTAAGGTAGGGCAACGATAACCACTGGTGATAAATATGGGGTGTCCTAAGATGTCTCTTGCAGGTTGCCATAGATTAACCGCACTTTCAATCAAATTTGCCAGAACCTGTGCGTTTGGCATGTTATCAATGTTATATCGTGTGGCGGTTTGACTTGCCAACAGCTCGTTTAGCGTGATGTTGGCTGTGATGGGGATAACCACACCCTTTGATAACGCCACTCTTAGGGCATGGATGGATTGATTGCCCCAAATGCCATCGGGTGTTGTGCCAATGGCGGTTTGTATTTCTTTGATTGTCATAATTCACTCCATAAAAAAGCCCCTTAGGGGCGTTTGGTTAAGTTATCATAAAGTTTGGACATCTGACTGATGGCTTTGCCGCCCAAATTTCCTGCCATGGCAACCATGACGGCGGTGTAGTTAAGCGACAGCCCCCACTCACGGCACAGCAGAAATGTTGTCAATCCTGCAAACCCCGCCAAAAACATCTCACCCAAAAACCTTATAAATAATGTCTTAACAGGCTGTGGCTCGGTCGCTTGATTTAGCTTCATGATAAAATTGGCAAGCCCGCCGCCCAACGCCAAAAACAACACGTAGGGTAAGGTTACTAAAAATTGTAACCATTGATTTTCGTTCATAGTCTCTCCAATAAAAAAGGGGCATTAGCCCCATAAAATAGGTTTGTCTCTACTCAATAAAAAAGCCCATCAGTGATGGGCGGTGGTGGTTATGGGAGTGGTGTTGTGTCATGATGGTCTCCTTGTGAATGGAAAAGGCAAATTTTGTATATCAACAAAATCAAAAGATGTGCGTCCAGTAAATATTACTCTTCTAGAGTCAGGCAAAGTACCACCGTGTCTGACCGTGCCATCTCTTTTGATGTCATCAAAGGGCACACTAAATAGCACAGCTGGCTTGTCTGAACAGCCGATAGCTGTCAATATCGGCGTGTGAGTTAGCACATGCTTATTAGCCATGTGCGTGTAATGACCACCCAAAGTTGGAAACAGATCACCCTCTACAGGATTTGGCAAACCTCCGTTATTGATGCTAATAATATAGCCTGCTAATTCAGCTGCAGTGGCTGGGTAATATCTTAGATATCTAACTTTTGCAGAGGGCAGACCCGCAGACTTGGAGTTTATCGTTGAAGGTACAAGGTCTCTAATTCTTGTACCTGAATTCAATCTGTTCCACATCTCAGACTTATGGTTTCCTTTTGAAAGATAATAATAATCCTCCCATTTGCTTCTTGAGAAATAGCCGTATTCAGTTAATGACGCTTCGCGTTTTGTGACATATGCGTAAGAGTCAGGTATACTGTCATAGACATACTTAGTATGTACGCTCATCGGCTGGCTTCGACTGCTAAAAGTAACATTGCCCTCACGGTCATACAAATTCATGCCCACGGTAGTTTCTTTTTCTGTCGCCACCACATCAAAAATATAAATCTGAAACTTGGCAAGCTCACACCCACCGCCGTCTCGTTTTCGACAGACGCAAAGCCCTTGATGTAGCTTTGGTCATTCGTACCCGTGCGAAACTCCCACGACACGTCGGTAAAATTAGCCTGTCCGCTCGCATTGATGATTGGCGTGCCGTCTAAGCGGATTGACCTGCCGCCATCGGCAAGCCCAAAAATCTCCCCTTCGCACAGTCCATATAGCCCCTGATAACGCTCCACCGACACTAGGTCATCTTTGGCGATGTGGGGGCGGTGGGGCTGTGGTTGTTTCTTTTTTGCACCGTGTATCATTGTTCTACCCTTACTTATTTGTCATTATTCGGCATAAATACCCGCACTGGCGATAAATCCGCCCACGTCTCGCTCGCCATACAGTATCGGCACAGGATTGCCTTGTGCCACGGTTGTTACCGCACCGCCAAAGCCGTTATTGGGGCGATTGCCGTCTTCGTTCATCTCGCCCAATTTGGGCGTGGGCATAAGTAGGCTTGTTACACCACCTAAGAGCAGTCCAGCACCTGCCCCAACCATGCTCCAACTGATTACCCCTGCACCAATACCTGCACCAAAGCCTGTTGCAATCAAGGCGACCCCTGCCACGACCTGTAGCCAGCCCATTACCTTGCCACCTGCTCCGATGACCCGTGGCACGATATGGATATGATTGGCGGTGGTCGTATCGCCAAGCTCATGCTCGCCGATGTTGGTTTTTTGGGTGCGTTTTTTACCCAAAAAGACGGCAAATCTAAGTCCAAGCTTTTCGCTATCCTGCATAAACGCCCTAAAATCAGGGATTTGGCACGCTAGGGCGTGGCAGGCTTCTTTGGCACTTTGCACATCAAGCGTAAAATATCTGCCAAATTTTTTGGCTAAAATGCCGTGTAGTTCAATGGTTTTCATTATTTTTACCTTTTTTTAAATAATACTTGCCTTATATCGAATACCGATATATAATATAATCATTGCAACAATCGGACAACCAACCATGATTCAAAGTTTTAAGTGCAAAGATGCCCAAAGCCTGTTTGAAACAGGGTCAAGCCGTGTATTTGCCAACTTTTTATCCGTTGCCACTCGCAAACTTACCATGCTTGATAATGCCGTGGCACTTGCCGACCTACGCATTCCACCTGCCAACCGCCTTGAAAAGCTGACAGGCGATAGAGAAGGTCAGTATAGTATTCGCATTAACGACCAATTTCGCATTTGCTTTGTGTGGGGCGATGATGGCGTGTATGATGTTGAGATTGTTGATTATCACTAAATAGGGGCTTAATAATGTTCAAAAATGGCATGAGACCTGTTCACGCAGGTGAGGTATTGCGTGAAGAATATCTAATCCCAATGGGTATGTCCGCCACCGCCTTAGCAAATGCATTGGGCGTAACCCCTGCACGCATTAACGACATCGTGCGGCAGCGGCGTGGCGTTACGGCTGATACCGCTTTGCGTTTGGCTCGTTATTTTGGCGGTACGGCACAATTTTGGCTAAACTTACAAACCACCTATGAGCTTCGCCTTGCCGAAACTACGCTTGGCGACAGTTTGGATTTTATCAGCCCTCATGAAGTTGCCCATGCCTAACCACCAACGCCGTGCGTTTACCCCAGCTCTCACCATATACTTCACGCACGGATAACCTGCCGTGTGGGTGGTGCAGTACTAGGCTGTTGCCTACCACAGGCGGTGTGGTCTCGCTGTTTAGCTTGCCATCGCCCAAATAAATTAGAGCGTGGTTAATGTGATGCGTGCGACCCACACGGCATAGGATAACGTCATGCTTTTGTAAGTCTTGCACCACGTCAAAGCCTGCTTTTTTAAAGTTGTTTTGATAAAGTGGTTCATGGCTTTTATCTTCCCACCAATCATCAATGCGTGGGAAGTCTGGTAGCTCAATGCCCAGCTCACGCTTATAATAATCACGCACGAGGCTATAACAATCCTGCACCCCGTGATGATATTCACGCCCGAGCAGTGGGGCGGTGTAGGTGGTGGGTTTGTGGCGTTTGATGTCGCAATATTCCGCCCCGTCAGCGTGAATGCCATAACCGCAAATCACCCAATCCACCCCGTGCAAGCCCATTTGCACCCTGTCCACTTCGGACGGTTCGGCATTGCCGTTGGGGTGGCTATGAACAATCGCCTGTATCTCGCCTTTGTACGATAGTGCCACATACTGCACAGGGTCTATCTCAAAGGTTTGGGTAGGGTCATGGGCGATGTTATCGCAGGGGTAGTACTCGCCCCCGATGATAAGCCCACAGCACTCGGCAGGATAGGCGGATTTGGCGTGGGCGTGGATGTCATCTTTTAAAATTTTGGTTAATCGCATTTTGCTTGCCCAATAAAAAAACCGCCCCCAAATTTACAATAGGAGAGCGGTTTTGTGTGGTTGAGGGTTATTTCATCTCGTTTGCCATCTCGTCAAAGTCGCTATAATGCGTGTCTGACAAATACTCGGCAATATCAAGCAAAGTCTCGCTATACGCCCCATTTTTCTTGGCAAGGGTGATGAGCGTACTGACCCAATGCAGATTTTCACGGGCAAGAGAGGCAATGTCGTGTTTACTCATGTGGTCGTAGCTCATTTTGCACCTCCAAACTCAACGAAGGGGAGATAGGGCTGGGCTTTTTGCAAAAGTTCAGTAAGTTTTGCTTTGAGTTGTGGCTTAGTCTGTTTGCCGTGTGTTGCCAGATACCAACCTGCTTTTGATAGATTTTCATCAAAATGTTGTAAAGTAATGCAAGTCTCAGTAATTTGAGCCGTCAAGGATTGGGTGGATTGTAGTGCCTGTTTTTCCATTTGGATAAAATAACGGCGGATTTCACGCCCTTTGGCATTTTTCTCAACCATAGCAAGCTCTTTTGCCATATCAAGGGTGATGTGGTAATCAACCTTGTTATGACCGCCACGCCCAGTTTTTGCTCCCCCATTTTGGGGAGCAGTCGTTTTGTGTTTTGCCCCCCTATTTTGAGCAACCAAAACAAAGTCCTGATTTTTTACAAAGCCGTATTCTTTAATACGCTCTTTAATCCAAGTATTAAAATCACGACCCACGCCCAAAAATTTATGCAATTCACGGGCATTGCATAGCATTTCTGTGGTTTGGTTGATTTCGCCATTAAAGACGGTTACAAACTGCCCTTGATTTTCAAGGGGCTTTTGTGTTACATTACTCATAGGATATTTCCTTATCAGTGGTTAGTATTCTAGCCCCTTGTTTGATTTGACGGTCTGCAAGGGGCTTTTTATTGCGTACCGTATTAGTACGGTGCTAATAATAGCACTGTACTATTGATTAAGTCAAGTATTTTTGTTAAAATATTTGTAAATTTTTTCAAAAGGTGCTTGTATGGCTCGTTCCGACCCCCAATTTAACTTACGCATTCCCCAAGAATTAAAGGAGCAAATAGAAAAATCCGCCAAAGATGACGGACGCTCTGTGAATGCACAGGCGGTTCATTTGTTGCAAGTTGGCTTAGAAAACCGCCAGCAAAAACCCCCAACTCAATACATAGATATTACAGACGCATTGACGGACATTATGAAAGAAATCCAATCATTAAAAAAACCGCTTGATTAAGCGGTTTATCCCCAATCCCAATAGCATTAACATATATCCCCCTAGGTTAGGTTAGACGCAGGATAGCCTGCAAAGGGTAGTTCGGCATTTTTGCCAAAGCGGAGCATGCAGTCGGACAGCCGTCCACCGCACCTGTCCTGCTCAGGGTCATCGGTGGGCTTACCGTCTATGGTAAACCGTGCCGTGCCTGTATATCCGCACGCCTCGCCCCGATAGCGACCGCACACCGCCTCATGGCAGTAGCTCGTGATTTGCCTTACGGGGATTTTTAAGCCCTCAAAGTCCACGGGGTTGGACAGCTCAAAGGTAGTGGTGGCATTCGTCTCGCTTGTCTTTTGCTCGATGTACCAATGCTGTACTTTGTAATGCTCATCATCGCTACTGTCCAAAAACTCAGCAAGGGTGTGGATAACTTTTAGCTTTACCCCTGCAAAATCGCCATATCGCAGGCATAAATACCGCAAGGCTTGTGGCACACCGCCAATGTCGTTATGAACGGTAAGCGTGGGCGTGCTTGCCTTGCCGTCTGAGCGGACTTCTAGCCCGTCAGCGGTTATGGCGATGGCTTGGTATTCATTGCCTTGCCATGTAATCACGCCCCCATTTTGGTCATGGTTGTGTCCGTGAAAGCGGTAAACATCGCCCCCAAATTTACGAGCGTCCAATTCGTACAAGGTGATAAAACCCTGTACGACTGACTGCTCTACACGACTGTTAAAGCTCATAATGTCTCGCTTGATTCGTCTGTTTTGGCAGGCTCGGCAGTCTTATCCGCCACGTCCACCGCCACGCCAAATTTACCGTCTTTGTAGGACACGGCAAAGGCATTGATGGTTTTTGAGTTGTCCCAGCCTTGTAGCTGTTTTAATTGACCCGCTCCCCATGCCAAAATCTCAGTGCGAAACAGACTGGCACGATTGCGTTTTAAAAGTCCGTGGTTTATCTCAGCGTTAAACACATCAAAGCCTTCATCTTCGGGGTAGTAGATAATCTCTACCGTGCCTGCTTTTTCGCCGTGGGTGTATTGCCATGCGTCCACTTGTGCGATAAAGGACTGCAAGGTTTGAGCTTCCAAGCGTGATAGCATGGTTAGTTTTTGGGTGTTGCTCATGATTTTCTCCATTAAAAAAGCCCCATGTGGGGCGGTTAAAAAACTTGCCTTAAGCCAAAACTGATTTGCCAAACATCGCCACCTTGCTTTTGGCGGGATATTTCCCCATCTAAGCGGACTTTGATACTTGGTTCATCGGCTACTGGCGTAAAATTAAAGGCTTCCACGCCTTTTGTGTCAATCAAAAAGCGGTAAATCTCATCAATCACCGCTTTTTTGTCTGTTTTGCTACATTGCCATGATTTACGGCTATTGTTTATACCAAAACTTACCGCCTGCTCATAGCCATCATTAAAAGCGGTTATGGTGGTATTTAAGGCGGTAGTTTCGCTACTGTCTGTGGATATGTCCCATGTAAAGGTTTTCATTTTTTGCCAATTCTATGTTAAAATTTACCACAAGTTATCCTTTTAAGTATCGTTTAAAGGGGTAATAAAAAACCCAACTGTTTGCACCAGTTGGGTTTTTGTTTATCTGCGGTATAGCCTGTCAAGATGTCCGTTTTGTTTGGTCTCTTGTATCATGACTTGCCGAGCGATTTTTGCCATGGCTTCACCCATCTGCTTGCCCATTTGGGTATCGGCTTGGACGTTGCTACCGTCAGAGTTCACGGTTACATGGACGTTGATATTATTCACATTGCCACCAATGCCACCACCATTGTTAAGCCGTTCAAGATTGTTAACACCAATCCGTCTTGTGGCTTTGGCATTTAAAACGTACTCTTGACCATGCACCACGCCTGCGATTTGGTTTACACCCATGTTGCCCGTATAACCACCCGTGGCAAAGCCTTTGGGGTTAATGGCATTTATCATGTTAATCAAATGACCCTGCTCTATGGTAACCTTTGCCACATTCGCCACTTTTTGCCATGTGGTTACCGCTGACGGGTCTGCCCACGCTTGCCCAATCGCCTCACCCATTTTTACACCAACCTGTGCCAAAGCAAAAGACTTTGATACGGCAAACATGGCACGGTATGCCGATGACTGCTCGCCTGCATAGTCTTTGACAAGACCCGACAACGCCCCAAATGTTGAGCCATAGCCCTGCAAAGTCATGCTAAGATTATCAGCTTCAAGCTGTCGGGTTTTTTCGCTATACAAAGCGGTAATTGCATACATCTGTTCTTCATGTATGATTTTAGCTTCTTGCAATAGTCTGCTACGCTCGTTAAAATCGGTAATGGCAAAATTACCCGTCTCGTCCTTTTCATTAATGGATTTTAAGACGTCATTATAACGCCCTTCTTCATCAGATTTGTTGGACTCATGGGTTCTATCCAACTGCCATTTATTGTATTGATGAGGCGATAAATATTTCTGATACATGACATCATTGTATTCTGCCATATAGCCCGAGTTTCGAGTCTGCTTAAACGCTTTCTCAAACTCATCCACCTTTTTTTGTTGTGCCAGTTGATACTGCTCAACATCAAAGGCATATTTATCCTCTATTGCTTGATAATGTATGGCTTTTTCTTCACGGGATAGCTCGGTGCTTAGGTTGGTTTTGTGTTGTGCCAGCTCCTTTTCAATCTTTAACTTTTCAAGTGCATTTAGGCGATAGCCATTTAATTCCAAGTCGGTAGATTTTTTATGGTAAGCTTGTGTCTCATCAAATCTATATTTAATAAGTTGCTTCCACCCTGTTGCCGTGTTCTCATCAAACTCCGCTTTATCAATCTCCTCAAGCTGTTTTTTAAACTCATACTGTTGCTTGGTATATCTGTCCATAAAGCGGACTTCTATCTGCTCTCGCATTTTGGCAAGCTTTTCAAGATTTTTTTGTTCGTTCTCTAAAAACGCTTGATTTTGTTTGGCGATGTCTTGGTTTTTCCCCAAGCCCCCATTGCCTGAGTTGAACCATGCTGACCATTTATTAATTTTTGGCACATATTCACGCACCTCTTTGTTTCGTGCTTCACTACCTGTGACTCGACCTGTGCGATTAAACTGTCTTGTACCACCACGACCTGCATTATACGAACGTATCGCACTTTCCCAATCGCCAAATTCTCTATAGGATTGGACTAGAAAATCAATGGCTTTTGTACCCGATTTAATCAAGTCGTAGCTGTCTTCACGGCTCATGCCCATATCTTTGCGATAACCGCTTGTGGTTTGGAAATACCCTATCGCCCCTGTTGGGCTTTTTGCGTATTGCTGACCACGAGACTCCTGCATCATCAGACCTGCAAGCATATGTACAGGCACGCCTTTTTGTTCAGCGTATTTTTTTAGGTCGCTACCATAAATCAAACCTTGAACACGTTTTAAGGCTTCAATGTCTTTGGCGGTGTAGGTGTACTTATCATCCTTGCTCCCACCACCTTTGCCATCTTTACCGCCTTTCTGCTCCTTGGTATTGGCATTGGTAGCTTGGGTATTAGCTCCCATGGCTTTGGTTAGGTCAGTTGTCGCTTTCTTGTCTTGGACACGATTACTAAGGTTTGTCCCATAGCTGTCTGCATAGGGCATGATATTATCCATGACACTGCCAATATTGGCAGACAAAGAATCGCCACTTAGTGACAGATAGTCACTTTGCTTAAAGTTAAATCCCATGCCTGCAATTTTGGGGATGATGTTCATGCGAATGTTAAAAGGAGTCAAAGCCAATGCGTTATTTAACCCCTGTATCATGCCGTTAGCTTGGTCAATCGCACCATTTATCATGCTAATGACGGCTTGCGATACACTATTGGCGGTGGCTTTAATGGCATTACCCACGGCAATAACTAGATTGCCAAAGGCTCTACCTGCCTGATAAACACCATTAGTTACCCATTTAAAAAATCCGCCTATCGTGGATATGGCGGACGCTAATATACGCATAACCCCTTGGATAAGCCCTGCAAACCCACTTTGGGTGTTGGCGAAAAATAAGGCAAATCCTTGGCTAGTCTGTTCGGTGCTTTCATTAAAACTGTTTGATATGTTAAACGCCACCGCTTCTGCCAAATCTGACAAGCCCTGCAAGCCCATGTTAACCACGCCGAACAAATCACTAAAAATAATGCCCGTGGTATTAAGCACATCATCAAGACCATAAAAAGCACTTGCCAACGCTACCACGCCTGCCGTCATCGCAACCACAGGATGTGCCATAACGACCTTACCCAACGCACTAAACGCTGTTGTGGTTAAAGTAACACGACTGGCAAGTGATACCAATGCCACACCTGTCACAGCGATTGAGCCTTTGGCAAGCGTTTCAAAATTATTAGCTATGCCCAATAATGACTTTGCCACCACGCCAGATAAGCCCGTGGTGTCATTGACAAAATCGCCCACAAACTTTTTGTAATTGTTGCGTAGCACGCCAAAAGACTGACTCATGGTTACAGGCATTTTGTCAAACATGGCTTGTAATTTGGGTGTAGCGTCCGCCAAAGCGTTATAAATCACTTCTGATGTGATAGCACCCTCAGATGCAAGTTCACGCACTTCTGCACGGGTTTTACCCAATTTTTCCGCCACCAAATCAAGGAGAATGGGGGCGTTTTCCGCCAATGAGCGAAATTCATCGCCCTGTAACACGCCTGATTGCATGGCTTGACCCAACTGCAAAATAGCAGACGCCTGTTCGGTCGCTGACTTACCACCTACACCCATTGCCAAACTTACGGCATTTGTGAATTTTAGGACTTCTTCTTGGGATTTACCTAGATTGCTTAAAGCCCGAGCGGAGTTCGTATAAAGCCCTGTGGTTGCTGAGATGTCCGTTAGATTCTTGTTCGCCATTTGGTGCAAGCGTTCATTGACCGCCACATACTCTTCATGGCTTGCCGTTACTAGCTTAACTTGACTGTTTAGCTCCTGCATGTGGTCGACAGTCTTAGCGATAGAGAGACTAGCACCCACAAACATGCCCCCTGCAATAAGACCATGTAAAGATGACAGGCGGTTTTGTACCTCCCTTAAACGACTACCAAGGGTTTGCACTTGACCGCTTGCACCGCTTGCTGAGCGACTGACATTAGCAAGACCACGACTTGCCGTGGCACTTGCCCCACCCATGCGATTAAGTCCGCTTGTTGTGGCATTTGTTGCCCCTGTCAAATGATTGGCACTATTGCCCACATCACCCAAGCTTTGCTCTGTACTTGAGCCAGAACGCTCCAAATCCGCCAAAGCACGACGTAAATTCTGCAAGTCTCTTTGAGCATTGCCCGTATCAATAACAATACTTAACCGTGATGTCTGTTCCATATTACCCCCAATAAAAAACCGCCCTTTCGGACGGTTACAAAATAAACAGGCAATAAAAAAGCAAATATTTTAAAAAATACTTGCTTTTTTGATAGGTTTAACCTATAATATATATATCAAGGCAAGGGGTAGGAGCCTTGCCTTGTAGGTTGTGAATCTGCTACCTGGTAAATGCAGTTCCCCACCGAATGTAAGGAGTAAATGATGAAAGTTCTCACACAACTTGTAATCATTGCGGTCTTTATCTTATATGGCTTACCAGCATATTAAGATAAACGCCTAAGTCATTAGCCAAAAGTTAATGATATGGCGGGGCAGATAAGGAAACCTGCCCACCCCTTACACTTTTTATGATAACACATTTTAAGGATTTGTCAAATGCCAAAACTTACCAACACCCCCAAATCACGCACCCAAATCCAAGCTGACAGCGACGCCAAACGGGGCATTAAGCTCAAAGCCTTTAAACTACACGAATCAGACATTGAGTTTATTGTTGCCACCGCCAAAAGGCTAGGCATGAACCAAAACGAGCTGCTCATGACTGCCATTCGTGAGTATGCCGATAAGTCTCAATAAAAAACCGCCCCTTAGAGCGGTTTATCCCAGTCTATTTTAACGCCAAAATCAAAGCACTTACCGCCAGTATGATACTAGCTAACGAAAATCCGCATAACGCCACCGCTTGTATCAAGCCTACTTTGTCTGCACTTTTTGAAGTCATTTTGCCACCTATCTGTAATTGTGAATTTGACTTATGGTTATTAAACATATATAATAAATCCTGTTCAATGTCGAAAATTGAAAATAAAAAACCCAGTAATTTGCCGTTACTGGGTTTTTGCTTACTAAAAAAACCGCCCTTTCGGACGATCATAAAAAACACCCCACAATTTCTTGCAGAGTGCTTTTTTCAATAAATATCAAGCAACCAACTGTCTTTTTGCACCGTCTATCAGCACTTCTTGACGTTTTAGACGGTTTTGGAGTTCGGCGATATGGTCTAAGGCTTTGCCAAAGTGTGCCATCATCTGTCCCAGTTCATCTTGTGCCATGCGGTTTTGATGAGCGGTGTCAGCGATGATGTTTTGGACAAAGGGGGCGTTCACCTTGTTTCCTGCCTGCAACATGAGTGTATGCACATACTCCACCGCTTGATGTACCTGCTCACCTGTCAGCTCATCGACACAGCCCACATCAAAGCGTTGGTGTATCATTTTCCACACATTGCTATAAATCGCCCCTGTCTCGGCAACGAGCATATTTACCGCTTGCACCAGTGGCTTTCTTTCGTCTTTGGTTGCAAAGGCGTTAATGTTCGCCCCGCCTGTCATCATGTCAAACGCACGGATGACCATCAGGCTAAATTTGGCACTTATCCACATAGCATAGCGATAGACCAGTTCACGGCAGACAAATGTACCTTGATTTTTACCTTTACCAATAACAGTCTCATAGGCAATCTGTTTTTCGCTTTCAATCTCGGCAATCAGCTCTTTGGTTTCTTGATTACGCATAAATTGATATGGCTCATGCTTTTTAGCACCGCCAGAGACTTTGTGTAAATCATTTAGGGAAAATAAGCCGTTGTGTTGGCTAATGGCTTGGTTTGAGATGATTAAGTTCATAAGAACTCCTATGTATTAACTTTGAAATTTACCCAAATAGGGTGCTAGGGGGTTCAAAGACCGTACATAGTCGGCTGGGTTTATTCGTCTGACAAGTCAGCTTATTTCACCGCCCCCCTAACATAATTTTATATACTTCTCAAATCTGAGAGCCTTAATTTTTTATGCTCCGCAGATTTGCGGTGCTTAATTTGATGTGAGGATTTGCACACCTTAAATTATGTTAGGATTTTGCTAAAAATCGTTCGGATTAACTTTTAGGCAAAATAAAACCACAGATGTCGCTTGTGGGTAACGCTATGTATTAGGCTTTGAAACCTTAGGGCATATATTACCCCAACCCACGCCCCATGTCAATAAAAAATCCACCGTTAGGGTGGATTTTGAGTAGATAACAAACTTCGCTCCATCACTTCGGCTTGAAAATTGGTAATATCAAGACCATTTAAGGCACAGTTCTGGATTTGTCGTGTCAGCACATCATCTAGCGTGCAGATAGGGTTGATAATGCCAGCAAAATGTTTTTGTAAGACTTCACTAGCTTTCAACTCATAAAGCTCATCAAGACATACCCAAGTACAGACCTTAAAATAACACGAATTTTGAGGCAGATAAAAATTATAAAAACGGTCATCTTGACAACCAAATACCGTACCACGTCCGTGCTGTTTTGAAGTGGTTTTTGCAACCACATACACCCCATCGCCAAAACCCAATACCAAAAACAACTTTTCGCCCGTCTGCCCATCGTGAAAAGCAAATTGCTTATCAAAAAATACCGAGCCAATTTTCACGATAATGCCCCAATCAAGGCTTTACGTTCGGCGATATGCGATAACATTGTATCAAGCTCGCCTTGTCTTAGGGCAAGTTCATAAGGGATTCTGCCTTGCTTATCACCATCAATTTCATACACCTTATACCAAGGGGAGTTTTCTAAATGCGTAGCTTCTATCATCTCCTCTGCCAAACTGTCTTTGTATTGTTCGGCAAGCTGTTTCATTAAAGCAAGTTCACGGCGTGAAAAATGCTTATCATCAAACCCTTGTTTGGTGTGTATGGTCATCATCGTACTACGACCGCCATACACCGCCATCTCCCCAAAACGCAAGGCAGTTGCCATATCGGGTTCGGGACTTTGTATCTCATCATATAGCTTGGTAGGCACAGGACCCATTTTCCATGCATAATAATCAAGCCCCGTAACCGAACGCCCAGTATGCTTACAATGCTCAAAGTCCAAAAAGTACAAAAGTTTGAACAACTTAATTTTACCGCACTTTTCTACATTGGTTGCAAAGTAGATAATAGTATTGATGAGCTTTTCTCTGTTGTGAATAATTAACATTCTTCTATCTGCTACAAGCAAAATGGCATTTTATTATAACCCCACTAATAACAAATGACAACCTTTGTTATCATCCAAGCGATAAAAAAGTGTAACCCACGCCCCATGTCAAGCCCTACCACCATTTAATCACAGAAATAAAATACCCAAGAGCCACCAAAAAAGGGATAGCCCACAACGCCCAAAATCTTGTTGTTTTCATATCGTTAAAAATCCTTAGACAAAAGCCCAAAAATTTGATAAAATCATCAAAGTTCACTTATGATTTACTCCTACCTCAACTAGGGGTTAAATTAAAAAAACCCCAAACTCTGCAAAGTTTGGGGTTTTGTTTTTTAAGTCAGCATTTATTGCCATCAAGCCTTAATCGCCAAAATAATCTCTGGCAATTTCCACATAAAAACGACAGCCATCACGAACACAAGCAAGCCCATCAAGGCAAGGCAGGTTTCGATTAAGCCGTTTTCTTTTAAAGATTTTGTTGTCATTTCAGTAACCTTTGCAATAAAGTTAAGCATTTGTTATAATAACTCCATTCAGTTGCCAAGATTGAAAATAAAAACCCCAAACCGCCACAGTTGGGGGTTTTTGCTTTTTAGGGTTAGTCATTCTTTGGAAAGCCAAAACATGCCCAGAAAATAATCAACACCCACAAAAACCAAGTGGTTTTATCATGCAAATGTAAGATTGTGGTGCAGATAACAAGCACCGACCAAAACACGCCACAAGCAATATATGCCATGATGACTCCTAGATTTAATGAATAAAAAAAACCGCCCTTATTTAAGAACGGTCTCTTTTTTATAACAATCTCAATTACAAGAGGTTGTTACCATTGGCTATTAACACTTGTTTTTTTAATGTCCGTAGATAAGCTATTAATGGCATTATCCAGAATGGTTTTTACCTGTGTCTTTTCTTGTTCAGTGGTAGCAGGATAGGTTATGGCTTGTGCCATTGTACCACTTACATAGCCAGCAGGATGATGAATGTTTATATCAGAAAATGATACCCTAGCTTTGTCATCTTTTGCATCAATTTGAAATGTAAATTCAAGCACTGGTTGTGTACGCCCGTAGCATTTCAAGAAATTGGCACACGAAAAGTCTACATTGCCTTTACCGATAATGCTTCCTGCCGTCTTATCCTGATACTGAATGACAGAGTTTGCTGATTTAAAACTCTTTGCCACCCATTGACGAGAATTTTCATAAATGACATCTTGCTTAATATTTGGGATTTCTACAATGCGTTGATAATCTTTCATTGGTTCAGACGGCACCGTTGTGCCTGTGGTCGCACAACCAACAAGAGATAAGCCAATAGCACCTGCCAAAAGTAGTTTTTGCATCTTAATGCTCCAATTTAAAGAAAGGGAGCATATATCTTACACCAAACAGTAACAAGATAGCAATAGGCGGTTACAATTTACTGCCTATTGCTATCTTGTGCCATTTTCAGATATTCATCATCAATGGCGAATACCGCCCTATCTATCCACTCACGATGTAGGGGTAATGGATAGACCGCCAACACGTCACTAATCTGCCCTACCGTTAGGGGCAATGGGATAACTGTCATGCTTGACAAATAAGACCGTCCACGATTGGCAAGCCAAAATGTTTCAATCATGGCATTGACCATGTAATCCGTAGACGGTTCATCGGGTATTGGCAGGTTTAGATAGGCATAAACCTGCCTATCAAAATCGCTTAGGTCTTGGCAGTCTTGCTCCCATCGCCACCTTTGGACGGCTTTTTTGCCAAATCAGTTGCCTTTTGTTTGGCACTTTGGGCTGTCTTTTCGCTACATTCCAAGCACCAAATAGAAAACTCAAAGCCGTTTGGCAAGTTGGATAACAGTTTAACAAAGTTTTCCCCTGTAATGGGTAGCTTTTCTTGACTGCCGTCATCATCCATCATCACATCCCAGTCGGCAATAAGATGTTCGCCAATGGCATAACCCATGGCTTCATTGATGTTTAACTCATCATTGCTAATGTTGGCGATGACTTCGGCAGTCAATGGCGTGTCCTGTTCTTGCTCTCTTTTTGCCATGATAAGGGCATGGGTTCGCAAAAAAGCAGGTTTAATGGCGGAATAAAAAGTTACCGTAATGCCCGTCTCATCATGGGTAAACGTGCTTGTAAAATCTTTATTGTCTGCCAAATCTTGTTTTTTAATGATATACGCCATAATCACTCCTATGTTGGGATTTTGGTAATGGTTGGTGCTTCTTCCACCACGGTATAATTCACATTTTGCTTGATTAGGTCATTCATACTACCGTTCGGAGTATCGCCTGCTACTTGTGCTTTTGGAATCGCAAGTACATACTTTGACTCATCGGGGAATTTTAAGGTCAGCTCAATGGCAACAGTGGCACCCGTCATTTGCTTATTGACAATCTCTTGGGCTTTTTTGCCATAAGCTAACGTCATGGCACCCGACATCTTCGCCATCATTTCAAGCAATGACCCTGCAAAAATGCCATTACCCAAACATTTTTGGGCTTGGATGTTGTTATCCACTTCAAAGCTAAATTCAGTAACGCACGCCACGCCTTTTGTGGTAATGCCGTCAATCTTAATGTCTTCCACCGACAGCGATGTAACCCGTTGCAGGTTGTCAGCCGTGGTAGGAGATTGACTATACGGCGTGTCGTTTTGGTTTTTGTAATCCGTACCCATCACACCAAAGGCACAAGTGGCATAGCCTGTGTCAGACAAGGCAAGTTTTAGGGTATTGACACGCACACCACCATAATAGTGATAAATTCCCACGTCTTTGTAACCAACTTCCACAGCAAAGGTTTTGGCGGTGCTACCTGCGAATGTCAAAACATTGCCCTGCCACTCACTAAACGCCACCGCTGACAGCCAGTCATCATAAGCGTCTTTGGCAAATTCCACTTCAATATCGCCTTGCAACTGACCGCCCGTTACCAATCCTGCCTGTGCAATACGGCTATCGGTAATGGTTTCACTTTCGGTATTCTCAAAGCTGGCGGTTAAACCATTTGATATGTAGGGTAGGATTTTCCACCCTGTATCTGGAATTTCTTCGGTTTTTTGGGGGGCGTACGCCACCACAATTCGTGAACCACGAGACATAATTTCTACTCCTAAGCCCTATGGGCTGTTAAAAGGTAATTGGGGTTGCATTTGTTCTTGGACGGACAAAATGGCGGTGTTTAGGTCGTCTCGTCTCTTTTTCCAATCGGATAGACCTTTACCGCACAAACTGGCAAATGCCTGTTCACGCTCTTTTAAGTCGCTAAGCAAGGTGTATTGTTGCATTAGCTCCATCGTCTCACTTTGTAGCAATGAGCGAGCGTAGAAAAATGCTTGAACCAATGCTTTTTTAAAGGCGATCACTTTGGGGCTGTTTCGCATAAGGGTCATTAAAAACGTGGCTTGCTGTTCGTTTAGTTCAGCATACACCGTATAACGCCCTGCATTTGAATTTCGGATTTTAAATCCAGAATTCGCCACTTCATTGGTTTCTTTAAAATTGACGTTACCAAATGCCATAAAATCAGGCATATAGGAACGCACCAATTTAATTACGTTTTCATGCTTAACGCCTAAACCCTGTGCGATTTGCAGGGTTGTTGTTTTTGGCTGACCATCATCAACCATTACAAGCTTGTCACTCATATTCACTCCGAATAACTTTTCCTTGCCACATAAAAAATCCCCACAGATTGGCAAGATAATCTATGGGGAATGCCTTTAAAAAATTTAGTAGTACCGATACGGCACACTCACATTGATTTGATAAATGCCATCGATTGACGGCACACTGATGATGCTAGGGGCTAATAGTTCAAGCCGTCCTAGCTGTTTGGCTTTTAGATGCTTAGCAAGGCTGTCCGCCCACGTCTTAATCTTAACCGTGCCTTGATTTTCCACACAAAATAGCTGTACGACAAGTGTACCCACCTGCAAGATACACGGCTCATCAGATAGGCTTGTAATGGCATTAATACCGCCCAAAATTGACACACGCCCCCATACACCGTCTTTGGGTGGTGCGATATTACGGTTATCCCGTGCTAGGCGTTTTGGGTCAAAATGTTGCCATGTTGCGATATGGGTTAAGATGATTTGTTCAATTTCTAAGCTATTCATAGGCTTGCCACCGCACTATTGAAGGCGTTCAAGTACACCCCTGTGGGGGCTTGCTGTGAATGCCCCTGTTCAAGCCGTAAGCCATACGGCAGGTTGTTTTGAAAATACACAAGGGGGTAAGTATGCCGTGGCAATCCAAGCACCAAGCCAATGCCACCACCTGTCTCGGCATAGCTAGGACTGCCAATGCTGATATGATGAGACCGTTTATAACGCCCTGTTTTAATAGGGCTTAGGGCTTGCAAATTGTTATATACATTGATGGCAAATTTGCGATACGTCCTATCTAGCTCATCGCCCACTTCATCGGCAAATAGACTAGGCGGTGTTGCCCACATTTAGCCCCCTTAATTGGATTGTGTAGCTAACATCGGCAGGGTCTTTGGCAATACTAAGCACACGCATATCATTGATGACATCATCAATCATGGGCGTGCCTGTAACTTCGGATTGCAGACAGATTAGCTTAACATCATGAATACCAATGACTTGCCCGTCCGTCTCATAGGCACTATATGAGCCAAACACCCCACGCCCTGTGTAGGCTTCGGTTGGTGTGCCATTGTCATTGATGACCCAATCATCATTGCTTTGGCGTGTGGCGGTAAAATCGGTAACAGCGTCCGCCAAATCGGTGTTAAGAGCATTGGCGATGTCGGCGGTAATCTCACTGTTTAGCCCCATATTATCCCCTTATCACAGGCAGGCTTGCCATACCGCCAAACGTGATGATGAACGGCTTGATTAAATCCAAAGCCATCATTTCATATTGCCCCATGGCTTGCCCATCTTGACCGCTTGCGTATGTCTTAGACACCGATACATCGCCCGCTTTCGATGATTTAGACACAACCACGCCTTCGGTGCGTGCTTGGTATAGCTCGCCTGCCATGTAAGCTTTAGCAATCAGTCGCCCTGCTTGTTTGACATTGTCATGGTAGGGTTTTTGTATTTGATGGCGTGATAGCCAAGCATTGACCGCAAGTAGCGTGTCTTCATTGGCATCAGGCAAATTTAGTTCGTCTTGCGTCATAAATACCCCATGATAAAACCCCCATAAGATAAAGTTCTTATGGGGGTTTTGCGATTATTCCACTTTGCCAGTTTCTGATGTCGTGCCAGTCAAGGCTTCTGTTTTTTCTGGATTTTTAATGCCATAATCGCCCCCGCTCTTAGCGGTATCGGTCGCTTTCATCGCTCCTACCGTACTTTTTGAGTCGTCAAAGTAGTCTCTTTCAGACGGGTAAGTGTAGTTAAAAGCAGGTTTTACTTTGTCTTTAGGTAGTCCCATCATTCACTCCTTATAGATTGGTGATTAAAAAGCGGATTGGCGTTTGCTCTGGTGTTGCGTCCAGTCGCCAGTTTGTGCCTGTTTGTAGGTCTGTCCAGCTTGCTGATAAGGCTTCATTCTTTGTACCGCCTGTTAGCGCGCTGTCTTCGGCAATAAAGCTAAACCCCTGTGGGTGGATTAACGCATGACGGCGTGTCCAAAGTGTGGTATGACCTGCACCATTACCTGTGTTCGCCGTGCGTTCAAGCTCCAAATCATCTTGACCTGCCACCATGTCAGCGGCGAACGCACCACGACCCAGCAAGTACGACACATATTTGGCATTTTTGCCTGTGCCAATAACCGTACCTTTGGTGGATTGAACGATGGTGCGACCGTTATAAGTCTCAACAGGCTTTAAATCATCAGCAGTGGTGACTTTCTCCACAAGGCGTTGCTTACGCATTTTGGTGGCAATGAGCGGGTGGACAATCATGATGCCATGTCCTTGATACGCCTCATCAAACGTGCCTTCAGCGTCGATAAACGCATTCACATCAAAGCCACTGGTGTCATCAGCGGTGGTCTTTGAAATGTCATGGGTAAGCTTCTTGCCGTTGGTATGGTCATAGTTCATCAAACCAAACACGGTAGCAATGGCTCGGTTTTCCATTTGGGTCAGCCAAAATCCGTCTAACATCTTAGCAATCTCACTCAAAGGCGATTTGCCTGTTAGATAGTTCTCCAGTCGGCTCTCAATAAAGCCTTCATTCAAGAACGCCACACGACCTTTTGACTTACTTGCTTCAATGCTTCTTGGCATGGCAATGTCGGTCATGATGGTGTTGCCATAGTTGGCTTCTAGGTTGCCATCAATGGGGTGGATGAATGGCACTTCAAAGGTTTTTGAACCGCTTGTCAAAAGTGGTCTTAGGCGACTGTCTGACACAAAGGCTCCTGACTGATAAAACTTTGAACGCTGCAGGTTGTCTTTAACTTGATAAGACAACACCACATTTTTATTAAAAATCTCTCTTAATTTGGGCATGGTTACTCCATGAATAATTGATTAAATAAAGTTGGGTTAGACTGTGCCAAAGCGACTCGCTCGGCTTCGCTATAATCTTGGGCTTGTTTTTGACTTTGACCTGTTGCCCCTGTGCCACTGGCTTTGGTGCCGTCAATCAAACTGTCAAACTTACCCCCATCTTTGAACTCTTTTACTAAATCGTCCAATGTAGAGATGGTCAAGTTACCATTGCCATCTGTTACTTTAACTGCTCCGCTATCCACCGTTAAGCGTTTTTCAATGAGCATTTGCAAGATTTCTTGATTATGGGCATTGGTGGATAACTGACTGGCAATTTTCAATGATTGTGATTTAATCAAATCATTGTTACGCTCGGCTGTCATATCACTCATCTGTTTTTCAAGATTTGCAATTTTATCTTGATAGCTTTTTTCTAGGGTTTCAAAATCGCCTTTTTTGCGTGCCAATTCTTCCGCCTGTTTGTCTTTTTCGGCTTGCTCGGCTTTGCGTTTTTCGGTCTCGCTTTTCTTTTCTGCCAGCAATGTTTCGTTGTGTTTGCGTAGGCGTTCAATTTCAGCTTGTGCCGCTTGAAACTGCTCGGCTGTGATTTGGGTTTCTTGTTTGTTTTCGTCTGTCATGGGTTACTACCTTTTGTTTGCAATTACAAATTGCGGATAATAAAAAAGCACCCGATGGGTGCTTGTGCGTGTTTAAAAAAAAATTAAGAAAAACGCGGATCGAATTTGATTTTTTCAATCAATGCAATTTTGGGTTTTTCGTCAAGGTTGGCATTGATAATTTGCTCGGCAACAAAATTAAAATCATCTTTGGACAAATCTTGCAAAGCAATAAAACCAAAAAACTTTTCTTCATTATCAAAGTCTTGCATGATTTCACTATCTTTGCCAAATCGCTTAATAAGATTTGGGCGGATTTCGGTTAAAACTTGATTGGCAAAACTCTTTCCGCCAAAACTATTGCCCTTACTTATCATAATCATCATCATCTCCTTTAATTATAAGGATTTTGTTTTGTTGTTTTTTATCTAATGATAACACAAAACCGATGATTTTTTCCAACCTTTGTTTGTCAAATTTGCGTAAATCTAATGGCACAATATCTGACTTTTCAATATGATTGATGATGTTTTCTTTTTGCCTATCCCACGCTTTATCTGATTTGGTAATACTATGTAAGTAAGCTTTAATATCTACATCATCGCCAATAGCATACATAATATCTAGTGTCTGCCACTCTTTGACTGGCAATTCGTCATCTTTTTTAGCAAAGTCTGGCGGATTACCTGTTGGGCTTTGTTTGTGGTATCGGTCATCATAGCGCACCAAATAAATGCCAAAATACTGCTGCAGCAGGTCAGCCAATTCAGCCTCGGCTGGTCTTGGCTGTTTTGGTTTCTCCCCAAGCTTGATCGGCTCAATTTGCAGGCGTTTAACTTCGCTAGCTCGTGGCTTTAAGTGACCGATATTGATTGTCTGATAACTTGGCTTTGACTGGTTAAACCCCAAAGGCTCAATCTGCCTCATCTGCTCTAAGGTCAAAGGCGTAAAGTTTTTATCCAGTTGCAAGGATTTAAACTTTTCTGCACTCATGCCACCATCACGAAACAGCTTGCCCCTTGCTTTGCCAAGCACTTCATCTTGATAATCAGGTGTTTGCTTTTTTAACCACTCATAATAGCTGACATTTTCGGTTACGCCAAACTCAGACGCTCTATTTTTGGGGCTTTCATAGCCGTCATAGATGATTTCAAAACTTGACCGACAGTTAAAGTGGTAAGGCGGATATTTCGCCTTGGCAATCGGCATAAAAGTGTGGTCTAAATGGCGACAAATGGGACTGGTTCGGCTATCCAAAGTCGCATTTACCCGAATACCCTTGATGATGTCAAGATTGTCACGGATGAAGGCTTGCTTGGCTTCACTTGCCACAATCGCCGTGCCTGTGCGTGCGATGGCGTGGGCATTTCTTGTTGTCGTACGCAAAATGCCATCTTGATAACGATTAGCACGGCTACCACGAATCAGCTGTACAAGCTTATCATTGGTTAAACCCTCGCTGTGGGCTAGGCGTATGGCACGGATAATCCGCTCGCTTTCATTTTTGCCAAATGATTTGGTTAAATCATCTAGGCTGATGCCTACATTGGTAGTTAGATGTAGCGGCTTATCAAAAACTTTATCGGCGTACGCCATTAGGCTTTTTGGGCTGTTTAACCGTTGTCTGGTTGCCTTGTAAGCCTCATCACTATGTACCTTGTAGCGATGAGAAAAAAGCGTACGCCAGTTTGACTTTAATCCGTCCCTATAAGCACCAAACAAGCCTTGTAATTCTTTATCGGCATTGGTGGTTAATTGCTTGATTTCACGAGCGTTTAGGCTTTTTACCTCACGGTTGAATACCGCTTTTTGCAGATATTCATCTACCGACTTTAAGGTTTTGCCAAAATCATTGACCAAGGATTGTTTTAGGCGTTCAAGGTTGATGAGTCTCTTCATTTATGCCGTACCCTTGTAATTCACCTTCAATCAATGCTTTTGCTTCACCAGCATCTTCAATGGTAGCGATTTCATCCTCTACCAGTTTTGCACGCATTTCACCAAAGCTTATCGCACCTCCTTGCCATTCAGCAATCAGCTGGGCTCGTTCTTGGGCTGTCATCTTATTGGTGGCAAAGTTGGTATTAAAACTGACGGTAGGCACCCCATCAGCCCCCACAAAACGCCCCAGATAGCCAAAACAACGGCTATAAGCATCCGATAAGTTATTGCAAATGGTTGCCAGTAATGATGTTTGCTCAGCAATCTCCGCCCCTGCTTCTGTTGCGGTTTTATTGCTTGTGTTGCCAACCAATCTTGCACCAATTGCCACCATTTGTTCTTCTTTATGCCTCATCGCTTCAAAATTGGCGTTGTTGGCATCGGCTTGTAATAATTGAGCGGTTGCCCCTACGCCTAGAATCTGCCCCACCCTTGACCCCAAATGCACACCGCCATTGGGCTGTAGTACATCACGATACCACTCATTGGTAACCCCTGTAATAAACAAGGTGGGCTGACCTGCAATAAAGTTACTTTCTTGGTAGTCGGCACTGTCACGGTAATGAGCAAGGTTTAGCATCGCCAAATCATACAAAGGGGCATCGTCAATACTCTCATCATTATCATCCGCACCGATAAAGCTAAATGGAATAACATCAAAAGGCTTTTGGGTAAAATCATAAATCGGTGCCTGCTCGGTAAATGGCACAAAGCCCACACCGTCTTTGCGTAAAATTTGACTGGTAGCCACACCATCAGCCAACCGCAGAACCAATAATTGCTCGCCATATTCCGCACGAAAGCCATCATCAGACTTGACATAGCTTTCTTTAATGACCAAAAGCGTGAGCCTCTTTTGTCCGTCAATGGTTGCTGTACGCCAATTAATAATCTGTTCTGGCTCATATAATTTAACCACGGGGCGTAAATGCTTGGTTTTGTCTTTTGTGCCACCGTTTGAAATCGGAAAATCCGCCAAAAGCCCACCACGCCCTTTGATTAAAAGCATGGTCAAAGCTCGTCTGGCGTGCTGCGTTAAATCCGTACCTGCCCCATCCACATCATTTTTTAAAATTTCTAAATCTTTGGGCAAATCAAGCAAAGGATATTTTGCAAAGGCAAGACCGCTCAAGGCTTTGGCGGTCTTTCGTGTGGCGTTGTAAAATACCGCCCGTGTCTGGTAGTCTTTGTAGCGTTTAGCTTTGACATCAGGCGGTTCACTTGCAGGGCTAGGATTGGGCAGATACAGCTCGCCTTTTGCTTTTACTGCTGTCTCGCCTGCATAACAGTCCGCCACCAATTGCCATTTGGTAAAGTGCGGCAGAAGTTCAGGTAAAATATAGTCAGGGTTCATTAATACAAACTCACTTTAAAATCAGTCGCAAATGTCGGCTTGCTTTGATACACCGCAAAATAACGAAATGCGTCCGCCCCTCACAAAAAAGCCCCTGCAAAAGCAAGGGCTAAAACAAAACCCCTTGCGTGTAATCAGTGGCAAGGGGTGTATCATTAAATAGAAAAGCTTTACACACTTTTCCATTGTGGGTATATTCTACCTAATCCTTGCTAGCAAAGCAAGGATTATTTTCTAAAAAACCGTAAATAAATCCCCCTGCTTTATCCAATTCCTGCTTCACCCTATTTCTGCGATTTGCCACAATTCTAGGGTCTGCCATTTCAGCAATTTTGTACTCTGGAATATCAAGCAGATAACGCATACAAAACACTTGATATTGCAACACGCTATACCTTGCCAAAGCACATACCGCTTTATCAATCGCCATCGCCCTATCGTCTGTGATACTATACCTAGCGGACGGGCTAGGCACGTTATCACGCATAATCATTTCAAGCCAAGGTCTAGGATAACCCTGCCTATCGGGATTGTGCCTTGACCACTTCCCCCACTCGTGAAATTCATTCATAAATCCCCCCATTTGTTTTCCACCTGCTCACAAGCCATCATCGCCAACCCATCAACCAATGCAAGCTCTCTGTCCGACAATTGCCAAACAATCTGATTATCTTTAAATTGTAGCTCTTTAACTTGCAGTTCTTTTGTTTGCAGTTCTTTGGCTTTGTTATCGCTGATGAGTAGTCCGCCACCGAACAATTCTTTTTTATGCTCTTTTTGGCTATCAAGCTTGCGAATAAATACACTCTCATTAGCCGACACGCTAAATTCAATCCCTGCCTTACATAATTTATTTAAATTATTTACCATCAGCACATTGGGCGAATATTGGTATTTTGGCAATGTTGGCTTTTGTTGCTCTAATGCTTTTAGGGCGTTGTATAATACTGGGGCGGTCATTGCTCGCACATCTCCACACAGATTAGTAGCAAAACAAGTATCTACCACCGCCCCATTATCATAAGTAATGTCAGCAGGAGCAATAATAGCAGTACAATCACGGTTTCGCATTGAGTTAAACACCGTCAAAGCAGGGGCGAACAAAAAGAATTTGACATTATTCGCCAAATAAAAATCAATGATTTTTGCCAAAATAGAAAAAGGCGGATTGTCAATCACCACCGTGTTATCATCATAGTTTTGGGCATGTGCTTGATAATCGCCATCGGGATAAAAAGGGCGTTCTACCGTCAAATCGTCCAAATGTAAAATGTGTTCGTTGACATACTCTAACACGACATCATAAACCGCAGGTGGTGTGAATGTGTCATCGCTCGTCGTGCGTTTTTCAAATTTTTGTAGCCAGTTATAGTATTCATCGCTATTCATTTCTCACTCCCATCAAACCACATCAAAAACATTAAACAACAAACAGCATGGGCAAGGTGTGGTAATCCGCTTTCGCCATCTACCATCTCACCGCTCCACCACGCATTCAAATGCCTATGACAGGCGTTAAAATACCGCTCACGGGCGTTTGGCACGGTTTTCCAGTTATCCATCCCATACTTGTTCGCCCCAAATTCTAAGACTTCCACCACCTGCCACAAAGGGGTGGACGGTAGTAGGCTAAATCTTGGCTTTTGGCTGTCGTGTTTTTGTCCGCTCATCTCTCAACTCCAATTCTCTTAAATTCGCTAATAAACTCGTCCCACGCCATAACTGCCGCCTTGTCATTAATAACCACCGTTACCGTATCTGATTTTCGGTCATAATCAATCACTTTGGCAACATCGCCGTTGTCGTTTGTGTAGTAAGTCATTTTTTAATTACCCTTTTGCATTCATAAATTTTATTGCCAACAAAGAAACCACCCAACTTTTCGCATTCGTTGGCAATATAAAAATGGGCATATTGATAGCCAACAAAGAAACCAATAACCAAAAACAATAAACAAATCATCTCACCCACTCCAATTCCTGTGGTGTCGTAACCTTAAAGCCATTTGCCACCGCCCATAATTCAATTTTTGTTAAATACTCGGCAAATTGTTTGGTATTTGCCTTTGTTGTGCTGATATTTTTAATCACACTCATTGCGATATTTTCATAAAGCGTGTCGTTAATTACGCCCTTACACCGCTTGATACTATCCGCCATCTCGGCAAATTCACCATCATCTCGTGCGTAAATACGAGCCAAAAACAAGCGTTTAAAAAACATATGCCACCATTCATCATCTTGCCCATTTTGGCTTTCTAGTTCGTGAAGCCAGCTCCAATAAAGTCGGTTCTGGGCGTTGCTTCTTGCCTTATCGTCATCAATGCCAATCGTTACCACGACATTATGCGGTGTGTTTAGGTTGTCCGCTACGGCTTGATGAATCGCTTTAAAGCAGTTCTCGGCAACATCGGCATTGATAAGGCGGTAGGATTGATTTTTCATAAGAAAATTTGATATAGAATATGAAGTGAAGCAAGCATTAAGATAATAAGCACATTTGAAAAACCCAAAGTTACTTTTTCTGCTATTGTAAATTTTTTATAGACACTAAAATCCGCATAGCTAGAATTACCTAAGATACATTTAATCATTAACCCAAAGTTTAAGATTAATAATATTTCAATATAATTCAAAATCGGCAAAGAAAATAATCCACTCATATCTTGATAAACCAAATAAATCAAGTAGGTTTTAATTAAATAACAAATAATCCAAAAAATAATCATCATAACAAACACCTTTAAAATAAATTAAAATAAATTCTCAGTTGGGTTATCCTGCTCATTTAACACAGAATTAACAAACTCAAGTTTTCTCAAAAACCACGCCTTAGCCCGTTCACGGTTTCGTCCTTGATAAGTGTCCAACTCTTGATGGCATTTTCGGCACAATGGAATAGTGTACTCATCATCGGACTTAGTCCCCATTCCCTTGCCAAACTCGCCCCAATTAGCGTGGCAAGGGTCGCTTGGTGGTGGGGCGTGGCATTGGACACAGGGCAGGGATTTTATGCGGTTAAGTCGGTTCATACTTCATTAATCCCCAAATACGCCTTAATCTCATCAATTGCCCCAGTTGCCCCATACGCCACCACTGCCTTATAGCCCTGTGCATTTAGGCGGTCAATCATCGTTTGTTGGTGTTTTGATACCTTGCCCGCCTGCTTATGTTTGCCGTCTTTGGTTTTACCCTTTGGGGCTTTAAGCTCAATAAATAAGCCGTGATAGCCCCCGTGCGGGATAAACAAAAACAAATCAGGAAACCCCGCCTTTGTTCCCATCGCCTTAAAGCGTGTGGCGGTGGTAATGTGGCGTTTGCCACCGTTGGGGCTGTGGTGCAGATAATCGGCAATTTTGCCATCTGCCCATTTTTGCCATCTTGCCCAACTGATGACGGCGATTTGTTCACTGTCTTCGCTCATGCCAACACATCCATTTTGTTTAATCCAAACAGGCTGTGCACAAACTCATCACTGGCTAATTGCTTGGACGGCTCGCTTGGGGCGTGGGTGATGGCAATGGGGGCGATGTACCGCTCGCATTTGACCTTGTTTACCACCAGTTCATGCACAATCATCTCGTAATGGTCTTTGAAGGCACTGTGGGCGGTGATGGTCATGTTGCCGTTGTAGTCCGCCTGTGAAAACAGGTGCATGGTCTTGTCATAAGCTTGTTTTTCTGCCGTGCTAATCGGCTGTGTGCTATCGCCACGCCATGCCAGGATGTTTGATAACGCCCCGTTTTTGGCGACGTAACTGTCGGCGATGACGTCGGTGTTATCAAAGCCATCAATGCCCTTGCACCATTTGGCGAACAAGGCAGGGTCAGGGCAATAGCCCATTTGATTGATTTTGGCAAGCCCTGTGTTAAGCTCAGTTTGACTAAATCCTGCCACACAAAACGCAAATCCTGCAACCACTTCGTTTGTGCTAAGACCGCCAAAGGTTTTTTCAAATGAACGCGGCACAATCGCTTTAATCATGGCGGTTAAATGCTCCACATTGTTGATTTTGACAAGATTACTCATAATTTACTCCTAGTGCGTCAAAGTTTGGTGGCAGGTCATCGACAAAAACATTGGTTGGGTTGGTATTTGCCATATGGCGTAATTCGTCCATGCGGTTTGTTGGCTGTGGATTGCCAAACTTGGTTTGTGCGTTCTGATACCAATCCGCCTTGAATGACTGCCAACCCATTTCACAAGCGAACTCAATCGCTTTGGCTAGTGATACCCCTGCAAGGGTTGCTTGCTTGGCGATTCCGCTAAGGGCTGTTTGGGTGAGCTTGGTTTTTCTGGTGGCTAGGTAATCGTTTGCCACTTGCTCATCAACTCCTAGGCTGACTAGCTCATCTGCCGTGATGAATTTTTTGGCTGATGGAGATTTGCCAGTCGATTTGTTCGGTTTTGCTGTTTGCGAATTTTCAAGATTTTCGTGCGTGTGCGTGTCATACTCTCTGTATTTCTCTTTAGTGTTTTTAATATAATGTATTTCTGTATGTTCATTTTTTGAACCAGCTTCTTGTTCATTTTTTGAACCAGTTGGTTCATTTTTTGAACTAGTGCATTTTTTGACTGGTTCATTTTTTGAACCAGCTTCTTGTTCATTTTTTGAACCACAAAAATCATCATTTAAGCGGTATTCGCTCATTGATTTTTCATTGCCTTTTTGAACAGAAATTAACCCAATTTCTAGCAATTCATCGATTGCTTTGCTGACTGTTGCACGATGATTTATTCCAGTATATTTTTGGATTTGTGAATAACTGATGCGGTCGGCTTCTTTGTGCCAACCGCGGGTTTTGCGGACGATGAGCAAATATATTTTGCACGCATTACCGCTAAGCTTGCAAAGCATCTCATCAACGAATGCGTTTGGCAGCTGAAAACTGTTTGCGATGAATTTGCTCATTTTTTCTCTCCCATGATTTTAAAACCTGCTTTTAATGTCTTGCCAAAAGTCCAATTTGTATTTTTGCGTAAGATATCAATCACTTCACGCAAACTCATATTTGCAGGATTTAAGGCAATATAATCATCAATGCTAATCACGCCTTGTTTTTTTAACAGCTTTTTGACCGCCGACAGTCCGACCTTTGCCCCAACCTGTGAAGCATTGACTAGGTTCTTACGGTCAGCCACAAGGTCATAATGAGCAACTTTGGGGGCATCTAGTTTGGCTTGTTGTTCTAGGGCGATTTTGGCTTTTTCGGCTTGTTCTCGCTTTTCAAATTCAGCAGCCCATGCACGAGCTGCTTCAGCAGGATTTGAAAAATCGGGCAAAACAAGGCTTGTTGCTTTTTCCAACTCTTGCCAACGACGATTAATACGAATACGCACATCAGCACGATAGCCTGTAATTAGGTCAATGCACTGCTCTTTGGTCAATAAGTATTCACGATATTGCTGATTGCCTGTGTTGGGCGTGGTGTAATACCCTTGCCCAACTTTGGGCAACCCCATTTTTTCGTAGGTTTCATTTAAAGTATCAATATCACGCAATACATGGCGATGTTCTTTTTCGCACAATGTGGCAATCTCACGACTTGACATCGTTTGAAAATTGCCTTGAATTTGGGGTAAATTTGTCATATAATAGACTCCGTTGTTTGTAGAAAATAACACCGTCCGAAGTTAATCCGAACGATGGACACCGCCCCTAGTTGTCGCTAGGGGTTTTTGTTTTGGGGTTAATAAAAAAATCGCATAATTCGGAAAAGGACAGCTCGCCATTACTGGCTTCTGCAATCGCTCTGATGTTTTCTAGTTTTGGCACCCTTCTCTTGTGGATAAGGTGGATATTGAAATAATCGTAAGAATATCCGCATTTTTCTGCGAAAGTTTCTCGCTCTGCCTTCGTCATCGCTCGCCAATGTTCATACAAAGCCATGAAATTATACCTTTTTGACACAAATTTGTTTGGATTATACTATAAAAGTATAACAATGTAAATTAAAAATTATACCTTTTTGGATATTTACCTTTTACCTTTTTGTGTTAGAATATATCCAAAAGATATATTCTAACAAGGTGGCTATACATGAAAGATATTGCCCAAATACGAAGAGAAAACACCAAGGTTTTAATAGAGAAACATGGTCTAAGTCGTACCGAATTTGCCGAAAAAACTGGCGTGGCATATAGCCAGTTGGCTAACTATATCGGCGAAAATCCAACAAAGAACATTGGCAGAAAAGTGGCCAGTAGAATTGAAAGTGCATTTAACTTATCAGAGAATTGGCTTGACCAAGATTGGGAGCAAGGCGAGATGACCGCCAAGCCTACCATCGATGAACTTCGCCAAAGAATCAAAGCCATAGAAAACCGTAAAAGTGAAGTTGAGCCAAGCGACTTTTTGTCCGTGGATAATCCTGTGCCTATCATCAGCTGGGTGGCGGCAGGGTCGTGGAGTTCGTCTGATGTGGTGGAATGGGTAGATGAAGATACCGAGTATCTGCCCAGACCTGCCAATCTGTCAGCAGGTGGCTTTTGTCTGCGAGTGCGTGGCGTGTCTATGATGCCCGAATTTAAACCTGATGAAGTGATATTTGTTGAGCCGAACTTTGGCGTGTGGGATTTGAAAAATGGCGATTTGGTGGTGGTGCGTGAAAATGGCAATCATGAAGCCACCTTTAAACAGCTTATCATGGGCGAGACATCGGCAGATATGTACCTAAAACCCCTAAACCCTGACTGGCACGAGCAACGCATGACCCCAAAAAGCGAATGGGAGCTTGTGGGCAAAGTGGTGGGAAAATGGGTGAAATATTAACCCTAAATTTTGATGGAGACAAAAGATGATATTAGACATTCCCCCACACATTGAACAGATGATTATTGCCACCGCCCAAGCACAGGGCATAACAGCTGAAGAGCTTGCCTTAGCCACCCTACAAAGTCGTTTTGACCCTAATGAGCAAGCCTATTATGACTGGTTTTATGAACATCATTTTGATGTTGAAAAATTGGACAAATCAATCAAAAGTGGTTCTACTCCTATACCCGATTGGGCATTGAAAGATTTGTCAAGTTTTGATAAATGGTTGGCGAGCGTATGATTGTAGAATTTTCTGACAATTTCAAGGCTTGTATGCCGACATTTGACGATGAGACAAGGCAAATCATTTTAGCCTTTGCGTCTTATGTTCGTCAGTATGGCTTGCGTGGGCTAATAGGGCGTAACAAGCCGTCCATCCCCAAAAGTCTACGCACCAAACAGCAAAGAGCGGATTTTGCTTATGTCCAAAAACATTGCCTATGGCATTATCATATTGGCATACCCGAGTATGTGGGCGATGATGGCGATATGACGAGCGAATATGTCCTGCACTACCAAAGATTTGATGACAGGATTGTCTTGGTTGGACTATCCGCCCACCCGCCTTTTGTGTTGCCTAGTGTATAAATTCAAGAGAATTTCAAGTCAGTAATTTTGATGAATAGGACAACAATACAGCAAATAGGTTAAATATCAATAAAGAAGGTGTAATTATGGCAATAAATATTAGATTTGATTATTTTAAGCTTAAAATATCAAGAGAGCGTAAACGCAAATCAGAGCAAGGTCAGCAATTTTTTGGCGATATTAACTTGACTGATTTTTGTGCATGGTTGCACAATTACTATATACAAAAAAACGATACATTTGGTGAACACGGCATTGAAGTTATCAGTTACAGCCACCGAAAAAAATGGATAAAGTGGGTAAATGCTGATTTTGATAAGAACAAAGACAAGCTCAAACTCTTATTCAGCTTTAACGATAAAGAAGTAGATCCAAGATTACTTACAGACAATCAAGATAATGTGTTGGCTCAACCAATTCCCAATGAAAACTACGGGCAACGCACATTACTACACATTGTGATTAGTCCAAAACACGGCAAGATATGTGTTCAAAATATTTCAGGTTTTGGTAAAGAAAGATTGCAAAAACTCATCATTAAATTATTGGAACTGGTTGCCAATGACAACATTTGGACAGCTACCGACCCTGTTACCGAAAAAGATGTATTGTGCAAGCCTTGCGTTGAGATAAATTTTGCCACCAACGACACTGTCTTATCTATTGTGAATAATGGCGGGTTGCGCGGGCTAGTCATTACGGAACGAACAATCGCCAACAGCAAATTTGATAAAGACAACCATCTCACCCAACAAAATACAGAGATTACCATTAGAGCCAACCCCGAAAGCTTTATAAGAAACACCAAAAAGACACTTATCGGTTGGGCAAATAAGGTTGCTAAGCAAAAGAGCAATGCGAGCAACCCAAGCATATCATTACTTATCAAAGACCCACAGACACAGTCGGAGGTGAAGCACGAAATTCTAAACGGTGTCATAGACGGATTTTCTCACAAATGTTTTTTAAATTGGAAGGACAGAGATGAAGCCACCCATAGCGGTATCGGCAACAAAACTCCTACCCCAATTGCTCAATTTTATGCTAAAATGATAGAAAATTTTTAACCAAAAAGGAGGTCAGATGCTAAGTCAAGCCCTGTCAGTATTTGACTTCTTAAAAATCAAATACCCAAACAATAGTCAAAGAATTGTACTTTATACCATGCCAATTTTGGTCGGACTAGCATCTATTGTATTGTCTATTTACCTACACAACAAGGACATTAATTTATTTATACACGACAGATTTGGTGATATTTTTGCTTTTTTGGCGGTTTTGCCAGGATTTTATATTGCTTCTTTGGCGGCAGTAAGTGCCATCAACAAGATAGCCATTGATGAGATAATTAACAAGGATAGCAATCCACCCTACCTTATCAAGCGTGAACCAAACCGACCAGAAACTTACCAACAACCCTTGACAAGGCGACTATTTTTAAGTATGCTGTTTGCATATCTTGCTACTGTTAGCTTATTCTTAACGCTTACACTCATTGGCATTCGTTTTTATTTTGCTGTTTTTTTAAATGCAATGCCAACGATAATAGTATTGGCAATCTGTTACTTTTTGGTTTTCTTTTTGCTTACCCAAATCCTGTTGCTTACCTTGGTTGGCATTAGTTATTTGGGCTACAAATCGTTGGCGAATAATTAAATTACCCCACAATATCTCATCATACCCAAGCCCCCAATCGGGGGCTTTTTTTATTGCCCTATTCACATTCCTTGCTATGAGCCAAAAGGCTTGCCTTGACCGCCTTAGCGACCGAACCATATCGCTCGGTAAGCTTGTCAAGGGCATCTAGGGCTTCTTGGTCTTTTGGCATAAACTGTACTGTGGTAGAACGCAGGGCTTTGGCGTTATAGTTGGCTTTGGCGCGTTTGGTGTATTCGGTGTTTTGGTAGTTTGACATTAGGTATTCCTTATGCTAATATGATAGTTAATGTAAGGGGTGAGCGGTGTTTCCTATCCGCTCTGCCATATCATCGGCTTTTGGCTAATGACTTAGGCATTTATCTTAGTAAGCGGGTAAGCTATACAAGATAAAGACCGCAACGATTAAAAGTTTTACCAGAACTCTCATATCGTTTCTCCTTACAGGGTAGTCGCTGGTTTTGCTTAACAGGTCAGCGATTTAACCTACAAGGCAAGGCTTGCTCCCTTGCCTTGATATTTATATTATATCCTATACAGTATATAATATCAAGCATTTTTAAAAAATTTCCGCCTGTTGGGCGGTTTTTTATGCCCGTCTTTTACCGACTATCTTTTAAATAATACCTTTTATCATAAAATATACATTTTTTGGTATAATTTATACTAAATGAGTTTACTTAATTATACCAAAACGATATAATACACCCATCAAGACGGAACGACCGCTTGAATAACTATTTAACACCCCAGAAGCCCTACCGTGAGGGAGCCACACGGAGTTTAGTCGAACTTAGACGAACCAAATCTAAAATCGGACAAACAAAGCCCACACCACCGTGGCAGATAACGGAGTGAACCTGTTCCATTTTGGAAACAGTTAATCAGCCATTGGCAACTTGTAAGCATTACTGAACAGTTGCCAATCACGGATTAACTTTTAGGAGCATACTATGCTAAACATTGACAAAATCAGCCCAAGCCATGCAGTTGTCGTGCTAGATATATTAGATGAGTGCATTTGGGCGGAGCTAAGCTTGGAGCATGAATGCGAGCGGATGTGTGATGATGATTACACCCGTGAGTTTTTTTGGGACCAGTACCATCCCATCATTACCGACATACAGGGCATAGACGATGACGGGGAGTACTACCCCATGCCAGTTGAGATGGCGGAGATTATCAGAGGGTGCCTTGATTGTGATGAGTTTTACGATGGTTATCAAGCATGTTTTGATGACAATTTTAAATGGGGCAAGAAAACAGAGCGGTATTATTACAGTCCGTAAAATGTTAAAAAATGTTTGACAAGGTGGGAGGAATGGGGTATGATGTGCTTACTACTTAACTTCTAGCGGAAAATTCACACCGTCATCGTGATTTTTTTGTACCTAAAATTTACCAAAAAGTGATATACAAATCTGTATATCACTCACAGGCAAAACAAAATTCGTCTTATGACGGGTTGATAAGGCAAAATACAATAGCCCTTGTGGTGAATATGCCTAGCCGTCTAGAAGCGGTAGTTGAGACCCGTTACCCTATTGGGTAACATTCACTAACTAAACTTCTAGGAGTTCATAATGAACTTAATCATCAATACCCATTCTATCAGCCAAGACAAAAACGGCTTTTTCTCTCTCAATGATTTACACAAGGCAAGCGGTAATGAAAATCGTCATACCCCTGCTTTATTCTTGCGTAATCAACAAACACAAGACCTTATCAGCGAAATTGAACTTGAAAATAAGGTCGCTTACCACACCATCAAAGGCAATCGTGCAGACGGTGCAAAACAAGGCACATTTGTCTGCCGTGAGTTGGTCTATGCCTATGCAATGTGGATTAGCCCTAAGTTTTCGTTAATAGTCATTCGTGCCTTTGACGCACTTAATACAGGGGCGATACCGTGTCTACCCAAATCCACCGCCCACGACCGCACACCCCTACGCCAAGCCGTAACCGCCCTAACGGCTAAGTTTGGCTTAATGCACGATGAAGCCTATCGCCTAGTTCATCAGTATATGGGCGTAAACAGCATTGACGAGATTGCCCTTGATGATTTGCCAAAGGCGGTTGCCTATGTGCATAGCTTGCTACTAAGCACCCACAACAACGACCAAAACGCCTTTTGGCAAATGGTAGGCTTGCTTGAACATGAGCGTATCAGTGGTGAAATCAGACAGCTTAACGACACCATCAATCAAGCCGAACGCCTAATCCGTCAAGCACGAGTGCAAATCAATCAGCTAAACACTGGTACAGGCTTACTCTATGATGCCTTTGGTGAGCAATACCTACCTACCAAAGTTCCTGTGCTAGATAAAGCCCAAGCATTCATTGACCGTCAAATGGCAATGAAAAAGAAAATCGGTCTAATCTCTTAATACCAACCCAAAACGCTTGCTTGTGCCTATTTTGGCATGAGTGGGCTTTTTGCACCCAAAATTTACGCATAAGGAGTAAGCCATGAGACTTATCGCAGAACTCGCCCCCAAGGGGCAAGAATGTAATGCCGTGCACGTCGAAGCGGACGTAACCGAGTATGACGAATACACGGTTATTCACACCGCTAAGCTGTGTTTTAATCGGTTTAGTGAAATCAGCCTAGATTTGGGTTTGGCAGAAAATCAAGATTTGGTTAAAAAAGCGTTTAGCAAAAAATGTTATTTGCCACTGCTAGAACATGAAGTGGCAGGATATGAGCAAATTTTGGCAGAGGAGTATGTATGAAAATATCTGATTTGATGGGCGGGGCGATAGCATATATCGCCCTTGTGGTTATTACTTATCAGTGTATCTTTGGATGGGCAGAGCATACGGCAGATGATAACAGCCGTGTGGCACAAGCCCAAGCCGAAACCTATATCAGCCATGCCGACAAGGTCATGATTGAGATGATGAAAAGTGGAGATGAGAAATGAACCAAATCGTTACAACCAACACCGAAACACAATCTATGGATATGGCAAGCCAAATTGTGGCTATGGCAAGTAATCCCGACTTTGATGTCGCAAAACTTGAAAAACTCATGGAATTACAAGAGCGTGTAGCAAATCATCAATCCGTGATTGCATTTAACCAAGATTTTTCGGTCATGCAGTCAAAATTACCCGTCATCGCCAAAAACAAAAAAGGACAGTCCAGCAAATACGCCACTTTGGAGGACATCATCGCCAACACTCGCCCAATTTTGCAAGAGTTTGGATTTGCCACGTCATTTGAAACCCAAACAGTTTTAAATGACAATAAAAACAACTGTTTTGTTGAAGTGGTGGCGGTGCTTACTCATCGCATGGGGCATAGCACACGCACCTCCCTACTTGTGCCTTTTGATTTTAGTGGCAACAAAAGTGCAAATTATGCACAGGCAATGGGGTCAGCTGTCAGCTATGGCAAGCGTTATGCCCTTTGTGCGTTGCTTAATATTGCAACACAAGATGATGATGATGGCATGGCAACCAGTCAAGACAACAAGATTACCAAAGCCCAAAGAGAGCATTTGCAAAAACTCTATGACCGCCTAAGCGATGACAGCAAAATCTACTTTGACGGTCAGCTCATCAATGCGTTTGGGAGTGCTAAGATGGGTAACATCCCACTCAATCAATACCAAAACACGCTCATTGAACTGCAAAAGCTGCAAGAAGCAATCGTTCCAAGGGGTTGTTTATGAAAATCATTAATTGTCAGCAAGGCACAGACGAGTGGTTAAACGCTCGTCTAGGCATTATGACCGCCAGCAACGCCCACTTACTGCTTGTCAACGGCAAAAAAGACGGCTTAGGCGATGGGCTGATTACCCACGCCTATCATCTGATTGCCGAGCGGTTTACAGGGCGACAAAGCGGTAAATTTGACGGCAATGAATACACCGAACGGGGTCATTTCTTAGAGCCGATTGTCAGCGACTATTATGTCAAAATGGGCTATGCCACACCGTCCGAGATTTCCGAAGTGGGGATAGTGCTTAATTTTGCCGACAAATACGGCTATCCTGTTGGGGCAAGTCCTGACAGACTGGTGGGCGAAAATGCAGGTTTAGAAATCAAAACCCGAGAACCACACCTACAAGCCAAACTGCTTGATACTGATGATATTGGCAAAGAGCATTTGGCACAGGTGCAGTTTAATTTGTGGGTAACAGGGCGTGAATGGTGGGATTATATCAGTTATGCTGATGGTATGCCGTTTTTTATCAAAACCTATTTTCCCGACCGCCAAATGCACGCCCTTTTTGATGAAAAAATCGGTAAGTTCTATCAGATGATAGAGCAAAAAATGAATAAGATGTTAGGAGCTAAATAATGGCTAGCGTTAATCGTGTAATCCTTGTCGGCAACTTAGGGGCGAACAAAATATTTACTTGGCAAATAGTCAAAGACTAGGGTTTTTTCCAGTTTTTGAGGGTAAAAGATGAACCTAAATACCGCCAAAGCGTTGATTGATAAAATCGGACTAAACGAAGCAAAAAACATTGCTGAAAATGAGCCATCAAATGCGTTTATTTTTTTTGATTTTGGAAAATATCGCAACAGCATTCCCTGCCCGAAAAAATATTCGGTCAATACTATCAAGACAGCTTTGCAAATTGTTGAACAACACAACAATTCAATAAGCGATTTTGATGTTTTATTGGCTGAGATAAGAGAGTGTCGAATTAGAACACAAAATAGCGATGTTGTTTCCATGCTTGATTATCTTGAACACTTTGCAATCGGTTTAAAGGAGTAAAAAATAAAATGGCTAAATTAAATAATCCATACTCGGCAGTTGTCTTTTTATCGTTTTTCGTTAATGATTTTGAAAAAAGAAATTTTAAAATCCCAAACGGCAACAAAATGCGACACAATCCACGAAATAATAAGCGAACAAAATCAAAAAGGGGTAAAAAATGAACATTGAAACCGCACAAAAACTAATTGAAAATCTTGGTGGAACTGAAAAAGCCAAAGAGATTATCAAGAATTGCCCAAAAGAGTGTACCGTATATCGTGAAGCGATTGGCAATATTGTCATTAAAGAAATTCCCGTCGGGGTAATTGCAACAGCTTTGGCAGTCTTGGGGGTGGATTATGGACAACCTAAATATTTCTCAATCACTTATGACATGTCCAAACTATCCGATGATGAACAAAAAGCCGTGATTGCCGAAGCAAGCTCGCTTTTTCGCAGTCAAAAAGCGGTGTGTGCAGGGTGGGAAAACGATGGTGTTACTAATAACGGTTGGATTAGTGTTGATGACCGATTACCCCCGTTGGAAACGGTAGTATTGGTGTATCAGAGACCCCTGCGGTATGTATTAACTGCGGAATATCTTGGCGATAGCTGGGAGTTTAGCGAGCTTATGCCACACGACACTCGAGTAACCCACTGGCAACCCCTACCTAAGCCACCAAAGGAGTAATAAAAAATGAACAAAATAATTCAAAATCTAAAAGCAACCAATGAATTGTTGTTTTTTATTTGCAACAAAAACAATATCTCATTAGGTACACTATTAAATGATAATGGTGCTTGTATTCAAGATATTATTGATGACAATAATATCTTAATTAGTAGTGGTGGTTGGATTGATATTAAAGACGGTGGATTTGATGATGGGCAAGAAATCTTAATCACAGACGGCAAAGAAGTTTGGACTGATACTGTCATGTTTGATTGTTCAGATAATGACTATTACATTTATTTTGACGGTGGTTCAAACCCCGAAACTGTAACCCATTGGCAACCAAAGCCCGAACCACCAAAGGAGTAGTCATGTATGTCTATCCAAGAATAAAGGGCTATGCGATTAATGTGTGCGACCTGCCCCACTATATCAGCCCCTGTGTTAAGCATTATTATGTATTTTGTGCGTTTTGGCATAGGGTGAATTTCATGCCGTATCACGGGCTTTATGAGATTTTGAAGAAATTTTTAGGGAGAATTGAATGACCATACAAAGACGAGTTAGAATTACCGAATTTTGCAAATTGTTGGGAAAAACACGCTCAACATTTGACAGATGGCGAAAGAGTGGTAAAATACCAAAAGAAGATGGGCATGACCCTTACCCTTACTGGTTAGAAAACAATGTCAAAACATTCATTGAGCAAAAATAACAAAAAGCACACTCAAACAGGGTGTGCTTTTTGTTTTTGAGTGTAATATTGAGTGTAGTTTTCTACAATAAGATAAAATATTTAATAAAATCAACAGGATATTTTAAAAATGCTCTTAATGATAGATAACTATTGCAGTTTTACTTACAACATTGTTCAGTATTTTGGCGAGTTAAAGCAGGACATTGTGGTAAAACGCAACAACGAGATTACCATTGATGAGATAACCGCTCTTGCCCCTCAAGCCATTATCCTAGGGCCCGGCCCTTGCACGCCGACCGAGGCGGGGGTTACGGTGCCGATTTTGACGCATTTTGGTGGGCAAATTCCCATTTTGGGCGTGTGCTTGGGTCATCAAGCCATTGGGCAAGCCTTTGGGGGCAATGTCGTGCGAGCAGGCGAGGTCATGCACGGACGATTATCAGACGTGTATCATAAGGATATGGGCGTATTTCATGGCTTGCCAAAACCTGTGTCAGTGGTACGGTATCATTCGCTGGTCATTGACAAAGCCACGTTGCCTGAGTGCCTAGAAATCACCGCTTGGACACAAAATGCAGACAGCTCTATGGGCGAGATTATGGGTGTTCGTCATAAAGAGCTAGACATTGAAGGCGTGCAGTTTCACCCAGAGTCTATTTTAAGCGAGCATGGTTATCAGCTTTTTAACAACTTTTTAAAACGCTGTGGGCTTGCTGTGCTAGATGATGAAACTTTGCCAACGGTGGCGTGATTTTTTATTTAAAAACAGTATTGTAAGGGCAATTTATTCGCCCAAATTCGGTAAAATTATTCGTTTAAAAAAATTTAAAAGGAAATCCATGTTAAAAAATGACCACGACATTCACGCCTTTTTGGTACACACCCTAAACACCCTAATCAATGGCGAAAACCTAAGCGATGACGACACCGCCACGCTCATGACCCTTATCATGACAGGCAAATGCCCCGATGTGCTACTGTCCGCCATTATCACGGCTTGGCGTATCAAGGGCGAGACGGTGGACGAGGTTGCCATTTCTGCTCGTGTTATGCGGTCGTTTGCCAATGCCGTTACTTTGGACGTGGATAATGCGGTGGATATCGTGGGAACGGGCGGAGATGGGGCGAATTTGTTCAACGTATCCACAGCATCCGCCTTTGTGGTGGCGGTCTGTGGCGGTGTGGTCGCCAAGCACGGTAGCACAGGCGTGTCAAGCCGTTCGGGTGCGTCCGATTTGCTCACAAGTGCAGGCGTGAATCTCGCCCTTGACCCAAGCCAAGTTGCCGACTGTGCTAAAAATACAGGGGTGTGCTTTATGTTCGCCCCCAATCATCACCCCGCCATGCGTCATGCCAAGGCGGTGCGTGGAGCGTTGAAGGTGCGGACAATTTTTAATATTCTAGGGCCTTTGACCAACCCTGCGTCTACCCCAAACACCTTGCTTGGGGTGTATGATGTGGCATTGTGCGAAAAGCTCGCTCACGTCATGGGCAAACTTGGCAGTCGCCATGTGTGGGTCGTGCATTCTGATGACGGCTTGGACGAGATAAGCCTTGCCACACCCACAACGGTATCGGAATACAAGGACGGTAAGGTAACTACCTTTAAAATTACCCCCACCGATGTCGGCATTGCCATGCAGTCGCTTGACGGCTTGTCGGTTGGCTCGTCTGATGAAAGTTTTGACCTTATCAAATCTGCCCTACAAGGGCGAACCGACTCACGCACCCAAAAGGCGTGTGATATTATCGCTCTAAATGCAGGGGCAAGCCTGTATCTGTCAGGGGTGTCAGACAACTTTAAAGACGGTGTCGCCCTTGCCAAAGAGGCCCTAGCAAGTGGTAAGGCATGGCAAAAAATGCAGGAATTTGTGGCATTTACCCAGACGTTTAACGCCTAAAATAGGATATGTAGGGGCAAATTACAATTCACCCAAATTATATTTTCAAATTTAAAAAATTTTAAAAGGAAAAACATGTCAACCCCCACCATTTTACAAAAAATTGTTGCCACCAAACACCAAGAAATCGCCCAAGCTCGCACCCAAATCAGCCTTGATGAATTAAAACAAAAAGCCAAATCCGCCCCTACTGTGCGTGGTTTTGCCAATGCCCTGCGAGCGGTGGAGCAAGGCAAAATCGGCGTGATTAGCGAGATAAAAAAGGCAAGCCCGTCCAAAGGCGTGATTTGCCAAAATTTTGACCCCATTGCCACCGCCCAAGGCTACGAGTCGGCAGGGGCAACTTGTTTGTCTGTTTTAACCGACCGTGAGTATTTTTTTGGGCATGATGACTATCTTATCCAAGCCAAAAACGCTTGTAATTTGCCTGCCTTGCGTAAAGATTTTATGGTGGACGAGTACCACATTTATGAAAGCCGAACGCTTGGGGCGGATTGTATTTTGCTTATCATGGCATGCCTTGATGATGAGACCGTGACACATTTGCACAAGGTGGCGATAGAGCTTGGCATGGACGTGCTGATTGAGATTCATGATGAAAATGAGCTAGCTCGTGCATTGAAATTGCCCAAATCCACCCACAACATTTATGGCATCAATAACCGCAATCTGAATACCTTTGATGTGGATTTGAACACGTCCATTCGCCTTGCTAAGACCTTGCGTGAAAATGTGGGTGATGACGCACTTATTGTCAGCGAAAGTGGCATTCATGGGGCGGACGATGTACACCTGATGCAGTCGCATGACATTCATCATTTCCTTATCGGTGAGCAATTTATGAAAACGGACAATGCAGGGCTTGCGTTACAAAATTTATTAAAAAGCATATAAATACCACACAAACCAAAACCCCACACCACACGGCATGGGGTTTTTGCTTGACTTAAAACAATCTTAACCAATCTTATGACAATCAAACCCAAGTTCTGCCATTTGACTCTCTTTTTCAAGCGGAGCAAGGCTCGCCTTAACATGAGGCTTGTCTTTTAGATACGTGTGTGCCACTCGTTTTAGGTCGTCTATCGTAACCGCCAACAGCTTGGCTCGTATGGCTTCTTGCATTTCTTTGGTGCGTCCGTGTAGTTCGCTAAAACACGCCTTGACCGCCTCGCCTGCTGGGGACGCAGGTTTGTCCATACCGCCGATAATCCCCAAAATCGCCTCCTCCAACTTATCAGCGTCATGGTCGTTATCAAGTAGCCAGTCAATGCTCTTTTCAAAATGAAGAAAAGTCGCCACGCAGTGCGGGTCTCGGTAGCTATAAAAGCGAAAACTTGCCGAATTGGCATCAAAACTCGCCCCACCGCCATACGCTCCGCCTTTTTCGCGGATTGCCGAATGCAGATAGCCATTTCTTAAAAACGGAGCCAGCACTGTCAAGGCAGGTGTGTCCTCATGCCCCGATGTGGTCGCAGGGTAGGCTGTGGCATTATGATAGACATTGGTGGCGATAAGCCATGCGATGTCTTTATTGTCATCGCTGTTAGAAAGCTCATCAAACGCTAGTAGCGTATCATGTACTACGACAGACGATTTGACAGGCTTATGCGGTGTGTTTAGCACGTCTTTTATCACCGCCTTTAACTCGTCCGCCTTGTCCGACTCACACACCAAAATCACGTCTTTGGGCAGGTTTTGTACTTGCTCATGGATTTGGGCTAGGCGTACTGATAGCGTTTGCCAAACCGCTTGGTCGGTTTCACTTTGTTTTAAAAATGATTTTAGTGCCGACAGGGCAGGTAAGCCCGAATAACGGTATTCTAACGATGATAATTTGCTCATGCTCCGACTGGCGGTCTGAATGGCGTAGCTGTGTCCGCTTGCTGATAGGCGTGATTGCCAAGACGCTTGTTTTTGCTGTAACAGCTCGCTCATGCGGTCAGTTTCGGTGAAAATGGTGTTGTTTAGCACGTCGCTTACCAGCTCCACCGCCTCAGGCTTACGAGCTAAGGCACGGGTCGCCACTACTAGATAGCTTGTCATCGCCTCCTTATCATGGCGGTCGGTACGCTGTGAAATGCGAGCAGTAACGCCTGATGAAACGGACGCTTGCACCGCTTGGAACGTGCGTGCGTCATACCTATCCGTACCTAGCTCGGACAACAGCTCTAGATATAGGGGCAGCAGCGGATTATTTAAAATGCCTAAATTATCATTTAAATCAAGCACTACTTGATAATAATACAGTCCATTTGTCCCTGCATGATACTCATAAAGTGTACGTTCGTCTTGCCCAATGGTTATCGGCTGTTTGTTGGCGTGGGCGAATTTTATCGCTTTGGGAATGTCATCTAGCCCCACTTTTGGCAAAATATCCACGTCATCTATCATCGCTTGGCGTGTGGCAAGCTCGGCAGACTTTTGGCGAATGAGTGCTTTATCCTCATCGCTTAACGTGGTATTTAGCTTATCCAAACTTGCCTTTTCATCGTCTATCAGGCGTTGGGCTTTGTCCTTGTCAGGCGATAGAGTTAGGCGAACTCGGTGCGGATTGTCAATCAGGTGCGTTTTGATGAGATTTTGCACCCAATTTGGCTCTTTGACCTGCTCCGATAGCCACGACAAATGTTCATCAATCTCCCACATGTCCACAGGATTACCGCCATGCAGTGCCGTACCAAACCCTTCAAGCATGAGTGTCAAGCCATAAGGCATACTGTCGCCCCCGATATGGCGTTGGTCTAGCTCTATCTGATGCAAAATGGTCTGTATGGTCTCATTATCAATGGGGTTTTCTGCCACAGAACGAAGTAGCTCCAAAATGCCGTTTTCCACGTCATCGGCAAGCTCACGCTCCGAACCACGCACGCCTGCATAAAACGCCATTTCATAATGACTGTCGTCCAAGCCCAGTAGCGGACTTGCGGACGTGCCAAGTGGCGAGCTGTCAAGATACGCTCTTAGGGGCGAGCCTGCGTGTTCTATCAGCACGCCCTCCATGAGGCGAAGTGCCAGACGCTGTTTGGGGTCGGTAATGCTTGGTAGTAGCCACGCCAACACGTTATGGGTCATTTTCTCGCCACTCACGTCAGCGGTATAAGTGTCATAGACTTGCACAGGCTCATTTAGGCGAGTCTCGGTCATGGAGACGAACTGTTTGCCACGAGACGGCTTTTCAGCATCATCAAAACGCACTAGGGCATCATCGTGCAGGCGTGCTTGAATGTCCGCCACGTCAATGTCGCCAAAACTCATGATAATGGCGTTAGATGGGTGATAATGAGTCTTGTGAAAATTGACCAAATCAGCATGGGTCAGCTTCACAATCTCTTTTGGGTCGCCCCCTGAGTTATAATGATAAGTCGTGGTCGGATACAGGTGTGGTGCCAAAGCATAGTAAAGCTGGTCAATCTCGCCACTCATCGCCCCTTTCATCTCATTAAAGACAATGCCGTGATATTCAGGTCGCCCCTGCTTGTCAAGCTCCAAACGAATGCCTTCTTGGGCAAAATCTAACTCGTGAATGTTGGGGAAAAACACCGCATCAAGATAGACGGATAATAGGTTAAAATAATCGTTTTTGTTTTGACTGGCAAAGGGGTACACCGTCCAATCACTTGCCGTCATGGCGTTCATAAAGGTCTGCAATGACCGCTTAATCATGCTAAAAAACGGGTCTCGTACAGGGTATTTTTGTGAACCGCACAAGACAACGTGTTCTAGAATATGAGCTTCGCCCCGAGAAGTCATGGGCTGGGTGGCAAAGCCAATCATCAAGGCGTTTTCGTCATTATCACATGCCAGATGATAATGAGTTGCCCCTGTGGCAGTATGCTCGCAAAGTAGCACCGTGATATCAAGGGCTTCTATGTGGTGCTTAGATTTTAGGGTAAAGGCAGGGTGTGGGTTAAGATTTGTCATGAATGGTTCCGTGATGAAAAAATGCTATATTGTGGCAAAAATTTGCAATTTAAACAAGGCTTTTGTAAATTTTGATAAAAATTCTTGTTTTTATGATTAACTTTTATACTACTGAAAAAGTATTGAATTAGAGAATAATTTGGCGGTATACTTAGGATTATTTTTTCTTATCATTTTAATTTTAAAAGGCAATCATCATGAGCTACTTTGGCACAGACGGCATTCGTGGGGCATTTGGACAATTTCCCATTACCCCTGATTTTCTATTAAGATTGGGCTATGCCGCAGGGCAGGTTTTGACCGCCCAAAACATCACAGGCAGACGACCCAGCGTGGTTATCGGTAAAGACACCCGTCTGTCGGGCTATGTCATTGAATCCGCCTTGCAAGCAGGATTTAACTCGGCAGGCGTGGACGTACACCTACTCGGGCCTTTGCCAACCCCAGCCATTGCCCATTTAGCAAGAAGTTTTCATGCCGACATGGGCGTGGTGATTTCGGCAAGCCACAACCCTTATGGCGACAATGGCGTAAAGTTTTTTTCAGGCGAAGGCAAAAAAATCTCAGACGAAACCCAATCCGCCATCAACGCCAAATTGGACGAGATGATACATGGCGACACGCTTTCACGCCTTGAACACTACCCCACCGAGCTTGGCAAAAGCTACCGCATTGATGACGCTAAGGGGCGTTATATTGAGTACTGCAAAGGCTCATTCCCCTACCAATACGACCTGCGTGGGCTAACCATTGTGGTGGACTGTGCCAACGGAGCAGGGTACAGCGTTGCCCCACGGGTTTTGCGTGAACTTGGGGCAAGTGTCATCGCCCACGCCAACACGCCAAACGGCACCAACATAAACGACAACTGCGGTTCAACCCACCCCGAAGCCTTGCAACGCCTAGTGCTAGAACACAATGCCGATTTGGGCATTGCCCTAGATGGCGATGGCGACCGCATTGTGATGGTGGATGAAAACGGACAAATTTTGGACGGCGACAGCATTTTGTACATTCTTGCCAATGGGGCAGACGAAAAGCCTGCTGGCGTGGTTGGTACGCTGATGAGTAACATGGCACTTGAAAACTTACTTAAAAATCAAGGTATTAACTTTGTGCGTGCCAAAGTGGGCGACCGCTACGTCATGCAAGAGCTTGAAAAATATGGTTACGCCATTGGTGGAGAATCGTCTGGACACATTTTATGTCTTGACAAGTCCCGCACGGGCGATGCCATTGTAGCAGGCTTGCAGGTGCTGGCGGTTTTGGTCAAAAAAGGCGGTAAACTCTCCGATTTAACAAAGGATTACACCCCATATCCCCAAACGCTCATCAACGTCCGCCTAGCCAAAATGAGCGACCCTTATGACAATGACGAGCTAAAATCCACCTTCGCCCAAGCCGAGAGCGAGCTTGGCAGTACAGGGCGACTACTAATCCGTAAATCAGGCACCGAGCCTGTGATTCGGGTCATGGTTGAAGCCCAAGATGGCGATACGGCACAAACATTGGCAACGTCATTGGCGGATAAGGTAAAGGCGGTGTTGGGGTGATTTTAAATCATAGATAATTTAAAATGGGTGTGTGCGGTGAATTGAATTTACCTTATGGTAAATTTAACATTTGGGCGAATAAATTGCCCCTACATATCCAATTTTAAAATCTATATTTAAAAATACCCTTAATAAAAATATCATTTTAATATTTAAAAGAGAAAAACCCATGATATTAGACCTACCCCCAACCACCATAGAGCTAATTACTGCCAAAGCCGAGCAAGCAGGTATGACGGTTGATGAATTGCTTATATCTACTTTTACCAAAGATGATGAAGACGCTTATTATGATTGGTTTTATCAACATCATTTTGATATTGAGAAATTAGATAAATCAATCAAAAGCGGTTCTACCCCTATACCCCATTTTGACAGCGTAGAACAGCTGGCAGATTGGCTGGGCGGTGCAAGATGAAAGTGAAAACAAGTCTTGCCTTTGACGAACAACTTGCCCTACTTTCACACGCAGACCGCATAAAAATCGCTCTATTTATCCAACAAATTCAACAACACGGCTTGCGTGGTCTGCAAGGTCGTAATCAATCCTCCGCCCCAACCAATCCCCACACCAAAAAAAGAGCGAGCCAATTTTGATTATGCCCAAAAACATTGTTTGTGGCATTATCATATAGGCATTCCTGAATATGTGGGCGATGATGGCGATATGACGAGCGAATGTATTCTGCATTATCAACGCTTTGATGATGAAATTGTACTGGTGGATATTAGTACGCATCCGCCTTTTGAATTACCAAGTCAAGATAAATTAAAACAGTTGCAATAAAGGTTGTTAAATGAAAATTTTTGTCATAATAGGAATTTTATTGGCGGTATCAGCAAATGCCAATGTTGATAGTGCCAATCAAAAAACAGAACATTTTATTGATAATGAATGCACGAAAGCGATTTTTGCGATGTCTGATGCAATTTTGTATGGCAGAATGTGCATGTTTTATGATGATAATTCCTTAGGTCTTGAGAGTATCTTATTTAATATAAAAACAGTAAATAAGACAACTGAACAAGCAAAGGCTGTTTGTCCTGCAACTTTATCTGGGGCTGAATACGATTTGATAGAGCAACATAGCCCCAATTGGCATTTACATCAAGTTAATCCAACACAAATTACCGAATATCCTAAAGCGATAGAATTTTGCAAAACTTATAAAACAAACCATTAAATCAAAAAAGGTAACTTCTATGGGAATTGATTTTAGTGCCAGCCGTCTGTCCTACGAAAAAGACGAACTCATTGAAAAAAACATTGGCGACACCCCTTATCCATTGCTCCAAAAATGGATGAGCGAAGCCCTAGCTGAACAAATCGGCGAAGCCTATGCCTTTTCGCTTGCCACTTGTGGGGCGGATAGGCGTCCATCGGTGCGAACGCTACTCATGCGTGAGATTGTGCCTGTGGGCGATGACATGGAAATGATTTTTTATACCAATTATGACAGCGACAAGGGGCAGGATTTGGCAGACAACCCGTTTGCCGAAGCCTTGTTTTTTTGGCATATGCTAGAACGTCAAGTGCGAGCGTCTGGGCGTGTGGTAAAATTATCCACTGAAAAATCAGAAGCCTACTACCATTCCCGCCCAAAAGACAGCCAGCTGGCGGCGTGGGTCAGTCGCCCCCAAAGTGGCGTGGTAGAGAGCCGTGAAGTCATGGAGAGCGATTTTGCCAAATTATCCGAGCAGTTTGGCGAGCATATCCCCAAGCCCGAATTTTGGGGCGGATATTGCTTATTGGTCGATAAAATAGAATTCTGGCAAGGGCGAGCCAACCGTATGCACGACCGCATTGTCTATCGCAAAGGCGATAAGGGTTGGGAGAGAGAGCGGATATTGCCATGATATTTTTTAACAAATATAAAAAAGCGATGATAAGAATACTCATCGCTTTATTGATGATAGTTGCCATTATTATTTATAGCAATTTATTAAAAGTAGTGGATTATAAATTTGATAATATCGGCTATCAAAGTGATAAGGCATTAAATATCGCCCTAATTACCGATTTGCACGCTTGTTATTATGGCGATAATCAAAAATGGCTGATAGATGGTTTAAAACAAAAACAGCCTGACGTGATATTATTGGGCGGGGATATTTATGATGATAAAATGCCTTTTGATAATGCTGATGAATTATTAAGCCAATTACCCAATATTGCCCCAACCTATTATGTGGACGGCAATCATGAAAATTGGCTAAGTCAGCCGGATTATAATAAAGTTATGGGTAAAATTCACACTCATGGTGTATCAATCATTCATGGCAAAAGTATATCCGTGCCAAACACCAATGTCGTCATTCATGGCATATCTGACCCAGACGGCGGAGCGTTTGATAAGGATTTAAAAACAGTAACGGATAATTTAAATAATGATACTAAAAATCACGTCCATATTTTATTAACCCACCGCCCCGAGCATATTGACACGTATCTTAATTATCCTTTTGATATCATCATGGCAGGTCATGCTCATGGCGGACAATGGCGAGTGCCATTCGTTATCAATGGCGTGTACGCTCCCAATCAAGGGCTATTCCCCAAATATGCAGGCGGACTTTATGAATTTGCCAATGACAATAACACCAAATTTATCGTGAGCCGTGGCTTGGCACGAGAAAGCACGAGAGTGCCACGTCTGTTTAACCGTCCTGAATTAGTGTTTGTGAGTTTGGAGTGAAGCTACCCCACACAACGTTTTGGTGTTTGTTTTTTATTTAGCGATGTCTGACACCGCCACGAATTATCATCTATTTGATGATAAATTGCCAAATGCCGACCGTTTAAATACCGCACCGGATAACTTGCCCCTGATACCGTTGCCACCACCGCACAATCGGTCTTGGCATAGGGCAGGCTTGCCACCACTTCCACGCTCACCCTTTGGTTGTCGGTAGTAACGGGCAGACCCACAGGGCAGTTACCTGTTTGCTCATAGATGAGCTCCACTCGCTTGGCAATGGCATTGGTACTGCGATAACTCTCAAAAATCACTGCCTGCTCTTTTTGCATGGCGATAATCGGCACAAATTGCAATACAATAATCGCAAGCAACGTCCCAAACATGGCAAACGCCACGCCAAGCCCCACCACACTGACCCCGCCATGCTCTGCCAGATATGCCTTTTGAGCGTTCTTGTCAGTAGGGTATAGCTCCACGGCATCGGCAATCTCACGCCGTGCCATGCGATAATAATACGCGTCCGCCCAGCGTGCCACCATGCCCGACCAAAACAGCCACACCGCCCCAGCTATCATGAGCCGTGTGTACATCTGATAGTTATCAGGCAGTTTACCCACAAATAAAAATTCACACACCGCCAAAATGATGACGATGTTGAGCTTAATAAACGACCACCCTGCCACACAATACACCACGCAGTCTAGATAACGCTTGCGGTATAACAGCCAGCCAAACGTGGTGAGAAACGCCGACCAGTTCCAGCGAGCATGCAGTTTGCCTGCCTTATCAAATTGCCCAAACCGCTTTAAATAATAGCTTTGCGAGCGTGTGCCAATAAACCACTTGTCAAGCTGAATCCGCTCTTTGTCGGATAAGTGGGGCAAATAAAATGGAGGCGGAGTCGTGTCTTCTAAAAATGGCAAACGAAACATAAATTTTGTACTTAACCCATGAATGCTTTATAATAGGCACTATTTTACGCCTTTTTTAGGTAATATACCATGACTAACCCAGACCAATCCACCCCAAAAGCCCCCCTTGCCCCTGTTGGGGGCGACCGCCAAAGCCCTGACATCTCTCGGGATACCATCAGCCAAGAAATCCAAAACCTAGCTCGCACGCCCACCGAATACAGCCACGCCATCGCCACCTTTATGAGACGGCGAACGCACCTGAGCCAGTATGCTGAGACCGCCCTGACCGACCCTGCCTTTGCTCCGTACATCATCAATCATGGTAAGGATTTGGGCAGATTGGGCGATGTATCTAACATCACCGATTTGCGGGTGTTTTTTAAGGATACACCAAATGGCGAGAACGCCCCTTTGACCTTAGAAATCGGCTTTGGCATGGGCGACAGCTTGGTAGAAATGGCACAAGCCGAGCCAGCTCGTAACTTTGTCGGCATAGAAGTCCACGAACCAGGCATTGGGCGTACTGCTTATCTATCTCATGAATTGGAACTGACTAATTTAAAGGTGCTAAATGGCGATGCGATTGCCTTATTAAACAATTTACCTAGTGAGCATTTGGACACGGTACAGCTTTATTTTCCCGACCCGTGGCAAAAAAAGCGACATTACAAACGCCGTTTTGTAACGACCGACCGCATGACCTTGGTGGCAGACAAACTAAAAACGGGCGGGATTTTTCACAGTGCGACCGATTGGGAGCATTATGCCTTGTGGATGCTTGAAGTGCTAGATAACATGAGCGAGTTTGAAAATATGGCAGGCAAAGGCAACTTTTCGCCACGTCCTGATTTTCGCCCTGCCACCAAATTCGAAAAACGTGGGGCGGATTATGGACGTGCGTCTTGGGATTTGCTATATCAAAAGGTGTAACTTAAGGCAATACCGCACTGGGCATACGCTTCATGATAATCCGCTTTTTGTTTTGTAGGCGGCGGTTATTGAGATTTTTTTGGTAATATTTGGGATTGGGGAGCATGCTGATGAGCAATGCCGACTGCTCACGGCTTAGGTTTTTGGCAGATTTGCCATAATAATGCCGTGCCGCCGCCTCAATGCCATAAATGCCCTCGCCAAATTCCGCCACGTTCAGATACACCTCTAAAATCCGCTGTTTGTCCCACTTCTGCTCCATCATCACCGTGATAATCGCCTCTTCGCCCTTACGGATATAGGAGCGGTGCGATGTCAAAAACAGATTTTTGGCAAGCTGTTGGCTGATGGTCGAGCCGCCCATTGACACCGCCCCGCCTGCTTCGTTTGCTTTAATGGCGCGCTCAATGCCTTCCATGTCAAAGCCATTATGCGTGGCAAATTTGGCATCTTCGCTCGCCACCACCGCCTGTTTGACCGCTTTGGCGATATCATCATAATCTACCCATACCTGCACAACCTCGCCCCCTGATAGGCGATGAGCAACCATAAACATGGAGTTACCGACAGGGGCGACTTTCCACACGCCAAGCATGGCGGCGATGAGCAGGTGAAAGCTGATTACTAACACCAAGAGTGGAGCTATCACCCATCGCCACAGCCATGCCACCAGTCGCCGTCTTTTGGGTTTGGGGGGTGTTTGTGAGTCGGGACTGGGCTGAGACGGCGTATTTGTGGTTTTTTTAAACATAAAATAAAATAAACTTGGGGTGTATTTGCTATAATAAACGCCCTATTTTACACGATTTTTTGCTATGGGGCATTTATTTTTATGAATAATATTAATTTTATCAAATACTTACAAAAATTAACAAACGACCGCTTCGCCCTAACTTGCCTGGCTCATAACGAATACCGCACGTTTCATGCCCTACTATTGGCGACATTTACAGGCTTAGACAGCCAGCAAATCATCCACACATCCAATCCTACCACAGATTGGTATCTTTTAGGCACGGATGGCTGTCATCTGTGCCACACCAGCCACGCCCTACTGACCCAAGCCCGAGCTATACATCCACGCATGCCTGCCATTCATGTGCTTGACCTTGCCGACAGCGAAGAGCTGATAGACCATCTGGGCACGCTCATTCCCATTCTTATCACCCCCACCCGCCTACTATGCTATCCGTTTGGGATTATGGATATTGTTCATCTTTTATCAAATAATCATCACGGATAAGCACGCCAAAATCATACATCACACCGATTTTTATAAAATATTTTTATCAATTTTTAAAATTTATCGAAAAAAAACAATAAAAATGTGATGATTGGTTAAAATCTGTTAGGGCGTACCCATCTTTGGTATTTGCAATGAAAAATGCTTGTTTAAAAAAGCAGGGGAATCGCCCGTTTTTCAAGGAAAAACTTGAGGCTGTGAGTATTCTATCAGACAAGTTTTTGACTTCGAGCCACAAGATTTAGCCATTTTTCATGCAAAAATTGGTTAAAATTGTCAAATTCTCATCTTATTTTATAAAAATGTTATCAAGGGTAGGTACGCCCTATTTATTTTTAATAAATTTTTGAGTAAAATACCACTTTGGCTCATTATTTAGCTAATGAGATTTATTGCTAATAACCATTTTTATATTGTGGTATTTGCTAAATTTTACCAAAAATAGGGCTTTGTGATGTATCAATCATCACAAACGATTGTTATTTTGTATGACCCAACAATTTTAATGGATTTTTAAAATTGAAATCATAACACAAATGGGCATACAGTCTTTGTTGGACAAAGGAGTGTATATGCTGACCTTTTTGGCATTATTACCAATTTTAATTGTTTTTACCTTATTGGTCGTCATGCGACTACCCGCCAAAATTGCCATGCCTGTGGCGTATTTTGCAACAGCTTTGCTGTCATTATTTGTATGGCAAACCGCTGGCAATCAAGTTGCCGCTGCAACCATTCATGGCGTATTAACCGCCGCCAACGTCCTATTCATCGTCTTTGCTGCGGTGCTACTGCTTAATACCCTAAAAGAGAGCGGAGCCATTGTCGCCATCCGCCAAGGCTTTATGGGTATCTCGCCTGACCGTCGTGTACAGATGATTATTGTGGCATGGCTGTTTGGCTCACTCATTGAAGGCTCCACAGGTTGGGGTACGCCATCAGCAGTGGGAGCTCCCCTACTGCTGGCACTCGGCTTTCCTGCAATGGCGTGTGTCATGGCAATTCTTATCATTCAGTCCGCTCCTGTCTCCTATGGAGCAGTAGGTACGCCCATTCTTATCGGCGTGAACTCGGGGCTTGAAAATAAAGAAGATGTAACCGCTGCCATTAGTCAGCAGGGCATTGCCTTTAATGATTACATCATCCAAATCGGGGCAAACGTTGCCTTTGTGCATTCAGTGGTGGGTTTTTTGATTCCGCTGATTTTGTGCTGTTTCTTGACCAAATTCTTTGGGGTAAAACGCTCGTTTCGCCAAGGTTTTGAAGCCGCTCCTTTTGCCATTTTTGCCGGTCTGTGCTTTGTCATCCCTTACTATTTGACCGCCAAATTTGTCGGACCCGAACTACCTTCTTTGGTCGGAGCCGTGGTCGGTCTTGCTATTGTCGTGCCAGCTGCCAAAATGGGCTTTTTGACCCCCAAAAACACCTTTGACTTTGAAAGCCGTGATAAATGGGAAGAAGAATGGAGGGGCACCTTAGCCGCCACCAACATTGATGTGAATGAAAAAGCCAAATTCTCTGTGGTTAAAGCATTCTCGCCTTATCTGCTGGTCATCGGTATTCTAATCGCCACTCGTACCATCAAGCCATTAAAAGATTGGCTAAGCAGTAATGCGGTTATCACATTTAGCAATATCCTAGACACCAGTATCACCAACAAAACACAGCTACTGTACTCGCCTGCGACCGTGCTGCTGCTTGTCTCCATCATTTGCATCTTTTTGTTTGGCATGAAAGGCGACACCGTCAAAAAAAGTTGGTCAGCCTCTGGCAAAACCATGATAGCCGCCGCCCCTGCCCTACTGTTCTCAATTCCGATGGTGCAGGTATTCATCAACTCTGGCACGCCTGCTGATGTTGCCGAGCCGATTCTTGCCATGCCAAAAGTACTGGCGGCAGGTGCTGCTGATGTATTTGCAAATATGTGGCCACTCGTGTCGCCTTGGATTGGGGCATTGGGGGCGTTCATTGCAGGGTCAAACACCGTCTCTAACATGATGTTTAGCCATTTTCAGTGGAGCACTGCCACTCAGATTGACCTAGGTGCTAATGACGCCGCCAAAGTCGTCGCCCTGCAAGCCGTGGGCGGTGCCGCTGGTAACATGATTAGCGTGCATAACGTTGTCGCTGCCTGTGCGGTGGTCGGACTGGTGAACCGTGAAGGCTTGGTTATTCGTAAGACACTCATCGCCATGAGTTATTATGTAATACAAGCAGGTCTGGTGGGCATGGCGTTCATCTTTAACCCTGTATGGTGGATTGCAGCAGCATTGTGGGCGATTGCCTTCTTTGCCATCATGACTGTTATCAGCAAAAAGAGTGAGCGAACTTAAGTATGATTTTAACAAAAGGGGTTTTATAATCCCTTTTGTCATTTTTTATAAATTATTGTAAAATACACCCCATTTTCAAAACTTTAAAAACTAAGGCTGTTTTATGGCAGATTTAAGTAAAATCACCGAAATCGAAGACCTACGCCGTATTGCCGAGCGTAAAGTACCCCGCATGTTCTATGACTATGTGGACTCAGGCTCGTGGACACAGACCACTTATCGCAATAACGAAACCGACTTTGACCGCATCAAGCTACGCCAACGTGTACTCGTTGACATGGAAGGTCGTTCGCTTGCCACACAGATGATAGGGCAAGACGTGCATATGCCAGTGGCAATCGCCCCGACAGGCTTTACAGGCATGATGTGGGCAGACGGTGAGATTCACGCGGCTCGTGCTGCTGAGAAATTTGGCATTCCCTTTTCGCTCTCGACGATGAGTATTTGTTCTATTGAAGATGTCGCAGAGAACACCACCAAGCCATTTTGGTTTCAGCTGTATGTCATGCGTGATAAAAAATTCATGGAAAATCTGATTCGCCGTGCCAAAGAAGCCAAATGCTCTGCCCTTATCCTAACAGCTGATTTACAGGTGCTAGGACAACGCCACAAAGACATCAAAAATGGTCTGTCTGCACCCCCTAAGCCTACCCTAACCAACATCATCAATCTGATGACCAAACCTGAATGGTGCTTTAATATGCTTGGCACCAAACGCCATACCTTTCGCAACATTGTCGGTCATGCCGAAGGGGTGGGCGATTTGTCTAGCCTATCATCTTGGACGGCAGAGCAGTTTGACCCGAGCCTTAATTGGGACGATGTCGCTCGTATCAAAGAGTTATGGGGCGGACCACTCATTATCAAAGGCATCATGGAGCCCGAAGACGCCATTTTGGCTGCCAAATCAGGGGCGGACGCCATGGTCATCTCCAACCACGGCGGTCGTCAGCTAGACGGAGCCCCAAGCTCTATCGCTAGCCTTGCCGACTGTGTGCAAGCGGTACAAGCAGAAAACTCAAAATGCGAAATCTGGCTAGACAGTGGTATCCGCTCAGGTCAAGACGTGCTAAAAGCCATCGCACTAGGCGCAAAAGGCACGATGATAGGTCGCTCATTCCTATATGGCCTGGGGGCGTATGGCGAAGATGGCGTTCGCCGTGCCTTAGAGATTATCTACAAAGAGTGCGACATCACGATGGCGTTCTGCGGTCATACCAACATCAGCACCGTTAATGAAGACATCTTTGTCAAAGGCACTTACGAGAATCTCAAAGCCAGTAACCCCCATGTTACGCCAATTCGTTGGTAAAAATACAAAACCATGTCTTAGGGCGTGGTTTTTTACTGATGCATTTACCTATGGCAAGCTCATACAGTTCATTGAATCATCCATCAAAACTGCGCCCACGTCCCACTTTTCATGTGTAGTACCCTATCAGCTCGTGCCGCCAATGTCCTGTCATGCGTGACCATGAGTAGTGCCATGCCAAGCGTGTCTTGTAGCTCTGAGAGTAGCTCAAACACCGCCAAAGCATTATCATCATCTAGGTTGCCCGTTGGCTCATCAGCCAACACCAAACTCGGGCGTGTTACCAACGCACGGGCAATCGCCACACGCTGACGCTCACCGCCTGACAACTCGCTTGGGCGGTGGTGGGTGCGATGCGACAGACCGACACGGTCTAGTAGTTCATTTGCCCTATCTTTTGCTTCGTTAATACTGACATCAACACGCATGAGCAGGGGCATGGCAACATTTTCGGTGGCGCTAAACTCCGCCAGTAGATGATGAAATTGATAAATAAAACCCAAATGCTCATTACGCATCTGTCCACGTGCCGTCTCATTTAAATGATTTAGGCACACGCCTTTGAGCCATACTTCGCCCTCAGTTGGTGTATCAAGCCCTCCCAATAAGTGCAACAGCGTACTTTTGCCCGAACCGCTACTACCAACGATGGCAACACGTTCGCCTTGATGAACGGTTAAATCAAGCCCTGTCAGTACAGATGTTTGAATTTTGCCTTCGTCATAGATTTTGCTAATATTTTTTGCCTCTAAAATAATACTCATCTAATTTCCTTATTCATAACGCAAGGTTTGGGCGGGCTGAATTTTTGACGCACGCAAAGCAGGATAAATGGTCATGACAAATGACAATAAAAATGACGCGGATGTGATAAGCAGTACATCGCTTAGCTTTACTTGTGATGGCAAATAATTGACAAAATACGCATCAAACAAATGTAGTCCAAAAAAATTATTAATAAAACCTAAAATATCACTCACCGTCAAAGCAAAAGTTATGCCCAATATCGTCCCTGCTATCGTACCAATCACGCCAATAATCATGCCTTGCACCATAAAGACTTGCATGATAAGCTTAGGACTTGCCCCAAAGGTCTTTAAAATGGCAATGTCAGATTTTTTATCCGTCACAAGCATTACAAGGCTAGACACGATATTAAAAGCCGCCACCACAATGATTAAAAAAAGCAGTAGTCCCACCATGGCTTTTTCCATTTGAATGGCGGAGAACAGATTGCCGTGCGTGCTTGTCCAGTCATTAGCAATCAAACGCTCAGGAGCGATGTTCTGTGCTTTTAGTGCCGCTTGGGGGGCTTTAAAAATATCATTCATTTTTAGGCGAATGCCCTGAGCCCCCTCGGGCAGACGCAGTAGCACGCCTGCATCACGCATGGCAACATACGCCATAGTGCTGTCAATCTCAGGGCTGATGCTAAATGTCCCTACAAGGGTAAAACGCTTAAATCTAGGAACAACGCCCGCCACCGATACCGATGCTTCGGGCATTACCAAGGTTACCTTATCGCCTATCATCAGCCCCATAGATTGCACCATGCTCTCACCCAAGACAATACCAAACTCCCCCGCCCTTAATACATGGATGTCGCCTTGCACCATATGTTCGCCAATGATGGACACTTTGGTTTCATACTCAGGCTCAATGCCTGTTACCATAATACCCGCCACCTGTCCGTGAGCGGTCAGCATGCCTTGCAATCCGATAAATGGAGCAGTTGCCACGACATTTTTGTCATTCTCTTCAATCTTTTTGGCAAGTGTTTGCCAATCAGGCATAATCTCATAAGAGCTGACATTTGCCTGTGACACCATGCCCAAAATGCGGGTTTTTAACTCCCTATCAAAGCCATTCATCACCGACAAAACAGTAATAAGCACCGCCACACCAAGGGTTAGCCCAATCATTGAGATGAGTGAGATGAAGGAGATAAAGCCATTTTTACGTTCAGCTCGGGTGTATCTTAGCCCGATAAATAAAGCAAGGGGACGAAACATAAATGGGGATTGCCTTTTGAAATTTGACGCCATAGTTTACACCATTTTGGCATGCTTTTGGGGATTTTGTCGTTCATGATGATAAATTTTATCCAAATCAGTAGGATAAGATGACTTGATTTTTTAAAATTCTCCCTTATAAAGATGGGGTATTTATTCATACGGAACTCCCATGAGCATTCGCTACGACTACAAGCATGAAGTACCACCCCAAAAGATAGACTTGCCTTGCGACAAAAATGCAGGACATGGCGATCATTGGGCGATTTTAACTAATAACATTGCCGATGACGTGCCAGATTGGCTCCAAGCCATGTTGGAGACCGCCACTCTGCCTACTGGTTTGACCGTGGGGCGTACTGATCATAAAACCCTTTTACTCGGACAAGACACCCCTTGTCACATCAAGCAAATTCTTACCATGGATAATGGCAAGCCCACCGCTTTTATCAACGCCTACCCTGCGGTGCATAGTCCTTATGGCGTGAACTGTCAGATTGAGCGAGTGGTTCGCTGTGAGCGTACCGCTGACGCCATTTTACGCCTTCGAACCACCGATGGCACGACCATCTACGCCTTTGACCAGCTCTACGCCATCAACCGCCACGAGTACAAAACCCCAAAAAATTACTTTGCTAATTTTAGTGCATGGGCGTACAACATTGAACCAAGTAACAAAGATGAGACGCTACTGGTCAAAAACCCCAAAGCCATTCGCTATCATCGTGCCTTTAATGACATCGTGGCGGATAATGGTGGCATAGTGCCTGATGACATTGATGAGCAAATAAAAACATGGACACCCAAAGACGGCGATGAAAACACACTTCTTACTCCGGTGGAGATTAACTTTGGGGAGAGCTGTATTTATCTGTTTGGCGACACCTTCGGGCAAGAAGATGAAGCATGGTGCCAAGGTCAGGTGCTGGGCATAAGCTGTACTGAATTTTTTGGCATACCCATCACGCTCTTTGATGTGGCAATTTTACGTGAACCCAATGCCGAGGCCTTTGTGGTGCGTATCGCTGCCGTCAGCAATGAGCAAAACCGTCAGATTCAAGTGCAAGACTACATTCAAGCAAACATCTGGCTACAAGTGGCAATCTATGCCGAGAACCAACAAAGGCAATCTCACATCTAGCGATATTGATGGCGTATTTGCCAAGCCCTACCCATCATCTTGACCATAATTTTCACGTATTATGTCAATAACTATCTATGTCAAGCCACAATTTTAAAAGCCATGTTTAAACAACACCTTTTGCTCATCACTTAACTTTATGAAAAAAGTCCGCAACCCAACACAGATTGCGGACTTTTTTGATGACAAAATCAAGGGGTTACTTGCACAGGCTCACTATCATCAGCAGGTTTGATGATGGCTGATCCCGATGGGTTGGTGGCAGGCATACTGGTCGCCTGTGCGTCGTTGGTCGTAGGCTCTGTCGCCACCCCACCCACATTGGATGGTTCCACCACACTGATATTATTAGGCTCAGGCTGTACAAGCTCTGGGCTGGTGGCAGTATTAGCGCCTTTAATTTGGGCATTTGCCAACTGCTCAGCGGTAGCAAGACTTGCTGTCTGCATAGCTTCACGCTGTTTATTAAAGTTTGTAATCTGCTCAGCCGAGAGTGTCGCTCCCCCACCTAATACTTGATAAAGCTCAATCTGACTTAGAATTTTTTGTAATTCCAAATTCAAAATGCTTTGCTGATTGGCAAAAAGCGAACGCTCAGCATCTAGCACATTAAGATAATTATCAAGCCCCGAGCGAAAACGTGCATGGGCAATGTTATAGGTTTCTTGATAATTTTTTTGTAGGCGATACTGTGAATTTAGCTGATGTTCCATGGTGGCACGGGTAGCAAGCACATCAGAGACTTCTTTAAATGCCGTTTGAATGGTTTTTTCATAATTCACCAAGGCTTGCTTTTGACCGATTTGTGCGACTTCATAATTAGCACGTCTGTATCCTGCATCAAAAATTGGCAAGCTAATAGATGGACCCACTGACCAACTAAACGCCCCTGATTTGAATAAATCCCCCAAATCAGTGGAGCCATAGCCGATGTTGCTTGACAGTCTAATGCTGGGAAAATAGGCAGCACGAGCCACATTGATGTTCGCTCCTGCTGCTTTTAGGCGATGTTCAGCTTGGACGATGTCAGGACGATAGTATAACAGCTCACTGGGCAGACCCGCACTAAATAGACTTTGCGTGGTGATGTTATTTACGCCTAAATCAGGCAATAGCTCCACAGGTATCGGGGTTCCCAATAATAACTGCAAGGCATTTTTTGTTTTTAAGATATTGGCATCCGCCTGATAGACTGCCAATTTGGCAGATTCTAGCGACGCTTCGGCTTGTAGACTGGTTGATTTGGCATCAATGCCCGCCTCAAAACGCTTATTGTTAATGAACAGTGAATGTTCACGGGTTTTTAACGTTTCTAGGGCAAGCTGACGTTGTGCCATGGCATAGCTAAGATTGACATAGCCTTGGGCGATTGCTGAGATGATAGAAATTTGAGCGGCGTCTTTGGCGGAATTTTGTGCCAAATAGTCATGTAGTGCTGCTTCTTTGGCACTAGCAACCCGACCCCACAAATCAAGCTCATAACTTGACAGGGCAAGTCCAACATTATAATTGGTGCTAGGATTTCTATCACGAGCATCCGCCCCACGAATTGCCCCGCCCGATACGCCAATATTGGGGTAGGCATTGGCATTGGTGATCTGATACTGAGCCCTGGCACTTTGCACCGCCAAGATGGCTGATTGTAAGTCTTTATTGTGAGTCAGACCCATTTCAATCAAGGCCTTTAATTTGGGGTCGGCATAAAAATCTTGCCAACGCATGCCTGCCAAACTTGGTGCCTCAGGCGTGCTGATGGTTGTGTTAACATCAAGCACTTTATAAGGCAACTCTACAGGCACTTTTGGCTGAGCCAGTACACTTTGTGATTTTTGGGGAATGGTACTACACGCAGTCATGAACAAGGCAAGCGTGCTTAGCATGAACACACGTGATGTTTTTATGTTATTTTTCATAATATCTCTCTTTAACCAAATTAGCCCAAATCATGTCATGATACACAATGCAGGCTAATTTGGCAATGTCTTCCTATTGGTTGCCACGCTTAAGCGTTATGAACGTCCGCATTCGCTGTCTTTTTGTATTTGTATGGGAAAATCGAACGCACCCACACATAGAACATCGGAATAAAGAACACGCCCAAGAAAGTCGCCGTGATAACGCCACCGACCACACTCGTACCAACAGCGTTTTGACTGCCAGAGCCTGCCCCTGTGGCAATCATCAGTGGTACCACACCAATACCAAAAGCAAGCGATGTCATGATAATCGGACGCAGTCGCATACGAGCTGCTGTCATGACCGACTCTTTTAAGGATTTGCCCGACTCTTGAATTTCTTTGGCAAATTCAATAATCAAAATGGCGTTTTTGGCGGACAGACCAATGACCGTCAATAGACCCACCTGTAAGTACACGTCATTGGCAAAGCCACGCAGCATGGTAAAGATGACCGCACCGACAACTCCCAGTGGAATCACCAACATGACCGAGAATGGAATCGACCAGCTCTCATACAACGCCGCCAAACATAGGAATACCACCAGCATAGAGATGATATAAAGTGGCAATGCTTGACCGCCTGATTTACGCTCTTCTAGTGACAGACCCGTCCACTCATAACCAATACCCTCAGGCAGTTGTGCAATCATCTCTTCCATGGCAAGCATGGCGTCACCCGTACTCTTACCAGGGGCGGCGGCACCTTGGACATTTAGTGATGACAGACCATTATAGCGGTTTAAGCCAGGGCTACCAAATTGCCATTCGCTGTCTGAGAATGCCCCAAAGCTAATCATCTGCCCCGCGGCATTACGCACATGCCATTTGCTGATGTCTTCAGGCGTGGCACGGCTGTTAGGATTACCTTGCATGTAGACCTTTTTGATGCGACCACGGTCAATAAAGTCATTAACATAGCTACCACCAAAGGCTTGGGCAAGCGTGGCATTGACGGTTGCCATATTTAGGTTATAGGCAGCTGCTTGCTCTTGGTTGATGTTAACTTTGAGCTTAGGAGCATCTTCTTGACCATTAGGGCGGACACCTGCCACAGTTGGGTTTTGAGCAGACATACCAAGTAGCATATTACGAGCTTCCAACAGCTTAGCATGACCCACACCGCCGATGTCTTGGAGTTGTAAATCAAAGCCACTGGCATTACCAAAACCTTGAATCGCAGGCGGGGCAATTGGATACACAAGTGTCGCCTCTGGAATCATGACATTAAGTGCCATGGCACGTCCTGCAATCGCCTGTGCTACACTCTCATCCGAGGTACGACCGCTCCAATCTTTTAATTTAACAAATGCTAAACCCGCATTTTGACCACTTGCCCCAAAGCTAAACCCTGAGATGGTAAAGACCGACTCTACGTTATCCGCCTCTTGTTCGCGAAAGTAGCCACCCACCTTTTCCATGACCGCAGCAGTTTGGTCAAGCGTCGAACCTGCTGGCAGCTGCACCAATGTCATCAGCATACCTTGGTCTTCTTCTGGTACAAATGAGCTTGGCAAACGCACAAAAATCAGTGCCAATACCGCAATCACACCTGCATAGGCGATGGCAAAGAGCCATTTGGCATTAAAGGTTTTACCAACAAAGTTCTCATAACTGCGACTGGCTTTAAAGAAAAAGCGGTTAAACCAACCAAAAAAGCCTTTTTGAGTATGGATGTCTTTATGAGCTTGGCGTTTTAGGATGGTCACACATAAAGCAGGGGTGAACACCAGTGCAATCACTGCCGACAGCGACATGCTGGTGATAAGAGTTGCAGCAAACTGACGATAAATCACCCCAGACGAACCACCAAAGAAAATCATCGGTACAAATACCACTGACAAAATCAAGGCAATCCCAATAACCACCTTACTAATCTCACCCATTGACTGAATGGTTGCATCTTTGACCGAGATATTCGGGTCTTCTTCTAAGATACGCTCGACGTTCTCCACAACAACAATGGCGTCATCAACAAGCAGACCGATGGCAAGCACCATCGCAAACATGGTCAAGATATTAATGGTAAAACCAAAAAACAGCAGTACCGCAAATGTTCCTAGGATAACCACAGGCACGGCAAGTGTAGGGATGATGGTCGCACGCCAGTTCTGCAAGAATAAGAACATGACTAAGAATACCAACACAATCGCCTCTAATAGCGTCATCACCACTTGCTTGATGGATAATTTTACAAACGGTGTGATGTCATAAGGTACGACAATTTTTAAACCCTTAGGAAAGCCTTGTGATAACTCATCAAGCCTTTGTTGTACCGCTTCACGCACTTCTAAGGCATTGGCACCAGAAGCGAGCATGATACCCATACCCGCAGCTTCTTGTCCATTATAGAGGGTTTTTACTGCATAACTCTCTGAACCCAGCTCAATATCCGCCACGTCTCTTAGATAAACTTTCGCCCCTGACGTGTCAGTTTTGACCAAAATGTTACCAAATTCTTCAGGTGTTTGTAAAAAGCTCTGCACACTTACAGTAGCATTAATCACTTGGCGATCAAGATCGGTTGGCAAATTGGCAAGCTGACCTGCTGACACCTGCACGTTTTGCGACTGTATCGCTGCTGAGATGTCAGATGGCATGAGTGAATAAGATGATAATTTGGTAGGGTCTAGCCAAATCCTCATGGCATAAGGCGAGCCAAACACGTTTAGCGAACCCACACCATTGACACGGCTGAGACTGTCTACCACATTTGAGTTAATGTAGTCGGCGATGTCCGACTGGGTCATACTGCCATCTTCTGACACAAAGGACGCCACCATCAAGAAACTACTGCTCGACTTGTTTACCGACACGCCTTGACGTTGTACATCAGCAGGCAGAGAGCTGGTCGCTGCTTGCAGTTTGTTTTGCACCTGCACCTGTGCGGTGTCTGGATTGACCCCATTTTCAAAGGTAAGCGTAATAGACGCCGAACCATTGGCTGATGAACTTGATGACATATACATGAGTCCATCAAGCCCTTTCATCTGCTGTTCAATGACCTGCGTTACGGTGTTTTCCACTGTTTCGGCATCAGCACCTGGATAGACGGCATTGACTGACACCGTTGGCGGGGCAATCTGCGGGTACTGCTCAATGGGCAAACTGCGTACCGCAATAATACCCACAAGCATAATCAAAATAGCAATGACCCACGCAAAAATGGGTCGTTCAATAAAATACTTTGACATCACTTACCCCTATTGTGCCACTTCATCAGCAGCATCTGCCATCGCTTGGGCTTCTGCTTGTTCAGCACTATCATCTGTCGGTGCTCGGTTTTGAGTAGGAGCTGTTGGTGCCTGTTGCTCTTGCCGTCCTTGCTGACTGGTTTTGCTTTGTTGTGGAGCTTGGCTTGGGGCTTGGTTAGGGTTCTGTACAGGTCCTTGGGCGGGGGCTTGACCTACTCCTTGGGGATTTTGACCGTTTGGTGAGTAGGGTCGTGTCTCAACCGCCTGCTCAGGCTTAACCTTAGCACCGCCAACCACAACGACATTATCACCATTGGTCAGACCATCGGTTACTACCCATTGACCTTGGAACGTGCCTGCGGTCTTGACATTACGCACTTCAATTTGTTTGTTTTGATTGACCACATAGACCTGAGTTTCGCCTTTGGGTGTGCGAATGATGGCAGTTTGGGGCAGTAGCATGGCGTTATGCACCACTGACTGGGCCAGGTTGGCATTGACATACATCCCTGGGATAAGCAGTCCGTCAGGGTTCGGGAACACCGCTCTTAGCTTGACCGCTCCTGTCGCCTCATCCACGCTGGCATCTGAGAGTGCCAAACGTCCAATGAGCGGGTAGGTCTCGCCATCTTCTAGAACGATTTGTACCTCTGTTGAGCCCTCACTGGCTTGACCGCTTGCCATCTGCTGACGCAGTCTTAGTAGCTCTGATGATGACTGACTGATGTCCACATACACCATGTCAGTGCGTGAGATGGTCGCCAGTGGTGTGACTTGACTGGCGGAGACCAATGCCCCTGCCGTGACCGCCGAAATACCAATCTTACCGCTAATCGGAGCTCGAATGATGGTACGGCTCATGTCAAGCTGACTGGCATCACGGTTTGCCTTGGCGCTGTTGATTGACGCATTGGCTTGATTGACCGTTGCTTTGGCAGCCTCGACATTTGCCTGTGCGGTTCTCACGGCGGTCTTATGCTGGTCATACAGCTGTTTTGATACCGCATCGATACCCACCAAGCTCTCAACACGCGCCAAATCTGCCCGAGCTTGGGCAAGGGTCGCCTCTTGGGCGGCAAGACTGGCTCTGGCACTAATCAAGCTCGCCTCCGCTGTCTGAATGGCAGCGATACTACTGTTAGCAGCACTGATATAATTATCACGGTTTAGGCGGTACAGCTCTTGCCCTGCCTTGACATAACTACCCTCATGGAAAGCAACAGACTCAATAATACCCGTCACCTGTGGACGCACCTCGGATGTCTCAACCGCTGTCACACGCCCTGAGAAAGATTTAACCACGGGTATTGAACGTAGCGACACCGTCTGCACTTCTACGGTCGCTGGGGGCATTTGCTGAGCAGCACCTGCCCCCGCTCCTGCACCGCCTGCCCCTTGGTCGTTTTTACCACAGCCCACTAGGGCGATGGTCGCCACAAGCACAGAGAATGTTAATACTTTTAAATTAAATTTCATAAATACCTGCTTACTATAAATATTTTAAAGTAATCATAAAAAGAGTTTTAGGGTTTTACTTTTTTGATTACACGCTTTTATAGATTTTCAAAATTCATATTTATGATATTATAATGAAAATTAACCAACAAAAGTAAAACGCTAAAGCCATTGCATTTTGGATAAAAATGCCTGTTTTTTCAAAAACAGCTAAACCTGACTATTATACTCTAATTTATCCTAAAAATTATGAGTTTTATTGACATCAACACCAAAAAAAGCACTTGATTTTTCGGGCTAGTTGTGAACAATACGACCGTTTTTTACGAACTTTTGACGAAAATTTTTAAAATTTTTTAAAAAATACTTGCAATTTTACCAAAACATGATATTATAGCGACCACTTAGGTCATTGACTGGCCAAGACAAGGCTGGGTGGCAGAGTGGTCATGCAGCGGACTGCAACTCCGTGTACGCCGGTTCGATTCCGACCTCAGCCTCCATTTTTGATTACTTTTATTTTAGTAATCAGCCCGGGTGGTGAAATTGGTAGACACAAGGGATTTAAAATCCCTCGCTCTTTTGAGCGTGCCGGTTCAAGTCCGGCCCCGGGCACCATCCATTTAAAATCCTTAAATATTTTCTAAGGATTTTTTATTTGTCTAAATAAATCATATGATATCCGCCCCACTCCATCTATACTCTTTTAATTTTAGGTAGTAGTCTAAAAAGTATGCTGAACTAGGTTTTCCGTTCGCCCTAAGCCTGCCTGCGGGTAGGAAAACCGTTAGGTTTCCCAAGCTCGCCACGAACGGTTTTCTTTGTAGCATACTTTTTGAACCAGAGCTTAATTTTAAAATATACACCCAATAAACTTTAAAATTACTAGGGCGTGCCTGCCTTTTATATTTGCAATGAAAAATGAGGAAAATCGCCCGTTTTTCAAGGAAAAACATTGTTTTATTTCTAAAACATTTCTATATTTTAAATTGTGTTATAAAGGTTAGGAACGCCCTATAAACACAATGATATTTGGATGTAGGTGCAGTAATGTCATCAAAGGGCGTGCTCAGCACATTCCTACAAATCCGTGGCATATATCAAGTTTGCTAGGGGCAAAATCTTGGAATAATGCTATTTTATCAGCAAACAAAAAACCAAATCCGAATACCGAATTTGGTTTTAAGCGATTTTCTAAATTAAAGGGCAAAATTATTTGATTTTTGCTTCTTTAAATAGAACGTGCTGGCGAATTTTTGGGTCAAATTTTTTGATTTCCATTTTGCCAGGCATGGTGCGTTTGTTTTTGGTGGTGGTATAAAAATAACCAGTGCCAGCCGTAGAAACGAGTTTGATTTTATCTCTCATGGTATTATCCTTTTGCTAAATTAAATCTTTTGACCTTGGGCACGCAAATCGGCAAGCACTTTGTCAATGCCGTGCTTGTCAATGATACGCATACCTTTTGAAGATACACGAAGACGCACAAAACGGTTTTCAGATTCTACCCAAAAACGATGGTTGTGTAGGTTTGGCAAAAAACGACGACGGGTTTTGTTGTTAGCGTGAGATACGTTATTACCCACTAGTGGGCGTTTTCCAGTAACTTGGCATACACGAGACATGATGAACTCCTATATTACGATGTGGCACGGATATTGAGCGGTATCGGTTGTGCCGTTTAAACAATCGCCACAAATTAGGTATGGACTAAGCGGATTATTCAAACTTGTTAGTGATGTCATTTCATCTTTATTGTTAAAGGCGACAATAAATAGAAAGTGACAGAAAAATCAAAGCCCAAATTTTACACCAATTTCACTCATATTTCAAGTAAAATTTTAAAATCGGGCTTATTTTATCAAATTTACAAAATTAACGAGCGGTCAAAGCACTCACAGGCATACCAAACCCTTGCCAGCCATAATGCAAAAAGTTACGAATATTGGCGTGGTCGGTGCCCTCTGGCGTGTCTAGCACCGCCTGATAATGCTCGGCAAATAGTTTTAGGGTGTCAAGCTGATTTAGACCGTGCAGTTTGGCAAGGCTAAACACCTTGGCAGAGCCTTCGTTCGTGCCAGCAGGATTGACCGCTTCGCCATTATGAAAGGCGACAGGCGTATAAGTATAATTGGCATCAATAAAGGCAAGCACGTCTTTGAACGTCAAACTGCCCTGCTCAATACCATTTAATAGCCGTGAAATGTCAGTGTGATTCATCATACATCCATTAGCGATTAAAATAATCGTCGTCATCAAATGATGGTGGGGCAAAGTTGCCTTGTTCTAGGTGGCTCATGTGCATTTGCATAGAGCGTTCGTGTTGGATACGCTGATAAATCTCTTCACGATGAACAGCGATGTCTTTAGGGGCATTAACACCAAGGCGGACTTGGTTGCCTTTGACACCCAGCACAGTAACGCTGACTTCATCACCAATCATTAGGGTTTCACCAACACGGCGAGTTAGGATTAACATAATAGCTCCTTGCTATAAAAACAATGCTAAAAAGCAAAAAATAAAAATTACCCAAGTTGTTATTATAAAACTTCTTGGGTAACTTGTCAGCTTTTTTTTGGCAATTTTTACGTAATGATTATGATTAATAAACCAAATTGTTACATAATTGCTAATTACAGCCCTGCAACCTTACTCTCACCGTCTTCACGGTCAAGCCCAAAGGCGGTGTGTAGTGATTTGACCGCTTTTTCCAAATGCTCTTCTTTGATAAGTACAGAGACTTTGATTTCGGAGGTTGAAATCATTTGTAGGTTGATGTTTTGGGACGCTAATGTTTCAAACATTTTGCTTGCCACGCCTGCGTGCGAACGCATACCCACGCCCACGATAGAGACTTTAACCACATCGCTCGCTCCTACTACTTCGATGGCTCCGATGTCGTCTTTGACTTGTTCGTTCAGGATTTTCATGGCTTTGTCAAAGTCGCCACGAGGTACGGTAAAGCTAAAATCGGTTACGCCATTTTCGGACATATTTTGGATAATCATGTCCACTTCGATGTTGGCTTTGCCAATCGGACTTAAAATGGCAGAGGCAATACCAGGGCGGTCTGGCACACCCAGCACAACGATTTTGGCTTCATCACGGTTAAAGGCAATGCCCGAAATTAACGCTTTTTCCATAGTATCTCCTTCATCAGCGGTAATCAGTGTACCAACAGTTTGTTTAAATTCATCATCAAAAGCCCCGTCATCGCCTTCATCAAAGCTAGACAGTACCCGTACAGGTACTTTATATTTGCCTGCAAATTCTACCGAGCGGATTTGCAGCACTTTTGAGCCAAGACTTGCCATTTCTAGCATTTCTTCAAAAGTGATTTTGTCAAGTTTTTTCGCCTTAGAAGTCACTCGGGGGTCGGTGGTGTACACGCCGTCCACATCAGTGTAAATTTGGCATTCGTCCGCCTTTAACGCCGCAGCGATGGCAACACCTGTGGTGTCCGAGCCACCTCGTCCAAGCGTGGTCAAGTCGTTGTGTTCGTTCACGCCCTGAAAGCCTGCCACAATCAACACTTTACCGTCAGCGAGTTCTTGTTTTAGGTTGTCAGCGTCAATATGCTCAATGCGTGCTTTGGTGTGCGTGGTGTCGGTCTTAATGGCGACTTGACGACCTGTCATGGATTTGGCGTCCACGCCCAAATCTTTTAGTGCCATGGCAAGTAGGGCAATAGATACCTGCTCGCCTGTGGCGACCATTTGGTCGTATTCACGAGGGTCTGGGTCGTTTGAAATTTCACGAGCCAAACCGATGAGTCGGTTGGTCTCGCCGCTCATTGCCGAAACCACCACCACCACTTGATGACCGTGGTCGTGCCAGCGTTTGACACGCTGGGCGACATTTTTGATACGGGTGGTATTCCCCATGGAAGTACCACCGTATTTTTGGACGATTAGTGCCATAATTTTTCCTTGTAAATCAGAATGGCTTTGGAAAATTAAACTTTTGTGCGAATAAATTCTACCACTTCATTAAATTCATCAATACTTTCAAAAAATTCACGAATGAGCGTGTATTTTTTGTGATTAACAAAAATCAACAAACATTGATTTTTGTTAATTTGTTTCTCTTTTAATTTGGTAATTTCTTGATAATAAATGATTGTTTCAGTTTTAGAAAAAGGCTTCTCATAAAGGGAAATTTTATCATCTGTCAATGTGATAGATGTTGGTTTTAAAAAAAATTAAAGCATATATTCCAAGAATTGTAAATAATACCGGTATAATAGCAAAAAAGATTGCAGAATTATTCATAAAAGTTGATGAGCTTGCATATAAATTAATATTGCCAATCCATAAAGAAATACTCACCATAATAAGAATTGCACCAATTTTCTTTGTTTGAAAATCGTATTTATATTCTTGATAATATGCCATTACAAATTATGCCCCTGTAATTCAAAATAAAACGCCACTACCATTGTCATCACCGCCACAAAAATCCACACTGCATAAAAAATCCAATAATTTTTAACTTTAAATTTTTGGCAAATGGTTTTTTCATCAATCGTCATTGCTATGCCAGTCAAAAAACTGATTGATGTCCAAACAGTACTTTCATCAATGCTACCAAGCATTAACAAAAAAAATATCAAACAAGTGGTATAGCGTACGATTTTAATAACCATTGCAATTTTCTAATTAAAAAGTTTTTGGCGTAAGGTGCGTACCACGCACCAATTTGTGCAATCAGCATAAACTCGGTGCGTATTACGCACCTTACAAATTGGGATTGTAGTACAAAATTGTACGGGAGAATTGTAATTCACCCCTACACATTCCCAAATTACTTACGCCAATTTACTCGCCAACTCGCCTTGCAACTCCGAAAGCACCTTATCAAGCCCATCAACCTTACTTGCTCCACCTTGGGCATAGTCAGGTTTACCGCCACCTTTACCACCCAATTCACCCGCCAAATGACGGATAATGTCGCCCGCCTTAACCTTATCAGTCAAGCCCTTCGCCACGCTTGCCGACAGTGCCAAATCATCACTCTCGCCCACCAGTACAATCACCCCGTCAAGGCGAGATTTTAGGGTATCCATCAGCCCACGAATGGCTTTGCCGTCCACGCCTACCACTTTGGCGATGAGTAGATTTGTCTCGCCCACTTTGACCGCTTTTTGTAGTAGCGATACTGCTTGTAGGCTTGCCAGTTTTTGCTCGGTGCGTTCTAGCTGTTTTTCAAGCTCACGGTTACGCTCGGCAAGGCTACCGACACGAGTTTCAATCTCACCACGTTTTGCCTTAAAATTCGTTGCCAAATTACCCAAAATCATTTCACCCGTCTGCACATAACGCACCGCTCCCATGCCTGTCAAGGCTTCAATACGACGAACGCCCGAGGCGATACCACTCTCAGAGACGATTTTAAACAGACCGATATCGCCTGTTTGAGCCACGTGGATACCACCGCACAGCTCAATGGAGAACGTAGAGTTATCGGCATTTGTCCCCATGGTAAGAACACGCACGGTTTCGCCATATTTTTCGCCAAACAGAGCCATTGCCCCTTTGCCAATGGCTTCATCAATGGGTAGGTACTCAATCTGCACAGGGGTATTTTTTTGGATTTGCTCGTTTACCATGCGCTCAATGGTGGTAAGCTCATCATGACTGATTGGTTTATCATAAGAGAAGTCAAAACGCAGCACGTCTGCCGATACCAGCGAGCCTTTTTGGGCAACGCCTGTGCCTAGCACCGCACGTAGGCTTGCGTGGAGCAGGTGCGTGGCGGAGTGGTTTTTGGCAGAAGCTTTACGCACGTCGGCAATCACTTGGGCGTTGGCGGACTGATTTAGGGTGATCTCGCCCATTTTTACCGTGCCATAATGGATAATTGCCGTGCCAGATTTTTTGGTGTCTTCGACAAAAAACACCCCTGTGGACGTGCTAATCTCACCTGTCTCGCCCACTTGACCGCCACCTTCGGCATAAAATGGCGTGGCAGACAGCACAATCACACCTTCATCGCCTTCGCCCAAACACTCTACCGCCTTGCCGTCTTGGTACACGCCTATGATTTGGCTTTGGTTGTCTAGCAGGTCATAACCGACAAATTCGGTTGGAGTTTCTACTTTAATGGCACTTGTGTAGTCCACGTCAAATTTGCCCGCTTCTCTGGCACGGGTACGTTGGGCTTCCATAGCCACATTAAAGCCGTCTTCGTCAATGCCCACGCCACGCTCACGAGCGATGTCGGCAGTTAGGTCGGTTGGGAAACCATAGGTATCATATAGCTTAAACACCGTCTCCCCTGTCAAGGTATCGCCTGTGTTTAGACTTTCTAATTCGCCCGATAACAGACGTAAGCCCTGTGCCAATGTTTTGGCAAATTGTTCTTCTTCTTTTAAAATCACCGCTCCGATTTCGTCTTGTTTTTCAATCAATTGCGGATAGGCTTCGCCCATTTCCTTGATAAGAGCAGGGACAAGTTTATAAAAGAACGCCCCGTCCGCTCCCAGTTTATTGCCATGACGTACCGCACGGCGAATGATACGGCGTAGGACATAGCCACGCCCTTCGTTACTTGGGCGGACACCGTCAGCGATGAGAAACGACACGGCACGGATATGGTCGGCAATGACCTTAAAAGACGACTCATAGGTGCTCTCCACGCCAATCACTTGGGCGGTCGCATTCATGAGATTAACAAACAAATCCGTCTCATAGTTGCCACATTTACCCTGCATGATCGAGCTGATACGCTCTAAGCCCATGCCTGTATCCACAGACGGCTTGGGTAGGGGTTCTAGCGTGCCGTCTTTTTGGCGGTTAAACTGCATAAATACGCAGTTCCAAATCTCCACATAGCGGTCACCATCTTCGTCAGGCGTACCGGGCAGTCCGCCTTCCATATGCTTGCCATAATCATAAAAAATCTCGGAGCAAGGCCCGCAAGGTCCTGTATCGCCCATCGCCCAAAAGTTATCCGACTGATAAAGCCCACCTTTATCGCCAATACGAATAATCCGCTCAGGGGCAAGCCCGATGTCCTTATGCCAAATGTCAAAGGCTTCATCATCGGTGTGATAGACGGTTACATAAAGGCGGTCTTTGGGTAAGGCAAGCCAGTTGTCATCAGTCAAAAATTCCCACGCAAAGGCAATGGCGTCCTTTTTAAAATAATCGCCAAAGCTAAAATTACCGAGCATTTCAAAAAAGGTGTGATGACGGGCGGTGTAGCCGACATTATCAAGGTCGTTGTGTTTGCCCCCTGCACGCACGCATTTTTGTGATGACACGGCACGCTGATAGTCCCGTTTTTCTAGACCCAAAAAGGTACCTTTAAATTGGTTCATGCCAGCGTTGGTAAATAATAGCGTGGGGTCGTTGTGTGGAATGAGACTTGATGATGCCACAGGCGTGTGGTTTTTGCTTTTAAAAAAATCAATAAAGGCTTGACGTACTTCGGTCAGTTGCATGGTTTTGGTTAAGTGAGCGGTTGTCATGGTCGTATCTCGTAGCTTGCCTGTGATTTTTAAAAATCATGGGGCGAATTTGATAAATAAACAGTTAATTTTATCACAAACCGCCATAATTAACAGTGATTTTAACCAATTTTTCACAAAATTTAGTTGAAAGACTGACTAAATTAATAACTTTTTGGAATTAATATAAAATCCTTATAAAAATTATGGAATTTTTGATAAAAATGCTTAACATTCATGTAAAAAAGGTGTATAAATAGCATATAGATTTTATCCACAAAAATGCTAGGGGATTTACCATGAACATTCCACTATTTAGTGCCATTTTTTCGATTGCTTCTACTGTACTCATTGGCGTCTTGATGATTATGGTGTTTGTCAATGACATGACCAATATGCAAACGGTGCTTGGAGTCGTGGTCGCAGGGCTTGTGGTAAGCATTCCCATCGCCCTTGTCGTCACCAAACGCATTTCTGCCATGACAAACTCTGCCAGTCCCACCCCCAATCAGCAAAAAACGCAGTAACGCTTTTGGCACAGCTTATCTAGCCCAACATCACAATACCAGCCAGAGAGCCAAGCCACAGCCGAAACACAGATATGCCATGATAGCACGCCCCATCATGGCATTTTTACACAGCGTACGACCAAACGTACGACCAAACAAAATTGAAATACACCCATCAATTCATGTTACAATAGTATTTATTTATCACAAATAGAGCTGTCATGACTGAGTTGTCCCTAATCGTCGATTTGCGTTGGTGTTTGGATGAGTTATTAAAAGAAGGTCGCATTGACCAAAAATCATACAATCTTGTCATCACCAGTCGCAACGACCCTGCCCTACACCCCGTCCAAAACATCGCCCGTTTTAATCTCACGAGCTTATTAGACCATCAGCCCCTAACTGTAGATAAGCTCAATCTATGGTTGGCGGGCAAAGCTGGCGTGGACGTGGTGCGAATTGACCCCCTAAAAGTGGATGTGCCGGGTGTGACGGGTATCATGTCCTTTGAGTACGCCAAAAATCAGTACATTCTGCCCATTGCCGTGACCGATACAGAAGTCATCATCGGCACTGACCAACCTTTTTATCATGATTGGCATGCCAACATCAGCCACATCGTCCGCCCCAAAACCATCAAGGTCGTTTATCTGTCACCTGAACAGCTCAATCGCTACCGTGCCGAGTTCTATCAGGTCACCCGTGCCATACAAGGGGCGGACATCGCCCAAAAAAAGGCAAGTGCGGACATTACCAATGTAGAAGCCCTGCTTCAACTTGGCGATAACAGCAATCCTGATGCCAATGACCAACACATCGTCAAAGTCGTAGATTGGCTTTTGCAATACGCCTTTGAACAGCGAGCTTCCGACATTCACTTGGAGCCACGCCGTGAGACAGGCAAGGTGCGATTTAGAATTGACGGGGTACTGCATACCGTCTATGAGATGCCTGCTGCGATTTTGACGGCTGTTACCGCTCGTATCAAGATTTTGGGACGATTAAACGTTGCTGAGAAACGAAAGCCCCAAGATGGACGTTTAAAGACACGCACGCCAAAAGGGCTAGAAACCGAACTTCGTCTGTCCACCTTGCCCACCGCATTTGGCGAAAAGCTCGTGATGCGTGTGTTTGACCCCGAAGTGCTGGTACGCACCTTTGCCCAGCTTGGCTTGACGGGCAAACAACTAGAAACGTGGCACGCTCTCACCGCCCACCCCAACGGCATTATTCTGGTAACAGGTCCCACAGGTTCAGGCAAAACCACGACGCTTTATAGCACACTCAAACAACTTGCCACCGAAAAAGTGAATGTCTGTACTATTGAAGACCCCATTGAGATGATTGAGCCGTCTTTTAATCAGATGCAGATTAACTCAGCGATTGATTTGCACTTTGCAGACGGCATTCGCTCGCTCATGCGACAAGACCCTGACATCATCATGGTGGGCGAAATCCGAGACGGCGAGACGGCAGACATGGCGGTGCAGGCAAGTCTGACGGGGCATTTGGTGTTATCCACCTTGCACACCAATGACGCTCCAAGCTCTTTGACACGGCTACATGATTTGGGCGTTCAGCCGTTTTTGACATCGGCAACCATTTTGGGCATTATGGCTCAAAGGCTTGTCAGAACGCTTTGCCCTCACTGCAAATCCGCCCAAGACGTGAGCGAAAACTCGCCCCTAGCGGACGAATGGCGCGGGCTTGTCACTCCGTGGAACGCTCCTGTTCCGTCCAAAATCTACATGCCTGTGGGCTGTGATGAGTGCCGAAACACAGGCTATAAAGGGAGAATCGGGCTGTATGAGATTTTGCCGTTGTCCAATGAGCTTAAAAAATTGGTTGCCAAAGATGCAAGCCTTGACGACCTAAAAAAACAGGCGTATAGTGAAGGGGTGTTACCGTTACGCATAGAAGGAGCAAAACGTGTGGCAGAGGGCGTTACCACGCTTGAAGAAGTGCTTCGGGTTGTTCCGTTGAATTAGCAAAGCTCGACCAAAAACATCTCCCAATAATCCAGTCTAAAAAACTTTCAGACCCAAAACTAAAACAAACCCCAAAGTTTTAAACTTTGGGGTTATTAAGTTAGATGCTTAAATTAGAAACGATAAGTTGCACCAACTTTAACAATAGGATACCAAGTGGGATTATTATCTCTGATGGTTTTTTCTAGGTCAGCTTGAAATTCTGCTTCATTTTGGCTTGGAACAACAGCATTATCTAGATTAACTTCTGTTTTCCATTTGCCAGTATAAGCAGCACCCACTTCACCAAAGAAACCGACACGGCTGTTACTGTTGATATTTGGCTTAACACCCAAAGTCAAGTAAGGAGCCAAGGTATTGCCAGACTCTGCCTTAACATTGATATTGCCATCAACTTTGTATTTTTTATCATTAATCTTGATGGTTGCTCTCCCTTCTTGGGAAGTTAGGGTTGCATCAAGCTTATTGTCTTGAAAAATAACGCCAGTACCTACAGTAAAGCGGTTTTTCCAAGGACGTAGATTAACACCAACATAAGGGTTGCTGTAATCGCCATCAAGTTTTAGGTTGCCTTGATAGTCATCCCATTCATTACCTAGCACTTTTTTCCAGTTGATGATAGAATCACTACCACCGATGTCGGTATCTACATCGAAGCTACCGCCATTCCAACCAGCAACCACTTCGGTTGATTCGTTGGCAGACCATGCGATGCTTGCACCATAACCTAATGTACCAATCTCAGCATTGATAGCACCTGGCTTGGCTAATGTGGTAAAGACAGTCTTACCACTATCTACAATGGTATGACCTGCATTGGTTACGACATTTGCCATGGCAGTACCAGAAAATAATACCGCACTAGTTAGGGCTACTAACTTTAAAGTTTTCATCATCTTTTCTCCAAAAGTAATATATAAACTAAACATTAATTTATATGGTTTAATTTTAATATCAAAAAACCATAAAATCAATAGTCAAATCAAAGAAATTTGTGATATTTTGATGACTTTCATGTTTTGATATGTAACCAAACAGCCATGATAAGATTTTGATTTACAAATGTTTTATTATCGCCATTCATCACCTGTCCCGCATCTTCCCGCACGGCATTTTCTACCATCTGCGTGCAATTGCAAGTTACCATCGTTCTTCATTTGTCCAGAAGCATTAGGCGTTGCTGTAATCACCCATTGATCCGTCAAAGGGGCAATTACCACATTATACAACTCACTGCTCTCCGGATTTGCGGAGCTAATAATAGGGGCAGTAGGTATATTTGCATAACCACCCAACATCATCTTCTTAGACTCAATTTGACCTGCCATATTCTGCATATCAGCCATCATATTGGCACGTTTAGTCTTAATGATGTAGTTTTGATAACTAGGGTAGGCAATAGCTGCTAAAATCCCAATCACCGCCACCGCTAACATTAATTCAACAAGAGTAAAACCCTTTGACTTATTTTCTATTACCACGAAATCTCCCCTTCGCAACTACAATCATTAATACTGTTATCTGGGCAAAAGTTCCGATCCTCACTCATACATCTCTGCCCTTGACTATTCATCAAAATCACTTTGGCCTGCTGATTGTCTTGGGTCGGTCTTGCAACCATCACCCAAGATGTCCCAGCTCTAACGGTATTTATATCTCTAGCCGCAGAAGATAATGCTCCTCCCTGCCCATTAGTTAGCTCGATGGTGTATTTAGGGTTATTGGTTGGCACACTAATGGTAGTTGCGTCCGTAAAAGTTTCTCCACCATTATCCGCAACCTGTCTAATTCTAAAACCTGAAAAGGTTAAAGTGCTAGCACGCCATTTGTCTAAATCCATCTGAATGGTTGCCATACGAGCTTGGGCTTGCGACTCTGAATTCTTTATCAAAAATTGCCTATAACTGGGGATGGCAATCGCTGCCAGTATCCCCAAGATAACTATCGTAATGACTAACTCTATGAGAGTGAAGCCTTGCTGTTTATTCATAAATATTCTCCGATAGTCAATAACATTATTTTGTGGCAGACACGTCATACCATTGCTTGGGTGTTAAAGTATAAGCAGTGCTTTCGCTTTGTCCGCCACTAATGAGATCAGGTATAGCAATCGGATTCGTCCAACCAGTAACACCATTAGGATTTGGCACACCCGACTGTGCTGTAACAATAGAGCTTGATGCTTTATTGTAATTATTTTCGGCATGGTAAGCACCCAACATGCTCGATAACAACACCTTGCTTGAATTTGCTTTACTTGCAGGACCTCTGGCAAGCTCTTGAATACCTATACCTGCTCTTTGATAGCCAGCAAGTCCAGTTGATGTGTTTTCACAAATACCCCAAGGCATGCAGTAGAACTGACGCTCTGAACCACCTTTAATTTGGGCTGAACAACTATCGGTCTTAGTATAACTCATGTCTGGATTATAAACAGTCGTGTACAAGAAACTGCTTCTTTTGTTATTCAGCAAGCCACTAACTACTTCTAATTTACCGACACCCTTACCATATCTAACATTGGTATAACCATCAAAACGATTTAATGGATAATACCAACCCTTTTTCACCGCTTCAGTTGGATTGGAGTTGGTTATGAAAGCCTTAATCTTTTGTAAGTGAGTATCTTTTTGACCACCATTCACATCTCCCAAAGCTTCAAGGTTGGCAGGTGTAATATCTTTCACCTGATAGGTGCTACTAGTTAGAGCATTAAATTCTCGATTGGTTTTTGTAATATCGGTATCAAAAAGTGTATACAGTCTATCAGCCGTTGTGGTATTACCTCTTAGTTTTGATAAAGGACTACTTCTATCGCCCGAGATAACTGATACCGTAGCGAAACGCTTAGTCTCTGTATAGATATTAACCTGTGGCTTTTCATAAAAACGTCTGGTATACACACCCTCGCCTGGTTCATGGAATACTCGAACCACACCACGCGCAGCAAACGAATCACGTGTTGATGATGCGTTGGTAAAATCAGCACGGAATATTTGACCGCCTAGGTCAGCAGCGTATAAGTGATCCATAAAGCCGTCATTATTACGGTCCAGAACAGCAATCTCACCAACAATACTGTGTTTCATATCACGAATCGTCTCTGATGAGGCTTTCCATATCAAAGCACCTGTCTTGGCATTAATAATATAAATTGCACTACCATCTGCATAAGGTTTTACCTTACAAGCATCTGAGCCTGTACCTTCGCCTACTTGGAAATTCTCATCTTCATAGCACATGTCATAGCCACCACCAAACACCAGTACGTCGGTACCCATATCATTAGCGCCAGTCTTAATACGTGCCAAAGTTGGTTTATTCCAGATATAACCCAATCTATCTGCACCCTCCGATGTCGGAAGAAAAGCAAATCTTAATATTGGTTCATTTTTGTCTGTTAAATCAAGTCCATACAGACCTTTTGCTCCCAAGCGGAAGCCACCAAAAGCATTAACACCTGATAGAGTATTGTATGACTTGCCTTGAGGGGCGGTAGGTTCAGTGCTTTGAGCCACCAACTTACCGTCTTGATAAGTATAAGTTGCTGTTACTAGCCACGGAGCATCCACACCAAACTTCGGCTTACCAACACCCTCACTCTCTCCACTTACAGATGCAGAGAGCGCCTCTGGCTGTTCTAACAACATCTGCTTGGTAATGATGGCAAATTGCTCTTTGCCGCCAGAACCTGACTCTGAAAAATTATCAGAATCCACCATGTGCAATGCACCATCCATCGAACCAAAGAGAACATACTCATCACGCTCATCTGTCACTTCTCCATCTGCATTTACCTTTGCCGAATAAGAGACAAAGCTAGGCGAGGAATGCACAACACCGCCCATGATTTTAGAGTCAGCTATATTATCAGCTGTTACCACTGTATTTGCTAAATTATCAGGTACAGTAACATTGACAAATCCTAAGAATCTCAATAAATGCTGAACATTAGCAGGTGTATACAGCTTAGTATCCGCAAAAGTATTGTCTGCACTCAACTCATTGTCATTTAAGGTTAGCTTCCCACTGGCATTAACACCGAATTTTTTAAGAGTATCACCATCTTCCACAAAAACGGTGCGAACACCATCAAGTGCTGACCTATTAGGCAATTTTAGATTTGCATAAACCCCACCTGATGTTACCGCATCGTTGGCATCTGGATAATCTTTATCACTCCAAAAATCTTGGGCTACTTTGCTTAGGCTCACACCATCTGCTTGGTAAAGATGAGCTTTGTTTTTACCAAAGAATGTGCCTTCATTAGCGACATCACTCACCCCTTTGGTTACTGTACCGATTTCATATTTCTTTAAGTTACCCTGCCAAATACTACTGGCGGAACTCACATCTGGCTGCAACATAGGCAAGAAAGCAATAGCCTGTTGACTGGATGCTTGATATGGGTCATCAGGAATGGTAATCGTACCAGCTGGTGCGGTAGGCAGACTTGTATTTAGTGTGTTTAAAAATACCTTGATACTCTTAGCAATATCATCAGCTGACTGAGTATAGAAAAAACCACCTTCGCCATAACCGCTACCAATATTACCCCAACGACACGCATTCTTAGCATCTGCGGTGGCCGTATCTGAGTCACAGTTATAGATGGTCTGCCCATTTTCATTTTTCGAACTTGACAGACCGGCAAAAGATGCACCAAACCCCGCTACCGCCGTTCTGATTTTTACGCCAGATGGGTTTTGTGTTGGCTCTCTTAGACGTTTTGCATACTCACCAATATATTCCCAGCCCCCTGTCTCACCTGGAAACAGACCAGAGGTTAACGCCGGAGATGTTAGCCCCACAGGTTTTGAAGAGATGGTTTTATTGCCCAAGGTGCGATTGATGATTTGTTCTGCCATATCATCTGTTGTGGAGTTAGGGGCACCGTCAGTTAGGAAATAGATACCGTTACTGCTACATTCACCCACGGTATTATCAGGCTCTTGATAATTATCGTCATTTTTAAATGGCACAGTAACATTTAACTCGTTAACACCGTCACCATTTAGGTCATGTTTAATACCAGCATATCTCATACCGCCAATATTATTTCGGTATTCATTCATGGCTGTTGATTTTTTCGCTTCTTTTAAGTGATAGCCCATCCGATAATATTCATTCTGATAGCTGTAAGTACCCCAATTATTTCGGACAAGTATCGTTCTTGATTGCACTGGCTGGCAATCAATATACCAACTTGGACAGGTCAGGTTTCTATTTGTTCCTTTTACTCCCTCCCCCAATGCATTACTCTTACATTTGTAGTTACCACCATTATCCCAAGCAGTACTACGATAAGCATAGCCTGCATCACAAGTCTCAGCACCCTCAGTAGTAGATGTTACGATAAATGGACTGGCACGGTAGGATACATAAGCAGTTGCCCCACCTGGGTTGTCCCAGCCTTTGGTGTTAATCGGCTCGATGTCCATCGGCTCATTGTCTACTTTCATCCAACCAGCATAACGCCAGCCCACAGGAAGTTTTGAATGCGTCTCCCATGCATTGCTCATACGACCGACAGTTCTAATTAGCTCTTGACGACTAACCGGCGTCCAACCGCCATTGCTGTTAGGTTTATAAACAGGAATGTTGGGTCCTATTGTTGAACCATCATACCATAAACCAAAAGGCTGCCCAGTATCCTTACGAATTTCATTAGGGTTCCAACCATTTGCACACTGCCTAACGGTCGCACCGAATTGCCTTGCTGCATCGGCAGTACCCAGCTCGACGCAAATATAATAGACCTGTTCAGTGCCACCTGTACGCTGCATGACCACAGAACCATCATACAAGATATTTAAAGTTTTTGCCTTTTCGATGTTACTATCCCTGCCAGTACCAGTCCCTAGCATATAAGCACCTGCCTCAGCGTAAGCATGAGCGGTCGGCGTACCACTTGCTGCCTTAAAGATATCAGGATAGTTGGTTGAGTTACCTGCTAGATTTGGGTTCGCCGTCCCATCTTCGTTGGTTTCAACATCAACCGATTTGAAAGCAGCAAGTGTACGAATTAGATCCAAACGATGTTCTTTGGTCAAAGGTTTAACAGGAACCAAGATCGTGCCTGAGTGACCGTCCACCAAAGTGTTTTGTGAATCACCAATCTTAATGGGGGTCTTGGAGGAGAAGTTACCCAAACCAATAGAGACGGTCTCGTCAATGGTACCGCTGGCAATGAGCTGAATCAAGGATTCTTTGAGACGCGACAGTCGGTCAAACTTACCTGACTCACTCTCAATAAGCTTGCCAGAGGCATCAATGGTTGCTGTACCACAGCCTCGCAGATAGTAGTTAATCGTCTCTCCTTCGACTGTTACGCTCTTTTTAAAAGCAGTTCTATTATAAGTTTCACTACTTGCCCGCATATCTTTAGCGTTATAAATCCACTGTTTAAAAGCCCCTGTCGTTCTACCGCACAAAGGTTTATCAACATCACCAGGGCTACCATACTTGTTCGTCTTTGGTAGGACAAGGGAGCTAATACCCATCGAGCCTGAGGTGTCCAGCATCATCATCAGGTTTGTATTGGCTGACTTAGCAGGCTGATAGATTTCAAGGTCTCCAATCTGCTTGGTTGATGCGTGAGCTGACATGGTGGTCATTGCCATGATTGTGGCAATACTAACACGGGTAAGCTGTGTACTAAGTGTATTTTTTTTAAATTTTTTCATGATAATCACCTGTTTGCTGTTATGATGAGCATTAACGATTTGCTAGGGTACTGGTTTGAGCTACAGTCACTTGCTGGTAAATGGTCTTATGTGGCGTACCTGTGTCAGCCATGCAGTCCATCAATGTGTCATTAGTCTCGGTAGTGCGTCTAGTCAAACAATTCCCAGGTGTGCCGTAAGCAGGGATTAGAGAAGTGGTATGCACCTCAAAGTCGTAGACGGTTGCCTCTCCCAATGTAGCACTCTGACCATAAGGGATGTGCTCAAAACCAAAAGCATTCTCGTTATTTTCTTCTGATTTTCTAGGCTGGGTCAGATTAACCTGCGTAACCACCGACTGTCTGGCACTGGTATATTCAAAAGTGTCACCCTGACCGCAAATACCACCATTATTTTCTAGCATACCTGTCCCACGAAAAATAGTAGCAGTATTACGCAAATAATCATTGGTCCTAGGATTGAAACAATAAACAAATTCATCGCCCATATTATTCGAATCATTAATAAAATAACCCAAAGACCCTAAGGGGCTTAGCACCACTCTTTTATACAACACATCTTGATCGCTACCATTAACAATGGCTTCTAGCTTTTGATTAGCACTTTCAGACGATTGGAGTAGCACATTGTCCATTTGGTCGGCGGTAGCGACTTTTAAGTCTGTACTACTTTTTCGTAAAGCAATCACGCCGATACTTAAAATCATGATTAGAAAAACCAAAACAACCACCAAAGCAACGCCTTGTTGGTGACGATTGGCGATATTCATTTGGGAAAAGCTAGACATAATTATTCTCTTTAATCTCTACCTGTGGTATGTACGACACGAGCATTTCTAAGCAGTACATTTGACTCGTAGACACCCCGAACCTGTGCATTATTTGCGGCATTACCTATCAAGGTATTTGTCTCACCAAATATTTGAAATTGAGTCGCTCCTTCTTCACCTAAAATAGCTGTGCCGCCGCGACTAACAATTCCCAGCCTGACCGCCACTATCGGATCTTGGCTGCCAGCACCCAAATTAACATAAGCTTGTGGAGACAAAAAGGTAATCTGTGGGTTATTCCCCTCAGTTTGCATGCCCAATAATATTCTAAATTGATCTACATTGCTAATGAATTCTACATCACCTGCACCGAGCCTTGCCGTGCCGTTAGCTAGACCACCTAGATTATTTCCTGTAAAATGACCTGAATCACAGTGCAGATGAAGGTTTGGCACTGTCCCTGACATGAAATAACGCTCTACAACCAAGGTGCCGTCTGGAACGTCATTACCCTCACAATCACTCATTGTTCTACCAGAGATATTGCGATAAGAAATGGTCAGCTGGTCACTTCTAACATTAGTGTTAGTCACACCGCCGCCTGAGCGTGTTAAAAAATCACCTTCAATAGGAAGGTTATTCCTAGTCAAGACAATTCCGCCGAAACCTGTATCAGACTTAATAGAGGTAGTATCATTACCTAAGTTGGCAAGACGAATGTTATGCTCTAAGCTCTGAAAGCCGAACACGCTGGTATTTTGCAAATTACTGCTACTAGCTTGAATGGTGTTTGTTCTTACGCTCATGATGTAAACCTGCATAACAGCAGCAGAAATAATGAGACCCAACACCAATGAAATCATCAGTTCAATGAGGGTAAAACCTTGTTGTCTTGAATTCATTAGTAAGCCTCCATGACAAAACATGATGCACCCGAGTTTTGAATGCCTGTTGCCTCATTCGCACAATCATTCCTTCCACTACCAAGTGTCGCTTTCGTCTTACCCCAAGCAGCAATCATGCATCGACGCACCTGACCACCTGCCGTGCCTGGGCAATTGACTAATCTTAATGTCATACCTTGACTGGTTGCAAAGACATTTAAAGTTGCAGCATCCTTGGCAGCAAGCTGTGCTACTGTACAGTAGTTTAAACTATCTCCAGATTGCATACAACCATCAGTATTCCTAGCATTACCATTTAGTGCCGTTGTAAAAGCACCGATACCATCCTCTCCATAACCCCTCATGTTTTCTGCTGCACCACGCATAACAGCCAACGCACGAGTACGCATCAGACTCTCATCAGTAGATTTTACCGCTGCCAATTGCATGGCACTAAACCCCAAGACAGCGATGGCAAGCAACATTAATGCGACCATTACCTCGACAATACCGATACCCTGTTGATTTTTCAAAGATTTATATGTCATGATGAACAATCTCCGCCATTTCTGTTGACTGTAATGTTTGAGCGATTATCTACTGTTATTATAATTTGATTGCTTGTAAAATCTTGGTAACAAATACCAAAAGTACCAGCACCTTGTACTGTTTTTTGGGGGGTGAAGACAATAGTATTTGAAGAGGGAGTAACTACTACCTTATTAGAATATGTCATATTCATCGGCTCAGAACCAGTTATTTGGATATTATGCCCCTGGGCATCAATAATGAAACTGACATTTCTCTTCTGGATTAGTGCACTGGCTCGGGCATTTTTTAATGCAGACTCAATATCGCCTGCTGCTCTGGTCATTTGCGTTCGAGCCAGTTGTGAACTGATACTAGGATATGCCATCATTGAAATGATAGCGATAATAGATATTACCACCAACGCCTCAATCAAGGTAAATCCCGACTGATGGCGATATGAATGTAAATTTGAATGAAACACGAGTCATCCCCGACAGGTTGGGATACAAACCATCCCAATTAAATAGTAGTGAAAATTAATGATAATGTCGCAAGAATCATTCCTTAAACATCGTTATTTCTTGGGAGGAATATACCTAAAATATGGTTAAAAATTGTCACTTTATTGACAAAAATTGACAATTTATTTATCTATTGTAGCAAAAATCAGCACCAAAACCAACACCGCTTATCCTTGTCAATCTATGAATTAAGCAACTAAATAGGCTTGGGGGTCTTTACCCATCCAAAATCGGCAGATGAATCCCCTCTCGCCCATGCAATGCACAAACGCCATGAATTTTGGCAGTGGGGTGTTCTGCCCAAATGGCATTTGCCATGGCAAGCAGTGTCGAGCCTGTGGTCACAACATCATCTACCAGTATCGCATGACGGACAGGCAAAGGGTCGGTCAGATAAAAATCATGCTTGACGTTATGCAGGCGGTCGCTACGGCTAAGACCACGCTGATGAATGACATTATCCAAGCGAGCGACACCTTGCCACATCGGTATCTGCCACAAAAAGGATAAATATCTGGTCAAAATCAGCACAGGATAAAAGCCTCGTTCTACCAAACGAGAGCTTGTGGTCGGAGCTGGAATAAGCACGGCGTTATCAGCATTTACACCTTGGGGTCGCCTGACGTATCTCATTAGATGATACAGCACCATGAGTGATGACACATCGCCTTTATCCTTGAAAGCGGTCATGACCTGCTTTAACGGCACATCATAATAAGCACTCGCATACAAAGCAATCTCTCGCCCATCATCACGCATGGCAAATATCGGCAATCTACCTGCCCACTGGGCATGACAATACATACAAAGCAGTGGAGCATGGTAAAAGGGTGCGTGGTAAACAGGAATATGACAAAAAGGGGGATGGTCAGCCATACCCCCTATATCCAACTTAGGCTTAACCTCTATCGTCTGCCCACATAACTGACAGCACTCATGCACGTATGATGAGAGCATGGCAAGGGCATACGGGGGCAGGCGAGCGAGCAAAGGTTATAATCCCATCCAGTCATTTAACATCACGCCCACGCCCACGGTCGTGGACTCATGATTATAATCAATGATGGACTGACCATAGCCATGAAACAGCTGAACATAACCACTCACGCCACGACCAATGGGGCGAACATAGTCAAGCTGAACCGCTCCTTTGCTGGTCTTAGGGTTATAACGCAGTGTGCCTGAGATATTATTGCCCTTATCAAACTGATAAATAAAACGCACATCGCCATGACCATAATAGTCTACAATATCAGGGTTATCATCAGGACGGCTACTGTCACTGGTCTTAGCAACTCTCGCCCACAGGCGTGGCATGACCGTAAAGTTACCCCACTCCGCCCCTGCCATGACATAGGCACGGTTCCATGAGCGTGACAGGGAATCACCTTCACCATTTGAGTGGTGTACCACACCCGCCCCAAGCATGCGTAGCTTGCCATCAAAGGGCAAGTCTGCCACCACAGGTTGAGTGATAAACAGCTCTGGCTGATAGTCATGAGCCCTAAACGGACGTGAGTTATCTTCGTTATAGACCTGCCAATGCGACTGCTGAGTATAGCCAAACCACATGTCTGCGTTCGTACCAAACAAATCTTCGACAACTTTGGATTTGAATGAGAGTTGCAATTTTAACTCGGTACTACGGATATCATTACCGGTATAATCCACTGCTTCTTGGGTTGGGGTACTGACCGAACGGTTGGGCTTGGTATTGACAAATACTGGTAGGACATACATGGGGTTATGGGGACGAGCTTTCCATAGCCCACCGCTGTTTTTGTCCAAGTCATAAGCCAAACTCAGTGGCGTGTATCTACTACCATCCACCTTGCCAAAGCCACTGGCACTGATGTCGGGGTTTATCTCATCATCTGCCCCATTCTCTGTTAGGGCGATGTCAGCAGTCGGCAAATCACCGGCAGTCTCAGCAAGCACCACCTGTGGGTCGCCCTTAATGGTGCGTTTAAAGGTCTGTCCCAAATCAAGAGGGCGTTTGTCTTGGAGTACGCTTGGCACTTTGCCTAGGGCAATGCTGTCAAAACACGCCAAACGCTCACCATCATTGACCACGGATGCACAGTCAAAAAACAGTCGCTCACCCTGCACAGGGTCGGTAATGTCAAGCTCATTCGTCTGCACCGCACTCACTTCGGGCATGGGCAGGGCAATCTCTTCTGCCCATGCCTGCCCACTCATCACGCCTAGCGACAATGACGAGAGCGTCACAGCAAGGCTCAATCGCTTTGGGATAAACTTCATAAAATATCTCACACTAGGTAAATGACAAGCTTAAATCATTATGCATTCATGCTTGTCATGTTTTGTTAAATGATAGATATACTAAACGATAAATCAAATTAAGACCAACGGTTGAATTTAAAAACATCAAATACAAAGACCGCTATTCATATTTTTGCCCATCAAACATAATCCAGCCCCCTTGGTGTCTGCCCGCAGGGTCATGGTGCGTCCAATGCACCACCCCACCTTTGTCGGTGTATTCATACTCGCCATAAAATGACACACTGTCGCCCTTTTTTAGCCCTGTCACATACGGGGCTAGGTCAATGTTATGGGCGATAAGCACCGTCATGTCCACCCCGTCTAATGAGACGATGAATTTTTGGTGACGTGAGCCTTTGTTGTCATCGGGCAGGGTTGCCTTGACCGTGCCACACCCTGCCACTTGGACATCAGAGCGTCGCTCGGTAAAGCTTGTGGCGATGAGCTGATTTTGACAGCTTGGATTTGACTGCTTGGGCTGTGTGTTTTGGGCGGTTTGGGCATCCACCAAAGTCTGAGCCTGCGATGTTTGGTGAGCTTGCTTGCTTGCCTGGGTTATCATCAAGGCAAGCGGTCAATACCAAACACATCACTCCTAATGTCGCCCCCAGTACAAATGGTCTTGCCCAGTGTGTACATGCACCCAGTACTGTCTTGGTTTGTCTAGCCTGTTTCATTTTATCTGTCTGTTTACCCATTTTGCCCAAAGCAAGTCATCAGAACATGGCTTAAAACTGCATATTTTAACAAAAGCCAAACACGCTTGCAAAATAAAGTTGTAAACGCTCGGGTTCACAACTCTACCTTACCTAAGATTACCAATTTTTACCAAGCTGACATTTTTTGTCAATGACTTACAGTTTTTGTCAGTTGTTTGTTGTTGGCTTTGTAAATTTTATACCTGCATTTAAATGACGGCACTAATTTTTAGGGCGTGCCTACCTTTTATAACAATATTTACAATATAGAAATATTTTAGAAATAAACTAATCGTTTTTGCATGAAAATGACTAAATCTGGTTTTTCATGGCAAATATAAAAGGCAGGCACGCCCTAAAATAATTTTAAAAAAATTTCAAAATCATCAAAACTGCACCAACGCCATCTCAAAATCCGCCCGTTTGGTCTCGCCAAGTAGCATGGTTTGCAGCTGCCCTTGTTTATAAATAAGCAGTGCCGGAGGCCCAAACAGCCCATAACGTGCCAGTACCGCTCGGCTGTCATCATTGGTCTCAGTAATGTCTAGCTTGACCACTTGATAGTCTGACAGTGCCACAGGGCGATTGGTAAACAACGTACGTTCCATGATACGGCATTCGACACACCAGTCGGCAGTCACGTCCACCAGCACTTTTTCATGACGGGTAAGGATGGAGTCAAGCTCGCTTAGACTGCTGATTTTGATGTCTGCCTTGGACTCGGCAACAGTCGCGGTCACCCCCAGTTTGGCGAGCGGTCGCCATGGGTCATTCGCCCCCATGCTCGCCCCCACCACAAGGCACACCGCCCACAACGCCCCCACCAAGGCAAATGCGTGCGACGCTAGATTTTTCATTCTAAACAGCCACACTGCCGTCATCGCAAACCACACCGCCCAAATGATGAGCATGACAGGCGAGAACAGTAGTCGCTCTAATAGAGATAGCGACACCGCGAGCAATAACAGCCCACAAAATTCCTTGACACGGTTCATCCACTCGCCTGCTTTGGGCATAAACTTGCCCTGTGCCAGACCGATGAACATGAGCGGTATGGACAAGCCAAGCCCCAACGAAAACAGGGCGATGAACCCAAAAGGCACGCTACCACTTGCCGAGACTGCCGTCAAAGCCCCTGCCATGGGGGCGGACACACAAGGCGACACCACCAGTGCCGATAACGCCCCAGCAACAAAACTACCACCCACACTGCCCAGCTTATCATCGGCAGATTGGGATTTTCTGTGCAACATGTCTCGCACGCCCGATGGCAAAGTGATCTTAATGATGTCAAACATATACAAGGCAAGCAAGGCAAAAATAATGGCAAATACCCCCAGTACATAAGGGTTTTGTAGCAGTCCAAGCACGCCCACCGCCTGCCCAAACCACGCAATCAGACCGCCCAACACGCCATAAGCCGTCGCCACACCCAGTCCATAACTGCCCGACAAGGCAAATCCCTTTAAGGCAGTATGGGACTTGTTATGAGCAACGATATTGGCGACAATCGGTATCATCGGATAGACGCATGGCGTAAAGGACAGCAACAGTCCCGCCAAAAAGAGCAGTAGCACCGCTAGGGCAGGATTTTTGTTAATGCCAAACGGGTCGCTTTGGCTGCTTACTGCCTGATGACTGGTGTCTGCGGCCGCCGTGCTTGTTTGGGCATTTGGGGAGCTTGCCATGTCAGCAGATGACTCATTACCCAGTCCGCCACCCATCTCATCATTTGATTCGCCAGTTGGGGTATTCCCCCGCTCATCGCCAAATACAGGCGTGACCAGTGGCGATGTTGGGACTGACAGTGTTTGGTCGGGAGCGGTGTTTTGAGTGACGGGCACACCTGTCCCATCTTGGCTCATGCCTGCCTGTGACAACTGGGTAGGCTCTGTGGTCGGGCTGGTTTTGTCTAAATTGTTATTTGTATTGTTATTTGAGTTATTTAAGCCGTTAGTTACATTATTATTTAAATTGCCAGTTAAGCCATTATTTGACTGATTATCCAAGCCAAGCCCCACGCCATCTTTGGGTGTGCCTTTGCCCGATTGATTGGCTTTATTTGTGACCGTGGCTTGACTGCTTGGTGTGTCTGGTTTTTTTTTGGCATTGCCTGTTAGGCTAATGGTCGTTTTTAGTGTCTCAGGCGGATAACACAGCCCTGCCTTGGCACAGCCCTGCCAACGAACACTTATCGGGGCGGTCACATCGGCAGTGGCGGTCAGTTTGACAGTTGCCACCACGTCTTCTTCAAATACCGCCACTCGCCCAAATTCAGGATCATCTATCATCGTGTGTGGTTTGTTAAACGACCACGCGCCCATGCTCACGCCATCGGGCAGGGTCAGTTTGATTTTGTCTTTATAAACATAATGCTCGGGCGTTACCCCAAATGTCACCGCAAGCGTGTCGCCCTGCTGACTGGCAGAGACGTTAAAGGCTTGGTGAACGGGTAGGAATTTGAATTTGGACTGATGAGCAAACAGCCCTGATAGCGTGCCATCGCTTTTGGCGGTATCGGCAGACAGTGCCATCGCAGACATGGGCAACGCCAAAGCAAGCGATAAGGCAGACAGGCGGGATAAGGAAGTTAGTGAATGAGTGAATTTTGACATATTGTATCCTATTCTCAACTTTATATCAGTGATTGATTTATCAAGGGCAAATTGCAATTCCCCCCACAACCCGAAAAATAACCATCAGATAATCAGTAAGTTACCATTTTAAGTTGAGAGTGAAGTATATTGTTCAGCTATGATAAAATGGCATAAGCCACAGAAAAAAACGGCTTATTATATCATAAGCCGTTTTTTAACGATTATACACAAATCACACGTGATTGTGGATTTTTGTTAATTTTATTTTAAATGATTTAAATTAATTTTGTTTTAAATAAGGCCACGCCGCTTTTAGATAAATCGTCATCGACCACAGGGTCAATATCACCGCAATAATCATCAAGGTATAGCCCAGCGTCTCCAAAATCTGCCAGTTGAGTAGTAGTACGGTAATGGCAACCATCTGAAATGTGGTTTTTAATTTGCCTACATATGAGACCGCCACCGATGTGCGATTGCCAAGCTCTGCCATCCACTCACGCAGTGCTGACACGGCAATCTCACGAGAGATAATCACAATGGCACTAATCGCCATCACGATGTTCGGATGCCACTGCACCAAGATAATAAGTGCCGCCGCCACCATCAATTTGTCCGCCACAGGGTCTAAAAAACGCCCAAATGCCGAGCTTTGGTTGAGTTTGCGTGCCAAATAACCATCAAGCCAATCGGTCAGTGCCGCCAATATAAAAACAAACGTCAGCAAAAAATGACGAAGCATGTTATCGCTGTATTCTAGCATGCCAAGGCGAGCAATGGCATTATCGGGAATGGCAGGCACGCCAATGCCAAGTGCAGGGGGCATGTACGCAATCGCCACAAACAGCGGTATCATGACAATGCGAGCAATTGTCAAGTTATTGGGCAGGGTAAAAATGCTAGTCTTATTGGGCTTATCGTTAGACATGGCGGGCTGAACATAAAAATATGGGCGTATGATACCCTAAAATGGGGTGTTTTTGTGTAAAAATTTAAGATTTTTACACAGATTTTGGGTAAAATAAAGCAATTTTTATGCCCACTTTATTTTTATCTTTTATTCTCTACACTCATCATAAAATCATCACACCATCATGACTCATCCGACCCCATCATCGCCCAAGTCCATAACCCACTTTGACGCCATCATCATCGGTGCAGGGGCTTCTGGGCTGTTTTGTGCCTTTCATCTTGCCGAACGTGGCAAAAGCGTGCTAGTGCTTGACCACGCCAACAAAGCTGGTAAAAAAATTCTCATGTCAGGGGGCGGACGGTGTAACTTCGTCAATATGGACGTACGTCCTGAGCATTTTATCAGCCACAATCCGCATTTTGTACGGTCGGCACTGGCAAAGTTCACGCCCCATCATTTCATGAATTATGTCTATAAGCATGGCATTGGTTTTCATGAAAAGTCGCACGGGCAACTGTTCTGCGATGACTCATCCAAAGACATCTTAAATATGATCCTGACCGAATGCGACCATCATGGCGTAACCATCTGGCTAAACACCAAAATCAGCACCATCAACAAGAGTGACACATTCACCCTAACCACGCACAAAGACAACCGTGAGCACACTCTATCTGCCCACTCACTCATCATCGCCACAGGCGGTCTGTCCATTCCCACACTCGGGGCGAGCGGTTTTGGCTATCAGATTGCCGAGCAGTTTGGACATCAGATACTGCCAACATCGGCAGGTCTTGTGCCGTTTACCTTTACCGACCACATCGGAGCCATGGCAAAAGAGCTAAGCGGTATCAGCATGGACGTCATCGCTTTTAATGACAAAGCCCAATTTGCCCTACCGCTACTGTTTACCCATCGGGGACTGTCAGGCCCTGCCATGCTTCAACTATCCAACTATTGGCAAATCGGCGAGTACATTCACATCAACCTACTGCCACACATGAGTGCAGGCGAGCTGTTAATCAAGCACAAACACACGCACCCCAAACAGCACATTCGCACCGCCTTACAGCCCTATTTTGCCAAAAAATTGCTATTGGCGTTAGAGAGTCACTTTTGGCAACAGCACAAAGACAGCGAGCTTGCCAACATCAAGGACAAAGAACTCATCACGCTCGGCAACGCCCTAAACGACTGGCAAATCAAGCCATCAGGCACCGAAGGCTACCGAGTGGCAGAAGTAACCCTTGGCGGGGTGGACACCCGTGATGTATCTAGCAAGACCTTTGAGAGTAAGCTGTGCGATGGTCTATACTTTATCGGCGAAGTACTGGATGTTACAGGTCAGCTTGGCGGTTATAACTTTCACTGGGCATGGGCAAGTGGCTTTGCGTGTGCGATGGCGGTGTGAGCATGTTTTATTGGAATTTTTTAAATCAGCCCCATTTTTAACCTTATTAACCGATTTATTAAGAGCGAATTACCATTTAACCCCATACCCAAAAAATTACCTAATAATCAATAAACCATCATTTTAGGTTAAGATGATATTAAAATCACTTCTAATTTTTTGAAATAACTTGTAATAAGGACACCCATGCAATTTAAATTTTTGGATAACATCACAGGATTTGGCGATAAAGATTGGTCAAAACAATGGATAATCGCTTGGTTTGTGGTTGGGGTCATCGCCCTATTTGTCGGCTTTTGGCAAACCACCGAACACACAGGGCTTGACTGGTTTTATCTTATTGTCTCCTACATCGGGCTTTTGTGCGTGGTGGGTTTGTCCTTTCGCAAAAACGTGATGGGCAACGGCTTTGGTATGCTTGCCACGGCAGGGGAAGTGGTCGTGCAGGGCAGTCGTGGGGCGATTGGGCTCATGCTTGCCCCACTATTTAACTTTTTTACGCACGTTTGGGGCGTGATTTATTGGAAAAAGAACACGGACGCAGACGGCAATATGCTTCCACAATCGGCAAATAAATATGTGTGGATAATTACCGTTTTATTTATCGGCATTGGCGTTTATTTATTTCCAATTATCAATGATTGGCTTACTGCTCATAATTACGCCATTTATCAAGATGACGGTTCTACCTTTATGGGGATTAGCTTTTATACCATTAATATTTTGGCATTTATTTTGTCCGTTACCGCCCAAGCCACGATGATAATGCGATATTCTTTTAATTGGTATTTGTGGATTATTGTTAATATGGTTTGGCTTATTGTTAATATCATGACGGCTAATTATATTTTTGCCATTCAGACGATGGTTTATCAAGTCAATGCCATTGTTGGGTTATATGGCTGGTATCGCAGTGAAAAGATAAATAAAGCCAAAATAAATAATTGACAAACCATTTAGCAGTAATTTAAAAATCTTAAATTTTAAATGTTCATCATTTTAATATTGATAAATTATTGACATTTTTTTATCATGGGTTAAATTATTAGCAATAAATTAACCCGTTATTTTACCAAGCCTAAAATAAGGACATTTTATGCATCCATTTAAATCGCAAAAACCCTTATCACTTTGGCTGTCCGAATATGCCGTCAGCCATCAAAATCCCACGAACAAACGCATTCATTACATTTGCGTGCCGATTATCTTTTTGACCATAGTCGCCCTACTTTATCATATCTCAACATATCTACTTGCAGTCGTTACGATAGGCGTGCTGTGGTTTTATGTGCGATTGTCTTTGTCGTCCTTTATTGCCATGCTTGCCTTTTATGAGCTGTGTCTTAGTGTTGCTGTGTTTACCCCTGTTGGTATTTGGTTTTGGGTTGGGGTGTTTGTGGTGGCTTGGATTGGGCAATTTGTCGGGCATAAGGTTGAAGGGGCAAAGCCGTCATTTTTTGAAGATTTGCAATTTTTGCTGATTGGACCTTTGTGGGTGGCTTTTGCACTGTTTGGCAAAACCCCTGCCCGACAATCATAACCCCAATTTTGTCATGGCTTTTTGCTGATAAAATGATTATAATGTCATCATCATGCTCTGTTATGACATTATTAACTTTATTGGTAGTAGTCTAAAAAGTATGCCAAACTAGTTTTCCGTTCGCTCTGAGCCTGCCTGCGGGCAGGAAAACCGTTAGGTTTCCCAAGCTCGCCACGAACGGTTTTCTTTGTAGCATACTTTTTGAACCAGAGCCACTTTATTTTATCATTAATGACGGCTGTCTCGCCTTTTACAGCCTGTTTAATCACATTCCATTTAATCACATTGACATGATGTTAAGGACTTATCATGACTCAACCGACCGACGCCCAAATCGCCAGTAACGCCCTAGCGACCATCGCCCCCATCAGTGACATCGTACGCAAACTCGGACTGTCCGACGACGACATCGAACACTACGGCAAATACAAAGCCAAAATCCGCCACACCCCGACCACTGACCGCCAAGGCAAGCTCATCTTAGTGACCGCCATCAACCCCACGCCTGCTGGCGAAGGCAAAACCACGCTCGCCATCGGTCTGGGCGACGCATTAACCGCACTCGGTGAGCGTGCCGTGCTTGCCCTGCGTGAGCCATCGCTTGGTCCTGTGTTCGGCATCAAAGGCGGAGCAACAGGGGGCGGTCAGGCACAGGTCGTCCCCATGGAAGACATCAACCTGCATTTTACGGGCGATTTTCACGCCATCACCAGTGCCAATAACCTACTGTCCGCCTTGATTGACAACCACATTCATCACGGCAATGAGCTGGGCATCAACCCCAAAAAAGTGCTGTGGCGACGTGCCTTGGACATGAACGACCGCTTTCTTCGTCACATCGTGGGTGGCATGGGCAAACCCAGTGATGGCGTGATTCGCCCTGATAGCTTTGACATTACCGTGGCGTCTGAGATTATGGCGGTGTTTTGCCTAGCACGAGATTTGGACGACCTAAAAGAGCGACTGGGCAACATGATGGTCGCTTACCGTTTTGATGGTACGCCTGTATTCGCCAAAGATTTGCAGGCCCAAGGAGCGATGACCGCCTTGCTCAAAACCGCTTTTGCCCCCAATCTAGTTCAAACCATGGCAGGCACGCCCACGCTCATCCATGGTGGACCTTTTGCCAACATCGCCCACGGCTGTAACTCGGTCGTGGCGACACGGCTCGGGCTGGCACTGGGCGACTATGTGGTCACCGAAGCAGGCTTTGGGGCGGATTTGGGAGCGGAGAAGTTTTGCAACATCAAATGCCGACTGGCAGGGCTTCACCCCGATGCAGTCGTGGTCGTGGCAACCGTGCGTGCCTTAAAATACAATGGTGGCATCGCCAAAGATGACTTGACTGGCGAAAATCTCACCGCTCTGTCCCAAGGACTACCCAACCTACTAAAACACATCGACAACATGAAATCCGCCTTTGGACTGCCTGTCGTGGTCGCCATCAACCGCTTTGTTAGTGATAGCGATGCCGAACTTGCCCTGATAGAACAAGCCTGCCATGACAGGGGCGTGGCGGTGTCGCTGTGCGATGTCTGGGCAAAAGGCGGACAAGGCGGTCTTGACCTTGCCCAAAAAGTCATCGACGCCACGCACGCTCCCAACCACTTCGCCCTAACCTACAATGATAACGTCAGTGTCAGCGATAAAATCACCGCCATCGCCACAACCATCTATGGAGCGGACGGTGTGTCGCTCACTGCCAAAGCCCTATCCGACATCAAAGCCATTGACAAAATGGGCTTATCACACCTGCCTATCTGCATGGCAAAAACCCAATACTCACTCTCTGATGACCCCAAAGCCCTAGGCAGACCCACGGATTTCACCATCAGCGTGCGTGAAATCACCATCTCGCACGGGGCTGGGTTTTTGGTCGCACTCTGCGGCGACATCATGAAAATGCCCGGACTACCCAAAGCCCCTGCGTCCATGAACATTGATGTGGTTGATGGGGAGATTGTGGGGTTGTTTTAGACAACCAAGAATCAATTTGATGATTAATATCGGCTATGGAAAAACCTGCCATAGCCGATATGCCAAATCGGCAGTTGTTTTTTAGCTTTTTATTTCTTATGCTGTTCTGATTTTTGGGTGAGCTTCACTCTTGTGTCCGCCCACGCTTGCTCCATTTTTTGTTTATATGCTTGCCAATCATCATCGCTTTGGTTGGTCTGTTTGTAATTATCAAGGCTTTGTTGGGACGCTTCTTGTGGCATTAATTCTTGCGATGTCAATTCTTGGAGTATTAATGGTGCATTGTCCGATATGTCATTTTGATGGTTATTGTCGCTCATCTTATCATTATTACTGTTATCATCACCGCTCTTATCATCATGATTGATTGGCTTACTATTAATTAACTTTTCGTTTTTATCAGTATGATTGATTTGCTTGTCGTTAATTAATTTTTCGTCTTTATCAGTATGATTGATTTGCTTGTCGTTAATTAATTTTTCGTCTTTATCAACATAACTGTTTTGGCTTTCATCAATATCATGCATGGATGCCGTGATTTTATCATTGACTGTCGTTTTTGTTATTATTTGCTCTGATGGTTTGCTTTTTGCGACCGCTACCGAACGCTGTCCATGTTGATAAAACAGCCTTGCCCCCAAACACATCCATAAAACAGTCCCGATCACAAACATGATGAAATCGGCATTTTGCACCCCGTCTTTGGTTGTTACTATGATAACAAGCCACACCAAATCCAACAAAGCCATAATCATAATGATGGATAAGACATTGATACGGCTAAGCTGTTTTTTGGGCAATAAAAATATCGGACTGACCAGCCAATAAACCGCCAGTAAGGGAAAAATAAAATTAACACTTAACCATAATCCAAACATTTTTATCCATATGAAATTTAAATTAATGATAAATGATTATTTAAACCAATTTTTCATTTTTACTGATTGGTAAATTATCATCACTTTATCTTACAAAAAATTGAATATACACTTCTTTATCATCATATACTTCTAAGGTTTTGCTATAAAAATGACATTTATTATTTTTATCAGGATGAAAGGCTTCTACATCATCCGTTTCATAAATGACATTTGGGTTTTGGGTTAGCTGATGATTTAATTTGATGATATTTTCATTTAATTGTTCAACGCCTTGATGAAATTCAGAACTAGCACCAAATAATACTTGAATGTATAATAAAAATTGGCGGATTTTACTTTCTTTAAATTTATAATCAACCGTAATTTTTATATCTTTACAATCGCTAAATGTATTTTGATAGCTTGGTTCGGGGGATAATTTTTCAAGATAAATGATGTGTTTGTGCTTGGTAAGCGTTTGGATTTGATTAATTTTAACAGAATAATTATCTCCGCCTGCAAAACATACTGATGAAAATAGGCATATTGCTAATATTCCCAATACGCTAACTGACTTTTTAGAAATTATTACGCCAAATCCGCCCATTTGTCCTTATCCTTAAACATACATTCATCAAACACCACGCACGAGCCACATTTTGGCGAGCGAGCCATGCAAGTATAACGCCCATGCAAAATCAGATAATGATGAGCGTCCACCAGATATTTGGCAGGAATGCGTGTCATAAGAGCCTCCTCTACCGCCAGCACCGTTTTGCCTGTGGCAAGTCCCGTGCGATTGCCCACCCGAAAAATGTGCGTATCTACCGCCATGACAGGCTCGCCAAAGGCGGTATTTAGCACGACATTGGCGGTCTTTCTACCTACACCTGCCAACGCTTCTAGCTCGTCTCGGGTGCGTGGCACTTGTCCGCCGTGCTTGTCTAGCAGGTCTTGGCAAGTCTTGATGACGTTGGTCGCCTTGGAGTTGTACAGTCCGATTGAGTTGATATAACTCTTTAAGCCGTCCAGTCCCAAATCCAAAATCGCCTTTGGCGTGTTCGCTACAGCAAATAAGCGAGCGGTGGCGATGTTCACGCTTTTGTCGGTGGCTTGGGCGGAGAGCATGACGGCGATGAGTAGCTCAAAATCGGACGAGTAGTTGAGCTCAGTTACAGGCTCTTTGATATGCTCAGACAGCTTGGCAAAAAACCGTTCACGTTTGTCGGCATTCATCGGGCGAGAGGCTGGCGTGTCGGCAGTTTTGACGGTGGTGAGTTTCGTTTTTGTGGTTTTGGCGGTCATGGCAAGGGGCTAGACAAAATCAGAATTGATGATTATTATACCACAACTGCACCGCTCGTTATTTTAAAAATCTCAATATCATTTTTATATCTTGCTTATGATTTATTTATACCATACGCCATTATCAGATATCGTATCAAATGATTTAACACCGCTTGATAAAAAACAAATCATCGCCAATCATCGCCATGCTCATTTAATGCACTTTTGCCAAAACAATCATTTACCCATACCCATTTATGATAAATATGATAATGGCAAACCATTTATTGCAAATATCCCTAATCTGCATTTTAATCAATCGCATTGCCAAACTGATTATGCTCTAATATATAGTTTAACCATTCAAAATATCGGTGTGGATATTGAAAATGCCAATCGCAAGTTAAATAAAAACGCCCTTGCCAAACGTTATTTTCATGATGATGAATGTCACGCTTGGCAAAATAGTCAAGATGATAAATTATGGTTTGCTTATTGGACGATTAAAGAGTCGGTATTAAAAGCATATGGCTCGGGAATTCGGCTGCCACTTCATGAATTAAAGGCGGTATTTATGACAGACAATAGCGGATATGTGTGTCATGATAAGATTGGGAAATTTTATTTTAAAAATATCTGCATCGGCGAATGCGTGATAACGGTGGCATATCCATTTGATTTTGGGGTGGTGGGGGTTGTTGGGGTGTAGGTTTTTGTTTTTTGGGTTTTAAAATAGGTGTTGTGGGGTAAATCATTTTTCCCCTATGGTGGATTATGGGTTTTGGGCGAATATAATTTACCCCTACACGTTCAAATTTTAGAATATATTTTTATTTTATAATTACAGCAAGATGCGTATTACTTACCAATAAGATTTTCTATTTAAAAGGTGCGTGGTACGCACCCTACCATACGACTTAGCACACGCCTTTAATCATATGCCAGTTTTTCATTTCTCTTTTTCATCATCTTCCCATTGTATAAGCCGTCTTACGATTTTGCCAAATAGTGTATCCTTTTTATAATCGCCTTTTTTATTTTTATCATGAATCGGCATATCGGTCAAAATAAACAACGCTTCATAAATGCTACTCACCGCATAAATATGAAACTCGCCACGCTCTACCGCCTCCACGATATTATCAGGGAGCATGAGCTGTCCGATGTTGGTTTTTGGGATAATCACGCCTTGCTCACCGTTAAGCCCACGCTCAGCACAAGCGTCAAAAAAGCCAATGATTTTTTCGTTCACACCGCCAATCGCCTGAGCGTCCCCAAGCTGATTCATGGAGCCTGTGATTGCAAGTGATTGATTTATCGGCACATTTGCAAGGGCGGATAGCAGCACGGCACATTCGGCAAGCGTGGCACTGTCGCCGTCAATGTGGGCGTAACTTTGCTCAAAGGCAAGGCTTGCTGAGAAATTAAGCTCGGCAAATTGGCTAAATAATGAGCGTAAAAAGCTCGTCATGATGAGCATTCCCTTGGCGTGCAGACTTCCACCAAGCTCCACGTCTCGCTCTATGTCTAGGATTTCGCCCGTGCCAAACTTAGGAGCGATGAGTGCGGTCAAGCGAGCAGGTAAGCCAAATTCGCTGTCGGCATAGACAATCACGGTCAAGGCGTTGATTTGTCCGACCACTTTTCCTGTGGTATTGATAAGCTGTTGTCCGTTTTGAATCTCTTGCCAATATAATTCTTTTAAATAGCCTTTACGTTCTTTAATCTCATCTAAGGCATTTTGGACGTGGGTTTTGTTAACAGTTTTGGCAATATTTTTATCATTGTTTTTATTATCATTTTCATGAGAATTATTTAAATAAAACTGTCGTGCCGATTCTACCACAAGTTGTAATAATCTATCGCTGTGCAAATCCAATTTGTCTTTATCATCGGCATAGACGGACAATTCGTCCAATATCGCCCCAAAGGCGGTATTGTCAAATGTGGGCAATGCTTGCTTTTTTATCATGTTGGCAATTTTGCCAATGATAAATAATTCGCTGTCGTGATTGCGTGGTAAGGCGTCATTAAAATCAGCTCGGATTTTAAATAGGTTATTAAATTCAGGTTCAAATTCTAATAATTCATAATATAAATCAGGCTCGCCCAATAATATCACTTTTACCGATAATGGCGTGCTGTCAGGCGATAAAGATACTGAGCCTGTTAGGGTTAGCATTTGTTCTAGGCTTGATATGCTTAGCGATTTTGATTGTAAGGCTCGCTTTAACCCTTGCCACGCATAGGGGTGCTCTAATAGCGATGACGCTTCTAATAATAAATATCCGCCATTGGCTTTGTGCAATGCCCCTGCCCGTATCATGCTTGCGTCCGTTAAAATCGTGCCAAGCTGAGTGATGTATTCAATATGTCCCAACAGATTGGGGTGGGTTGGCATATCTTCAAAGACAATGGGCGAACCGCTATTTGGCGTGTGGCTTACCGCCACATTGACATAATAGCGATTAGGGATATTTGCCGTTTTTACCATAAAGTCTTCATCATGCTCTACGATAAATAGGATATTTTCTATAATATCTTTTTGATAGTCGGTTAAGTATTGGCTGATTTTTTTATCATGTTTATTATCATATTTTTTTAAAATGGGATTAAATAATGGCGTGATGATTTTGATTAAAAGTGTTTCGTGAAGTTCGTCTATTTTTTGGTTCACTTCATCATCTAAATTGTCCAATTCTATATTTATTTTGGTGAGTTTTTTTTGTAGTTTATCAAGGGTGGTATTGTTAATGGGTTTTTTATCATCAATGGGGGTAAATACTGCTTTTTGGTCGGCAGAGTGCAATAAGGTCAAATTATGACTTTTGGCGGTGGCGTTTATTTCATCAAGCAAATTTCTTTCTTGTTTTTGGGCGGATTGCTTAATGGTGGTAATGCTGTTTTGGTAGCTGATGCTATTAAATTTGGCGATGATTTTTTTATACAGGTCATGCCAAAGTTTGTGCATGTCCTTGGCAAAAATCGCCCCTTGACCACTCGGCAGGGTAAGTGCAACGGGGTGGCGGGGTGCGTCAAAATTATGCACATAGACCAAGTCGGGCGGGGTCGGCTCGTGTTTGGCACGCTCGGCAAGCAGACGTGTGATGAGTGTGCGTTTACCAAGCCCGTTTTCACCCACGGCAAAGACGTGGTAGCCGTTTGCCTTGATGTCAAGGGCGGTCTGTATGGCATTGACGGCTCGGCGTTGCCCAAAGTCGTGCAGTGCAGGGCTTGCGTGCGTGCTGTCGGGCGGTAGGGCGTGGGTGTCGGTGTAGCGTTTTAGGGCGGTGTGGGGCAGGCGGTAGGGGGTGAATTGGTCGGTCATTGTTGTTATTAAAATATGAAAAAGGGATATTTTAACAGATTAAAACGTGATAAAATAGGGGATTTGAAATTAACTTGACTTTATAACAATGACTTATCATAAAATATCCGCCCATGCCGACGAATTTGCTCGTGAATTAGAGCGTGTCTCCGATAAGCTAAATTTAACATTTAGTGAAGTGCAAATAAAACAACTGCTTGGCTATTTGGATAATCTTTTGCTTTGGACAAAGGCGTATAATCTCACCGCCATTACCGCCCCAAAAGAGGCGTTTATTAAGCATATTTTGGACTGTTTGGCAATCGTGGCGGATTTGCCGCTTGCTGATAAATCAGGCATAAGCGTGCTAGATATTGGCACAGGGGCAGGTTTGCCGTCTGTGATTATCGCTATCATGCGTCCCGATTGGCACGTTACCGCCCTTGACAGCAATGGCAAAAAGGTGCGATTTATCCGTCAAATGGTGGGCGAGTTGGGGCTTGGTAACGTCAATCCTGTGGCAAGTCGCATTGAGGATTTTGACGGGGCGTTTGATCTCATTACGTCTCGGGCATTTGCCAGCCTTGATGATTTTGTCAATCTTGCCAAGCCCTATTTAAAGACGGACGGCGTGTTATATGCCATGAAAGGCAAAACACCAACAAGCGAGGATGTGGTAAATTTGAAAGATTGGCAAATTGAAGTCAAATCCATTTTTGTACCACAAATGAGCGATGAGCGGTGTGTGGTGTATTTAAAGCGTTAAAGTTATTTTAAAATTAAAATGTATGGGTAATTTACCCTAATTTAACAAATTGATGGTAAAGGTATTTTATGGAAATTATCGCAATCGCCAACCAAAAAGGCGGTGTCGCCAAAACCACAACGGCGGTTAATCTGGCAAGTGCGTTGGCACTTATCGGCAAAAAGCGTGTGCTACTCATTGACCTTGACGCACAAGGCAATGCCACAACCAGTCTGGGGCTTGACAAAAATGAGCTCGATTATACGGTGGCGGACGTGTTGCTTGACGATGTGCCACTGGTCAAAACCATTGTGGCAAGTCAGCACCTTGATGTGGTGGGGGCAAACCGTGATTTGGCAGGGATTGACGTGTCGCTTGCGGACGTGGCGGATGCACCGCTTTTATTAAAAAATGCCCTAAAAAACACCAAGCTAGACTATGACTATGTCATCATGGACTGCGCTCCAAGCCTGAGTATGCTGACCGTGAACGCCCTTGTCGCCACAGACGGCGTGATTATCCCCATGCAGTGCGAGTATTTTGCCCTAGAAGGCATTGCTGATTTGATAGATACGATTGAAAAGCTGACCCAAATCAACCCCAAACTGCACATTCGTGGCGTGGTGCGGACGATGTATGACGGGCGAAGTACACTTGCCCAAGACGTGTCGGCGGAGCTTGAAAATTATTTTGGCGAAAAATTGTACAAAACGGTCATTCCAAGAAGTATCCGATTGGCAGAAGCCCCAAGTTTTGGCAAATCTATTTTTGAGTACGAAAAATCGTCCAAGGGGGCTATTGCTTATCATCAGCTCATGAATGAAGTGTTGGAACAGCCTTAACTACACAATCGGCTTTCTACGATAAAACAAAATCCCTGGAATCGACAGCCCTAACACCAATGCCGAGATAACAAAAATCGCTTCAAAAAAGTACGTCATCATCAGCACAAACAGCTCCATACTAAACCCAAAATACCCTATCTGCACCATACTCACCATTGCCTTATACGCCACGATACCCGGCATGAGAAAAATCACGCTCGGCACGATGAGTGCCTTTGGCGGTAGTCCATGTCGCTGAGCAAAATACACCCCCAAAAAGCTCGGCAACATCGCCCCAAAAAATGTCGCCACCGCCAGATGACTCCCCACCGCCAACAGCCCTGTTTTGGTGATATAACCCAATGCCGTCATGATAAGACATAGCCCGACATAACGTCTAGGTAGCGTAAACATCAAGCACCACCCCAGCGTAATCACGCAAGACAGCCCCACATTTGTCAGTAGCGTTAGCACAGTCATCACAGCCCCCAATGCGGTATGCGTAACAAAATCAAGGCAATGACAATCCCCACGCACGCCGACAACGTCAGCATGGTCGCAAACATCCACCGCCCTACCCCCATATTGATATACCCCTTTAAAATGTCCGATAAGGCGTTAATGATAGGAAAGCTCGGCACCAGTAACAGCACGCTAGACGCCACCGCCACATCGGCATTGACCCCAAGCTCTAAAAAGTACGCCACCGCCCCAAGTAAAGTCGCCACAAAAGCAGTGATGATGACCACCACAAAAGGGTTAAAATGATGAGCGGACAGATACATGCGAGTGCGTATGGCACAAAAACCCGCCACGAGCGTTATCAGCGAGATAGCCAAACCACCGCCGTTAAGATAAGCAAAACAAGCACAGGACATGCCCACAAAAAACGCCATGAGCGTGTTGGGATATGTGGTGCGGTCAATGTTATCCAGTCGCTTTTCGGTGTGGGTAACGGCGTGCTCGTCTCGTCCGCCTGCTTGTCTTTGGCGTTCGACATCTAGGACAATTTGCTGAATCTGCACCAAGATACTCACGTTAATCCCCTGATGAACGGTATTGCGTACAGTTGTGATACAATGACCGTTATACAACGTAGTGAGCGTAATGGCATTAAAAGACAGTCCGCATTCCACGCCCCCAACCCCCAACGCCACGCCCAAGCGTTTGGTCAAATCCACCACAACCACCGACTCCGCCCCATACTGCATGAGCAACAACGCACAGCGAACGCACAGGCGAGTGATTCGCTGTTGCTCTTCGTGCGACAGATAGGGCAGTTTTTTGGGTGTCACATCAGACATGGCAGGGATAACGGCAAATGGCTAAGAATAAGGCGGTTATTGTAATCTAAAATGGGCGAAAAATATAGTATGGACTTGCCTAATAAAAAACGCACTTGATGTCATCAAATGCGTTTTTGGCAAGCCCTGCCAATTATAATTTAGAAGTCAGCTCAGGCACTGCCACTTGATAATCCGCTTCTAAGAAGTAATCCGCCACGCTCGCAATCGGAGCTTCTGGGTCGGTGTTAATCGCCACAATGGTCTTAGAGTCTTTCATACCTGCTAGGTGCTGAATCGCCCCCGAGATACCCACAGCGATATACAAGTTTGGAGCCACGATTTTGCCCGTTTGACCCACTTGCAAATCATTGGGTACAAAGCCTGCATCCACCGCCGCACGGCTAGCACCCATGGCAGCACCGAGTTTGTCCGCCAGTGGCTCGATGTATTTGGTGAAGTTCCCACCACTTGCCAACGCACGTCCGCCTGATACCACGATATTGGCAGACGTTAGCTCTGGGCGGTCAGATTTGGCAAGCTCTTCGCCAACAAAGCTTGATTTGCCACTATCGCCACCCACGCTCACGCTCTCAACAGACGCGCTACCGCCTGTGGCAGGTGCCGAATCAAACGCCGTACCACGCACACTTAGCACGATTTTATCTTCTGCTGATTGTACGGTTGCTGTGGCGTTACCTGCATAGATAGGACGCTCAAAAGTCTTGGCATCAATCACTGCCGTGATGTCTGATACCATGCTCACATCAAGCAGAGCCGCCACACGGGGCAAAAAGTTCTTGCCTGTCGTGGTCGCAGGAGCGATGATGTGGCTATATGCACCAGCCAGCTCCACCACCAGTGGAGCGATGTTTTCGGCAAGGGCATTGGCAAAAGCAGGATTATCAGCAAGTAGCACTTTATTCACGCCTGCCACTTGGGCGACACTGTCGGCAACGGCTTGGGCGTTTGAACCTGCAACTAATACGTGAATGTCGCTGTCAATTTGACTGGCGGCGGTAATTGTGGCAAGGGTCGCCGATTTTAATTCTTGGTTGTCGTGTTCAGCATAAACTAATACGGTCATGGTTGTATCCTTAAATAATTTTGTGTAACTTTTATAAAGGTAATGCCAAAGCCATAAGTTCTAGTACGAAAAAAACGAGCGAAGTTGTACAATATAGTACACGGCGAGTTTGACGAAGTAATAGGACTTATGGGGAAGGCATTAAATTACTTTTGCTTCGTTTTTAAGCTTATCAATCAGCTCATCAACGCTACCTACTTTCACACCTGCACTGCGTTCGGCAGAGGCTTTGACTTTTAATGTGGTCAGTTTAGATGTCATGTCCACGCCAAAATCCGCAGGAGTTTTGGTATCTAGTGGCTTTTTCTTGGCAGCCATGATGTTAGGCAGTTTTGGAAAACGTGGTTCGTTAAGACGTAAGTCTGTGGTAACGACCGCAGGCAGTGGCAAATTCACGGTTTGCAAACCACCGTCAATCTCACGAGTTACTTTGACCGCACCACCTTCTACCACCACTTCGGACGCAAAAGTACCCTGACCGACACCCATAAGTGCCGCCAGCATTTGCCCTGTTTGGTTGTTGTCGTCATCAATGGCTTGCTTGCCGAGTAGGATAAGCTCCGCCCCCTCGGCTTCTGCCACGCCTTTTAGGATTTTGGCGACTTGTAGCGGATATGGTTTGGCGTCTGTCTCAACCAATACCCCACGGTCAGCACCTAATGCTAATGCCGAACGCAACTGCTCTTGCGATTGGCTGGTGCCGATAGATACAGCGATAATCTCGCTTGCCACGCCCGCCTCCTTTAAGCGAACCGCTTCTTCAATGGCGATTTCACAAAATGGGTTTACGCTCATCTTGGCGTTGGTCAAGTCTACGCCAGACTCATCTGCTTTAACACGCACTTTGACGTTGTGGTCAACAACACGCTTGACAGCAACTAATACTTTCATGGTTACTCCGTTTTTTGAGTTTTAAAAATTTAATAAAAATATATCACATTTATCAGCTTTATGCCATGCTAGATTGTCTAAAATTTACAAATTTTGGTCAAATACTTAACGTGAATGAGCAGTCATTTTTCTTTTTGGGGTGTTTGGATAATAGAAAATGGCATTCTTTTAAAATCATGTACCACAAGGGTCACAAGGGCAAATTGCAATTTGCTACACGCTTTTCCAAAATACATTGCCAAATAACAAAAACAAAAAGCACCCAAATTACTTTGAGTGCTTAGCCAATGATATTGGCAATTAGATTTTTTCAATCTCTTCGGCTTGTGGGCCTTTTTTGCCTTCGCCTAGAATGAACGCCACTTTTTGACCTTCGGCTAAGGTTTTAAAACCAGAACCAGTAATGGCACTGTAATGGGCGAATACGTCTTGACCACCTGTATCTTGGGCGATAAAACCAAAACCTTTGGCTTCATTGAACCATTTAACAGTACCAGTAACTTTGTTTGACATGAGAATTTTCCTTGAAAATGGGGAAATAATGGCAAAATGCCGTGAAAATATTTATGTTGCCAAAACCGCAAAATAAGTTAAAGATACGACGCTTAAACTCTATATCAAACCGATAAGCTGCCTTAATGGTTCAGTAATAAATCTAACATACGCCCTGATACCAGCACTCGTCCGCAAGTTATCAAAGTCGTTTTTTCGCACAAGGCGAACAAAACACAATCTATGGTACATAAATACCGTACAGCTAGTATAACAAAGTTTTTATCAAAAAGGGGATTTATTTTTGTAATTTTACAAAAAAGACAAATCAGTGTAGGGCAAGGCAAGCATACTCACGCAAAGCACAGCAAAGACAAGGGCAAACGACTGCGTATAAGTTAGGTATTTGGTGGACAAGACGATGTCTTTGGGGTCGTCTGGCAAATCATCGCCCATAAGACGCATACCAACAAACCAGCTCGTGAGCGAATACACACCATAAACCACAGGCACACAAATGAGTAAGCCCTGAAATTCCAAAAAATACAACGCCACGCCCGAGATGATGAACCATGACGATGTCAAAATGCTGATTATAGCAAAGGCGGTACTTTGGGGAAGTTTGCCTTTGTTTTTTGTTACCCAAGCCGATTCCACCCACGTCAACACCGCAATCACCAAACTTGCCAACACATATAAAATGGACAAATCAGAAAGGCTGTTTAAAAAATGTAGAAAGTTATGCGTTATCATGCGTGGGCTACAAATCAGATAAATGGGCAATTATACCTTGATTGGGGCGTGGTGGCAAGGTGTGAATTTTATCAAATCTTTGGTATGATAGACCAAACCACCACACACAACTCCGATGAAACTGTCTTTATTATTGTATTTTATCATCAGTTTATTATTTGTCATTTCTTTTTTGCTCAATTGCTATGGTTATCAATTCGCAGGTTATTGGACAGAAAAAATCATCGCATGGATTTGGCTCATTCATACGGTATTTATCTTGATTTATCATTGGCAACATAAATTGACCAAAATCTATTTATCGGCATTGGGTGTTTTAGTGGTATTAAGTTTATTGCCCATGGGCATTGTATTTTTTGCTTTTTTAAATTTTATTGGGACATTTGGTGATTATCAAAGACTATCTATCAATGATGATTATCGTTTGGAAATGACCCAGCATCAACCCTTATCCATGCCCAGAGTTTATATTTATCAAAGGCAATACGTCATCTTTGAAAAAATCATCTCCCGCCCAATCTTTTATCATATCATTGAAAAAACCACAGGATTAGACAAACTGCAATTTGATGAAAGAACCATATCCATTCAACAAGCCACGCTCATTCATCATGATAATCAAACGATTACCATTCGCTATCGCATTCATGATAAAGAAATGATAATGACTCATGATGATTGTTTTGCCCGCCAAAACCACTCTTTGGATTGTGGCGGGCAAAAAACAACCGCCCAACTCTGAGCGAATCGGACGGCTGTTTTGATTGACCATGAAAAGAAAATCAGTTTTTCTCTTTATCAATGATTTTGTTACCGCCAATCCAAGGCATCATCGCACGAAGTTTCGCCCCAGTTTTTTCAATTTCATGCTCGGCAGTGTTACGGCGACGGGCAGTCATAGACGGATAGTTTAGCTGACCCTCGCTGATAAACATCTTAGCGTATTCGCCTGATTGGATGCGTTTTAGCGCGTTACGCATGGCCGCGCGGGACTGCTCGTTGATGACTTCTACGCCTGTCACATACTCGCCAAACTCAGCGTTGTTAGAAATTGAGTAGTTCATGTCGGCAATACCGCCTTCGTACATCAAATCTACAATCAACTTCAATTCGTGCAAGCACTCAAAATACGCCATTTCAGGGGCGTAACCTGCTTCTACCAGGGTCTCAAAGCCCATTTTGACAAGCTCAACCGCACCACCGCAAAGAACGGCTTGTTCGCCAAATAGGTCGGTTTCGGTTTCGTCTTTAAAGGTCGTCTCGATGATGCCAGAGCGACCACCGCCCACACCACAAGCATAAGACAAAGCAAGTTGCTTAGCAGAACCTGACACATCACGCCAGATGGCGATAAGGTCAGGGATACCACCGCCTTTAACAAACTCAGAACGTACGGTATGACCAGGGGCTTTTGGGGCAACCATAATCACATCAAGGTCGGCACGGGGCTCAACTTGGTTGTAATGAATGGCAAAACCGTGAGCAAAAGCAAGGGTTGCACCTTGTTTGATATTTGGCTCAATGGTCTCTTTATAAAGCTGACGCTGAAATTCATCAGGGGTCAAAATCATGACAACGTCCGCACCAGCGACCGCATCGGCGGTTTCGGCAACTTTTAGACCAGCGTTCTCGGCTTTTTTCCAAGAAGCAGAGCCAGCACGCAGGCCTACAGTCACATCAACGCCTGAGTCTTTTAGGTTCAAGGCATGAGCATGACCTTGTGAGCCATAGCCGATGATGGCAACTTTTTTGCCTTGAATGATAGACAAATCACAATCTTTGTCATAATACACATTTAAGCTCATACGAGTTTCCTTAAAATAATGCCCATAGATAAATATCAGGGGGCGGGGGTTGAATTATTTACCAAAGCAAATTCACATTAAACTCAGTTAATTTACTGTCTTTGCTAATTAAAGTTAAATTTTCACTCATTGCTTGAGCAACAAGCATTCTATCAAAAGAGTCGGCATGGCTTTCTTGAAATTATCCTGCTAGGCGTGCGTGTTGTAATTTAATAGGCATTACTTCAAACTTATTTACCTACACCAATTTTTCAAAATCACGAATTACCAATTTTGCTTCATCCCATTTACCTTTATGGTATTTAATGCTCACCTCCCAAAGGTTAATAGGACTAACAAAAATGTGATTGTATGGACTAATAATGGTTTGCAAAGCAGTTTTTGACAAACTATCTTGCTGTGTCCACCACCAAACCGCGTGTGCGTATCCAACAAATATCTCATAAACTAATGCCATATTTATCGGTTTTATCGCCATTCCACCAAGCCAATTCTTCTTCACTCATTGGCTCAAACCAAAAATCATCATCGGTATGAATGTTCAAATGAGCAAGCAAACCTGAGGTTTTTAACTTTGATGCAAATTGATGTAAGAGCGTTAAATACACCTGTTCGCCTTGCACAACAAGCTGTACTTTCTGCTCATTTTGAATATAAGTCTGCACCGCAAGTGGTAGGCTTGCCAATTCTACGATCATATTTTTCTCGCAAAATCAATCAACAACAATCAAAGGCTCATAATATCTCTGTACACCACAAGAAACACGCCCCCAATCCGACAAACGCACACGAGCTTGATGAAAGTCGAAGGCTTCTTTGTTCACAAATTCTTCATAAACCCAAAACTTATCGGCATCGCTGTTGTCTTGTGTGATTTGAAATATCAAACAACCACTTTCTTGGCATGTTAAGTCAATGTGCTTTTTAAGTTCATCTAAAATAACTTGCCGATTGGTTTTAGGAATGATGATATGACCTTTTAAGACAACTTTTGCCATCACAAAGAAAGCGTCCGCTCGCCCCTTGCAATACCAATCACGCCAGAGCGTACCACTTCTAGGATTTTATCTCGTCCGATGACTTCAATAAAGCCATCTAACTTGCCTGCGTCCCCTGTGATAAGAATGGTGTAAAGGTTTGCCGATACATCCACGATTTGGGCTCGGAATATGTCTGCCGTGCGGTGCACTTCTTCACGGTATGCTCCTGTCGCTCGCACCTTGATAAGCATCAGCTCACGCTCAATCTGACTACCGCCAGAGACTTCGGACAGATTTTGGACTTTGACCACTTCAATGAGTTTATGAAGTTGTTTGGTAATCTGCTCAATCTTATCGGCGGTCGTAATCGTGGTCAGGGTAAGCCGTGATAATGTCGGGTCTTCGGTAGCGGCAACGTTTAGCGTATCAATGTTGTAGCCACGCTGACTAAACAGCCCCACCACACGAGACAGCGAGCCTGCTTCGTTTTCCATAAGTACCGAAATCAAGTGTTTTTGTAACTGTGCCATTAGGTACGCTCCCCTTTTGATAACCACATATCACGCATGGACTGCCCTGCCACTTGCATGGGATAGACGTGCTCACTTCTGTCCACATACACATCAATAAATACCAAACCGTCCATTTCTAGGGCTTCTTTTAGCTCCTCCTCCATAGTAGCAGGACTCGTAATTTTTACGCCTTTATGCCCATAGCTTTCGGCAAGTTTGACAAAATCAGGCAACGATTTCATATAACTTTGAGCATGGCGACCTTCGTACAGCATATCTTGCCATTGTTTTACCATACCAAGTTGGGCGTTGTTTAAATTTAAAATCTTAACAGGCAAATTATACTGCAAGCACGTTGATAGCTCTTGGATATTCATCTGAATGGAGCCTTCGCCTGTGATACAGACGACCGTTTTTTCGGGATAGGCAAGTTTTGCTGCCATGGCATAAGGCAAGCCCACACCCATGGTGCCAAGTCCGCCAGAGTTTAGCCATTGGCGTGGCTTGTCATATTTATAATAAAGGGCTGCGAACATTTGGTGCTGACCGACATCGGAGGTAATCATTGCTTTACCGTCTGTCAATTTACACAGCGTTTCAACAACACGTTGGGGCATGATCGCATGAACATCGGCGTCCGTGTCATCGCCATAACGCAGACCATGACGCTTACGCCATTCGCCTATTTGCGTCCACCAGTCGGCAAGGGCGTGCTCGTCTAGGCGTTTGTCGCTAGATTTGACAATGCTTACCATTTCGGTCAAGACAGGCTTGACATCGCCCACAATAGGGATATGAGCGTTAATGGTTTTTGAGATAGACGTTGGGTCAATGTCAATGTGGATAATGGTAGCGTTTGGGCAGAATTTTTTGACGTTGTTGGTAACACGGTCATCAAACCTTGCTCCCACCGCCAAAATAACGTCCGCATGGTGCATGGTCATATTGGCTTCATAAGTGCCGTGCATGCCAAGCATACCGACAAATTGCTCGCTCGTGGCAGGATATGCCCCTAGTCCCATGAGCGTGTTGGTAACGGGCAAATTTAACAAATTGGCAAGTTCACGAAGCTCATCGCTGGCATTACCTTGCACCACGCCACCGCCAGAGTAGAGTACAGGGCGTTTGGCAGACAGTAACACGTCTAGGGCTTTTTTGATTTGACCGCCATGTCCTTTTGATGTTGGCTGATAAGAGCGAATGTGAATCTCGCTTGGCATAAAATAGTCAAATTTATCGGCAGGGTTCGTCATGTCCTTTGGAATGTCCACCACCACAGGGCCAGGTCTGCCTGAGCTTGCGATAAAAAAGGCTTTTTTGATAATCGTGGGAATCTCGGCAGGGTTACGCACAACAAAGCTGTGCTTGACCACAGGGCGAGACACGCCAATCATGTCGCATTCTTGAAAGGCATCATCGCCAATCAGCGTGCTTGGCACTTGCCCTGCCAATACCACCATAGGAATGGAGTCCATGAACGCTGTGGCAATGGCGGTTACGGTGTTGGTAACGCCCGGCCCTGACGTGGCTAGCACCACACCTGTACGTCCTGTAACACGGCTATAAGCGTCAGCCATGTGTCCTGCCGCTTGCTCGTGGCGAACTAGGATATGCTCAATTTTGTCTTGCTTAAATAGGGCATCATAGATATGTAGCACCGCCCCGCCAGGATAGCCAAAGATATGGGTCACACCTTCATCAACTAAGGCTTGCACAAGCAGTTCTGCCCCGCTCATGGCAACGGTTTCGCCACGGGCAAGTTTGGCTTGATTTTCATGGAAATGTTTGGCAACGTCTGCCGTCTGAGTATGCCCCGTCATGTTGGGGACTTGGGTGGTTTGCTCTGTCATATCAATCCTTTTCCCAAATGGGGTGAAACAAAACAACTTACCAAAGACGTGGTACAAGGACTGACAAAAAGATGAAAATATCGTCTTGCAGACCGGTAAGTCTTGGGCAATGTTAAGTCGGTATGAATAAACGGTAATTTATTCGCTTGGGCTTAACAAACGTCTTTTTTGATATAAAAAACGCTGACTTATATAACTAATTTTTATAAGTTAAAAAAACTTTTGACAAATTTAGTTATTAAAACTAAGATTTTGCTATCTTACCCTAAAATTTCGCTTTTGCCAATACTTTTTTAAAGATTATTGTTAATTTTTTCAAATCACGCCAAATTTTGCCAAAAAGCGACAAATACCGCATTTATTTGCCTAATCGGTCTTGATTTTATCGTGGTTTTGTTGCAATATTAGCATTATTTTTTGCCGACTGTGGAGATGTGTTTGACATCATCCAACATTAAGGACTTTTCATGAAAATTCATACTTTAACTGCCCTACTTAGCATTGCCACTTTTGGTATTACCGCCAACGCCAACACCACCACGGTTTACAAAAGCGTGGGTAAACATGGCGAAGTACGCTATAGCCAAATGCAACCCAAAGACACCCAAAACTTTCAAATATTAGAGATGCGTAGCGATGGACGCACCGCTGACGCAGGACAACTGGCACAACAGCCTGCCACGCCTGCCCCTGCTCCAACGTCAGAAGCTCAGCGTATTGCCGACTTAGAACAGCAAAATAAAGCTCTACAAAACCAAGAGCTTGCCAATCGCTGTCAATCACTGCGTACTAACTTTGCCAACCTAACCATTGGTGGGCGTATCTTTGAAACCAACGCCAATGGCGAAAAAGTCTATCTTAACGACCAAGAGATTAGTTCACGTCGTCAACGCCATCAACAGATGATTGACCAATACTGTCAAGGCGTCTAACTTTTCAGTCACCCTATACCAAACCCTACCACCATCAAGTTGTAGGGTTTATTTTTTACTTAAATTTTTTGCTTACGCAATGTTGATGGCAAAATCCCCATCGCTTCACGGTACTTAGTCACGGTTCGCCGTGAAATACTCACGCCCTGCCCTTCTAACACGCCAGTAATATAAGCATCTGACAGAGGTTTTTTGGGGTCTTCATTTTGAATCATGCTTTGAATTTGGGCAGGGATGGCGATTGATGACATCTCGCCATCTTCACTATCCACACTAGATGAGAAAAAGTATTTTAAGGGGTATAAACCCTGTGGGGTAAACATGGTCTTATTAGTGGTCAGTCGTGAGACGGTGGACTCATGCAGTCCAATCTCATCGGCGACATTTTTTAGGGTCAAAGGAATCATCGCTTCCACGCCCCGCTCCAAAAACCCCTGCTGACGGCGAACGATACAACTTGCCACTTTAAGTAAGTTTTGGTTGCGTTCATCGATACTGCGAATGAACAGACGAGCATCATTTAGTTTATCTTTAAGATAAACATTATCATCGCCATCATCACCTTTTTTGATGAGACTGGCGTATTCTTGATTGATTTGTAAATTGGGGATAATGTCTTGGTTTAGTACCACTCGCCATGCGTCGGTATCGGCGACATTAACCAAAGATTTTTTGGCATATCTGCCTTTGGTCTCTTCTAAGGCGATGACTAAAATATCAGGAATATCAATACTTTGGTCAATACTACTTTCATTTTTATAAAACTCAGAAGCAGGCTCGGGATTAAGACTGCGGATAATCGCCATCGCCCCTTTTATCTCGGCAGAACTTAGGTCGGTATCCTGCATGAGTGCCTTGATGTTGTTCGTCTCCAAATGAGTGGTTGCCCCAAGCACCATATAAGCTTCATCGGCAAAAGGCAAATCAGGGTCATCTTTGGTCAGCTCGTCAAGTTGCAATCTTAGGCACTCAGGCAAGTTTCTCGCCCCCACGCCCGTTGGCGAACACGCCTGAATGCGTTGTAATACCGAAACAATCTCAGGCGGGCTAACCACCTCTTCCCACTGATAAAAGCTGGCAAGGGTCGCCAAATTCTGATACAGCTCATCCACGCCCAAACGGATATAACCCATCTCATCCATGGCATCCAGCAAATAATCCAAAATCAGCGACTCTTTGGCGTTCATGGGACTAAAATTCATCTGAAAACGTACGTGTTCTTGAATGCTAGTATGAGTCGCCCCTAAAAACTCATGCTCATCATCATGCCTGCCCGATGCACCAAAGTCGCCATCATACTCAAAATCAGGGGTATAGACATTATCCCAGTCGCTGTCCATCGCCCCGTCATCCAGCCCCGATTCAGTCAGTTTGTCATAACTGTCACTTTCAAAGGGCTCATCAAAACCATCTGAGTCTTGACTGTCATTTTTTTGCCAATTATTATCCGTCCAGTCATCCAAACTTAGCTCATCACGGTCAAACTCTACCTCAAAACTCTCATCAACCTGTTCAAGCAAAGGGTTGCTGTCCAGCTTCATCTGCACTTCTTGCTCTAATTCAAGGTGCGACAAAGCCAGCAGACGAATCGCCTGTTGCATTTGTGGGGTGAGTTTTTGGGATTGGTTTAAGCCAACGCCCAAGCCAAATGAGAGGCCCATGGGTGTACTACTGTCCTACTTATTAACATCTACCAATTTAAAATATCTACCAACTTTTAAATTTTACAACATTTTGGCATAATTTTTGCATAGATTTTGCTAAAAGGCGTAAATTTTACGACATAACACCCCAATAACGCCCATTATTGTTATTTTATAACTCATTTTCCTGCCTAAAATCCCATCACAACCCCATCCATCATAAACATTACACCAACCATCAAGTTACCCCAAATTTGTCCAAAAGTTGCCTAGCTTGATAAATGGCTTTATAATAAATTCAAAGTTATTTGCCAGTAAGGACAACCATGCCAAAAATTGCCAACATTCAGCTAAATTCCCAAGATAACATTGATAACAATCTAGCCATTATCAAACAGGCTGTCTCTGTCGCCAAAGACAGCGGGGCGGATTTGGCGGTTTTGCCCGAAAATGCCTGCGTCATGGGGTCGCAAAAAGAGCTTGCCAGCCGTTTTGATGAAATGGTGGCTTTTTATGCACGTCTTGCCCGTGATACCGACATTCATATCTTAGCAGGCACACTCCCCTACCCTACTCACCCTGATGGCACGCCCATAGATGGTAAATTAGACGGCAAATTTCGCCAATCTAGCCTACTGTTTGACAATACAGGCACGCTCATCACCCGCTATGACAAAATCCATCTGTTTCGGGCGTCGGTGGCGGACGGCGTGGGCAGTTATGATGAAGGTCGCACCTTTGAAGCAGGCGATACGCCCGTGGTGGCTCACTGCATACTAGGCGGTGTGGCGGTGGGCATAGGGCTAACGGTGTGTTTTGATGTGCGATTTCCCACGCTTTATCAAAAAATTAGAGATATGGGGGCGGACATCATCACTGTGCCGTCTGCCTTTACCCATACCACAGGCAAAACCCATTGGCAATCCTTACTGACCGCTCGTGCCTTGGACAGTCAATGCCTCATCATCGGCTCAGCACAAGGTGGCACGCACCATTTTACCCACAAGGACAAGCCCCAAACCCGTCAAACATGGGGGCATGGCATGATAGTCAATGCCAATGGGCAAATCGTGAGTGGTACAGACACGACAGACGGTGGCGACTTTATAATCATTTATGCTGATTTTGATAAAGATGAGCAAGATGATATTCGTAAAAATATGCCGATATTTGAATTTCGGGTGGAATTATAATTAAGGCTTTTTGGCGGTCGCCCTAGGGTGCGTTTTGTCGTAAACCTTGGTCAATGACCCAAAGTCCACATGGGTATAAATCTGCGTGGTGCTAAGGTTGCTATGCCCCAACAGCTCCTGCACCGCACGCAAATCACCACTAGATGACAACAGGTGCGACGCAAAACTGTGGCGAAGCAAATGTGGATGCAAACTCTGGGCGATACCTGCCCGAGTGGCACACAGCGACAGACGAAGCTGTATCGCACGCTCGCTTAGTCTTTTGCCATGTCGCTCACTGATGAACAACGCCTTGACGGTACTGGCAGGCGTGATGTCATCAGGCTTGGCAGTTTTGGCGACTTTTTTGGCTTGCCATGATGTGCGATAAGGCAGGTAGGCATTGATGGCTTGTATCGCCTTGGTACCAACAGGAACGACACGCATTTTTTTGCCTTTGCCCAGCACCCTAACCGATTTGGCGGTCAAATCCACATCCGCCACATCAAGCGATGCCAGCTCCGCCAAACGCAGTCCGCTACTGTACATCAGCTCAAACATCGCCTTATCTCGCACCCACAAATCCGCCTGCTCGGGGTCATCGGGTGGGGCTTGCTCCAAAAGCTGTGTCATCAAATCCACATCCAACACCACAGGCAAGGGCTTGGGAGCGGATTTTAGGCGATAACCGATGGTCGGGTTACAGATACTCGCTTTGTCGTCTGTTGTCCGCTCCTGCTCGTTGATGGCAAACTGATAAAACCGCTTGATGGCAGAAATGTCCCGTTTGACACTCGCCGTCTGCACCCTATCCTGCTCCAACCGTGTCACGACATACCACTCCAAATCCTTGGGGCGACAGTCCTGCCAGTCCACGCCATAACGCCCCAAAAACTCGCCAAAGCGGTGCATGCTCGCCCGATACGCCGACAGCGTGTGGGGCGAATAATTCTGCCCTGTCAGTGACGACAGCCAACGCTCTATCGCTGATAGCAGAGTCTGAGCTGTGGTTTGTCTTGGGTCTGTATCATGGCTAATGGGCATGTCATGAGCCTGCTCTGCTTGCCTAGCTAGGCTTGGCGGATGAACGCCACTGGATGATTGGGCGGAGCGGGTTTCGTTTAAAATGGCGGACAGTCTCATGGCTATGGCTATTATTGGATAAATGCTAGATAAGCATTGGATAAATATCGGGCAAATTATTTGGGTGGATTTGGTAAATTGGTAAAATCAGACTAGGAAATTTAGGAACAACTATCTTATCACGATTTGTCATGACAACCAAATTATTTTGGATTATGTTAAATAATTTTCCCAATTTTCCCAATTTTCCCAATTTTCCCAATTTTCCCAATTTTCCCAATTTTCCCAATTTTCCCAATTTTCCCAATTTTCCCAATTTTCCCAATTTTCCCAATTTTCCCAATTTTCCCAATTTTCCCAATTTTCCCAATTTTCCCAATTTTCCCAATTTTCCCAATTTTCCCAATTTTCCCAATTTTCCCAATTTTCCCAATTTTCCCAATTTTCCCAATTTTCCCAATTTTCCCAATTTTCCCAATTTTCCCAATTTTCCCAATTTTCCCAATTTTCCCAATTTTCCCAATTTTCCCAATTTTCCCAATTTTCCCAATTTTCCCAATTTTCCCAATTTTCCCAATTTTCCCAATTTTCCCAATTTTCCCAATTTTCCCAATTTTCCCAATTTTCCCAATTTTCCCAATTTTCCCAATTTTCCCAATTTTCCCAATTTTTCAATTTTTCAATTTTTCAATTTTTCAATTTTTCAATTTTTCAATTTTTCAATTTTTCAATTTTTCAATTTTTCAATTTTTCAATTTTTCAATTTTTCAATTTTTCAATTTTTCAATTTTTCAATTTTTCAATTTTTCAATTTTTCAATTTTTCAATTTTTCAATTTTTCAATTTTTCAATTTTTCAATTTTTCAATTTTTCAATTTTTCAATTTTTCAATTTTTCAATTTTTCAATTTTTCAATTTTTCAATTGATTATCGCACCGCCCAACACCATGTCAAGCTCTTATCACATCAGATGATAAAACAGCACAAAAACAAGACAAAAGGCAAGGCGATGACGATAATGGCACAGATTTTTGCAACAATTTGCGGTATAATAAAAGGTTAGCATAAAAACAATTGATAAGGTGAGCGATGGACATCGTACAGTATTTGCATGGGTTGGTATCAAGCTCCATGGGCATCTCAAACGAAGATACGAGTGCGGATTTGTTAAAGCAGTATTATGCCCTAAGCACGGCACGCTTGATTGAGCTTAATGATGGCTTTGACAGCACCAATGCCAAAAATCACAGCCTAACCGCCTTGTGGGGCATGCAGGCAGAGCCTTTGGCAAGGCGTTTGGCACGCAGTTTTCACATGGATGAGCAGTCCACAATGACACTCCTAAAAGCCATTACTCCGCCGATGATGGTGGAAGTGGCGAATTTGGCAGGGGGTCAGGCGCTGATTGCTTTTTTGGCACAGAATTTTGAATCAAGTCGCACGCATTTGCCTGCGTGGTCGCCCCAGTTTATCCAAAGCTCGCTGGCTCAAAAGATTGAACAATTAAATGGACAAACGCCAACTGCTGATTCGGTATTTATCAATTCTGATAATCAGCCCAATCAAGCAGATGATATTGATAATACTCCCATCACCACGGATGACTCACCAATTATTAGCGTCACCAAAACTGCCGATATTAATGATAATACCAACACACCCTTTGACAATGAAAAACAAGGGGAAAATATTAATACCAATGGCATTTATCAAGATGGCATAAATGACGGTATTAATGACAGTATTGATAATAATATAAATGATGATATCAATACCGACACAACCGTCCAAGATGACATCAATGACGATAATCATCTCGGTGGTCATCAACTCATTAAACCGTCCATAAAACCTAAGGTGGCACGCCCCAACCCTTTATTAATGGGACTTGGGGCAGGGCTTATCGCCTTGGCCGTCGGGGGCGGAGCATGGTATTTACTAAAAGACAAATCGAACTCATCAGAGACCGCCCCCGTCCACGACCCCAATGTCGCCACACCGACTGTCATATCGCTAAATCCACCCCGTCTGTCCCTAACATCAGGAGAGAACGGCACGCTATACGCCTGTCAAGCCGAAGTGGGCAACAGCCAACTCCAAGAACAACTGCTCGGGGTGCTACAAAAGAACTTCGGGCAAATCGGCTGTATCATGGACATCGACGATAATTTTGGCACATCGCTGACAGGACTAGAACGCTTGGAGAGCATCATGGCGATGGTCAAGTCTGAGCCGTTTACCAGCATTGAGATTATCGGCGACCACATCTATGTCAATACGCCAAAGACGGACATCCTACCCAGAATCGTCAATGACATCGCCCTACTCGCCCCACAGTTTACCGTCTCGCCCGCCCCTGCATTGGATAAAGCCAATGTCATCAATCAGAGCCTTGAACGTGCCACGACCGCCCTAAATGCTCTGGATAATCCACCCAACAGCTATGACTTGTCACGTTCGGCAAGCCTTGCGGTGATTGACTTTAATGGCACAAGCGAGTTGCCTGCCAACACCCATGGCGTGCTGTCGCTACTGGCAGAGAAAATCAAAGCCAATCCGAGCATCAAGCTCATCATCGCAACCCACACCAGTGGCGGAGATAGCACTGACCGCATGGCAAATCTTAGCCTATCGCAAAGCCAAGCCGAAGCGGTCAAAGCCTTTTTGGTAGAGCAGGGTGTGAGTGACATCCAGCTGACCCCTAAAGGCGTGGGCGACAGCTTTCCAATATCGGACAACGTGACCGAACTGGGTCGCTTTAAAAATCGACGAACAGAGTTTTTGGTGTTTGATGAAGCGACCATGACCGCACTCAACGTGGACATGACCCAGCTTGTGCCAGCACCAAACACCGCCATGTCCGCCCAAAGCATGCCCATGCCTGCCCCCGTACAACAAATGCCCATGCCTGTGCAAAATGTACCCATGCAAAACATGCCCGTACAAGGCATGCCTGATGGCAACTACCTACCCCAACCTGTACAAAATGTACAACCCCTGCCCGAAGTGTATCCTGCCCCTGCCCCATCAGGTTATATTGGCACCACCCCGCCCCCTGCCCCGTCAGCAAGTACACCTGCCTTACCTGATGATTTTATTGAGCTTAGTAATGCCACGATTAGCTCTGAGCAAGGGCGAGGTGTAGAAAGAGAAATACGTTAAGCCAAACGTGATTTTAATCCATTTTTAAAACAGCAAACCCGTGAGTGAATCACGGGTTTTTTACAGGTATCTGCATGGTTAGGGCAGGTCTGCCCTTTTTGGTGCAATCTGCATTTTAAAATTTATGAATCCAAATGGTTATTTATACAAAAAATACATAAAGAAGGCATGCCCTGATGCTTGATATAAATTCATTGAAGATAACATGGTTTTTTATTTATCAAATTTCATAAAAATTAAGATTAATAGTTTTTTTAAAAAATGTAAAAAAATAATTATTTCAGATACTTATAAATAAAATCCCTAATATTATTAATGAATTTTTCCAATATTAACCATTGCAAAAATCAATGTTATTTTATACAATATTATCAATATTGAGTATGATTATTATTAATAAATCTACCCAATATTATTAAGAAATTTTAAATAAACATAAAAAGCGTTAGGAGCGGTTATGAGATACACTTCATTTTTAGGTCAGGGCGTCATGATTGGTGCAATTTGCATGACTGGACTTTTATCGGCTTGTGGCGACAAAGAGCCTGCCACACAAAATATTGTCAATACCGACAACACCAACACCAAAACCATCAAGGTGGCAGTCAATAGTGGCATGTCGCCTTTTGCTTATATTGATGAAAAGGGCAATCCCATCGGTTTTGATGTAGAACTTATTACTCATATCGCCCAAAAAAATGGTTATGCTGTCAAGTTTAATGTTCTGCCTTGGCAAGAGATGTTTAAATCCGTCGAGCAAGGGACGAGTGACCTTGCCATTTCATCCATTTCTTACTCTACCGAACGTGAAGGTAAATATCTGCTTAGCAATCCTTATGTATACATGCCTGCAGGGATTTTATCTTTGGATGGCACCACCATCAACTCAATATCAGACCTAAAACCCATGCGTTTGGGCATGCAAGATGGGGCGATTTTTATGGACATCGCCAAGGAAAACGGGATTGAACAAGTGATGACCAAAGAAAAGATTTTTTTGAGCTTTCAGGACCTGATTAATGGCAAAGTGGATGCCATCATTAGTGACAAACAAATCATTCAACATCTTGCCAAAAGCTATCCTGAATATAAAACCAATATCTTAGAATATGGTGATGCTAGCAACAAAGGGTCGTACGCTGTAGCAATAGCACCTAAAGGCAAAACTCAAGTCATCGAAATGTTCAACCAAGGTGTCGCAGAGATGAAAACATCAGGCGAGCTGGCACAACTTGAAACAAAATGGTTTGAAAACAATGGCAATAAGCCAAATTAATCAAGATGTGTTCAGGTGCTTGATGTATTGGTTGATTCTTGTTATAATGTTCAAATTAAAATATTGGGGATGTTCTGGCTTCGACGCTGGTAACGAAACCTAATGATGCACGTCAAGAGCGTATGCCTCTTGTAAATCAACATACATTTAAAATAGTCGCAAACGACGAAACTTACGCACTAGCAGCCTAAGGGCTACTTGGGTCGGCACAGATTGCCTTTGGTCTGGTTGCTCACCCCGATGCGAACGTACAAAGGATGGTCTAGTACAGCGTTGCGATGTGCTGGGCGAAATTTTAGCAAATCGTCCAATCCACCCTGACTGTCGGGTCGGTGCGGATTAAAGCCAAAGACAGACTCTAAGCGTGTAGAGTCATGGGCGTAGTGCTGGCGGACGCGGGTTCAACTCCCGCCATCTCCACCATTTATAAAAATCACTAAAAATCATCAAGTATTTTTAAGTGTCATAAACCATCAAAAAAGCCTTGTAAATCAAGGCTTTTTTATTGTCTTGTTGTATCTCATAAAGTCATCGTGTATCATAGTAAATCAACGAACATCAAACTATTTTACACACACGGCGACACACAGCCACACACGAGATACACACACCAATGCTCACCGATAACAAAATCAAAGGGCTAAAACCCACCGAAAAACGCTACTCACTTTCAGCAGGCGAAGGCTTATCCATTGATGTCATGCCGACAGGTCGTAAGTCTTGGGTACTAGAATACACCGCCCTTGGCAAGCGAAAACGCAAAAAACTTGGTGAATACCCAGCCGTCAGCCTAAAACAAGCCCGAGAGCTTGCCAATAAAATCAAAAACAATGCAGGACTAACGCCCATCACGGTCAGCGAACTCATTCATGAATGGATAGAGCTGTACAGTAAACAATGGACAAGCGAGAAATACAAATACACCGTCATTTATCGTCTGACCTACATCACCAACGATTTTAAAGACATGGCAGTGGCAGATGTCAGCCGTGCGATGGTATCCAAGGCAGTGAGCCAAATGGTCGCACAAGGCACTTACGAGACCGCCAAACGCTCATTACGCCTGTTGTCGCAAGTATTTAACTACGCCATCGCCCACGAATACGCCCAAAACAACCCTTGTACGCTGGTGGATAACATCATACCCACCCACACCGTGCAGAATATGGCGACATTATCCGCCGATGAAATGAGCCATTTTTGGCAGACCATCAAGAAAACACCCACCATCGGACTTGCTCCTGTCGCTTTATCGCTGGCAAATTATCTGGCAGTGCGACCCAGCGAGCTATGCAAGGCGACATGGGACGAATTTGACTTAGATAAAGGTGTATGGATTATCCCTGCTTATCGCATGAAAACACGCCTTGAACACGCCGTCCCACTTGCCAGTCAGCCGTTAAAGATTTTAAGGGGGTTGCACGGCTCACGCATTGATGATGGTTTTGTTTTTAAGCACCACAGCAACCCCGCCAAACCCATGCCGATTGAAAGCGTACTGGCAGTCATCAAACGAGCGGGCTTTGGTGGTCGCATGACTACGCATGGCTTTCGTTCGTTATTTTCTACGGTAGCAAATGACAGCGGTCTGTGGCGTGCTGATGTGATTGAGCGTCAGCTTGCTCACACCAAAAAAGATGTCCGCCATGTCTATAACCGTGCTGAATACTGGGATGAGCGTGTAGCACTCATGAGCTGGTGGGCGGATATTGTAGCGGATTGGCAGGCATAAAAATAGGGGCGTTTTACCCCTTGGATTAGATGGTTATGATACAGTCGTGCCGTTAATTTCTTGCTCGATACGCTGAGCGTTTTCAAGTGTCCAATATACCTTATTGCCACGCTGGGCGCTGGGTGGGTATTTGGGGCGGTAGTAGGTCTTAAAAGTATTGACGCACACGCCCAGTCGTTTTGCCATATCTTTTTGGGTGAGCCATGTGATTGAGTTCATCATTGTTATTCTCCAATTTCAACCATTAGAATTTAAGTGTTGATTAACCAAGCGGATGCAATGTTTGTATGTGTTTACCATAGTGAGAGCAATTCGCCTTACTGTTTCTCTCTCGCCATTTTTAACAAGCTCTTGAAATAAATCTTCCGCTTCATCATGTTCTTTTTTAAGATCATCAAGTAAAGTTTTCTTACTCATTTACTATTCTCTAAAAAAAAATATTTAAATCACCGCCCCAACATTATATTAAGACGGTGATTTTTATCTAATCAACCACCAAACTGACCCATATACAATTCAACGGTATCGCCCAATTCTTTGCCAATCAAATCCGCCAATTCCACAGATTTATTGTCAATTAAGGCTTCAAGTCCCATAATAGACAGGCTAAAGACAGGGTCATCGCCATTGCTACTGACGGCAAGCCGAAGTTTGATGGTCGTGGCGGTCAGCTCGTTAAAACAAGGGTCAGTAACTTCAAAAAATGCAGGTAACGCCCCGTGCGTTGATTTAGCTTCAATGCTGGCTAAGCGTGAGCGAGACTCTTTAAAATTGCCCACAGAGCTGTCGCTGACCACATTTGCGTCCAGTCGCATTTGGCGCACTGCCCCAATTGCCGAGCTAATGGCAATCTCTTCACCATCGCTGTTGATTGCCTTAAAGATAAACGCCCAATCTTCCAAAAATTCCGCAAAGACTTTTTGGTTAATCCGCCCCTGCTTGTGCATTGCGGTCAGCTTTTCAAAGACAGTAGTGGGTTTGGCGGTCATAATCGCACGATAGTCCAAATGCCCTTGTGCAAAGTCGTCTTCTTCAAAGTTTAAAATCGCCACCGCTTTCATGTTGTCTTTGTCCAAAAAGACAGCAGTATTGTTCAGCTCGGCTTTATCATTGATAAATTTAGCAAAAGAGCTCACAGCACTTGTGTTAAATTCGCCCCGTCTGCGGTTTCGTCCTGTTTCAAATTTATCAAGGTCTAAAACACGGGTGTTGGCATTGGTTAATAATGCTCCTTCTACTATTTCATAGCCTGGCTTGGCAAGGTGGGCAGCTACGGCAGCATCGCAGTTAAAATCGCTAAAATTGGTCATAAAATACTCCTTAGGAGTCTGGCGAGTATATCCAGCCTGAAAATTGGTATATTACCAACCCCAATCTTGGGGCGAGCGTTGGCATTGATGAACTTAGCGACATTCTAAGAAAAGCTAAAGAATCCCACGATAAAAACACCCTACAAACCGCCCTTGCCAAACACCTAAATATCCCCATCGGCATTTCGCTCCGTGCGAATCGCTGGGCAGGAGCAGAATTTTGGGAAAAGGCAGGACGGACATTTACGCTTGATGAACTCATTGAAAAATCGGAAGTGATTACAATGGGCGGCGATGGCGGTGGTCTTGATGACTTGCTTGGCTGTGCAGTGGTGGGGCGATTACCTACGCCAAAGTACATTTACACAGATGACAACAATATCCGCCACGAGGTTAAGCAATGGTGGGTATGGGTCAAGGCGTGGTGTCACCCCATCGCCCTTGAACGACGAAAGCAAGACGAACCCCGCTACCGAGACTTTGAAGCCAATGGCGACCTTGTCATCGTGGAGAATGTCGGCGATGATGTTGCTGAGTTTGCCGATATTGCCAAAAAAATCTATGACAGTGGCAAACTTGACCGCATTGGGCTTGACCCTGCTGGGGCGGACGATATTGTCATCGCCCTAGAATCCATTGGTATTCCCAAAGACACGCACATCACAGGCGTATCACAAGGCTGGAAATTGGGCGGCTACCAAAAAGTATGCGAACGCAAAATCGCCAGTGGCGATCTGACGCACGCAAATCAGCCGCTCATGGCGTGGTGCGTAGGCAATGCAAGAGTTAAACTGTCAGGCTCAGGCGTGGCAATGAGTAAGTCCGAGAGCGGTAACGGCAAGATTGATCCTGTGATCGCCATGCTCAACGCCGTTGCCTTGATGAGCCAAAATCCACAACCCCCAAAATCAGCCGATGATATTGGGGTTTATTTTTAGCAAAAAAACAAACCCACTCATAGAGTGGGCAGATGAAAAACAGGGCGATGACGGACTGCTGGAACAGTCCGCCACCCCCACGACAAACCGAGCTTGTCGCAAGCGAAACCCTGCTACTATGTACATAGCGTGGCAAGGGTATCACATTTTTAACAAAATTGCGATAGGTTGAGCCATGAAACAAGTAAATTGTCGCTCCTGCGGGCGGTTACTAGCCAAGATTGGAAACTTTAATGATTTAGAAATCAAATGTCCACGCTGTAAAGCGTTTAATGTTTTGAGCGTCGAGAACGCCTTATCAGAAGTCCCAAGAGACTCCAACACAGGTAATCTTGATGACCAAAGCACATCAAAAAGCACCCCTGCCATTCGTGGGTCAAAAACGAATGTTTTTAAAGGAATTTCGCAAGATTTTGGACAAAATCCCCAATGACGGCGAAAATTGGACGATTATTGATGTGTTTGGCGGTAGTGGACTGCTTGCCAACAATGCCAAAGCCTACAAGCCAAAAGCCACCGTCATTTATAACGATTTTGACGGCTATACCGAACGGCTGACCCACATTGATGACATTAACCGTCTGCGTGGCATTTTGTTTGAGATGACAAAAGATGTGCCACGCCAAAAACGCATATCAGACGAGCTAAAAGAGCAAATTTTGCAGGCGATTGACGACTTTGATGGTTATGTGGACGCTAGAAGTGTCAGCACTTGGTTGTTATTTAGTGGCAAGCAAATCAATCACATCAGTGAGCTTGCCACCCACCAAATGTACAACACCGTCCGCACCAGCGACTACGACAATGCGGACGGCTACTTGGACGGATTGATTGTTACGCACGAAAGTTTTGATACGCTGATACCAAAATTCGCCAATACACCAAACACTTTGCTATTACTTGACCCACCTTACATTTGCACCGAGCAAAAAGCGTATGCGATGACGGGGTATTTTGGTATGACAAAGTTTTTGCGGTTGATGAAACTAGTGCGTCCGCCATATCTATTTTTTAGCAGTACAAGGAGCGAGCTTTTGGATTATATGGATTATCTTAAAGATTGCGAGCCTGTAATGTGGCAACGCATTGGCGACTTTGAAAAAGTGAGCCTAAACAGCCATGTTAATTACAATGCAGAGTATGAAGATAACATGATTTTTAAGTTTTAAAAAAACTAAAAATCTTAGCAATTAAGACTTGCTATTGTCGGCGTAACGAGCGATACTGTGGTCATCAAGTTAATAAACCCTTTAAAATCATGGAGTTACAACATGACCACAGCCATCAATCAACAGCTAAACGAGAAAGCATTTGGCGACAAAACCAACATTGAATTATATTGCAACCTTATCAAAGATAAGTTTGTCGAAAAAATCAATATGCAAGAGCCGAGTATTGCAGACAAGATTGTCATCGCCCATGTCGAAAACGAGCTGGCAAATTTAATTAAATTCTTAAATCAAGGTTTGTATTAAGCCATAAGCACAAAAAAAAGACCCTGCCAATCGGTGGGGTTTTTTCTTATCAATCATTGGAAAATCACATGACCAAAGCCTACTCCACCCTACAAATCAAATCCATCTCAGAAAATGACGATGAACGCCTTATCACAGGTATTGCCACCACGCCAAGCACCGATAGAGATGATGACATTTTAGAGCCGTTGGGGGCAAAATTTACTTTACCAATCCCCCTATTATCGCACCATAATCACAGTCAGCCCATTGGCGAAGTTATCCAAGCGGAAGTTACTGCAGGTGGCATTTTAATTACTGCCAAAATCGCCAAAATTGATGAAGAAGGCAAACTAAAAGAACGCATAGACGAAGCGTGGCAATCCATTAAATCTGGACTAATCAAGGGCTTGTCTGTTGGTTTTAAAATCAAAGAATACAGCTATATTGAAAATTCTTGGGGCTTGCATATTAAAGAATGGGAGTGGTGGGAGCTGTCAATCGTTACCATTCCTGCCAATGCTGATAGTGTCATTACCAGCGTTAAGCAAATCAAAGACGCATTTAGTCTACCCTTGCAACCCACGCCAAACCCACCGACCAACCCAATCCAGCCACCACCCACCCCAACCCAAACCCAAAAAAGCAACTCGCCAAACGGCGGTGTTGCTTTAATTTTACCCATAAACGGAGTGAAACTTGTATGAATTACAAAGCACAACTGGCTCAAATCTTAGCCACAATTAAGGCAAAACACGCCCAAATTGGCGAGATTATGACAAAATCAATCACAAATGGACACACGCCAAGCGATGATGACGAAGCCACCATCACGGCACTAGAAGGCGAAATCGCTCGCTTAGAAAAGAATGCCGAACGCTTACAAAAGCTGATTAAATCAGTAGAAACCGCCCCAAATCCTACCGAAATTGGTGGCGAAAACCCAGAACAAGCCAAAGCAAGTGCCGAAGGCGAGCCAATCCCCCAAACCCCAGAGCAGACCAAAAGCGTGAAAGTAGAATCCAATTTACCGCAGGGCATTGGCTTTGCACAAATGGCTCGTGCCAAAGCCCTATCTAGCAAACTGGCGAGCAAAGGCGACTTTGTGAGTGCTGTGGAAATCGCCAAATCTGCAGGAATGCACCCTGTTGTCATTGCCGAGCTGGAAAAATCGGTAACCGTCATGGATACCAGCAATTCAAGCGTACTTGTACCGACCAGTCCACTAACAAGTGAATTTATTGAGCTTTTGAGAGCTCAAACCATCATTGACAAGCTCGCCAAATATATGCGAGCGGGCGACTTTAACTCTACCATTGCAGGTATGGCAACAGGGGCAACATCGGCGTGGGTGGGCGAAGGCGAGCCAAAACCCGTTACCAATGCCACTTTTAACAGCGTGGAATTAAAACGCCATAAAGTTGCTGGCATTGCCGTTTTGACGGACGAACTTAGCCGTTTCAATAAATTTAATGGCGACCGCCGTATCTTGGACGATTTGATTGAGTCCAATCGCTTGCTACTTGACTTGACCTTTATTGACGACCAAGCCCAAAGTGCTACCCGTCCTGCTGGCTCATTGCACGGAGCGACCATTATCAATTCAACAGGCAACGAAGAAGCACAGATTAAAGCCGACCTTGCCAAACAACGCCAAGAATTTATCAAGGCGAATTTGTCTTTGACAGGGGCTCACTACATTATGAGCGAAACCCGAGCGTCCGAATGGGCGGAGCTGACAAATCCGCTTGGTGCTCCTGTCTTTACGGGACTGCAAGCACCGACAGGCGAAAAAACGCTAAACGGCTTGCCTGTCATTGAGTCGGAAAGTGCCAGCAACATTGTGGAGCTTGTCAAACCAAGCGAATTTTATCTAGCAGACGAAGGACAGGTTGAAGTGTCGTATAGCACCGAAGCCACCATCACAATGCCAAATAAAACGCTTGTACACTTGTTTCAAGAAAACAAAGAAGCCATTCGTGCCGAACGCTTTATTACTTGGGCAAAACGCCGTCCAATGGCAGCCGCCACCATCAAGTACGAAGACTAAGCAAGTGATACACAGGCAAAAAACAGTCCTATCGCAGGGCTGTTTTTGTGTTTTGGTATTGTGCCAAGTATCAAAACACAAAAACAGGAGTAAGTTAATGAAAATCAAATACCTAAAACCTGCCCCGAATGCCACCACAGGCGATGTTAAAGACATTGCCACCGCCCAAGCCAAAATCCTTATCCAACTTGGTTTTGCCGAAGTTTATGACGAAAATGACAGCGACAATGGCAATGCTGACGACTTATTTGGGCAGTTAGATGATAACCAAAGCACCGAAAATGAACCACCTGCCACCGACCAAAAGCCGTCCGAAACCGAAACCACCGAACCTACGGCAGACGACCAAGAACCGCCCAAAGCTGACGAAGTGAGCGAACAGGCACAAGACCTCGCAGAAAATGCCCCTGCTGAACCTGCTGACTTTGCCGAAACCACCAAACCCAAAAAGACCAAGACCAAGAAAACCGACATGGAAAATAACTAATGGGCTTTTTTGATTTATTCCGCAAAAAATCGCTGACCCCCGTTTCTAATGGGGGTAACGGCTGGCTACCCATTATCAATGAACCCTACACAGGGGCGTGGCAAAAGGGAGATGAGCTTAAACGCACCGATTTAACCAATTTTCACGCTGTTTTTGCGTGCGTGAGTTTGATTAGCACCGACATTGGCAAATTACGCATACAAACCAAATCGGTGAAAAATGGCGTGCTGTTGCCAGCCAAATCACGCACCCAAGCCCTATTAAAAAAGCCCAACAAGCACCAAACTTGGCAACAGTTTGTAGAAAATTGGGTAAGTAGCAAGCTACTGCGTGGTAATGCCTACATTTTAAAACAACGAGATATTTTTGGCGATGTATGGCAATTGTATGTACTAAATCCTGACCGTGTCAAGGTTTTGGTGGCGGACAGTGGCGATGTGTTTTATCAAGTCAGCACGGATAAACTTTTGGGCTTGCCGAGCGATGTTACCGTGCCAGCGAGCGAGATTATCCATGACCGTTACAACTGCTTTTATCACCCCCTTGTTGGCTTATCGCCTTTGACGGCGTGTGCGATGAGTGTGGGGCTTGGGCTTTCAATCCAAAACAATGCCAAAACTTTGTTTAGTAACAATTCTCGTCCAAGCGGTGTTTTGTCCACCCCAAGCGACATTAGCCAAGAAAAAGCCGACAAGGTCAAAGCTGAATGGCAACAAAACTATGCAGGGGTTAATCGCGGGGGGATTGCCGTTTTGGGAAGTGGGGCAAGGTATGAACCGATTGCGATGAGTGCCAGTGACAGCCAATCCATTGAACAGCTTAAAATGACCGCCGAGACCGTGTGTTCGGTGTTTCATGTGCCAGCCTTTAAGGTCGGTATGGGCGAGGCAAAGGCGGGTCAAAAAGTCTCGGATTTGAACGAAATCTACTACTCAGATTGCTTACAGCATTACATCGAGGCGATTGAAAACCTGCTTGATGAACATTTGGACTTGGAAAAGGGTGTGGAATGTGAGGCGGATTTGTCCCCACTTATCCGAATGGATAGCACCAGTCAAATCATGTACTTAAAAGAAGGCACGATGAGCGGTATTTTTAGCCCGAATGAAGCCCGTGCGGTGCTTGGCTTGCCGCCTGTGGTTGGGGGCGAATCCCCGCTTATGCAGCAGCAAAATTACAGCCTATCAGCGTTGGCAAAACGAGATAACAGCGAAGACCCATTCAATGCCAAACCCAAAGCCGAACCAACACCAGCAAAGGCGGTCAAGCCCCGTTTACGTATTCGGGCAGTTTTGGGCGATAAAGGGGGTAAATAATGACAGATTTTGCCACCCTTGACGAAGTCAAACATCATTTGCGGTATGACGATGATAGTAATGATACAGTTTTGGTAATTTATCTACAAAGTGCCGAAGATGCGGTCAAAAATTATATCACAGACGAAATCACGGACAAGATGTTACCCAGCCTAAAAACTGCTACCCTGTTAATGGTTGGTTATCTTGATGACAATAGAAATGCTGAAAACGGGGCAGAATTTGGCAACTTTTTACCCGCCCCTGTACGGCAAATTTTAAGCCCTTATCGCACACCGACTTTCTAGGAGGAATAATGAACGCCACACCACTTCGCCACCGCCTAAAAATTTACCGCCAAACTGCCAGCCGTTCATCTTTGACAGGGGCAGGAAAGGTCAGCCAATGGGAACACGCCTTGACCCTTTGGGGGCAATTTATCCCACTATCGGTCAAAGATATTATTGCAGGTCAAGCCCAAGATACTCAAATCACAGCACGGGCAAAAATCCGTTATCGTGATGACATTGACGGCACAATGCGAGTGCAATACGCAGGGCGAATGTATGAAATCGTTGGCGAGCCATTGGCGGATAATGGCACGGGCAAAGAATACTTGACACTAGCGTTAAAGGCGGTCAGTAATGATAGGTAAGATTGAAATTCAAGGCTTAGATAGACTGGACGAAGTTATTACCACACTTGATGACAAGATGAAAGACAAAGCCCTATCCAAAGCCCTAAATCAAGCCCTAAACCCAATGCGAAAAGACGCTAAATTTTATGCGTCCGTTGCCCCAGAACCACACACAATGATAACCAAAAGCGGACGCAGGGTTATTGTTCAGCGTGGGCTTTTGCGTTCCGCCATAAGAAAACGCAAAGTCCCCAAACGAGAAATGGGTGAACTTGGCGGACACGGCGTGGCAATGGGTATTTATGTGGGCAGAGGCACAAAACAAAAGGAATATCCGAACTACTGGCCTTTTGTGGAATATGGCACAAGTCAAATGCCTGCCGTGCCTTTTTTACGCCCTGCCTTTGATAAAAATGTGCAAAAAGCGGTGGATATTTTTGCAAAAACCTTAAAAGATGAATTGGATAAAATTTAATGAATGCCAGTCAAATTATTTATACCCATTTAGCCAATTTGGTTGATGATAAGTGTTATCCCTTATTTATTCCAGAGAATATTCCCAATAATCCACCTTATATCGTTTATCAAATCATCAGCACCGAACCTGATAATGATTTGGACGGCATTACAGGACATGAATGGTCGAATGTGCAAATAGATGTTTACCATAAATATTATGATGATTGTTTAAAGCTATCTCATGAAGTTATCAATAAATTAAATAAAATTAAACCGTCCATTTATCACGGAGTGCAATATGTGCGTGATGATAGTAGCGGATTATTTAGGGGAATTGTTGAATATGGCTTTTGGCAGACAATAGAAGTTTAATTTTTTTAACCGCCAATTAGGAGACTTTTATGGCAAAAGTAGTAGAAAACCTTGTGGACAGTTTTTATACGCTCCACATTTCGGCAACGGGTACAGATTATCAAAAAGTAGAGCATTTGCAAAAATGCGACCACCCGTCCGAAGAAAAGACATTGGATGAAGTAACCGCCACCGATGATAAGCGTACCGTCAAAGCCCCTGTGGACTTCAAAGAAGAATCCGAGCTGGAATTTGAGTATGTGTTAGACCCCAAAGACACGGTACACCAGCTTATTCAAACTTCGTTTGAAGGGGGCAAAGAGCTGTTTTTTCAGCTTAAATATGTGGTTGCCACAGGCGAGTCCCGTCAATTCAAGGGCATTGTCTCAAAACTAACCACCGATAACAGCGACCAGAAAAAGAAACTTCGCAAAACTGGTACAATTACCATTACAGGCGATGTAACCAAAATTTCTGGTTAATTTAATTCAACCCAAAAAGCCATTTTAAATAAATGGCTTTTTTATTTTAATCAAAAAAGGTAAATTCTTATGAGTAAAGCAAAATTAGCAAGTGCATTATTGGCAGGTTTGGCGGTTATTGACGAGCCAAAGAAAATTAACATTCCAGAGTTTAATGGAGATTTGTATATTCGTCAGCTTACCGTCCAAGACCAAGAACAAATCGCCACGCACATTAAAAAAGACGAGGGTCATAATATGGCGTTGTCTTTTGTGTTTGGGGTATGTGATGAAAAAGGCGAACGCTTATTTGGTATTGATGATTTGGATAAAATCAGCCAGCTTAATTTTAAGGGCGTGTATTCGGTCATCAAAGAAATCAATAAATTAAATGGGCTTGATGAAAAAAGCGAGACCCAAGAAAAAAACTCATAGCCGACAAACGTCGGCGATTTTTGTTCAAACTCGCAGGACATCTGGGTAAGACGGTTGGCGAGCTAGAACGCACGATGACCGCCCGTGAGTTTGCTGAGTGGCAAGCCTATGACCGCCTAGACCCGATAGGCGGTTATCGTGGCGACATACAGTCTGCCATCATCGCCTGTGCGATGGCAGGGGGCAAGCCGTCCGATTATATCATCATTGACCCTAATCCGATGACGGACGATGAGCGAGAAGCCTATGAGTTAGAGCAGAGAAAGGCGGAGCTACAAGCCCAAGTAGAACGAACGCTGGCGATGTTTTCTACCATAGGTTGAAAAAAGATAGGTTTTTGGGTATGATACAGTTGTATTATATCCAAAGGCTTTTTTATGCGACCTGTTTTGGTTTTATTGTCGTTGATGTCTTTTTCTGTCGCTCATGCCAACCAGCCATCAACCAATGATGAGCTTGATGATGCCATCAATCGTTTGATGGCTAATCATTCGCCCATTTCATTAGCCAAGCCCAATCTTGATACTTATCAAGAAACTGTTGGAAAATATTACCCAAACCAAGATTTATCAGACAAACCAAATGTGCGTATCGGCATGACTGCTTTTGATGTTAGACATAACAGCAACTGGGGCGAACCCAGCGAAATTAGCACCATTATCAACCAGTTTGGCACACAAGAGATTTGGATTTATGGCAAATGGGATAAACTGCTGCATTTAACCAATAATAAAGTTACTCACATTCAATATTGACAAATTAGACCATTCTAAGGCATAATTTTACAAAATCAAAAATCCTATTTAAACGCTGACGGCTTGCCGCTCAGCGTTTTTTGTTGGAAATTTTATAAGAAATCATTATGGCAAAAGTTTTATCACGCTTAGACATCTTGCTCCACGCCAACACCGCCAATTATGTGCGTGAGATGAAGAGAGCAACCGACCAAACCAAAAAGGATCTTAAAAGCGTTGCTGACTATGGCAAGCTCGTGGGCGGTCATCTTGGTATGGCTTTTGCTGGCTTGGGAAGTGCGGTGAGCATTTCACACATCATGCAGACGGCTGACCGTATGCAGGATTTGGCAAGTAAGGTACGAATCAACACCCAAACTACGGAGGAATATAATGCCGTTTTGCAGGACTTACGCAAAATTAGTACCGATTACTGGACAACTATTGACGGCGTTACTGACCTGTATGCGTCCAGTAAGCGTGCGTTAGACTCACTTGGGGCAAGCCAACGCCAAGTGCTTGATTTTACTCGCAACATCACCATGGCGATGAGCGTGGGCGGTGGCTCAGCCCAAGCCCAAGAAGCGGCACTGGTTCAGCTTGGTCAGGCGATGAGTATGGGGGCGTTGCGTGGGCAAGAGTTTAACTCAGTATCCGCCCAAGCCCCTGTCATCATTGACCTTTTGACCGATAGCCTTAAAGTGTCTCGTGGCGAACTTCGCTCGATGGCAGCAGAAGGTAAAATTACCAGTCGAGTGATGATGAATGCGGTGCTTGGTGGCTACGATAAGCTACAAGAGACCATTAACAAAATGCCGACCACCTTTGCACAAGGGATACAAAATATCAAAAGCCAATATGATTTTTTGGTGGACGATATTATGAACCAAAACAGCCTTTTATCGCAAAATTTGGCAAATGTGGCATTGTGGGTGGCAGAAAATTTCCGCACACTGGTCAGTGCAGGGGCGATTGTTGGGGCGGTATGGCTTACCAATGTCGCTAGAAATTCTGCGTTGGTTGCTTCATTTACAGGGCTGACTTCGGCAACTTTGGCAAGCACCAGAGCCAGCATTGCCAACGCATTTAGCGTGCAAGGACAAATCAATGCCTACAATGTGCTATCCACTCGCATGATGTTACTGCGAATGACAAAAACGCACTACATCAATCTAACCACCACCGCCATTGCCACAACTGCCAATTACGCTCGTTCATTGGTGGGTTTGGCGACCAGTTTTAATACCGCTACCGCAGCAGCACGAATGCACACGCTCGCCATTGCAGGGGTTGCTACTGCCAAACGCACCGCAATGGGCGTGGGCATTCTCGCCACTCGTGCAGTTACAGGGCTAGGCGGTGCATTTATGGCACTTGGACGAGTGATTACCGCCCACCCCATCATTGCCTTGACTGCCGTTATTGGGGCGGTCATTGCCCGCACCGAAGGACTAAGCGGAGCGGTCAAATCACTAGGCGAGGCGTTTAGCGTGGCAGGTATCCTAGCGGTGGATTTCGTTGGTAGTGTGGTAGATGGACTGGGAACAGCTTGGACAGCCACCAGTAATTATTTTAGCGGCTTAATGGGGGGTTCAGCCAATGCCACTAGTTTCGCCCAGACCGCCTTTGGTGGGTTTTTTGCAGGTACTCATAAGGGCTTTGTCGGTGTGCTACAAATTACCGCCCGTGTGTTTGATTTAGCAGGGGCGACTATTGTTACTTTTGCACAGTACGCATGGAAAAACATCAGCTCGCTAGGTACAGCGATTGTTAATGTTTTTAAAGGCGTTGGCAACTTTGTGGCAATGGTCTTTGAAAACATCATTAACAACCAAATCAACAAAATCAATGTCATCATTGATGGCATGAACGCCATTTCTGGAATGTTTGGTGGTGGGCAAGTCGCACGGCTCGCTCAGGTGTCCATCGGTCGTATGGAGTATGGAGCGACTAATTTTGGCTTTGGTGGTTTTACAGCAGCCGTCGCCCAAAATAACGCTCACCACTTAGAATACAAAGTGGTAAATGCCTACGAGCAAGTCCAACAATCAGCAAACCGTGCGAGCGGTGCAAATCTTGGCTTGGCTGGTGCGATGGCAGATGTCGGCAGTGCTGGAAGTCAGGCAGGCAAAGGAGCGAAAAACGCCGCCGATGCGAATAAACTTGTGGGCAAATCCGCCGATGAAGCCAGCAAAGCCCTAAAAGAGTTGGAAGACAATTTCAAATCACAACTTGCCGAATGGGAGCGTGCCGAATGGGATATGAGTACGCCTTTCGTCTCCGAGCTTAGCAAGATTGAATTTGAAATCACTTCCACGAGTGGCAAATTCCACATTGCCAGCGAAGCAATGAAAGCCGACTTACGCAAATTAGCTCGTGAAATGGACACCGCCAAAGCCAACTTCGAGCTACACGGCACATATACAGATGCCATGCGTCAAATGCACCTGTCCAATGCTGACGGCAGTAAATACCTAGAAATGGCGTACGATTTGCAAGACACCGCCAACGCTCTGCACCTTGCTGGTGAAGAACAGAAAAAGCAGATTTTAAGCACGCTCGCCACCCTAGAAGCTGTTACCAAGGCTCGTGAATTACAAAAGCAAACCAGAGACAGCAGAAATGAGCTTGCCTTACTTGGCGTGGAAGAAGGTATGGCACGAGAGCTTTTCGCCATTGAACAACAGCGTACTGAAACGCTGGGGCAGTACAATCATTTGCTAAAAGATGGACACACTGAGCAATACAAAGTGATAGAAATGGCGGCGAATGCCTTAGAACAAGAACAAAAGAAAATTCTCGTTACCAAAGAATATCACAGCCTTGCCCAGTCTTTAAAAACGGACGAAGAAAAACGGCTTGAAACACTCAAATCCCAGCTCAATGGGTAACAACTGCCGTCCATCAAGGGCGGCTTTTTATTGGAGTGAAATTATGCCAGTAGGTTTAGAAGTTTATGATGCCAATGGGCGAAAGTTGCTTGGTATGGATAAATCAGTTCTGCGTATCACAAAAGTTTTATATGGCGAGAAAGAACTGGGGAAATTCAGACAGGAAAATGATGGGAATAGAAGATTTTTCATTTTTGCATCGGCTTTTGTGGATTTGGACAAATATCCAAATGAATTGCTGATTACCGACCACCCAGAAGCGATGATGATGCAACTGGAAAAATTCACTGAATCTTTTTTGGTGGGAGAGTTTAATGTTTCAAATCGTTAGTGATTTTGGCGTGTTGATTGATGAAAATGCAGTGAATGTCGGATTGGTACACGAGCACGCCATATCGCCACCCGACAAGGCGAATTATGATGCGTTTTTCCATACGGGATTCTATCTAGGATCAGATACTGATGGGGGTGTAGTCATCGATATTCCCATCCCAGAGTATATTAAGTATCCTTTGGTTGGAATTAGTTTCAAATATGGTGTGGGGTATGCACAGATTTCATATAGAAAAAATGGTCAAAGGTTTGCTAGAGTATTCTTATGTGTACATCGAACAACATTCATCAAGCACTACCCACAATATACCTACGCCAAGAGCATGAACCACATATCATTTATGCTTGAAGTAATGAAAAAAGAATCCTTTAAGGCTTTGTTTTTTGACATAAACCCTCCCATTCGACAATCGGGAGTGGGTTTGGAGATATTCAATAACAAAGGGGAAGTTATCTATGACTCAGACCTACCAACCATCAACTTTCCACAAAACATTTTTACCAGTGCCGATGATTATCGGTCTTTTGTAATTTGCCAAAGTTTCACCCCTTTGCGTGCGTTGTTTGACTATTACTATCCGCCCATCAGATTTATTTTGGAAAAAGACCATTCTCCCCTATTGTGGATGGCGACAAAAACGCACGGACACGGGGAAATGTTGGCTGTACTAACAAGAGTTTATCCTAACCACACAAATGATAATCCTCATATTGCTAGAATTATTTCTTACTTCGAGGACGCTATGTATGGGCGTTTTTTACTGTGTAGTTATTAGATTTATTTCACTTGGAGCAAAGAAAATGCCTGAAATTTTAACAAAAGTCCTTCCTTTTTTAACCAAATTATTTGCCTTGATTGTTGGCGGTTTAATCAGTCTTGTGTTGAGTGGCGATATTAACCTTGACAAAGACGACAATGCCAATTTGACCCTAAACTTAAAAATCATCATCAAAATCACTTGTGCAATCGGTTTAGGTTTGTTTGCAGGGGAGTTTACTATTGATTATTTTGATTTTGAACATCTCAATTATTATGCACAAGCGTTGTTTTATTTGATTTTTTCAGCATTTGGTATGCTTGTTTTTGGAACGGTTTATCGCTCGTGGCAATTAACCACTTCTGATAAGACATTGTCGGAGATTGTAACCGAGATTAAAAACATTGTTAAAGCATTGATTAAATAATCTTGTTATTTTTTTTTACCGCCCCGAATGGGGCTTTTTATTTGGAGCAAACCATGCAAAACGAACTAAAATGGATCGCTCACGGGCGTAAACTCGTGGGTACAAAAGAGATCAAGGGGCTTAAACACAACCCCGTCATTTTGTCCTTATGGCGGTCGGCTTTTGAAGCCACTAGCCAACCATTAACATCGGCTTTCAAGAACGATGAGACCGCTTGGTGTGGTGGTTTTGTTGGTGGGGTGCTTGCTGAAACGGGGCTAAGCCATCATATCCCGAAGTCGTTCCCTATGGCTCGATCTTGGCTAAAAGCGGGGACTAAGCTCAATAATCCCGCCTATGGCTGTATCGTCGTTTTTTGGCGTGGCAACCCGAAAGGAGCGAGCGGTCATGTGGGCTTTGTCGTGGGTAGAGACAAGACGGGCAACTTGATGGTATTGGGCGGAAACCAGTCCGACGAGATCAACATCAAGCCGTTCTCCACTACCCGTGTACTGGGCTATCGTTGGTGCGGTACGCAAAGCCTGCCCAATACCAGTCGTTTTGCGTTGCCTGTGCTTGCCAGTGATGGTAGAGTAAGTAAGAATGAGGCTTGAAATATTTGTCAATCTCCGTTTTACTTGCTATAATAGCAGACATATAGTTTAGTGGTTGATGGCAACCACACACAGAACCCACACAAAATCAGATGATTTTTAAAAATATCTATAAAAATCAATGATTTATGTAAAATAATAGGTGGTCGCCATCTCCACCATTTACAAAAATCAAAGGCTTAGCTCATATTTTGAGTTAAGCCTTTTTTGTGAGTGAAAATCAAACACTCCATAAGATAAGAATCCAAAATATATACCCAATAAATTTTAAAATTACTACAAACACAATGATTTGTGGATGTAGGCACAGTAATGTCATCAAAAGGGTGTGCTCAGCACACCCCTACAAACCCGTGGTAAATATTAAGTTGGTTGGGTGTAACAGCTTTTCAAATCATATTCTAATAATCATGCCCATTGACAAAGAAGGAAATATCAACGTTTTTTCTTCAAAAACTCTTCATCGCCACGCACCTGCTTTTCAGACAAATATCGCCAATAACGAACGGGCAGATACTGCTTATGTAGCTTGGGATTGATACGCTCTTTGATGGTTACATTGGCAAAATATCCCTGCCAAAATCGCTGATAACGAGCCTCATCATCACTCCATACCGAGCGACTGTCTGTCAATACATCATCATCAATCCCAACAATCATCTGCACATCTGTATCGCCCTGCCTTGACAAAATGCCATAGCCCCGCTTGATGTCATAAATGGCAAAATCTTGGTCTTGATAGCGTGCCTTAAAGTGATTGGTGATGAGTGGCAAAACATTAAAATCAGGGTTGATTTTGGCAAAATACACCCCGTCTGTGGTATGCTCAAAGCGGACAAAGGCTTTCATACGGTGTCGCTCTCGCCCCACTGATTTGACCGTTTGGTTTAGAGCCATAACATCGGGATGGGCGTGGTCTTTTAGAATATTTTTTGTGGGATTGGCTAGGGCGTATTTGACCACACCAAAAAGCACGTTTGGGATATAGTCAAGCTCGGATAAGTACGCCCACATGAGCTGTCTTATACCATCTTTACCAAGCGTTTGGGTCAGCTTGGTCAGCACCCGTTCGGCTTTGGCGGGGTTGGTTGTTACATCCACGACCGTGTCAAAAAACTTTGGTATGTACTCATGACGGCACACCAATGTCGCCCTATCTGTGCACTTTTGCTTATAACAGACAAATACCGCCGTCAGCCAGCCATCAAAACCACTGTCATGGGTTAGGGTAATGTTATCATCAATGGTTAATAAATCCAAATTATTTTCCAATTCATCAAAATAAGCATATTACAGTGGGTAACATTATGCACGCCAATATCACAAAAAACATCTTGGGGCGTATTAATAAAACCTTAAAACAAAGCAAGCTGTCCTGTTCGCTCGTCTTTGAATTTGGTTTGGGTTTGTCCGATAAGATATTGCCTAAAATTATCCTTGGTCAAATGTGCCAAATGTTCATTTTTGCCCGACAACGCCATAAAATACTTGGCACGATTGACCGCCGCCCCCATCTTTTGGATATGCTCCAAAGTCAGCGTGCGAAACTGTCTTGCTTTGATGATTTTTTTGGCGGTCTTAACCCCAATACCGGGTATGCGAAGTATCATCTCATAGGGAGCGGTTTGGATATGCACGGGGAAAAACTCACGGTGGCGTATCGCCCACGCCAATTTGGGGTCGCACTCTAAGTCCAAAAAAGGCTCGTCAGGGGTGACAATCTCATGAGCTAAAAAACCATAAAACCGCATGAGCCAATCGGCTTGATACAGGCGGTTTTCACGCACCATCGGCACAGGCGTGGAGAGAGCAGGCAGATTTTTGTCCGCCAAAACAGGCACATAGCCTGAATAATACACCCGCCTTAGGTCGTATTTTTGATAAAAATGACTGGCAAGACTCACCACTTGCAAATCCGTCTCGCCCGTTGCTCCCACTATCATTTGGCTGGTCTGTCCTGCGGGGACAAATTTAGGGACTTTTTTGTGGTGCTTTTTGCTGTCTTTGAATACCACAATCTCATCTTTGACCGTTTGCATGGGGGCTTTTAGTTGGTCGTGGGTTTTTTCGGGGGCGAGCAGTTTTAGCCCTGAGATGGTCGGAATCTCGATATTGGCACTTAGGCGGTCAGCATACAGACCTGCTTGGCGTAAAAGCTCAGGCGATGCCCCTGGTATGGTTTTTAGATGGATATAACCGCCAAAGCGTTCTTCTTCACGCAGTCGCCGTGCCACTTCAACGAGTCGCTCCATTGTATAGTCGGCACTTTTGAATATGCCTGAGCTCAAAAACAGCCCTTCGATGTAGTTTCGCCGATAAAATTGCATGGTCAAATCCACCACTTCTTCGACCGTAAAGGCGGCTCGGGGCGTGTCATGGCTACGTCTTGACGTGCAGTAACTACAATCATAAATGCAGTGGTTGGTAAATAGGATTTTGAGTAGGCTCACGCACCGCCCATCTTCGGTAAAACTGTGGCAAATGCCCGATGTGGACGAATTGCCAAGAGAACCCCCTTGGTTTTTGCGGTTTGAGCCTGATGATGAGCAAGAGACGTCATATTTGGCGGCGTCAGCTAGGATGTTGAGCTTGCCTTGGATACGATCAAAATTGATGGTCATGGCGTATGATGATAATCCTTGATAAAATAAAACTTGATAAACTGTTCTGGTATCGGAGTATAACTTTATGATTTTATTAAAATTTTAAATTAAATGGGGGTGTGATAAATCAATTTCAAGGGATTTTCAATTTTCAATTTTCAATTTTCAATTTTCAATTTTCAATTTTCAATTTTCAATTTTCAATTTTCAATTTTCAATTTTCAATTTTCAATTTTCAATTTTCAATTTTCAATTTTCAATTTTCAATTTTCAATTTTCAATTTTCAATTTTCAATTTTCAATTTTCAATTTTCAATTTTCAATTTTCAATTTTCAATTTTCAATTTTCAATTTTCAATTTTCAATTTTCAATTTTCAATTTTCAATTTTCAATTTTCAATTTTCAATTTTCAATTTTCAATTTTCAATTTTCAAAAGATTATCGGCGAAGGTTTTGTTTTGTCAAGTTTTTTATTCGCCAATCACTTCGCCCCACACGCCACACACAAATGCCCGAATCGCTTGCCAGTTATCATCATCGACCACGACCTGTTTTTCGGACAGTGCCAGCTCGTGCGTGGTTTTTCTCAGTGCCAAATACGCCTGCGTGAGCCTGTCGCACCAGTCATCAGACCACAGTCCTGTCTTTGCCACTTCTTCAAAGATACGCACGTTGTCCGACCAGATGGCAAGGCTCGGGTGAGCATGGGCGTGGGCAAGCACCATAAACTGAGCCAAAAACTCAATGTCAATCAACCCACCAAAGTCCTGCTTAATGTGAAAAGGCTGAACCAGTCCGTGGTTGTTGGGCTGATTTGATGATTTGGTGCCAAGATGTTCTTTCATCTTTTGACGCATGGACAGCACGTCTTGGCATACCTGCTCGGACTCTCGGTAAGCGGTCAGCACCTGATGGCGAGTGGCATCAAAGGCATTCAGCACCGCCTTGTCGCCTGCAATGCCCCTAGCCCGTACCAGTGCCTGATGTTCCCACGCCCACGCCTTATCACGCTGATAGCCATCAAAGCCCTGCACCGACACGACCATCACGCCTGCGTTGCCCGATGGTCGAAGACGCATGTCCAGCTCATAGACACGCCCATCACGGGTCTGCGTGGTCAGATAAGTGATGACCTTTTGGACAAGGCGAGAGGCGAACTTCATGCCACTAATCACCTTGACATTGTCGCCCACGGTATCGGCTTTTTCGTCAATGTCATGCAAAAACACCACGTCCAAATCTGACGCATAAGACATCTCAATCCCGCCCAATTTGCCATAACCAATGACCGCAAAACCGCATGCCGTCTCATCGGTGGGCATAGCATTGGCACGCACGGGATGACCGTGTTTGGCGACCAGCTCATCATAAGCCCTGCTAAGTGCCGATGACAGCACAACTTCGGCGATAAAGGTCAGGCTGTCCGAGACTTTCATGATGTGGCGTAAGCCTAGAATGTCAGCGGTTGCCACGGCCAGCACCTGTGACTTTTTAAAGGTGCGAATGGCAGTCAGATACTGCTCATTATCAAAGGGCAGTACCCGAAGTAGCTGTTGCCTTAGGATGTTGGTTAGCTCTGCTTTGTCGGGCAAATGCAAATAACGCTGTTGCAAAAAGTCATCAAGGAGCATGGGGTGCAAGGCAAGCTCTCGTGCTATCCACGGACTTGCTGAGAGCATGGGAATGAGCCCCATGGTCGCATTCGGGTTCTCTGCTATCATCACCAGATATATCGAGCGACGACAGATGGACTCCAACAGCGTGATAAGGCGTGGCACCGCATCATCAGCACGCTCCGCCCCATCACTCTTGGCATGATGACAGAGTGCATGTAGCAAAATCGGATACGCCCCATCAAGGCGTGCCTTGGCATCAGGCTCTAAACTGGTGACCAGCTTGGACTGCCAAAACTCATCTAACAAATGCAAGCCATCAGCACTGAGCAGTCCCTGCAACACCTGCTCCATCTCTGCCGTTTCGCCCAGTGAATGCGTGGGGCTTTGGCGGTCGGTGACCATGCGGTTAAAGGGGGCAAAGACATTTTGCCGATGACGGGCAAGCACCGCTTGAAAATCCACCACACTCTCAAAGCCTAGCACCTGTGCAATCGCCACCAGCTCATCGCCCATCGGCAGTCTCTGGGTCTGCTCATCATGACGGGCTTGGATGGCATGTTCTAATCGCCGTAAAAAGCGATAAGCATCCACAAGCTTGGTGCATTCATCATCATCTAGATAATCAAGCTCACCCAACATAGACAGCACATCCAGACAAGCCGACCGCTCGCCCAGTGCCAAATGATGACCGCCATAGATGAGCAAGAATGCCTGTGCGATGAACTCAATATCCCGAATACCGCCCACGCCCAGTTTGACATTATCGGTGTCTTGGCGTTGGGCTTGCTGTGCCATGATGAGCGTTTTCATCTCACGCAGTGCCGAAAAGGCGGTATAATCGATATAATAACGATACACGAAATTTTTCATCACTGCCGACAGCTCATCAGCAAAGGGCGTGGACACGGGATTGACCACTCTCGCCTTTAACCACGCAAACCGCTCCCACGTCCGTCCATGCTGATTAAAATACTTCTCTAACGCTGACAAGCTCATGATGAGCGGACTGCCATCGCCCCACGGACGCAGTCGCATGTCCACCCGAAACACAAAGCCATGCTCGCTGTGGTCGTTAAGCAAGCGGATGAGCATTCGCCCGAGCGTGGTCATGAACTTCTGATTCTCCACGCTCTTTTTGCCCTGCTCGCTGATGTCAGTATCGCCCGCCCCTAGATGTACAAAAATCAGGTCAATGTCGCTTGATAAATTCAGCTCTCTTGCCCCGAGCTTGCCCATGGCGATGACGGCAAATTCATCAGGCATGATTTTGGGGCTTTTTTTGCCCACGCCTCCCATGCCTGTCTGTGCCAACTGCACGCTACTGGTCATGGGTGTACCGTACCGCTCTGCTGTCTTGTGCCATGCATAGTCCTTGGCAAAGCACACGCACGCATCGGCAAAGTCCGACAGCTCCGTGGTGAGTCTCTCTAAGCTGATGACCCCTAACGCATCTTGCCATATCCATTTGACCATTAGCATGGCTCTAAGTTCTCGCATCGCTTGCATGACTGCCGATTCATCAATCTCATCATATTGCACATCGGCATATCTCATATCGTCTTTTTTATCATTCCCTTTTTTATCATCCTTATTTATACCATCTTTTGCATCATCTCCTTTTACATTATTCTCTTTTATGTCATCTTCTGCACCGCTTATGCCTGCACAAATCATCACAAACTCTCTGATTAGTCCATCAAACACCGCACGGTCAAGGGAATGCGTCAAACCAAATCGACCCAAAAACGCACCGACCTGTGACGGCTGTTTTTGATAAATGCCAAAGGCAAAAGGGCTGGCAAGGGCAAGCGTGGCAAGCTCGCTATCACTGGGGCAAAAATCAGACATGGCAACTCGCTCGATTTGTTGATTTGGGATTGATTAATTGATGATTTTTGCTTATTTTACACCAAATTTAAAAATTTACGCTATAATATCCAAAAAACAACCCATCATCATCATGGCACACACCCTACTACTCATCACCAAAAGCCCCCACGACCGCCAAGGCAAAGAAGCCCTAACGACCGCCACCACGCTACTAGACAGTGGCGAGCGTGTCTCAGTGTTTTTCTACAGTGACGGAGCATACACCGCCAATCGCCTAGCGTGGCAAAGTGCAGACGTGCCTGATGTCGCTCGCCTGTGGGTCGCCCTTGCCGAGCGGTATCATCTTGATTTGCCCGTCTGTGTCAGCACCGCTTTGGCACGGGGCATTAGCGACGCCGATAACGCCAGTCGTCATGGCTTGGACGGTGAGAACATTCTGCCCCCTTTTCGCTTGGTCGGACTCTCCGAGCTGGCACTACACATCGATGATGACACCCAACTGGTGCAGTTTTAACCATGAATATCCTAATCAAACTTGCTAGCGACAACGAACTCATCGCTTATGAAGCACTCGCCCTTGCCTTTGTACTGGCGACCTTTGACCATGATATCACGCTATTTCTTGACACGCCCACCCACCTACTGCTTGGCGACCCTGACAGTCGTATCTATGGCATGATACAGTCGCTTGATTTGTACGACATAGAAAAGGCATGGCACGGCTTTACTGATGAGCAGATGGCACGATTTGATGATGACATTCGGCACGCCCTAGCTGATGAGCGGTGCGTGTTCTATGATAAACGTGCGTTATTTGACAGCGTACTTGAATTTTAATCTTAACCAATCCTACCAGCCCCAAACCCGCCCCATGACCATGACCGACACCACAACTCCCCTGCCTAATGAGCTAACCTTGGACGCTGATGGGCATTTGACCGATCACACGCTTTGGACACCTGTCATCGCCCAACACCTTGCCGATACCTTGAATGTACAGCTAACGGACGTACATTATCGCATACTGGCACAGGTTCGGGCATTTTTTGACAAATATCATCACAGCCCTGCCACTCGCCCACTCATCAAACATCTATCCATCGCCCTGCCCGATGATGAGATTGACAACGCCAAACTCCAACAGCTCTTTAACACAGGATTGGTCGCACGCCATGTCAATCGCTTGGCAGGACTGCCCAAACCGCCGAATTGTTTGTAGATGATTGATTAAAATGTGCATGTTCTTTATTTAGACAATCTAAAATTTAAAAACAAACCACTTTTTACAAGATTTGATTACATTTTATTACAGTAAAATGATGAATATTTGGATAAGATAAGTTTCGAGAGTTTTTCTCACCCATTTTTTAACTAGGAGTTATCTTATGAAAAAGCTACTTGTTGTTGCCCTAGCTGGCATGTTTGTACTAACTGGTTGTAACACCATCAAGGGTTTTGGTAAAGACGTATCAAGAACTGGTGAAGCCGTGACTGACGGTGCCCAAAAGGTTCAAAACAAAATCTAATTGACACCCCATCAAACAAGCCCAATCTACACCAAGGTTGGGCTTGTTTTTGTTGGTTTGGTTTAGCTTAACTTATTTAACTTCGGTTCAACTTCGCTTTATCCGCATGGCATTTGCCACGACAAAAAGGCTAGACAAACTCATGCCAATGGCGGCAAGCCAAGGCGGTACATAGCCCATACCTGCTGGCACTAGGATAAGCGTGTTATACACCAACGCCCACCGCAGATTTTGGCGGATGATGTGGCGAGTTTTGACCGACAGATTGATGGCGTTATTAATGACGGATAGTTTACCACCAAGTAGCACGCCATCTGCCGACACCTGAGCCAAATCGCTCGCTCCTGCCATCGCCACTGATACGTTGGATGCGCCGAGTACAGGGGCGTCATTGATGCCGTCTCCCACCATCAGCACGGTATGTCCGTCTTTTTGTAGCTCTTTGATATGATTGACTTTATCAGTTGGCGATAGACCATGATAAGCATACTCTATGCCGAGCGTTTGGGCTACTGTCAAGGCGTTGTCGCTTGGGTCGCCTGTTAGCATAAGCGGGATAATGCCTTGTTTTTTAAGGTTATCTATCGTCTGTCTAGCGTCCGTGCGTACCACGTCATTAAAATAAAAACGTGCCACCATGCCCCAACTCTCGCCTGCCTTAACCGACAACGCCACCGACATATTAGCCCCAAAGGTATCGAGCCGTTCGACTATCACATGACCGCCACCGCCATTTAACACAAATCCGTCATGCCCGATACGATACCACACCCCGTCCACACAGCCTTCCACGCCCCCTGCCGTGTGGTGCGTGGCGTTTTGTACTTTTGGCAAATGCAAACCGTGAGCGGACGTCAGGATAGCCCGTGCCACAGGGTGCTTTGAGCCGACTTCTAGGCTTGCCCCGACTTTTAGCCAATGCGTTTTGTCATGGGTGGTATAATCCACATGCAGTAGGTTGGCTTGCCCGACCGTGAGCGTGCCTGTTTTGTCAAATGCCACATGGCTGACTTCCGACAGGCTTTGAATGGTATGCCCCCGAGTCGCCAAAAAGCCCAAACCTGCCAGTCGGTTGGTCGCCATGGTCAGAGCAATGGGCGTGGCAAGGCTCAACGCACACGGACAGGTTGCCACCAGTACCGCCACTGTTGCCCATAGGGCTTGGGTTTTATCCACAAACAGCCATATCACAAAAATCAGTACCGACAGCACGAGCACCCGAGCGACAAACCACCGCGCCATGCGGTCGGTATCTTGGGCGATTTGTGGTTTTTCGCTCATCGCACGGTTCATCAGGCGGTCGATGAGTGCCATTTGACTGTCGTCCGTTTGGGCGGTTACAAGCATGACAAAAGGCTGTGCGTCATTTTGTGAACCACCTGCCAATGTGTCGCCTTGCTTTTTAACAATCAAATCACTCTCGCCTGTCAAAAGACTCTGCGACACCGTGGCAGACTCCGACAACAGCACGCCATCACAGGCGATTTGTTGCCCTGCCTCTACCCAAATGACATCGCCGACCGTTAGGGCTTGGGCAAGCACTTTATCATCATCCGCCACGTCATGACTGGCATGAGCATTTCGCCAGTCTTTGATGAGTTCGTTATCCAACGAACCATTGGCAAATTCTGCAATGAGTTCGTCCGAATGCCCAAGTCGTTTGATAAGCACAGGCTCAATCACGACCAAATCGCTTGCCATGTTGGACGCTTTTAACCGTGCGTTTTGCTCAATGTAGCGACCGGCAAGCAAAAAGAAAATAAACATGGATACCGAGTCAAAATACGTCTCGCCTGATTGGGTCAGCGTGGCATATAGGCTTGCCCCAAAGGTTACGATAAGGGCGATAGAGACAGGCACGTCCATATTGACCTGCCGAGCCTTTATGGCGTTATAAGCGGAGCGAAAAAACGGCACGCCTGCATAAAAAATGACAGGCATGGTAACAAACAACGCCACCGCCCTTAAAAAATGACGGTGTTCGTCCGCCATGCCCGAATAATCGCCAAAATACAGCCCGATAGAAAACATCATCGCCTGCATCGCCCCGACCGCCGCCACGCCCAGACGGATAAGCATTTGCTTGTTTTGGCGTTTCATCATCGCTTCATGCGTGTCCTGTCGATACGGACGAGCGTCATAGCCGACCGAATGCACCGCCCCCAAAATATCGCCAATACTGCAACGGCTCTCATCCCAGTTTACACGCATACGCTGTTGGGTGAGATTGACCTGACACGCTCGAACCCCGTCCAGACCACGCAGGCGTGTCTCAATGAGCCATGTACATGCCGTACAACGCAAATTCGCCACCGACAGCTCTGCTGTGCTACCCCCGTCTTCACGATAGACGAATTGGGCTTTGACATCGTCATGATTATAAGCATCAAAATTGGCAAGCGGCAGTGGTGCGGTCGGACTTATCTCACGGCGGTCAAGATAATATTGCGAAAGCCCAAGCTCTACAATACTCTCGGAGGCAAGCTGACAACCCAAACAGCACATGGGGCGTGGCTTATCAAAAATCACGGTAAAAAATGGCTCACTGGGCAACTTCTCGCCACAATGAAAACAATGCCCGTCAGGGGGCAACACTAGGCTGGTGTCAATGGGGTCTTGGGGGGTGTCGGTCATGGCGTGTCATGCGTGCAAAAGTGGTATTATAACATGGCTTGGGTAGAATGGGTGGGGCGGGGTGTGGCAAGCTCATTGCTTTTTAAATTTGACATCAGCTAACAAAATTGAATTTTACCACAAAGACCGTAGCACTTTTTCATTTTGTAATGAGGCAATGGCAAATGGTGCAAAGCAAGCAAACGATGCCATACAAAAAGTGGCTGATACCTACAAAACTGCCGAACAAAAAATTGCAGACGCCTACAAAAACGCCGAACAAGCTGTTAAAGATGGCGTAAAAACTGCTGAGGAAGCCGTTAAAGAAGTTGCCCAAAAAGCCCAACAAATCGCCAAAGACCTTACCAAAGAAGTCTCAGACACACTCAAAGAAATATCCGATGAGCCTGCTGATGCCTTTGATAAGTTTAAAGAAGCAGTACAAGACACCTTTGACAAATGGCGTGAAACAGGTTGGTGATTTCTTTGCTAAATTTGATTTTCCCAACATTCCCACAGATTGGCTCCCCGACATCGTTAAAGATTGGCTAGATTTGCCACGCACAGGCGAATACTACGTCTATGACCCATTAACCTTGGACTTAAATGGTAATGGCGTCATTGACGTGATTGGCACGGATGGTTATAAAGGGGCATTATTTATTCATGATAATCTCAACATACCTGCAATCAATGAAGAAGAAAGATGGGTAGCTTGATTATTATAAAAATAATCTGTTTTATGAGTAAGAAAACAAATGTTGTGTATATGAGTAAATGGGTGTATAATTGGTTGGTTATGATGGGTGGGTGGTGGCAAGTTTGAGCTGGTCTTGATAATAAGATGGTGTATTAAGTCTTAAAATGTTGGGTGTTGCTATTGTTATAGCTCCATCCATCCTGCGGACTTAGGAGTTTTACAAAATGGGTGAAAAGATATTTGATTACATCGCCAATCATAGAACATTGGTTCTTTTGTTGGTACCTGCAATGATGGTATTTTCTTATTTGGTTGTGTTGGTTAATCCTTTTAATTTTATTGAATTAATCAACTATAAACTACTGGAAAGATATACACCATCATTTTTTAAGATGATTTCTATTGATAGATTGAGAGCAAAAACATCAATCATGAGTTTTTTGGTGTTTTACCATGTCTTATTTTTATGTTTATATTATTTAATATTATTTTACTATGTTTTGTATTATAAATTTTTTATAAAATATCGTCATGGTGATAATTTTATTGATGTAATGAATAATAACATAAAAAGAAGTGGTTTTTTTGTTTTTATGACTTGGATTGTATCAACGGTCATGGTTGTCGGCTGTTTTTTTGTGTACAATCATTCCATTAGAATTCATGAAATAAGAATCTTATTTTTATCTATTGGAGTAACAGGTTTTTATCCTATGTATATTGTTTATACATTCCATCTACTATTTGTTGCTTTTTTGAACGCAAAGAAGCAATGATTCGCAAATTATAGGAGTAAATTTTATGTCAAATAATCAAGAAGATTATTCGGTTGATAGGCTAAAAAATGATATTAGTAACGTAGTACTGATTACCACTAATTTTGTTAGTGATTGGAAAGATGCAGATGCCACTCGCTATGCAAGCAGGGGGGATTTTTTCAAGGAATATGGGGAGAAAGTATACAAAAACTCCCTAGATTACTTTAAGGCAGCAAGCAGTATTCTTGAAAAATCTAACACGCCCCAAGCTCAAAGAGTAGCTAAAGATATTGCTGCGATTAATAAGCGTTTGGGAAGTGCAATGGAGGGCATGGGTTCAGAGCTGTATAAAAAAGTTGGAGAAAATGCCCACAAAGCAACCCAAGCAGCCATGAATTCAAAAGTGGCAGCAGGTGCAGGAGCTGCTGTTAGTGTAACAGAATTGGCTGTAGCAGTAAATAATGCAAGTGAAACAGGCGATTGGGAAGGTGTGGGTGAGGCGGCTAGTGGCTTACTAGGTTCAGTGCTTGGTGCCGGAGCTGGCACTATTCTGTTAATAGGATTGGCAACAGTTGCTGGTTCAGTTGCGGTTTTACCTGCTATTGCTATTGGAGCAGCCGCCGCCGTTGGAGCATTTGCAGGTAGCGAATTGGCAAAAGCAGGTTGGCACTGGGCAAAAGACATCAGAGATGACTTATCAGACACTTTGACGGATTTGCTTGAGGACTGGCTAGACATCCCCCGCTCAGGCGAATACTACGTCTATGACCCATTAACCTTGGACTTAAATGGTAATGGCATCATTGACGTGATTGGCACGGATGGTTATAAAGGGGCGTTATTTATTCATGACAATCTCAACATACCTGCAATCAATGAAGAAAAAAGATGGGTGGCTTGATTGCTATAGAAAGACAATGACAAATGGAGAAAAAGTGTTGTGTTGGTTAGTGAATGGATGTATAATTTCGTGAATTCTTTTGGCTGATAACATGAAAACTGGTGATTTTGTATTCTTATCTTTAATATGCTGTGCTATATGGGTTATACCCTACTGTGTTTGGCATGGTCGTGGACTACCACCTGAAAAAGACTTGCATTATGTAACAGGTAAGGTTAGGCTGGTTACTGTTGCTAAAGATGGCAAAAATAGAGACATTAAACACATGAGTATTGTCAATCCCCAAACCAAAGAAAAACTGATGATTGCTTGTGGCAACATAGTTATTCCCAAAAAAGACATGTTTAGCAATTGTTTCTTAACAGATGACCATCTAAGCCAAACACTTACCATTGGTTATTATTACCAACCCTCAGTACTTGGTATTACCAATGAAATCCCCCAAATGGCAACCATTCATATCAACAAACCTAATGGTGAGATGACGGCTGTTGATAGTTATGCCTCAACAAAAGATAAAATAGTATCTGCTAATCGGTTTTTTTTGATATTTACTTTGTTTATCTCAATTTTGTTGATATGGTCTGAGATAAGAGATTTTAAAAAAGAGCTAAAAAAGAAGGAGCAAGAATATGACAACTAAACTAATCACAGAAGCCGTCGAGCAAGCCATTAAAACCGCTGGTGGTGCTGGCGGTGTTGCTGGCAATGGCATTAACATCAAAACACTGCTTGATAAAGCGGAAGGCGGTGATGGGGTTGGTGTGGGTGCTGCTACGGTAGCAATAGCGGCTGGTATTGCTGGTACCGCACATACTATTATTGAAAAAAGCCCAGAAGGTAAGTGGGCAAAAGGAATAGTGGGGCTAGGTGCCATCGCTGGTGTTGCATTAGCTTATCAAGACTATCAAACCATGAAAGACAGCTATACCAAAAGCGGTGAAATTAACCTAAAAGATGCCCTTAGCTTTGCAGGTAATGCATTGGCGGTTGCGGCAGGTATTGCCCTGATAGCTAATCCAGCTGGAGCAACTGTTGCTGCACTTACAGTGGGTTCGGTAGCTTTTGCAGGAGCAAGTTTGGCAGTGGATAAAGAAACAGATTTATTTAATAATGACATCAAGGATAAACTAAACGACATCGCCTTAGGTAAGCCCATTCAAGATTTCTTTGATAACCAAGTCGGAGATGCTGTCGAAAAAATGCTAGAAAACAGAGAAAAACTAGGAGAATTAGTAGATAAAATCAAAGATTAAATCACCAATAGCGAAAACCACAGCCCAACCAAATTACTTGAAAAACTGCTAACACCAATCATGGAGTTTGGTATCAGCCTTTCAAAAGATGGTGATAAACTGTCTGATGAAATTGGGGATATTGCTAAAAAAGCATGGGAGTTTACCAAAGAAGTATGGGATAAAATAGCCGACTGGCTTGAAAATCCTACAGATTGGCTCCCTGACATCGTCAAAGACTGGCTAGACATCCCCCGCACAGGCGAATACTACGTCTATGACCCATTAACCTTGGACTTAAATGGTAATGGTCTGATTGATGTTATTGGCACGGATGGTTATAAAGGGGCGTTATTTGACCATAATGGCGATGGTATTGCCACCGCAACAAGTTGGGTATCGGGTGCTGATGGTCTTTTGGTGTTGGATAGAAATGGCGATGGCGTGATTAATAGCGGTCGTGAGCTCTTCGGGGATAGTACACTGCTATCTAATGGATCGACCGCCCGTCACGGCTATGAGGCACTTGCTGAATTTGATGACAATGGCGATGGTGTCATTAATGCTGATGACGAGATTTTTAGCCGTCTAAAAGTATGGCAGGATAAAAATGGCGATGGCATCAGCACCCAAGATGAAATGACAGAGCTTGACAAGCTGGGTATTGACAATCTGTCTTTGACATATCGTGATGTTAATAAAGCACTGGGCAAAGGCGTAACAGTCGCCCAGCAAGGTACTTATACCAAAGATGGTGCCAAACACATGATGGCGGATTTACAATTTGAGCATAACAGTATTTACAGCCGTTATACGGACAGCTTGGAGCTGTCTGATGCTCAAAAAGAACTCCCAAATCTAAAAGGCATGGGCAGATTAAGAGACCTACGACAAGCCAGTGCACTATCCGAAAACCTAACCAATCTCTTAACCCAATATCAATCAGCAACCACCAAGACTGCACAGCTTGCTCTACTACCTGCTCTCATCAATGCATGGGCAGAGACTGACCCGAGCACCAAAGATGAAATCAGTGACATCATGTTTTCATCATCATTAACACGCACTAAAAATTCAGGCGTTGGTCTGACACCATCACAAGCCAGTGCTATTGCCAATTTCGTGATTGACCCAGTGTCACAGAAAAAGCTTAATGAAATCCGACACAAAATTGATATTTTGGATAGTTTTACAGGAACAAAAACTGAAAAAATTTATATCACCAACAATAAACGTGCCGAAGAAATCTTAAAATCTATTAATACCAGCCACCATAATCTAGAAAAGAGTATTTATCACGCTCTTTTGACACAAACAAGACTTTCGCCTTACCTTGAAAAAGTTGCTCTTACCTTTGGTGATAACGGTCTTTCTTTTGATTACAATGAATTAGAAGCATTCATCAACGCCAAATACCAAGATGACCCAAAAAACGCCTTTGTGGACTTGGCAGAACTTTTGGTCTATGGTGGCATCACTGGATGGGGCGAAGGTCGTGTCATATTGGCTAAGTTTGCCCAAGATGCTAAAGACAAGGGCGTTATTGAGGACTACCTTGCCTTATTGGATAATGCAACAACTGCTAAGCTTGCCACTCAATACGGAAGCGACAGCAATGACCTGTTAACTGCTGTCGGCATGCTGGATAAAGATATACTAGAGGGTCATGAAGGTAATGACACATTAATAGCAGGAAGTGCAGACAGCCTTCTAATAGGTGGAACAGGTTCTGACACCTATATTTACAAACAAGGTTTTGGTAATTCAGTGATTGACAATCATGATACCAGTCATGGCAGACTGGATGTTATTAACATCACATTTGCAAATCTTGCCGATATCAACTATGAACGTCAAGGTGAGAGTCTTGTTATCCGAGTCGCAGGTGAATCAGGCACAATTACCGTTCGTGATATGTTTGCTGGGGATGAATTAACTAAGCACATTGACCAAATCATACTCAAAGACGGAGTCATTACCCTAAGCGACATTAAAAAAGAGCTTTTAAAAGGTACAGATAATAACGATACCATCATCGGTTTTGGTAGTGACGATATCATCCATGCAAGAGCAGGAGATGATATCATTGAGGGTCGTGGTGGCAATGACATTATTTATGCAGGAGACGGCAATAACCGCATCAATGCAGGGGCAGGAGATGACATTATTCATCTACTAAGTGGCAACAATCATGCTTATGGTGGCGATGGAGATGATATCATATATTCAGGCATTGGTAACGACAAGCTAGAGGGTGGCATTGGCTCAGATGTTTATGTGCTGGGTAAAAATTTCGGTAAAGACGAAATCATTAATTTCAACCCAAACGGTCAGGATAAAGATGTGATTAAATTCACTGATGGTATCTTGCTCAGCCATTTGGATATCAAACGTACAGACAACCATTTGATTATCAATCAAAAAGGAACCACCAATAGCATTAAAGTAACAAACTTCTTTGAAAGAGATGCACTCGGTGACTTTAACGTACAGCAAATTATTGGAGCGGATGGCAATTATCTTACAGTTGACCAAATAAAAGCTATTGTCATGCAAGGGACAGCAGATGATGACAACCTATATGCTTATAGTGAAGGCTCCAGATTGGATGGTAAGGAAGGGTCTGACAGACTGATTGGCAATGCTGGCAATGACACCTTGATTGGTGGCACTGGTAATGATCAGTTGGAGGGTGGTGCTGGCAATGACACCTATTTGTTTGAACTGGGTGATGGTAAAGATACTATTAACAGCCGTGACAACAACACTAATAAGATTGACAGCATTGTCTTTGGTGAGAACATCAATCCCGAACAAGTAACTCTAAAACGAATTGGCAACAACCTTGTCATCAGCTATTCAGAACAAGACCAAGTTACTGTACAAAACTTCTTTGACTCTAATGGAGTAACCAACTATCGCATTGACCAAATCAAGTTTGCAGATGGTACTATTTGGCATGTTGATGACATCAAAGACAAAGTGCTACAAGCCACACAAGGCGATGATGTCATTCAAGGCTATGCTGGTGATGACATCCTGACAGGCTTGGATGGTAATGACAGACTGATTGGCAATGCTGGCAACGATACTTTGATTGGTGGTGCTGGTAATGACCGATTAGAAGGTGGTGAAGGTAATAACACCTATGTGTTTAGCCTCGGAGATGGCAAAGACACCATTTATAGTCATTATCAAAACAAGCATGACATCATTGAGTTCACGCAAGACATTCATGCTGATAAGGTGCTTATTAAAAGAGACTACAACAACCTTGTCATCAGCTATTCAGAACAAGACCAAATTACTGTAGAACGCTTCTTTGGTGACAATGGCTTGACCACAAACCGCATCAACCAAGTAAAATTCACTGATGGCACCATTTGGACAGCAGATGACATCAAGAGTCTTATTGCTCAAGGTACATCTCATAATGACAACATTTGGGGTTATGACAATGAAGATGATGTCATTTACGGTCAAGATGGTAACGACAATCTATATGGAAAAGGTGGTAATGACACTCTAATTGGTGGTGCTGGTAATGACACCCTTAATGGTGGTGCTGGTGATGACACCTATGTGTTTGAAGGTCAGTGGGGTCAAGACATCATATCTGACAATGCTGGTACTAACCAAATCCGTTTGGAAGGTGTGAGTCCTGATAATTTACACCTATTTAAAGATGGCAATGCCTTAGTTATTAAACAGCTTGGCACCGACAATAAAATTACCATCAACCATCAATTTGCTGATAACGAGAATATCACTGACGTAAGAAGCATACAATCCATCATCTTTGATAAAGATGTCGTTTGGGATGCTAATGCCATCAAACAAAAAGCTGTAATTGGTACAGATGATGATAACATCATTCATGGTTTTAGTGATGATGATGTCATGTTGGGTGGTATTGGTAATGATACCTTAATTGGCAACACTGGTAATGACACTCTAATTGGTGGTGCTGGTAATGACACCCTTAATGGTGGTGCTGGTGATGACACCTATGTGTTTGAAGGTCAGTGGGGTCAAGACATCATATCTGACAATGCTGGTACTAACCAAATCCGTTTGGAAGGTGTGAGTCCATCTGATGTTTATCTATATCGTGATAACGCACACCTAATGATTAAACAATTAGGCTCAGAAAACAGCATTCAAATCTTACATCAGTTTGATGACAACATCAATCACAACCCTATCTCAAGCATTCTATTTGCTGATGGGACAATATGGGAAAGCTCCATCTTTAAGCAACTTGCGGTCATCGGAACACAATCGGATGATGTACGTCACGGTTTTGATAGTGCTGATATTATGCATGGTAGAGATGGTAACGATACGCTCTATGGTGAGGGTGGTGACGACATACTCTATGGTGAGGATGGCAATGATGTGTTAGATGGGGGCTTGGGTGCAGACCGCCTACTTGGTGGTGCTGGCAATGATACCTACCATGTCAATGAATCAGGAGATGAAGTTATTGAGAATGCCAAAGAGGGTGAGGACATTGTCATCAGTGAAATTGACTACACTTTAACTCAAAACGTAGAAAATCTCACTCTAACCAATAATCAACAGGCCATCACTGCAACAGGAAATAATCTAAACAACATCTTAACTGGAAACACCTTTAACAACATCCTAGATGGAAGAGAAGGAATAGATACCATGATTGGCGGTCTAGGTGATGACACTTATTATGTAGATAACACCCTAGATATTATCATAGAGGAAACTGGCGAAGGTTACGATAGTGTCATTGCAAGTAGCGACTACACATTATCAGAACATGTTGAAAATCTAACCTTGGTTGGAGATGCCATCGTTGCTATCGGTAATGACCTAGACAACATTCTCATCGGCAACGAGAAATTCAACCGCTTAGATGGCGGCCATGGCGACGACACTCTAGATGGAGGTTTGGGTGCTGATACCATGATTGGGGGTTTGGGCAATGATACCTATCATGTAGACAACGCCCTAGACGTCATCATAGAACTGCCTGACGAAGGTTATGACACCATCATTAGCCAAGTTGATTATACGCTTGTCAAAAATGTGGAGCGTATAATTCTAGAAGCAGGCTCAAATGCCACTCATGCCACGGGCAACGAACTTGACAATCACATCATCGGCAATGAGACAGATAATGTGATTGACGGTGGCATGGGTGCCGATCTCATGGATGGCGGTCTTGGCGACGACTACTATGTCGTTGATAATGAGTTTGACAACGTTGTAGAGCAGTTCGATGGCGGTATAGACACCGTAGAGCAACATATTGACCGTCCATTCTATGGCTTTGACGAGTTTGGCAATGCTGTAAAAACAGGCTCTTACAACCTACTGTTTAATGATGTAGAGAATCTCATCTTAAAAGGCGAGGCAACAAAAGCCTTTGGTCATGACCTAGATAACATCATCACCTTAAACAACAAAGACAACTTTGTTAATGCCCTATCAGGTAATGACACCATCATCTATCAAAAAGGCGGTGGGCGTGACACCATTCTAAGCACTGACAGCTTAGAGAGCAAAGACGCCTTGGTGATTCATGGCTATGATTTGTCAGAGGCGATGTTTGTGCGTGTAACCAACACAGCAAGCAATCATGACATGCTCCAAATTCGCTTTAAGGGCACAAACGACCAAATCACGCTCATAGATTACTTTGCAGAACAGGTAGACGGCTTTGACAATCGCATGGATGAAATCACCTTTACAAAAGGCGGTAATACCACCACGCTATCTCAAAGCGAATTTGAGGCAAAAATATTTGCCCAAACCAATAACCACGCCCCTTGGGTAAATAAACATCCAAGACCCATCAAAGGTGAGATTGGCAAAGCCCTATCCATCACCTTTGATAAAGACACCATTAAAGATGCGGATGCTTATGACAGCGAACTGTCTTATCGTCTCACACTTGCCAGCACGGGAGCTGATGGACGGTACGAGCCACTACCTGATTGGCTCTCCTTTGACCCCAGCACGCTCACCTTGACAGGCACACCACCCAAAGGGACAGCAGGCAACCTTCAATTCATCTTATGGGGTGAATACAGCTTTAATCACAGTGCAGGGGCGTATATCAACCTTAGCATTGCTGGTGCCACAGTGGATAAGCCCACAGAGACATCTCCATCAGCCCCTGTTGCCATCGGTGATACCATCAAAGACACCCAAGGCAATGACACCTTAAGAGGCACAACCGCCGATAATACGTTTGTCTACACAAAAGGCGTTGACACCATCATTGATAAAGGTGGTAATGACACGTTGGTGTTTGGCAATGGCATTACCTTTAATCAGGTAGGTTCCACTCTTTTGATGTCAGGCAATGATTTGATACTGCGAGTCAATGGTAGCACCACCAATCAAGTAACGCTAAAAGACTTCTTTGGCAGTGCCAACAGCATTATCGAGACCATCAAGTTTGAGACAGGCGGTCAGATTGATTACAAGAGAATCTATGAGCTTTTTGGCAAAGAAGTGCCAGCCGATACACCTGCCCCAACAACAAACGACACCACAACACCCACCACGCCAACGGTCAGCCCACAAAACAGCTTTATTGGCACCAATAAAGCTGACAAACTAACTGGTGCCGATGGCAATGACCAATTACAGGGCTTAGCAGGGGCAGACACCTTAGATGGCAAAGCAGGACATGACATTCTCATCGGTGGCAATGACAGACTTATCGGTGGCAGTGGCAATGACCTATACTACTTTACCAAAGGTTTTGGCAAAGACACCATCGTTAATACAGGCGGTGGCTATGACAACATCTACTTTGATGGCATAAGCTTTAACCAAGTTGGCAGGGGTCTTACCAAGATGAATAATAACCTTATTCTAAAAGTATCTGGAAGCACTGATGAGCTGACCATCAAAGACTTCTTTGCAGGAGGCGATAATGCTGACATCAATATCAGCTTTGCTGACGGCGGTAGCATTAGTGCCACAGAGCTACTTGGTCTGTTCAAGTCAAGTAAAACCGCCACCCATACAGACATTGACGGCTTTAACAAAGCACTTGATGTGTCTTTGGCACTAATGGAGGAGTTTAAGACTCTCACCACAGAGAGTGGCACGACAATTATTTAAGTTTGACTTTACTTGTGTTTTATCTTACGCCCTCAAATTTAGGTTTGGGGGCGTTTTATGTGGGTTGTTTGGGGTGGTGTTTTGCAGTTGGTTAATGCACCCAACCCAAATCCATGAATTTTTTATGAAAAAAAACATGGAAAAAGCAAAAACCAATTTAAAAATGATAAAATTTGTGTATAATCTAATCTGCTTAAGGCGTGTTGAACTTTTATATTTGCAATGAAAAATGAGGAAAATCGCACGTTTTTCAAGGAAAAAGTGAAGTTTGATAGTCGTTCTATCAAACAAGCTTTTATTATGAAAAACATCCGACCACTTAATCTGATAAATCTTAAGATTTTAACTTAATTTTAAAAATTAAGTGGTCGGATAGCCATTTTTCATGCAAAAACATTGTTTTATTTCTAAAACATTTCTATATTTTAAATTGTGTTATAAAGGTTAGGCACGCCCTATCCAGATTAAAAGTATCAATAACCCACCCAAGGACACATCATGCCCAAAATACCCCAAATGCCTAAGCCATCCCCCAAAGCACTAAGCCTAGCCATGGCAGGTGTGCTACTCTGTGCCTGCCAGTCTACACACAGCACCACACCCACGCCTGCCCATAACATCACGCACATCGACAAAAGCCTGTCACCATCCAAACTGGCACAGCACGACCTAGTCACAGCACTACGCCGGCACATGAATGCCGAGCGTTATGCGGTGTCCACTTATCATTATGCCGTCCAGCCCCTAGCAGTCAGCGAGATTGACAAAGACTCGGACAGTGCCTTTACCACCTTTATCAAGGTCATGGATTATAAGGATAAGACTCACAAGACTGATGATGACGCAAGCGAGCCTTATATGACCATCAGCGACTATTTGGGGGAGGATGGCGAGCTTGGCGACTTGCCTTATCTACACTATGATGATGAACAAAATGGACTCACCCCTGATACCGTAACTCGTGCGGTCGGCATGAGCGAAGAGTATCAAACGGTGTCAGATGAGATTAACATGTTGGCACATGGGCTAGAAAGCCATGTATTTACGTCTGCCTACATAAACATGGGTGATTTTGTCAAAAATAATGGACGTTTTGACCAACAAGCCTTTAAAAAGCACATCAATGACTTTGAACGCTCTTTTCAAACCAACGCCAATGCCTTGCTTGCCACCGCCCAAGGCTACCAAAAACAAGACATCCACCAACTACAAGCCTGTGCCACCACCTTTAAACAGAGTGCCATAAATACCGCCAAGCACATCAAGACAACCGATGATATTACAAATCATGGCGATGAGTTATTTTCATTAATAACTTCTGTAAATTCTTGCACTCATGCTGTTACTGGCGGAACACAGTTACTTCATCCTTATCATCACATCTCCAACCAAACAACCCAGCAAGAGTTGCAACAACAAGCAAGTGCAAAAGAGTGTGCCACTCATGCCACCGCTCAAAATCAAGCTTTGGTTCAGTCAGGCAAAGACCACATCAAGCATGCCGATGAGTTTAATGCAGTTCATGAAGAATATATATCGTGCCATGAGTCGTTAGCAGAGTCTGCCATGGATGATGACTATTATGAAAGCCATGACCCCTACTCAGGCGTGTTCGGCTCACTTCGTGCCTATCGTGAGATGAAAGAACAAGAGCGTGAGCAGAGCAAAACAGACGTACAAAGCCGTGATTATGGGCTGTCGTCCTTGCTTGGGGGGATATTTAAAATGAACCGAACCCCCGAACAGGTCACCGCCCAAAACCTATATCAGTATCAGCACCTAAGCATCCAAGGTCTCTCCCACCATGAACCGAGTGCCAAACGCAGTCAGCATTTGTGGTCGATTGACTATGACAGTCCCACCGCCACTTATTCCATGCAACTGCCTGTGCGTGCCGACCACGCCAAAGGCGAGCTGACCGCCGATGTCTCAGCCGTCTTGCCACTGGTCGCACTCATCAGTCCCAAGCACGCTCCCCTGCCCAAAGACGTGCCAGACGGTCTGATGTCCTTTGCTCTGCCTGATGAATTACAAAAACAGATACCCACTGACATAATTTATACGGCAATCTCTGATGGTATCATCGCAGGCATGGACGGACTAAATGGCGAGAAGTTTACGCCCATGGACATCAGTCAAGACGCTTTTGCCAAAGAAGTTGGAGCAAGTCGTGCCATCAAGGTTGAGTTTGGTGCCAAAGAAATGGGTAAAGCCTACGCCATCATCGCCAAACACATCGGGCGTGATTTGCATGCTTATGTGAACAAGCACCCCGAGCATTATGCCGATAAAGTCAGCGACCACACCGACGCTGACGGCAACCCCATCAGCACGCCAAACACCATCAAATCCATCATTGACAACTTTACCATGCTAAACAGCAGTTATCGCACGGATGACGCGGGCGGACTGTTCGGGGCGGTTGAAGGCATACTGCCTTTTGCCTTGAACACGACCAGCCATGTCTATCTTGACCGCCAAGGCAACATCATCGCCACCCAAACCCTAAGCAGTCTGGACGAGCACATCAGTGGCATGACCACCCAAAGCCTAAACCAAGTCCGCTATGACAAGGAGCTGTTTGACAAACACGCTTTGGCACGCCAATTTAAAGACACCTTTGCCAAAACGACCGCCGTGGACGGCGTGGCACTCATCAAGCAAGCCAAAAAAGAAAACGAACAGCAATATGAAGCATTCATGGCACGCTATGGTTATGATTATGAGCTTAGCCCATCAGATGACTACGAATGCGATACAGCCTGTGCAGCAACCGAAGTGGCAACGGCGGCAGCAATGGCGGCAGAAGAAGCAAGATAACCATTTACAAGGTTTGCCCCTTTCTTGGCTTGATTTGATTAAATTACATTAAATTAACTTGATTGGTAAAATGAATAAATCGATAAAATCGGTAAAATTGCCAGAAAATGGTATTGCCATACTGAAAATTTATCTTTGCCATTTTAACTTTACAAATCAATACCTTATCATCAACCAAGATTGGGACTTATCCCGATTAATATACTCATTAAGGAAAACCATGAAAACACTACCTTATCGCACACTAAGTTTGGCTGTTGTCAGCTGTCTGATGACCGCCTGTGCCACCACGCAAGCCCCACAGTCCGCCACCGCTAATACCGACCATCACGCCAAAGAAGTCCTAGCCAAAGCAGTCAAATCACAACTTCGCTCATCATTTAGCTACGAGACAAATGCCTATGTCTCTAACGACATCCGCCGTCACGCCCTAAAAGACGTCACCGACAGCACGCCAGCTGACGACTGCGAAGCGGTGCATGACCATGCTTATGTCCGTCTACTTCAAACTGCTAAGACGGACAACCTGCCCATCAGCGATGACAAATACCAAGCCCATCGCACCAAAATCAAAGACGACTTTTTGGCATGCCGTGATGAACAAGAACAAGCGTCCGCCTATCAGCCTTTTGACTTTGAAAATTTTTATGAACAAAGCGGACAGCTGACCCCCGATGAGCAAGAACAGGCATTCATCCACGCCATCAGCACTCACCTAGATGGTCAGACCAATGAGCCATCCGCCCGTCCTGCCACGCCCCTAGACGCCAAAAAAGCCGAGCTACTGCACGAGTATCTCATCACCCCATCTAGCGTGCGTGTGGTCGGCAGTTATCAACCCCTACAAGGCAAGTTTACCGCCTTGCCCATGCTAGACTACACCGCCAAAAACCTGCACATGTCCATCAATCAGCCCCTATACATCGACCTAAAAGCAGGGGGCATTTATCTGTGGGCGGATAACTTTGCTCTACTAAACAGCGAACTGCTTGACGCCAAACTGGGCGACAGCTGGCAAGGCAAATGGCTGTACATCCCCATCAATGACGGCAGTCTGCCCGAGAGCTTTACCCGTGATTTAATCAAAGCCTACCTAAACGCCAAAAAAGAGAGCTTTATGGCACTGCCCCAAGACGGCTTTGTCATGGCAAGGGCAGATGAGCTTAGCCAGTTGCCGTTTATCGCCAATAACCTGCCTGCCGATAAACTAACCCTTATCCAAAACACGCCCACCATCATCAAAAATAACGTCAAAGAGTCTGCCAAAGCGTACAGCAACTATGTCTTTGCCGACACACTCTACCAAGAGATGACCGCCAAATATCCAACACTCACTCAGCAGATGCCCGATTTTTATGAGCGTGAGATTATTGACGGTGAGAGCGTGATTCATGTGATAAATGCCGACAGCGATACCGCCCAGACAGAGATAGAAGCAGGGACGGACACCGCTGATGACAGCCGTGATGACTTTGTGGTCAATAGCGAGCTACTCATGCGTGGGCTATTTTTGTATCTGCAACGGCAAATCGAGAGCTACTATGGCGAGCTACATAGCGCCGATAGCACACCCCAAGAAGACCGCCCTATTTCTAAATATGCCCCCGCCACGCATTATGGTGTCTCACATGGCAAAATCGCTTGGGTACATCAGCGTCACTATCTTACCGATGACACGGTCGGAGCCAGATACATGGACAAGGCAGGCGTGACGGACAGTGAACCGCTGTTTGTGGATGTCTTTACCCAAATCTTTCAAAACGCCAAACACGTAAATGAGTTCGCTCGCCTGCCATCTGCCAGTCAAACGCCCAATGCCGACAACAGCGTCAATCTCTTTACCTACCAAGACGCCCTACGAGCCAGATTCAAGGAGACAGGCGAGAAGCCACCGTTTATGGAGCATTATTCTCGTTATGCCTTAGGCGGTGCCAGTAATGATTATGGCTATGGCGATGATAGCTATGATGGCGATGATTATGGCGATTACAGCGATGAGCTTTATGAAGATTACTTTGATGAAGATTATCTTGATGAAGACATGGATAATAACGGCAAACCCAGCAATAAATGAGTGTGTTGTCGATTTTAACCTATATAAAAAAGGGGATATACTCTATCCCCTTTTGTGTATTACACCCAACCAACTTGATATTTACCACGGGTTTGTAGGAGTGTGCTGAGCACACCCTTTGATGATATCACTATACAAGGCGTGCTCAGCACGCCCCTACGTCCACACATCATTGTATTTGTAGTAATTTTAAAGTTTCTTGGGTGTATATGTTGTATAAAACCTTTTAAAAGGTTTGCTGATATTTAATGCGGAAACGGTCGCTGTTTGTCCGTCTCTATCCACGCCTGCACCCATTCATCAGGCGGTAGGCTCACCCCGTCATAGCCAAGCGACGACAGCACCTGTGCGGTCGGTATGGGTTTGCCCGTCATAAAGTTGGTTACCGCCGTACGAAGCAGTGCATGACAAGTGCATTTGCCACCCACCCACATCGTCTGCTCCATATAAAACCACTTATCATCAATGGCACATACCCGAGTTTTCATCAGCACTTTATCAAAGAGTCGCACACGTTTGCGATACTGAATGGTACTGCCTGCCACCACCAAACCCCACCGCTTTTGTACGAGTTTTTTGCCCAGACCTGTACGAATGGCAAAGTCGTTTCGCCCTAGGTCAAACAACGTCAAAATCCGCCCATTGTTCATCTCAAAGAAGTTATCAATGTCATTCACATTGGCGGTAAAGCGATACTCGGTCGTGTCAGTCAGACCTGCCACCGTGCCTGACTTTTTGCTTTTGTGATAAGCGGTTGCACTGCTGATGATGTTTTGGGTTAGGCGTAAAAATGGATACATAATATACTCAGATTTTTATAAATGGATTAGTGATAAACGATTAGCCTTTACGTTTGGCGGCAAGCATTGCCTGAATGTTCGCCAAATAGTCTGTGGCGACCTTGTTCGGGTCGGCAGATTTTTGGCGTTTGGCAGGATAATCAATGTGGTCGCTTGGCAACTCATCCAAAAAGCGTGACGGCGTGGTCTGGCGATACTCTTTGCCCGCCCTGCGTTTTTGGGCATACATCAAGGTCAGCTCATGCCTTGCTCGTGTGATACCCACATACATGAGACGGCGCTCTTCTTCGACCGTCTCCGAGACGATAGAGTTACGGTGTGGCAAGATGTCTTCTTCGACCCCAATGATATACACAAAATCAAATTCAAGCCCCTTAGCGGCGTGCAGGGTCATGAGATTAACTTTGTTGGTATTTTCCTCTTCTTGCTGTTGTTCTAGCATGTCTAGTAGCACAAGCTTACGAATCACCGCTTCAATGCTTTTTTCATCATCATCTTCGGCACGGTCTATGAGTGCATGAATGGACGAGTACAAAGATTCGATGTTGTCAAGGCGGTTTTTTTCTTGTTGGGGCGTTTTGCTGTCTTCTTTGATGTAGTCAATATACCCTGTCTCCATAATCATCTGACGCACCAGTGGCATGGGGTCGGGATTATCATAAAGCTCACGGGTATAATGCTCAATAAACTCTCCAAAACTGGCAAGCGTCGCCCCTGCCTTTGCCCCCACTGCCGATTTTAGCCCTGCATGAGAACAGGCAGACAGTAGCGATAGGCTGTGTTCTTGGGCGAACAGTCCGAGCTTTTCTAAGGTTGCCGAACCCATGCCACGTTTGGGCGTGTTGATGATCCGCAAAAATGCCGCGTCATCATCAGGATTTAGGATAATCCGCAAATAACTCATGACGTCCTTAATCTCCGTGCGAGCAAAAAATGACGTACCGCCCGAGAGCTTATACGGCACTTGTAGTGAACGCAGTTCAGCTTCTAGCACCCGAGCCTGAAAGTTGGAGCGATATAGCACGGCATACTGCTCCCATGAGTTGTTATGTCTTAGGCGGTGCGTCACTATCTCTTTTGCCACACGCTCCGCTTCTACCCCATCGTCGGGCGAGCTTAGCACCCGAATCAGCTCGCCATGCCCTTTATCTGACCACAGCGATTTTTCAAAAATATGCTCATTATTGGTAATCACGGCATTGGCAGACGCCAATATGCGATTGGTAGAGCGGTAGTTTTGTTCTAGCTTGACAACATGCAGAGCGGGGAAATCCTGCTTTAACAACGCCATGTTCTCAGGCTTTGCCCCACGCCACGCATAGATAGATTGGTCATCATCGCCCACCACCGTGAACCTTGCCCGAATGCCTACCAGTAGCTTGATAAGCTCATACTGAGCGGTATTGGTGTCTTGGTACTCGTCCACGAGCAGGTAGCGAATGCGGTTTTGCCATTTTTCACGCACTCGCTCATTGTCTTTTAAAATGCGAGCAGGTAGGACAATCAAATCATCAAAATCCACCGCATTATATGCTCGCAAATTCCGCTCATACAGCCCATACAGATGAGCAAAAATCACATCTTCGGGGTCGGTCAGTGTCCGCTCGGCATCTTCGGGGGCGACTAGGTCATTTTTCCAGTCGCTAATCATCTTAATCGCCTTACCCACCATGTCCGCACGCTCCGCCCCTGATAGGTTATCACGCACCATCAGCTCGGCAAGTAGGCGTTTGCTGTCGTCTGCGTCCATGATACTAAAATTGCCTTTTAGGGACGTGTTAATGAGTTCATACCGCAAAAACTGCAAACCAAACTGGTGAAACGTGGACACCGTCAGCCCACGAGTTTTCTCGCTTGGCAAGAGTTTTTTGACACGCTCTTTCATCTCCCTTGCCGCCTTATTGGTAAAGGTCATTGCCGTGATACGCTCGGCAGGCGTGTTGCAGTTTTGGATAAGATGAGCGATTTTTTGGGTAATCACAGACGTCTTGCCTGACCCCGCTCCTGCCAGAACGAGCAAAGGGCCTGAAACATGGGCTAGGGCTTCTTGTTGGCGGGGGTTTAATTGGCTCATAATCTAAATTCTTCGGGCAAATGGTTGGCTATTATAATGGATTTTGGCAAATTGGGCAAAAGTTTGTAGTAAATTTATCGGCAATATAAAGTATTGTTATGCCATATTTTTGGTTAAAATTTATCCATATTACATAGAAAGGTGCGTAACACGCACCTGATGATTTTTATTATTTAAAATTATTTCAAATCAAGTCAAATAAAACAAACACCACACCGCACACACGCCCAAGACAATCCCCATGCCGTTGATTTTGGATATTTTTTCTTTAAAAATAAATAACCCCACAACCGCCCCCAAACATATCACGCCGATATTCATGCCAGCAAATACCAAGGTTGGATCATCTTTGTAGGCTTGATGAGCTTTGATATAAAATAAAATATTAAAAAAGTTTAATGCCCCCAGCAAAATCCCACTAATCAAACTTTTACCTTGCCATTTGGTTTTATTGATTATTAGATAAATAAATAACAAGACAAATGCCAATATAAAGCTCACAAGTAAGGTATTGGCAAAGGCATTACCCAATTTTGCCATTTGTTTAAATAAAATATCAATCACGCCATAGCCTGCCCATACTCCGCCTAATATTAAAGCGGTGTTTTTGATATTTAATGAATTATCTGTTTTGGCATGATTGGTTTTTAGGCTGTTTTTTAAATTGGTTTTTGGATTGGGTTTATAAGTTAGGGCAATGAGTGATGAAAACGCCAAAATAATGCCCACACCTTTGGCAAGTGTTAAACTTTCGCCAAAAATGGTAAATGACGCCAATATCGGCAAAAATAACGCCAAACGCTGTGCCACGTCCGATTTGGCAATGCCAACGAGTTGCACCGCCTTTGCCATGATGATAAATACGCTCGGCAACAGCACGCCCAAGGCGATGACGATAAATGCCCCATTTGCCATAATTTCGCTGACATTTAAACTAGGCTTTAATAAAAAAATACATAAAATAATGGCGGTGATATAATTCACCAAAATGGCTTGGGCAATATCAATATCTTGACGGCGTGCCACTTTTAAAAAAATAGACACCAACACACTGGCACAAATGGCAGAGAGTAAAAAAATCATGGATAAAATATTTTGTTACAAATTGGTGTGATATTATAACCATGATTGGGCGTTTGTCAAGTGGCATGAAGGGGTGTTTACCAAATTAACCAAGATGTCCGCCCTTTCATCCAATTCTCCATTTGAAATCATCAGTATGATGTGTGATAATAAAGCATCAAACTTAACAAAAACACCAATGGCAACAAAGATAACAACAAACCACCGCCAGCATTACCAACCAATGATGAATTATTAAGCCCCCTAAAATCTAGTGATTGGCAAAAATTAGCGTTAACTTATGAAAACATATCCAATCAGTGGCGATTGATTGTGGTAAGTGATACCAATTTTAACAACATAAATTTGCCGATTGTTAAAAAAGATGATTTTATATTGATTTTTGAAAAAAGTGTAGAATTAGACAATCATTGGATATACATGCCCAATAATTGCAACAGCATGAATGGTGAATTTGTACTCACCAAGACGGGCATAAAAATTCAAGGTAGCCTACCAACAACTAAAATGGCTTGCTCACCACTACCTAAAGATTTAGATGACAACATTATCCATACTGTTATTTTAAATGGTGATTATGAAATTTATCAAAAAGACATGCAAAAGATTTTAAAAATAACCCACAATCATCAATATTGGCTATTTATCAACACAGTTGCGACAAAGTCTGGCTTATGACAAATTTCAAATTCGTTAGATGTGATATTTATTTAAAGCAAAGCGAATATTTGGGTCATAGTTAATATAAGTTTGATAAGACTTGGCATTCTGCATTTTGATGATTTAGAGAGCATAAAACAGATAAATCACAAATGCAAATCATGTCCACATCTATCGCAAAACTTAGCATTGGATGCATGCCCGAATTTACCGCATTTTGGGCAGGTAATGGGGTGTAGCTGTGGTCGCATGGTGCGTGACAGCTCAGCGGTAAAAATCCCTGTCGGTACGGCAATGATGGAGTAACCCATAATCATCACCATGCTTGCAATCGCTTGCCCTATCGGAGTTTTGGGGGAAATGTCGCCATAACCCACGGTCGTCAAAGTCACAACCGCCCAATAGATGGATTTGGGGATGCTGGTGTAGCCATTTTCAGGGCCTTCGACCACGTACATGACCGAGCCAAAAATGGTCACAAGCAGTAATAATGATAGGAAAAAGACGATGATTTTGTGCTGACTGGTGCGAAAGGCAGCCGCCAAAAACCCTGCTTGTTGCATGTAGGATTTGAGCTTAAATACCCTAAAAATCCGCAAAATCCGCAAAATCCGCACCACAAGCAAATACTGCGTTCCCACAAAAAAATAACTAAGATAGCTTGGCAATAACGCAAGCAAGTCAATCACGCCAAAAAAGCTAAACGCATAACGCTTGCGATTGGGGGCGGAGTACAGGCGTAACAAATATTCTATGGTAAATAAAATGGTAAAAAACCACTCTGCATAAAAAAACAACCGTCCGTATTGCAAACGCAAATACAGCACACTGTCAAGCATGACCACGACCACGCTAAGAGCGATACCGATGAGTAGCACCACATCAAAAAATCGTCCCGCAGGCGTGTCAGTGCCTTCGATGACAATGTGGATTTTCTCTTTTAAGGGCAGGCTTTTTTTGTAAACAGGGGCTTTCATGCAAGATAGAATGAGAGAAAGATGGGTGTATTTTATAATAAAGTTGGGGCTTGGGATAGTATTTTTACAAAATTCTTGTTATGATTGATACGTTTTAGGCTTTTTACATTTGATTTATCATGAGAATCATCATCTTAATACTACCCCTTGTCCTGACCGCTTGCATGAACATGACAGATTTTTCTGAAAGTAAGCGTCAAACACCCCAAACCTACCCGACTTACAACCCAAATTGCCAACGCCATATCCCAGCCCCACGCACACCACAAGGCTATCCTGACATGAGTTCGCCTGAATATCAAGAAACGCATCATCGCACACATTGCCCCTAGCAAATATTGGCAAATCCGCCCAAACCTTGTATAATAACCTATTTTATTATTTTCATTTAAAAGGTGCATTCTATGGCAGGTCATAGTAAATGGGCGAACATCAAACATCGTAAAGCCAAACAAGATGCTGCAAAAGGCAAAATCTTTACCAAAATCATTCGTGAAATCGTCTCCGCCAGTAAAGGTGGCGACCCAGACCCTGCCAACAACCCACGCCTGCGTGCCGTGCTAGAAAAAGCCAACGCCGCCAATATGACCAAAGACGTGATTAAGCGTGCCATTGAGCGTGGTCAAGGAGGTGGAGAAGGCGACAACGTCCAAGAAATCACCTATGAAGGCTATGGCGTGGGCGGTGTGGCGGTCATCGTTGAGACCATGACCGACAATGTCAATCGCACCGTGGGCGAGGTTCGCCATGCGTTTAGCAAGCACGGTGGCAACCTAGGCACATCAGGCTCGGTGGCGTATTTGTTCTCTAAGCGTGGCGAGATTATTTTTAATGACGTATCTCTTGAAGATAAAGTCATGGAGATTGCCCTAGAAGCAGGGGCAACTGACATTGAAAATGATGGCGAGAGCTTGCTTGTGATTACCGAACCCAACGACTTTGGGGCGGTGGTGGACGCACTCGCGGGTGCAGGTCTAAAAGCGGACAATGCTGAGGTTACAATGTCGCCTTCCACGACTGCGGACATTGATAATATTGATGATGCTCAACGTGTGCTAAAAATGATTGACATGCTAGAAGATTTGGACGATGTGCAAGAAGTGTATACTAATGTGAATTTTAGCGATGACGTGATGGCACAGCTTGACGCTTAATTTGCCTATCGTGATGTTTGGATATGGCAGAAGTGTCATATCCAATTTTTGTTTTTAAAGGGGTTTTATGAAAATCACAAATCAAGTAAACCAATTAGAAGATAAAGATTTTTGCCGTCAATTTATTCGTGCCAATAATGCCATTGAAAGATTATTTTTATCTGACGATGATAAAAAATTTATGGACACCATTGACCCTAATATTTCTGATAAAGAATTTGAAAATTTGTTATTTGCTCGTCTTGATATTAAAGGTTTAACGAAAGATAAAGTAGATATGCCCTTAATTGAACTTCTTAACCAAGTCCCAAAATCCCAATTAACTCGTAGTGGTTTGGAAATCCAAAAGAAATTGCGTGATGAATAGGATTAAAACTTAAACTGCAAACAATTTATTTTTGGTAGTGGTCTAAAAAGTATGCTGAACTAGATTTTCCGTTCACCCTGAGCCTGCCTGCGGGTAGGAAAACCGTTAGGTTTCCCAAGCTCACCACGAACGGTTTTCCTTGTAGCATACTTTTTGAACCAGAGCCTTATTTTTAAATATTTGATAAATATACCATTAAAGTTATAGTGCAATGAACACCATATTTTTTAAAGACAGCCGTAATATGCAAGAAGTACCCAATAATAGCGTACATCTTATTATTACTTCGCCACCTTATTTTAATATTAAGGACTATGCCAAAGATGGTTATCAGCTAAATAGCCATAGCAATAAACACAGTCAGCAAATTGGCGATATTGATAGCTATGAATATTATCTGTCTGAAATGTTAAAAGTTTGGCAAGAATGTGAACGAGTTTTAAAACCGAACGGCAAATTGGTTATCAATACTCCTTTAATGCCAATGTTAAAAAAAGAGATGAATACCCATTATACCAGACATATTTTTGATTTAAATAGCGACATTCAACAAACCATTTTAAAAAACACCAAACTTTTTTTAATGGATACTTATCTTTGGAATAGAACCAATTCATCAAAAAAATTAATGTTTGGTTCTTATCCTTATCCAAGAAATTTTTATGCTCAAAATACCACAGAATTTATTACGATATATGTAAAAGACGGTAAACCAGATAAAGTATCTGATGAAATTAAAGAAAAAAGTAAATTAAGTAAGCAAGAATGGGTGGAATATACCAAACAAATTTGGGATATTCCTATTCCCAGTAAAAATGATTTGGCATTTGGCGTGCATTCAGCGATTATGCCAGAAGAAATCCCAAGACGACTGATTAAACTTTATTCTTTTTATGATGACATTGTTTTAGACCCATTTGCAGGCAGTGGTACAACTTTAAAAGTCGCCAAAGAATTGGGCAGGCGTTATATTGGTTATGAGTTAATGGAGCAATATAGCGAAGTTATTTGTAAAAAATTAGAAAGTGTTTAATTGGTTTTCAATATTGGAGTTTATTGATGTTAATCCCAGTAACAAAAGAACATATTATTACTGCTGATAAACTAGCAACCATTCGTGAATTGTATGAGTTTAGAAGAGGTGGTTATAATTACAATAACCAAAACAATCCCATTCATCAAAGAATATCGGAATTGCATGACATAAAAATTCAATCTCAAAGCAACCTATTAACTGGTATCTTATTTGAGATATGCCTATTTGAAACAATGTCAGAAACTCTAAGACAAAGATTGAGAGAGCAAGGCTACCATAATGATACCGAAATAAGCAATAGAATGCGGCAAATGAATTTTAGTTACGGATTGACAATTGGCAGGGTTGATGATGGCTATGACTATCTTATTGACAGAGCAAACACTCCATACTTGATTGATGTCAAAATGTATGGAACAAGACTATTTACAAATCAAAATCAAGTACAAAATTATAATTTACTCGTGGATGCAAGGCAATTCAATAGAAATATTGCCACACAATATGTACAAGGATTTTTAATAGATAACAATAATTCTTTAAGTATTTATGTGGCTGGTTGGACTGATGAAAATCAATTAGAATATATGGAAAACAGAAACAATTGTTATGCAATTTCCGTAAGAGATTTAAACCAAATAGGTACACTAATAGATATTATTTACCAAAATGGTTGAAAATATGCTAGAAATAAATAAAATACATCAAATGAACTGCTTTGATTTTTTAGACCAAGTGGAAAATAAAAGCGTTCAATTAGCCGTCATTGACCCGCCTTACAATCTTAGTAAGGCGGATTGGGATAGTTTTGATAGCCATAATAAATTTTTGGCATTTACTTATCGTTGGATTGATAAAGTTTTAGATAAACTGGATAAAGACGGCTCGCTTTATATTTTTAATACACCATTTAATTGTGCTTTTATTTGTCAATACTTGGTAAGTAAAGGTATGATTTTTCAAAATTGGATTACTTGGGATAAAAGAGATGGAATGGGTAGTGCCAAAAGGCGTTTTTCCACAGGACAAGAAACCATTTTATTTTTTTCAAAATCCAAAAATCACACTTTTAATTATGACGAAGTGCGAGTGCCTTATGAAAGCACCGACAGAATAAAGCACGCCAGTGAAAAAGGCATTTTAAAAAATGGTAAACGCTGGTTTCCCAATCCTAATGGCAGGTTATGTGGTGAAGTTTGGCATTTTTCTAGCCAACGCCACAAAGAAAAAGTCAATGGCAAAACCGTCAAATTGACCCATATTACTCCAAAACCACGCGATTTAATAGAACGCATTATTAGAGCAAGTTCCAACCCCAACGATTTGGTATTAGATTGTTTTATGGGAAGTGGCACAACAGCAATCGTTGCCAAAAAACTGGGTCGTAATTTTATTGGGTGCGATATGAATGCTGAATATGTTAATCAAGCCAATTTTGTGTTAAATCAACTTGAAATCAATTAAGGAAAACTATGAAAAATTATGTCAGCAACATCAATCTTGGTAATTCATCATTAAAATTCATTGATGAAAGATTGCAATCTGAAAATTATCGTGGCATTCATTTAAGTCAGCATAACCGCTATGATTTGCCAAAATTAATAGATATTTTGACATTGTTAAATAAACACGCCCCCAACCAATCTTTAATGCAAATCAGAACAACTGACATCAGCAAAAGACCGCAGAATATCCCAGAAGAGCAATCTTATGCCGAATTTTGCAATGAAGCCAAAAGTTTAACCAATATTGGCACGCAAGATGCAATGCGTAAAAATCTTTTTGTGGATTTTGCAAGAATGGGACTAATCAACCGATATAACGACAAAAAAGTATTAACTGACCCATTCAAAAGGGGCGTAACAAAATATGTTGCTTTGTCCGATATGGGAGTAAAGTTAATAGACCCAAAATTAGATATATTAAGTAAAAATTTAATTTTTTCTAAGTCGTTAAATAAACTATTAACAGGCTTTGTGGAAGATGTTTTAAGTTTGCTAACCAATAGTGATTTAAAAGAAATCAGCTTTGATGAGTTTATGCTGTTTGTTTCAGCAATGAATTGTAATTTTAATTTTAGCATTTCCACAGAGCAATGCGAAAGTTTGATAAAAGAATACCGATTATTATCACGAGTACAAAAAAATGCGGTGATTGACACTTTAAAATCAGAGCTTATTCCAGACAATTTTAACGGCGATAAAAAAGATAAGCGAGATTATCATAATTGGGCAAATGAAAATCAACAAATATGGACTTTGTTTGAAAATATTCCATTTTTTATTATGGAAAAAGACAGTAGAAAACTTATTTTAATAACTTCTGATGTAGATTTGTCAAAATACAGTAAATCAAAAATGAAACGCTCACAACAAGCCAAAAATGATTATTTTAAACACCACAAAGTCAATAAAATAAAAGGCTATGAATTAGACCACATCATTCCTTTATTGGAAGCAGAAAGCGTGGATGAATATCGTTATTTAGATAACTGGCTTAATTTATTGTACATTGATGGCAAAACACACGCCATTAAAAGTCAAAGCGGTTCAAAATATTATATCTTTACATTTGATGACAATGATTATAATCAGATTTATTTTTTGGACACACAAGGCGATAAACTGTCAATTAACAATGACGATACTGCTTTATTTGACAAGAATAAAGTACCAAAAATTTATGAATACAATCAAAACTTTATCAACGCCAAAACATCATAATTATTTTTAAGGAAACCCAATGACCACCCTACCCGACTATGTCCGTGCCATTATTACCGCAACCGTTTATGATGTCGCTATTCGCACACCGCTTGATAAGGCAAGCAAACTCTCTGCCCGTTTTGGCAACGACATTCGCCTAAAACGAGAAGACCTGCAACCTGTATTTAGCTTTAAAGTGCGTGGGGCGTACAACAAAATCAGCCAACTTTCGGCAGAGCAAAAAGCAAAAGGCATCATCTGTGCCTCGGCTGGCAACCACGCACAAGGGGTAGCGTATTCGGCAAATCGCTTAAAAATCAATAACTTAATTGTAATGCCCAAAACCACACCCGACATCAAAGTGCAAGCGGTCAAAGCCTTTGGTGGTACGGTGCATTTGCATGGTGACAGTTTTGACGAAGCCAACCGCTATGCCATGGAAAAGGCAACAACGGACGGTATGACCTACATCGCCCCCTATGATGACAAAGCAGTCATTGCAGGGCAAGGCACGGTCGCCCTTGAGCTGTCGCAGGACTGGCGAGAGATGGAATATGTGTTTGTGCCTGTCGGTGGCGGTGGTTTGGTGGCGGGGATTGCATCCTTTTTGGGCGAGATTGCCCCACACATCAAGGTCATTGCGGTGGAATCCGAAGGCTCTGCTTGCCTAAAAGTCGCCCTAGCCGATGGCGAGCGAACTCGCTTACCACAAGTTAGCCTGTTTGCCGATGGCGTGGCGGTCGCCCAAATCGGTCAAATCCCCTTTGAAGTGGCGAATCTCACCAAATCCAACGGGCAAGGCAAGGTCATTGACGCAGTCATCACTTGCAATAATGACGAGATTTGTGCGTCCGTCAAAGACATTTTTGAAGAAAACCGCCACATCGTTGAGCCGTCTGGGGCGTTGGCACTGGCAGGACTTAAAAAATATGTCAAACAGCACAACCTAACAGGCAAAAACTGCGTGGCGATTGTCTCGGGGGCAAATATGAACTTTGACCGCCTACGGTACATTGCCGAACGCACCGAGATTGGCGAAAACAAAGAAGCGATTTTTGCGGTGCAGTTGCCCGAAAAAACGGGAGCGTTTTTGGACTTTTGTCGCCGATTGCAAGGTCGCAACATCACCGAATTTAACTACCGCCTAGACAGCACAAACCCAAGCGTTGCCCAAGTGTTTGTCGGCATTGGCTTAAAGGACGGTCAGTTTGAGCGCACCACGATTATGGACAATCTGGACAAGGGGGGCTACACCGCCTTTGACTTGACCGATGATGAAGTTGCCAAAACGCACATTCGCTATTTGATTGGCGGACACGGTCGGCTAAACGATGAAAAATTGTTCCGTGTGATGTTCCCAGAACGCCCCAACGCCCTATTAAATTTTTTGGAAAAATTGGGGCAAGATTTTAATGTTACCCTGTTTCACTACCGCAATCACGGAGCAGCCGAAGGGCGAGTATTGGTCGGCTTGCAGGCAACTGCCCATTCATCACGGCAAATTGTGGACGCATTGACTGAGATTGGTTATGATTGTGAAGATTTAAGTGAAAATGTGGGCTATGGGGTGTTTTTGAAGTAGGGATATGTTAGAATGGATTTGGAATTTGACCCTAATAAAGAAAAAATCAATATCCAAAAACACGATATTGATTTTGATGAAGCCAATTTAAGTATTAGACGACCCTTATGCTTTGCACGAACCTGATTTTGGTGATTATGACGAAGAGCGTTATTTTACCATGGGTATGAGCAATAAAGCCAGACTGTTAATTTTGAATTGGACAATTAGAAATGACAATTTTCGCTTAATTTCATCAAGATTATGTGAACCTCATCAAAGGAAACGCTATGAAAAACGAAACTTCCACTGAACTTTATGAAAAAATGGGCAAAGTCAGTTTTGAAAATGCTGTTAGAACCGATGAATTACCACCCCATATTCAATTAGCATTAAAAAACCGCCCAAAAACCCAAGAAATCCCCAATGAAAATCCACCAATGATAGAACCCGATGTTTGGCAACTTATCAAAGCCAATGCCAATAATTAAAAAGAAATGGCAAGAATGAATGCAGTACCAAGGGGATTGTTTGCTTAATTATTAATTTTAAGCAAATAATTTACCAAGATTAATTGCAAAAATTGAAACAAAAATGTGGGCTATGGGGTGTTTTTGAAGTAAAAATATAGAATAAATAAAGGTGCGTAAATGGTGCATATTACGCACCTTACGATTATCCTAATTTTTGAATTGTGGGAAAATATGACTTTAATTCCAAAAAGCATTGCCAGTGATACGGTTTATTTTTATAAAATACAATATAAAATAATGTATGTGATTGGGGTGGTTTTTATTAGTATTTTTACCTTAACCGCTCTATCAATGACAAGAAATTCATCAATCATATTTTTCATTTTTGTGATTGTAATGACTGCTTTTCATATGATGACTTTTAATTATATGAAAGCAAATATTTTAATTCTTGCCGATGAAGTCAAAGAAGTAGAAAATGGGTTATTTATTAGAAATGGTAAGATAAGTGAAACAATAGATTATGATAATATCCAATCTGTTACTTATCGCTATTTATTTTCTATCAAAAATAATGTGGTAGAATTAACCTTTAAAAATCCTACCACATTGGGAAATAAAGTAAGGTTTATCAGCTGGGCAGATGCCAGTAATTATCAAAGGGAATTTAATCCATTTCCTGCAAAAACCTCGGAAACACAGGCTTGGGTTGATACTTTAAAGGAAAAAATTGTACAAAATACCAACAAGAATCCATTATAAAAATATTTTTTAAATCATAAGAATATGGTCATTTTAATTATTAAACCATCAACAAACCCAATTCTCATTTAAGCAGTCATGCCTATGAGCTATTGACAAACAATCCTTTGTCCATAGATAGTAGGGATTAGGCAAGCCCTGTCATCCATCAAAAGAGTCAAACTATGTCCACCCACACCTTCAAAATACACGGCATGACCTGCCAAGCCTGTGCCACTCGCCTAGAAAAAGTCTTAAATAAAAAAGAGTGCGTAGAGCGTGCTGATGTGAACTTTGCTACAGAAACGCTGACCCTTAGCACAACAGAGAGCGCATCTTGTGATGAGATTTTGACATGGATAAAAAAGACAGGCTTTACAGGGGAGTTTGTCCAAGACCAATCCCAAACCACGCCCCATAGTGACGCACCGCCATATCGCTTGATTGCCCTTGGCGTGCTGTCCTTGCCGTTTTGGGTGGGTATGGCAGGCATGATGACAGGCTCGCACGCACTCATGCCCCCAAATTGGGTGCAGTTTGTGCTAGCAAGCATTGCTCAGTTTGCCCTTGCCACACCTTTTTATAAAGGAGCGTGGGCAGGGATAAGGGGCGGACTTCTTGGCATGGACGTGCTGGTGGCGTTGGGGACGAGTATGATTTGGGCGTATTCTACTTATGCTTATCTCACAGGCGGTCATGTGTATTTTGAAGCAAGCGTGATGATTTTGACTTTTGTGAGCCTTGGTAAATATCTAGAACACCGCACCAAAACAGGCAGTCTTAATGCCTTATCCAAACTCATGGAGCTACTACCGCAGACGGTCAAGGTCAAGCGTGATAATGCGTGGGCGGACGTGGCGTTGGCGGACGTCAAGGTGGGCGATATTTTGCAAGCCAATCATGGCGACAAAATCGCCGTGGACGGGGTCATCACGGACGGTCAAGGGGATATTACCCAAGCTCATCTAACGGGCGAAAGTGCCTATTTATCAAAAACTTATGGCGATGACGTACTGGCAGGGAGCGTGGTGGTGGACGGCAGTTTTGCCTATCAAGCCCACGCGACAGGCTCACAGACCGCCCTTGGGCAGATGACGGACGCACTGTCGCACGCACAGGGGACAAAAGCTCCGATTGCACGGCTTGCCGACCGTGTGGCAGGCGTGTTTGTGCCGGTGGTGGTGGGGCTTTCTGTGCTGACGTTTTTGGTAAATTGGTATATACTCGGGCAGTTTGACACCGCACTCATGCGAGCGGTTGCCGTGCTGGTCATTGCTTGCCCGTGTGCGTTGGGGCTTGCCACGCCCACAGCGATTATGGCAGGCATGGGGGTGGCAAGTCGGCATGGCGTGCAGTTTTTGGACGCAGTGGCGTTGGAGACGGCAGGGCAGATTGGGGCGATAGCCTTTGACAAGACAGGAACGCTGACAAACGGTCATCTTGTGGTGGTGGACAGCCTGAGCCTGACCGATACGCCCACATTGCTTGGCGTGAGTGCAAGCATTGAGAGTCACAGCACGCACCCCCTAGCCCGTGCGATAACCGCTTATGCTCATGACAATCACGCCCCGACATTTACCGCCCAAAATATCCTAAGCCAAGCAGGGCAAGGCATGCAAGGCGACATCGCTGGCGTGGGCGTGGTAAAGGTGGGGACGAACGGTTTTGTTCATGCTGATTTGGGCGAGAAAGAACACGCCTTTATCCAAGACAATCCCACAGCCAGTCTTGTGTTTGTGGCAATTGATGACAAGCTGGCAGGGATTTTTGCCCTAGCCGACACTCTAAAAGCGGACGCCCACACGCTCATAGACAAGCTAAAAGCGGACGGTATCACGCCTGTTATCCTAAGTGGCGACCGTCAAAGCGTGGTGGACAGCGTAGCAGGTGAGCTTGGTATAGACGGCTATGGCGAGCTATCGCCACAGGATAAATCCTTAAAAATTAAAGAATTACAAAAAACCCACAAAACCGCCATGATAGGGGACGGCATCAATGACGCCCTAGCAATGACCACAGCCGACATCGGCATGGCGGTGGGGGGTGCCACAGACGTGGCGACAGGCTCGGCAAGCGTTCGGCTCATACAGTCGGAGACGGGCGGGGCGATGAGTGTTTATCACGCCCACAAAATCGCCAAATTGACCCTAACCAACATCAAACAAAACCTATTTTTTGCCTTTATTTATAACGTCATCGGCATACCGCTTGCGATGATTGGTGTGCTAAATCCGATGATAGCCAGTATCGCCATGGCGTTAAGTTCGCTGTCGGTACTTGCAAATGCGCTTAGGTTAAAGGGGGTGGACTTAAAAGATAAAATCAATTAAAATCAAGATATTGGTAAGGTGCGTACCACGCACCAAATTGTGATTAAATTTATTTTTAAAATAAATTGATTAAAAAATTAGGTAGTGGTCTAAAAAGTATGCTGAACTAGGTTTTCCGTTCGCCACAAGCTTGCCTGCGGGTCGGTTTCCGTCATGAGCAGGCATAGCTCACCACGAACGAAAAACCGTGGTACTTTTTCATTTTGTAGAGTGTAACTGTGGTGATTAAGATAATACTCAATCACAGACAGTTTAAAGTCGGTTGTGTATTTTGCCATAGAAAGCACTCCAAAGGTTAGAGTGGCAAGCTTTGGGAGTTGGTTCATTAGATAACGGTAGTTTTTAAAAATCATACCAATCTGGCACTCGCCAATTGGGTCAATTGATATAACGCATGGCGGTATTTGTTATCAGGCAGTTTCATGAGAGCCATTTGAGCAAGGCGGGTTTCGTCCAACGCTCGATTTTTACAGTATTCCAACGCCCCTGATGATTTCACCAAACCGATGAGCGTCTCGGCATTGTCCGTTTTGCCTGTTTGTACGGCAATTCTTAGCTTGTCATAGTCATCACTATTGGCTTGTTTTAGGATTTCTAAGGTTTTGATAATCGGCAAAGTCGGCTTGCCTTCGGCTAGGTCGTCGCCCAGATTTTTGCCCATCGTTTGACTGTCACCCATAAAGTCTAGCACATCATCAATCATCTGAAAGGCATTGCCAAAATGTTGCCCAAAATCGGACAAATTGGCAAGTAACTCCTTGTCATCATGCTTACCATGAAGCAAAGCCGCCCCCACGCACGCCATCATAAAAAGCCGTGAAGTCTTGCCGTCAATGATTTGTAGGTAGTCACTTTCGGTCGTCTCGATGTTGTGTTGGTGTTGCAGTTGCAAGACTTCGCCTTCGGCAATGTCGCACGTTCCGTCCGAGAACAGCTTTAATAAGGTCATGTCGCCAAACCCTGTCAAAAGGTTGAACGAGCGTGCGATGAGATAGTCGCCCACCAGCACAGCCGTAGCGTTGTTCCAAGTGGCGTTGGCGGTCGGTCGCCCCCGTCTCATACCAGACTCATCAATCACGTCATCATGCACGAGCGTGGCGGTGTGGAGCATCTCAGTAATCGCCCCAAGTTCTAGGCTTAACTTGTACTGCTCATCCTTTATCATGCGTGAGATAAGCAAGGTCATCAAAGGTCGCATACGCTTACCGCCTGCGTTGATGACATGGTCGGACACTTTCATGATGAGCTGAACTTTGGAATTTAGCGAGCCAAAAACCTGCTTGTCCATGACGGCAAAATCATCGGCAACAACGGATAAAATCTCAGAATAAGTGGGCGTGGTCATTGTCATTCTCAAAACTAAAATGGAGCTATGATAGCACATTTGGTGGCGTTGGGCAAAAGGGTTATTTGACAGATTGTGTGTCTTGATTGTCCGATTGACGTTCAGCAAGCCATTCTTCGGCGGTGTCATAGACGGCATTTTTCTCACGCTTACCCATCACGATGACAAACACCACCACTTTATCATCTTCAACTTGATACACAAGGCGATAACCTGCCGAGCGGAAGTTGATTTTGTATAAATTTTGTCCACCGCTTAGGCGATTGGCGATGATGTGCGGATTTTTTAGCACCTTAGCCAGTCTCTTTTTAAACTGCGTTTTTATGGTGTCGCCCAGTTTTTGCCATTCTTTTAAGGCTCGCTCGTCAAATTCTAATTCATACATTAATTCGCACATTAAAGCTCGTCCAAACTGACTTTGATGCGTGGGGCAGGATTATCAAGGCGTTCTTTGGCAAGGGCTAAAAGCTCACTGTCTTCATCGGTCAAAACCACCGTCTTAAAGGGTAATTTTTTGTGATAAGCCACATATTGCAAGGTTTGGCGGATAAGCTCAGACGGTGTCACGCCAAGTTCTTGCAGTACCAAAAATGATTGGGCTTTTAGGTCATCGTCCACACGAGCCACGATATTTGCCATAATATACCTATTTGTCTATAAATTTGTCAATATAATTATAACACAACTTTTTTATCTTTCAAGAATAACCATAAATTATCAATTTATAAAAATACATAAACTATTTTTAAAATTTTTGCCCTTTTTCTCACTTTTCATCTTGTCAAACGGTGCAAAACTGTGCATAATACCCCTTTGACCAAACCCAATAAATACAGGCAGGTATTATGTCTTTTTTAACCCACCATACAGAAATCGATGATGTGAATATTGAAAAAATCACACCCCTAATCACCCCCGCCGAACTAAAACGCACCTATCCCCTATCTAGCCAAGCATTTAGCACCGTGCTACACGGTCGCAAGGTCATCGAAGACATTTTGGATGGCATAGACAAGCGTATCCTAGTCGTGGTTGGCCCTTGCTCTATCCATGATGTCAATGCCGCCCATGAGTATGCGGACAAATTAAAAGTGTTGGCGGACGAGCTAAAAGACGAGCTATTTATCGTCATGCGTGTATACTTTGAAAAGCCACGCACCACCACAGGCTGGAAAGGACTTATCAATGACCCGAACATGGACGATAGTTTTGACATCGAAAAAGGACTTGGCATGGCTCGTAAGCTACTTTTGGAGCTTAACGAAAAAGGCTTACCCTGTGCCACCGAAGCCCTTGATCCTAACACCCCCCAATACATGCAAGATTTGATTAGCTGGTCGGCAATCGGAGCTAGAACCACCGAATCACAAACCCACCGTGAGATGTCAAGCGGTTTGTCTTGCCCTGTCGGTTTTAAAAACGGTACGGACGGCTCCATGACTGTGGCAGTAAACGCCATGCAAGCGGTCAGCTCAGGGCATAGCTTTTTGGGTCTATCATCGGACGGACAAGTGTCTATCATCAAATCCAAAGGCAATAAATACGCCCACGTTGTCTTGCGTGGTGGTAACGACCAGCCCAACTATGACGAAACCGCCATCGCAGCCGCCGAAAACGAGCTTGCCCGTGGCAAAACCAACGGCAAAATCATGGTAGACGCAAGCCATGCCAACTCTGGCAAAGACCCCTACTTACAGCCCATGGTTATCCAAAACATCGCAGGGCAAATCCAAAAAGGCAACAAATCTATCATGGGTCTCATGATTGAAAGCCACCTAAAAGGCGGTCGTCAAAATATCCCTGCCGACCTAAGCCAATTAGAATACGGCAAATCAGTTACGGACGGTTGCTTGGATTGGGATAGCACGGTTGATGTGTTACGTCAATTTGCCAAAGATGTCAAAGAGCATTTGCCAAATCGTTAAAACTGGCGGTAAAAACCTTAAATCCATAAATAAAGGCGGAGCGATTCGCCTTTATTGTTTCTATACCCTATAAAGACATTAGCCTAAAAAAGTAGACTCTGCAAAATGAAAAAGTGCTAAGGTTTTTCGTTCGTGGTGAGCTAAGTCGAACCATAATGGAAAACGACCCGCAGGCGTAACTCAGGGTGAACGGCTTGCGTGGTAGAATTCAATTTTGTTGGCTGTAGAATAAAGAGCAAACCAAAAGGGCTAAGTCCTGTGAACTACAGAATCTTAGTCCAATCGGGGTTGATACAACCACTTACAACAACCTAGCCTTTTATCTTATGTCTAAGATTTGGAGGTCGGTTCAATTGGGTGGTTTTGTCAAATACAACATTATTAAAATACATTACCCCACCCAAAATCACGCACTACCTTGCCAAATCCATCATCAAGCGGGGCGACCACCGTGATACGCTTGCCACTCATGTCATCAAATGCCAACGTATGAGCGTGCAAAAGTAGTCTTGATACGCCCGTAAACTCTGCCACCGCACGATTTTGGGCGGTGTCGCCATGAGTGGTATCGCCGACAATGGGGTGAAATAGGTGCATCATGTGCCGTCTTAATTGGTGTTTTCGCCCTGTAACTGGGATAAGTTTCATAAGGCTATACCGAGATGTGGCGTATCTATACACCGAGACAAAGGGCATTTCGCACGTTGCCAAATTCTCATAATCGGTTATGGCGGACTGTGGCTCTTTGTCGGCATTGGCAAATTTATCAGCGATTTTGTCAAGTTTGACCTTTAAGGGATAATCAATCCGCCCGCTGTCGAGCAAATACCCACGCACCACCGCCAGATACGACTTTTCTACCGTGTGCTTTTCAAATTGTAAAGATAATGTCCGTGCCACGTCTGACGACTTAGCAAATAATAGCACCCCTGATGTCGGGCGGTCTAGCCGATGAACAGGGAAAACGTGTTGCCCAAGCATATCACGCAAAACCGTCATCACAAACACTATCTCATGCTTGTCAAGCCATGAGCGATGAACAAGCATACCAGCAGGTTTGTTTACCGCCACCACGTCATCATCTTGATATAAAATTTGTAACATTTTGCCGTTTCCGATTTATTTAGCTTGCCTGATAGAGCGACTAGAGCAGTATTTTACCTTGCTACAACAAATAACGCCAGTTTATCTTGCAATTTATTCATCTTGCAAAATCACCCACCAAACCCCAATTTATTTTACTTTTACCCCCAAAAGCGTGTAAAATAGCACCTTTTAGACACATCACGCCCATGAAAGCCCTACTTGACTACATTCCCATCATTGTCTTTTTTTATCTGTATAAAACCACAGACAAGGACAATCCTGCCCACCCCCTACTGACCGCCATTGGGCTAACAGGGGGCGAGAGCAACAACCACATCATCGTGGCGACCGCAGGGCTGACCCTTGCCACGCTTGTCATATATGGTTTTTTGTTTGTCAGTCAAAAATTTCGTCTACAAAAACAGCAGATTTTTGTGCTACTGATGACCGTGGTATTTGGTGGGCTGACCCTTGCCTTGCGTGATGATTTTTATATTCGCCTAAAAGCGGTGCTGATTAATCTAGGCTTTGCTCTTGCCTTGTTTTTATCGCCATTTTTTTTGAGCGACAAAGAATCCGCCATTCAAAAACTGTTCGCTCCCATTTTTGACTTATCATCATCAGCATGGAAAAAACTTAATCTAGCATGGGCAGGATTTTTTGTACTGATGGCAAGTCTGCACGCCTTTTTTGCCTTTGTCTTTATGGGGGGCGAGTACTGGGGCGAGTTTACCGCCTTTGGCGATATTATCGTCATGATAAGCTTTATGGTCGGTATGTTTATTGTCCTGCGTAAACACATTAAGATAGATGAAACAGCAGTTAAAAAATAATTTAAAAGTGCTAAAATATGGCTTTACCTATGATTCATAGATATCCATAGATTTTATTTTAATTTATCAAAATAAAATTGATAAAAATATCTTGCAAACCCTATTCGTACCAAACAACCAAATCAAACAACACATTAATCCAAAATTAGGAAAACCCCCATGCCACTATTTGCCATTATCGGTCATGATGTTGCTGACAGCACCGCCAAACGTGCCGAGATTCGCCCTGCTCACATCGAGCGACTGACCGCCCTACACGCCCAAAACCGCCTTGTCATCGCAGGTCCCACACCCATCAATCACGGCGAACCTGCCATGAGCGGTAGCCTTATCATCGCCCATTTTGATGACATCGAGCAAGCCCGAGCATGGGCAAATGACGAGCCGTATTTGCATGGCGGTGTGTATAGCCATGTGGACATTCGCCCCTTTATCCAAGCCTTGCCTGCCGACAGTGACGCCTGAGAGTTACCATGAGAGTTGCCATCATTACCGCCTTGCTTGCCACCGCCTTACTGCCTGTGGTTAGTCTTGCTCAAACCGCCTCCAATGCGACATCTGGCACGCCCACCGCCAGCACCAATCGCAATGCCAGCGAGAGTGAGAACGCAGAGAGCCAAACCCCCGTTCCGCCACCGCCTGCCAGCCCGCACGACCCCAACGCTCCCACCATTGCCGAGCTAAACAGTCCCGACGATAATGAGCTGTCGCGTGCCAATACCGAGCTACTCGCCAAAAACAGCGAACTACAAGGGCGGATTGACGAGCTGACCACGCAGGTCAATGTGTTGGTTAATGAACGTAGTGGACAGTTGTTTCTATATGGCGTTATCAGCACCTTGGTGTCGTTCATCCTTGGCTTTATCCTAGCGTCACTCATCATGAAACGCAAATAAACCGACCTGACAGACCATGATACAGACCGCAGACATCACATGGCAAACCGACAGTTTGGGTAACATCACGCCCACATCCGAGCAGTTTGACGACATTTATTTTTCAAAAGCGGGCGGATTTGATGAGACCAATTATGTCTTTTTGCAAGGCAATGATTTGCCCCACCGCTTTGCCAATTTGGGCGAACATGAGCATTTTGTCATCATGGAGACAGGCTTTGGCACAGGGCTAAACTTTTTGGCAACCTGCCTACTTTGGCAACAAACCGCCCCGCCGTCCGCCCGTCTGTATTTTGTCAGTACCGAAAAATATCCGCTCTCTCATGCCGACCTAACCACCGCCCTATCGGCATGGCAGGATGAACAAACCGCCCCATTTATCAAGGATTTACTGGATAATTATCCGCTTGCCTTAACGGGGTGTCATCGCTTGCATGTTGGCAATATCACACTAGATTTATGGCTAGGCGATGCGTTGGATGGTTTCTGCAAAATGAGCGATGGACTTGCGGATGCTTGGTTCTTAGACGGTTTTGCCCCTGCCAAAAACAGCGAGTTGTGGTCAGACGAGATTTTTAACCAAATCAAACGCCTATCTAGACCTAACGCCACCCTTGCCACCTTTACCAGTAGTGGGGCGGTCAGACGAGCCTTAACCGCTATCGGCATGACTGTACAAAAAATCAAGGGCTTTGGACGTAAGCGTGAGATGATAACCGCCACTTTTGACGGCAAGCCCACGCCAAAATCTACCCCAAAAACCGCCATCATCATCGGAGCTGGCGTATCAGGACTCTTTACCGCCCATGCGTTGACACATCGTGGCGTAGAAGTTACTTTGATTGACAAAACCGCCCCACTATCAGGAGCTTCAGGCAACCCCAAAGCCCTATTCGCCCCTAAGCTCACCCAATTATCAGACGCTCCCAATCATCTGCCCACCGTCAGCTTTTTATATGCCGAGCGGATTTACAAAGCGTTTAATCAATCATCAAATGATGAGATATTCTCCCAAACAGGGGCGATAGATTTTTTATTACCCACGCAAAAATCACATGAAAAATTGGCTCATTTGGCAAACAGCTATCCTGATGAACTGATTGGCATTTTTAATGAAAATCTTAATTCAGACAATGCCGATTTTAATAAGCAACTCATCAATACCCACACGCCAAAAGCAGGTCTGATTGATACGCACAAATTGGCAGATTTTATTTTAGCCAATCCTTTAATCCAATTTAAACAGTTTCATGCCAAACACATCACAAAAGATAATGACACATGGACGGTAAAAAATAACGATAGAGAACTATCTGCCGACATCGTGGTCATTTGTGCAGGGTTTGAAAGTTATTTACTAAACAATGAGTTATTCAATCCCAGAAAAATCCGTGGGCAAGTCTCATGGCTTGATATTCGTCATATGTCTGATGAGTTAAAAGCCAAAATCGCCACCCCAATAAAATATGACGGCTATTGTGCCACTTTTGATAAAGACGGCACGCCCACCTTTTTAATGGGAGCAAGTTTTGTGCGTAATGATACCGATACATCGGTGCGTGATGACGAGCATGAGTTTAATTTGGATAAACTTCGCCAGAGCTTATCACGCCTTGTCGATGAGTTAAACATCAATATCAAGGACTTACACGGACGGGCAAGCATACGAGCCCAAACGCCTGATTATCATCCGCTAGTCGGAGAAATAGGCGGTCAAGTTGGCGGTAAAATGGGCAATCATGGACTATACACCGTCTATGGCATGGGATCAAAGGGGTTTAGTTTTGCTCCGATTTGTGGTGAGATTTTGGCAGGGTTGATTTTTGATGAGCCGTTGCCCGTCTCTCATATTTTATTGGATAAATTAAACCCAAACCGTCCACGCCTGCAAACACCGATTGACCAAAATAGATAAATTTACGCAAAAAACCGCCATGCTTCGACAAGCTCAGCACGAACGGTTTTTATAATTTTAAAAATACCATGATAAAAGCCCACACCCAAAACACGCACGACCACGCTTGCACCGTTGTCGCCCACAAAAATCACGAACCCACATCACGCACTTTTGTCATCGGCATTGATGAAGTGGGGCGGGGTTCACTGTTTGGGCAAATGACGGTTGGGGCGGTGATTTTGGATAATGATTTGACGGGCGAATTTGGGCAAATTGACCTGACAAATACGCCCCTTGCTCTTATCAACGACAGCAAAAAATTGTCCGAAAAAAAGCGGAATTTGGTCTTTGACCCAATTAAGCAAGCCTGCCAAAGCTATGTCATTATTGACATTCCTGCTTATGTGATTGATACGATTGACATTTATCAAGCGACTCTTTTGGGCATGAGACTTGCCATTGAAAATTTGATTGCATTAAATAACATCAGCAAAAATGACAATCTTATCATCGTGATAGACGGCAACGCTGCGCCCACCCTATCCGATGACTTTAGCGACTTTCAGCCGTGCATTCACACGCTCATCAAGGGCGACAGCCTTCACACGTCTATCGCTTGTGCCAGTATCCTTGCCAAGGTTCATCGTGATACTGTCATAAGCGACTATGCCAAGATTTATCCTGATTATGGACTAGACAAGCACAAAGGCTATGCCAGTAAAGCCCATACCACCGCCATTTATGAGCATGGGATATTGCCCGAGCATCGCAAAAGTTTTAATCCCATGCGGACGATATTGGCAAATCAGCTTTTTTAATCGCTTTAAAACAAATCATCCCTTTAAATTCTTATGCTGTTTTATCATCTTTTTTAACACCCGATTATTATCATCAAACCTACGACAGGCAGGACACATCAAAAGATGAAACTTTACCGTCATTTTTTGAGATAAAGTCAATGGTTCTTCTTGTGATAGACTCATAAGTTCAGTCATTTTTTGGCAATTCTTTAATCGTTTCATTGTATTCCCCCTAAACAAACCATTTTACCGACAAACACATTTGCAATCTTAATCTGGCTCTGTGCAATAACACATATAAATTTTGGCGAGTGATATTTAAGTTTTGACAAATCTCATCACTACCCAATTCTATATATTCTTTCATCAAAAAAACTTGTGCCTGCTCTTTGGGCAGATTCTCCAAACACAGTTCCAATACTTGCCAAAATTCATCATTTTCAGCTGTTTCATGCGGACTTGCCCAGCGATTATCAAAGGCATTTGGCGATGAACCGTTTTGCCAATGCCCAATATCATCAAACAGCATTGCCAAAAATTCTTCATCGCTATTTTCACTCATGTCGCTCATAACTTCACAATGTTTGTTTTGGCGGATAAAGTCGGCAATTTTATTTTTTAAAATGGCAAATACCCATGTTTTAAAGGCGGACTTTCCTTGAAAACTATCGGCGTATTTTAAAGCATTTAAGAGGGCATCTTGCACCACATCTTCGGCGTGCTGTTCGTGATTTAATTGGTTATACGCAAAAGCAAACATGGACTGATATATCTCGTCCATGCTTTTTTTATCAAATTGGCGTAATTGTATTTGGTGCATTTTTAAGTCAAAAAAACTTGAAATAAGACAAGGAAAACGAGCGAAGCTGTACAAATAGTACTGTGAGCGAGTTTGACACAGTACTATTTCAAAGTTGGCAGACTTTTGTTTATCCAAAAGTCCATGCTTATATAACGCCCTGCCCCATAAATAATTAGCACAAGCAACATGATAAAATAAGTCATGCCAAATTCTATGCCATTATTTAAAACCACAAAATTACCCGTTTCGGTCAGCCAATCATAATTGCCATGCGTTTGTAAGATTTCACGGGCTTTATTTAATCGCTCGCTCGCTTGTATGGAATTATCCAAACTTACCTGTCCCAATCCACCAAATAATTGGGCGATATTGGTCGCAGGGTCGGTTGGGGTAATGGCGTGCCAGCCGTTTTTTAAATGCACAAGAATCATCGCAACCGCCATTGTGATTGCCAATAACACGCCAAAAAAACGAGTCGCCACGCCGAGTAATAACGCCACACCACCAATCAATTCAGCAACAATCACCATAGCCACCCAAAAGGACGCAAATGGCAAACCAAGCCCCCAATCGGCATTACCAAACCACTGTGCCGTATCATCAAACGAACGGTATTTGGTTAGCCCTGCCATAATAAACACAGGGGCAAGATAAAGACGAATGGCGAATAATGGCAAAAAGTCCAATTTATTTAAATTTACAACAAATTTATTGTAATAAGCGTTGTATTCTTTTATCATAACTTACCTTATTTTTATTAAAAAGATTGGTTATAAAAAATTTGATTATCAATCATTGTATTGACCAAATCATCAAACGAAGTTTTGATATTATCAAAAATCTCATCATTTAATTCAAAGGTGTGTTGTAGCTCTGCCAATAACTCATTTGTATTTTGATAACATACCTCTTCATTTTGTTTTTCTTGCATAAAGGTTAGTATGATAAAGCTAAGCTGACTTATGGTCATAAATGCCGTTTTGAATGTACCGTCCACCACTTTACGATACACCACCAAAAAAGTCGGGTTTTTTTGACTGGGGGAAAATGCCACGCTAATATCCTGCACCGCCCATTCATAATATAAAATCTGGGCGGTATGATTGATAAAAATAGACTCATTTTGATACATTAAAATAGGCTTGGGATTATTGTTCGGTAGATTATCTACAAACAATTCCACCCATTCATAATGAGCAAACTCTGACAAATAAATGGGTAAATCAAATTTTGTCAAAACATCATCGGTCAAATAGCCGACAAATTGCTCGGTAATTTCACTAAAATACGGACTTGCCATATCGCCATGTTTTAAAAAATCTTTAATCAGATTTTGCCAAACCAATATGCCAAAATGCGTCTCAATAATACTGCGAGTAATGGGAAAGCATTGATTGACAAAGCCAGAGACATTATTATAAATCAGATTTTGATATAATTGCCCCACACGAGCAGGCACGGTATCGGTGTTATCGTGTTTTTGTTTGCGGATATAATCGCCAAATTCACGCTGAAAGATGCGTAACTTGGGTGCTTTATCAATCATCATTGTTATGCCATTTTATTAAATTATCATTAAAATAATTAGGCCAATTTAAATGTAGAATTATTTTTATGACGTTCTTGAATTTCCCGAATGAATTTAACTTCACAGGTAAGCTCGCTAAGTTCTGGGAAATTAAAATCACGCTCCAAACAAGTCGGAATATTATCTGCCGTTTTACTTGTTTTGGCAAATATCAAACCATAAGCGTCATTTAATAACGCCCAAACACGCTCCACCACACTATCGCCATGCGTATCCACAATCAAGCCGTCATCATCCACATAATGCCCAGCAACGTGCAAATAACACGTCCGCTCGAGCGGCAATTCACGCAAATATTGGTGTGGGTCAAAACCAAAGTTTTGGCTATTGACGAAAATATTATTCACATCTAAATGAAATAAACAATCAGCTTCTTTTACCACCGCAGAAATAAATTCACTGTCGGACATTTCACTTTGGGGCGGTAGATAATAATATGAGGCGTTTTCAATGCCGATTTGAGAGCCTAAAATATCTTGTACTTTTTCAATACGCTCGGCAACCCAAAATACCGCTTCTTCGGTGCAAGGAATAGGCAATAAATCATACAAATGCCCTTTGTCATCACTACACCAAGACAAATGCTCGGTAAATAAATTGATGTTATGCGACTTCATAAAATGCTTAATATTATTGACATGAGCCACGTCCAATTCTTTTGAACTGCCAATAGACAAAGAAAGTCCATGACAAATAAAAGAAAACCGCTCGCTATAAGCACGCAAGATATTTTCAAAACGTCCGCCCATAATTCCGTGGGAGTTTATCCAATTTTCAGGCGACACTTCAAAAAAATCAATCTGGCCTAATTGATGAATGGCATTGGCATCATCAAGAGACATTTGTGGCAATAACTCACGGCGAAAGCCAAGCCCTGCCCCGTGTAATGGTCTTTTATTTATCATGTCATTTTCCTAATTATTAGGGTTTGTTATCAACATGGCATTTGCAAGTGCTGATGCCCAAAATATGATAAATGGGGCAAAAATTCATAAAACCTGTTAATAACAGTACAAGCCCAAGAATTCCCCACCACGAGCCAAAATAAGTACCCAAGCCAATAATAACAACACCCAAAACAATTCGTACGATTTTATCAGGTTTACCAACATTGATTTTCATAAAACACCTCTTAACGATAGCCTTGTTGTTTTAGGTCTTCATAACCGCCGTGATTGGTAACATTGGTATAGCCCAATTTTAAGAGTTCTGTGCGAGCAACTTCGGCACGTCTACCACTTCGGCAATACAGATTAATAGGATTGTTTTTATTGGGCTCAATGGCAGAAATCTTTGATGCAATATCGCCAACAGGGATATTGACGCTATTTGACAAATGCCCCGCTTTATATTCTTCTGGGCTACGCACATCAATCCAAACGCCTTTTGGTTTTGGTTTGATTTGTGATTGAGTTTGGGTTTGAGATTTGGCATTGTTTTGTTTTGATGAGGTATTGGCAAAACTGTTACACGCAGTTAATCCCAAAATGCTAATTGCAATGGCAAGAGTGAGTTTTTTCATAAGACACCTTCTAAATTACACCAATTAAATTTATTTAAAACAATTAAAATTCGGCAAATAAATCATTTAATGATTCGCTAATGGTTGGGTGCGTAAAAATTTGCTCTTTAAAATAATCCGCTTTAACGCCATTATCCATTGCCAATTTAAATAAATTGATAATCTCATGGCTATTTTCACAAAACAACGTAACGCCCAAAATCTCGTTATTGTCTTTATCCACAATCGCTTTTAATAAGCCTCTGGTATTGCCTGTGATTTTGGCTTTGACAATGGCTTGGGCGGGCAAGGTTGCCACTTGGTAATTTTTGCCACTGTCTTTGGCTTGTTTTTCGCTCAGTCCAATTTGTGATAAAGGCGGTGTGATAAAAACACTCGTTGGGAAGGTGTGGCGGTCGGCTCTGTGGCGTGTGCCGTTCCCAAACAAATCATCCGCCACAATGCGATAATCATCAAGCGAGATGTAGGTAAACTGCGGTGAACCTGCGACATCGCCCATCGCCCAAATGTGGTCGGTGGCTTTTAGTTTGTCATCGCACACCACATAGCCACGCTCGCTTAGCTGTACGCTTGTGTTTTGTAGGTTTAGACCATCTGTGTTAGGTCGTCTGCCAATGGCGACAAGCACAGCATCAGCGTCAAGGGTCATCTTATCGGTGATGACTTGGGTATGCTCTGTTAGGTGTTTAAATTCTTGGACATCTTGCCCTAAATGCACCGTAATGCCACGCTCATTTAATAGGTCAAGCACAATCGCACGCACGTCATCATCAACGTTTGGCAAAAAGCTGTCAAATTTTTCAACAATGCTCACTTGACTGCCAAAAGCGTGATACATAAAGGCAAATTCAAGGGCGATAAAGCCTGCACCCACGATAACCAGTCGCTTGGGGGCGGTCGCTTGGCTGTCGCCTAAGTTTAAAAGCCCCGTGCTGTCATAAACACGCTCGCCGTCCACGCCTGCAATCGGTGGCATAATGGGGGTCGTGCCTGTGTTGATAAAAATCCGCTCGGCACGCACCGTCTCGCCTGTAGATAGGGCAACAGTGTTGTCATCAACAAAGCTCGCTTGTGCAGTGATGACGGTTACATTTGGTAAATCATTGATTTTGTTAAAATTAGCTTCACGCAAGGCAGAGATGAGTTTGTCCTTGTCCTGCATGGCAACGGCAAAACTGTCTGTTTTGGCTTCATGAATCAGTTTTTTTGACGGAATACAGCCCACGTTAATACACGTTCCGCCATACATTTTGTCCGATTGCTCAACCAAAATGGTACGCTCGCCGTGTTTGTCAAACAGCCCTGCCAGCGTTTTGCCTGCTTTACCAAAGCCGATGATTAAGTTTTTGGTTTGTATCATCTTTTTTCTCCAATTTATTTACCAAAATCATTAGGGTATGACAAGGTTATGAAAAATTCCCAAAACCTTGTCATGCAAGCCTAAACCGCTATTTATTTGTTACCGCCACAACTGGCATTAGCGTTTTTGTCGGTGCTTGCCCCACAACTGGCAGTTGCTGATTTGTCGGCGGTAGCAGTAGTGGTGTTCGCCCCACAACCTGCATTGGCTGATTTATCGGTCATGGTGGCACTGCACCCTGCTTCGCCACATTTACCCTCACCGCATTTGCCTTCGGCAGTTTTGGTAGCGGTAGCGGTGTTAGGCTCGGCAGTAGCAGGCTGGGCAGGCTCGGCATTTTGGTAGCCTTGCTCCATAGGCTGTGCTTCTACCTTTTCTTCTTTACAAGCAGTAAGTCCTGTGGCAAGTAGGGTTGCTACGGCAAGACCTGTGATTTTACGGTTAAGATTTGACATGATAAACTCCAATTAAACATCATAAACCATTTTATGATACACCTTAGACGGATGTGGGGCAAATATCTTACAAAAAATTTGAAAAATTTTTAAAAATTGTTGTCATACCCCTTATGTTTTAGGTGCAAACGTATTTTGGCACGCTCTTTTTTATGGCGTGTTTTGGGGTTGTCTTTATCATGAACACCACCCTTTTTTAATAAAGGGTTTAAGGCGGTTTGGTTGCGTACTTTAATCGCACTTGGGTAAATTGGGTGATTTGCCAATTTTTCGCCAAGTTTGATAAGCTCTTTTTGGTTTTTCATATTATTTTCCTATGTTGGACTAAATCAAAATATATTTTAGAATTTGGACGTATAAGGGTAATTTATTCGCCCCAAAATCCAAATTTAACACAGGGCAAATGTAATTTGCCCCTGCACTTATTTTCCAAAATGACAAATAAAAAATCATTCATCACCCTTTAATACACATCACCTGTTTTAAGGTGTGCACCACCTCCACCAAATCGGTTTGGTTTGCCATGACCTCATCAATATCTTTATACGCCTGTGGAATCTCGTCCAGCACGCCCTTATCTTTACGACATTCGATACCGTCCGTCTGAGCAACCAAATCCGCCAAGCCAAACTCACGCACCGCACGCCCCCTGCTCATTTTTCGCCCTGCCCCGTGCGAACACGAACAAAAACTCTCGCTATTGCCACGCCCACGCACGATATAGGATTTTGCCCCCATAGAGCCGGGGATAATGCCAAGCTCGCCCTCATAGGCACTAATCGCCCCCTTGCGAGTTACATAGACCGAACTGCCAAAATGCGTCTCACGGCTGACATAGTTGTGATGACAGTTTATCGCCTCTTTGGTTATGGTAAAGCGGGGAAATTGTGCGTCTTTGCTTTGTAAGGCTTTGATAATGAGTCTCATCATCTCCTTGCGGTTTTCGGTCGCATAGTCCTGAGCCCAGCCCACCGCCTCAATATAATCGTCAAAAAACGGCGTACCCTGTGCCAAATACGACAGCTCACGGTCAGGAATATAACCAAAACACGTCTCATTCATCTTTTTGGCAAGACTGATAAAATGCTCGCCAATGCACGAGCCAATCCCACGAGAACCAGAGTGAAGCATAATCCACACGTCATCATTCTCGTCCACGCACAGCTCAATAAAGTGATTGCCACCGCCCAACGTGCCAAGCTGTTTTGCCCACGTTTTGTCAAAGTTACTCATCATTTTCAATAAGCCCTTGTGCTTATCGGTAATTTTTTTGAGACGAATGGCAAGCGGGTCAAGCGTACTCATTTTTGCCATGATTTGCTTGTGCTTTTCAAAGCCGACAGGGACGTGTTTTTCAATGGCAAGGCGGGCAGGTTTTAGGTTGTCGGGCAACTGCTCCGCCTTGATAGACAGGCGTAGGGCGTTCATGCCACAGCCAATATCCACGCCCACCGCAGACGGAATGATTGCCGATTTGGTCGGAATCACGCTCCCCACAGTCGCCCCCTTGCCTGCATGAACGTCAGGCATGACGGCGATATGGCTATGGATAAATTGTAGCTGGCTCATTGCGTAGAGCTGATTTAACGCCTTTTGCTCCACGTCTTTGGTAAAGATTTTGACAGGCACGCCATTGTTGCCATTTTCATTTAAAATAAGTCCGATACTCATAAAATTATTTCTCTTTTGGGTTGGTTTGGGGATTTAGATAAAGGAGCATTAACATTAGCACAAATTTATGATATGTAGGTGTAGGGACGTGCTGAGCACGTCCAATAAAATCGTTATATCATCAAGGGTGTGTGCAACACGCCCCTACAAAGCCTGTGATAAATATTAATTTCATTAGGTGTATTTAAAAATACCAAATTTTTGATATAAAAATGCCCAACCAAAAATCATTCAATTTTTAGCTAATTAAATAAACACAAATTAAAAAGACAATACTTCCCCAATCATTTTTAAATATAAAAATGACAAATAAAAGACAATATTTTGGGAAAGGAAAACCGTCAAAACTGATAAAGCAGTTTATCAATTTTTAAGACTTAAGACAAATCTTAGCGATTTTTTGGACAAATTTTAGACAATAAAAAACGGTGAAAGCCTTGTAGATTAAGGCTTGCCACCGTCTTTATGTGTTTGGCTTGATATAAGACTTATATCAAAAATGATTTGCCCAAACAGTCAAAACGGCTGGTCTTTTTTGAATTAAAAAGATTGTAAGATACAGACATTGTTTTACTCCTATTGCTGTTTGGGTGAATGAAATACACCAAGCATATTTGGTGCGTGAATGTGTATATGATAAGCGATAAAAATAAAAAGTCAAGGGATTTTTAAATTTTTTTGTTATTGACAATGAATTTTCTTTTGAATGACGTATGGGACTTTTTAAACGATATATCTTGTTAAAATCGCCCGATTCTCATCAAACGCATTTAGGGCATTTATCATCATCACTTTTTCGTATTGCCAAATGTCATTTTTATCAATATTTGCCAAATGAACTTTTTGAGCTTCCAATAAATACGCTCGCTGAGTGCCTTGTAATAATGGTGTATCAGGTGTGTACCAGTGATTGTCTTTTAAAAATAATAAATTTCCAATAGAACAATCCGTAACCAAGCCGTTTTTTATAATTATAATTTCATCACAATCGCCCTTTTGGTATAATAACTGATTTAATAAATTTCTATTATCATATTTATAAGCATAATCTATACTATCGCATTCTACTATTTTAAAAGATTGAATGGATTTTGGGGTGTAATCAAAATATTCTACTTTTATGCTATATTTATCATAAGTAACACGACAACGGATAAATTTATTGTTAAATTCATCAGGCACACAAATTATATCGGCAATATCATCAATCATGCTTTGACAATGTAAAAATAACTGCCCCCGTTTAAATCGTCTATTATGATAATCCAGATTTAAAATATGTCCGTTATTTATGGCAAGCGTCTCAAAAAGCATGACTAATCCGGTTTTTTCCATTTAATTTCAACTGCCGTCATCTCGCCCACAACCGTTTGTTTTAGGTCTCGTGCCATGTCAAATTTAGTCGGCGATGTGGGGATATGCACCGCCATAAGCTCGGCTTGGGTCTGTGGATAGCGTGGGTTTTGGGCAGGTTTGGCATAGCCGTGCGGATATATGGGAGAGCCGTTTGATAGGTCGTATTTGTCGCTCGCCCCAAAAGCGTGCAGGCTTTCGTGGGCGATGACCACGTTGTTATTGGCGGTTTTTTTGTCCATGCCAAACAAATTGACCACGCCAATACGTCCATTTTGTAGGGCGGTAGAAGTTTCAGTGATGATTTTTTTGTCAGGGCTATGATACTGCAAAAACAACCGCAAATTGGTCGGCACGCCAACGTCATGGGCGTTTTTGTAGGCATAATAGCGAAATTTTAAACTCCAAATAATCGCGTCCGTAATTCCGCCATTTCTTGGCACCACAGGGGGCATGGCTTTGACTTCTTGCCCTAGCCGATAATAAAAACTGGCGTTTTGACCGTATTTTTTACTCTCAGCATTGAGATAAGTCTCTATTTCTTTAAAATCGCTATCAGATAGACTTGCGATATATTTGGCAACTTCTGGCGAATTATCCACGTTAATGGGATAAATGGCGACATAAACAGGCTTTTGCCAATCGTGATTTTTATCACGAAAGCTATTGATAGCGACAATAAGCAAAATGCACAGTAGGATAAGAATGCGGATATTTTTGAACATAAGATTTTATTAAATTAAGCGTAAACCGCCCGAATTAACCCATTGATGATTTGTCTGTCTTTGGTATTTTTGGGCAGGTTTGCCAATATATCAATGACATCATCATCAAATAATTCTTTAATTTGAGTGTCTTTTAATACTTTTGATTGCTCTTGGGATTTATTGGCATGATACCGCTCTAATATCGCTGGCATAACATTATCTTTGGCAGTTACAACAAAATCCGCCACTTCAATTTCTTTTATGGGTTTATCTTGCATTTTGGTACTCCCTAAGTTGTGTGTTGACAGGTTTAAATACTGTGATGATTGTAATTTCATCATCAGATGTTTGTACCCATGCCACTACCAATAGTCTGCCTTGATTTGACATACCAACAGTACGCATACGCAATTCATCATAATCAAAGCGACTATCAATATTGGTTAATTGATAAGGGTCATCAAATACCGAAACCACTTCATCAAAACTCACTTCTGTATTATCATACACCAATTTAAATTTATTGTCATTCCAATAAAAATAAATCCCATGCTTAAATAATATTGGCATTACTTTCTCTTCTTATCCCGTTTCTTAAACTCAGCAATACGTTTACGCTCACGCATGACTTTGGCTTTATTTTTGATGACGGGATTTTTTTTGCCTTCGTATGGGTTGGCGTTTTGTTTAAATTCTACGTGCAGGGGCGTGCCTTCTAATTTAAACACGTCCCGATACACATTTTCAAGATAACGCTGATAACTTTTTGGCAAACTGCTCGTTTGGTTGCCGTGAATGACGATGACAGGCGGATTATGCCCACCTAAATGAGCATAGCGAAGTTTGATACGGCGACCGCCCACCATTGGCGGTTGATGAGCCTCCACCGCATCCTGCAAAATCTGCGTAAGACGAGACGTGGACACCTTAAACATGGACGCATCGTACGCCTTATGGATAGACGGATACAGATTGCCCACGCCATTGCCATATAAGGCGGAAATCAGATGAATCTTGACCCACGGAATAAAGTGAAAACGTCTGTCCATTTCAATTTTGACAATGTCTTTTTGGTCTTGGGTGAGATTGTCCCATTTGTTAATGGCAATCACAATCGCCCGACCTGCGTCCAGAGCATAGCCTAACATATGCAAATCTTGATCAACGATACCTTCGTGTGCGTCAATCACCAGCACAACCACATTGGCATCTTTGATAGCTTGTAAGGTCTTGATAACACTAAATTTTTCTACTTTTTCATCAATCCGCCCACGCCGTCTCACGCCTGCGGTATCAATGAGTGTGTATTGGCGACCTTCTCGATCAAAGGGAATATAAATGCTGTCTCTTGTCGTACCTGGCATATCAAACACCACAACACGCTCCTCGCCAAGCAAGCGATTGACCAGCGTGGATTTACCGACATTGGGTCTGCCGATAATCGCCAGTTTCAAGCCGTCTGTCTCGGGATTTTCGGCGACTATCTCGGGCATATCGGCAGTGATGATTTCAAGCAGACTCGTTACGCCCTTGCCGTGGCTGGCACTTGTCGGAATTGGCTCGCCAAAACCCAAACCAAAAAACTCAGCAATGGACGCTTCGTGTACGCCGTCTGTTTTGTTAGTTACCAAAAAGACAGGCTTACCCAGCGTGTGCAAAAACTTGGCAATCTCCTCATCGCTTGGGGTTAGTCCTGCCCGTGCGTCCACGACAAACACGACCATGTCCGCCTCATGAATGGCGGTGTACGACTGTGTTGCCATATAGTCATCAATGTTGCCCTTGCCGTCATCAGCCTCGCCAATACCGCCGGTGTCAATGACGATAAAGGATTTATTTTCAAAAAACACATCGCCATATTGGCGGTCTCGGGTCAGCCCTGCTAGGTCAGCGACTAGGGCTTGGCGGGATTTGGTGAATTGGTTAAACAGCGTGGATTTGCCGACATTGGGGCGACCTATCAGGGCGACTACAGGTTTTAGGGACATGGTGTTCTCGGATTGTTATTTTATAAAACTTACTATTTTAACATAAAATTGAGAGGGTATGGTATTTATTGATTTTGCTTACGCCAAACAAAGAACATCACTACATATACGAATGGCGATCAATAAGGTATAATAAGCCATTTAGAGACATTAAAGGAGCAAAAATGACCGACAAACACATTCATCATTCACATCATGACGATACTCTTTTGACCCTAAGCCACGCCCAAGCGATAGTGATTGCCATCAGTGCCATTATCATTTTGGGCGTTACGATGATAGCATGGGGCTTTGTGCCACATTTGTCCTTGCTTTTGGTGATATTGGGTCTGCTTATGTTTGGGTTTAGTCGGCGTATCGCCTTTGATGATATGCAAGAGCGTATGATAAAGGGCGTATCCACAGGCATGGGGGCGATTTATCTGTTCTCGTTCATTGGGCTATTGGTGTCCGCTCTTATGATGAGTGGGGCGATTCCAACTTTGATTTATTATGGCTTTAATGTCTTGTCGCCCCAGATGTTTTATTTGTCCGCCTTTATCTTGGCAAGTGTGATTGGCGTGGCATTAGGTAGTGGATTTACCACTTGTGCGACTGTGGGCGTGGCGTTTTTGGGCATGACCGAAGCCTTTAACGCCAATCCTGCCATCGTCGCAGGGGCGGTGGTCTCGGGGGCGTTGTTTGGCGATAAGATGTCGCCTTTGTCCGACACAACAAGCATTGCCGCCAGTATCGTAGGCATTGACCTATTTGACCACATCAAAAACATGATGTACACCACCATTCCTGCGTGGCTTATCTCGGCGGTGGTGTTTTTTGTGTTATCAGGCGATGGCGGTGCGGACTTGGCGGACGTGGCGGTGTTGCAGGATAGTCTTGTGGCAAGTGGTTTGGTGCATGGCTATGCCCTTATCCCCTTTGTCGTGCTGATTGCCCTTGCTGTCATGCGAGTGAACGCCATTTATGCCATATCGGCAACCATTGCCGTGTCGCTTATCATCACTTATATCCATAGCTCGCCAAGTCTTGCTGAGCTTGGCGGGTGGTTTTTTACAGGGTATAAATCTGCCGAAGGCTTGGAGCTTGGAGATGTAGGGCGATTGGTGTCAAGGGGCGGTTTGGAAAGTATGTTTTTTAGCCAGCTTCTTGTGATTTTGGCATTGAGCTTGGGCGGACTCTTGCACGCTTTGGGGGTGTTGCCTGCTTTGTTGTCCGCCATTCGTCATCTTTTGACTCGTGCCAGTCGTGCGGTATTGACAGCGTCTTTGACGGCATTTGGGGTCAATTTTTTGGTGGGTGAGCAGTATTTGAGCCTATTGTTATCGGGCAATACCTTTGCCCCTGAGTTCAAACGCTTAGGCTTGCACCCCAAAAACTTGGCTCGCACGATAGAAGATTCAGGCACAGTCATCAATCCTCTGGTACCGTGGGGTGTGTATGGGGTGTTTTTGACAGGGGTATTTGGCATGCCTGTGCTGGACTATGTGCCGTATGCAGTGTTTTGTTATGGTTGTTTATTTTTGACGCTCTTTTTTGGGTTTACAGGAATCACGATTACAAGGGTTGAACCGACACAGGAGACATGATGAAACTTTATACCTATTTTCGCTCATCGGCAAGCTATCGGGTGCAGATTGCCTTGCACCTAAAAGACTTGGCGTTTGACAGTATGCCAATTCACCTGGTCAAAAGGGAGTAGGGCATGGCAGAGTATCTTGCCAAAAACCCCCAAGGGCTCATCCCTGTTCTTCACGTGGGCGGTCGCATCATCACACAGTCGCTTGCGATTTTGGATTATTTAGAAAATGCCTATCCTGCCACACCCCTACTACCCCAAGACCCCCTTGACCGTGCAAGTGTGTGGGCGGTGTACCAGATGATAGCGTGCGACACGCACCCGCTTAATAATTTAAAGATGCTAAAATACCTACAACAACGCCTAAATATTGGCGATGATGACAAGCAGGCGTGGTATGCCCATTGGATACATGAAAACTTTGCTCCGCTTGAAAAACTGCTCCAAAAGACGGCAGGCAACTGCTGTTTTGGCGATACGCCCACGCTTGCCGACTGTGTGCTAATACCGCAGGTGTACAATGCCAAACGCTTTGGGATGGATTTGTCCGCCTATCCAACCATTACCGCCATTCATGAGTATTGCAATACTTTGCCTGCCTTTGTTAAGGCACATCCGAGCGAGCAGATGGATTGCGATGTTTAGAGAATACGGACTTTTTAGCATATTGCCAATACTAAAACTCTTAAATAAATCAGAACAATCGCACTACCCCTTACCAAACAACAACTGTTCAAGATAAGACTTATTCTGTGAAGCTCTCATTTTACTGCGTTTCACAGAGAGTTTAGCATCCCCATTGACTCGAATTAAGTTTAATGCGGTACGAGTCGGTAATGCTTTATTTGTTTTTTCATTACGTTCAAGACTTTTTTGGTCATCTTCACTAAAGATAACATCTAACACCCTAACGGCGTTCAGTGGTCACCTTATCTTTAACATCACGAATGGATTCTACCATGACCACTGCATGAAGGTTAGTCCAATCATCTTTACCTGATAACCAATCAAGTTGTGTTGATGTCGCATAACATCTTGTCTCAATACGACCGTGGTCTTTTTCGACAGTCTGTATGCTGGTCATGTTGTTATTATTAAGCTTGCTGTTTAACCACAGTACGATGTCTTCATACAAAGTTTTGTGGTTTTGCTTTAAGGCAAAGATGTACTTGGCTTTTGCTTTAATGATTTGTTTGCTGATGTCTTTTTGACAGTAAATGGCATCGGCTGTCACTATACTACCGCTGATGTCAATGAGTTTTAACAGTTGGGGTAATGTGCTAATTTCGTTGTTTTTATCAGCAATGTCAACTTGAGCAAGAATGAGTTTGGTTTGACTGGCAAAGGCGGTAACAAGCTGTAATGCGTTGTCATTTTTGTAGCCACCTTGGATGAATTTACCATCAATGGCGATGTGTGGATGATTGGCTTGGGTTTGATTTATCCACTCACTAAAGTATCGACTAAGTTCATCTTTGTTAAGGCGTTTAAAGACATTGCCAAAGGTGTCATGTGAGGGTATGCCATGAGTTAAGTCAAAAAATGTGGCAAACCATGTTTTGTTTTCACTGCCAAAGTCTTCTATGTCTACCTAGTCATGATAACCACAGATAACTGCGGTTAAAGCAATGGTTAGAATGTTTTTAAGTGGGTGTAGCAGGTTTTTGTTTTGACGCCTTGGGTCATGAACCTATGATAAATAGTCAATGGGGTTTGTGAGCATAAAGAATGTCCTTTTTGCTCACATTTTAATGATTTATTGTGGGTTTGTCGATGGTTGTAGTGCGATTGCTCTGTTAAATAAAACCACTTGCATGACAATAAAAAATGATTTAAGATATAAAAAATAACAGGCGTTTAACAAGGAATGTTTATGTTTGCCACTCTTACTAACCTTAGCGTACAACTGGTCAATCGCCACCTACCATCCCCCTTTGTCTTTTCTGTGGTCTTGACATTCATTGCCTTTATTGCAGGGATTGTTTTGACGGGTCAATCCCCTTTGGCGTTGGCTCATCATTGGGGCAATGGCTTGTGGTCGCTTCATAGCTTTGCCATGCAAATGGCACTGATTTTGGTAACGGGCTATGCCTTTGCCAACGCCCCTATTTTTCAAAAGCTATTGGATAAGCTGGCAAGTAAAGTTCATCGACCTATAACAGCGATTGTGGTTGTGACGCTTGTAGCGATGATTGGTTGTTTGTTAAATTGGGGTTTTGGACTGGTGATTGGGGCAGTATTTGCCAAAGCCCTTGCCAAACGAGTGCGAGGCGTGGATTATCCGCTGCTTGTGGCTTCTGCTTATTCGGGCTTTTTGGTGTGGCATGGTGGGTTATCAGGTTCTGTGCCACTCACATTAAGCACAGGGGGCGAGACACTTGCCAAATTATCTGGTGGTACATTGAGTGATGTCGTGCCGATTTCTGCAACCATTTTTTCATCTTATAATTTCATCATTGCAGGGCTGATTTTGTTCATTGTGCCGATATTAAATGCACTCATGCACCCAAAAAATCCAACGCTTGTCAATCCAGAACTGATAAAAGATAAGCCGTTAATTTTACCGCCAAATGACACGCCCGCCCAAAAACTAGACGATAGCCGTCTGATGATGATGCTATTGATGATGTTAGCAATGGGGTATTTTGCCGTAGAATTTAGCAAAAGCATGAATTTTGGCTTAAATATCGTCATTGGATTGTTTTTATTCATTGGGCTACTTGCTCATGGTACGCTAGAACGCTATTATCGTGCCGTCAATGACGGTATTAGCGGTATTACAGGCATTGTGCTGTTGTTTCCTTTTTATGGGGGAATCATGGGCGTGGTTACAGGGGCGAATTCGGACGGCATATCCATTGGCACGCAAGTTACCAATTTCTTTTTAAATCATGCGTCAAGCGACACTTTTCCCATATTGGCATTTTTAAGCGCAGGTATTGTCAATGTTTTTGTGCCGTCAGGGGGTGGTCAGTTTGCGGTACAAGGTCCTATCATGATGCCAGCAGGTCTTGCCCTTGGGGTTAAGCCTGAGGTTACCGCCATGGCGATTGCTTGGGGTGATGCATGGACGAACATGATACAGCCGTTTTGGGCGTTGCCATTGTTGGGTATTGCAGGGCTTGACGCGAGGGCGATTATGGGCTATTGTCTTATGGTACTTATCGCATCAGGATTGATTATAGCAGGTGGGTTTTATTTTCTAGTTTAATTTTTTGACAAACAAATAAGGAGTTTTTATGTCAAATCCGGTCATCATCTCAGCCTCTCGCACACCCATGGGGGCGTTCCAAGGGGCATTTGCCAGTCTATCATCGCCACAGCTTGGGGCGGTTGCCATTCGTTCGGTGTTGGATAAAGCAGGAGTATCCGATGATAAGATAGATGAGGTTATCATGGGGTGCGTACTGTCAGCAGGCGTGGGTCAAGCCCCTGCTCGTCAAGCCATGCGACTTGCCAACATGCCTGACAGTGTCGGGGCGACTATGATAAACAAAGTCTGTGGCTCGGGACTCATGTCTGTCATGACCGCGTGCAACGCCATCAAGGCAGGCGACAAATCTGCCGTCATCGCAGGAGGTATGGATTCCATGACCAATGCGCCGTATGTCCTACCTAAGGCTCGTGGGGGCTTTCACATGGGGCATGGCGAGATTCGTGATTTGATGTTTTTTGACGGTTTACAAGATGCCGAATCAGGCAAGCTCATGGGCGTATATGCTCAAGAAATGGCGGACAAAAAGGGCTATACTCGCACCCAAATGGACGATTTTGCCATTTCATCGCTAAAAAAAGCCATGAGCGCCATTGACAACGGTTATTTTAAAGACGAAATTTGCCCTATCACCGTCAGCACTCGCAAGGGCGATGTCGTGGTGGATACGGACGAACAGCCTGCCAATGCCAACATTGACAAAATCCCAACCCTAAAACCTGCCTTTGCCAAAGAAGGCACAATCACCCCGCCAACGCAAGCTCTATCTCGGACGGAGCATCTGCCGTACTGGTGACAAGCGATGAGTTCGCCAAAGCCAATAATTTGCCTGTACTGGCTCGGATAGTCGCCCACGCAAGCCATGCCCAACACCCAAGCGAATTTACCATTACTCCTGTCGGTGCGGTGCAAACAGTGCTTGATAAAGCAGGGTGGACGGCAAAAGATGTGGACGTATGGGAGATTAACGAAGCCTTTGCCATGGTAACCTTATCTGCCATTGATGCTTTTGAATTGGATGCTGATAAGGTTAATATTCATGGTGGTGCGTGTGCCTTAGGACATCCTTTGGGGTCATCGGGGGCAAGGATTTTGGTAACGCTCATTCACGCCCTAAAACGAGTGGGCGGTAAAAAAGGCGTTGCCAGTTTGTGTATTGGTGGCGGTGAGGCGGTGGCTATGGCGATTGAGTTGCCTTGATTTTTGATTTTCAAGGACTGTACAGGGTTAATTTAGTGGGTTTTTAATCAATGTTTTATGATGTTTATGAAACTCACAAAAACATCACCTTCATGGAATGATTTATCATGAGTATTCTGGCTATTATTATCTCTCTTGTGCTTTTAATGTACTTTGCTTATCGAGGTTGGTCTGTATTAATATTAGCTCCAATCATGGCAGCATTGGCGGTTATTCTATCCGGGGATGGCACTTTGCTTTTGCCTGCCTACACTGAAACATTCATGAAGGCGCTAGGCGGATATTTATTAAAATTTTTCCCCGTATTTCTATTAGGAGCGTTATTTGGACAGCTCATGGCGGATTCTGGTGCAGCTACGACTATTGCCAATACTATTACCGAAAAATTAGGTGCTAGCAGGGCAATTTTGGTGGTAGTTTTGGTTTGTGGCATCTTAACCTATGGCGGTGTGTCACTTTTTGTGGTTGCTTTCTCTATTTATCCCATTTCAAAAGCTCTATTTAGGCAAGCAGACATACCTAAACGCTTAATACCTGCCAGTATTGCTCTTGGTTCGTTTACCTTTACCATGACCGCTTTACCTGGCACGCCTGCTATTCAAAATGCCATCCCTATTCCGTATTATCAGACAAATGCCTTTGCCGCACCTATTTTGGGATTAATTGGTGCTTGTATCATGTTTGTATTGGGAACTTGGTGGTTGCAAAGCCGTGCCAACTTAGCCAAAAAAACAGGAGAAGGCTATGGCAACCATATAGATGATGACACCAAACTTTTAAGTTCCAACATGTCATTTGTGTTGGCGGCAATTCCACTCATTTTAGTGATTACCATCAATGCTTTACTGACTTATGGCGTGTTTCCCAACATGGATTTCGGGGCGATTACTACCAAATTCCCCGAACTTGAAATCAAAGCCAATCTTGGCTTATGGTCCATCATCATCGCTCTATTAACATCATGCTCTGTACTTATTTTATTAAATTTAAGACACTTCAAGAAGCTACAAGAATCAGTTAATAAAGGCGTCTATGGCTCCATGTTACCTATTTTTAATACCGCATCAGAAGTCGGTTATGGAGCAGTCATTGCCACGATGGCGGGATTTGCCATCATTCGGGATAACATTCTTAACATTTCACCAAACAACCCTTTGGTTTCTGAAGCGGTTGCCATGAGTGTTTTGGCAGGCATTACAGGCTCATCATCAGGTGGGCTAAGCATCGCCCTACAAACGCTCGGCGAAGATTACCTGAGACTTGCCATTGAGCATAACATAGATCCAGAGTTGCTACATAGAGTTGCTGTCATGGCGGCAGGCGGTCTAGATACCCTACCACATTCTGGTGCGGTCATTACATTGTTTGCCATTTGTCACCTAACACACAAGCAATCTTATGTAAATCTTGCTGTTGTTACCATAGCTATTCCAATTCTAGCAACCATATGTGTTATTATGCTGGGCACATTCTTTGGTTCTTTTTAAATCATGACACAAAGGAGTATGAATGATAAATCATAACCTAAAACACAAAACCGCTTTTATTACAGGAGCAGGTGGTGGTATTGGAAGGCAAATTGCACTTGAATTTGCAAAAGCAGGGGCAACGATTGGTGTGGCTGACATAAACTTAGACCACGCCCATGGTGTTTGCGATGAAATAAAAACCTTAGGTGGTCAAGCAAAAGCCATATTGCTGGATGTCACACAAGAAAATCAGGTAAATCAAACCATTGATGATTTTGTGGCAGAATATGGGGCTTTGGATACTTTAATATCCAATGCAGGCATTCAAATCATCAATCCCATTGATAAACTTGCTTATAATGATTGGAAAAAAATGCTTGCCATACATTTGGATGGTGCTTTTTTGACCACAAAAGCCGCCCTAAAACATATGTATGCAAAAAACTCTGGCACTGTCATTTATATGGGTTCGGTGCATTCTCACGAAGCATCAGCGTTAAAATCCCCTTACGTTACCGCCAAACATGGACTTTTGGGATTATGCCGCACGCTTGCCAAAGAAGGAGCAAAACATAATGTCCGCTCTCATGTTATCTGTCCTGGTTTTGTCAAAACACCATTGGTAGAAAAACAAATCCCTGAACAGGCTCGTGAAAAAGGCATTAGTGAAGAAGAGGTGGTAAAAAATATCATGTTAGGCTCTACTGTGGATGGTGAATTTACTACCACTGATGATGTGGCAGCTCTGGCATTATTTTTGGCAAGTTTTCCAACCAATGTATTTACAGGACAGTCCTTTATTGCCAGTCATGGCTGGTCAATGAAATAAATCAACTATACTCTTAACCTTAGGAGTCATCATGACAAAAGTATATGACAACGCCCAAGCCGCTCTGGCTGATATTGTAAAAGATGGTCAAACCATTGCCGTGGGTGGCTTTGGGCTGTGCGGCATCCCCGAAGCCCTGATCGCTGCCCTGAGAGACACAGGCGTAAAAAACCTAACCTGTATCAGTAATAACGCAGGCGTGGATGATTTTGGGCTTGGGCTACTTCTAAAAAGTCGCCAAATCAAAAAAATGATAGCGTCCTATGTGGGCGAAAACAAGGAATTTGAACGTCAATTTTTATCAGGCGAGCTTGAAGTGGAGCTTACCCCGCAAGGCACGCTTGCCGAAAAACTTCGGGCAGGCGGTGCGGGCATTCCTGCATTTTTTACCAAAACAGGCGTGGGGACACAGGTTGCCGAAGGTAAAGAAGTTCGTGAATTTGATGGCAATGAGTACATCATGGAACGCTCACTTGTCGCTGATGTGTCGCTTGTCAAAGCATATAAAGCGGACAAAATGGGCAATCTCATTTTTAGAAAAACTGCCCGCAACTTCAATCCCGATGTCGCCACCGCAGGTAAAATCACGGTCGTGGAAGTCGAAGAGCTTGTGGAGATAGGCGAGATTGACCCTGACGAGATTCATCTGTCAGGCATTTATGTACATCGTATCGTGGTCAATGCCACGCCCGAAAAACGCATTGAACAACGCACCATTAGACAACAATCATAGGGGGAACTCATGGCTTGGACAAGAGAGCAAATGGCACAGCGTGCCAGTTTGGAATTACAAGACGGTTATTATGTGAATTTGGGCATTGGTTTGCCAACATTGGTTGCCAACTACATTCCAGATGGCATGACGGTCATGCTTCAATCAGAAAATGGACTTTTGGGCATTGGGGCGTTCCCCACCGAGAGCCAGATTGATGCTGACCTGATAAACGCAGGCAAGCAAACGGTAACTACCCAAAAGGGAGCGAGCTTTTTTAGCTCATCGCAATCCTTTGGCATGATACGGGGTGGTAAGGTCAATCTTGCCATTTTGGGAGCGATGGAAGTGTCCGAAAAGGGCGATTTGGCAAATTGGATGATACCAAACAAAATGGTCAAGGGCATGGGCGGAGCGATGGATTTGGTCGCAGGTGTCCAGCGTGTTATTGTGCTTATGGAGCAGGTCAATAAACATGGTGAGCCAAAGATTCTATACGAGTGCCAACTGCCCTTGACGGGCAAAGGCGTGGTCAATCGTATCATCACCGAACTTGGGGTGTATGACGTTACCGATAAGGGGCTGGTGCTGGCAGAGCTGGCGGACGGCGTGACATTTGAAGATGTGCAAAGGGTGACGCCTGTTACGGTACATCAAGCCTAACAACAAACAGGCAAATAACAAATAAAGGGGTGATATTCTCATCCCTTTTGGTTGGCATTTTGGTAGCAATCCAAAAAGTATGCTATAACAAAAACTAAAAAGACAACTTGCACAAAAGTTGGTAATTTACGGTTATGAAGACACAAATTACCATTACTTGCACAAGTTGCCTGTCGGTTAGTATAAAGAAAAATGGCATAGAAAGCTATGGCAAACAGAGCTATTTTTGCAAAGATTGTCATAGACAGTTTGTTCATCATTTACAGCTTACTGACAAAGGTTATCAATCTCACATAGATGGCAAAATACGCTTAATGTCAGCTTGTGGTTGTCGTATTGCTGACATTGTGATACTTGAACAAGTCAGTAAGGGTAAAGTATTTAGCGTGCTTGCAAACAGTAATCACCAAATCAAACCAAGACAAAAGCATTACAATACCTTAAAGATAGATGAGTTTAGGTATGAGTTTTAACAAAATTGCTTGTGATGATTGGGACAGCTTTCTTGTTGCTTTTAAGCACTCTATCAAACAAGTGGGCAAACGCTTTACCGTTGGTATTGAAGGCAACAACACAAGGCTTAGAGCCTTTGTTAGGCGAGCATTTAGAAAAACGTGTTGTTTCTCTAAAAACCTAACCAATCATCTTAAAGCATTTGACTTGGTGTTTCATTATATCAACCATGGGTGGGTGTAGCATACTTTTTGGGCCAGGGCCGGCATTTTTATATTTGTTATTTTTTACACCATTAAAACTGCCACACCGCAACCACGCCTTCACTGCTTTGGGTATATAAGCGGTTTTCTATCACTTGCAAACTGGTTAGCTGTCCTTTGGTATTTGTACGACTAATGATTCTGCCTGTGTTATCAAAAACATGCACCACACCGTCCAAATCGCCCACCGCCACATGACTGCCAATGACGACAGGATTGGTCAGACGGCGGTATTTGAGTTCATTATTCTCCCACAAAACATCGCCTGTCATCGCATTAAAGGCAACCACATCGCCATGGATGCTTGTACCAATGAGCTGACTACCCAGTAGGGCAGGAGATTTGGTACTGGCAAGCTCGCTAACAAATAGGGTACGTCCTGCACTCATGTCAAACCCAGTCAGCTGTCCGCTATAACTTGGCACATACAGATATTGACCTGCCACCAATGGCGTGCCATCGACATCGCTCATGCGGTAGACTTGACTGCCACCGACCGCACGCCCTACCCGACGTGTCCACAGCGGTGTGCCTGCCTGTGGGTTGATGGCATGAATACGTCCATCTGCCGTGCCAAATAATGCCGTGTTAGCATCTAGACTGATGGGTGTTGCCGCACCACGCACGCTGACGGCAGGGTTTTGGGTGCTAAACTGCCACACTTGACTGCCATCACTGGCATTTAAGGCATAAATCATGCCGTCGTTGGCAGAGACCATCACGCGACCACTGCCGATGAGAGCAGGAGCAAGTGATGAGCTGGGCAAGCCTCGCTCCCACACCACACTTCCTGTCGCTCCATCTAATGCCACTACCTTGCCCGAGCGAGTGCCAACTACCACAAGCCTACCATTGGTTGCCACGCCACTACTGATGACATCGCCAACATTTACCGACCATGCCTGAGCATTGCCAGCAAAGGCACTGACCACGCCCGTGCGACTGGCAGCGATGAGTGCACCATCCACAAAAGCCACTTGCAAGTCTGCCACGTCTTTTTTATTGACATTGGCACCTTTAAAACGCCCGCCTGCTTGGGGCAATGAAAAACTGGCAACTTTATTTAAAACCGCTACTTCATTATCAATCTTGACCAGTTTGGCAGGTTTGCTCTCAGGGGTTTTACTGCGACCAAAACGGTCGCAACCTGTGGCAATCAGTGCCAATACCGCCACACTTGCCACAGCCAAAGGTTTGGTGATGTGTTTCATACGAATCCTTATTTGATTTCTGTATTTGGTTTAGATTTGATTGTGGTTGATATACACCCAAACAACTTGATATTTACCACGGGTTTGTAGGGGTGTGCTGAGCACACCCTTTGATAACATTACCGCACAAGGCGTGCACAGCACGCCCCTACATCCAAACATCATTGTGTTTGCAGTAATTTTAAAGTCTCTTGGGTGTATCAGTTAAAACGTATTAATTTTAGCAAAGTTCTGTTTAGGATGAGTTGATAAATGGTGTGTTTGTATTGCCACTTTGTGTCATCACTCGCCGCCACCCTGTACTGTCTCATTCTCATTTGACAGTATATCATTTGCACCCACTGTTTGGGCATTGGCACTTGTCACGTCCGCATCATCTTGGACTGGCGTTGCCACTACTTGATGTTTGGGCGTGATGGGCGTTGGGGTCATGCCCAGTGCTTGCATTTTTAGGCTAAGCAGTGAGCGACTCTCGCCACGCTCAGTCAGTCCATCCCACGCCAGCTGATAGGCTTGCTTGGCATTCTCATTGTCATTTTTTAAGACATAAATGTCGCCCAGTAGTTCTTGCTTTGAACTCTCGAACGCCTTAGGAAACTCACCATTGACCACCGTCAAAGCCTCATCAGCATTACCCGCCGCCAATAGCGACTGCCCCAGTCTTAGCTGAGTGATTGCATTCAGCCCCTCATCATCCAAGTTTATCTGACTTGCCTGTTTTAGGGTTGTCGCCGCCTCAGTGTGCTGACCATTATCCGACTGATGGCGTGCTTTTATCATGAGAGCCTGCCATGCATAAGCGGTCTTGCCGTGGTTCGCCACCAATTTATCAATATCAGCAAACAAAGCCTGTTGATCCCTGCCTAATGCTTCTTTATCGGCTTGATGGACAAACGCATCATTTTTCTCGGTAATTAGCGTATAGCTATCAGCTGCCACCGTATCCACTTTGGCGTAGTTTTTTTGATAAAAATCCCAGCCAAAATACCCTGCCAATACCAAAATCACCGCCCACACGATTTTATTGCCGTGCTGTTTTAGGGCAGACATGGCTTGTTTGTCATTCACTACTAATTCATCGCTCATCTGCTAACTCTTAAAAATACTTCTAATGTTAAATTTGGTTTTATCAATGATTTAAAAACCGTTAAACTTTTATAACACCAACAATCTTACTCAAAATCAAAATCCGTCATCGCACGACTTGTCTGCTCCCCTGTCGCCATATTTTTGACAGACACGGTTTGATTGGCAACTTCATCATCACCAATAATCACGGTAAATTTTGCCCCCGACTTGTCCGCCTTTTTCATTTGTGATTTTAGGCTGGTGGCGGACGCCATTTTGACACGCATATTTGGGCGGTATGTGCGTAGCTCATTGGCGTATAGCACGGCATTCATATACACACTCTCGCTTGCCACGACAAACACATCACAGTCGGCAGTATCGGCAATCGGATTGACAGTTTCCATGAGTAACATCAAGCGTTCAAGCCCCATGGCAAAGCCCACCGCAGGCTCGCTCTGCTCAGGCTTGCCCTTGACAATGCCAAGAAGCCCGTCATAACGCCCACCACCGCACACAGTCGCCTGTGAGCCTAATTTGTCCGTTACCCATTCAAAGACGGTTTTGTTATAGTAGTCAAGCCCACGCACGAGCTTTTCGTTAATCTCAAAATCAATGCCAAGCGTGTGCAGGTAGTTTTGCACCTGCTCAAAATGCAAACGACTCTCATCGCCCAAAAAGTCGGACAACTTCGGAGCCCCAAGCAAAATCGCCTGAGTCTGCTCGTCCTTACTGTCAAGCACTCGCAAGGGATTGGTGCTGACACGGCGTTGGCTGTCGTCATCTAGCCCGTCAAAATGAGCGGTCAGATACTCCACCAATGCCGTCTTATAAGCGATACGCTCATGAGCCTCACCCAGCGTGTTGAGTTGCAGCGTTACATGGTCAAAAATCCCAAGGCGTTTCCACATCATCGCCGTCATCGCAATCAGCTCGGCATCAGCGTCAGGCAGGGGCGAGCCAATGCTTTCCACCCCAAGCTGAGTAAACTGGCGATAACGTCCCTTTTGCGGACGCTCGTAGCGGAACATCGCCCCCATGTACCACAGTTTTGGCGTGTCGCCACGTGTCAGATTATGCTGCACCACCGCACGCACGCACCCTGCTGTCCCCTCTGGGCGGAGCGTAAATGACTTTTCATTCTCGTCTTTGCCTGTATTTTGGTTGCCATGCACCACGCCAAACATCTCTTTTTCGACAATATCGGTCGCCTCGCCCACGCCACGGGCGAACAGGTCGGTCTCCTCCACCATAGGCAGGCGGATTTGGCTAAACCCATAACCGTCTAGCACTTGGGTCAAAACACTCTCCACCGCTCGCCATTTGGCGGTGTCGGTTGGCAAAATGTCATTAAAGCCACGAATGGCGGTAAGTTCACTCATGTTTTTTCCTAAGTCAGTTTTATCAAAAAGATACAGCTAGCAAAATTAAATTTTACTACACAAACCATACACCCTAAGCTTATCAAAAATTCGGTTTCTTCTATGGTTTTACAAGCTCGCCATGAATAGAAAGCGTAGCACTTTTTCATTTTGCAGAGAGTAGCTCAATTTAGATTAACATCATTTTTGTTATTAGTTAAAAACTAAAACCACTTTTTAAATATCTTTTGATAAGTGCCATCACTTTTCATATCTAAAATGTGCTTATTTATGTCATTCATCATGTCCACATTTTCTTTGTTTATCAAAAATCCATAAGATTCTTGCGGATAGTCATAATCAATGGAAAAATACAAAGGGTCTTTTTTTGTTGAATATTTTGAATAAAAATAAGGTATGACAACAGAATTGCCAATTGCAATCTGAGCATCATCTCTTAAAAGAGTCTGTACAGAAATCCAATCACTGACTGTATAGTCTATGTTAGCATCGTCATAATTATTTTCATAATCTTTGACAATTGCAAATGTGGTTTGCATTGAATCTTCTTTAACAGCTGTTGAATTTTTCCCAATATCCTCCAATTTCTTTATTTTTGGATTTTTACTTAGCAAAGTTATCGGATAAACATCCAAATAAGAGTTGGTCATATTATATTTTTGAATTCGTTGCTCACTAATCTCAATACCTGCGATAATATCTATCTCTTTATTATTCATGCGATTGAAAAGGTCATCTCTTGGCTGATATTCATATTGAAAATTATAATCAGAACGTTTATCTATTTCTTTTAAAATATCGTACTCAAAACCCTGAATATCTCCCTTTTCGTCAATAAAAATAACTGGCGCATTGCCAGTTGAAGACGACATAAGACCAACTTTAACATCAAAAGATGATTTTTGAGTGGTACTAACATTACTATTAATACCTGATTGTTTATTTTCATCATTCTTTAATGAATTGTCAGAATTTGAGCAAGCAAACATTAATAAAGAACATGATAAAACTGTCATGAATGATAAAATATTTTTTTTCATAAAATAAATTCCAAGAAGTAAAAGCCATTAAATACACAAACACAAATACGAGATAAGCATTTACAAATCATCTTTATGATTGATTTGCGTTATTATCTTGGGTGCTATTAAGGCGTAAGATTTTATATCAATATAGCCAATTAAATGCAAAGTCATTTTATGTATGATTTGATAAATATCATTTAAGGTTTCTTAAATATGCCTTGAAATTTGACTGGCACCAAATAACCAATGCTCTTTAAATTCATTACCTCTGTTAAGCTATTTAAGCCTTGCATCATTTCAAGTTCTAGCAGATTTAAGTGAATAGGCTCCTGTGTCATCACATTTATTGTATTATTATCCAACTTTATGATTTTAAGAGACGCCTCGGTTTGTATTGTCTTACCATGAAAAGAAATGGTCAGTGGTTGCACTTTACTTACTTCTTTATGAACACCAAGAGTATTTATCCAGTCATAATCTATTTGAGATTGAATCTCCACTTTTGGAAATCTCTCTGTCTCAAAAAGCCATTCTTTAATTCTTTGGTTTCTGATAGAGATGTCAGTTTCAACACTGTCAAGCTCTATCTCCATTTTTAGGTTACCTTGCTTATCCAAATAGCCAAAATAGGTATTAAAAACACCCTCCTCAACAATATCATTGTCATTCTTATCAGTCTTTGTGCTATAAAACCTAATGTCTGCCTCATCTAAAATCCAAGAGGATAGTTCATTTGACTTTTCTGCCATTTGGACACCATGCGGGGGGTTACTCTCCACAGCAGGCTGTTCAGCAAAATTTTCTTCTTTGGCACAACCATACATACCAAATGATAGGATAAGAAGACCCAAAACAAAAGTATGTTTCATCACATTACCTCATATAAAAACATAAAATTAAAAAAAATAATCTATTAAAGTCGGCAAGAGCATTTATGTATCGGAGAATACCCATCATTAACAAATGCAAAATGCAAGCATGCGTTAAAATACCAAATGACAATTTTATTGAGCCACTCTAATAATCTCATTGGCTCGCTTGTCCGCCAACTCTTTGGCTTTTTCACGTACCATTTGTTCTATTTCATCCACCAGATTTTTGGTATCAATCAAATGGCTTTTTTGTCCCATTTTATACACGAGCGAATTGGGGCTTGCCCCCACCACGCCAATGGTCGCCTCTTTGGCCTCCCCCGGTCCATTGACCTTACAGCCGATGACGGACAAATCAAGCGGTTCTCTGATGTCTTCTAGGCGAGATTCTAACTCGTTCATGACCTTAATCACGTCAAATTCTTGACGGCTACAGGACGGACAAGCGATAAAGTTTACGCCATTGGAGCGAATGTTTAGCGATTTTAAAATATCAAAACCGATTTTAATCTCCTCCTCAGGCGGACTTGCCAAGGATATTCGCATGGTGTCGCCAATGCCGTCAAGCAAAAGCCCACCTAGTGCAATGGCGGATTTGACCGTGCCTGTACGATACACACCAGCCTCGGTAACGCCCAAATGCAACGGGCAATCCACCTCTGCCGAGATAAGCCGATAAGCATCTAGGGTTAAAAAAACGTTAGACGCCTTGACTGAGATTTTGTAGTCTTGAAAGTTTAGTTTTTCTAAAATATCAATATGACGTAATGCCGACTCTAACATGGCTTGCCCTGTCGGTTCGCCATATTTTTTTTGTAAATCTTTTTCAAGCGAACCTGCATTGACACCGATGCGAATAGGCACGTTATGGTGGCGAGCACAAGCCACCACTTCACGCACCTTTTGGTCATTGCCGATATTACCAGGGTTGATACGCAAGCAGTCCGCCCCTGCGTCCGCCACCGCTAGGGCGATTTTGTAATCAAAATGAATGTCAGCGATGAGCGGAATGTTTACCTGTTTTTTGATTTGGGCAAATGCCTCCACGGACTCCATCGTGGGCGTGGATACTCGCATCAAGTCCGCCCCTGCGTCCACACAGCGTTGTATCTGGACGACTGTGGCATCAACATCGCAAGTGTTGGTGTTGGTCATGCTCTGTACGCTGATGGGAGCGTTGCCACCGATGGCGACATTGCCAACCATGATTTGGCGAGTGGGACGGCGTTTGATGGGGCTGTGATGGCTCATGATGACCCGCTTATTGTAGGGTTAGGGTGGCTTTGCCGTTTTGGGTATGCTCGCCCAGGCGAATGGGGCGTTGGTTGAAGTTTAAATCCACCTGAGCAGGATTGTCAATCTCAACGGTAAAGGGTGTTTCGCCCTTTAACTGATAACCGCCACGAGACTGCAAGCCCTGCATGAGTACGTTATCATTTTTGTCGGTGATTTTGATATTCACATCACCCTTTGACCAAATATCAATCACGCCTTGTCCTGCCACAGCTTGGGTAGTAGGCTCGCCATCATTTGTACCTAGGTTTAATGCCGAACCCGATGCCCCGACTGCCGCTCCTTGGGCTTGTTCGCTCGGGCTTAGCACTTGTGTTTGGGTCGTTGGACTGGTCTCATCTGATTTGCCCACTGCACTAGATATGATTTTTAATAGCACAAACCCAAAAATCACCAAAGCAATCACCCCTGCAATGAGCCATGGGTTAAACCGCATGCCCCCACGCCCACGCTCAATGGTACCCATGGGTGCCAGTGGTGCTTTGATGTCCTCAACACGCTTGGTGCGTTTGCTCTCAGGATAGATGCTTTCAAACTCTCGGGCAAACTCATCGGAATCAAGTTCCAAAAACTTAGCATAGTTTACCACAAAACCCCGAGCAAATGCAAATTGGGGCAGGGCATCAAAGTTTTCTTCTTCTATCGCCTGCACATGGCGTTTTAGAATGTTCAGCTCGCCTGCCACTACATCTAGTGAGTAACCCCGAGATGTTCTGGCACTTCTTAATTTACCGCCAAAACCTGTGTTTGATGTTGGTTTGTCGTTGGTTTGACTCACTTTAATGCTCCCGTTGAGTTATTTAGCCATTGTTTTAGTTTTTTTGCTTCATCGGACAGCGGATACTGCGACAAAAGCTGACTGGACAACCGCTGAATCTCTTGGCGATTGTTTTGTAAAATATTTAGACGAATGCCTTGGTATATCAGACGTGGTGGCATGGGCTGACCATGCATTTGGGATAAACTCTTTAAATCCTCAAAATACTCTTTGGCCTTTAGAGATTCACGTCTGTTGATGAGAATGTCAATCATCTCCATCTTTGCCACGACTGTACCACGCTCAGTTTCCATCGCCTTATTAAAGGCTGCTTCTGCCGCTGCTGGGTTATTCATTTTTAAATAAGTCAGCCCTAGATTTTCAAGAGCCCCTGCACGGTTACGGTAGCCGAGCGTGCCCCCTGCGATGTTAAACTGCTCTATCGCCTCTTGGTAACGCCCACGCTCTGACAGATACACGCCATAGTTGTTGCGTGCTTGGGTAAAATTTGGGTCTAGGCTAATCGCCTTTTTAAAATACCCATCGGCTTTGGCGACATTGCTAGGACTACCCTCTATCCTAAGCAGATTGCCCATCATGTCATAGGCGGGAGCATAACGGCTGTCCGCCTCTAACGCTTCATCAAGCTGTCTTTTGGCAGCATCAAGTTGTCTTTGAGCGATAAACTGTCCCGCCAGAGCAGTACGTGCTTGGGCAAGCTCAGACTTATCACGTTTACGTTGTGATGGGTCAGTGCCTTGATAAACCGTACTCGAACTTTGTGAGGTACTCTGACATCCTGCCAATAAGGCGGTCAATAGCACAGGAATGACTAAATATTTCATGACTTTACCATAATGACTATGATTTAAAATTAACCGTTTTGTCTTAACCTGAGTAGGGCATCAAATCCATACTGACAGCCCCAAAACTTACATACTTATTTGGCATTGAACAAATACAGCGGACAAATAATCGCCATTCTAACAATTATCAATAATTTTTGCCAATATTTTTGCCTTTTTCCTACCAAAATCTTGTCGTTTCATCGTATTTTTAAACCATCACGCTTTTTGGTCTTGGCGTTTTTGGATGCTCTCTTGCCATTTTTTGGCTCGCCGTGTTCTGTCCGCCACTTGTCCGACAAGCTGACCGCACGCCGCATCAATGTCATCGCCACGAGTTTGGCGGACGGTACACACAAAGCCTGCTTGATTTAGGATATTACTAAACGCATGAATGCGGTTGTTGCTAGACCGCCCATAAGGAGCGTGCGGAAAAGGATTAAAGGGAATTAGGTTGATTTTACTTGGCAAATCCGCCAGTAACGCCACCAATTCATGAGCGTGCTTATCGCTGTCGTTTACCCCATGTAGCATGACGTATTCAATGGTAACGTGCTTTTTGTGGCGGGGATTTTCATCATAGACGTAGGCTTTGGCGGCACGGATAAGCTCTGCCAACGGGTACTTTTTATTGATAGGCACAAGCTCGTTACGCAGTTCGTCATTAGGAGCGTGCAAACTGATGGCAAGAGCCACATCAATATCCTTGGCAAGGTCATACATTTTTGGCACGATACCAGACGTGGAGAGTGTAACACGGCGTTTGGATAAGCCAAAGGCATGGTCATCAAGCATCAGGCTCATGCTCGCCACGACAGGCTCGTAGTTTAACAGTGGCTCGCCCATGCCCATCATGACGACATTGGTAACACGGTTTTCACGCTCGGTCGGGGCAACGCCTTGCATATAGGACTGATTGGCAACCCACAACTGCCCGATAATCTCGCTGGCGGTCAAATCCCGCTCAAAGCCTTGTTTGCCCGTACTACAAAATGAGCAATCCAACGCACAGCCGACTTGGCTAGACACGCACAAGGTCTTACGCCCAAACTGCTTGCCGTCCTCAGCAGGGATGAGCACGGTCTCAACAAGCGAACCGCCCGCCACTTCAAACACCCATTTACGAGTGCCGTCCTCGCTAAACTGCTTGAATTTGACAGTCGGTGGCACCACGCACGCCACTTTGTCGAGCTTGGCTTGCAAGGCTTTGGATAAGTTAGTCATCTCAAAAAAGTCGGTAACGCCAAACTGATAAATCCATTTCATCACCTGCGTGGCACGAAACGCCTTTTCGCCCATATTCACAAAAAATTGGGAAAGCTCATCTTTTGACATGCCCAAAAGATTGGTTTTTTGGTCGGTGTTTGGCGTGTCGGGCGTGTGAATGACAGGAATTTTGGCGGTCATGGTGTTGTTTTATTTTAAAAAATTAACCGCTTATTATACAAAAAAAATCTGATAAAGTCATGAATTTAACGGGCAATTTTGGCAAATTTTGTTATAATGGCATTTTTCATTTTCTAAATCATAAGGAAACCCCATGTACCAACTTGTCGCCATTGGTAACGCCCTTCTTGATACCGAATTTAAACTTACCGATGAGATTTTGACCCAAACAGGACTCACCAAAGGCAACATGACCCTTGCCGACACGGACGAGCAGACCGCTTTATTTGACATTTTAAACACACACGGACTAACGCCTACCAAGCAAGCAGGGGGCGGTTCGGCAGGCAACACGGTGGCGTGTTTTTCGGCATTGGGTGGCACGTCCTTTTATAACTGCCGAGTGGGACATGACAAGCGTGGCGTGTTTTATCTATCCGACATGGCAAACATGGGCGTTACGATAGACGGCGGTAAAGCCGAAGTGGCAGGGGCGACAGGCACGTGTGCGGTGCTGGTTACTGATGACGGCGAGCGTACCATGCAGACCAATCTGGCGGTGAGTGGGCAGATTGACGAGACGAACGTGGATTTTGATGCACTGACTGGGGCAAAATACCTATACCTAGAAGGCTATCTTGCCATGACCCCATCCGTACAAGGTGCCATTAGCAAACTGTGTCAAACCGCCAAAGCACAAGGGGTCAAAATCGTGGTAAGTTTTGCTGACCCTGCGGTGGTTCGCTTTGCCAAAGACGGTGTGATGTCGTGGCTTTCTGACGGTGTGGACATGATTTTTTGCAACATGGACGAAGCCAAACTCTTTGCCAAGACAGATGATGACATTCAGGCGGTTCATGCCCTGCTAAATCACGCCAAAGTAGTTGTCATCACTAACGGAGCAAACCCCACTACCGTGGCAGACAAAGACAGCGTTCGCCTGTATAATGTCCCACCTGCGGACGTGGTGGATACCAACGGGGCAGGCGATAACTTTGCAGGGGCGTTCTTGTACGCCTTAGCACAAGGGGCGGATTATCAGGCGTGCCTGGCATTGGCAGGGGCGGTGGCAAGCCGTGTGGTAAGCCAGTTTGGAGCAAGACTACCCAAAGCGGAGTATGGCTTGATCAAAGAGACGGTTTTGGGGTAAATTTAAAATTTGATATAAATATAAAAGGCGGGCAAAGCTCGCCTTTTATAATAGGACAAACACCATGAAAAGTCTATATTTTATCCGCCATGGCGAAAGCCTTGCCAATGCTGGTGGCACGCCCCTGCCTAATGCCGATATTCCTCTAACTGAAAAAGGACACACCCAAGCCAAAGACCGCCTTGCCCATTGGCAACGGCTGGGCATACACCCAAGCCGTATTTATCATTCTGCCATGCTTCGCACACAGCAGACCGCCCTGCCCTTTTGTCAGTATTATGACATGCCCACAAGCACACTTGACCTGCTTGATGAGTTAAACGCCCTTGCCTTTGATGTCATCAAAGACATCTCGGTGGGTGCACGCCGTCTGATGAATGCCAACTGGTGGCAAACGGTGGAACCAGATGACAGACATGGCGTGGGGGCGGACAGCTTTGGCGGGTTTATGAAGCGAGTGGATACATTTATCGGTAGGATTGATGGGTTTGATGGGTTTGATGATAATACGCTGTTTTTTGGGCATGGGATTTGGCTTGGACTGCTTGCCTATCGGCTCATGAATCTGCCTGTGCGTAATAATGGCGACATCAGGCGATTTCGTGCTTTTCAAACCGCCATGCCCATGCATAACACCGTGCTGTATCGGCTAGATATGGCGGATAATGTCAAAATCTAGTATGGGTCGACTAACCTTAGCTTTTAACGCAAAAAGACTAACCCATAGGATTAGCCTTTTGTTTATGTCTATATTTATCTTAGGTCGTACTAAATCCTGCGTCCTCTACCGCACGAATCAGCTCAATCTTATCCACTTGGGTGTCGTCATATTCAATGACAGCTTGCTCTAACGGTAGATTGACTTCCACATTTTGCACGCCTGCGATGTCGTTAATGGCGTTATGCACGCTTTGCACACAGCCATCACAGGTCATGCCAAAGACTTTTAGGGTTAGGGTTTCAATTGCCATGATATACTCCTTTGCTAAATTAAATTGGTAAATTAAATTGGTAAATTAAATTGGTAAATTAAACCGCTAAAATCAAGTGGTGTGTTTTATGTTGGGATAAACACATATTTTTCAAGGCACAACCGCACAACCGCCAAACTCCACACCCAATCCGCACATCTCATCAAATCCGCACAGGATATTCATGTTTTGCACGGCTTGACCGCTCGCTCCTTTCACTAAATTATCTTGGACGACCAGCACAGTCAAGGCATCATCATCTTGATGAACGGCGATTTTTAGGCGGTTGGACGCTCGCACCGAACGGGTATCAGGGAGCACTCCTTTGGCAAGCACGTCCACAAACGGCTCGTTTTGATACGTTTTTTCAAAAATCTCTTGCCAATTTAACGCCTTACCGTCATCGGTTAGGGTCAGATGAATGGTACTAAACATACCCCGAATCATCGGTACAAGGTGAGGGACAAACCGCACTTTTTGGGTAAATTTAGACCCTAAGAACGCATGCACGCCTTGGCTTATCTCAGGGGTATGGCGATGACCTGCCACGCCATAGGCAGAGAAATTGTCGGATAATTCACTAAATAGCAGGTTCATCTTGGCATTACGTCCTGCCCCCGATACGCCTGATTTGGCATCAATGATAATGTTTGGCAAAATCAACGGTTTATCCGCACTGTTTTGGGTGTCTATCACAGGTTTTAACCCCAAAATGGCGGTGGTGGGATAGCAGCCGGGGTTAGCAATGACCTTGGCGGATTTAATTTTTTCACGGTGAATCTCAGGCAAGCCATACACCGCCTCCGCCAACACATCAAGGCAAGTGTGTTCTAATCCGTACCATTTGCCAAACTCGCCCAAATCCCGCAAACGAAAATCCGCCCCCAAATCAATGACCTTCACCCCTTGTGCGATAAGGCGTGGTGTGTGGCTCATGGCGACCCCATGTGGCGTAGCAAAAAACACAACATCGCACGCCTTGCCAATCTCGTCCATGAGGCTGTCCGTCATGTCGCTGTACACAACATCGCACGCACCAAGCAGGCTCGGGAAAATCTCACTCACCGCCCGTCCCTTTTCACTGCGAGAAGTCAAGTGGCTAATAGTGACATAGGGGTGGCGTGATAACAAGCGAATCAGCTCAACGCCTGTATAGCCTGTACCGCCGATGATGGCAACGTTAATTTTTGACACGGGTTTTCCTAAATAAAAATCATTGAATAAACCCTTGGATTATAAAGAATTTTACTCCTTTTGGCAAATAAAATCCACCATTTAACATCACGCCTGCCACACACCAATCACAAATTCGCACAACCTGCCAAAACTTGTTATAATACCCCTTTTATTCACAGCCTGTCGCCATGAATGACCGCTTAGCCTGCCTACCGATTTTATTTAACACCCTAGCCCTTGACCGCCTAACCCCCACCCAAAAAATCATCGTCCAGCAGATAGACGAACTTTTGCCCCAGACTCAGTGCGGTCTGTGCGGACACCCAGACGGCTGTCTGCCCTATGCGTATGGCGTGGCGGTGCGTGGCGAGTTGCATAACTTATGCGTGCCGGGCGGTCAAGCGGTAACGGACGCCATCGGCACGGTGCTTGCCGAGCATGGCGACCCACGCCCCACCCTGAGCGCCACTGCCAGCAAATGGGCAACCGACCCTGCCACCGACCGCCCCGTGGAGGTACGAGCCATCATCGATGAGAACGACTGTATCGGTTGCACCAAATGTATCCCTGCCTGCCCTGTGGACGCCATCATCGGCACCGCCAAGCACATGCACACCATCTTAACCGACCTATGCACAGGGTGCGAGCTGTGCCTACCGCCCTGCCCTGTGGACTGCATTCGCCTAGAAGTACACCCACGCACCATTACGGCAGAGGGGCGAGCGGACGAGCAGGCACATCTACGCACTCGCTATCATCGCCATCTTGACCGTGTCGCCCAAAGTATCACGGACGGCACCAAGCCTGTGGTTAGCTCGGTTGAGTCGGTCATGGCGAACGTCATGAGCGAGCCTAGTGGCACGCCCATGGACAAAGACACCGCCAAAAACGCCATTGAACTTGCCAAAATCCGCACCCAAATCAAAAAACTCACCAAACAGCTAAGCGTAAAAAACAGCCCTGCCATACAAGATGAACTTGACAATTTAACGCAGAAATTGCGAGAATTGGAGTAATAACCCCACGAGCCACGCCATGTCATTAGAAAATATCGGCCTAGAAAATCTGGGTAATGCCCATGAGATAGACCCTGCCACGCACAAACAGCTTGACCTAGTCAGACGCTTAGAGAAGTCAGGTTTTATCTTTGCCACCGACCCCAAAGTCGCCACCGACCTTGCTCGCTCATCAGACGGCACGCCCACCGATAAGCTCATCTATCGTGCCACGCTCATGGACAGTCAAGGCGACTTACAAACCGCCCTACACAAAGGCGATTTTTTGGTGAAGGGTGTCGGCAGGCTCTATGCAGGCATCTCGTTCGTGGCTGGGTTTGTGGGGGTGCTTGGACTGCTTAGCACGCACGTGGTTAATTTTTTCTATGTACTGCTTGGACTGCTCGGCTGGCATACGGTTACGCTTATTTTGTGGTTTGTGGGGCTAAACAACCCCAACCGCTATTCTGGTATTTATGGCATACTAGACCGACTTCGCCCCAAATCCGCCATAGAAAGTGAAGCCTTTGACATCCACCAAGAAGAATTTCAAAAAAACACCGCATGGCAAATCGGCAAAGTCATTCACAAGGCGTGGCTCTGTGGATTGGCAGGCAGTGTCCTTGCCCTGCTCATGCTGTTTTTGTTCAAAAGCTATGCCTTTATGTGGGAGTCCACGCTGTTATCCCAAAGCCATTTTGCCATAATTTTAAAGGGTTTGGGCTTTGTGCCGAGCCTGTTTGGTTTTGAGATGCCCAGCCAAATCAGCCTATCTCGGGGCGATGTGCCCCCTGCTCGCCTTGCCACACTCATGATGTTGTCCGTGGTGGTCTATGGCATGATACCCCGCCTGTGTGCTTACCTGCTGTGCCATTTTAATGCCCGTGAGCGTTTCGCCATTGACCCCAATTTATATTATTACGAAAACCTACTTCGCACCTTTAACCAAACCATTGTTGATAAAGACGATTTTGCCCCACGCACGCCAACACCCACCAAAACTGCCCTTAGTACTCACAAAAAAGTCGTGGCAACCTTAGAATGGGCAAACGATGACGAGCTATGGCACGGACTGAGCGATGATGTCAAAAACTTAGGGGCGGTTGATACCAAAGAAGACGTGCTGTATCTCACCCAAATCGCCAGCACCCTACACGCCCAAATTCTACTCGGCGTGGACTGCCGTATCCTGCCTGACAGGGGCGTGCTTCGCAAAGTGGATTTGATTCGCCAAAATAGTGATTATGGCGTGATTATCAAATTCTTACACAGTGGCGATTATGTCAATGAATGGCGAGACAAATTAAATGAGCGAAATGTTGAACAGATAAATTGATAAACTTTAATTTTAATTTAAAACGGTAACTGATTGATTATTAGCTAATTATTTTGAGTTGTAAGGGCGAATTGCAATTCGCCCTTGATAAATCAATTATTTACACAAAGTTAAGAATAAGGCTTCATTAATAAAAACGGGGCAATTTCAATCAGTCCCGTTTTTTCATGATTTTTAAAGGGCAAGCGTTTTTTAATAATACACCATTCATCATTTTCATAATACGCCAAAATATCCAAATCCATAGGCACTTTTAAAATAGCCACTTTTTTTAAACTGTCCTTTTTTAAATTATTCTGCTCTCGTCCGCATTGTGTTTCTATGTTTTTTAATACACCATTAAATTTATCATAATTCATCGGCTTGTATAACTTTATCATCATCACGGCATTATGATAAATCAGCTCTGTTTTGCCTGTAAAATCTTTACCAATGATTACAGACGACAAGTCCACATCGCCCCATGACTTTAATTCATCAAGGGCGATTTTAAAACTCATCTGGCTATCATGATTACTGCCTAAGGCGATGATATATTGGTGTATCATTTTTAATTAAAACACTTATGCAGATTTATGGCGAATGATTTTTACGCCCACGCTACCTGCTTGTTTTATGGCGTTCGGTTTATGAATGGTGAGCGTAATGGTTTGGCAAGGGTAATGGGCGAGCAGATAGGCACAAATCTCTTCGGCAAGTTTTTCCAATAACTTCGCCTGTATCTTGTGGCATAGCCGTTCTATGTCTTCGCACACCGTTTTGTAATTGATGGCATACGCCACATCATCGCTTTGGCTTGCTTGGGTCATGTCGCACACCATTTCACAATCTATCACCAGTGATTGTTTAATGGCTCGCTCCCAATCATAGACACCGATAAGGGTGTTAATCTTTAAACCTTGAATAAAAACAATGTCGTTCATTATCTGTCTCATTTATAAAATTGGTAGGGAAATTATATTTTCCAAATATCAACTATTAACATAGGGCAAATGTGATTTTTCCCTACAATCCCAAATTATATCAAATCAATGTTTTCTGTATTTTATCATATCCACACTCAATATAATAAGCCCAAGCCAAATTAGCCCAAATATCATTAGGCGTTTTAAATCAATCGGCTCATGATAGTAAAACACCGCAATCATAAAGACAATGCTTGGCGTTAAATAACCCAAAAAAAGATAAAGTATTAAAACTGAACAGTTTGGTTGATTGGTTATACAATAAAAGTGGCGATAAAGTAATTGGACCTGCCAAAGCCAGTAGCCAAATGTCATAAGATGCCCAAAATGCCAAATTTGAACTTGCCACATCAGCACCGACCAACCACATCAAGCACAAAGGCAACAGTAAAGCCGTCTCAATAAATAAACCGTCAATGGCATTAAAGGGCGTTTGGCGTTGCAATACTCCATCAAAGGCAAAGGACAACGCCAAAATCAAACTCGCCCACGGCACACCGCCAAACAGCACCACCTGAATGCCGACAGCAAGCACGGCAAGGGCGACAGCGATTTTTTGCAAAAGTCGCAAGCGTTCTTTAAAGATGACAAGCGACAGCCCCACGCCCATTAAAGGATTGATAAAATAGCCAAGGCTTGCTTCAAGCACCCTATCATTTGCCACCGCCCACACATAGGTTAGCCAGTTTGTGCCAATCAAGAGAGCCGACACAAAGGTTAGGCACAGCCATTTGGGATTTTGGCGAATTTGGGCAAGCCAAGCCGTCCGTTTGCCGATGATGACAACAAGGCTTAACACCACAAACGTCCACACCACCCGATGAACGATGACTTCAACAGCATGATAACCGTCCAACAGCTTAAAATAAAAGGGAAAATTACCCCACATTAAAAACGCCAAAAGAGCCGTCATTAGCCCTTTTGGGGTGGTGGTTATGGTAGGTTTATTGCTCATTTTTTATCAATCATTTGTTAAAAATCTTACGCCTTGATATTGAACGATTTTGTCATCATTGGTAATCAAGCACAAATCATCAATCATTGATTGAGCAATTAGCATTCTATCGAAAGGGTCTTTATGAATGATTGGTAAATTCTCCAAAATTTTGGTGTATTTGTGGTCAATACCCAATTCCAAAAACCCATTTTCAAGCAACCTTTGATATAATTTTACAGTATCAAATTTAAAACCGTCTTTTTTCAAATTGGTTTTTAAGGCAATTTCCCACAAATTAACCGTACTAAAATATATGGTATTTCCTGGATTTTCCAATATGTCAGCAACGGTTTTTGATAATTTGTTGGGTTCTCTGGCGAGCCAAATGACAATGTGCGTATCAAGCAAATATTTGATCAGTCAAATTTCTCATCAAAACTTTCTTCAAACATTGCCATCACTTCATCATCGCCCCAATGAATGTCATCAGGGATTACCCCTTCGCCAAGCATAAAACCCAATTTGCGTTTTTTTGGCATTGGTTTTGACTGGGCAAAACTGGGCAAAAATTGCCCAATTTCTTGCCCTGATTGTTTAACGGAGATTTTTTCGCCTTTTAATAAGGCGTTTTTGACCGCTTGCCAATCAATAAATTCTTGACTGGTAGAACCCAAATCAATACTTAACATAAGTTTTCCTATTCCAACACTTCCAAGCCAAGTCCTGCTTCTTTTACCAATTTAGCAAAATTCGGAAAACTGGTTGCTACCGTCTCCGTGCCATTTATCACGATTTCATCTTTTGCTCGTAGGCTCGCCACCGCAAAGCTCATCGCAATTCTATGGTCGTGATGAGATTCAATCGTCCCACCGCCAAACACAAATTCGCTCTCGCCACGCCCGATAATTTCAATGCCATCATCAAGCACCGTGCAGTCAATGCCAAGCGTTTTTAGACCGTCCGCCATTACTTGAATGCGGTCGGATTCTTTGACACGAAGCTCTTCCGCCCCACGCAACACAGTCTTGCCAGTCGCACAGGCACTTGCGATAAAAATCACAGGAAATTCATCAATCGCCAATGGCACAAGGTTGAGCGGAATTTCAATACCGTGCAATTTGCTTGATTTGACGCAAATGTCCGCCACAGGCTCGCCACCGACAAGTGTTTGATTTTCAAGGGTAATATCTGCCCCCATTAGGCGTAAAATATCAATTACCCCTGTACGAGTGGGGTTAATCCCCACTTTTGGCAGTACCACATCGCCACAGCCTGCAATCGCCCCTGCCACCATAAAAAACGCCGAACTTGAAATGTCCGCAGGCACTTCAATGTCGCAGGCAGTCAGCGTACCGCCCCCTGTTAGGCGGATTTCGTTGCCGTGTTCTAGTGGGGTAACTTTGACATCATAACCAAAGGCGGTGAGCATTCGCTCGGTGTGGTCTCGGGTAATTTCAGGCTCAATCACTACCGTTTCGCCATTCGCCCACAGCCCCGCCAACAGCAGGCACGACTTGACTTGGGCGGACGCCATTGGCATTTCATAATGGATGGCGGACAGCGTTTGACCGCCTGTAATCGTCATTGGCGGTGTGCCACGCTCGCCTGTGGTCGCCACAACCGCCCCCATTTGGCGTAAGGGTTTGGCGACTCGCTCCATTGGGCGTTTGGATAGGCTTGGGTCGCCAATCATCGTGCTGTCAAAGCTCTGAGCCGACAAAATCCCAGAGAGCAGTCGCATACTCGTGCCAGAATTGCCCATATCAAGCTCTCTTTGCGGAGCTTGTAGCCCATTCATTCCCACGCCATAAATCGTCACTTTGTCGCCGTCTCGCTCGATTTGCACACCCATATCACGAAAGGCTTGCAAGGTAGAAAGGGCGTCTTCGCCTTCTAAAAAATTGGTAACACGAGTTACGCCATTCGCAAGCGAACCAAACATAATGGAGCGGTGCGAAATGGATTTGTCAGGGGCGACTTTATGCGTGCCTGTAAATGTCGTGCTTGGGGTGAGTTTGTATTTCATAGGGTTTTCCTAAAAAAAGGCTTGTTAATTTGTTGGGGGTAAGGTGCTTGCTTTTAAATAAAAAGTACGCACTGCTAAAATATTAAACTTTATCCAAAAGTTTTCTTAATAATTCAATTTCTTTATCTTTTTGGGAAATTAATTCATCTTTGTGAGAAAGAGATAATTTTAATTTTTCAATTTCAGCAATCAAATATTGGTCGCCATTATAATAATTATTGCTATGATTTTCACTAATTTGACAAACAAATTTTTTATTATCCAATAATTCATTAATTTCAACACCAAATAAATTGGCAATATCATTTAATCGTTCCAAGTTTGGCATACTCTCACCCCTTTCTATTTTGGCATAGCCATTTCTGGTAATACCTAATTTTTCCGCCATTTGCTCTTGCGTCCAGTCGTTTTGCTCTCTTAACTCACGAATGGTTTCAACATTTATCATAAAAATACCCATATTTTTTAACAAAAGACCACTCGCAGTTGTCAAATGACAAGTGCAGGTTGGTTTAAAAATAAAATAAATTATTGTAACATATAATGGTTGAAATTCAAAATTTTTTGGGAGCAATTATGCTTGGTTTTTTACGCTTGGTGCGTGGATTTTGTGGGCTTGTCTTTGCTTTGCAAGTTCTTGGTGCTTTTGGTACATTGCTAACATTAAGTCAAGTTGAAAATATTTCACCAAATGACGAAACGAGTGTTTTTGCCTTTATTTTTATCAAAATAATTTTTGCCGTTATTTTTGGTTTTCCTTATTTTTATTTAAGAAAAGTTATCAATAATATTCATCAAAAACAAAATGACGATGATGAATTATTGCTAAAATCTAATTGGGCTTTGTGATTTTATTTTAGGTATATCTTATGGGAATGTTTCTACTTCTGTGTTGTCTTTTTGGCATTATTGCTCTAATTATCAATTTTGCTCAAAATGACCAAAAAAATCCAACCCCACAAACAAGATTAAATCAAGCAACCCAACCTAAGAATTACACAAGAGAAATTGCATTAGGCTTAGAATACTTGGCACAAAATTATGAACAAACCAAAAACATTATAGAGAACAACGGCTTTTTCTCGTCTAATCACGATAAAAACGCTTGGAGCTATGCTTTTGAGATAGAAATTGCTTATTTTCAGCTTATTATTTTCAAGCATTGTATTATGCTATATGACCGTAGCAGAATTAACTGGATAAAATATACAATAGATACTATGCCAGATGAAAATAGTAGAAATGTGTATAGAGAAAGTATAAGGGGCGAAATACAAGCTGAATACAAAAGAATGGATGTTGAAAAAGAAAAAGGACAAAATATCGCACAAGGTATTGAAAATAGATGGATTGAGTTAATTTTAAAGGTTTATGGATTAAATTACAACGAAAATAATATTTCTATTGTAAAAAATCTCTTAAAAGAAAGAAATGATTTTTATGTAGAGATATTGGCACAGCTAAGAGGCAAAAAGAAAGAAACCCATAATGGCGATTTTTACATCAAATTTTTGGAATTTTGTGAGCAACATTATGAATTTCGTAGCAATCGTGGTTTTGAACAAAACTATGTACCTATTTTTCTGCAAATGTATCAGAATTTCCTAGAACAGGCTTCTAGGGAAAAAGTAATTGCAGGATTTATGTATAACAACGAACACAACGAAACCGCATCTCTTGTCAAAGGAAGAGTTTATAACATCAAAGATAACATACTTAACACTTGGAATTTTGCGGTTAAATATAGACAAGCAACAGGCAACCCCTTGCCACCCAATAGTTAATATATTAAATTTATATAAGGTCAAAAATTATGAAAATATTATTTTGGATAATTGCCATTATTGCAATTTATTTTATTTATGCTTATTTCTCTGGTTATCAAAGACAGCTGAATTACCAAAGAGCAATCGCCGATTTAATGCAAGAATTAGCGACAAATCCACATCAATTTTTTGCCCCAAAGTTTAGTTTTCCCCCAAAAACTTTTCTGACGCCACACGACATATATGATTTGGCAATGTTTAAAGTAATTGAATTGTCATTGGAAAGAAATATTCGTTCGCCAATCAATGCCAATATCATTCCGTCAGATATTATGACTTTGCCCAATGCAAAACAAGATTTTGAAAAATTATGCATATTTGCTTATTCTGTTGTGAATGATAGAGATTAAATGAATGGTGCGTAATACACACACACACACCTTACGCACAACTTTACAAATTCTTTAATTTCTCTTTCTCCACCAATAACCGCCCAAAATGTTCTCGTGCGTTTTTGGCGATTTCAAAAGTTTTTAATAAGTCATCGGAATTATCATTTAAAATGTCATTTTTTAACTCATCTAAAATCGCTTGATAATTTTCCAAACCCTTTAACACCGCCTGTTTATTTGCCAAAAAAATGTCGTGCCACATAATCGGACTGCTTGCCGAAATACGACTAAAATCCCGAAAACCACCGCCTGCATAACGAAAAATATTTAAACTCTCTTCATCTTTGGCAAGCTGATAAGTCAAAGCATAGGACAATAAATGCGGTAAATGGCTGGTTAATGCCAGCACTTCATCGTGTTTATCACACGGCATAAAATCCACACTCGCCCCAAGCGATTGCCAAAGGGTGGCGATTTTATCCACCGCTTGTTTGTCATTAAAATCGTGCGGACAAATAATGAGTTTATGAGCTTTAAATAACTCGCCATTTCTTGCCATAAAGCCCGACTTTTCCGCCCCTGCAATGGGGTGAGCCAAAACCAAATTGGGCGGTAATTCGCCAAAAATATCAAAAGCATCTTTTAAAATATTGCCTTTGGTGCTGGCGGTATCGCTGATGATAATATCATTTGGCAATAATTTATCATCAATGGCGGTTTTGATTTGCGATAATATATTTTTCACCGCAAAAGCAGGTACAGCAATGATGATACATTCACAATCTTTTAATACACCCGTCTTTGCCAAAGCGAGTAAATCATCATCGCCACCTTGAATTAATTTCTCACTAATGGCATTATCAATAATCGATTTATCAAAATCCACCGCATATAAGTGATTAACAAGGCGATTATCAATAATCCCCTGTAAAATACTACCGCCGATTAAGCCTAAGCCGATGATAAGAATATTGTTAAACATAGTGTTCACTTGGAATAATTACACTTGGCAAAAATTGATTTTTAGCCACTTTTTTGGCAAAGCCTTTATCATCAAAAGAATAAACCAAGTTACAATTTTGATAACTTGCTAGATGAAATGCGTCTGTAAATTCTATGCCAGATTTAGCAAAAATAATGGCTTTTTGTATCATTACTTTATTTTCAAATTGGATATTGGGTAAGGTCAATAAATGATTATAAATCATTATAATGGTTTGCAAATCATATTTACAAACGGCACGCAATATCCATTCAAACTCAATAATGACTGTATTGGAAACAAACAGATTTGGAGAGTTTTCTATAATATATTTAGAAAGCTCTCTTTGCTTTTTAGTTTTAATGTCATTATCTGTTGTTTCCACATAATAACGAGCCAAAATATTGGTATCCAAGCCAATCATAAAATATCCCGTGCAAATTGTGCCACATCAACATCCAAATCTTTTGCAGACAAATGCGTTTTTACCATTCCAAAACCTGATTTAAATTCTGATTTGGTTTCGGTTTGTTCTTCATTGGAAGTATTGGGTGGTAAAAATTCAACACTTCTACCATTTTCATCAAAATTGATGGTTAATGGTGAGCCTTGTTTTACCCCAATTTTTTCAAAAAACCAAGCAGGGAAAGTAATTTGCCCATATTCATTAGTTGATACGGTTGCAGTTATCATTTTTTTACTCCAAAATTTAAATTTATAAATCAAATCACCGCCTTTGGATATGACCCCAATACCCGCACATCTTTGGCGATTTTAGCGATGTCCTCAATGGCGTTTTTGACGTTGTCGTCAGCGATATGCCCCGTCATGTCGATAAAAAACACATATGCCCATTTGTTCGGACGCTCAGGGCGGGTCTCAATGCTCGTCATGGATACGCCATGTTTTTTTAGAGGTTCTAGTAGCTCAATCAACGCTCCTGCACGGTCTGGGCTGGACACCACGATGGACGTTTTGTCTTGACCGCTTGGGGCAACGGTTTCGTGTCCGATGATAAGAAAACGAGTGGTATTGTTGGGATTGTCCTCAATGTTCTCAAAAAGTTTATGCAAGCCGTATTCAGCCACCGCCACATCACCCGCAATCGCTGCTGAGTGCCATTCGTTTTGTAGGCGTTTAGCAGCTTCGCCATTAGATGACACCGCCACTCGCTCGACATTGGGGAAATTGGCGTCAAGCCAGTGACGGCACTGGGCAAGCGACTGCTGGTGGCTATAAATGCGACTTAGGCTGTCCACTTTGGTGTGTTCTGCCACCAAAAAGTTGTGATGAATGGGCAGTTCCACCTCGCCGATGATTTTTAGGCTTGACCCCAAAAATGCGTCCAACGTATGATTGACCACGCCTTCGGACGAGTTCTCCACAGGCACCACGCCATACATGGCAGAGCCTGCCTCCACTTCACGAAAGACATCGGTAATCGTGGCAAGTGGCACGGTGGTCGCTGCCTTACCAAAATGTTTTAGGGCGGCGGCATGGGTAAACGTACCAACAGGCCCCAAAAAGGCGACCTTTTGTGGAGCTTCAAGTTCTAGGCACACCGACATAATCTCCCGAAACAGGCGTGCCATTTTCTCACCCGATAGCGGGCCTGTGTTTCTTGCCATGACTGCTTTTAGCACTTGGGCTTCACGTTCGGGGCGATAAAAAATGGGGTGATTCTCGTGGTTCTTTTTGGCAATGGCGACCTGCTGGGCGATGCTGGCTCGCTCGTTGATAAGTCGTTGAATTTGCTCATCAATACTGTCAATCTTACCACGCAAATCGGTGATTTGGTTGGTGTCTAGGTTGGCTTTGGGGGTTTGCTTGCTCATGTCTGCCCTTTTTTTGTGTGCTAAAAATAGGTTAATGATACATGAAAATTAGGGGTTTGGGCAAATGTTTTTTGGGGTTTTGAAAAAATTGAAATATTAGCTTGTAATTTTGTAGCTTACAGGCTACAATACTCAAAAAGAGTAATTTTATGTTTACGATTGAAAAGACAGAACAGTTTGATGAATGGTTAAAATCACTAAAAAACCCAATCGCCAAAAAGGCAGTCATTAGCCGTTTGTTGCGACTTGAAATGGGGCATTTTGGCGATATTGATAATGTTGGCAAGGTGTTTTTGAACTTCGCATTCATGTCAATGTTGGCATTAGAGTGTACGCCATACAAAAGGGTGAAACTTTTATTTTGGTATTATCAGGCGGAGATAAATCTACCCAACAAGCTGATATTATCAAAGCCAAAGAAATTGCAAAACTTGGGAGAATAGCAATGAAAACCAGTAAATTTAACGCATTTGATTATTTTGAAAGTGATGATGAGATTTTGGATTATTTAAGTGATTGCTTTAATGACGATGACCCACAATTATTTGTTACCGCCTTATCGCATTTGATAGAGAAAAAAGGCGTTGCAGAAGTTGCTAAATTAACAGGACTAAATCGTGAAAGCCTATATAAAACCGTGAAAGGGCAAACACAGCCAACATGGGCGACCGTGCATAAAATTATACACGCTTTAAAAATCCAATCCAACTTTGCTTATGCTTAATTTAAACGATGGCAAATAATAAATCTGCACCCCAAAAATTGATATGGCAAACAGATAAGGCTGATGGCAAAAACCTTATGGCATTATTACAAAATGACAGAAAAGCCAATGATGAATTAACTACTTTATTAGCATTAAGTAAAACGATTAAAGATAATGCGGATAATACACCCAAAGAAATTTAAAAATGATACAGTTAGGCGAATGTGATTCGCCCCTACACGTCCAAATTTTAAAATGGTTATTTGATTCACTCCTGCAACACCAACGCCACCACCCAATTTTGTCGATTAAAGTTACACGCCGTTTCATGATTGGGACTACATTCTATCTCGCTTGGGGCGGGCAATATCGCCTTGCCGTCATCGTCCATAGGAATTTTGCGTAACATGACGGTATGCAGTACATTACCGCCGATGAGCCAAATCTCACGATTTTCCTTATCAGTTTTTACGATAATATCACAATGAGCAGGCAAGCCACGTCCACTCTCTGCCAAATACTTATCCAAATCCTGATAACTACCAATCAGCTCACGCCCATAACTTCGCACATAGCACAGCATATCGCCCTGTTTTAGGGGGTGCGTTTTGGGGTCTTTCGTGCGATAATCGCCCACGCCTTGCCAAGATGTAGCGATATAATCAAAATGGCGTGGCGACACATAAAAATCCACGTCCGCCTGTCTCATCACATACGACACAAAGCCTGCCGACCATGCCACATCACTTACAAAGGCTCGGCAAATGTTGGTGCTGGCATTCTCGCCCCTGTCCGCCTTGTCGCAACGCTCATAAGGCAACGCTCTATCAAGCCGTGCCAACGCTCCACTATCACGCCAATACGCCACCACACGCTCCCACGCTCGTGAGCCGTCTGTCAGGCGTGCGTTTTCGGATTCGTAATGGCTGTATTTGGCGATTTGTCCGTTTGTGGTAATAAACGGCTCGCCCCATGCCTTGTGTTCACGCAGGGCGATTTGGGCGATACGTTCGGATTTTGGGGCATTTGGGGCAAATGTGGGCGTGGGCGATTGCCACAAATTGCCTTGTGGATTACCCTGTGGGGCGTGCGTACTCAGGCAAGCGGATAGGACTAAGGCGGTGCAGAGTAGGGGTAGAAGTTTTGGCATGGCGTTGTATTTATTTAAAAGGAAATTTATTTTATCATTAAATGGGGGTTTTAAAAAGCAAGACAAATATATTCCTACCCCATTCTCAAATTTATGCAAGTGATTGATATGTAGAAGGAAAATATAATTTTCCCCTACAATCGCAAACCAAGCGTTACAAATCCACCAAGCGACAAAATAGCTCATCATACGCCATTTTTTCTTGTACGTTTTGTCCCACCGCCACCGCCATGTCATCAAGGCTTGCTAGGAAATTTTCTACCTTGTCAAGGCTTAGATTGTCCGCCCCATTTATCAGCCCTGCCACATCCATGTCGGTATGAATGCTATCAAGCCCAAGCCCCACTCGCACCACGTCCATAAGCATGAGCCGTGTCAAAACAGCAAAATCAGCAAAACTCATCACGCCCTGCCAGTAGTCGCTCGCACTCACTGCCGACCGCTCGCCATGCCTTAGCGTAAGCCATGTTTTTAGCCACAATACACGCTTACCAAACCACACTGCCTTTGGCAACTCTACCGCCTTTAATACCGCCCCGTCGGTCAGTGTCAGGGCAAGTCTGGCAAGACTCTCATCGCCCAGCACCCCACCCACATAAGCCAACGCCACATCATGAGCAACAGCCCCAAGCGGTAGGGCTTGCACACGGCTTTTTATCGTGGGCATGAGCTTGGCAGGGTTGTCGCTTATCAGTATCAAATGCACGCCTGCCCGTGGCTCTTCTAAGGTTTTTAGCAGGGCATTGCTCGCCCCAATCGTGAGCGTGTCGGCATCATCTAGCACGATGAGCCGAACGCCATGCCCCTTGACGTGGCTATACTCTTGCAAGGCTCGCACGTCATCAATCTTAATGGACGACCGCTCACTCTCATCAGACGTAGGCAGGCTCTCGGACGGTAGTACCATAACATCAGGGTGCGTCCCCGCCCTAAGCCACGCACAGCTTTGGCAAGACCCACACGCACCCTGCTCGCCCTTGTCATCACAAAGTAGCCACGCCACAAACCGCCACACAAATTCACGCTTGCCAATGCCTGCCATGCCACACGCCAACAGCCCATGCGGTAATTTACCGTCATAAAACTGACCGACCACCTGCTCCCAAGCGTGGGTTTGCCAAAGCAGTAACGGGGCAAAATAGGACAACTGTTCTTGTTCGTTCATATCAGAATTTCAAAAACTCATCAATCGGCATGGCATTTAGCCTATCCAAGTCTTCCTCGGTATCCACCCCAAGCGGTAAGGCGACTTTGGCGACATCTATGGCGATTTTTTGCCCGTTTTCCAAAATGCGAAGCTGTTCTAAACTCTCCAAACGTTCCAATACGCCCTGCTCCCATGTGCCAAATTCCTTTAACAATTTGACCCGATACGCATAAAGCCCCAAATGACGATAGGCGTTTTTTGGTCTCTCGCCAAGCTCGCCTGTCAAATGAGCATCTCTGTCGTAAGGCATGGGGCTACGGCTAAAATACAAGGCATTCTGGCGAGCGTGGACGACTTTTACCACCGAATTTTTATAAAAATCATCATAATTATCAATCACTTCACACAAAGTCGCCATGACACAGTCAGAATTTTCCACCAAAAGATTTTTGGCTTGTTCTAGCAGTACAGGCGGTACAAGCGGTTCATCGCCTTGCATATTGATAACAATGTCATTGTCCGCCAAACCCAAAATCTGTGCCACCTCGCCCAGTCTGTCCGTGCCTGATGAATGCTCACCCGTCATCACCACAGGCACGCCCGCACACTCACACACCGCAAAAATCCGCTCATCGTCCGTTGCCACACATACGCTGTCGGCAAAAGTCGCTTGCAGGGCTTTTTGAGCTGTCCAGAGAATCATGGGCTTGCCGTGAATTTCTAGCAACGGTTTGGCAGGTAGGCGAGTGGATTTGTAACGGGCAGGGATAATGATGTGGGTTTTCATAAAGTTTTTTGTGTTGCGATAAAAGACCCATTATAAAGCAAAATCAACCAAACGAAAAGCACAACGGCACCCAAATTACCCTACAAAAAATCTTAACCATACCAGATAATTTCGCTATAATCAGTGATAATTCCTTACAATGAAAACTGTCATGACATCATTTAAAAACAAACTTTCCAAACTCTCCCTAAGCACCACCCTAATCTATGTTGCTATTTTTGGCTTATCGGCATGGGCGTGCGAAAGACCACAGGTGAGTGGTTATGATGATGTGAGTTGCCTAAATGAGGGCTTGGCATGGGTTAAGCAAAACGGTAAATATGGGTTTATTGATAAAACTGGCACAATAATTATTCCTGCTCAATATGATGATATTTACGGTTTTAGCGAGGGTTTAGCACCAATCAAACAGGCTAATAAATGGGGTTTTATTGATAAAACAGGCAAGGTGGTCATTCCCATTCAATATGACGATGTTTATACTTTTAGTGAAGGTTTAGCACCAATTGAACAAAATGGTAAATATGGATTTATTGATAAAATGGGCAAATTAGCAATGCCTGCTCAATACGACAGTGCTTATAGTTTTCGTGAAGGTTTAGCGGTAATTGAACAGAACGGTAAGTATGGATTTATTGATAGAACAGGCACAATAGTTATTTCCACTCAATATGATGACACTCACAGTTTTAAAAATAATCAGGCTAAGGTTAAATTAGATGACGAAACATTTTACATCGACAAAACAGGCAAACACATTCAATAATTTCAATCACAAAAGGCAGGTAAATCCTGCCTTTTTAATCCCCAATCCTAAGCTCCCTAAGCACCTTATCCATCTCCCCATACACCCCATCAGACAACACCGCCTGTACAGGCAAAACCCATACATTGTCAAAAATCGCATGGGGCGAGCATTTGGCAAGTTCACGCAATTTAACCGCATCTTTACTGGTTGTGATGATTGGCAAATCGGTCAAATCCGCCAAATCATCAAGAGTAAAATCATGATGATCGCCAAAAACACGCTCCACCACGTCAAAACCAAGCTCATTTAACGTTTTAAAAAAGCGAGCAGGATAGCCAATACCGCTTACCGCATAGACCTTTTGGGGTGGTAAAGTTTTATCATTTACCGATTTGTCATTTCCCAAAAGTGGCATGGGATTGTTTGGGGCTAAGTGCATTAAAAGGGCATTATTATCATATTTCTCGGCTCGGCTATCATGATAAATCACAGTCGCCCCATTTAGGCGGTCTATCGGCTCACGCAAAAAGCCTTGCGGAAAGAGTTTCTCATTACCAAAGCCACGCACCCCGTCCACGACTATCCATTCTACATCTCGGTGTAGGGCGTAGTGTTGTAGTCCGTCATCACTGATGATGAGTTGTAGAGTTGGATAATTTTGCATCAATAAATCAATGACTTGCCCACGATTTGCCCCCACCGCCATTGGCACGTTTGTATTTTGGACGATAAGGCACGGCTCATCGCCGACTTCTTTGGGGGTACTACCTTCACGAACCAACGCAGGGCGACTGTCCGCCCGTCCATAGCCCCGACTTATCACGCCCACGTTTACGCCTTTGTCTTGTACATATTTGACAAGGGCAATGATAAGCGGTGTTTTGCCACTACCGCCCACCGTGATATTGCCCACCACCATCACAGGAATGGGGGCGTGGTATTTGGCAAGTTTATCATTATCATACAAGGACTTACGCACACGACCCACCACGCCATACAGAGCGGACAACGGGGCGAGCGTGGCAAGCATGGGGGAGTTGTCCTGCCATGCCTTTGTGATGAGAAGTTCTAAGTTTTTCATGCCTTGCCCTGTTCGCTTTGCTCATCAAAGGTACGCTCGTACATGGTGCGATACATACCGCCTTTGGCAAACAGCTCGTCATGCGTGCCCATTTCCACGATTTGCCCTTTATCCATGACGATGATACGGTCGGCATTGGCGATGGTGGATAAGCGATGAGCGATGACAAGCGTGGTACGACCGTGCATGACGGACTCTAATGCCTTTTGGATATAATATTCACTTTCGTTGTCTAGGGCGGATGTGGCTTCGTCCAATATCAAAATCGGTGCATCTTTTAATAACGCCCGTGCGATGGAGAGTCGTTGGCGTTGTCCGCCTGACAGTTGCAAGCCGTCCGACCCGATAAAACTGTCATAGCCATCTGGCAAATCCATAATAAAATCATGAGCATAGGCCGATTTGCTTGCTTGTATGATGTCATCACGGGATTTGGCGGATAATGCCCCATAGGCGATGTTATGAGCGACCGTATCCAAAAATAGTGTAACTTGCTGATTGACCATGGCAATCTGCTCACGCAAAGACGATAATTTAATGTCATCAATGGGCGTGCCATCTATCAATATCTGTCCCGATGTCGGCGTGAGTGAACGAGTAAGCAAGTTCACCAGCGTGGTCTTGCCTGAGCCTGACCGCCCGACCACCGCCACCGTCTCGCCTGCCTTGATGTCAAGGTTAAAGCCCTTTATCGCTTGCAGGCCACTCTCATAAGTCAAGCTCACATCATTAAAACGGATATTACCATGAATGACAGGGGTTAGCGTGCCTGTATCACGCTCCTCGAGCGTGTCCAACAGTTTAAACACAGACGCACCCCCTGCCAAGCCTCGTTGCAACTTTTGATTGACATCGGTCAAGGCTTTGACGGGACGGGCAAGCAATCCTGCGGCGATAAGAAAAGATGCAAACTGCCCTGCCGTCATACCCCCAAGCACTTCAGGACGTAGCGACAACCACACCACAAAACACATCCCTGTCGCCATGAGTAGCTGAATGAGTGGCGAATTAATGGCGGCAAGCACGGTGATTTTCATGCCTTTTTGTAGGTTGTCTAGGCTTGCCTCATTAAACCTATTCGCTTCATATGTCTGTCCGCCGTAGTTTTTGACGACTTGATAGCCTGCCACTGCTTCATTGGTGATATGGCTTACCGCACTCATGGACTCTTGGATGCCTGTCGATAGTGTGGCAAATTTTTTGGAGACCTTTTTGATAATCCAAAAAATCGGTGGCACGACTATCATCAAAACAAACGTAAGTCGCCAGTTGCTATAAAACAGATAACCAAACAACGCAATGACCGTCAAACCTTCTTTTAGTAGCGTGGTAATCGCCTCGTTACTGCCTGCGGTAACTTGCTCCACATCAAAGATAAGTTTGGATGAAATGGTGCCGGCAGGGTTTTTTAGATAAAAATCAGACGGCAAACGTAACAGCTTTTCAAACACCGCCACACGCAAATGATAGACAAGATTACGAGAAATATACGCCGAATAATATCCCCCCAAAAACGCCCCAACCCCCCGAAAGAAAAACAGAGCAATTACCAAAAACGGAAACCAAAATTTGCCTTTTTCATCATTATTGTTAATGGCATCAATAATAAACTCAAAGAGCTTGGCACTGGCAACCTCAGAGCCTGCACTTAGCACCATGCCAATCGCCATAAAAATCGCCGCCCACCAGTAAGGTTTTAGGTAGGACATCAGACGCAAAAAGACCGCCAATTTATCATTGGGGTCAAAGTTGGTTTGGGAGGTAGGTTTTGACATGATTTTTAAAAGAAAAGTTTTGTGGCATTTTAACACAAAATGCCACATCGCACCGCATAAATCGTGCGATTACTTACTACTGCTTTGTGGTGCTGGCACGACGGTGCTGATGTTTAGGTTTAAAAAGCCCATTTTACCTGCCACATCCATGACACGCACCACCGCTTGGTGTGATGCTTCGGCATCGGCTGCGATGACAAACAGTTGTTTGCGGTTACTGCCCGCTTCTTTTTGGAGCATGTTAATGAGCTCAGCTTCGGTACTAGACCCTAAGGCAAGCCCATTAACCAAATAAGTACCGTCTTTTTGTACCGCCACTTCTATCTGTTTGCCTTCGTTGGTCACTGCCACGCCTTCGGCTTCGGGCAGGACGATGTTAATGCGACTAAAATGATTAAAGGTCGTCGCCATCAGCAAAAATACAATCAAAAACAGCAAGCAATCAATCATGGGGGTCAGATTGATTTCCAAAGGCTCAACGGTTGGTTTACGAAATCTCATGGCGATACTCGGCTATGACTGCTATTGGTGTTGGGGCTAGGCGACAGGCTCGCTGGCTAGGATTGGCTCTTTTTGCGAACCATCTTTCATCAGCCCATAATCATACATCTCTTGGATGAGTAGCCCCGCTTCGCTTTCAAATTTGGCATTAATATCCACAATACGTCTTTGAAAATAACGATACGCCATCAGAGCAGGAATGGCGACAAACATACCGCCTGCGGTCGTAATCAAAGCCTGAGAGACACCACCTGCGAGCATGGCAGGGTCTTGCATGGAGCCGTCTGTTACTGCCAAAAATGAGATGATGATACCCAGTACTGTCCCTAACAAACCTAAAAGCGGTGCAATCGCCCCAATCGTACCGAGCATGTTAATGTTCTTCTCTAAGGTATGAATCTGTACACTCGCACGGTTTTGCATGTGCATGGTCATACTGTCCAGTCCATACTGGCGATACAAGAGTCCCGTTGCCAAAATATCGCCCAATGGTGACTCGCCTTTGATGGTAAGCAAAGTGTTTTTATTGATATCACCTTTGGTGCGTAACTGGCTAATCAGCTGTTCTCTAAGTCCGCTCGGAGCAAGCAAACCCATGCGTAACACTTTGCCACGCTCGATGATAATGACCAGTGCCACAATAGAACACACGATGATTGGCAACATCAGCCAACCGCCCGCTTTGACAAGCTCCCACATAATTTACACCGTTACACAATTATTAATTAAAACATCAAGACTTTGCCACGCCAAACTGTGCCATCAGCCCACTTAGCTCATCATGGCTATGAAAAAATATCTCCACACTACCCTTGCCATCTTTGCCTTGTTTTAGCTTGACCGTCGCCCCCAATGCGTCCGAGAGCTTCTGGTTTAGGGCGATGACTTCACGACTATTGACTAAGACTGCCTTTGGCTCGGGGTGCAAGATAGACTTGACCAGTTTTTCTGCTTCACGCACCGTCATGTCCGCATGAATGATTTTTTTGGCGATGATGGGCTGTTGGTCTTTGGACAAAGACAGCAAAGTGCGAGCATGACCCATGTCAAGCAGGTTATCCATCATAAACGCCTTGACTTCATCATGCAAGGCGTTAAGGCGTAGCAGGTTGGATACGGTCGTGCGTGCCTTACCTACAACATCGGCAATCATCGCATGACTCATGCCAAACTCGGTATGAAACCGCTCCAACGCCGCCGCCTGCTCTAACACCGTCAAGTCTTCACGCTGGATGTTCTCAATGAGTGCCAAGGCAATCGCCACTTCATCAGACAGCACACGCTCGATGGCAGGAATGGTGGTAAGCCCTGCCAGTTTGGCGGCTCGCCAACGTCGCTCACCTGCGATAATCTCATGAGTAATGCCATCCGCCTTACTCTCACCATCTAACAAAGGACGGATAACGATGGGTTGCATGACCCCATGCTGACGTACCGATTCGGCAAGCTCCTGCAAGGCTTCTTCTTTAATGTCTCGTCTGGGCTGATATTTACCTGATTGCAATCTGGCGGGGTCGATTTGAATGAGCGTGACCTGTTCACTATCTTGGGTGGGCTCAGACTGGATAGTCTTGGCAGATTTGCTGGCTACTTGGGCGGTGCTTTTGTCGGCATTGGCTTTTGTGCCAGTTTTTTTGGGGCTGGCTGACTTTGGGGCAGGGGCAGATTCCGCTGTCGGCATGATGGCTTCTGCGGTCAAATCTCTTTCTCGTTTAATGTTACCCATTAAGGCTTCTAAGCCACGTTTCGTGCCAAGCCCACGCTTTTTTGTCATGCCCATTTACACCAGTGTTACAGAAAATAGCAGGGTATTTTACCACAAATAACATCTCATGTTAAAGGCTAAGTATGCTTTTTGTCGTAAAAATACCCAAAGTTGTCTTTGGGTAAGGGGTAAATTCAAAATCAATATGACTCATAAATATAAGACTCATCGCTCGCTTCGGGCATGATGAGCCACATGATAAGATAAAACAAAATCCCACCAAACAACGTCACCGTTGCCGTCAGTGGAATAGACAGCACAAACAGCCATCGTAGCACCGCAGGCGACCACCTCATGTATTCAGCAATACCGCCAAACACCCCTGCCATCAGGCGATGACGTTTTGAACGGTGTAAGCGGATAAGTTTGGGTTTAGTGCGTGTAAGTCTAGCATGGTCAGGGCTGATATGATGGGTCATGGGCTATCTTTACCTTTTAAAGTTTGTATAAATTAAAATTTGCATTAAAACAATTTAAACATAACACTTTTTTAATAATACTTTTTTGGGTAAATACAATGCCCTTTTTCAAAACTTTACATTGATAAAATAAAAGAGCGGAAAAACCCGCTCTTATTAGGGCGTGCCTACCATTGATAACATTTTTGTAAAAATAAGATAAAAATTTTACATTTTAAATCAATTTTTGCATGAAAAATGGCTAAATCTTGTTTTTCATTGCAAATACCAAAGGCAGGCACGCCCTATTTATTGTAAATATGACAAATTTACACCGCTTGAATCGCCGTCAAGGCAATGGTATAAACAATGTCATCCACCAAACAACCACGAGAGAGGTCATTTACAGGCTTGTTTAGACCTTGTAGCATAGGACCCACACTAATCACGCCTGCGGTACGTTGTACGGCTTTATAAGTGGTGTTACCTGTGTTCAAATCAGGGAAAATAAACACGTTGGCTTCGCCTGCCACGGCTGAATTTGGGGCTTTTTGTTTGCCCACGCTTGGCACAGACGCTGCGTCAAACTGTAGGGGACCGTCCACTTTTAGCTCGGGGGCTTTTTCACGGACAATCTCTAACGCACCTTTGACCGTATCCACATCAGGGCCTGAACCTGAATTCATGGTAGAGTAGCTAATCAAGGCAACTTTGGGGTCAATGCCAAACGCTTTGGCAGACTCGGCGGACTGGATGGCAATCTCAGCAAGTTGCTCGGCGGTTGGGTTGGGGTTTACCGCACAGTCGCCATAGACGACCACTTGCTCGGGCAGTAGCATAAAGAACACGCTAGATACTAGGCTATACTCTGGGGCGGTTTTGATAAGCTGGAACGCTGGGCGAATGGTGTCGGCTGTCGTGTGTACCGCACCTGACACTAAGCCGTCCACATCGCCCACTTGTAGCATCATCGTACCAAGATACACGGTGTCTTGTAGAGCCTCTCTTGCTCCTGCTTCGTCCAGTTTACCCTTACGGCGTTCTACCATAGAGGCGACATATTTTTCAATGATAGTGGACGGCTCGATGATTTCAATATCATCGGGCAAGGTTACGCCACGCTCGTCCGCCACCGCACGGATTTTGGCAGGGTCGCCCAACAGCACGCATTGGGCAATGCCACGACTTTGGCAAATCGCCGCCGCTTCAATGGTGCGTGGCTCATCGCCTTCGGGTAGAACGACACGTTTTTTGGCGTTTTGGGCAAGGCGAACCACTTGGTTACGAAACGCATAGGGCGACAGCTTTTGTGTACGCTCAGACGTTTTGTAACTTTCAAATGCCCCACCGTCAATCTCAGACAGATGACCATCTTTGTCGGTGCGTGCCACCACTTGCACTTTGCCAGACAGTTCGGCTGTGCCAATCACGCCCCAAATACGCTCGCCTTTGATACCGCCAAACACAGACGCAAACACAGGCAGACGCACGTCATTATCGCCCACCAAAATCACGTCCGCATCAAAACCTGTCCCCAGCTCACGGTTCACGCGGTTGGCATAAGGACGGCTTTCATCGGCAAGTACGCCCACCACCACACTCACGGGGGCGGATTGTTTGGCGATGACGGTTTCTAGTAGGTCATCAAGGTTGTTGTCGCTAATGGCACTGACCAACTCATCATGGCTTGGAATGGCGACAATCTCGCCACCGACTAGGCTTGCAACATTTTGAGCCAACGTTTGCATGTTGATTTGGCTGGTGGTGGGGATGAGTAATAATGTTTTCATAAGTTACCTTTATCGATTTATTAGTAAGATTTTTAAATTTACCACTTTTTAACAATGGTTATTTTAAGAAAAGCCAGACCTTAGCCCAGCTTTTCTTTTTACTTACAATCCTAGTACCGTACGAGATTCGCTGGCGATTTGGAATTCTTCGTCTGTTGGGATAACCCATAGCTCAACAGCAGAACCTTCAGCATGGAAGCTACCCTCTGCCCCACGGAACAGCTCGGCATTTTTGGCGGTGTCAATTTGCACGCCCAAATGCTTTAAGTGGCTCACAATCTTAGCACGCATGTCCGCACCATTCTCGCCCACACCGCCTGTAAAGGCAATGCCCGTCAATACTGGCAAACCTGCGGTCAAGCTAAGCAAGTATTTGGCAACACGGTAAGCAAACATATCAAGGGCGAGCGTGGCATCAGCATTACCCTCTTTGTCGGCTTGTTCTAGGTTACGCATGTCGTTAGACACGCCCGACACGCCCAACAGACCGCTCTTTTTGTTAAGCAAAGTATCAATCTCTTGGATAGACAGACCCAAAGTGCGGTGCAAATGCAAGTGAATGCTTGGGTCAATGTCGCCTGAGCGAGTACCCATCATCAGGCCTTCGAGCGGGGTCAGACCCATAGATGTATCTAGACTTTGACCGTCATATACTGCTGTTGCCGAACAGCCGTTGCCTAGGTGAGCCACAAGCCAACCTGTCTTGCCATCTTGACCGCTTAGCGTGTTGGCACGGTTTGAGACGTAGTTGTGCGATGTACCATGAAAGCCATAACGACGGATTTGGTGTTCGGTGTACAGCTCTTTTGGAATGGCGTAGCGGTAAGCGTGTGCAGGCATGGTTTGGTGGAATGCCGTGTCAAAAATCGCCACTTGGGGCAGGTCAGGATAAATGGCGTTAATCGCCTTAATGCCAGACGCATTCGCAGGATTGTGAAGTGGAGCAAGGCTTGCCAGCTCTTCGATGGTTGCTAGCACTTCTGGGGTAATGACAGTTGCTGATTTGAATTTGTCGCCACCGTGTACCACACGATGACCCACCGCCACAGGCTTATGCTCGGCAATAAGCTCACCTAGGATGATTTGCAAGGCTTCGGTATGAGCCCCTGAATTTGGGATATTGATTTCTACTTTTGAGCCGTCTAGGTTTTTGTGCTTGATACGGGCATCAGGATTGCCCAACGCTTCGGCAAGGCCCTCAATGCGAGTGTTACCATCTTCGCTGATAAGGGCGTATTTGATGGATGATGAGCCACAGTTTAGCACTAAGGTGGGATTGGTTAGAGACATAAGCTTTCCTTATTGGAATGAAAAAGATACAGCGATGATTATAACACAAAATGGGCTTTGACAAAAGCATGATTTGCCAAAACGCCATACATTCACGCATTGCAAAGTGGTCAGCTTTGGTTTAGAGTAAGACACGTTTTTATCATATTTATCACACATCATGACCGCATACAGCGAATTTACCGCTTTTATCTTAGACCAATTAGCCCCGCCCCCATCACCGTCAAGCGAATGTTTGAGGTAGGTTGCCTTTTTAAACGTGGCAAAATGTTTGGCATTGTCGCTGATGACACGCTTTATCTAAAAGCCGGTGATGACAACCGCCAAGTCTTTATTAAATTTCTTTGCAAACTAAAAATAAACCCTTATAAACACTGGGTTTGAAGTTTTTAAAAATCTATAAAAATCAGGGCTTGGAAAGAAGTCTATTGATGAAGGGTGTGAAAAATTTACCTATTGGACAAGCCGAGCAGGCGTTAAAAAACAAGTCGAATTGGGCTATTATCAGCTTCCTGAATTTGCCTTAGATGATACTGATGAGCTGTGCCGTTGGGCAGGGTTGGGGATGGGAGGGGATGAGCCACAAAGTCAAATGCACGCCCACAATCATCAAAAATGACTTATGTTTGGTATTTTATTTAAAAATAATACTTGACTTATTTCACAAAAAAAGTTAGGAAAATTGGCAAAAATATGGCATAATAGGCACTAATTTTGGGTTATCTGTGAACGGCTGTCATACCCAAAACAACATATTCCCCTGCAAAGCGAACTTGCATTTACAATCACCAAACTCGGAGTTTTTATGTCAAAACCGACCATTGTTTATACCTATACCGATGAAGCCCCTGCTCTTGCCACGCACTCTTTACTGCCGATTATCCAAGCCTTTACCAAAAGCTCAGGCATTGACATCACCACCAGCGACATCTCTTTGGCAAGCCGTGTCCTATCTCAATTCCCAGAATATCTAAAACCTGAACAACAACGTGAAGACAGCCTAGCCAAATTGGGCGAACTCGTCACCAAGCCTGACGCTAACGTCATCAAATTGCCTAACATCTCAGCGTCCATGCCACAGCTTTTAGCAACCATCAAAGAGCTACAAGATGACGGCTATGCGGTGCCTGACTATCCTGCCGAACCCCAAGACGACAAAGAACGTGACATCCAAGCCCGTTATGACCGTGTCAAAGGCTCAGCGGTAAACCCTGTACTTCGTGAAGGTAACTCTGACCGCCGTGCCCCCAAAGCGGTGAAAAACTTCGCCAAAAAATTTCCGCACTCAATGGGTGAATGGTCAGCCGACAGCAAAACGCACGTCTCCACCATGAGCGATAACGACTTTTTCCACAACGAAAAAGCCATCACTCTTGACAAAGCCACCACCGTTCACATCGTCTTTACTGACAAAGACGGCAACAGCAAAGAATTGCGTAAACCCCTACCGCTACTTGCTGGCGAAATTTTGGACGCCACCGTGCTAAACAAAAAAGCATTGGTCAAGTTCCTAGACGAACAAGTCGCTGACGCCAAAGAAAAAGGCGTACTATACAGCCTGCACATGAAAGCCACGATGATGAAAGTGTCCGACCCCATCATCTTTGGTCATGCGGTCAAGTCATTCTTTAAACCTGTCTTTGACAAATACGGCAAAGAGCTAGAAAATGCTGGCGTGAATGTCAATAACGGTTTTGGTGATTTGCTTGCCAAGCTTGACAACCTTGACCCTGCGGTCAAAGCCGATGTTGAGAAACTCATCGATGAGACCTACGCCAACAACCCTGATGTGGCAATGGTTGATTCTGACAAAGGCATCACCAACCTGCACGTTCCAAGTGACATCATCATTGATGCTTCTATCCCTGCCATGGTGCGTAGCTCTGGCAAGATGTGGAACAAGAATGGTGAACTGCAAGACACCAAAATCATCATTCCTGACAGCACTTATGCCCCTCTATATGAAGCTGTGGTTGAGTTCTGTAAAGAACATGGTGCCTTTGACCCAACCACGATGGGTACTGTGCCAAACGTGGGTCTGATGGCTCAAAAAGCCGAAGAATACGGCTCACATGATAAGACTTTTGAGATTGAATCAGACGGTAAAGTTGAAGTCAAAGACCAAGACGGCAATGTCCTACTGTCTCATGACGTTGAAGCAGGCGACATTTGGCGTGCTTGCCAAACCAAAGACGCCCCCGTCAAGGACTGGGTTGCTTTGGCGGTCAATCGTGCCAGACTGTCTAACACGCCTGCGGTCTTTTGGCTTAACGAAAAACGTGCTCACAGTGCCGAGGTCATCAAAAAAGTCAATGCTTATCTTGCCGAGCTTGACACTGACGGTCTAGAAGTTCACATTCTACCACTTGTCGCCGCTGCTAACTTCACCCTAGAACGCCTAGTGGCTGGCAAAGACACCATCAGCGTAACTGGTAACGTCATGCGTGACTACCTAACCGACCTATTCCCCATCATGGAGCTGGGTACATCTGCCAAAATGCTCTCTATCGTGCCACTCATGAATGGCGGCGGTATGTTTGAGACTGGGGCGGGCGGCAGCGCACCGAAACACGTTCAGCAGTTTAATAAAGAAAACTACCTGCGTTGGGACAGCTTGGGCGAGTTCTTGGCATTGGCGGTATCGCTTGAACACCTAGCTCAAAAAACAAACAACCAAAAAGCCCAAATCCTAGCCGATGCCCTAGACAAAGCCACCGAAGAGCTGCTGATGAACGATAAGTCGCCACAGCGTAAACTGGGCTCTATCGACAACCGTGGAAGCCACTTCTACCTTGCCAAATATTGGGCAGAAGCCTTGTCTGAACAAACAGACGACAAAGCCCTAGCCGATGAGTTCGCTCCCATTGCCAAAGCATTGAACGAGCAAGAAGAAACCATCGTGAGCGAGCTAAATGGCGTACAAGGCGAGGCCGTTGAGACCGAAGGCTACTATTTTGCCAACCGTGATTTGCTTGACAAAGCCATGCGTCCAAGTGCTACCTTTAACGACATCATCGCCAAATTGGGCTAATAAGCCTATCAAAAGCGTGATGTTAAAGATGATAAAATGCCGTCCTAGGATGGCATTTTTATTTGTTGCAAATTGTAATGATGGTTGCACCCCTGTACAAATTTGATATACTGACCATCATTTAACTTATTACCACTTATCATCATTTACCGTTATTTATCATGAATCACACCACTGTCATCATTATTATTACTGTCGCTGTCAGCCTTATGGCATGGCAAAACAAAACGTTTCTTGGTAGGCTCATCTTCGACCCCATCTCCATCACTCGCCATAAGCAATACGACCGTTTTTTGACCAGTGGCTTTGTACATGGAGACGGCATGCACCTGCTGTTTAACATGATTACGCTATACTTTTTTGGGCGAACCATGGAGCGGTTTTATATTCATGAGCTAGGAGTGTTAGGCTTTGTGGGCTTTTATACCCTTGCCATCATCGCTTCTAGCATTCCTGACTACATCCGCCACAAGAACAACCCACGCTTTGCCAGTCTTGGGGCGTCAGGCGGTGTATCAGCGGTGCTATTTGCCTTTATTCTGCTAGCACCATGGCAGACCATTTACCTATTCTTTATTCCTATCCCTGCGATTATTTTTGCCATTGGCTACATCAGTTATAGCATTTGGGCGGACAGACGTGGTACAGGACGGATTAACCATCTTGCTCACCTATCAGGAGCGGCATTTGGCGTGATTGCCACCGTCATCATCAAACCTGCCATTGTGATACATTTTATCAACGCTTTGTTAAGCCCTGCTTTTTTAAGGTGATTTAAAAACACCCATCACAAAACAGTCTTGTCAAAATCCATCAAATTCACTACAATAACCTGATTTCAATCAAGGGTTGCACCATGTTAAATATGCAAGAAGCTGTCAAAAAAGCCAAATTCTACGCCAAAGAGCTGTATGCTGATGAAGACATCAAAGATTTAAGTCTAGAAGAGATTGATTTTGACGACCAACATGATAACTGGAAAGTTACTTTGGGTTATAATACCAAACGCCACAAAATTGAGAGTAACGCCAGATATCGCACCAATCTTGCCATGGACTATTTTGCCAATCTCAATGCCGAAAAAGGCGAGCGACTAGAAATGATTTGAGAATACAAAATCTTTGAAATAAACGCCCATGATGACTTTAAAGTGGTCTTATCACAATGATGATAAGACCACTTTAAAGTCATCATGCACTTTTATGCCAATTCCACCCATGTGGCGTTATTAGACACCAACTTATTGACCGTCTTATTGGTTGGTCAATTGGGTGTGGGCTATATTGAGAAAAACAAAAAGACAAGTCAATATACGAGCGATGATTTTATTTTATTAAACGACCTACTCAGCCAATTTAAAGATATTATTACCACGCCCCATATTTTGGCTAAAACAGTTAATTTAATTGATTGGGTGCAAGGCGAACACAGGCAGATTTTGTTTGCTTATTTGGCGGATTTTATTAGCCAAAAACAAAAAATATATTTATCCGCCAAAGACATCATAAAAAGCCCTGCTTTTATTCATTTAGGCTTAACCGATGGTGCGATTTTTGAGCTAGCAAAGGATACCCACACAGTTTTGATTACCGCAGATTTGCCTTTATATGCTTTTGGAGTGAATCACGGCATCAAAACCATAAATTTCAATCACATTCAAGACCGTCATTTTCAATAAAAAACAGACAACTTTTCATTGTCTGTTTTTTGTTTAAAGGCTTTAAAGACTAAGTAAAAACTTAGAAAAACCCCATTGCCTTAGGCGAATAGCTGACAAGCAAATTCTTGGTTTGCTGATAATGCTCTAACATCATCTTGTGGTTTTCACGCCCAATCCCTGATTTTTTGTAGCCACCAAAGGCAGCGTGGGCAGGATAGATGTGATAGCAGTTTGTCCACACACGCCCTGCCTGTATCGCACGCCCTGCACGGTAGGCAGTCGTGCCAGAACGAGACCACACGCCCGCACCCAAGCCGTACATGGTGTCATTGGCGATTTGCATGGCTTCATCAAAATCCTTAAAGGTCGTAACCGTCAAGACAGGACCAAAGATTTCATCACGGAACACCTGCATTTCATTGGTGCCTTTAAAGACAGTCGGCTCAATATAAAATCCACCGTATTCGTTCTCTTTACGCTCCCCGCCACCTGTCAAAAGCTCTGCCCCTTCTTTTTGACCGATGTCGATGTATTTTAGGATTTTGTCCTGCTGTTCTTGACTTGCCTGAGCCCCAATCATCGTCTCGGTATCAAGCGGATGTCCTGTTTTGATGTTTTTAACCCGTTCAATGGCACGCTTGATAAACTCATCAGCGATACTCTCATGCACCAACGCACGAGACGGACAGGTACATACTTCGCCTTGGTTTAGGGCGAACATGGCAAAGCCTTCTAGGGCTTTGTCCAAAAACTCATCATCTTTGTCCATGACATCGGCAAAGAATATGTTGGGCGATTTACCACCTAGCTCCAAGGTTACAGGAATGATGTTTTCGGTCGCATATTGCATGATGTATTGACCGACTTCGGTCGAGCCTGTAAAGGCGATTTTGCTAATGCGTGGGTTCGTGGCAAGCGGTTTACCCACCTTTAAGCCGTCCCCATTGACGATGTTTAGCACGCCTTTTGGCAAGATGTCTTCGATGAGCTCGGTCAGCACAAGGATACTCACAGGCGTTTGCTCGGCAGGTTTTAGCACGATACAGTTGCCTGCTGCCAGTGCAGGGGCGATTTTCCATGCCGCCATAAGAATGGGGAAATTCCAAGGAATGATTTGCCCAACCACGCCCAACGGTTCATGAAAATGATAAGCCACCGTGTCATGGTCAATCTCGCTGATACCGCCTTCTTGGGCTCTAATGCACCCTGCAAAATAGCGAAAATGGTCAATGGCAAGGGGAATGTCCGCCGCCAACGTCTCACGCACAGGCTTGCCGTTCTCCCACGTCTCGGCAACGGCAAGCGTCTCCAAGTTCTCTTCTAGGCGGTCGGCGATTTTTAATAAGATATTGCTTCGCTCCATGGGGGATGTCTTACCCCAAGCGTCCTTGGCAAGGTGTGCGGCATCTAGGGCAAGCTCGATGTCTTCGCTCGTTGAGTCTGGCACTTTGGCAAAGGCTTTGCCGTCCACAGGCGAGATGTCGTCAAAATACTCGCCTTTGACAGGGGCAACCCATTCGCCACCGATGAAGTTTTCATATTGGGATTTGAAGTTGACTTTTGAGTCGTCTGTATTGGGATTGGCGTAACGCATACAATTTCCTTATAAACATGGTAAACGAAAAGCAAGGTGTATTAACCTGCGACTTGCACCTATCGGCTTGCCAATTTACTCAAGTACAAATTACCTAAGTACAAACCCGCCCAGGCTATTGGCATTGCCGATATGTACAGTTGTAAATTATCTTAAAATTGACCAAATTGCAAGGGCGAAATGTTGTTTGATTGTAAAAATGATTTTGTTAAATTTCTAAATTTCAGTATTGACAGAAATTATAAAAATATCTAAAATAATCATAAATTCTAACAAGGCAAAACACCATGAAACTCTCCCCCACCACCGAAAAATTTGTCCTGCATTGGGGCGAAATGGGCAGTAAATGGGGCGTAAACCGCACGGTCGCCCAAATTCATGCCCTATTATTCATCACAGCAAAGCCCATGAACGCCGAACAAATCGTAGATACGCTCGGGGTCGCCCGCTCCAACGTCTCCAACAGCATTAAGGAACTGCAAAGCCTAAATCTTGTGCAGACCACGCACATATTAGGCGACAGACGAGACTATTTTACCACTAACACTGATGTATGGGCTCTGGCTCGGGTTATCGTAGAAGAACGCTACAAAAGAGAGCTTGCCCCTACCGTGCAGTTTTTAGATGAACTCATGAATACGCCTGAATTTGAACTCGAAAATGAAGGGGTCAAACAACGCATTAAGGACACGCACGGCTTTGTGGATACGCTCACCACTTGGGCAAATGAAATGCTAAAACTCTCCACAAATACGCTCAATAAAATCCTAAAACTTGGGGCAACGGTGCAAAAATTTTTGAAATAAAAATAAGCGAACAATAGACATGGCAACCAAAAAAGAAATCTTAGCTTATGCCAAACAACATGGCTTTATTTATCCAAAAATAAAAGTGATTTTTGGGTTTGGATTGCTTGGCGGTATGATTGGCTTAATGACTGTGGTTATTATTGATATAATATCTAATCTTCTTGTTAATGGCGGTAATTTATTTTATGACATAAACATAATTTCTTTGATTGAAAAGATTTTTTCTGTTCTATTATTTAGCATTATTTTTGGCACGGTATTTGGTTGTATACCTGCTGTATTAACAGGAATTTATTGTGCGATTTTTAATTTTATTATTATAAAAAAGTTAGATTATTTTCATTTGTATGTTGTTGGCACCATATTTTCGTCAATTTATTTTAATCATTGGATAAATTTACCTGATGAATTTTGGAAAATAACACATACTTTATTTAGTCTTGGCTCCATTGGCGGAATATCAGCGATGATTTGTGGTAAATTATTTTTGCCAAAGTTACCTAAAAACTTTGATAAATAGGACAGTAAAATGGCAACCAAAAAAGAAATCTTAGCTTATGCCAAACAACATGGCTTTATTTATCCAAAAATAAAAGTGATTTTTGGGTTTGGATTGCTTGGCGGTATGATTGGCGGTATTATGTTTTGTTGCATTGGTTTTATGATAGAAACTACCTATGAACAAATAATAAACCACATAAGTCATAAAGGCATAATAAGTTTATTCTTAAAGTTACCATTTTATATACTTGGATTTGCTTTTCTTGGTGCTTGGGCGGGTGGCATTCCTGCTTTTTTGACAGGTATTTATTTATCATTTAAAAATTTTATCTTTATTGATAAAAAAGATTATGTCAAAATATTTGCCATTGGTTTTTTAATAACGTCAATTTTTGCTTTACTTATGGTGGTTTTTAGCAATCAACAACCGAATATGCAAATTACAATTTGGGATTTTTTTCTTATATCTTTTCCATTGGCTATCATTGGCGGAATATCAGCGATGATTTGTGGTAAATTATTTTTGCCAAAATTACCCAATAACTTTTAAATTTTTTTGCATTATTATTTCTGTTTTAACAGAAATTTCAAAAGGAAATATCATGAAACTCACCATGTTCTATGACAGCAGTTGCACCCTATGCCGTAGCGAAGCAATGTCTTTATGGCATCTGAGTGGTGGCGATATTATCATCATCAGCGTATCGGACGGTCAAGACGAGCTTGCCCAAGCAGGTATCAGCTACCAAGAAGCCATGACTCATCTGTGCGTCAAAGACGAATGGGGAGCTTGGTACAAAGGCATGGAAGCGGTGCGAGTGTTGTATAAAACGGCAAATATACGACTATTTGGCGTGGGGGCGTTTTGGTTATTTGATCTGCCTGTGATTTATGCCTTATTAAATATCGCCTATCCGTATTTTGCCAAACGCCGTCATTTAATCCCTGCCTATTTGGTAAAATGGTGGTATGGAGCGGTTTATGATGTAAAATTAAATAAAATCAATGGCTTATGCGATACTGGCAACTGTTATATTTATCCAAAACCTTAACGCCCAACGGCATTGAGGGCATCTCGTGCTAGGCTTTTATCCAATTCTATTTTTAGCCAAAGATTGGGTAATGGGTTATCACAAACACGGGCATTATAAGTTTGTCGTTGGCTTAATAGACGTTTCATTTTTTGGCGTTTGCGTTTTAGAACGGACGGTTTTTCATAACAGCCCAAACGTTTTTTATACCAACGCCTTGCTTTATCATAATAGACCTTTTAATGAAAGGCGGTTAAGGCATTATCAAGAGTCTCAAAATCTTGGGGGGGGTAAATGGTTGTCAAAGTAGGTATTTTTAGACTTATGTTTGTCTTTTAGAAAGATTTATCATAGCAAAATTTTATCACATTAACAATCATCATCTATTAAAAATAAAGGCATTTTATGAAAATACCCAATTATATCTATCACGCCCTTGCCTTATTATGGCTATATAGCGGTATCGTTCCCATAGTTTTTAATCATTCATCATCGCTTGATTTATTACAAAGTATGGGATTTTATGGCGTGATTGGTAATGTGTTATTTATCGGAGCCAGTAGCATTGATGTGTTATTTGCCCTACTTATCATGACCAAATACCGCACGCATTATCTGCTTTGGCTTGCCCAAATCATTATCATCATTGGCTATAATACATTGATTTTAACGCTTTTGCCAAAAACATTACTGATAGAACAATTGTTACACCCCTTTGGCAGTATGATAAAAACCCTACCCAGTTTGGCAATTGTGATATTTTTATATGAGCATCACAAACCCAAAATAAGTTAGGGTACGCCTTACTATTTTTTTATTAAATTTTTTCTGTTTTTACAGAAATTATGGTAGACTAAGGAAAAACCATGAGCGACTTTACCCTATATCAACTCATCAAAACCTTGCATATCTTATCCGCCATGATAATTTTAGGCACAGGCTTTGGCACGGCATTTTATCTGTTCGTAACCAATCGCAGTGGCTGTGTCCCTGCCCAATCGGTCGTCAGCCATTGGGTGTGTCGGGCGGATTTTTGGTTTACCACCCCTGCGGTGTTTTTTCAGTTTTTCTCGGGACTGTGGCTCATGAACGCCCTAAGCATGCCATTTTCTGCCACTTGGATTTGGGCAAGTCTTTTGCTGTTTTTCTTTTCGGGGGCGTGCTGGCTTCCTGTGGTCGTGTGGCAACTAAAAATGCGAGACATCGCCAAACAATCGCACGACAATGGCGACACCGCCCTACCCCAATCCTATTGGAATTATGCCAAAAAATGGGAATTGGCAGGCTATCCTGCATTTTTGGCGGTATTGGGGATTGTGTTTTTAATGGTATTTAAGCCGATGTAGGAGTTATTATGAATCAGGTAACTTATCCCACAAACAAAATACTATACACCTATGCTATCTTGAGTGGTCTGGTGGGTGGCGTAATAATTGGTTTATTTGCATTGGTGGGCGAGCCAGACGGCATTAAAGTCATTCCAGCATATATTGATGCCGTGTTATTCATAGGTTTTATCGGGATATTTGTTGGGTTTATTCCTGAAACTGCCACAGGATATTTGATTACTAAATTTAAACTTTATAAAAATTTTAGGCATTTTATCAGCATAAAACTAATAGGATTTATGATATCTGCCATATATGTATTCTTATTTATACCCCACTCTCAACTTAAAATCATCTCAAACCTTAAGGGTGGATTGCCAAGTTGTTTGTTGATTTGTACACAAAGACTGTGAGCTAAGAGTTTTCTAATAAAACGGTTGGACAGATGCCACAAGTCTCTTGCCTTGGTGGTTTGAACATTAAATCTTTGTGATAATTGAGAGATGACGGTTTCAATGGTTTTTCTTGTTCGTTTAAGATAAGACACAAAACCTTGACCTCTATCCTCTTTCATATTATCCCTAAGAGGTGTTTGTAGATCAACCCCCAACTTAGCAAGTTCCTCTTGTAATGCTTTGGATAAATAACCCTTATCCCCAAAGACCAAACTGGCTTGCCCTCCTTGCAAGGACTGTGTCAACTCAAACACTACCTGTCTGTCATCTGTATTGGCAGGTGTTAATGTGTAAGCAATCACTTGACCGTCTTGGTTTGTGAGTAAATGGGCTTTAAACCCAAAGTAGTGTTCGCTCTTACTGGCACAATAACCAAAGCTCCCAACCCCCTTAAAAGATTTGTGTCTTTTTGCTCTTTGATAGACACAGACAGGCAAAGGAAAGCTGTCAATCAAATAAGGCTTAGTGGGACGGCTGTCTTGATTGTCAAGAATACACAAAGAGCCAAGTACCTTCATCATTTTGTCTTTAACCCAAACCAAGTTGGCACAGTGTTTGGCAAAGTTTGGGTATGAGCCTAATTTGGGGAAATAGTGTTGATAGCAGTTTTTAAAGTAAGCCCAAATCTCCTTGTCAGTGTCAAAACCTAAACTTTCACCCACAAGCTCCATGGTGATGATTTCTGTGTCAGACAAGGCAGGCAAAAAGCCTTTGCTTCTTAGAGGTTTGGTTACAATATTTTGATACAAAGCCTCTACCAAAAGATAGACAACAATGATAAAATCATCATACGACATAGCTTACTCCTAGACTGTTTTGTGGTGAAACATTGGATTGGGCTATGTTGTTTTTATTTCAAGCACCCTGCTTGTTGTGGTGTGTTAGTTGAGAGTGGGGTTTATTTATATTTTTTACAGGAGAATTATTATTGCAAGATATTTATTATATTTTAACCTTAATGGGTTTCATGGGATTATTGGGAGCATTATCAGCGTTCATTATTGGGTGGTTTGTATTACCGAAATCTGTGATAGAAAATAAGGGAAATTTATGAACATTTTAATTACTGGCGGTAGCGGTTTTTTGGGACGACAATTAACCCTAGTATTATTAAACTTAGGTCATCATATTATTTGGGTAAGCCAAAATCCTAATAGAATAACAATTTTGAATAATGTCAAAGTGATTGATTATAACGCCCTAAAAAATTTATCAATATCCATTGATGTTATCATCAATTTAGCAGGGGCAGGAATTGCTGATAAACGGTGGAGCAGTAAACAAAAAAGACGGCTTTTTGATAGTAGAATAAACCCCACTTTAGCGATATTAAACTTTATCAAAAACAATCCCACATCATTATTGATAAGCGGGTCGGCGATTGGTTATTATGGCGTGTCGGACAATGCGACTTTTGATGAAAATTCATCGCCCATTTGTCAAGATTTTGCCAGCGAGCTCTGTCAAACTTGGGAGAATCTTGCCCTGTCCACCACTGATATTTCCGCCACAAAAGTCGCTATCATTCGCACAGGCGTGGTACTAGACCCCAAAGGTGGTATAATGACTCGTCTACTACCTGCCTTTAAAATGGGGCTTGGCGGACGGCTTGGCGATGGCAAACAGATATTAAGTTTTATCAGTATGTCTGATTGGGTGCGTGCTGTGCTGTTTATCATTGCCAAAAATAAAAGCGATGATTTGCCCATTCACCAATTTTATAATCTGACAAGCCCCAATCCGATAACCAATGCCGACTTTACCAAAGCGATTGGGCAATTATTAAATAAACCCACTTTATTTCATTTGCCATCTTGGTTTTTAAGATTATTGCTTGGTGAAATGGCAACTTTATTGATAGATGGACAAAAAGTTTTTCCCAATCAATTACTCTCTATGGGATTTGAATTTCAAGACAAAAATATTTATTTTTTGGAGAATAAATTATGATTAAAATGTATTATGATGACACTTGCCTCATTTGTCGCACCGAAGCCTATCATATCAAGAGCGATTATATCCACATCATTCCCATAAAAGACGGATTGTCAGAATTACAAAAGCATGTTATTGATGAATTAACCGCCATGACTTATTTATGTATATTAGATGATAATAATGTCATGCACACAGGCATAAAAGCAGTGCGACTTTTACACAAAACCGCCGACACAAAATTTAACAAACTACTTCTCTTGCCAATCATCAAGCCATTAAGTGCCATTATCTATCCTTTATTTGCAAAATATCGATATAAAATTCCCAAATGGCTTATCATAAAACTGTTTGGCAATGTGCAAGACATCAATGAATGTGATAATAGCATTTGTCAGTTACCACCAAAAGAGCGATTAAATCAACATAAAAAACCATGAATATTTTATTATTCGGTCATACAGGATTTATTGGCAAAAAGGTTTATGATTTATTAAGCCAAAATCCCTTATGTCATATCAAAACCCTATCATCAAAAACGCTTGATTTTAATTATCCAATCATACCGCCTGATTTATTTGATGATATTGATGTGGTGATTAATGCTGTTGGCGTGATGAGTGATGATACCGCCTTTATGGAAAACATTCATCATCACACGCCTGCCTGCCTTGCCACTATCGCCAAACAAAATGGCATAAAACATTGGCTCAATCTTTCAGCACTCGGGGCGGACGAGTATTCGCCCATTGCCTTTGTGGGTAGTAAGGGGCGTGGCGATAAGGCGTTATTGGCATTGGCAGATGATGATTTTAGCGTAACGATCATTCGTCCGTCTTTGGTGTTTGGACAAGGCGGAGCAAGCATCAAGCTGTTTTTGAGACTTGCCAAACTACCGATTTGGGTTTTGCCAAATGGCGGTCATTTTATCATACAGCCTGTTCATATTGATGATGTGGCGTTAGGGTTTTTACATCTTTTATCTTTTCAAAAAAATGGAATAATAAATATGGTAGGCTCGCCCATTTTATTAAAATATTATTTACAGATACTAGCCAATAATTTTTATCAAAAACAGCCTATTTTTATCATCAATATTCCTTTATTTTTTGCTAAATTATTTTTACAAATGATTTATTTGATATACAAAAATCCGTTATTTTCTATGGATAATTTGACATTATTAGAAAATAGCCAAGTGGTTGATGAAAATGATTTTATAAAATTATTAGGGAAAAATACCCACAATTATCAGGATTTTAGGTTTTAATTTTAAAAATAATCCACGACAATCCTAAAACAAAAACAGACACCAATAATCCCGACATAAACATCAGCATAAAACCCTTAAAATATGGTATATAATAAAACCCTGCTATTATCGTTAAAATTTTTATCGCCGATAACGCCACCATAAATTCTATAAGAATGGTAAATTGTAATAAAATCCTACCCATTACCATATCATGTAATATCAGAATAAATGTCGGATAATGTGCTAAGACATATTTATCTATCATCACATAAATAGGCACAAATACTAATACGCCCAATATTAAACTTAATGTCTCTACCCAATGACTAAAATAACCCCCAAAAGACCCCAAGAATAAAAATCCAACGATTGCATTGGAGCATACCAGACCTGTCATTTTAACCAAATATTATTCATCTTTTATCCCCATTATTTTTTAAATAATCGCCAAATATCATTATCGCCATAATCACTGCCGTTAATATCGCCCCCACAAAGGACAATATCCCACCTGTTACCACCGTTAAGAAAAACGCCCCAAAAAAGATACCTATATTATACGTCCATAACCTAATTTCTAAAAAACCACCAAGAAACAATCCAAGAATAGCATTTAACCATACCAATACCGTCCATTTTGACCAAAGCTCGGTCATGTCATATTTTTGTGTCATAGTATGCCTTTTGTGTTGATAATTGGCATTATTATAATCACTCGCTCTTTGTATGATTGTGAAAAAATCATGGAAAATAACAAACCCTACAAAATTTTTCATGGTTTGCCAAATTTTTTTCATCTATTTTTTTACATTTATCCGCCAAAATGGGGTATAATTTTCCGCCAAATATCTAAGTAAAATTCAGATATTCTCGCCTTACGATGTAGAGTTTTGCTCATTCTGTCAAGCCTAGATTTGCCTTTTTGTTTTTTGGCAAATAATGAAAAGCCACCAGAATGTCGTAAGTTTTTTTAATCTATTTAAGTGATTTTTTATGAATTATCAATTATTTACATCAGAGTCCGTCTCCGAAGGACACCCTGATAAAATGGCAGATCAAATCTCAGATGCCATACTTGATGAGATTTTGACCCAAGACAAAAACGCTCGTGTGGCGTGCGAAACCCTAACCAAAACAGGGGCGGTTGTGCTTGCGGGCGAGATTACCACCACCGCCAACATTGATGTGGAAGCCATCGTCCGCCGTACGGTCAATAAAATCGGCTACAACCATAGCGATTTGGGCTTTGACGGGTCAAGCTGTGCGGTCATCAACATGATTGGCAAGCAGTCGCCCGAGATTGCCCAAGGCGTGGACAGAAGCCACCCCGAAGAGCAAGGGGCAGGCGACCAAGGCTTGATGTTTGGCTATGCATGCGTTGAGACAGACGTACTTATGCCCGCTCCCATTGCCCTATCACACCGCCTTATGGAACGCCAAGCCGAACTGCGTAAAAACGGCACGCTCTCATGGCTACGCCCAGACGCTAAGGCACAGGTAAGCCTACGCTATGATGACAATCATCGCCCACTGGCGGTAGATGCGTTGGTACTATCCACTCAGCATGACCCCGACATCAGTCAAGCCGACCTATATGAAGCGGTCATGGAAGAGATTATCAAACAAGTCATTCCTGCCGAACTGCTCCACGCAGGCACAAAATACCACATCAACCCAACAGGCAAATTCGTCATCGGCGGTCCTGTGGGGGACGCAGGTCTGACTGGGCGTAAAATCATCGTGGATACTTATGGCGGTATGGCTCGTCATGGGGGCGGTGCGTTTAGTGGCAAAGACCCGTCCAAAGTGGATAGAAGTGCTTCCTATGCAGGGCGTTATGTCGCCAAAAACATCGTGGCGGCAGGGCTTGCCGACCGCATTGAAGTGCAGGTGTCCTATGCCATTGGCGTGGCAGAGCCGACTTCTATCTCGGTCAATACCTTTAACACAGGCAATGTGTCTAATGATGAGATTATCCGCCTTATCCGCACCCATTTTGACCTACGCCCCTATGGTATCACTCGTATGCTGGACTTGCTACAACCCATGTACGAAATCACGGCAAGTTATGGGCATTTTGGGCGACATGGTACGGACAATGCCTTTACTTGGGAAAAAACCGATAAAGTAGAAGCGATTAAAGCGGATACGAATTGGTGATTTGCCAAAATATATCTAACAAATTTGATATTTACCGCAGGCTTTGTGGGGGCGTGTTGAACACGCCCTTGATGATATGGCGATTTATCGGACATGCTCAGCACGTCCCTACGCCCACATAATTATAAATTTGTGGTAATTTTAAAGTTCTTTATCCACAAAAGCCAGTCAAAAACTGGCTTTTGTTAATTTTTATCAAGCTTATGGAAAATTTATGTCAAACCTTAACGAACAAATGACCAACAACACCGCCGAATTACCCCAAGATGCCAATGCCTTTTTTGAGCGGGCGGACAGCGTGATTACCCTTGCCAACAGCCAATTATCGCCAAACTCCCACGCAGGGCAAGTGGCAGCGTCTTTGACTTATGCCGCTGCTCGTTTTGCGGTGTCAGCAGCGAGCATTGGTTTTGTCAAGGGGTCGGATTTTGTCAAAGAAAAAGCGGACATCATCGCTTTTTATACCGAGCAATACCAAAAAATGCTTAGCGATAATATCGATGATTATGCCGAGAATTTTGAGAAATACACAGGGATTAAAAAGTAGCGTTAATGATATTTTAAAACCAATGGTATCTTAAAAAGATTGTTAGGGGCGGATATAATTATTCGCCCTTATGAGAGCATTTTAAATTACCCCAGACATAACCATGAGCGATAAAATTCCCCTGCCCCTAATCTTATATCCCAAAAAGCGAGTACATTGGGTATTGATTGTGTTTTATATTTTTTGGCGGTATTATTTGGTTTGGGATTTTGGGTTGCCAAAGATGAATTTTTTATCAGAATTTTATTTGGTGTTTTATTTTTGATTGCTTTGGGTTTTGCTTTTTATCAGTTTTTTAAAGTGGTCAGAGATGAGTCTTTCTTTGTTATTGATAAAGACCACCTTTCATTTTTTCACATCACACAGCAAGCAATTTATTTTAGGGACATTCAAGCCCACAACCAAGATGTTGGCATATTGGATTATCAAAGCTATCGTGATTTTAAATTTTGGTACATACAAATCCATAAAAATAATGATATACAACAAATATCTTTGAATGCCTATCGCCACAATCATTTACATCTTGATGAAAAACAGCTATTTGACCTAATCAATCAAGCCTATCAGGGTCGAGATGTTTTAATCATTCCTGCAACAAAAATAGAGATTTTTGACAGAGTCAATGTAGGCGGTTTATTGATGATTGTCTTTATGACAAGTATGCTATTATTGGCGATTATCATGGGAATTAAACACGCATGAGCAATAAAGTCCCCCTACCGATAGAGCTTTATCATTCCAATAAATTCCTGCTATTTTCTTTGGCTTTTGGCGGTGCGATGTTTTGGCTTGGGCGGACTGTTAGTGTGATTGCTGACGAATGGTTTATTATTGCCCTATCTATGGCACTGATGATTTTTGAGGCGTTGGTTATCTTGGCGTGTGTCATCTCGTTCATCAACTCCAAGCCCGTTTTGGTAATTGCCCGTTATCGCATTAGTGGCGGACATGAATTATTAAAAAGATTATTTAATAAAAATAACGCCATTGCTTTTAAAGACATTCGCTCGTTAGAATTGGATTATCATACTCATCAAGACGTGAAACATTGGCATACTGCTATCTTATTAAATACTGGCAAAAAATTACACCTGCCGATTAGAAGTATGAAATATGAAACAGTAATGATAAATGAAAAAGAAATCTTTCATCTTATCAATCAAGTTCATCAAGGCAACATACCGCCCACATTTGAAGATTTTGATATGGACATTCATGACCGAATGACAACATGGGGATTGTTTATGATTGGTTTTGTGGTGCTGATATTGGTTGTTGGTCATTTGATGAAATGACGGTAAAAACATGGTTAATTTTCGCTTGCCCCTATATCTATATCCTACCCAACGCTCCCTTGTGATACAGCTTTTTATTTTTGCCGTTTGTATCGGGGCGACTTATTGTTTTTGGTATGTGTTATCTGATGTTGGTAGTTGGTTTATCAATGGGGCTATTTTATTATCGGGCTTGTTTTGGTTATTTTTTCTGATTATCTTTTTAAAAAATTTAATCACCAAAAAACCCATGCTTATCATTGATAAAGATTATATCATTGGTCGGGGTATTTTTAATGATAAACTCATAGGGTTTGACGACATTGCGGATTTATCACTGCACATTCAAGCAAATCACCGTTTTGGATTTATGGTGTATCGCATGGATATAAGCTTAAAGACAGGCGATGATGAATTTTTGGTATTAAATACTTGCTGTTATGGACGAACACTCATCAACGAGAAAGAGATTTTTGCACTCATCAAACAGATTCCCGCCACGTTATGAGCCGTTTTATATCGGTAATGACGAACGCATGACATCAACCGCCAAAGTGTATTGGACGGTTATGGCGATTGGGGCGGTATGGGTTGCATACAAGATATATACGCTATAACAAAAATCCGCCCAACCTTGATTGAGCGGATTTTATCATCTTGCAAATTAGCTTTGATAAGTCTTTAACTTTGACGATAATTTGGAGCTTCTTTGGTAATCTGCACATCATGAACGTGCGACTCTTTCATGCCTGCCGATGTTACTTTGATAAACTCAGGTTTGGTGCGTAGCTCTTCGATAGTGGCACAGCCTGTATAGCCCATGGATGAACGCAGACCGCCCGCAAGCTGATTGATGATGCCTGTTACCGAGCCTTTGTATGGCACACGCCCTTCAATACCTTCTGGGACAAGTTTTTCCACGCCTTCTTTGGCATCTTGGAAATAGCGGTCAGACGAGCCATTTTGTCCGCTCATCGCCCCAAGCGACCCCATGCCACGATATGCCTTATAATAGCGACCTTGATACAGCTCCATCTCCCCAGGGGCTTCTTCTGTCCCTGCTAAGAGTCCGCCCACCATGATACAGCTTGCCCCTGCCGCCAGAGCCTTTGCCATGTCGCCAGAAAAACGAATGCCACCGTCAGCGATGAGCGGAATACGCTCTTGCAAGGCAGTCGCCACGTTGTCAATGGCACTAATCTGTGGCACGCCAATACCTGCGATGATACGAGTGGTACAGATAGAGCCAGGTCCAATGCCGACTTTGACAGCGTCCGCCCCAGCGTCTAGTAGGGCAAGAGCGGCATCGCCTGTGGCAATGTTACCGCCGATGACTTGGATATGGGGGTATTTTTTCTTGATAAAGGCGACTTTGTCAATCACGCCACGGCTATGACCGTGAGCGGTATCCACCACAATCACGTCCACGTTCGCTTCCACCAACGCTTCCACACGGGCTTCGGTGTCCGCCCCTGTACCAACTGCCGCCCCCACACGCAAGCGACCTTGGGCATCTTTGGCGGCGTTCGGGTTATTTTCGGCTTTGCTAAAATCATTGACAGTAATTAGCCCTTTTAGGCGAAATTCATCATCAATCACAATCACTTTTTCAATGCGGTGCGTGTGCAGTAAGCGTTTGATGCTCTCGGTAGATTCGCCTTCTTTGACGGTAACGAGCTTATCTTTTGGGGTCATCACATTTTTGACAGGTTGGTCAAGGTTGGTCTCAAAACGCAAATCACGGTGCGTTACAATCCCCACCACTTGACGGTTGTCGTCGACCACAGGCACGCCTGAGATGTGGTTTTCACGAGTAATGCGAAGTAGCTCGCCCACGCTTGTGTCAGGGCTTACGGTAATGGGGTCGGCAACCGTGCCTGCTTCAAACTTTTTGACATGGCGGACACGGCTGGCTTGACGAGCGATGTCCATATTTTTGTGGATAATACCCATACCGCCAAGCTGCGCCATGGCGATTGCCATTTTTGATTCGGTAACGGTATCCATCGCCGCCGATAGGATTGGCAAATTTAGGTTAATCTCACGAGTCAGGCGAGTGGATAGGCTCACATCTTTGGGTAACACTTCTGAATAAGCAGGTAGTAGCAGTACATCATCAAAGGTCAATGCTTCATAACTTAGTCTTAACATAACAGCCCCTTATGGCAAAAAATGAAAAAAATACACATCAAAAAACCGAAAAAGGCTAAGCAGTCATCTGCCTAGCCTTTGGATATACGGTTGCTTGTTCGTTTTAGCATTGTGTATCGGTTTGTGCGTGTAAAATTAGCGGTGCATTATACGCCAGATTATCCGATTTGGCAAATGTTTTTTGTAAATTATTAGATTAATCCATATTTATCAATGGGTTATAAAATAAAGTTGAGAGCAGGACGGTTTGTGATATAAAATACCCCAATGAACATACCAATCAATAGCTCAGCTCGGAGTGCTCATGAAATACCTTATCCTACTTTGTCCATTACTACTGACCGCCTGTGCGACGCCAACAGCGACCCCTGCCGAACCCATCGCCACCGACATCGCAGAGCCAGACTCATCCACCCTGCCAAAACTTGCCATGCCCACCAAGCACTGCACCATGGAATACATGCCTGTGTGTGCCACGCTTGAACAAAACGGACAACAGTTTACCAAGACCTTTGGCAATCGCTGTTCGGCTCACAGTTTTATTGATGAAGGGGTAACTGTCGTAGATGTGCGTGATGGCGACTGTGACCCAAGCAAACAAGCACTGATGAGATTCGGTCGTTGATAACAGAAATTTAATACAGGTTGAATGTCTCCCATCGCAAGCTCTGCCATATATGAATTTTATATAAATACGGAGAAAATATAATGAAATTTATTATAGCAATATTAATGACTTCATTGTTATCTTGCGGTTATGATAAAACTGGACATTATGTCACTTCAAAAATTAATGCTACTAATACAGACGAATACGACCGTTATGTCATGCAAAAAATAAATGACATCGCAATAAATGGCGTCATTGATGACAACGAAAAAACGAAAAGGCTGTTGTTGGACTTGGTGCCAGAAGTAAATCGCATGAATGATGAGAATGAAAAGTACAAAGCATTATTGCAAATATATACATTAACAGATGTTCATAAAGCAATAGATTTTATTGATGAAGTTCTTAGGAAAAACCCCGATCATTGGTTACTTATTTATAAATGCCAACTTATGAAAATCAATAATTACGACAATGACGAGATAACAAATTGCTTTTCTCATATTGCCAGAAAAGCAGAAGAAGAAATTAAGAAAAATAACTATAACAAAAAAGACAATACCAAAGAAATTTTGTTGTACTATCTGGCTGAGATAAATGCTGGAAATGTGGCGTATATTCAAAAATCAAAAGATTTATTAGATAAAATACAGACCCAAAAAAGAAAGATGAGTTGTATCAAATTTTTAATAGCCAAATAGATATTGAAAATTAAAATTTTTATTATTTGGTTTTATCTATTAAAATCACCCATAAATAATGACGTAAAGCTGTTAATATCACTAAACAATAAACCATTACACCCCCAACACATTTATCAATAGTCCCACCGCCCAACCGATCACTATCGCCAACAGCCATATCATCTCACTTCTTTGAGTGCGTTTGGTTTTGTAAAACCGCCAAGACAAAGGCGTGGCGATAAATGCAACGACAAATCCTACCAACATATGACCTGTTGGCATGACACAACGTTGTATCCCAGTGTTATCGATAAAGCAGTTAGAGCCAAACAAAAAGGCAAACAAAGTACCACCAAACCCCACCACAAAAAACAGCACGGCAAAAAACAGCACGGCAAAAATACCGTCAGCGACTTTTTTGGCTTCTTTGGCAAAGACAATATAAGCAGTCATCACAAACATCATCATACCCAGCACCATCAATCCGCCAAATGTCATCACATCATTTGCCAACAATGCACTGCCACCCGCCAATAATAAGGCGATGATATGGGTAATGATTTATGTATACATGGGTTTTGTCATGATTTATTTACAAGTGATAGCAAAACTCTCGGTACTATCGCCAAGCTCTGCTTTAAAATATATCTTATCATTCGTATTATCATCGGCATAGGTTTTCTCAAAATCCACGCCAACATAATCATAGTTAGGTGCTATTAGCACTTCGGCTTGCTCATTGATTAAGCCATATTTACCCTGTTGCTGTACAACATAAGTATCGCCATAATGCGTTGGCATTATCATCTCATACTGATAATCGGACAAAAATTTGCCTTCAGGACTTATCAGGGCGTACTGCCTATCTTTGGCAACGGCAAATAATCGCCCTGACAAAACTTCTGCATCGTCATAAGCAAAAGCGATGACGGGACGGTTTTGTTTGTCAATAATGCCATATTTACCTTGCCCTTTTACACCTGCAAAGCCGTCTGTAAAATACAACCCAGCATAATCATAGACAACAGGAATGACAACACTCGCAAGGCTATCTATATAACCGTATTCACCGTCCTTTTCCACCCTTGACAAACCATCAGAAAAACCGCCAATGTCATCATAAAACCCCATTGGCACAACAAACTCGCCTTTTTCATTGACAAGCCCAAAAGTGTCATCTCTACCGAGCTTACCAAACATTGACTCTCCACTGTCTCTTTGTGCAACCACAATCAGTGCATCACTTGGCTCTGTATAACTGTCATACGCCCAATCATCAGGAAAATCAATCTCATGATAAATTGCAGGCAAAATGAGCTTGCCTGTCTTGTCAATCAGCCCAAACGGATAAGGAAAATCACCAAATGACGTTTGCACCACATTACCCACTCGTGCCACGCCTTTTTGATTTAGGCATTCTTGATAAGTAAAGGGAATTTGTGTGGTTGGTTTGACACATGGCACATCAAACTCATCGGCAGTTGTCACATTTACCATGCCAAAAGCCAAACTAATACCACATAACCAAAATAGATGTTTCATTGATATTCTCTTTTATTTATTAACCAAAGAACCTAAATTTAATAATTTTCCCCCTGCGGATTATGGGTAATTTAAAAGCTCTTTGATATATTCTTTTTAATCCTAAAAACAAAAATTGAGCCATAAAAATAGCTCAATTTTTTTTATTTACACTCTCCGCCAGCTCGTCCCCGCCCTGCTGTCTTCTAGCTCCACGCCTTTTTCTTTTAGCTCGGCACGGATTTGGTCGGCAAGGGCAAAATCCTTATCGGCTTTGGCTTGTTTGCGTTTATCAATCATCGCCAAAATCTCGCTTTCAGAAATGCTCTCATCGCCAATTTGGGCTTGCAAAAAGGTTTGGGGGGCGGTTTGGGCGATATTTAGCACGCTTGCTAGGGTCTTTAATATCACGGCAAATCGCTGTCCGCCTGCCATGTCGTTCGCCTTGACCGCTTTATTTATCTCGCCTGCAATCTCAAACAAGATACTGACCGCTTGGGCGGTGTTAAAGTCGTCATTCATCGCACGCACAAAGGCTTGCCCGTACTCACTTCCCCACGCTGTCTCGTCCGTGCCTACCGCATCAAACGGTTTTAGGGCGTGATATAGGCGTGATAAGGCGGTGTGGCTTTCTTTTAGGGCGGTATCTGAGAAGTTAATCGGACTGCGATAATGGCTAGATAGGATAAAAAAGCGAATGGTCTCGGCATGAAAATCCTGCAACACTTCACGAATGGTAAAGAAGTTGTTTAAGGATTTGCTCATTTTTTCTCCGTCCACATTGACAAAACCAACGTGTAGCCAGTTGTTGGCGTAGGGTTTGCCTGTCGCCCCTTCGCTTTGGGCAATCTCGTTTTCATGGTGCGGAAACTGCAAATCATGCCCACCGCCATGAATGTCAAAGCTCTCGCCCAAACAGCAGGTACTCATCGCACTGCACTCAATGTGCCAACCAGGGCGACCCAAGCCCCACGGACTTTGCCAATGCGGTTCGGACGGTTTGGCGGATTTCCACAGCACAAAGTCAAACGGGTTGTCCTTGTCGTCCACCGTCTCCACCCTTGCCCCTGCTTGCATGTCGGCAAGTTTGCGTTTGGAGAGTTTGCCATAGTCGGGGAAATTTGCCACCTTATAATACACATCGCCACTTGCCCCTTGATAGGCTAAGTCTTTGGAATGTAAGGTATTTATCATATCCAGCATCTGGGGAATGTGGTCGGTCGCTTTGGGTTCGCTGGTCGGACGCAAGCACCCTAGACGGTCAGCATCTTCGTGCATGGCTTTGATAAAACGCTCGGTCAGCTTGCCAATGGTTTCGCCGTTTTCGCCTGCTCGTTTGATGATTTTGTCGTCAATGTCGGTGATGTTGCGGACGTAGTTCACGTCAAAATAACGAGACAACCAACGATAAATCACATCAAAGCTCACCATGACCCGAGCGTGTCCGATATGACAATAATCGTACACCGTCATGCCACAGACATACATACCCACTTTGCCGTCATGGATAGGAACAAACCGCTCTTTTTGTGCCGATAGGGTGTTATAAAGGTGTAAATCGCTCATGGTGTGCCTTTTGGGTAACTGGTGTAAATAAAAGCCTTTATCATAGCAGAATTTGGAGGAAAGTGCTATAATTTACCAAAAATTAACCAAGGTGATCACATGAGATATTTACCACTGGCATTACTTGTCTATGCCATGTGTGCATCGGCAGTCAATGTCTATAACCCAAATGATTTATCCGATGCCAAGACCTTGGATAATGTCAGAGACGTTGTGTTATATGGCGTACATTTTGACCATGTGCTACTGCAAAATACAGAAGCCTGCATGAAGCCTTCTGCTGATTTTGAATTTGTAGAATGTCCAAATCACCAAGGGCTTGCTCGGGTCGGTAATTATGTCCAAACCCCTTTTGGTCAAGCCCCCACCCTTTGGGCATGATAGACAAAGACGGCAAATTATTGCTAGATAATATTTACCACAAAATCCATATCCCCGAAAGCTTACAAGCCATCGCCACGGATGTCAGCCCCCAGTCTTTTGTCATTACCACCTTGAACCTTGACGGCTTAGATAAGTTAAAGGCAAGCGATGAGTCTGATACTGCAACCATCATTGATGAGAGAATGCGATACGCCTTGGTTGATACCAAAGGCAGAATGGTTGTGCCGTTTGGGCATTATGATAACATCATCGATGGGCATGATGGTGTATTTACTGTCGAAAAAGACGGGCTGTATGGCGTGATAGACGCACACGGTCATGAAATCATCACACCCATGTATGACAACCTAGTCATGTTTTATCAAGGGTTTTCAGGTTTATATAAAAATGGCAAATATGGCATCATCAATTTAAATAACAAAACCGTGATTGATTTTAAATACAACGTCATTTATATGCTTAAAAGCGACAGTGGCGATATGTTTTTTAATGCGGTGATGGACAACACGTCTTATTTGTACAACAGTCAAGGCGAAAAAATTTTTGAACTAACCTACCCTGATGAGCATGAGATTTTTAGGGATGACATCAATACATTTCAAGGTAAGGATTTTTTTATCATCGCTCCTGATTTTTATAAATCAAGCGGTCAAGTGGGGCTAATAGACACCACTGGCAACGTGATATTGCCTTTTGAATATGACGGCATTTATCCATTTTTGACGGGTCTTACATCTGACCTTGACATGGATGATGACCCACAATACATCAAAGCCATTAAAAAAGATGGGGTTTTATTTTTATGACACCACAGGCAAACTCATCAAGCATGCTCATCCTTGACATTGATGAGTATTATTAGGACAATGGATAAATTTTGACTTTAAAAAGCACCATAAAAAAATACCCCAAATCACTTTGGGGTATCTTGCCGTTTTTCATCTTGCCACAAAAGATTAGTAAGTCTCATCCGTCTCAACGATGGTAATCTCGTTACTGGCAGGCTTTTCTGCCTTAGGTTCGGGTTTGGGTTCGGCTGTTGGCTTGGACTCTGTTTGAGCTTGCGTATCCGCTTTTGGCTTGGTCTCAGATTTTGGTTCGGACTTTGGTTCAGGTTTAGGCTCTGGCTTTGGCTCGGTATTTTGTGGTGTGCCACTTGGGACATCCTCAGGCTGTAAAATCACCTCCTCAGGTCTTAGTGTCTGGGTAGGTTCAGGCACTGATGGCAATTCCACAGGGCGGATTTGTACCGTTGGGGCAGGCACGATGTCGCTTGATGATTTGCCAATTTGGGCAGTTTCACGTTTGGCATTGGCTTGGTTTTGGCGATTCATCGAACGCACCGCTGTCGCCATGGTTTCAGACGCCAGTGCGATGACAGGTGTATTGTTATCAATGACAAGTGCCTCACCGTCCGCTTGGAAGACAAAATCTCCCACCAGACGATTGCCACCCATGAGACTCACGTCTTTTTCGATGGCTTGTTCTTCTAGGCTTGCCACGCCTGCCCCGCTAAACGTCTTATTGGCAAAGGCAATCTCTTCGTTAGGCAGAACAATATGAAGCTGTCCACGGCACTCACCACTGTCTTCGCTGACGTTTTGCAAATCAATGTCTAGCCCCGACAGGCGTGCCTTTAACTGCAATGACAGCTCATCGCTCGCCCCATTGCCCAGTCCACGCACAGACGCGGTGTAGAGCTCATCACGCACAAGGCTGACGACACGGTTTTTTAGGCTGACATCATCACAGACCACGGCAGGATGGTCGACCACTTCGGGGGTTGCAACCTCAATCTCTGCCTCAGCTTGTGGCTCGGGACTGTCTTTTTTGGTGCAACCGACCATGCCAGTCAATGCAAGGGCAACGGCAGACACACAGGCTAAATGGTTAAAAGTTTTCATGGCTTATCTCAAATTTGATTTAAAATTTACTTATAAAATAACTTTAAAAAGCGGTCGCCACTTGATACAATGACGCCCAACAAGGCGGTATCATCAAGGCAAAACGTAGCCATTATACCACGCCAAACCCATTTGCCAAATTATTTTTTATCATGAATCAGCCTATCCCCCACGCTCATTTTAATGACCGTAATTTTAATGACATTGCCGACCATTTTGCCAAAAAAGTCTATGGCGGTCTAAAAGGTCAAATCCGCCTTGCCGTGTTAGAGCGAGATTTGTCCGAGCATTTACCCAACCGTCCGCTTCGGGTGTTGGACGTGGGAGCAGGACTTGCCCAAATCAGCCTAAACCTTGCCACCCGTCATGAAGTCATCATCAGTGACATCTCCGATGAGATGATACAAAAGGCCCAAACCACCGCTTGCAAGCTGAACGTTTCACCCCGATTTATCGTGGCTCCTTATCAAAAACTCGCAAGCCTTTTAAAGGGACAAACATTTGACCTAATCTTATGCCATGCCGTCCTAGAATGGCTTGGCGAACCTGCCAAAATCATGGTGTTTTTTGATGAATTTTTAGCCGATGATGGCTATTTGTCGTTGTGCTTTTATAACCCTGCCAGCATGGTTTATCGCAACCTTATTATGGGTAATTTTTATCAATTAGCACGCCCCAAGCCTGCCGACAATAAAAGCCTAACCCCAAACAATCCTGTCGCTTATGACACGGTCAAATCATGGCTTGATGATGGGGGATATACCACCCTTTGCCAGTCGGGGATACGAGTGTTTTCTGACTACGCTCCCTTAAAACGTGGTGGACACAACAACCCTGATGATGTCGTGGCAATGGAGCTTAACTATTCCCAAACCCACCCTTTTTGGCAAATGGGGCGGTATTTGCATATTTTGGCGAAAAGATAACCAATTTTTCATAAAATCATCGCACTGCCTTGCAATTTGCCACGCCCGCCACCATAACAGGCTGACATTATAAGAATTTATTATTATAAGAATTTATTTGGAGTTTATCATGTCTGATAACCAAACCTTGCCCCTACTTGCCGTGCGTGATGTCGTGGTCTATCCGCACATGCAAATCGCCCTATTTGTGGGACGTGAGCAGTCCATTAACGCCATACAGCTTGCCAATGAGAGCTTTGATGGTCATCTGCTTGTGGTCTCACAAAAAGACTCGCTGTCAGAAGAGATTAACACCGACAATCTCTACCGCTTTGGCACGGTGTGCAGAGTCATTAGCACCATGCCCCACGACGCTGACGAAAACTGCCTAAAGGTACTCATCGAAGGACAGACTCGTGCCGAAGTGGCAGGCGTTGATATTGATGAGACGTACAACGCTTTTGTGGCGGTATTTCATGAACAGCCTGTTACCGACACGCTCGGCGATGATGACAAAGACGCTCACAAAAAGGTATTGATGGATTTTTTTGCCAGTTTTGCCGAAGAGAACCTACGCAACGGGCGTGAGATTACCCGTGTGGCAGGCAAGATTAGCGACTTGACCGAACTCATGTACTTTATCGCCACTCGGGTATCCATGCCCCTTGACAAGAAACAAACATTGCTTGAAGATGGCGACATCATGGATTATTACCACACGCTGACCGAGTTTTTTGTGAGCAATCATGCCGAGCAGTCGCTTGAAAATGAACTCCAAGAAACCGTGCGTAAGCAAATGGAAAATAATCATCGTGAGTATTTTTTAAATGAAAAAATGAAAGCGATTAAATCCGAGCTGTCCGATTTAAATGACGGGGCGGACGAAGAAGATGGCGAACTTGAAAAACGCCTAAAAGAAGCCGACCTACCTGATGATGTCCGCAAAAAGGCAGAAACCGAATTTAAAAAGTTAAAGCAAATGCCCCCAAGCTCATCGGAGGCGTCTGTGGTGCGTGGCTATGTGGAGTGGATACTAGATACCCCATGGAAAAAGGCAAGCAAGGTATCTATTGACCTTGCCAAAGCCAAAAAAACCCTTGACAAAGACCACTATGGGCTAGATGATGTCAAAGACCGCATTGTTGAGTACCTAGCCGTGCAGTCTCGTGTCAAAAAACTGCGAGGTCCTATCCTATGTCTAGTAGGTCCCCCGGGGGTTGGTAAAACGTCGCTTGGCGAGAGTATCGCTCGTGCCACAGGGCGTAAGTTTGTGCGTATGGCGTTGGGCGGTGTGCGTGATGAAGCTGAGATTCGTGGGCATAGACGCACCTATATCGGAGCGATGCCGGGCAAAATCGTACAGTCCTTGGCAAAAGTAGAAGTCAAAAATCCGCTATTTTTGCTTGATGAAATTGACAAAATGGCACAGGACTATCGTGGCGACCCTGCGTCTGCCTTACTAGAAGTGCTTGATCCGTCGCAAAACAACAGCTTTAACGACCATTATCTTGACTTAGATTTGGATTTGTCCGAGGTCATGTTTATCTGCACCGCTAACAGCATGAACATACCGCCAGCCTTGCTTGACCGCATGGAAGTCATTCGTCTGCCTGGATACACCGAAGACGAAAAAATGAACATCGCTCACAACTATCTCACCCCCAAAGCCCTAGAACAAAACGGGCTTGGTAAAGATGAGCTGGACATTACCGATGATGCCATTCTTAGCATTATCCGCCACTATACCCGTGAAGCAGGCGTGCGTAACTTGGAGCGTGAAATTAACAAAATCAGCCGTAAAGCGGTGCGTTCGCAGGTTGAGACTTATGGCATCAAACCCAAAAAAAGCACGAAAATTGAGCCGTTATCGGTAACGGACGACAACATTGCTGATTATTTGGGTGTTAAACCCTTTGACTTTGGTTTGGCAGAAAAAGAACCTGAGATTGGGCGGATTACAGGACTTGCGTGGACTTCGGTGGGCGGTGAGCTACTCACCATTGAGACCGCCACCATGCAGGGCAAGGGCGAGCTTGTCTTTACAGGGTCGCTTGGCGATGTCATGAAAGAGTCTATCCGTGCCGCCATGAGTGTGGTGCGAGCTGGGGGCGAACGCTTTGGTATCAGCTATGATAAGTTCAAAGACACCGACATTCATGTGCATATGCCCGAAGGTGCCACGCCCAAAGACGGTCCGTCCGCAGGTATCGCTCTGACCACCGCTTTGGTATCCGCCTTTACAGGCATTGCCATTCGTGCCGACATCGCCATGACAGGCGAAGTTACTTTGCGTGGCAAAGTGCTAAAAATCGGCGGTCTCAAAGAAAAACTGCTCGCCGCTCATCGTGGCGGTATCAAGCATGTGCTTGTCCCCAAGTCCAACGAACCTGACCTTGCCGACATTCCTGACAACGTCAAAGAAGGCTTGACCATTCAATCGGTTGAGACCATTGATGAAGTCCTAAAAGTCGCCCTAGTCGCCCCGCTCATGCCTTTAAAGCCGAGCGTGGTGGTAAAGGCAGGCGAGCAGGCGCTCAGAAGCTGATTAAAAAAGAAGCCTTAAAGAACCCCAAAACCCTGTCCACTGGCAGGGTTTTTTGTGGGTACATTTTGGCTTGTCTCTATATCCAAAATCCGCTAAGATAGGGAGAATTTCTCTTATTTTTCCTAACTTATCTTAATTGGCGATAACCATGAAAAAACTTCTAAACCCCCTTATCATCGCCCTATCCCTTTTACCCTTATCCGCTTTGGCGTGTGAAAGACCACAGGTAATAGGGTATGATGTTGGTTGCTTGCAGGGTGGTTTGGCGACAGTATGGCAACAGGGCAAACAAGGTGTTGTTGATAAAACAGGTAAAATTATTATCCTTGCTCAATATGATTTTGTCGGCAATTTTTCAGAAGGCTTAGCAATCGTAGAACAAAATAATAAATATGGCTTTATTGATAAAACGAACAAAATCGTTATTCCTATTCAATATGATGATGCTTGGCATTTTTCAGAGGGTTTGGCAGGTGTAGAGCAAAATGACAAATGGGGTTTTATTGATAAAACAGGCAAAGTGATTATCCCCTTTAAATATCAGAGCGCTGTTCTTTTTGTTGATGATTTGGCTGTTGTAGAATTAGATAACAAATATGGCTTTATTGATAAAACAGGTAAAATAGCCATACCTTTTCAATATGACTACGCTTCTTGGGGATTTGAAAACGGTAAAGCCAAAGTCTCGTTAAATGGCGAAACTTTTTATATAGACAAAACAGGCAAACGCATTGACTACAAGGATAAATCATGAAAAAATTTTTAAACCCCCTTATTATAGCTTTGTCCCTACCCTTATCCGCTTTAGCGTGTGAAAGACCGCAAGTGGCAGGATATGATTATGTGGGTTGTTTATCAGAAGACTTGGCGGTTGTACAAAAGAACAGCAAATATGGCTTTATTGACAAAACAGGTGAAATCGTCATTCCCGTTCAATATGATTTGACTTGGGATTTTGCAGAAGGACTGGCAAGAGTAAAACAAGAAGGCAAATGGGGGTATATTGATAAAACAGGTATGGTAGTTGTTCCTATTTATTATGATGACATGGAGAACTTTCTAGTAGGCGACTTGGTACTCGTAAAACAAAATGATAAATACGGCTTGCTTGATAACATAGGCAGGATTGTCGCCCCTGTGCAATATGATGACATTTGGAGTTTTTTAAATGACTCTATAAGAGTACAACAAGATGGCAAATACGGTTTTTTTAGATACAACAGGCAAGGTGATTGTTCCTGTTCGATATGATGAAGTTTGGAGTTTTTTCAGAAGATTTGGCACTGGTAAAACAAAATGGCAAATATGGCTATGTTGATAGGACAGGCAAAGTGGTTATTACCATTGAATATGATTATGCTCGGCATTTTTCAGAAGGATTGTCAAATGTAGAGCAGAATGGCAAGTTTGGATTTATTGATAAAACAGGAAAAGTGGTTATCCCCTTTGAATATGATATCGCTTGGTCTTTTTCAAAGAGCTTGGCAAAAGTACAACAAAAAGGTAAACATGGTTTTATAGATAAAACAGGTAAAGTGGTTGTTCCTATTGAATATGATGATATTTATGGTTTTAAAAACGGTTTGGCGCTCGTAAAACAAAATAATAAATACGGTTTTGTAGATAAAACAGGTAAAGTGGTTATTCCCATTCAATACGATTTTATTTTGGGCTTTTCAGACGGTTTGGCAGGAGTAAAACAAAATGGCAAATGGGGTTTTATAGATAAGTCAGGAAACATAGTCATGCCTGCTATCTATGATATGGTTCAAAGTTTTGAAAATGGCAATACCTTAGTAATACCAAACGGCGAAACTTTTTATATAGACAAAACAGGCAAACGCCTAGACTAGCCCAAAGGGTTTGCGATGATTTTCCCCAAATCGCTAAATTTCTAGTATAATAACCCGTTTTAAGTTTTAACATCACTTTTAAGAGCTATCATGACTATCCAATCCCTACTTCACACCCACCTACAAACCGCCATGATAAACGCAGGGGCGGACAAAGACACCGACCCTGTCATCAAGCAATCAGGCAAGCCCCAGTTTGGCGATTACCAAGCCAATGGCATGATGGGCGTTGCCAAAAAACTTGGCACAAACCCACGAGAATTTGCCCAAAAAGTGCTTGATGAACTGGCAAATAGCCAAGCCTTGGACGGCATTGCCGAAAAATTAGAAATCGCAGGGCCGGGCTTTATTAACATCTTTCTTGACAATGATTTTCTAGCCAAGTCCGCCCACACCGCTCGCACGTCCGACCGCTTGGGCATTACGTCCGACCACACTGAGACGGTTGTCATTGACTATTCATCGCCAAACGTTGCCAAAGAAATGCACGTTGGACATTTGCGTTCTACCATTATTGGCGACAGCTCGGTGCGTGTGCTTGAATTTTTGGGCGACACCGTCATTCGTGCCAACCATGTGGGCGACTGGGGGACGCAGTTTGGTATGCTCATCGCCTACCTTGAAAAAATGCAAAACGAAAATGCGTCCGATATGGAATTATCTGACCTAGAAGCCTTTTATCGTGATGCCAAAGCAACTTATGATAACGATGAAGCCTTTGCCGAAAAAGCTCGTGGCTATGTGGTCAAACTCCAAAGTGGCGATGAATATTGCCTCGCCATGTGGCAAAAACTTGTTGCCATTACCATGAGCCAAAACCAAGCCAGTTACGAACGCCTAAACGTAACCCTAACCGATAAAGACATCATGGGCGAGAGTCTATACAACCCCATGCTCCCTGACATCGTCAAAACCCTAAAAGACAAAGGCGTGGCGGTAGAAGATGAGGGGGCAACCGTGGTATATCTGCCTGAATTTAAAAACAAAGAAGGCGAGCCACTTGGTATCATCATTCAGAAAAAAGACGGCGGATTTTTGTACACCACCACCGACATCGCCGCCGCAAGCTACCGCTATCACACCTTGCACGCTGACCGTGCCATTGTCTATTCTGACACTCGTCAAGCCCAGCACATGGCACAGGCGTGGGCGATTGCACGGCTTGGCGGATTTGTGCCTGATAACTTTAAATTAGAACATCACAATTTTGGCATGATGCTTGGCAAAGACGGCAAACCATTCAAAACTCGCACAGGCGGTACGGTCAAACTTGCCGACCTGCTTGATGAAGCGGTTGCCCGTGCCACCGTCTTGATAGACAGCAAAAACCCAGACGTAACTGCCGATGAGCGGACGGCACTCATTGATGCGGTTGCCATTGGGGCAGTCAAATATGCCGACCTATCCAAGCACCGCACGACCGATTATGTGTTTGATTGGGACAGTATGCTCAACTTTGAAGGCAACACCGCCCCTTATATGCAGTACGCTTACACCCGTGTGCGTTCTATTTTTGCCAAAGCAGGGGTAAATCCTGACACACTAACAGGCGAGATTGTCATCACGGACGACAAAGAGCGAGCATTGGTGGTCAAATTATTGCAATTTGAAGAAGCCCTACGCCAAGTCGCCAAAGACGGTACGCCCCATGTGTTGTGTGGCTATCTGTATGAATTGGCTGGGATTTTTTCATCGTTTTATGAAGCCTGCCCGATACTCTCAGCAGATGACGACACCAAAAACAGCCGTCTGCAACTGGCGGATTTGACCGCCAAGACTTTAAAAACAGGCTTGGATTTACTCGGCATTAAGACGGTTGAGAAAATGTAATTGATAAATTCAAGATTGCCATTGGGTTGTCCTAATGGCAATTTTTTAAATTCGAAGCACCTATGTTTGACAAATTTGGCGATATCGGCACCGACAATTTAAACATTACCACCCTGCCCCATTGGTCATTTGGCGACAGCCCCAAAATGGCGGACGAACTTGTAGGGCTTGTCCTAGACGGCAAAAAGCGAGCCACTTGCACCGCTCTGCATTGGGATTTGGACGAGCCAGCTTACCCCGTTGGTAACCTGCAAGTCATCACAGACGGACAAAACCACCCACGCTGTGTTATCTAAAACACCGCCCAATTCATCATTCGCTTTTGTGATGTTGATGAAAAGTTGGCACGTCCAGAAGGCGAAGGCGATTTGTCGCTTGATTTTTGGCGGACGGCTCATCAAGAATTTTTTGAGCGGTTTGGGATATTTGATGATAAAATGTGGTTGTTGTTTGAAACCTTTGATGTTATAAAAATACTGGACACCCCATGAAAAACCAAAACAATCAAGAACCCCAAACCCTAAATAAAGTCCGTGCCGACAAATGGCTGTGGGCGGCACGATTTTTTCGCACTCGCACCCTTGCCAAAGAAGCGATAGAAGGCGGAAAAGTCCACATGAATGGTCAAAAAATCAAAACGAGCAAAGAGCTACAAGTGGGCGACACCCTAACCATTCGCCAAGGTCATGCCAACGTCCAAGAACAAAAAACCATCATCATCAAAGCCTTATCTGACAATCGGGGCAGTGCTACCATCGCCCAAACGCTATACGATGAGACAGATGAGAGCATTGCCACTCGAGAGTTTTTTGCCGAGCAACGCAAATTACAAAACCTTGCCAGACCATCTACCAAACCCGACAAAAAACAACGTCGGGACATTGAGAAATTTAAAAATAATTGGTGAAGATTGTACGCAGGAATGTGCCAAAGAAATGGTATCAGGATAGATTACCCCATTCTCAACTTTATATGAGTGCTTGATTTATCAAGGGTGAATTGCAATTCACCCCCTAACAACTTACAAAATAATTAACTAATAATCAATAGGTTGCGATTTTAAGTTGGGATTGGAGTATAGATTACAAAAAGAGAATTGCCAAATTTTAGGCAAAAAATGACTTCATCAGCACACCTTCGGCACACTTTGGGATTATTACCGTTGCTACCTTCCGGTCCTGGCGGGGTTCATAAATCAAAGTTGCGAAGCTACCGATGAAGCCGAGAGTAATTATACATGATTTTTTTAAAAATGCAAGAAAATTTTTTTAAATTTTATCAATTTAAAAGCACTCAAACCTCACAAATAATTTTAAAAAATAAATCCATGCTATTTGTTAGGGCGTGCCTGCCTTTTGTATTTGCAATGAAAAATGAGAAAAATCGCACGTTTTTCAAGGAAAAGTCCGCCGTTGATATTGGAATATCAACAAGGATTTTAACTTCGAGCCACAAGATTTAGCCATTTTTCATGCAAAAACACCGTTGTACTGCTACAACATTTTCTAAATTTTAAATTGCGTTATAAAGGGCAGGCACGCCCTACATTAAAGCAATAATCAGATACAAATTAGCACAACAATCAAGAATAAATTGTATTACAATAATTTAGTTTTTGTTATATTCTATCACGGAGTAATTCATGCGTGCATCAACAATACCCTTACTGCTTAGTTTGGCATTAGCAGGCACTCACGCTCACGCCCAAAGCTACAACCAAATCAGCTTTAATGTCGAGACCGCCAAAACCATCGCCAACGATGAGCTGACTGCCACACTCACCAAATCAGCGGACAACGCCAATGCCAAAACGTTGGCAAATACCCTAAACACCAACGCCAACAAAGCCCTAGCCATCGCCCAAAAATACCCCAATGTCAAAGTCACCACAGGTCGCCATCACACCTACCCACGCTATGACAACAAAGGCAAAATCAATGGCTTTACAGGTTCATCATCAATCAACATCCAAAGCCAAAACTTCGAAGAAGCCAGTGAGCTCATCGCTGAGCTACAAAGCTTTATGACACTTGGCAGTCTTGACTTTGGTGTATCCGAAGCCACCCAAAAGACAGTAGAGAATGAACTCAAAGCCCAAACCATCCAAAAATTCACCGATGAAGCCAAAACCATCAGCACCGCCTTTGGGGCGAGCGATTATAGAATCATAAAAGTGGACTTAAACAATGCTGGCGGTCGTTTTATTGTCAGTCCCATGATGGGTTATGCTGTCGCTGAAGCAAAAGACAACTCCGCCACCATTCAAAGCTATGAAGGCGGTGAAAGTCGTCTTAATTATGAAGCCCAAGGCGTGATTGAATTGGTTAAATAATATTTATCAGTTTGGGACAGGCACGCACAGCCCCATCAAAAAACCACCAAACGCCTTGTTTGGTGGTTTTGATTTTTAAATACAATATCAATATCTTATCACGCCAATGCATTTTCCCATGTCGGGATGACCGCTTGCATGAGTGGTTTTAGTAGTTTGGCATTACAAGCAAAGACCGAACCTGTACGCATGGCATTGTTTGCCCCTTTGTGGTCAACCACCACCGCTCTAGCTTCACTGGCAATCAGCTCGCCTGCACACACGTCCCACGGCTTGATACTCATCTCAAAATAGCCATCAAAACGCCCTGCCGCCACATAGCACAAATCCAGTGCCGCCGAACCTGTACGACGAACCTGCCCGCCCTGCTCACAAATCACCGCCAAACTGGCAAAGTGCTGACGGATAAAGCTCGTGCGAGTCTCGCCCGTCATGCGTTCATAAGGATGTCCTGTGGTGAACAGTCCGCCCGCTATCGTGGTACGCTCTAAGACCGACAGACGACGTTGGTTCAATCTCGCCCCACGTCCACGACTGGCAGTAAACAACTCATCACGCACAGGGTCATAGACCACGCCATGTTCGGTCACGCCTTTGTGCTGAATGCCGATAGACACACAAAAATGCGGTACGCCATGCACGAAGTTCTGCGTACCATCTAGTGGGTCAATGACAAAGCACCAATCAGCATCCGCCCCCTTACCTTCTTGTAAGCCAAACTCTTCACCCAAAAATGAGTGCTTAGGATAGCTTTCTTTTAACAAAGAAATGGTCAGCTCTTCGGCATAACGGTCAATCTTCGTTACCAAGCCATCAAGCCCCTTGGACTCAACACCCAAATCAATACGATGACGGTTCTCATGAGCCTTTAAAATCTCATGACCGACTTTTTTCGCCACTTCGGACGCAATCACCACCATAGGTTCCATAACACACCTTACAAACGTTTATTGAATTTAAATAATGCTTTTGTATTCATCATACAAAGACGGCCATTATAGCCCAAAACGGGCAAAATTGCGACCAAAATTTACCACTTGCCAAATTAACCTAGTAGCTTGGTTCTGGTATCACAGGCTCGCCAGAGAGTAACTCATGAGCCAAATCCACGGCAGGCACATCGACCGTATCAGGTATTGGCATGACAGGTGTCTCATCTAACACCCTTTGACCCCGCCCATCCACCATAAAATACTCATCATCCCTGCGAACCAATGCCGTGCCATTTTTAAAAAATCCCACATCATCATATTTTAGTGGCACGACCAGTAGTCCTTGATGATTGATAAAGCCAAATCTATCTTTGTACTGCACCCGAGCCACGCCATCATAGAATACGCCCATCTCATCAAACATGAGTGGTGCGATGACAATCCCCCTATCATCCATCATGCCATATTTGCCGTTTTGGGCGACTTTGATTAGCCCGTCCGAGATACACTCACGACTGTCGTACTCTTCACTGGCTTTGGGCATCACACATTCATGAGCCATTGCCGTGTGGCTCATGCCCAAAACAAACATCAAGAACATTACGGGGAATTTAATCATTGGCGTGGATAATCGTGTTATGGAAAATGACGTCAGTCAATCAAACAATCATTAATAAATTTTATCAAACTTTATTCATCAATGCTACTTATTAGCACTCATTGCCATTTGCCACTACCAAATTCATGTCTGTTTTTCCTTAATTTGCCCAATTTATAATTTTATATTATAATTACATTGGTTTTTACTTATATATTATTCTTTTACAGTGATGATTATATTGGCAAAGATTTGCAAGGCGGATTGATGTTGCTTGATTTTGGTATTAGTCTAAAAAGTATGCCAAACTAGGTTTCCGTTCTCCCTGCACCTGCCTGCGAGTAGGAAAATCGTTATGAGCAGGCATGGCTCACCACGAATGGTTTTCTTTATAACATACTTTTTGAACCAGAGCTAAATAGTTATACCCAAGAAACTTTTAAACTTACCACAAACACAATGATGCTTGGATATAAAGGCGTGGCAAGTATCAAGTTTGTTAGGCATAAAAGACATTTAACCAAATTATGCCAAATTTAATAAATCAAATCGCCCAATTACCAATCCTAAGCCCTGACACTCGTTTAAATTCATCGGTATTATTGGTAATCAAGGTCAGCCCCAATGCCCGTGCATGAGAGGCGATATGAATGTCATTTTCACTAATGAGCTTGCCCTGCTTGGTCAAATCAGCACAAATCTCGCCGTAATGGGGCGAGCATTCTGCGGTATAATCAAGCACCGTCAAACGTGATAAAAAATCTTCGACTTGATGTAGATTTTTATCCATAAATTGGCTGTTGTACGCCCCAAAATACAACTCGCTTGCCACGATACTGCTTACGCAAATCCGCCCTGCATATTGGTTAAATTTGTTTAATGCTTTTATGGGGCGTTCTTTTATCACATAAATGTAGATATTGGTATCCAGCATAAAACTAAACATATTCGTCCTAGTTATCAGTCAAAAGTCAATCGCTCGCTTTTTGGCATGGTCGGGCGGTTTGCCATAAAATCATCACTCGCTCGCTCATCACTCAAAAAAAAGCTGTCCCACACACCATCAATTGGGGTCAAAATCCGCTCATTGCCCACTTTTCTAATCATGACGGCTTTGACATCGTCATCAAAGCGAAATTTGGCAGGAATGCGAACCGCTTGGGTGCGATTATTAAAAAAAACACTGGTTTGCATGGCATTCTCCCATAAGTGTATATGACATTAGTATATGTCAAATTCCATTATTTATCAATATCAAGGCTAGACAATCTCGCCAAAATCCCACCCTTATCCAGTCCACACTCCGCCAACTGCTCATCATGACTGCCATGAGCGACAAACACATCATCGATGCCAATCTGCAAAAGCCAACCACCATAGCCCACACTTGCCAGATATTCGCCCACCGCCGAGCCTGCTCCGCCCATACGCTGATGTTCTTCTACCGTGATAAAATGCGTAACGCCCTGCCCGATAAGCTCGTCTATCAGCTCATTATCAAGTGGCTTGACCCACCGCATATCCACCACCGTCATGGGCGTGTCTGTCGTTTGGGCGAACGTTTGGCTTGCCGATAGGCTGTCGCTTAGGCGTGTACCAAAGGCAAGAACGGCGATTTTTTTGCCTGTCTCTTTTTTGTCTGATTTGTCCGTAAAATTATCCGTCCGCCATACGATTTTTGCCTTGCCGATGACAAATTTTTCATCATCTTTAATAATCTCACGCCCCACGCCCACACCCCTAGGATAGCGAATGGCACTTGTACCTTGATAAGCATAGCAAGCGTTTAGTAGATGATAGCATTCATGTTCATCGCTTGGCGTGGCAATCACCACATTTGGCACACAGCGTAAATACGCCAAATCAAACACGCCTGCATGAGTCGCCCCGTCTTCACCCACAAGCCCCGCTCGGTCTATGGCAAAGGTTACGTCTAAGTTTTGTAAGGCGACATCATGAATCAGCTGGTCATAGCCACGCTGTAAAAAGGTAGAATAAATCGCCACCACAGGTTTTAATCCACCTGTTGCCATGCCCCCTGCTAAGGTTACGGCGTGCTGTTCGGCAATCGCCACATCAAAAAACTTAGCAGGATACGCCTTGGCGAATGCTACCATGCCCGAGCCTTCGCACATGGCAGGGGTAATGGCAACCATATGGGGTTCAGCTCCGTTATCCATAAGCCAGTCGCCAAAAACGTCTGAATATTTTTTGGCTTTGGGAGCGTTGTCCTTTTTTAGCACATCTTTTTTGGGTAGTTTGCCAATGGCGTGATAAGTAATGGGGTCAGCCTCGGCAGGCAAAAAGCCCTTGCCTTTGACCGTATGGACGTGAATCAGCACCGCCCCTTTTAACTGTTTGGCACGTTCAAACACTTGCAAAAGTTTTGGCAAATCATGTCCGTCAAAAGGCCCAAGGTAGGTGAAACCAATCGCCTTAAATAAATTATCAGGGAAAATATGGTCATGCACTTTTTCGGCGATTTTGTCCGACAAGGGCATGGGCGGAGCGTTTTTGCCAAAAAGACCGCCGATATTTTGCACAAGATTACCGCCCAGTTTGGCAGGGATTTTTTCTAGGGTTTCTTTTGCCCCATTTGCCATGTGCAGATAGTGGCGAACCCGTCTGTCATCAGGGCTAATCTCACGCTTTATCATCAAGATATTGCCGTGTTTGTCAATGTCAAAGGCAAGCCCACGTTGCCACAGCCGTGCCAAATGGCGACTAAATCCGCCAATCGCTTGCGAGATTGACATGTCATTGTCATTTAGCACCACCGTCAAATCGGCATTTTGTTGCACCGCATCATTCATCGCTTCAAACGCCATGCCCCCCGTCATCGCCCCGTCTCCGATGACCGCCACAACCTTGCGGTTTTCGCCCTTGATACGGCTCGCAAGGCTCATGCCAAGTCCTGCCGATATGGACGTGGAACTATGCCCTACGCCAAAGGTGTCGTACTCGCTCTCGCTCCGCTCGGGAAATGCCGTCAGACCGCCTTTGGCACGGATACGAATTAGCTCATCACGCCGACCTGTCAGCACCTTATGGGCGTACGCCTGATGCCCAACATCCCAAACAAGCTTATCATAAGGTGTATCATAACTGGCGTGCAGAGCAACCGTCAGCTCCACCACGCCCAAATTTGCTCCAAAATGCCCACCACTTTGACCGACCGAGTAAAGCAAATATTCACGGAGTTCGTCCGATAATTGGCACAGCTCATCGGTGTTTAACCCCTTTAAATCTTTGGGCAAGCTAACCTTATCCAAAAGGGGTGTCGTGGGGCGAGACGTGGGCAGGTGCGTGAAGGTGCGTGGTGCGTGGGCAGAAGTTGGCATGGGGCTAGTATTCCAGATTTTGATTTTTTAAAAGTTGTCTTTAAAAAGTTATGTTAAGTTATAACAATTTTTGCGGTATAATGCCAAACTTGGCAATGGCAAAGCCAAACTTGAATCAGGGGCTTATTTTACAAGATAGCCTTTTAATTTGCCATAGTAGCACCATTTAATTCACAAATTATTCACAATTTACCATTTATTATACGTTTTGGGGAAAATTTTGTACCAATTTATCAGCAAAGCCAATCTGCCTACCGTGCATGGCGATTTTATCATTCATGCATTTGAAAATGAACACGGTCAAGAACACGTCTTACTAAGTGTCGGCTTGCCGTCCACCGACCCCGACAAAATTCCGCTCATTCGCATTCATTCTGAGTGTCTGACAGGGGATGCTTTTGGCTCATTAAAATGCGACTGTGGCCCCCAGCTCAACACCGCCATGCAAATGATACAGGCTCACGGCTGTGGGGCAATACTCTACCTACGCCAAGAAGGGCGTGGCATTGGACTGGTGAACAAAATCCGAGCCTACGCCCTGCAAGACCAAGGGCATGACACGCTAGATGCTAACCTTATGCTTGGCTTGCCAGCGGACGCACGCACCTATGAGATGTGTGAGATTATGCTAAAACACGTTGACGTCACCAAATTATCACTCATGACCAATAACCCCAATAAAGTCAATGATCTAAAGTCACTAGGGCTTGACGTGGTAGAGCGCGTTCCGCTCATCGTCGGTGTCAATCCACACAACCAAGATTATCTCAATGTCAAAGACTCAAAAATGGGACACTTGATTAATCACCAATAAAGATACAGTAGGCAACATCATGACTAACAACAGCAACACCACAGCGACAGATTTTGATGCCAAGCTTGGGCAAGTACGAGAATTTTTATTAAACCTACAAGAGAGAATTTGCACCGCCTTAGAAAATCAAGAAAAATCAGGCGGCGTTGATGGCAGCAGCGATGTCAAGTTCATCATCGACGACTGGGAGAGAGCCGAAGGCGGTGGCGGTCGCTCGTGCGTGATGTCTGGCGGTGAAGTCATCGAAAAAGGCGGCGTGATGTTCAGCCACATCCACATCAGCAAGCTCCCCCCTTCTGCCACCGAGAGACACCCACAGCTTGTCGGCGCAAAGGCTCAAGCAATGGGTGTATCGCTAGTTATCCACCCCAAGAACCCACACGTCCCAACCAGTCACGCCAATGTGCGACTGTTCGTGGCACAACTAAAAAATGGCAGTGAGTCCATTTGGTGGTTTGGCGGTGGTTTTGACTTGACACCTTTTTATCCCAACATGAATGATGTCATACACTGGCATCAAGTCGCTCATGATTTATGCCAGCCATTTGGTGAGCAAATCTACGAAAGATTCAAGACTTGGTGTGATGAATATTTTTATCTACAACATCGCAAAGAATGCCGTGGTGTCGGCGGTCTGTTTTATGATGATCTGAATACTGCCAGCATGGGCTGGGATTTTGATCAATGTTTTGCTTTCATGCAGGCAGTTGGGCAAGGCTATCTTGAAGGGATCGTACCAATCTTCGAGAACAACAAGCACAAAGCCTACACTCAAAGCGAGCGAGAGTTTCAGCTGTATCGCCGCGGACGCTATGTGGAATATAATCTCGTCTATGACCGTGGGACAATATTTGGACTACAGTCAAATGGACGCACCGAATCAATTCTGGTATCCATGCCGCCGCTAGCCAGTTGGTCGTATCGCTATGAGCCTGAAGTAGGCACGCCTGAATTTGAACTGACCGACTTTTATTTAAAGCCTAGAGATTGGCTGGCATCACAACCAACCTGATAGTTATTGGTCGTGTGATTGGACACAGCGTATTGGTCTGTTTGAACATAGGCAACATTCATGAATTTCATTGAAAATCAATGTTTTGTGTGTTATATTGAAAAACTCATCTGAATTCATCATCAAGCTGCTGGTGAAAACAGGTATGATTTTTCTATTTTAGCCACCTTGCGAGGAAGCCATGAACATATTGCCAATCAGTAAAGGTCTTACTATCGCGATTGTCGCTGTGTTAACCGTTACTGCTTGTAGCTCAAAACCCACAACACCAAACGATGTCAGTATTCGCCAAGACATCATGCAAGACTGGCGCATATCAAGCGATATTATGAAAAGCATGCTTTTTGAAGATCGCTTTGATGCAAAAGCCTTTAAGGAACAAGCCGACGCCATTCAGGCCAGCACACATGTTTGGGCACATTTTGATAATGATGCAGAAAAAGGCAAAGCACAAGATACCGTTTGGACGGATGCTGCAGGATTTAAACTTAAAGCACAGATGTTTGATGACGCTGTCGGCGAACTGGTAAGTGCTGCCGACAAAGCCCAATCTTTTACTGATGTTGAAAAAGCATTTGGTAAGATGAACGAAAGTTGTGGTTCATGTCATAAATCTTATAAAAGTAGATGACTGGTCAATAAAAAACGCACTGTTAAAGTGCGTTTTTTATTGATTCTTTTAAAACTTGGTCTGTACAGACAGTACAAAATTACGACCGCTGGCAGCATATTGGCTGGGCAATCCTTGAGTATGCTGATTACCAGAGACAACCGAGGTCTGACGCAAAGACTCCCATGGGCTATATCGATAATTAAAGACATTATCAATACCAGCTCTTACAGTCAAATTATCAGTTGGTTGATAAAATGCCGACAAATCCAGCGTTCTCCAAGCCTTACTATTGACTGTAGTGGCAACTTTTTCATAAGTACCGCTCGGTGATGCGACTAATGTGGTTAATTCAGTGTCTTTTTTAGCATCGCTAAAAATCCAAGTCGCACCCAAGCCCCACTTATCGCTATCAGCAGTATAATCAAGCGATAAAGCATAACGAGTAGGTGAGATGGTGTCTAGGAAGTAGCCAGAACCGTACTCAAAACCCTCTTTGATGTGGCTATCTTTAACTTTGGTTTTTAGATAGTTAGCAGATGCAGTCAAACCCACAGGCAACTTATCCCAAAGCTCACCAAGATAGGCCTTAGCTTGAACACTATGGCCAGCCAGATGCACATCTTGATAGTTGCGATAGCCCCACTGATCACCTTTGAGTGTCAAGTCAATCAGATCACTGTATCGGTTATCAAAGTAAGTGGCCGTAACCTCACCCAAATTGCCATGAACAGCGATACCAAACTCTTGGTTGCGAGCCTTTTCTGGTTTAACATTAGTGCGGTAATGCTGATCGTCGTTCTCCCCTTTGGTCAAGCCATCTAAACGGTAGCCGAACAGCTCTTTAAAGCTTGGCACACGATAGCCAGATGAGATGCGATACAGCAAGTCAACATGATCGGTTGGTTTTAGCACAAGACTACCATTGTAAGATAAATTACGATATTTGCCTGTACCAGTCCAATCATCATCACTGTTAAAACGATGGGTGTCATGACGAACACCTAGGGTAATGTTCGCAAGGTCTCCGATAGAGATCGTATCTTTAAAGGTGGCATAAGCATTATGACCTGTGATTGGTCTGTCGCCACATTTGCGAGCTTCGCCTAAATACTGCTGAGCTTCTTGGCAAATGTCCGTACCCTCTTGATACTGATTAATTCGGTAGGCTTCAATAAAGTTGCCATTTGAATCTTTGATGTCATCTACAAACTTAAAGTCTAAACGATGATATCGCTCTTTAATATCACCAATCCATAGATTGGAACGGAATTTATCTAAGCCAAAACCTAAATTGAGACGATGATTGATGATGTCGCCTGATAGATTTTTGGAGAAATCTCCTCGCCACAGCAAATGGTCCTCACTGTATACTTTACGATTTTGGCGTTCGGCAGAATTTGGTTTGTCTGCACTGGGTGTACAGTTTCTATCAACCGTAGGATAAGGCGAACAGTATTTCTCAATTTGCAGATGATCGATGGTGACAGTTTGCTTATCAACACTTAAATTCAACTCATCAAACCAACGAAAATCTTTAGGACTTTGGTAACGATAGTTGATACCATAACGACTTTTATCGTGTTTTTCATCAAAAAACTGTGTCTGCGTCCAAAGTCCAATTTTAGCATCTGTCACATAGCCTTCTTGATGGCTTTGTCCGCGATAAACGAGTGGCGATTGTGCCAGATTACCTCGACCGTGATTGGCGGCCAAGTGGTAGGCCGTTTTGGTCATATCACGACTGTTATAGTTTTGAGTGGTTTTTTCGGTCAAAAGCTCAACTCGTTGCGTAGACGAAGGATTAAAGCCTGCCTTAATCAATACAGATTTAGAATCGTATTCCATAGGGTCAGGCAATACTCGCTTGTCGCCAGTGTATTCTTTAGCACCCATGGTCTCTAATACAGGCTTGATGTCCAGCTTTGGCTTGGTACAGCCAGCCACACTGCTAGGGTCTTTGTCCACATAGGTAGGGCATTCATCGATGATGATAAATTGGCGTTTTGGATCATTTGTAGGTGCAATTGCCTGCTTATCAAAGTCCACCTGAGAGCCGCCCCAACGCCACACTTCATAATTGGTCTGATAGATGTCGCTATGCGGTTTGACGGTCTCTTTGGTACGATCGGTATACTGCACAAAAAGATCGGCTTTTTTATGGCGTAATGCCGCACCAACGGAGTGCATTTTTTGCTTGTTCTTGCTGGCGTATGCACCTTTATAAAAGGCTGAGAAATTATCGTCTGCATCTAGCACATCGTCAATGCTTTTGGTGCGAAAGCTCACCGCGCCACCTAGTGCACCACTGCCAGTCTCAGAACCACTCGCTCCTTGGCTGATTTGTACACCGCTGACATTTTCAAGTTCAATCTCATTGATTGCCCCAGAGCCTTCTCTGCCATCACCAAACTGGCGTTTTTGGGTCAGATAAGACTGGATTTGAGCGATGCCATCAACATTGACCGCCACTCGGTTCTTGTCCATACCACGAATGGTGTAGCCACTGCTGGCTCCACGACCTTGCTCAACAACAGCCACACCAGCAACATCTTTTACCATATCTTTGACGGAAAGTACTTGATTTTTATTCAAATCATCCATCGTTTTAATGGTTTTGCCAAGTCCTGTTACCTCCTCAGATTTGGCATGCAAGCGTTTTTTGATGATGATAGTTACCGTCTCAAGCTCAACACTTGGATCATCCTCATTATTATTGGCAAATGCAGGCAAGCTACTGCACAGCATCGCCGTGATGACCAGCGGCAGATATTTTGGGCGAAAATTCATCGTCTCATCCTTACTTCTGTTTCTTTTCATCTTCTGTGGTTTTTAGCTATTCTTTGGTTCTTGTGCCATAGAATACCGCACCACCAACAACCGTCTCATCATCATTTAAAGTCTTCTCAAAACTGAACGACCCACCCAAATGTTTGGCATTCTCGCCATAGAATGCTCCAGTCAGATTGTTACTCTCAACTGTTAGGATTTGTTGGTTTTGCTGACGACCTTCATCCAAATAGATGCCATTTGAACGAGAGGTGGCTGTGCCACTAAATCCATTGCCGTTAATTGTGGCTTTTAGATTAAACGCAGGCTCAATGCCTGATTTTTCAGTCAGTGTGCCAGTCAACTGTTTAGTACCAAAATCCACTTCAAATTTTGCCTTACCGTCGTACTCGCCATAGCCTGCTTGCGACTGCCAGTGATGACCGATTCTGCCATGCCAAGTACCTTGATAATTCGCCTGACCTTGTACAGGAACCTGGCTGACTGGCGTGCGTTCACCAAGCAGGTACAGCCCTGTCAACGACTCTTCAATGCCAATCAAGCCAAACCCAGCTTGAGATGAAGAGTTGTTTTGTGGCAAATAGGCGGTGAGATTTGCCATGTTTTCGCCATCGAATTTGTCGCCTTTGGCAAGAAATTCTACCAATTTGGCAGTTGTTTCTTCATCTTCAGCTTTTAATTGTTCAATTAATAATTTAGCCTGCTTTTCAACCTCAGTGCGTTTGTCTTCTGTGTAGGCATTTTTAATTTTATCGATGATTTGTGCTTTTAGTTTATCCAGCTCTTTAGCATCAATCTCTTCGCCATCTTCATCACCAAGAATCTCATTACCAATCACAAAAGTTGCTAATAATTCTTCTAGGTCCTGCTTTTCGGTTTCAAGCTGTGCCTTTAATTTATCTCTAGCAATGGCAAGCTGCTCTTGTGTGTGGTTTGTCGTTGATTGAACCAACGGACTTTGAACCAAGAATTCTTTTAAGTTATCCTCATTGTCAGTTTTATATTTGTCGCCAGTGATAAGGATATTTAAAATATCTTCCGTTGCATTTGCTCTTTCTTCCGCCACATCTAAAGCATTTAAGAGCTCTTTTAAGTCATCTTCTGCATATTCCCTTTCTTTTACATCTACATAACCCGCCAAAACCTTATCGGTGATTTGTTTTTTTAGAGCAGATTTATCTTTGCTGTTTGGGTAAGTTGCGATTAAATCAGAAAGATCTTTTTTTAGCCTCTCAACCTTTTCAGTCAATTTTTGCTTCGCAAATTCTATTTGATCCTTGGTTGGTTTGGTAGACTTAGATATTACCCCAGATTTGTTTGTAGTTTCAGCATTTTCAGCAATCTTACCATTCTGCTCTGCACCAGGCTTAGCAGTTTTACTTACTGAGCCCAATCTTAGAACGCCATCACTGCTGCCAAAACTGGTAATGACAGCTGTTTGTCCTGTTGGCAGTTTAACAGATTGCTGAGTTGTTTTTCCTGCCTCTTGAGGTAAGAGCGTGATGGTATGATCGCCCAATTGCAGTTGGTCGACATTACCAAAGTTCACCAGCGATAACACTTGTGACTTTTGTGCAGGGTTGACAGCCTTGTCTTGGGTCAGCTCAACATAGCTGCCACCAAATACCTGCTCAAGCTTCTCAACTTTCTCTGGATTGTCCTGTTTACCAGCAAATACCGCAAAGACAGAATTATCATTTGTTAGAAACTTACCTGCCAATTCCTCAGCGTTTTCACCATAAAACCCACCTTCTAGGCGGTTATCGGCATTTTTATTAAAGAAGTTGGGTTCTAGAAAGCTACTTTTGGTATTCTTAGCAATGGCAGAACCTGCAAATCGATTGCCCTTGATGGTCGCATCAATATCATAGCGGTCTACATAGGTCTCTGGACTGCTGGCAATCGCTTTTTGCTTGGTAGATAGTGTGCCAGTCAGCTTCTTGGCGTCAAAATCAGCTTTAAAGACCGCACGATGATTGCCCTGTCTTGGTGCATATTGACCAAAGACTTGCTCGGCAAAGCTGGTCGCACCGACTTCATCGCCAAAGCCACTGTCCATCTTATAGCCTGAACCACCACCGAACGCTTGGCGACCTGTCGTCTCTGTGATGGTAGACTCTCTTTCTCGCTTGACATCAGTCACGAAATCCCAATGCCCCGTATAGTTTGCCACACCTTTGGCAAGCCCTGTGGTTGGATTGTCGCCATAATAGTACAGATAGCCATCGCCTTTGGTGTATTGCTTAGGCTGGTCTGTATCCTCATCAGTTTTAATCGTCTCATCAGGACGCAAACCAGTAAAAATCCAACCAGCTTTTACAAACTTATATTTATCATCGCTCTGATATATCTTTCCACCCTCATAGCGCTCTTGTAACTCTTTGGTTAAAGCTGGCAAAGGGTTGGTATGAGCGGTTGTGATGTTATTTTCATCAAGTGGCACATGCTCTTCTAGATGAGTAAGTTTTTTCTTATCATAAGCCTGATTACGCTTTGGAATCGCCAAAACACTGCCCAACACTGGCATGGTTAGGCGACTGTCTGCTTTATTCTTAGTATCAGCATTGGCATTGTCATCATCCTTAGCGGCTGAAGCATCCTTTGATTGGTCAGACTTCTCAATCATCTTAGACTGACCGATGACAATGGTGCTTGGGTTATTAAAACTGCCACCACCACAGGCTGATAGCATCAATGAAGTCACAGCCACTGCCAAAGGCAATAGGCTAAATTTGGTACTCTTAGGCATGACCACTCCCTACTTTAAAAAGTCAGTAAAACAGCATCAAACAATAAAACAATCATTTGATCCCAGTGACAAAATAATGATAACAATAACAATTCTTATTATATAGTTAAAGAATTAAAAATGCAAACCTTTTTTATAATTTGTGCAATGTTTTTGAAAGATAAGCAACGTGTAAATACAATTCACTTAACAACAAGTATGCCTCCAGCACCTTTGGCATCATATGATGAACGACGAATCAAAATTGGTGAAAGCCGTGTTGAGACGATGACACAAAAAATCAACAAACCAAGACGACATCAATCGTGCAAGACTTGCTGATTTTAAGGATGATATAAGTTTTTTAAAATTGGCGACTCACCTCTAAGAACACACGACTTTTATCGTAGCTGTACAGTGCGATGTTGCTGTCATTTTTTTGGTATTGCCAAGTTAGTTTTGGCGTCAATCCTAAATAGCTCAGCTTATTATGCCAAACACTGATGTTGGTAAAATACTCATCACTGGTTTGTATTTGATTAAAAATCGGCATCGGTCCATGATAGCGTCTTTGGGCAACATTCAGACTGCCACGCACACCGAAATCATGCCACTGCTTGGCAATTGAACCTTGTATGCCGACACGGGTATAGGAGTCATCTTTATCCCGGGTTTTTGCCTGTCGATAATCTGCACCAACACTGACCCAACCACCACTCCCCAGCCAGTTAGGACGCGTAGAAAAGGTCGCTCTGGCACCAACGGTATGCCCTGATAGGTGATGTCTGATGTTGTGATGATGTTTGGCAAATTCAATGTTGGTGGCAAGCTGGCTTTTTTTACCAAGCTGTTTTTGGGTACCAATGCCAACGCCCACACTGTCTGAAAAATGCCTTAATTCATCAACGCCTTTTTTGCCGCCAGCATACCATGTAGTCTCCACAAAAGGTGAGATGGATACGCTACCGCCTGCATGGCTTTTGGTGGCATTGGTGCTTAGACGAAGTTGTGCCTCATTATAATGCGTGGCATCATTAAAAAACTTACCATTCATCGCAACAGAAGGTTCTAGCGTCATGCCATCTTTGAATAAAATTTTCTTTTCCACGCCTGCATTGATGGCAATCCCATGGGCTTGCTCAGCAGCGTTTGCCGTCCAGCCACCACCCAAGTCGGTCTGATTGGGTGCATTGTTAATGTTTTTATCAACAATCACATTGCCAGAAAAATATACCGATGGCTTGGTTAGATTTGTCAACGCCTTTTGGTAGGCACGCATTTCACGGACAATATAATCTGGTTGCTCTGCAAGCAACTGCCTGGCTTCTAGATATTGACGATTGGCAAACAAACTCTGGATCAGCCTAACGGCAAATAGGGCATTATTAGGATATCGTTCATGCAGCGACTGGTAAATCTTGCTGGATTTGTCATGTCTGCTTTGCGCACCTGCCAACACGGCCCTGCCCCAGTCAACCATTTCAGACTCAATGACTTCACTCGGCTGTTTTTGGTAGATGGGCAATAATAACTGAGTGCCAGCCACATCATTAGCCACCAGCACCGAAAGCATCGCTCGAGACAGTAAGGTTGGGTTGGTCAGTAGCATCTGCTCATCTACCGACAGCATGGCGTTAGCAGGCTGTAGTGGTATTGGCAGTGCTGAGTCAACAGGTGGTATTATGTCAGGTATCTTAACATCTGATTGTAGACGGCGATCATCTTGCGTATCAGCATGTGCAACATGAACAGAAAACAAGAAAACAGATAAGACTAATCGGCAAAATGGAAAACGCATGGCAACTATGGGCAGTTAGGATAGGGATAAGAAAATAAATGATACTTATTATTATTCTTTTTGTCAAGTCAACCTCACTGCTGGACTATCCAAATTGCCTAATAACTTCCAACACATCAACACGCAACATGTCAATACCGGGCATTTTCTCCGCATGAAAACGCATGATGGGAATGCCTGCACTGGACAACGCCTTATCCTTCTTAGCATCTTGCCTTTGGCGATCTTGACTATCGTAAGTCCAATCATCCAGCTCAATGGCAACCAACACTGTTTGGCAGTCTGTATCAATTAATACAAAATCCACACTCTGGCGACAGACACGATTGAACCAAAACCGCCGATCTTGCCCTGCTTCATCACTTGGTTCAATGATGCGTGAAAGTTGCACTTGACTAAAAATCAGAAATTCAGGCAATGCCAACTGTAATTTTTTAAAAAACAACACTTCACTGTCCGTCATGATTAGCATTGTCTCAAACGGCCAGACGTTCATGTCATCGCTTCTAACCGTTTTTAAGTTAGGCTGTTTTAGACAATGCACCCAAACCACAATGCCTAGCATCAAGAAAAAATACAACCACCAACAACACGATAGATATAGACGACATAAAAACGGTACTCACTGCCAAATAAATACATTAAAAATAAAAGGGGCAGTGGCAGATGACACAATGTAACATACTACAAATAGGAAGATAACCCATACTAAATTAAGCTTGAATTATCAAACCAACTGCAACACTTCATCAAAATAAACCTCATAAGGTGTTTTCCAGTTTAAACACTTTTTGGGTCTATGATTGAGTTCATTTACTTTACTGATAATATCTCTTTCATGCCACTTGCTTAAATCTTGATGCTTAGGGAAATACACCCACCAAACCCCAAAATAACACTTCAAACCTTCTTCGATTGTATCAAACTCTGACAAATGACTTCTAAGTCATCTCTTAATCGTTGCCCAAGTTTGCTCTATTGGGTTTAGCTTGGGTGAGTAAGGTGGTAGTGGTAAGATGATGTGTTTGTATGGTATGTTATTGATAAGCGCTTGCAAGTGTTTCATTCTGTGAAATCTTGCATTGTCTAAGATGATGATACAAGGCTTGCCTGTTTGTTTGGTGTGATTGTTAAGACAAGGCAGTAGCATTTGTTCAAACCACGTTTCAAACAAAGCACTTGTCATTGTATTGTTGTAGATGAGTGGAGCAATCAGGTTTTTGGCTTTGCCCCCTATTTGTCCTGCCACTAAGGAGACTCGTTGATAGCGTCTGCCACTGACTTTATCATAGGCTCTTTGACCTTTTAGGCTTCTTGCATGAGTACGGTGCAAGTAAGTATCAATGCCTGTCTCATCTATATAGACAAGCTCGTAACCTTGTTTGGACGTAGCTTGTAGTTGTGTTAATTTGTCTTGGAAGTCTTTGACTTTGTTTGGGTCTTGCTCTTTGTGGGTTGTGGTCTTTTTTTTAAGAGTAATGTTCATTGCTTTGAGTGCTTTATGGATTGCCATATCACCACACCCAAATACTTCACCAATTTCACGTAGGTATTTGTCAGGATTTGCTTCTACCTAAGCAAGAAGCTCTTTTCTGTCAAACTTTCTGGGTCTGTTGGTGGGTTTTTTACAAGACAAATTGCCTGTTTCTTTAAGTTGTCGTCTCCAACGAAACACGGTGTGTCTTGATACACCGCCAGTGGACACAAGAGCAAATGGCGGAAAAATTGGGGCTAACACGACAAGGCTATGCCAAAATAGAGACAGGCAAAAGTTTGCCCAACTTAGAGCGATTGGACGAGATTGCTAAATTATTTGGGGTGAATTTATTTGAACTGCTAAAAACAGACAACAAAAGCGTGGTCTATCAAATCGGTGAAAATTATCACGGCAATAACAATTATTATAATAATAACGAAAAACTACAAACCGAAATTGACAAATTAAAACTAGAAATAGAAAAATTAAATTTAATCATCGCTCACAGGGATGAATTGTTAAAACAAAAAGAGGATTATATTCAGGTTTTAAAAAAACTTGTTAGTATTGGTGAGGAATTATCAGAACTATAATTTTTTTATTTTTAAAAATAAAAATACATGAAAAGTTATTATAAAAACCTCAAAAATTCACCCTTTTGAAATTCTATAACCTTTACTTTGTGGCATGATGTGCTTAGAATATGGACATTGATTATCATCAATACCGTTTATTTTTCATTTTAAGGAACACATCATGACTTGCACCATTCACGCCAATCACGACCACGTTCACGGTACAGGCTGTGGACACACCGCCATTCGTCATGGCGACCACGTGGACTATCTACATGACGGACATTTGCACCATGTGCATGGCGACCACGTGGACGAACACGTCTTAGAAGTCAGCGAACAAAACCCCGCCGAGTGCAACCAAGCTCACCACTGCACGGGTCACGTTCATGGCGAAGGCTGTGGACATGAAGCCGTGCCACATGGCGACCACATTTGCTATATCGTGAACGGACGTTTGCACTATCAGCATGGCGACCACTGCGATGACCACGGTGCGGTAGAGATTGTTGCTTGATATTATCACGCACAAAAAAACCCAAAAGCATGAGGCTTTTGGGTTTTTGTTTTATCAATCAAATGATAAAATAGCCTAGCGATTAGGCATTGCCTTCGGCTTGGGCTTGGCTTTGTAGGAACGCTTGGTCAAAATTGACAGGAGCAAGCAGAAGTTGTGGGAAGCTACCACGAGCGATGATGTCGCTGATGACCTCACGAGCATAAGGGAACAGCACGTTCGGGCAGTAGGCGTTCAATAGATGTGGCATGTCCGCCTCTGGGATATTGCGTAGCAAGAAAATACCTGCTTGTTGTACCTCAGCGATGAATGCGGTACTACCTGCATTTTTGGCGGTAACGCTCACGGTCAATACTACTTCTTTGTGGTCTTCGTCTAGGTCAGAGCTGGTGGTGGTCAGACCGATGTCCAACTCAGGTTGCCACTCTTTGGTGAACACTTCGGCACTTGGAACTTCAAGTGAGATGTCTTTGACATAGATACGCTCTAAACCCAGTTGTGGGGCGGTTTGTTCGTCAGCCATGATAGCCTCCTTTGACTTAAAATTAAACTTACATTAAAACTAAATTAAACCATTTAGGCACTTAACATCTCGTCAAGTTTACCTTCTCTGTCTAGTTTGTTTAGATTATCAAAACCGCCGATAAAGGTGTCGCCAATAAAAATCTTTGGCACAGTGCGGTAATGATTGGTCTTAACGGCAACTTCTTCAAGCTGTGTCTCACTCATCTTGGTAACGTCAAACTCGGTGTACATCACGCCCTTGTGTTCTAGCAGTCGCTTGGCGTTAATGCAATAGGGGCAGGTTTGTTTGACATAAATGGTTACAGGTTTCATATTATCTCTTTTTGGTAAATGTACAGATTCTTAAATGGGGGCGATTGGCATAACTTCAAGACCGCTCATCTTGGTATTAACACATCCTAACAGGTTATTTTTTGCCTTTTTTGTCTGTCGCTCCGACCAGTGGCAAGCCTTGTGCTTGATAATTGGCAATACCCCCCTCTAGTCGCATGGCATTGGGCTTGGCGACCAGTTGCACCGCCATGCCCGCCTGCATGCCGATATCACAGATAAAGACAATAGGGGTAGTCATCGCTTGTAGCTCGGTCAGATGATTTTTTAGCTCGGTAAAAGGAATATTGAGAGAGCCTGCGATGTGCCCTGTGGCAAATTTATTGGCAGGGCGAATGTCAATCAATGTCGCATTGTCGTTATTCACCAGCAACCCCAACGCTTGGGGGGCGATTTTTTTACCGCTACGTTTATTTTCAATACTAAAAAACATGATGGCAAGGACAAAGAGTAGCCCGAATAAAAACGGGTGATTGCCCATAAACTCAAACCAACGCTCCATGACTGCTCCAAAATTTCAAAAGCTGATATTATACCTGTTATTTGTCATAAATGCACTTATTTTGGGCTATTTTATCACACTTGCCCCTTGCTTGGCTTCTGCGACCAGCTCATTAAAGCTCTCCACACGCCGAGACAGCACCGCCCCGTCCGTCACCGCCTGCCAGAACGCACAGCCTTTGGCGTTGGGAGCATGGCTACAATCTCGAAATTGGCACGTCCCATGCAAGTCATTTAACTCATCAAACCCCTTTAAAATGTCATCTGCCGATAAATGCCAAATGCCATACTCACGAATGCCAGGGGTGTCAATAATCCCGCCTTGAGTCAAATCGCCCACGTCATAGGCGAGCAGACGACTGGTGGTCGTGGTGTGCTGACCCAACTGCGAGCCTACCGAGATGATGTTCGTGGACTGCTCGGCATGGGGCAGGATTTGGTTGATTAGGCTTGATTTGCCCACCCCTGACTGCCCTGCAAAGATGGCAAGTTTGCCTGTGATGTGCGATATCAGGGTATCTAGCCCCGTCCTATCCATACTCGAACTTTGGATAACATCGAAACCGTATCGCCCTCCAAGTGCTTGATATTCTTGACAAATCTGCACCACATCGGGGTGATCATCTAACAAATCTGCCTTATTTAGTACAAGCAGGGGCGTAACGCCTGCCAGCCGTGCCACGAGAATATAACGGTCAATCAGCCCTGTGGCAGGCTTTGGCAAGGGGGCAAAAATAATCGCCAAAATCGCCACGTTACTGGCAACAGGCTTGACCTTATGATAACGGTCTGGGCGAGTGATTAGGGTCGTGCGTGGCAGTAGCTGTTCAATGCGTCCTGTGCCTGCAACATCATCGATGCTAAACTTGACCGTATCGCCTGTGGTCAGCATGGGCAGATTGGTGCGAACATGACACCGCCATATCTGCCCGAGTGCCAACGCCGTCTGTGGCATGATGTCGGGCAAGGCAGTGATTTGCACGTCTAACTGCTTACCAAAATGCGACACCACCACCCCTGTGGCAAAAGTGCCGTCATCGATGATGGTCTCTTGGTTTTTTTGGATCTGGCGGGTTTGGTTTTTGGTGAGTTTGCGTTTACGGATAAGGGACATGATGATTTTTGGGAAAAATTTCACACATTTTAGCCCAAAACCGCCCAAAAATAAATGACTTTATCCCAAATGGCGTGATTAGGTTTGGTAGAGTAGGTTAATTTAAAAGGCGATTTTATTCTAAAACATTTTTAAAACATAATGATAATTTTAACCCGCCCATACCCCATAAGCATATTTTATCAGCCCCAACGCAATCATCCACATGATGACGCCAATGATGGCATCTAATATTTGCCATGTTTTGGGTTTGCTAAATAACGGGGTTAATAGCCTTGCCCCATAACCTAAGCCAAAAAACCACACCCCGGACGCTCCCACCGCTCCCATCAAAAACAACTGCTTTTGGTCAGCAGTCAAAGGGGATGCGATACTCCCGACCAGCACCAATGTATCTAGATAGACGTGTGGATTTAGCAGAGTCAGTGCCAAGGTGATGCCCACGCTCTGCTTGATGCTCTTGCCACCGCCATCTTTATCACTTTCAGCCGATACCATCAGATTTGCCCCGCTCTGCCATGCTGATTTGAACGCACGCAAACCATACCAAAACAAAAACAGCACGCCAACCACGGCAAGGATAAGCAAAGCGGTCTTACTCTGTCCGATAAGCGTGCCAACAAACCCCAACACGCCTGCACTCATCAGCACCGCATCACACAAAAAGCAGGTCAAACACACCCAAAAAATGTGCTGTTTTAGCAGTCCTTGTTTTAGGACGTGGGCGTTTTGGGCTCCGATAGCCACAATCAACCCAAACGACACCAAGAAGCCCTGTGCAATATAAGCAAACATAATTTTTCCCAATCAACACAAAAAACCGCCCCTAAGGACGGTTTTTAAATAATGGCGGAAGCTGAGAGATTCGAACTCTCGGTGGGCTACAAACCCACGCCGGTTTTCAAGACCGGTGCATTCAACCGCTCTGCCAAGCTTCCATGGGTGCGTATTATAGCTAAATTTTTAAATAATGCAAGCCTTTTTTGTAAATTTTTAAAAATATTTTTAAAATAATAAGCGTATGATTTAGAAAAATATTTTGGGTTCACGTCTGGGCGTGCTAATCTCTTCTAGGCTAATCTCATCCGCCGTACGGCAGTTGTCCTGCGGGCGAAATATGTCCCGTGCCAACGCCACCATCTCATAAATCGTCCGCCGTGAATGCGTCCAGTTATTACCCCTGTCGCCCCATGTCAGCGGTACGGCAAGCGGTGCAGGTTGTGGGGCGGTAGCGATGCCTGCCCGTGCAAATTGTCGTCTTGCCCGTGCCATGTGATAGCGGTCAGTGATGAGATAGATGCTTTTGGGCAGTTCGTGATGACTCATGAGTTTGGCGGTAAAGGTGGCGTTCTCGCAGGTGTTCATACTGGCATTATCGCTCACGATGACCGCTTCGGGGTGGGCAGTTTTTATGTGTTCTCTTAGCCACGGCGACTCAGCTCCGCTTGTGATGATAGGCAGGGGCGTTTGTGCGTACAATGTAATGACGGTGTCAGCACGGCTTTGGCTATAATGATTCAGCACAATCACGCCATCTTTTTTGGTAAGTCCGCCCCCCAGCACCGTCATAGCGGTGGGATTTTGGGCGGTGTCTAGGGTAATTTTGCTAAACACATCAAGGGCAAATACCCCCACATTGGCAAAAATGGGTGTAAAGATAGATAAGGCAGTCAATCCACCGACCACCGCCATCACCTTGACTGTCCGCCAAATCCACCGCCCTAAGCTCATCAATCCACCCACACAGGCTCACGCACCAAGGTTACGCCAAATTTGTCCTGTACTGTCCGCACGATAAATTCCTGAGCCGTGCGAATGTCGTCTTGCGTGGCGGTGTGTGGGGCGTGGTTGGTTAGCACCAGAGCTTGCTTGTCGTGCGTCAAAATTGGAGCAACCCCCTTGCCCTTTAACTCTGCCTTGTCAATGAGCCACCCTGCGGGGATTTTGATAGCATCGTCATTGATAGGATAGCTTGGCAAGTCGGCAAATTGCTCTTTTAGGGCGATAAACTCGCTCATGGGGATAATCGGATTTTGAAAAAACGAGCCACAATTTGCCAAAACGGCAGGGTTTGGCAGTTTGCTATTACGAATGGTAATGACCGCATGAAATACATCAATGGGGTGGGGGGTATCTCGTCCGTTTTTATTGGCAAGTTCTTGTGCCAAACTTGCCAAATCACCATAATTGGTTAGGGTTTTTGGCTGTTTGTGAAGGGTAAATACGACATGGCTAATCAAATACCGCCCTGCATTGTTCTTAAAAAAACTGTGGCGATACTCAAACTTGCAAGCGGTGTTGTCAAACTCGCATTTTTGACCGTCTGTCAAATCGTAAGCGATGACTTTTGTAATAAAATCAGAGACTTGCACGCCATAGGCTCCGATATTTTGTACAGGACACGCCCCCACAAGCCCGGGGATTAGGGCGAGATTTTCAAGCCCAAAATAGCCTTTATCTAGGCAAGTTTTGATAAAATTGTGCCAATTTTCTCCGCAAGCGACTTGCAAGGTTGCACACTCATTATCTTCTTGCAAAATCTCAATGCCTTGTATTTTTGGCAATAAAACAAGGGCGTTTAGCACACTTGGCAAAATCACGTTACTGCCGTAGGATAGGACAAATAGCGGTAAATCGTGGCGTTTGGCAAAGGCTATGGCGGTCGTGATGTCATCGCCAAGCGTGTCAATATCGTCCAACATCATCGCATGGCGAGCGGTGCAGGACAGAGCCATGGTGTTGTTGTGCGATAAGTCGTGGTTATTTAGAATGTTAGCCATGATGATTTCCGTGCTGATTTGTACTTTGCCAAAGGTCTAGCCACGCACGGCTGACACGCTCAATATGCCCAAACATCGCCTGAAAGTCCCTTATATCGCCATAATACGGGTCGGCAACTTCTTGTTTGGTAAAGTCATCAAACAGCACAACTTGGGCGGTAGCATCGGACGGCATCACCTTTTTGATGCTGGCTAAGTTGTTGTTATCCATCGCAAAAATTATGTCAAACTCATAAAAATCCTGCTTAGATAACTGTCTTGCCCTAAAAGAAGTCAAGTCAAAATCAAGCGTAACGCCAACGTCTATCGCTCGTGAGTCGGGGCGTTCGCCTGTATGGTAATTTGCCGTACCTGCCGAGTCAAAGCGGATAGTAAGCCCTTGATTTTTGGCAAGTTCTGTCATGACGGCTTCGGCAGATGGGCTACGGCAAATGTTGCCAAGACAAACAAAAAGAACAGAATTTGGGGTAGTCATGATGATAGTCATTATAATAGATGGTTGCTTAGATGAGCCGAGATAATCACTGGGCATGAGTGGTGCTACAGGTTATTTTATCGCAAATTGCAGGTGACCCATAGAACACCTGCAATTTGTATTTATTCTGCTTTATGCCCATTGAATTATGGACTGGGTTTGTGTAATTGATGAATAAACTAAGATAAACATGGGCTGTTTTGTCGTTTACTTCATCTTTACTTCATGGTTATCAATGCCTTTGGCAGCCATCAACATGTCATCAAGCCCATCAATTTGTAGTGTGCGGATGGGAAAAGGAATGTTAATGCCTGCTTCATCAAAGGCATATTTGATGCGCTCTAACAGGTCGCATTGCACCGCCCACCAGTCATTATTATTTGTCCATACATACATGATAAGATTTACCGAACTGTCGGCAAGCTCGGTAACACGCACGATAGGCTCTGGGTCTTTTAGTACCAACTCATGCTTTTGTGCTATCTGCATCATGATGTGGCGTGCGGTCTTAATGTCACTGTCATAACCGATGCCAACAGGTACTTCTATACGGCGGTTAGGCAGGGATGAATAGTTGATACTTGCCGATGTCATGATATCGCCATTGGGAATGATGACTTCATGGTTATTAGGCGTGCGTATGCGAGTATTTACCAGTGTAATCTCCTGCACCGTGCCTGTCTGCCCACCCACTTCTACATAATCACCACGACGAAACGGATGGAATACCACAATCAACACGCCTGCCGCCAGGTTAGACACTTGGTCTTTTAAGGACACACCAATGGCAACTGTCATGGCTCCAAGTACCGCCACAAAAGACGTGGTACTGATGCCAAGCTGGTTTAAGGATGCCAAGATGACCGCTGCCAAGATGACCCCATAAAGTAAATTACCTAGAAAACTGACCGCCGTGCCGTCCATCGAGCTACGCACCATGGCACGTTCGGCAAGATTAACAATGTGTTTACCAATCCACTTGCCCACATAAAAAATGATGATGGCAAGCACCGCTTTGACGGCAAATTCGGCAGAGTTGGCGATAAGTGTGCGAGTATCCACCGTAATGCCCAGCAGCTCCAAAGTGTAGTCACTGGCAGTCTCTACGGTTCTGGTCGTACCTGTCACGACTTCTCGGGTGGTTTCCGCCACCACTTCGCCTGTTCTTGACGCTGTGGTTTCTAGGCGCTCGGCAGACTCTTCGGCACTGTTTTTTAGTTCACCAAGAATCGGTGATGAGGTTTGTTTGGTATCTTCAGTCATGGTCGGGGACATTAATTATTAATTGGTCATTGATTAATTGGTCACTTCAATCTTATCACTATATCGCCATGTGCGAATGATTCTAAGCTCGCTAAGCTCGCCCATCTCTTCATCAAAATGCCCATAAGGAGCAGATTGGCGTACCGATTGCTTGGCAGCTTCATCCAAAATGGCAGAATCTGATGATTCAAGCAAGCGAATGGCTTTGACATAGCCATCAGGCGAGATGACCACCATCAGACGGACATCGCCCATGATGTTGTTGCGACGTGCTTCACTAGGATAATATTGGTTGGCGATACGCTCCACATGGCGACGAAAATTCTCCAAGTATCCTGCCGCCACCCCATGCGTGGTCGCATTGCTATTGACCGTATGAATGTTAGATTTGGATGCAAAGACCTGCTGTTTTTGGGACAGCTGAGCTTCTAGCGTGCGGATTTTTTTGCGGATACGTTCTTCTTGGGCTTCTAGGTTGTCTTGCTTTTTCTCGCTGTCATTGTCATTTTGGCTATTGACATAACGCACAGACAGCGTGGTGCGAAGATAGCTTTCTTGGTAGGCTTGCTGACGGCTTTGTTTTTGTAGGTTGATGATGTCTTGGGTCTCTTCCATGTCATCACTGGTGTCAGGACTAATCTCGGTCGTCTCTTGACGCAACTGCTGACGTACTTCTCCGCCCCCCTCTTGACTGGCGTTCGCCACAAAGCGTGCGTCTTCGTTTTTCTCTTTGTTGTCGCTTAGCACCGTTGCCACTTCCTGCGCCATCTCATCGGGTGACATACCTGCACTAAACCCCACCCCAAAAATCACAAAGGCATGCACTGCCACTGCAATGACGGTCGCCATGGGGATGTCTAGGTTTTTGTCTGCTAAAACATCTTTTAGTGAATCAGGCAAGCTAGGCACAGACTTTCTCTTAAATCAAAATGGCTTATATTTTACCTTATTTTGCCAAAACTGACAAATAAAAAGCGACAAACTGCCGATGGGTATTTTTGTAAGTTTATCACGAATAATCGATAAAAAAGATGACAAACTTAAAAAACTCTGCTATAATTCGCCCCCATTGGTGACGTGGCTGAGTGGTTGAAAGCGCACGCCTGGAAAGTGTGTATACGTTAATAGCGTATCGAGAGTTCGAATCTCTCCGTCACCGCCATATTTTAAGCCCTGATGTTTGTCAGGGCTTTTTTATTTTATCACTCATCCGCCATCAGCTCATCTTCTGCCAATTCAAGCTTGTGAATATACCGCTCAAACCAAAATGGGGCAAACGGTAAAATCGATGCCACAAGCCCGATGACAAATACCTTCAAAGACCAGCCCTTAACCTGACACACCACAAGCAGTAGCACGATAAAAGCAACAAACATCACGCCATGAAACATACCTGCATACGGCACCAAAAATGGCTTATTCATCATGTATTTTAAGGGCATGGCAATCCCCAAAAGTAGGATAAAAGATATCCCTTCCAAAAAACTTAGCAAACGTAATAACTTTGTCATAATTTTCCTATTTAAAAGACAAAACAAAACACCGACCAAGCGGTGTTTTGTGGGTAGGCTATTGATTATTCTGCGGTGCAGTTCACTTGGGCAGGGTTGCCATGTACGCCTTTGTAGCTAAATACCGCCATGTCGCCCTTTTGGTGCCATTCACCGCCGTGACCGAAGATACCAGCATCTGTCACATAACGCTCGCCTGATGCTGAAGGTGCGATATTTAAGGTGGTGGTCACGCCTTCTAAGGTTAGCTGGGCTTGGCTGTCGTTAGGGTAGTACAGAGATGGTGCGATGCCGTTATCGCACAAGAAAGCCTTGGTAAATGGTTGATATTCTGATGCCATAACCGCTGATGCACTGGCAGTTTCATTAAGTGCTTTGGTGTTGTTACAGCCTGTCAATACAAGGGCAACAGCCGTTAGGGCAAACGCAAATTTTCTCATGGATAGCTCCTTAAAAGCATGGTTAAAAATAAAACAAATTGAGAATTATTTAACCATTGTACGAGAAAATTAGGAAAAATGCAAGGTAATATTGTTGCATTTATTTCTCTTTTATTGACAACAGTTTAATTCGTGTTTTATCTGCATCTAATTCAAAATATTTACTGTCGATGGCTTTGATAATTTCTTGAATATTTTGATAGCCAAAAATTCTAGGATTAAAATCTGGGTTTCTTTTAGCAATCTCAATTGCTAAAAGATTGATAGAAGTCCACTCATTTAAACCACGATAATCTATTATCACATCATGAACGATTTTTAGCACCTTGGCGAAACTGGGTTTTTTCCTTACAAATTTTTGTGAACCTTCTAGTTTTATCTCAAACAAATCTAATGCTTGCAATAATCCTGGTAGCTTGGCACGCCTATAAGTTCTTGTATCAAAATCAGGCTTAATGGTTGCCAAGTGATTGCCTAGCGTAGATAAATTCGCCCAACCATCGTCATCTGCAATATCTTTAATAGATTTATAGATAAGTTGTAGGGTTGGCTCATCTATTGCAACCTGTTGACTGAGCATTGTTGGTTTTTGAATAACATCATCAGATAATTGCTTAATGCTGTCTTTTGACAGCCTATTTTGACTGTTCATGGCTTTATTTTTTTCCATCAGTAGTGATGAATTTTCCTTATTATCAAGTATTTCATTGGTATCATTTTCCACATAGCTTTGAGTTAGATTTTCTATATAAATAAATTTGTCGCACGCATTGATAAAAGCACTTGGTGTTTGGATTTTGCCAAATCCATAAACCATCAAGCCACTTTCACGAATACGGCTGGCAAGCGGAGTAAAATCACTGTCGCTTGATATAATACAAAAGCCATCTAATTGATTGCCATACAGCAAATCCATGGCATTGATGATAAGCATCATGTCCGTGGCATCTTTGCCTTTGGTGTAGGCAAACTGCTGAATGGGTGTAATGGCATGCGATAGCGAAACATCACGCCAAACGTGCAAGCGATTGGTTGGCTTGCCGTTTTCATTAATCTCGCTACTCCAATCGCCATAGACACGCTTGACGATTGGCACGCCATATTTGGCAATCTCTTGTAGCACAAGCCCTATGGTCTTGTGAGATGTATTATCTACATCAATGAGTACCGCCAAATTTTTCATATCACTCAATCACCCAAGCCCCACCTCTCCACACCAACGCAAACTTGGTCGCCTTACCGTCCTTTTCTGAGCCGACATATTGCTCGGCATTTTTGCGAGACCAACGTAATATGGTCGGGTTGCCGTCATTGTCGGTTGTGGGGGCGGATAGTAGATAGTGGAATTTGGGGTCAAGCTCGCCTTGTATGGCTTGCAATTCTGCCACTTTGGGCGGACGAGTTTCACGGATTTTGGGGAATTTAGACGCCGCCAAAAACAGCCCTGCCGCCCCTTCACGCAAGATATAATGGTCATCAAACCGCACTGAACGCAAATGTGGCATGGGGATCGCCGTCATGCGTGGCGGTGCAGGTTGTCCGTCTTTTTGAACTTTGCGGGTGTTGTCGCATTTTTGGCAAGCAAAATACGCCCCAAACCGCCCTGTTTTTAGCTCCATTTGCCCATCGCATTTGTCGCAGTCAATGGTCGGTGCGTCATTGCCTTTGTGGGTGTCAAACACGCCTTTTTCTAACAAATAGCCATCGCAGTCAGGGTTATTACCACAAACGTGCAATTTCAACCCACCGTCCACGATATAGCCGTCCATTGCCGTGTGGCATTTTGGGCAACGCTTTTTTTCTAATAACGACAAAACCTCGTCCGACTCATCGTCTGCCGTCTGATTGGCAAAGGCTTCCACCGCCATGAGATTTTTTGTTCCCTTGCACCGCTCTTTTGGCGGTAAGTTATAGCCTGTACAGCCCAAAAACACGCCCGTACCGCCTGTACGGATTTGCATGGGACGACCACACAAATCACAATGCACGTCAGGCACGTCCGTGGGGTCGTTGGGTTTCATGCCGTCTTTGGCTTTGGCGGTTTCTAATTTGCCCTTAAAATCGCCGTAAAACTCATCAAGCACCGCCTTATAATCCACATCCCCTTCTGCCACATGGTCAAGTTTATCCTCCAAATTGGCGGTAAAAGTGTAGTCCATAAGGTCAGGAAAACTGCCTGTCAAGCGGTCGGTTACAATGTCGCCCATTTTTTCGGCAAATAGGCGTTTGTTTTCGGTGCGGACATAGCCACGCTCTTGAATGGTGGAGATGATAGACGCATAGGTGGACGGTCGTCCGATACCACGTTTTTCAAGCTCTTTAACAAGGCTCGCTTCGGTATAACGGGCTGGCGGTTTGGTAAAATGCTGGCTTGGGATAATCTCGTTTACCGTCAAACTCTCGCCCACTTTGACATCAGGCAGTAGCACGTCATCGCTTTTGGTAGGGGGCTGGGCTTTGGTGTAGCCATCAAAGGTCATGACACGCCCTTTTGCCTTTAATTCCACATTGCCAGACGACACGGTCAAGGTCATGGATAGGTACTGGGCAGGGGGCATTTGACACGCCACAAACTGTCGCCAAATCAGCTCATAAAGCCTTTGGGCATCTCGCTCCATGTCTTTTAGATGAGCCGACAACACCGCCACATCAGACGGACGAATGGCTTCGTGGGCTTCTTGGGCGTTTTGTTTATTGCCATAGACGTTGGGCGATTTTGGCAAATATTGACTGCCATAATTGGTCTCAATGTACGCTCGTACACTTGATAAAGCGTCGGCACTCAAAAACGTGCTGTCGGTACGCATATAAGTGATGTAGCCTGCTTCGTACAGACGTTGGGCGAGCATCATCGTTTTTTTGACATTAAAGCCAAGGCGTGTGCTTGCCGACTGCTGTAGGGTGGACGTGATAAAAGGAGCAGACGGCTTGGACTGGGTGGGCTTTTGCTCACGGTCAGACACGATAAAGGGATTGTTGTTTAAAATATCAACTACCGCCACCGCTTCTTGTTCATTGACAAGGCTTAACTCTTTGCCATTTTGGCGGACGGCTTCTAGATAAATATTTTCTTTTGAACTGCTCACTGTATCGGCATGAATTTGCCAATATTCGGTGGGCGTAAAGGCACGAATCTCACGCTCTTTTTCCACGACAAGGCGAGTGGCAACCGACTGCACACGCCCTGCCGACAAGCCACGAGCGACCTTCGCCCACAGTAGAGGCGACACCATAAAACCGACCACACGGTCAAGAAAACGGCGAGCTTGCTGGGCGTTCACACGGTCATAATTTAAGCTACTGGGGTGCTTGAAGGCCTCGGTAATGGCGGATTTGGTAATCTCGTTAAACACCACACGGCTGTATTTACTGTCGCTGCCGCCAATGACTTCCTTTAAATGCCATGCAATCGCCTCTCCTTCACGATCCAAGTCCGTTGCCAGATAAATGGTATCAGCGTCTTTGGCAAGGGCTTTTAGCTCTTTGATAACTTTGGTTTTGTTGGGCAAAATCTCATAGACCGCCTGCCAGTCGTTCTCAGGATTGACCCCCATACGGCGAACCAGAGCGTTATACGCCTTCTGTTCACGAGACAGTCCCGACTCGTCCGCTTTTTCGGCTTTGCCCGTCCCCGACACAGGCAAATCACGCACATGACCCACACTAGACCGCACGATATAGCCCGAGCCTAGATATTTGTTAATGGTTTTGGCTTTGGCGGGGGATTCCACGATAACTAGGGCTTTGCCTTTGCCCGACACGGGGGTGTCTGCCATGTCATCCTTGGCGGTTTTGGTTGTTTTTTTGGTGGGTGCTTTTGTGGCTTTGACGGTATTTTTGGTGCGTGTGCTGGGTTTTTTGGGAAGTGCCATGGGTTGCCTATTTGTCTTATAATGTTAAAATGTTCACTTTATAAGGGGGCTTTGGCATTTTGTCAATAGTCTGGTAAAATATTTTAACAATTTTATACACAAGTGGTTGCTTAGCGGGACGACTTTGGGGTATTGATGTTTTGCACGCTTTGCAAAAAGGTTTTGAGTGCCAATAAATCCCGCTCCATGATTGACATCGCTTGCTCGTCTTTGATGGCAAAACTTTTGGCGTATTTTTCATCGTACCAGTAAATGGTTACGCTGTTGGCTTTGGTGGTCAGTCCCTGGATATAGGGCAGTAGTGGCTCGGGGGGTATACCCACACTGACAGGCACGCCATCTTTGTTTTGCCAGTCGCCCCCCGTCCACAACAAGCGTTTGGCAAGCAACTGCCAGCTGTCATCAATGACGGTGTACTGGGCTATCATGCCGTGATTATTTGTCTGCTTGTCCTGCCCGCTCTCTTTGTGCTGTCTTAGCCAATCGGGCATGGCAACCAGTTTGGGGTGCAAGTCTATCTTGCGGGCAAACATTCGCATGTCACCCACTCGCACTTCACTCATCTTTGGCTTTAAGCCCATGATGTTGCCAAGCACAAACAGCACAGCAACGATAACGACAATGACCCCAATACTCACAACTGGCTACTTATTTCTTAGCTTTGGCACTAAGTTCAATCAAGCGTTGCATGCCTGCAATCAGCTCTTCGTCATTAAACGGCTTATAAATAAAACCCCTTGCTCCGACTTGCAAGGCTTGTAATGCCGTCATACGATCAGAGAGTGCCGAGACAACCAAAATACTCACGCCCGTTCCTTTGCCCACGATACGCTTGATGCATTCAAGTCCATCCATCTGTGGCATGGTCAAGTCCATGGTAATAAAATCAGGACGAAATTCATCAAATTTTAATACGGCATCCACGCCATTATTGGCGGTCGCCACAATCTCAATACTACTACCCTCAAAACAACGCTCAATGCGGTTACGAATAATATTAGAATCATCAACAATCATCAGACGATAAGCCATTCTTTGCTCCAAAATCTAAAAATCACAAACAAACCTGGGGCGTGTCCGCCTTTGGTATTTGCAATGAAAAATGAGAAAAATCGCACGTTTTTCAAGAAAAAAGTGAAGTTTGATAGTCATTCTATCAAACAAGCTTTTGACTTCGAGCCACAAGATTTAGCCAATTTTCATGCAAAAATTGATTTGAATTATAAAATTCTCATTAAAATCAAAGGCAGGCACGCCCCACTCAGGTCTGTTTTTATTTATATTACTGTGCATCAAAGTTGATGACAATCTTTGTATTTAGCCCTGGCTGACTCTCGACATTGATTTTACCATTAACTTCTTTGACCCACTCACGCACGATGTCCATGCCCACACCACGCCCACTGTCTTCATCGACACCATTGGCAGTTGAGACACCTGAGCGGAACATGATAGCGTATAGACGACTGTCGGGCAAGCTTGATGCTTGTTCAGCAGTCATAAGATTCATCTCAGTGGCTTTTTGACGTAGTTTTTGCAAATCCACGCCTGACCCATCATCGATGATACTCATGCGTAGCTGACTGCCATATTTTAAAAGCATTAGCTTGATTTGACCTACTTCGCTTTTACCTGCCTGCACACGCACATCAGGTGTCTCAATGCCATGAGCGATGGCATTTTTAAGTAGCTGAATGCCGACATCTTGGCAGAACTTTTTGAGCTTATCAGTCATCTGAATATCTTCAAAACCTGTTAAGTTTACCTTAACTTTTTTGCCTTGACGTTCGGCGATTTGCTGAGCATAATCACCAAAGTAGCTTTGCCAATCTAGCAAATGACTACTTGGGGCGACAGTGGCAGATTTGTCATCTGTCTGCATCATCACACTTTGTACGCTTTGCCCGACATCATCTTTGTCTATTTCTTTTGCCACACGGCTAATGCGTTGCAAGAGTTTTTCTACAAATTGGTTCAAATCCAAAATGTCATTTAGAATAATCGTAAAGCCCAAAAAGTCCTGACCTGAGACCGTGCTTTGATTGCGAATTAGCACCAGATTCTCTTCGCCTTGCTCGGCAAGACGCACAAAGCTACCCATCTTAATGGCAGATGCTTCGCCTTTTAGACTGTGCATTTTTCTAAATAGAGCTTGGGCTTTGTTATGTAGCTGACCTTCGACTCTTAGAATCTCGTTCATCTCACTCACACGCTCATAAGTGTTATTGATGAATTGATTTAGTACGTTGATATCGACGTTTAGGATGTGTCCAATCATCTCAATCTGACGGTCATGCTGTGCCTTTTCACTCTCCAAAGTTTTTTCAAGTAATACCGAGTCGGTCACATCAACAACGCTCACAAAAATTTCTTCAACTTCGTCGTTTTCGCTCTCTTGAACACGCAAGAAGCTAAACGACAGGTATTTGAACACCGTATCTCCCTGCTCGTTCATGACGTTTACTTTGATTTGTCGTAGTGGGTTCAAATCCCCAATCAACTCTGATACCACCCAGGGATTATAAAGCTGTTCAACAAACAGCTTGGTTGCTTCAATATCATCACGCCCTACCATGCCTTGCAACAGCTCGGTCAAGGTAATGCCTGCAATGTCCTTACGCCCCAAGATGACTTCTAGATTCTTAGAGTGAGCATCCGAGATGACAAAGTTTTTGTCAATCAAAAACAGACCTTCTTGCACTGTATCTAAGATGTTGGTCGTTTGACGACGGGCAATTTGTAGGTTACGGTCAGATGCGGTCAGTTTTTTTAAAAAATAAAACACAAACCAAATAAAATACAGACCTGCCAGCACAAAGCCTGCCATCATCACGTTTCTGGCAAGAGCCGTCCATTCTAGACCTCTAGCAGTCTGATTGTCCCAAACCACTAGAACTAGACCATAAACGTTTTCGTCAAACTCATCAAAAATATGTCTTGCCACAGGATTGAGGTCTGCTTGACCATCTAGCACAGGATTTAGGCGTTGTTTATAATCCGTCCACCATGCTTTTAACTCGTTAAATGCTTGGACATCCTCAGGATGCGTGAGTGCCTCGACAGGCACCGTTCTGTCTTCGACTTGATACTCGCCACCTGTCTCATAAAGACGCATGTACTCATCAACCGCATCCACACTTTTTCTTAGTGTCGCTATCGCCTCAGGTCGCTCTTCTTCAGTCGCAACTTGCAATCGCTGGGTTAATAAGTTGACATTATAATACTCATCACTTAGATAACCGAATATATCAAAGAAGTTAGAGATTTTGTTAACTTGTTGGTTAGCATGATAGTTAAACCCCAAAATGCCCGCCACCAATGCCAAAAAGACTGCCAAAGATAATAGCAGGCTTTTATATCGTGAATCTAATAAACCGCCCATAACTTGCCTTCACTTGTCATGCATCAAAAAAATCAACTTGTCATTAATGCATAAATATTTAATATGTTTAATTAAAAAATTATTTTGTCGCATTAAAAACAATTGTTAAAATAATTATTTTTAAAGTGCATTTATATTTATTTGGTATATATCTGTACCAATTACAATTAGACTAACAACTGTCTGAGCAATTGCCGACTAAAATTGTGTATTTTATACCAAAAAACCAAATTATTCTAACACTAATTAACAATTCATACATTTTTATGTATCAATCAATAATAAAAGTCATTACAATCATCATCTTATTTATAAAAACAAAAAACAGCCCGATATCGGACTGTTGAGTGATGATTCATGTGCTTATTTGCCGTGATGCTGGCCGTCAAGCTCCACCAAACGAGTGGTGGCTTTATTCATGGCGTGCATGATTTGCCCGAGTAGAACCTGCTGTTTGGTGACCACAATCAAGATCATGGGCTGATTGACATTTGGCACGGCACTAATCATAATTTTGCCATTTTCAGCATCCAGAATCACCGAACGACACCCAGTCAGCTGAGCCTCGGCAGTTAAGGCTTGTACCAGTGCCAAGATGGATGAACCCACTGCTGAGAGTTTATTGCCATCATAGTTTTTTTGAAAGATAGATGATATTTCAAAACCATCGGTCGATGCCAGTAATACACCATCTACGCCTGTGGTAGAATACACCAACTCATGAAGCACTTCTTTTGAAAGTGCCACAAATTGCTCAGCAGGCTTGACACGATTAGAATCCAATTTAAAAGGGCTAAGACTCATTATTTTACTCCAAGATGTTTATTTGTATGTCAGTGTTGTCAAGTGATTTACTCAGACTGTTCTAGGCTAGCGATGATACTCTCAACGAGCAACAAGACATCTTCACGTTTACGCATGTCCACAGGGAATAGTGGTAAGTTACGCCCAATGCTCGCTAGATAATCACGATAAATGGAGAATTCACGCTCGGGCATTTTGTCCACTTGACTGATACCCAGCACGATACGACCATCATAAATGCTATCAAAAGTCTTTAAATAATGTGCCAAATCTGCCACAGAATCAGGTGCCGAATGATCAATCAAAATCACCACGCCCAAAGCACCTTGGGATAGAATGGGCCAGATAAAATTAAAACGCTCCTGTCCTGGAGTGCCGTAAAGACCAATACTTGCCCCACCATCAATGGTCAGCTCACCATAGTCCATGCCGACTGTGGTCAAAAGCTTGGCGTTGGTATCAAGGTCGGTATTCATGACCTCGGTTGAGACCACAGGAATGTCAGAGAGACTAGAGATGGCCTGGGTCTTACCTGCACCCATAGGACCACTAAATACGATTTTAAGACGTTGCATAAGTGCTACCTAAATAACTATATTAAATATATTGGCTCTGGTTCAAAAAAGTATGCTACAAAGAAAACCGTTCGTGGTGAGCTTGTCGAACCATAACGGTTTTCCTACCCGTAGGCATAGCTCAGGGCGAACGGAAAACCTAGTTCAGCATACTTTTTGGACTACTATCAATATATTAAATATAAATAACATGAAAATGTAAATAATGATAAATTTATTGTATGATAAAAATAAAAACATTGCAATTAGGACGTGTCATCACAGCCCCAGTTTGCGACGCAGACGTGACAAGAAACCGATTTTCTCTTGTTGTTCGGCGGTTTTTGGCTCAGGTCTTGGTTCGGGCTCGCTCACAGATGCAGACGCTGTGACTGTCACTGGTGCCACGGTCGATGTCTGCATGATGGTCGCATTCACGTTTTGGTAGTTATCATCCATCAAATGCTGAGAAAGCAGTAGCGAGACAATCACTTTTTGGACGATAGGACGACCCAGTCCCGTGCGTGCCACAATCTCATCTACCGTGCGTGCTGTATCTTCTAAAGCGACCATTGTCCGCAAGATAATGCGTCTGTCGGCATTATTATCAGGCTTTGCCCATGAACGAAGCTGATAGCGGGCATTGCCATCGATGAGTGGTAATAACTTCTCACCATTCGCCCATGCCATCTGATACAGCCACTGATTCATGTCGAGGGCTTGCTTAGGCTCGCCTGCCACACCGCCATACACACGCAGTCGCCATGTCGTCACGTCTGCCACTTTGGCACTTTTTAGCCATACCAGCTGGCGTGCCCCATCAATAACAGCCAACACCTCTCCATCTTGGGTCAGCTCAAATAAGGACTTAGGACGAGCGTGCAACGTCTTAATCAAGTCTATCACGTCATCTAACTTTGATGTGGTAGACTGTGGCGATTGTGCTGTGTGAGCAGTTTGGGCTGACTGGCTGGTTTGATTCTCCTGATTAGTTCGGGTGCTTGTTTTGTCAGGCTCACCAGACGTGCTTGATTTTTGATAAGGCAGACCCTTTAATACATCCACTTTTTCATGAAGCCAGTCATTTAAGGCATTGATTTGTTTTAGGGGTAATACCAGTGAGTCGCCAGCGATACCACCATTACCTGTCAGGTTGCGACTGACGTATAAGATGGGTGTGCGTGGGTGCAATTCTATTAGTTTTTGCACGCTGGTAGAATTTTTAAAATCCTGATTAATGACATACAAATCAACCTCACCCATCTGAGCGGACACCCAATCCAAATCTACATCCAAACGCAATAGGACGCGCAAATATCCTTTAAAAGTAATTTGGTCAGCAGGGCTAACACCAACCATGGCAATACGCATGGCTTTTTTGCTATCAGTGCTCGTCATGATTTACTCTCAACCAAAGCAATTGTTTGGAGATTATTGGTCTAAATTGCCTAACGCCATCGTCCTGATATTTTTGACAAAGAAAATACAGCCAACAAAATTGAATTTTACTACGGAAACCGTTCGCCCTGAGCTTGTCGAAGGGTTGGTTTCCGTTATGGTTCGACTTAGCTCACCATGAACGGAAACCGTAGTACTTTTTCATTTTGTAGAGTGTATCTGCTTAATTTTACAAGCAACCCGATACGCCATAAATCAATTTTTGATTTATGTTTTTCTTTTATCCCAATATCACATTTAATTAATACGACCATCAGTGATAATTGTTGATTTTAAATAAATTTTAAAATTTAATAAAATACCATTATCTAATATCGTGTTAAAAAATTTGGTATGGCAGTTAGAATAAGTGCTTTATTTTTATCCAAAATGAAATCGCTTCATGATGCCAATATCAATATAAAGTAATTAGTTTACAAAATTAGGCACATTTAGCGGTTATTTTAGCATGAGACTACACCAAAACATTCATTTTAAATAAACAATTAAAGATAAATCAGCAAATTTAGGTTATTAATTTGCTGATTCTATTTTATAACATAATTTGGTTTACGGCTATACCAAACAGTAAAAATATTTTACCATTGAGCAATATTTTTATACCCATAAAAATATTATGGGTATAAATTAAGCATGTTTTGTGTATTATTTGGGCAAATTGATGATTTTATGAACACGTTTATCCATTTTATCAATTTGATGAAATGTTATTATTTAACATTTAAATGATTAAAAAACATACAAATTCACACCCTACACGCCCCCACATCGCCATTGACCACCACAGTCGCCCCTGTCAAGGCAAATAAACCCTTGATTTGTTCGGTGGCGTTATCGGTGGCAAGGGTCATGATGTCGCCTTGACACGCTTTTTTTAGCACTTCGGCTTTGGCAGAGATTTGGGCTTGATTTAAAATCTCAGGGTCATTATCCACCACGCCAAACAGCCCTGTTTTCCAGTCATAGACCTGCATGTCATCAAGGAACACCTCAAACACCTGCGATGGCGGGAGCGTTACCGTGATGTTGGCGTGCGGGGCAACTTTTGGGTCGGTCTGGGGATCAAAGGTAACTTGCACGTTGTCCGCCGTGATTTTACCCAAATCCACGCCTGCCAAAACCCGCCCACGAGCAACAAACAGCCCCTTTTGCTCGTCCTGCCATAGCTTGTACCAATTGCCTTCTTTTTGGGCGGTAATGACCGTGTCCACGCCAAAAGCAACGGTATTTAGGCGAGCCATTTTTTGGATTTCGGTAACAACACCGTCTCGGCTAATGGCGGATACGGCAGGCTCTTCAGTCAATTTTAACGTCCAAAAAACCGCCAAAAACACAATCATCGCCATGACTGACACGATACAAAATAAGGTGAATTTATTGGCTTTTTTTACTTTGGGGGTAGTAAGTGGGGTGGATGTGGTCATAACTCTCCTTTTGAAAATGCAAATTGACGTAAAACAACTCATTTAATACCATAATAGGGACAATTTTAGCATTTATCAAAAAAATTACTTGCACTGTTACCAAAGTTTACTTTAATATAATACGTTTTTACCAAATTTAAAATCAAACTTGCCGAGAATCTTATGAAAGCCAGTCAATTTACCCTAGCCACCCTTCGCAACACCCCAAGCGATGCCGACATCATCTCCGCCCAGCTTATGATAAAAGCAGGTCTGATTCGCAAACTTGCCTCAGGCTTGTATGTGTGGATGCCAACGGGCTTACGTGTGCTAAAACAAGTGGAAAAAATCGTCCGTGAAGAAATGGAGCGTATCGGTGCCCAAGAGTTGCTCATGCCTGTCACCCAACCTGCCGAACTATGGCAAGAGTCGGGACGTTGGGAAGACTATGGGGCGGAATTGCTTCGCTTTAAAGACCGTCATAGCCGTGATTTTGTACTAGGGCCTACCCATGAAGAAGTCATCACCGACATCGCTCGTGGCGAGCTAAAAAGCTACAAACAGCTCCCTGCCACTTATTATCAAATTCAAACCAAGTTTCGTGATGAGATTCGCCCACGTTTTGGGGTGATGAGAGCTCGTGAATTTACCATGAAAGATGCGTATTCTTTTCATATCGACAAAGACAGCCTTGCCAAGACTTATCAAGACTTTTATGAAGCGTACAGTCGTATCTTTACCCGTTTGGGGCTTGATTTTAGGGCGGTGCAAGCGGACACGGGGTCTATTGGCGGATTTGCCAGTCATGAATTTCATGTATTAGCCGACAGTGGAGAAGACGACATTGCATTTAGCAGTGAGTCCGACTACTCGGCGAACGTGGAGCTTGCTGAAGCGGTCTGCCACGACACACGTCAGCCCCCAAGTGAGCCACGCACGGACGTGGATACGCCAAATATGCCAACCTGTGAAGAAGTGGCGGAGCATTTGGGCATGGACTTGACACGCACGGTAAAAACGCTCATCGTCAAAGGCTCGTACTCGGAAGATACACCTGATATGCCAAAACTTGTCGCCCTTGTCTTGCGTGGCGACCACACCCTAAACGAGCTAAAAGCCGAGAAACTGCCCCAAATCAAAGCACCGCTAAAAATGGCAAGCGAAGATGAGATAAAAGAAGCTGGTCTCGTTAAGGGCTATATCAGTGTAGACTTGGCAAAATATGATATACCTGTCATCGCTGACAGAAGTGCATCCGTCATGGCGGATTTTGTGAGTGGGGCGAACATCGCCGACAAACACACCACGGGCATGAACTGGGAGCGTGATGCGGTCTATGCAGATGTTGCCGACATTCGCAACGTGGTAGACGGCGACCCAAGCCCAGACGGTAAAGGCGTACTACAAATCAAGCGTGGCATTGAAGTCGGACACATCTTTCAATTGGGCGATAAATATTCGCACGCCTTGGGCTGTACCGTCCTTGGTAAAGAAGGCAAGCCTGTTATGCTGATGATGGGCTGTTATGGCATTGGGGTTAGCCGTATCATCTCGGCAAGCCTAGAACAAAACCATGATGATAAGGGCTGTCTATGGGCGGACACGCCAGACCCTGCCGATAATATCGCCCCATTCTATGTGGCGGTCGTCCCCATGAAATCCAAAGACGGCTCGGCAGAAGCCAAAGCGGACGAGCTGTATAGCACCCTAAAAGCCAAAGGCGTAAACGTCCTATTAGACGACAGAGACGAGCGGGCGGGCGTGAAATTTGCCGACTTAGAGCTCATCGGTGTCCCTCATCGTATCGTGGTGTCCGAGCGTAACCTTGCCGATGGCAAATATGAATACGCCAAGCGTGGGTGTGATGATAAGGAGCTGTTAGGGCTTGATGAAGTGCTTGCAAAATTCTAATACTTGCTTTGACTTTTAAAAAGGCAGACCATGCGGTTTGTCTTTTTTTCATTCATGTTCATCCATAACAGCTCTTGATTTTTTAAATCACTTTGCGTAAGATAAAGCTTTTTTATCAGGAGACATCATGGAACGCCGTCAATTTTTACAATTAGGAATCGGTAGTTTATTTACCCTAAGTCTACCCAAGTTTGGCATGGCACACCCCCTACCCTTAGATTTACCCACCACTTTACAAGACAACCCCCTACTGCATTTTGACGGCTTGCCGAGCTTTGGGGCGGTTGAGATTTCGCACATCACGCCTGCCATTGACTTTTTATTAAAACACAACAAAGACGTGGTCAAGCGTGTCTGCACCCAAAAGAGCATAACATGGGATAACTTCTACGCCCCGATAGAAGACGCTCAAAACAAACTAGACCGTGTGTGGGGCGTGGTCGCTCACTTGCATTCGGTCAAAAACTCAGATGCCCTGCGAGCGGTGTATCAAGACATCACCAAAAGCACAAGCGACTATGAGTCGTGGTTTGGTATGTATCGCCCTTTATATGAAGGCTTTAAAAAACTTGCCAAAAGCGATGCGTTTAAAACCTACACCCAAGCCCAACAAAAAGCGATAAACGATGCCTTGCTGGATTTTAAACTCTCGGGCGTGGCATTGACAGGCGACAAAGCCGAACGTTATACCCAAGTGGTCACTCGTTTATCCGAACTATCCACCCAATTTAGCAACAACGTACTAGATGCCGACATGGGCTGGGAGCTTGTTATTGATGACAAAGCCAAGCTGTCAGGGCTTAGCGGCATTGCCCTACAAAAAGCAGAGCAATCCGCCAAATCCAAAGACAAAACAGGCTACCGTTTTGGGCTGGACGTGCCAAGCTATCTGGCAATCACCACCTACGCCGATGACAGAGAGCTACGCAAACAAATGTACGAAGCCTATCGCACTCGTGCGTCCGACAAAGGTCAAAATGCCGACAAATGGGACAACACCCCTATTATCAACGAACTCATTGATTTGCGGCTTGAGCTTGCCCAGCTACTCGGCTACAAAAACTACGCCCAATATGTGCTTGCCAAACGCATGGCAAAAGACACCGATGAAGTATTGGGCTTTTTAAAAGATTTGCTTACCAAAACTCGCCCCACCGCCAAAAAACAAATGCAGGATTTGCAAAAATACGGACGTGATATTGGCGTGCTAGGTCAAGATGATAAGATTGAGCCGTGGGATTTTGCCTATTTGTCCGAAAAGCAAAAGCAAGCACTTTATGACATTGACAAAGAAGCCTTACGGGTGTATTTCCCTGTGGATAAAGTGTTAGACGGCATGTTTGAAGTCACTCGCCGTCTGTTTGGCGTGGACGTGCGTGAAAAAACAGGCGTATCCTTGCCCCACCCCGACACTCGCTTTTTTGAGCTGTATCAAGACGGCAAACACATCGCATCATTTTATCTGGATTTATTTGCTCGTGAAAACAAGCGTGGCGGTGCGTGGCATAGCACAGCGATTGGGCATTTTAAAAAATCCACTGGCGACACCCAAAAACCTGTCTCCATGCTCGTGTGCAACTTTGGCGGAGCAACCGGGGACAAACCCGCCTTACTACTACATAGCGAAGTAGAAACGCTGTTTCATGAGTTCGGGCATGGCTTACATCATATGCTCACGCAGGTAGACGTGCTTGCCCTGTCGGGTACTCGTGTGCCAAGAGATGCGGTAGAGTTCCCAAGCCAAATGCTAGAAAACTGGACGTGGGATAAAGACGTGCTTGCCCTTATCTCGGCTCATTATGAGACAGGCGAACCTATTGCCATGGACATGGTTCAAAAAATGCAAACCGCCAAAAACCATCTATCGGCAACTTCTATCGTCCGCCAGTTAGAGTACGCCCTATTTGATTTTCGTTTGCACGTTGAACATAAACAAGGCGACAAAAAAACACTTTCTCGCCTGCGTGATGACATTCGCCAAAACGTCTCGGTACTGGGCGAACCTGACTGGGTGCGTATGGCTCACAGCTTTAACCACATTTTTTCAGGCGGTTATTCGGCAGGGTATTATAGCTATCTGTGGTCGGAAGTGTTGGCAAGCGATGCCTTTACTCGCTTTGAGAATGAAGGGCTGTTTAACCAACAAACAGGACAAGATTTTATCAATGCCATTTTGTCCCAAGGCGGTGCTGATGAGCCGATGAGATTGTTTGAGCGGTTTATGGGTCGCAAACCCAAAAACGATGCTCTGTTAAAGGCTCGTGGGATTGGCTAGGGCGTGCCTGTCATTGATAACATTTTTATAAAATAAGATGAAAATTTAACGTTTTAATCCATTTTTGCATGAAAAATTGCAAATACCAAAGGCAGGCACGCCCTAATAAATAAACCCTGTGATTGCAGGGTTTATTTATATTTATGCTATTGACGAATAAGTCGTTTAATTTGCCCTTTATCCGTATTAAATACCCGCACAGGGTTAATGTCAATCCCGCCACGTCTTGTATAATTCGCCAGCACCTTTAAAGAGACTGGCTTAAAATACGTCATCATGTCGGCAAATATTCGCTCTACGCATTGCTCATGAAAGCCATTGTGCTGTCTAAATGATAAAATATATTTTAAAAATTCGCCAAAATCCAAATCGTATTCGCTCGTCATTTCAATTTGCACCACCCCCCAGTCAGGCTGATTGGTAACAGGGCAATTTGAACGCAACAGATTGCTATAAAATTGATAAGTTGCCAGTTCGCCTTTTTTGGCATTTTTTAAAAATTTGCTATCAATATCATCGCTTAAAACAATCTCATCAGATAAATGATTTAAGACATCATCAATACAAATGCCGATTGGTTTTGCAATGGTTAATTCATCGCTATCTAATCCGATAATCTCCACGCCCACATCAGCACCCACACAGATAGATAAATCTTTTTGTAAAGTGGTTTTTAATTCATTAATACTGCTAAATTTGGTAAAGTTTAGACTATTAAGATAGAGTTTTAAGGATTTGGATTCCACGATATTTGGCGAATTGGCAGGAATGGTAAAACGAGCCATTGCCACTTTTGAAATGCCAATCGGATTTAGCCATGACAATTCAAAGGCTTGCCAAATATCCACGCCATTTTTTAATTCATCATGATAATTATTAAAATCAAATCCCACATCTTTTAAAATCTCATCTCGTCCGATTTGCCGAGAAATGGGATATAAAATGGTGGGGTCATAAGTTTTTGAATAAGTGGTGCTTTCGCCTAGTACGCCGTGAATACTCATTTGTGTTTGCCTTTTGATTTATCTTTTATTATAGTGGGCAAATTGCAATTCACCCCTACAAATTTAAATTTAATATTAAATTAAGAAAGCCGAATTCTTTTACCGTCTTTTAATATTTTATATGCCACGCCATAAAACACCGCACAAAATATCAAAATCGCCAATAACGAATAACCGACATTGACATCAGAATGCCCCAATATGCCATAACGAAAGGCATTGACCATATAAACAATGGGGTTAAGTAGAGATAAATTTTGCCAAAATGGCGATAAGTTTTCTAACGAATAAAACACCCCGCCCAAATAAGTCAAAGGCGTTAAAATAAAACTTGGCACAATAGAAATATCATCAAATGAGCGGGCAAATACCCCATTGATAAAACCGCCCAATGAAAATAGCACGGACGTGCCAATAATGGTAATCAGCATGATTGGCAAATTACTAATGCTTAATTGAGTAAAAAATAACGCCACAATGCTCACAATCAAGGCAATGGCAAGCCCACGAAATACGCCACCGCCCACATAGCCCAATAATATGGCGTGCTTGGATATGGGCGACACCAGCATTTCATCAATACTGCCGTGAAATTTGGTGCTAAAAAATGATGATACAACATTAGAATAACTGTTGGTAATGACCGACATCATAATCAAACCGGGCACGATAAACTGCATATAGCTCACCCCGCCCATTTCTCCGACACGAGAGCCAATCATTTGCCCAAATATCACAAAATACAGCGTCATGGTAATGACAGGCGGTAATAAGGTTTGGAGCCAAATACGAACAATGCGTTTAATCTCTTTAAATAATAGGGTGTTAAAAGCAGTTAATTGATTATTCATGATTTTCCCCATTATTTAATTTATTCTCGTCTTTCATTTTGCCTTTATGAAAATGGCTATCTACCACACCCATAAATAATTCTTCTAGGCGGTTGGCTTTATTTCTCATGCTGACAATTTGGATATTTAGGTGATTTAATTGCGTAAATACGTCATTTAAATGCTGGGTTTTATTAAGCGTGATTTCTAAAGTTTTATTATCCGCCAAATTGATATGACTAATGTTATTTAGAGTTGGGGTATTTTTTAATTCATCTTTTAAATCAAAAACAAAAGTTTCTAATGATAACTGCGTAAGCAATGATTTCATCCCGGTGTTAATTAAAATCTCGCCATGATTTAATATGGCGATGTATTTACACAACTGCTCGGCTTCTTCTAAATAATGGGTCGTCAAAATAATAGTCGTGCCTTCGTCTTTATTGATACGCTCCATAAAATCCCACATAGAACGGCGTAATTCAATATCCACCCCTGCGGTCGGCTCGTCTAATATCAAAAGCCTAGGGCGATGCATTAAAGCACGGGCAATCATCAGACGGCGTTTCATACCGCCAGAGAGCGAACGAGCCTTTGTATCTTTCTTATCCCACAGCCCCAATTCTTTTAATAAAAATTCGGCTCGCGGCAAGGCGTCTTTCTTTTTTATGCCGTAATAGCCTGCTTGAATAATCAATATATCCAAACATTTTTCAAATTGGTTAAAATTAAATTCTTGGGGAACAACGCCCAAATAAGACTTGGCAAGGCTTGGATTTTTGTGCAAATCCACACCAAAAATCTCCACCGTGCCGTCTGTTTGGGGAAATAATGAGCTGATGATACCAATCATCGTGGATTTGCCTGCTCCATTTGCCCCAAGCAAGGCAAAAAATTGGCCTTGTGGCACGGTCAAATCCACGCCTTTTAGGGCGGCAGTGCCATTGGGATAGGTTTTTTTAAGATTGGTTATTTTTAAGGCTGGTATGGTCATGATTTGATTTTTTAAAAATTTTATAATTAAATTAGGACAAATAACAAAAAGACAAATTCACTTTTTAAATAAGTTAATTTATTTAAATCAATACAAGTTAATTAAAAGAAATTGCTTACGTCTGCAATATAGAAATCGCCGTCATTATCCGCCTGATAGAGCTGTTTGCCATTTACTTCTATCGCCGTCAAACAACCGTCCCCATACGCCCATGTATCAATGCAGATAATGCCGTTTTGAAATAACACCTGTCCGTCTCGCTGTTCGGTATGCCCACAAATCACGGTTTTGCCTGAGACATGAGCGACATGGTCGTTTTCTAATTTACGCCAGCGTAGGGCATAATCATTTTGTTTATCCATTGGCAAATATGGATAAATGGACGCATGACAGAAAATAAAATCGTCTGTTTCATGATAATCCACGGTTTTATTTAAAAAACCCACATAATTAAATGGCAAATGCAAACACTCTGACCGCATGGGCATTAGATTAAAAGATTGCAAGGTTTTATCGCCACCGACTTTCAGCCAAAATTCAAAGTCATCTTTGTATTTTAACCCTGCCAGCATAATCAGCTCGTGATTACCCATGATAAAGACCGTTTGACAGATGTCAGATAAATTCATCAATATATCCAGCACGCCTTTGCTGTCATCGCCACGATTGACATAATCGCCCAAAAAGATAAGTGTGTCATCGAAGGTTGGCTGTATGCCGTCTATCAGCGTGGCTAGGGCAACCCTACTGCCGTGAATGTCGCCAATGGCAAAAACTCTTGCCATGATTTGCCTTTTAATCCAAAATCCAAAATATAAAAGACGAAAAACGCCAAACAGCCTAAGCGGTTATCCGCCTAAGCCATTTGGACTATTTAATGAATTATTGCGATTGGGAAATGATATAATCAACCGCGTTTTTCACTTCATCATCAGAGATGTCTGCACCACCACGAGCAGGCATGGCATTAAAGCCATTGATGGCGTGGTCGTACAAAGTTGCCTTACCTTTGGCGATACGTGGAGCCCAATCGGCTGTACCTGTTTTTGGTGCTCCCACCAAGCCCGCATCATGACACGTGGCACAGATGGCATTATAAAGCTGGTCACCAGGGCGAGCCACACCTTCTACCGCGGGGGCTAGCACAGTGATGTTAATGTCGCACTCTTCGCCATCAAAGCACACTTTACCCACAGGGGCGATACGTGCCACCAGTTGTGGGTACATGGCGATGAGCTTTTTGACCTGAGCACTGTCCTCAGGGATGGCTTCTTTTTTGGCTTCTGCTTTGGGTGCTTCTGCAATCGCGGTCTCTGCCTGAGTCTCGCTCGTTGCTTCTACATTGGCAGGTGCTTCACTTGCTTGGCTGGTCATTACGCCAGAAATTGCCAACAATGTGGCAAAAGATAAAGTTACAATTTTTTTCATTGTCTTATCTCGTTTAGCCTTGAATAATCTTGTTATTCTGGGTTTGGGAAATTTACCCTACTATTATAAGGGAAAATAGGGATAAAATACCACGTTTTTTATGTAATTTGTAAATAATTAGCAAGATTTTTTGGCATTTTTACAAAAACATGGTAATTTTGGCAAAAATCTGCTAAAATATCGCCCTTGATGTGCCTGTAGCTCAGTTGGATAGAGTGTTGGCCTCCGAAGCCAAAGGTCGTGGGTTCAATTCCCGCCAGGCACGCCATTTATCATTGATAAAACAAAAAAACACGCCCAAAAGCGTGTTTTTTGTTTTTAACCTTTTAGCTCAATAATCTCAACCCAGTAGCCATCTGGGTCTTTGATAAAGGCGATGTCTTTCATGCTACCGTCTTCGGGGCGTTTTTGGAACACGACATTATTTTGATCAAACCACGCCACTGCTTTTGCCAAATCAGGCACGGCAAAGCAGATATGCCCAAAGCCTCTGGGGTCGCTGTTGCCGTCATGATAGCTAAAATCAGCGTCATTTTCGGTACCGTAGTTGTGCGTGAGTTCTAGAATACCACGTTGGCGCGAGACATAAGCGGTCAGATTCTCTGTGGCAGGCAAATTATCACGCTCATCAGCAGTCAGCTTTGCCAAAAAATACAAGTCAAATTTGGCATCAGGGAATTGACTATGGCGTAACAAAGTCATGCCAAGCACACCTGTATAAAATTCTAGCGACTTAACAGGATTTTTGATGCGTAGCATGGTGTGGTTAAAGGTAAAACCTTCGGACGCTGTCGGAATGTCTTTAACGCCATTGGCGGTCAAGGCTTGGGCGGGTTGGGTAATGGTCGTCATAACGGCTCCTCTTTTTGATTTTGTATACTTTTAAAAAAACTTTTGCAATAATAAACTTATTCAAAAAAATTCACTTTGCCAGTTGCCACGTCATATTCCGCTCCGACAATGGTCAGTCTCCCACTATTAACCATGTCCTCTAAACTGCGTGAGCCTGATTTTAATTGGCTCACCGACAGTCGCACATTGGCACGCACAGCACGGTCAATGAACTCGTTCATGTCTATCTTGCCATCGCCTGCGGTGAGTATCTCATGTAGGTTGTACACGCTGGGGCGAATTCTATCAACGATGGATTGCAAATTGGGCGAATAATATTGCTCAGGATTGATGAGCGTCTCAACACATGCCGTTACCGCCCCGCAGTGGCTATGTCCTAGCACCACCACAAGCTCGGTGCCAAATTTCTCGGCAGCGAACTCTACCGAACCAATCTGTGACGGGGCAACTACATTGCCCGCCACTCGGATGACAAACAACTCGCCCAATTTTTGGTCAAAGATCAGCTCCACTGGCACACGAGCGTCCGAACACCCCAAAATAATGGCAGATGGCAACTGCTCTTCTACCAGTATCGGCGGAGGCTGATGATGTTCTTTAGCATTTTTGATTTTTTCAACATAACGCAAATTACCCGCTTTTAACTGTTCTAGCACCGCTTGGGCATTTAAGTTTTTCATGGCACTTCCTGTTGGGGTTATTTAATTTGATACGTGACCGACCATTCAAATACAATCAATCATCACCTGGCATGGTCATGGGCGGGGCAGGCTCTAAGTCCGCCACATTCGCCTCCTTGGTGGGTGCAGGCTTTTCATTCTTAGGTTTAGGCTTTGGTTCATTTTTGGGTTCAGAGGTTGGCTCGGGTCTTGTTTGAGGTTTTGGCTCGACCTGACTTTCTGCTTTATTACTATTCTTAGTATCAGCTTTTGGTTTTTCTGCCGTCTCTTTGGGTTTGATGGTAGGCGGAGCTTTGAGTTGTTTGGTCGGCTCACTCTCCTGCTCATTTAAGTCGGCAATCACGTCTTCTGCCACTACTTTTTTGGGCTTCTCTTTTACTTCCTCTTGTGGCTTAGGTGCCTCGGCAGGAATTTCTTTTTTGGTTGGTTTTAAACGAACTGCACGAGGTGATGATTCCGAAGAATCAATCACCACTTCCGCTGAACGTTCGTAATTATCTATCATACCAACATAACGCTTCATTTCCTCAGGCATGGGTGTGACACTTTTGGGCAGTCCAAAATCCACCGTCTTTATCGCACCCAATGCCTCCTGGGTACTACCCATGATGCCATAGGTTAGGATATAACGCTGTTCGTTATTGGAATTATGATAGCGAAAATAAGCAAACTTATCACGGTCTCTGCGTCCTTTGAGATATTCGGTGATAATCTCATTTTGTGCCACATCCATGACTTGCACCGTCCAGCGTTTGTCATTGTCTTCAAAAAATTTTTTACCCTTAAACTGGGCAGGATAATTACGCAGGTCTCGCACCACCGTCGCAAAGTCAATGGGTGGCACTTCTTTGGAAAGCTCGCTTAAATTATCAATGGTTACTGGTAAGGCGAAGTCTTCTGCCACCGCTTTGGTTTTTTGACGTTCTTTGGTAATCTCTGGTGTGGCGTGAGAAAGCGACATTAAGAACCACAGTATCAGCATGACGCCTGCCATAATAAACCATATCATCGCCTGTCTTCTGGATTTTTTATTAATCATCGCTACACTTTGGGTCATGGTCTTGCCTTTAATTAATACAATATTTTTAAAATTTAAAAAATCAATGGTTGGCGTTGAGCACTTCTGTTAACACTGCCATATCAAAATCTTTGGTGACAAACGCCTTGCCAAGCTCTTTTAATAACACCAATCGAATACTGCCGTTTTGCACTTTTTTGTCATGTCCCATCAAATCCAGTGCCACCGATGGTTCTATATAGGGTGGTTTGACGGGCAAATCAAAGATTTGCAATAAATCAACGACACGAGCAACTTCGTCTTCACCAATCAATCCAAGTTTTTGCGACATCATCATCGCTTGCACCATACCCGCCGCCACTGCCTCGCCATGAAGCCAATTACCATAGCCCATGTGCGTCTCAATGACGTGTCCAAAGGTATGTCCGAAGTTTAGTAAAGCACGCACACCCGACTCACGTTCATCGCTGGCAACGATTTTGGCTTTATAGTCACAGCAGCGATACACCATCTCGCTTAGTATCGCACCATCTCTGGCGGTAATTTTCGTGGCATTAACTTTAAGCCAATCCAAAAAAGCCTTATCAAAAATGAGGGCATATTTTACCACTTCCGCCAGTCCTGCCGCAAATTCTCTTTCGGGCAATGTATCAAATGTCGTCATGTCCGCCAACACGCACACAGGTTGCCAAAATGCCCCAATCATGTTCTTGCCAAAGGGATGGTTAATGCCTGTCTTGCCACCCACTGACGAGTCCACTTGTGCCAGTAGCGTGGTCGGCACTTGAATGAAATTTACCCCACGCATAAAGCTTGCCGCCGCAAAGCCGGTCATATCGCCAATCACCCCACCACCTAAGGCGATGAGCGTACAATCCCGAGCAAAGTGGTTTTTCATGAGTACATCATAAATGGTATTGATATGCTCTTGGTTTTTATACTGCTCACCATCAGGCAAGACACAGCTCTCCACCATCAAGCCCTGTACTGCCAAATGTTTAGTTAAATCGGTCAAATACAAAGGGGCAATGGTCGTATTAGTAACGATAAGCACCTGCTTGCCTCTGATGAATGGCAAAATAGGACTTGCCAAATCTATCTGACCTGCGATGCTGGCACCAATAAAAATGGGATAATCGTGATTCTGGGTTTGGACAGTGAGTGTATTGGTAATGTGTGTCATAATGCTACTTTGAAATTTGCTGTAAATGTCTTAATTGATTTAAATATTAAGATGTTTGCTGATTCTCAATATTTTTGGCATAAGCGATAAGAACATCAAGTATCTCTGCCATCATTTGCTTGGGGTAAGCCCTTCCTGTAGCGACAGTAATGTCTGCCACCTCTTGATATAATGGTGATCGTCTTTGATAAAGCGTTTCTAATACCACTCTGGGGTTATCTGTTTGGAGTAGGGGGCGATTTTTGTCTTTTTTGGTGCGATGGATTTGGGTGTCCACGCTCGCATCCAAAAAAATAACCAATCCACGTTTTAGATATTCTCGATTGCATTCACGCTCAACCACACCGCCACCTGTAGCCAGTACAATGCTTGGCATGGCAGACAGCTCATCCATGGCACGACTCTCACGCTCACGAAAGCCTGACTCACCCTCTTTTTGAAAAATCCACGGAATGTCCGCCCCTGCTTTTTCACTGATACACCAATCCACGTCCCAAAAAGGGCGTTTTAAATGTTTAGCAAGCAGTTTACCAATAGTTGTCTTGCCCGCCCCCATCGGTCCCACCAAAAAAATAGACGGCAATAAATGGGTATAGTGATGAATGGGTTTTTGGACAAACACCTCTTCAATCACCGCCGATTCTTCTATACTCATAATAACATCACTAAAAATAAATGTTCTATGATACAAGTTTTGGGCGATTATGGCTAGTGCTTTTTTGTGAACACAAAACAAAAAGCAGACTATTAGCCTGCTTTTTGTTTGAACTGTACAATTAGTAGCGACTCACACCGTCGTTAACGATGCGTGGTGTGACAAAGATAAGGAGCTCTTCTTTGTTGTTAAGCCTAACATTATTTCTAAACAAACGACCCACCCCTGGTAAATCACCCAAAAAAGGTACTTTACTTTGGTTGTTACCAATGGTGTTCTTAAAGACACCGCCCAGCACCACAGTCTGACCATCTTCTAAGATGACATTGGTTTTTATCTCATCTGTATTAAGAATTGGTACGCCCAACACCCTATTGCCGGAGTCCGCAGAGTTGGTAATTTCTAAATCTAGACCTATCTTACCCTCTGGGGTGATGTTTGGTGTGGCAGATAGCACTAAGGCCGCTTCTTTAAAGCTGACTGTTGTTGCACCACTGGCTGATGCCTCTTGATAAGGAATATCCACCCCAGATGAGATTCTGGCTGGTTGTTTATCAGATGTTAAGACTTTTGGCGAAGAGATAATCTCTCCTTTATTATCAGCCTGCATTGCTGACAATTCCAAGCCCAGTGCATAATTATCAATATTCAACAGTCCTAGCGATATACCACTTGTAGCTGCAACACCTAAATCAACAGCAAAGTTACCAAAACGTGATTCGGTGTTTGAAGAAGACAATCCCTTCATTCCGCGAATGTCAAATTTATTACCCGTTCTATTAAAACCCCATCTTACACCCAACTGCTTAGAAAAAGAGTCTGATGCATTAACAATGCGAGCCTCAATCATTACCTGTTTAACAGGAATGTCAATAGTTTCAATTAATTGACGTACATTTGCAATGCTTCGTGCCGTATCATTGATGATGATGGTGTTGGTACGACCATCAAAGGTAGCATTACCACGTGGGCTAAGTAGTGAGTTACGGTTATTATTAGAGCCACTTGAACTACCAACTCTATCTAATAGACCATGAATGTCTTCCGCCTTGGCATAGTTAAGACGGATATGCTCTTGACGAATAGGTTCTAATTCATCTACCTTTTTAGCATCTTCCAACTCTTTAATTTCGCGTGCTGCCAACTCTTCAGCAGGTGCTACCAAAATCACGTTACCATTTTTGCGCTGACCTAGATTTTTACTTTTTAAGATAATATCTAATGCTTGATCCCATGGGACATTAATAAGTCTTAATGTAATATTACCCTGCACATTATCAGCAGCAACGATATTATTTTCGGTGAATTGACCCAATACATCCAGCACCGTACGCACTGATACATCCTGAAATTCCATTGATAACGGTTCACCAGTATAAACCTTCTCTTCAATGGTCGGTTCACGGAGCATTTTTGGTGGCAATACTGAGATGTTAAGTGTTGCACCTGATTGATAGGCTTGGTACTCAAAATCACCTGTCATGTTAACCGTAATAACACCATTTTGACCTTGATTTTTTGCATCAATATCCGCAACCAAACCACTACCATTAATACGTTTTAATAAATGACGTGGAATGGTAGTGCCAGTGGTGCGAACCACCAGTTTATTACCTTGGCGTTGTACATCTACAGGAATAGACTCATTGGTTAGGTTTACGGTAACATTACCACCATTAGCATTACCTGAGTAATCGACTGTTGAGACGCCGTCATAACTACTTGCCAAAGAACCCGAGGTAGGTGCTAACAATGGGTTTACTTTTACAGTCATCGGCTGTGCTTCTGGTTGGACTGGCGTGGTAACAACCGCAGGGGCGGGTTCATTTGCTACAGATTGGGTGGTCGATGAACCGCCCTGTTTTATATTAATAAGTAGCTGATTACCTTGTACTGTGCTGGTGTAGCTTGCACTATCCTTTAAGTTAATCATTAAGCGGGTCATAGAGCCGTTATTTAGTGCAGTCACTTCATTAACCACGCCACGGTTGATGGGCATACTTCTTGGCAATCCACCACTACTTACTTGGTTAAAATCAAGTGTCAATTGCTTACCGCCTGCCTGTTGATAAGCCACAGGGGTTACAGGCTGACCATCAAAAGCAACTTTAATTTGCGTAGTATTAGCACTGATTTGGTTGGCTGATAGACCTTGAATAGCTAAAGCATGTGCTTCAACCGCCATAAAACTGATTGCCAACGCAGAATAAGCAAAGGCAGACTTTTTGGTTAAAAAATTCATTATTTCATCCTCAGAATAAATCTAGTTGGCTCTGTTAATTTGGTGATACCAACGGAGTGGTTTTTTCAACGTATTGCTCATCAGTATCTTTGACAATCTCAATCAAATTGATTTGAGTTGAAGTAATCTCAACAATACGCCCATGGTTTTTACCTAGGTAGTTACCAACCTGAACATCATGCACCATCATATCAGGCGTCTGTACCAATCCATATTCCTGACCATTAGGTGCAACCACTTTACCACGATATGTTAGTTGCAACAACTCAAATTCTTCAAGTGGCTCTTTCACTCGATTCTCATCTGGTTTTACAGAAGGCGTCTGCTCCCTGACTTGCTGACGTTCGCGTAGGCTTTTTGGCACAAAAGGGTCGGACTCACCTTGAGCAGCATAAACAAAGTCTTCAATCTTAAGGGGTTCTGGTGGCGGCTCAATAGCTTGAGGTCCTTGACTGCGAATTTTTTGCATTTCTGATTCGGCAAGGCTAACACGATCGGTGCAACCCACCAATAAAGACAGGAGCATTACCAAACCAACATTGGTTTTTAGAGAAAAATTAATCACTTGCCCTCTCCTTCAGTTGACTTCACTTCTTCGGCAGTTGCATTTAAATCCACATCATCTTTTGCACGATAAGTTTTGGTTTGCAACACCAGTTGTAATTCAGGCATTCTATCAAGCGAAGGCTGAGGATTCTTAATCTCAAAGTCGTGCATGGTAATGATTCTTGGTAAAGCAGCAATGCCACTCACAAACGAACCAAACTGATGATAATCCCCCAAACCAATAATTTGAATGGGTTGCTCAATAAAAAACTCTTGCTCCACCTCAGGTTGCACAGAAATGTCCTGAAAACGCACACCACTACCACTACCCACCATGTTGATACCATCTACCAATTCAGGCACACGAGTATCGATAGGTAGCTGTGCCAATAGGTCTGCAAAGTCAGTCTCCATTTGTGCCACTTGTGCTTCATAGGCTTGCAGATGGCGGGCTTTAGACTCTTTTTCTTTGTAACTTTCAAGCAAACCAACTTGTTGATTTTCAGCCTGTTTAATTTCATCAAGTTTTTTAGAGATTAACAAAAGCCAAGCCAAAACCAAAATAATCGCTAGCATCATCGCTAAGATGAAAATCTTAACTGGGAGCGGGGCAGAGCCATAGTTTTGACCATTTAAGGAGTTTACCTCTGCCATAAACTTTTTGGAATCAAAAGCAGGTTTTTTAGGCTTAGAACCTACCTTTTTACCTTTGGCTTTTGTTTTGGGTTTGCCCAAGCCACCCGAGCCTTTTGGCTTTGATAAATTTGGCTTGCCAAGTTTAATTTTTTTCTTACCACTCTCCTCTGGAGTAACAGCTGTATCGGTGGTTGGTCTAGATTTTTTGAAAGGTGATTTCATGGTTGACCTCCTACTTGGGTGCTACCATCTGTAGGTGTAGGTTGCGTATTTTGGCTATTAGGAGTATCAGTCGCTTCTGTATCCAATGTAGTATTATTGGTGGGTTCAGATGCTGGGGCCTCGCTTGTAGTTGAAGATGCTTGAGCTGGAGCGTTATCAACACCAATCGCTGAAACCTCAGGCATTGTTTGAGCACCCACACTTTGACTGTCTACAGTAACGGGTGGTAATACAACGTCTTCACCGGTTGAATCAGTAGCTTCTTCTTTGTCTTCTTGATATTGAATCTTGGTGGTTGCCACAAATTCTACATAACTATCTTCAGGATACACAGAACGAGTACCTGCATCGGCTAATTGTTGAGAGGGCGTACTTTGATAGGCCTCTAGTTTAGTCTTAATGCTTACCACCGCTGAGCCATCCAACCATTCACTAGCATTTAAGTTGCGTACCAAATTTGCCACAACATTGGGGTTAGCGGCAAAGCCTGTAAATGTAATTACATCGCCTTCACGCTTGATATTGTTTAGATACATGGTATCTCTTGGGATGGCTCGAGCGATGTTATCCCATACACGCACAGGCACCGAACGACGACCTTGCAAATCTTGAATGACTTTCATCTGAGACAGCATCTGCTCGCGTTTAACCTCTAGCTCTTCAATCGATTTTAGGGCAACATCAAGCTGAGCGTTGGCGTCTTCAATGTGTTTATTGGCATTTTGTTGATTGGTCAATTCTCGATTTAAAATAGACAACACCAAAATCGTCGCCAAAATAGCAAGTCCAGCTGTCGCTCCTGCCAAGAGATTAAACTCTTTATTTCTACGCTCACGCTGTTCTTTACGCCATGGTAATAAGTTAATGCGTGCCATCAGTCAAACCCCCTTAAAGCCAATCCACATGCCGCCATCAGGCTTGGTGCATCTTTTTGGAGCGTAACGGTATCAATGCGTGAGTCAATAGACATACCCTCAAAAGGATTTGCTACTGATACCATACCCCCGACACGTTGTTGCACCATTTGAGCCAGTCCTGGCAGCGCAGAAGTGCCACCACATAAGATAATATGGTCAACATTGTTGTATTCGCTAGATGAGAAATAAAATTGCAATGAACGGCTGATTTGTTGGACGATATTTTCCATAAAAGGTGTGAGCACGCTCTCATGATAATCAGCAGGCAGTGTATGTTCATGCTTACCGATGGTAGCATCATGATAAGGAATACTGTAACGCGACTGAATCTCTTCAGTTAACTGAGCCCCACCAAAACCTTGCTCACGGTTATAGATAAATTCACCATCTTTGGCGATATACAGTGTAGACTGCTTATGTCCCAAATCAATGAGTGCTACCACCTGTGGGTCATTAGGCAGATTATCCACCATCAAACTAAATGCACGCTCAATGGCATGAGACTCAATATCCATCACTTTGGCTGTCAAACCACCCATCAAGAGAGTCTCGACACGCTGATCCACGTTCTCAGAACGAGAAGCAGCAAGCAGAACTCGCACCAAGTTCGGGTTAGTCGTTGATGGTCCTAACACCTCAAAATCCATATTCACTTCCGCCAATGGATATGGGATATACTGCTCAGCATCCAGCTTGATTTGGGCCTCGCGGTCAGAATCAGACATGTTTGTTTCCATGTCAATAATTTTGGTAATCACCGCCGAGCCTGATACTGCCGTTGCTGCGTCTTTAGCACCAGCACCAGAACGACGTACCAAACGAGCGATGGCCTCGCCCACTTCTTCACCATTGACAATATTTTTGTCAACAACCCAACCCGGCTCAAGCGGCTCAACGCCATAAGACTTCAAATGAAGTCTTCCTTGTTGTTTTGTTAGCTCAACAAGTTTAACGGAAGTGGTACTGACATCTAAGCCGAGAAGATGCCGACCCTTAGAAGAAAAAGATAGTCCCACAGACTTTATCCTTATATTTTTTAACGCCAACCGAAAAAAACAGCATCGTTTCGGTTATAATAGTGGCTTTTGAAAGTACAGTGCGTTACTGCTTTACACCAATAATGCCAACTTCACAGTTTTATTTACCAGTTTTGTTGGAAATCTGCTATACTTAGCTGTAATTTTAACATGAATTTTTCAAAATTAACATGCTTTGTAACGCATTCTTTACACAGAGAATATGATACAACATTTTGACAACAATTTTAACCACCTAGAAACGCTATGTCTCAAAAAAATTCTGCCGTTCGTCTGATTTCTTATCTAAAAAACCTAATTTTGGCAATTTTTGCTCTAATTTTAATCTTAGTGCTAACTTTTCCAATTGGGTTTTATGGCATGGCAATGTATCTTGAACCCAGTTTGCCAAACATCAAAGAATTAAAAAAAATGCCCTTAGAGATGCCTTTGCAAATCTATACCGCAGACCATAAGCTCATCGGGCAGTATGGCAACAGATATTCACTGCCTGTGGCTTATGAAGACATCCCTGAGACCATGATTCAAGCGTTTTTGGCGGCAGAGGATGATACCTTTTTTGAACATACTGGCATTAGCGTCAAAGGGCTTGGGCGTGCCATCACTGAGATGATTTCAACCACAGATGGACAAACGGGCGGTTCAAGCATTACCCAACAAGTTGCCAAAAACTACTTTTTAAGCCCCGAGCAAACTTTTGAGCGCAAGCTAAACGAGCTGTTCATTGCCCGTAAAATCGAAAACGAGCTGTCCAAAAAAGAAATCATGACATTGTATGTCAATAAGATCTACTTAGGTCAAGGAGCTTATGGTATCCGTGCCGCCGCCAAACGTTATTATAGTAAGTCATTAAATAATCTTACCATCGCAGAGATGGCAATGTTGGCAGGTCTGCCCAAAGCCCCGTCCGACTTTAACCCAGTCATCAACCCCAAACGCGCCTTAGAACGACGCAACTGGATTATTGGACGGATGCTTGCCAAAGGCTACATCACCCAAGCCGAGCACGATGAAGCGTTATCCGCTGACATCGGGCTTAATATGTACCAAGAACAGCTTGATCTAAACTTGCCTTATATCGCTGAAATGGCACGTTCGGCACTGGTCGAGCGTTATGGGGCACAAGTCATGGACAGTGGCTGGCGAGTACAGCTGACCATTGACAGTGCTGACCAATTAAAAGCAAGGCAAGCCGTGCTAAACGGCACTTACAGTCATAACGCTTATACCAATGGTGTTTATCGTGGTGTTGAGGCTCTAACGGGGGATTTGGCATATTTTAAACCTTTTACTTTTAGAGACGGCGAGCGTTTTCGTGACATGCTTCCTGCCAAAGTGGTCGAAGTTAAGAATGGTCAAATCCGTGCCGAACTCCAATCAGGCGAGACAGTGCGTGTCTTTATGAACATGCGCTATGCTGACAGCAAAGTCGGGGGTAAAAGACGGGGCTTTGGCACCAACCTTGTCGCTGGCGACAGAAAAGAGCTAAAACCTGCCATTGAAGTGGGTAACATCATTCGTGTGACCAAGCAAGGTAATAGCTGGTACGTAACCCAGCCCCCACGCACCCAAGGGGCACTTGTCGCCATGAACCCCCAAAATGGGGCATTAGAAGCTGTCGCTGGTGGTTTTCATTTCAACCAAAGCAAGTTTAACCGTGCCACCCAAGGCTATCGCCAGCCTGGTTCTATCATCAAACCCTTGATCTATGCCGCCACTTTTGAAAACAGCAAGCTAAGCCCTGGCGATGTCATCTCAAATGCTCCCATCAGGATTGGTAATTGGCAACCCAAGAATGCAGGTGGTGGTGCTGGTGGTGCAGTTTCCATTTCTAGTGCTTTGGCACGTTCACTAAACCTACCGTCGATTCGCATGATGCAAAAGGCAGGTGTTGAACCCACCCGAGAAATGCTCTCACAGTTTGGTTTGGAAAAAGACCGCCTGCCCCAGTCTCTCACCTTAGCACTGGGGGCAACTGATGCCACTCCTTTACAGATGGCAACCGCCTATGCCACTTTCGCCAATGGCGGTCACCGCATCCAGCCTTATTTTATTGAACGTATCTATAACTTTGACAACCAAACCATCTTCCAAGCCAATCCCTTACAAGCTTGTGCCGTTTGCTTTAATAAAGAGCTTAGTAAAGTCAATACCCAATTATTAGACAGCTTTGGGCATACACCAGCAGACGAAGAAACATCAGAGCAAACCACTGATGATGCCTTGGATAAAGAGAAAAATACCAAAAAAGACCAAGAACCACCTAAAAAGATAGACCACGCCAAAGCCTTGGTAGCACGCATTCACAACGCTCATAAAGCACTTGACGCCCAACAAGTCGCCTACCGCAAAGAGAATCCTACGCTAGATGCCGCGCCCATCTTTGACCGCCTAAAACCCAAACAAGCCATTCAATTTGGTATAGCCGAGCAAGCACCACGCATCTTATCAGTACGCACGTCTCGCTACATGGCAAGTATGCTAAAAGGTGTGATGACAGGCGGTACAGGTCGTAAGGGTAATTTCCGCTCTGACTTAGGTGGTAAAACAGGCACCACCAACCAAGCCAAAGATGTTTGGTTTGCCGGCTTGCAACGCAACCATGTGGCTGTAGTGTGGATTGGCTATGACGAGCCTGCTTCACTGGGTGCAAAAGCCTATGGTGGCACGCTTGCTATGCCTGTTTGGGTGGATTATATGAAACATCAACTCAAAGACGAACCCACCAAATGGGTTGATGATGGTAATCTTGCCAAGAGCAAAAAAACCGAGCAAAGGATCATCGACATCACCGATGAGAATGAAGCCGAAGCCATGGAGGAGATTGCCCGAGAAGAAGCCGAAGAAGCTCTTGCCAATGAGATTTTAGGTAATGGTGACTCAGATATGGCAGAAAGCTCAGGTGATGAAGTTATTCCTGAGGGTGATGGCGAGAACATTCCCGAAGGACAATAACCCTTATTTACTCTATAAAAACACGGCTGTTCGGTCGTGTTTTTATAGAGTGTGGCAAGTTAATATTTGCAATGAAACGTGGTAAAAAAATCGCCCGTTTTTCAAGGAAAAAGTGAAGTTTGATAGCCATTCTATCAAACGAGCTTTTATTATGAAAAACAATCCGATCACTTAACTGGGTAAATTTTTAAGAATTTTAACCTAATTTTTAAATTAAGTGGTCGGATAGCCATTTTTCATACAAAAACATTATTTTATTTTTACGAAATTTGTAAACATTAAACTGTGTTATAAAGGGTAGGCACGCCCTAAATAAATGAATGCGATATTTGATTAAAACTTAGCCTTTTTTAACAGGACGCTTCCAACCGTCAATGGTCGTCTGTCTATTACGAGCAACCGTCAATTTATCATCAGGCGTATCTTTGGTAATCACAGACCCCGCTCCAATCGTGGCGTTTGCTCCAATCTTGACAGGAGCGACAAGCGAGCTATTGCTACCCACAAAGGCATTATCACCAATATGCGTTTTAAATTTATTCACGCCGTCATAATTACAGGTAATTACCCCTGCCCCCACATTGACATCACGCCCCACATCAGCATCGCCAATATAGCTTAAATGGCTAACTTTCGCCCCTTGGTTTAATGTAGATTTTTTGATTTCTACAAAATTGCCAATTTTGACTTTATCTTTAATATCCGCTTTTGGGCGAATATGGGCAAAAGGACCGATGGCAACATCCGCCCCAATGGTGCTATCATCAAGCACGCAATTTGGCTTAATGTGGGTATTATTACCAATTGTGCAATTAGAGATGACATTGCCCGCATCAATTTGCACATTATCGCCCAATACCACATCGCCCATAAAAACGGTGTTAATATCAATAAACACATCGCTACCGCATTTTAATGTACCACGAATATCCACACGATTGGGGTCGGCAAATTGCACGCCATTTAATTGTAACTGGTGAATCAGATGAGCTTGATAAGTGCGTTCTAAATTAGCAAGTTGAATACGGTCATTCACACCGTCTATTTCAAATTCAAACGTTGGGTTAATCGTTTTTATCTCAACATTATCCGCCACCGCCATTTTGATAATATCGGTCAGATAATATTCGCTTTGGGCGTTATTATTATCGAGTTTTGGTAAATAATTATGTAGCAAGGCATTATCCACACAATAAATACCGCTATTGATTTCTTTAATTCGTCTTTGGGCATCAGTGGCATCTTTTTGTTCCACAATGGCGATGACTTTATCATCTTGACGGACAATTCGCCCAAGCCCAAACGGATTATCCACGCTCATCGTCAGCATGCTAATGCCATGCGTGTTTTGTTCAATGAGATTTTGCAGAGTATCCAATCTTGTCAATGGCACATCGCCATATAAAATCAGACTTTTGCCATCTTTTGGCAAATGGGGCAATGCCATTTGCACCGCATGACCCGTGCCGAGCTGTTCGGCTTGCTCTGCCCATATCAAATCGCTATCAGCAATCTCATCTTTGACCATTTGACCGTTATAACCATAAATCAAAATGGTATTATCGGCATTTAATGCACGGCAAGTATCTAATACATGGCGAAGTAGCGGTTTGCCTGCTAAGGTTTGTAATACCTTTGGTTTAACCGACTTCATGCGAGTGCCTTTGCCACCTGCTAAAATGATAATATTTAACATGGTAATTCCTTACTAAAATTAGGTAAAATTATTATAACATGGAATTTGGGAAAATATATGGTTACGAAACTTGCATAATACTCTTTTGCTAAAATATTTGGCTCTGGTTCAAAAAGTATGCTACAAAGAAAACAGTTCGTGGCGAGCTTGGGAAACCTAACGGTTTTCATACCCGCAGGCAGGCTCAGGGCGAACGGAAAACTAGTTCAGCATACTTTTTAGACTACTACCAAATATTTTATTTGTCATGCCTTTTAAAAATCTTATTTAAGGCTAGAAATTTATCTGATTGTTGCAATTCTTTCCAATAGAATTGACTAAAAGAATGTCTATCAAAACCCTGATTAACCCTCTCAAATAACCATAAAGAGTTTTTATCAGCAACAATTAGTAATATTGCTGATAGCTTTAATCCATATGACCAAATCTGTCTGAAGGCAGATTCAAAATCTTTATGATTTTTAATTATAAATTTCGCTTCAAATAAAATCTTGGCTTGCTCAAAACCCTTATCTTTATTTGAAAGCAAGGCATAATCAGGAAAGACCCTCTCGCCTCTACCCATTTTAACAACTAATTGACGCACCCAATCATTATCACTGTAACCCAAATCACGCAACAACGGCTCTATTAAAAATTTTTCAACATCTTTTTCATTATTTAAGTTTTCATTACCTTTATAAGAAGAAGAAAATAAAACAGGCAAATCATTTATATCATCTTGATTGCTTTCAATGATATTTATTAGATTTTGATAATCTACAGCATTCCAAGAAAATCCATTTACACCCTGAAATTTTTTCTAACCAAGCTGTTTTTAGAAAAATAAGTATCCGTCTTTAATTGATTAAGTGGTATTGGCTTTATCTTTTTGCCATAGCCTATATAAATATGGCTATAATAATGAAAAAATGGGTCTGCAATCCCATTGGAAGTCGCTCGCCAAATAGAATGTATGTAGCTTCTTAGGCTTAGGCAATACATAATGACAATATCTCCTTTTTTAGTCTCCAAATTTCCTTGCCAAAAGTGTGTACTACTGTCATTTATACCATCTAAAAAATTAAAATCTCCACCCGTCTTATTTGCCCCCACCAACCAGATATTTGTTGGATTTGGCAGACTAACCTCCTTGTTTTTCTGAGAAAAAAGATATTTAGGTGCAAAGTCATATAAGAAAGCACAAATTTCGTTTGAATCAAGATTGTTTTTTATTTGAAATTATATATCGATTCACAAAAACCCCAATAATAAGCAAAACGTGATTGTTTATCAGATTTTTTGGGGATTTCAGGCAATTCTATCCCAAACTCATCACAAATTGATATTAAGTCCCTAAATTTATGAATAAAAAGATAGGGCTTGAAAAAATCACTATTAATTAGATATAGACATAAAGATATAGGTACAATACATTGCAAAAACCATTCAAAATTTGGTTCTACATGCTCAATGATAGAGCCATCTCTTTTTTCAGATATATCAAAATCAATACCATTATCACAAAGGTCATGAAAAATATTTTTAGCTTGCTCTAGATTATCTATCTTGGTATTTGATAAACTTGAAAACAATAAAAATTCATCTATATAAGCATAGACTTCATCTATATCCAAATGATAATCTACCAGATATTCCCTTAAAAAAATCTTGTGGCAATTCTTTAAAATTATCAATAAAATTCCCTCCCGAATCGCTCTCTTTGTAATTACGCCAAATAAATTCATTAAACATAAAAGCCCCAAAATACGTTAAAGTATAAGCATTATTAAAGCAAACACCACCGCCGACATTATCCCTGCCAATATATCATCAATCAATATCCCAAATCCGCCAGAGACGTTTTTATCCACCCATTTGATGGGAAAAGGTTTGATAATATCAAAAAAGCGAAATAAAACAAATGGAATAATCAAAAATAAAATTAAACTTGGGTGCCAATATGTCAATCCGCTTTTATCATCTGGTATACCTATCAACAACCAAACACTTGGCAATAACGCAATCCACATTCCTACCCATTCATCAAACACAATATGTGGGTCATCGTGAGTATTCATCAAATCTGATGTCTTGCCACAAATATAACTGCCAATCAGACAACCAATAATGGTAATCGCCAAAAATCCCCAAAATCCCAATAAAAGCATGGGCAAGGCGATAATAAGCCCACCCACCGTCCCCCAAGTACCAGCAGCTTTTTTGGGCAGACCAGAACCTAAGCCAATCCCTAGCCAATATACGCATTTTTCAAAGGCGGTGGCGGTAGGCGGACAAGGCGGACAAGGGTTTGATTTACGAATGTCGGGTTTGTGGTTTTGCATTCAAGTTACTCTTTAGTGCTGTGCAAATTTTTTTGTTCTCGCTGATTAAAAAATCCAATCTTATCAATCGGCTTATTCATTGCTTTTTTAAAGGCATTGTTGTTTAATAATTCTTGTAAAGTTGTGATATTAAGCGTGCGATTTTTGATATTAGAAATTTCCACCTTATGATAATTAACATCAATATGACGAGCAAAAGAAAACGGCGAAAAAGTATGTACCGCCAAATAATAGTCTTGCCCGTCTATCATATAAATATAAAAATTTGGTTTGCCGTCTGGGGCATATTGTGGGTCATAATATTCATCAATGGTTCGCCCCAAGCCTTTTTCTAACTCTTGTACGAAATCTTTCATGGATTTTATTGTTGCAGGTGCAGGCGGTTTATTACCGTTAAAGAAACTTTGCTGTAATGGCGTGGCAATCTCCACATAAATGAGGTGTTTTGATTGATTAGCAAAAGGATAATGCCCCATTTTTTGACGATATTCATCAATCAATTTACCCCAATAAACCAAATGATTTAAACGAATAATATCAGCATTGGTCTGAAAGTCAACATAAGCACTTTTTTGAGCATCTGTCATCGCCTTTTGGGTGTTTTGAGCGATAGCGTTTATATTAAACAGGTTAAGAGATAATAAGATTGCCAAAATAAATTTATTCATGATTAACGCCTTTTGATTGGCAAACATTTAATTAAAAATGCTCCCACCCTTTTACCAATAACCCCACTTCTTTTTTATTGTGTAAAAATACCAATCCTTTATCCGCCACAATTTGCCCAATCGGATAAATCGGCATATCAGGATTTTGCTGTCTGAATAAATCAAGTTTAGCAGAAGGCATGGTAAAGCACAACTGATAATCATCGCCCCCATTGATTTGGTGTTGCCATTTTTGGGCGTGGGGCAAGGCATCAAGCAGGGCATGGCTCGGTATGGCATTAAGGTCAATTACCGCCCCGACGCCACTTGCCGTCAAAATATGCCCCAAATCCTGCCCCAAGCCGTCCGAGATGTCAATCATGCTGTTTGCAAAGCCGATGAGTCGCCCACCAAGTGCCACCTGTGGGACAGGGTATTGCATGGCTTGGCGTAAGTCGTGGGGCAGACTGTTTGGCGGTCGGTTGGCATGCCCGTCTCCGTTCAAATCGTCCAAAATCCGATGCAACCCAAGGCTTGCCAGCCCCACTGTGCCACTCACGCACACCACATCACCCACGCACGCCCCTTGTCTTGTGATTGCTTGATTTGACGGAACAAAACCCAAAGCCGTAACCGAAATCGTCAAAACAGGTGAGCCTGCGATATCACCCCCAATCAGCTCCACACCAAAGGGCGTGCAAGCATCCGCCAAACCGTGTGCAAATGCCTTGCAAAAATCATCATTCGCCATCGCCTTTGGCAAAGATAGCCCCACCAAAATGGCATACGGTGTCGCCCCCATGCTGGCAAGGTCGGACAAATTGACCGCCACCGCCTTATAGGCAATGGCGTGCGGGTCGGTCTCAAACACAAAATGCCGTCCTGCCACGAGCGTATCCACACAGCTGACAAGCTGGTTATTTGGCGGAATGTGGCTTATCGCACAATCATCGCCAATGCCCAAAACGGTATTGGCATGGCGTGTTGTGGCGTGTTTAAAATGGGTGTAGATTAGGGAAAATTCGGACATGGTTATTTATTTGATGATTTTAAAAAAGGGCAGAATTATCCGCCCTTTTAATTACTCACTTTCTTTTTTGGCTTTTTTTCTCAGCTTTATTGGCTTGATATTCCAATTCTCGCATATCTTTGGCATATCTATCCAAAATGGCATTGATGAATTTATGTGCATCGGTTGCCCCAAAATGGGTGTTTAATTGCATGGCTTCATCAAGTACCACTTTATAAGGGATATGCAAGCTGTGTTTTAGCTCGTACGCCCCAATCAGCAAAATCGCCTTTTCAATGGTGTCTAACTTTTCAAAACTGCGGTCAAGATAACGAGAAATCTCCACAATCAGCTCGCCTGCCTTCATCGGAATCTCACGCATGAGTTCGTGATAATAGCCCAAATGCACGGTGTGCATGGCGTTATCAGCTCGTGTGTGAGCGACAATGGTGTGTGGCTCATTACCGCCAAGCAAATCACGACTTTCATTGGCAAAACGATAATCCGTCATCAGCCATTCATAAAGACCTTGCACGGCAAAACGGCGAGCCTTGCGAATGGCGGTATAGCTGGTTTTGTAACCTGTGGTATTAATGTCAAATTGGTCGTTTTGGGCATTGGGGGGCGTGGTCGTTGTCATAAATTACCTTAAATTAAAAATAGTGCTACATTAAAATCATCTTTTAATGGGAAAATGGGAAATGGACATTGTTTATTTTTAATAAGTCATCTTGGGGCAAATTGCAATTCGCCCCTACATTTTTAATTTAAAATTAAAATAAGTTTAATAAAAAAACAATGCCAAATTTATTAGAGATTACAGAGCTTTTAACACGCTCACCATTTCAATGGCGGTCATGCCTGCTTCATAGCCTTTGTTACCTGCTTTGGTGCCAGCTCGCTCGATGGTTTGCTCGATGTTTTCGGTGGTCAAAATGCCATTAATCACAGGGATGTCGTGATGTAGCGCCACGTGCGATAAGCCTTTGGCGGACTCGCTTGCCACGATGTCAAAATGCGGTGTCGCCCCACGGATAATCGCCCCAAGCACGACAATGGCGTCATAGTTGCCCGTTACCGCCATGCGTTTGGCGGTCAAGGGTAGCTCAAACGCCCCCGGCACACGCACTACCGTAATGTTCTCGCCAAGCACGCCATGACGTAGCAGAGCATCTAACGCCCCTTCTACCAAACTTTCAACCAAAAAACCATTAAACCGCCCCACGGCAATCCCAATACTCAGATTGGCATTATCATGTAAGGCACCGTCAATGTGGGTTACGGCATTTTTTTGTTCGGTAAATGTGGTCATAAGGCTCTCATCATAAATAAAGGGTTGGTTGTCCATTATATCAAATTTACCTTTGCCGACAAAGTATTTTTTCTGTTATGATAAGACCTTTTTTAAAGATTGAGGGTATTCATGGACAGCATGAGTGCGTGAATTTTGGCGATTATGGATAGGCTTGGACTGGCAGGGGTTACGCTGATGATGTTTTTGGAAAATGTCTTTCCGCCCATACCGAGCGAGCTTATCATGCCTATGGCGGGATTTTGGTCAGCCATGGGTAATATGAATATCATTGCCGTCATCATCGCAGGGACAGCAGGGTCGGTGCTTGGGGCATTGCCACTGTACTATCTGGGGATGGTGTTTGATGAGAAACGCCTGTACGCTCTGACCGAAAAATACGGCAAATACCTGCTGATTAAGCCGTCCGACATCACCAATGCGACCCATTGGTTTAACAAACACGGAAAGGCGGTGGTATTTTTTGGGCGAATGATACCTGCCATTCGCTCGCTCATCTCTATCCCTGCGGGCATGAACCGCATGCCGATGTTGCCGTTTTTGGTGCTGACGACATTAGGCTCTGCCATTTGGACGATCCTGTTGGCATATGCCGGCTATGTACTTGGGGCGAACTATGAACAAATGGCGGAGTTTATCGCCCCCATTAGTAAAGGCGTGGCGGTCGTGGTGGGGCTTGTCTTGGTGGTCGTGGCATTTTTGCAGATTAGAAGTGTGTTTTTTGATAAAAAATGACCAAAAATAAAACACCGCCAATCGCTTGACGGTGTCTTTTTAATCAAATCAGATTAGGCAAGTTGTGCCACGCTGATTTTGTCTGATTTTTCGGTGTACTCGCTCATTTGGTCGAAGTTTAGGTAGTTGTACACTTCGGACTCCATAGACTCAAGTTTACCTGCATACGCCATGTACTCTTCAACGGTTGGCAGTTTACCAAGTACAGATGCCACAGAGGCAAGCTCAGCAGAGGCTAGGTATACGTTTGCACCTTGACCTAGACGGTTCGGGAAGTTACGAGTACTGGTCGAGACAGCGGTGCTGTTTGGTGCAATACGAGCTTGGTTACCCATGCACAGCGAACAACCAGGCATCTCAGTTCTTGCCCCTGCTTGGGCGTAGGTGTTGTAATAACCCTCGTCCATCAGCTGACGCTCATCCATCTTGGTAGGCGGTGCAATCCACAAACGAGTGGTTAGGCTACCTGCTGGCACTTCGGCAAGGAGTTTACCTGCAGCACGGAAATGCCCGATGTTGGTCATGCACGAACCGATAAACACTTCGTCAATCTTGTCGCCCGCCACTTCTGATAGCAATTTGGCATCATCAGGGTCGTTTGGACAGCATAGGATTGGCTCTTTGATGTCGGCAAGGTCAATCTCATACACTTTGGTGTATTCGGCATCGGCATCGGCTGTTAGCAGGCTTGGGTTGTCTAGCCATTTTTGCATGTTCTCGGCACGGCGAGCTAGGGTACGAGCGTCGCCATAGCCCTCGGCAATCATCCATTTTAGCATGACGATGTTAGAGCGTAGGTATTCGGCAACTTTTTCTTCTGAAACGGTAATCGCACAACCTGCTGCCGAGCGTTCAGCAGACGCATCAGACAATTCAAACGCTTGCTCAACAGTTAGGTCGTTTTCCATTTCGGTCAAGTCAATCTCTAAGATACGGCCAGAGAAGATGTTTTTCTTACCCTTTTTCTCAACAGTCAAGTCGCCTGCTTGAATGGCATAGTAAGGAATGGCGTGTACTAGGTCACGAAGTGTGATACCAGGTTGCATTTTGCCTTTGAACTTCACAAGCACCGACTCAGGCATATCCAGTGGCATCACACCCGTCGCAGCAGCGAACGCCACCAGACCAGAACCCGCTGGGAATGAAATACCAATCGGGAAGCGAGTGTGTGAGTCACCGCCAGTACCTACAGTATCAGGCAGTAGCATTCGGTTTAGCCATGAGTGAATCACACCGTCGCCTGGGCGTAGAGACACACCACCACGGTTCATGATGAAATCAGGTAGCGTATGATGAGTTACCACGTCAATCGGCTTAGGATAAGCTGCGGTGTGACAGAACGACTGCATCACTAAGTCAGATGAGAAGCCTAGGCAAGCCAAGTCTTTTAGCTCGTCACGAGTCATCGGACCCGTGGTGTCCTGACTGCCCACGGTTGTCATCTTAGGTTCGCAGTAGGTGCCGGGGCGAATGCCTTGACCTTCTGGCAGACCACATGCACGACCGACCATTTTTTGAGCTAGCGTGAAGCCTTTGCCTGTGTCGGCAGGTTGCTCTGGGGTGCGGAACAAGGTGGATGGTTCAAGACCTAACGACTCACGAGCCTTACTTGTCAAGTTACGACCTATGATAAGGTTGATACGGCCGCCAGCACGCACTTCGTCTAGTAGCACAGGGGTTTTTAGTTTGGATTCGGCAATTTGATTGCCGTCTTTGAATGCAGTAACAGTTGCGGTGGCATGGTCGATTTTTAGGGTAACTTCATCGCCCATATTCATGTCGGCAACGTCAATCTCAACAGGCAACGCTCCAGCGTCTTCCATGGTGTTAAAGAAAATCGGTGCGATCTTACCGCCTAGACACACACCGCCGTCACGCTTGTTAGGGATGTGCGGAATGTCATCGCCAAAGAACCATAGCACAGAGTTGGTCGCTGATTTACGGCTAGAACCTGTACCCACAACGTCGCCCACATAGGCGACAGGATTGCCCTTAGCAATCAATTCTTTGATTTGGCTTAGAGGACCAACTTCCCCATTTTTTTCTGGGCGAATGCCATCACGCTCATTTTTTAGCATGGCGTTGGCGTGTAGTGGAATGTCAGGACGGCTCCACGCATCTTGGGCAGGCGATAGGTCGTCTGTGTTGGTCTCGCCTGTTACCTTAAATACAGTAATGGTCATCTCGGTGGGGACTTCTGGGCGATTTGTGAACCACTCGCCTTCCGCCCAAGACTGCAATACCGCTTTGGCGTTGGCATTACCTGCTTTGGCTTTTTCTTCTACGTCATGGAACGCATCAAAGACCAACAGCGTCTTTTTCAACGCTTCGGCTGCCAATCCGCCAAGCTCGGCATTGTCTAGTAGGTCAACCAATGGCGCAACGTTATAACCACCAAGCATCGTGCCTAGTAGATATACCGCACGCTCTTTGCTAACTAGTGGGGAGGTTGCTTCGCCTTTGACAATCGCGTTTAAAAAGGCAGCTTTGACATAGGCAGCTTGGTCAACCCCTGCTGGTACACGGTTTTCAAGCAAGTCCACCAAGTAGTCTTCTTCGCCTGCTGGTGGGTTTTTTAAAAGTTCAACCAAATCGGCGGTTTGGGCATCGGTCAATGGCTGTGGGGGTACGCCTAAGGCTTCACGCTCGGCAACGTGGGCTCTGTATTCGGTTAGCATTTGCGACATAGCAATTCTCCATGATAGTAGGTCATAAGTGCTTGACAATGATTTTCATTATTACAATAATTATCAAGTGCCTAGACGTTGATTTTAAAGGCAATCTTGCCCAAATTTACTCTTTGTATGATAACCGAAAAATGACATATTTTCAAAAAAATATTTGCCATAGCCAACATTTTTTTAAAAAATACCACCCATTTGTCAGGGTTTGGCATTGGGTGTGATTTTGGCTTAGGCGACACGTGGAGCATTGGGTTATTGGCGTATTTTGATGTTTCTAAACGTCAGATTCACCCGACTGCCCTGCACTCGCTTTTGCTTGGGTATACTGTGTTGCCAATGGTGCTGAATCTGCCCTGCCATGGCAAGCAGACTGCCATGATATAAAGGCAATTCTAATTTTACCGCATGATTGTCTTTAAGCCTTAATAAAAATCGTCTGGTCTGCCCAAAACTTACTGACGCTATCAAAGGATTTGCCCCAAGCTCTGATTCATCATCGGCATGCCAGCTAATATAATCATCGCCCGTGCGAGAATGATTTAACAGTACGCTATTAAATCGCCTTTTACAAACATCAAATAACGCCTGATTGACGGCAAGTAGCTCATCCGTCCAAGTATTTGGCATAAGGCCAATACCCGAATACGCATAAGGGCAATCCTTATCGCCATACCATGCCGACAGGCGGGGAATTGGGTGCGTTTTACCATACATATAAATGGTGTCTTGTTGCCAGTTGATATTGCCATCTGCCAATAAATAAGCCAAATAATCATCACAGAATTTTTTATCAAAATAACATGGCGAATAATACAATCTACCAAATGGCACCACAATAACCACGCCTTTGCCGTCATCGTGCAGATAAGCGGTAAAGTCAGTATTCATAAATTGACCGTTTTTTATTAATTGGTCTATGGGTAATTGATTTGGCGATTGATTGTCAAAAATATCATTAAATAAATCCATGAACTTACCTTTTTATTTTACTTTTAAATAATTAGGATGTGTTAAAATTTTATAATATGATTTACAATTTGCAAGCATTTTAAAATAACCATAATTTGACAAATGATTATTTTTAAAAACAGCTTTAACCCACCCAAATTTTGGCACCCATTTTAACAAATCAATCCGTCGTTGCCAATCGACGCTCATGCCACGCCCAAACCATCTTTAAAAATGGCAAAACCCTATCAACGACAAGGGTTTATGGCGACAATCGCACCCATACGCCTTGATTTTTGTCATCGCTTTTTGTCTTGAAATAAGGTAAAATACCCCAATTTATTTTCATATTTTTATAAAAATAGGCAAGCCATGACCGTCCAAACTTATACCCCAATCCCCAAGCCCGCCCCCAAAAAAGCCATTCAGGGCGAAAAACTGCGTGGCTATGATAAAGTCGCTCGCATTCCCATTAAGGTCATTCCCACCGTAGAAACCCCCAAAAAGCCCGACTGGATTCGTGTCAAATTATCCAGCCCTGCCGAAGTGGAGCGTATCAAAGGCACGCTACGCAAACAAAAGCTCTACACCGTCTGCGAAGAAGCCGCTTGCCCCAACCTACCGCAATGCTTTGGCGACGGCACGGCGACCTTTATGATTATGGGCGACATCTGTACACGTCGTTGCCCGTTTTGTGAAGTGGCACACGGTAGACCCAACCCCCTAGATGTGGACGAGCCACGCCACACCGCCGAGACAATTTTGGGGCTTGGGCTAAAATATGCCGTCATCACAAGCGTGGACAGAGACGACCTAAAAGACGGCGGTGCAGGGCATTTTGTGGAAGTTATCCAAGAATCCAAAGCCCTAAGCCCCAACTGCTTGATTGAAATTTTGGTGCCTGATTTTCGTGGACGTGAAAAAATCGCCATTGACCTACTTGCCGAAACCGCCCCCGATGTCTTTAACCACAACATCGAAACTGTGCCACGCCTATACAAGGCATTTCGCCCCGGCTCGGACTATCAGCACTCATTAAACCTACTAAAGGAATACAAGGCACGCCGTCCCGATGTCGCCACCAAATGCGGATTTATGGTGGGGCTTGGCGAGACCGAAGGAGAAGTCTATGCCCTGCTTGACGACCTAAAAGCCCATGACGTGGACATCATCACAATCGGGCAATATCTAGCCCCAAGTAAAAACCACGCCCCTGTGGACAGATACGTCCACCCTGATGAGTTTGCCCGCTATACCGAATACGGCAAAAAATTGGGCTTTTTTAACATCTGGGCAAATCCTATGGTGCGTTCAAGCTACTTTGCCGACCGTCAATATTATGGCGAGCCTTGCCCACCGCCTGTACGCAGTGCCAAAGCATTGGCAAAAGAAAAACTTGCCAATGCCGAGCGTGGCGAAAAAGTTGGGTGTTTTTGAGTGGCAAAAGGGGAATTTTAAGGGTATGCAAATGGATATTGACCAGTTGATGTATCAGGCGGTTAGCAAAAACAATGATACCAACGAGTTAAAAGGCTTTATCCAAAGTCAGGGGGCTAGACAATCTGCCAATGAGCATCTTGTGCCTGAACAGTTGTTTGATGACCCAAACACCAAAGAAAAAGAAGTTGAAGGCGTGTCTGCGGTAAAAGCCATTCAAATCGCCCAAGAGCAGGGGCAAACGGTTTATACCATTACTCAAGAAAACTATAGTCAGATTATCCCAAAACTTAGCCTATCTGCCAATGTGATGACGGATATCCGTGATAATGTGGCGGTGGGGCGTACGGTTACGGTGCATGAGAAGACGATTAACTATAAGGGTTGGAAAGGCTCTGGGTATATTATCATTGACCCACAGACTGGCTCAGGGGCTTATCTTATTGATGGGGGAGCGAATGGGGCGATTTTAATTGCTGGAGGTATCGCTATATTAGCCCTTATGATAGTTAATTTTGTATTTTTACTTGCAGAAAGTGGAGGAACTCTACTTCCGCTTTTATTAGCCAATAATGGACTGTTACTTGAAATATATTTAGGCACGCTTTTAATAGCTATAGCAATGATAGCGAAGGGAATAAATATGTTTAATGGAAGTAAAACAGCTTGTGGTATTTATACTGTTGCAGGTGCTGTAGGTTTAAGTGCTTTATTCTATAGAGCTAGATTTTTTTTTAATATATTGTTTGGTATGGTTTCAGGCAGTGGTCTATTTCTAGGGTTAGGAGCTTGTGTAACCAATGAAGATTAAGACCGATTATGATAACCTTCCACTTTATTCAAAAATTCTAATTTATATTGTTTGGTTAACTTTTAGCAGTTTATTGATATTTTATGGGTTAAGTGAATTTTTTGGTAAAGAAAAACACCTAAATGATTTTTTCAAAGTTTCAGGTATTATAGCTGTATTCTCTATCAGTCCTTTTTTTAGAAAGTAAAGGTATTTTAACCCACTTAAAATCAAAAACTTAATATTTCAACCCCATCCTATCCAAAAAAGGTTTATAAAAGTCTGATTTGGTGGGGTCTAGCAGTTCATCAGCGATTTTGTTTGCAAAATCATCAGTACTAGCTCCGATAGGGGCATAACTCCCCAATTCTGGCAAATTCGCCAGTTTTTTGGCAAACATCAATCGTTGTTTGTCAGTCATTTTAATGATAGAACTTTGTTTAATCTTATCATCGGTAAGTTCATTTTATGTAATTATGCAATAGCTTTAATAACTATTGGAATAGGTCTGGTGTTCTTTCCTACTGCAAAATTAGCTGGAAGTGTAGGACTTTCAACCATTACAGGATTTGTTGCCGCTACAGTCGGAACCGTAGGATGTATAAGTGGAAGAGGTTAAGATGAAAGACTTAAGATTATTAGTTTATATATCTTTATACTCCTTAATTATTATACATCCCATATTTATACTAATGTTTTTTCTAGTTCAAAAAATGGGGTATAGTATAGATATTGCTAGAAATATTAAACTCGTAACTTATATTTTATTAAGTCTACCTGTTATAGGATATTTAATTTTTTATAAAAAAAATCAAAATAATTAATCATAAAAATTTATTTTTGATTAAAAGAGAACAAATGCAGATAGGCTACGCTCATAATTATTTTGGTAGAAATCTACTAGAATGGCTATCCTTAAATAATTTTTATTACTTTTATTTACTAAAAAGTATTTACTAAAAAGAGAGGAAGTGATGTATGCTTAATTTTTATTTTATTATTCTCGTATTATCTGGTATTTTATTTTTTAGTTTATTTGTTATTTCAGCTTTAGCATGGAAAGGAAAAATAAAGAATAGTGAAAAAATTATGGATTTATTCAATATAAAACTATTTGATGACCCATAGTTGTAAAACCAAAAGTAAGTTTGATGTTTATGATAATAGTTACTTTGATATATATTATAGTGGAAATATTAAAGTAGTTTTACATAAAGAGTGAAATAGTAAAGTCTTAATATTATGCCATTGACTCTAATATGCTAGAGTTAAAATAACAACAGCTAGAGAAAACCTATCCTAAATTCTACTATTAAACCCCACCACTTCCAAAAAAGGCTTATAAAACTCGGATTTGGTGGGGTCTAGTAGCTCATCAGCGATTTTGTTTGCATAATCATCGGTACTAGCTCCAACAGGGGCATAACTGCCTAACTTTGGCAAATTCGTAAGCTTATCAACCAATTTTGATTTGGTAAAGCACAAAAAATTTTATATAATAGCAAAAAAATAACAACTGTATAGCATTATGACTTCTAAACCCATTCTCTCATCAAACGGCATTCATCGCCTACACCACCACTTTTTTATCCCCAAAAGCACGCCCATTGCCAGCCTGCTCATTGTTCACGGTATGAGCGAGCATAGTGGTCGCTATGCCGATTTTGCCAGCTTTTTGGCGGATAATGGCGTGCTGGTGGCGACTTACGACCAGCTTGGGCATGGGCAGACAGTTAAGGACAAATACGAGCTTGGTTTTATTGACGAAAAACACCCCATCCAAGCCCTGTGCAAAGACGTGGTTATCATGGCGGATAAACTAAAAGACAAGGCACGCACGCTGACCGACCGCCCCACCCCCCACTACATCATGGGGCATTCTATGGGGTCATTTATCGTGCGGACGGTGCTGACCCACCACGCCACGAGCTTTGACGGGGCAATTATCATGGGGACGGGCAACAGCTTTGGGGTCATCAACCGCTTTGCCCTAACCGCCCTTGGGGCGATGAATTATATCAACCCAAAACGCCCCAACACCCGCTTTGCCACGCTCCTAAATCATTACCTACTCTCCCAAATTCGCTCGCCCATATCGGCATCGCCCTTTGCGTGGCTGGCCGAAAACACCGACAGTATCAAAGCCTTTGAAAATGACCCCTTATGCGGTTTTGCATTTAGCAATAATGGCTTTGTCGCCTTGCAAGCCCTTATCAAAAAAGCCACATCGCCCACATGGTACGCCCACACGCCCAAAGATTTTCGCATTTTGCTCGTGAATGGCAAAGACGACCCAGTCGGACGCATGGGGCAGGACATTGATGAACTCCAAAACGAGCTTATCCGTGCAGGGCAAAACGTCCGCACGCACCTATATCCCAATATGCGACACGAACCACTGCATGAGACGGATAAAGATAGGGTATATGGGGATATTTTGGGGTGGCTAAAAAATCACACCATTGATAAAACCAATCAAAAATCTCAATAAAATCAGTTTAAATTGTGCTAGAATAAAGTGTTTTTTACTTCATTTAGGAAATTGTTATGTCTTTACAAAACATCATCGAAACCGCCTTTGACAACCGTGCTAACTTCGGCGCGACCGATTGCCCGTCAGACGTGCGTTCTGCCGTTGAAGAAGTGCTTGCAGGTCTTGATAATGGCTCACTTCGTGTTGCCGAAAAAATTGACGGCGAATGGGTGGTTCATCAATGGGTCAAAAAAGCCGTACTATTGTCATTCAAAATCAATGACAACAAACCCATGAATACAGGCGAGCTTGGTTTTTATGACAAAGTAGATACCAAATTCAATGGCTGGACAGAAGAAGACTACAAAAATGCAGGTGTGCGTGTCGTTCCCCCTGCGGTGGCTCGTAAAGGCTCATTTATTGGCAAAAATGTGATTTTGATGCCAAGCTATGTGAATATCGGAGCGTTTGTGGACGAAGGCACCATGGTGGATACTTGGGCGACCGTTGGCTCATGTGCCCAAATCGGCAAAAACGTCCACCTATCAGGCGGTGTGGGTATCGGTGGTGTACTAGAACCCCTACAAGCAAACCCGACCATCATTGAAGATAACTGCTTTATCGGTGCTAGAAGTGAAATCGTGGAAGGCGTGATTGTTGAAGAAGGCTCGGTCATCTCAATGGGTGTGTATATCGGTCAATCCACCAAAATCTACGACCGTGAAACAGGTGAAATTCACTACGGACGTGTGCCAGCAGGCTCGGTGGTGGTATCAGGTTCATTGCCAAGCAAAGACGGCACGCATTCACTCTACTGTGCGGTCATTGTCAAAAAAGTGGACGCACAAACCAGAGCGAAAACTTCGATTAATGACTTTCTAAGAGCGGACTGACGAACACCAAAAACTATTGTATCATTTAATGGGTGATTGTTTACAGTCCAATACAATCACCTTTTTCGTGTGTTGCAAATGGTCTTTTCTTGAAAAGATTGCAATTGGGAATAAATATTTTTTATTTGAATGTACTATGAAAGCTGATCAATCTCTCTTTAGCGGTGTGATGACGGATACCGTTAATGCGTCGGTGGGTCGTACTATGGCAATTGAGAAGACGATTAACTATAAGGGTTGGAAAGGGTCTGGTTATATTATCATTGACCCACACACTGGCTCAGGGGCTTATCTTATTGACGGTGGGGCGAATGGGGGGATTGCTTTTGCTCAAGGAATGTTATTCACTTATTTAGTCATATCTATAATGGTATTAAGTTTTGTTTCTGTAACAGTTCTTGCCCCAGAAATAGGTGCTTTAGCTTGGTTATCTTTATTTCCAATTCTATTAAGCACATTATCAGCCACATTGACAATGTTAGATGTTATGATTAATAAGACAGATTTTGAGAAGAACTGTTTTATTGGAGGAGTGGCTGCTATGATAACACAATTACCCCTTCCAAAAAGTTTATCGGACAAACTCATAGGTTATATAATAGAAAAAGTTCTTGGCATTGCAGGAGCGTCAGGGGTTACTCTTGGATGGTACAATTGTTTTGTAGGTACACCATGATAATAGCTTTTGCATTACTATTGGGTATTCTAATAAATATTATTAAATCATATTTATGGTACAAAAAATTAGGTCTACTAGATTGTTTTCTTATCATTATAGGCTTAATCTTGCTAATTTATATTATTAGTCAAAAAATTAATGTTTAAACCCCACCAAATCCAAAAAAGGTTTATAAAACTCGGATTTAGTGGGGTCTAACAGTTCATCAGCGATTTTGTTTGCATAATCATCGGCACTTGCCCCGACAGGGGCATAATTGCCTAACTCTGGTAAATTTGCCAGTTTTTTTGGCAAACATTAGACGCTGTTTATCAGACATTTTAATGATAGAATTTTGTTTACTATTATTAGTAGATTTTTGTTTATCATTTTTCTGATTAAAACTAAAGGTAAAGCCAACAATTTTCTTTTAAAATTATCAATCCTATTGTATTTATTAAGCTAGTAGATCGAAATACAATACCAATTTTCTACATATAAATTCTCATTTTTGATTTTTAAATATCCTTAAAATCTGTTAAAATGGTTTAAATTTTAACAAGGAAAAACCAATAACTTTAATTGTATGCCAAAATAACTTTAAAATTACCACAAAATTAAGATTTAGGCTTAAAATATTGGGTTTTATTACACTTAACCTAACCTATGGCACGCACCCGCCTTTTTATTTGCCTGATGAATTTAAATTGGTGTATTCTTAATGTTGATATTTTCAATATTATAATTTTCCCAAAATTTTGCCAAAAATCTGCTAAAATAGTGAGTTTTTCAATCATTATTATCCCTATGTCAGCCAACAGCCAATCCCAATCCACCCCCAAATCCATTCAACTTAGAAACACCCAAATCCCCACCACCGACCCGTCCGCAGGGCTAAAACTTACTGAAATTTTTTATTCCTTGCAGGGCGAGGCCTTGGCAATGGGTTTGCCGACCATTTTTATTCGTCTAACAGGTTGTCCGCTTCGCTGTGTCTATTGCGATACAACTTATTCATTTGCAGGGGGCGAGCGTTGGGGACTTGATACGATTTTGGAGCATATCAAAGAGTACCCCTGCAAACGCATTTGCCTAACAGGGGGAGAACCGCTTGCCCAGCCCAATGCCATTGCCTTGATGAAATTGCTCCTTGATAACGGCTATGAGATTTCATTAGAAACAGCAGGGGCATTGTCGGTCAAGGACGTGCCAATAGCGGTGTCAAAAGTCATGGATTTAAAAAGTCCATCATCGGGCGAAGTGGGTAAAAATCTGTGGGAAAATTTAGATTATCTAACTCCCCATGACCAAATCAAAATCGTCATCGCTGACCGTGCCGATTATGATTGGGCAAAAGGCGTTTTGCAAAAATACGAGCTTGACAAAAAATGTGGTGTGGTGTGGTTTTCGCCCATGTTTAATATAGACGAGCGTAAATCAGACGTGCCAAATCTGGCGGTAGAGCTTGCCGAGTGGATTTTGGCGGACGGTTTGCCCGTGCGTTTTCAATTACAACTGCACAAAATCATCTGGGCGGACGCTAAGGGCAAATAAAGCAAAAGCCGATAATCAATATCGGCTTTTATGTTATCTAATCAATCGCACACACCGCCAAATCCTTGATAATCAGCTGCAAACTCTGATTACCCTGCCACTCGTTAATGTCCAAGGTAAACAAAATATGCACCGCACTTGCCCGATAATCCCATTCGTCCACGTCATAATTAAACCAAATGGCATCTATCGGATACTGCACGCCATCGGCTCGCAACGTCAGCTTTAAATGCTTGTCTTTTAAAATGCGAAAATTAACCACTTCAAAGACCCCATCAAAGGCAGGGGGCAAAAAGCCGTTGCCCCACACGCTGACATTTTTTAGGGCATGGACAAAGGCTAGACTAAAATCAGGCGGGGTCAGCACGCCATCGGTGTACTTTAATTTACTAAACAGCTCAACATCAAAGCCGTCCACCACTTTTAAAAATTCTGCCTTAAACCGCTCAAAATCTCGCTTATGAATGGTCAAGCCTGCCGCCATCGCATGACCACCAAAATGCAAAATCAGCTCAGGATTTGCCATCGCCACCGTCTCAATGGCATCACGGATATGCACACCTGCAATAGACCGCCCCGAGCCTTTGATTAGGTCATCATCGCACACTTTGTCAGCATCGGCAGGGGCAAAGACAATGGTTGGACGGTACAACTGCTCTTTGATACGCCCTGCCACGATACCAATCACGCCTTGGTGCCAGTTGTCTTGATACAGACAAATGGCTTTGGCGACACATTTGGGCTTATCATCGGATTCATCAGATAAATGTAGCCCATCAATGATACTGCTGGCTTCATCACGCATTTGTATTTCTATGGCACGGCGTGAGTGATTAAGACGGTTCAGCTCTATCGCCAAACGGTGTGCTTCTCCAAAATCATCGGTCAGCAGGCACTCCACCCCTGTTCGCATATTATCCATACGCCCTGCGGCGTTAATGCGTGGGGCAATGGCAAAACCAAAATCATCTGCCGTAATCTTACGCACGTCTCGCCCCGCCTGCTCCAAGAGTGCCAAAATCCCCACACAGCACCGCCCCTCTCGAATGGCGTTAAGCCCATGGGTTACCAAAATGCGGTTATTTTGGTCAAGATGACCGACATCCGCAATCGTCCCTAATGCCACAAGGTCAAGATATTTGGCGACTTGCGTAGTCGATTTACCCATCTCACGACGGATTTTGGCGACACGTCCCATGACATAGAACGCCACGCCCACGCCCACGAGCCACTTACTGCCGAACTCACAGCCAACTTGGTTGGGGTTGATGACCGCACTTGCCTTGGGCGAGCTACTGGTCGTCAAATGATGGTCGGTAATGACGACATCAATGCCCAGCTCGTCCGCTTTGGCAACGCCATCATGGCTCGATATCCCATTATCCACCGTGATGATGAGTTTGGGGTCAAATTCTTCTGCTCCATGCTCCACGATTTGGGGGGTCAGCCCATAACCAAATTTAAAGCGGTCAGGCACCAAAAACTGCACATCCGCCCCCATCTCACGCAAACATCGCACCATGAGCGTGGTCGATGTCGCTCCATCACAGTCAAAATCGCCCACGATAAGTATGCGTTTGTTCTCATCAATGGCACGACTGATGATGTCCGCCCCCACATCCAGCCCCAATAAATCACTCGCAGGCAAAAGCTTTGCCACAGACATGTCCATCTCATCAATACTGCCTATCTGCCGTGACACAAGCAATCGCCCGAGTGTCTCACCAAACATCGCCGTTAGCTCATCAGGCACATCGCCTTGATGACGTGGAGTAAGTGTCAGGTGCTTAGGGGTAAACCGCCCGACTTTATCAAAGGCACGCTCAAAGTCCTGCACACTCGTGTTGGTTAGGTGCGACAAATTGGCATTGGCAAATTTTTGCGTGCTTGTCACTTGGGCGGGTTTGGGCAGGTTTGGCGATGGGTGGTTATCAAAAGGACTGTCATCGTCTTGGTGATTTTGTGTACTCATTACTTACTCTCTTTTTCTTTTGCATTTATCTTTGTGGTTATTTTAGCACAGTTTTACCGAAAAACTTACCCTAACTTACCCTAAATCATTGCCCAAAATTTACACGATGATACATTTTATTAGCAACTTTATTACAATGCCATCTGCATACTGTGGTATGATTTGTCCATACTTTACATTTTACAAATCAATTTGGAGTAATTCATGAACCTTAGCGACCTTGGTAAAAGCACCCTAATCGCCAAAAACGTAAACGGACTTAACCTAGAACAAATCCGCCGTGAATGTCAAGAGCTTGCCAAATCTCGTGCCAAAATCTCAGCAGGCGTTGCCATCGTTCCTGTGCCATTTTTGGACGTGGCGGTGGATGTTGGTATGCTCACTAAACTACTCCCCCAAATCACTGAGCGTTTTGGCCTAGAAGACAAAGACACCGCCGAAGCTCGTGAGAAAAACATCAAAGACAAAGTGCTTGCCGTGGGCGGACTGGTCGCCACACGTGGTATCGTCAATAAAACCGTGCAAGGCTTCGGCGGGCGTATCATCGGCAAACAAGTCGCCAAATATGTACCCCTAGGCGGTCAGATTGTCGCAGGGACAATTGGTTATATGATTTTTAAAAAAATAACCTTTGACCACATCGAAGAATGCTACCGTGTGGCAAAATCCGCCCAACAAGGCAAAGCGGTTTAATTTAAAAACTAAAAATAAAAGCAAGGTTTTCGCCTTGCTTTTTTATGATGAAGATTTATAGGACCTGCCTGCCCTTTATAACACTATTTACAATATAGAGATATTTTAGAAAAAACTAATCGCTTTTGCATGAAAAATGGCTAAATCTTGTTTTTCATTGCAAATACAAAAGGCAGGCACGCCCTAATAAAACTTAACAATCATCAATCATTCTTATTATTTATCAACCCTGCCTATTTTACCCATTGTAATAATAATCACTTTTACTGTTTACAACTTTTTGCTGTTTTTTAACAAATATTTTCTATTTTGGCATAATAAATCATCAGCTTTGGTTTGAGAAAATTTGTTAAAAAGGATAAAATATACCCTGTTTTTTGGGCGTGATTTTTCATGCCTTATTCAGAATCAAGACAAATTTTGTCATTTTGTCAAGCCAATCCAACATCTGCAATCCCAATAATAAGGTACCGCCATGACATTTGTAGTAACCGATAACTGCATTCTTTGCAAATACACCGACTGCGTTGAGGTTTGCCCTGTGGACTGTTTTTATGAAGGTCCAAACTTTTTGGTCATCAATCCTGATGAGTGCATTGACTGTGCTTTGTGCGAACCTGAATGCCCTGCCAACGCCATTTTCTCCGAAGATGAAGTGCCATCAGGTCAAGAAGAATTTATCAAAATCAATGAAGAGCTCTCTGCCGAATGGGCGAACATCACCGAGAAAAAAGACGCCCTACCCGACCATGAAAAATGGGACGGCGTGGCAGGCAAAATCCAGTATCTAGAACGCTAATTTTTTAAAATCACTCACAAACCCACGAGACATCATGACACACGCCATACCCCCCTTTGATTTGTCCACCTTGCCCACCGACAAGCCCCTAACCATTGGCATTGTCGCAGGGGAAGTGTCGGGCGATGCATTGGGGGCGGATTTTATGGCAAAGATGAACGCCATTTATCCGAGCATTCGCTGGGTTGGTGTGGGCGGTGAGCTGATGACCAAGGTGGGACTTGACTCGCTCATCGACATGACTCACCTATCGGTCATGGGCATCGGTGAAGTCGTCAAGCATTTGCCGGATTTATTGCTCGCCAAAAAAGAGATTTTAGATGAGTTTTTATCCATTGGCATTGATATTTTTGTAGGCATTGACGCTCCTGATTTTAATTTACGCCTTGCCAAAAGCCTCAAACAAAAATCGGTCATCAAGCCCATTTTTTGTGTGCAATACGTCAGCCCAAGTGTGTGGGCGTGGCGTGAAGGGCGGATTTTTGGCATCAAATCCGCCACCGATTTGGTGCTGTGTTTATTCCCTTTTGAAACGGCAGTCTATGACAAACATGGACACTCTGCGGTGTGCGTGGGACATCCCTTGCTTGACAAGATACAGGCTGATGAGCGGTCAGGGCGTGAGATTTATGATGAATTTTTGAGCGATTATAGCCCGCTATTTCCTGAGCTTGCTCGCCTGCAACATAGCCCTGCTCGCCCCATTTGTGTGATGGCAGGTTCTCGTACCAGTGAGATTAACGCTATTTTGCCCTTGCTGATTGGGGCAATGGATAAGCTGGACAAGGCAGGCGACCACGCCTTTATCCTGCCTGTGGTGAGTCATGAACACGCCCATCTGGTCAAATCGCTCATCAAAGAGCAAGCAGGACATTTATTGGACAAATGCCACATCATCTTTACTCAAACCGCCAAAAATGTCGCCGATAACATTCATCACGCCAAAGATGACCAAGCAGGGCGACTGCCAACCACGCTCTCACTGTCTCAAAATGTGATGAATGCCTGTGAGCTGACCATCTTAGCATCAGGCACGGCAACCCTAGAAGCTCTGCTACTGCACCGCCCGATGGTCGTGGTATATAAAGTCAATGTCCTAACCTACACCATCGCCAAGCGACTGGTCAAAATCCCTTATGTCTCCTTGCCCAACATCCTAGCCTATAATCAAACAGGGCAAGCGATCTTACCAGAGCTCATTCAAGATGACGCAAATGCCGACAACATCGCCCGTCATGCTTTGGACGCACTGGCAAATCCTAGCGAACAAATCGCCAAACTTACTCGCACCACCACTAAGCTTCGTGCCGACAGTCACCATGATGTTGCCGTTAGTGTACTTATGCACTTTTTTAATCAAAAAAATGTGTTATAATGTACGCCAACATCAAAAATTGTTTGGTAGATTTGATTGATATTCATTTAAATATCCATTCACACCAAAAGCCTTGCAATTTTTGAGATTTTTCTACATAATAAACAGTAATTCACCAAAATCTACAAACTTTGGGATTTTGGTCGTTTTTATTTGTCTTTTACCATCATTTATCAATCAATACCCAAAAGGTGTCTTATGACCACGACCGACAAAACCAAAGAAGCCAAAGCCCTAACCCGTGAAGAGAAAAAACGCCAAACCCGTCAAGCCTTCTATAATGCCGTGCTTGACCTATGCATGATGGGGCAAGCGTTTAGCTCTATCAGCCTACGTCAGGTAACCCGTGAAGTGGGCGTGGTGCCGACCGCTTTTTATCGTCATTTTGATGACATGGAAGAGCTGGGCAAATCATTGGTAGAAGACGAGCTGGGTGATGCTCTATCAACCTTGCGTGAACATATGCAGTTTGGCAAAAAACGCACCTTTGAACGCCAAATCGCCAAAAGCGTACAACTGTTTTTTAAAGCGGTGGACGCTCAGCCACGCTACTGGCAATTCATCGCCGCCGAGCGTTTTGGTGGTTCAGAAGCGGTTCGCCGTGCCATCAGCGAACAAATCAAAACTTTCGCCAAGGTCATGAGCGAAGACCTAGCCCTACAACCTGCCTTTGAACACGTCAGCCAAAGTGATCGTTATTTGCTTGCCGAGATTGGGGTAAACCTAAGTTTTTCATGGATTATCGACTGGCTAGATTTGACCTACACCCCCGAGCTTGAAGACGATGAAGAGGCCAAGCCTGTTGATAGCGATTTAGAACAAGCCAAAGAAGCCATGCTGTTGCATTGCACTCGCCAAATGCAAATGATTCTCTACGGTGCCTATAACTGGAAATCTACCGAAGAGACGGTATTAGATGAAGATGTAAAATAAGCCAAGCCAAAAGCTGATAATTTAGACTTAATTATCAGCTTTTTTGTATGCCAAAATCATCTGTGCTAACTCATCATCAGCAAAAAAAATAAGCAGGCGTTACTTCTAAGACAGTGGCAATGTTGTTTAATGTGGTCAAGTCAGGCAAATGCACACCTTTTTCATAACGATTGATGCGTGAGCTTGCCACAAATTCATCTAAACCAATCATAACACCCAATTTCTCTTGGGTTAGATTTTTGGCTTTTCTTGCTTGCTTAAAGCGTTTGGTAAAAGTTTCTTGTAAATTCATAACTTATGCTCTAAATTAAAAGTTACGAATTTCGTATATTTTTCTTGATTTTTTACTACGAATATCGTAGTATATATCTGTCTACAAAATTTGTATAGGTCATCACAAATAAAAATTCAATGTACTTCGTGCGGAAAAAAAGAAACCGTTAACACAAAATTGTTTATCAAAATCATCGGTGGGGCTATGCCTCTTGGTGGTTACTGGGCTTGGGTTACCTATTTTTCGCTGGGACAGGTTTTGCAATGCCTATTGTGTGATTGCCATTATGACTGGCGGTGTTGCCTTATTGGCTTTTCAAAATGAAATCACAGAATGGATTTGTAACAAAAATTACAAATGCAGTAACTGCGGTCATAAACACTGGAAGCCAAGTGAGTAGTAAATATAAACAAACCGATTAAGAACCTTATCTTAATCGGTTTTTTGTTAATTCTATATAGAACCCTACAATCCATTTCCTAAAACAACGCCCCTTGCCCACTCGATGTTGGCGTTTTTACCACAAAACCATAAGCGGACAATTTTTCTTTTAACATCATAATATTATAAAAAGAATGGGCGTTGGTCGTATTTTGAAAATAAATAAAAAGCTCATCAAAATTGGCACGATAACCAAAAATCTCATCAGCGATTTTGTCAAGCTCATCATCGCTATAACGATAATTATGGCGGTCTTTGGCAGAATTTTCGTCCCACCAGTTTTTATTATGACCGTGCAGGCGATAATAGGCGGTGCGAGTGTTCACCCAAAATGGCGTATTGGGTAGTCCGATGTTTTTTGGATAATCGGCATTTACCCAAATAATATGGGATAATTTGGCAAAATAATCAAACACAGGATTGATGTGCCAGCTGGGGTGGCGAAACTCTATGGCAAGCGGATAACCGTCAAACCATTTTACCACTTCGCCCAAATATTGACGATTGGCAAAATTTCGCTCAAAGCTGTGGGGAAATTGCAATAATAAGGGGGCAAGATAACCTTGCAAAGGTGTAAGAATGTTTAAAAACGCTTGGGCGGTTTTGGCGGTGGCGGTAAAATTGTGGCTAAAATCTTGGTGCAGTTTTAGGCTAAATTTAAGTCGTCCATCCGCTTTGTTTAGCATACCCAATAAGGTCTTTTGCCCAATGGAGGCGTGAAAACTTGCGTTAATTTCCACACAATCATAATGATTGGCATAGTGGTGCAAAAACTCGCTTGCCTTTGCACCGTGTGGGTACAACGAACCAATCAAATCGGTATCGCTATACCCACCTGTGCCAATATAAATGGTTGGCATAATGATTTCCTCTTCTTAAAGATAAAAACGGATTGGTTTATTTTATTGCAATGGTTTTTCAAGTCGTATATACTTACAAAAAAAAATCTCGGTGCAAATTATGAAACGATTACTATTACTTTGTCTAATGATGACAAGCACAGCATTGGCAAATCCTTCTAATTACTCACACCCCAACCAACTCACGCTACATCTTAGTTCATCTAATGAACGGTGCTATGACATTGAGATGAAATATTTTAATGCGTGCAAAAATACATTTAATGAGCCATCTTTGGCTTGATGAAACAGGGAAAATTATCCGTGAAGAAACTGATGTTGCTTCTCCATACACCCTAACCCCTAATGAAACCAAATTAATTATCCATGTCTTAAATCAGCGTGATTTTAGCAAACACATCAACCCAGATGACCCCAAACCTGTAAAAATCTTCGTGCCGATAGATATTTTTCATAAAAAAACAGCCCGTCAATGCCGATACCATACCACAACTTCGCCAGTATTATGCAGAAAACAAAAACAGGTGTGATGTCAATGAATTAGAAAGTATCTTAAATCAGTTTGACAATTAACTATTTCAATCATCATATCAAAAAACCGCCCAACATCACTTTGGACGGTTTTTTATTTTACGCCAAATCAATCAATCGGTGGCGTGTAAGTGCCGTTTTTGATGTCGTCTTTGATGCGTTCTGCTTCCGCCAATACCTGTGATAATAAGGCTTGCACGTTTTCAAGTGTGGCGATTGGGCTTAATGTCGTCATCTTTAATGACTGTACATTTTGACGACTATTAATCACCCGAGTAACGCCGATGTTGGCTTCCCCTCGGGCAAACAGCTCGTCCGCCACGTTTTGATTTAGACTATCAATAAACTCATCAGGATAGCCATCTGGCACAACACGAAACAGCACGCTGGCAAATTGCGGTTCAATAAGCAACTCCAAACCGTCCGTTGCTTTAATATAATCCGCCACTTGACGAGTTAATTTCACGCCATGGTCAATCATTGAGCCATACAACTCTTCACCCAGAGCTTCAATGGTCATCCACAGCTTTAACGCATCAAATCGGCGAGTGGTTTGCAAAGACTTTGACACCAAATTTGGCACGCCGTGTTCTTCATCATAAGCTGAGTTTAGATATTCTGCTTCATAGTGCATAAAGCGGTAGTTTTGTTCGTCTTTTAATAAAAACGCACCGCATGAGATGCTTTGGAAAAAATGCTTATGAAAATCAAGCGTGATCGAGTCGGATAACTCAATGCCGTCAAGCATATCACGGTATTCATTGGATAAAATCAATGCTCCGCCCCATGCCGCATCAATATGCAGCCACGCCCCAAAGTCATCACACAGCTTGCGAATGGCTTTGATGTCATCAATCGCCCCTGCGTCCGTTGTCCCTGCTGTTGCCACCACGCACGCCACGATTTTGCCATCTGCTTTTAAATCTGCCATGGTTTTGGCAAGGGCATCTGTATCCATCTTGGCATTATCGTCCACAGGCACGGTAACGACAGATTGAAAGCCCATGCCCATCATTGCCATGTTTTTTTGCACGCTAAAATGAGCATTCTCTGAGCAAATCACTTTGACTGCTTGCATGGCGTCTGCTGGAATGCCGTCTTTTTGTACCGACCATTCTTTGCCGTCTGCATTTTTCCAGTGCTTCGCAATTGCCCAGTCTCTTGCTAATAGCACGCCCATCAAATTGGACTGCGTACCGCCTGATGTGAACACGCCTGCCTGCCCTGCCCCATAGCCGACCTTTTGGCGTAGCCAGTCAATGAGCTGTACTTCCATCAGCGAGCCTGCTGGCGACTGGTCCCACGAGTCCATGGACTGATTGGTGGCGTTAATCAGCACTTCGGCAATTTGTGAAGTTACCATCGTGGGACAATGCAAATGAGCGAGCGAATGTGGGTGATGAACTTTCAAACTTTTGTTTAAAAACAGCTCCACCAACCGCTCCAACGCCTTATCCACGCCCAAGCCGTCTTTGGCAGGGTTAAAGGCGATTTGTGAGCGTAGCTCTTTAATGCTACCGCCTGTGTACATTTTGTCGTTTTTAAGCCATGCCGTTACCGCTTTGACAGCGTCCGTCATCGCACGTTCATAATCAGCGATTGACTGGCCATCATTGCAAAGTAGGGCTTGGCGGTGTTGTTCAAAAGTTGGCATGGCTACATCCTAAAAGTAAAAAATGCTTTATTTTAGCATATTTGCATCATTTAATATACCTTACCCCACTCTCAACTTAAAATCATCTCAAACCTTAAGGGTGGATTGCCAAGTTGTTTGTTGATTTGTACACAAAGATTGTGAGCTAAGAGTTTTCTAATAAAACGGTTGGACAGATGCCACAAGTCTCTTGCCTTGGTGGTTTGAACATTAAATCTTTGTGATAATTGAGAGATGACGGTTTCAATGGTTTTTCTTGTTCGTTTAAGATAAGACACAAAACCTTGACCTCTATCCTCTTTCATATTATCCCTAAGAGGTGTTTGTAGATCAACCCCCAACTTAGCAAGTTCCTCTTGTAATGCTTTGGATAAATAACCCTTATCCCCAAAGACCAAACTGGCTTGCCCTCCTTGCAAGGACTGTGTCAACTCAAACACTACCTGTCTGTCATCTGTATTGGCAGGTGTTAATGTGTAAGCAATCACTTGACCGTCTTGGTTTGTGAGTAAATGGGCTTTAAACCCAAAGTAGTGTTCGCTCTTACTGGCACAATAACCAAAGCTCCCAACCCCCTTAAAAGATTTGTGTCTTTTTGCTCTTTGATAGACACAGACAGGCAAAGGAAAGCTGTCAATCAAATAAGGCTTAGTGGGACGGCTGTCTTGATTGTCAAGAATACACAAAGAGCCAAGTACCTTCATCATTTTGTCTTTAACCCAAACCAAGTTGGCACAGTGTTTGGCAAAGTTTGGGTATGAGCCTAATTTGGGGAAATAGTGTTGATAGCAGTTTTTAAAGTAAGCCCAAATCTCCTTGTCAGTGTCAAAACCTAAACTTTCACCCACAAGCTCCATGGTGATGATTTCTGTGTCAGACAAGGCAGGCAAAAAGCCTTTGCTTCTTAGAGGTTTGGTTACAATATTTTGATACAAAGCCTCTACCAAAAGATAGACAACAATGATAAAATCATCATACGACATAGCTTACTCCTAGACTGTTTTGTGGTGAAACATTGGATTGGGCTATGTTGTTTTTATTTCAAGCACCCTGCTTGTTGTGGTGTGTTAGTTGAGAGTGGGGTATACCTTATTATTTTCGGTCAATTCATTAACTTTTTGCACCACTTGATAGCCTACTTCATCATTTATTTCAAAAAATCGTTTGGCACAAGCAATCTTAAACCGCTCTTCCCACTTCAATTTATCAACCACCACCCCATCTTGAATGGATTTATCGCCTGTATTTTTGGTCTCAGCGATAAAATAAACCTGCTCGCCATTTTTATTGATGACAACCGCCCAATCTGGGTTATAGTTGCCTATCGGTGTTGGAATTTTAAATTTTTTGGGTAATTTAAAATAAAACGCCACTTGCTCATCATAATTTTCACAATTTGTGGCGAATTGATGCTCAGTGGTTGAATCCAAATCCAGCACGCCATTATAAATGGTTTTATCCTTTTTATTTACATCAAAAGTGTATTGATTGGTATAAATTTGATAAGTCTCAAACAGATTTTGTTCATACATTTCATCCAATTTTTGATAATAAATGCCGTTTTTCATCAAATCGTACAGTTCATTATTGATGATTTCTGCCACAATTTCAATAAAGCGTTGTGGGTTATTTTTAATCTCATCAATTCTGCCAGATTGCTTTAAAATCTCTACCAAAGTTTGGCGGGTTAGACCTGTTTTTTCTTGCAATGCCTTTAAAATATCAGGTATGGCAATTTTTTTGTCCAAATACTGGTAATCAGAATAAACCTCTTTTGTCTGTACGCCTGTTTCGCTATTTTGAATGAGTCGTGCTTTTTTAATTTCAATTTTTGGTTTGGCAATGGCTGGCATTTTGTTTAATGCTTGGCTTGCCAATTTAATCAATTCATCGCTATCAAATGCAACACGATATTTGGTTTTTTGGCGAACACGCTCCCAAATTTGTAAAAATAGTGGGTCGGTAAACGCATCAAAACGATAAGTTACCGTGCGTTCATTTTTAGCGTCTTTGATATTAGATTTTTCAAATTTAACACCACAATCATCAATATATTCCTGCTGTAGACTGCTGGCAAATTGCTCATAACTTTCATTGGGAATCACGGTCAAAATATTAACCTGTTCATCATAAATTCGCTCACCTTTTTGATTGACAGGTAAACGAAGTCCACGCCCAATTTCTTGGCGTTTTTTAATGGTAGATGTGGTTTCATTTAAAGTACAAATCTGAAAAACATTGGGATTATCCCAACCTTCTTTTAATGCCGAATGACTAAAAATAAATCGCACAGGCTCATCAAGCGACAATAACCGCTCTTTATCCCTCATAATCAATTCATAAGCATCATTATCATCTTTGGTTGTGCCGTTACTATTTTTGGCATTGCCTTTTTTGTCTTGGCTAAAATAGCCATTATGCACACCTTGTGCCGATTGCCCTGTTTCTAATTCATACAATTCTTCAAACCAATGATAAAATTTACCGATTTCGCCTTGTGCATTGGTGCGATAGTTTTCTACCTTGTCAATAAAAAACAGCGATAAGACTTTAATGCCCAATGGCGTCAATTCTCGTTCACGCTTTAAATGTTCTTTAATGGTACAATGAATTTGTTTTTTCATCACTTCATCTTTTAAAGCGTCCATATTTACACCAGCATTCACATTGATGCTATTGGCAAAACTGATGCTTTGATTTTCCAAATCAATACCATTAACAATAAATCCTTGATAATTGGGATTTTGTTTTGATAGTTTATATAAATCATTATTTTTGTCATTGGTTGTTACAGTAACAACTTTTCTTTTTAATTCTTTATTTTCATTAACATCAATAAGTATTTTGGCTTTTAATCCGCCTTTATTAACGACTTCTTTTAATTCAATAAAGGCATTATTTTTATCCTGCGACACCACAGAATTGACCACGATTTGTTTTACCAAATTCTTTTCAAATGCTTGTAGAGGATTTAGGCTGTATACTTTATTGATAATTTCTTTATGCGTTGCTGAATAACCGACCGTGAATAATGGATTTAAATTATCAATGGCATTTTTGCGTTTATCACTGCTGATATTTTGTGGTTCATCAATAATAACGATTGGACTCGTTGCTTGGATTAACTCCATCAATACGCCATTTTCTCGCTGTTGATTGATGATATTGCTTTCTTTTTCAAAAGATTGAATATTCATCACCAAAATTTCGATATGTGTACTTGTCGCAAAATGTTTTAACAAGTTTGTTTTGCGTCCGCTATATTCGCCATAATGATAAATCGGCGAATTAAATTCATCTTTAAAATGGCCTTTTGTGCTATTTAAAGTTTGCAATACACCTTCACGAATGGCAACACTTGGCACAACAATGATAAATTTTCGCCAGCCATAGCGTTGATAAAGCTCAAAAATAGTATTTAAATAAACAAATGTTTTTCCCGTACCTGTTTCCATTTCTACGCTAAAATACAAATTATCCAATTTATCAGACAAAGAAAGCTGATTTTGCGTTTGGATATTTTTTAAATTATCAAAAATATCATCTTTGGATAATGATAATTCATTGGCAATGACACGCATATTGTCTTTATCCGACAAGCTAAAATCATCTTGATGATGTGTGATTTCGCCTTGAAATAAATCCACAATACTGTCAATCGCCTGTTTTTGATAATCTAACTGTTCGTATTGAATTTGCATCACCCATTCTCCCAATAATTAAATGCTTTCAAAATTTAGTCCAGCATCTTTAAATTGCAAAATCACATTGGATTTTTCGCTGTCATTTAAAAATACTTTGTCTAGGACAACGGTTTTGGCAGGTTTTTTGTCAATAATGGCGTTAAACTCATCTTGGGATAATGAATTTAGCACAATGGCGTATGATTTATTTTCACAAGTTAGCCAATAAATGCCGTTATCAAATTTAATATCCGCCGTTAATTTTAATCCCATCTTTAATAGCAGTTCATAGACAATATCCACCTCATTGGTATTATCTTTTAAGGGGTCAATATACATTTCTAATTGCTTAGATATATCATCATCAATCTGCCACGCTTTAAAATTACTATCGCTTAATTTAAATACTTTAAAGCCTGTATCAATCTTTTTTTCAGGATTCTCGGCTTTGATTTTTGCTCCTGCACGGCGAATGCGTTCTTTGGAGATATCGCTAATGGTTTTAAATCCTGCTTTATGAGCTTCACTTTTTTCATCGGTGAGTTCAGGTAATTGCACCATAATAAATTGACGATTGCCATTGTCTTCTGAGTTTAATTGCATGACAGCGTGGGCGGTGGTTGCCGAACCTGCAAAAAAGTCTAGGATAATAGATTTATTATCTGAACCCAATTCAAGCATTCTTTTTATCAAAGAAATCGGTTTTGGATTATCAAAAAATGATTTTTCATTAAAAAGTCTTTTTAGTAATTGAGTTCCGTTGGTTGTTGTCTCCACATCGTCCCACAAGGTTTTGGCTACTTTTCCTCGCTCCTGTGCTTCCCAAATAAACCTTTTTCTTTGTGGTGCGGAAGTTCCATTTTTCCCAAAAACAATGCGGTTGTCATTTAAAAGTTCTTGGAATTTTTCATAGTCATTCTTCCAACTACTGCCTTCATTTGGTGTATATTCCACTCCTGTATTTGGGTTGGTTATGATATATTGTTGGTTTGGTCGCCAACCGCCAACTTGAAACGGGTCAGCTTTCCAAGCACCTCTTGGGTCATTATCGGGGTTCTCAAAACCATCTCCATCGTCTTTTAGCCTAAATAATTCCCTATTCTTAATAAAATAGTCAATATCTTTAAAATACACCAAATTATATGTGTGAGATACTGAAATTAAAGCTGTATTTGTAACTGATTTTGTGGAATTCCAAATAATATCCGCAACAAAATTCTCCCCGCCAAATATTTCATCACACAACAACTTTAATTGAGCTTGTTCATGATCATCAATACTGATAAATATCACGCCATCATCAGAAAGCAAAGTATGAGCCAAATGCAAGCGTGGCAACATCATATTAAGCCAATTAGAATGATAATGCCCATTGTCTTTGCTGTTCTTTTTAAAGGATTTTAATAATTTTCCGTGAATATCTCTATCACCAATCGCAACTTCATAATCCTTTTTGCTTTGGCTAAAATCATCGTGATAAATAAAATCATTGCCCGTATTGTATGGCGGGTCAATGTATATCATTTTGATTTTGCCTGCATAGGATTTTTGTAATATTTTTAAGGCTTCTAAATTATCACTTTCAATAAAAATGTTTTGTGTGGTATCAAAATCCACGCTCTCGGCAGGACAAGGCATAAGCGTGTTATTGGTAGGGGCTTGTAGGGCTTGATAAGCGGTTGATTTGCCTGCCCAATTCAAGCCGTAGCGCTCGTTTTGAGCAAGGTGGTCGCCCAGTAGGGTTTTGAGTTTTTCTAGGTCTAGGGCGTGTTCGCTAAAAATTTCAGGCAGAATTTGACGAAGTTTGGCTAATTTTTCACCAAAAAAGTCGGTATTATGGGCGGTTTTTAGGCTTTGCTGATTGCTGATTGCTGATTGCTGATTGCTGATTGCTGATTGCTGATTGCTGATTGCTGATTGCTGATTGCTGATTGCTGATTGCTGATTGCTGATTGCTGATTGCTGATTGCTGATTCATTTTGCGATTTTCCATAGCAAGTGTCAAGTAAAATTTTTTATTTTAACAAATTTTTTGATAAACATAAAGCCAGTTTTTGGCAAAAATAAAGGCGTACCATTTAGCACGCCTTTATCTTTAAAATTACAATACAGTCTTACCCGCGCACCACCTTTAACGCTTCACCCACCGCCTTTTTAAAGCGATCAATGACCATTTGGCATTCGGAGCGAGTAATGGTAATCGGACATAAAAGACGCACCACCGTGCCATTTCTACCGCCACGCTCTAACAACAGCTTATTATCAAAGCACGCTTTTTGGATAGCGACCGCAAGCTCGCTATCAGCAGGATAAGACCCCATATGATCGGCAGGCTTACGCTCATCGACGATCTCAATACCCGTCATTAAGCCACGACCACGCACATTACCAATACAAGGGTAATCTTGGGCAAGTTTATCAAGCTCTTCACGCAAAAACTCGCCTTGAATGCGTGAGTTTTCAGCCAGATTATTGTTGGTGATTTGTTCTAGGACATTATAGCCTGCCGCCATGGCTAGCTGATTACCACGGAATGTGCCTGTGTGTCCTGCTGGTGCCCAAGCATCAAATTTTTTGTTAATGGCAAGCACGGCAAGGGGTAAACCACCGCCCACCGCCTTAGACATGACGACCACATCAGGGACAATCTCGGCGTGTTCAAAGGCGAACATCTTGCCAGAGCGAGCAAATCCTGCTTGCACTTCGTCTAGGATTAGTACGATGTCGTGGCGGGCGGTAACTTCACGAATCTTTTGGAGCCATTTTTTGGGAGCAGGGACAACACCGCCTTCGCCTTGGATCGCCTCTAGGATAACGGCAGCGGGTTTTACCACACCACTTTCTACATCTTCGATGAAGTTTTCAAAATAACAAGTCAAAGCGTCCACGCCTGCCTCGCCACCAAGCCCTAACGGACAACGGTATTCGTGTGGATATGGCATAAACTGTACGCCCGCCATGAGATTGCCCACTTTTTCTTTGGCGGACAAATTGCCTGTCATCGCAAGAGAACCATGCGTCATGCCGTGATAACCGCCAGAGAATGCGATGACATTATCACGCCCTGTATGGGTTTTGGCAAGTTTAATGGCGGCTTCTGTACCGTCTGCCCCTGTTGGGCCGGAGAATTGTAGGACAAAATCTTTTGGAAAAAATGACAACAATTTTTCGGTGAATGCGTCTTTGATTGGCGTAGTGATGTCAAGGGTATGCAGTGGCAAACCGCTTTCTAGCACGTCTTTAATGGCATTGATAGTGGCAGGGTGATTGTGTCCTAGGGCAAGTGTCCCTGCTCCTGCTAGGCAGTCAAGGTATTCGTTGCCTTCTACGTCAGTAACCCAGCACCCTTGTGCTTTGGCAATGGCTAAAGGAAGCTTACGTGGATAACTGCGAACATTAGACTCCATCTCGTTTTGGCGAGTTAGGTAGTACTCATTCGTGGCATTAGGATTGGGGGTGATTAAAGAGTGAACGCTCATATCGGATTACCATCTCAGATAAGGGTTAAAAGAAAAACCTATGAATACAATCTCAATCTTATCAATCACATATGAAAATTTGATGACTATATCCCTAAACCCAAACCCAATTTATCAACTAAAATTTGGGTTTAACAAGGTCATGACGTTCGGCGTGTGGTTCAATGGACCATAAAGGAAAAATGAAAATCCATTGCACACCAGTTTTGCAAGAGTAATCATAAATAATGATTTGACCGCTTGCACGGCAATAATACTTTTAAATTTAATAAAACAAATGTAAACTTATCAAAAATTTAAAAGTGGCAAATTATAGCACATGTTCAAAATTTGACAACTAAAATTTCATTTTGCTACCGATTTAGGTTATTGTATCATGGTTTTTTAGGACAAAACAAAAAGTTACTGATAACCAACATTTACATACATGATGAAAATTTTTTAAATTTCCTTTAAAATTTTGCAAAAGTCAAGTTGCCAATGACCTTATTTCTAATCAAGTTACAAAAAACCCCCAAAACCCTTTGCAAAATCTGCCAAATGAGTGTATAACTATATCTTTGCCAACCACTCTTTATTGTAAGGATTTTTCATGACTTTATCCCTTAACAAAGACAAAATCCGCTTTTTGCTCTTAGAAGGCGTGCATGACAACGCCCTAAAAGTGCTAAACGAAGCTGGCTACACCAACATCGAATACATCAAAACCGCCCTTGATGAAGATGAACTCATCGAAAAAATCAAAGACGCCCATTTCATCGGTATCCGCTCACGCACCCAGCTGACTCGCAAGGTGCTAAAATCTGCCGAAAAACTCATCTGTATCGGCTGTTTTTGTATCGGTACGAACCAAGTGGATTTGGACGCTGCCTTAGAGCTGGGCATTCCCGTCTTTAACGCCCCCTACTCAAACACTCGCTCGGTCGCGGAGCTGGTGCTTGCTGAGACCATCATGCTCATGCGTGGCATTCCTGAGAAAAATGCGGTCGTCCATCGTGGTGGCTGGAACAAATCCGCCAAAGACAGCTATGAAGTGCGTGGCAAGACCATGGGTATCGTGGGCTATGGCTCTATCGGCTCACAGCTGTCCGTCCTGTGCGAAGGACTGGGCATGAAAGTCATCTATCATGACGTGCTGACCAAACTGCCACTGGGTAATGCCGTGCAAATGGGCAGTTTTGATGAACTCCTAAAAAAAGCTGACGTCGTAACCCTGCACGTCCCTGACCTGCCTAGCACCCGTAATATGATGACCGCTCGTGAGTTTGGTCTTATGAAAGACGGCTCGTTCTTTATTAACGCTGCTCGTGGTGGCTGTGTCAATATCGATGATTTGGCAGACGCTCTAAAAAGTGGCAAAATCTTAGGGGCTGCCATTGACGTATTCCCCAAAGAGCCAAAATCGGCTGATGAAGAGTTTATCTCGCCCCTTCGTGCCTTTGAAAACGTCATTCTCACCCCCCATGTCGGCGGTTCTACCCAAGAAGCCCAAGCCAACATCGGTCTAGAAGTCGCTGACAAATTCGTCCGCTATTCTGACATGGGCGACACGACAAGTAGCGTAAATTTCCCCAACGTCTCCATTCCGTTCACGGACAAGAGCCACCGCCTGCTACACATTCACCAAAACGTCCCTGGTGTACTCTCGCAGGTCAATGCCTCCTTTGCGGACGCTGGCATCAACATCACCGCCCAGTCGATGATGACTCGTGGCGATGTCGGCTATCTGGTCATGGACGTGGACGACAACGACTCCGCCAAAGCCCTAGAACGCTTGCGTTCCGTACCGCAGACCATCAAGGTGCGTGTGTTGTTTTGATAGTGCCTAAATAACCCAAAAAATAAAACCACTCGTGATGAGTGGTTTTATTTTATCATTCTCTGCATGATATTGGCGTATATTTATCCTTCCAGCCAGATGATCTTTCTTCCAATACACACGACCACAATCCATCTACATTACGCACCATTGATATTTTTGCTCCCTTTAGTGCAACATAGGACTGCTTGCCAAATTCAGCTGTTAATTTATTAAATCTATTGCCAGCAATATCAATACTAGCAATATATACCAAATTGGAAGTAGGATCTTCGGTCATACCAATATATTCATAATTATCATTGCTATTGGCAACCTGCGGATCAAGTGTGGGCAATCGTCCATCTGCCAAAATAGAATCAATGATGGTGCGTGCCGCATTAATCTCGTAATGCACACGATTCACCTGAGCTTTGGCAATATAGTCTTGGTACATAGGTAAGGCAATCGCTGCCAACGTCCCAATGATTGCTACCACAATCATCAATTCTATTAAGGTGAAGCCCTGTTGGGTATTTAAATTGTTTTTCATCATAACTCTAGTAAAGAAATTAATATCTGATATAATTAAGCAATTTCTGTACCAACTTTTATTTTATGACATCACTTACCCTCTCTTTGATAAAAACCAAAGCTAAAGCCGGTATCACTCACTTTACCATCTCGTTGCTCATCTTCTGTTTTGTGGTAGCTTGGGTATATTTTTTTGCTTATCCTGACGTGTACTTTACCATGGCGGGGGCGATACAGGGGCTTACCTTGGTCTTCTTGATAGATGTCGTGCTAGGCCCTTTATTGTCTTTTTTGGTGTACAATCCTGCCAAACCCAAAAAAGAAATCATCTCTGACTTGGTTATCATTGGTGCCGTTCAGATTGCCGCCTTGGTATATGGTCTGACCACACTCTACAAAGAACAACCTCAAGCAGTCATCATCTACCCCAAAAGCTCAGCAACGGTTATCAATAAACGCGAGATGACCGATTTTGAATTGGGCGAATTATCGCAATATGAAAAACTAGGCAAATTACCTGCAGCTGTCTATACACCAGATCGAAAGCACCCTTATCAGTCCATGTTACAATCTTTGGATATTATTAAAGAAACCGATCTAGCCAATCGACGTACTCTTGCTCAAAATATGGATGATTCAGCCGTCCTGCAAAGTTTGGAAAAACAATACGGCAAGCTGTATATCTTATCTGTCATGGCAAAATACAATGGAGCATACTTCGCCCTTGATGAAGACTTTAACTTGGTAGCAAAATTTGGCGAAAAACCAATCTCTTAACATCATGCTTTAACCTTAAAATGCAACCAGCTCACCCGCTGCCAATGAATGTGCGGATGGATAGGCTCCCGCATCATCAGCGGAGGCATATGATCGCCCACAACAATTACCTCAACACCTGCCATCTCAGGGCGTTTGATAAGTTCGCCTAATCCATCAAAAAACTGGGCGTGTAGCATAAAGTTATTACAAATATCGCCTTTGGGTAGGTTGTGCTTATTGCAGTCTAGTCGGTGATTGATGATATCACCTCTAGGGTAGTGGGAATGACTGGTTAGGGTTAGCCAATAAAAGAAGTTTTTATCATGGGTGGCAAAACTTTCTGCAACAATATCAAACAGTTCGTTATCACAAATACCATTAAAAGCCTCACAACGTTTTTTGTCGCCATGATGTTCAGCAAAGACCGTCTCAGCAAAACCCATTTTTGGATACAAGAAATCTCTTTCATAAATCTGACTAAATCCACCATGCATGCCTATCGTATGATACCCCATCCGCTTTAATTGATTAGGCAAACAGTTGTCAAATTCTTTATTAGCAACTTTATTAAAGGCATAACCACCCTCTACGTCAAGCAAACACAGCTCCCTAAGCTCACCTTCCACCGTTGCTCCTGCAAAGTCAAAATAACCGTCCTTGATAAACTCCAGTCTGTCAGTTTGATTGTAAATACCTGCCAAAATATCTTTTTGAGTGCTATCATGACGTGCCACCCCCCATGACTCTGCCACAATGAGTAATTTTTTATCAGAATTGCCAAAATAGTCAGAAGCGTTATCAATGTCGATGGGGATCATGGTTGGCACTTTGCCAAAATGTTTAACAAATTCACTATCTACCACCCAGCGATAGCGTTTGTACTGGCTATGAATGACAAAGTAATCTGACTGAGCAAATCGTTCACCATGTCTATCTACATATTTGATTTCATTAAAGTGGCTATACGCAAAAAAACCAACGAGTGACACAAATAGCACATAAAGCCATCCTGTCTTAATCATAAAAGGTTTGGCAAGTCGTCTCATAATAAAGGGCATAACGGTAAGATATGTCGCCACAATTCCTACAAGCACTATATAACGCAAGGGGGCATTGACCAAAAATGGAGCAAGTGATATTGCTGCAAAAATATCCAAAAATGGGAATAATTGCATGGTCATCATCACAACATCAAGACTTATGGTGCAAAGCAGCACCAACATCGCCAACACACGAAAAAACTGATAAGGCAGAGCAAATAGCACACATGCCACAAAATAATCAATGTTAATAAGAGGTCGAGACACACCCACAAAATACGCACCAATCAGCAAAAAAACATTGGGAATCAGCAAAAAAATCAATGCCTGTGCCAAAAGCAGCCAATCAAGCTTTGGCAGTTTGTAATCATGAACGAGCCAATCGGGATATTTTTTAGAAGAATTCTTTTTTATGGTCATAGAACAATTACCGTTAAATTTGCATTTATAGATCAAATCCTCTATAATTCATGCATTGTGCAATAATATTGGGGAAAACTCGCTTGGTATCCTGGGAGCAAAACCCGCAAGCTAGGTTGAGATAACTCCTTTACCAAACTAGTTTGGTGCTTTATACTACCATGTCTAAAACTTACATTGGGATTGATATCGCCAAAAACACATTTGATGCCTGCTTTATTACCCATAACACTTGGCAAAACTGTACATTCACAAATAACCAACAGGGTTTTATGGAGCTAACATTGTGGATTCAAGCACACCATTATAACACATCTACCTTACATTTGATTATTGAGGCAACGGGGACTTATTGGGAAAAATTAGCTCATTGGGCAATCTCTCATCATCATAAGGTAAGTATTGTCAACCCCTTATATATTCATGCATACGCCAAAAGTCTAGGCATACGCACCAAGACAGATAAGCAGGATGCCATTCTCTTGGCACGCTATGGTGCAAAAGAAAATCCACCTTTATGGCAGCCTAAATCAGACAACGAAATAAAACTGACTGCCCTTCTAAAACAACGTGAACACCACAAACGGCAACTCATCAAAGAACGCACTCGACAGGAAGCTCTGTCTATTTATGTGAAATCGTATACTGATGACAACATTCGTCATTGGAGTGACAGCATCACACAGCTCGATCATCAAATTTGGCAACTCATCAATTGCACACCCGAACTAAATCACCGTGCCAGCCTACTTGCCACAATACCTGGAATTGGCAAAAAGACACTGCCACATTTACTGGTTGCCATTGGAGATGGTTCATCATTTCAAAGTGCCAAACATCTAGCAAGCTATGCTGGGCTTGCCCCTCGTCATCATCAATCCGGCATTAGTATTCACAAGCAGTCTTCCATTGGATTTAGTGGACAAAAAGAACTACGTTCAGCCCTTTTTATGCCCGCTGTCATAGTCAGCTTTGGTCGATATCCCGCTTTTCAAAAGTTCGTCAAACGCATGGAACAAAAAGGCAAAACCAAAAAACAAATTATCATCGCCATCATGCGCAAATTACTCACCATCAGCTATGCCGTTATTCGCCAAAATCGCCCTTTTGACAAACGCATTCATGAATAACATTTATTGGCATCCTAGCTGCAATCGCTCTACCTGCTTACCAAGACTATATCTCTAAGTCTCAAATGACTCGTGTAGTAGGTGAGCTAGCTGCTGGTAAAACTGCCGTAGACGCTGCTTTGTTCGAAGGTAAAGAGCCAATTATTGATGGCGACTCTTCTTCTACTCAAGAAAACATCGGTCTTAAAGCTGACGGCAACCCACGCTCTAACTTGATGGAAGCAGTTAACATTAACGGTTTCAAAGACAGCGGTGCAGGTTCTATCTCTGCTACTTTGGGTAACAAAGCTAACAAAGACATCAAAGGCACTGTAGCTACTCAAAGCCGTGACGCACAAGGCGTATGGAGCTGCTCTATCACTAAAGGTGGTAACTACAAAGTTAAGTTCAACCCAACTGGTTGCACAGGCGGTAACTAATAATCTAGCTTATCTAGCATAGATGAAAACCACTCCGAAAGGGGTGGTTTTTTACGTAAATACATCATCAGCAACCACTATTAACACCTCTTGAAAAGAGTGATTGACATCAAATATAAGAAAAACCGCCACTCAAAGAACCTTGGCGTACCAGCTCAGGTTGCACATTCAAGTCTAACCACACTCAATTCATATCAAAATCATACAAAAACCGTTCGCTCTAAGCCTGCCTGCGGGTGAAGCGGTTCTCCGTTATGGGCGGGCAGCTTACCACGAACGGAAAACCTTTGTTGTGCCTTGAATAGAATTTACTATACAAATTGTCAAATATTGCTTATTCTTGGTGATATATTTGTGCTGATAGTTGGTTTTTATAGGGTAGGTAAGGAGATGGTGTGATGTGTATGGTGTAATGATTTAAAGTTTTGCGATCAAAAAAGATAAAATGACTGTTATGCTTGATGTTCTCACCCAAGATAAACCCTTCATCACCGTTTGCCACTAAGATATAATAAGGGCGATTCTCTACTTCAATAATATCATAACCCGTAAAAAGGCTGAACGCAAATACCCTATCGAAAACGCAGAAACGACCACATACACAAAAATAAAAGCCATAAAAATCTGATAATATTTTTCGTTACTCATCAACTCCCTAAGACGAATAGAAAAAGAGATTGCCCGTCCGAACTTATGGCAAACTAAAGAAATGGCTAAAATAGAAAGCACACATCCCATCAGACGGTATGACGACAAAATACCAACATAAAAATACAGCAGCAACATGATGGGTGTTGATACAATCACCAATAAAATAAAAATTTTGACAAACCCCAAATGAGATGCACCCCAAGAGACATGTAGTAGCTCAAAAAATCTCTTAATAAACTTAAACGCCTGATATCCGATCGAATAGCCAATAACAAAAACCATGGATACCACACAGACATAAGCCAAACTTCTGGCAATCATGCTACCACCTTGCACCACATGCCACCATGGGTAGCCATGATATGCTGCTTGACCCCAACCATAAGCGTAAGCCGTCGCCCAACTTAATACAGCCAAATACGCCATTGATACCGACGAGGCGACAAATTTATTAAAATTATTTAGCATGACTTAAGTCTCTTTTAAAACAAGAATAAAAAGAAATGGATAATAATTGTGATTGATTATTTTAGATAAAAAATAGACAAGCGTTTTCTTATTTTTGTATATTTATTGTAAATATTATGTCTTCATGTTACAAAACACCACCCCATAAAGGAGTGGTGTTTTGTAATCTAAGAGTAGATTATTACTTAGCTAGCTGTACAGCCAGTTGGGATAAATTTGTCTTTCCAACCAGTAGCAGCAGAACCATCAATGGTACAACTCCATACACCATCAGCAGCACGATTTTGCATGATTTTCGCACCAGTGATGTCTTTATTAGCACGAGTACCCAAGGTGCCAGTAATAGTGCCAGCTGAACTAGTAGCAGAGAAACCTCCTAATTCAACATTTGACATCAAGTTGGAACGAGGTTTGTTACTGGTGTCAGTTAGACCAATATCCTCTTTGGAGGTATCAGCATTATTAGCTTGCAATACTGGCTCTTTACCCTCAAACAAAGCAGCATCCACAGCAGTTTTACCAGCAGCTAGTTCGCCAACCACACGAGTAGTTTGAGACTTAGAGATATAGTCTTGGTAAGCAGGTAGAGCGATTGCAGCTAGGATACCAATAATGGCGATAACAATCATTAATTCGATAAGGGTGAAACCTTTTTGAGCGTTCATAATGAACTCCTTAGTTCATAGGGGCGACATTGCCCAGTTTGTTTAAGTTAACTGATTAGCAACTTTAAACATATTTGCTAACCTTATACTCATACTGTTGCATTGTCTGTGCCAACTTTTTGGTGGATTTGGGCTGTTTTTGGGAAAAATAGGCAAAATTGAGAAAATTTTAGAAATTTTGTCTAAAAAATAGGCAGATTTTTTGCTATTTTTTAAAATTGATTAAAATATGTACAATTTTTTTCTTTTTTACCAAAAAAATTTTTAAAATTTGATGTCTGGCGGGTAATTTTGGGTGACAATTTTTGTCAGTTTTGGATTTTTCGACATTTTTTGGCAGGTTGGACTGACATTTTAGCAGAGATGTCAATTTTTGACATGGACAAAATTTTTACCTGTCAAAAATTGTTGCCAAAGTTTGTCATCTTGGCTGATTTTGGACACAAATGAACACTGACATGGTATTAATGTGTTGTATGTGACGATTTTTGTTAATGTTGATAAACTGGCATAAGATGATGTGAAACGGGTGATCATCACAGATCCATGGCGAACATCAGATTCGCTGGGTGTAAATTTATTTTTATCAAAAAAGCCCCGAACATGTTCGGGGCTTTGGTGATGGTGGATTAGTACTTTTGGTCTTCGGGGGCTTGCTGTTCGGCGGTGGCGGTGTTGCCTGTTACGGTATCAGTGGCACTGCTGGCAGCCCCTGTCACGGCATCGGCGGTGGCGGTAGCGGCATCAGAGACCACGCTTGCGGCAGCTTCGGCGGTATTTTTGGCATTTTCTACGCCATTATTTGCCACGTCATGAGCGACATTAGAGACGCCTTCAGCGGTCGCATTGGCGGCAGCCTCGGCCTCGGCGACCACAGTATCAGCAGCGGCTTTGGCGTTATTGGCGGTGTCAGTGGCAGCAGACTGAGCTGTGTCGGCAGCTTTATCGCTGGTTTCTTTGCTACACGCTGTCAAAGCAAGGGCAGCGACAAGCGTGGTTAGGATTAATTTTTTCATAAAAGCACTCCAAAGAAAGTATGTATTAGTAATGGCAGTACATCTTTAAAAGTGATAAAACACCAAAATTTAAAGATGCTTTAAACTCCAACATAGTTTAGCAGAATGATGGTATTTGGCAAGGGCAAACATAAAAAATGCAACAAAAATTAACAAAGGTTGTTGTTGCATTTTATCATTTTTATATAAAAATCATATACTTATCAAGGTGTATCTAGTGCGGTGATGGCAGGCAAGGGTTTACCTTCAACAAATTCTAGGAACGCCCCGCCACCTGTGGATAGGTAGTCCACGTTGTCTGCCACGCCATATTTGTCAATGGCAGCCAAGGTATCGCCACCGCCAGCAATGCTAAACCCTTCGCTGTCTGCCACCGCTTGACAGATGATGGCAGTGCCTTGACCGAATGCGTCCACTTCGAACACGCCCACAGGTCCATTAAATAGAATGGTTTTGGCGGATTTGATATGCTCGCCCAGCTTACTCGCCGCCTCAGGGGCGATGTCTAGTATCATGTCATGCTCGCCAATCTCATCCACGGATTTGATGGTGGCAGTCACTCGGCTAAGTGAGCCCAAAAAGTCATCAAAATCAATCTCGCCTTTGTCCGCGACCACGACATGAGTGGGTAGTAGGATGTTTGTTTTGGTCATGATGTCACGGGCGGTATCCACAAGGTCGGCTTCGTATAGAGAGGCACCGACATTTTTGCCACTCGCCACCAAAAAGGTATTAGCGATACCACCACCGACTAGGATACTATCGCATAGCTTAGCTAGGCTGTTTAGCACGTCAAGTTTGGTAGAGACCTTTGAGCCACCCACGATAGATAGCACAGGTTTGGCGGGATTGTCTAGAGCTTTGGATAGAGCATCAAGCTCGGCAGAGAGTAAGTTACCTGCACACACAGGCTTACCGTCTGCGATACACGCACGAATCACCCCTTCGGTAGATGCTTGGGCTCGGTGAGCGGTGCCAAAGGCGTCCATGACAAAGATGTCGCATAAGTCGGCGTATTGTTTGGACAGCTCGGGGCTGTTTTTCTTCTCGCCGACATTAAAGCGGACGTTTTCTAGCAGTACTACCTCGCCTGCCTGCACCGACACGCCATTATCTAGATAATCGGTGGAGAACGCCACATTCACGCCCAATTTGTCCACCAAATAGTCAGCAATCGGAGCCAATGAATATTTGCTCTCGCTCTCGCCTTCGGTGGGTCTGCCTAGGTGCGAACAGACAATCGCGCCTGCCCCTTTGTTAAGGCAGGCTTTAATGGTGGGTAGGGAGGCTTGTAGGCGGACATCGCTGGTGATGACACCGTCTTTGATGGGTACGTTTAAATCTTCACGGATAAGGACGGTCTTGCCCGATACGTCTAAGTCAGAGAGATAAGTAATGCTCATGGGTCTTCCTTTTGGTCATGATATGAATGGTGACATAAAGTAACGCTATTTTAGCATAACTTTTTGGATTTTCTCAATGTTATCATGACAGCAAATGATGGTACTTTTTATAATGATGTCATTTTTAAAAACCATCAATCCCATGTTTCTAGGTAGCGACGCCATGCTTGGCATTTTGCTGTAACCATCTCAGGGCTGTGGTGCAGGATGTCCGTGGTCACAGCGACATAATCAATGGGTATTTCACCGACCTTTTGGCGAAGCTCGTCCATGCTATTTAGACTTATCCCGCCAATCAGACACAGGGGCAAGCCCACTTTGTGAGCACGAGTTAGCGTCTCGCTACTGACGGTCTTAGCCAGTGGCTTGGTCATTGTGCCAAACATTGCCCCCATCGCCCCATAGCTTGCCCCTTGTTTTTTGGCCTCTCTAAATACCGCCACATCGCCATGACAACTACGACCGACATGCACGCCATCGCCCAGTATCTCTCGTGCCACTCGCACACTCATCGTCCCTGACAGATGTAGCCCTGTGTTAAAGTGGGAGGCGAGTTCTAGATTTTCATTAATAACCGTGGGAATGTCGTATTTGTCCGCTAGACTGATGAGAATCTCGGTCTCTTGGTAGAGTGTAATCAAATCAAAGACATGGGCGGTCTGCTGACGGCGGATTTGTAGTAGTGATACCACGCCCGTATCAAAGGCACGTTCTAATTTGTCGCTTAGGGTATGAATGTCTTCATCATTGGTAAGCAGATATAGTTTGGGGGCGGTCATGAGTCGTCCTTGGAGCAGGGCTGGTTGGTATGCCTAACGAACTTGATATTTACCACGGGTTTTGTCGGGGTGTGCTGAGCACACCTTTGATGTGTCTTTTTTTATAAGGCGTGCTCAGCACACCCCTACATCCACACATCATTGCGTTTGTAGTAACTTTAATGTTTCTTGGATATATCGATATTATAGTCAATTTATCAAAATAATAAATAACAAAAAGACCCAATGGTCGGGTCTTTTTTGCTGTCAATAGGATGATTAATAACGATAGGCAAGCTGAGTTAGGATGTCCTCGGCATCGTCCCAACGGCTGTTAGAAGCACTGGCACCGAGCAGTACAACGACGGCAGGACGGTTATTGACATGGGTTTCCATCACATAGCAATAACCTGCCTCACGGATAAAGCCTGTCTTTGACACGCCAATCGGGTGATTGCCTGCACGGATGAGACGACTGGTATTTTGAGCTTTGTAAGTGCGTGAACCTGAGTTGTAGTTATTGACATAAAAGTCATAGTTTGGGGCGGTTGAGAAGTTACGCACAGTCTGATAACGTGGGTCAGAATTCACCGCTCGCATCATCTTCACTAGGTCGTTCGCTGATGAGCGGTTGCGTGGGTCAAGACCTGATGCGTCAGAGTAGCTTGTGCTGTTCATGCCCAAGCTTTTGGCTTTTTGGTTCATCGCCCAGATAAAGTTATCATAACCACCAGGGTAAGTACGGGCTAGAGCCTTGGCAGCAGGGTTCTCTGACTTCATAAGCATAAGGAGCATGAATTCACTACGACTCATACGGTCGCCCGAGCGTAGGTTAGAGCTTGCTTTTTTGGCGGCGATAAAGTCCGATGGTTCAATCACAATCTCTTCACGCATGTCAAGCCCTGCATCCATCAGCACCATCGCTGTCATAACCTTGGTTACAGAAGCGATAGAGCGTACAGCATCAGCATTTTTTTGATAGATGGGCTGACCTGTTTGTAGGTCAAATACGATGGCGGCGGCAGATTTTGTGCTAATAGGCAACTGCTCGCCATATTGGTAACTACTGCCATAATTGGTCTGCTGTCCATAAGGCTGAATGGCAAAGGGCTGAGAAGTAGTCGTACCAGCAGGAACAGAGCTTCGGGTTACCTGAGTGTTGGTGTAGCCTTGATTGTAGGTGTTGGGGGCTGTATTGGTGTTAGTATAAGTGCGAGTCTGCTGAATGGTCGTGGTCGCAGGTGGAATCTCTTGGACGGTAACCGCTTGCATGTTCTGGGCATTGCCTTTGCCGATATAGATGGTTTTTTGTTGGCTGTTGTCCACCAAAAACGCATGGGCAGACACCGTCATCAATGACAGTACTGATACACTCAGGGAGCTGATAAGACGCTTGGCACGGCTAGGTTTTGGGCTGTATGACATAAATGTTACTCTAGTTGGTGTGTGACGAAATGCGGACTTGCTTTTAGACCTTGGCACCTAGCTTGGGTCAGTAATACAGTCCTCTACACCACTTAGCATCCTCCTTAACGCCAGTGGCTAATACCATGAGACGAGAGCCGCCTATTTTTTTATTCTAACATAACAAAACCACTTTTTTATGCTAAAAATCAAAGTTTTTAAGTAAATTTGTAAGCAAATTTAACACATTCTTATACCAATCAAGGATGAGTTTATCAGTTATATCTTATCGTAAGAATTGGGTAAAATTTTTATAACATTTTGGCAAATTATAAGCAAAATTTGCTAACATTTTGTTAAAAAAGTTTGATTGATTAAAATTTAGTTGCTACAATTATCAAGATTATTTAAAGATAACAACAATCAATGATTAGCCCAATGAATGTTGCAATTTTTGAGCCATTTTGGATGATTTTTTAAATTTAAGTGCTTAATTGTACACATTTTAAGCGATTTTAACAATTTTAGCATGATTTAGAGTTAGGTGGGCAAGATGACTATAAAAGTACTCATTGTAGACGACCACGAATTGGTGCGGATGGGCATCAGTCGCATGCTTAGCGATGATTCTGACATTGAAGTTGTTGGTGAAGCAGGCTGTGGTGAGACGGCAGTGGTAATGACCCGCAAGTTCGCTCCTGACGTGGTGCTGCTTGATGTCAATATGCCCAACATCGGTGGCGTGGAGGCGACACGACGGATTAAACAGCTTGATGAGTACATCAAGGTTCTGGCAGTGTCTAGCTTGGTGGCTGAACCTTACCCATCCATGCTTTTAAAGGCAGGGGTAGACGGCTACATCACCAAAGGCACCCCCATCAGTGAGATGATAACCGCCATCAAAAAAGTCAAGGCAGGCGGTAAATATTTTAGTCATGAGATTGCCGATGTGCTTGCCCAAAGCGTGCTTGACAAAAAAGCCAACCCTTTTGACAGTTTGTCTGCACGTGAAAAACAAGTCGCCATGATGGTAGCAAACTGCCAAAGTGCCAGTCAAATTGCCGACAGTTTATTTGTGAGTGTCAAAACCGTAAACACTTACCGTTATCGAATTTTTGAAAAACTGGGTGTGGATTCTGATGTCAAACTCACCCATCTTGCCATACGTCACGGACTGGTCAATACATGAGCCCATCTCCCATCAGACACACCAAAACATGGGTGCGAAAACTGTGGTTTTTGTCCGCCAATGTTCACGAAGAAGCTCTCATTTCCACGATGCGTGTGCGTCAGCTTGGACTTACCTATGGCTTCTATCGTTTTATCACCGCCTGCTTTTTGCTCATGGCAAACTTTTTACTCAACCGTGGCAAGGCGGGTCTACCCACCGAGCCTACTTTTTTAGAGCAGACGGTATTTAGTATTTATGTTGTTGTCGCTTTGGTGCTGTTATTTGCTTTTTTTATGATAAAAAAACGGTCAAGATTGCAGTTGTTATCAGGCTTTGTGGTGGACGTTGTTTTTTTGACCTTATTTGCTCTGTATGGCAAAATCAGTGATTTTCAAATCACCCTACTATACATGGTGGTCATCGCCGCAAGCTACATGCTATTGTCCCTATCCCGAGCGACCGCCATCACACTCATGACTGTCTCAGCGCTCATCTACCAACAGTCTTTTCGCTTTTTCTTTGAGACACCGACGACCGAAAAAAACTTACTTACCATCAATGACAGTCTACTGTTGTCGGTAAGCTTGATTGCGGTGGGTTTTTTAAGTTGGTCCATCTCTCAGCGACTCGCCAAAGCCGAGAGGTCCCTACTTGATCATGCCGATGAAGTGGAAAAGCTCCACACCATCAACCAAGCTGTTGTCAAGAACATGGTAAACGGCGTGTTGGTGCTAGACCCTGAGCGTAACATCATCATGATAAATAACGCCGCCCAACGTCTTTTGCATCTACCCATTGATAACAATGCCTGTGACAGCCCTGCCAAAATCATTGAGCTGTCTCGTATTATCATTAAACATCACCCCAAAATCATCGGTTGGTATCGCTCACTTGCCCCCAACCAGTCAGCCGAGCTCATCTATGACATACCACCCAAAACTCATGACGAAGCCAACATGAGCCAAACTCACCTTGCCGATAAGCTACGCATCAGCTCCAAGCCCCTATTAGAACACGGGCAGATTCTCATCATCGAAGATTTGAGCCGTGAACAAAGCCACGCCCAACAACTAAAACTCGCCAGCCTAGGTCAGCTCTCTGCCAGTATCGCCCATGAAATACGAAACCCCCTCGCCGCCATCAGCCAAGCCAGTCAGCTACTCATGGAAGATGTGCGTGATGATGATGTCAATGCTGAGTTTTATGAGATGATTTATCAGCAGACCAAACGGGTCAATTCCATCATCTCTGATGTACTAAGCCTATCTCGCCAAGAGATACCCAATCAGTCCGCCCTAGACGCACCAAGTTGGGTGCGACAGTTTTTAGCGGAGCATTATCCACACGAATTCATCATTGTAACGGGCGACACTGCCAAGCCTATCTTGTTCTATTTTGATGCCAATCAGCTAGAACAAGTCATGACAAATCTCATTAATAACGCCTTATACCACACCATTCATCAATTCCATGATAATGATGTGGAAATACGTCTAACCAAGACCAAAACAGGGGCGTTTATTGATGTACTAGATCACGGTGAAGGCGTAAGCGAGAAGAATTTGGCAAGCCTATTTAATCCATTTTTTACCACCAGCAAAAAAGGCACGGGGCTAGGTCTGTATCTATCCCAATCATTTAGTGAAGCCAATAACGCCAAGATTCGCTATTTTAGAGAAGATGACAAAAGCTGTTTTCGCTTGATTGTCTCTAACACGCCAGTTACCTGATGTTTGGTCAGCACCCAACCACCTTTGCTTGATACATTCATCCACTTAATTTTACCGTAAAATCTCTGTATGTTGGGTTTTGTGTAAAAATCCTATATAATAGAGCATATCTAAATTATTGGGAATATTCATGCAAGATAAGCCACTCGCCCTAATCATTGATGATGAAGCCGACCTGTGTCGTCTCATGCAAATCACTCTAAACAAAATGGGTGTGGATACGAACGTCGCCTATGATATGGCAAGTGCCAGAGCCTTTTTGGCGGACAATCATTATGATTTTTGTCTGACTGACCTTGCCTTACCTGATGGCTCTGGCATGGAGATTGTGGAGCTTGTTACCAAAACCACAACCACGCCTGTGGCAGTCATTACCGCACACGGCGATGTCAATGTCGCCATTGAAGCGATGAAAATCGGAGCGTTTGACTTTGTCAATAAACCATTGGATTTGCCTCGCCTGCGTCAGTTGGCTCAGTCCGCCCTAAAAGTCAATGAAACCATCATCCAAAGCACCGAAGATGACATACCACAAGATGGTAGCCAAGAAAAAAGTGTCAGTACCGCCATTCCACCCAATCCTTTGACAGGTGAGCTGGTTGCACCCACAGAAAATGATACCAAGACAGACACAGAGCACAACACCGAAACTAGCAAAGATAAGCCCCAAAAAACAGGTCAAAACAGCGCCAAAAAAAGCAAGTCATCCACGCCTGTCACCGTCGTCAGTGACGATGACATTTTTGGCGGTCGGCTCATTGGTGATTCTCGCCCCATGAAACAGCTACGCTCCACCATCAAAAAACTGGCTCGCTCACAGGCTCCGGTATTTTTATGGGGCGGTTCTGGTACGGGCAAAGAAGTCGTCTCACGACTCATTCATGATCTAAGTGGTCGTCGCAATGGCAACTTTGTACCCGTAAACTGTGGGGCGATACCATCTGAGCTAATGGAGAGTGAATTTTTTGGACACAAAAAAGGCAGCTTCACAGGGGCGACATCGGATAAAATCGGACTGTTCCAGCAAGCCGATGGTGGCACGCTGTTTTTGGATGAAGTGGCGGACTTGCCCCTTGCCATGCAAGTCAAGCTCCTGCGTGCCATCCAAGAAAAAACTGTACGGGCCATTGGTGACACCAAAGAAGTGCCTGTGGACATTCGCATTGTCTGTGCCACACACAAGAATTTGGCGGATTTGGTACAAAAAGGGGCGTTTCGTCAAGATTTGTTCTATCGCATTAACGTCATTGAAGTCAAACTTCCTGATTTAAATGACCGTCGTGATGACATTCCCATGTTAGCTGAGCATTTTTTGAACATGATTGCCAAAGACTGGAAGCTTGATAATCTTAGCCTAACCGACGATGCCATCGATGTGCTGACCTATCATAATTTTAAAGGCAACGTGCGTGAACTTAGAAACATCTTAGAGCGTGCTGTTACCATGAGCGACAGCGATGAGATTGATGCCCATCATCTCATGCTAGATGATGTTCACGACATATCAGAATCAGATGATACCCCATCTCATGTAAGCCATGATGACATCATCACGCTTGTACCGTCCGAACCTGCAACAGAGGCGATCAACACTACTGCCAATGACATCCCCACCTCTTCCAATGTCATCAAGGTATCACCCTATCATGACCAGCGACCAACCTATACCGCCAATACCGTCATCAAAGAAAATAAAGAGCCCAAGCCCATTACCCTAGGTCTAAACATCATCGCTTCTGCCAACTATGGCACGCCCTTATCCACCCCAAAATCCCAAAAAGTCAGTCCACTTGACTCAAATAGTGTCAGCCAAGCTTTTGACAACCTAAATTTGTCAGAGCATGAAAATTTGGCAAACGGCGAACTACCCAGTCAAGGACTAGAAGCTTACTTGATTGACCAAGAACGTCAAATAATCTGCAACGCTTTACAGCGGGCAGGAGGTAATAAAACCCAAGCCGCCAAACTGCTTGGCATGACCTTTCGCTCTCTGCGTTATCGCATGAAAAAACTTGATATCGATGATGGCGACGATGAATAACTTCTGACATACCAACCATAAAAATCAGCCACAAAAAGGGGTGTTCATCTAAATACCCCTTTTTTACACGCCTAGAATCCACCCACAGGAGCAAACTCCACGCCTGTTTCTAGTTTTGCTCCATCCATCAAGATGAGTGCTTGCGACAGCCACACGTCAGATACCGCCATCATGGTCGGTGCCAAATTGGTAGATTTATTAAATGTCACATCAGGCACGACCCCTACCCCATCAATTTGCTTGCCATCGGCAGTCAGGTAATGAGCGGTGGTCATCTTAACTGCTTGATCATCACCGATAGGGATGACCGACTGCACCGAGCCTTTACCATAGCTCGTCTCACCCACTATCAACGCTCTCTTTTGCGACTGCAAGCTACTGGCAAGCACTTCGGCGGCCGATGCCGAATAGCGGTTTTGTAGTATCATCACTGGCAAATCAATCAGCAGTGGCGAGCCTTCGGTTTTTAGCTCTCGCTCTACCCCTTGTCGCCCTGCCACCTGCACCAACGTCTGATTACGCATAAAGAGCGATGCCACTGCCCCTGCTGACTCTAAGACCCCACCAGGGTTATTACGCACGTCCAATATCACCCCTGATATCGGTACGCCCGCCTGCCCCAAGCTCTCCAAAATCTGCTGACGGGTGTTATTTTGAAACACAGGGAGCTTAATGACGGCTACCCCACCGACGATACTGGTTTCAACATTGCTTTTTAGTACTTCATTACGCTGAGCGGTGAGTCGTCTTTTGTTACGCCCTGCACTTGATATTACAATGTCTACCTGCGTGCCTGCAATGCCATTTAATAACTGCTTGACATCATTCTCACTATGACTGTCGGACAGCTTAGTATCGCCCACTTGATGTAGATAGTCCCCCACTTTCACACCAGCACGCTTGGCAGATGAGTCTTCATGAATATCGGTGACGACCCAATGCTCTTCATCAGCTTGCCACACTGCTGACAGTCCGATGTTCGCCACGTTGCCTGCGGTGAATGATTGTAGATTGGCAAAGGCTTCTTTGTCCAAAAACTCAGCATGGCTATCTAACCCTGTCAGCATGCCACTCATCGCATTTTCAAAGAGCTTCTCATCACTAACTTCTTCGACATAGTCACGACGCACCAAATCCACCACCGACACAAAGGTTTTTAGGGTGTTTGGCGACACCGCCCCCAACGGCACACGCCCCTGATGAAGCCCTTCTATGCCATGCAGTGTATTAGGCTTACTGCCTAAGGCATCAAGTGTCGGGCTTGTCGGGTCTTGGGCATCCATCTGCTCGCCTGTCTCTGCCTCAACATCCAGACCGCTGTCAGCTTGCACATCATCGCCAAAGCCGAGCAGATTTGCTACTTTATTGATGGGCGTACTAATGGCTTTGGGTAGCTCGGCATGGCTTGTCATCGGCACACTTAGCGATAAAGCCACCATGCTCGCCAGTAGTGTTTTTGTCAGTTTCATACATCCACCAATAGGCTTATCCCTGTCATCTCGGCAGGTTTTTGCATGCCCATTAGGTACAAAATGGTCGGAGCGACATCACACAGTCGTCCACCCGTCCGCACGCTCACTTGCTTGTCGCCCACGTAAATAAACGGCACAAATTCGGTCGTGTGCTGAGTATGCACCTGCCCGCTATCATAGTCTTGCATTTGCTCGCAGTTACCGTGATCGGCGGTAATGAGCAGATGACCACTCATCTCACGCACCGCACTGACTATCTCACCGATACAGGTATCCACCGCCTCTACCGCCTTGACCGCCGCATCAAATACGCCTGTATGCCCCACCATGTCGCCATTGGCGTAGTTGATGATGACCACGTCAAACTCGCCTGAGAGTATCGCCTCTTTTAGCTTATCGGTTACTTCAAAAGCACTCATCTGGGGCTTTTGGTCATAGGTTTTGACATCAGGGCTGTTTACCAAAATGCGCTTTTCGCCGTCATACAGCTCTTCACGTCCACCACTAAAAAAGAACGTAACATGAGCGTACTTTTCGGTTTCGGCAATGCGAAGCTGAGTTTTGCCGTGATTTTGCAGGTATTCGCCCAGTGTGTTGGCAAGGCTTGTGGGATAATACGCCACCGTTGTTTTGGGGTTAGCCTCCAACTCATCAGAATATTTGGTCATCATGACAAAGGTGGACAGCTCAGGCGTTGCCTTACGATTAAAGCCATCAAAATCAGCACTCACAAAGGCCCCACTAATCTCTCTGGCACGGTCAGCCCGAAAATTGACAAAAATCACGCCGTCATTGTCCGCTATCACACCATTATCATCAATGATGGTTGCCTGTACAAATTCATCAGTCTCGTCCGCCCCATAAGCAAGCTCTATGGCATGACTGGCACTGTCCGCTTCACGCACCGCCTTGGCTTGGGTCATCAGGTCGTACGCCTGCTCCACCCTATCCCACCGCTTGTCTCTGTCCATGGCAAAAAAGCGTCCGATACAGCTTGCGATTTTGGCTTCGGCATCAAACTCTTGGCTAAGAGTTGCCAAATACTGCTCCAAATCCGCCACATAGCCGTCTGCCGATTTTGGCGGAGTATCTCGCCCGTCCAAAAACGCATGAACGAACACTTGGCTTGCCCCCTGCTCTACGGCAAGTCTGGCGGTCGCCTTAATGTGGTCAATGTGAGCATGAACCCCACCGTCCGACAGCAAGCCCAAGATATGCACCGCCCCTTCATTTGCCACCGTATCCTTGACCGCTTTAACCAGCACGTCATTATTAAAAAATTCGCCCGAGCTAATGTCATTCATGATACGGGTAGAGTCTTGGTACAAAATCCGCCCCGCTCCTAGGTTCATATGCCCCACTTCTGAATTGCCAAATTGACCGTCAGGCAAACCCACGTCCTGCCCTGAGCCTGAGATAAGCCCATGCGGACAGGTCGCCATGAGCGTGTCTAGATTGGGTTTTTTGGCGGTATAAACGGCGTTGTCTCGGGGGTCTTCTCGATGTCCGACACCGTCCAAAATCATCAAAACATGGGGAATTTTTTTCATGATAAAGCCTTTTTAACAAATCAAAATGATAAATCATTTCTCATTTTATCACAAAATACCCCCATTCGGCACGGCAAAAACCGCCCAAATCTTGAAATTTTTACAAAATTATCGTACAATAGAGCCACTGAAACATTCGCCAGTTGAGAATACACCTGAGCCGATAATCACACTTACAGGGTAATGACTGTTTGCTGTGGTGCGTATGCCCGCATCATCTGATGTATCGGGAAACCTAAAACAGCAAAGATTTACCCGCCTTGAACTACTTGGTTCATGGGCAACACTTGACAGCGGTGTTTCGGTTTTTTATTTTTTATGCTTTTCAAAATATTGATTTTAAACAAAAATATTTTTAATATTAAAATTTTTATCATTTTTTAAAAAATTTCCTTGACAAGTTATCAAAAATCTATATAATACGCAATCACTTGATACGACAAGTTATTCCCCAATAGCTCAGTCGGTAGAGCATCGGACTGTTAATCCGTGTGTCCCTGGTTCGAGCCCAGGTTGGGGAGCCATATTTAAAAACCCTTTTCTGTTTTGGAAAAGGGTTTTTGCTTTTTCATTTTTGGCTCTTTTATTATTTGTTTGATATCATAGGCATGATGATAAAAACCACACCATCATGCCCACACCCCATCACCAATCATTTGCGATTGCTTGGCACTGCCATCGCCCTTGACGGATGTCTTGATACTTATTCATATCTGTCTTTGCCGTCTTTTTAGGCTGGTTTGACGCCCAATGATACCGATAGATTTTATCATCTTTGGTATAAAATTCAGATGAATACTCAGGTTTGACCGTATAATAATCACCGTTTTCATGATAATCAAACATATCCAAATCCCACCCATACGACTCATCATCACTCATCAGGATGTCTATTTGGTTAAACCCATTTAACAGGATAAAATTAGGGTCGTTTAATTTTTCCACAATGGGATTGCCATTATCATCAAAATACTCATCAATAAAATCAAGCTCGCTCTCATCACGACTAAGATACGCTCGCCCTACTGTCTCATCCTCCCCATCTTGTATGAAATAAATCCGCCCATTATCAGCCATCAACTTATAACTAAAACTTTGGCTAAATCGCTCTCGTTTGGTGCTATACATGACAATGATGTCATTATGACCGCTCGGAACAGCATTTTGCCATGCATAGCTCTCTTGGTACTCTCTGCCATCTTTACCCACTTCATTCATGTTAGCATAAAACTTCAAGGTATTGACATCATTACCATGACACAAATAAGCATGACTACCAGAGACATAATTTGGCTCATCATCATTAATTTGTAATAAAAAACCATCTTCATCACTTCGCCCCTTGATATGAAGACGTGTGCCGTCTTGATAACGGTTATGCCTACTCATCACGGCAAACACAGAAGGCTTATCCATCTCAATAGACATCACATCATCCGCAAGTCGATAACTGCCAAACGCTACCATGCCCATCGCACTTATCATCACACGCTGATTGGGCAAAAGACACATCATGCTCTGATAAGGCTTGTCTTCGTCATGTTTTAAACAACCAATCAGCTCATCAGCATTTGGATGGCTGTTTGCATAAGCACAAACACTCATAAACATCATCAAACAAAGCAACCATCTCATCAAAGTACCCCTACAACCCCAACACCTTAGTTATCACACTATAATGGTCTTCAAACATCATGCGACCGTCAAGCTCGCCAAGCGGTAACCAAAACGCAAGGCTGGCATCATCACCCCCTGCCACATCGGGTAGCTTGTCGCCTGTCAGTTCAAAATAAAACACTGTCGTTACTGTCCGTCCACGAGCCGAACGGTCAGGAGCATCAAAGGTACGGCTTGCTTTTAGGGTGCTTGGGCTGATGATAAGCCCCGTCTCTTCTTGTAATTCACGCAAGGCACAGTCAAGCAGGCTCTCATCTTTATCCAAAAATCCGCCCGCCAACGCATACAGCCCACGCCCATATTCGCCCCCACGCTCGATGAGTAGCACATGACCTGCCTGCACCACCAACGCATCTGCCGTTACAAATACAGGCGGATACGGGGCGGACTGCCACGCCTTTTGATAATCTAGGACATGGCGGTATTCACGTTGCAGATGAGTAAAATCGTCCGTTTGGGCAAATTTTTGTAAAAAAGCCACGCTCGGGGCAGGCATTTTATCTTGCCAATCATCGCCATTTTTTAGACGTTCATCCAAAAAATACGCCCGTCTTAGCGGTGTGGCGGACAAATTTTCAAAACTGGGCAATTCAACAAAACCCCAATCAGGGAATAACGACAAATAATACGAACTGTCGTCCTTAGTGTGTCCAATGATACCAATGTTGGCAGGTTCGTTTTGGGTGATGAATGAGACCGCTTGTTGGACGTTTTGGAGCCATTTGTGGTCGTTGTAGAGCGTATCATCAATGGGCATGCAGATGATACGCTCGCTGTCGGCTGTGTCATTTTCAAACGCTTTTAAAATCATGCTTTCACGCTCATCAAAGCTAAATGGGTTTTTGATGGTGCGTGGGCTATTTGCCGAACCGATGAGCATGATGACGGTTTTGGCACGGCTTAGAGCTTCACGCACGACAAATTCATGCCCATGATGAAACGGCTGAAATCGCCCGATAAACACCAAATAATCAAATTGAACCATGTTAAATCTCATTATTTAAAAAATTAAACTTGATAAAAGCGATTATGTTACCATAAAAGCATAAATTTTATCTTTATTATTGAGTTTTTACCATGAGCGATTTGCAAAACGAGCCTTTGAGCAGTAACATCATCATCACACCGAGCGCCCAAGACTATCTGGCAGAACTGCTTGCCAAGCAGGAAGTGGACGGCATTGGCGTGCGTATTTTTGTGGAACACGCAGGCACACCCCGAGCCGAATGTTGTATGAGCTACTGCCAGCCCGATGAGATTGACGAAGACGATTTGCAAATTCCTTATGACAAATTTGTCGCCCACATTGACGCACCGAGCATTCCTTATCTGCATGATGCGGTGATTGACTATAACAAAGACCGTTTTGGCGGTCAGCTGACATTTAGAGCCCCCAACTCAAAAGTCCCCCAAGTGGGCGAAAATGCCAGCATTGAAGAGCGGATTACTTATGTTTTGCAAGCCGAGATCAATCCCCAACTTGCCAGTCATGGCGGTCATGTGGAGCTTTTGGAAGTCATCGAAGATGATGCAGGCAAAACCGCCGTGCTAAAATTCGGTGGTGGCTGTCAAGGGTGCAGTGCGGTGGACGTTACCTTACGTCAAGGCGTGGAAGTTCAGCTCAAACAACAAATTCCCGAACTGACCCAAGTCATTGACGAAACCGACCACACCAAAACCGAAAATGCGTATTATAAATAATTAGTTAAAAAAGATAAAAGGGCATGGATTTGCCCGTTTTTAATGCTCCGCTCTTTTAAATTTAGGTGTTGTTAATCAATCATGCTTTTAGTGGACTTGTGGGGGCAAATTGCAATTTGCCCTGTGATAGAATTTTGGTTTTGAACAAGTGGATCACCCCCACACCCCAAAATACTAAATTATGAAAATCAAAATGTATTATGTTAAATAAATTTACCTTAAAAAAACGGCAATATGATTGCCGTTTTTACTCTAATGGTTAATGGTCGCTTGGCACTTTATCCATGTCAATGTCGGGATTTTTGGTTAAGTGAATGATAGATAATATCAACCCACCCCAAACGATAGATAAAGCCACCACCATGACTGCTAATGCGGTACCGTTCATGCGTTTTCTCCTTCTATGGATTTATGCTGATGATGTGTGGTGTGAGCAGGTGCCTTGGTCAATAAGAATGAACCGAGTGCAAACACTGCCACCACACCCCAACCAAAGACAAGCTGAGTTGCCAAATCATAGCTGTCATAGCCTTTAGTAACCAGCGAAAACACGCTTAGCACCAACGCCACGATGAGCGAAATGGGCGTAACAATGGTCAGCATAAATGCCCAGCCCTTGCCCACTTTTACACTAGAAATGGCGTTGATGTGGTTCATGAGCTTATCCATGACAGGACGGTTGAACCACGTTACCCAAACAATGGACAAAATCGCCCCTGTTACCACGCCGATATTATTGGCAAAATGGTCAATCACGTCCACAAAGGTAATCGCCGTTTTGGTAGAAAATAAAGCGAGTGAGATGAGAGCCGATACACCACCGACCACGCTAACCGCTTTTTTGTGCGACCAGCCGAATTTGTCCTTGACCGCTGAGATTGGTACTTGTAGGATACTTGCCATAGACGTAACACCCGCCACAAACAGCGAACCAAAAAACAAAATACCAATGAGCGTACCAGCGTCGCCCATGTTAGAAATAATTCTTGGAAAAGCGATGAACGCCAAGCCGATACCGCCCGATACCACTTCTGATACAGGCACGCCTGATTGGGTTGCCATAAAGCCCAGCACCGAGAAAATCCCAATGCCTGCCATGACTTCAAACGATGAGTTGGCAAAACCCACCACCAGTCCTGAGCCTGTCAAATTGGCATTTTTCTTTAAATAAGATGAGTACGTTACCATAATCCCAAAGCCAATAGACATGGAGAAAAAGACGTGTCCGTAAGCGGCAAGCCAGACCTTAGGATCAGCCATTTTTTCCCAGTTGGGGGTAAAAATGGCATTTAGACCTGCGGACGCACCGTTTAGCTGTACCGCTTGCAAGACCATGATGGTAAACATGATAACAAGGAGCGGAATGCAGATTTTATTGGCAAGCTCCACGCCTTTTCGGATACCGCCATACATGATAAACAGCACCAACACCCAGACGATAGCCACCCCGATAAACAGACTAGGCACAATGCCAAAATCTAGCCCCGAGCCATTTTGCAAATAATGTTCAAAGAAAAACGTCTGCGGGTCATCGCCCCACTGTTGCCCAAAGGCGTATAGGGTGTATTGCCCTGCCCATGACAACACGGACGCATAATAAATCCCAATGACGGTACACACCAGCACCTGCCACCAGCCCACGATTTCTTTTGATTTAATCATTCGCCGATAAGCGGTAGGCGGAGCTCCGTGATATTTTTGCCCTGCGACATAATCCAAAAACAGCAAGGGAAACCCTGCGGTTGCCAAAGCAATGAGATAGGGAATAAAAAACGCCCCACCACCATTTTCATAGGACACATAAGGAAAACGCCAAATGTTGCCCAAGCCTACCGCCGACCCAATCGCCGCCAAAATAAAGCCTGAGCGTGCCGACCAACTTTCTCGTTGTGTGGACATAATTACTCCTTGTTAATGTTTTGGCAACTCCATTTAATGGAGAATTTACCCATTGTCATCTGTTATGCCAAATCTGTTAAATTTTGTAAAAATATTTTGTCCTGCATAGTTTGATTGAATCAATTAAAAAAGTCAAATAAATAAAAAAATAAAAACCCATAACAAAATATTATGGGTTGGTGATAACATTTGTAGACTTGAAATTAGCGAATCAGTCCACGCTTGCTATTTTGTAGCGACTCGATAAACAACGCCACTTTTGGCTCATCCGCCACCCAAGTGGACAGCTCAGCAATCACGTCCGCCTTGATTTTACCAGAACGAAACACTACGTCATAGGCTCTATCCAATGTCTCAATGGTTTCTTTGCTCCACCCTTTTCGTCTCATGCCTTCTTTGTTGAGCCCATGCACTGTAGATGGGTTGCCCGATACGGTGGTAAAGGCACAGACATCTTTTAAAATCAGGCTTGCCCCACCAATCATCGCATAATCATCAATCCGACAAAATTGGTGTACACCCGTCTGCCCACCAACAATCACATAATTACCGATATGGGCATGACCTGCCACGCCCACGTTATTGGCAAGGACGTTATGGTCGCCCACCATACAGTCATGGGCGATGTGAGTGTTTACCATAAATAGGTTGTTGTTGCCAATCTTGGTCAAATTACCACCGTCTGCCGTGCCACGATGAAAGGTACAAGACTCACGAATGGTATTATCATCGCCCACTTCTAGGTAAGTGGTTTCGCCTGTAAATTTTAAATCTTGCGGCATCTCGCCAATGCTGGCAAACTGAAAAATGGTGTTACGCTTGCCAATGGTTGTATTATCACCCACGATGACGTGCGATTTTAACATGGTGTCCTCGCCAATCGTGGTATTTTTACCCACAATACAATACGCCCCAATCACAACGGTTGGGTGTATGACAGCACTCGGGTTAATAATGGCGGTTGGGTGTATGTTCATGACGCTATCCACTTAGTCCAGCTTTTGACGGGCAATCATAATCTCAGCACTGCACGCCAATTTACCGTCCACATGAGCAGTACATTCAAATTTATAAATCTCACGCTTGGCGGTAACGAGTTTTGAGCGAATCACCAGCGTATCGCCTGTACTGACAAGTTTTTTAAAACGCACTTTATCCACACCTGCAAACAGATACAAATAGCCATCTTCGGACGATTGCCCTGCACTGACAAACCCCAAAATACCCGACAACTGTGCCATCGCCTCCACCATAAGCACCCCCGGCATGACAGGATTATCAGGAAAATGACCGTTAAACAACTCTTCGTTAATCGTGATGTTTTTATAGCCCGTAATCCAGTTATCTGCCGACACCGCTGTAACACGGTCGATGAGTATAAAGGGATAACGATGAGGTAAATATCGCTTGATGACGTGATAGCCAAATGGCAAGGTCAAGTTTTGAGCCATTAGGCGTGCGTGGTCGCCATCGGTCATCAGTTCTAGGTCTAGGGTAGAATTTGTCATGAATGCGCCCATTTAAATAAAATCACTTTTGCCCGCTTTGGCGAAACTTAATGGTCGCCCGACGCCAATCTTGGGTGGGCATGGCGGTCGTGCCTGATGAGTACGAGCCTGCTTTGTCAATGCTTTGGGCGACAAACGTTTTGCCTGTCAAAGTTGTGCCGTCTGCAATGGTCAAATGCCCGCTAATGCCCACACCGCCCCCGATAATACAGCCTGCCCCAATATGCGTACTGCCTGCCACCCCTGTCATGGACGCAATCGCCGTGCCACGCCCGATATGGACGTTATGAGCGATTTGCACCAAATTATCAATAATCACATCATCGCCAACCACAGTATCGCCCACCGCACCCCTATCAATGCAAGTGCTTGCACCGATACGCACACGATGACCGATGATAACACGCCCAAGCTGGTGGATTTTTTGCCAAGCCAGTCCGTCCGCTCCCATTTTTGGAGCAAAGCCAAAACCATCCGAGCCGATACTGGCATGAGCATGAATCTGCACCTCATCGCCAATGACACAGTGATGAGCGATAACAACGTGCGAGTCAATCTGACAATCATCGCCAATTTGCACAAAATCGCCAATGACGGCATACGCCCCAATTTTGGCATTTTTACCAATGGTGGCAGTGGGTGAGATGATGGCGGTGGAATGAATACCATTATCGGCTTGATAATCAAATAAGCCACTCACGGATGCATACGCCAAATACGCATCTTTAACAAGCATAACGGTGGTATCAGGCAGGGCGGGCAGTTTGCCAGCAAATCGCTCCGACACCAGCACCACACCCGCACAAGTTCCCACCAAATCAGACAAATAACTTGCCTTTGCCAAAAATGCCAAACTCTCACAATCAGCATCTGCCAAATCCGACACACGGCTAACCGACACATGGCGATTTGCCAATGTGTGTTTGTTTAACACCGCTTGGCAACGCTCAATAGCACAAATAAGTTTATCCAAATCAATCATGATTAGAATACGCTACCGATTTGAAATTGGACTTTTTCTGTTTGGTCGCCTTCTTTGGCATTCAACGGCTTAGCATAACTTAAAGAGATTGGACCAATTGGAGTGTACCACGTCACGCCCGCACCCACGCTATAGCGCAGCTCTTTATCTTGTTCGATATAAGTTAGGTTGTTATTGCTTACGCCCACTGCTGGTAAATTCACCAATTCCTTATCAAGCTTAGTAGTGTCAAATACTTGACCTGCATCAAAGAATAACACAGGACGCACTTGGTCTGCCCAGTCGCCTTTAAACGGTACTGGTAAAATCAGCTCCGCCCCAAAAGTCGCCAAAGCATTACCACCCACTTCTTCGCCACGGGTAGATCTTGTGCCATTTGCCAAATGTCTATAAGCTTGAGACTGAGGTCCTAATGATGATGCTTCAAAGCCACGTACCGAACCATAACCGCCAGCATAGAAGTTTTCATAAAATGGTAAATTATTACCATAACCTAAACGAGCATGACCACGCAGTACCGTACCTTTCCATAATGGGTAATAGGCGTTTAGGCGGTAGCTGACTTTTTGGTAATTTTGGTCACCAAACCCTAGGTTAAGATCAACGTTATGGCTCACCCCTTTGGTTGGGAATACGGGCTTATCAAGGCTAGAATAGCTCCACCCAAGCACTCCGCCATAAGTGGTATAATCATTAGTAAAGCTGACACCGTTAGTATCAATATCCGCCTTACCACCATCTTCTAACAGCTGTTTGACGTTAGAGATGCCCATCCACTGACCGCCACGCACTTTGGTTTTGTCCATGGTAAAACCACCACTAATACGCTGTTTTTCATCAATGGGATAGCCATAAATTAGGCTTGCCCCATAAGAATCCAATACATAGTTGGAGATGTTTTTATCATCGTATTTGGTCTTACGGTAGTAAGCATTAACACTTTGGGAGACGCCATTGACGGTAAAATAAGGGTCAGTCATGCCTAGGCTGTAATTATCACGGGTCTCTGAACGGCTAAATGACATATTAGCACGGTTGCCGGTTCCCATAAAGTTGGATTGAGATAAATCTACTTGAAAGGTCATACCGCCACTTTGAGAATAACCTGCGGCGATGGTGGACGACCCTGACGGCTGTTCCTCAACCATGTAGTTAATGTCCACTTGGTCTGGACTGTTTGGCACAGGTTTGACATCGACTTTGACATCTTTAAAAAAGCCCGTTCTCATGAGTCTGGCACGAGACAGCTGGATTTTTTGGTTGGATGCGAGCGCCCCTTCTAACTGACGCATTTCACGGCGTAGCACTTCGTCTTTGGTTTTTAGGTTGCCTGTGAAGTTAATACGGCGAACATAAACAGGGCGCACAGGGTCGATATAATAATCCACATCAACTGTTAAGGTTTCATCATTAATGCGTGAGATGGGGCGAATTTGGGCATAGTAATAGCCATCATCCCCGAATTTATTGGCAATGTCAGCAGTGGTCTCGTCCAACTCTTTTTGGGAGTAGGTACCGCCTTGGGTAAATTTGATTTTTTCAGCAAGCTCATCAGCACTATATGTTGGATTGCCCAAAAACTGCGTTTGCCCAAATTTATACTGCTGACCTTCACTGATGGTCGTCTCAATAAAGACTTTCTTTTTCTCATCATCGATGTTTAGGGTTGCATTATCAACATTGACACGCACAAAGCCATCATTTAGGTATTTGGCTTTGACATTTTCTAGGCTGGCATTTAGTTTTTCTTGGCTGTAACGGTCGGCTTTGGACAAGGGATTCCATTTTTTATCCTTAAGCACAAACTCATCTTTTAACTCTTCATCGCTAAAATGCTCATTCCCGATAATATTAACATCCACAACTTTGGCGGGCTTACCTTCAACAAAGTTAATGTCTAACTTAACGCGGTTGCCATCTAGCTCGGTCTGTTTAACTTCAATGTCAGCATTATAATAGCCCTGTGAGATGTACTGATTTTCAAGCTCGCTCTCCAAGGTCTGTATGGTTGCTTGCTTTAGTACCTTACCAACCGCAAGTCCCGTACTCTCCAAGCCTTGCTTTAAGCCATCATCAGGAATGAGTTTATTGCCATCAAAATTTAGCTCAGCGATAATCGGACGCTCCGCCACATGAAACACCACACGCCCGCCATCAACATCTGCCTGTACGTTGGAGAACTGCTCGGTGGCATATAACGCACGAATGCTGTCCGCCAACGCATCTGAGGTAAGTGCCTGCCCCACACCCAAAGGCAGTGCTACTTGCAAACTCTGGGGAGTTACTCGGCTTAGTCCATCAAAGGCAATGCTACTGACCGTATCGTCAGCATAAGCAGTAGTCGCCATAACCGTCATCACTGAGGCAGTTAAGGTTTTAGTCAGAAAAGAAGTACGCATAACAGATTCACTCAAAGTCGTTCAACTCATTAGCAATAACACCAAAAATATCTTTTACAAGTATATATTGATAATGATTGAATGGGCAGATGTTAATTAATCAAAAATATGGTGTAAGTTAAGCCAAAAAATCAATTTTGGCAAGTAAAATTATTAAATTTTTAAAAAATTTCTATAAATATTGCTCAATTATTACTAAAAGTCGCTATCAGCCAAAAACTCTTGATATGTCGTTACCAATGGCTAGCACCATGAAACCAAACAGCAATAACATGCCCACTTGTAGCCCTGCGATTTGTAATCGCTCACTCATGGGCTTACCCCGAATCAGCTCATAAGTATAAAACACCAAATGCCCACCGTCCAGCACAGGTATCGGCAAGAGATTTAGCACGGCAAGCGACAGACTAATCAGCCCTGCGGTGGATAGCACCTGCTCCCAGCCCATTTGGATACTGTCTTTTGACACTTCGGCAATGGTAATCGGACCCGATAAGTTGTCAAGCCCTATCAGCCCTGTTATCATCTTACCCATGGATTTCACGGTCATCACGGACAAATCATAAGTCTTGATAAAGGATTTTTGTAGGGCTTCTAATGGCGTATGGTTTACCGTCATTTTGTAATCATCAGGAACGGTGATTTTAGTCTCTTGCACCCTTGCTCCAATTTGCCCAACCGTGCGATTATCCACTTTGGCCGCTCGAGGCATGACCTTAATGTCCATGTTTTGCCCATCTCGGACAACGCTAAACGTGAGCGATTTTTCAGGATTATTTTGGATAATTTCGGTTGCAGACAGCCAATCTTTTATCTCTTTGCCGTCAATATGGGCAATCCTATCGCCTGCTTTTAGCCCCATTAACGCCCCTGCTCCGTCAGCGGTGAGCGAGCCTATCACAGGCGGTATGACAGGTCGCCAAGGCAACGTGCCAAGAGCGGTGAGTGGGTCTTTGCCCTTGTCCGTCCCTTGCATAAAGTCATTGACCTGCACGCTGTATTTGCCCTTATCGGTCGCCACAACCACTACCCCATGCTCGCCCATGCGGTCAGCTAGGGCAAAATTCACACTCTCCCAAGTGGGCGTATTTTTGCCGTCAATGGCGTGTATCGTCTCGCCCACCACAAGTCCGCTTGCATGAGCAGGGCTATCATTCACAATCCGTCCGATTTTGGTCGATAACTGCTCGCTTGGCTGTAAAAATAGTGCAAAAAACAGCCCAATGGCGATGATAAAGTTCATCAAAGGCCCTGCCACCACAATGGCGATTTTTTTTAAGGGGTGCTGATTATTAAACGCCAAATGTCGCTCATGCTCGGCAACTTCCCCTTCTCGCTCGTCCAGCATTTTGACATATCCGCCAAGCGGTATCGCACAAATGCGATAATCTATGCCCGTTTTGGGACTTGTCCAGCCAAACAGCCGAGTGCCAAAACCGATAGAATAAGTCAAAACCTTAACCCCGCACAGCCGTGCTACGATATAATGTCCCCACTCGTGCAAGGCGACAAGGGGTGTTAGGACAAGCAAGGCGGATAAAAATAAATATAAAGCGGTCATGCTTTTTGGGTTCTCTTAATTTTTGGGCGTTGTGTTCGCCACGACATTTACCGATTTTTGAAATATGGTTAAATGATAAATTTTAATCAATACAAGGGTTTGGTTTTAAGATTTTGGATAATTGGGTAAATTTGGGCGAATAAATCGCCCCTACGCATTTAAATTTAAAAAAATACATTTAAAATCAATCCGTTAATTTTCTTAAATAAACACCCATCCTATCTCGCACCCGCTTATCCAACGCCAAAATCTCGTCCAACTCATCAAAATGTCTGCCAAACTCCGCCCCTAGCTCATCGTCATTTAGCACATGCTCCACCGTGTCGGCGATGTTGGTCAGGCGAATGCGGCCGTCCAAAAATGCCGAAACAGATACTTCATTGGACGCATTTAGGGCGATACACGCCCCACCGCCTGTCTGTATGGCATGACGGGCAAGCGTTAGGGATTTAAATTTATCCTTATCAGGGCGGATAAATTCTAAGGCGGATATGTCAAATAAATTCAAAGACTTAGCACTGCTCTCCATGCGGTCAGGGTACGCAAGTGCATGAGCAATGGGCGTTCTCATGTCAGGTGTACCGAGCTGTGCCAAGATAGAGCCGTCCACATATTCTACCATGGAGTGAATGATACTTTGAGGGTGAATGGCGATGTCAATTTGGCTTTCGGACAAATTAAACAAATGACACGCTTCAATCAGCTCCAAGCCTTTATTCATCATGGTGTTAGAATCCACCGTGATTTTGCTTCCCATGTTCCAGTTGGGGTGCTTGACCGCTTGGGCGACTGTGGCGTTTTTCATGTCATCATAAGATTTGTGTAAAAATCCGCCACCGCTTGCCGTAAGCCACAATTTTTTTATGCCAAGCTCGGTGCGATGAATGGCGGTATTGTCGTCTTGCACCGCCTTTGGCAAGCATTGAAAAATGGCGTTATGCTCACTGTCAATGGGCAAAATGGTTGCCCCATGTGTGCGTGCGGTGTTCATGACCAGCTCGCCTGCCATGACAAGGCTTTCTTTGTTGGCAACTAGCACCGTCTGCCCCGCTTTGACTGCCGATAAGGTAGAGCCAAGCCCTGCCGAGCCGACAATGCCTGCCACGACTTTACCCGCCCCTTTATCGCTTGCCAACTCCGCCAAACCATCTTGACCGCCGACCACGTCAATTGCCAAATTTGCCGACTTTAAACGCTTGGCAAATTCATCCACCTTACCGGACGGCACACCGACACGGCTTGGGCGAAACTCCACGCACAAATCAAAGAGCTTATCCAAGCGACCAAAACCCGATAAAGCGTACACAGGCAACCCTGCTAGGCGTGCGATGTCAAGCGTGCTGTCGCCGATTGAGCCTGTTGCTCCAAGGACTGTTAATGGTACTGTCAATGCCGTCATCACAAAAGCCCCTTTAAGTCGCCAAGAGCAGGCAATACACCCAAATACACGAGCGCCAAGACCCCAAGAGCAAACACAGGCGTAGCCGACAGCAAACTATCAATGCGGTCAAGCACACCGCCATGCCCTGGCAGAATGGTGCCAGAGTCCTTAATCCCAGCTCGGCGTTTTAGCATGGATTCAAACAAATCGCCAAGCACACTTGCCAGTACTGTCAAGCCCGATAAACCCAAAAAGGCAATAAGTGCCACCGTGTCAAGTTTTAGCCCAAAGCCCACGCCCACCGCCACAAGGCTTGCCGTGATGATACCGCCAATCAGCCCTTCTATGGATTTATTGGGCGAGACGTTGGGGGCAAGTTTGCGTTTGCCAAGTTTACGCCCAACAAAATACGCCCCACTATCGGCACACCACACCAAAAGAAACACATACATGAGCCACCAAGGCGACACTTGCCATAGACTATACATGGCGGTAATGCTGGCGGTCAAGATGACAATCCCCATAAAAAACAAGCGTTTGCCGTACCATTTTTCTTGGGCGGGATAAACAAGCACCCATTTGGTTGCCATAAGCCATATCCCAAAAGACAGCACCCACCACACCACCCAAGAGACAGGCACAAAAATACTGACAAGCGTAACCGCAAGCATCAGAGCGATAAACTGAGCAGGCTGTTTGCGTTTTGGCATGAGTTTTGTCCACTCATGGGACGCAATGAGCGTACCGACCGTCAAAAGTGGCAAAAACAAAAAAGGCTGACGACTGGTGAACATCGCCACACCAACGATAATGACTAGGATGATTGCGGTTTTAATTCGTTGCCACATTTAAGGGTTTCCAGTTTTAATAATCTCAAAAATAATATAACACTCGTAAGGTGCATATTACGCACCGCTATTGGTATTGTGCTTTAAATGGTGCGTGATATGCACCTTATACTTAAAACTCAAACCACGATTTTTATCAAATAACGCATATAAAATAAAGAAAACACCAACGCCACAATAGAAAAATAAACCACCCATTTTGCCTTTTGGTTGGCACTTTCTAATTGCTCGTTTGAAAATTGTCTATTGGTACAATAAAATTTTACCACTTTTTTAAAAATAAACTCACAAGCCAAAACAATCAATAATGCCAAAGAAATCCAAATCGCCCCTTCTTTTCTTAATAGCATTACCAGTACTTGTTTATCAATTACCATTAATATAAAAAACAGAATAATTAACGGCACACTAATGGGTAATTTAAATAAATAACGGTAAGTTTTTTGCAATTCATTCATACAAACTTCCTTTTAATTCAAATTTATCACTTCACTCAATGGTGCGTGATACGCACCTTATGCCCAATGAATGATTTGTCAATCTTGCCAAATGACCAAATAACCCGCCACCATCAAGCTGATAATATAAATAATCCAACCTATTTTATTAAAAATACTTAATTGATTTTGATTAAAATTTTGTTTAGCAAGCCATTTATCAAGAAAGGCATAAATACCACATAACAAAGCCGCCCAAATCACACCCAAGACAATAATAAACAATGTATTATATTTTGGAATGGCAATAAATACACAAAATGATACGCTAAAAAATGCCGATTGAATGCCTTTATTTTTATCCAAAAAGTCGTATTTAAATAATTTTTTCATCATTCATTCAAATTATCAGATTAAATTGAAATTTAATTGATAAAATCAAACCGCCATTTTTATCAAACTACGCACATAAACAATACCAATAATCAGCAATATTCCTGCCAAATAAGAAATCCATTTTGCTTTATTATTAGCATTGATAAGTTGTTTATCTGGAAATTTACCATTAGTACAATAAAATTTAATCAATTTTTCAAACATTCGCTCACAAAGAAACCAAATACCAAACACTATTGATGCCATTAACATTACCCCATTGCCTTTTAATAGCATTGCCAATGCTTGTTTTTCACTGACCATCAATATTACAAACAAAACAATCAATAGCACACTACTGGGCAATTTAAATAAATAACGGTAAGTTTGTTTAATGTCGTTTTGCATAAAAAATATTAAAATCAATCCTTAACTTTCGCCTTGCACCTGCTCACTGGTTTTACCAAAACGTCTTTCACGATTGCCAAAATCTTGTATCATCTTATCAAGCTCGTCCGCCCCAAAATCAGGCCACAATGTATCGGTAAAAAACAGCTCGGCATAAGCCGACTGCCACAGCAAAAAGTTAGAAATACGCCACTCGCCCCCCGTGCGAATCAGCATATCCACATCGGGCAAATCGGCAAGTTCTACATTTTGTCCGATAAGGCGTGCATTGACATCATTTGGGTTAAGTTCGCCTTTTTGGACTTGTATGGCTAATTTTTGGCACGCCTGAGCGATGTCCCATTGTCCGCCATAGCTGATTGCGATGACAAGCGTCATTTTGTCAAAATGGGCGGTCTTATTTTCTGCGTCTGTCATAAGGGCTTGCAGGTCGGAATTTAGCATTGACCTGTCGCCGATAAACCTTAGGCGAATTTGGTATTTGTTCATGCGGGGCATTTGCTCATGAATGGTGCTTTCAAGTAGTCGCATAAGCAGTGCCACTTCCGCCTGTGGTCTTGCCCAGTTTTCGGACGAAAAGGCAAACACCGTCAAAACCTTAACGCCCCGTGCCAAACAATGCTCCACAATGGGGTCAATTGCGTCTTTGCCCTTGATATGCCCTGCCCCTGCCTGCAAAGCGTGAGCCTTGCCGTAGCGGTTGTTACCGTCCATGATAATGGCGATGTGTTGGGGTAGGCTTAAAATGGGGGGTAATGGGGCGTTTGGCATGATAGATAGGCGGATTTGTCAATGATAAATGATACAAATAGGGCGAATGGCTCGCCCTACATTTGTTGGTTGCCTGTTAGACTTCCATAAGCTCGCTTTCTTTTTTGGCAAGGCGAGTGTCAATCGCTTTGATAAAGTCATCGGTGAGCTTTTGAATGTCGGTCTCGGCACGGCGTTCGTCATCTTCGCTGGCTTCTTTGTCTTTGACCAATTTTTTGATGTCGCCTAGCATATCACGGCGGATATTACGCACCGACACACGGGCAGACTCGGCATCAGAGCGAGCCAATTTTTGCATATCCTTACGAGTCTCTTCGGTCAAGGCAGGCATTGGCACACGAATTACGTCTGCGGTCATGGGGTTAAGCCCCAAATCCGCTTCACGGATCGCCTTATCCACCGCTTGCACCATAGAGCGGTCAAAGGGCTGTACAAGCAGAGTACGACTGTCTTCTACGTTCACGCTTGCCACTTGGTTTAGGGGCATGTCCGAGCCATAGTAGCTGACCATGACGCTTGACAAGATACCAGGGTGAGCTCGTCCTGTACGCAGTTTGGCAAACGCACTTTCTAGAGCTTCAAGCGATTTTTCCATACGGGCTTTGCCGTCTGTTTTGATTTGGTTAATCATAAGGGTTTCCTATTTACAATATTTGCTAAACATTGATTTTGTTAAATCAGGGCGAATATGATTCGCCCCCACCAATCGGTATGATAAGCAAGATTTAACACTTTTTAAAGTTGATTTTAAATTCAATAAAAATTGAATTAATGATACACTCGTGTACCTTCTTTTTCGCCCATGACAACATTTAATAGGGCGTTGGGTTTGTTCATGTCAAACACCTGCAACGGCACGTTGTGTTCACGGCATAGGGCAATGGCGGTTAAGTCCATCACGCCCAATTTGTCTTCTAGAGCTTTGTCAAAGGTTAGGCTGTCGTATTTAACCGCATCGGCATGAACGCTTGGGTCTTTGTCGTACACACCGTCCACTTTGGTCGCCTTCAAGATAAGCCCCGCTTCAATCTCAATCCCACGCAAGCACGCCGCCGTATCAGTGGTAAAAAACGGATTACCCGTACCTGCCACAAAAATACACACCTCGCCATTATTTAGGTGGCGAATGGCTTCACGGCTAGAATACGGCTCGCCAATGGTAGCGATGTTAAGAGCGGACATGAGACGGCATTTGATGTTACGGCGGACTAGGGCATCACGCATGGCAAGACCATTCATCACGGTGGCAAGCATGCCCATTTGGTCACCTGTAACACGCCCGACAAGCCCTTCTTTTTGTAGGGTACTACCACGATACAAATTACCACCCCCAACGACAATCCCCACTTGCACGCCAAGCCCACGCAAATGGGCAATAGACAGGCTCATCTGATCAAGAATGGACGCATCAATGCCCATGTCTTTGCCCCCTGCTAGGGCTTCGCCTGAGAGCTTTAGTAGGATACGAGAGAATTTTGGATTTTTGTCGTTGGGGTTATTAATGTCTGACATGGCACACCTGTTATAATTTAAATACAAATTAAGTAATTTTATCACATTTTGCCAAATATTGTAAAATTAAAAAAGGCGAAACCTTGTCCGCCTTTTTATTTTTAAATCTGTCTTTGATTTACCTATTAATTCACCTTAATCAATTTCATGCTAATGACTTTGCCGTCATTGGTTTGGCTGACTTTGATAGGTAGATAATTTAGGCTTGGGGCAAGCCAAAAGCTCGTGGCACGCCCTTTGTCATCATGCACACGGTCAATGCGAATGGCGTCATAAGTACCCGCAGGGACGGTGATTTTGCTACTGCCCGAACGTCTAAATTTGGTGGCTTCTATTTCATTTTTCTTAACCAAATGGTAATTACCGCTAAACTTACCGTTAATCAGCTCTTGACGGATTTGAGCTTCTAGGCTCAAATCATCATAGGCTTGTCCGTTCATTTTTAAGGTGGTGGATTTGCCTTTATAAGTACTAACCACCGATTTGGCAGAGTTATTAAACTTGATATTATGAGTACGCCCCACACCCAGCACTTTAACTGACATATTGGAGCTAGACGGTATAATTCTGCCATTAGATAAGCTAAAATTTGCCGATTGGTTCACGCTTGCCACGCCTGCAGCACTGGCTTTGACGTTGTAGCTGTAATTATTGCCATTTTTGGTTAAAGTGCGTGTTGCCGTGCCATTTCTGCCATCTGCTTTGACCGCATAAGTGGCAGAAAAGCCCGATAAATCTGCCGCATTGGCAGATAAGGTTGCCCCCATGGTAATGCCTGTGGCAACAGTGGCAGTGGTGGCAGTTTTGAAAAATTTATTTAATACAGACATAATCACTCTCTTGCTTTGCAAATTAATTTAAAACATGGGCTTATTATTGACATTTTTTGTTACAATTACAAGGGTGATGGCATGATGATTTGTAGCATTTTGTGAGAAAACTTTCTCAAAACATATTTTATTTGCCATTATCATAAAGCAAACTAATCATTATGCATATTTTGTTACATTTTATGTTATCATATAACTTTTAAAATTTGTTAGTTTGTGGGTTTTGTATGACTTTAAAATTATTAAAATCATTTTTAAAATATATCACTATTTTTATCATCGCACTTATCGCCATTTTACTGTGCTTTTACTTATACCTTATTAGTGGGTCTACCAAACAAGGCGACATTACTTGGCATTCTTGCTATCGCCCTGCCTACTGGTCGTGGTTTAGCTTACCGCCGTCCGTGCGACTGCAATGTGCGACCGTCAATGTGCCTGTGGATTATACCAAGCCTTATGGCAAAACCTTTGCCATACCGCTTACCCGTTTGCCTACTAAGGGCAGTCCCATTGGCGAGTTGTTGCTCCTAAACGGCGGGCCGGGCGGTCATAGCCTTGATATGAGCATGACGTTGTTTGATGACTATGGGCAAACGGTTAAGGACAATTTTAACGTATTGGGCTATGCTCCCCGTGGGGTTGCCCCGTCTGCCCCTGCCATAGACTGCGGTGGCGTGGACGAGACGGACGAGCAGGGCAACACGAGTGCCAAAGCCTATATGGACGCTTGCATACAGCACACAGGGGCGGACATTTTGCCCTTTATCAGCTCAAAAGAAGTCGTCAAAGACCTAGACAGCATTCGCACTCAGCTTGGCGTGGACGTGTGGAGCATGGTGGGCTACTCATACGGCACAAAACTTGTCGCCAAATATGCCGAGCATTACCCCACGCACTTGCGAGCAGGCGTGGCGGACGGGGTGGTGGATACGAGCGAGAGCCTATTTACCATTTTAAAAAATCAGTACAAAGGCTCCCAAATCGCCTTTGATGCCTTTATCAAAAGCTGCCAAGACACTTGTATTTTTGACAACTCCCAAGACCCAAACACCGCATTTATCAACAAATTAGCCGACATCTCTGCCAAAAACTTAACCGACAAAAATGGCGACACCATAGACAGCCAAAGTATCCTAGCCATTATTAATGAGAACATCAACGACAGTGCCTATTGGGCGGACATGATGACAATGCTTGGCGAGCTTGACAGGGGCGAGACGGGCGAGTTTAACACTCAGCTACGATTGTCCGAATTTGGCGAAAAAGGGTTTAGTAAAGATGCCTTATCCCTTGTGAACTGTGCCGACTCCGCCCCCAAACTTAGCCGAGACGACTACATCAAACAAGCCAAAATCATCGATAGTGAGGTTCGTTATGATGATATTAAAGAGCGTTCTGATGATGATTATCTGGACGCTTGCTACTATTGGCAATGGCAAGCGACCGATGATTTAAATGAAAACCTTATCACAAACGACACGCCAAACCTGCTCTTTGTCGCCCAAAAATACGACCTTGCCACACCGCTTGCCAATGCGGTTAATATGGCAAAACGCTTTGACGATACGCTCATCTACACCCCTTATCACGGTCATACCGTGAGTTTATCGGGCATGAATGCGTGCGTAGACGGCTATGTGGTGCAGTACTTGCTTGACCCAAAAATACAGTTTGATAAAAAAGTAATACTGTGTGAGTGATAAATTTTTAAAAAATTATCTTGAAAAATTTGCCCCTAAACACCATTTTTACAAACAATCTGGTTTTGCCAGTATCCCTAACAAGTTAATGGAGAAATTTTATGCCAATCCGTCCTTTACACGATCGTATTGTCGTTCGCCGTACCGAAGAAGAGCAAAAAACCGCAGGCGGTATCCTGCTTCCAGGTTCTGCCCAAGAAAAACCCCAACAAGGCGAAGTGATTGCCGTGGGTAACGGTCAGCTTGTGGACAACGTTAGCCTATTTTCAAGTGGCGTACGTCCCCTAGATGTTAAAGTGGGCGACAAAGTGCTATTTGGTCAATATGCAGGTCAAACCGTCAAAGTGGACGGCGAAGAGCTTTTGATTATGAAAGAATCTGATGTTTTGGGCGTGCTTGAATAATTAGGTTTTCTGTTCGCCCTGAGTTTATCGAAGGGTGAAAGAAAACCTTTTCATGGTTCGACTTAGCTCACCACAAACAGTTTTCTTAATCCTTTCAAATTAATTCACAGCCGTAAGATGCGTAGTACGCACCGTTTTAGATTGATATTTTAAATGTGGTGCGTGGTACGCACCTTACCACCAAATAAGAGAGAATAAACATGGCAAAAGATGTAAAATTTGGCGTATCCGCCCGCGAAAAAATGATTGACGGTGTCAATATCCTAGCAGACGCAGTCAAAGTTACCCTAGGGCCAAAAGGTCGCAACGTGGTGATTGACAAGTCTTTTGGAGCTCCAACCATTACCAAAGACGGTGTGAGCGTGGCAAAAGAGATTGAGCTTGAAGACAAATTTGAAAACATGGGTGCTCAATTGGTTCGTGAAGTGGCTTCAAAAACCAATGACGTGGCAGGGGACGGCACAACGACTGCCACCGTACTTGCCCAAGCCATTCTAGTGGAGGGCATGAAAACTGTCGCTGCTGGCATGAATCCTATGGATTTAAAACGTGGCATTGACAAGGCAACCCGTGTTGCGGTTGAGCAAATCCACGCTCTATCCACCCCTGCCGATGACTTTAAAGCGATTGCTCAGGTGGGTTCAATTTCAGCCAACTCCGATACCAAGATTGGCGAGCTAATCAGTGAGGCCATGAAAACAGTCGGCAAGCAAGGCGTGATTACCGTAGAAGAGGGTTCAGGCTTTGAAGACACCCTAGAAGTGGTTGAGGGTATGCAGTTTGATCGTGGCTATATCAGCCCCTACTTTGCCAATAAACAAGACAGCTTGACTTGTGAATTTGACAATCCTTACATCCTGCTAGTGGACAAAAAGATTGCCAATATCCGTGAGATTGTGCCACTACTAGAACAAGTCATGCAAACCAGCCGTCCGCTACTTATCATCGCCGAAGACGTAGAAAATGAAGCGTTGGCGACACTTGTGGTAAACAACTTGCGTGGCGGTCTAAAAACCTGTGCCGTTAAAGCCCCTGGCTTTGGCGACAGACGTAAAGCCATGCTCCAAGACATTGCCATTTTGACAGGTGGTGTGGTGATTTCAGAAGAAGTGGGTCTGTCTCTTGAAACTGCCACACTTGAACACCTAGGCACAGCTAAGAAAACCACCGTTGGCAAAGAAAACACCGTGATTGTGGACGGAGCAGGCGACAAGGCTCAAATTGACAGCCGTGTTGAATCTATCAAACGTCAAATCGAAGAATCCACGTCTGATTACGACAAAGAAAAACTGCAAGAACGTGTTGCCAAACTCTCTGGCGGTGTGGCGGTCATCAAAGTCGGTGCTGCTACCGAAACCGAAATGAAAGAGAAAAAAGACCGTGTTGATGATGCTCTACACGCCACCCGTGCGGCGGTAGAAGAAGGTATCGTACCAGGGGGCGGTGTTGCCCTAGTACGTGCGTTGTCTGCATTGGCTGAGCTCAAAGGCGACAATGACGACCAAAACGCAGGTATCAATATTCTACGCCGTGCTATGGAAGCCCCACTTCGCCAAATCGTAACCAACGCTGGCGATGAAGCGTCTGTGATTGTCAATGAAGTCAAAAACGGCTCTGGCAACTACGGCTACAACGCTGCCACAGGTCAGTATGGCGATATGCTAGAAATGGGTATTCTTGACCCTGCCAAGGTAACTCGCTCTGCCCTAGAACACGCCGCCAGCGTGGCAGGTCTTATGCTCACTACCGAAGTGATGATTACCGACAAACCTGCCCCAGAAGCCCCTAATATGGGTGCTGGCATGGGCGGTATGGGTGGCATGGGCGGTATGATGTAATCGCCTAGCTGTCAGCTATTGACTACCCAATAAAAAATCCTGTCGTTATGGCAGGATTTTTTTGGTCAAATCTTTGGTAAATGTCAAAAATTCACACTTATCCACAGGGTGTTTTATTCTTAATGGTGCGTGAAACATTTTACGATAAATGTCCAATCTATCAGAATCTAAACAAATTCATACTTACAAGTTATTGATTTTAAATGGATTATTTTTTATAAAATTATGTATAAATTTCAATCAATTAACCGTCATCGCCCATCATTACAGCATTTTCACATAAAATTACAAAGTTATCCACAGGCTTATCCACAGCTTTTGGGGATAAATTTTTGGCAAATTTTAGCCATAAAAAATGACAAGTAAAAACAATCATTTGCCAGTTTTTTGATGATATAGCCAAATAAATTTGAAATAAGACAAGGAAAACAAGCGAAGTTGTACAAGTAGTACTACGAGCGAGTTTGACGCAGTATTATTTCAAAGTTGGCAGACCATATTTGCTTTATCCTGTCTGTGAGACCTTGACTTTTTGTCTATTTTTCCCTGTCTGATTTCAAGCCATGTCGCCTGCCACGCCTGACATGTTGCACGCATGAATGCCAAACATCGCCCCGTCAGCAAGCCTATCGCCCATAAGAGCGTGCCACGCCACCACGTCATGCACACTCATATCCGCCCCAACAAGCATACCCGCCAGTACGTCCCCCATGCCTGCGGTTGCCATAAAGGCATTACCAAATGGGCAAACTTGCACCCTTGTACCATCAAAGCTTAGCGTATTTGCCCCTTTGATGACCCATTGCCCACCATACCGCTCATGCAAACGATACAGCGCACCCAGCTTGTCATTATCCACGTCCGCCACACTCACACCAAGCAGACGTGCCGACTCTGCCGAATGGGGCGTACAGATGACATGATCGGGCAGTTTGCATGGATTTTTTGCCAAAAAGTACAACGCATCAGCGTCCAGCACCACCCTATCAAAGGCGTGATGGGCTACCCCATCCATGACTTTATCAAAAATCATCTCTGCCCACGCATCACGCCCAAGCCCCATGCCAAACGCCACACGGTCAAACCCTACCAAGCCCCCTGCACTCATCTCGTCAATGTCCGCCACCATGACATTGGGCGAGCGTGTCAGCATGGCATTGTGGTGCGTGGTGTGGCAAACCGCCGTAACTCGCCCTGCCCCCATGCTCATCGCCATTTGGCTTGCCATGATGACCGCCCCGCCCATACACCGATGACCGCCCACGACCGCCACCGTGTCAAAGTCGCCTTTGTGGGCGGTACTTTGGCGTGTGGGTATTTTGGGTTTATCCGACAAATACGCCACCGCCAACAGCTCATCATCAGGCGGTATCAAGGGCAGATTGATGACTTTTCCAACAAAATCCTTTGCCACCCCGACAAACAACCCCATTTTTAGCCCCATGACACACAAGGTCATATCCACGTCCGCACACACAGGCATGGGAATACCCCTATCAGGGTGCAGACCGCTTGGCACGTCAAGAGCGATTTTGGTGCCTGTTTGAGCGTTAAAGGCGTGAATGATGTCTTGATATGCTTTGTCAAGCTCTCTGTCTGGTCCATTGCCAAACAACGCGTCCAGATGTATCACTTTTTCAAATTTGCGAATGACACCGCCCACATCATCACACATTGGCATGCCTGTACATGGCGACCTAGCACGGACAGCGTCCGCACTTTTTGGCGGATTTGGGGCGATGATTTGTACGTTAAAATGCTTATTATCCAGTCTCTCTGCCAGATATTTTGCCGTCAGATAGCCATCCCCACCATTGTTGCCCACGCCACACCATGCGATGATGTCAGCTTGGGCGATGTTGTTTTTATCGATAAAATCAATGATACGTAAACACAGTGCAAGACTTGCCTGTTTCATCAGACCAAACGAGCTGTTACCATCTTTAAACCAGCGATTCTCCCAGTCTTTGACGGCTTTGGCGGTATAAATAGGCGTGGTCATCGGCTCTTCCTATATTTTTAGTGATGCCAATCGGCGAAAATCCTGCTCTGACATCATGCGATGATGAATGGTTACTCGGTGCGTTATCTCAAACGGCACAACAACACGAAACGTCATCGTCACCCTTCGTCCCATCACCACCACATCCGACAGATACGCCTGCCATACCTGCCTATCCACCCCATCATACATGCCCAGATACCACACATCATCAGGGGCATGGGTGGACAGCTCATGTATCGGGATGGCACGCATTTTATCCATCCACAGGCACACCGCCCACACCACGCCCACCATGGCAGACTGCCACCACGGCATACCCATCACCGCCATCAGTAACAGCGTGATGATAAGCACACCAGCCTTGATGGGTAGGTCATGAGCGACTTGAGCGACAGCAGTATCAATAAACATCAAAGCAATTGGGTGTGTCTAAGTGCTTTTATCTTATCAATGAGTGAGCCTATCTCGGCATCATTAGGACTTGCCTGCCCCAAAAAAAACAGCAATAAATCAGGGTCTTCGTGTTCTAGTAGTCGCTCAAAGGCAAGCTGTTCTTGTTCACTGGCGGTCAGATAATGATTTTTGACATAGGGGTCAATATAAAAATCAAGCTCCTTTAAGCCACGGCGAGCTTGATAGATGATACGGCGTTGGTGCAGGGTTGGTTCTAAATCTGATGTGGTCATGAGTTGCCTTTTGGTGTCTTTTAGGTTGAAAACATCACAAATCAGCAAGATTTGCAAATCTGGTTATTTTTGCATAAAATAGGTAAATTTTCAATGAAAAACACACATGAACACCACGCCTGCCACCACCCTCATCGCCCCTAAAATCGTCTTTTTTGACATCGATGACACGCTCTACATCAAATACGAAAATCACATTTTAGACAGCACCAAAACCGCTCTGCACGCCCTAAAAGAGCGTGGTATCATAGTCGCCATAGCCACAGGGCGTGGTCTGTGTGTGTTTCCACCTTGTATTAATGAGCTTATCGACGAGATTGGCATTGACATTTTTGTGACGATTAACGGGCAGTATAACGAGTATCAGGGTAAATGCCTGACCCATTTTCCCTTAACGCACGCTCAGCTGACCCACACCACCGCCCATCTACAAAGCGAACGTATCGCCCATGGCTACATGACCCGTGATGAGATTGTCACAATCAGTCCCGATGAATACATGGCACAAGCCTTAACATCACTACACATCCCCTATCGTGTGGCAGAGTCGTTTGACATGAGTACACCCGTCTATCAAATGCTGGCATTTTATGAAAATAACCACACCACTCAGCTCTCATCCGCCCTAAGAGACGACCTAAAAACCGTACGCTGGCACATTTTTGGCGTGGACATCCTAGATGTCTACGGCTCAAAGGCTCGGGGCATTCGCTCGGTGCTGGACGCACTGGGTCTGTCCATGGCGGACGCTGTTGCTTTTGGTGATGGGCTAAATGACATCGAAATGCTCTCATCGATCGGCTTTGGCGTGGCGATGGGTAACGCCCACCCCGACCTAAAAGCCGTGGCGGACTATGTCTGCCCACGCCATGATGACGATGGGATATTTAAGGGACTTGTGGCTTTGGGATTGATTTAGGGTATACAGCCAACAAAATCGAATTTACCACAAAAACCGTTCATCCTAAGCTTGTTGAAGGTTGGCTTCCATCATGGGTAGGCATAACTCACCACGAACAAAAACCGTAGTCATTTTTCGTTTTGTAGAATGTATCTATCCTTGATGGGTTTTTATTATTGGTGGGATTTTTAAGCCTGGCAACCGTGTGGTGGTTTTATAAATTTTTTAAAACATCATTTTATTTAGGGCGTGTTAGACATTGATAACATTCTTATAAAATATGGTAAAATTTGACAATTTAAGTTAATTTTTGCACAAAAAATAGCTATCCGACCACTTAATCAGGCAAATTTTAAGATTTTTACTTAATCTTAAAAATTAAGTGGTCGGATTGTTTTTCTATGTCAAAATCCTTGTTGATACAGCCAACAAAATTGAATTTTACTACGGAAACCGTAGTACTCTTTCATTTTGTGGCGTGTACTTCAATATCAATGGCAGACTTTTCCTTGAAAGACATGCGATTTTTCTCATTTTTATTGCAAACATCAAAGGTAGGCACGCCCTAAAAATTTCTAGAGCAAATTAAGTTAATTCACCACCACCGCACTCACCCCGATTTTATCAGCAATGGGTTTTAACCCGCCCACGTTATCCGTGGTAAAAATCGGCAAACCACCCATGACATAATCCGCCTTTGGCTTATCCATAATCACAATCGCCTTTTGAATGCCGTCAAGGCTTACGATGATACGAGACTGCGAACCGTGTTTTATCATTAGGTCATGGTTAGGTAGTAGCCGACTAAGTTCTTTTTTAAAATCATCAATACTGGCAGGCTTTTTGGCAAAATAGGGGTTAGCTAAGGCGATGACAAACAGTCCGATAAAGAGCGTGATAAGTCCAATAAAAAGCTGTGTTGCGTTCATTTTAGCCTACCTTAAATACACCACATTATCAGGTAACTCATTACCACTTGTATCATCGCAAGGGAAATATTGATTCAAAAGTCGCCCAATCTCATCAACAAGCCACCCCAAGCCGTCCGCCATGTCGCCTTTTTTAAAATAATCTAGCGTATTTTGGCAAAGATTTTGCCAGTCATCGCAGGCATACGTATCAATGCCACGGTCGGCAATGATTTCAAGGTCATGCTCGCACAGATTGACATAAATCAGCACGCCTGTATTGTGAGCGGTGTCCCACACGCCATATTCGCCAAAAAGCTGTAAGGCACGCCCACGGCAGTCGTTGTCGTAGGCGATACCGACTGGCAGATGATTTTCAATGATAAGGCGTATCTCGCCCCGATGTCCTTTTTCGGCTCGGGCGATACGCTCGGCAAGGGCGATTTTAAGTTCGGCAGTTAGCCAGCGATTGTGCAAAAATGGCACAAAAACAATCTGGCGAAACAGGCGTGCTAGGCTTTTTTGGGGAATGTGTCTCATATTTTATCCTTGTTTTTCAATCAATTACCAAGAGCCACCTGCTCCGCCACCGCCAAATCCGCCACCGCCACCGCCAAAGCCACCTGAGCCAAACCCACCGCCCCCAAAGCCCCCGCCAGAGCCACCAAATCCGCCCCCACCGACATAAGTACCACCGCCACGGCGTCCGCCATTTAAAAACACGCCAAGAATGAGCAATATCCAAAGCAAAATGCCTGCTCCAATGGCGGTCAGTAGCCCCACGCCAAACAAAGTCGCCAGTAGCACAAAACCGCCTGTGGATACGCTCGCCCCCAAAAACCGCCCCAAAGCACCGCTTAACACCGTACCAAAAAACATGGCAAAAATAAAAAACGGCACCACGCTAATCTCTTCATCGGTACTGACCTGCCGTGCATCCGCTCGGGCAAGGGTCTCGGGGTCGGCTCGTAGCCGCTCGTCAATGCGTGCAATCCCTGCCGATATACCTTGGGCGTATGCCCCTGTCTTAAAACTGGGTGTGATGTCTTCACGGATAATGCGGTTCAAACTGGCATCGGGCAACACCCCTTCCACGCCATAACCTGTAACGATGTGCAACTTGCGGTCGTTAATCGCCACCGCCATTAAAATGCCTTCGTCAGTGTCTTTTTGCCCAAGTTGCCAACGATTCGCCACATTAATGGCATAATCAAAAATATCCATGCCGTCCGTGGTTGGCACAATCACCACCGCCATTTGAGCCAGACCGTCATCATAAATCCGTCTTAGCTGAGTCTCCAAATGAGCCTTTTCGCTGGCGGTCAAGATGTGGGCTTCATCAACAACGGGGTTATTTAAAATCAGCTTGTCATGAGAGACGGCAGGGGCGGTGGATTGGCGTGGTGTGGCTTGGTTTTGGCTGTCTGATTGGGCTTGATTTTGGGATTGTTGATTTTGGGCTTGATTTTTGGCTTTATTTAATTCATTTAAAACAATCAAATTCTCCACCGCTTGCCCTTCGCTTTGGGCGCTGGCGGTTGCTGTGGCGGTGTTTTCAGAGCTAGGGGTGGTAGCGGTTGCCGTGTTATTGGCAAAAGCAGGTACACCGACCCCAAGCACCACACTCATGCCAAGCGTGGCAAATAATGAACGATAACGGGTTGTGATTGGGGTCATGGGTTGCCTTTTTATGATAATTTTAATGAATTTTTAACAATAGGGAATAAGGGCGAATGTAACTCGCCCTTACAAAACACGCAAGGTTATTGAGCAGTAGCCGTTGCCGAGCCTGTATTGGCATTATTGCTATTATTACCAAAATTCACGGTCGGTGCGGTGCTAATGGCTTGTTCATTTTCTACGCTAAAATTGGCTTTGGTCTGCATGCCAAACACCTTGGCGGTTAGGTTGGTTGGGAACTGGCGAACCGTTGTATTATAGCCTTGCACGCTTTGGATATAGTTATTACGAGCCACCGTAATGCGGTTTTCGGTGCCTTCTAGCTGGGCTTGCAAGTCTTGGAACATACCGTCTGCTTTAAGCTGTGGGTAGTTTTCGGTTACCATCATAAGCCTAGATAGGGCAGATGTCATGCCTGCCTGAGCGTCCGTATAGGCTTTCATGGCGTTAGGGTCGTTTAGGGTCTCAGGGGTCAGCTGAACGCTACCGACACGAGAGCGGGCTTGGGCGACTTCGGTCAAGACTTCTTTTTCGTGTTCGGCATAACGCTCCACCACCGCCACAAGGTTTGGTACAAGGTCGGCACGGCGTTGGTATTGGTTCACCACTTCCGACCATTTGGCGTTGGTGTCTTCGTCTAGGGCTTGTAAGTTGTTATAGCCACAACCTGATAGGGTCAAAGTGCTGGTAAGCAAGGCTGATGTGATGAGTTTTTTCATAAATTGCCTTTTGAATATAAAATAAAAGTCATGCTTATAATAAAGATTTGTCCGTCAAATGCAAGTAAAAAAATGTAGCTTGTCTTTGAATAATTGGCATTTACAAGATGAATAATTGGCATTGACAAGGTTTTTGCCATTGTCTTATATTAAATTTATCTTAAAAATATAAATAAAAAAACTTAATAAAACCAAAAAAATTGTAAAAAACATTAAAAAATTGTAGATTTTTTTAAAAAAGTATGCTACAAAGAAAACCGTTCGTAGCGAGCTTGGGAAGCCTAACGGTTTTCCTACCCGCAGGCAGGCTCAGGGCGAACGGAAAACCTAGTTTGGCATACTTTTTAGACTACTACCTTTTATTTAACGTATCTAGCTTAAAATACTCATTGATTGATGGCTTTGGATTTTTAGATATGGACAAATTGCTTGCGGTTTGTTTTGTCAAATCAATCGGCTAAGCTGAGCGTTAATTTTACTTTTTATTTGTCATGATTGCAAACGCATAGGGAGCGATGACTATGAATGAGATTATTAATTGGCTAAACGGGATTATTTGGAGTCCTGCCTTGATTTATCTATGTCTTGGGGCAGGACTATTTTATTCCATCATGACCCGTTTTGTGCAGTTACGTCTGTTTGGCGAGATGGTACGCCTTGTATTTAGTAAAACCAAAAGTGATGACGGGATTTCGTCCTTTCAGGCATTTGTGGTGGCACTTGCCAACCGTGTGGGCGTGGGTAACATTGCAGGGGTGGCGGCTGCCATCGGCTTTGGTGGCCCTTCGGCGGTGTTTTGGATGTGGGTGGTGGCATTTTTGGGAGCGTCCACCGCTTACGCTGAGAGTACATTATCGCAAATCTACAAGGAGCGAGACCCTATCACAGGTCAATACCGTGGTGGCCCTGCCTATTATTTTGAAAAAGGCTTGGGACAAAAATGGTACGCCATTCTCTTTGCGGTGGCGATGATTATCTCGTGTGGCGTGTTCCTACCAGGGGTGCAGGCTAACGGCGTTGCCAGTGCGGTAACTCGCATCACAGGCGAAGGCAACTTGGTCAATTTCTTAGGGCTAGAAGTCGGCACGCTACGCATCGCTGTCATGGCGGTTGTTGTGGTTGCGGTGGGCGTGATTATCCTAGGCGGTATCAAGCGTATTGCAAGCTTTGCTGAAATTGTCGTGCCATTTATGGCGGTCAGCTACATCATGCTTGCTCTACTTATCATGGTCATGAATCTTGACAAAATCCCTGCGGTCTTTGGGCTTATCATGGGCGACATATTCAACCCAATGGCAGGCTTTGGAGCGGCGATTGGCTGGGGTGTTAAGCGTGGCGTGTACTCAAACGAAGCAGGTCAAGGTACAGGTCCGCACCACTCAGGGGCTGCCGAAGTTGACCACCCATCTCAGCAAGGTCTTGTGCAGGCGTTTTCTGTTTATGTGGACACACTCGTGGTATGTACGGCAACGGCATTTATGATTTTGACCATGGGAACCTACAACGTTCAAAATGAAAAAACCAAAGAATTTATCTTGCTAAATGTGGACAAATCGGTAGAAATCGGCACACCTGCTTTTACTCAGATGGCACTTGAGACGACTTTTGGGGCGTTTGGTAATTACTTTATTGCTGTTGCCATCTTCTTCTTTGCCTTTACCACCATTTTGGCGTACTACCACATTGCTGAGATTAATGTGGTGTATCTGTCAAGATTTTTGGGCAAACAAGCCCAAAAAACAGGGCTAATGATTGCCAAAATTATCATTCTTATCATGGTAGGTTATGGAGCGTTGAACAGTGCTGGGGCTATCTGGGCATGGGGCGATGTGGGCGTGGGTATGACCGCATGGCTTAACATCATCGGCATCTTGATCATGTTCTTTATGGGGTCTCGGGTTACCATGCGAATGCTTGCCGACTATGAAGCACAGCGTAAGGTGGGTAGCAAGATTGTCTTTGACCCTACCAAATTTGGCATCAAAAACGCCACATTTTGGGAAGAGCGTCTGCGTCAAAATGACAAGCAAAACGGTCAATAATCACACAACAACACAAAAAAGGGCGAGATAATGCCCTTTTTTATTGCCATTATGTGGGGCGTGCCTGCCTTTTGTATTTGCAATGAAAAAGTCTGTTTAAAAAAGTGGGGAGTCGCACGTTTTTCAAGGAAAACATTATATTCCCCATAAACACTCTAAATTTTAAGTTGTATTATAAAAGGCAGGCACGCCCTAATCATAATTGCGGTTAAAATATATTAAAATCACTGCATATAACGATTTTACAGAATTTTTCAATTTTAAAATCCTGGAAAATATCAGGGCGTGTAAGTATACATGTTTTATTTCTCAGTACGTCTATTTAATGCCAACACATCACCATTAAAAGGCAAAACCACAACGCAACGTTTTATGGTAAAATACGCTTTTTTGAAAAATTACCATGCTCCTAAACCTAAACCGCCACAGCTTTGCTGATTATAAAAAAGAGTTCATCGCTCTCGCCACACTCGCCCTGCCCATGTTCTTATCCCAAATCGCCCAAGTTGGGACGGGTTTTGTGGATACGGTCATGGCAGGCAGTGTCAGCAAAGAAGACTTGTCTGCGGTCGGACTGGGAAACAGTTTGTTTATTACCATCTACATCACCTTACTTGGGGTGATGACCGTCCTAAATCCCTTGATTGCCCAGCAGTATGGTGCGGTCAATAAAGGCGATGCTAAGGCAGGCGACATTGGCGAGCTGGGACGGCAAGGGCTGTGGTATGGACTGCTCATGGGCGTGATTGGCATGGTGCTGATTTGGACGGCGATACTGCCCTTTGAGCATTATTTTGGTCATCTAAGCACCAACACTCTTGCCGTTACCAAAGAGTATCTGTGGTTCATCGGGCTTGCCATGCCTGCCGCCATGATACATCGCACCTTGCACGCTTATGCGTCCAGTCTTAACAAACCCAAAGTTATCATGATTGTCAGTTGGCTGTGCTTTTTTGCCAACATTCCCCTAAACTACGTCTTTGTCTATGGCAAATTTGGCATGCCTGCCCTAGGCGGTGCAGGTTGCGGACTGGCAACCGCCATCGTATTTTGGCTCAACGCCATCGTGCTTGGCATATACATCGCCAAAGACAGATATTTTCATGAATTTGGCTTAATGGACAAATTTAGCCTGCCTGACATCAAGCTCTTTGGCGACATCACCAAACTTGGCATACCCATCGGACTGTCATTTTTTATTGAAGTGAGCCTATTTAGCTGTATCATGTTTTTGGTCGCAAGGCTGGACGGCAACACCGAAAACTACGTCGCCGCCCAACAAATCGCCATCAACATCACCTCACTCATCTTTATGATACCCCAAAGCCTAGGGGTTGCCAGCACCGTACGGGTCGGCATGGCGATGGGTCGGCGTGAACCTGAGTCTGCCCGTTATAGCAGTGGCGTGGCGTTATCAGGTGCGGTCGCCATCTCATTTTTGACCGCTGCCTTTTTGGTCATCGGGCGAGAACAGCTGGCAACACTCTACACCAAGGACACGGCAGTCATTGCCATCGCCTCCGCCATCATTTTCTATGCCGCCGCCTTTCAGCTGGTCGATGCGGTGCAATGCGTGGCAAGCTATGCCTTGCGTGGCTATAAAGTAACCACCGTGCCGATGATAATCCACATCATTGCATTTTGGGGTTGTGGGCTACTGCCTGGTATTGTGTTAGCGTTTTATATGGGCATGGGCATTTATGGTTTTTGGACGGCACTGGTCATCTCACTGGCAGTGGCGGCGGTGTTTTTGGGTTGGTATTTGGAGCGGTATAGCAAATGCATGGTAAGCATGATACATTGACAAATTTTTAAAAATCAGGCGTAAGGCATGCTCAGTATTGGTATTTGCAATTCAAGAATGGTTGATTAAAAAAAGCAGGCACGCCCTAAGTAAATAACTTTCTTTTATGCCTTGCCAATCCTAGCATTTGCCCTTAAAATATAGCTTTAAAAACAACAAGAGCGACAACGTGGACAACCCCCTCTACTTTGCCCCCTATTTAGACCCGACATCAGTCGGTATCGTAACGCCCCAAACCTTGCATTTTGATGAGCCATTAACCCTAGAATGCGAGCGGGTGTTGCCGTCATTTGACCTAGTCATCGAGACCTATGGCGAGCTAAATGCCGACAAAACCAACGCCATTTTAATCTGCCATGCCCTATCAGGCTCACACCATGCCGCAGGCTATCATAGCGAGCATGATACTAAGGCTGGCTGGTGGGATAATCTAATTGGCAATGGCAAAGCGATAGACACGAGCCGATTTTTTGTGGTGTGCCTAAACAACATCGGCTCCTGCCACGGTTCCACAGGCCCTACCACCATCAATCCTGCCACAGGCGAAATTTGGGGGGCGGATTTTCCACTCATCACGATAAAAGACTGGGTAAAAACCCAAGTCATGCTATCAGACCGCCTAGGGATTGCCAAATGGCACGCCATTGTCGGTGGGAGTATGGGCGGTATGCAGGCGTTGCAATGGTCGGTGGACTACCCCGACCGCTTAGAACGTGCCGTCATCATCGCAAGCACACCCAAGCTCTCCGCCCAAAACATCGCCTTTAACGAAGTCGCTCGCCAGTCTATCCTATCCGACCCCGATTTTCATGACGGCTGGTATCTCAAACACGGCACTTATCCCAGACGTGGGCTGATACTCGCTCGTATGGTTGGGCATATCACCTACATCACCGAAGAGGCGATGAAAGCCAAATTTGGGCGGGACTTAAAATCAGGCAAATTCATGTACCGCTATGATGTGGAATTTCAAGTAGAAAGCTATTTGCGTTATCAAGGCGAGCGGTTTAGCAAAAATTTTGATGCCAATACTTACCTACTCATGACCAAAGCACTGGATTATTTTGACCCGACACGGGATTATACGAAAGATGAGCTGGGCGAAAAAGAAGCTCTCAAACAAACGCTTGCTCGCACCAAGTGCCAATTTCTCATCGTCTCGTTTACCACCGATTGGCGGTTCACGCCTGAGCGGTCGGTTGAGATTGTGGACGCTTTAATGGCGAACGACAAGCGAGTGAGCTTTGTCAATGTGGACGCACCGCACGGGCATGATTCGTTTTTGTTTAACATTCCCCGTTATACGACTGCCGTTCGAGGCTTTTTGAACGCTTCTGTTATCGCACGCCAAACACAAGGCGACATCACGTCCCAAGAGATTTCACAATTGGCAAGACAATAAAACAAGGAAACTCATGAATAACATTGACCACCAACTTGCCGAAAAATGGATAAAACCCAACTCAAAAGTCCTAGATTTGGGCTGTGGGGACGGCACACTATTGGCTCACCTGCAAGAGCGTCTGGGCGTGTTTGGCTATGGCATTGAGATTGACCCTGACAAAATCAATGAAGGCATTACCAAAGGGCTAAACATCGTAGAGCAAGACCTAAATGACGGCTTGGCTCGCTTTTCCGACAACAGTTTTGATACCGTGGTGATGGCTCGTGCCTTGCAAGCGGTCAAAAATCCTGAAACCTTGCTAAACGATATGCTAAGAGTAGCTAAATTTGGCATTGTAACTTTTCCAAACTTCGCCTATTGGCAAAACCGCATTTATCTTGGTATTAAAGGCATCATGCCGATGAGTGAAACCCTGCCCCACCAATGGTACAACACACCCAACATTCATCTTTGCACCTTTAAGGATTTTGAACGACTGTGCCACGACAACAACATTCGCATTTTGGATACGGTCGCCCTATGGGACAACCCCAATCCCAAAATCCCTGCCTTTGTTCGTGATAAAGCCGTCAAAAAAGCCCCCAACCTGTTGGCGGACGTGGCGGTGTTTCGGATTGCCAAAGGTTAATTAGGGCATGCCTACCATGGATAACATTTTTTATAAAATAAGATGAAAATTTGACAATCTTAATCAATTTTTGCATGAAAAACGGCTAAATCTTGTTTTTCATTGCAAATACCAAAGGCAGGCAGGCCCTACATTTTAAACCAGCAAACACCATCAAATAACTGATAACTGATAACTGATAACTGATAACTGATAACTGATAACTGATAACTGATAACTGATAAATGGTGTTACAAAATTTGACATGTTTAACCAATGAAAAATTGAGTTTATCACTCATTAATGGTATGATAAAGAATTAATTTGACATTTGTCATACATCTTAAATATAATCTCAACCACAGGTCGTCATCATGAAACGTTTAAAACTTAGCATTCTATCCACCCTACTTTTGGCAGGTGTTGCCAACGCTGAACTTATCTCAAATGTACCGCTTGATGTCTCTCGTTTTGAGATTATGGACATCTCAGCACTTGCCAGTCAAGCAAGCAGTGGCAACCATCATGCCCAATTTTTCCTAGCCAAACGCCTACAAAAAGGCGAAGGCGTTGCCAAAGACCCTGCCAAAGCCGTGCATTGGTACACCCAAGCTGCCCAAAAAGACATTGCCCCTGCTCAGCTAAACCTAGGACTCATGTATCTGCGTGGCGAAGGTGTCAAAGCCAGCATGAGTGAAGGTCGCAAATGGCTAGAACGTGCCGCTCATCTGGGCGACAACCGTGCCAGCTATGCACTTGCAATGATTGATGAAAAACAGCAACGCTATGTGGATGCCTACAAATGGTATGACCTATCTAGCCGTGACGGCATGCTTGATAACGGCATTCGTGATAAAGCCCAAGCCAAAATTGGTCAGCTTGCCCTAAACCTATCATCAAGCGACATCGAAAAAGCCAAAACCAGTGCCAATGATTGGTTTACCATCAAATAATCATTTACCCACTCACCAAAAAGCCCATGACATCATGCATGGGCTTTTTAAATACGATTTTGATTTAAACAAAAATCCAGTTCAGTTTTGGGCTACCGCCCTAAGTTTTAATCAAAAGACACTCACCATTTTATACATTTACCATTTTTGCCAAAATGCCTTATCATGAAAATTAGGCGCAGGGGCAGAACTGACAGCAAAGTAATGCAAATCACCTCTGATGTTTAGTATCGCACATGGGTTGATGAGTGTCTGCTCGGGCAACAAATCCGCCACGGCTGACACATCAAGACTGACATGACGCTCGTACACCAGCACGTTATCATTATCATCGGCACGCCATGACAGAGTTACTTTATCGGTCTGTATGGGCGTGGCGGGCGTACGATAATCGCTAAAATGATACAGGGCATAACGTCCATCAGGGGCGATGTTCATCTCAATATAACCGCCATCTGCCAGACCGATAAAGCATTCTAGGCAGGTCTCCTGCCACAGCCCATCGGCACGCTTGATGTTATCACCATGATAATTGGTAAAATGCAGTCCGTCCACCCTTTCAACCATAAAACTCATGTTAATCACATACTTACCCCCGTGCGTGTCTTCACTGATATAGGCATGAACTTTGGGGGCAGGCTTGTTTTTTTGGGCATTTTGCAGGTCTTGCAAGACAAACAACCGCTCTCTTTGCATGACCGAATTATCATCATAATAAAACTCGGTAAAGTGCGACAGCGACAGCAAGCTAAACAGTTTATCAATGGGATTTGCGGTAAAAAAATTCATGACATTCCCTTTTGCTGAATTCCTAAAACCCAAACCTTGCCAAATTAGACAGTTTATCGTTAGGTTCATCATTTTTACGAAACAACAAAACCATACGCCCGATATGGTGTACCACTTGGCTCTCGGTGGCATCAGCTAGGGCGGCGGCACATTCTTTGCGTTCATCTGCACTGCCTGCTGGGATTTTTACTTTGATGAGTTCGTGGTCACTTAAAGCACGGGCGGTCTCTTCGATGAGCGTGGGCGTCAAGCCATTACCACCCACCATGATGATGGGATTTAGGCGATGACCGATGCCCCGTAGTTCTTTTAGGGTGTCGTTAGATAAGTTTTTAAAATTGGGTTTTGCCATAAAATGTCTCAAAACAGGTTTTTAAATAAATTAATGTTCATTATAACAAAAATATACCAAATTTTCTCATAAAAATGTTAAACTAAGCAGTTATTTTAATTCATCAACACTGACCAATGGCAACTCGCATTACCAACAAAAAATTCTCCAAATCATCGAAAGCGTGGATGAAAGAGCATATTGACGACTATTACGTTCAACAAGCCCAAAAAGACGGCTATCGTGCCAGAGCAGCTTATAAGTTATTGGAGATTAACGAAAAAACTTCTCTTATCAAAAAAGGCATGACCGTGGTGGACTTAGGTTCTGCCCCTGGTAGCTGGTCGCAGGTGGCAGGACAGCTTGTGGGCGATGACGGGATTTTAATAGCATCTGATATTTTGCCCATGGATACTTTGGAGAATGTTACCTTTATTCAAGGCGATTTTAGAGAAGAAGAAGTCTTTAATAAAATCATGAATGAAGTGGGTGGACGACGTGTGGACGTGGTGTTATCCGATATGGCTCCCAACACGTCTGGCATGTCAGCAGTGGACATGCCACGCATGATGTATCTGTGTGAGTTGGCGGTGGATTTTGCCCTAAAAGTGTTGCCCGAAGGCGGTGCGTTAATCATGAAAGTATTCCAAGGCGAAGGTTCGCCCGAGCTTCGTGCTGACATGCAAAAAAAGTTTAGTAAAATCAAAAGTATAAAACCCAAGGCAAGCCGTCCCCGCTCCAAAGAGATGTTTTGGGTGGCGATAAAATAATCATCCAAATTTAGGGCTTGATTTATTGATAATAAGCCTTATTAAAAGCAATGTCTCTTTGTGTGAATAATTGCACGATTTGCCCCATTTTTCAATTTTTAAATTTTCAATCAAAGTTGTATCAAACGCCAAAAACAGGAAACCCTTTGTGAACGACATGGCAAAAAACATTCTATTATGGCTCGTGATTATCACCGTGGTAGTCATGGTATTTAGTAATCTCGACCGTGGTTCGGGCAAGGCTGATGACATGAAGTACTCAGCCTTTGTCACGGCAGTCGCCGAAGGTCAAATCCAAAAAATTGAGATTGATGGCGAAGAGATTACGGGCACAAAGGTTAATGGCTCAGAGTTTGAGACCATCCGCCCTGCCCTAGATGATACCGAGTTAATGCCATTACTTCGCAAGCATAACGTAGAAGTAGAAGGGGCAGCACCACAGCGTCAAGGCGTGGGTACTCAGCTACTCATTGCAGCCTTTCCGATTTTGCTCATCATCGGTCTGTTTTGGCTGTTCATGCGTGGCATGAGTGGCGGTGCTGGCGGTGGCGGCATGGGTGGTCGTAACCCCATGAGCTTTGGCAAATCAAAAGCCAAAATGCTCTCCGAAGATGACATCAAAGTTACCTTTGCCGATGTGGCAGGGTGCGAAGAGTCCAAGCAAGAAGTTGTTGAAATTGTGGACTTTTTAAAAGACCCAGAAAAATTCACCAAACTTGGGGCGACCATTCCTCGTGGCGTGCTTATGGTGGGTCCTCCTGGGACAGGCAAAACACTGCTTGCCAAAGCCATTGCAGGCGAAGCCAAAGTGCCGTTTTTTAGCATCTCGGGTTCGGATTTTGTGGAGATGTTTGTCGGTGTGGGTGCAAGCCGTGTCCGTGATATGTTTGACCAAGCCAAAAAGAACGCCCCGTGTATCATCTTTATTGATGAGATTGATGCGGTGGGTCGTCATCGTGGCTCGGGCATGGGCGGTGGTCATGATGAGCGTGAACAAACGCTAAACCAACTTTTGGTGGAAATGGACGGCTTTGAAGGCAATGACGGCGTGATTGTGATTGCAGCGACCAATCGTGTGGATGTACTGGATAAAGCCCTACTTCGTCCTGGTCGTTTTGACCGTCAAGTGTCGGTTGGCTTGCCAGACATCAAAGGTCGTGAACAAATCCTAAATGTACACCTGAAAAAACTGCCCCAAACCATTGGTGTGGACGTCAATGCCCTAGCTCGTGGTACCCCAGGGTTTAGTGGAGCACAGCTTGCCAACCTTGTCAATGAAGCCGCCCTATTTGCCGCCCGTCGCAACAAGATGAGCGTGGACATGAACGACTTTGAAGATGCCAAAGACAAACTCTACATGGGGCCTGAACGTAAATCCATGGTGTTGCGTGAAGAAGAACGCCGTGCCACCGCTTATCACGAAGCAGGTCATGCCCTAGTCGCCCAACTACTTCCCTTTACTGACCCTGTACATAAGGTAACCATCATGCCCCGTGGCTGGGCACTCGGGGTAACGTGGCAGTTGCCCGAGCAAGATGCGGTGAGCAGTTATAGCGATAAAATGCTAAATGACATCTCTATCTTGTTTGGCGGGCGTATTGCCGAAGAGATTTTTATCAATCGCAAATTCACAGGAGCGTCCAACGACTTTGAACGTGCCACCAAACTTGCCCGTGCCATGGTTACCAAATATGGCATGAGCGACAAACTGGGCGTGATGGTCTATGAGGACGAAGAGCAAGGCGGATATTTTGGTGGGGCGAGCCGTACTATCAGTGAGGCTACCCAACAAAAAGTGGACGAAGAAGTCCGCCGTATCCTAGAAGAGCAGTACGATGTGGCGTATAAGCTCATTGATGACAATCACGACAAGATGCACGCCATGGTGGACGCACTGATGAAGTGGGAAACCATTGACCGTGAGCAGTTCTTGCAAATCATGAATGGCGAGACGCCACGAGAGCCAAAAGAATATCAGCATGAAGTGCCAACGGTGAATATCGTCAAAAATGACGAATTGCCACCGCCTTTGCCGAATGCTTGATTTACAGACCGTCTTAAACACTAAGGCGGTTTTTTGTGCATTAATGTGTACCAAAAACACTTGCAATTTTACTCAAACTCTTATACGATACGTCTTTTAATTGACAATGATAATCTTATGGCAAATTTTTTAAATAAACAACTAAAACGCACCAAAATCATCGCAGGCATGAGTAATACCTTGGTGAGGGGCTTTACTACCGCCAGACGTGTTGGGGCATTTAAAACACCACCCAGAGATGTTTTGCCAAAATATATCCAAACCTTTTGCCGTAAAATGGTCAATTCCTTTGGTGTGGAAGTCGTGCAAGTTGAGCCTGTACCACAGACACACGGACTTTGGGTATCTAACCATATTTCTTGGCTGGATATTCCTGTGGTGGGGTCGGTCGCTCCTGTATTCTTTTTATCAAAGGCGGAGATTGGCGAGTGGTTTATTTTTGGCAAACTTGCCAAAGCAGGCGGAACACTCTTTATCAAGCGTGGTTCGGGGGACGCTGACGGGGTGGCACGTCAGATTGCCGAATTTTTGCGTGGCGGTTCATCGGTGGTATTTTTCCCCGAAGCAACCACCACAGACGGCAAACAAATCAAAAAAATCCACGGAAAATTGCTACAAGCAAGCATGGATACAGGCTTGCCCATTTGTCCTATGGTGATTGCTTATGTCAATGCAGACGGTACATTGTCGGACGACTGTGCGTATTATGACAAACGCACGATGGCGGAGAGCCTAAGACGAGTGGCGGACAGCGATGGGGTTAAGGCGTATGTGTTACCCCTTGCACCGATTTTACCCGAAGATAAGACCCGTGCTGAGCTGACCGAACTATTACAAAAAGCGATGGAATACGGCTTAGCAGAGCTACATAGACAGGTATTGAAGGTTTGATTCAGCGAATCAAACCAGTAGCCCACGCCCAAATCCTATCCCATAACCCACGCTTTGCTGTGGGTTCTTGATTGGGTGTTTGGTTGGGCGTGGCAAGTAGCCGACAGGATTCATCAGGAAACTCTGGGCTGCTAACCACTTGCCCTGCAAGGTCTTGCAAAAATAGTGTACACTGCTTACCGTCTATGCGTAGTTGCCATTCATGTCCATAGACATCGTTCCACATGGGGTAGCGATGTGATGAGAGTTTGACAATAAGTATCCCACTTCTATCTACAAAGCCTATTTTACTCTTACCATTTACATCCAGATGAACCCTTGATATGCCTTGCTCATCAAAAGGCTCCATGTCGTCATAGTCTTGTGTAAATACGTTTTTATGGCGGTCTATCATCATGACTTGGCTATTTACACCTACCAAAAACCGTTCATCGCCTGCTTTATCATCCAGTAGCTTTACCCAATCATAACGTCCCGCCAAGATGATATTGCCTTGCGTGTCCATAAAGCCACTTTGCCCGTTCTCATCATCTTCAAAGCGTATCAAGACATCATTTTCAAAGTCCCATTCACCACGCCGATAATCCAAAATAATCCCACCGCCCACCCCATACACTGCCGAATATATGCCATCATCACGCTCATCGGTGATAATGACTTTATCCACGCCATTAAAATCCCAAGGCTGTCTGTCAAAAATAAAAGGCACTATCACACGCTGATGAGCGTCCACCAAACCCCATTTGCCTTGTTTTGATAAAGTGATATGACCAGTTAGGCACGCTCCGTCATCATATTCAAGCGGTAATAGTACTTTGCCTGTGCTGTCCGCCATGCCATATTTGCCGTGTTTTTTGACAACGCCGAATATGTCGCTGTTTTCTGCGGATGTTGAGCAAACCACGTTTTCATCATAGCGAAAATCGCCCCAATCGGCAGGCTTCATGGATAACGCCCACGCTTGCGGTAGTGTGAGCATGGCAAATAAGGCGATGAGTGGTTTTTTCATGGGTTGTCCTAGGTTGTCATTTGGGCTGTATGTCTGTCAAAATATGGGGATAGGTACGGGTCAAAACGGGCGATTTGGTGTACTTGACACAAATCACATCGCCTCCCTTGTACGGGCGAAAAACATCATCCCTATGCCAGTCATCAAGGCGGTCAAAACGATACGATTTTTGGCTTATTGGGTCATCAAGATACAGGCTTAGTACACTTTGTTTGCTCAAAGGGCGATGTTCGATTTTGTTAAGTTGCCCACAAACTTGATGAATATTGCCGTGGTTTGTCTTGTAAAATCGCAAAAATATCTGCATAAAATCGCAAAAATATCTGCATAAAGAAAACTCAATTATGCAGATATTTTTATCACAGTATGCAGATATTAATCTAACAAACTTACACCCCAAACTCCCCTCGCTCCCCCTGCGGAGCTTGCCCTGTGATTTCATGAGTCTGTCGGTCATAATAGACCATATCGCCCACCTCTGCCTGTCCGTTTAGCACGACAAACACCCCACCGAGTGTCTGCCCGACCACCACGCCTTGCCCCTTTTGACCTGTGATTTGTGCCACGCCTTTGGGTGTGGCAAAGAGCTTGCTAAATGTTTGATATAAATTCATTTTTTTTGCCTTTGAATTATTGACTTTTTAGAGCATTAATGTATAATATAATCGGCTATTAATTTCCCATATACCTATCAAGCCCTACCACCTGCCAAATGGTCGGCACGCCATTTTCCACCTTGACCTGCACCTCAACACTGACCACCACTGCCTTATAACCGCCGTCATCGTTGATTTGCCAAACATCGCCCACCACCGCAAGGGGCAAGCCGTATTTATCCGCCCAACGTGTCGTTACCGTCATGTCCATGTGCGTGCCTGATTCTGACAGTATTTGCACGCCTTTGGCAATGGTGGCGATTTGGTCGGTCAATAGCTCGTCAGACTGTGTGGGTGCCTCTGTCATGCGTGCCGACTGTCTGCGATAGACGTTATCAAGACGGCTTGTACTGGTCAGCCACACATTATCATAAAGAGGACTTACTCTTTGTTGCTCACTGATGCTTTTTACAGGGTCAAGAGCAAGGATTAAAGCAGGTTCAGCCGTGGCAAGCTTCCACGCAGGCACTTTGTAGCGAGGTTTAATGACAAGGCTTGGCTCGTGCGGATGCGAATACACAAACGCCCCACACGCCTCTGCCACATCATGTATTACCCCCATCGGGGTTTTGTCGGTACTATATACCCCTTTTTTAATCAGCCAATCAGGGGCTTGATATTCTGCCGTCATGCCTGTATTTACCATCGCACTCATGATAAGCTGACTGGCGTAGAGGGCTTGATTTAACCCGCCTTGTTTATTTGTCGCATAGTCTGCTGACAGGCGAGCGGTAACACTTCGTCCTGATAACGTGTAGCTGTGATTGACAAATGAGCGGTTTTTGCTAAGCTCCTCAGCAATGATGACAAAGCGGTGGTTGTTAATGACCACGCTAATCATCGGCTCATTACCACGGCTGCCTAGCTTGTCTTTGATTTTATCAAAGTCTTTGGTGGGGATTTCAATTTGTCCTTGCCAACAAAAGCTGTCCATGTCGGTCTTAATGCTAAATGACAAGGGATTGACATTGACCCCACCGATGGTTGCAGTGATGGTATTATGCACGATATAAGCTCCTAAATTGGGGGTGGCAGTCGGTGGTAAGTCATGCCAACAAATAAGCGGTAGGGGCAAGGCACCCGCAGGGTGCTCGCCTCGTTTGCGTCTTAAAGCCAGTGGCAGGCGGTCAGATGGTGGTCTGATACGACAATACGAGACGGGCTTGTCAGGCTCAGGCTCTGGCACAGGATAATAACGACATGGCACAGGAGTGCTGTGGGTTATCGTGTGTGTGCTAGGGCGAGCAATCAGCGTACTGCCTGCTTGGTGGGTGTTATCGCCAAATAGTCCTGCCACGTCTGATAAATTGCCCTGCGTACCGCCCTGCAAATAGCCCTTAGCCCCATATTTGACAAGATTACAACTAAACAGTCCCACACCATCGCTCACGCTGATGTGATGAGCGTGGTGAAGTGCCATGAGAGCTTGCCATGTGTGCTGATAGACACTGCCAATCAGATAAGGCGTACCCATAGCACTATCTGCCCCACTAGCAACAGGGGCAAAATGACGAGTAGACATATCACGCCCATAAGCCATTGTTAGCGTATCACCATACACCACACTATACGCCCGTGCCACCTCATCACTTGCTATACTCACTTGTCTGCCCATATTCACGCCCTGTGGGTCAGATATTAGGCTATCAAACTCTGCCATGACAGGGTTTTGTCTTTTTGGGGTTGGGTCAGTGGGCTTAGGTGTTGGGTCAATCGGTGTTGGCAAGACCACATCCAGCGTGCTTAACTTACGATTTAGGGTAAGCGGTAAGCGGTCGGACGGTGGTCTGTCGCTTATCCGCCGTGTCAGTGGCAAGGGCAATTTATCACGGGTCAGGTCTGCCATGACTGCCACAGTTCCATTTGCTCGGCTTGGGTTTTGTCGCTCATGGGGGTTACATAATCCCAAGTGGCAGGTTCGTAACGCTCCACCCCATCGGATGGGGGCAGGTCTCGTGCCATGATGAGATACTGCTGATTTGGGTCAAGATTGTTAATCAGATAATGCCCGTTGTCAAGACTGTAAAAGCGTGAATGCACCGACAAATCCATATTAAACACCACCATTTCACGGCGGGCAGGGACACCGCCCACTGTTACAATACCGTCATTATCCCCTGCGATGTAGCCCACATTAGGTAGGGCAAGAGCCACATCTGCTTTGCTGTGTACTTGCATTTAGTACTCCCAGTAGTCTAAGTAAATCATCACCCCAAAGCTATAATTGGCTTGGTAATAACTATTTGTACCATTGACCACATATATATACAACACAGGTCTGCCTTGATATTCGGTGATCTGAATATCCGTTGGCAAAGTCAGACTGTTTTGTATCAGTAAGGCGGGCTGAGAGCCGAGCAATGCCCCATCTTGTCGCCAAAAGACATCAGAGACTAGGCTAACCAAGAAGTCTTTTTTGAGCGATTTTACTAAGTCATAGCCATTAGATAAGATACGGGCGTTGGTATAGTTGCCAATTTTAAGACTGCCTAAAAAGCTGTTGTAACTAGAACTTGATAAGTTCCCAATATTTAGCCGTACAAAGTTAATATTATTATCATTAATCGCTGATTTAATGAGACCCAAATACCCCACTTGGCTCATGCCATTTGTGGTAATGACAAAATACACACCGAGTTCGCAGACTAACATTGTCCAGCTTGGATTTCTGGCGTGTGATTTTTGTGTGTTGCTAGGCCATTGCGATACCTTATTTGTGCCATTATAATAATAAGGCTTATATGCCGAATTATCCTCCTCCACACCAAACTTGTCCATCATGATGTTCGGACTGATAAAATCACACGAATGGTCGGTTTCGTTGTCAAGCATAAATCCTGCCCCTGCCTTATTACCGTAGCCTGTTACCAGACAGGCTTTCCACACGCTTTTATAATCGCCCATCGCCCCTGTGAGCTGTGGGGCTTGTAGGTCGGTGGATTGGTAGAGTTTGGGGGTTAGGGTGATGGGATTTAAATAGCTCATAAATTATCCTTTAAAGCTTGATTAATTAACATTAAAATACACTTAAAACCGCTTTAAATCTCGGTCGTATCGCCAAACAACACCTGCGTATAGCCGTCTGACCCCTTAGGGTTGTCCGCTGACGGCTGGACGGCACAGATGACCCACACAGGTAGCAGTGTCCCCCACGTGTTAAACCGTACCACTTCTTGCACGCTCCACGGCGTGTCAGCCCCAAAGGCTTGTTTGGGTATGGTAAAGTAGGGCTTTTTGGTGGACGGATTGATTGGGGCTAAGTCTTGTAAGGTGTCGGTTTTTAGCACAAAGCCGAGTGTTTGCCCGTACAGCTCAAACTGTGAGCTACTGGTAAACTTAATCAGCCATTTCTCGTCTATCGCCCCATCATCGGTCAAGACAATGGGATAATCTTTGACATTTAAGCGGTTTAATGGCTCGTCGCCAATGCGGGTGTCTTGCCACACATTCGTCCAGTTTCTTTGGGTAAATGGCACGGAAGCTCGCACTTGCAAATTACCGCGGCGGTAAATGCCCCCAAAAGTGGCTCGTCATCAGCTCGCTGTACCCCTGCATAGACTAAGCGAGTCATCATACCGCCATTAATGCGTTGGATAGACGATATGGGGTCAAAGAGTTCATTATCCGCCCCTGTGAGCGGTGTACCCAGTGCCAGTCCACCGCCGTCATCGTTGTCGGTTAAGCGTTCTGATGGGTAGATTTTTAGGTCGGATTTGTTGAGTTTGGTGCGTTTATTGGTCATGTGATTGTCTTATAAAGTAGGTTTAAATGTACATTAAATGGTATGGCGGCGGTCAGTCCTGCCACTTCTTCTTTGGCAAGCCCAAACTGGCGGGCGGTGCCACCCACTCTGAGCATGGCATCGACTATCTCTCGCTCTTTGGCTGCCATATTGTTGCCCAGCGTGTTGATGACATCGCCAAGCTCGCCCACCTGTTCGATGGGCATGTTAAAGACGTTGGCAAGTTTGGCGGCGGCATTACCTGCCTCATCAGCACTCATGCTAAATGCCACTGACATCTGACCTGCCATGGTCGTAAACTCGCCCAATTTGTCAATCGGCACGCCAAGCTGACCACCCATTGTTGCTATCTGTGCCACTTCGGTGGCAGTCATGCCAAGCTCTACCGACAAATCTTTGATTTCTTTGGAGAGTCTAGACATCTGCTCGGGCGTGCCGTCCACGACTTTCTTAACCCCTGCCATGGCGGTCTCAAATTCCATGGCGGCTTTGGCGACCACTGCCATGCTACCTGCACTGCCTGCGATTTTACCAAGCTCGCCTGCCATCTCACTTGCCGTGAGTGTGGTTTTGCCCAGCTGTTCTTCTAGCTCCTTGACTTTTTTGGTGTGTAATTCATTGGCACGAGCAAGCTCACTGCCTGTTAGCTTGCCTGAGAGTTTAAGGCGTTCGTAGGCTTTGTGGACTTCTTCTAGTTGTTTTTTGGCTTTATTATCTTCATCAATGCCTAGGGCGATTTTGGCATCGCTGATGCTTTTTAAGCGTTTAAACTCATCGCCCAATGCTTTGACTTTTTTGGTCTGCTCATCGGCGGATAAGCCTTTCCATGACTTTTGTAGCTCATCGGTGGCTTTGTCCAAACTGTCTGTTGCCGTGCCTGTCGCCTTTATCTCATCAGATAGGCGTTTTAACTCGTTAATGCCTTTCACGCCTGCATGTATGGTTAAGGCAGTGTCCAAACTTTTCATAAAAAATCCCCTTAATTTAATTAAGGGGATTTTAAAGGGGGTTTACGGTTGGGGTAAGATGACGGGGTTCAGAGCCTACCCCAAATCTGCCATCGCCAATTGTGCCAAATAATTAGAACGGCTTTTGTATAGCGATTTATGAGACAAGACTTTTTCGTCAATTTTGGTGATGAGTAGGCTTGGCAAGGTAACGTTGATTTTCTCCGCCTTACCCATAAAGGCAGACATATCCACGTCCACCACTGCCCACAACATACCGTCAAATTCGCTATTGTCTTGATGATAAAAAATGGGCTTGGCGGTAGGTAGTGTATCGCCATCTTCTGCCATGCCTTCCAAATGCAAACTGATGGCTTCATAAGCATTCTTAATGGCTTCATCAGGTGTATCGCCTGCACTAAAACACCCTGCAATGTCTGGCACAATCACGCCATAACATTCGTTTTCATTGGCAGGTTTTTCAATGGCAATGGGAAATAACATCATTTCGCTCCTGTTTGCAAGATTGTTTTGGGTTAAAATGCCGTTTTAAGTGGGGGGTTGGATTAATCCAACCCTGCTTGTTTGATGATGCTTTTTAGCGTTCCTTTGGGTAGGTTTTCACGACCGTTTGGGATTGTTACTTTACCTTCTTTGGTTGGGTGTTTGTAGTGCTTGTGAGAGCCTTTTTGTTTTACAAAATACCAACCGTCTTCGGTAATTCGCTTTATCATCTCATCGCTACTTGGGGGCATTTTAAACTCCGCTTGTTGAATGTAGGGTTATTATAACCCCAATTATGCAATAAGTCAAGAGTTATTGGGGTTATTTTTTAAAAATTATCAAAAAAAACACCGCCCAAATTTGCTTTGAGCGGTGTTTTTTTGTTGGGGTAAATTAGCGTGGCATATCCGTCAAACGCTGTTGGGCGGTTCTGATTTTGTTTGCTATCATATCCAGCGTAGTAGCAAGACTGGACACATCAATCTGCACGGTTTTGGTGCTGACAGGATATGAAAACGCCAAATCCCCCAACACTTGTAGCAATGCCAAAGACTGATATAGGCTTTCGTCCACATCGTCAATTACTCTGACTGTTTTTACATTGTCCATCTTATTCCCCCAATCCCAAAGTTAATTGCCCTTTATTGTCCGCCACTTCGTAGCGTTCGCCAATCAAGCCCAGTTTTCGCATTTTGGCAAGTTTTTTGCTGACGGTACTTGGAGCAAGTCCTACCGCCATTCCCATTTGCCAGTTTTCTAGTCCGCCATCGTGCATTACCGCCAATGCCTTGTAGTCATTATTGGCTTTTAACAGTTCGTCTTTTAGGGCTTGGTTTTGGGCGATTAGGCTTTTAACTGTGCTTTGGTCTGCAAACAGAGCCTTTTCACAAGCAATAAAATACTGGCGAGCGGTTTTGCCTTTGTCGGAGCGTTCTACCATTGAAAGTTCCTTTGCCATATCTAGGGTGATATGATATTCGGTGGTTGGGCGACCGCCGTTGGGGGTTTTCAATAAATTTATTGAAAAGTCCTTACCGTTTACAAACCCATATTTTTCAATGCGTTTGGCAATCCAATTTGAAAAGTCTTGTTTGCTTTCCAAAAAGGCGTGCAGTTCACGAGCATTGACAAGGGGCTGGGTTTCACCGTTAATTTTCCCTTGAAAAGTTTGGACAAGGGGGCGGATTTGTGGTACAATTTGTGTAGTCATAAGGATTTTTCCTTTTGGTTAATGAGTTGCGAGACCGACTAAAGTACAGGCAACTCGTGGTTAAGACGCTTATTTAAATGGCTTTTAAAAGTTGTTTAAATAGGCGTTATTCTATTTCTGGCACTGGCAAATTTAGGGCTTTGCCGATTTTGTGACCTTCGCCATAGAGCATTTTGTTTTTACCGCCCAGTACTTGGCGGACACTCTCGGGGCTAAATCCGTTGGCTTTTGACCAACCTGCGATACTAAACCCCTGTTCTTTTAGCCAAGCTTTGGCTTCTTGGGGGGTATGATAAGGGGTATTTTCTGACATAAAAGTCTCCTAAAAGTTTGTTTAAAATTCATAAATGTGATATAATAACTTCATTATCGTGAAGTTGTGAATATTATAATTCACAATTTTGAATTTGTAAACACCTTTTTGTGAATTTTTTTATGAAAGATGAAAAAAAAGTAGACTTTGGCAATCGCCTAAGGCAGATCCGAAACTCCCACAACCTAACAAGACCAGAATTTGCTAAGTCTTTGGAAGTTGGTTCAACTTCCTTGCACCACTACGAAAACGGTGAGCGATTACCTGATGTTGGTTTTCTAATAAAACTCAAAGACTTGTACAATGTGGATATTGGTTGGTTGATTTTTGGACAAAAAGAAACCGATCTACCTAACTGGCAAGCGAACTATACGGCTGATGATTTAAGGCTGATAGACTACCTAAAAAATCTCAATCCAAAGGCAAAACAGGCACTCCTTGCTTTTTTGGATAATCTTGCAAAATAAACAAAACCCCATTTTTATGGGGTTTTGTTTTGGCAGGCGTGGATTAGCCCACAAACTCTGTAAACCGCATGGCAGGTTTACCCTCGTCTTTGACGATTGTGCCTGTTAGTCCAGACTCCCACCAGCCGTCTTCAAACCAGTTGATGTCGCCATCAGCCGACAAAACAACGTGAGCCACTTCCAGCACGCCATCGTTGCCACTGATACGGTCTTTGCCGTCTAGGTAGAGTTCAAGCGGGATTGATTGCAAGGTATTGGCATCAATGGCAAAGCCTTTACGCCCCTTTGTTTTGCCTTCGTAGTGTAGGTTATCGCCGTCATTAATGCCTGTACTGTCAAGCAAACGCACCATACCCAAACGGGGGTTTAGCTCGTATTTGGCTTTTTCAATGTCTTGTTTGCTTTTGTTTTTCAGCTTAAAGTTTTCAGGGTCAATGTCGTTGTGATTTAGCTTAATCCAGCCCGTTTTAGACGCTTTGACAGCAGTTTCATTGATAACTTCTGGCACACCGCCAATGTCCACCGCTTCGCCCATCAGCACACGGGCTAAGGCGTGGCGGTCAAAGGTGTTAAATTTAAGCGAAATTTCAATCGGTTGTGGCACGGTTTCCACTTCAATGGCTTGTCCAAAGTCGTCCCGACCTGTGCTTTTAAGTTCGTCTTTTTCGGTTTCGCTTTTGGTTGTAAATTCGGTAACATTACCCATTTTTTCAAATACATCAGATGAGCCGTATTTACGAGCGTACAAATCACCAGAATATTTACGCCCCCGCAGGGATTGTGTTTGTTGTGTCATTGATTTATCCTTATAAATTAAAGAGTTGGGATATGTTGGCGACATTTGTTTCGCCAACATTGTCATTTAACCAGCATTTAATGCTTGATGTAGTAAAAAGCCATACACCTGGAGCCTGCACTGTCAGGGAATTCTAGAATAATCTGGTCAAATTTAATATTTCTTGCAGTCAGTTCCGCCACCAAAAACTTAGCAATTTTTCGGGTATTGCCAAAACGTGGGGCGATAAAATCAATCGCTAACCCATATTTATGAGCTGAGTTTTTCGCCCCTCCGATACGATTGTTTAGTCGCTCTGAGCGGTAGCCACTGCTAAGGGTAGACTATTAAAGGCATACTCTAAGCCACCGCCACGACCTGTGCGGGGGCGAGAGAGCCAGTTTTCTTTTTTGGCTTTTTTAAATACGCCCATTTTGGTTTTTGGCAACAACTGCAACCCTAAGTCTGCTAATTCTTGTGCTGTATAATAAGCATTCATATTATACCCCAAATTTATTCATTTGAATTAAATTTATCCAAATCCCAAAACCCAAGTTTTTGAGCAATCTCAAACGACCGCCCATAAAGCCCCTTGCGTTCGCCATTTAACACTTTGTAGACTTCGGTTACTGGATAACCATTTGCCAACGCCCAATTTTTGACAGTCATACCTTGCGAGTACAACCTTTGTTTTATTAGGTTTGACTGCTGTTCTCTGGTCATAAAAACTCCCAATTTGCTTGAAAATATGGTATAATTACCCTTTCTTTTAACCTGTTTTTACAAGGATATTTCCTTGTATGCGTGCATTATATTTTATTCAAATGAATAAATCAATATTTTTTTATTCATTTGAATAAATATTTTTAAAAATCTAGGAAAATTAAATGTTTGGCGAACGCCTAAAATCCGAAAGAAAACGACTTGGGCTAACCCAAGAGACATTTGGCGAGTTGTGTGGTGTCAAATTGTTGGCACAGTCCAATTACGAAAGTGGTAAACGCAGTCCAGATGCTGACTACCTACAAAAAGCCCACCAAGCAGGCGTAGATGTTGGATATTTGGTAACGGGGCAACAGACAGCACTCACCCAATTAGATGAAAATGAGAGACAGTTAATAGAAAAATTGCGACAGTTGCCCGATGAGCAAAAAAGTGCGGTAATGAGATTTTTATTAAATAATTGAAAGATAAACCGTAAACTTTTTACTCTTAAATGGTTTTTGTGAGTTTACGGTTTAAAATTAAGAAAATTCAATAAATCCAAAAAAATTATATTGTAAATCAACAATATACATAAACCGTAAACCAAATTTTTAATTTTCTAAAAAGTTTACGGTTACAGAACACAAACTGTAAACTAGCAAATAAGGAAATCGTTATGATTAACCACAAACCAACACTTCTAGAAGACCCCACAGAAGAGCCAATTTTTCTTTTTTCTTACGAGGTGGAGAGATACAGAAAAGAATGCTTGTCGCAAGAACAAAAAGACACACTAGAAAAACTTGTTAATGAAGTGCATTTGAACAATCCCCAAAAAACGATTATGGATATTTGGTTGGCGTTGGTTGAGCATTGTGGTGTTTCCAATTACCACAGCATAAAGAAAGACAACTACGATGAAGTATTGTCATTTTTGCAAGGTATGATACCAAACACACAATGAGCTTTTATTTTAAAGGGGTTATTGCCAGTGCAGGGGGCGGTAAGTTTAGCGATGGCGTGATTGGCACAGATGACTTTTTGGCTTTTCGCAAAGAGTGGATTAACCGCACAAGCCTTACAGCAAGCCAGCTTGTCGCCATTAACACAGACGGCGACAGTATGTTCCCCACAATACCAGAAAACGCTACTGTCTTAATTGACAAATCAAAAAACACCGCCAAAGACGGTCGTATCTATGTGATACGCATCGGCGAGCAGTTGTATGTCAAACGCACCCAGTGGCTACCGACAGGGCTACGGCTCATCAGCGACAACACCATTTACGACCCCATAGACCTATCAAAAGCCGACCTAGACAGCTCCGACATTGAAGTCTATGGGCAAGTCGTCCACATCAGCTACGACTTACCCCACTAGCTACCACTCACGCATAAAAAAGCGACCACTACACTTGCAGGGTCGCTTTGGTTTGAAGTGTTTTGATGGGCTTTTAAACGGTTTTAAACGCTATTTAAATACCTATCAAACTCCCATCATTTATGCAGGTTTTTTTATCATTTTTCTATCAATTTCTCTCATTTTTTATCATTTTGTTTCGTGCATATTCTTGACCGCCCAACCGCCCACAGCTTAGATGTATCAATGGCTCGGGCTTGGTCTGCTCTCTGGTCTGGTCTATGCAGGTTTAATCAGTCCCCCATAATACACACCGAAATAACAAGCACCCCCGCACTCATCCAAACACTCTTTTATCATTCACGGGGTTCTAGATATTTCTCCGCTTCTTCTAAATTGACCGTTACCAAACTAGAAATACCCGCCGTAGGCATGGTAATGCCCTTTAACTCATGTGCCGCTTGCATGGCAAGCTTGTTATGACTGATAAAGACAAACTGCACGCTGTCTGACAACTCATGAATCAGACTCGTAAACCGCCCCACGTTCGCATCATCTAAAGGGGCATCGACTTCATCAAGCACACAAAACGGAGCAGGGTGCTGTTTGAAAATCGCAAAAATCAGACTTAGGGCGGTCAGTGTTTTCTCGCCCCCTGACAGCACGGCAAGGCGTGAGTTTTTTTTGCCTTTGGGCTGTGCCATTAGCACGAGTCCTGCTCGCCATTTGTCCGCCTTGGGCAAGCTCTCATCATCGATGAGTGTTAGGCTTGCCTGCCCACCGCCAAACACTTTGGCAAACAACGCATTCATCTCATCATTGACCGCTTTTAACATGCCCAAAAACAGCTGTTTGGTCTTGTCATCAATGGCACGAATGGCGTCTTGGAGTTTTTTCATGCTGTCTGTGATGTCTGCCACCTGCTCATCTAGGGGCGAGACTCGCTCTTCTAACTCGGCAAGCTCCGCCGCCGCCGCCAGATTGACCGCCCCTAGCTTCTCAATGTCCGCCTTAATCTGCTCAATGCGAGAGCTGTTATCGGCAAATACAGGCGTACTCGCTCGAAAATCCGCCAACGTGGACGGCAGGTTAAACTGCTCATTCATGCCAAGCATCTGCTCGCCCAAATCCGCCAAACGGCTCTCCCCCACCGCCACATCAGCATGAGCATTGGCAATGCTCGCCTGTGCAGCAGCGAACTTAGCATGGGCATCGGTCAGATTCTCTTGTAGCCTGCCCTGCATGATGACCAGCGTTTTTGCCACCGCTTCATGCTCTTCGCTTTGCACTTTTAGCTCGGCGGTCTCAGCTTTTGCCTGCTTAAAGGCATCTTCTAACACAGGCAGTCGCTCACTCATCGCCACGCTCTGAGCAATAAGCTCCTTGGTCTCAGCATCCGCCTTTGCTACGTTCTCATGCGATAACTCTAATAGCCTTGTGGCGTGGGCTTTGTTTTGGGTGAGTGTGGTCTGTTTGAGTGTCAGCTCCTGTCTGTCTTGGGTCATCTGCTTGAGCTTGCCTGACAGCTCATCCACGCTTACCGACAGCACATTTAGGGTGTTTTGGGTGACCTGCAATACGGGCAAATGCTCATCTAGTGCCGTCATGCTACGCCCAATCTCATCATCCATGAGCCTAAGCTCGCCATCTAGCTCGGAGAGTTCATCGCTAAGGCTTATCTTTTGGCTGTTAAAATTCTCCCATATCAGCTTATCTTGACTTATCTGATGTTCTAGTTTGACCAGTTTTGCCTTGCTCTCGTGTAGGCTGTGGGTCAGCTCGCTGTGCTTGGCATGGCGTTCTTCTTGTGCCACTCTTAGGACATCCAGCTCGCTCATCATCGCCTTTAACGACCGCTGTTTATCATCTAACTCACTCTCTATCTGTCCCAGTTTCTCTTCTAGCTCATCTAAGCGTTTGGCGTGTTCGGCTCGCTCGCTAAGCACGCCCTGCCCCTGTCCGCTCTGCCCCAAAGCAGAGACATGCACGACCCCAAAAGAGCCAATAATCCATCCTGTCTTCGTCAAAATCAGCACGCCTTGGGCAAGCTCATCCGCCCATGCCGTGACCAGTTTATCAAACCCCTTTTCATCAAGCGTTTGGGTATCGACATCCAGCAGATACACGCCCTGCCACAGTGCCAGCGTGGGCGATTTTATCAAGGCAGTGAGCGGAATGAGTTTATCACTACTTTGCCTAAAATTAGGTGCGGTATAAAGCACCATACTCGGCAAGCGTTCATGAGCAGACAGCCCCGAAGTCTCGCCTTTGTGCTTGGCTTTTTTGCCGTCTTTTTTCTTATCCTTTTTATCATCATGGCTGTGCTTACCACCGTCCATGGCTGTGGGCAGATGATTGATGAGTGGCAACAAAGAAAAATCACGCTCACCATCTAGCACCCGAGCATCCAGCCAAAAGCCCAAAAATTTATCCAGAACATCGGCATATTTTTCGCCATCACAGGTTAGCTTAATGCTGTCTTTTAATGAGTCTAGTTGGGGCAGAGCGATACCATCCACACAGCTTTTGGTGTCAGCCCCACTGTTGTCTATATCATCATCCGTGCCGTCATCATGGGCGGACGGGGCGTGTTTGGGTTTATGCACCAGTTTGTGTAGGGTGTCATACTCGCCCATCATGGACGCATGGCGTTTTTCTAATGCAGACAGCTCAACTTGCAATGCTTTGACCTGCTGACTTTTTTCATCAAACACCTGCCTGTCGTCGTCATCGGACAGCTCATCTATGGCAAGATTTAGCGTGGCGATGTGGCTCGTCAGCGACTTTATCTCATCCTGCTCTTTGTCGTGGTTTTGCTCTTTGTTCTCGTGCTTATTGATGAGTTCTTGGTATTTTTTGGTGACTCGCTCGTGGCTTGTGAGTAGGCGGTTTTTTTGCGATGTCGCCAGTTTGTGCGTGTTTTCTAGGTCGTTCTTTTTTTGGGTAAGCTTGCTCACTTGCTGTTTGGCAGTGTTAAACGCCCCTTGGGCTTGGGTCAGCTCATCTTGTAAGGCGGTCAGTTTTAACGCCCCCTCGGTTACATCAGGGCTGATTTGCCCAAGCTCCTTGTCAATCTCATCAATGCTTTGTTGGTTCTCCACAATGCTCGCCTCTGACTGGGCTTTGAGCTCGGTTAGGCGGGCGATTTTGTCTTCACAACTGGCAATCTCTTGGTTTAGGCTATAATAGTTATGCTCTGCCGTCTGCTCTTTCATGCGGGCGTTATGGTAGTTGTCCCGTGCGTCATCTTTGAGCCAGTTTGCTTCGGCAAGTTTGGCTGAATAGACGTCCAGCTCTTTTTTGGCTTTACCCACCGCTTGTTCTAGCTCGTGCAGGATTTGGGCGGATTTGTCTTTGTCTTGTTTTTTAGCTTCTAGGTATTGCCACGCCTCAAAAATGCGTTTTAATAAGTCGTTTTTATTCAGCTCAAACAACTCATCATTTAGGGCTTGGTATTTTTTGGCGGACTCGGCTTGACGGATGAGTGTTTTGTGCTGTTTTTTAAGCTCGCCTTGCAAGTCATTAAGTCGTGCCAGATTATCCTTGGTTTCATTTAACTGTTTTTCGGTCTCGGCTCGGCGTGCCTGATAGCGTGACACACCCGCCGCCTCTTCGATGAACTCACGCAGTTGCATGGGGCTAGAATCAACAATCCGCCCTATCATGCCCTGCTCAATCACCGCATAACTTCTCGCCCCAAGCCCCGTCCCCAAAAACACGTCCACCACATCACGGCGACGTACCTTTTGCCCATTGATGTAATAATCAGACTTGCCCTCTTTAGTCACTTGACGGCGTAGGGTCAGCTCATGGTATAGGTTTAGAGCATGGCGAATGCCTGTACTCTCATCTTGGGTATGCTCAAAGGTCAGTTCCACGCTCGCCAGAGATTTACCCGCTCGCCCTTCTACCCCTGCAAAGATGACATCGCTCATCGCCCCGCCACGCAGCTGTTTGGCACTCGTCTCACCCAGTACCCAGCGTATGGCATCAATCACGTTGGACTTGCCACAGCCGTTTGGCCCAACAATGGCGGTAATGTCGTGCTTAAAGGTAAAAGTCGTGGGATTGGCAAAGGATTTAAAGCCTGATAGTTTTAGGGATTTTAGACGCATGATGATTGGGATTGGGTATGGAAAAGGGGTGTATTTTAGCAAAAAGTACCTTTTTATTAAACCAAAATCCATACCATTTGCCCTATTTTTATTGTAAAATAGCCATTTTTAAACTTTTGACACTGACATGATTACCGCACAAACCCTGCCAGACCTACTTGTTCTTTTAAACTTTAACCAGCATGGAAATATTTGGACAAAAACATTTAACGAAACCACTCTTTTACAAGTGGATTTTGACAACAAAACATTGATTTATCCCAAAAACTTAAAAATCAATGAAAAACAAACGTGTAATTTTAGCAGTAATGAGAATTTCGTGGTTTTTGAATGTGTTCATCGCTTATTAGAAAAAGGTTATCAAGCCTGTGATATAGAATTAGAAAAACGCTGGTCATTAGGTCATAGCCAAAAAAGCGGACGGGCTGATATTTGCGTTTATCATAATGATGACTTATTGATGATTATTGAATGCAAAACTTATGGCACAGAATACAATAAAGCCCTAAAAATACTCAAAGATGACGGCGGTCAATTATTTAGTTATTGGCAACAAGACCGCTCTGTAAAATGGCTTGGTTTATACGCATCTGATATTATTGATGATGAATTGATTTATAAAAATGACATCATCAAATGTAGCGATGACGAAAACCTAAAACTTCTTTTCCAAACAGATGAAAGCATTGGACTTTATAACAATGCCCATAACAAACAAAAATTGCACGAGATTTGGCAAGAAACCTATCTTGGACAATTACACCAAGAACTATTTTTTGGCGATGAAACCACCGCTTATCATATTGGCATTAAACCACTTCGCAAAAAAGATTTGCAAGATTTTAATCCCGATGACAAAATCATCAATCAATTTGAAGAAATATTACGTCATAATGCTGTATCCGATAAAGAAAATGCCTTTAATCGCTTAATTGCTTTATTTATTTGTAAATTGGTTGATGAAATTCAAAAAGACGAAAACAGCGAAGTAGAATTTCAATATAAAGTTGGTCAAGACACGTTTGAAACCCTACAAGACAGATTGCAACGACTTTATACGGAAGGCATGGATAGGTTTATGAAAGAAGAAATCTTTTATATTCCCAATGAATATGCCCAAGACATTTTTTCACGCTATCAAGGTGGCGATAGAATTCACGCCATTGATGAATTAAAACACACCATTCGCAAATTAAAGTTTTATACCCATAACGATTTTTCTTTTAAAGACGTACATAACGAAGCTCTATTTTTACAAAACGGCAAAATATTGGTAGAAATGGTACAGCTTTTTGAGAAATACCGCATTGTTTATCTATCAAAACATCAATTTTTGGGCGATTTATTTGAACAATTATTAAATAAAGGTTTTAAGCAAAACGAAGGACAGTTTTTTACCCCAAGTCCAATCACTCGTTTTATTTGGGATAGCTTACCACTACAAAATATCATTAACAAAAGTGATGATAAATACCCAAAAGTGATTGACTATGCGTGTGGCTCTGGGCATTTTCTAACAGAAGCCATAGAAGCCATTAATAACGCCAAACCCAATTCAAATAATGATTGGGTTCGTGATAGTATTTTGGCATAGAAAAAGACTATCGTTTGGCTCGTGTTTCGCAAGTATCCATGTTTATGAATGGTGCTGGCGACAGTAATATTATTTTTGGGGACGGCTTAGATAATGATATTGGCAAAGGCATACAAAATGAACAATTTGACATTTTGGTTGCCAATCCACCCTATTCTGTTTCGGCTTTTAAATCTCATCTAAAACTAAAAAACAACCAATTATCTTTATTAAATTTAATTACCAATAATGGCGGAGAAATAGAAGTTTTATTCTGCGAACGCATTGCCCAATTATTAAAATCAGGCGGTATTGGTGCAGTTATTCTGCCGTCTAGTATTTTGAGCAATGATAGCACAAGCTATACAGGTGCAAGAGAATTATTATTGCAAGAGTTTTTTATTCATGCTATTGTCAATTTAGGCAGTAAAACATTTGGAGCAACAGGCACTAATACGGTAATTTTATTTTTGGAAAAAATGAAGTATCCACCAAAACAAATAAATTTTGCCAAATATCATGCCCGAGCCATATTTAATAAAGCAGAATTAAATATTGGAATGATAAAAATGTTTATCAACGCTATTTAAATAAGATAGATGTGCCTGTTGATATTTATGATAAATTTCGCCTAAAAACATTGACATGGGACGAATTAACAACCATTGACAACGAATATATCGTCCTACATCGCCAATCTTTATTACCAAAAATTGGTTTGGATAAAACCCAAAAAAACCTATCTAATGATGAAAAAAATGCAATCATTACCAAAAAATTCTTAATAGAATTTGAATTATTAGAAAAAGAAAAAATTACCTTTTTTGCCCTAACGGACAATCAGAAAACCCTTATTATCAATGCCCCAAGCGAAAATGCCAAACAAAAAGAATTTTTGGGCTATGATTGGAGCAATCGTAAAGGGGCAGAAGGCATTCAAATCATCAAAGCAGGGGGGGAAGCTATACAACCACGATAATCGTTTTGCCGAAAACACATTGGCTCATTATATCCGTCAAATGTTTGAACGAAAAGATATTGCGATTGCTGACACTTATGGCGAATATGCGTATATGGTTAATACTGTAGATATGCTTGATTTTGGATTGATTGGTTTTAATAAATCCATTCGTACCATCATTCAAAAGAGAATTGAGATTAATAGTAAATATCCGCTTATAAAATTAGTTGATTTTCCAAGCGAAATCAGAAAAGGCAAATCGATTACTGCAAAAAATGCCATATCGGGCAATTACAAAGTTGTTGCTGGCGGTAAAGATTTTGCCTATACGCATAATGAATATAATCGTGATGAAAACACCATAACCATTAGTGCTTCTGGTGCAAATGCAGGTTTTGTTAATTTTTGGAAAGAAAAGATATTTGCATCAGATTGTACAACCATTCGTGGCAAAACTGAATTGGCAACCAAATATATATTTGTTTATTTACAAAGTATGCAACAGGCATTATTTGATTTGGCTCGTGGCTCGGCACAACCCCATGTCTATCCTGATGATATTAAAAACTTTAAAATTCCCTTACCGCCCCCAAGTATTCAACAACAAATTATTGATGAATGCCAAAAGATTGATGATGAATATGAAAATAGCCGTATGGCAATAGAAACTTATCGCCAAAAAATTGCGGATATTTTTAATGAATTAGAGATTGTTTACAAAACGCAGGGGGGGGGGGGTTAAATCTGGTTAATTTGGGAGACATTTGTCAATCATATATCGGACTAAATTATAAACCTGAACATATAAATGATAATGGCATTCTCGTGCTACGTTCATCAAATATTAAAAATGGAAAATTAGATTTTAATGACCAAGTACGAGTAAAGCTAAATATTAACGACAAGTATTTTGTTAAAAATAAAGATGTTTTAATTTGCGTTAGAAATGGAAGCAAAAAATTATTAGGTAAATCTGCTTATTTAGATACCCTAAATGAACCGATGACATTTGGGGCATTTATGGCAATTTGTCGTAGTAATAAATTTAGCAAATGGATTTACCTATGGACGCAAAGCAAACACTATGCAGAACAAATAGAAAAAATATCATCAACTGTTTCTATTAACCAATTAACTCAAAAAACCTTATTATCATTTAAAATACCAGTCTTACAGTCATATGATGAAATGCAAAAAATAATCGCAAAAGCCGAACTCTACGAACAAAAAATTGAAATTCATACAAAAGTTATAAATGAAAGCCAAAGAAAGAAAGAGGCAATATTAGCAAAATACCTATAAAGACAAAAATGGGGGGGGTAGCCACCTACCCCACCACCCCACTCCACACCAATTGACAACCCACCACAATCAGCAAACAGGCAAAGGCTTTTTTGAGTGTGCCTGCTGGCAGTTTGTGGGCGATTTTTGCTCCAAGTTTGGCGGTAATAAAGCTCGCCACACTAATGGCAACAAAGGCAGGCAAATGTACAAAGCCAAGCAGTCCTGCCACAGGCTCACTCATGTTTGCCACATGACTTCGCCCAAATATCATAAATCCAAGCGCCCCTGCAATGGCAATGGGCAGACCGCACGCTGCCGAAGTCCCGACCGCTTGTTTCATGGGTAGACCTGCGTGGGTAAGATACGGCACATTTAGACTACCACCGCCAATCCCAAAAATCGCCGAAGCCATACCAATCACACCGCCCGCCACGCTCTGACTCATCGGCTTGGGCAGGGGCTTGATATTCTCGTCTGCCTTTTTCATGAACATCTGTATGGACATGGCAATGGCAAACACACCAATCAGACCTTGCAAATAATCCCCCTTGATAAGCGTTGCCACCCACGCCCCAAACAGCGAACCGACCACCAAGCCATAGGTTAGATTCTTAAACACGTCCCAACGTACCCCGCCTTTTTTGTTGTGAGCCGTCAAAGAGCTGATAGACGTAATGATGATAGTCGCCAAAGCCGTCCCCACCGACACATGGGGGATAAACTCGCTCGGAAAGCCATACGCCCCCAAAATCCACACAAGTGCAGGCACGATGATAAGACCACCGCCCACGCCAAACAGCCCTGCACACACGCCCGCAAACGCTCCTGCGACCACAAACCACAGATACATCATGTTACATACTCTCACATTTACCAAATTTATGGTATTATAGCTTATTTTTATTCATTTGAAACAACCAAAAACCGCCCCATGCCAAATTTTTTGACCGCCACGCCCCACACCCATTTTGACACGACAGGCAGCACCAACACCCAGCTTATCCACGCCATTACAGACGACACACACACACACACCGCCCCCCACCTATACACGGCAAACCACCAAACGGCAGGGCGTGGACAGCATGGGCGGACGTGGGTCAGCGGTGCGGACAATGTTTTTTTGTCTTTATATGTTCCGATTGGTCAGGGGCAATTTGAGTTACATCAATTATCGGGCTTATTGTCATTGGCGGTAGGCTATCAACTTGCTCAATTAAAAATCATTCAAACCATTAATCAAATTCGCACCGAAAATAACCTACCTCCCATTGGCGTAAAATGGGCAAATGACGTGGGCTTTTATGATGATAAGGCAGGATTTTTTAAAAAACTCTCTGGCATTTTAATTGAACCTGTTTTTAAAAAATTGGATAAAAATACGCTTGTGGGTGTGGTAACTGGCGTGGGGTTAAATGTCAATAATTCGCCTGTGATAAAAGACGGTCTTTATCAAGCGACGTGTTTAAAAGAATTATCCGACATAAAAACAACCGCCCAAGATTTATATATCCCAATAGCAAATTCAATCTTTCAAGCAATAGAAATTTGCAATGATTGTAAAGAACCCATGTATCTACAAGATTTTATTGATAAATTTAACGCCAATCATCTTTTGACCGATAAACTTATTCATATTTTTATGCAAAATAATATGACGGATATTTATGCCAAAGGCAGATGTATCGGCATTGGTAATCAAGGCGAATTGTTATTAAATGACAATGGCGATATTAAGCCGATATTTGCAGGTATGGCAAAAATTGTGAATTAGGTTTTTAAATAAATTGTAGGGGAAAATTGCAATTTGCCCTTTATTAAAAATCGGTATTAAAATCGGTATTAAAAATTAGCATTTAAATTGAGATTTTTAAAAAAATTATCCCCACAATATGAGAATTTTTAAAATTTATATAAATACCAAAACCCATTTTATTAAGGAAAATTATGAAAAAACTTTGGCTAGATTTGGGCAATACCCGCCTAAAATATTGGATAGTCGATAACGACACCATTATCGCCCATGACGCAAAAGAACACCTAAAAGCCCCCAATGAGTTACTATTTGGACTGCTTGGCACATTGGCGAGCTTTGAGCCTGAATTTGTGGGGATTTCTAGCGTACTTGGCAATAAAATTAACACCGCCATTGACAAGACCTTGCAAGGCTTTGCCGTGCCGTTTGAATTTGCCAAAGTCAATGCCAATCACCCCCTTTTGACAAGCCATTATGACCCCAATCAGCTTGGCGTGGACAGATGGCTACAAATGCTTGGTGTGGTGGATAACACCAAAAAACAATGCGTGGTCGGCTGTGGCACGGCATTGACGATTGATTTGATAGAACACGGCACACATTTGGGCGGATATATCCTGCCCAACGTCTATATGCAACGCCACGCCCTGTATGCAGGCACTCAGCAGATTGCGGTCAAGGCTGGGCGGTTTGACCGCACCGAGCTTGGGCGGACGACCTTTGATGCGGTCAATCATGGCGTGCTGTTTGGTGTGGTTGGAGCGGTGCGTGCGGTGCGTGCCGATTATCCTGATTTTGAGATTACACTCACAGGGGGCGGTGCGGATATGATAAACGTTCAATTTGAGAACGCCCTGAATGTGGAGAAAGAGCTATTGCTTGAGGGGTTAAAGCGGTATTTTGCTTAACTCAAAACACAACGGAATACAATCCGCCCCTTAGCATGCTATTTTGCCAAACCTCAGTCTACAGCCCCCTGCAATCCCAAAAATATACCGTTTAGACCATGCTCAAAAGCCACTGAACAACTCACACAAAAGCATCTCCAAGCAATCAGTTGCAAAAGTCTGATCCAGTTTAGCCATGATACAAACAAATGTTTGGGATAAGTCTAAGTGGGCATGAAAGGAGATTTTGAGACTACTCAAAAAACAAAACCAACCAAAGTGAACATGCAAACGGTGTTTTCTTTTATCTAATTTATTTCACTCGCTCGCCAATCCATTGTGCCACATCGTCATTGATTTTTTGTCCGCCATTTTCCAGCATGAGCAAATGCCCAAAGTTTGGATACAAAATCAAACTTTTATCCACCGAGTTGGTCTCATTATAAAAATCAAGGGCATCTTTGGGGGTAACAAATTCGTCGTCATTGTCTTTTAAATATTTAACACCTTCTTTAAAGCTGTTGGGTAAAGACACCGAAAATTTGTCAAGCATCAATGGGTCGCCAGCCACCGACAAGCCAGCCCCTTCAAACGGAATGTTAAGTGTGGTCAAAGACACCGAGCCGTCCACAAAACTGCCCGCAGGTTCTGGGCGTGGCAAATGCCCAAAATTCATGGTGTTATAACGCAAAACACCCACCACCAAAATAACGCCATTCACATCTATAGCACTATTTACAATATAGAAATATTTTAGAAATAAACCAATCGTTTTTGCATGAAAAACGGGCGATTCCCCTGCTGTTTTAAACAGGCATTTTTCATGGCAAATACAAAAGGCAGGCACGCCCTATTATAAAATTTTAAAATTGATAAAAGAATAATGATTTTTGGAAAAGATGTCTTTAAATTTGGAAAAAACATTTATCACAACACAGCATTCTAATGCCACAACTTTTCTGTTTTACAATCAAATACCCCAAATAATAAATTTTACTGATATATTTATGAAAAATTAACCATAAATTGAGCAATTATACCACTTTTTGGTTATTTTTATCATTTTATCTGATGAATTTATCAAAACATTCCTTAAATAACCCCACATATTTTGTGGGTTTATGCCAATAATTCTGTTATAATCAAATCAAAAAATCATGCTGATAAAAGTTTGATATTTGTTGCATTTTATCAATAATCGGATGATGATTTTTTATTTCATTTTAAATCCTTAAAATTTATAAGGATATTTTACCCAATAGGGAAATTGGCAAGGTTTTATTTTTAACATCTTACGATAATAAAAAGGTGAACATATGCCATTTAAGCCCGTTTCTGCGGTCATTGCCGTGCTTGTTACCCTCATCATTTGGTTTGGTATTCCCATGCCACAAGGCGTTGAGCCGAACGCATGGCACCTCCTTGCGTTGTTTGTTGGGACGATTGTTGCGATTATTGGTAAGGCATTGCCCATTGGGGCGATTTCTATCATCGCCACTACCCTTGTTGCCTTGACGGGCGTAACCGCCGACACGCCCAAAGATGCGATGAAAGATGCGTTATCTAGCTTTTCAAGTCCGCTTATCTGGCTCATCGCTGTGGCGGTCATCATCTCACGAGGGCTTGTCAAAACAGGGCTAGGGGCGAGGATTGCTTATAATGTTATCGGCTTTTTTGGCAAAAAAACGCTCGGCATTGGCTATTCACTGGCAATCGCTGAGACCTTGCTTGCCCCCATTACCCCATCAAATACCGCTCGGGGCGGGGCGATTATCTATCCCATTACTCGCTCTATCGCCGAGAGTTTCGGCTCAAAGCCTGATGACGGCACCACCAAAAAAATGGGCGAGTATTTATCACTGGTAAACTACCAATCCAACCCAATCACCTCCGCCATGTTCATCACTGCCACCGCCCCAAACCCTTTGGTAGTGGAGCTGGTTGGCAAAGCCACAGGCAACGAGATTCATATGTCGTGGACAACGTGGGCGGTCGCCATGCTCCTGCCGGGGCTTGCGTGTATTCTACTTATGCCCCTTATCATCTACGTTCTTGCCAAGCCTGAGATTACCCAAACGCCTGATGTCAAAGACTTTACTCGTCAAAAACTTGCCGAGCTTGGTAAATTAAGCCGTGATGAAAAAATCATGCTTGGCGTATTTAGTGGTATGCTCCTACTATGGGCAAATGTGCCTGCCATGCTGTTTGGCGATGCGTTGGCGGTGGATGCGACAGCGGTGGCGTTTTTGGGCTTGTCGGTCGTCATTTTGACAGGCGTGCTGACATGGGATGATATTTTAAAAGAAAAGTCGGCTTGGGATACGCTTGTGTGGTTTGGCGTATTGATTATGATGGCGACTTATCTGAACAAACTTGGGCTGATTGCATGGTTTTCAGGTCAGATTGAGACTGCCATTGCGGGCATGGAACTTGGCTGGGTCGGTGCAATGGCGATTTTGACACTTGTGTATCTGTACACCCATTACTTTTTTGCCAGTACAACCGCTCACATCACGGCAATGTTTGGGGCGTTTTATGGCGTGGGGCTGGCTCTTGGGGCTCCGCCCATGCTCTACGCCTTGATTTTGGCGGCGTCAAGCAGTCTGATGATGGCGCTCACGCACTACGCCACAGGTACAGCTCCTGTCATCTTTGGGGCGGGTTATGTCTCGCTTGGGCAATGGTGGAAAGTCGGGGCGGTCATGAGCGTGGTCAATCTTGTGACATGGATTGGCGTGGGGCTCATTTGGTGGAAAGTGCTTGGGTATTATTGATAGGCATCATGAGTTAAGATTTACAACATGACGATGTAAGGCATCTTAATAAAACTTGATTAACCCTTGACCAAACAACACCCAAAAATAAGGGCAAATTGGATTTGTCTTTATTTTTACCGCCCAAAAGACACGCCATTCACCCATGCAAACTTTTATAAATCGTCCCTGCCAGCACCTTGCCAATACCCTTGATGCTGGCAATCTCACTTTCGGACGCACCAAGGAGCTGTTGAATACCGCCAAAATGAGCCAATAGGTCTCGCCTACGTTTTGCCCCCAGATTGGGAATGACTTCCAGCACGCTTGCCCCACGAGCCTTGTCTCGTTTTTTGCGGTGAGCGGTAATGGCAAAGCGGTGAGCTTCGTCTCGTATGTGCATGATAAGGTGCAACGCCTTAGAATCCATTGGCAAATCTATTGGCTCATGCCCCAAAAAGTGTAGCACTTCAAGCCCCGCCTTTCGCCCCTCTCCCTTTGCCACGCTGATGAGTAGCGTGTCGTCCAATTTATCAAGCTCGGTTAAGACTTCTTTGGCGATATTTAACTGCCCTTTTCCACCGTCTATCAATAGCAAATCAGGCAAGGGGTGCTTGGCATACCGCCTTGTCAGCACCTGTCTCATCGCTCCATAATCATCGCCCCCGACCACGTCATGAATGGCGTACTGGCGATAATCCCGCTTTCTCGCCCCCCGACTGTCAAACACCACGCACGACCCCACCGCCAGCTCGCCCATGGTATGACTGATGTCAAAGCACTCAATGCGGTTAATTGCCTTATCTGACACCGCTCCTAGCACCTGTTGCATGGCGACAAACCGCTCATTTAATTCATTAAAATCAGACAACTTGGCGGTCAAGGCATTATGAGCATTCAAAATCGCCAGCTCCTGCCACTCTCGGCGGTGCTTTTGTACTCTGTCTTTTATCAGGCATTTTTTGCCAAATTCATCATGGAGCAGCTCGGCAACCGTGTCTTTGTCATCTACCATCTCATTGATGATAATCTCTTTGGGCAAATCATCGCTCACCTCCAAATAAAACGACAACAAAAACCGTTCGAGCCGCTCGGCAGGCGTATCAAACACCCCCACATCATCAGGAAAATAACTCTTACCGCCCAGCACCTTACCACCACGCACGGTCAGCACATGGACGACCGTCAGCCCGTTTTTGTCGGCAATGGCAAACACATCGGCACTGCTGTCATCGCCCACCCGATACACCGCTTGACGGGCGGTGATGTCAGAGAGCATGGCAAGGCGGTCTCGGTAAAAAACGGCTTGCTCAAAGTACATATTCTCGGCAGATTCGTGCATTTTTTGGGCAAGCATGGCTTGCAATTCGCCTGTTTTACCATTCAAAAAATCTAACGCTTGTCCCACATTGTCATCATAATCCGTCTGACTAATCAGCCCCACACACGGAGCGGTACAGCGTTTGATTTGGTGTTCTAGGCAGGGGCGTTTGGCATTGGCAAATACGCTATTGGTGCAGTTTCGTAGCATAAAAAGCTTTTGCAAAAGTAGCACCGCTTCTTTGGCACTATTGGCGGACGGATAGGGCCCAAAATAGCGACCTTCGGCATGATTGCCCTTGCCCCGCCCCACCGCAAGGCGTGGGAATTTGTCCTTTGAGATGAACAGATACAGATAAGATTTGTCGTCCCTTAGGATAATATTATAAGGCGGACGGTGCTGTTTGATGAGATTTTGCTCAAGAAGCAGAGCCTCGCTCTCGCTCCGTGTGATAATAATCTCAATATCACAAATGCGAGCGACTAGGGCGACTGTTTTCGGGTGGTCAATGGTCTTGGCAAAATAGCTGTTCACCCTGCTTTTTAGGGATTTGGCTTTTCCAACGTACAAAATCTCGCCCGACTTGCCGAGCATTTTATAGACACCAGGCAGATTGGGCAGGTTTTTTAGGAGCTGGGTAAGATGGTCGGAATAGGCTTGATTCATGGTAAAAACGAGATATTTTTCACTACTTTATAAGGTAAATTTTTGCTTTTGCAAGCCCGCCCCTAGCAATAGGCAAATAAAAAAAGAGCCACAAAAATATGGCTCTTTTAACTCAATAAGAAAACTTAATGAATTACTTAGTTTCGGTTGCAGGAACAGTAGCAACAGCAGGGTTTTCGTTGGTTACAGTTTCAGTACCTGCGGCAGCGGCAGCACCGTCAGCTGCGTCTTTGGCAGCGTCGGCAGCTTCTTCGGCAGCGTCTTGTGCGTTTTCAGCAGTCGCTTCAGCTTGCTCAGCAACAGTCTTGTCAGCAGATTGAGCGTCAGCAGCAGCAGTAGCAGCAGTGTCAGCAGCAGCTTGGGCAGTGTCAGCAGCTTGTTGTGCAGCAGCATCAGCAGGAGCAGCGTTTGCGGCGGCTTGTGCTTCGTTCGCTGCTTCTTGGGCAGCAGCAGCAGCTTCTGGTGCTTCTTCCGCTGGCTTTGAGCAAGCGGTAAGAGCCAATGAACCGATTAAGGTAGCTAGGATTAACTTTTTCATGATTTTCTCCAAATCTTAGGATGAACATAGAATTAAGGCAAAAAAACTGCCATGTTTAATCTCTGTTTTTAACAAAGATTATCATCGCAGAATATTTACCCCTATATTTCTTGTACTATTATATAAACATCATTCGGCAATAACAAATGATTTTTAGTAATAAATGCAATCAATCTGTAACAAAACATTTCTACAGAAAGCTATTTTTGATTTTTGTCATTAAAATGACGTAAAATTTTCTTAAACTGATTATTTTTCAAAAATTTTAATAACACCTATTTTTAAACATACTGAGCAAATACTCTAAGAATGATTATATTTTAGTCATTTTTTAATAATGACAGCTTGCCAATATTAAATGATTTATCATTCTTCTTAATAATTCATGACTTTATTTGGTCATGTTATTAAAAAATTCATCGTTAGTTTTGGCGTCTTTTAGGCGGTCAAGTAAAAATTCGGTCGCCTGATAATCATCCATCGGCTGTAACAGTTTGCGAAGCACCCACACTTTACGAAGCATTTCTTCATCGATGAGACGTTCTTCACGGCGGGTTGATGATTTTTTGATGTTAATGGCAGGGAAAATACGGCGTTCGGCAAGCTCTCGCTCCAAGGTAATCTCTTGGTTGCCTGTGCCTTTAAATTCTTCAAAAATCACGCTGTCCATCTTCGAGCCTGTGTCGGTCAGGGCGGTGGATATAATGGTCAAACTGCCACCTTCTTCGACATTACGAGCCGCTCCAAAAAAGCGTTTTGGACGCTCCAACGCATTGGCATCCACACCCCCTGTCAGCACCTTGCCGCTTGATGGAATGACTGTGTTATAAGCACGGGCTAGGCGTGTAATACTATCTAGTAGGATGACCACGTCTTGTTTGTGCTCAACAAGGCGTTTGGCTTTTTCGATGACCATCTCAGCCACTTGGATATGGCGAGCAGGTGGCTCATCAAAGGTCGATGCGACCACTTCGCCACGCACAGTACGCTGCATTTCGGTAACTTCTTCGGGGCGTTCGTCAATGAGCAGAACGATAAGATAACACTCGGGGTGGTTTTTTGAGATGGCTTGGGCGATGTTTTGTAGTAGTACCGTCTTACCTGCCTTGGGTGGGGCGACGATGATGGAACGCTGACCCTTACCAATCGGAGCAATGAGGTCAATCACACGCCCTGTCAAGTCTTCGGTCGTGCCGTTGCCCACTTCTAGACGTAACTGCTGGGTGGGGAAAAGCGGTGTTAGGTTCTCAAAGATGAGCTTATGGCGTGAACGGTCGGGCGTATCAAAGTTAATCTCACTGACCTTTAATAGAGCAAAATACCGCTCGCCATCTTTGGGCGGTCTGATTTGCCCTGCGATAGAATCACCTGTTTGCAGGTTAAAACGGCGGATTTGGCTTGGGCTGACATAAATGTCGTCAGGCCCTGCCAAATATGAACCTTCTGATGAACGCAAAAAGCCAAAACCATCTGGCAAAATCTCCAATACGCCATCGCCATAAATCGGCTCGCCGTTTTTGGCGTGGGTTTTTAGAACGGCAAAAATGATGTCTTGTTTACGGCTACGAGCCATGTTTTCAAGCCCCATTTGCTCAGCAATGTATAGCAACTCACTGACAGGCTTGCGTTTTAGTTCGGTCAAATTCATGAGATGATCTAGATAAGATGTGTAGAAGTGAAAACAAAATGAACTCCGCCAAGAAAAAGTCAAGGACTGACGAGGGCGGTAAAAATATGAAAGGATAAATCAGCCACTCATAATAACTGCTCTTTGCCTGAATGTCAAGGGCTTGGGGGTGATTTTTTGATATGCCAAAGGCTAGTCGTTGACGTATGACTAGGACATAATCGATTTCGGCATTTACAATAAAAATATCTGCCTAAAAAACAGGTTGAGAGCAAGGGGGGTTGCTCACTTTATTAAGAGAAATAAGAGCCTTGAATCCTCCATCAGACACACCGTAATTAAAATCATGGGCTCTGGTTCAAAAAGTATGCTACAAAGAAAACCGTTCGTGGCGAGCTTGTCAAACCATAACGGTTTTCCTACCCGCAGGCAGGCTCAGGAAGAACGGAAAACCTAGTTCAGCATACTTTTTAGACTACTACCAAATCATGAAATTAACCACGCCTTATAAAAAACCTCATCAACAGTAGATATACCCCAACACACACCTTTATCGCCAAAATTTAAAAGTACGTCTTTTTTTACTTGTTATTTTGTATTTTTTTGGTTATATTGAGAATACGATTAACTTCTATTCATCATTAACCACACAAGGAATTATTATGGCAATGTTTGACTTTCGTCATTTTGACAGCGACCAATCCACCGAACTTATGCACACCACCAGTAAGCTGGCTCAGCATGCTAATGTCGCCAGTTTCGCCAAACTTATACCCGATGGCCTAAAAGGCATTAATGCTGCCCTAACCTTACCCGATGGCTGGCGTTCACTCACGCCAGCCGAACTCAACTTACCGAACAGTGCTGTGGACATCTATGGTTACTACACTTTTGTAAGTACCATCACCGGTGACCGTCCGATTAATGGTTCAGGACCACAGGTTATGTTGGTTGGTGAATTTGATGATACTGGCAAGCCCACTCGCCTTGGCATCAGCTGGGCTGGCACCAATGATTTGCTTGATGTGGCGGATTATTTTCATCTCAACGAAGGTAAGATTGCCCCTAACATGCAGCCACTTTTGCAAGCCATCAAAGACTATGCCACCGCCCACGACCTATCGGGCAAAGACGTGTTGGTTACAGGTTACAGTCTAGGTGGGGGCTACACCAATATCATGGCAAAACACCGTGAATCATTGACTGATGGATTTTTTAACGACGCAATATACATCGGTCATGCCAGTCCTGTCATCTACGACAATCCTGATGTTATTTTGAACATGGGTTATGAAAATGATGCCGTCTTTCGCATCACAGGCTCTCACACCAGTGTTGCTGATGCCATCGCTGGTGGCGGTCCTGCATTGTCCAACATAGACAATGATTTTGACAGCAGTATTGACAATGTGGTATTGGTGACAGGCGCGTATGCCTCGGCTTTGTGGGATGTCAACAACCCCTTTGTCATGTCACTTATCAATACTGCCCAAGGCTGGGCAGCACATACAGGTGCATTGGGTCAAGATACTTTAGAACGTATTACCAACTCATCTTTTTATGAGTTTACCCACAGAGACAGCCGCATCATCATCGATCAGCTAAATGCCGCCGAACGTCTTAGCATGTGGGTCAAGGACAAAAGCCATCAAGCGGACAAAGTTGGTAGTTTCATCATTGGCTCAAACCACAACAACCTTATACAAAGTAGCAAACAGGGTGACTACATCGATGCCAAAGATGGCAATGACCGCATCGTACTGGCACAAGGTGCAGACCGTGTGGATGGCGGTGCAGGCGTTGATACTGTCATCTTACAAGGCAAAAGCCAAGATTGGCATGCCTATCGACTGTCTGATGACACAGTATTTATGCACGCCAAAGACGGTACAGGCATCAAACACCTTGAAAATGTTGAAAAAATTGGCTTTAATAACGAATCCTATACCCAGATTCGTCCTTATGACATCAGCTCAGAAGGTCTTGTCTCCAACCGCTATCTCATCAAAAGTCGCAATACAAACATCGACTATCAAGACCATCTTGAAGGCAGCCAGTCAGATGATGTCTTGACAGGCGACATCATCTTTGCCAGAGAAGGCAATGACGTTCTGTACGCACTAAACGGCGTCAATGGTCTGTTACACGGCGGAATAGGCGACGACCGCCTATTTGGCAATGATGGCAACGACCATCTGTATGGCGGTGAAGGCAATGACTATCTGTATGGTGGCAAAGGCAACAACATACTGTTTGGTGGTATCGGCGATGACATTTTTGCATTTAACCAAGAAAGTACTGGCTTGAACATCATTCGTGACTTTAATAGCTATATTGGCGACCATGACAAGGTCATCTTTGACAATGTTTTTGCCAACATAAATGAGCTTAGTCAAGCCACCCATCATATTGGCAACGATGTTCACATCAGAGCCACTGATTTGTACATCATCATCAATAACACCAACGTTGATGACGTCTTGGCTCATGCCAGCATATCAGGGGCATAAGCTAAATTATCAACTGGTAAGCGCACCCCAAAAGTGACACACAACTTTTGGGGTGTGGTTGTGACAAACGGCTTGCACTTTTGAGGCAAACTCACCCACCAGTTTTATTAAAAAACAATCAGCACTTTATCTTTTTGGTTTTGTAAACAACATCAAGGCTTGTCACCCAATCATCGATATAAACCCAGTCATCTTTAAGACATTCAATAGCATATCTTTACTTACTTTGTGGCGTCAATAATTTTGTACATACAGTCATCAATAATGTCAATCGGCACTTTTGTTGGCTCATCAATACCCGCTTTAAATATCATGTAATAAATACAGCTTATCGCATTGGCATGCTCTTTAGGAAAGGCAATCTGACAATTCTCTTCATGTAGCATCAATATCGGGGTGCAGGTATGTTATCAAAAACCTTATGACCAATATCAGGTAACTGTTTTTGTTGCTTTCAGCTACATCTTTTTTGGCGTTATGTTGTTCTGTATTGACCTCAATACTCTCTCCTGCACGATTTTCATGAAACCCTTAGGGAGTCACCAGAGATGGAATAACCCAATTTTTCTAGGGTGCCGGTGCCATCCACCAAAACCACCGCATCTTTGTTGATTTTTTTGATAGATTTGCCATTGAACAGCATATCTGTATTTTCGATGATACACCCACCAAACCCCAAAATAACACTTCAAACCTTCTTCGATTGTATCAAACTCTGACAAATGACTTCTAAGCCATCTCTTAATCGTTGCCCAAGTTTGCTCTATTGGATTTAGCTTGGGTGAGTAAGGTGGTAGTGGTAAGATGATGTGTTTGTATGGTATGTTATTGATAAGCGCTTGCAAGTGTTTCATTCTGTGAAATCTTGCATTGTCTAAGATGATGATACAAGGCTTGCCTGTTTGTTTGGTGTGATTGTTAAGACAAGGCAGTAGCATTTGTTCAAACCACGTTTCAAACAAAGCACTTGTCATTGTATTGTTGTAGATGAGTGGAGCAATCAGGTTTTTGGTTTTTTACAAGACAAATGCCTGTTTCTTTAAGTTGTCGTCTCCAACGAAACACGGTGTGTCTTGATACACCAAAAGCTTCTATAACAAGGTCAATGTTCTTGCATTTGTCATAATAAGCCAAGGATTTTTGTCTGATTTCTAGTGAATAAGCCATATAAGTAGTGATTGGTGGATGGTGATGGAGATATGGTGATAATTGGTGTTGTTTCAAGGTTTGTTGGTTATATTTTGAGTGCAGGCCACCATCTTTTTGACCAAACTCTACTAACATGCAAATAAGCTGTCTAGCATATAAGCCACATTGGGCAGTAGTAAGCTGTCTTTTTTCGGAAAAGTCTTCTCAAAACGCAAGAAAAAATTATCAAAACCTTCGAAATATTTTTTAAATAGATCTGCTTGTAGACTAAGCAGAAACTCTTATAAATACTAGCGTTAAATTTTTTTAAAAATCCACAAAAATCCAGGTTTGGAAAAAAGTCTAATGCCCTGCCTTCAAAACAGTGTGGTTTATCCATGGCAAAAATCAGATTGAGTCGTTTGAGGCATTCTAGGTAGGGTTTTGGCACATCTTGATGAGCAAAAAACAAATCAGGCACGTGAATGTCTCTCCAACGGGCGATTGAAAACATTACCACCTTTGTCAAACAAGCTGAGTGTCATGACCAGAGCGGACAAATTTACAGATTTGATGAAATCATTAATGACAGAAATATTGCCAATTTCATAGACACAGACGCAATTTTCTTGCCATGAGCATCATTGTAAAGACCTTTAATAAAGTAATCTTTGGTGTCTTCGAGATTGATTTTTCTACCTTCACGAATGGGCGTGGTAGGGGTTAAGATGATGGGCTTCTTGTCGCCAAAATGCTTGGCTTGGCTCAAGAATCGCCTTAATGCCTTAATAAAGGTAAAAATTTGCCTGTGTCAGCTCCCATCACGACATCGATATTTCATCATCATTAATGGAAACCTGATAGTTGTCGATGGCATAATGCGTAGATAATGTGCTGGATGTATCGCCACTTTTGTGAAAATCATCAAAAATACCCATAATATTACCAATGGCTTTTTCTTGGCATTCTTGCTGTTCATAGCAAATTTTTTTCTTGATTTAAGCCATTTACCACATCAACCCCTGATTATTTGCAAGGTTGGTAACAGGCATATTGTGCTAGTGCTGTGTGCTCCAGCTCATATCAAAGGTCTATTTAAAAAAAAGGCAGTGGTTCAAAAAGTATGCTGTAACAAAAACTAAAAAGACAACTTAACCAAACAGTGGTAATTTACGGTTATGAAGACGACAATTACCATTACTTGCCCAAGTTGCCTATGTCATAGTATAAAGAAAAATGGCGTAAAAAGCTATGGCAAACAAAATTATTTTTGTAAAAATTGCCACAGACAGTTTGTCCAACAGTCAGAACTAAGCTACAAGGGCTGTTATTCGCACATAGACAACAAAATACGCTTAATGCTTGCTCGTGGGTGTAGCATTGCAGATATTGTGGTAATTGAACAAGTGAGCAAAGCAAAGGTGCTAAGTGTACTCACAAACAGCAACCACAAAATCAAACCCAAACAACAACATTACGACACCTTAGAAGTGGATGAGTTTTGGACTTATGTTGGTAACAAGAAAAACAAAGTTTGGCTCATCTATGCTTATGACAAAGGCACAGGTGAGATTGTTGCTTTTGTGTGGGGCAAACGAAACCTTGCTACTGCCAAAAAACTCAAAATACAACTTACCCAACTAGGCATTACTTTCAACAAAATTGCTTGTGATGATTGGGATAGCTTTTTAACTGCCTTTAAGCACTCTTTAAAACAAGTTGGTAAACGCTTTACTGTGGGTATTGAAGGCAATAACACCAGACTGAGAACCTTCGTCAGGCGAGCATTTAGGAGAACTTGCTGTTTTTCTAAAAAGCTAGAAAACCATTTCAAAGCATTTGAGTTGGTGTTTCATTATATTAACTATGGTTGGGTTTAGCATACTTTTTAGACCAGAGCCGAAAAAAAATTAGGACACGCCTATCTTTTTAACGCGATTTTCATTTAGAAAATACCCCAAACCAGAGATTTGGGGTATTTTAACGACATAGATGGATTTGTAAAATCTATCATTTTTTGCCACGGTTGGCAAATGCACCGAAACGCTTGTTAAAGCTTGCCACACGACCTTCGTTAGACGCTTGACGTTGTTCACCAGTATAGAATGGGTGAGATGCACTTGAAATATCAAGTGGGAAGTATGGATACTGGGCACCTTCGTACTCACGAGTGGTCTTGGTTGCCACAGTAGAGCGAGTTAGAAAATAGACGTCCGCATTGGTGTCGTGGAACAATACCTCACGGTATTCTGGATGAATGTCTTTACGCATGATAAAAATCCAATAAACCTAAGCACTAATAAAAAGGCATTTTCAAGCAACGCTTGCCGATTGCGGCCATATCATCATCAACCAACTTTGACATGATACACCACACCGTCGTTTATTAGCCAACTTAAGTGGGAGTTAGATGGGAAACAAAGACGTCATTTTAGCCTAAATTTGCCAAATTTTCAAGAAAAATTGTCATATTGGTTTGATTTTGTTATACTTTGCTTTTGAATTAAATAAGGAAAATCCATGCAACTATCCAACCTAGAGCACCTACCCAATTACACCATCACCGAACGCCTAGACGTGGTCTATGGCAGTACTGTCCGCACCAAGCACGTTGGCAAGGATTTTTTGGCGGGGCTAAAAAACATCGTGGGCGGGGAGCTTGTCGCCTATACCGAGCTGTTAGAAGAAGCCCGCCAAGAAGCGTTGGAGCGTATGATAGACAAAGCCTACGCAATGAGAGCGGATGCTGTGGTGGGCGTGCGCTTTTCTACGTCCAATGTGGCGGTGGGTGCGTCTGAGATTTTTGTTTATGGCACAGCGGTAAAAGCGGTGCGAAATGCCCTGTTTGAAAACACACAACAGCCCCCTGCGTTTAATCCGACTTCGTTTGAGTAATTGATATGAACATTATCAAGCTGATTTTTGATAATCTGCAAATCGTCATCGCCATTATTTTGTTTTTTGTGGGGTGGTATTTTGGTACGATGAATGAGCGTAAGCACTTGGCAAGCCTTGATGATGACGAGCATTTGCTTGGGCATATCATCATCTCAAATGAACGCTTTTTTGTGCCAATGGTGCAGGCGGACGGCACGCTTGTGATGGGAAGTGTGTCCATCGCCCAAGATAGATTTAAGCTTGTGTTTGCTGATTTTTTGAGTTTGTTTGGCAAAAATTTGACAGTGTATGAGAGTCTTTTGGAGCGTGGCAGGCGTGAAGCGATTGTGCGCATGAAACAGCAGGCGCATGAATACGGCTATAACCAAATCTATGGCGTACGCATTGAGACATCGGCGATAGACGGTGGCGGTGTGGAAGTGCTTGCCTATGGCACGGCGGTGATGAGTGTGGGCAATCCGAATGTACCGCCAAGATTGCCAAGCCATCTTTGACAAACCTAACACCCCACATCATCAACACGCTTTCTAACAACCCCTGTATGCGTTAAAACAATCCTATAAGACAACTCATCGGACACCGAACAATACTTAATATGTCCAAAATGACCACGTGGACTGGCACTGAGCCCAAAGTACTTAATATAATGCCTAGATGCTGACACTCTCATGTCAATTCTGCCATGTTTTAAATTAAGCCCATACTCTTTAATCAACTCACCATCATCAAGACGGGCATTACCATCTAAATCCCTAAACACGATAATTTTTACTCCCGACTGCTTATGGCAACGATTTGACTCATCGGCAGGACACATAACAATGTTTTGCTTAGTAATATGGCTTTGACTGCGGGCTTCTTTTAATGCATCAGTAACGACAGACGTAACATTCTTTGCTTCCATCCCCCGCAAAACCCGCATCACACTAGGATAAGCAATCATACCAATCATACCAATCACAACCACTACCACCATCAACTCAATCAACGTAAACGCCTTTTGCCCACCCATTAATATCACCCTACGCACAAGCAAGTTACTCACATAAATAATTATAAGTAAAGTTAGGTCAGCTATTATACACAAATTCAAGGATTTTAAAAACCAAAACCCCCTCTATCAATGACAGAGAGGGCTAAATAAGGTGCTGACGATGACCTACTCTCGCATGGGCAAACCACACTACCATCGGCGCTAAGACGTTTCACTTCTGAGTTCGGGAAGGGATCAGGTGGTTCCATCTTGCTATTGTCGTCAGCGTAAAAGGATTAACAACGCTGCTTATGAGTCTGTTGTTTTATTTTTTACTTTAAATTTAATTTTTAAAGTTTTAACTTTTTAAGTTAAGTTATTCAAGATTGATTCAAGCTTGTTAGGTAAAATCTTTACACTTATCTCATACTAAACCACTTGGGTGTTGTATGGTCAAGCCAAACGAGCAATTAGTATTGGTTAGCTACACATGTCACCATGCTTCCACACCCAACCTATCAACGTCGTAGTCTACAACGGCTCTTTAGGGAAATCTTATCTTGAGGTGGGCTTCCCGCTTAGATGCTTTCAGCGGTTATCCCATCCGAACATAGCTACCCGGCAATGCGACTGGCGTCACAACCGGAACACCAGAGGTTCGTCCACTCTGGTCCTCTCGTACTAGGAGCAGATCCTCTCAAATTTCCAACGCCCACGGTAGATAGGGACCGAACTGTCTCACGACGTTCTAAACCCAGCTCGCGTACCTCTTTAAATGGCGAACAGCCATACCCTTGGGACCTGCTTCAGCCCCAGGATGAGATGAGCCGACATCGAGGTGCCAAACACCGCCGTCGATATGAACTCTTGGGCGGTATCAGCCTGTTATCCCCAGAGTACCTTTTATCCGTTGAGCGATGGCCCTTCCATACAGAACCACCGGATCACTAAGACCTACTTTCGTACCTGCTCGACTTGTGGGTCTCGCAGTTAAGCGCGCTTTTGCCTTTATACTCTTTGAACGATTTCCGACCGTTCTGAGCGCACCTTCGTACTCCTCCGTTACTCTTTAGGAGGAGACCGCCCCAGTCAAACTACCCACCATACATTGTCCTTGATGTTGTTACATCTAAGTTAGAACCCCAACATAACCAGGGTGGTATTTCAAGGATGGCTCCATGGCAACTGGCGTCGCCACTTCAAAGCCTCCCACCTATCCTACACAAGTTAGGTCAAAGTTCAATGTAAAGCTGTAGTAAAGGTTCACGGGGTCTTTCCGTCTAGCCGCGGGTACACAGCATCTTCACTGCGATTTCGATTTCACTGAGTCTCTGCTGGAGACAGCGCTGCCATCATTATGCCATTCGTGCAGGTCGGAACTTACCCGACAAGGAATTTCGCTACCTTAGGACCGTTATAGTTACGGCCGCCGTTTACTGGGGCTTCGATCAAGAGCTTCGCATACGCTAACCCCATCAATTAACCTTCCAGCACCGGGCAGGCATCACACCCTATACGTCCACTTTCGTGTTTGCAGAGTGCTGTGTTTTTAATAAACAGTTGCAGCAGCCTGGTATCTGCGACTGCCAACAGCTCAAAGAGCAAGTCTTATCACCATCGGCAGCGTACCTTCTCCCGAAGTTACGGTACCATTTTGCCTAGTTCCTTCAGCAGAGTTCTCTCAAGCGCCTTGATATTCTCTACCTGACCACCTGTGTCGGTTTCGGGTACGATTTGTTTATGACTATCGCTTAGAAGCTTTTCCTGGAAGCATGGTATTTGCCACTTTGCCAGTAAACTGGCTTGCTATCAGATCTCAGTAATAGTCTAGCGGATTTGCCTACTAAACCTACCTACATCCTTTCACCTGGACAACCAACGCCAGGCTGACATAACCTTCTCCGTCCCTCCATCGCATCATAAACAAGTATTGGAATATTAACCAATTTCCCATCGACTACGCCTTTCGGCCTCGCCTTAGGGGTCGACTCACCCAGCCTCGATTAACGTTGGACTGGAACCCTTGGTCTTCCGGCGAACGGGCTTTTCACCCGTTTTGTCGTTACTCACGTCAGCATTCGCTCTTGTGATACCTCCAGCATGCTTTACAACACACCTTCACAGGCTTACACAACGCTCCCCTACCACTTAATTGAAACAATTAAATCCGCAGCTTCGGCTCCTAGTTTGAGCCCCGTTACATCTTCCGCGCAGGCCGACTCGACTAGTGAGCTATTACGCTTTCTTTAAAGGGTGGCTGCTTCTAAGCCAACCTCCTAGCTGTCTGTGCCTTCCCACATCGTTTCCCACTTAACTAGGAATTTGGGGCCTTAGCTGGCGGTCTGGGTTGTTTCCCTCTTGACGACGAACGTTAGCACCCGCCGTCTGTCTCCCGGATAGTACTCATCGGTATTCGGAGTTTGCATCGGTTTGGTAAGTCGGGATGACCCCCTAGCCGAAACAGTGCTCTACCCCCAATGGTATTCGTCCGAGGCGCTACCTAAATAGCTTTCGGGGAGAACCAGCTATCACCGAGTTTGATTAGCCTTTCACCCCTATCCACAAGTCATCCCCTGGCTTTTCAACGACAGTGGGTTCGGTCCTCCGGTGCCTGTTACGGCACTTTCAACCTGCTCATGGATAGATCACTCGGTTTCGGGTCTATACCCTGCAACTTAATCGCCCTATTAAGACTCGGTTTCCCTACGGCTCCCCTAAACGGTTAACCTTGCTACAGAATATAAGTCGCTGACCCATTATACAAAAGGTACGCCGTCACCCGACCACTTAATCACTCTGCTTCGCATCGTAATTAAGTGATCGGGCAAGCCCGACTTAGCTTATTTACGATACTTTGTCATTTTATGATGACTCAAACTGTGATTTAATGCGGTTCATTAAGAAAGTTCGCACTTTGCCATTATTTTTTGTGGCGTGTTCTCGCTTTCTTGCCACTTTCTCACTTATATAGGCTTCACAATAAACGATTTTCCAAGTCCTACCACGAGTTGCGGTAGTTTGACCTGTATTATGTGCTTCAATTCTCTGCTTTAAGTTGGAAGTAAACCCAACATAAAAGTCATTTTGATTATTGATGTTTTGTAGAACATATACATAATAAAAGTTCATTGTTATCCTCAAAGCGATTAAGTGGTCGGGCTCCGACTGCTTGTATGCACACGGTTTCAGGTTCTATTTCACTCCCCTAACAGGGGTTCTTTTCGCCTTTCCCTCACGGTACTGGTTCACTATCGGTCAGTCAGGAGTATTTAGCCTTGGAGGATGGTCCCCCCATCTTCAGACAAGATTTCACGTGTCTCGCCCTACTTAATATGTCGCATTTGCAGTTTCGCATACAGGACTATCACCTACTATGGTTGGCTTTCCCACGCCATTTTGCTACTACAAGTTTGATCGGCTCCTCCCCGTTCGCTCGCCGCTACTTGGGGAATCTCTATTGATGTCTTTTCCTCGGGGTACTGAGATGTTTCACTTCTCCCGGTTTGCCTCCTAACCAAAGGTTAGGATAGCCAACTTATGTTGGCTGGGTTTCCCCATTCAGAAATCGCCGGGTCACAGGATATTGCCACCTCACCGACGCTTATCGCAGGCTATCACGTCTTTCATCGCCTCTGACTGCCAAGGCATCCACCATGTGCACTTCATTACTTGACCATACAACCCCAAGCAGTCTTGGTGTCATAAGGGTAATGTGTAACGATTTACCTATGTTTACGCTTGATTCAGTTTTCTTTACTTTATCCGACCACTCATCTTACTTAAATTTTAAATAAAACCTAAAAGATGTGGAGTAGTGGTCGGGATGGTTAATTATTTGTTGGAATTAAATAATTAACCCAGACTCATAGTTACGTTGTTAAATAATGTAATTAACTTCATCAGTTAATTGTAAGTTATCTACATAAAGTAGAATTAAGAAATCTAATTGTATGCTGTTTAATTTGATTGCTTAGTTCTAATTTATTGTAAGTGGTGGAGTTAAGGAGAGTCGAACTCCTGACCTCCTGCGTGCAAGGCAGGCGCTCTACCAACTGAGCTATAACCCCATAAATGGTGGGTCTAATAAGACTTGAACTTATGACCCCCGCCTTATCAAGGCGGTGCTCTAACCAACTGAGCTATAGACCCAATTTAACTTACGCTACTAAGAACAACTTGTTGTGAATTCTTGCCAATCAGATAATCTCGTTAAGGAGGTGATCCAGCCGCAGGTTCCCCTACGGCTACCTTGTTACGACTTCACCCCAGTCATCGACCCCACCGTGGTGATCGCCCTCTTGCGTTAGGCTAACCACTTCTGGTGAGATCAACTCCCATGGTGTGACGGGCGGTGTGTACAAG